>JARGPC010000006.1:0-139356 GCA_029212885.1 Coxiellaceae bacterium
TATCATATCGTGTTCATCATATATACAGAAGTTGCGTTAGAAATTTGAATCTAAGGAACTTGGATTCAATTGGCAGCCGTTATCCACCCAATTGCCAAGTAATGGCTAAAAAGTGTATAGTGTCGGTCTTGATATTAGGAAAAGAATAATGCCAACAATTAATTGGTTCCCTGGCCACATGGCTAAGGCGCGTCGCGAGATTTCGGAAAAAATGTCAAACATGGATTTAATCATTGAGATTTTGGATGCTCGAATTCCGTCTAGCAGTGAAAACCCCTTGGTTAATGGTTTGCGTAAAGACACGCCGTGCTTAAAGGTACTGAACAAGAGTGATTTGGCTGACCCTAAAAGCACTAAGCTATGGCTTGAATTCTACAATAAACAGCCTGGTGTTACGGCGATCGCGGTGTCGCAAACGGATCCAAAATCAGTCCGTGCCATATTAAAGCCTTATAAAAAGGTCAATGCGATGATATTAGGGATTCCTAATGTCGGAAAGTCCACCATAATTAATATACTCGCCAAGCGCGCAATTGCAAAAACTGGCAATGAGCCTGCGGTAACTAAAGGGCAGCAGCGCATTGCCTTAGATCTTGATATCGTTTTATGGGATACGCCTGGATTTTTATGGCCTAAACTTGAACCCCCGTCGTGTGCTTATCGGTTGGCTGTTACTGGCGCTATCAAGGCGAGCGTTATTGATTTTGAAGACGTGGCGTGTTTTTTGGTTGATACCTTGCGCCAAGCTTATCCTGAGCAATTGGCGGCATACTTTGACATTCCTGCCGATTTGCCGGATACGATAAGTGTTATGGATGCTATAGCGATGCGGCGCGCCTTTTTTAAAGGGGGGAAGATCATTAACTACCATAGGGTGTCTGAACTTTTACTCAGTAAATACCGTCAAGGTGGATTGGGCCGGATCAGCCTGGAAACGCCAGAAGTTATTGAGCAGGAGCGTTTAGCGTATGCCTGTGTTCTTGCTGAAAAAGAAGAAAAAAAGAAAGCGCGACAACAAAAGAAGAGGAAATAAATAATGCAAAACAACGATTTTTTTAGGCGAATGCGCTATGCCTTAAGACTTGATAACCCTACGATGCTGTCTTTGTTTGAGCAGGCAAATCATGCTATGTCAGAAGCGCAGCTGTTGCAAATTTTTAAAGATGAAGAAGAGCCGGATTATCAGGTGTTAAGTGATGCTCAGCTCAGTGACTTTTTGGATGCATACATTGTTAAATGTCGTGGCAAAAGTGATAAACCTCATGCGCCTTTTAACCCGAGTAATGATCGGTTAACCAATAATGTTTTGCTGAAAAAATTAAGAATTTCTTTGAAATATGATGAAAAATCGATGCTGAAAACCTTTGCGAGGGGTGGCGTAGAGATCTCTTCTTCAGAGCTAGGCGCGCTGTTTAGGAAGTCAGGGAGTCGGCATTATCGAGCCTGTGGAGATCAGTGGGTGCGGCTTTTTTTGGCGGGACTTAAGAGCTAAAAAGCATACTTAATAAAGAAGTGTTTTAGTCCCTACTCTGCGATAGATCCTTCCAGCTTAGTGATTAGGCGCTGCAAAAGCTACAGCGATTTCTGCTGCAAGTTTAGCGTTATTAAAGACTAACTCAATGTTTGACCTCAGGCTGTTACCTTTTGTGTGATCGGCAATTTTTGATAGCAAAAATGGTGTTGAGTCTTTGCCAGAAATGCCTTTGACTTCCATTTCAGCAACAGCGTCATTAATTGCTTGAGTGATTTCCTTGTTATTCATTGCGAATTCTTCAGGGATTGGATTGGCGACCACAACGCCACCTTTAAGTTGCATCCCCCACTTCGCTTTCATTGCTGTAGCAATTTGTTGTGCGCTGTCTAGACGATAATCAACTCCGAATTCACTGTCGCGAGTATAGAATGCAGGAAGCGTATCAGTTTGGTAGCCAACGACCGGAACGCCTTGTGTTTCTAAATATTCAAGGGTTAAGCCGATATCCAGGATTGATTTTGCACCCGCACATACTACAGCTATATCCGTGTTTGCAAGCTCTTGCAAATCAGCTGAGATATCAAAAGTTTGCTGTGCACCACGGTGAACTCCACCGATACCACCAGTTGCAAATACTTTGATGCCAGCCATATCAGCAAGTATCATAGTAGATGCCACCGTTGTAGCGCCATCCGTTTCTTGTGCAACAATAAATGGAATGTCACGACGACTTGTTTTAATAACATTAAGACCCGCTTTACCTAAATACTCGATTTCTTCATTCGTCATCCCCACTTTAAGTCGACCTTTGAGAATCGAAATTGTTGCTGGTATGGCGCCATTATCTCGGATAATTTTCTCAACCTTAAGCGCAGTTTCTACATTTTGTGGGTATGGCATGCCGTGTGAGATAATCGTAGACTCTAGTGCAACCACTGGCTTACCTGCGGATAGCGCGGCATGCACTTCAGGGTTAACATCAAGATACTGCTCTAACATATACTTTCCTTTAGTTTTTCGCTTACAATGGCTTCAGACATGTCGGGGTTAATTGTCGCAACATGGGATAAAGCAATGCTAGCTGCGGCTAACGCATAATGAGCGCATTGACGACCACCCCATTGCCGCAACCAACCATGAGCCAAAGCCGCAATGAAGGCATCTCCAGCACCATTTGCATTGATTATTGTGGCGTTTACAGCCGGTAATAGCTCTTGTTGTTGCTGATCACTAAAATAAACGCCGCGCTCTCCCAGCGTAATAAAAATTCGCTTAACACCTTGTTGGTGGAACCAATTGGCAATGCGATTTAAATCACTATCATGCTCACACTTAATGCTTGATAATTGTTCTGCTTCCAATAGATTTGGCTTGAGCGTATGAATTTCAGCAAGATAAGGCTTTAGCTTTTTAGCCTTAGCGCTCGAAACTGTATCTACAAAAATGGGTTGATGCGAATGTTTTTTCAGTAAATAAGCTAAAGCGCTTTCACAAAGGTTGGTGTCTATCACAATAATCGCCGCATGATGCAATAGCGCTTCATGTTGGCTTAATGCATGATCATTAATTTTATCAAGGATGCTCATATCAGCAATGGATACATGCATCTCTCGCTCGGCATTCAATACAGACAGGTATGTCGAGGTTGAGGCGTTTTTAATCTGTGATACATGCTTCATATCAATGCCGGCAGCTTGACTCTGCCGTAGCACCAAATCACCGTGGGGATCTTTACCAACTGCGGAGATTAAGTAAGTCGATGAGCCCAATCGTGCTAGGTTTTCAGCTATATTACGTCCAACCCCTCCAGCAGAGCATGACACCCGCCCGGGGTTTGAGTCACCCAGCATAAAATCTTGGCTTGGTTCACCTAAAATATCAATGTTAGAGCCGCCAATAACCACAGCGTATGCGCCCTGCTGCTGATTGATTCGTTGCTCTTGTTCGCTCATCAAAATTCCTTGTTGGTCTGAGACCCCGGCCTTGAGGCCGAAAGGAGCACGTGCCGACAGAAACTGTCAGCTTTCATTTAAATTAGCCGCATACTAGCAAACTTTAGCAAGGGCATCAAAATAATGGTTTAACAAAAGCTGCGTAACTCCTTGCTTTTTGAGACTACCTAAATATACATTTAAGCATTATTTACGCTATGGCAGACTACCATCTCAACCTTCAGCGCCGGGAGCTAGCCCAGCACAAGCAGCGCGCGTATTCAATGTTCACTTACCCCACAGTCGGAAAAAAACAATACCAAGTGGGGGTAATTGTATTTGATTGTGCTCAGGACAATTTTTTTTGCGCGTAGACTTCCATTGCTTGTTGCAAATAATGCAATAACTTTGGGTGTATAGATTGATAGAATTCAACAAAGTCTGGATGCGAGCCATAGAACTTAGCCATATTAATATAAGACTCTCGCGTGGGCGTCCAGAATACTTTAGTTAATTCATAATGCAGGTGTATCAATTGCTGCACCTCATCAGATTCTGGCACCAGCCCCCGATCAATAGCTTGGGCTAAGTCCGCATACATCTGATCGGCTTGCTGTTTATTTGCCAGCCACTTATCTTTACCCCAGCCCTTTGCTTTATTCCAAACCCGATCGATTTTTTGTTGATCAACGCCATTATCAATCAAAAAATCCTCATACATGTGTTGTTTCTCATCCGTAAATCCTTCAAAAATTTCTTCTAGTTTTATCATTTGCTCGCCTTTTATATGTGCAATGGTTTTATCAATGGTCTTAATCAAATCATTCATTCGATCAAGATCGCCAACCAACGCCTGGCGATGCGATTGCAGGGCTTCAATTTTATCGAAGTCTTTACTCGCAACCATGCGCTGAATATCAGCCAAAGAAAAACCCAGCTCGCGATAAAACAAGATCTGCTGTAACAATAAGACTTGCTCTTCAGCATAATAACGGTAGTTATTATCACCAACATAAGATGGCTTTAATAAACCAATCTTATCGTAATGATGCAGTGTTCGGACTGTAACACCCGACAGATTAGCTAACTTGTTGACCGTATATTGCATTTCAGTTTTCCTCAATGACCAATAACACACAAGGTAAAGTATGACGTAACGTTAGAGTCAAGCGTCGAAAAAGTATACCCATGATAGACCGCTTGAATCAAGGCATGCTATGCATTTAGATGTCTCATTAAATATGGCAGTAACTGATTGATTTTTAATGTATCATTACTGGCTGTGCAGCAATGTAGCTATAGCGTAAACCCTTAATGCTATCATAATGTTGGTATTATAGTATAAATAATGAGTGTAAATGATGCGTTGAGAAATGATGAGAGAAAGCAATATAACCCGGAATATTCAACGACAAATGGATGCGTTCGATAGCAGTGATGTTATAGCTATATGTCAGCCAGTGATGAATCATTTTGCGGTTGACTATGTATGCTATTCGCGTGTCTATAGTGATAATAGTGAAATCAACTTAACGACGCACCCACAATGGTTTGAATACTATCTGAAACACCAACTAAAGTCACCGCAGAGATTATATAACGAAAATCCATTAGATAAATCAATTGAGAATTATGAAGACGGTATTACTTTCTGGTCGAAAGAATTAATAGAGCAGCAATCGCAGATTGGCCAAGCGTTTATTGTTGTTAATACGAACTTATTGGCTGGCTATTGTGATTTTTATTATTTTGCTAGCACACAAGGTGGCACGCTTTTTAGGAAAAACTGTATTAGTAATACTGATATGTTTAGTCAATTTATCGATCATTTTAATTATTGCGCCACTGATATGCTGGCTAGAGTAAATAGTAAGCGCATTAAAATACCCAACAAATTTGAAAGCGATGCAAGCTCGGATGACCACACGGTTTGTTATCAGGCGCAAATAAATCGCCAGCATTTTATGGCTGACTTAATGCAGGGTGGCTTGGTGATTAATTTAAATAATTTGTTATTCAAGCTTACTAAGCGAGAGACTCAAATGGCCCAGCTTTTGGTGTTAGGTATGTGTGCGCGTCAAATTGCAGAGAGGTATCATATATCACGTCGCACGGTTGAGACACATATTATTCATATTAAAGAAAAGTTACATGTCCGTAAAAAATCAGATTTAGTCAGGACATTGATGGCATCGTCTTTGCACCATTGATTGACTAATAAGCTTACATTTTATGCTCTGTTACTACAGCAACCTCGACACCATGATCTTCCGGTGCATCAATTTGCAGCCCCCTTAAAAATGCGAAGCGGTTCAGTGAGCGAGGGAGTCTTGGTCTATCGTCAAAAGTTACCCTGTGACTCTCGCTTGTAGCGTTACAAGATTTAGAATCTTGTACTACGTGTGATAGCATTTTATCATTTGATGACACGGTAAATTCACTGGGTGTGATATCTAGCAGGGTGGAGGAAAAATGCATCATAAGATACTTGCTCTCTATCATTTTCTGCATTTTCTCAACGCGACACTCAAATGGCAATTGCATCAAATAGCGCATATTTTTATGTAAAATAACCAAGCTATTCAAATACGGTGATGTTCTCTTTCTAAGTACTCCTTGGAGCACATCAACCGCTAATTCATTAATATCCAATGCATGAGCCATTTGAAAATAGTTAATCACAAGCAGTTGATTGGCACCTTTCAATACTTTGCATAAATCAAATTGTTTTTGCTTGCTAGTAAGGGCATGCTGCTGCACGCTAGATAGCTCTCGCAGACTGTCCTCCGTAGAAAAATACACTTGGTTTGATTGCAGTCTTTGATACGTTAACGCAACAGTTTCTGGAGCCATAAATTGCCGCAAAGCAGCATCATTTAATTTCAACAGCTCATTTTCATGAATAATAACATGCATACCTAAGCTACTCTCGGCACTATCATATCCAATCTCAGCGTCGATACCCAAGACACCAAAACCCTTTTGAATATGATCAATTACCTGTCGATTATGTCTGCGTTCTGGTATTTCTATAATGAAGTGCACGATAAATTTACCCATGTCATCCTTGAGTATGCTTGCTCTACTAGGATTAATGCTTGCCGATAACCTATCCGTACCTATTAGTCTCGCTGCGGGTAATACATAACCCCTACTGTCATTGCTGTAATAACTGTATCTATTTGCATTGGCTAATTGCTGAAGCAAAAATAGTCGGCTAATGATTAACTGGTCGAGTGATATTGGTTTACTGACCGGCCCCTCAGGCACCTCATCTGGGAATTCACGTTCAATGGTTTCATTTACAGTAAATATCGCACCAAACTTTCGTATGAGCTGAGCCATGCGTTGATCTAACTGATCTCGTCCATTTCTATAGTGCGAAGCAATTTCAGCATATATTGCCTTCTCTGCTGATTCCTCGTTGCACTCGGCAGATAATGCATCATAACGGTCTATTTGATGCGTTAATGTATCATGCATTGCTGGGTATCTACGTCGTAATCTCAATAATGCTGCCGTGCGTTGCTCTATTGGCACGTGCTGTAAAACCGATAAATTTCTAACTTGAATATGCCTATATGGGTCGTCTAAAGCTTTTAGTGGCACACCTTGAAAGCGCCTTCTTAGCGCGTCGTTAATATGACTTTCTACCAATAATTGCTCAGCATTCAGGTCGAATAACGTATCAAAGGTAAAATGTAATAAACCCTTATCAAATTTCGAACCTTCGATTTGGAACACCAAATCAAACACGAATAGCTGGCCATCGACAATGCCTTTGTTTTGGCAGGCTTTACCGATCAGGTCAGAGTCCTGACAAAGGTATGAAAAAAATAATAAGTCAGCAGATCCCGTGATTGAAGCCGGCGTAAGCCCTTCGGCATGTTTTTCACCTGCAACCGTTAAAACACCGTGATTAAGCTCTTTTTCAGAAAACGCCGCCGCAAAGTCCGTCATGGGCTTCATTTGCTGATTGAATGTGGACACCAGTACCACTGTTGTATCATCACCAACAGTAGCGGGATGAATGAAACAATTTGCAATTTGCGCTTGCCCCTCTAAAGCAACGCCCGCCAATTGCATTGCAGCCTGCTCACCAACAACCTCTTTGATATTTCCTTTTTTGGAATATTTGATCATTCCAAGCAGATGGCTGCCATCTTCTTGCTCCTCAAGCTTTCGCCAAAACACACCTGGGGTTACCCCTTTATTTTTTAGGCTAATAATCTCGACCATCCCAACACTTGGAATTTCAAGTAAAATAGGTCTAGCAACACCTGTAGCAATGCCGTCTCGAATACGTGCATTTAGATCCAGCTGCTCTTCAATCGCTTTAGCAGAACCGATAACGAGGGGGGCGCTCAATACGGGGGATGAACTGGCATCATCGTGTTGTAAATAGGATCTTCTCATCTTTTATCACATTGAATTCAAGTATTCATAATCACGAATATTTTAGCATATTGGTGTTAATATTAACATTCACTCATTTATATGCTCTATGGGCACTTGATACAACTATATTACTGTATTTAATTTATTCATTGCTAAGTAATATATATAAGGTAATTGAGATCACTTTACGTAAGTAACTCCGTCATTCAATGTTAATGTGCGGGTAGTACGTCGAGTAGAGCTGTTCAAAAAACGGAGGTTACGTAACAAATGACTATCGGCGTGCCCTGCCCGCGTTTTTACAAATGACTTACTGGCGGCTAAAAGCATAATCTCTCGCTGCCAGCTTTTTATGCGCTTTACCATTGTCAGCACCTTGCTATCTACCCTAGCGCACAATCTAAGGTGGTATTTGTCAATGACGACAGTAATAATACCCAACTCTAACTTAAGCCGTTTAGCATAGTCTTCAGCTGTATCGCATTGAGTTGTTGTCATGTCCTCTTTCACATTGACTAAGACGTAGCTCGCGCCGTCCGGCTTTTTGTTAATAACACGCCAGCCATGTATGAATTCTATTTGCTCGATTAACAAGTCGCGCTTATTAAATAACCGCATAAGTGTTGTTGCGGGGATAGGGATGGTTAATGCTTTTTGTAAGCCGGCCAACTCGCTTAGTGATAGCGGTGTACCAGTAATTAAGCGTAAATATCTATCCATGGCCTCTGCAATTGGCTTGGGGGCGATGGCATATCCAGCACGCAAGCTGTGTGATTTTGTTGTACCAGCTACATAAATACATCGCTCATGAAGCTCTGGATATTGTGCTAAAAAACAAGGTGGAGAAGCGGCGCATAACTCGGCGTATATATCATCAATCAGGATGATGATATGAGAGTGCCTTTTTAGTAGGCGGACGATGTCCGCTGTTTCTTCGGCGGAATATTGTATACCGATTGGATTATTGTAGGGTGTAAAAACAAAAACGTCTGCCTCAGCAAGTGAGTCGTTAAGTTGCTTTAGATAAGAGTCAAAGTGTGAGCGCCTATTTTTTGCTAAAGGCAATATATCGATCGGTAGGTTATGGGCTCCCATGTGTTTTAATAAGGGCTGATATCCTGACCAGTTAGGCATTGGCAGTGCAAAGCGTGATTTACCCTTACTAACTAAGTGTTGTATAGCAGCTGTTATCAATGGTCTAACGCCAGCTGCGAAAGTTACGTCAAGCGCGCCACGAAGTGTCTTTGCAATGTTCATTTTATTGAATACAGTAGAGATGAGCTTTGGTGGTATGGAGGGGTAAGGTGACTTGGTAGTTGCTAGCGCCCTTGCCATGTCTTTTCTGATATCTTTATGTAACTGAATGTGCGTTGAACCGATTCCAAAGTCATAAATTTCTCTCATGCGCAATCATCCTTTTGCAGTCTCCGACACGGAATGCAGTATATGTTAAATATTTAAAGCAGTAAACTAGATAGCGAATGTATGCGTAAAGATGTTTGATTTGTTGCGTGCCATTCAGTGATGACTAAGGGTAATATTAACCTCAACATGACTAGCTTCACCGGTTTCAAGTTGTTCTGTTTCAACGTTCACAACGCTATTTCCATGCGCATTTATATGAAACTCTCCATCCGAAGTGAGTGCGTAACTGATTGAGATTGGAGTGCCATAGCCAGTAAGAATAACTTGGCCGTTAACATCCGAGTTAATATTATACGTATCAGAACCAATTCGCATACTATTGTAAGTGCGCAACTCCCCACCCTGCTGAGGTATTAAGCCCTTTATCCATTGACCGTCTTCGAGCTGAATACCCTGAAAGGTAAAGGTAGCCGGTGTCATATTGGAAAGTGTAATCATAACTGAGCGAACGCCTTGATTACCCGCTAACGCTAGTGTGCTAATACATAACAAGCTGGCTGCGATCAATGATTTAATATACATTTCTTTCTCTTAGCTGTTTTCTCAGCTAAAAAATATAGCATAGGATTAACGACCCAGCATCGGACCATCATGCTCTTCGCAATCTGATTGCCAATCAGGTTTAATGGAAGTTAGAATATCGCTAACGCTAGCACTCAATTCAGGTGAGTCTATGAGTTGTAAGCTGTTCTGTATCGTTGCTATAGGTGTTTTCATGCAATCGCTATTTTGTTCATCATCCAATCCAAGACGCTGGCACTCACGTAGCTCTTGTGCAATGACTTGAATGTGTTGACCCAGGTATTGATACACCTTATTAATTTCTACACGAGGCGGTGTAGTGTGATCAGGGTTACTAGCATTAACATCAAAGTGTGATGCCGCAACAAGCTTAAATCCTCGTAACATTAACTTATGGATCTTATCCAGCTCAACATCGCGTATAGGTAGCTTAAATGCAGAGTTGTAATCATTCATATCTTTCATGCAGTTATCATAAGCCTCAACTACAGCTTCATTAGTGCGTCCTGTTTTCGCATTTGTTCGCAATAAATCAGAGCGCACAACCGTGCGATCAGCCATTCGGTCGATACGAAAACTGACATTACCAGTTTCGAAAAATGGTATGTCACGTGTCATGGCGTCATGTGGACCAATGTGAAAACTGTCTAAATGCTGTTGTAGTTTAATGGCAAGCTTAGGCAATAATGTTTTATCAAAATCTTTTTTGAGATAAATCGTATACTCTCCTGACTTGGTAAAAGAATCATCGCTGAGCCTGAGTATAGGGCCTGGATATTTAGGATCAAAACACTTGAGATACTTAACTCGCTCGATAATGCGATAACAGGGGTTGTCCGATTTGAAGCAGTGACGTAACAGGTTCAGTATATTAGCTTCCACATCCCTTTGCTCACCTTTGGTTAACTTAGCTAAATTAATATTGAATCGTAACTTAACACCTCCGAAATCACCTTTTTTATGATCTGTGCGGGTTAAATACACCCAAGGATCGCTATGCGACACTTGATGATTTGATGAGGAACCAATTGTTTCTACAGGTTTTTTTTCTTCATCAGCTTTTGTTGGGACGAAAAACTCTCTTGACATTGCAATACCACTACCTTTCTTCAATATGACAATATATTAATATTTCTAGGTTAAGAGGGCATTAAGCATGGCAGCTAGAGCGGCTCATGCTTTGTGTAAAAAAGAACCGAGACTTGACGATAAACTCAAAGCTGTGGTTTTATAAAACGGGACCAAGGGAGTTGGAGGCACTATGCGAGCAGAAGCTGAACGCAGCCCGTTAACTATTGATATTCTAGTTGATGGAACCACTAAAACAGTTAATGACGAAGATGATGATCACCACACCAGTGTTGTGGCGAGAATATTGACCGAACGCGTCAATAAAGATGGCGCCAGTTATCGGTTATTAGCTTGCGATCACAAACCCGAACTTCCAGTAGATGCTAATCGCGCTGTCTTTTACCACTGCGGTTTAGCCGCTCCCAAGGGTAAATTCAAAGATCATGTCATTACCACGCCGGCAGGAACCTCAACAGGTGCAACAGATGACGGTCAGGATGAAATGGCTTATGTTACGCTTGAGTCGGTGTGCGAGTATATCGACCGTGTTAAAGCCGCAGATCCAGCACGTCGAATAGTACTGAATTTTGCAGGCTATAGTCGTGGTGCCATTGTTATTGGCCACCTCACCCATGAGCTTGAAAAAAAATACCGCTCTGATGATTTAGTTATCCTTAATCGCGCTATTGGTATCGACCCGGTCGCTGGAGCCTCTTCTGGTTGCTTGCTTACCAATGAGAAAAAGCTTAAAGATCACGACCCAGAGGCGTCACCGTTTCCACCAGTCAATACAAAAGTATGGGGGCGCGTGCAAAACCTTAATTTGTATTATGCGACGGAGGACGCACGAGCTCATTTTCAAGCGCAAACGCCGCATGGCCTTACAACACGGCGCGGACGTCGTGTGGTCAATATTCATGACAGCACGCACGTAACGGTGACCACTATTGCAACCAACCATAACGATATTGCCTGCACCAGGCTCAGTGACGACTTGCAAGCACCATTTCCAACGTTAATTTTAGAGTGCTATTTGCAAGATCAAGATTTGCCACGATTTGGTGATGATCAGTTGCTAGGTACTCCAATGCCTTACCGCGTTTCCATGGAGCAAATCCAATCATGCCTATTGCATCATACCAATCTTGGTTACCGTGAGGTATTAAGCATCGGCTTTTTTTGGAAGCTTGCTAATTTGCTTTTTACTGGCAAGCACACATATGTAACTCCACTACTAGCCAGGGCCATTTTAAGCACAGAACATCCGGTATTGCATGCTGCTTACCATCGCTCGGTTATAATGGATGCGGTTGGTTTTCTGTCGAATTTAATTGCCTCAGAAACTATTAAGGGAGATTTGCAGACCATTGCATTACAGTCCGAACACCCACTCAATAGGTTTTTTATCGACTGTTACCGACGATCATCCTATTATCATGCGGCTTATAAAGTATTGTCTGATAGTTTGTTGGATAAAACGGCGGATGATATTGATCATATATTGCTAAAAGGTAGCTTCATTAATGTATGCATTAAGCAAATCCGTCGACTCCCTTTTAGTACCACTAAGCAAACACTGGCGGAACTGGGTGAAAGTAATGCACGAGAGTGCTTAAAAGAAATCAGATCAATAAGCAGTGTTACGGTATCGAAAGCGATTCTATCACATGCAATTAAACGCTTGGTGCCCGGTGGGCTTTGGCGAAAGCCCACCGCCGCATGCACTAGTCTCCCTCAGCGAAAAGTAGAGGCAACTGAAGAACCGTCGGGTGTACTTGAGTCAAAAACCGGCATGCCGTAAGGTTGGTATCATTATAAACCTAGCCAGCGAATGAATTGATTAGTGGATTTCAAATACACCGTGGGCTTTTTCTCAAATACAATGTTGGTGGTTGGAGCTAAATTAACCTGCTTGATAGTACCCAGTGATTTGATTTTCATTTCAGTGGCCCAATAACCGCGAAGCTTTCGAACCTGAGGAACAACAATATAAAATTTATTAAAGCTGCCTTTATCTAGAGGGCTAAGCTTTTTATCTTTATTGCTATCTAGTATGGCTAGTTCCTTATTGTCTAATGCGATATATTCTGTATTCTTAATTTGTCTACGTAGCATCCGTTTCAATGGCGGGCGTTTATTGAATGCTTTTTGGTAATAGTCTGCTTGAACTACAATAATCGGCTCATCTTTATCCTTCTTATCATTCTTATTTAAGTCAATAAAAACAATCGAACCACGATTTTCTTCCTGTTTGTTGAGTGGCTTTGATTCAACGGTTGCAGACTTGGCACCATCACAATTAATAAACTTTGAATTTTCCAACCAGGTATCATTTGGGTAGTAGGCCACAATCATTGAGTTATTTTTAATGGTATTGATGATAGGCTTAACTACAGTGAGCGGCAAAGAAGGACAACCCCAGCTGCGCCCTGCTCTGCCATATTTTTTGATAAATTTTTCATTAACATACCAAGAACCGTGCATGACAATAAAGCGATTATACGCATTGTCATTAATACTTGGCTCTAAGCCTAATAGCTTAAGCGCTATGCCGTAGCGCCCGTAGTACGCTTTTTCGGTATTAAACACGCCAATACTGGTCGCCTTACTGTTATTGATATTTGAAAAATAGGTTGAATTAAAGCTACCTGATTTTACACCATGCGAAACATAGGTGTTATAAAGCAATTTAGCTTTTGCTAAATTAAATACCCATAAGCGCTTTTTATTGGATGGTTGTGAAAAATCAATCACGGTTAAAATATGATTATGTTCCACTTCATTTTTTTTAGCGCAATATAACGTATTCATTACCTTATCTATCACCGCAGGCTGTAAGCCTTTACCTTTATTTTGCAGTAAGGACTTCGTATTGCGTAAAGCTTTTTTTGTTTTTTTATCGAGAGGTTTTGCTATAGGGGTGGTGAATTTGGCATCACTAGCCGCTTGCACGATCGTTCCCTTTCTTGAGAAATCAATGACTAATAGAGCTATTAGAGCGGCACCTAGTAATATCAGCTTCATACATATCCATGCTTATTTTGATACCACAACAATATAGCTTATATTGGCTTTGTTACAATCTATTGATTCCAGCGCTTAAAGCATTCTGCGCCACAGAAATATCGGATATACTCGGCACTTTCTGCTGCCAATGCCACGGATTTATCAATCAGCTTATGACATGCGGTGCAATCAACGCTCTGACTTTCGCTATCTATCTGTTTTGTCATGCTTTTGGTTCTCATTATATTACGATCAAGTTAGTATTATAGGAGATAAAGCTTAATGACATATTAAGTAGTGTGCCTATTGCGATTGATTGTAGATATCTATAAATAAGAATCTATCCGATTGATGTGTTTCACCAATGTTTATATTGATAGCGTTGGCAAACAGTGGTCCATCATAGACAAAGCTATGAAATTCACCGTTTTCACCGCAAGGATCTGCACCCTTAGGGAGGTCAGCCAATAATGCATGATCAAACTGCCGCCCAACAAATTCAGCAGGGATTTGTTCAGTGTCTACGCAGGTTAAAATCGCCTTTACACCGGCATCAATCATATCAATTGCTAATTGCTTTGTTGGTGTTAACCATAATGGGAAGAACGGTTGTATAGTTGTTTTTGATAATTGCCTCACACGATATTCTCGAATATCATCTAAATATAAATCACCAAAAGCCATTTGTTTTACACCCTCCTGCTGAGCCTTATTAATAAAAGCTTGCATGGTAGCCAGGTAGGTTTCATTGTCACAAGGCTCAGGAATATAAATGGTATGTAACGGTAAGCCAAGTTCGCTTGCTTGTTGCTTTAACAGCGAGCGACGCACACCATGCATCGCCACCCTATCGCGTTTTTGATTAACGCTAGTAAACAAGCCACTGAGCTGTATGGATGGATCTTGCTGCATCTGATAAAGAGCCCAAGCACTGTCTTTGCCTGAGCTCCAGCTTAACCATGTATTCATGCCGCTATTAGTTCCTTCCTGGGTAATAGCTTAAAAAGCCGCCATCAACTAAAATGTCTGTTCCAGTGGTGAAGCTCGACATATCAGATGCGAGGTATTCTACTGTGCCAGCGATTTCACTCGCTTCGGCAGAGCGCTTTAAGGCACTGCAAGCGTTCATTTTTTGTAATATCTCTGATTCATCACCCTCCCAATGGGCGCGATTCATTTCCGTTTTATGAGTACCTGGGCTTATGCTATTAACGCGAATATTATGCACGCCTAATGTGTTTGCCATGCTTTGCGTGGCACGTATAATCCCTGCTTTTGCAGCGTCATATGACACAACGCCCGCGCCTCTATGGCCGCATACAGATGAAAAATTAATAATAGAGCCACCGCGTTTTTGCTCTATCATATACTTTGCAACGAGTTGCGCCAAAAATACAGGGGCTTTTAAATTAACATCCAAAACACGATCGTAATCTTCTTCAGTTGTTTTTAAGAAACCTTTTTTTGCTGCCACACCAGCGTTATTAATCAATACATCTATACCGCCAAAGTTTGAAATAGTTTCATCGACTATCCGCTGCCTGCTTTCACGATTAGTAATATCAGCCTGCAATAGCAGCATATTATCTTTATATTCGGCAAGATTGGTTGCAACTTTTTCAGCTGTTTGTTGATCGCTGCTATAGACCATGGAGACCTTGGCACCCAGTTTAAGTAAATGTTTAGCACTTGCTAGCCCCATACCTTTGGTTGCGCCCGTAATAATTACAATTTTATTTTTCATTTTACATCCTCTATTTGTATTGACTTTTAACTTAATGTAACGTATAATAAATGTATAGTATCTATTTGATTTATATCTAAATACTTAACTTTTCCATACTACTCTCCACCCACCATCCCGTCAAGTTTTGCAGTCATTTTTTTTTAACAATTGACTTCACTTAATGTTACGAAATATGATGACGATATCAAGGAGGCGTCATGACTTACGTAACAACAACCACAAAACAACACATTGATAATCTTGAGCAACAAAGAATAATCACCGTCAACGATGCCGTAGATAGTAGCCTGCTTTTACCATTACAACAATATGCACTTAAGCTAATTCAAAGCACCAAGTTTTGGCGTACGGACAAACAAGTTAAAGACTCGTACTTTCGTTATGGTGATCCTTTTTTTGAACGATTCCTGCTGCAAATGCAACCGTTGTTTGAATCACTAATAGAAGAACCATTATACCCAAGTTATTCTCGCCTTCGCTGGTATCGGCCAGGTGAAAAACTAAATAAACACCGCGATCGCAAAGGTTGCACACTGGTCGGTACAACACCAATCATATATAAAGCACCTGATATGTGGCCGCTGTACGCCAAGAAAAAAAATGAGACAGTAAAAGCCATGTTAAATCCTGGTGACATGGCCGTGTTTTACGGTAAAGAAATACCGCACTGGCGAGATGAGTTTGTAGGCGAATACCAAGTTCAGGTATTATTATGCTACGTTAAAACCTATGGCGAAGATGCTGAATATAAATACGATAAACGCCAATGCCTGAATACATTAGAAGCTATCAACCAAAAATAATCATTAATAACGCACCGATTACCGCACAATGTTCAACAAAGAATAAAAACTTTATTTCTCGCACTTCACTGGACGCCTCTTGCCAGAAGCGCATAAAGAATATAGTTGCTAATAATGTGAAAATTAATGTCATGCAAGCGCCGAGCACAGGCGCTACATTAATTGTCAACAATACCCCACCGACAATCTGTAGCATTATCGCTATCGATAAGGCGTAAATAGGTTTAGGTATAATTGTATTTTTTAGCTTAGCCAGTTGTTGGTTGCGTTTTAAAATATTAAAAACACCAGTGGCAATAAAAAATAAGCCGATCAACGCTTGGCCGATTAAATAAATAAGTGAATGCATAGTTATCCCATGGTTTTGTTTACCAATACGTCATCGTAATAAACGCGCGCCTCAACAATCTTGTCGTCTTTGAATCGCTGAATCCACACATACTGATTGTTGTAATCATGACCGCGCTTGGCTTTGGCTATTGCCTCCATTTCAACAATGGCCGTATCTCCATCAACATAGATATTCATGATTTTCATTTTAATACCACCCTCAAGTGATACTTTAAGTTTATTGATGGCATTATCAATAAAATCTTGTCGTGAAGCATATAGACCTGAAAGCACGTTAGTGCCTGTAATCGTCCATTGCACATTCTCATCAACATGGCGAGCCAGAAAGTTATCAAAATCACCCTGTTCTAACAATGAAAAAACGCCCGAAACAAACTGCTTGGTTACGTTCATATTTTTATTCCTACGTTAATTTGATGATTGGTCAAGTATAGCGACTGCCACAACAAAACACCATGCGAAAATAGCGCCAATAAAGGTCCTATTTTACTGGGCCAGTCCCAGCCTAGCGCCACAGCAGACGCCATATCCAGCACTGACGTGAATAGTGCAATTATAATAAACCACAGACTAATCGCCTGCGCCGATTGCTGGCGATGATTTTTAATGATTTGTGGCCAAGCATAAACAAACCCCGTAATAACTGAAATAAAGCCCGTGCAATCAAAAAATGTCTTATTTAATAGGCTATTTTTCAAAATGAGCCACAAAGCCGTAATAACTATTAACAGACAGGCATCGATAGAAAATATGGCTTTGACATGGCGTCGATTAAAATAGAAAAACTGCCACTGCTGAAGCAATAACCCCAACAAACCGGACAATGTAACCGCCCTATATAGCCAAGGCATATGCAAGCCGAAACCATAGATTAAATCGGCACAATAACCCAACAACAATAAGCCGTGCATCTTAATCGATAAGCCATCTGTTGATTGGTAGCGAAAAGTTAAAAGGATTTGTGGCATAAACCATATAAAATATAACGCGGCGGAAATTCGTAAACTCCACTCACCAATCATTGTTACACTGATATTCATAGGGCTTGACGTTAAGCGATTAGCGCACTATTATCAACCCTCACAAACACAGGGGTGCCAATTGGCTGAGAGTTTAGTGCATGACGCTAACAACCCTACAACCTGATCCGGATAATGCCGGCGTAGGAAGCTGTATGATACTAAAAGACCAAGCACCACTGGTGCTCAATATTACCAATATCGTTGTAATGCAAACTACTGCCAACATGTTATTAGCGATTGGCGCCTCCCCATTAATGGCACACGCTGCCGAAGAGCTTGCTGAAATAGTTTCTATTGCTGATTCATTAGTTCTGAATATTGGAACGCTAGATCAAAACTGGTTGTCTTCCATGCAACAAGCACAGCAGATAGCGCTGAAGCAAAATAAACCGATAGTGCTAGACCCTGTGGGCGCAGGTGCCTCGCTAATGCGCACACAAGCTGCTAAGCAGTTATTGCAAACAGGCGTAACCATTGTGCGCGGTAACGCATCTGAAATCTTAGCACTGACTGATGAACAATTTCACACCAAAGGTGTCGATAGTCAGCATTGTAGTGATCACGCCATTCAAGCAGCACAACAGCTATCAAAACAATATGACTGCTGCGTAGTAATCAGCGGTAAACGTGATTACATATGCCAGCCTAATACCATCAGGTATGTTGATGGTGGCGATAAAATGCTTACACACATTACTGGTATGGGGTGCTCCTCAACGGCATTGATAGGTGCATATGCTGCTGTAATTGAAGACCCGCTGCAAGCTAGCTTACAGGCGACGGCAACAATGAAAGTTGCTGCAGAACACGCTGCTACTAGCGCAGAAGGCCCGGGTAGTTTTTACGTTGCATTAATAGATGCGATATATTCGATCACTGAAGATGAGATAAGCAAAAGAAATGAAACCTGCAATAAGCTGGTCGCAAGCACTTAAAGTTTGCTTGGTGATTGGGCCCAGTAGTTGCACTAAAGCAAATTGGATCGATGTCACTCAACAAGCAATTAAAGGCGGTATAACCAGTGTTCAGCTGCGTGAGAAATCAGCCTCGCCTAATGAGTTAATCGAAATGGCTCAACAGCTATTAGCATTGCTGCCAGCGCATATCCCATTAATCATAAATGATCATGTAGATATTGCGAAGCAATTGCATTGTGCAGTACATATAGGGCAATCTGATGTATTGTTTTCATTGGCCAGAGAAGCGCTTGGGGCAAAATCTATTATTGGTTTATCAATTGAAAATATGGCACAGGCTAAGGAATATAAAAACTGCGGTGCAAGCTATTTTGGAGTTGGCCCTGTTTTTCAAACGAAATCCAAATTGGATGCCGCTGAAGCTATGGGCACTGCTGAAGCCGCAAAAATAATTGATTTATTATCACCGACACCCTGCCTACTGATCGGTGGAATTAACGTCACCAATGTTAAACAATTACCAAAAAACAAGGCTGGTATCGCCGTGATATCAGCGATAACGCATGCACGCTCACCTGTTATCGCAACACAACAATTATTTGAGACCTTAGAATGAAACATTACCCCAGTGTGTTAACAATCGCTGGATCCGATAGCTCAGGAGGCGCCGGTATTCAGGCCGATATAAAATCAATCAGTGCTAATGGTGGCTATGCTGCCAGTGTGATTACAGCGATCACGGCGCAAAATACGCAAGGCGTCCAGGCTGTTACTCCACTAGAAGCGAGTCTGGTGTCAAAGCAATTGGAGTCAGTATGTGAAGATATCGCATTTGATGCTGTAAAAATAGGTGTTTTTGTTACTAAAGAAAACCTAGAAGTTATTGTTCAAGCGATACATAAATACGCCTTAAAAAACATTATCGTTGACCCAGTAATGATAGCCCAAAGCGGTGATATGCTAATTAATCTCAACATAATCGACAGCATGCAAAAGAAACTTTTCCCTTTGGCGACGCTATTAACCCCTAACATCCCTGAAACAGAATATTTATTATCAGCCATCCCGGGCTCAGCCAATGTCATCCCGGACTCAGCCAATGTCATCCCGGACTCGATCCGGGATCCAATAAAAAAAGCCTCAGCAATAAATCTTTCAAAAAAATACAACTGCAATATTTTATTAAAAGGTGGCCACGAAAAAAGTCAGCAGTGCGAAGATATACTGTATATACAGTCTAAAAATGAATTTCATCACTTCAACTCACCGCGAATAAAAACCAAAAATACTCACGGCACAGGCTGCTCCTTATCATCAACAATCGCGACATATGTAGCGCGTGGTTTTTCATTAGAAATCGCAGTACAACACGCGCATGAATATATTTTTCAAGCGATAAAGCATGGCGCCGAATACCAAATAGGTAAAGGCAACGGCCCCATTTGTCATTTTTATAAGCAATCAAAGGTGTTAGATGATATCTCAACAGTTAAAGACTGATATACAAGGTATTTTACAGGTTATATTAAAGCATAACTTTAATATGGAGTTGCTTGATGGTACATTATGTAAAAATCGCTTTGTTTTTTACCTTTTACAGGATAAGTTTTATTTAACCGAATATGCAAAAGCCTTAGCGATTACGGCTAGCCGCTTGCATGCACACAGCGACATGAAAACGTTTTTGCAATTTGCACTAGAGGCGATTGATGACGAGCAAGCCTTACATACTAAATACCTAGGTCGATTTAAATCTATTATACAAGATCTAAACGTTAAAGAACCCTCACCCACGTGTTTTATGTATACTAATTTTTTAATACAGACTGCTAGCACAAAACCAGTTGAGCAATCTATCGCAGCACTGCTACCCTGCTTTTACATTTATCAACAACTTGCACAACACATGCAAAAGCAATTAAGAGATATCAATGGACACCCTTATGGCGAATGGATAACTTTATATGCGAGTGATGACTTTCAGCTTTCGACCGATATGGCGTTCACTACGCTCGATAATCTAATGATTGACTCCAAAAGTCATGCGGATGTAAAAAAAACCTTTGTTTATAGCTCAAAACTCGAGTGGATGTTTTGGCAAAGTGCCTATAAATACGAAGCCTGGCCGAATATAGGTTAGTTTTTAATTGCAGTGATATGCCCTAACTTACGCCCTGGTCGTGGACTCTTTCCGTAGTCATGATAATACGCCATTGGGTTTTGTAAAACCGTTTTAATATCCGGCATTTCACCAATACAATTGGTCATGCATACTTCTGTGATTGATTGCGTTGAACCTAATGGCAAACCACAAATCGCACGCACATGGTTTTCAAATTGACTGGTGTCGGCACCCTCTATGGTCCAATGACCGGAGTTGTGCACGCGCGGCGCTACTTCATTTGCCAGTAGCTGGTCATCCTTAAAAAATAACTCTAATGCCATAATACCGACATAATTAACTGATGTTACAATTTTTTCAATTTCAGCACAGGCTGCTTCAAATAGCGGATCGCTGATTTTATTTTCAGTTTGGCGCAATATGCCAGCTTCGTGCTGATTTTCACAAACATCATAAAACTGACATTCGCCCTGCTGCGAACGCACGACAATAATGGATATTTCACGATCAAACGCAACAAACGCTTCAGCAATGCAATTACCGCACTGCTCATCGGTCAAAGACTCAATATCATGGGTGTGGTTGATGCGGTATTGGTGCTTGCCATCATATCCAAAGCGGCGCGCTTTAATAATAAACGGATAGCCTAATTGTTCGCCTGCGGCTTTAGCATCATCCACCGAATTAATTTCAACAAATGCATTAGTTGGCACACCAAGTTTATTAAACATTTGCTTTTCTAATAAACGGTCTTGCACTTGCGCGATTACAGCTGAGCCTGGATATAAAGCATGTTTTGATTCTATCTCACGTAACACTTCTACTGGTAAGTTTTCATGCTCGTATGTCAACACATCAACCGACGCAGCAAAAGCGAGTAAAGCATCCGCGTCATCATAAGCGCCGACTGTGTGTGCCGCATACTCACCCATTGATGTTATTTCTTCAGGGCTATAGGTTGAAAACGTCAGCCCCATTGGAATTCCAGCTAAAATCATCATGCGTGCCAATTGCCCAGCACCAATAATACCAACTTTCATTAACTGCCCTTGAGTTCAAGGTTATCCATTACCGTTTGTGTTTGTGTTTGACGAAAGCCATCCAATGACTCTCTAATATCGTCGTGTGATATCGATAAAACCGAAGCGGCTAATAATGCCGCATTCTTTGCGCCAGCATCACCAATAGCGACTGTCGCTACTGGTATGCCCGCTGGCATTTGCACGATAGACAATAACGAATCCATACCGTTTAATGCTTTACTTTGAATGGGAACGCCAATCACCGGCACAGAGGTTTTTGCCGCAATCATGCCCGGCAAATGTGCGGCGCCACCGGCACCAGCAATCACTACGTGGTAACCTGAATCACGTGCATTTGTTGCGAATTCAAATAATAAATCAGGCGTGCGGTGCGCTGAAATCACCTGCGCATGATAAGGCACATTCAGTTGTTTTAATAGATCAACTGTATGTTGCATGCTAGACCAATCGGATTGTGAACCCATTACCACGGCGACTAAGGGTTTGTCTGACATGTGGCCATCCTCGCTGTTGTATCAAAACGCAATGCTACCCTATCCCTTAGCTTACATCAAATCAATAATTTGCTATATTGAGGCTAACTCACTGTAATCATGGAGAAACAATCATGTCATTGGAAGGCAAAAAAATAGTCATTATTGGCGGTAGTTCAGGCATCGGTTTAGCCATTGCAGAAGCTTGTATAGAGCAAGGCGCTGAAGTCATTATTGCTAGTCGCAATAAACAAAAACTAGCCAAGGCAAACATCACGCTCAATAATGCTGCTAAGACCTACGCTGTCGATTTAACTGATGAGTCCTCAATAAAGTCTTTATTTAAATCTATTGGACCAATCGATCACCTACAGATCACAGGCAGTGAGGTCAGTTTTGGTGAGCTCGACACATTAAGCGTTGAAGACGCTAAAAACTCCTTTGACAGCAAGTTTTGGGGGGCTTATCAGGCAGTTAAAATAGGACACAAACAAATAAGCCCTGAAGGCTCTATCACTTTATACTCGGGTGGTGCCAGTCAAAGACCTAACAAAAGTAGCGTTGCACTGACCTCATTAAACAGTGCCGTAGAAGGCTTAGGCCGCGCTTTAGCTATCTCATTAAGCCCAATTCGGGTCAACGTTATCTCACCCGGCATTACTATGACGCCACTATTTGAAAATATGGGCAAGGACGTCATTGATCAAGTCTTCGACACCTATAGCCCACAGCTACTTGTTAAGCGATACGCTGAAGCATCTGAAGTGGCAAAAACAGCTACTTATCTTATGAATAATGCTTATGTTACCGGAGCAATCGAGTTAGTAAATGGAGGCTTAAGTGTAACTTAAGACTAGATTAAATAAGCTTATGTAACTGTATTCATTGACCTAATAGTACACATAAATAGCGTATATAACTTGTGTTAACGCCACTAAATTTGTTACGATGTTCATCAAATGACCAAGGACGTCGAGTTTCTTTCAGTGAGATTTAAGGTTGATAAAGGTTTTTATAGTTAATTTTTATAGTTGATATAGATAAGCCTCTGAGTACAAGGTTATAGATTTATGTTGTCCGGTCCTTTGAAAATAGCGCTGGTGGGGTGCCAAGCGTTGACGCTTCTTGCGGTAACCATCCCTAGCCCAAGCTTTGCTGATTTATCAAGCAGTCTCGAAAAACTAATGTCTACCAGCATTACAGCGACCATTGATCAAGATACGATTTTAGAAAACGCACCAAATTTACAACCTGATGCATTAAAATATGCAGTTGATGGTTATAACTGGGCAATAGCAAACAACGATATCACCAACCCAGGAATTTTAACGGTTGTCGATTTTAACTTACCCTCAAACAAAAAACGCTTATGGGTAATTGATCTTAAAACTGACAAAGTATTATTAAATGCCTATGCCGCACATGGTAAAGGCAGTGGAGTAAGATATGCCGATGATTTTTCGAATAAACCGAATTCACTTGCTAGTAGCTTAGGTGTTTTTAAAACATTAAATACTTACTATGGCCACCATGGTAAATCCATGCGCTTAAAAGGCTTAGAAAAAGGCATTAACAATAACGCATACAAACGTAATATTGTGGTGCATCCAGCAAGCTATGTAACCGATTCATTTGTAAAGAACCATAACCGCGCCGGTCGCAGTTGGGGTTGTTTTGCTTTGAATCCTGCCGTTAGTAAACAGTTTATTAAGCTAACTAAAGGCGGCAGTGTTATTTTTGCATATGCGGATGAAGAACAACAAGACGATTACATCGCTTAAATACGCGCCTTGTCATCCCGACCCCAAGCTTTGTCATCCCGGCCCCGAGCCGGGATCCAGCGTTATCAAGGATAACAGTTATGTATTAAGCACCATGGCAGGATGCCTTATAACCACCCTAGCATTAAACTTCTCTACTAACCGCAACGGATGATAACTCATCTTCGCTTTACGTAATCCCTCAATACCCAAGTCTTGTTGGCGATTAACATAGGTGTAATCGGACCAGTGATTCTGCAGGTAATGACGATTAATCGCTTGATACGCACCGCGAAAATCGGTATTGGCTTTTTCAATATGAATAACAACCGTATCTTGATTAAGCGCTTCTCCGAATGTAACAGCTACCACTTTATTATCAACCAATAACATACCGCCTAGACATTCAGTTAAATGATAGTTCTCTAAAAAATAACAGATCCCTCGCCATTCACTTTCTGCTTTTGCTGTCATGTTAGGACCCATCACACCTCCCGACACTGTCATCCCGGCCCCAAGCTTTGTCATCCCGGCCCCCGAGCCGGGACCCACAATCCCAAACCATTGCCTTAAAAAGTCATAAACCAAAGGTAAGTTGTCGTCATTTACCACCTGGTAAACTGGATTGTAGTGCATGTTGAACTGATGACAAAAATTACGCTTTGCGCGATAAGCTTGGCCCTTTAAATCGATCAAATCCCGAATTAGATACAAATAATCCGCATTATCACGGTTATTATTATGTATGTCAGCATCAAGTAATGAGCATACAGAGAGCCGATCTGCTTGCTGGGAAGTTAAGCTGTCGAAGGAAATCGACGATTGGTTTAACTGTGATAGTAAAACCTCCAGCGCCTTATCTATATCATCAGTAAAAGGATAATAATAATGCGATTGTTGATTCTGGCGAAATCGAATATATAAATGCTGCTGACACAGCGCCAATTGATAATGACGAACATGTTGCCACAATAAAAAATTACTGTAATTTATGTTAGAGAGCTCGTTATACGAGCCCAAACAACTATCTAATAAATGTTTATGTTGCTTGTCGAAGTTTCTCCATTGCATGCTGTCTCCTTGCAAACAAAGTTTTATTATTAATTAAAACTGCCCCACATAAGATAACCGCACCACCGATCCAGTCATATACCGGTGGTGCAGCGTGATCAAGAAACCATGCCATTACAGCAGCTATAACGGGTAATAGATATAAGACGCTAACCGCTTTTGAGATATCTATGCGTTTTATGCCGTAACCCCAAAGCGAATACGCCATGATCGCTGGAAATATCGCCAAATACAGCACCTGCAACCAGCTATTCGTGCTTAGTGTGGTGATGGTCTGCATGAGGTGCTGCGCAAAGAACACCGAAAATAATAAACCACCACAAATAGCGAAGGTCATTACCTCAAAAGGTTTCAAATGCTTTAATGCCGGTTTTTGCAATACCGAGAATGCACCACCACAAAATGCAGCGATCAATGCGTAACCTAAGCCCCATAAACTGCTAAATCCCCAATGATGGATGGTCATGAATATCAAGCCAGATACACACAATAACATACCTAACCCCATCGCTAGCGTAGGTTTTTCATAGCCAAACAACAATGATAATGCTACTGAAATACAAGGCCCAATGCCGCAAATGATAAATGCGGTAGTCGCGGCGGTAATGGTAATTTCTGCATGATTAAGTGTTAAGTTATAAATTCCGATACCTATAAATCCTATAGCAAAAGCATAGAGCTTTATCTTGAGGCTCGCTACGGATTTATTTGGATACAAGCCATAAAGCAAGACAATAATTAATGCTGCCAAGCCGTAACGGAGTATCGCTAAATTACTCGCCGGCATAATCGTAACGAGAGGCTTAATTAAAACAAATGCACTGGCCCATAATATCGTCGTACATATAATCGCAAGGTAAGCTAGCATTTCATCTCCTAATATAGCATCAGGCATTGTATCCTCTTTCTACAGCGATTGAAAAGCGTTATGATATGAACAGTCACAACCACACGGACGTTACCAATGAAATCACCACGCGCATATTATCAAACTGGCAGCATTGCCTCATTATTGAGCGGTGTTTATGATGGCGATACAGAGATTCGCGATTTATACGCCTATGGTGACTTTGGTTTAGGCACTGTAGATCGCGTTGATGGTGAAATTGTTATCGACCAAGGTAAATTTTATGCTTGCGGTGAAGGCGGCAAAGCGCGCTTATTAAATGATGATGAAGTCACACCCTTTTCTGTAGTGACTTTTTTTGAAGCAGAGAAGACGTTTACTATAGATAAAGCAGCTTCTATGGGTGAACTATCCTCATTAATCGATAAAGAATTGACCAGCTGTAATCAAATGGCAGCGGTACGAGTTTGCGGCCTATTTAGCTACATCAAGGCGCGAACAGAATGCGCACAACCTAAACCTTATCGCCCTTTAGCTGAAACGCTGCCCGAATTACAAACAATTTTTGAATGGAATAACATGGCAGGCGTCATGGTGGCCACCTATTTCCCAGCTTACATGGACAGCATTAATGCTAGCCCTTACCACTATCACTTTATCAGTGAAGACAAACAGCTGGGTGGTCATGTGTTTGACTTTGCTTTTGACCAGCCTGCTGTGATTGAAATTTGTCAGGTTAAGCGCTTAATTGCCGATAGCATCGATAACGACTGCTTTAATAGCACAACAATTGCGCCCGTTGCCGCGGAATCCAACGATGCAGTTGAGAAAAACTAAGCAATACTATACGATGGTATAAATTTTAGTATCAGGATATCAGATGAATTTTAAAGGATTAATTGCCCTCACTGCACTTGTGTGCTGTTCAACCAGCTATGCCGTAACATCACCCAATGATGAAGTACCAGCTAAAGACTATAAAGACCTACCATGGATGACTGGTCCAATTATGGCACAACCAGGTAATGTGGTTCCGGGCGGTGACGTCAACTGGGAGCCGTATTTATTTGTTACCGATAAATTTGGTACTTACAATAATCGCGGTAAAGTAATTCATACCAAACCAACAATTACCACGCAGCCACTATTGGCACTGACAATTGGTGTATTAAAGTGGATGGATTTTGAGTTAATTGCTCCCTATAGCTTTAATAATAAAGACGGCCAATCCTTTAGCTTCTTTGCCGATATCAGCACGTTACTCGGTTTTCAAGCGATGAAAGACGACCCAAAAAGCTGGTGGTATCCATCATTACGTGTCACTTTAGAGGAAACTTTCCCCGCTGGTCGCTACCAAAAATTAAATCCCGCAAAACTAGGCACCGATGCTACCGGCGCAGGCTCATACCAATCCGCGATTGGTTTAAACTTTCAGAAAGTATGGCACTTCAGTGGTGTGCATTACCTTAGCACGCGTGTTTCGTATACCTATACCGTTCCCAGCAACGTAAACTTACTAGGCTTAAACTCCTTTGGTGGTGGCGCCGGAACTCTCGGTACAATTAACTTAGGCAACAGTCAAAACCTTGATGTCGCATTCGAATACAGTGTCACCGCTAACTGGGTGTTAGCCAGTGATATTATTTATAACAACACCGCTCCTAGTATATTTAGCGGAGTGCCAGGCACAACACCAACCGGTGCGGTTGCACCCGTTGGCCAGCCAAGTAGCCACTATTATTCACTAACGCCCTCCATTGAATACAACTGGAATATGCATCTTGGTGTGATTGTTGGCTCATGGTTTACCGTTGGCGGAGATAACACAACAGACTTTGCTGGTGCAGCCATGGCGTTGAACTATTACATTTAGTTTGTAGGTGGCTTATAGAAACCCATCTTTTCTCGCCAGGTTTGGATAATCACATAAAACACTGGCACGATAAATAAGCTCAACAAGGTAGCAACAAGCATACCACCAATTACCGTAGTACCTATTGAGTGATGACTCGAAGCACCTGCGCCTACAGCAATAGCTAACGGTAACACACCAAAAATAAATGCAAACGCCGTCATTAAAATAGGCCGCAATCTTAAGCTAGCTGCTTGTAATGCCGCATCAACAATGGGGACACCCTCTTCACGTTTATCTTTAGCAAACTCGACAATTAAAATAGCGTTCTTAGCCGCTAAACCAATCAGTAGAATCAAACCAATCTGCGCATAGACATCCAGTGGAATGCCGCGTATTAATAAGAATCCACCGGCGCCCAGTAAAGCTAACGGTACAGCTAATAAAATCATAAATGGCATGGCCCAACTTTCGTATAGTGCCGCTAAGAATAAGAATACAAATACCAAACAGAAGCCAAAAATCAAGAAAGTTAAGTTGCCTGTCTTGACTTGTTGATACGTCATATTAGTCCATTCGTAATCAATACCACGTGGTAACACTTGTTTAGCCACTTGTTCGGCAGCCTGCATCATTTGGCCATCACTGTAACCAGGCGCCGGCGAACCAGTAACAAAAGCCGCATCGTACAAATTATAATGTGGTAAGTTGAATGGACCGGTAACAGTTTTCGTGCTCACCAAAGCGCTGAGCGGCACCATATCTCCCGAGCGACTTTGAACATACAGCTCACCAATATCTTTAACCTCATTACGCATATCAAATTTTGCTTGAACAATTACCTGATAGACTTTGTTGTATTTATTGTAATTATTAACGTATAACGAGCCTAATTGCGCTTGTAATACAGTAAACAAACTACCCATAGATACATTCAATGACTCAACCTTGGAGCGATTAATGTCTAAGTATATCATCGGTGTTTCTATTTCAAAGGTGGTAAATACTCGACTGAGCTCTGGGCGCGCATTGGCCGCTTTAACAAAAGCTTGCGTCGCTTCATTCAGTGTTTTAATGCCGACATGGCCAACATCTTCAATTTGCATTTGAAAACCACTCACCGCTCCCAGGCCTGGTATCGCAGGTGGATTAATAGCCCCTACAACCGCTCCTGGGATTGATGCGAATTCTTTGTTCACTTTATTAATAAGCGCATTAGCGCTTAAATTAGGTGTGGTTCGTTCACCCCAGGGCTTCAAGATTGCGAATAATAAACCCGTATTAGGTTGTGTAATAGAGTCAATCAAGTTGTACCCACTCACAGCAACAACATCTTGCACCCCGTCAGTTTTCGCTAGAATTTTATTGATTTTAGCTGTGATCTCTTGAGTGCGCTGTAAAGAGGCGCCATTAGGGGCAACGGCATTAATAATGAAATAACCTTGATCTTCGTTAGGTATAAAACCTGTAGGCAGTATTTTAAACACAAAACCTGTGGCCACCGCTAAACCAATGTATATTAATACCATCCATTTTTTACCATTAAAGCAATGACCCAACGCCCATTCATAATGGCGTAATAAAAACGCATACCCCGCTTCAAACCAGCGGAATAATATAAATTTGTTTCCTTTCTTCTGTTTTAATAATATGCCGCATAAGGCTGGGCTTAATGATAAGGAGTTTATCGCTGATAACAACACAGAAAAAGCGATAGCTAGTGAGAATTGGTTGTATAACTGACCGGTTAACCCCGGAATAAACGCAACAGGTACGAACACCGCCAACAAGATAAGTGAAGTAGCTATAATTGGCGCTTGCACTTCGAGCGTAGCCTCAAGCGTTGCCGCTTTAACATCGGAAGCTCCAGCATCTAGTTTCTTCTCAACATTTTCAACCACCACAATAGCATCATCAACCACCAAGCCAATCGCTAGTACGATACCTAACAAGCTTAATGTGTTGAGTGAGAAGCCAAACACAAAGAATAAAGCGAATGTACCCACTAACGATACCGGTATCGCAATCATTGGAATAAAAGTCGTGCGCCAGTTTTGCAAAAATACGAACACTACTAATAACACTAATAAAATAGCTTCAAATAAAGTTTTAACCACTTCCTCAATGGAAGCAGTCACAAACTTAGTGGTGTCGTATGCAATCACATAGTCCATACCCTTCGGAAAGCGAGTTTTTAGCTTTTGCATTGCTTTGTGAACCGCTTTCGATATCGCCAATGCATTTGCCCCAGGAAGCTGCTGAATAGCTATTGTTGCTGTCGGCTTGCCATTAAATAAAGTACTAGCAGTGTATGTTTGCGCCCCCAACTCAACATTGGCGATATCGCGCATGAACACGATAGAGCCATTGCTGCCTGTTTTAATGATGATATTTTTAAACTGATCGACATTTTGTAATTGACTTAAACCGGTTATTTGATACTGGAATGCATTATTGCCCTTCAACGGCGGCATGCCAATGGCACCCATAGCAACAATTTTATTTTGATTATTGATGGCATCAATTACATCCTGGGTTGAGACACCCATCGATGTCATTTTGTTTGGATCTAACCACACCCTAATGGCGTACTTCAATAAGCCTAGATTATTTACATTACCCACACCCGGCACACGTTGCAAAACTTGTGTAATATTTATATCAGCATAATTACCCAAATAAGCATTATCGTAACTATCATTGTTCGAGAACAAATTAACCACTAACACCATGTTGGTCGACATTTTTTGAATGGTAATCCCCGCCTTAGTTACGACTTCAGGCAGCAGTGAATATGCCGTATTAGCATAATTCAGCACATCAACAGCACCGATATCTAAGGGGTAACCAATTTCAAATGAGACATTAATTTGTGAAGTACCATTGCTGGTGCTTGTAGACGACATATAAATCATGCCGGCGACTTGATTGATATTGATTTCTAATGGCGTTGTAACATTGGTAGCAACATCTTCTGCACTACCTCCTGGGTATGATGAGGTAACTGCTACAACACCGGGAACAATTTGCGGAAACTGGGATACTGGCAAAATAACAATACAAATACCACCCACTAATACCATTATTATGGCAATGACTGTTGCAAAGATCGGTCGTCTTATAAAAAATGCAATCATGCACTAGCCTTTATTTTATAGCTAACAGGAATGTTAGAGCGCAACTTTTGTAGATTGCTGGTAATCAATATGTCGTCGACTTTCAGTCCCTTATCTACCACAGCATAACTGCTGGTCATCTTGCTAATCGTAACTTTAGTTAGTTGTGCTTTATGTGTTGAGTCTGCCAAAAACACATAATTAACACCTTGCATATTTACCACTGCGGTTGCCGGAATTTTAATCACCGTTTCTTTTGGTGCTAACACAATACTGACATTGACGTATATGCCTGGGCGTAATAATTTTTTTGGATTACTAATCGCTGCACGCATTAAAATGGTAGAGGTGTTTTGATCCGCTTCGTTGTCGATCATATCCACCTTGCCGGTAAAATTCATTTTAGGAAAGTCAGGTATGTTAACGTTAACCGTAAATGGCATATTATTGTGATATTTAATAACCTGACCAAAGTCCTCGACACTAGGGCTAAATTGCACAAACATTGGATCTAATTTTACGACAGACACCAATGTCTCATCTTGATTGGTACCAACGAGATTACCAACATCCACCTTGCGGTTGCCAGCAATACCACTAACCGGTGAATACATGTAGCAATAACTTAGATTGATTTGCGCGGTTTGAACACTGGCTTTATCGACTTCAACTTGAGCTAACGCCTCTTGATATAGCGCCTTTTGATTATCAAATTCTTCTTGTGAAACGTAGTTTTCAACAACCAACTTTGCTTTACGTTGCACTTCAACTTTTTGGTAAAGCATATTAGCAATTGCTTTATCAAGATTGGCTTTAGCGGAATCAAGCTCTGCTCGAAATGGCCTTGGGTCAATCACATAGAGTAACGTGCCTTTTTTAACATAGTCACCCTCCGTAAATAACATTTGCTCAAGGAAACCTTGCACGCGTGCCACCACATCAACACCGGCCACTGATCGAGTAATACCAATGTAGTCTAATGTAATCGGGAGATTGCTCTTCACGATTTTTTCGACGCCAACTGGCACTGCTTGAGGTTTTGGTTGTTTATCCGAATCGCATGCTGCAAGCCAGAAGGCTAGCAGTGTGATCAAACTCAGTTTGAGTATCCGTTTCATAGGTGTCCCTAGCTGTCGCTGTACCCTCTCTTATTATAGGCGCATGCTCAAGCATTTCCATATGTTAACTGATTGAATTTTATCATTTTATTGCTGATTATACTTCATATATAGATCGTAACATGCTAATTAATAGCGCTTAATTATCTTTGGCTCTGTATATGTTTGATTTTTATGCAGATGTCCGTAGTGCTGCCAGACCCAATTAGCGATACGCTGACGCCAATATTTATCATGACGCTGCATATGCTGATTGACTCGATTAACACGATTAGACAAGAAAACCATATACAAGTTGTCTTTCGGGCTAACCCATAATGCCGTGCCAGTGTAACCAGTATGACCAAATGCATTCGGGTTAATATACTGCCCTGCGCTAAATTGATGCGGCTGAGGATGAGTAAGCAATGGATTGTATACGGTATCAAAACCCAATGCGCGTGTACTGTTTTTTACAATTAAGTCTCGTTGACTAAAATGCTTAATTGTCGAAGCTTTTAGCCACTGCTTGTTGTTGTATTTTCCGTGGTTAAGTAGCACACGAGCAAAACAGCCGAGGTCATTAATCGTAGTAAAAACACCTGCATTTCCAGCGACGCCACTAAAGTTTTGAGCAAGCGGATCATCGACAATGCCGTCAGTTAGTGTTGGTACGGTAGAAGCATTTAATGCTATTTTTAGAGGGTTAAACTCGCTATGCTTCATCTCCAGCGGTTGAAATACTTGTTGCTGAGTATATTGATCAAATGGCTGATTGCTGATTTTTTCGATTATCTTTTGTAGCCATAAAAAATTAATATCCGAATATCTGTAATGCGTACCTGGTGTGTGATTGGGTTTAATATGCAGTACGTAATTCCAGTTAGTGGGCAAAACCACCTCGGCCGGCAACCCTGAACTATGATCTAATAGTTCACGTATAGTAATGTTTGAATGCGTTGGTAGGTATTTTGCAGCTTTATCATTTAGGTCTATTTTACCTTGATCATATAGACGCATTATATCACTGGTAGTAGCTAGTATTTTGGTGAGTGACGCAATATCAAATGAAGAGTGAATGCTGTCGTGATACTTGTTTTTATAGCTAAAAGCACCATAACACTTGTCCAACAACACAGCTTTACGATCACCCACCTGGATACAAAAACCCGGAAAGGCTTTATTGGCAATCGATTGTTGCGCTAATAACGCTAAGCTGTCAGCTGATTCAGACAAAGCATAGGCAGACAAAGATACTAAAAAAACGGCGACTAATCTCTTTATGTATTTGTTTAATTTAAGCATTTATATTATTTATTATATTAGGTTTAATCGATTATACACTAGCGAGCAATATTTAAATAGCCGTTAACTCAGCAACACCGTGAAACGGATTCATCGTCACTCTGGCGACATGCACCAGCGGATTCTTTGTTTCAACTGCTTTTACTGCAGGAGCTCGACGAAAACGTGAGAATATACCATGGCGCTTTGTCTTTTCAGGTATTGCTGGCGGTGACTCATGCAATGCTTTCATACCTTGCATGTGTTCGCTTAATGCTGTGATTTGAGTCTCACTGAACGAACAGTTTTTTGACTTTAGATACACCTGTATTTCTCTTAATAGTACTCGTCGCTTCTCACGACTTGCTTCGTCTTTATGTGGATATTTCTCATGTATCCCGGCAATAACCGTTTGCAGCAAATCAAAATGATCAGATACAGACAGGCTCATTCCTTCATGCTTTGCACCAAGATCACACAGCATACTAACGGCGCGTTGCCGCATGGCGAAGCGCCAGCGCTTATGCACCGGCATTTTTATACGCTTGTCACAGTCGTTAATCGCTTCAGCATTCAGTACAAATGTGGTGGGATGACTTGCATACTGCTGTTTAAAATCGCCATGCATCAAGTTTATTCGAGCCGTAACTGAAGAAGCTAAAACCGCGCAATTCCCACCTTTCTGGTCATCACAATTAATCGTGCCCGCCAACTCTAAACCTAAGTCTTTACCTAACCCCTCATAATCCGGGTCATGCATTTCTAAGTAGGCCTTGGAAAAGTGGCTAGTATGAAGATTGCGCAACCAGTCTTGATCGAATAACTTGCTAGGGTCATGAACTTGAAAAAACTTTATTGATGACTTATTACCATAGGCTCTATCGCCTTTATTCCCATAGGCTAAATAATATTTATCTCCGAGTTTAAAAAAGGTAATACTTACCACATGCTCGTACCAACCAACAACTGCATTAATCGGCTTATTAGCTAAAAACCCTGACTTAATTGAGTCGGGCGTTGGCTGATGACACGCCTGCATTAAATTATTTGCAAGAGCCTTCCATTTTATTCTCTCCCCATCAAAGAGAGATGACGCGTAGACATTTGTGTATTTAGCTATGGTGTTTAATGAAATTTGCTGATAAATCCCCCCAGAGGTTGACTCACAATGCGCTGCAACACGGTATTTTTTTTCATGCAAACCCAATAGCATAAGATTTAATTTAATCTGATTTTCTAGAAAATAATATCCACCACCAAATACCCCCACCTTGTGACGGCTGGATAAATAACTTGAAGCAATACAGAACGCTTCGGCAGAGCGCCGCTCTGCCTTGAACTCCATGCGGGATAAATCATCGAAGCTTACCGGCTTCGTCACCAATTGTTGACGCGTACCATAGCCATGCAGTTTACACAGTGCCACTAAATGTTTGCCGCGCTTTAAGCCCTCTTGATCACCCGACAATTCTGCACGAGCCGCTAGGGTTTTATAAGCTGCATGACTACCTTCCATGGCTAATTGAAATAAATCATTAATCGTTAATGGATCTGGATGCAGACGAAAAAATGCCACCAGCGATCCTAGATTTGCTGCCACTTGATCACATTCATTCGCTCGTTTTTGATCAGCAATACAACCATAGCCATGTCGGTATATTTCACTCAAAGCCATCAACACTACGATACTTTCAGGGGCGTATACGGCAAGCTGATGCGCCATCTCAAGTAGCTGCTTCGCTTGATCAGTGCCTATCTCGCACTTTTTCAAGCTCTCCAATATCACAGCACAGGCAGCATTAAAATCTTGTTGCATGCCGATACCTTCTGACATGTGCTTGATATACAACAATGTCCCTTCTTCGCTACCATGCAGATGACAAATTTTACTAAGCACTGCCACTTCTCTTTTTAAGCCGTTACTCGGGGTGGCAGCTAAGTATGTTTTTAAATGCAACAAATATGAAAGTGCCGCTTGCTTATTGTGGGGTTGCTGATAAAAAGATACACGTGCTAAAACAAAAGAGCTAACTGCAGCAGTTGCGTCGATAGCCGACGCACAGTCTTTTAGCCATTTTTGACTCGCCACATCGCCGTCAACGGCTTTGCAGTATGCTTCCGCCAGCTCTTCAGCAAAGGAATATTTGTGTTGCTCTACTCTACTCATCTATCACGACATCATTCTATCTACAATACTATATGGTACTACTATATATAAGCATTCTTAAGCCAGCATTAATAGTAGGGGAAATAGAATTTAGTCAATAAAATCAGTAGCTAATATTAGGTGCTAACACTCAATAACATTAACAGCAACGGCTAATCCACCCTTTGAGGTTTCTTTGTAGATGCTATTCATGTTTTCACCGATCTCGCGCATCGTATTGATTGCCATATCCAATGAAATTTTATGATCACCACTTTCTGCCATAGCAATATGCGCTGCATTAATCGCCTTCATTGCACCCATCGCATTACGCTCGATGCAAGGAATTTGCACCAAGCCATCAACGGGATCACAGGTTAAACCAAGGTTATGCTCGATACCGATTTCGGCCGCCTGCTCCACTTGTTTAGGGGTGCCACCAAAAACCGCCGCTAATGCTCCTGCCGCCATTGAGCAAGCCACACCGACCTCACCCTGACAACCCATTTCAGCACCCGATATCGATGCGTTCATTTTAAATAAACTACCAATAGCGGCAGCTGTTAATAAAAATTTACGCGTGGATTCATCTGACCAGTCATCATGGAAATGGTGATAATAGGCTAATACTGCAGGGATAATACCGGCAGCACCGTTAGTGGGCGCTGTGACGACTCGACCACTGGCTGCATTTTCTTCATTTACCGCCATCGCAAATACATTGACCCAGTTCAGCATATTTGGGTGCTGCTTACCTGGCTTGCCATTGCGTAATAATTTTTGGTACAACTCAGGCGCGCGGCGTTTAACATGCAATTTACCGTTTAATAAGCCTTCTGTATGACAACCACGGTCAATGCATTGCTGCATAATGTCCGCCAACTTCAAAATATGCTGCTGAATTTCCTCACCTGAGCGCAGTACCATTTCATTAGCCATCTGAATACCGGCTATGCTAAGCCCTGACTCTTTGCAATGCGCTAATAGCTCTGCAGCTTTTGTATAAGGGTATGGATATTCAATAGTTGCATTATTCGGTTGCACCTCTGCTTCACCAGCAAAATGAATAAAACCGCCGCCAATCGAATAAATCACTTGATCAACCATCAAGTTATCATCGTCATCATAAGCCTGAAAACGCATACCATTGGAGTGCTCTGGCAGTACTTCTTCATAGTCAAAGCGCAGGTCTTCACCGATATTGAAGTCTATGAGATGCTTACCTAAAACGTTAATTTGACCTGATTTCAGCACTGTATCGACCAAACCCTCGGCTTCATCAGGCTCTATCGTATCGGGCTCATAGCCCATTAGACCATATAATATAGCGTGGTTAGTACCATGGCCAACGCCAGTATGCGCCAAGGAGCCATGCAGTGTAGCCACTATCCTATTGATTTTAAATAAATCTTCTTTTAGGTTAACGCAAAACACATAAGCGGCGCGCATCGGCCCAACCGTATGTGAACTCGATGGCCCAATGCCAATGCTATATAAATCAAATAAACTAATCATGCCAACATGATAGCCATAATATGTCTTACAAACCAGACTAATTTACTAAAAAGTCTCCGTTCCTGCCCCCGTAAACAGTACGGGTTATACATACCAACACTCTGCGGTACATTAACACTCATGGTGAGCAACTGATGAGGTACAAAGAAATGAAACCGATTAACGAAAATGATCTCGCAAAATACAATTGGATGGGCTGGACACATTTACACTATGCCGTATATCGTGGCGACGTGCATAATATTCAATTACACCTTAGCAATCCAACCGTAGATGTAAATGCCACCGATATACGAGGCAATACGGCTTTACACTTAGCCGCTAAAAATGGCATCGGTGTAAAACAATTATTAGAATCTGGAGCAGACGTGCATGCTGTCGATAAACAAGGCAACACCCCTCTGCATAATGCAGCACTGTTTTTGTCGGGCGAAGATACAACTGTTCAGCAGTTGTTGGCTTATGGTGCAGATGTCACTGCGTGTAATAAACTAAAAAACACAGCACTGCACCATACAGCCATGTTAAATATTGAAAATCGTCAGCAAATTCTTGCACTATTACGTGCGGGCAGTGAATCAAAAGCAAAGAATTCGATTGGCTGCAGTCCACAAACTTTAGCAAGGCACTTTGAAAACGAATACTTCATTAATACACTCAGAGAGCATATTAAAACTCTCGTTCGTGTAGCAGCGTAACAACAACCTAGCACACACTCAGGTCGCCCCTGCTCTTACGAGCGGGGGCGATTTTATTTGTCACCCCTGATAATATAGGGATCCCGCATCAAGTGTGGGATGACAAGATTTGCGCCTTGGTAACGAGAGTGATTTAGCGTACATGTTATACAAATGACAATGTAAGCCACTTGCATTACAATACTCCCAACTCAATCACACGGATGGATCAGGGACATGTTCAAACATTACCTAAAAGGAATCGCGTTACTCACTGCTATTTGTACCACCTCACCGTTATTTGCCTTTAGCAACCTGATTGTGTTTGGTGATAGCTTATCGGATATTGGTAATTTCCCCGAATCACCCATGCCATTTATAAAACGCACTTCACCAAAGGTAGTGTCGAATACCAGCACATCATTTTATGTACCATTTTCCAATCCTGTGGATACCAGCAGCGGTGATGCCACCCCTCCAGCATTGAACTTAAAACAGCGCTTTGCATGGCCAACACTTAACCCATCGCTATTAGCCCCTCAAGTGCCAATTGAACAAAATGGTAGTAGCTTAGCCCGCATGTACCGCAGCATAAGCTGGACTGAATTATTACTCAATTATGCTCGCGCACAAAAACAAACCAATAGCCCCTATATTGTGCCGAGCTACTTATTAATGCGACAAAAAATACCCGCTGATAGCTCCGTCAATTATGCTTGGGGATCAGCGATGGGCGCGTCAGGTTGCTATAACCGCTATTACACGCCATTTAAAATCTGTGATCGAAGCAGCGTGGTGAGCACCCGCAAAGCCTATATGTTAGACCCCACCTATGACAACCGAACTAAAATCAATGTGCCAGGCCTACCCAAGCAAGTAGAGTTCTTTTTGCAAGATCAACAAGCTGGGCGCGTTACAGTTGATAATCAAACGCTGTATGCCTTTTGGATTGGTGGTAATAACTTAGTTGATGCATACAATCATTTACTCAAAGGTAATCCTGGCAGAATATTTGATTTTGTTCTTGGTGGCCCAACTGGCAGCACACTAACTGCCATCGATAATATGGCAAAAACACTGCCTGCAGGCAAGCTGCCTAAGCAAGTGTATTTATTGACGCTAATGAACCCAGGGTTAACGCCCGGTTACTACCACAGTAATGTAGCAACACTAGCAAAAGTACTTTCATTCGCTTATAACAGCTGGACAGCATTACGGGTTGATTTTCATAATATGTTTAGTAAGGTCCACGTTAAGTTGGTGCCTATTCATCGCTGGTATCACGACGCCAGTCACAGCGAATATTTTAAAGCACAAATGGGTAACAGTTGCCAAGTTAAGGGTGGCAATTACAGCCAGGCGCAAACCATTCCGAGCACGAACTGTAAAGGCTTTATGTATTGGAATGATGTGCATCCGGCTGTTGATATGCAAAAGATTACGGCTTATTTGTTTCTTAAAACAGTAGCGTAACATGAAACCATCAACTCATCGCCCTATTGGACGTCGCCTCTGCGAGCTACTGCCTTGAGTGCGTCATCCCGGCCTCCGAGCCGGGATCCAGTATAATATATGGATCCCGGATAGTTGCTTCGCAACTTCCGGGGTGACAAGCTAATCAACCACGTCAACTTCCAGGATGACAAGAAAAACTAATCCTTTGAAGGGCTCGACTTACCGCTTTCCTTCCAGCTTTTTTTTGTGCCATCCCAGGTTTTTTTAGCGCGATCCAACAAGTCTTGCGTTTTCTGTTCTACCTTAGGCCACTGCTTCTTGGCAGCCGTTTCGCCTTGTTGTAACTTTTCTTTAGCAACATCGCCCCATTGCTTGGCATTTTCCTTGGTATTATTAATTGCCTGATCAGTTTGACTCTCAGCAGCTATACCCATTAAAGGCAAGCAGATCAACGCTGCTAAAATCATTGTTTTTGTTTGAAGCATATTTATTCTCCGAATGTAAAAATAATTACTACCATAAGTACCCAACTCCCGGCCAGATGATACGGAATGGTGTCCAATTAAAACCAAAGTTTAAGCCTAAAATAGTCAGTTGTATACCGCCCTGGCTGGACACTGATACAGCATAGATACCCAGCAAGGAAAACAAATAACCACTGTGACTTGGTGTTGGCACAATAAATTGTCGTGCAGGCAAATAATCCTTACCCAAAGCATTAGGCGGCATCACTAAATCCAAACCTGGGACTTGGCGACCAATGTAGGCGATAAACGTATTACTGTTAGGGCCAGGCCATGCATGATAGGTTTTCGGGAAAGGGTAACGAGCTATTGCACGTAATATTTGTGGAATTAATTGCTCGGCTTTAGGTCCACTGATCGAACGAATCAAAACAGGCTCATTTCCAAACCAACGACGATCAGGTGGTCCAGTACTTTCAAACACCGTCGTGCCTTTTCGCCACAACTCCCACAAGGTGACTTGAAAGATACGGTAGGCATCGGCATTTTTTGGCTTTAATGCAATCCAAGTATGCACAGCAAATAACCCACGCCAATTATACGCATGCGCTGCATATACCTGAATTAAAGCGGGTTTATAGATGTTAGCTTTTGGAGCAATGCCAGCACTGCTACGATCAGCCGTGCGCCAACTGCTGCCTAAATGCACTTTGTCCGCTAGCAATAAATACAACGGGCCACTTAACATAGCCAGTAGAAACAATATTACCCATATAAATCGTTTCATTAATACGCAGATTCCTTTACAATTGCTTTCCTGTGGAGTCGCCACGCGAGATAACAGCAAACAACATTGTGACATGAGATATGCAACATTTACACCTTTTAGGTTACGGAATTGTATTAGGACTGGCCGCCGCTATGCCTGTGGGTCCTGTCAATTTAGAAATAGTACGACGTAACTTGCGATTTGGTACCGCTAGTGGCTTGCTGCTAGGCTTAGGCGCTGCTTGCACGGACTTAACCTATTTGTTGCTTTTATCATTGGGTGCACTCACCTTACTAACGCATCATACGGTATTAAATATAATCGGCCTGGTAGGTGCATTTATATTAGGTTGGTTCGGTATAAATGCTTTGCGCTCCAACGTAACGGAAGATCCAACCAACCCCAACAACAATCCCAGCAAGCAAAAAGCGCTATGGCGCCATTGGTTTGAGGGCTACTTAATGACCTTAATGAATCCGATGACCATATTATTCTGGGCTTCGGTGAGCTCACAGGTTGCCTTACTCGCTCACGACAATCACTCTGCGGTGGCACTGATGGGCTCTGGTGTGGTGTTGGGTGCTTATGGCTGGGCCGTAAGCATTAATGTTGCGCTGCATTTTACACGTCACCGCTTCTCGACCAAGGTGATGAAATGGATCAATCGCGTTGGCGGCATTATTCTTATTGGCTTTGGTATTTATGGTCTAATACGAACCTTGCTACACCTGACTTAAATAACGTTAATCAGAGCTGTGATGGTGTAAAATATAATATCCAATCAAACTGATAACTGACATTGCCAAATCCCATAGTGCGAGTGGCAGCATCGAGGTGGCAGGAGAGAAACTGATCAGCAAGGTGCAAATGCCGGTTAAAAACAGCATTAACACACCGATAGTTGACGTAGTTAAACCCATATTTTTCTTAAACAGATATTGCGTACGAATGACGGTATTAGGAAAGACCAAGCCTACGGTGAAATTAATCACTAAGCTCGGAATTAATACACCCCATAAATTTAATGGCATCACACAGTGCGTAATAACCATTGCAATCGCTGCAACAACAGCAAGTGCTACAGGGTAGTAACATAAAAAATGCGGCTTTATATACTGCACGCATTTGTTATTAACTATAGAGCCCAGAATAAACGCTACTCCCATAGCTAACGCTATATGGCCATAGTGTATGACCGAATAATGCAATTCGCGAATAATCAAAAACGGCGCCAATAGATTAAACGCTAGCATCTGTACGTATATCGCTGTCAACACGACAATGCCTGACCACATCGCTAACGATGTTAAATGTGAACGATAAACCTGCAGCACTTGTTTGAAAGGTGTTTTAATCGGCTTGGGCAGTGTTTCTTGTAGTGTAGTTGCAACTATAATGATGCTTAGAACGATATAAATTAATAAAAACCAAAAATTAGCTTTCCATCCCATCCAGGCGGTTAAATAGCCACCTATAAATGGCGCTAAAATGGGCCCCAACCCCCACGCGCTGTTTGCCATCGATGAGGCTTTATAGACCTCTTGCTTATTAAAGCTATCAACTATTATGGTTTTATAATTGACGCCGATAGCCCCTAAACCGATACCCTGAATAATCCGCGAGAATAATAACAAGCCCATCGAGTGAGACAATGGCGAAACCAGAAAACCGACCGCACCGATACCCATTCCATAAAGCAATGCCGGTCGGCGGCCATAACGATCACTAAAATATCCCCATATCAATTGACCAATAGCATAACTAAAAAGATAGACAATAATGGTGAGCTGCGACCAAGTGTGATTCAGTCCAAAGTAGCGTGAAATTTCAGGTAATGCTGGCGTGTAAATATCACTCGAGCCCTGACATAAAGGCGCCATGATTAATATATTAATGATAATCCAGCGCTTCGCTTTACTAATGCTCTTAATGAGAGGTGTCCTTAATGCTTAATAAGATGATCACGGCTAATAAAGCACAAACACCCAATACAATTAACGGCAAGGGAATTAAAATAGCAGCAACCAAACCACCAAATAATCCCGATATCGATTCAGATGCCACCTGCACCGCTTGGTTATTACCCATCACACTGCCCTGCTGATCGGCAGAAACATGATGCGATAAAAAGGATGAGGCATTTGGCATGCAGAGCGCCACCGCAAAACCGGCTATAAATAACGTCAGCCATAACCAGTTCTCACCACTGGGCACAACGACAACTACCATCATAATGGCAAGCAACACGCTAGAAAACAGCAAGACGGTTTTGATAGCCACCCTCTTCGCCAACCAACCGGTTAAAAATAAATTGGTTAATAGAATCGGCACGGCCACCCAGGCGATGTAGTTTGATTCTTGATTTACTGACAAATTAAATTCATCGACGATATACATAGGGTAACAACGGAAAAAACCAAAGATGGCTAAGAATAGTAAGAAGTTAACTAAATAAATACGGCGTATGCCAGAAGGTTTAAATACATTAGACAAGTTAGTAAATGCGGCTAGCCAGTGAGGCTTTTCATCCAGGTTTGGTTTGGTGGTTTCGATAAAATGTGATTGAGTATATATCATGACCAATATCAACAATAAGCCTGTTAGCCAAAATGGCACCGAATTATCAAACCAATGCACTAACGATGGATCAGCTAACTTACCGCCGACTAAAGGACCAATCACATAGGCCGAGCTCGCTGCTAAATTGATATAGCCAAACAGCTTAGTGCGCTCCGGCCCCGTGGCAACATCCGCAATGGCGCTTAATGCAAGCGCAATATTCGATTCGAATAACCCGGCGATAAAGCAAGAAATGCCCAACCACCACAAGCTGTGATAGGTCAAACTTAACGCAATTGCTCCATACATAATAGCTGACGCCAATAGGCTAAATAATAAGATGGCTTTACGACCATGAATATCCGACAAGGCACCAATCACCGGCGAGCCCAAGAACTGACCCAGCGGATAGACTGACAATAAAATACCCAAGATAATCGTGTTATGCGCGATCGAGCTATGAATCAGCATCGGGGTAAAGATGGTCAGCATCAAGCTATAACCAACAAAACCAAAGAATATCACCAGATATAACGGCATTAAGTGGCGTAAGTGGGATTTTTCAGCAGCTTCCATGCGAAACCTTGATAATGTATGGTGATTTTATCTTATAGCAGTTCCTGTAGTGGTTCAATACACCTTATTTATAAGATCGCTTTTCCTCACATTCATATTGTGTAACGTTAGCACTGCGTGGCGCATAATCGTTGCAATCAACTTCATATTTATCAAGCAATCGTTGAATACCCTCAGAGAGTCTTGATGGCCTTCTAAATAATTTTAAGCAACTGTTACGATTAGCATGGCTATTATCAGTTGTTAGTTTTTCACTAACCAAGCAATTCATTAATGCTAAATATGCCGTCTCAGTTTGCTTGGCATCTGTCGCTTTCCTTAGTTCGCACATAGCCTTTTCTATATTTTCAATTGACTCATATCGTTTATGCGATTTTTTATGACAAGTTCGATTATATTTTCTTATCATATTTCTCACATCGTTAATAACACCTCTATTTTTTTGAGCGAACTGCATACAATCTCGTATTTTGGTGAAATAATCCGGTGATCCTTCCGTAATAATCCCTTCAACAATAGTGATTGGCGAACCTTTTGATGACCGTTTCGCAGGATCTGCACCAGCAATTAATAATTCATTAATCGTATTTAAGTTACCATTAATGACCGCGTAACCTAACGCCGTATAACCATCACTCGAAACAAAATCGATATCAATCTGTGGTGCATTGACTAATAATGTTTTAACAGCATCCGTATTTTTATGCGGTGTGTTAACAGCGAGATGCAGTGGCGACATGCCATTACTATTTTTGATATTGAAGTTAAAATTGCGCTTGACTGCTTCAACTACAAACTGTTTAACAATGCAATCACGTAGGTGAAAACTACACAAACATGATACTGCTAAATGAACTGCGGTATCTCCATTGGCATCCTGAATGCTGAGATCAACGTTCTCTGCAAATAACAGAGATAACACCTCTTGGCACAACGCCACTTTATCTGTGCTGATTAACGCTGCGGCATAATGAAGAAGCGTCTTTCCATCTTCATCCTGTTGGATTATTATCCCAGGGTTATTACAGAGCGCAATAAATAAATCGTAGGGGTTCTCAAGTAGCGATTGCGATTTTATTGACATTGAGTAATCACTGTCATGCAAATACGTCGCGACGGGAGGTAATTGTGCTCCTTTTTGCCATAACGCTTTTGCAATGCTGTATTTATCTTGTTGAAGCTGTGGTAATTTACTTTGAAGCACCTTGCTAACAATTCTAACAATTCTAACATCCGCTTTTAGGTCGATGCTATTCAGCAACCTATCGCGATCATTAGAGTCCCAGATATTAAGAAGCGCATTCATGATGCATTCTTCATTTCCAGTGTCTAGTGCCTGCTGCCACTTCATGCTATCTACCTGTCTTAATCTATGAAATACTGCTTAATATTATATAAAAGTGAACAGGCGCAGAGAAACGCTTATTTTAAATTACCATAGATTAATGGTATTGATATCTAGAAAATTCAGCTGTTAACGCATTGGTATGGGTATGTAATAGCGTAGCCGGCTAAGAGTACACCATAAACAACTTAGCCGGTCACAATGATTAAGGCTCGCTTACGCTCGCACAGCAATCATCGGTAGTGCAGCATCATAATGCTCTGCTTCATGCTCAGCAAAAAATCCACCCACTCCTAACCCTGAATCACCTAATGACGGTGGTGATGGAATTTTTGGTGCTGGCTGCCAAAACATAACAGGTGAATGACGCCTAACCAATGATCCTTCTGAGGCAGCCGAGGTGCTTGACCGAATCGAATCAGCATTAGCTTCAGTTGCTGTTAACACGCTAGAAGCCAGTCTTTCAGCAGCTACAGCGTCGATGTGCGCATTTAATTTAGCTGGCGTTGTAAGCTTCCGGCTTACTCGACGATCATCCAAATCACTGTAGATTTCAGGGTAATCCAGCAAGCGCTCAAATACGGTTTTTGCTTCATCGCTAAAGAGAATTCCTCGTTTAAACCCTACTTCAAACATGCGTCTGTTATGATCAGACAGGTTTTCTGTTAATTTACTAAATGCCATCTCAGTAATATTTGTTTCATTTATATCACCGCTTTTGAAGAATTCAGCAGCATGGTTAATGCCATATTGCCGAGCTGCTATTGCTTGTATCGTTGTTTTTCCATCCAGCAAATCCTTCAAGCGATCGGTCCGAAAGGATATAGCAAGTGCGAAGCGCCTATCATTCAATTCCATGAAAATATGACGATTTTCTTGTAGTAATAAGCGATCCAATACTTCTGGATTAGGTGCATCAGACGCTTTAAATGCTCTAAATAAATAACCGCTCTCAGACACGCTAAGCGTTTTAGTTAATTGATTGTAGGCATCAGCGCGACGCACACTTTGTGCTGACTTATCTTGCAGTTGTTTAGCATAAGCTACAATTTGGTCGCTACCCCTGCCGTCATTTTCCTCCAGGTGTACATCTAGCTCATTCAACAAAGCCAGTAATTTTTTACGAGATTGTCGGCGACGAATATGGGTGCCTGTATGTGCATCGCGGCACAGCCTCATGCGCAGCTTGAGCTCTTTTTTTTGCAAGCTGTATGATTGGTGATCATCACTAAAGTTCTGGCTACTGCTGCGAGTAACAGTCAAGCTAGTGAGTGCCGCAGATAAATAAGTGGTTGGTAAAGAGTGACGACTAAAATCACCTTTATACATCTTTTTAGTAAGCGCTATTAATTCACCAATAATGGTAGCAGCTGGTCGTCGTTGTCTCATATTCTCCCCCAAGATACATGCAAAAAGAGCATTTAAGCTCTAATGTATAATTTGTTTATTATTTGTATTACGTTCTCGACCGGAATACTATCAATACTTTATTAAGAATTTATTAAAAATATGAAAAATCTAACGCTTAATAGCATTTATTACCGTGCTAAATGAGGTGTATCAGATATTCTTATCTATCAATATGTACGTTATGATTCTCTAAGTATTCATGCGCATGTGGTAACATGCTCTTTCGCTTTACCCGGTAGCGACGATCAAACAAAATCATCATTCCAGCCAGCGTCATCAATATGCCGCCAACGCCAATCCATCGAGCAAACAACCCGAATTGCATCATCATCGTAACCCCCATTACGACAATAGCCACCCCACTATGCCCTAAAACCATTGCCCACTCACTGCGTGATAAACGCTTAACAGTAAGCAGCTTATCTCGACCGAAGTGCAGCCAGTGATTTACTGTTTGTATCCATATCCAGAAGCCTAAGCTTAAACCGACAATAGCCCATGGTTTAAAGGAAAAACCAAACACCAATAACACAGTGACCGCCAATAACACCGCCGCAATCATACCGAATACCAGTCGATAAGTAACGCGAAATAATGATGTATGCTGCCATTTAAAATAGGGCCCTATTCCGATGAGCACTAATAATGGCAGAATAAGAAGGAGGAATGCTAAATTAAAATATGCAGGATTAAACCACCCCATCATGTCACAGAAGGTAACTAACATAATCATTATCAACAAAGCATTATTCAGCAGTAACATCATCTCACGCGAATAAACACTAAACCCTGTATGGCTAATGAGGCGATCTGAACGAAAAGCACTAAGGAATAACACCAGGCCAAAAAATAACAATATAACAATAAGCAGTGCATGTTGCTTATTAGTAGCAAGCGCTGGGGCCACTATCGCCAGCACACACAAGCCAAAGGTTACAATTGACAGTAGTACCGACCATGCTTTAAATACCCCGCGTTTCTCAGTTGCCGGTAATGCATGCAACAACGCCGTGGCAACAAGCCAAGGTAGCAACGATGCACTCAGTATTGGGTGATTAAACCACTGACCATCAACAACCACCCCAAGGGTAAGAAAAACCCAGGCTGTTACTGCCCAAGGGCGAACCCAGCGTACCCAAACCGCATCTAATCGGCCATGCATAAGAGCAGCCACTGAAAAGGCAAACACGACAGAAAAACCCACATAACCCATATATAAAATAGACAGGTGTATAACCGCACCATAACTGGGTAATACACCTGCGACTAAGTAATGAAATGAGTCCAATAGCATCAGAATATATACATAAGCAACAACAGCTATCGTTGACAGCACCGCCTGCATATAAGCCATAAACTCTACAGGTAACCGTTTGCTAAATAACGCAACCGCGGTCATCCATAACGATAAAATAAATAGCCATAATAATGCTGAAGTATGATGCATGTTAGGTAAAACAAATAGGCTGGCAGCAACAAGTAAGGTTTGAGCAATGGCGGCATAGCGCCCCACACGCATAAAGGCAACATTACTAAGCTTAGCGCCCAGCAGTGACATTACGAATTGCAATGCCGCAATGCACAACGCCAATATCAAACAAAAGTGACCTATCTCTGCATCCATGCAGTAACCTTATATGTAATTACGTATTGGTATTGAGTTCCACGTACTTTTTCAACCAGATATTACAAACGCTAACATATAGCATCAGTGAAACCAGCCAAATAATAAAGACAATTCCACTGGTTAGCTCTAAATAACGGAACATCCAACCCAAAGCAATCAGAAACAATGTCAACGCCATAATCCATAGATTAATCGCAATTCGTGACATGCCCAGCGATAACATCAAATGATGTAAATGTTCACGATCAGCCTCGAGCGGTGAACGCCCTTGCATTAAGCGGTATGTCACTACTTGCACACAATCAAAGAATGGATAAGAAATAACCCACACTGCGTCAATTGGTCGAAAGTGATTGACGCCCACTTGCGACAATTGCAAAGCAAACCAAATAATAATAAATGCTAATACTGTGCTACCCGAATCGCCCATAAATACCTTGGCGGACTTGCGCCATGGCATAGGCATATTGAGACATAAGAAGGCAAAGGTCGCGACACAGACAATCACCAGCACTAACATGGAGAACATTTGACCTTCTTGGTGCAGCATAATACTTAAAGTAACCAACTGTATTAATGCCACACCACCCGCCAACCCGTCCTGACCGTCGATCATATTGAAAGCATTGATATAGCAGATCACAACAAGGATTGTTAACGGCACAGCCCACAGTCCCAGCATGACATCACCGGTAAAAAATATAGAACCCAAGTTGTTTAGTTGATGACCACCCCAGACAATCAAAAGTAACGAGGCGATCAATTGCCCAACCAAGCGCAAGCTCTGGCTAATGTCTTTAAAATCATCAGCAATACCCATCAATAACAGCAAACCAGCGCCACCGAGCATGCCGCGGTACTCGCTGAGTGAAATATGCAGTGTCAGTAAGCCAAAACACATGCCAAAGAAGATGGCAATTCCGCCAATTAACGGCGTTTTGCTGTCATGTAATTTTCGACCGCCGGGATGGTCTGTCAAACCAATTTGTATCGCAATCGGGTACAGCAGCCACATACAAAACAGAGTTGTAATAAAAGTGAGCACACTGCTCTTGAGTAAAAAATCGATCATGGCACAGGCAAATACGGTTATTGAAAGTGCCATGATAGCTATCCCTTCAGCCTACTTCAACAGTAACTTCACCGAATTACGCGCCTTGATCTTCGCTAGACTATTGGCACTAATGCCTCGAATAGCCGAGAGTTGATCTACAGACGTATATTTACCATGCTTTTGACGATACGCCACAATCGCTTGCGCACGCTTTATACCAATCCCCTTAAGCACCGCCAATGTTTTGGCATCCGCTTTATTGATGTTAATTTGCTTAAGCGCTTGCACCTTCACCGACTTCTGCGTACTTGCCTTTGATGCCGCCATGAGCGGTGACGCCGACAACACACTAAAACCACAAGCCAATAAGAATAACGAACCGGTTGTTATTTTCATAAAAGTACTCTCCTTAAATTAAACCACTTGAGTGTACTCGTTCTGGATGCTTATCAAATACCGGAAATTTTACGGGGATAGCTTGTCATCACATAACCGCGCAGCAATGAGATGCTCTATTCCTATTCGGATGCTCTTTTAATAAGTTAACTATTCTCTTATCACACGCATGTTTAGCATATTGATACACGGTATAGCCACTAAAGGTGTGAATGGGTACATTCACATCAATTCGCGGATCAGCCAACAGCAATCTAACGGTCTCATAGTCATTTGAGCAAACCGCACTGCTGAGTAGCGTAGAATCCATATAAACTCTATTCACATCAATATTGGTATTTTTCAATAAGATGTTAATGAGCCCATAGAAATGATTATTGACGGCCACTTTAAGTGTTTGCCAACAACCATAAGTTCGTAATTGTTGGTTAAACCTAGGGCTGCTTAATAAAGTTTTATATATCGAATTATAATTAGGATAACCACTAAACTCAGTAATGAAGTGAATTACTGAATTACGATAATGACCATCCACGTGAAGCTCCACTCTATCATGATTCAATAGCATCTCAAACGCACCTAGATTATCGTTAAGCAAAACTGCAAATAGTGGCGTGTGGTGGCTACGATCCTGAGTATTCACGTCTACTTGATTATCATTTAATAGAAGCTCAATAACTGCATTATTTGATTGATCTATAGCCGTGTTGAATGGAGTGTCACCACGACCATCCTTTATATTACGATCAACGTTGCTATGATTTAATATAATCTTGATGGCGGTGATATCATTTTTAGACACCGCATAGTGAAGCACAGTTACCCCATTGCTCAACATGTTCTGGTCGATTCTGTCATTTCTCAATAACATTTCCAATATCTCATAATGCTTTAACTCTACAGCATCATGAAGCACGAAATTGTCACTGTCGGTTTTTACATTTACATCAACAATGGGGTGACAGATCAACGCATAAATAATATCATTGTGCCCTTTCGCACCCGCAGCTAACAATGGAGTAACGCCACCCGCTCTTGCTATATTTGGTTGTATTTCAGGCTGCCCCAGCAGGTACTCGACAACATCATAATGACCTAAAAAGCTAGCGATATACAATGCTGTTGCATTTTCATCATTAGTGGCATTTAAATATTCGGGATAAGCGGCATACAATATCGCTACAGCATTGACTTGATTGCAAGCAGACGCCAGGTAGAAAATAGTACAACCACCCAAAGCGCGCTTTTCATGATCAAAAAAAACATGATGAGTATTATGTGAAAAAAACGGTACAACAATGCGATTATAAAAATCCTGCAACCAACTTGGCTGTATAAAGGCTAGTGCACTATATACCGCATAACCTGCTACAATACTTTCGCTTACTTGCAGCGTAGGTTGCAGTGCAAAAAACTCGTCATACTTGCCACTTCTAATGTACCAATGCAGTTGTCTACCTTGTATTTCATCGGCCGACATTGTGTCAGTTGTTCGAAAGTGGTTTTTAAAATAACGCTTGAGGTCAGGCATACACTGTTGAGGCTCAACATTCTCAATTAAGTCGGGGAATGATGCCCTCAAAGGCAAAACTGATGCTGCCGCAGGATAACCTGCCGTTATTTTTTTATTGGTACGCCACAACAAGTTTATTTGATCGTTTAATGGAAGGTACTCAGCAACACGTGGCCATACAAAGTGAGGCACTTTGACGCCCTTAGTCATTAAATACAGCGAGCGAAACGGCACAATGATCTTATTAGTCATTATTACAATGTTTCCATTCACGAATGACAGACACATAACAAACTGATGCCACCACACACTTGGGATGATTGATGCATCGATGCTTCTGACTACCACCTTTTCTGGAGCATCTTGTAATTCTGTTAGTGTAGGTTCAATTAGGATCTCACTCGATAAATGCTCTATTGCTGGTGCATCTGGATCACTTTTATACTCTCTCATACCTCTTCCATACCATTACAACAACCCAGTCATAACATTCTTGACTAATGGTTAGTTATATATTACCTACCGTTAGATATAACGTCGATTCTAGATATATGGCATCAGTTTGTCAAGATATTTAGCCACCCAGCCAAATCTGCAAAAATCCAAGAATGGGCATGTTAAGACTGCTCGATTATTGTCAGTAGAAAAACTTAGAAAAATCACATGAGTATGATACAGTAATGATGTGGGGTAAGATTTTGCTTGTTCTGTTGATGGTCGCTGTATTACCGCGTGAGGGGTCTCATGGAGTGGTTTATCAATATCATTGCTTATTTATTTAGCTTAGCTTTAATAATTAACGCTATCCTATTTATTTTTCAGCTTTTTACGATATGGCAACAACGCAGCGCCAATGATGTATCACTGGGCGCATTTTGCGGCTTCTTTTTAATCCAAGGCGTCACTACCACCTACGCCCTACTGCATTCTGAGCATATTTTGGCCTACGGGACCATGATCAGTATGATAACCTGCGGCTCGGTCATCGTGTCAATTATGTATTTTCGATTTTTTTCAGCTGGTGGCTCACGCGATAACGAACCAAGCCTGCAAGAAATCGTCGAAAATATCCCAGCCAATGTTTATTGGATGGATCGTAAAGGTAACTTCCTGGGCTGCAACAACCAAATGCTAAAACTGTTACAATTAAAATCAACCGAAGATTATCGCGGCAAAACCTATAAAGACCTTTATGAAAAAAACCATATCGACATCATCAAACAAACCGACCAAGAAGTGATGTCGACAGATAAAGCCATCGCTTTAGAAGAAGTAGCCTTTCCTTACAAGGTCTATTGGAGTAATAAAATCCCCCTACATAACCGCAGAAATGAAGTCATCGGTCTGCTGGGGGTATCAATCGACATCACCGACCGCAAAAAAATGGAACGTGATATCGAACATGAAAAAAAACGTGCCGAAACCGCTAACTACGCAAAAACCGAATTTATCTATAATATGCGACACGATATACGCACACCACTGACAAACATGGTCGGACTCACGAATATATTGATCACCAAAGAAGAAGACCCTGAGAAAAAAGAAATTATACAAGACCTATTAACCTCATCAGAAGCACTGCTGGATTTATTCAATGACCTACTCACTTTTTCCAGTTTTGATGAAGGCGCACATAACGTGCAAAGCAAACCATTTAATCTAAAAGAAGTCATTTTTCAAATTCAAAGCATCATGAGCGCCGCCATACAAAGTAAAGGTATCGACCTAAATATCGATTATGACGATAAAATACCAGACAGTTTGCTCGGTGACCAAATGCGTATACATCGTATTTTATTAAATCTTGTTGGCAATGCAATCAAATTCACCGACCAAGGCAGCGTCACGCTAAAAACCTCATTAGAAGAAGTTCAAACCAAACAAGTCATACTCAAACTCTCCATTGAAGACAGCGGCATGGGTATCCCACAAAATAAAATTGGTTATATCTTCGGCAAGTTTAATCGATTAGAAAAATCAGCAACAGGCAACCATCCCGGAACCGGGTTAGGCCTATCAATTGTTAAACGTTTTCTTCAAGACATTGGCGGTGATATACATGTGGATAGCACCATTGGTGTGGGCTCGTGCTTTACCTGTACTATACCGTTTGAAATTCCTCACAGCTCAAGGAGTGAAGCATATGAAACGCGCTCATCGTATTCTTCTGGTTGAAGACAACCCCATCGCGCAACGCATTCCAAAAATCATCCTCGAAGAAGCAGGATACAGCGTGCATATCGCTGAAACCGGGCACGCTGCTTGTGAAGCACTAAATAATAGCCAACCGCCGTTTGATTTAGTGTTATTGGATATTGGGCTCCCCGACATTAGCGGCTTTGAAGTCGCTCAACAGCTACGAAAGCTCGATAACTATAAAGATACACCGGTCATCGGTTTAACCGCACATATTGCCAATAAAATTCAACCGCACAGCATGAATGAAATCATATCTAAACCGTTTACTCAGAACTTATTAACCTATATAAATCAGCAGTATTTTCACAACACCGAAGTGAATGCTTCAATTGAGTAGAGCTTACTAGTATTAACGCATCGTCATTTCCGAGCAGAAAACATCGCCATACAAACCGTAATATTCCGGATGGTTGAAGCCCCCTTTTAAGTGCAAAATAGTGCTATCTTTAACAACACAAAGAGGTACTTAAGATGATTAATAATAAACGAATATTTATCATTGGCCAGCCCGGCGCAGGTAAAGGCTTATTAGCCAAGACCTTAGCCGACAAGCTCAATTGGCAGTTTATTAATGCTGATTTAGGCTTGGAATATGCCGTCGGCCGACCTTTAAAAGATATTATTGGTGACCAAGGTGCTGAGCACTACCATCAATGCCAATATGATGTTTTACAATCACAGCGTAAAAAGCAAATGATTGTTGTAGCAACCGACGCTGGCATTACTGGCAATGCGGCGTGCCGAGAAGCCCTAGCCGATGAGTTTGTTGTAAACCTAACAGTAAGCACCGCAGTACAGGTAGCTCGGCAAACAACTCAACCAAAATCACTATTGAACACAGATATTAATGACTTTCTTGACCAGCTACATCAGTTACGTGATGAAGTGAATGAACAAGTGGCCGATTACACACTGTGCAGCGATGACAATGAACTCGATGAACACGTACAATCAATTATCGAGATCTTATCAAACAATAGCGATCTTGAACTTAACAATAAAAAAAAACAGTTCAGTGAACACGAACTGATTTATAAACACCAACAAACACATCGCCCCGTGCATATATCAAAACGACAAGCGGTGTGTTTACATTTTTTAGCTAAAGGCTTATCTGGCAAACAAATCGCCGATCAAATGTATATTTCACCACGCACCGTAGAAGACCACATTACCAATATGAAACGCGCTTTGGGCTGCCGAAACAGCAAAGAATTAATCGCACTCTATCACCAATGAATACTTGTGTAACATTACATGATATTATATGCTTCATGCTTGTGATTTGCTATAACCCAATACACACAAGGAACGATTTAGATGAAAAACATACTCAACACCCTACTCATTATTACTTGCCTCCTATCTTCAAATGCCTATGCACAAAGCGGCTCATACCCTTTTATTACAAAAGAAGAAGCGTTGAAATATTGCCCTGAACCCAATCAATTAACATTTAAATCTGACAGCAGCTTCATATTAAGCAACGGGGTAATAGTCGGCTTTGACATCCTCCCCTCCCTAAAGGAAGGGGATTCCTATTACTAGGCTGGTACTTGGTTACCCATTCCCAGAAGTTCCTGCTTCACCGAAGTCACTAATGTGTCTTCTCCACAGGCTAACACGGCATGCCCTGCCGCTAAAATATTTTTTGCTGCATTGATATCAGCATGTGCTTCATGCTGGCATCCCTGACAAACAAATCTATCCTGGCTAAGGCGATTACTTTTTCTTGTGTCTCCACACCGATGACACCTTTGAGAAGTGTACTTTGGATCCACTTCAAGTAATTGCCCACCTAACCATTCAAGCTTATAACGTAATTGACGTTTAAACTCACCCCAGCCTTGATCAAGAATGGATTTGTTTAAACCTGATTTAGCTTTCACTTGTTTTCCAGGGTTTTCAAGCGATCCTTTTGCGCTATGACTCATGTTCGTGATTTTCAAAGCCTCTAATACCACCAATGCGTGGTTCTTGCTAGCTGTGGGGGAGCACCTATCAGTATTGTGCGCGAGTACATTCAAAACCAATCGTCACCCAAATGAGCATAGTGGCGAATTGAGCGCCTTATATCACCGACATGAATGACGGTGTCTTACGGCGCATAGGATAAAAAGGACAAAAATTTAGTAGTGGAGCAAAAGAGGTAATGCACCCCAATAGTATGCGTAGCAATAACACCATCGCTGATGCACAGTTGCGAAAAGACTATAGAGCCTATGGCAGTAAAGAAAAGAATATAATCACATGCAACTACTACTACCAAACGGTATTTTTCCATAACTACCTATTGGTATTATCCAACACTTAGTCTCTTGTTACATTGTCAAACTGTTAGCTCAGATTGCTTTACGCTGCGCATATTGACCCGCAACCAACGCAATAAGTCAGGGTGGCGAGGCTTAACCAATAGCTCGTAAATCGCCACCATGCCAGGGATACGCTTGCCGGCATACACTTCATAGTTATAACCTTCATTGACCCACAACGGCATCACACTGCATTCTTCCTTAACATACTGCATGCAAACTTCAGACACCTGCAAAGGAACATCTTTTAAATGAGGGTATCGCTCAACATAACGACGTGTAAAGTTAGCAGCACTTTGATCAAATGCCCGCCGAACTGCTGACTGAGTCTCATAAAGATAGTCAATTAATTTACGCTGCTTTATATAAGACACACCATACAACCACTCCTGCCACTTGCGTACACGACAAGGGATCGTCAAACCATCTATGGTCGACTGATTACGCTTCAGCCACTCATCACCCAACTCAACCGACTTCCCCCAACAACCACGGTAATCTAAGTCTTGCTGCAAACGCAAAGTATGTCGCTGCAATAAATCAATCACAATCACTTCACATGACGAAAAATGCTGGTTAATTAAATGAATCAGCGCCTTGAACTTCTCACCCTCAACATAATGCTGACCAACACTAATCGGTACAACACATCGCGACCCGTCAATCTGACCCACAAATTGCTGATGACCAGCAAAGTTAGCCCGATACCTCTTTTCACAATCCGTATCCATAAGCACCTCCTTCCTCTGTCATCCCGGAAAACGACAAAGTCGTTTATCCGGGACCTAGATGATCTGGATCCCGGATCAAGCCTGCCCCGGGCAAGGACCCGGGGTCCGGAATGACAAAATTACAAGAATCGAACACACTGTTGTAAAACAATACTCCTATGATCTGGATCCCGGATCAAGCCTGCCCCGGGCAAGGACCCGGGGTCCGGGATGACAGACAAGTCCGGGATGACAAGAGAATAGACTGCAATGTTGCCGCCGGATCATCACTCTGCGTTATCGAACGGCCCATGACTAAATAATTGGCACCAGCCATCATCGCTGCCTCCGGTGTCATCACCCGCTTCTGGTCTTGCTGATCATCTCCCGCCAATCGAATACCCGGCGTCACCAAACAAAAATCATTACCTAGCAGCTGACGCAACATGGTAGCCTCTTGCGCAGAGCATACCACCCCATCACACTCAGCTTGATATGCCAACTGTGCCAAACGCTCAACACAAGTCCGGACATCATCACTCAATCCAATCTGCTGCAGATCAGTTTGTTGCATACTGGTTAAAATCGTAACCGCAATCAATAAAGGTTTATCGTTGCCTGACATACTATCCAACGCTTGCCTAGCAGACTCCATCATCGCCAAACCACCACTGGCATGCACATTCATCATCCATACACCCAGGTTAGCAGCTGATATGCAGGCTTTTGCTACCGTATTTGGAATATCATGAAATTTAAGATCGAGAAAAATATCAAAGCCTTTACCTACCAGCTCCTCAATCCACTGTGGTCCATATTGAGTAAACATTTGCTTGCCGACCTTTAATCGACACAATTCGGGTGATAATTTATTTACTAATTGACGGGCCGGTTCTATATCATCGTAATCGAGCGCTACAATAATTGGTGACTTTGACACTACCTTACTCCTCAGTTCCCTCCGATCCCTAGACACATACCATCCTTCGCACAAAATTAGTATAAATCAAGCGCCTAATGAAGTCTATGGATGACAGGCTTGTGAACAGGAATGATACGCGTCACTACAGGGAATGGACTCTAACTGCCTTCTAAACCTTGAATAGGCTTGAGCGAGCTCCACTGATTACAGCTGGGGCACAACCAATACATTGATTGACCAGAAAAACCACACTGCGAACACTGGTAAATCGGCTTATCCGCCAATAACTCCGTCATTAAATTACCAAGAATCGAAAGCTTTTGCTCCATATCGCCATGCGCATGCAACAAATACAACTCAACCAAATGTTTTAAACCACGCAAAGAAGGCGTGCGCTGAATTTGTTCAGCAATAAACTCAATCGCCGCATGCTCATCATAACGACTCTGCAAATAATCCGATAACGCCAAAACAATCGACACGCGCGGGTATTTCAATAAGCATTCATGCAAATAATCCACCATGCCCTGCTCGTCATTCATTGCGCGATAGCATTTACACAGCGGCTTAACAATTTCAGTCAAAAAATCTGGGTCTTGTTCACGAATACGCTGATAATAACGAATAGCACCACGATAATCTTGGCGCTCAGCTGCTATTTCAGCCCTCATAATACTAGCACGCACACATTTATTATCAGTCGCCGTAGCACGCTTTAAGCAACGCTCAGCCTCTGTCGGATTAGCTTCATTATTGGCTTTTTGCGCCAACTCACAATAATACTGTGCAATTACATGATCCATGCGTTCATTTGCAGTACTCGATAATTTGTGCGCGGTAGCAATTGCCTGTTGCCAATTCTTTTCTTGCTGATATATATGCAATAGATACTTTAGGCTGGCAACATTCTCTTCTCCCAGCTCGACCAACTCAAGAAAGAGTCGTTCAGCACGATCCAACACACCAGCACTTAAATAGTCTTGGCCCAGTTCAGATAACGCCTGCACGCGATACTCTTTAGCCAACTGCGGACGAGCAATCAAATTTTGATGTATGCGTATTGCACGATCTACTTCGCCACGCCGACGAAACAAGCTACCTAAAGCTAAATGCGTCTCCACCGTATCACTGTCCACCTCAAGCAAGCGCACAAATACATCAACCGCTTTATCCGGCTGTTCATTAATCAAATAGTTTAAACCAGCAAAATAATCACGGCGGATTTGGGCTGACATGTTTTTACGAACTGTCTCTGTCACACGCTGCTTACTACCGGTATACCAGCCAGTAACTGCGGCGACAGGTAATAATAAAAAAAGATATTGCAGCATACTAATGACTTTCCTGAATCGGCATACGCCTTAAATTATCAACTTCTTGTTCGGTTTGCTTAATGCGACGCTTCACTCGTCTCGCCTGATATTTTGCACGCAGCACAACAGGTAGCATCACAATAATGCCCAATATAATACCTAATAGCAACACTATAAAGAGTAATACCGGCAACTCAAGATGAGCATTTCCAAAGTAATAATCAATTAAAACAGAATGGGAGTTTAGGGCGGTAAAGCTGATACCAATAAGTACGACTATAGCCCAAAATGCAATGTAGATATAACGCATCATTTACTTTTCCTTGTACACTGGTTCCCGGCTCGGATGCCGGGATGAAACCTAGTTCCCGGCTCGGAGGCCGGGATGACGATAAAGTGCCGTCATTGCGAGGAGATAGAATAACATTCTATCGACGCGGCAACCTCATGATTGAAGTAGATTGCTTCGTCGCAAGCTCCTCGCAATGACGAGAAGGAAGTTATTCCTCGTCTTTACTGTCCATCTGTTCCTTCAGAAGGTCACCTAAAGTGGTCTTAGTCGCTGCAGAAGCGGCATTGGTTTTTTCAATGCGCTCTTGTGTTGTTTCTTGCAACGCTTTAACCGACACATTAACCATGTGCGACTTGCGATCAACGTTAATGATCTTCACTTCCAACTCATCACCAACTTTAACTTCTTGAGATAAGTCTTCTGTACGATCATGGCTGTATTCAGCAATACGCAATACGCCATCAATGTTTTCACCTAAGCTTAAGGTCGCTTGTTTAGCATCTACTTCAGTTACAGTACCTTTAACAACACTGCCTTCACTATTGGCCTCAACAAACTCACCTACTGGATCACTTTCAAGCTGTTTGATACCTAAAGAAATACGCTCTCTTTCAGAATCAATGCCCAAAATAACGGCGTGAACCTCATCACCTTTCTTGAAGTTACGTACCGCTTCTTCACCAGCTTGCGCCCATGAAATATCAGACAAGTGAACCAAGCCATCGATATCGCCAGTCAAACCAACGAACACACCAAAGTCAGTGATTGAACGGATCTTACCGTTAACTTTTTCACCCACTTGATGCGATGATGCAAAATCATCCCAAGGGTTAGTTTTACATTGCTTAATACCTAATGAAATACGACGACGCTCTTCATTGATATCCAATACCATCACTTCAACTTCATCACCTGGTTGTACCACTTTACTTGGGTGAATGTTTTTATTAGTCCAATCCATTTCTGACATATGAACCAAACCTTCAACACCTTCTTCAAGTTCAACAAAGCAACCATAGTCAGTCACGTTAGTGATGCGACCATAAATGCGTGTGTTTGCTGGGTAACGACGTGCAATGTTTTCCCATGGATCTTCGCCTAATTGTTTCAGGCCTAGTGATACACGGTTTTTCTCACGATCAAATTTAAGGATCTTAACTTTGATTTCATCGCCAACGTTTAATAACTCACTTGGATGACGCACACGTTTCCATGCCATATCTGTGATATGCAATAGGCCATCAACACCACCAAGATCAACGAATGCACCGTAGTCAGTGATGTTCTTAACGATACCCATCACTTCTTGACCTTCTTGCAGCTCGTCTAAGCGTGCTTGACGCTCTGCACTGCTTTCTTGTTCCATAACTGCGCGACGTGAAACCACAACGTTATTACGCTTGTGATCCATTTTAATAATTTTGAATTCTAATTCTTTACCTTCAAGGTAACCTGGGTCACGCACAGGTTTGATATCTACCAATGAACCTGGCAAGAAGGCATGTACTGAATCTAAATCGACAGTAAAACCACCTTTAACACGCTCGATGATAGTACCCATTACAATAGTATCTTCGGTATGCAGCTTTTCAAGTGCAATCCACACTTTAGCGCGTTTAGCTTTTTCACGTGATAAGCGTGTTTCACCAAAACCGTTTTCTACGGTTTCAACTACCACTTCCACTTGATCACCAACCGCTACTTTTTCATTACGGAATTCAGTTAGCGGAATAAATGCATCTGATTTAAGGCCCGCATTAACGATCACACGATCGCCTTGCATGTCGATAATTGTCGCTGATACAACAGCGCCCGGACGTAAATCAATAGCTAATAGACTTTGCTCAAACAGTTCAGCAAAACTTTCATTAGATGTCATATATATAATACTCAGTATGTTGTTGCCAATATCAGTAGGACGATATTGGGTTAGTGTATTGGCCGCTTAAACAGGATTAAGAGGCTCCAATTCGAAGGGCGAAGATTACCATTATTTCGCTGTATTTACAAGAGCTTCAGATTGGGACCACCGACCTCTGCACCCAGAGCGAACGACACCTACCCATCTGATTTTAATGTAAATTTATGGCCTTAGAGCTATTAGCGCCTAACACGCTTAGCAGGTCCTGGCTGCATGCTAGCACTAGGAATATGCAACCTAGCTCTTAACACGGCCGTTTGCGCAGCACGAGTCGCAGGCAGTGGAAATAGACTAACAGCACTACCCGCCGCTCCCGGTAACCGAGGAGCCGGAACGGGCTCCGCCACGGGTGGCATTGGTCGATGCAAACTACCAGTAAAATATGGATTCATAGTCACCTTGGCCTTACGAACCTCAGTGCACGAGTAAATACATTGTGGCGGTATATCCGTTAAGAAATTCACTTCCGCCAAATCGCTACGTGTCTTTGTATGGCCACGCAGCATCGCCGTTTCTGATATATTCACAGCCAAACAGGTTGGATCTGAAATTTCAACACCATTGAATTTAACAGTAAAAATCTTTTTACCATAACCGGCTGCCATTTCCATCTTGGTGGTTGTTGACACACCATATTCGTGTGTCACAGGATGGCAATAAGAATCCAATAGATATCCTGCTCCATCTTCACGCAGCGGCACTCTTAATTTAAAGCCTTCCCTGAAGATTTTACTCATGGGGCGCTTATCGGCTCGATAAAGCACAGCTGCATCATGCCCATCAGATTTGCTATAAAACTTTATCTTATAGGACTGCGCTAAGATGTCTTTATGAAAAGACGGCACTAAACGCTGCAGTTGGCGCAGAAAAAATGTATTGAATGTTTGGATACGCGATGAGTCCCACTCCGTAGCTTCATACTTAATGCGCTGTATACAATCAGTAAATAATTGCTTTGAATCCGTGAGCTTTTTTCTGAATGCATAAACACGATCCAAATTACTTGCTGGAAAAACCGTATAACCAAAAAAATTCCAACAAGAGTCTTTATAAGACTCTATGGCATTATCACAAGCTTCTAACACTAATCTTTTTACATCGTTATCTAGTAAGCGCATATTAAATCACCGAATATATTATATTCCCGGGATTATCGATCATTCTGCGCTAAATTTCAACAATTATGGCTGAATACTACAAAAAGGCTTGGCTTGTTGCATTGCCAGATCAAACACCTGGTCAATAGTCATATCACTGGTATCAATTATCAAAGCACCACCAGCAGGCTTTAGGGGGGAATTAGTACGGCTCATATCACGCGCATCACGCTTTTCAAGCTCCGATTGAATCTCGCCAAGCTGCACATCCTCACCCTTCGCTGTCAGTTGCTGATAGCGACGATTTGCACGCTCTTTTAAGTTAGCAGTTAAATACAGCTTCACATCAGCATCTGGGAACACCACCGTACCCATATCGCGACCATCAGTCACTAAACCAGGCATCTGACGAAAATCATACTGCTGTTGAATTAACGCTTTGCGCACAACCGGCAAAGCCGAAACCTTAGAGGCCATCTCACTCACTTGCTCAGATCGAATCGCTTGACTAACATCGGTGTTATCACAATAAGCTAAAAAACCCGCTTCATTATCACAGAATTTAAACTTAATCGGTAATTGTTGGATAAAATCGCCGTATTCAGCGGAGTCTTCAGGCACTCTATCCGCTTGCAATGTTGCCCAAGCCGCAATGCGATATAACGCACCGCTATCTAAGTAGTGCCACTGCAATTTATTAGCCAACAAGTGAGCTAAAGTACCTTTACCACAGCCACTGGTGCCATCGATGGTAATGACAGGAGGTTTTTTTTGATTTGACACTAACTAACCTTATCTTCAAACGCTTGCATAAAGGCGATCAATGCATCGACGCCCGCTTCAGGCATCGAATTATACATACTAGCGCGCATACCGCCAACTGTACGATGCCCCTTTAGATTGGCTAAGCCTACCGCCGTCGCTTGCTCTAAAAAACTGTCGTTTAAGCTGTCGTCTTTTAAAAGAAACGGCACATTAACACGCGAACGACACGCGGGGTCTACAGGGTTCGAATAAAAGTCACTGTTATCGATATAATCATATAATTTGTTAGATCGGTGCTTAGCAAGACGATCCATTTCTTCCAAGCCACCTTCGCGCTTAATCCAATCACACATCAAACCACCCATATACCACGGAAAAGTCGGCATGGTATTGTAAAGCGACTTGCTATCAGCAAAATTTTTATAGCTTAACATCTCGGGGGTCATCGGGTTTTCATGACCAATTAAATCATCACGCACAATCACCAATGTAATACCAACCGGCGCCAAGGTTTTTTGTGAGCAAGCAAAAATTAAACCGTATTTAGAAATATCTATGGGCTTAGTCAAAATATTTGAGGACATATCAGCCACTAAAGGCAATCCTTTACTGTCTGGAACAGAGTGAAACTCAACACCGCCAATGGTTTCATTGTCGACATAATATAAGTACGCCTCATCACCCTCAATATTCCACGAATCAGGTGATGGGATATAAGTTGCCGATGGGTTTTCATTATTCGCTGCAATATTCACATCGCAATATTTCTTCGCTTCCTTAATGCCGCGCTTAGACCACGAGCCGGTTTGTAAATAAGCCGCCTTGGTTTTGCCATTCAACAAATTAAGTGGCACAGCGGAATACTGCAAGGTTGCACCACCTTGCATCATTAATACCTGGTAATTATCTGGAACCGACAACAAATCCCGCAAATCTTGTTCGATCTTATCGCGCAGCTTCATAAATGTAGCGCTACGATGCGACATCTCATTTACCGAATAACCCAAACCTTGATAGTCTAGAAATTCTTTATGCGCTGTATGCATTACTTCGTCAGGGATCATTGCTGGACCAGGTGAAAAATTAAATACACGTGCCACTTATTGGCTCCTCTTGTTTATTATTCCTGGATCCCGGATCAAGTCCGGGATGACAACCTCAAGTCCGGGATGACGATTACTCGTCATTTCCCTCGCCGTCATCACCTTCATCTTCATCTTCAACAATATTCTCAATCGCAACTAGCTTCTCATCTTCAGACAAGCGAATTAAGCGCATACCCTGCGTATTACGACCAATCACTGAAATCTCACTAATACGTGTGCGAACCATCGTGCCCTTATTGGAAATCATCAACACATCATCAGTTTCAGAAACCTGGACCGACCCAACCACTTGGCCATTACGCTCAGTGGTTTGAATCGCAATCACGCCTTGACCACCACGACCAATCGGGCGGTAATCCGATACAGCTGTGCGCTGACCATAACCATTTTCAGTCGCTGATAAAATCGTTTTAGTTTCATCTGGAATAATCAATGAAATCACATGCTGATCTTCTTTTAACTTAATACCACGAACACCTGTCGCCGCACGACCCATCGCACGCACATCAGATTCAGTAAAGCGAATCGCCTTACCAGCATTAGTCATCAACATAATATCTTGCTGACCATCCGTCACAGCAACACCAACCAGTCGATCGCCCTCATTCAAATCAGCCGCAATCTTACCATTGCTACGCGGACGCGAGAATTCAGTCAGGGCAACTTTCTTAATCTTACCTTGTTTAGTTGCCATCACAATAAAGTGATCAGCATCAAACGCTTTAATCGGCAAAATAGCTGTAATTCGTTCATCACTTGATAATGGCAATAGATTCACAATCGGACGACCACGTGCACCGCGACTCGCCAATGGCACCTGATATACCTTCATCCAATACACTTTACCAATCGATGAGAAGCACAATATTGTATCGTGGGTATTTGCCACCAACATCATTTTAACGAAATCTTCGTCTTTAACTTTAGTCGCACTCTTACCTTTACCACCACGCTTTTGCGCGCGATAACTATCAAGCGATTGGCTTTTGGCATAACCCAAATGCGAGAATGTTACTACGCGGTCTTCTTCTTGGATTAAATCTTCATGCGTTAACTCTTCACGATTATCCACAATAACGGTACGACGCTCATCACCAAATTGCTTCCTAACCTCTTCTAGCTCGTCACAAATCACTTGATGCAAATAATCCGGCTCAGATAACACATGAATTAGGTCTTTTATTCTATCAAGTATTTCATTGTATTCATTATGAATTTTATCTTGCTCAAGACCAGTCAAACGATGCAGGCGAAGTTCAAGTATCGCTTGAGCTTGCTCTGGTGATAATCGATATTGCGTATCATGCAAGCCAAAGAGCTCATCCAGCATTTCTGGTTTAGTCAATTCAGCATCACTGCGTGCCAATAACTCAGTTACCTTGCCGGCCGCCCATGCACGGTCCAACAAGCCCTTCTTCGCTTCAGCTGGTGATTTAGCCGCTTTAATCAATGCAATCATTTCGTCGATATTGCTAAGCGCAATCGTCCAACCTTCCAAGATATGTGCACGCATACGTGCTTTACGTAAATCAAAGATCGACCGACGCGTTACCACTTCACGACGATGCTGAACAAATGCCTGTAATAACTGCTTTAAATTCAATATGCGAGGTTGACCATTATCCAGCGCCACAATATTGATACCAAACACACTCTGCATTTGTGTCAGGCTATATAAATTATTCAGCACAACATCCGCTTGCTCACCGCGCTTTAGCTCAATCACCATGCGCATACCGTCTTTATCAGACTCATCTCGCAAAGCGCTAATACCCTCTAAACGCTTTTCTTTAACCAATTCTGCAATTTTTTCTAGTAAACGCGCTTTATTTACCTGATAAGGTAGCTCGTTAACTACAATCGTCGAACGGTCATTCTTAACTTCAATATCAGTTTTAGCACGCACGTATATTTTTCCACGACCTGTCAGATAAGCCGATATAATGCCTTGGCGGCCATTGATAATACCGGCAGTCGGGAAATCAGGACCAGGAATAAACTCCATCAATGCGCGAATATCCAGCTCAGGATCTTTAATTAGCGCCACAGTCGCATCAATCACTTCGTTTAGATTATGCGGTGGAATATTCGTTGCCATACCAACCGCAATACCCGATGAACCATTAATTAATAGGTTAGGTGCGCGTGTCGGTAACACATCCGGCACCATCTCAGTGCCATCATAGTTTGGTGAGAAATCAACGGTTTCTTTTTCTAAATCAGCCAATAGCGCATGCGATAGCTTGGTCATACGGACTTCGGTATAACGCATCGCCGCCGGTGAATCACCATCCACCGAGCCAAAGTTACCCTGGCCATCAACTAACAGGTAGCGCAAACTAAATGGCTGCGCCATACGAACAATCGTGTCATATACCGCTGTATCACCATGCGGGTGATACTTACCAATCACATCACCAACCACACGCGCCGACTTTTTGTGCGGCTTATTCCAGTCATTGTTAAGTTCGTTCATGGCAAATAAGACACGTCGATGCACTGGCTTTAAGCCATCTCGTACATCTGGTAATGCCCGACCAACAATCACGCTCATCGCGTAGTCTAGGTAGGATTGTTTGAGCTCCTGCTCAATGGTTATTGGGATAATTTCTTTCGCCCGCTGCCCCATGTATAACGCCCTCTGGTATGTGTTTGATGTAATACTCAAAGGTCGAAATTGTATCATATACTGATGCACAATTAAACGAAGCTTAAGCCTTTCGAGTTAGGAAAAAAGTTGACAATAAACCATTGACTAAATGCTGGAATCAGGTAAACTGATCTTGGCCTGAAAGTGCGGCTTTATTATTATGTATAACCATTTCGAAGTTTGACCTTTATGTACCTCGTCCAGTTGTTTATAAGTAATAGCAAAATTTCAAGCCAAGCGGTCTTATCACTGTTGATAAGGCTATTAAGTTACCAATATATATACATAGGATATTAAATATGTCTAAATCTACTGGAACCGTAAAATGGTTTAACGAAACTAAAGGCTTCGGCTTTATTGAACAAGAAAATGGCCCTGACGTGTTCGCTCACTTCAAAGCTATTAACAGCACAGGCTTCAAAACCTTAGCTGAAGGTCAAAAAGTTGAATTCGATGTGACTCAAGGTGCTAAAGGACCTCAAGCAGAAAACATCGACGTTGTTGAATAATTTAACAACTTGATCTATAAGGGGTTAGCTTTGCTAGCCCCTTTTTTATTATGGGGTAGTCATGAAATTCTCAACGCTCAAATTAAAACCAAACCTAATCGATAACCTAGAGACACTGGGCTATCACGCAATGACACCCATACAAGCACAAAGCTTACCCGCCATACTCGATGGCCAAGATGTGATCGGCCAAGCAAAAACCGGCTCAGGTAAAACAGCCGCCTTCGGTCTAGGCTTACTGCATAAACTCGACGTTAAGCGCTTTCGTATCCAATCACTCGTACTGTGCCCCACCCGCGAGTTGGCCGACCAAGTCGCCAAGGAAATACGCAAGCTAGCACGCAGCATTCACAACATCAAAGTACTAACACTCTGCGGTGGCAGTTCAATTGGGCCACAGATCGGCTCACTTGAGCACGGCGCACACATTATCGTCGGTACCCCCGGCCGTATCGAAGACCACCTACGTAAAGGCACCTTATCACTGGACAATCTCAACATGCTGATTCTAGACGAAGCCGATCGCATGCTAGAAATGGGTTTTCAAGAGTCAATCGATGCCATTATCGACCAAGCACCAAAGCAACGCCAAACACTATTATTTAGCGCCACCTTCCCTGATGAAATTCAGTCGATTGCAAAACGCATTATGACAAAACCTGTAAAGGTAGAAATAGCATCGGAACACGACAATAAAACCATTGCTCAGCACTTCTATAAAGTGCGCGACAACAAACAACGCCGCATCGCATTGCGCTCACTACTACTAAAATACCAACCCGAGTCGAGTGTCATATTTTGCACCACCAAGCTCGAAACCCAAGCCATCGCCGATGAACTGCGCGACGAAGGCTTTAGTGTATTAGCCTTACATGGCGACCTTGAACAGCGCGACCGTACCAAAACCTTAGTCAGATTTGCTAATAAAAGTATATCAATATTAGTGGCTACCGATGTCGCCGCACGTGGCCTAGATATCGACAACCTTAGCGCCGTGATTAATTACCATATTGCTCGCGACCCCGAGGTGCATACCCACCGCATTGGCCGTACCGGCCGCGCCGGCAGCAAAGGCCTAGCCCTCTCTTTATATAGCGATAAAGAGCATTATAAAATGCTGCTGCTGAAAGATTATCTTGGCAAAACCATCGAGAGTGAATCATTGCCCGATTTCAACATCCTGAAAAATCCAGTAATGAAACCGAATATGATGACCATCCAAATCGATGGCGGTAAAAAACAAAAGCTACGCCCTGGCGATATCCTTGGCGCACTGACCGGTAAAGAAGGCATTGCCGGCAAACAAGTGGGTAAAATTGACGTGTTCGATAACACTGCCTATGTCGCCATCCATCGTGACGCGATCAAACCAGCACTCAGAAAGCTGACCAATGGACAAATGAAGGGACGGGCCTTTCGCGCTAGACGTCTTTAATCAACCACGGGCAGCCATCAACTTTTGATAGCGTTTGGTTTTACGAATCGCAGGCCAGTACTTCTCGTCGACAATAAAGCCAAAACACTTCGGTGATCCGCACAAGCAGGGATGCTCATCCCAACCAGCACGCTGAAAGCCATAATCATAACTCAGCTCTTCACCTTTCTTGATATCGTGAGAAGCTAAAATCCAGATCTCACCGTCTTCGATTTCGGTATAGCAATTGGGTTCGCAGGAATGGTTAATGTATTTAGCAATATTGCTATTGGTGTCACCATCGATTGTATATTTGTCATTGAGCTCAAACAAATACACCTCCTTGGTTTCCTTCTTATCTAAACGCTTATCCGCTTGTTTATGCGTTAACTTATCACCAAGATACTGGATAATCCGCGTATCTTCTGGAATTAATTTTTTCGCATACAGGCCTATATTATGGATTCGAGACTCTGTTGCACGGATGTATTCATTTTCAAATTTTTTCATGACGGCATTCTAACAGTTTTTTCACCTACCGTACAATTATAATGCACTTCAATTACAACAACATCGATGGGTTTGCTTCCGCAAGCATATCCGTTAACATGATTAGATTAGTCATTCACACAAAGGCAAGCAGCTATGAAAACCGTTGATATGATTCTTAAAGCAGAATGGGTTTTACCACTCGACGACCATGATCAAGCGCTCGAGCAACATGCTGTGGTTGTGCATGAGGGTAAAATCGTAGATATCTTGCCGCAAGATGCTGTTGACACACAATACAGCGCTGAAACTGTGCACGATTTACAACAACACGTACTTATGCCAGGCTTAATCAATGCGCATACACATACTCCCATGAACTTATTTCGCGGCCTTGCCGATGATCTTGAACTCATGGATTGGCTAAACAACTATATCTGGCCAGCCGAAGGTGCAGTGATTAATGCGCACAGCGTTACCGTTGGCGCACGCTTGGCCATGGCTGAAATGCTACGTGGTGGCACCACCTGCTTTAATGATCACTACTTCTTCCCAGCAGAAATCGCTAAAGTAGCCATCGAAGAAGGCATGCGCTGCAATGTGGGACATGTAATCATGAATGTGCCCACTGATTGGGCGCAAGATGAAGACGGCTATTTAGCTAAAGCCAAAGAACTGACCTCACAAGGTAACCCACATGCAAACATTCAATGGGTCGTCGCGCCACAAGGCCCTTATACCAATAGTGATAGCAGCTTAAGCAAAGCAAAAGCACTGGCTAATGAATACAATACACTGCTGCATATTCATCTGCATGAAACCCAAGATGAAATCAATATGAGCATGGACCAATTTAACAAACGACCCATTCAACGCTTAGATGATTTAGGCTTAGTTGATGATAAGTTGATCGCCGTGCATATGGTGCACTTAACCGATGAAGAAATCGATTTAATGGCTGCCAATGATGTTAGCCTTGTGCATTGCCCCGAATCCAACATGAAACTGGCCAGTGGCTTTGCACCAGTGCAAAAGCTCTTAGACAAAGGGGTGAATGTCGCGCTTGGTACCGACGGCGCTGCCAGCAATAACGATCTCGATATGTTTGGTGAAATGCGTACGGCTGCCTTTATCGCAAAAGGTCACAGCGGTGACTCCACCGCCCTACCCGTTGCCGCTGTGTTACGCATGGCCACTATCAATGGTGCAAAAGCACTCGGCATAGCCGACCAAACCGGCTCATTAACCATCGGCAAAGCCGCTGATATGATTGCCGTAGATATGTCCGACTACTGCCAATTCCCGGTCTACAACCCATTATCACACCTCGTATATGCGGTAAACTCACGCCAAGTGCAACACGTCTGGATTGCTGGTGAGCACCTATTAAACCAAGGCAAGCTGACACGCCTGGATATCAAAGACACCATGCAACAAGCGCAATCTATTATCGCAGAAATTAAGCAGCTCAGTCATTTGAATGCATGCACCACGTAAGCTTTATGCGATTCTGCAACGCTCATAAATAGATAAATATATTATTGGAGAGGCATATGCAGGATGAGTTATACTTCAAGGATTACGCAACAAACAAGGAACAGCATGGCACTACCCACCCAGGTATCAATCGTTGAAGTCGGCCCACGCGATGGCTTGCAAAACGAACCCAAATCAATTGCCACTGATACCAAGCTAACGCTGATCAATAAACTAGCTGACAGCGGAATAAAAACCATTGAGGCCACCAGCTTTGTATCGCCAAAATGGATTCCGCAAATGGGCGACCACACACAACTAATGCACCAGCTCGATCGCCGATCTGGGGTGACCTATCCAGTATTAGTACCCAATTTGCAGGGCTATGAAAGCGCACAAAAAGCCGGCGCTAGAACCATCGCCGTATTCACCGCGGCCTCAGAAACATTTTCGAAAAAAAACACTAACTGCACCATCGATGAAGGTTTACAACGCATTAATGATATTATCGAACGCGCCAAAACCGATCATATTGCCGTTCGTGGCTATGTCTCAACAGTGTTAGGTTGCCCCTATGAAGGTAAAACCTCTACCCAAAGAGTTGTCAATATTAGTCGCATGCTATTAGATATGGGCTGCTATGAAGTCTCTCTCGGTGACACTATCGGCATCGGCACACCAGGTCGCGCCAAACACCTGATTAAAGCCATACATCAGAAAATGGATCTCGATCAAATCGCCATGCATTATCACGACACCTATGGCCAAGCACTAGCAAACATCTATGCCAGCCTCGAACTCGGCATTAATAAATTTGATAGCTCCGTCGCTGGGCTCGGCGGCTGCCCTTATGCGCCTGGCGCTAGCGGCAATGTCGCTACTGAAGATGTGTTATACATGCTGCAAGGCCTCGACATAGAAACCGGGGTCAATTTACAAAAAGTTGTCGAAGCCGGATATTATATTTCAAAAGCTATCGGCCGACCTACACGCTCGCGAGTGGCCGCGGCATTGAAGCATCAGTCTGATCAGTAGCTTTTTCGTAACTATCAATACTGTCTTTAATCGCACCCTTTGCTTCTTGATATTCCGAATACCAATTACCCAACAACTCATTAACAAACGACCATGCGGCTAAGCCATAACAGGCATATCGCACCGAGGCATCATCGCTGAATTGTGCGACTAGAACCCACGGCAGCGCCTCTGCCGCCGCATGTGCAAATGGACTAATCGGTAAAGTGTATTTTAATGTTTGATCAACACAGTAACGGAAACGGCTCGGCACCTCATCATCAAGCACCTCAAAACCTAGATCCAACTGGTGGCTATGAATTTTTTCATCATAGGCTTCAGCCTGCTCTTGGCCTTCATAATAATATGTTTGAGCAAACACCGTTGCAAAGCTCAAAACTTTAAAGGCAGCAACGGCAATTAACCAATACGCGTAAGGGCTATAATAGATGTCACGCAAACGCACAAACTGATTCAGCGCTGTGATAATTGGTAATATTTCTTGGGCCGTATGTGATAACGAACCCAATACGCGAGTAGTATTTTTAGTGCGGCCTAAAAACGTGCGGCAAAATGCTGCTTTAAAGCACTGCGTTAATTTATCCTGATTCGCGTTATTAGCAAAAATTTCTTCATGACTGGTTTTACCATCTATCGCACTAATAAACGGCATATCGATTAACAGATAATAAGCAGCATATATAACAACGCTATAGACTGGAATATCAAACGGGTGAACCTTGGCCTCAGCTGTTGATGCAAAATATTGCTCAGCAACGCACTGAATAATAGCATTAGCCATAAACGCTAAATTATTAAAAGCAGTAAAGTGGTCAGCCGCTAAATAAGCATATTTTAATGGGTACCAATGCGCAGTCACAGCATCACCTCTATCAGCAACGAATGATGGTAAACTCTGCTCAGAGCCGCTGGAACTATAATTAGTTGAACCCATAGATTCTAATGATCCCGCGCGTGATTGTTCCAGTTTTTGTATCGCACTGCTTGAAGCCTGCAAATCCCTACCCGGCAAACAATACGCTTTAACCATTGCCATGACAGCCATTAATGCCGCATAGCTATAGACATATTTCATGCGACCTGTTTCTTTATCCGCATCCAAATACTCATAAAAATTGCCGAATCCAGCGGCAAAAGCTGTATTACCCACCCCTAAGGCATACAGATAACGATAACGATTCACCCACACCCGATCTGATAATATACTCACAAAAAAATACCCTTAATCAAACTTCGATCAAGAGTATCTTAAATGAGAATGATTATCAATTAAAAGATTTGGGTTTTTTCTAGGCAGATCGAGCGCTATTATTACGCTGTGATACATCACCCGCCTTATTCTTAGCAACCGTACATTGCGTACCGATTATGGTGTTATTCAAATTCACACACCTTAGAACCATGGGTTTTCCGCTTTCATTGCTGGTGTAATAAAACAGGCCAATATCGCCCTTAGGGTCATAACTATATCTGCAATCTTTATGCTCAGTCACAACATGCTTAATACGACCAGTATTATATTTACCCACTAATGTCATAGCGGTGCTGTTGTTATAAAAAGCATTACAGCTCTTTATTGATTCAAACATTTTTAATGTGCTATGCGAAGCCAATGCTGTGCAGGAAACAAACAAAAAAGTAAGCACTGTTAGTAACGTTTTCATCGCCATACTCCTTAAATCAATCGCCAGATCATGCAAGTATAGTTCAGATTTTTAATGACACTGAAGGTCAATCGGATTTCGGATTAAACAACACAAACACGACAAAACATATAGCGGAAAGCACCAAGTATATACCCGCCAATGTCACCGGAGAATGTGCTTCAAATTGTGTAATGATTGCCGTAATAATCACGCCACCGGTTAAAATCAATGAACCAATCAGAGCACCAGCAATACCGCCAAATTCCGGCACTGAACTAATCGCATTAGCATACATATTCGGGAATGACATACCACCACCAATCATAATCACGAATACAGGCACCATAATCGACCAAGCATTTACGACACTACATAAGGCTAATACCAACATAATTACAGCCGTTACTATCATCAAGCCAACGCCCAGCAGCACTATATTCTTCGGCGAGGTAAAACGAATAAGCGCACTGTTTATTAGGCTACCAACAAAAAATCCTAGGCCCACTAACAACGCTTGAAAACCATAAACCGCCGCACTGTAGCCCAAAACGTTTTGCATAATAAATGGTGCAATAATGCTAAACACAACAATAGGCGCCCACACCATGATCATACACAAAACATTGGTGATATATTTAGCATGACTCAGTACAGCCCAATAGTTACGCACAAAGCCACGCACTGACATACGATGCTGCTCACAAGGTGTATGCGTTTCCTCCAATTTAAGTAAATATAAAATATAAGTAATCACAGCAACCAATAACATAAAACCAAAGTTATAGCGCCAACCCAACCAGTCCTGCAATAACCCACCCACTATCGGGGCAGATATAGGAACAAAGGCATAAACTGTACTGTAGTAACTGCTTATCTTGGTTAATTCAGGCCCTTCAAAACAGTCAGACATCAAAGCCGGTCCCGCTAAGGCACAAGCACCAACCCCAAAACCCTGAACAACGCGCCCAATAATTAGTAACACATCACTTTGCGCCAAAATACATAAAATACTGCCAATAAAAAATAGCGGGTAGGTGTAGAGAAGCACTTTGCGCCGACCCACACCATCTGAAACATAACCGAGGAAAAATTGCGACAAGGCAAACGTTAACATATAGAAAGTGACCGTTAGTTGCATCATTGCTGTAGTAGAGTGCAATGCACGCAACATGTGCGGCATAGAGGGCGTATACTCATCGATACTCAATGACGGCAATAATACAGTACTAACAATAACAATGGTTATCCAAAATGAAGAAGTCACAGGTATTTTTGTGCGCATTACATGCCCTTATGTGTGCAGTAGATCAGAAATGATCTTAGCAGCTAATACCCACTATAGGTAATAAATCGCATCAAATTAATCATGCTTTTTAAGATAGGCTATTAATTCATCGATGACTAAAGGCTTAGAAAAGAAATAGCCTTGCCCTAAAACACAGCCATGATCAATTAAAAAATCAAGATGCTGCTGCTCCTCAATACCCTCAGCAATAGTGCTTAGCTCAAGATTTTCTGCTAATTTAATGATGGATTTAGTGATGATCGCATCATTCGGGTTATTTGTAATCTCTGACACAAACTCTTTATCAATTTTTAGCGATGAAATCGGCAAATGCCTTAACCAAGCCATCGATGAATACCCTGTACCGAAATCGTCAATACTAACATGCGAACCCTTTGCGGTAAGTCGTGTTAAGTGCTGCGCCAAAAGCTTGGTATCATGCATAATAGCCGTTTCGGTTAACTCAAAAATTATATTTTTAGGCACAATAGCTGGACGTTCATCATAGTGTTTTTCAACATGCTTAAGGAATACATCATCCTGTAACTGTTTTGCTGAAACATTAATATGGATCTGTAAGTCTTTATTCGTTGGCAGGATATAATTTTCAACTGCCTCAAGTGCCGAGGAAAAAATCCAACAACCCAGTTCTTGCATTAAGCCAGACTCCTCGGCAATCAAAATAAATTCCTGTGGCGATACACCCTCCAATGAAGGCAGACTGCAACGGCACAATACTTCTACAGCAACAACCTTACTTGACGCTAAATCAATAATTGGCTGATAAACCAAATAAAAAGCGTCGCCGCGCAAAGCCGTTCTTAACCCTTCTTCCACCAACACATGATGCCGATGCATTTTGTTTAATTCCTCAGAATAGAAACGGTATGAATTTTTACCCATTTTCTTTACATCATACATAGCCATGTCGGCATTTTTACATAACTCATCATGCGTAGTACCACCTAGAGGGTAACAAGCGATACCTATACTTGCACCAATAGAGATATCAATACCGCTTTTAAGCTGAAAGTTTTCTTCGAGATTCTCTAATATTCGCCTAGCTACTGCAGCTGCACTTTCTGGCGAAGCGATATCAGTCAATACAACAGCAAATTCATCGCCCCCCAATCGAGACACCAAAGACGAATTCGGTAACCGCCCTACAATATCACTGCCACGCAAACTCTGCTTTAACCTTTTACCAATTTGACATAGCAAGTCATCACCAGACTGATGACCATAACTGTCATTAACATATTTAAAATTATCAAGGTCTAAAAACAAAACCGCCAAAACCCTATCAAATCGTTTCGCAACAGCTATTTCTCTGGATAAATAATCGGCGAAATCAACGCGATTAGCCAGTCCCGTAACGGAATCAAAACGCGCCAAAGTATCGAGTTCTTTGTTACTAACCTCGAGCAAATCTTGTGCGTTTGTTAGCCGCTCTACCATCTGTGATAGCTCTTTATTTTTAATGTAATAATCAAGAAAGATATTCACCTTGCTGATCAAGATGGTGGTATTAATTGGTTTGAATAAGTAATCAACCGCACCGACCTCATGTCCTTTTTCGACATAACACTGCTCTTTACTGATAGCCGTAACGAAAATGATAGGTATTTTAGAAAAGTGCTTATTTTGACGCATGATTGTTGCTGTTTCAAAGCCATCTATCCCTGGCATTTGCACATCTAATAAGATAAGAGCAAATTCATGAAGCATGATAATCTCAAGCGCCTCTTCGCCAGAGTGGCATAAAACAAGCTCACAATTAACCTCTGACAAAGCTGTTTGAATAGCTAACAGATTCATATCATTATCATCGACAATGAGTATCATAGGTAAAACTGATGACAATTCATCACTCATGCTTTTTACCCTGGTTCAATAACGCTGTTATATCCCCCCCTGAAATGGGAGCACTAAAAAAATAACCTTGCCCATACTGGCAATTATTATCACGTAAAAACTGTAATTGCTCCTTTGTTTCTATACCTTCAGCCACTGCCTTCAAATCTAAACTATGCGCCAAAGATAAAATGGTCTTGACAATAACATCATCACTTTTGTCGATTCCAATATCACCAATGAATGTTTTATCAATTTTAATTTTTTGTATCGGCAAATGTCTTAAACGAGTCAATGATGAATAACCCGTGCCAAAATCGTCAATACTAATATTAATGCCCATGTCGTGAAGTTGAGAAATCATACTCTCGGCATCTAAATTGTCTTGCATAACCATCGCCTCAGTTAATTCAAACGTAATGCAAGTTGGATCAAGCTGATATTCATTTAAGGCATCCATAGTATATTGAGCCAGCTCGGGTTGCTGTAGCTGCTTTGGTGAAAGGTTTATCGCATAGTTATATTTCGTATACCCCTGCTGGTACAATTTTGAAAATTGTTTAAATGCGGTTTGAATAATCCATTTACCTATTTGTTGGATTAATCCCATCTCCTCTGAAACAGGGATAAATTCAACAGGTGAGACATCACCCAGCTCAGGGTGACTCCACCGAACCAAGGCTTCAACGCCAACAGGTTGACACGCACTCAAGTCATAAATAGGTTGATAAACCATATAAAATTCATTATTTGCTAATGCCTGCTGTAAATTCTTTTCGACAGATGCCTTCTGTTTAAAGTCTTCGCTAAGCTTCTCAGAGTAATATCTATTAGTATTTTTTCCTGATGACTTTGCTCGATACATTGCAATATCAGCATTTTTAATTAACTCAGTATAAGACCCACCAGCATAAGGATAACATGCAATGCCGATACTCAAAGTGACAGATACGTTAGTTTCATCAATAAAATGACGCGATTGAAATAATTTTCTGATATTTTCTGCAACAGCACCTGCATGCTCATAATTTTTTAAATGCGTCAATATAATGGCAAATTCATCGCCGCCAATTCGCGCAAAAAAATCACCTTGCTGCAATTCTGATAGTATTTTAGCGCCTATCAATTTCAATATACCATCACCCATTACATGCCCGTAAGTATCATTAATGGTTTTAAAATTATCAACATCGATAAATAATAAAGCAAACTTTTCATCATATCGTTCGGCGAAGGCAATGCATCGATTCAATTCATCTTCGAATTGGCGACGATTTGGCAGATCAGTTAATGAATCATGAGAGGCGATTTTAGCTAATTGTCGATTATTTTTTTCTAAATTCAGCTTTACTGTTTGTAATTCACGCAGTAGAGAAACTAATCGTTGTGATTTTTGATAAAAAATATCCAAAAATATCTTGACCTTGGATTGTATAAGAAACGGCTCAACAGGTTTAAATAAGTAATCAACAGCTCCCGACTGATAGCCTTTAAAAACATGTATCTTTTCTTTATTGAGTGCCGTAACAAAAATAATCGGTATTGTCTCAGTATATTTATTTTTTCTCATCAGCTCTGCTGTTTCAAATCCATCCATCCCGGGCATTTGTACATCCAGCAATACCACAGCAAATTCATGCTCCGTGACGAGACGTAGTGCTTGGTCCCCAGAGTTTGCCTTGACTATATCCGCCGGTAAATCCTCTAACACTTTCTCAAGCGCGAGTAGGTTTTTTTCGTCATCATCGACGATTAAAATTTTTGCCATCTCATTTGTTTCAGCAAATTTAGTCATTTGATTTAACCAATTTATTAATTTCTGCCGCAATGTCATTTAGTGGCACAACAATATCAATACAATTTGAATCAATAGCTGATTGCGGCATCATGCTAACCTCAGCTGTTGTAGGGTCTTGTGCGATAGTTAAACCACCTAATTTTTTTACTCGCTGAATACCTTTAGTGCCATCAGCATTCGCTCCTGTTAAAATTAAAGCAATCAATGTATCAGTATAAACATCTGCTGCACTTTCAAATAAAAGATCAATCGAAGGTCGTGAATAATTCACCCTAGGTTCAGACGATAATGCAATAGTGTCTTTATCGTCAATCTCCATATGATAGCCAGGAGGTGCAACATATATAGTTCCGTCCATTATTTTTTGTTTGTCTTCTGGCTCGGTAACAGGCAGAGGACAGTTATATCTTAGGTGCTTATGCAAATAACTTTCAGGATCATCAGATAAATGCTGAACAACCAATACAGGTATTGGGAAACCTTGATCAAAAGCAGTCAATATAGTCGTCAAAGCACGCAACCCGCCTGCTGAAACGCCAATGACTAATGCTGAATATTGCCTACCTTTGTTCATTTACAATTTCCTATATATCTTTTCTTTTAGAGCAATTGTTTCGAACTGATCATTAACCGTTGAATAATTCAATGTTTCTTTAGTACCAAGACACAAATATCCGCGGTGACACAAGCTATCTCTAAATAATTGAAAAACATGATCTTGCAAATCACCATTAAAATAAATTAAAACATTTCTACAAAAAATAACGTTCATTTCTCCAAAAACAGTGTCTGTCACTAAGTTATGGTTCGCCCAAGTAATGCGCTTTTTTAAAAAGCCTTTCATTTTAACAGCGCCGTAATTAGTCGAGTAGTAATCAGACAGGCTTTTGACTCCTCCAGCCGAAATGTAGTTTTTTGTATATTGCTCCATCTCCGCAACTGAGTATATGCCCTCTTTTGCTTTTTTGATTGCAGCATTATTGAAATCCGTCGCATATATAGTAGCCTTATCTAAGTAGCCAGCCTCATACAGCATGATTGCCATCGAGTACACCTCTTCACCACTTGCGCAGCCTGCATGCCATATTTTACAGTATGGATAGGTCTTGAGTATTGGGAATATATTTTTAACAACAGATCGGTAAAAATCAGGATCACGAAACATCTCAGTAACTGTAATCGACATATCCAATAAAAACTTATCAAATAAAACCGGATCCCTAATCAATGCTTCTTGCATGCGTGTAAAGTTAGCAAAACCAGCGCTATTGAGAAAATTTGAAACTCGTCGCTTTAATGATGCTCGTGCGTAATGTCTAAAATCATAACCATACACACGCAATATGGCATCTAACATTAAATCAATTTCAACTTCCTCTATTTCAGCGCTTCTCATCATTTCTTCACCTAAACAACCAAACCTTAATCATTGACACTAACTTTTCTACATCCACTGGTTTTGTAATATAATCATTGGCTCCCGACTCGATACACTTGGCTCGATCACCCGTCATTGCTTTCGCCGTTAAAGCAATAATTGGTAGCTCTTTATACACATCTTGTTCTCGAATTTTTTGCATGGCTTCATAACCATCCATGACAGGCATCATAATATCCATAATGACCAGCTCGATTTTCCCTTCTTCCTTCAGCTTGTCTAATGCAACCCTCCCATTTGACGCTACTATAATATCGAGACCAAAGTCTTCTAATGTACTGGATAATGCAAATACATTGCGCACATCATCATCAACCAACAATACCCTTCTATTCTGTAATATTTGCTCTGAGTTATGCAGCATTTGAATAACTTGCTTTTGTTTATCCGGCAAATCGGATTCAACACTGTGTAAAAACAACGATATTTCGTCTATTAATCTTTCTGGTGATTCGGCACCTTTCAAAACTATGCTGCTAGCATATCTACGCAATTCATTATGTTCATCTTCATCCAACTCACGACCTGTATAGACAATGACAGGAGGTGCATCTATTTTCGATTTCTTTAATTTCTTTAGCAGTTCAAAACCAGAAATATCCGGCAAGCACAAATCTAGTATTATGCAATCATATTTATTAGCAATAATCTTTTCTTCTGCTTCTAGGCCGTTGAATGCCTTGTCAATATTAACGTTTTCATTGCCAATCAGGTGCATGATCGCTAGGTGGCTACTTTCATCATCTTCCACCACGAGAACATTTTTTATTTTATTATCTATAACTGATTCTATTCTTTCAAATACTGCGGGTAATTCCTCAGCCTCTGCTGGCTTCAGCAAATAACCTATAGCGCCTTTTTGCTTATATTCTGGTGATTCCTCACGTGCAGAAACAATATGGATAGCAATATGTCGCGTATCAAGGTCAAACTTTAACTGCTCAAGTACCTGCAAACCATCAACATCCGGCAAGCCAATATCTAACACAATAGCTGATGGTTTGTATTTTTTAGCCAAGCTTAAACCACTATGGCCATCACCTGCACACAAAGTTAAATATCCCTTGTCTCTAGCAAGTTGCTGCAGAATTTTCGCAAAATTTCTATCATCTTCAATAATCAGAAGCGACTTCGTATCAGTATTTACCGAATCTCTATCATCATCGATAAAAACTGGTATTTGCTCACACTCTTTGACTTGTATTGATTGCTTGGGGCTAGCTTTTTCTTGTTGATTCGCAACTTCATTACTCTTACCTAGATTGATCTTATTATCTTGCTCTTCATTATCAACACTTAACCTCATGGGTATAATAATTGTAAAATTACTACCCTCGCCTGCCTCACTGGTTAAAACAATTTCACCTCCTAACAATTCTGTCATAGCACGAGATATTGCCAAACCTAACCCTGTTCCACCATAATTGCGATTGGTTGAGCCATCACCTTGCTGGAAAGCTTCAAATATTTCTCGTTGCTTGTTTGCTGTTATCCCAATCCCTGTATCTATCACCGAAATTGCCATGACCTCATCTTTACTAAATTTCACATGATTTAATGTTGTGTCATTAGCCACTGATTCAACCTTAATCTTTATACCACCAGACTCTGTAAACTTAACTGCGTTAAAACATAGATTTTTTATAATTTGCGATAGACGTTGTTCATCTGTCTCAATGGGATAATTCATTTTCGGATCAATATCGATTGAAAATGATAAGCCTTTTTCTTTCACAATAGGATCAAATTGATTTTTTAACCCATTCAAGAACCCTGACATATCAAGACGCGTTATATCAAGATGCAGCTTCCCTGATTCAACTTTTGATAAGTCTAAAATATCATTAATAAGCGTCAGTAAATCCTGACCACCATCGTGTATTACCTTTGCCGACTCAATCTGCTTTTCTGTCAAATTACCTGTTTTATTGTTTTCCAGGTCCTTGGATAAAATAAGCAAACTATTAAGCGGGGTCCTTAACTCGTGAGACATATTGGCCAGAAACTCGGACTTATATTTACTTGCTAACGCCAAATCCTTGGCACGCTGCTCAACCTCTTCACGTGCTTCTTCAACCTCAATATTCTTCTTCGCTATATCTTCATTTTTTGCCTTCAATCGCTCACTTTTTTCTTCCAGCTCCTCATTTGCTGCTTGCAGTTCTTCGCTGGATGCCTTCAGCTCTTCTTCATTTTGTTTTAATACTTTGGTTTTTTCCTCTAGTTCCTCATTCGAGGCCTTTAGCTCTTCTTGTTGAGCCTGCAGCTCTTCAGTTAGTGACTGTGATTGCGACAGTAACTCTTCTGTCTTCTGCTGACTGATAACATTTTTGATAAATATTGCTAAATTTTTAGCGACTGCGTTTATTACTTCACGCTGTGGTTTGTTGAACAGCTGAAAACTTGCAAACTCCATAACACCTACAATATCTTCTTCGTGCACCACAGGCACAGCAAGTATGCAATTAGGCTTATCCTTACCACAGCCTGACGTTATTTCTACGTAACTATCAGGAATTTCTGTGATAACAATTGTTGAACGCTCTTGAGCGCACTGACCCACGATACCTTCACCAAGTTTGAATTCTTGCGATAATCCCTTACGCTCCGCATACGCATAACTACCCATTAATTTGAATACACAACCATCACTTTTAGTATGACCTTCTTTTAAATAGATCGTACCCACCCCAGCCTCCACCGTGACCGATAATTGCTTGATTACTGCTTGAAGCAACTGCTGGAGATCACGAATCCCCTGCATTGATTGACCAATATTTGCAACTTGCGTTTTAATCCACACCTGTTGTTTATTAGCTGTATCTAATTCTTGTAAATTATCACGCATTTCAAGTAATGAAAGCGCCAGTATGTCTTTATTGCTCCGTGGCTCTACCGACGTATCAAACTTACCTTCTCCTAGTGCCTTCGACACACCTGTCAAAGTTTGCGCATTAATGACTAAATCACGAAAGCTATTGGCTAAGTCACCAAGCTCATCTTTTGAGCGATATGTAACGTTTATGTCCGTTTCACCCCGTGCTATCGCATCAGCATATCCTCGTATTTTTTCGATAGGCTTTAGTATTGATCGACGTGAATACCACCACACAGAAAATGCACTGAGCGAAACTATCAGAATTATGATTACTAATAATGCGTAAATTAGTAAAGCAACTTCAGCTTTCTTTTTAACAAGATCATCATGCGCTGCTTCTTGGATTTTATCATCTAACACTTTATCCATTTCTACCGACAACGCTTCAAGTGAATTAACATTTTTTCGTTTTTCATCTTCTAGCTTCATCACTAAGCTAACCGATTCTTTTGCGGCTTTAACGTACTTACTCACTTGCGCATACATGATCTCTTCATCGGCATTTAGCTTTGTTGTAGATAACTTCAACAACCAATTTTCGATGTCATCCATACTATCAAGCGCTCTATTCTTTAAAAATGGATCTCCATCCAATACATAACCTCGCATTGCTGAGATTAATTCATGTATATTAATTTCTATTTCCAGTAATGCATTATGTTTGGTTTCATATTCGGCATCAGATGTGTTTAATGTTTTTTGCCAGCTATCATCTAATAGACGCTCAATTTTTTCATTAAGTAGATTTTTGACTCGATCTATCTTTAGAATTTGGCGATCTTCAATTGAAATTAAATTTTCAGCATATGATTTAAATTTTGTATGGATCTGTGCAATCTCGTTATAATATTGACTCTCTTTGCTACTCAGCTCCTGGGATTTATACACTGACATAAAGTACTCGTAGTCCTTGATATTTTCCTCATACAATTTTACAGAACTACGGTCCTGCCTTGCGAGATAATCAAGTATGCCTTGAATAGCTTCTTTTGCATTGATTTCCATTTCAAGTGCCGCTTGAATTTTCTCACTATCTTTTTCCACTACGGCCGCAATGTTATAGTGAGACCATGTCATCCCACTCAAACCCAATATACCAACAAGCACTATCGGTAATAAAAATGTCGTTAATAGCTTTCCCTTTAAACGCATGTTAGCTCCCCCCACTATCGGGTTTGGGCAGTTGATTAAACCACTGCTCAAATTGTTGAATATATTGCTTACCCAAGTCAGTAATGATCCAATACTCAACAGGTCGAGTGAGGCGCTTATCATCGAAATTTTCATGTTTAAATGATTCTAAGAAGTGTAACTTTTTTAACTTTTTCAGCATGATACTTCGCTTTCCAGCACTGTAATTGCGTGTCCGACGCACAATGTCAGTGCGTGCACGTTTTTCAGTACAAAACCAAAGAATGCGTCGCTCATAAACCGTTAGTAAATTGGGGTCAAAGTTCCCTAGTCCTTCCACTGTAAACTCTCACTTAATGTCTTAATATATCCACTTGACAGTGAGTATAGTAGAGAATCAATGGACGTCTTGCTGATTAGCTAAGGAGTTGTTTAATCGAATCAATTTGTTGTTGTGCTGCCTGATAGCCTTTACTGATAAGCCCTTGCTTGTCTTTATCATCTAAAATATCTGCGCCTGGAATATGCGGTCGGATCACCACATCTGCATCAGCGGCTGTACGATGATCTAATTCATGTATACGAATCAGGCCATAGCGAAACATCACACCTAGGGCTAACTTAGGATTTTTATCGGGTAACTCGATACCAACATTCACGGCAATAATGAGCTTAGGGTTGTAGCGCTTAGCTACAATTGCTGGCACTGGCGCTATGGCGCCACCATCAACCAATATACGATCCAAATATTTTACCGGATGAAAAATCGGTGGCAATGCACACGAACATTGAACTGCTTTTGATACTGGGCCATGAGTAATTTCTACCAGCTCACCAGTAGTGAGATCAACTGATACGGCAGAAAAAGGAAGTTTTAAATCGTCAAAAGTTGCATGATTGGTGTTGCTGCTGATGAATTCCTCAACACCATGTCCCTCACTGAGACCTTTAAAGATATTTAATGATTTCTTAACCAGGTCTTTTTTACTACTAGCCTCAATGATTGCCTTAAGCTTATCAACATCTTTGTGATAAGCATATAATGCCCCCATCATGCTTCCTGCACTGGTGCCAATGATGCGATCAACCGTAATGCTATGCTCTTCCAAGCATTGCAAAACACCAATATGCGCAATGCCGCGTGAGCCACCGCCCCCTAACACTAAAATTGTTTCATCAGTCATTTATACTTCCTTGTATGGCTCTGGATCCCGGATCCGGGATGACAATTCAACCGGGGTCCGGGATGACAATTTAGCTTGCGCGTGATGCACGCTTACGCTCATGCTCCTTTAAAAACTTCTTACGCAGGCGAATCGACACTGGGGTTACTTCAACCAACTCATCATCATCGATGAAATCCAAAGCCTGTTCTAGCGTATGTTGAATCGGTGGTGTAAGCGCAATATTTTCATCTGTACCTGAAGCTCGCACATTAGTTAATTGCTTCTCTTTAATTACATTAACCACCAAATCATTTTCACGCGTATGCAAACCAACAATCATGCCCTCATACACATCAACCTGCGGCCCAATAAACATCTTACCACGCTCCTGCAGATTCCATAACGCATAACCTCGACTGACGCCTAACGCATTTGAAATCAGTACACCACGTGAACGATGCTTTATTTTGGTGCTATTCACTTTGCCGTAATGATCAAAAATGTGATGCATCACACCACTACCAGATGTCATGGTTAAAAATTTAGAATGAAAACCAATCAACCCGCGAGTAGGTATCAAAAACTCAATTCGAACACGGCCTTTACCGTCGATTTCTAGATTCTGCAATGTCGCTTGGCGATCAGCTAGCTGTTGCATCATCGTACCCTGGTGCTCTTCTTCAACATCCAGCATCAATTGCTCATACGGCTCATGCATAACACCATCGATTTCTTTATAGACCACCTCAGGACGCGAAACTGCAAACTCAAAACCTTCGCGACGCATAGTTTCTATCAATACCGCCAGGTGCAATTCACCACGACCAGAAACAACATACTGATCAGCGCTTTCACCATTCGCAACACGCAATGCCACATTAGCGATTAACTCGCGCTGTAAACGATCATGAATTTGACGTGATGTAACATACTTACCTTCTTTACCTGCAAACGGTGAGCTATTAACTTGGAACGTCATAGTAACGGTTGGCTCATCAACAGTCAGCGCTGGTAAAGCCTCAACAGCCTCAGGTTCACATAACGTATCTGAAATATTAATGGGATCTATACCGGTTACCGAAATAATATCACCAGCTTCTGCTTTGTCTACCGGTGTTTTTTCCAAACCCAAAAAGCCCAGCACTTGACCCACTTTACCTTTACGAGTTTTGCCGTCACGATCAACAACAGTAACCATTTGGTTAACACGTACTGAACCACGCTTAATCCGTCCGACACCAATAGCGCCAACATAACTGGAATAAGCCAATGAACTGATTTGCATTTGGAATGGTTGATTAACATCCACATCGGGTGGACTCACCTTATCAGCAATCAAATGAAATAGCGGTTGCATATCTTCCTGCTCACCCTCCAATTCCATTGAGGCCCAGCCCTGCAGTGCTGAAGCATAAATCACCGGGAAATCGAGCTGCTCATCAGTAGCACCCAGGTTAACAAACAGATCAAACACCTGATCGATCACCCAGTCAGGACGAGCACCATCGCGATCGACTTTATTAATCACAACAATCGGCTTCAAGCCCCAAGAAAAAGCTTTTTGGGTCACAAAACGCGTCTGTGGCATAGGACCCTCAACAGCATCAACCAATAACAGCACAGAGTCCACCATCGATAGGATACGCTCAACCTCACCACCAAAGTCAGCATGGCCGGGGGTATCAACAATATTAATATGGTAATCTTGCCAATGGATCGCGGTATTCTTCGATAGAATCGTGATACCACGCTCTCGTTCGAGGTCATTGGAATCCATCACGCGCTCAACAGGCTCGGCGCGTTCATTCAACGTGCCAGACTGACGCAGCAGTTGGTCAACTAATGTGGTTTTACCATGATCAACATGGGCGATAATAGCGATATTTCGAATTTGGGCGGACATATTTTACTCTTTATTATGCAAAAACGAGACAGTATATCAAAATTTCACCGCTCAAGCACTGAGAATAATATATTGATCTCAAGGATTTATAAAATAAGGACTATCCAGAGGGGTAGCCCGAAGAGGGAGCCTTCGTGCGCGCAGTGTAGCGAGCACACCAAGGTTGCCCGCAAGGCTCGCCCCATTGCCCAGCATCATTAAGACAGACTTGAGATCAAGATATTATTTCTTTTTAGCTGGCAATGGAGTCAATGGCGCCGTACCCGACCGAATGGCTGCAACCTTTTGAATTTGCTTGATTAAATTATCTTGCAGCTGCTGCAATTGGTCTTGCATATGCTTAAATTGGGTCTGTGTTTGGCTTTGCAGTTGCTGGATCTGCTTTTGCGTCACCTTGGCTTGAGCCGAAATCGCCGGAGCTATACTGCCCTGCACCTGCTTAATTTGAGACTGCAGTTGCTGGACAATCTGTTGCGTATTTGAACCACCCGCAGCAGGTTTAGCAGCAGCACTAGCAGATAATGGCAGAGCTACAGTAGCAACTAAAGCTATCGCTGCAATCAATTGAATCTTCATGGGGATCTCCTAATCCATTGAGTAAAAACGCGTTATTCTGTAAGCGTAGCAGGTTGCTGAGAGATTTCAACATCATGCTGCCCAACAACACGGCCAACAGCCTTCAGCCAACCCTGGTAAGCAAGCTCATAGGGTTCTCGAGAAGCTTCCGGCGCAAATTCGCAATCTAACTGCCACAGCTGGCTGAGCTCATCGAGATTCTGATAAACTCCAGCACCAAGCCCCGCCAAGTAAGCCGCACCTAAGGCGCTGGTCTCGATACAAGAAGGTCTATCAACGCGAGTTACCAATAAGTCCGCCAAGAATTGCAACATCCAGTTATTTGACACCATGCCGCCATCAACTCGAATGGTATTCGGCACATCGGCACCATCATTGAGCATTGCCTGCAACAGATCTTTACTTTGATAGCAAACTGATTCAACTGCTGCTCGAACGATATGTTTGATGCCGGTATCTCGCGTCATTCCCATGATGGCCGCACGGGCTTCTGGATCCCAATATGGCGCGCCCATGCCCGTAAAAGCCGGTACCATATAAACGCCCCCACAATCACTGACTTCTTGGCATATGAACTCAGAGTCCGCCGCGTGCTTTACCATACCCATATTGTCGCGCAACCATTGAATAGCTGCGCCAGCTACAAAAATACTACCCTCTAAACCGTAAGTGACTTGACCATCAATGCGATAAGCAACTGTCGATAATAAACGACTGCGAGACGTTACAACTTTATCACCCGTATTAAGCAGCATAAAACAACCGGTGCCATACGTACTTTTTAGCATGCCTGATTGAAAACAGGCTTGCCCTACTGTTGCTGCTTGTTGATCCCCCGCCATACCGGTAATAGCAATCGACTCACCAAATAACTCAGGCAATGATTCACCGAATTGTCCAACGTTATCTACTACCTCAGGTAATAATTGAGGAGGGATATCAAATAGCTCAAGCAGCTCTTTGTCCCACTGTTGACTATGAATATTAAACAGCAAAGTACGCGAAGCATTTGTTGCATCAGTTAAGTGCTTTTTACCGCCCGTTAATCGCCATAATAAATAGCTCTCAATCGTACCAAAAAGTAATTGTCCTTTCTCAGCAGCAGCTCGTGCACCTTCAACATGACCAAGCATCCAAGCGATTTTAGTTGCGGAAAAATACGGATCTAATAATAACCCAGTTTTTTCGCTAACCATTTCCTCAACACCTTTTTGAGACTTAAAGCGCTGACACATGGCTGCAGTACGACGATCTTGCCACACAATGGCATGATAAATAGGCTTGCCCGTTTCCTTATCCCAAAGCACAGTTGTTTCACGCTGATTTGAAATGCCAATCGCAGCGATATCAGCAGCCGTTAGTTTTGCTTTATCTATCGCTTGCTGAACACAATGCACTGTCGACTGCCAAATCTCATCAGCATTATGCTCTACCCAGCCCTCATGCGGAAAAAATTGGTGTAATTCAATTTGGTGATTGGCTAATGATTGACCGGCTCGGTTAAACACAATCGCGCGCGTGCTCGTGGTTCCTTGATCAATTGCGATAAGATAGGTCATCGATATTCCTTACAGGTGATTCAGCATACAGGTCGTGTTATATTACCGCATCTGGCTGTGGAGGCAATATCGGAATCCATCATGAGTTTTGATAACGCAGAAAACTACGATCTCGTCGTCATTGGCGGTGGAATTAATGGCTGCAGTATCGCCGCTGACGCGGCTGGGCGCGGTCTGTCGGTGTTATTGTGCGAACAAAACGACCTTGCCAGTGGTACCTCATCCTATAGCAGCAAATTAATCCATGGTGGCTTGCGCTACCTTGAGCAAAATGAATTCAAATTAGTCAAACATGCGTTATCCGAACGCGAAGTCTGGCTACACCGTGCGCCGCACCTCATACAGCCACTAGAGTTTATATTACCGTATGAGCAACACCAAAGACCTAAATGGATATTAAAGTTGGGCCTATGGTTCTATGATCATTTAGCCAAACGTCATTCCATTCCGGCCAGTAGCTCATTTAAAAGAAACGACAACGAACTACTTACCTCACTCGCTGGCAGAATCCAGTATGGCTTTAGTTATTATGATTGCTTTTGTGATGATGCGCGTGTCGTTATCAGTATTGCACAACAAGCAGAACAACATGGGGCCACGATAAAAACACACCATAAGTGCACACAGGCAAAACTCAACAGCCAACGCACACATTGGGATCTCACGCTGCTTAATCAACACAGCGAAACCACGCATAAAATTCGTAGCAAAGCAGTGGTTAATGCGGCAGGCCCCTGGGTTGGAAATGTTTCACAACAGTTGATACAACCGTGCCACCCACATCGTTTACGCCTGATTAAAGGCAGCCACATAGTCGTACCCAAGCTTTATAACGGTGACCAAGCCTATATTTTGCAGAATATCGATAAGCGCATTGTCTTTGTTATTCCTTATCAAGAAGAATACTCGCTGATCGGCACCACCGACGAAGTATTTCATGGCGCACCCGACGAAGCACATATTACGCATGAAGAAATTGATTACTTGACCGTTCTCATTAATCATTATTTTAAAAAATCGATTTCAGCCAGTGATATTGTATGGCAATACAGTGGGGTTAGACCTTTACTGGATGAAGAAGGTAAGCTACCCAGCGAGATTAGCCGTGATTATCAAGTTATTTTGGATCAATACAGTGACACAGCCCCATTACTTACCGTCACCGGTGGCAAGCTAACTACCGCACGATTATTGGCTCGTGATACTTTAGACAAGCTCAAACCTTTCTTTCCAAAGCTTGGAGATGAATGGACTGCAGATGCCTTTTTACCTGGTGGTAACTTAAATGGACTAACACTTGGCGTTTACATTAAAAACAAACAGCATAACTACCCTGATTTACCACCGGTATTAATTAAACGCTACTGCCAACAATACGGCAATCGAATTGATAACCTTTTATCCGGCGTTAAAACCACTGATCAATTAGGGCAACATTTTGGCGGTAACCTGTACCAAGCAGAAGTTGAATATTTGCGCCACAATGAATGGGCATACAGTGCTGATGATATTTTATGGCGACGCACCAAGCTGGGGCTGGCACTAAACAAACAGCAACAACACACATTACAGCAGTATTTGGAGACGATATGATACCTCATCCGCTCATAGGCGAATTCCTTGGCACGGCATTTTTAATTGTATTTGGTGGTGGCGTAGTTGCCAATGTATTACTACAACACTCAAAAGGTGCCGATGCTGGTTGGATTACGATTGCCACTGGCTGGTTTGTTGCTGTAGTCATTGGTGTTTTTGTGGCACAGTCTGCAGGCTCAGTGCAAGCAGACATCAACCCCGCGGTAACCTTCGCAAAGACCTTACTCGGCACTTACACACTAAAACAAATGGGCATTACGATGTTAGTGCAGCTAGCCGGAGCTTTTGTCGGTGCGGCCATAGTTTGGGTGGCCTACTACCCACACTGGAAGGCCACTGAAGATAAAGCCGCTAAGCTAGCGGTATTTAGCACAGCCCCTGCGATTCGTTCATACCCGAGTAATGTGATGACTGAAATCATTGGTACCTTTGTGTTGGTATTAGGCGTTGGTGCGATCTTTGGTCATGCCACATTAGGCCACCCCAGCATGGGCATAGGCCCTTACTTAGTTGGTGTTTTAGTTTGGGGTATCGGCCTATCGCTCGGTGGCCCAACCGGTTATGCGATTAACCCTGCGCGTGACTTAGGACCTCGACTAGCACATGCTGTCTTACCCATTCATGGCAAAGGAACTTCCGATTGGAGCTACGCCTGGGTACCTATTGTTGGTCCGTTAATCGGCGCCGGCTTAGCAGCGCTAACATGGAAAATGGTTTTTTAAGACAATAGCTGCTTAACTTAATGAAAAGTTGGCGCACGAAATACGGGGGGTTGAGCTCCATCTTCCGCCACATCAACAGGCCTTGGCGCTTGAGCAAACAACGATTGACGCACATGAGAAGATGGCGCTGGCTCATCAGGATAAGCCTCCAACACACGCAAACAATAATCATGTCCATTTTCTCGCGCGTGATCTGAAGCATTTTTTTTATCTCTATCGATTGCAAATGGATTGATAGCCCCTTGATCCAGTAACCACTTTGCGCAATCCGTTTGACCGGCTGACGCAGCTTGCATTAATAAAGTAGCATCATAGTCGTCCGTAGAATCAATTGAGCAACCATGAGACAAGCAACGCTCGATAGCTTGAATATCACCTTGCTTAGCAGCTTCAAACATCACCGCATTTAATAAGCCAACATGAGGTGTGAGCTCTTCCGACGTAAAACCAGCCATCACTGTAGAAATATACGGAGCCTCTTCCGTCAAGGTATTTTGTAACAATTGTAACTTAGTATCAGCAAGCTGTCCCAGTAGCATAGCCCTTCCCTCGATATCATGTGTGTTTAAAAATTCCTGCACTGGCAACAGCAACTGCATTAAATCAGCCTGATTGCTGGTGTCTTTGCTTTTGATATAATCCAATATCTGCTTAATCACATGAGGAAATTGTGCAGGTTTAATATGCGCGGGGAATGTTTCATCACAAAATTTCAATGAAGCCGCCACCGACTGTTGACGACTATAAGCAACAAATGGCTTATACCACTCATAAGCCATTTGATGAGACTGATCTAACATGGCTTGATTTGGTGCCACGCCCTCCTGCTTACAAAGCTCATCCAGCTTACCAAACATCAACTGCATTAATACCTGATTTTTTGCTGCCTTAAGACCACAGTTACCATTTTTTTGAGGCTTCTTTGGCACAAAAGCTAGCGGTGTTAACTGCAAGTCTCGACCCAACCCATGGCGTGTTTTATCAAGCGATACAACGAATCTGTATTCCGAAAAACCACGCTGCAATCTCTTAACAAAATGAGGGGAGGACAGCATCTCAGGGTTTCCAATATGATACAAATTAATCCCTGAACCAATACGCCTTGACCCTTCACCACTATTGGCATACATCAAATAACATTCGCCTTCAATCATCTTAAAACTGCATTGAAGAATGTGTCCAGAATCTCCCTTGACCCAGCCCGAGTAAATATCAACCACCTCGCCACGCCTTAAACGCTCATATATATTATCGGAACCATCACCAGCTGCCGCATTTAAATTACGATATATACTTGTTTGAATAGCAGACAACTCAGCCATTGAAAAACTTTCGAATTCGGCACCCGCTGTCCTAATATAGCCTGCATAATGCTCAGCAATTGTCTGACCCGTATATCGCTCATAACTCCCAGAAAGCAACCGTTCAGCAACCACTATGCCTGGTACAAATCTGCCATATTCAGATACTGCTTCTAATGGGCAACCAACGTTTAGCATATGTGCACTCAATTGCCTCTGCGTAAATTTCGCCAAATGAGATGCCGTATGTGTTACGACCTCACCATAGCGCATACTATAAGCACAATCCCCTAAAGCTTGTTGAGCTTTCTGCTCTATGGTTAGTGCACCACCAGCTACGGCACCTCCATCCTTCGCCTCCGCCACGGCAGAAGCCACCAATGAAGTCTCAAGACCTAACAATTGATTTGCATAAATGACATCTTTAACAACCGTGTAACCCTCCAAATAGCACTCTGCTAATGCCCGTCTATATTGTTGTTGCAACTCAGGCGTTATGGTAAATAAAACATCTGATACGGCTGACTCATCGCACTCTGCTAATGGCACACCAGCCAATGCATGCATCACAAGAATAGCTGCCTTGTAATCAGATTGAGCACTTTCCAAGCATCGCTCTGGGCTAATATCCGGATAGACTTCACGGTAATAAGCAATATCACCATGCACCATCGCTTTAATTTTATACTGCAAAATTTCTACATCTAATTCACGCGTACTGCATTCGTGTTTAATCGTTGTTAATAACTCAGATGCCAAGCGGGAGATTAATGGGCTGTCGGGATGCATGTCATACTTAAAGGCGATATAAGATTTTAACTTGTCTATATTCGTCTCATGCAAAGTAGTAAAATGCCTATCAAAATCCTCCCCCTCCTCTACCGTGTATCGGATAAAAAGTTTGTACTGTTCTATCATATCCAGCAATAACAAATTACTATCAATATAACTGCTATCTTCACTATCACTTTCCGCTGCTTCAGACCCGCTACTTACTTCAGCTGCTCGTAATAATGTAGGTTGTTTAATTTTCCAATACAATAACGCCACTTCATTATCTGTCTCAACTAAAGTCATTAATTTGCTTTGCTGATCGACATCAGTTAAATCTGGGTATTGTATTTCTAACGTGGCTAATTGTGTTGGATTTTTTAATGCTTGCAACTGTCTTTTAAACACGATATCGCGCGATCCCGCCCAGCCAGTTAATAAAAATCGCTCTTTATCTGCTGGATCAGCAATACTCTCCAAAATCTCTGGTAAACGGCTATGTAAATAATTAAGAAAAACCTTATGCGTATCCATTGAACAAAGATTTTTATATGCATTTATTTTCTGCTGTAAACTAACATCCGATGTAAACACAAGCTTCAATTCCTTGAAGACTTTTCGTTTATCACAGCGATCTCGTAATTGTATAAATGCATCTACATCTCGTTGGCCATTCGGCGCAAACAAGGCCTGACCAATAAGACGCGCTTCGGATGTAGGTTCTCTTCTACTCATCGCTATATACTTCACTCAATGCTATCTGAATTAATCTGCTGTCATCCCGGCCTCCGACTATTGTCATCCCGGCCTCAAACTATTGTCATCCCGGCCTCCGAGCCGGGATCCAAGACATTAAAATAATGACTTAATTATAAGGTGGTCATATTAATGGTGAATTAACAAAGCGGGTCAGAGCCCGCTTTGTTTGTTAAAAAATCAATGAGTTAGATCTACCAGCGCAGTAAAATCCCTTCGCGAATGGCATGACGCATGGTTTGACGTAAATTACCGGTGTTTTCGATCCAGTAAGTGCCCATGCTGGCATGAGGGAATTTAACATTATCGTATTCACAAATCGCAAATAAGCCATCACATCGTACTGGGATTTTAGTCGTCTTATTCTTCACATGAACACACTTAAAATGCACATCCTCTCTATCCATGGCAAATGCAGCCCACTTATGGCGCGGTAAGTTTTGATCATAATGAGGCGTAAATAAATCATTGGGATCCTTTAATGACTTTAGCTCGAGGTTATAAGGCGTTAAATTATGAATCAAATACAAGGTACGCTTTTGCTTTTCATAGGCGGGGCGTAACGCTAAATACCCCTGTTCATACGCGGCTCCGGCAGTACGGCAACCACGTGGAAATTTAACCGACTTAGCAAAACTCATTGCGCTAGCTGCTAATAATCCAACAGACACTGTCGCAGCAATCAAACAAGTCATTTTTTTCATCGTTAGTTCCTTTGTCCATCAGTTAATCACTGGTGATGATTATAGAACAATCATATGTATATCGCCCATCAGCTATGCCATAATGCGGTGCTTAGGCTAACAGGGAGGCGCTATGAAGAAATGGATTCCACTGCTGATTATCATCGTGATACTGGCGCTAGCGCTGTATTTCCGTTGGTATGAGTATTTTTCATTCAACAGCCTACAGCAGCATCGAGGCCAAATCTCCTCATGGGTTGAACACCATTATATATACGCCGCTCTTGGCTATATGCTGGTGTATATCGTTGCCACCGCCATATCGGTACCCGGCGCGGCATTTATTACCCTGGCCGGCGGCTTTATGTTTGGGCCTTGGCTTGCAACGGTCTACGTGGTGATTAGCGCCACCATCGGCGCGTGCATTATATTCTTGGCAGTAAAAACCGCGCTAGGCGAATGGCTATCGCAAAAAGCCGGCGGCTGGGTAGTCAAAATGGAAAAAGGTTTTCAGCATGATGCCTTTGCCTATCTATTATCGTTACGTCTAATACCCATTTTCCCGTTTTGGGTAATTAACATTGTACCCGCCCTGCTTAATGTGCCGTTACGCACTTTTTTCTTTGCGACCTTAATCGGCATTATTCCCGGCAGTTTTGTTTATTGCTTGGTGGGCAATGGTCTGGGCGCGCTATTTAAAACTGGGGAGCATCCTAACTTGGGTATTATCTTTCAGCCAGAGATATTAATCCCGCTGATTTTGTTGGCATTGTTATCAGTGGTGCCTGTGATATATAAAAAACTAAAAAGAAAAAAGCTGGATTCCAACTCAAGGGCGGAATGATAGCAAACCCAATAATCCACTGATCTAATTGGGTGACACCGGAGGGGAACCTTCGTGCGCACAGCGTAGCGAGCACACCAAGGTTGTCCGCAGGGGCGACGCCCAATAGATAGATCAATGGATTATTGTATCATGGTAATACTTTCCTGGATCCCGGATCGGGGTCCGGGATGACAAGATCAAAGCCAGAATGACAGAGGTAAAAAATGATTGAAACCTATTGGCGGCCCACATTACAACAATACGTATTTAATCCGCTTGCGGCATTTTTAAATACATCTAAATTCATTACCCCTAATGGATTAACCTATGCCGCGGGTGTGTTTGGCATTGCATCAGCCGTGCTAATTGGATTGGACTGGCGATGGCTGGCAGTATTATTTCTGGTTATATCAGGCCTTTGTGATGTATTGGATGGCACGTTGGCGCGACTAACACAACACAGCTCACACTTTGGTTGCGCATTAGATATTGTGATGGATCGCATTGTCGAATTTAGCATTATTGCTGGGTTATTTACAATCGGTGGCGACCACCGTGCCGCACTCTGCCTAGCTATGCTGGGTAGCACGTTAATTTGTGTAACTTCATTTTTAGTGGTAGGCATATTTTCGCAGCCCGATAACAACGGCAAGGGATTTCATTACAGCCCCGGCCTTATTGAACGCGCCGAAGCCTTTATCTTTTTTATTACCATGGTACTGATACCCAGCTGGTTTAATTGGCTCGCCAGTATTTACACGTTACTGGTATTACTAACAACCGTGATTCGTTTAGTGCAATTTAAGCAAAATGAGGAACAACTGCATGCAAACCATTAAAACAAAACTATGCGTAATCGGTGCTGGTTCTGGGGGCCTAAGTGTTGCCGCCGGAGCTGCACAAATGGGTGTGGACGTTGTATTAATCGAATCACATAAAATGGGTGGTGACTGTTTAAATTACGGTTGTGTACCATCGAAAGCATTAATCAGCGCCGCACGTCGTGCTTATGACATGCAGCATAGCGAGGCATTTGGCGTGCATGCCGAGAATGTCCACGTAAACTATCAGCAAGTGCACGACCATATTAAATCTGTCATAGCAGCGATTGCACCACATGACAGTGTCGAACGTTTTGAAGGCTTAGGCGCGAGGGTGATTCAAGAAGCACCGCGCTTTATCGACCCCCATACGATCGAAACTAAAAATTACCGCATCATAGCAAAAAAAATTGTTATTGCCACCGGATCATCAGCTTATATACCAAAAATTAAAGGATTAGATCAAGTAAGCTATCTCACTAATGAAACCATATTTGACCTTACAGAATTACCCAAGCATTTAATTGTGATCGGCGGTGGCCCGATTGGATGTGAACTCGGCCAAGCATTTGCCATGCTCGGCAGTCAGGTCAGTATTATCCAACACGGCGAAATACTAGCAAAAGAAGACGAGGACAGCCGCGCGTTAATACGTGATGACTTAATGGCAACCGGTGTTTCTTTATATGAGCACAGTGATATTTTACAAATCGATACCACCTCAAACAGCATTGAAGTTCAATTATCTCACAACAATCAAGCAACAAATATTAACGGTAGTCATATATTAGTAGCCACTGGGCGCCGACCAAACCTTACTAAACTAAATCTTGAGAGCACTGAAATTGAGTATAACGACCGAGCTATCACGGTAGATCAACGCCTACGCACTAACCACAAACATATTTATGCGATTGGTGATGTTATTAGCCATTATCAATTCACCCATGCAGCTGGTTATCATGCTGGCATTGTAATACGAAACGCTTTATTTCGGCTGCCTAGCAAAGTCGTTTATCATGCAATGCCATGGGTTACGTATACACGTTTAGAATTAGCCCATGTGGGCTTAAATGAAACTACCGCCAAACAACAGCAAACAGAATATAAAAAAACGACATTCCCTATTAGTGATATTGATCGCGCACAGGCACAACTCACTACCGAAGGTTTTATCAAAGTGTTGACCAATAAAAAAGGCATTATTCTAGGTGCCACCATCATTGGCGAACATGCTGGCGAACTATTATTGCCGTGGGTGATGGCGGCACAACAAAAAATGTCAATCAAAAAAATAACGGAAATCATCGCGCCCTACCCCACCATGAGCGATATAACAAAACGGGTCGCCGGCCAATATTACGTTAGCGCTATTTCGTCTAATTTAATCAAGCGCATTGTGCATTTATTAAGTTAACACAGCCTTAAATCGAGCCTACCTACTTGTCAGTGATACTCTGAGACGTAAAACTAATAACTTATTGACTGCTAAGCAGCTGAGTGATGATATTAAGGTGTATAGGGTGCCCCTTTTACGGAAGTAAAGCGCAGCGGAGCGGAGCGAAGCGAGCCATGAAGTAAAAGGGGTACGCTGTGCGCCTTAATCAAACATTACTCAGCGTAGGACTAACAAAACAATAATTACTATTTACTACCAAGAGAGAATCAATGAAAAAACTACGCTCACTATTAGCCGCTGCATTGTGCTTACCTACACTCGCTTTTGCTGCAACTACAAACCCAACATTATTTATATTAAATAATGGCACCATCCCAAGCTCCGTTAGCGCACCTCACTACCTGATAACAGGATACAAAGTATCTAATATCGAATTTATTGACCACAATGGCAAAAAAGTTTTTGGTTCAGTGAATAATATCACCAGCCCAAAGAGTGGATTAAGCATCGATCCATACAGCCAAGCACTTAATGTAAAATACGATGGTAGCAAGATCGATGGTGAAATAAATATCATCATTACAACGATTGATTCAGTTGATGTAAAATATAAAAACAAAAGCAGCACAGTCAAATGCATTTATTCCAAAGCAACTGTGACACCGATACTTAACGTAAATACACTTTCTTTATCAAAAGATCCACAAGGCAACTTAACCTGCTTCGTTTCACGCTAACACAACAAAGCATGGGGCAACTTGCAGTCCGCAAGATTTTGCCCCACGCTTTTCTTTAAAAAACCGAACGTTATCAGCTTGTTGAAATTTCCATATTGCTAATATTTACTTAATTAAGTAGGTGTACAATATAACGTTTTGCAATGAGGTAAAGTATGCGCAAAACAGGACCAAGAGGCCCCACCGCGGGTGATGCAGCACATCCTGCCGCCATGCCAGAAGCAAAAGATACTGCTGAACAAGCGCGCATAGTGGCTGAAATGACGGCGTTAGATAGCCCCCCTCCTACCGCTATAACTAAACGTAAGCCTGCTAATGTATTTGAAGTCATCCCAGCACAAGATAAGTTACGCCTAATCACACTTGCAGATCGAAGGAAACGAACATCAGCCGTTTTTATAGATGCTAGCCTTATAAACCCAATAGTTCCCTATGGTCAATACCAAGCAATTGAGCAAGAAAAATTCCGACATTGTGTGAACCAATGGGAAACGGAAGGAATAGAGCTCACTTTGCATGAACTAAATCAATCAGACCTTATTGTGTCACCAATAATAAGCAATGCAATATTCAGATTAGATACCCCATACATATTTAATAAATATGACGCCGATGATTACAGGTCAGTCACTGCACTATACCCAGCACTTAAAGAAATTTTTGGTGACCAACTGAGCCAACCCAATACATTAAGCCTGTTACTAACAAGTAATATAATTAACCTATCTGACTCAATTGCAACATTTTTATTTAGCTATAGATACTATAAACCCAATTGGCAATGTGAAAACAGGCTACACATAATAGACTGCCTTGAAAAATTACTTGATCCGTTTGTTGGTCAACACCACAGGGACCGCCAATCGCTTGACGCATTTAACCTGATCAATAGACACTTAACTAAAATACCTGATAACGTAAAAGGAAAACCCACACGAAAGATTATTCAACGCGGCGTCCAGCATGTTGCGGCTTTTTTATTTGGGCTTGGAAAAAATGCTACCATCGAAAATGCTATTATTCGTAATTACACCGCTTTTATGCTGCAGCAATTTACCATCAATCAGTTCGAAAGAGGCGCGCAGAGAAGCACAAACACATGCGTATTTGTTGAATTAGCCGCTTTGTGTTTTGCAAAACACCCCAACCCCTACGAAGACTACACCGCAAGCTCCAGACCCGCCACCATAAAATTCTTTTTCAAGGCATTTAAATGCCTACCACAAAAAAAGCGTATTGCGTGGCTTGGAACAAGCAAAACACAAACAACAGAAACGGCCACTACAACATTCAGCGCACTGTATTACATCGCGCTGAATTGCAGCGTCGACGAGTTCAACCGCGTAGTTGATTTCCCTCTCAGTAGCCAACCACATTTATTGACTGAGGCCTTTAAAGCCGCGATGCAACAAAACCCAAGCTTACTACCCTGCATTCTTCAAGACCTCACGCCAACAGAAATACTTAACTTAATGCAAAGCACTTTTATGCAAGGCTCGAGATCCGCATCAGAGAATTTACCCACATTAATTCATGAGAATTATCGCGCAAGCTATGATCACTACGAAGACTATGAAGATCTATACGTCGATAGATATTACGCCAATACAAATGCATGTGGGATCAAGTCAGACAATTCACCTGCTGAGCTGATCATCTTGTTATTAAATCTACCTATCAGAAAACTACCTGAACATGGCAGCATTTATTACTGGGACGCTCTATTGAAATTATGCCAGCTGCCCGAAGAAAGCAATCCGAACGTCAAACTTCAGCTTGCTATATGCCATCACTACTCACCTGAACCCGGAGTATTAGATGGATTCATTGAAAGCTTTATTTCAATTGCGCTAATCCCAAACGGTGAATTGATGCAGCTCTACGCCGAGCAGCTTTTACAAATAGCCATGCCTATTATGCAGCATGGCACTCGTATGGACCAAAGCGACACACTAAAACAGTATCTACTGTATACGGTATGTTGTTTTAACAGTACAGGGATTTGTGACTTCAGTCTGGTGTCAAAACTAATAGATACCATCGACACTATGTCATTGCATTCGATCAAAGATAGCTATAAAAAAATCCCTACAAAATTCTATTTTGATCTACTGGTTTCGATAAAGAATCCCGCTAAGCGATTAACCGTATTTGCTGAGCTTTATCAGAATGCACCCCAAGGATTTTTCAACCAGCAAACGATTACGCAATGTATCGACTTGTTACGCGAGGATATCCTGCAGACTGCATGCGGCGATTTACAAAAAGAAACCATCAACAGCCTAGGTAAATTTTTTCACCCATTCGCTAGTGCATTATCTGTTGGCGAAATAATGACGAGCCGAATAGACAGACTCTGCACCACTAGTGACCTAGGCACAATCATCTTACATAACCCAAAAGATGATGATGCTGCAGCAAGAGAAAATGTGCTCATTAGCCGAGCGTCATCGACACAAAGTGATTTTAGACAAGGACACCTAATCACTGCACTGTCTAATTTTAAACGCACTCGAATAGGCTGGAATAGCTTCTATGATACGGGCGATGATACCGCCCCATCTCATCAGCTGAAAGATCGATTATTTCAATTACCAAGAGACGCTAGTCGAATATCGGATTCAGTGGCTACTGCAGCATCAGATGATTTCAACCCGAGGGCTTCGCACCCAGACTAGTCTTTGGTCTTTGCTTCAGCCTTCTTGACCCGAATCTTCATGCCATCGACGTCTGTCGCATTGAGTGTCTTTATCGCTGCTTTAGCAGCAGCAGCTTTTGGCATTTCAACAAAGGCAAATCCTTTGGATTTGCCTGTGTCTTTATCCATCACTAGGCTGCATGACTGCACTGCCCCATGCACTTCAAACATTGCCCTTAACGTTGCCTCTGATGTGTCGCGAGACAGATTGCGAATGAGTAATTTCATACTATCGCATCATATTAACGTTAAGGTTATACATGATCCATATAGAACCAGACAATATCACAACAATAATAAGAATTGTGAACAAGAATGATAGCAAATTAAGCCGTGATTGCTTACCAGCGTTTACACGCAAAAAGAAAATCACTTGCACATATAACTGAATAACAGCTAACACACTAACGGCAATATAGAGCCCCGCATCATCAAAAATACGATTGCCTACTGCGAAAAACGCAATAATTGTTAAAAACAATGAGCCTAAAAAACCAACAATATAAGTGGTAAATGTTTTACGGCCCGTACCAGTTGATACTGTGCTTACTGGGTGATCATGATCTGACATGTTAAATTGCCCCCATTAAATAAACGATAGTAAATACAAAGATCCAGACAATATCTAGAAAGTTCCAGAAAATACCAAGGTAAGTAAAACGACGCTTCATGTGTGAATTTGTACCGAAGGTTGCGGCCTGTATGGTTAGAATAACCATCCACAACAAACCACAAAATACGTGTAGTCCGTGTGTACCTACTAAAGCAAAGAACGATGACATACCCGCGCTGCTGCTCCATGAATGCCCTTCTCTTACCAAGTCAGCAAATTCATATAATTCCATACCCAAAAAGCCAGCACCTAATATTATCGATACTACCAGCCAAAACACCATTTTTTGAGTTCTGTTTTTATATAAACGCAATAAGGCAAAACCGTATGTTAAGTTACTCAGTAACAAAAACATACTTTCGCCAAATACGTAAGGTAAGCTCACTAACTCTTTCAGCGATGGTCCACCAAAAGTATTGCTGTGCAATACGGCAAAGGTGGCGAATAAACTACCGAATAAAATACAGTCGGTCATTACATATAACCAGAAACCAAACACATCAACAGAATCTGAATTAGTCGTTTCATGCGAAATTGATTGTGCATTCATTACGCGCACCCCGCTTGTTCAATACTTGCCACTTCACTGGCTTTTACATAATAATCCGTATGCATATTAAACGATCTAATTACTAGCGTTGCTATGATACCAATTACTCCAAGGAATCCCATCCATACGATATGCCAAATAATACCAAAGCCAAACATCGCAGCAAATAAGCCAATGATAAATCCAGCACCTGTGTTACAAGGCATATGGATATCTTCATAAGGCTTAGTCGGCTCAGCAGTGCCATTAGCTTTTTTCTGCTTGTCCTCCCAGAACTGATCGATCGAATCGACATGTGGTGTATGAGCAAAGTTATAGAATGGCGCAGGAGATGGAATCGCCCACTCTAATGTACGCCCCCCCCATGGATCGCCTGTTGTATCTTTATAGCCAGGCTCATTACGTTTGATCACACTCACAACTAACTGCAGCACGAAGCATAAGATACCCGCAGCGATAATTGCAGCACCAATAGCAGCAACCACTAAATAAGGGTGCCAGCTGTAATCAGTGTAGTGATACAAACGACGCGTCATACCTTTCAAGCCAACCAAATAAAGCGGCATAAAGGCAACAAAGAAACCGAAAATCCAGCAGTAAGCAGACGCTTTACCTAGAGTTTCATTTAATTTAAAACCAAAGATTTTCGGGAACCAGTAGGTTAAACCTGCCAAGTAACCAAATACCACACCACCCAAAATAGCATTATGGAAGTGGGCAACTAAGAATACACTGTTATGTAACTGGAAGTCAGCTGGCGGTACCGCAAGTAACACACCAGTCATACCACCGATAACAAAGGTAATAATAAAGCCTATAGTCCAGATAATCGGCGAAGAAAATTCTACGCGCCCTTTATACATCGTGAACAACCAGTTAAAGATCTTCACACCAGTTGGAATCGCAATGATCATTGTCGTAATACCAAAGAAGGCATTTACATTCGCACCCGAACCCATCGTGAAGAAGTGATGCAGCCAAACAACGAATGATAGGAAAGTGATAGAAACCGTCGCCCATACCATCGTTTTATATCCAAACAAACGCTTCTTACAAAATGTTGCTGTCACTTCAGAATAAATACCAAAAGCGGGCAAGATAAGAATATATACCTCTGGATGTCCCCACGCCCAAATCAGATTGATATACATCATCAGATTACCGCCTGCAGCAATCGTGAAGAAATGCATATCCATTACACGATCAAGCGTTAACAACGCCAAGGTAACCGTCAAGATAGGGAAAGCTAACATCACCAAAATCATTGAACATAAAACTGTCCATGTGAAAATTGGCATTTTCATTAAAGTCATACCAGGTGCACGCAACTTAATGATAGTCGTTGTAAAGTTAACCCCCGACAACAAACTACCAATACCCGATATCTGCACCGCCCAAATGTAGTAATCTACACCTACTCCAGGGCTATATTTAATGCCTGACAATGGCGGATAAGCCAACCAACCAGTGTGTGAAAAGTCACCGATCATTAACGACGCCATAATCAAAACCGCTGAGAACACAGTCAACCATAAGCTCAATGAGTTTAAGTATGGAAATGCCACATCACGCGCACCAATTTGCAAAGGTAACGCTAAGTTAATAAGACCAAACATAAACGGCATAGCCATGAAGAAAATCATGATGGTACCGTGAGCACTAAAGATCTCACTAAAGTGATTAGCCGCCAAGAAACCATGCGAGGCACCAACCGCTTCCATTTGCTGTAAACGCATCAGCACCGCATCAGCAAAGCCCCGCAGCAGCATAATAACCGCCAGGATAATATACATGACACCAATTTTTTTATGATCCACTGTGGTGAACCATTCATTCCATAGGTAGCTCCACTTTTTAAAGTAGGTAACACCTAAAACAACCAATAACGCCAATACAAGAATGGTGATATTAGTATATCTGACCAATGGGATATGAAATGCAAACTGATCCCACGTTAGTTTTCCAAAAAGAAAGTGATTTAACATAATTTAGTCTCTATTACTTTTGATTACTATTTTTAAACATATACGGCACAGTCATGGTATTCATCTTCGAACCATTTGGAACCATGTACTGCACAATAATATAATTAAACAGACGATCTTCTACCGATGAAAATGACAACGGTTTTGTATCCATATTTTGCTTAGCTAATTTTTTATAACGCGCCAAGCTTAGGCGATTACCAGACTGCTTCATCTTAGCTACCCAACTATTAAATGATTCAGTTGACTCAGCCGTTACATCAAACTTCATACCAGCAAAACCATTGCCGCTATAATTCGCTGAAAAGCCTTTGAAAACACCCTTGTTATAGGCATCTAAATGTAACTGAGTTTTCATCGCTGGCATGGCGTATATTTGGCCAGCCAATTGAGGAATCTCAATCGAATTCATCGGAGCGTCAGCAGTGATGTTAAGTGCTACTGGTGTATTTACAGGAATATGAAAATAATTCACCGTGGCTATTTTTTGCTCCGGATAAATAAACAACCAACGCCAGTCAAGTGCTACTACCTGAATAACCACAGGCTTCTTGCCTTCGATCTGCAATGGCTTGTAGGGATCTAGCTCATGTGTACTCACCCATGTCATAAACGCCAATATAACAATAATTACAATGGGTACGCCCCAGCAGACTGCTTCAATCTTATTGCTGTGACACCACTCGGGCCGGTAGTCAGCCTTAGGGTTAGACGCGCGGTAATACCAAGAAATTCCTAACGTCAGAAAGATCACTGGTATAACAACAATTAACATTAGCAATACTGAATACACCAATAAGTTCATTTCAGCGTGCGCAATGGTCCCTTGCGGGTCTAGAAGCGACATATGCTTACAGCCCACTAACAAAAAGCATGCAATCATCACAAAAATTGTGCGGATTGCCGATCTAAAGGTCTTCATATAATAAAACTCTGCCGTGATATTTTAAGAAAGTTGAATTAAAATTCGTTTCGTACTCTATGTCAACTAATTAATGTATTTAGTGCATTAAACCTGCGTGAAATCAATTTTGTGTACGCCATAACTTACAGAAAAAACAAGGCGTACACAAAAGACGCTGCCCATAAAACCATCACATCGCCGGCCGGGGGGGCGATGCTGGCAAAGGAATTTTCGCCGCCTCACTTAAGGACACAGATAGATCCTTTGGCACTTCAATCACCTGTGCACCATTTAATTTCTTCATCTCGGTCCACGTTGTGATTGGACTAACGATAATCGTTGACCAGGCATTAGGGTTTAATAAGCACGCCATAGAATTAAAAGAGGAAATTGCGCTACCTAATATTAACTTTGTTTTTAGTCCAACATTGCTAGGGTCTTTGGTCATTGAGCAAACATCTTGATAAAAACCTCTTGCATTCTTCATTGCTGTAACAAAACGTACACCTGCAAGGGCTAAAGGCAGCAATAATAACTTGCTAGCATCCACTTGCTTTGAAAATACCTCGTCAGGCTTTGATAGTAAAAGTGTAAAAAAGCTCGCCCAAAGGCCTATCTCGAGTGTTGTTGAGAAAGTTCTAAGGTGATATGACGGCTTAAGATCAAGGCCACCCGCCTTGAGCGCGAGTGTAATAGCAGAACAACAGTTTTGCCCACCTCTGTTTGGTACATTCACCGGTAGACGCTTAGGAATCAAATCAGGAATAGGTGCAAACATTGTCCACGGTGCATTTTTTTTAGTAGTTTCAAGGGAATCCACAACAGCTTGCACGTTTAAGTTGGATGGTAGCTTTACAAAGCCATTAAACATCCCCTGCTCAAAATACTGTTGTAGATCTTCATGTGTCTCATCGGACAATGATTTAATCAAGTTTTCAACGTTATCAACCTCAAATGCCGGATGAATTTTTTCAGCTTGCTCCGCTGCATCAGCATCACCATTTTTCGCCAGTGCCTCTAATCGTTTTTTCTCAGCCCTGTCTTTTATAGCTTGCTGAAGACGAACCTCTGAGCGACGACGCATCTGCACATCATCAGTAAATGAATCTACGGTAACGGCTGGATATAATGTCGAGAGCAAAGTAACCATAGTTGCTTTGGCAATAACGTCTGGAGTAGTGTTAGGATACATCGAAAAATAATAAGCGACATCATCCTCTGTTAGCTTTCTAACACTGTCCCGCGTTAAATCAACACCCTTTTTAAGAACAAGCAAAGCACCATGCCCAGTTCTACCGCCCGGCCTGGGTTTTCCATAACAGTAATACACGCTTCCATAATCTGAACTTTGTAATTTAGTTTTTTTCATGAATATCTCCCCATTAATCCCGCAGGGATTATCAAAGAAGCGCTCAACTTTGTAAAGACTTAAACCAGTGATGCGTTAGAAATCAGTGGTCGCTCGATGTCTGAAGTGACTTCTGCTTCAGGCGTTTGAGTACTTTCCTCAACGTCATTTAGACCTACCGCTGTTGTCATCAAACAGACAAAACCAATCAGACCAACAATCATACTGGCGCCCATAAAGCCATGATACAAGCTAGCTGTTGATGCGCTGACCAGCCTGCTCATCTCACCACTTGCTGCACTTAAACTTTCGTCGATAGCTGACATGTTATTCGCAGAAATACCTGCGCATATGGCAAAACAGGCTTTTGCGGCATTGAGTACAACAGTCTCATTGGCATTGCCACGATGTGAACCAATAACACATGCATTATCCATCAAAACAGCCATGATATCCTCATTGCCATCATCACATACGCGATTATTATAGACACAACCTAATACCGCAACACTCAAAAGCCCCGCTACCACTAATGCTGAACCCAGTTTACACTGAAGATTTCTCACCCTAACACTACTCATTTCCTACCCCCACATTAATATTTGAGCATTGTAGATATTAAGGTGATAAACACAAGTTGTTTTTTATGACCATTTGAACGAGACTAACGTTTCGCGGAAATGCGTTTTTGCAAAATATGATAAACACCCGGCAACACCGATAAAATAATAATCACGATAGTAATCGGTAAAATATATTTCTCAGCGTTGGGGATGCTTTGACCTAAGTAGTAGCCCGCATAGGTGACACCAGCACCCCATACCACCGCACCGATAATGTTATATATGGTGTATCGCATTAAGTTCATCTTACCCATGCCAGCAACAATCGGTACAAAGGTGCGAATAATTGGCACCAACCGCGCCAAGATTAAAGCTTTGCCACCATGCTTTTGATAAAACGCATGCGCATCTTCAATATAACGCTTTTTAAAATACCAACGATCTGGTCTTGTGACCAACCAACCACCAAGCTTTGCACCAAACCAATAACCCACCATATAACCAATAAATGCGGCCAGCATGACCGACAGCACCAGCCAATGGATATCAAAGTATTTTTGCGATGCCAGCAAGCCAGCAGCGAATAACAAACTATCACCTGGCAAGAAAAAACCTAAAAACAAGCCGGTTTCAGCAAAAATTATAAAAATAACGCCAACAAAACCTATTGCCATCACGATTTCATTAATATTAATGCCAAACATGCTAAAGCTCTCCTTTGAATGATTCCCGCTTTAATAACAACAACTGATCGCGTGCTTCAGCTGCCTTTTCAAATTCTAAATTCTCGGCGTGCTTTAACATCGCCTTTTCTAATTCCGCCATCTGCTTCGCTAAGGCTTTCGCCGTACGCGCCGGCACAATAGGCTCAACCTCATTCCCCCCCGCCACTTGCTTACGACGATCCAACTTACGTTTCGACGGCTGATACGAGGTTTCAAGAATATCACCAATTTTCTTCACAATACTCTTTGGTGTAATACCATGTTCTTTGTTATAAGCTTTTTGTATCTCACGCCGACGATCAGTTTCACTTATCGCCTTTTGCATTGCATCTGTTACGTTTGCCGCATACAGAATTGCCTTACCATGCAAGTGCCGCGCTGCCCGGCCAATAGTTTGAATTAAAGAACGCTCAGAACGCAAAAAACCTTGCTTATCAGCATCAAAAATTGCGACCAATGACACCTCTGGCATATCTAAACCTTCACGCAATAAATTAATACCCACTAGAACATCAAACACACCCTTACGTAAATCACGAATAATCTCCACGCGCTCTACCGTTTCAATATCCGAATGCAAATAACGCACTTTAACACCATGATCATGTAAGTATTCAGTGAGGTCTTCCGACATGCGCTTAGTTAACGTCGTAATCAGTACACGCTCATTACTAGCGACACGTTTACCAATTTCCGATAACGCATCTTCTACCTGCGTTTCAACCGGTCTTATTTCCACTTCAGGATCAATTAAGCCTGTAGGCCTCACCAATAATTCAACCACATCATTAGCGTGCTCTTTTTCATAATTGCCCGGTGTTGCCGACACAAATGCCGCTTGCGGCATCAAGTTTTCAAACTCATCAAAACGCAACGGGCGATTATCCAATGCCGAAGGTAAACGAAAACCATATTCAACCAGGTTCTCTTTACGCGCACGATCACCTTTATACATCGCGCCAATTTGTGGCACCGTCACATGCGATTCATCAATAAACATTAACGCGTCTTTAGGTAAATATTCAATTAATGTAGGTGGCGCCTCACCTTGCTCTCTTCCCGACAAATAACGCGAATAATTTTCTACACCAGAGCAATAACCCAACTCAACCATCATCTCAATGTCGTATTCAGTTCGTTGCTGCAAACGCTGCTTTTCAACATGCTTTTCCAGCTCTTCTAGCTGACGCAAACGGTCTTGCAACTCCGGCTTTATCATTTCCACAGCTTCAAGTATTTTCTCACGTGGCGTAGCATAATGTGTTTTAGGAAAGACAGTTACACGTGGTATCTCATTCAAAACCTCATGCGTTAACGGATCAAACCAACTCAAACGCTCCACTTCGTCATCGAATAACTCCACCCGCAAAGCCTCTTTTTCAGATTCTGCCGGAAAAATATCAATCACATCACCCTGCACTCGATACGTACCACGCTGCAAAGCCATATCATTACGCGTATATTGCAATGCCGCTAAACGTTTCAAAATTGCACGCTGATCAATGCGTTCACCGCGCGTCAAATGCAGAATCATTCTCATATAAGACTGCGGATCACCCAAACCATAAATCGCCGATACCGTCGCCACCACAATCGTATCCGGCCGCTCCATAAGTGCTTTCGTAGCCGACAAACGCATCTGTTCAATTTGCTCATTAATCGAGGCATCTTTCTCAATATATAAATCACTGGAAGGAACATAAGCCTCAGGCTGATAATAATCATAATAGGAAACAAAGTACTCAACCGCATTGTTTGGGAAGAATTCTTTAAACTCTGAATACAGTTGCGCTGCCAAGGTTTTATTCGGCGCCATAATAATCGCCGGACGCTGTAAACGCTCGATTACGTTCGCGACTGTGTATGTTTTACCCGACCCCGTTACGCCCAACAGCGTCTGGTAAGCCAAGCCCGACTCAAAACCATCCACCAAAGCGTCTATCGCTTGGGGCTGGTCACCGGTAGGTTTGTAATCGGAAATCAATTCAAATGGGTGCTTCATGGCGGCTATTATGGCATACTTGCGACGTAATCTAAACGCTAGGAACCCACATGGACATCAAACTTACCGACCGAGTCAATCAAATTCAACCCTCCGCCACATTAGCCATAAGTGCACGTGCCGGCGAATTGCGCGCTGAAGGCGTCGATGTTATCAACATGAGTGTCGGTGAACCGGATTTCACCACCCCGCAACATATTTGCGATGCGGCTATTGATGCAATCCATGCAGGTCATACCCACTACCTACCCGTTGATGGCCTACCTGAACTCAAACAAGCGGTAATCGCTAAGTTTAAAAATGAAAACCAATTAGATTATGAAAAGAACCAAATACTGGTATCTACCGGTGCTAAACAAAGCTTATTTAACCTAGCCCAATCACTAATTCAAGCCGGCGATGAAGTACTTATTCCCCGCCCCTATTGGGTATCCTATCCAGCTATGGTTATCTTGGCCGGTGGCACGCCTGTGTTTATAGATACAAAACAAGCTAACCTGCACAAATTAACCGCTGAAGAATTAGATGCCGCCATTACCGACAAAACCAAATTATTGATTTTGAATAGCCCCAGCAACCCCAGCGGCATGTGTTACAGCAAAGACGAACTCAAAGCCCTCGGCGATGTGCTACTAAAATACCCAAATGTTATTATCGCAAGCGATGATATGTACGAACACTTGCTATGGGGAGGTGATGGCTTTCATAATATCGTCAACGCTTGCCCTGAATTATACGATCGTACGGTTGTTGTTAATGGTGTCTCCAAAGCCTATGCCATGACCGGCTGGCGCATTGGCTATGCTGGGGGCCCGGCTGCATTAATTGGCGCCATGAAAAAAGTGCAATCGCACGCCACCGCTAACGCTTGCTCAATTTCGCAATACGCCGCACTTGCCGCCCTATCCAGCAGCCAAAACTGCGTGACCGAAATGCGCGAAACGTTTAAGCAGCGCCATGATATGGTTTATAAAGCATTATCTACTATGCCTGGATTCACTACTCATGCTTCTGATGGCACCTTCTATCAGTTCCCTAATGTCGAAGGCGCTTACGCCACTGTGGGTGTTAATGATGACGTCGCTTTTTGCGAAAAGTTACTAAACGACGCCTCAATAGCCGCCGTACCCGGCACTGCCTTTGGTTCGCCCGGCCATATTCGCTTATCTTTCGCAACTGATGAAGCCACACTGGCCGATGCAATGAGTCGCATGGCTAAGCTGCTCAATCCATAGTAAAAAAAATACGATTCGGCTCTTGACCAAGCTTCACCAGATCAGTATAGTATCGCTCTACATTGATCCCCGGTAGCTCAGTGGTAGAGCAGGTGACTGTTAATCACTTGGTCGGCAGTTCAAATCTGTCCCGGGGAGCCACTACATTCGCTTCGCTCTTTCCGTTCCCTTATATGATCGCTAGACATTCGCTTCGCTCTTTCCGCTCCCTTATATGATCGCTAGTCGAAACAAGTTCGACTGATATTTCACGCCCTTTAGCTCATAAGCCCTATAGAAAATTATCTCAAGAATCGAACAACATGATCGCTAGTCGAAACAACGACCGCTGTCATCCCGGAAAACGACAAAGTCGTTTATCCGGGATCCAGAAATAAATATTACTGCCTCCATAATCTTTGAGAATTATTACAGACCAACAAACAGTAGCGTACCGCAACAAATAACCAATCGCTCAGCCGATTGATATAGCAAAAAATAACATCGTCAATAACCTCTGTAGTCGCAGCAGTTATAATGCATCGCATCGTACACATCGAAATGGTGTGTTAATATTACATTTTGATTAAAACAGTTACTGGAGTGGTTGATGTTAAAAGAGTCTTTATTGAAACCGTTTAACTTAGGATCATTGCAACTTAAAAACCGTATAGTGATGGCACCAATGACACGAAGTATGTCAAAGGGTCATATCCCCAGCCAAGCCAGCGCAGACTATTACGCTCGACGTGCCGCCGGTGGCGTCGGGTTAATCATTACTGAAGGCACCGCGATCGATCACCCGGGTAGCCATGGTTACCCGAATGTACCTAACTTTTTTGGTGAAGCAGCGTTAGCAGGCTGGGAAAATGTGGTGAAGCAAGTGCATGCCGCCGGCGGAATAATTGCACCGCAGCTATGGCACGTGGGCAGTGTTAGACAGGCAAAAAAGATCGATGACGCTAATCCAGAGAATTACACCTATTGCTGCGCTTGTGATCATAAGGATGTGCCGGGAGTTGGACCATCTGAAGTATTACATCCGAATTATAAAGAAGGTGAAGCACCTTGCGCTTTATCACAAGAAGAAATCAATAAAATCATCCAAGCCTACGCACAAGGTGCAGCGGATGCTAAGCGTATTGGGTTTGATGCAATAGAGCTACATGGCGCACACGGTTATTTGATTGATCAATTTTTTTGGCAAAAAACCAATCATCGCGATGATAAATACGGCGGCGATTCTTTAGCAAAACGCGCACAGTTTGCGGTTGAAATCGTTGAGGCTGTACGCAAATCTGTCGGCCCAAACTTCCCAATCATTTTTCGTTTTTCGCAATGGAAAATGGGGGCTTATGATGAAAAAATGGCTCAGACACCTGAGGAGCTATCAGCATTTATTCATCGCTTAGTATCAGCTGGGGTTGATATATTTCACTGCAGTACGCGTCGTTTTTATGAGCCAGAATTCGATGGCTCATCATTAAATCTTGCTGGTTGGGTAAAAAAAATATCAGGCAAGCCAACCATTACCGTCGGCAGTGTTGGCCTCGATATCGACTTTATCAGTTCATTTAAGGGACTAGAGTCAAAAAAGCAAGACAATACTTTGGATAACTTACATCAACGGCTGAGCAATGAAGAGTTTGACATGGTCGCCGTTGGTCGTATGCTATTAAGTAACCCCAACTGGCCTGAACTAGTACAACAAGATCAGCTAGAGCGTGCTGTTCCATTTGATAAAGCGGCACTTAAAACATTGGAGTGATCATGGCTCATAGCACCACAGCTGTTCATCTTTGTGCTCAAGCGACAAACAATAGCGTGCAGCGACAAACAACCAATCGCTTAGGCGGTTCATGTAACACAGAATAATGTCATCAACATCTTCGCTTTCTGCCGCCGTTAAAATGCAACGTTCAGCTCGTCGGCACACAGTCCGAGCAACATGCAACCTAGCACTTACCTCACTACCGCCTGGCAGTACAAAAGATTGTAATGTAGGAAGCTGATCATTCATCGCATCGATTTCATTCTCTAAGCGCAAGACATCTTGCACTGTTACTCTTGGTGTGTCATCACGCCTATCGGCTTTCAGAACAGCCAATAACGTACCAGTATTAAATAATTCATTTTGTATCCGAATGCATTGTGCTTTTAAGTCAGCGAGCCTTGCATTGCCCTCCAACCCAGAGACCACCATTCCAACACAAGCATTTAATTCATCAATTGTGCCATATGACTCAACCCGGCAATTGGTTTTGGTTACCCGATGCTTGCCAGCAAGGTGTGTCATCCCTTTATCACCCGTTCTGGTGTAGATCTTAGTTAGCTTTACCACAGGGGTTTCCTCACTAAAGATTATTACATATGTAATTGAATAATATCATAGTTCTGTTAACAAACTAAGGCGTTTGACGCGTATATTCTGCATGCGTAGACTGGCTAGCTTTATATGTGGGATAAAAATATATGAGAACACCATGGCAAACAGCGATAGCCACGCATGACGTTAGAACAATCAAACTAGCACTTAAATCGGGACAAAGACCCGATTCACTGGATAGCACATTTATTGTAAACGATGGCTGGCGAAGCAAAAGTGTTTCAATTGTTGAAGTAACACTAATGGGTAACTCTGGCCCGGACGATATTGAGTATTTTGATTTAGCTCAACAACTATTAGATGCAGGTGCGCCACTACCCGAGCTCGACACCAATGAAGGCGGCGGTCCTCTGAGCCTAAAACAACTAGCAGGCAGTCCAAAAGATTTATTTATCGCCCAGCATCGCAACCCCGCCATTGTTACACAACAATGTGATTTCGGAAAAACTATCGCGCATTATATAGCATGTCAGGGTCAAAGTAATTATCGTCCAGATATAGCAAGACTATTACAATCCCTCCTGTTTACATTACCCGGGCTGAATTTAAATATTAAAGACAAAGAAGGTAATACAGCACTGCACAGTGCAGCCATGTATAGCCATTACTCATTTACACTGCCACAGTTTGCTGAAGCCGCAGTAAAAAATGGCTATGACTTCGAGGGGCTCAATGATCGCGGCCTAACCGTTTTACATACTACGGCAAGAGCAGATTGTAAGCATGAAGTGATGCATCACTTGCTTGACGACTATGATGATGACGATAACACTCAGTTAACTACAATGCTACTCAGCAAAATACAACCATTCCTTTATGAGGAAAGCACACACCCAACCGAAGCACTATTAAAAGCAATGGGCGGTCATGCAAATGTAGAAACATTATCCCGCACTGGATCGACCGCGCTGTATTATGCCGTAAGGCAACAAAATTTTAGCGCCGCAAGCGCACTGCTTGGCGCGGGTGCTAACCCACTGGCTGGCAGAGAAAATAAAAAAGCTTATCATGAACTGCAACAGCAAATGAAAGTGATTGAAAGTTACATCAGCCTAATGCAAACAAGCGGCACAGACGGCGTTAAAACATGGCTAACGACTGATGGCGGCAAAGCTTTCGTACAGCAACAATTGGGCATTGATACACTCGTTGCTGAGAGTACACTTACCTCTACACTACAAGCCCTAAAAACCACCTGTAAAAGTCATAATCTTACAGAAAGGCGGTTCAAAGATACTTTCGACATCATGCAACTTTTATTAACAAATATGAAGTTTTTTATAAAAAGAGCCCAAACGGTTAATGAACATACACTCTGGGAATCTAAACCAACTGATGAAGCCCCTGATGATGCGGTCTCTTTACATCTTAGTAGGCCATTAGGTACTTAAAGTATGTAATTAGCCTAGATGTGCAGACTCAATAATTGTATATTGCGCACCTTCCGACGAAAGAGCACTTCTGTATAATGCCACTTCGTCCAAAGTAACCTGATCGAGCTTAACATCTTGTTGCGGCAGATCCGCTTTACCACGCCCTTTTGGTCGCCATAAAGTAATATGCGGAAAATAAGGCCGCTCCTCAACAGCAAAGCCTAAGTCATGCAATTTAGAACACACACCGAATTGTAACTTCAAGATACTCTCTGTTGGCTCCAAAGCCAAAACCCAAGCCTTTGAATGATGCATTGGCAAACCCACCATCGACTGCGGTATAACCTCACACCGATCACAACCCTTGATAACTTGCTTTATTGCCGGCCACGCCGCATCTAATTTAACCTTGTCTGTTTGCGCACCAAAAAAATGCAATGTCACATGCCAATTACTGCGTGGCGATAAGCGCAACTCCACATCACCTGGCAACGCAATTGTAGGCAACAGCTTTTCTATCGCATCAGCTAATAATCCTGTAACGGGTAAACCAACAAAGGCGCGCAACACTTCCGATGAACTATCTGTCATTTACTTTTCTTAGCTTTTGGGGCTTTCTTTTGAGACTTTTGCTCCACTTCCTCTTCACCCTCTTCCTCATCACCCTCTTCCTCATCACCCTCTTCTTCACTCTCACCTTCAGCAAACTCTTCTAATTCATGCGCCGCTTCTTCAACCGCATCACGCTCAGCCTTCAACTCCTCAAACAACAAATTGAATAGTTTATTGATTTCAACCATGCGCCGGCTTTGTTCTTCATTAGCCTCATTTAACTCCTGCATTAATAAGCTGAGTTCAGCTAATTGATGACCTACCTTATCACCCTCCTCCGGATCTGGCGTTGCACCACCGGGAGAGATTAGCGATTTAACGTTATTCACTAAACCACCGATATTTAATTTTTTACTTATGTCTGAAAAATCAGGCTTATCTGCCATTACATATCCCCTATTGATTCAGGGAAATTATAACACCTTTAATAATATATCTGATCTGTAGTGGTAGCTATTTTTTCACCAGGAACTTTTCTGGTTAACGCCTTGAATATTGGAATAATAAATAACAAAGCGATTGCCGACGCCACCAAAATCAAAGCGCTGTAGAGGAAATCGTGGCTATAGATTAACGAAGCCTGCTTCACCGCCTCAATATCTACCACATGAAATGTGACGCGCCCAAGCTTAGACACAATACCCGTCAAATAACCCGACACCGAATAACCCAACATCCAAATACCAACAAGAATAGCGTCGTGCCCTTTTGGCGACAGCCGAGTAACCAACGATAGACCGATTGGCATAATCAGTAACTCAGCAATTGGAAACAACAAATAACCTAACACAACAAACAGTGGCGTTACTCGACCTTGCTCGCTAGCTAAATGCCCAGCAGCAACAAACACCATAAATCCAGCCGCCAGGATCACCATCGCTAATGTGAACTTAATAACCTCCGAAGGCTCCCGATTTATTTTTGCTAACCGAGTCCATAAAATAGCAAGCAATGGCCCGGTCAAAATCATAAAAATAGGATCAAGCGTATAAAAAACAGATGGCGGTATTTGGTAACCAAAAACCGTTCGATCAATAATTCGCTCGATAAATAAGTTTAACGTTGTTCCCCCTTGGCCGAGCAAGGCGAAAAATATAACCACAAACACCATCATCATCACAATAGCTACCAACCTCTTCCTCACGGCAGCATCATGCCTAATACCAATAGTAAGCAACACTGCAAAGGCAATAACACCCGCACACACCAACAAATAGCCATCTAATGTATACATTAAAACCAAATATACTAACGGAATCATCACCACAATAGATGCATAAATCAATATTGTTGAAATGAGCCCCCTGCGATAGTGGTGCTCTTTATTTGTCTCTATATCAATCAAATGCTTTTGGCCACGTACAAAAATATAAATACCTGAAATCATTCCCAAGGTACTTAAAATAAAAGCATAGTTATAACCAAATTGCTGACCAACAATACCACAGGCCAAAGGCGCCAACAGCGCACCAATATTTTTACCTATGTAATACAGCGTAAAACCCGCATCACGCCCACGTCGATCCTCTTTATAGAGCTGGCCAACTAGCGGCACAATGCTTGGCAAAAAGAAACCACTGCCCACAGCTACTACCGATAAACCTAAATACACAAACTGATTATATGGGAATATTAGTAAAGCGTTACCAACAGCCATTAAGCTGGCACCCAAAATAATTGAATGCTTTAAACCCAATAATCTATCTGAAAGATAACCACCAATAATCGGCATCACATACAGCAACGCAATAAAACCACTGTAGATTGCAAACGACTTATCGTCGCTGAATTTAAAGGTATGCGTGAGATACAGAACCAACAGAGCCGTAATACCAAAACGACCAAACAGTTCCCACATTTCTGTGTAGAACAACACATATAGGCCGGGGGGATTGGATCTGATTTTGGTTTTTATTGATTCAATTAAACTCACGTTTTTGCCTTTTCTTAAGTCGATCACAGCCCCAATAATATCTGGATCCCGGATCAAGTCCGGGATGACAGCGCTTAATCCGGGATGACAGAGGCAATCATTCAACCAACTTCTTAACCAGCAACTTGCGTAATCCAGCATCAATATTTTTCAAGCTGTTTGAGCCGCGAGTAATTTTAGCAATACTCACACCAGTTTCTTTAGAAATCTGCCGCTGCGGCTTTTCCTGTTTAAGCAATTCTTCCGTGATAATTATGCGCGAAGCAATCATCTCGCGCTCTTCAGAAGTAAAAATGAAATCAAAAAAATCATCTAACACTTCGGATTTATTCACACTACGGCATAAGTCTAAAAACTGCTGCCACGCTTGCTGGTTATGCCGTGTCGTCATGACACCTCCTGCACTTATGTAACATTACATGAATCTTTGATTTCTGTCAACGCTTTCGCCCTAACCCAATCAGCCAAAACCGATACCCATTGTGGATTATCATTTAAACAAGGTATTACCACCATATCTTCACCACCCGCCTCTATCCAAGCCTCTTTAGCTCGAATAGCAATCTCCTCCAGCGTCTCCAAGCAATCAACTACAAATGAAGGCATAGTCACCGCTAATTTTTTTACCCCCTGCTTAGCAAGCTGCTGAAGCACCTCCGTTGTCACTGGCTCAATCCATTTATTTTTACCAAAACGTGATTGAAATGTCGTCGTGTATTGATCACCCGTCAACCCCAACTGAGCCGCCAATAACCGACTGGTCTCATAACAATGCGCGCGATAACAATGACTATTATGATTCGACACTGACGGGCAAGGCTGATGCTGCATACAAACATCATACGGCAGCCGCTGCTCTTTTTTAATATGACTGACCGGCAACCCATGGTAGCTCATCAACAAATGATCCGGCTTAAAGGAATCCATCGTTGAACGACACACCGCCGCTTGCGCCGCAATAAAACCAGGCTCATCATAAAAGGACATCACCACCTCAACCGACGGCACATTGCTATGCTCACTCAATAAACGATACAACTCCGCCACAGTAGAGCCTGTAGTAGAAGTCGCATATTGCGGATAAAACGGTATAACAACTAATTGCTTTAAGTCCTGCTGCAATAACTCGGATATAGCTCCCTGCATAGAAGGTTGACCATAACGCATAGCCAAGCGCACCTCATAATCATCACCTAACTGCTGCGCCAACTTATCAGTAGCACTCTGACTGTAAACCACCAGCGGTGAGCCTTGCTCTAACCATATCTCCTTATATTGCGATACCAAACGCTGCGGACGAAACGGCAGCACAAGGCCATACACAATTAACGCCCGAGCTAACCACGGCAAGTCTATAACACACTTGTCCATTAGGAATTCACGCAAGAAAGCTCGAATAGCTGAGACACTTAAGTTACTGGGCGAACCCAAGTTAATAATCAATACGCCAGTTTTTTTGTTCAAATTCATTCCAACACAATACATATTTTAAAGAGCAGTCATTCTAGCATATGAGACTTTGTGGTGTATAATGAAACCATGACAACAGAAGATCCTCAAAAATCCTGGGTAGACCGTCTAAGTGAAGCGCTTTTGCGCGAACCGCAAACGCCTGCACAACTACTCACCTTACTGCATGATGCCAAAGACCGTGAGCTCATTGACCCAAGCGCCCTGGATATGATTGAATCCATCCTGCGATTTTCTGAATTACACGCACGCGATGTTATGATTCCACGCGGCCAAATGGTCGTGCTTGAACACGACGCTCCACGCGAACAGATCTTATCTACCGTCATTCAAACGGCTCACTCACGCTTTCCCGTCATTAATGAATCACGTGATGAAATCATAGGCATCCTATTAGCCAAAGAATTATTACCCAACGAACTCAAGAAAGACCAAGAAGAAAAACCACTCGAAGCCATGTTGCGCCCCGCCACCTTTGTACCTGAGAGCAAAAGGCTTGATGCCTTACTCAAAGATTTCCGTCAAAAGCGTAACCACATGGCAATCGTTATTGATGAGTATGGCGGTGTATCGGGACTGGTAACCATTGAAGATGTGCTGGAAGAAATTGTTGGCGATATCGTCGACGAAACCGACGCCACCAATGATGAGCCAAACATCAAGCAAGTAAACGATAACACTTACCTGATTAATGCGCTAACCCCTATCGAAGATTTTAATAGCTACTTTCATGTCAACCTAAGTGATGAAGATTACGATACCATCGGCGGATTAGTGATCCAACAGTTCGGCTACTTACCACTGAGCGGAGAGCAAATCATTATTGACGACTTTGATATTAGCGTCGTTAGCGCCGACAGTCGTAGACTTAATCAACTGCGTGTGATATATACCATTCAGTCCTGAATAAACGCAGAATACCCTATGGCGGAAAAATACAGCTTTTACGCGGTCAGTGTTGAGAAAAATCACATTTATCATGCGATCAAGCTCATTGCATCGCCATTTCTTGGTGCAATCACCGTATTTGCTTATGCCCCCTTTAACTTATGGCCCTTAGCAATACTGTGCCTTGTCTTACAATTATTCTTTTTTGTTACCAGCACATACAAGCATGCTTTTTGGCAAGGCTGGCTCTATGGTATAGGCTACTTTGCGCTGGGCGCCTCATGGGTCTTTATCAGTCTGCATCGTTTTGGTGGCGCGAGTGTTTTCCTCAGTGTCGTATTGACGGCGTTATTAATTCTAGGCATGGGACTATATTATGGCCTTGCCGCCTACATAATGCGGCGTTGGTTACACCGCAACTTCACCATTAATTGTTTATGCGCATTCCCTACCATGTGGGTATTAGCTGAGTGGACACGCGGCCATTGGTTTACCGGCTTCCCATGGCTAATGCTCGGTTATACACAAACCACAGGACCATTGTCCGGCTACGCTGCTATTTTAGGTGTTTATGGAATCACTTTATTACTGTGCTTAACCGCTGGCGCGATCACGTGCTTCCTGTTCCGCTTACCAGAACGCTCATACATTTGGGCAATAGTGATATTAGCCGCTATCTGGCTGGGCGCAATCATACTCGAAGACATTTACTGGACTCATCCCGAAGGTAGCCCATTACAAGTCAGCATTGTGCAAGGTAATATTCCACAAAAAGACAAATGGAACCCTGAGCTCGCTGGCGATATCATCGACACCTATATCCGCATGACCAAGCCTCACCTGAATAGCCAGCTCATTGTTTGGCCAGAAGCAGCTGTTACCGCGCTGCCCCAGCAGGCTGAACCGCTTTTAATGCCATTACGAGAGCAGGCGATAGCGCATAACAGCTCAATTTTATATGGCATTCCATTATATGATGCGCACTTGGGGCGATATTATAATGGCGCCCTTCTCATGGGCCGCAATGGCGGAACCTACCAAAAAAGACACCTAGTACCTTTCGGTGAGTTCTTTCCCATGAAAAATGCATTTTCATGGATTTACGACGAGATGGCGATTCCATTATCCGACCTAAGTGAAGGCCCAAAACAGCAGCGGTTATTGCAAACTGATGGCATATTTATTGCCCCCTATATATGTTACGAAATAGCATTCCCCAGTGAAGTAGCTAATCGACTTGATAATGCCAATATCATAACTGTTCTAACAGATGACAGCTGGTTTGGTGACTCTTTAGCCTCACCACAGCATATTCAGATGGCCCAAATGCGCGCCGAAGAAACCGGAAGATACGTGATTTTTGCGTCAAATACCGGACCTTCGGTGCTAATCGACGCACAAGGCACCATTACAGCCGAGGCGCCACAGAATCAACAAGCCGTACTAACCGGTGAGGTCACACCCATGACCGGAACCACCCCATACCTAATTAGCACCAACCACCTAATGGGCGTAATTATCAGCATATTACTACTGATCAACCTATTAACAGAAATACCCAAATCAAACCTAGCCAAGTATCAACGTGTTGAGTTCACTCTGCACCCTATGTGGCTGGCTAATAAACTGAAAAAGCTGAGAAAATTTCTTTTCAAATTTTAATACTGCCTTAATCCAGATAGTCTATTATTAAGCAGGTATGAAGGAAAACAGTTTGATGAGTAAACTAAGAATATTTTCCGGGGAATAAGATGAGAAAAGCAGTCGTTTCAAACCAAGGTAAAGTCGATAAGATTCGACACGCACTGGACAAGGCGATCAAGCTCAACGATCCAATTGAATTACAAGTCGCATTAGATATCAGCGTTAAAACACGCGACAACTCCTTTAGCGTTGCCAACCAATTGAGTGAAGCACAAAAACCTGACAGCGAATATGACTTTTTCACATCCGATGCATTCTATCTCGTTAGCGACGCCTTAACTCAAGCCGCTGAATTAGGTGCTGACAAGTGCATTAGCTACCTACTGATCGTTACCCCACACGAATTTAAGATGTTACAACGCTCGATGCGCGCCGCGATCGAATTCAACCGTGTCTCATCTTTAAAATTATTGCTTGATTATATTGGCAAACTCGATGATGTCACGTATATTAAGCACATGACTAAGGTTTTTATGGATAAAGGCTCTCCTGCACCGCTACCGGTTTTAGCTGCAGTTAAATCAAAAGGGAAATTGTATACAAATGACAAAGAAAGCTAGAGAGGCATAAGACAATGGCAGACCCAAGACCAAGCAAAGCAGGCATGTTCGGCCGACCAAGCCAGGCAACCACCAAACAACAAGCACATCCACTAGCTGCTATTCTTTCAAGCGCCGTGGAGTTTGCCGCCAAAAACCCAACCGCCCTTCCAGGTATGAACGCGGCATTTAATAAAATGGCCCAACAATACCCTGAATTAATGGCCGACTTTCAACAAACATTTAAACAAGAAGCACAGGCTACAAGCCCAGCACAAAACCAAACACCTCGCATGGGAAGAGGCAGCAACAGCTAAATCAACCCTAAGAATTAAATAAAAAAAAAGCCGGCATTGCCGGCTTTTTTTATATTGAAAGCTAATTACGACTTGCGACCACCGGTTAAATTATTTCGCTTAGCTGCATTAAACACCTTATCAACAGCCGGCAAAGCATTGGCATTTTTCACTGGATGATTATCCGCCGCCTTTAAATGCTTCGATACGTTAGGCATTTCACCTTTCATATAAAAGTTACGCGCCGCATTCGGAATCACCACACCTTGACGCGTTGTGCTAGCAGGACGAGACATAATACCGCCTCCGCCGCCCAGCTGCTTAGTGCCCGGATAATCCGAGAAGAACTGGCGATTTCTAAAGTCATCACCACTGAGCATGGTCAAACCAAATAAGTTACCAAATTGCTGGAATACCACATTAAAGTTGACGGGCACTGCGTAGACCTTAGTAACAAACTCGCGAACCAAGCCTGGATATTCAATAAACAAACCATTATTAACGATATGCAATAAAGCGTCTGCTGTATTGATCTTAAAGTTTTGCTCTTCGATATTACGCTTAATCCATAGGTATAACGACTCACCATGAATTGTATCCGGCGTTTCAATCTGCTCAACCTCAACATCGGGCAAAGCATCGATCAAGAATTCATTGTCTTCACGTAATATATAAGCCAATGCTGAGCCCACCCGCCCCTGCAGGTGATCCTCTGTCTCCATCGCGTTTAGCCATTCATGAAATAGCTCGGTATCATTAGCAATCCATTCAAAGCCCTCTTTTGGCATCAATAGACGGATAATCATACCCATCAAAATAGTGTGGTTAGTGGTTAACAAAGGCCCCATGGGAAACAGCTTGTAATATTGCGCACCCTGAGTGAGCATATCACTGTCGAATGCATTCCACTCTTTAACGTAATGCCCTTTATCATCAGTGATCACCACACGGAAGCGTTCAACAATATGTGAGACACGACGCAGCAAACCACCCGAAAAGACCGCGTAACGCAATAAGGCATCAGCCGAGTCGCCCTTTTCCGCCACCAACGCCTTTAGGTTGTAATAGGCACTAAACAAACTTTCATTCAATAGGCCACTTAAGCCGCCACGCATAGTGGCCGGCAGAACCTGTACATAAGCGGCAAAATCGCGAATTAGTTTATCGTATACCAGGCGAAAATGATCACCCTCAAGCAAACTCAACTCTTTAACCTGCGTTAAAATCTTCTGGTGATGACGACTACCCAGCAAATGATCGATATCAACCACTTTAATACTATGGCCCAGCTTAGACTGCTGCACTTGCCGAGTGGTTGATTTTGATTTGTCTTTTCTATTAAAAATTGCCATGCTCTACTGACCTAAACTGCGATTTGCGCTATTTTACCACACTTTGAGCCCTATTCCAGCACTGTATATGTGTATCCCTATACTGAATTATGGTTAATCATCAAGGCGCACAGCATGCCGCCTTATCATCCCGCACTCGATGCGGGATCCAGATATTACCCTGGATCACGGATAATCGACTCCGTCGATTTGCGGGATGACAAGGCATTGCCAAGAGGTGTTATTTTACTGCTTTCTGGGGTATTCTTGTCGGCTTAGTCGAATTAAGAAAAACCAGGTGAACAGAATGAAAGCAGATTATGCGCCGCAAGAAGTTGAGGCAGCAGCTCAGGATTATTGGCAGCAAAACAATTGTTTTGAAAGCAGAGAAGACTTAAGCAAAGAGAAGTTTTACTGCTTATCCATGCTGCCCTACCCCAGCGGCGAACTGCACGTGGGTCACGTACGCAACTATACCATTGGCGATACCATTAGCCGCTATCACACCGCACTGGGTAAAAATGTATTTCAACCGATGGGCTGGGATGCTTTTGGCTTGCCAGCTGAAAATGCCGCTATCGAACGCGACATGCCACCAGCTGAGTGGACACAAAAAAACATTAAGAAAATGAAAAAGCAGTTAGCGCCTTTAGGTTTTGCGTTTAACTGGGATCGCGAGTTAGCCACCTGTGATCCTGAATATTACCGCTGGGAACAATGGTTATTTTTAAAAATGTATCAACGCGGCTTAGTTTACAAAAAAGAAGCGACAGTTAATTGGGATCCAGTTGATCAAACCGTATTGGCTAACGAACAAGTGGTTGACGGACGCGGCTGGCGCTCCGGAGCATTAGTTGAGCGCAAACGAATTCCGCAATGGTTTTTTAAAACCACCGACTATGCCCAGGAATTGCTTGATGATTTAGATTTATTAACCGGCTGGCCTGAACAAGTGGTTACCATGCAGCGTAACTGGATTGGTCGCTCAGAAGGTATGCATATTAGCTTTGCCGTACTGAAGCAAAAAGAAGCCATTGATGTATTCACCACCCGTCAAGACACATTAATGGGCTGCACTTATTTATCGATTGCACTTGAGCACCCTGTCGCGCAATTAGCCGCTGAAGAAAATCCTGACATTGCCAAATTTATTAAGAAGATGGCAAAGAACAAAATGGCTGAAGCCGATATCGCAACACTTGATAAGCAAGGCATTGATAGTGGCTTTAAGGCAATACATCCGATTACCAAAAAGCGTATTCCGATTTGGATTACTAATTTTGTGTTAGTAGATTACGGTACCGGCGCCGTTATGTCTGTGCCTGCGCACGATGAACGCGATCATGAATTTGCATTAAAATATGACTTACCAATAGAGCCTGTCATTAAAGCCAAAGGTCGAAAGGCATGGGATTATGAAGCAGCTGCTTATACTGGGCGTGGGCCACTGATCAACTCCGGCGATTTTGATGATATGCCATCAAAAACAGCATTCAAAGCCATTGCTGAAGCTCTGGAATCAAACAACAAAGGCTCACAACAAGTAAACTACCGCCTGCGTGACTGGGGCGTTTCGCGTCAACGCTATTGGGGCACGCCAATTCCAATTATTTACTGCAAACAATGCGGCGACGTACCTGTACCTGAAGCCGACCTGCCCGTAGTATTACCGACGCACTTAATCCCTACCGGCCATGGTTCGCCCCTGGCGCAATCCTGTGAATTTTATAAAACCAAATGCCCGCAATGCGGCAAGGCTGCCAAGCGCGAAACCGATACCATGGATACCTTTGTTGAATCATCATGGTATTACGCACGATATTGCTGTGTCGATCAGCACAAGGTGATGCTAGATGATCGCGCAAAATACTGGACGCCAGTCGATCAATATATCGGCGGCATTGAACATGCGATCTTGCACTTGTTGTATGCTCGCTTTATCCATAAGGTTTTACGTGACATTGGATTATTAAATTCAAATGAACCATTTACACGCCTATTAACCCAAGGCATGGTGCTAAAAGATGGTGCCAAGATGTCAAAATCGAAAGGCAATACGGTTGCACCACAACATTTAATAAAACAATTTGGTGCTGACACCACGCGCTTATTTAGCATGTTTGCCGCACCACCCGAGCAATCACTGGAATGGTCAGACAGCGGAGTTGAAGGTTGCTACCGTTTTTTACGCAAACTATGGACCTTTGCAAACCAACACCAAGAAAGCATTCGACTGGTGAATGAGCAGCGTTTAAAAGGCTTACCTGATATTACGAATGAAACCCTGGCCAAACACCGTCAGCAGATTCATACGATATTATCGCAAGCCAATCATGATTATGAGCGCATGCAATACAATACTGTTGTATCAGCAGCAATGAAAATTTATAACGAACTCGCTAAAATTGATCGCGACATTGAACAAAGTGAACTAGTAATCACTGAAGGTTTAAATATTTTATTGCGCTTATTGGGCCCAATGACTCCACATATTTGTCAACAGCTATGGAGCGAATTGGGTTACGGCGAAAATATCCTCGCAGACGGTTGGCCACGCCCTAGCACACAAGCGATGGCAGCGGATACGATTGAGATGATTGTGCAAGTGAACGGTAAATTACGCGCTAAGATTGATGTAAAAACCAACATGGAACAGCCCGCTATAGAAAAAGCTGCTACAACCCACCCAAATGTCAGCAAATTTCTTAACGATAAAACCGTACGTAAAATTATCGTTGTGCCCAATCGTTTAATTAATATTGTGGTATAACAATGATAAAACAGTGGACTCGATTAATTGTTATAGCCAGCCTAAGTATTATAATCGCAGGCTGCGGCATTCATTTCCGCTCCCCCGATGAGCTACCCGCTGGCTTGCGAAGCATGTATCTGCAGACCTCCGACCCATATTCGAATTTAAGTAATTTATTAAATCGAATGTTTGCTGCGCTAGATATCAAAATGGCAAAGAGCCCCGACAAAGCTGATTATATTTTTGAAGTGATTGGCACTACGTTTGACCACGATAATCCGGCAATTACTACGAGTAACCAAGCCATCACTCTCACCTATCGATTATTACTAATCTTTCAAATCAAACAAGGTGGTAAAGTAGTGTTTGGGCCACGCTCACTAACAGCTACACGTGAGGTGATACTTAATGCCAACCAGTTATTTATGAACAACGTTAGCCCACTGGTTAAACAGCAGCTAGACCGACGCATGACAGACTTGGTATTCGACCAATTAATTTCTGAACAAGCGATCAAATCAATGGGAGGTCCTCGCCGTCATGAGCGCTAACTTCCACTTCATTCACGGCGCCAGTGAACTATTAGTCAGCGAACAACGGCAGCGCATCATAAGCACTGCCAAGAAAAGTGGCTTTGATAATGTGCAGCGCTTTAGTGTTGAGGCTAATTTTAATTGGAACCATGTGGCAGCCGAATGCCAAACCATGGATTTATGGGCCGACAAGAAAGTTATTGATATCGACAACCATGCCAATCGATTGGATCGAAATGCAACAGCCTCTCTGATTGAGTTATGTCAATTCGCTAACGAACAACTGATTATCGTCATTCGCTGCAGCAAACTTACCAGCGCACAAACTAAAGCGAAGTGGTATAAAACACTTGAGTCCAATGGCAATTGCCTTAATGTGCGCTCACCCAGCCAACATGAATTACCCGGCTGGTTAGTGCAACGCGCTAAAAAAATGGGGCTGCAGCTCAGTTCTCAAGCCAGTCAATTACTAGCCGAGCTAACTCAAGGTAATTTACTAGCCAGTCATCAAGCCCTAGAAAAATGTGTCTTGCTCGGTTACCAAGAAGTCGGCGTTGAACAACTGCGCAGTGTGATTTCTGACAGTGCCAAATATACTGTATTTGATTTAAACGATGCTTTGCTACAAAACAGCAAACAACGCAGTCAACATATTTTACAAGGCTTACAGCAACAAAACACTGAAGCGATTTTAGTGTTATGGGGCGTAGCACAAACTTGCCGACAATTATTCCAAATGAAATTCCAAGTCAAGCAAGGTGTTAGCGTGCAACAAGCTACTAGCAAGCAATGGGCATCAAAGCGCCCCTTATATCAATCGGCGTTGAAGCGCCTATCGCTTAATCAACTCAAAGTAATGCTGCAACAGTGCCATCTATTAGATGAAACCATTAAAAGTAACCGCTCGGCACAAACATGGCTGCAATTATCACAATTATGTTTGGCGTTTTAAGGTATGGCTATAACGCAACAAAAACTAGGGGTTTTTGGCGGCACATTTGACCCAGTGCACAAGGCACATATTGAGATTGCACTGCAGGCAATCAAGCAATGTCATTTAGATCGCTGCATATTGGTTCCCAATAGCATACCACCACACCGCGACACCCCTCATGCAACAGCAGAACAACGCATTGAGATGCTAAGGCTAGCGACCAAAGATTACCCAGAACTTGAGATATCTACTTGTGAATTGGATCGTGATGGACCCTCTTATATGATCGATACGGTTAAGTATCTGCTGGATACCAGCTCGGCGGCCGGCACAACAAAGAGCTCCCTGGCATTGATCATTGGCGCCGATAGCTACAACACCTTCGATCAATGGCACCAGTGGCAACAAATACTGAGTAACGTTCAATTAGCAGTATTTCAACGGCCACACCACCCCACCACTCAGCCAAGTGTTGTCAGTGATTACATTCAGCAGCACCATTTAACCAGCATTCAGTGGATAAATAGCGCAATTGATCTATCTTCAACCGAGTTAAGAACAAAATTAACGCAAAAGGATGAAATTTTAGCTGACGAAATACCGCAAAAGGTGTTAGAGTATATACAGGTACACAGTTTATACGGTACCACTTGTTAGTCATTCGGAGCGCGTTAATATATGCTTGAAAACAAACTTTCTAGTACCATTCTCCACCTTCTCGAAGATTTCAAAGCATTAGATATACAATCCCTCAACATCAGTAATATCAGTGATTTTGCCGACACAATGATCATTTGCACAGCTACATCGTCGCGTCATTGCCAAGCGATTTACTCGAAATTAATGGCTGAGTTGAAATCTCGAGGAACGGAACCTTATCACAGACACAGCGCGGCTGATAGTCGATGGATCTTGCTGGACTACTGTGATGTAGTGGTACATATCATGTTGAAAGACACGCGCCAGTTCTATGAACTGGAAAAGCTATGGACGGAAATTGATATGCCTGTAGCTGTTGAGGCTTAATATCAATTGAATATCCGCTTAATCGCTGTCGGACAGAAGATGCCCAAGTGGGTAGCGCAAGGCTTTGAAGAATATCAAAAGCGACTACCTAAACAATATGCACTGCAATTAGTAGAGATTGCAGCAGAGAAGCGCTACAACGACAATCTGACCGAAAAAATCCTGGATATTGAAGCCGATAAAATCATAAAACAACTCAAGCCGGGTGAACATATCGTTACACTCGATCGCTTAGGTAAAAAAATCAGCACGCAAGACCTCGCTAAACAATTACAACTATGGCATGACGACAGCGTTTCCATAGCCATCGTGATTGGTGGTGCTGAAGGCATTGCAAAAAAATTATTGGTCAAAGGGAACACCTGTTGGTCATTGTCAGCATTGACTTTCCCTCACCCATTAGTTCGAATAGTCATCGCTGAGCAGCTATATCGAGCCTATTCTATTATCACGGGGCACCCTTACCATAAGTGACACCTAGCGCGGATATTTGGCTATCCGAAAGGGCATAGGCTTCCCGTTGAGCATCAGTAAAACAGGTAGCGTGGTCTATAACGTGAGTGTATGCATCAGCTAGCGCATCAGTTTTGCAAGCATTTTTAACAACCACTGCCCCGTATGAAAGAACAGGCTCTATGAGTTGAATTTTTAGATCCGGGTTAAGAATGTCATCCGTTGTGAGCAGTATTATTTCAATAAATTTTTCAACAGTAGCAATATGCCCCCTCATCAACGCTGCTTTAACTCCAGGCCGCTCACATCTATCAGCACACCGAATTAAACACATAATCTCTTCGATTGGTATTGGTGAGTCTTTTTGTAATATAGTTTGTATATAGGTAGCCATTGACCGTGTTGCTCCTACATAAAAGGCATGATATAGCCCCGATATTTTATCCGAAACACTCCCCGGTGCTACCGGTTTTTCTTTCTTGCTGTCGAGCAAAGTAAATCTTGCTTCGTCGGTTAACTTGTTACCACTCTCTAAAATCGCAGTGATTATAGTTTGTATTAATGCAATATTATGGCAACTCATAGCAAGATACAGCACAGGAGTATACGTATTATTAAGACCTTTTAATCGCTCTACTTTTGTAGCAGTATCTATGAAAGGGCAGTCTATTATCGCTTGATAGCCTTTGGCTACTGATGAGCTGCAACCATAATAACTGGCCTCAGCTAAAAAACCCTTAGTCAAATAACTAAACACCCTATCCGGCTCCACTAATACAGGTTTATCTTTGGGGCGTGGTGATGCAATATTATGGAACACACAAAGCATTATATTTTCTGTAAGGGGGCAATATGAAGAAATATTTTCCAGGCTAATATAATCAGGAAGGCTTACTGCCAAAATACCCTCGGCGCTGCTAAAAACACTGCGGTGGTGCACTAACGTTTCATTAGGGTCATATATCTTTAACACATACACGTCCTCAGCTTTGCGCATAATAACCACAGCAAGTATGTGTAAATCTGTCCCTGCTAACATTAAACTTTCTTCACCTACGGCTAGACTGCAACATACAGCATGTAGCCCCTCACCTAATCTATCAACGGCAGTGAAAATATAACGATCAGCCCTATCAAGTATGTCACTCTTATCGAGTACATTATTTTTAAGCCTTTCGCAGTTATGCATTAATTGTCGTGAAACAAAAAAATGCTGGTAGCCTTGGGCCGCTTGCCGCTTATGCCGAAATAAAAACTCCCAAGCCAATTGCCTGCATGCAATATCGCTTCCATCTACATCCTTGAATTTGCAGTTCGTATTTACATTACTATCCCCGCTCGATAGATAGGTTAAAATACTTTTATTTTTTATTTTAAATCCGCGAAGGGATGATAACAGTTTACCTAATTTAGCATGGTCCATAGTTGAAAAAATAGGGTTCGAAAGCACGGTATCAGTATAGACCTTTACAACATCAACCGCGTGTGGCGAACTTTCAGGAATGGCCTTGCGAAGATTTATTAATGAAATTTTTTCATCAAATGAAATCGAATCATCGCTAGCACCGAGCACACTTTCAACAAATAGCTTTACTATTTCGCTATTTCTTGATAAACAGATAGCGTTATGCAATACGCTATGTTCATACATATCTAAAGACATCAATAGCGTTACCCTTTGCTCAGAGGTAAGCCCATTGGACGGATCTAAAACGGCATTTATATATATTTTAGCTTTTTCAACCTCACACTTCATAACAGCTTCACTTAAGCATGGAAATAAATCACCACTTGAACCATAAAGAATTTCAATTTTTTCAGCAGACGAAAAACCGCTCTCAGTCACTCTGCATATGACATCTCTTACTTGATCTTCGTCGAACAGTTCCAGCGCCGCATCCATTGCAGCACTTAACTCAGAATCTGTTGGACTAGGAGCTAATATATCAGTATCAGCTAAGGTTCTTTTCATCAACTTAATCTCACTATCACATATAGTGCAAAGCTTAACTTACCCATATTAATGCTGTGTTAAGTGACATCACATATGACATATATCAATAATTACACTACCTTAAATTCCAAATAGATGCACAAGTGGCTTCCCCCACATTAGCGAGACTTGCCTGCAACGAACTGATACAATACCGCGATGCAAAAGTTGTCAATAAAGAACCACCTACAAGAAACCAAGCTATTTCAGAACCGTTGCTTGATTTTATTATGTATTATCGCCGTGATTTTGTTATTAGTTGTGCTGCGTCTGGTCTACCTTCAAGTGTTTCAACATGGCTTCTATAACAGCCTATCCCGACACAATGTACTAGACGTACGACCAATAGCGCCAAAACGTGGCCTGATCTATGATCGCAACGGTGTGCTCTTGGCTAAAAATGTGCCGAGCTTTACCTTAACCATTATTCCCGAGCAAGTTAAAGATATCGATAAAGCAATTACGGCGATCAAAAGATTTGTGCCAATTTCGGATGATGAAATCAAGCGCTTTAAACAACTCAGCAAACAACACCATCGTTTTGACCCCATCCCTCTGAAATTTAAATTAACAGAAAAACAGGTCGATCAATTTTATGTGAATCAATATCATTTGCACGGTGTGGATATTCGCGCTGAGCTGATTCGCAGTTACCCATTGGGTGCTATCACCGGTAATATTGTTGGCTATGTTGGTCGTATTAATGCCTATGAACAGCAGCATATTGATGCTGAAAACTATAGTGACACCAACTACATTGGTAAAACCGGTATAGAAAAATCACTCGAAAACCAATTGCACGGAACCGTTGGCAATGAAACCGTTGAAACCGATGCCAGTGGTCGCGAAGTTCACACCATCAAGGCGCAAGCCGCGCAATCGGGAGATAACCTTTATTTAACTATCGACAGCCGCCTGCAAAAAGCTGCCATTGATGCCATGGGCAAGCTTGTCGGTGCTGTCGTTATCATACAACCCAGCAGCGGCCAAATACTCGCCATGGCGAGCACACCTAACTTTGACCCTAACCCGTTTGTTACTGGTTTAACGCAACAGCAGTATGATACTGTTGTGAACGCACCCAATCACCCACTGATAAATCGCACCATACACGGTATGTTTGCTGCCGCTTCGACAGCCAAACCGTTTTATGCGCTAGAAGGTTTGAACACTGGCGCTGTTTCACTCAAAGACAGAATCTATGATCGCGGCTGGTTTAAGATTAATAACACCCATCATATATATCATGATTGGCATGTTGGGGGTCACGGCTGGATTAATGTAACCAAGGCAATCGCGGTGTCATGCGATACCTATTTTTATCATTTGGCCATGCTGCTAGGCTTACACGGTTTAGATCACATATTGGATCAATTCGGCTTTGGCGCACCGACCGGTGTCGCATTGCCCGGCGAATTACCTGGCTTAGTGCCAACCACCGATTGGAAAATGGCAAACCAGGGACACCCTTGGTATACCGGCGATACCGTTGTGGCCGGCATTGGTCAAGGTTATGTCTTGGTCACGCCATTGCAACTGGCGTTAGCTACCGCCTCACTATCGGAACATGGCAAGCGCTTTAAGCCGCAATTGGTGTTAAAAACCCAAACAGCCAATCAGACTGCACCACAAGTACAGCCGCCTTCACCACTTACGGATATCAAACTAAAAGCTGAGTGGATGTGGAACTCTGTAATTAAAGCCATGAGTGACGTAGTGACCAAGCCTTATGGAACAGGTATTCATTTTGGACATCCCCACTATACCGCGGCGGTAAAAACAGGAACCGCACAGGTGTATGGTCACACCCGTGATGAGTACCGCGTACGCACTAACCTGCCCTGGCGCTTACGTAACCATTCACTATTTATTGCATTTGCACCGGTGAAACAACCGCAAATTGCTGTTGCCGTCGTGGTTGAACACGATGCCAGTGCGCCGCAGGTTACACGCAAAATCATGGATGCTTATTTTAAAATGAACCAATCAACTCCTGTAAGGCCAATAAATAATGAACACCATAAAGCGTAGCCTGACAGGATTTAAATTATCCAAATGGCATATTGATTTAACATTAATAGTGAGCCTATTGGTGTTGGGCGCTGTTGGATTATTAATTTTATACAGTGCCAGCAATATGAATGCCGGTATCGTCACAAAGCAGGCGATGCGCTTTATGCTAGCATTGGGCGCCATGCTGTTAGTAGCACAAATCCACCCTCGTCATTTTGCACAGTGGGCACCATGGTTTTTTGGCATCACAGCCGTCTTACTAATTGCCGTATTAGCTGTTGGTACGGTTGATAAGGGCGCAAAGCGTTGGCTGGACCTTGGCTTTTTCCGCTTTCAACCCAGCGAACTAATGAAAATCGCCATGCCTATGATGTTAGCGTGGTATTTTAGTGATAAACGCTTACCAGCTAAAACACGTGAAATTTTTATTGCCTGCCTATTATTAGCCATTCCTGTGGTGTTAATTGCTAAACAACCTGATCTCGGCACCGCTATATTGGTTGCAATTACCGGCTGTTTAGTCTTATTACTGTCTGGAATTTCATGGCGTTTAAGTTTTTCGATGATCGGTATTGGCGTATTAGGCGCGCCGATATTATGGCATTTCATGCATGCTTATCAAAAACAGCGAGTATTAACCTTTTTAAATCCAGAAAGTGACCCACTCGGCAGTGGTTATCATATTATTCAATCGAAGATCGCGATTGGCTCTGGTGGGCTATTAGGCAAAGGTTGGCTACACGGCACACAGTCGCATTTGCATTTTTTACCCGAACACGCCACCGATTTTATTTTTGCCGTCACCAGTGAAGAGTTTGGCTTAATCGGCTGCCTGACGCTGATGATACTATTTAGCATTGTGCTATTACGCTGCGTGGTGATTAGCATGCAAGCACAAGATACTTTTTCACGCTTACTCAGCGGCAGCTTAAGCTTTACCTTTGTATTCTGCGCGCTGATCAATATTGGTATGGTGATTGGTATATTGCCAGTAGTCGGCGTGCCATTACCGTTAGTTAGTTATGGCGGCACCTCGATGGTTACTATGATGGTGAGCTTTGGTATGATCATGTCAATTCACACCCATCGAAAATTATTATCCAGCTAATACATTTAAAAAGGAAAATCAATGACTAAACATCTCGTTGTAATTACAGGCGCAACATCAGGTATCGGCATGGCATGCGCTACATTATTCAGTGAAGCTGGGCATCCACTGCTACTATTAGGTCGCAACACTGAGAAGTTAACAGCACTTAATTTACCACACTGTGAAATCGCCACAGTAGATGTTACCGATATTGATCAATTTAAGGCGGCCATTCTACAAGCCGAAAAAACTTACGGACCCGCAGATTGCCTACTGAATGTAGCTGGCATGATGTTACTGGGTGATATTGCAGACCAAAACCCACAAGAATGGAAAACCATGGTTGATGTAAATATCCTTGGCGTGATGAATGGCATGCAAGCGGTGTTGTCTGAGATGAAACACCGCCAGCATGGCACCATAATGAATGTTAGCTCAATTGCCGGCATTAAACCCTTCCCTAACCATGCCGCCTATGTTGGTACAAAATTTGCTGTGCACGGCATGACCGACAATGTGCGCGAAGAAGCAGCACCATTTAATGTGCGCGTTATCACTATCGCACCTGGTGCCGTTGAGACACCGTTACTCAGTCACACCACTTCACAAGAAATTAAAGACGGTTACGCCGAATGGAAAAAAGAGATGGGTGTTATTCTTGCGCCAGAAGATGTAGCACGCACAATGTTATTTGCTTATCAGCAACCACAATCGGTAAACTTACGTGAAATCGTGCTGGCGACCACTAAGCAAGTGCCTTAAATTTATTGCTGCCAATGGCTGTTTGCGCTAATATGGCACGGAATGTGATTCAGGAGAACGGTATGTTACGCAGTATTTTATTGATTTTATTATTTATTTCGACACCATTATGGGCGGCTAACACAGCCAGGCCTGCTGAGCCTAAACAGCAGATCCAACAGTTCATCAAGGTGATGGTTAAGAAATACAACTTTAAGAACAACTACTTACAAGAAATACTGGCAGCTCGCGGCCCAAACAAGGCCATTATCAAAAAAATCACCTTCCCTTACGAGTCTAAGCCATGGACCGTATACCGCAAATACTTTGTTACACAGACACGGATAAAGAACGGCACAAAATATTGGCAACAGCATGCTAAAACATTACAAGCAGCAGAAAAGAAATACGGCGTGCCAGCTTCCGTTATTGTGGCAATTATCGGCGTTGAAAGTAACTATGGCAGCCACGCTGCCGCGTTTAATGAGCTCGATGCATTAACTACTTTAGCATTTTATTACCCCAAACGATCCAAGTTTTTCCGCAGAGAACTGGCTCAATTTTTGATTTTAACTCGCCAACAAAAAATTGACCCAACCACAATTTATGGTTCTTATGCCGGCGCATTAGGAATTCCACAATTTATGCCTAGCAGTTATCGCCATTATGGTATCGACTTTGATAAAAGTGGGCATATCGATTTACTAAACAATCATAAAGATGCAATTGGCAGTATTGCGAATTACCTACAGAAAAATGGCTGGAAACGCAATCAACCCGTTGGTGTTGCAGCAAAAGTTACCAACACGCGCGCATTAAAATACCTCAATAAAAAACAATTACGTGTGGTGCAATGGCGCCAAAGAGGCATTAAAACCAGCGAAAAACTACCTCTCAATGCCAAGGCCAAGTTGATTGAAATGGGCAAAAACGACAAGGATTACTGGTTAACTTTTCGCAACTTTAAAGCCATTATGAGCTACAATCCTCGCGTTTCTTACGCGATGGCGGTGTATCAATTAAGCCAGGAAATCAAACAAGCGTATGCCGGGTAATCGTTTACAACAAGCGCAGCAATACCACCAGGACGGTGACTTAAATGCTGCGCTTGAGATATACGAAGAATTATTACAAGAAGACCCAAAGCAAACCGATGTGTTGCACAACATCAGTATTTTATTATCACAAAAAAATCTACCCAAAGAAGCACTGACTACGATTCGACAAGCCATTGAGCTAGATCCTACCAATGCTTTATTTTATAACACCCAAGGACTAATCTATTCACGCCAAGGTGAAACCAATAAAGCAATAGAATGTTTAGAGCAAGCAATACAGCTAAACCCTAAATTCGCTAGTGCGCATAATAACCTAGCCAACGCTTACCGTAAAAACAATGATATTGAGCCTGCCATCTCACACTATGAGCAAGCCATCAAACTAGACGAGAATTATGTTGATGCACTGTTTAACTTAGCTTTACTGTATATGCTAAAAGAGCAATACCAAACAGCGGAACAATATTTTAAACAAACGATTGATAAAAAACCCGAACACATACAAGCACACAGTCACTTGGCGCAGCTGTATTTACAGCAAAGGCAATATAATAAAGCTGTCGAACACTTTAATCATCGCATTGCGGTGCAACCCAACCACATCGATAGTCTGCATGATCAGGCACTAGCTTATATCGAGTTAGCGGAATACGACAAAGCCATTGCATTATTAAAGCAAGTGATTGAGCTGGATCCTAGTTATGAGGACAGCCACCATCATCTTGGCATTGCATATTTACAATCAGCACGCTATAGCGATGCCTTGCCCTGTTTTTTACAACAACTGGAAATCAAACCCTACATTGAAGCCTATTTTAATTTGGGTGTTCTGTTCATGTACGAAAATCGATTAAAGGAAGCGGCAGAGTATTTTCAGCAAACACTGGATTTAGACCCCAAACATAAAGACAGCTTAGTCAACCTGGGCGTCATGCACCTAAAAAGCAATCACCTGCGTCCGGCATTAGATTACTATAAACAGGCACTCGAGCTTGATCCTGACAATACTGAAATACAGCATATTGTTTCAGCATTACAGCCTGAGGATGATGCTGCCAAACAAGCGCCTGAAGATTACGTCAAACATTTATTTGATCAGTATTCCCCATATTATGATGTGCATTTAAAACAAGCATTAAAGTATCAAGTGCCAAATAAAATCTATGAGCTACTCAATCAACAGACATATTTACCAAACAACCGCTGGTCGGTATGCGACTTAGGTTGCGGCACTGGTTTAATGGGTGAACGATTAGCACCTTTTACAAGCGAGCTGGTTGGCATCGACTTATCTGCCATGATGATTGAGTGCGCACAACAAAAAAACATTTATACACAATTAATTTGTGAGGATGTAGTCAACGGTATTAAGCAGTGTAAAACATTTGACTTCATCACAGCAGCTGATGTATTTACCTATATCGGCGATATTGAAACCATCCTAAGTGAATGCTATCAACATCTACGGCCCGAAGGTTATTTATGTTTTAGTGTTGAGCAAGGCTACCAAACAGATAGTTACTACTTGTTACCAACCATTCGTTACGCGCACAATCCCCGCTACTTAAATCAACTAGCCGACAAACTCGGCTACCAACAAATTGACCAGCAAAACATAGTGTTACGCCACGAGCGAGACGCACCCATTGAGGGCTTACTTGTGCTGTGGCAAAGACAATAAGCGAAGCAATACACTTATGCTATCTTATAGTGAATAAAACGACATATTAATATGGAGTAAGCGTGATGAAAATTGATACCCCTGTGTTAATTATTGGTGCTGGCCCTGTTGGTTTAACCATGGCTGCTTTCTTAGACTACCATGATGTGCCCTGCCGCATCATCGATAAAAAATCAGGCCCAACCACCACATCAAACGCCGTAGGTATTCATGCACGCACATTGGAGCTACTAAAACCACTAGGCATCTTAGATGAACTTATGAAATACGGCAAAAAAATGAAAGCTGCAGAAGTGGGCTGCCACAATAGAACCCTTGCTGAATGGCAATTAGATCAAATCAACAGTGAATTCCCTTTTGCGTTATGTGTACCGCAATGGAAAACTGAAGAAATCCTAATCAACCACTTATCAAAACGTGGCATTACTGTTGAGCGCGACTGCAACCTCATCACTATTGAACAAGACAGCAAGCACTGCACCGCATATATTAAAGGTAAAAAAGGCGAAATAACCATAAACAGTAATTGGTTAATTGCTTGTGATGGCTTCCACAGCAAAGTACGCGAATGCCTGCCTGACATCAAATTTGAAGGTGAAGATATGAAGCTGCGCTTCTTAATGATTGACGCACCTGTTGAATCCGATCATAAAGAAGTGTTCGAACGTATCACTGCATATACCAATGGCGGTCTAACTGTTATGCTGTTCCCCATGTTAGAATCTATGCGCATCGTTGCTGAAGTCAGCCACGATGAACGCTACAACACGATTGAAAAATTCGATGAAAAATTATTTAATCAATTCGCTGAACAGTGCCTCCCCTATCAAATAAACATCCAAAAACCCTTATGGACATCAAAATTTTGGATACACGAACGACTAGCTAATCACTACCGCTCAGGTCATGTATTTTTAGCGGGTGATGCCGGCCATGCGCATTCGCCCGCAGGCGGTCAGGGCATGAATACTGGTATGCAAGACGCCATTAACCTGGCCTGGAAATTAGCCTTGGTTTATCACTGCAAAGCAGATGAAAAACTGTTAGACAGTTACGAACAGGAACGTCGACCTGTAGCCAAACAAGTTATCGACAACGCTGGTCGTTTAACCAAAGCACTCACCTCAAACAACCCCGTGGTTAAAACAGTCAGAAATACAATAGTTCCGTTATTAGCCGCCTTTGCTGGCGTACAAAGAAAGATGGTTAATGAGATAGGTGAAACCAGCATTTGTTACACCAAAAGTAATATCAGCAAAGGTGAAAAAACTTCAGAAACTCAACCTGGCGACTTATGTCCATTATTTGCGTTGCGCTCCAACAATGAATGCGTGCTGTTAGACTTTAACGGTGACGCTAAAATCAATGGCGTCAAAGTACAAGCTGGAACGACTGAACAAGCGCAAGCCTTGGGCTTAACTGCTGGTGGCTACTGCCTTATTCGCCCTGACGGTTATATTGCTTACATTGGCCATGAAATGCCAACTGTTGAGTGGTTATCTCAGTAGGGTTATGCGTTATCGCTGAACCGGTATCGGTTTACCCTCTTCATTAATCGCGACAAAAGTAAATATCCCTTGGGTGATTTGTCGTCTACTTTCATCCTTAGCTGATAAAGACCAAGTGGAAATATTAATTTTCATAGAGGTTCGCCCAGTTGAGAGCAACTCACCATAACAACACAGAAAGTCACCGACCTTCATCGGCGAAATAAATGACATCGAATCAATAGCGACAGTGGTAATACGACACTTAGCTGTTTTATAAGCGATACTCGCTGCTGCGATATCCATTTGTGCAACTACCCAACCACCAAAAATGTCACCATTAGCATTGACGTCTTTAGGAAATGCCATGGTGCGAACCAGTAGCTCGCCTTTAGGTTTTTCTTCGGCTGATTTATCCATGAAAATAACCTCCTTGTTATATATGGATCCCGGCTCGGGGGCCGGGATGACAGGCAGTTACACATAGGCCCCGAACAAGAGTCTGTCATCCCGAACAAGAGTCTGTCATCCCGAACAAGAGTCTGTCATCCCGAACAAGAGTCT
>JARGPC010000006.1:139456-152296 GCA_029212885.1 Coxiellaceae bacterium
GTCATCCCGGCCCACGAGCCGGGATCCAGAAATTACCTAGCTGCGTGAGCCGCTCATATCATTAAAACGTCGCATGCGATCACTTTCTAAGCGGTCACTGTTACGCTGATGCCAGCGTGAAATCAAATGATCAAGTGAGATCTTACCTGGGCCATGCACCATTAATAATGCTAACAATAATCCCCAGCTAACGTGCATTGCCAATCCACCGGCACCTTCAGGCGTCCATAAGTGTGGAAATGACGCGGCAACAATCGCATTATATAAAAAGAAGATCAAGATCGAAATCCGACCGCCCAAACCCAACACCAACAATAACGAAAGCACCAATTCAGCGCCTGTGCCTATTACAGCAGCTGCTGCAGGTGATAAAAAGCCTACATGATACTGGTGTTGAAACAGTACCAAAGTCTGCTGCCACGAACCCATTTTCATGATAGCAGCCTCGAAAAAGAAGCGCGCAATCCAAACTCTTATAATTAAATCAATCAGCGGTGCAATTAAGTCCAACACGCGAACAATTGGCGCTACAACTTTTGAGCAACCACGTACAAAGCCATTCATGTATATCCTCCGAAACTTTAGCTTGATGTGGGCACATGGTAACACGCCGTCAAGGACTTATAAATTAAAACTTATTAAAATGGATCCCGGCTCAGGGCCGAGATGACCAATGCGTCATTGCAAGCCACGATGTGTGCGAAGCAATCTCATGACAGAAAAGCATAGATTGCTTCGTTGCAAGCTCCTCGCAATGACGTGGATAACAATAGTTATAGCTTACCGAAACTCACTGGCACATTTGAGTTATAACGTAATGCACCATACATAGCCGATGAACGCATTTCACAATGCTGTACAAAATCTATTGCTATATCTTTAATACTGCCATCGCTTTTGTAATCCACTTGGCGTACAACGAACTTCCCACTTAAACTATTACAACCACGACCATCACCTGAAACATTCATACCAGGTTGGTATGATTGCTGAAAAGGAAGACGTGTTGCGAAATCGTAAGTCCCTACTTTTAATTTTTGCTTAGCAGGCGCAGCAAATGATGCCGTCATATTTGTGACTTTACCTGGCATATCAAAACTAACACCGCTAAAACTTGAAGTTTGCTTAACACCAGTAAATATTTCTGTTTTACCGCCACTAACAAAATCCCCGCTTGTACCTGATACCACCATAATATCGCTTGCATAAGCAAAACCAGATACCAATAATAATGCCGCTACAAAAAGTGCTTTCATGTCATTTCTCCGTGCATTTATTTATAAAAGATGGATTTATAACACAACTGAGCATTTTATCAACACCCGGGATGACATACCTGAATAGCGCTAGCATTTATACAGTTGCGATGATATGCTTGCGCTTTGTTAACTGACTAACTTTAAAGACAAAAGATAAGCATATGGAACACGCGATAGCAGATAAAACCAGCATGCAACTCAAAGCTGATTTAGTACCCATGACAGTGCTTAAATTGCACGACTGCCAACTCGATAAAATCAAACAAGAAATGGCCAATACGATTGCATCGGCGCCGAAATATTTTGAACAAGCACCTGTAGTTATTGATGCCATCGCGATTAACGAACAACTTAAACCGTTCCTCGATGTCAAAGGTTTATGCGAGGTGTTACGCAGCTTTAATGTCGTGCCTGTCGCTATTCGCGGCATTAGTCAAAAAGATGCCAAACTTGCAGAAGATAATGGTTTAGCATTATTAAATGCACGCATCGCTGTTAGTAATGATAAAAAAGAATCAGCCGAAACACCAAAACAACCACCCTGCGCTGCTGAGCCAAAAAAGACAGAAAAAAAAGCGGCTACGCCAACAGCCGTATCTAAAGGATATACCAAAATAATTACTAAGCCTGTGCGCTCTGGCCAACAAATTTATGCCGCCGGAGGTGACTTACTGGTATTAGCGGCAGTGAACGCCGGCGCTGAAGTCATTGCTGATGGCAATATTCATATTCATGGGCCATTGCGCGGTCGCGCTTTAGCCGGTGCTAAAGGTGACAATGATGCACACATTTTTTGTCAACAACTCGATGCTGAACTGGTTGCACTAGCAGGACACTACTTAACCAGGGATCAATTCGAAGCACCGAAAAATGTCAAATCAATGGTGCATATCCACCTAAGAGATGGCAAAATACAAATTGATATTACTTAAAGAGAGGACGAACATGACACAAGTTGTAGTGGTAACATCCGGTAAAGGTGGTGTAGGCAAGACCACGACCAGCGCGTCATTTGCCACAGGATTGGCACAACGCGGTAAAAAAACCGTCGTAATCGATTTTGATATCGGCTTACGTAATTTAGATTTGATTATGGGTGTTGAGCGCCGCGTGGTATATGACATTATTAATGTCATCCAAGGTGAAGCAAATCTTAATCAAGCATTAATCAAAGATAAAGTGACACCGAACCTGCATATCTTAGCCGCGTCACAAACCCGCGACAAAGATGCTTTGACGCAAGAAGGCGTTGGTAAAATCATCGATGAACTCAAACAAACGTTTGACTTTATTATTTGTGATTCGCCTGCTGGTATCGAAAGTGGCGCGATGATGGCAATGCATTTTGCTGATACCGCTTTAGTGGTTACCAACCCAGAAGTATCATCCGTACGTGACTCTGACCGCATTCTTGGTATGTTAGCCAGCAAAACCAAAGCCGCACAAGACGGTGAAAAAACAGTTAAAGAGCACCTAGTGATCACGCGCTACTCAGCCAAAAGAGCCGACAAGGGTGAAATGCTATCAATCGCTGATATTCAAGAGTTATTGGGTATTGAGCTGGCTGGTATTATCCCTGAGTCACAAGCTGTACTTAACGCTTCCAACTCAGGCCAACCGGTTATCATCGAGAAAGACTCGGATGCCGGTAAAGCGTACGATGCATTAGTCTCCCGATTCCTGGGTGAACCAGCACCACCACTTATGCCAGGTAAGAAACAAGGCTTCTTTAAGCGTTTATTCAACAAAGAGGAAGTGATGGCATGAGTTTTTTAGAATATATAGGGTTTAAAAAGAAATCCGCATCCATCGCGCGTGATCGATTGCAAATTATCATCGCGCAATCACGCACTGATACTTCTAGCGAAGAAGATTTTTTACCGTTACTGCGTAAAGAAATCTTAGAAGTGGTTGCTAAGTACGCCAAGATCGACATTGATCAAGTAAAGGTAGACTTGCATCGCCAAGACAACAGCTCTGTTATGGAACTGAATGTGGTGCTTCCCGAAAAAGAAGAAGTTGCTGCTTAATCATACTTTACTCTAAACCTCCCCATCACCCATGGGGAGGCTATCATCTCTCTCTAACACCTATATACTGATGCAGCAACATTGATAAGAGTGCCCGCTCCTAATGCAGCCACGTTCTAGCGACAGGATCCACCACAGATTTGCGATCATAATGACAACGCAATAAACCGTCCTTTTGCTCATAGCGATCATTGTATTGACCGTAGTAATGCAGGTATTTCGCATTACAGATCTGGTTACTGATCACGCATGAACCGACAGCTCCTCGTGTATTTTGGTCGTAACAAACGTAATACCCCCAAAAAGTGTCATAGGCAAATACTTTTGTTGGTAACAGTACTGTTGCGGCTAATAGTAATGAAAAAAGAGCTATAAGAACTGGATTCCGTGCTTTAGCGAATGGCTGTGCTTTGGCACGCGATGACAGTGCTTTTTTACTATATTGTTTTGACATTTTCACTCCCCCCCCTAAAAATTCAGCTTATTTCACAAATAATGGTGTTCCTGCACGACAACGCACAAAGGCGAGCTCAGAGGCACGCGTTGTATCGTATTTTCCAAATCGTTGTAACTCGCGCTTCCAACACGGCTTATTACTGTATTGGCATTGATGATATTTCACTTGCTTAAGATCCGCTGAGTGCTCGCGATCCCGATAACAAACGAATAGCCCATGATTATGTGTAGGTGCAGGCAATGAATTCATGCAGCGCTTGTAGGCATGCTGTTGTTCGATAATATTTTGATATTTTCCAAAATGATAAAGCTGGTTATTGTCACAACGGTGATTCTGCATAGCACAACCGAAATACTTGATGGAATCAATAACATTTCTGCTTTGATAGCACACGTAATAACTATTGGCATAGATAGATCCAGTGAAAAATACCCCTGCAGCACAACACCACGCTATTAACCAACCCTTCGCCACTATTACACTCTCATCGTTCAATATGCGAGTAATTATAGCACAGCTATGAGCAACATTAATGCAGTGTATTCAGCTACCTATGATATGTAATGAAGGTATTACTTTATATTAAAAGTGCGCTAGATTAACAAATCACTGAAATGGTACAGGTGAAGACGCTGAAGTGGAATCATTATCTGAATTCAATAATTCACTATCTGATTGCGTAGTAGCTACCGCCTGTAAGCGTGGCGAATAATGAGTGCTTGGAACTGCGGAAGTAGATCTTTCCAGCAGCTGTTCTCGCTTATATTTATCTTCTATGCGAACATGGAGCTTTTGCAAAGCTGTAACTCGCCTAACAAAAAAATTATTTTCAACCGTAGGGAATCGCTTCAAGAAGCGTTGATTAAATCTATCGAGATGCATTCATTAACACAATCATTGAATTGTAATACCAGCTATAGACACTAACAACTGCATTGATGGGAATGGTAGTTGAGTATAAAAATAGCTGATATTAGGAAGCTAATACGCCATCAACCAACTGCAACTGACGCTGCATATGCTTGGCCATCTCGTGATTATGCGTAACAATAACAAAAGCAGTGCCAAGCTTCTGGTTAAGCTGTAATAACATTTCAGTAATTTTATCAGCCGTATGTTGATCCAAATTACCGGTCGGCTCATCAGCTAGTAGGCATTTTGGTTTAGTGACTAACGCCCTTGCGATCGCAATGCGTTGACGCTCACCACCCGACAATTCATTCACACGATGCTTCGCTCGATGCGATAATCCCACCTGCTCTATGATATCTAATGCCGCTTGCTGACAAGTTTTAGCACTGTCATCACCACGAATTAATAACGGCATCATCACATTTTCCAGCGCATTAAACTCTGGCAACAAATGATGAAACTGATAAACAAAACCCAAGGTATGATTGCGGCATTCGCTTTTAGCCGCTTCGCTCATTTTATTGAGTGATTGCTGCTCGACAAACACCTCACCCGAGGTAGGCTTATCCAAGCCACCCAAGCAATGCAATAATGTGCTTTTGCCCGAACCTGAGGCACCCATAATTGCGACCGTTTCAGCAGAATTAATAGTTAAGTTCACTTGCTTTAATACATCAACTGAAATCTCACCATCATGAAAGCTTTTGCTTAAATCATTACACCTCAATACCGCAGAAACATCATTCATAACGTAATGCCTCCGCCGGTTGTGTTTTGAACGCACGATATGCCGGGTAAAGCGTAGCAACCAAGCTCAAACCAAAGGCCCACAAGGAAATCTCAACGATATCCATCGGCATAATACGCACCGGTAAGAAATCGACAAAATACACCGACGCTGAAATCAATTGCACATGGAATGCACGCTGCAAATAGCTAACGATATTGGTGGCGTTATACGATAAGAGTAACCCTAAGATCACACCAAGAACCACACCAATCAAACCAACCAACGCGCCTTGAAAAATAAACGTCGCAAAGATACTGCGTGGCTTCGCGCCTAATGTGCGCAAGATAGCAATATCAGCTTGCTTATCATTAACCACCATCACTAGCGTCGATACCAAATTAAACGCCGCCACCGCAACAATTAAAATCAAGATGATAAACATCATGGTTTTTTCCATCGCTAAGGCTTTAAAAAACGGGCCAAACTGGCGCGTCCAATTGGACACCATAAAAGTATTCGGCAAATGCTCAGCAATGGCTTTTGACATCGCGACTGCTTGATATAAATTATCCAGCTTAATGTGCAAACCACTGTACATTTGACCACCGGCATACAAGCGCTGGGCATCGGATAAGTTAATATAAGCCACACCGGTATCAAAACCAAAACCACCACCGGCATCAAAGATACCACCAATAGTAAAACGCCGATAACGCGGCTGAATACCCAACGGCGATGTCGTGGTTTGCGGCGTTAATAACACCAATTTATCTCCAACGGATAGACCCAAGTTATCCGCCAACTTATAACCAATCACCATATTAAACTTGCCAGGCTGCAAGCTATTAAGACTACCGTCTTTCATCTTGCCGCCGATCGATGAAATCTTATTTTCTTCTGTCGGCACAATGCCCATCACCTCAACGCCACTCACCTGACCCTGAAAACTGAGCATGCCCTTGCCATTAGCATAAGGTGCTGAAGCTTTTACCCCAGGCACTTTATTAATGCGCGCTTGTAGATTCTGCCAACGACCTTGCAAACCTTGAGCCGTAAAAGCTGTCACCTGCGGCGCTACAGCAAAAAAGCGATGACGGATTTCATAATCGAAACCGTTCATTACCGACAAAACAGTGATTAACACTGCAACGCCTAAGGCAATACCAATCATTGAAGCACTGGAAATAAATGAAATAAAGCCATTACGCCGCTTTGCGCGGGTGTAACGCAGGCCTATATATAAAGAGAGAGGTCTAATCATGGCGCAAGCATATCACGACTTAGTCATAGACTGCATCATTTTAACGAAATCCCACTGCCGGCGATCGATGCCTTCCCACTTATCTAACCGCGTACTGGTATCAGCATAAGGCGTATGCAACGTCGGATGTTTTTTTTGATACTCTTTTAATACATAAGATGCACCCGGTGCTGTGCCGCCGGTTTTATCAAAACGGGTTAGCAAACTCTCCGGCAACATGCCTTGCATGGCTTGACGAATTAAATAACGTGCTGTTCCTTGTTGGTATTTTATCCGCGCTGGCAAACTGATGACAAACTGCAATAATTCCGTGTCCAATAATGGATAAGCATATTGCAATCCAAAATGGCTGGATAAAACTGCTGAGCACTCGACTCTAACACGCACATGCCAACAATCAGGACCTATAAAAAATTGACGCTGCCATTCGCGTAAGTTGTAATCTTTTTTCATGCGAATGGTTTTTAATAACGGAAAACGTTTAGGCAGCTCCACTTGATCCAATAACGATTTTGACAAAGCAAAGTCCGCCAACTCCACATAGTCTTGTTGGTGGCGTGAACGTAAATATTGATATCCAGGAACACACTCACCAATCCAGCGCTTCATAAAAGCCGTATATAACGAAGCGCTAGTTTTATGCTTATATTTTAATTCAGCCAATAATTCCGCCCATCGATGCGCCCGGGTTATATCTTTGAGTCGCCCAGCCCCTTGCATCGTTACGCATTGATCACCGCCAAAACCGGATAACATTAAGTGCACCCCAGCTTTTTCAGCCGTGCGATACGATGGCATCGCCACCACGGGGAATACCCCCTCACACGGCATGCCGCACCACTCAGTAGCTAAACGCAAATCACGCTCCGCATCACAACCTTGGGTACCATCGGTTTCATGCAGATGACGAATATGCGCAAACTCGGCGACAGCACGTGAAAATTGGCGCTCATCGGTTTTATGACCTTCTGGGTCATCCGGGTGAGGCACATTACTAAACGCATGCAAATCTGGTTGATACTGCTTAGCTATCACGGCCACTGAACTTGAATCCAGGCCGCCACTTAATTCACTGCCTAACCGGTCAGCTTGCTTTACTCGGCGATAAACCGCGCGAGTTAACTGTTCTTTAAACGCATCAATATATTCGCGGTCATCATTCAACATCAGTTCAGAGGTGGTATTTAAATCCCAATAAGCATTGGAACGTTTTTTATCACCCGCTATCACTAAGCTATGACCCGGTGTTACGCGATAAACGTTTTTGTAATAAGTTTGATCGGTATATTGCGTGGTCATGATAATTGTATGCGTCAGATTATCTGCAACCCACTGCATATTCGTCGCAGGTGTTTCAGTCAGCTCTGACAGTAGCGTAGGAATATTATTAGCAAATGCAAATTGACCCGCATGATGATAATAAAATAAAGGCCGACAACCGATCGGATCGCGTCCTAATAAATACGCTTGATGACGCTTATCAAATAATACAAAAGCAAAATCGCCCAACAAATGGCGCGTGCAATCCGTCTGCCATTTTTCATAAGCGGCTAATAAGATATCCTGGTCTGATGCAAATTTAGACAAGCGTAATTCATAAATTAGTTGTTGGCGATTATCAATACGCGCATCAAGATATAACATATTAACGGTGGACGTCACCTGATCCGTTTGGTGCTCAACTGTAGAACTCATTGCCATCCCTAAGCTTGCTATTCCAGCTCACCATACTATCATATAATTCTAAACTTTCTACCCGGTTAACGAATATGCAAGCAATACAGTTCAACCAATACGGTCCTGCCAATGTTTTGCAGTGTGTTGAAATCGACCAACCTGAAGTAACTGAGGATACATTACTAATAAAGGTACATGCAGCAGGCGTTAATCCAATTGACGCCAAAATTCGTGATGGCAGTAGCTTTGTTTGCCAATCGCTAACACTACCCTCTGGATTGGGTTTTGATCTCTGTGGTGAAGTGATTGCATGCGGGAAAAATGTCGATAATTTTCACGTTGGCCAAATGGTGTTTGGCAGTGTCGGACGCCATGATCACCCTTGCGCTTATGCGGAATTTTGCTTAGCACAACCCGACCAAGTGGTCGCCGTACCAGAAGCTTTATCGAATGAGGCCGCGGCTGCGCTAGTCATTGCCGGCCTAACCGCCTGGCAAGCTGTACATCAACACGGTCATGTTAAAGCCGGCGACACGGTATTGGTCCACGCAGCTGCTGGCGGTGTTGGCCACTTAGCGGTGCAATACGCCAACCTTGGCGGCGCCACAGTAATTGCCACCGCCTCTGAAAAACACCATGAATTCCTTAAAAGCTTAGGCGTTGATAAAATCATCGATTATAAAAAAGAAAAATTTGAAAACAACGTTAAAGATGTTGATGTCGTCATTGACCTAGTCGGCGGCGATACTGGCATTCGATCATTACAAGTGCTCAAACCGCATGGCCTAATTGTTACCGTCCCCACTATTACTCGCGATGAAATTTTAGCAGCCGCAAAAGACTTACCGGTAGAGGCCACCGGCATGCTAGCCGAAAACAACCTCGACGACTTAAGTTATATCGCCGAACTGTGTGCTAATCAAAAAGTCACGATTCAAATTGCCAGGTCATTCCCACTGGATCAAGCAATAGAAGCGCATAAAATGCTAGAAGCCAAACAAACTCAGGGCAAGATTGTGCTAACACCTTAACGCGTATTTTTCGACATTATTTGCCTTTACGTTTACACATACCGTGTTGGTTCCATAACTCACTACCAACACAATGATGACAGTAAAACAACCCATTCGGATCAACCTGCTGTTTGATGTCATACAAACGTTTGTAGTTATCGCCCCAAAACGCTTGCTGCCAATTTTTTTCAAAATAATCGGTTTCATTGACATATGATCCGCCATTAGGCGCTGCTTTTCTAAACATATTCATCGCACGATTAATCGCCTTAACCCGGCGCCTCGCCTCACTTAGATTTGGTTCGCGCCCTTTTATACCTGGATATACATCTTGATTACTTGCACCCATAATCACTAGTGCTGCTGCATTATACACCGCGGGATTAGTTGACGTTTGCTTGCTTAACTTCAATGCCTCATCACTAGCACCAGCCAACCCTTTATTTAAATGCAAATGCACTGTTGATAGTTGAGACGCGTCATAAATCAGTTGCGTCGTGTGACTCAAATTTTTATCTTCAAATAAACTCAGCGGTAACCACCACGATTGATAGGTATACCAATAGGTATACACTTCACCACTAGTAACCTGCCACCAAAATTGACCTTTCTTTGCGTTATGCATTGGGTTCTTAACTGGAGCTAACACACTGTTAGCGCCCATTTGGTATTTATAATTCCAGAATTTTCTTGCGGGTAATGATTTAAATTTTAAGTCAATGGTGTATTTTTTCGGCTGCTTTTTAACCCATGACTCAAGCGGCGCCCACACCGACTGCATTTGCTTATCATTAAGGCCAGCAGATAATAACATTAGCTTGACAGTATTATCATTTCCAAAAGATATCTGCTCGCCCCAGTTAGGACTCATCAAATGATCACGCATAAATTCCAAGGTTTGACGAATCAACGCCTGATAATCCTGCGCTTTATCTGCCTTAATCTGCCCCTTAACCACACCAAAGTATTTGGGTAGCGGATGAGCTCGGTAAGTCATTTGTGTTACCACACCATAAGTGCCGCCACCACCGCCGCGTAATGCCCAGAATAATTCTTTATTTTGACATTGGTTAGCAATCACCTTTTTACCATCGGCTAACACCACCTTAGCCTGCAACATACTGCCAGCACCTGTGCCGTAACGTTTTGACCAGCTACCAAATCCTCCGCCTTGGGTAAAACCACCAGCAGCACCAACGGTAGTACAGCCACCGCCTTGCACATAACGACCATGTTTGTTGGTGGCCATGTCATAAGCCTCTAACCAGGTATTGCCGGCACTTACTGTCAAAGCAGGAACAGCTTTGAATATTTTTGAACAGCCTTTCGGCACAAATGATTTGTGATATTTCATATCACGCATATGGTGAGTCCAGATCAGTAATGAATTCGGTGCTGTCGAACGGCCCAAATAATCATGGCTAGCGCCTTTAATCACCAATCGCAAATTGTGTTTACGCGCAAAATTGACACCCGCAACAATATCATCAGCATTTTCAGCTTCAATCGCATAAGGGCTCACGGCAGCAGTCCAAGCATTTAACCAACCTTGGCTTTCTGTTCCAGCGGATATCGATTGCAAATAGAACGGATTTTTAACTTTTTTTAGTGTCGCTAAACAGTCTTTGCTTTTGGGATCAGCCTTACATGCTGCCAGTACCGGCGCCGATTGCACTAACTTACCCTTTAATTGCTTAGCTAAACCCTGCCAGTCCTTATCCTTTGGCCAACAGGCATCTTTTGGTTGGCAACGACAAAAACTGGCATAGCTAGCACTAAAACTAACCACAAGTAATAAAGTGACAAAAATACGAACAAGATAACGGTGCATAAGGTGTTCCTAATAAAGGGGGTTATAACCACTGCAAATCAGTATACAACAGTTTATTTGGTTACGTCACAACTGGGTACGCTCTAATCTGAAACTGCTTAACCACTAGCTGCCTCATGCTTGGCAAATAGCAAACCGTTTAAATTCCTTATTATCTTATTATATAGTCATTGAAGACCAACGAGCGTTAACGCTGTTTTGCGTACCGAAACGTGACGGAACCATTTATCTAGTTGGCGTTGTTATAGGTGTGCTACCTTCGTCGGGGAATGTAGCCCGATACAATGTCGAAAATGCTTGTTGCTTTGATTGAAATAAAATGTTCACGTGGTCAAGAAATTGCCTGAGAAATGTACGTGGCCAAGCCACCCAGCCACTCTGCCCCCGCCCGTAACCTCCAGCTCCCGCACCAGATTTCGCTGAAGCATAATCAAAACCCAAACCACTCTTCTCCACGCCAATAGGATAAAAAACATCACACCCATCTTTCTGGAACATTAAGTTGCGCTGAAGTGGTTTCACTACCCAGTTACGCCCGGGCAAAGTAACGACGCTATCAAGACCCTGGGCGAATGCCTGCGCCGTACAAGCTGGTACAAAACGTTGGCAAAATCCGATAACCTGACGCCAAAATAAGTCGTGCCTGCCTTTATCCCAATTTAAGTCGCGCCCCCTTCTGTCTTGAAGCCAATCTTCCAGAATTTCAGCTTTGAAGGTTGAAGCATAGAGCCTTATGGCTTGTAAAAGATGCTGTGGGTTATAGGTCTGTTCGCGCAACGAGGTGTTCGTAAAGCTTTCTCTAAAACGATTCATGGCTTCCGTTAACGTAAGCGCGCTGTCAGCTTTACTGCGTGCGGTATCGCTTTGTTTAAATTCCACACCGCTTAATGCTAATGCGTTTTTTACCTCATCATCACTGGCTATGCTAATAGCGTCAAATATCGCACTAAAATCAAACGTGGCTCTTAATTGATGTGCGAGGTGCGCATCAAAACCATCAGGAAAAAGTGTTTTTATTTGCAGGGCAACTTGCTCACCACCACCATCAAGTGCAGCAAAATAAGGCTGCATCATTTGCACCATATCGGCATCACCTGCGCACAGGGCTGCTTGGAAAGCCGTTAAGCCTTCAATGGATTTGCCAGAATAATCGATGGTTTTTGCAGTATGAGCAAGTATCAGCTCGGGATTGGCGTTCAGCATGGCTTGTGCTTTTTTCTCTTCACCTTTGACGATATGGTCTAAGAGTGCATGCTCAGTACGGCGGCGTATCAATTCAGCTTGAGTGGCGCGATTAAATTGCTTCGAGGTGATAGTCAATTGTGCAAGCGATCGCATATCTATAAAACCCGCTGTTATTCCCATGGCATCACCACGAACGGATGCTGTTGTTGTGCCGCCAGTCAAAACAGGGGTACTCCGGACTGGCCTGGCTTCAGCTTTGGATTCTTCAATTCCGCGATGGGCGGGCGAAGGGTCAGTTACTGGTCGCATCTTACTTACTCTCACAATACAGTTAATATGTTTTTATAATAACAAGATGAAAAATAGTTGTCAATATAGCGCAGTGACCTCCTGACTTTTAGTCAAATTACTTCCACTACCGAAGAATGAGGGCACTGTTGCAAAAATAGCTATGACTACTACCCTAGGCCAACGTTTAATCCTGG
>JARGPC010000007.1 GCA_029212885.1 Coxiellaceae bacterium
GTGTGTCAGCAGCAGAGAGTGAGCATTCTACCGATCCCGCCAGGGAAGTCAACACCCTTTTTCAACTTTTCTCATGTTTTTTCAAATTAGTTGCATTCTGAATCATAACTGAACAATCAAGCTCAACTACTGAACAAATATGATGGTAAGTTGCGCACTTTGGGTAAAAATGTAACATTAATTAGCAGCTTTCAACAGTGAATTAACCTGGACGATTAGCCATAAAAAACAAAATAATTAACAAAATTAGCATCGCCAGCAAAGAAAAGTTGCGCCAATTCCGATAAAAACCCATCGAATTGGCCTGGTTTTTATATCGCAGCAAGTTAAAACTAGCAGCAATCCATGCAAACAAGATCAAAACAAAGCCGATAAATGTCACAATCACCCACGGCATCATTAAAGAATATCGCTGTACCGAGATCACAGCAAAGCCCAATATCATTTGAATCAACAATAAAGGAAAGACTAAAAGAGCATTTAAGCGTAACCAGCGATCTATTGCATGGGACATATTATTAGTCTGTTGATTATGTTGCGCATATATTAATAGCGCACTACTGCATAACGCTACGCCAACAATGATCGCTGCCGTAACCACATGGATTGTTTTTAAGTAAAAATACAGCATCACGAAAACCTCAAAAAGGTTTGCTTGCTAACTGCCTCATAGGCAATGACAATCAGCGTGATAAACAGCACCATATTAAGCACATGATAAAATACCAATGTATATATAGAGGCTGACCGCTGATTTAACAGCTGCTGCTTGAGAAAGTGAATGACATATAAACAGAAGGCCGCCAAGGCTAAAAACAAATAAGCGGCATTAATCCAAGGCGTTTGAAAGGTGTAGCCTCTCGGGTGGACTAGCAAGGTCCCAGTAATTGCCAACACTGCCATCGCAACCCAGACAGCCCGACTACCCCAACAGGATAATGAGACGACCTGCTGTCGCAACCCCGTACGCGACGACCTCATGGCCGCCAAAGTGAAACCATAACTTGCAAATAAGCCGCCAAGCAATAAAAGCACCAAACATAAATGCAGCCACTTAGCAAAATACGTTAACCAAACCATATAGGCCTCACCCCCAGCTAAAAGCGCAGGTAATGATCGACGAGCAAAGCCACAAACAACAGCATCAAATACACAATTGAATACTTGAACACCGCCATCGGTGTTTTCGTGTCATTACTTTTCTTTAGTCGCCAGGCCCACTGCAAGAAACGCGCATTCAATAGCACTGCACTAATTAGATATATCCAACCAGACATCTGAATGAAAAAAGGCACAGCAGTGACAACTGCCAACAGAATGGAATAATACCAAACGTGATTCTTGGTATAAGGAATACCATGCGTATTAGGCAGCATTGGCACATTGGCCTTGGCGTAATCTTCGATACGGTGAATAGCTAACGCCCAAAAATGAGGAGGAGTCCAAACAAAAATAATCAACAGCAGGACAATTGCTGGCAACTGAACATGCCCCGTCACGGCCACCCAGCCCAACAAGGGTGGCGCAGCACCGGCGACTCCGCCGATAACAATATTTTGCGGTGTCGCATGTTTTAAATAAAATGTATAAATAAACGCATACATAATCAATGAAGCAAATGACAATATGGCTGTTAGCCCATTCACAAAATAGGTGAGCATCACCATTGAAATCAGGCACATCACACCAGCAAAAATCATGGTTTGCTTCGGAGACACCTTGCCCTTCACCATCGGGCGTTGCATGGTACGCTTCATCACGCGGTCAATATGCATATCCGCTAAATGATTAACCGCGGCAGCTGAACAGGCAGCCAGAGCAATGCCCACATTACCAAATAGCAATATTTGCCATGGTATGACACCTGGAGCAGCTAAGCACATACCCACCACCACTGTCAGCACCATTAACAGCACCACCCGCGGCTTACATAACTCTAAATAATCTTTCCAACTCGCTTTCTGCGTTTGCTCGATGGCTAATTCAGCATTTGGCATAATGTGCTTCTCCCACACTAATCGACTCACTGCGCTGAGCAACAAGTTGTATATTGAGCGCGACCACTGACAACAGTAAGCTCGCAGCGGTTAAATTATGCAGCACCGCAATCAATAATGGTCGCGCCAACATCACATTCGCGATACCTAAACAGATCTGCAGCACAAGCAAGGCCATCATAACCATGACTAACTTAATGGTCCGAGGGCTGGCTTGATTCTTCCAAGCAACCATTGCCGCAAATACAAATAAATATAACGTAATCATCAGTGCACCAAAGCGATGCACCACTTGGATTGTACGTTTCGCGTTGTCGCTAAGCAGGCCACCGTCGTAATTAGCACCTATGGATGCCGTTAAATCAAAGGCGTGTTTAAAATCTAAGTGCCAAGGCTGCATTTGGCAGAAAGGAAAGCTAGCGCAGCTGATCGCCGCGTAGTTGGTGCTGGTCCAGGCGCCGAGCATGATTTGGAAGATTACTAATACCAGAGCGATGATGGCTAAAGGCTTTAAGGGACTGGATCCCGGCTCGGGGGCCGGGATGACAGACCCGGACGCCTCTGTCATCCCGGACTTGATCCGGGAACCAGAATACAAACAATAATGCGCCCACAACATAGCCAACAAACCAAAACCACCTAATAAGTGTTGCGACACAACAATCGGCAGCAACTTCCAAGTAACCGTCCACATACCGAGAATTGGTTGGTAGAGCAATAATAAGAGTAAGGCAATCGCCAACGTCATGCGTTTTTTGTTTTTTAATCGTTTGGCTTCGCGAATCGCAAAAAATACCACAGCAGCAATCAACAACGACAAGGTGCCAGCACAATAGCGATGAATCATTTCTGCCCATGCCTTATGCGCCACAATCGGATGCTGTGGAAACATATGATCGATTTGGTTTACCGCCTTCACCGAAGTAGGCACAGTCAAATGGCCATAGCAGCCCGGCCAATCAGGGCAACCTAAGCCTGCATCGCTAAGACGCGTTATTGCACCTAATGCAATAACGACAAAAGCAAAAATCACGGCAATCAGTGATAACCGTTTTATATATAAACTATTCAACTTGGGTACCTATAATATACCTTCCGAAAATAAGCTAACCGATCTTGGATACCTTCAACAGGTGTTTCATATCGGTAGAGATATACTTCGGATTTTGTTTCACATCAAAATGCATCATCAAATTTCCTGTTGGATCAACGAAATATACCTGCCCTTCACCGCGATGTACGGTAGCGGCATGTGACAAAGTGAGCTGTTGATTTAACCTTGTCATTTGCTGCTCAGTAGCTATCGCTAATGTCATTTTCGGATAAGCTTTTTTCATTACTGTCGCCAACGCGCGCAGTTTACAATTTTTAGGCACCACCAGCAAGTTCGACACGCGCTCACGGTCTTTACCCATTGCATCGCGAATATGGCGCTGATAGTAGATATGTTTCTTTGAGTCATCTGTGGGGCACTGATTTTCAACCAGCATCATTAGCCATTTGCCATGCATTTTACTCAGCAGCAGCGGCTTACCCTCCAAAGTATCAAATTGCAGATTAGCCGTATCGACCAACGGATTGACTATATCACCATGATTGGCTGCATTGAGACCCACCCCCTTCGAGTGCATATAGATATATTGCGCCAACGCCATGGGGATTAAAAAGCTAGCCACCAAACCAAACACCACCAGCCAACTGGGCTTATGTTTTTTCACCGTAGTCATATTCATATCTCCAAATGAATAATGGCGCATGAATAAAGGCAGGAATACTATATTTATATGGTGTAAATGTCTACTTAAGCGACTGGCGCAGCGAGTATCTCTGCTTGTCGCTCCAGAATGCACGCTTCTTTATATGCAGGCTCATGAAATAAACGCACCGCGGTTCTTTTATATGATTCACTCATCTCCACCTCTTTAGGCTTCAACCACAACATAATTGCCGCAATCGATAACGACAAATGACCAGTGGCTTTCTCTAGCGCCGCCCAACTCAGTGTACCGGTTTGTTGGTATTCTAGTATCAAATGTTTTGCCTCTATAGGCGCTTCTCGATCGGCCTTAAGAGCAAAGTCTGCTTTTGCTTTATCAAAATAGCGATTCATGGCGGTGAAATACAATTGCATCGCTTGTATAGGGTTAAGCTCTCCCCGACTGACACGATTTAACATAACATTGGTCTTATAGCGCATGGTTTCTGTCGCTTTACCTTCGGATTCCATATTGCTATCCACTTTATTTACCGCGATAGGTAATTCAACGGTGCTATTAAGTTCAGCATCGAGTGATAGTCCCGCTATTTGACTGCGGCCACGACCGGAGTTATCAGTAATATTCGATAACAACGATGAGTGACAAGCGGCATTACCATAGCCTGGGGTAGCTTTACCATGCTGCACCAAAGCCCCCTGATCACCATTAACCACATAACCGCTCTTATAATAGGCAACACACAACATCCAAAATAATTCTGTTCGTCGTGCGGCATGCTCGATAATGTAGTCCTTGCGTGATGCCACCATCGCAACAATAGTCGACGCATGGTCCAATGAATCCTTTGCCGGCTTAGGAATACGAGCTGGTACACGTAACGCCGAAGTGCGGTTATCATCATACGAAGTAATTTCGCGTTTCACCTTATCACCTAACGCTCTGCGCACTTCTGAAGTTTGACCTTCAAGCAACGTTTCAGGTACAACGCTTAACTCCCTTGGCTGGATAACAACTCTCAAATCAGCTAACTTTTTATTTACGTGCGATAGAATTTCTTGTACATGAGGATTACCCAGCTTTCTCGCAGCACTCGCCGCTTGATGTGTTTTTAGTAAAATAAAATGTAACTTAATTATTTTTGCAAGACGCTTTGCGTCGGTATCGGATTCAAGATTGGCTATTTTAGTAACATAGCTTTTTAAGGCGCGACGGCGGCCTGTATTCTCAAGGTCATACGCCACTAATTTATTATCACCATCATATCGATGTGTAATTACCGGCATCCCTGCCTCCTAATCTATCATGCCGATCTACAGCTCTGTCATCCCGGCCTACAGTTCTGTCATCCCGGCCTACAGTTCTGTCATCCCGGCCTACAGTTCTGTCATCCCGGCCTACGAGCCGGGATCCAGTCAAAAAGTCTTACACCGTAAGGCCACCAGGGATACCTTTCTCGTGAACAGACTTCCCTGTCTTCGTACTCCTTTACATCCATGTATCATACGCCACTCGAAAGGTACCCTTGGTATCCTTACTGACTATGGCTGTATGGTCATGTCATCCCGTACTAGAGTCTGTCATCCCGGCCTACGAGCCGGGATCCAGTCCAAACACCCTATTAAGGTGTAGGTGTTGCTGATTTTTCTTCTTCTATAAGCGCATCATCGAATTTTGGACCGCACTTGTGATTAATCGTGTGCTCTACCAAACGCAAATCATGGTTAATTTTGTTGGTTAAGTCAAAATGCCCTTGTACTACTGAACCATCGACGTTGCTAACATAGGTTGGCTTCGTCCATAATCCGCCCAACCCCATCCTTGCAGACGGCAACTGAGGGCGCTCAATGTCTCTGGGTGCTGACGTACCAATAAACTCCACATGCTCTAATGATCCCTTACCAACCAACATACGCAACCCCACCATTGGCAGCTCTTTATCAGTTTCTACTAAGGTTTTGGTTTTTGCATCGTAATATTTTGGCATGGTGTCTCCTCCTTGTTTTATTTTAAGTTTTTGTTACTGGATCCCGGATCAAGTCCGGGATGACAGACAACCTGGATCCCGGATCAAGTCCGGGATGACAGATAACCTGGATCCCGGATCAAATTCGGAATAGCAGACTTACAACAAGAAGTACACCCATACAGGCATCAATGAAAATTGACATGATCCACCTCCCACTGTGAAATCCTAGTCCGTAAAATAACATGCCGTTATATCAACGGCAAAAACCACTATACCATTAGCCGTGCAATTTATTCCAGTTTTAAAGCCACTTTAGCGACACGGCGTTTACCAACTTGGTATATATGACAAGTGTCTGGTGAAATTTTTAACTTACTGTCCTCAACACGCTCACCATCGATCTTAACGGCGCCTTGTTTAATCATGCGCATGGCATCGGAAGTGCTATTGACTAAACCCGCGCCTTTTAACAAGTGTGCAATACCCATGCCATCAGCTGTAGTGAACAAAGCTTGCTCTTCAAGGTCATCGGGTAATTGGTTTTGAGAGAAACGCTCAACAAAACGCTGTAAGGCTTTTTCGCCTTCACCATCACCGTGATAGCGATCAACGATTTCTGCAGCCAGTTTCACTTTATAATCACGCGGATTAGCACCGTCGTTGACTTCTTTATACCATTGCTCGATGGTTTCTAAGGGTAGCCAGCTGAGCAATTCAAAATAACGCCACATCAAATCATCGGAGATCGACATCAATTTACCAAACATATCATCGGCACTGTCGGTAACACCAATATAATTGCCTAATGATTTCGACATTTTTTTAACGCCATCCAGCCCTTCTAATAAAGGTGTCATCACCAAGCATTGCGGCTTTTGGCCATAGATCTTTTGCAGTTCACGGCCCATTAATAAGTTAAACTTTTGATCAGTACCACCCAGCTCAACATCCGACTTCATTGCTACCGAATCATAACCCTGCAATAACGGATACAAAAACTCATGAATCGCAATCGGTTGGTTGCCTTGATACCGCTTGGAGAAATCATCACGCTCTAACATACGCGCAACCGTACTGTGAGATGCCAATTGGATCATATCAGCAGCAGATTTTTCTGCCATCCATTGTGAGTTATAAAGAATTTCAGTTTTTTCTGGGTCTAAGACTTTAAATGCTTGCTTCTGATAGGTTTTTGCATTGGCTTCGATTTCTTCACGTGTAAGCGGCTTACGCGTCACATTCTTTCCGGTGGGATCACCAATCAATGCGGTAAAGTCACCAATCAAAAATTGCACATGATGCCCCAGCTCTTGAAACTGGCGTAATTTATTCAGCACAATGGTGTGCCCTAAATGAATATCTGCCGCCGTTGGGTCACAACCCAACTTAACATTTAGACGCTTACCTTCTTTTAAGCGTGCAGCCAAATCATCTTCAATCAATATTTCTTCAACGCCACGCTTGATGGCTTGCATCGCATCGCTTTGTGCCATGAATTACCTCAGTTTGTATCAAATTCAGTCGCAGATCATACCACGCCATGAAAACGATATACACACGCGATGGACAACATGTCCTCTCGACAGAAAACCAGCAATGTGTTCTAATTTTGGCTGGGGATACGTATTCGATTTAAGGACCGCTGGTAACGGATGAACATTTTCAGACCTTTTCAAAACAGTCGTTGGATGACTTACTTGCTACTTACTGTTGACGCACTGTTGCTGGTCTGGCTTGTAACGTACGTTTACATGAATATCTGGCCAACGTCTGAACCGATAAGACAAGCCAATATATCTATACCAAAAAAGTCCGCCATTATAGCTGCACAATCAGCCGCCACACCGAAAGCCGAACCGGTAGTCTTACGCCAAGTCACCATGCACATCAAAACCAATGACACATTAAGTGAGATGTTCGCGGCACACCACCTCAATCAACAAGACCTGCAACAAATTCTACAATTGGATACGGCGGCAAACTATTTAGGCGTGATCCAACCGCAGCAAAAAATCACATTAACGCTCGACCAGCACAATCGTATTCATCAATTGTCTGCTGCACTGGACGCCGGCAAAACGCTCATCGTTGAGCGTTATGACAATCAACTGCGTGCACGCGTTACCGCGCCACATTACTCTAAAACATTAGAGTTTGCGACTGCCACTATTCACCGCTCACTTACCCATGCCGCGCAACGTGCCGATGTGCCACGCCGCATGACAGCCGCGCTGACACATATATTTGATAACCGCATCAACTTTAACAAAGACATTCGCCCAGGTGATAAATTCAGCGTGCTATATGAAGCCAAATACCATGACGGCGTCAAAGTTGAAGAAGGCCCCATTGTAGCAGCGCAATTTGTTAACCGCGGCACAACCTATGAAGCCATTCGATTTACAGACCCCGACGGCAATAGCGGCTATTTCAACCCGAAAGGCCACAGTTTAAAGCGCCTATTTTTAAAAGCTCCGCTGCACTATAACCGCATCAGTTCGTATTTTTCATATCGCCGCATGGACCCTATCATTCATCGTATTCAAGCACACCTCGGTGTCGACTTCGCTGCACCACGCGGCACACCCGTGCACTCAGTCAGCGACGGTAAAATCATTTTTATCGGTAAAAAAGGCGGTTATGGCAATGCCATTATTGTGAAATACGGTCGCCACTACAGATCATTGTATGGCCACTTATCACGCTACGCTAAACATATGCACCGCGGCAGTAAAGTGACACAAGGTCAGGTGATTGCTTATGTAGGTAGCACCGGCTGGGCCACAGGACCACACTTGCATTACAGCTTTTATGTTGATGGCCGCGCCAAAAACCCATTAACGGTTAAATTGCCAACGGGTTCCGGCGTACCAAAAACGTATCTTGCGCTGTTTAAATCAAAAACTAAAAACTTATTAGCGCAACTCGATTTACATCAAGGTCCACAACTGGCTAGCGTCTCCGATAGCCAGAACCTCTATTAAACCCCGCACCTTAAACCAGAGAAATCACCATACTCAGCCTCGTCATCTGATGAATCAGCCTCACGCGACTTGCCACCTCTTAACGCTGCTACTTGCGCTGCAGTACGCGCCCTTACTTTAGCCTGCATCTCTTCAGCCGCACGTCGCACCGGGTCATCCTTCTTACCGCGGCCACCCAAATTTAATTGATCTGCCGCTGTCGCTATAGCTGTTGCCGCTCTTTCGTCTGCAGTTTTTGCAACTGTTGAACCCACTTCAGACAAGCTAGGTGCGAGACGTCTAAGCCGCCTGCTTCTTCTATACACTGTTGGCTTTGCTGGAGCTACTGCCGAGGGCTTCATTGCAGTAAACACACTAAAATCTACATGGCCTGCACGAATAGCTGCCAATACTGCCTCATCTTCACTAGAAGGTGCAGATTTTTTAGCAGCTGCTGGCCGGGTAACCACAACACGAGCCGGCTGAGGCTCTGTTACTACCGGTGAAGTCTGAGGCAGGCTAGTGGCCGCTGGAACAGGAGACACAGGTGTAACCGATCTAAACTCATCTTCTTTTGTCGCTTTTGACCCTGCCACATCAGCAAGCTTAACAGCCTCAAGCAAAGCATCAATTTCAACCAGCATGCGCTGTAATGCCTGACTGGTTTCTATCACTCGCGAACCCACAGCGCCAGCATTTTTAGCCATCTCTTCCGGTGTGTGTACACCATTACGAAAATCAGTTAATAGCGGCGCGAACTCGATCGCGATGTCAGCATCTCCACCTTTCATCGCTTGCAGCTTTTCTAATAAATCATGCACAGGCATACCGCGCACTCCCGCCTCACGATCCTCTACAAACGCTTTAAGCCATGCACCCCAGCCACTAAAACCGGCGTTTAAATATTTCTGCAGTGCACCTGCTATGTTGTCTTGTAACTCAGACATCAATTTCACTCCCTTATGTGATGTTTAAAAAAATTATCTTCCTGGTCTAGGCGCTGTACCGCCACGGTTACCCATCACCACCGCAACAGCGACCGCCGCACCAATTCCAAATGTTGCCAGCAACTGACCAGTTGTGGATTTTGGCACTAATGCCTGAACTGCTTTTTGAATTTGCGTACCAAAACTTGAAAATTCTTCAGGATCTAGAGCTGTCTTAACTGGCGCATAAGCTCGAGCCGTATCACCCACAGCTAACGAATAATCATACTGCACCCTCAGTTCGGGCTCTCTTAATGTACGATAGGCATCCAATAAATCACGGAAAACCGCATCTGCATATTGCGGCCCCCACGCTTTATTTTTATCTGCCGTTATTTGATTGCCCAGCGTTTGGAATGCTTTGTGCAACTCTTTATGTGATGGGTTACGTGGCACTCCTAAACGTTGATACATATTAAGCGCTTTGTAATCCGCAACTCCTGACGACGTAAACATAGCAGCATCAACCACAACCGGCTTAACCGTATCAGGTTTGAGTTTCGCTAACGCAAATCGTGCTGCATCTCGTACTGCATCTCGTGCTGCATCTCTTTTACTTTTCTCAGCACCACTAGGTGGAGGATCTGCAGGAAGAGAAACAGATAATGCTGGTGAAGGCGCGCGCGATGGCGGTAGCGGTATGTCCCTTGCCCTAACTACCAAAGTGGGCTCGACTGCTTCACGCTTGGCTTGCTCTACTTGCACTCGCATTACCGCCGCATTACAACACGCAATAAAAGCAGTTAAACGTGGACTAATGCGCTTTTCCACCGTCGCGGTATCGACAACTAAGTTAATAGCATTCTGCACTTTAAATAAATCACGCTCTGGATTCCCCAGTGCTCTTAACGTTGCTATAAAATTATTGGTTAATTCTATACGACGCCATTGATCACGCCTTTGAGTCAAATAACTAACGCCGGGCAAACGAGCCACAGTACCAAAAAATGGTGTGGCACCATCACCCTTTAAGTAACCCTCAGCTAAAGCTATTAATTCATCACGTAATGCCGACGGCATATCGGATCTAGACATGTATGTCTCCCTTTCTTTCATCAGTTAATTTCGCACTTAAAAAATGCACAAAAATACTGCCCCACCGAAGCAGTCTAGGGTTAAATACTAGTCACTGTCAACTAATGACAAACAGGTAGGTTACTAAAAGGTAGACAATCGAGTGATCAAGCGGGAATAACTGCCATTTGTAAATTAATACCACCAATCGTTGGGCTCTTTGAACAGTGCTGCAGATAATCTATTAATGATACATCAGTTACTTTACCAGCTACCGTAGAAGCTTGGCGATATTGCAAACCTTGATCACTGTCGATCACAAAACCTACGTGTGACACATTAAGGTTAGTGCCGATTTGTTCGCGCAATGACCAATCTGGTCGTACGATTTCCAACAAACAACCCGCTGGAATTTGTTTAAATAATTGTTCATTCGGTTGTTGTTTTGCATCAAATAAAGCCTGCAGTGGCACATAAGGCGTAATGTTTTCTATATCATGATAGAACGCTGCTTGTTGGTGTAACTCACCTAAGCGCTTAACGGCTTCATTTTCATCTACCTGCTCGAGTAATTTGATATCTTCTAGCGAGCGAAAAGATAACCAGTGCGGCTTTTCAATCACACAAGTCGCCTCTTCAATCACCGGCTGATCATCCTGATCAACAATCGTATAAGTAATATCTTCGACAATACTGTTTAATGCATTCTGCACATTCCAATCAACACTCATAAAATGAAAGCGGGTTAAATAACTCGGATTACTTTTATAATAATTCACGCGTAATATATGCCGTTGAAAATCATCCCAATTTTTAGACAAGCTTAAAGCCAACACTATATTAATATAGGTAACACAATCGAATACATCACTGCGATACAGTGGGCTTTGATCAAATTCACCACAATCACCTTCACCGCAAGCACCAGCAACATACGGGCAGTCAATAAACGCTTGACTAAAAAATTCCAACCGAGCAAAACCGGTTAAACTTTTAGCTTGCTGCAATAAATCCTGCAACTGCTGGTCAAATATTTTCATATCATAAGGGGCTAAAGGCTGATAAACCGCATCCATGTTATTTACCTTCTCTGTAAAACCATAAAAAGGATATGATACACTAGACTTTGCTGAGCAACCAAGAACCCACCATGATTACTTTTGAACAGGTGTGTAAAACTTATAACCACGGCAAAACCTTTGCTGTTGACCACTTAGACCTTGAAGTCAAACCCGGTGAATTGATGGTTATTCTTGGCTCATCCGGTAGCGGCAAATCCACCACACTTAAAATGATCAACCGCCTAATCGAACCCACTAGTGGCACCATTACGCTCGATCACAAACCAATCGATCAATACAATATCTATCAGCTGCGCCGCTCAATTGGCTATGTGTTTCAACAAATTGGTTTATTCCCGCACCTGTCAATTTATGAAAATCTTGCCATCGTTCTGCGACTCGAAGGTATGCGCGAAACAGATATTAAACAGCGCATTGAAGAGTGCCTTGCCCTAGTCAATTTATCTCAAAGTAAATTTATGCAACGCTATCCCGATGAGCTTTCCGGCGGCCAACAACAACGTGTCGGCGTGGCACGTGCATTAATTACCAAACCTAACGTGCTACTGATGGATGAACCCTTGTCTGCCTTAGATGCAATTAACCGCCGCGCACTGCAACAGGAGATTCATGATCTGCATAAAAAAATTGAAACTACCATTGTATTTGTAACTCACGATCTATTTGAAGCCTTTCGCTTATGCGACCGCATTGCCGTGTTTCATCACGGCAAGCTACAACAAGTCGGCACTAAACAAGAGATCATTCAAAACCCTGCCAGTGAATACGTACAAGAACTGATTAATAATCAACAAGCCGTTATCGACGACTTCAATAAAGTATGGACGATAGCATGACACCGACCTGCCTATTCAATGACTGTCATCAATTACTGATTAAACTCGCACAGCATATTTATTTAGCTGGCATCTCTACTGTTGTGGCGATCTGCATTGGCTTACCAGTAGGTATATGGATTTACTACCAACCACGTATGCGCGGCTTTATTCTTGGTATCACCAGTGTTTTTCAAACCATACCAAGCTTAGCACTGCTTGCTTTTTTAATTCCGTTCTTAGGTATCGGCACTAAACCGACATTAGTTACCTTAACGATTTACGGTCTATTACCCATTGTTCGAAACACCCTAGTAGGCATCCAAGAAATTCCTCAAAGCAGTCGCGAAGCCGCACGCGCACTCGGCTTTCATACCTGGCAACGCATTCGCTTAGTTGAAGTACCGCTCGCCTTACCAACAATTATTAGTGGCATCCGAACCGCCAGCGCAATGAATATCGGCATTGCTACCATCGCCGCCTTTATCGGCGCCGGCGGCCTCGGTGACTTTATCACCGAAGGCTTATCACTCAACAGTAATCAACTGATATTAATGGGTGCCATACCCGCCGCAATATTAGCACTAGTAGTGGATTACTTAATCGGCCAAGTCGAAATGCTCTCATCATTTCGAACACGTCACAACATGCGCTGGCGCCATACCAAAATTGCCATGGTGATTATCGCCGGCTTAGCCTTTATCGCCATTATCGTGCAACAAAACTGGCGGTTCTTTAGTGGCAATCACGTTAAACCCATTGTGGTGAGTTCGAAAAATTTTAGTGAACAGTATATTCTAGCGAACATAATGGCCGACATGCTAAAAACATACACCAATCTGCCAATAGTCATTAAAGACAACCTCAGCTCATCAACCATCGCGCAAAAAGCCTTAGAAAATGGTGCTATTGATACCTACCCCGATTATTCCGGCACCATCTATATGAATATCTTGCACCAAAAAAAAGTCGTTAGCGCACAGCAAACGTATAACTACGTTAAAAACTATTCAGCAAAACATCTAGGGATTTTATGGTTAAAGCCTTTTGGCTTCGAAAATAAAACAGCCATCGCCGTCACTAGCGCCTTCGCTAAAGCGCATCACCTCACCACACTCAGCCAACTCGCACAATATGGACCCATGCTTACCATCGCAGCACCACCTGAATTTTTAAAGCGTGTCGATGCCTATGCAGCACTGCAAAAATACTACGGCGTACATTTTAAAAAGGTTGTCACCATGACACCCAGCCTAATGTATCGCGCCATCGCCAATCACCAGGTCGATGCCATCTTATCTTTTGGTACTGATGGCTGGTTACAGGCCCTAAAATTAACGCCACTAATCGATGACAAGCATATTTATCCACCGTACGAAGCAGCCCCCCTCGCCAATGCTGCTATCGTAAAAAAATACCCACAGATCGCAACCGCACTAAATCGTCTGGCCAATCAAATCTCTGTAAAAGCCATGAAAAGCATGAATTATCAAGTAGATGTAAAGCATATTGACCCAGCAGTTGTGGCTAAAAAATTCCTGCAAAGCAAACATTTACTCAGCCAAGCTCACAACTAATATTCATAAAATCGCTATATAAAGCACCATGTATTAACAATTAAGCACTAGAAATCAAGGGGTCGCTGATGTACCCTTAACCGTCCTTTAATTCGTGACTGATATATTAAAGTCATATAACGGATGGTGTCACACCTTCGGATGGTGGCATCTTTCAACGGAAGGACCGCGTTATTGCTTTATTCCCTACGCAAGTACAGTGAGCAAAACGCACATAACCACACACAACGCAAGGCCCACCTCGGTGGGCCTCTTTTTTTATATCCTTAAAAATGCATGGTATGATCTAGCCCCTAAGCTGTGGGAGGGGAGACACCATGAGAAGAGAACAAAAATACACTGGCGCCAAACTGCGCCGCAAGAATGACTCGAGCAAAACACACTCACTCATCACCATTACCGACGCCAGCGCAATCACAACCGAATATGAATTAGCACGTACAGCAGGACCTGGACTAGCGTCAGCAAAGGCAACACTTAAAGCAGAATTAACTTCTGCTCCACACCCCGACATCACTGCTGAGCAGCAAGCAAGACTGATACTCGAGCTACGCAAAAAATATGCCAAATACAGCGGATTAAGTGGCATGGTAAAACCTGCCACCCCGCTCGGCGAAAATGGTAGCTTACCTAAAAAATTAGCGATTAAAATATTTGATATCGGTGGTGATCTTTCTCCAGACGAACAAAAAGCATCTGCTCAAGCCGCTGTCGCTTTATACACTGAACTAGACCAATTCGCGACCTGGTTTGAAAGCAATGGAAAGATTTACTTAGCCATGGAATGGTATGGCGACCATGATTTATTTGTTGAAATAAATCGTCAGCTACATAAAAAACTCACAGCAGAACAACTGATTCTAAATTTTCAAAAACTGCTACATAAAGTTGATAAGCTACATAAGCTAACTGGAAAGCCTATTAATGATATTAAACCAGAAAATATGATACCGATATTTGATGATGCCGATCAACTAGTTGATATTGCTATTATTGATATTGAATCAAACCAGCTATCCAAAACTGGGCCTTGGACACCACAATATCAATTTGAAGAAGATATTGCTCAAACACTAAATACTGGGCGCACCCTTATGCAACCAACCATTGCTACCGACTGCCATGCCTTAGCAACGACTCTAGCCATGCTATCAAACTACAAAACAGATTCACAAGAACTCTGCACCAACCCATATGTAACCCGATTTCATTACCCTGGTAGTAAAACAGGCTACTTAGACATTACACATATTGTCTCAACTGCCAGAGGCTATAGATTGGACGGCAAAAAAAATGCTGCAAGCTACGCTATAGCAGCAATTTTCAACACATTGGCCAGTGGAAAACTACCTGTCGGCGTAGAAAACACCCCTCAGGAAGTACACGTTTTTTATTTGCAACATGACTGCAAAAAATTGTTTGCTTATTTTCGACAACAGTATCGCTCACAACGCGCAGCTAATCCCGCTTTATTTAGCACCACTACAGAGTCACCCGACTTTACGGCGCTCAAAGAAAAAATTAATCATTTAATTCAACAATTGAATACTGAAAAAATAACACCTGAAGTCTTTACCCATCTTAAACAAGCACTAGGCAAGTTAATCACTCAACTTATTATAGAAAAAAAATTACCTTCAGAGTACATTGCCCATCACTGCCACTTTGATTATGCCGGCAGCGATGAAACTACCGAGGAAAAAAAACTCTCTCCAGTTAGCCGCTTTAAATAACTATCAACTTGCCACGGTACATACCCATCTCGCAAGTAAAATCAAACTCACCCACTGTCTTCGGGGTGACCGTGATTTCTACGGTTTGATTTAATGGCAACTCAGCGCTTTGATCAAAATCCGCAAACACCACCGTAGACGCACAAGGACTCGCGGCTTTGCGCGTAAAACGTAACGTTACTGCCTCCCCCACTTTCGATTGAATACTGCCCGGCGTATAGACACCATTATCTACAATCACATCAATTGCTTGATGCCTATTAACCACATCTGCCGATCTAGCCTTATACAGCCAAAACCAGTAAACAATAAACAGAATAATTAAGATCAGTATAATATCGATAATCCAAATCATTTTAACCTCGCTAAGCGCAATCGGTTGGCATTAATTACCACCGTTAATGACGATGCTGCCATCGCAATACCGGCAATAATCGGGCTAAGCAACATACCAAATAATGGAAAAAAAACACCGGCTGCAATGGGAATGCCGCAGACATTATAAATAAAAGCACCAAATAAGTTTTGTTTGATATTACGCATCGTCGCACGTGATAATTGAATGGCTGTCGCCACACACGATAACGAATCATTCATTAACACCATATCCGCGCTATCAATCGCAATATCCGTACCACTACCAATCGCAAAACCCACATCAGCGCGCGCTAAAGCAGCCGCATCATTAATGCCATCGCCACACATGGCAACAACTTCGCCTTGATCTAGCAGCTGCGCAATCGCTTGGTCTTTATCGACTGGCAACACCTCAGCAAAAATATCTTTTTCACCAATACCCACCTCTTGTGCAACCGCTGACGCCGTGGCACGACTATCGCCCGTTAACATCACCACACGCAAACCCATCCGCTTAAACTCTGCAATCGCTTGTTTAGAATCAGCTTTAATCGCATCAGCAACCGCCAACAACCCTGCTAACTGATTATCGACAACAATATACACCGGCGTTTTTGCAGCGCGCATTAAATCATTCACATCATTATCTATCGCGACACAATCAATTTTATTTTCAATCATAAAACGTCGATTACCCAACAGTATCTCTTGACCATCAACCCTGGCTTTAACACCCAAACCACTGAGCGCCTCAAAAGACTCAACCGTTAATAGATTCAACTCCAGTTCTTTTGCACGATTAACAATCGCCTGCGCCAAAGGATGTTCAGAACTGCCTTCGATGCTGGCCGCATAACGTAACACCTGATTGCCTTCAAAGCCTGACACCGCAATCACATCAGTAACCGATGGCTTACCCTCAGTAATCGTGCCGGTTTTATCCAGCACCACCGCCGTTAAGGACTTAGCTTTTTGCAACGCATCACCATTACGCACAATAATGCCATGCTCTGCCGCTTTACCTACCGCTATCATAATCGAGATCGGCGTTGCTAAACCCAACGCACAAGGGCATGCAATTAATAACACCGCAATACCAGTCATCAACACATGGGCTATCACCGGTGGCGGCCCAAAGGTTAACCAAAAGATCGCAGTTACCAACGCCAAGATAATCACTAATGGAGCAAACACACTGGCAATTTTATCGGTTAACTTTCCAATCGATGGTTTGCTGCGCTGTGCTTTTTGTACCGTATCAATAATATTAGCCAAGGCTGTATCGGCACCAACGCGCGTTGCATGAAATAACACCGAACCTTTTTGATTAGCGGTACCAGTGACCACCTCATCTCCTTTAGCTTTTTTTACTGGTAACGGCTCACCCGTCAACATCGATTCGTCAATAAGCGTTTCACCCTCAATCACCTTGCCATCAACTGGCACACGATCCCCAGGGCGCAAGCGCACCGTGTCACCGACCTTAATATCTTCAATCGGTACTTCGACATCCTCACCGTTTCGCACCACAATCGCCTTATCCGGCGCTAACTCCATCAATCGAGCAATCGCCGCATTGGTTTGTCCGCGCGCCTTCATCTCCATCGCCGCACCCAACACCACAAAGCCGATCACCAAACAAGCCGTATCAAAATACACTGCGCGCGCCACGTCGGGCAAATATGCACCAAAAACGATCGATATCCCAGAATATAACCAGGCCGCAAACGTACCCGATGCCACCAAAGTATCCATGTTGGCGGTATGGTTCAGAAATGATTGATAAGCACCTATATAAAAGTGTCGACCAGCATAAAATATCACTGCCGCTACAATAACTAAGCTAATCGGCCAAAACCAATGGCCCGCTGTCGTTTCTAGCTCAGGGAAAATGCCTATATAAGGACCAATAAAGAAGATCGCACCCACTACAATCGCTACAATACTTTTCCAAACTAATTGCTTGTATTGTTTATGCTCTTCTTCGCCACTGGATTGATGATCGGGTAGATGACAACAACTGGACACAAGTTACTCCTTCTTGCATGTGACATATGCATTAATCATAAACGCCAGTATAGTATATTGATTAACGCTATCGTTGGCTAACCAATTCACATACTGCCGATTTTATTGCTTGAATCGAACGAATCTGCCGATTCTCAACCCGATATACCAGACTGATGTTATCCAAATAAAACAGGTCAGGCTTAAAATTCACTAACGGTGCATGTGAATTAGCAATCGTTTGCGGTATCACTGCAACACCCGTTTTTTGCGCAGCTAATTCAGCCAGAAATAGTAAACTGTCACTCGACAGCAATCTCATGTCACCACACGATTGCTTCAACTTCGCAATAAGCACTTGTGATTGAATCAACTCCGGATCACACAGCAATGTCATGTCCTTATCCACACAGTAATCTTTATGATGCCAAAAGCCAATCCGGTCATCGCGAATTTTATGAATCACTAAATCAGGATGATTCAATGGATTCACTACCAAACCTATGTCTATGCGACCTGCGATGATGCCTTCATTTATCTCTCTGGATAAACCATGAATAAACTTTATATTTAACTTCTTATTTTCTATCAGCAATGATGGCAAGGCCTGAGGCAAATGATACGAAGCCACTGCCGAATGACAGCCAAAAACAATATGACCAGCAATCTCCGTATGCACTTCGTTAACACTTTTTTTAACATCACCCCAATACTGCAACAACTGTTTCGCTTGCCGCAACAAACAATGCCCACCAGGCGTTAGCGTCATTCCAGTTTTATGGCGATTAAACAACGAAACACCCACTTCAATTTCTAACCTTTTTATACTCATGCTCAATGAAGGTTGGCTGAGACCTAAAGACTCAGCAGCACGAGACATTGATTGCTTTTCTGCAACCTCAATAAAATGAAGCAAATGAGTAGAGCGCATACCCTTTATCCATAGTTTTTTTATATAACAGCGATAGAGTGTAACCTATTTATCCTATAACTGCACCCACGTATAGTAGCCAACATGAATACCACACAACACATTAGCCAACTCATCATGAAACTCAGTTACTGCATAGACACTGAAAACAGTGCTAACTGTACGTCATGCGAAAAAAGACTCGCTGAATACATCCATCATTTTACTGACACCAATAAACCACTGCAGTTTATCTTGCCCGGATTTCCTGCCAAATCCGCTAACCGCAACAAAACGCTCTCAGCCTTACCTGATCTTGGCGAAACATTAGGACTAAAACGATTAAGTGATTTAATACACCAAATACAACAATGCTACACACCCGGAGCACAACTAGTCATATGCTCCGATGGACTCGTCTTTAATGATTTAGTAAAAGTTAGTACACACGATGTTGAACAATATCAGCAGGCATTACGCAAGCTGTGTGACCACCTATCATTTAAGCACATTAGCTTTTACCGCTTATCCAATGCATTTCCTCAGAGCAACACAGACAGTAAAAGACAATTATTGATATCCCAATACGCACGGGACATAGCAACAATACGTGAAAACATACTAAGCGATAACGATGAACGATTAACATTCAATGGCATACACCGCTTTATATATGAAGACTTACGGCACTTAACAAGCCAGCAATCCAATAATCAAATAAAAAAATTAGCTAAAGTAATTAGCTACCAAGTCATACAACGCTCACATGCTTGGAGTGCCCTAATCGCTGAAAAATTCCCACACGCCATACGCCTATCAATACACCCCCACCTTTGCAAAAGCAATAAAATTAGCATTAAGTTGATTGAAGGTGCAGACAATTGGGCGACGCCCTGGCACAACGTTACCGTAAAAACGCAACAAGGATTTAAACTGATAAAGAAGCAACAGGCAGATAATCTTGGCGCTACGCTTCACCATCCTGGCACACAAGAAGCACACTATGTACTATAAAAACATACTCGAAAAAATACACACGACTCCGGTTCACAAAATAGAAAGTCATACAGTAGACAGCAAACAAGACTTGATTGCATTTTCACAACAATTAGGTCCACTGCTACGCTGGGACTTTGGTTATGTCAACGAACTCAAACCACAAGCAGATGCCAGTAATTACCTCTATACAAAAGAGCATGTACCCTATCACTGGGATGGCGCCTTTCATGTTTCACCCTATTTATTAATTTTTCATTGCATTACTGCCTCTTCTGGTAATGGCGGCGAAACACTGTTTGCAGATACAACCAAAATACTAAAAGCCATTGATAAAAAGACACTGCAACTATTAGAGCAAGCCACTTTAACCTATACCACCGAAAAAAAAGCACATTACGGTGGTAAAATCACGATCAAACCATTGCAAACACACCCGCTAACCGGAGAAAAAACGCTACGCTTTGCTGAACCCGTTAATACACAACACAATCCCGTGCGTTTAGACATACTAGGCATCAGCAACACACAAGCCAAACAGGTCACAGAAACACTCAAAGAAATGCTGTATAACCCAGAATACTATTACGCACATAGTTGGAATAATAATGACATCCTTATCGTGGATAACTTTCGCCTACTGCATGCACGCAACCACTTTAGCGACAACAAAAGGCATATAAGAAGAACACAAGTCCTTAACCCATATACAGCAGAACGGATAATATAATATGACCACTTCCTTATTCACATTAAAAAAAACCTTAACGCCACAGCAATTTTCAACTGCACTTTCTGATATGGGCGATATTTTTTGGTGGCAGCCAGGCCAATTCTGGTGTATCACATCCTATGAAATAGCCAAAATTCTTCTCACCGGGAGTAGCACAACTTGTGATCGGTCACCCTTTTTTATATCTCGCATGCCCAATATCGACCTTGCTTTATTGCCCGACTTTTTCAATGTTGTTAAACGCATGATGGTAATGCGTGATAACAAATTACATCAGGATTCTCGCCGCATCTGCTATCACGGTTTTGGCAACAAACAAATTACAGCACTCAGACCTAAAATAGAACAAATTGTCGATGCTTTATTAGCACAACTGCCTCCCTCTGGGGAATTTGACTTTTGCAGTCAATTTGCTGACATCATACCAATGAAAACACTGGCCGATTTTTTTGCTATACCTGAAAGCGATCGCAGCACCTTTGTCTCACACGCAAAAACAATGACAGCCTTTTTTGGCGGCGCGTCTGAGTATCGCAATGAAGATGCCATTAACGTAAACCATGCAGCAAAAGAATTAAATGCTTATTTCAAAGATCTGTATAAGACCAGAAAAAAAAATCCGCAAGATGACTTTTTTAGTGACCTCATTCAGCAACAAAAGCATTTTGATCTCGATGAAGACGACGTGATTGCGCAAGCAATAATGATGTGGGTGGCAGGCATGGTAACCACTTCAGACCAAATGGCAAATAACTTTTATACATTACTCAATGACTTCCCTGCTCACACCAAACAACTTCAAAATGATGAGCAAACCATCAATACCATACAAGAATGCAATAGACTTGATCCCGCCGTTACCTTTACTTTTCGACTAGCCTGTAAAGATATCAAGATTCAACAACATACCATCAAAAATGGTCAAACAATCTTTATCTCAAACCATGCCATTAATCGTGACCGTCGAGTCTATGCACAACCACACACCATTACCCCATCTCACAGCGCAAAACATTTTTCATTTGGTATGGGAAGCCATTTTTGCATTGGCGCAAAATTAGCGATGATGGAAATGCATATTGCATTTCAACAGCTGACAAGAAAATATAAAAAGCTATCCATCCTAGAAAGTGAACGACTACACTACAGCTTAAGCTTCTCTGGATTCAGCCAAATTATGACCGCTTATGATTCACGGTAAGGCAACATCAATACACCCGCCACAACCATGCCTATAACTGCGAGCACCATTGGCAAACTCACCGCATCACGTGTAAACGGACCAACAGCAAATGATACAATGGCAAATGCCAGCGCCATAATTGAACCGGTAACACCCATTACCCAGCCCTGCTCATCACTGCTAACGCGGTTGGAAAAGATCGTCAAAATTGTCGAGTAAGCATTCGCTACAGTAACACCAACAAAGAAATTCATAATCCAGCTGGTGGTAATATCATGCGTCCAAGTAATCACAGCCATAAACACAGCTGCCAATACAAACCCTATAGCCACTGTCCATTTTAAACCTAACAGCCTTGTGGCACCATCCACCAAATAGCAGCCCACCGCAAAACCCAATGCCATGTCCGCCAAAAACCACGACGTCCAGGTTTCGTTATAACCGTATCGATCAAACATAAACATCGAGATAAATGAGAAGTAATTACTCCAACCAAGAATAAACACCAGCAAAACCAAAGACAAATAGCGAATACGCTTATGCTGAAACGCCGAGATAAAAATCTGAATCGCATGGTGCAACTTAATATGAACTTTACCTGTACGATTAAAGGTCTCATCAAACGAAAACCATAATATAATGGCATTCGCCAATGAAATAAGTGCTGCAAAATATAACGGTGTCGAGAAATTAAACCATGACACCAAGTTACGCGCGGTTAATAGGCCACCAAAAATGGGGCCAATAACAAAGCCGACCGAGACTGCTAAAAGGATTAAACTGATATTACGCGCTTTATGCTCTTCAGTACTCACATCCACAATCGCCGCTTGCGCAATCGGCTGACTACCGGCCGTAAAGCCAGCAATCACACGACCAACGATCAATAGCGTTAAACTGCCAAACGGGATAGCAATTGCTGACAACAAATAACCAACAAAAGCGCCCAACAAACAAATCATTAGCGATTTTTTACGCCCTACCATATCAGACAAATCACCCAATATCGAAGCACCAAAAAACCAACTCAGCATAAAAACACCAACAGTAATGCCATACATCACACCGCGCCAAGCTTCACTGTGCTGCACAACAAATCCTGATTTTGGATCTACAATCAAAGCATTAAGCACAGGAAACAATAAACCCAAACCCATACCATCAATCAAAATGACCAGAAATAATGGCGCTAAATGCCAAATTTTACTATTTTCACTTTTCTCAATTTTTGTGTTCATAATCAATACCTAAACATGCTAACGACTTAGAGTCAAACTAAAAAGGTTCTGAGCAGCTCTTACTGAGAGCGGCGAGGAAGGATTGCAAAGTGTATCTAACTTCGTGAACTAAAACAATGTTAGGGGCATAACCTAACAAGCATTTAAATGTATACTTTACGAGCAATGTAGGTACAATACCCGCATTATGAGAACACATATAGAACAACACCTAACCACGCATTTTAGACACAATAGCCTGTCTGAATATTTAAAACTTAAAAGCGACCAATTGCAGATTGCCAATGCAATAAATCACCCCCGCATGCACATGGCGAAAAATAGCTTAATGGCTATCAACTTAGCTGAAAAAACTGCGGCAAGCTTGCAGTGGCTATGGCAGTATAAAACTACCATCATGCTCGCATCTGCCAGTGCGATGCTGACAGACTCGCTGTATTTCGGCATAGCACCCTGGATGATCACATCACTTGCCAGCGTCGCTGCCTCATATATCTATCCAGCAACAGCTGTAGCAACACTGGCCGTTGCCTCCTATAAAATCTATAAAGACGTTCTTTGTTTCGATGATTTACATATTGGCCTTGAACCTGAGCCCACTCAACTTTCATATGTACAGCAAATAAAAAGGCTTGAAGTGAAAGCCGTACGCCATGCAACCAACGCATGGCTATCATTAAGCACCGGTTGCGATCAAGCCGCGCTGAAAACAGCCGCAATCATAGCCTCATCATTCGCACCTGAATCTCCCGGCTTATGGCCTGGATGGGTAAGCTGGATATTGTCACTGCTGGGTGGCAGTCATCCGAGTGCTGATATCATGAACTCAAAAACACGCTTGCTACTCGATCATATTGAGAAAAAAATCACTGTGGATGGCATCGGCATAGGAACACTTATCCACTGCTTAAAGCTAATTAAACAAAACAAAGAAGAAATTCGATACCACACCAATGGCACTGTCAATCAATTTTCCAGCCGTCTTTATGCTCTATTGAGTAAACTATCGCAACAAATGCAACAAGTGAATCAAGTCATCAAAACGATCTTTATCCACCTGGATACCATTGAAGAGCAATTACTATTAAAGCCAGGTCTGTTAACGCAACCCTTTCAACAGTTGGTCACTGAACTCTATGACCATTGCTATTTTATGGGATATACCTTTGCTACCCTGCCTTCTGAAAACGGGCAGCGCATTTATCGTGAAACACCACCGTTTACTGAATCCCGCCAACAGCATGCCTTAACACGGCAACAGCAGCTCAAACCGGAAGAACGTGTTGCAGCATACAATGAAGACAGTAGATTCAGCACCAGCAACATATCCCGCGCGAGACGGATGCTAGTTATTCTAAATGGTGAATCAATCAGTTACTGCCGCATGATGGCAACACGCTTCAATAGCAAAGTAAGCATATATAAGCTCATTCGTGTAGCTGCATTAATTAATGGTGAACATGAATCAGAATACTTATGGCTTTATAAGCGAGGCGAAAATACCCTCTCTTTTTATATTGACCGCATTCAAGCAACAATGCCACAGGTAATAGCGACCCCTTCGTATGACGCAGCAAAAAACCCTGCCTTTGATACTGAACAGGATTTATCGCTTGAAGCATATTTTTTGCGATCAAGCACTCAGCGAAAAATGGATACCGCTTCGCTGGATGAAACAGGCGCACTAACAAAACTGTATACTTTGCAAAAAGAGTCAACTGACTTTTATTACAACATCTACCAACGATTTTTTGATTTATTTGGTGATGGTGGCAAACTCGACAAACTGGGCAACGACCTTAGCAATCAAGGACGCAGGCAGTTAGCCTTATTGCGCGGGGAAGCTGACCGCATATTTAATAATCACCAGCTGCATCCGCTAGAACGAATCACTTTAATATTAAGCTTAACTAAGCGTTATTTCCCACTGGGTGCTGTTGATGAATACCTAGAAGACTCAAATGCAAGTAATAGGCGACAATTATCATCGGATTTACAGTTTCTATACATAATCTTAAGCGACCCAATATTTTATAAAAATACTTATGACCTATTTAGCAGTGGAGGCTCATTAGCAAATCACAGCCATGTCGACATAAAGCACCGCGCTGATATTGTCCGAGACGTGATGAGTTATATTATGCAAGATAACACACTAGAATATGATCAGAAAACCGCGCAGATATCACATGTTATTCAAAGCAACTTCCCTATTGAACTGGCTGGATTCGTAGCTGAAAATGGCTTAAGCGATTATCTAAATCAATTGCAATACTATCGTCAACCCCGAGCATCACTTACCAACAGCATTCCTCAGGGTGACGTACTCAACCCCTTACCCATTACCGAAAGTTTACGCGCACGTTCAGATCACAACATTCCAGACTCCATCGCCATCTATCATTTTTTGCGCAACCATATTCAACATGAACACGGCTTTCTCGGGCAATTACTTTATGAACATAACCCTGCAGTAAATATGTCATTACAAACAATGCTGAATAACGTGAGAGACATGGCGTTTAGCACAAAATTTGATGAAGCTGAAAAACAAAAAGCAATCTGCCAACTGTTATTTGCTTGTCATCGGCAACTGTCTGGCTTCCCCTATATTCAAGCGCATATAATGCATACGCAACATGCTTTTTTCGAACAAGCCTTAATAACTAGCTGCCAAGCTGAGGGTAATACCATTAGAGAACGCGTCTTTCGACGCCAGCAATTATTAAAAACAATTTTGCACCACCCAGCTGTAACATCACGCTCAAGAGCCACTCGCTCTAGTCGCCCCTCAAAAACCCGGTTAAGAAGGCGTAATAAACATACAGATCGTTATTTATTTTACGGCAACACACTACCTTGCGGCCTGTTAAGCTCAAAAGCAAAACTTGATGAACTTTTTACGCAAACCATCGATCTATACTGCACAATACATCGCCGTCGTAATGAAAGTCGCATGCTAGAAAATCTATTAGATATCAGAGACAGTTTTTTCCCTACTGTGCCCAGTAGCGCGCATCCTGCCTGGGATTTAATCGCCTGCGTGGTTAACGAAATACGCGATAATCATTTGCGCTCTGATATCGTGGTAGCTTTCAAAGAGACCTGCAATGCAATATCACATGCCAATACGAGCGAACCCGGCATTGCACCGAGTCTTGCTTAAACACATTTGAATAAGGTACACTCATAGCAATCAAACTAAAGATACGCCTTAACAATATGGCAACGAATCATCCACCAAAAACTGTTGGCACCGCCGTCCAAATACTAACTTTTTCTACCATTATATTTATTCTTTTTGTCATAACCAGAGTAACTAGCAGCCTACTCACCGAGCAAGCTACCTCATACCATAGCATAAGCACCAACTTACTAGCACTTGGCGATGCTATCACTTACTTAATCATTGCAATCGTTTGCCTCGTAGGCATACACCGCGGAAAAAACTGGGCGCGCTACCTTTATCTCGCCTACATTTGTGCGCGGTTTGCTGTACTCTATCTGAGCCATTCGTTTTCTCTTACCACTGTCACTCCAGTGATAACGCTAATAGTAATATCCTATTGGCTGCTGATTGTTATTGGTATCACTTTACTTTTTTGCCCTGAAAGTCAATGTTACTTTAAAGGCGTTCCACCGCCTACATTTCAAGACACATTAAAGCGCCCGCAAACAGTCAACACCGCTCTGCGAATCCAACTCTATAATTTAGCTGTTTTTATTGCCGGAGCCATTGCTGCAATTTTATATTATCGCGCGATTGGACAACCGCTATGGCACCTTTCTCTCAACAGCACAATTGAAGTATTAATCGACACCCCGATCCACCTCATCATTATGGGCGGATTATTATTTGCGATGTACAGACAAAAAGCGTGGGCGCGTATCGTCTTTACTATTTATGTCATTTATCGACTGCTATTTCATTTCTACACCATTCACTACTTAGCCTATACAGTAAGGCTCGAGGTTCTTGTCTATGTTTTTCATGCCTTAAACTTCATAAGCTTAACACTGCTGTTTTGCCCAAGCAGTAACCGTTGGTTTTCCAGCGAAACAAAAACACCAAGATCTAACAACCAGCCCTGGAAAAACAAACCCTAAAGCTTGAACAATAAGGTTGCACGCTCCTTCCGGCCTAAAGACCGGGGTCTCAGACCAACAAGGAATTATGATGAATTTAAATTTTTAAAATGATTTTTCCAGTATTTTTATTGTCTTCCATGTATTGATGCGCCTCAGCAACCTGCTCGATAGAAAACACACTATCCACCACTGGCTGCAACAGCTGATCATCAAACAACGGTAAAAATTCCTGAGTGAATCGTTGTGTCATTAAACGCTTAGCAACAATTTCACGGCTACGCATAATCAAACCTTTAATCTGTAAACGATATCGAATCAAACGTCGCAAATCCAACTCTGCTTGCCAACCTTGCATCATAGCAATATTCACTAAGCGACCACCTTTAGCTAAGCAATGCAAGTTATCACTGAAATATCCTGCACCAATGAAATCTAAAATGATATCCACGCCCTTTTTATTACTATACTGCTCGACTATTTCACGAAATGATTGCTGCTTATAATTAATACCTACATCACCACCGAGCGCCTTTACTTTTTCTAATTTTTGATCTGAACCTGCAGTATAAAATACCGTGGAACCTTTCAATTTTGCTAATTGCACTGCAGCTGTACCAACGCCACTAGCACCCGCATGAATTAATACGTCCTCGTTGTCGCCAAGCTCTCCTAAAATAAATAATGCCTGCATCGCCGTTAAGAATGCTTCCGGTATTGCTGCGGCCTGCTCATACGATAATACCTCAGGAGCACTCATCAACATACCCGCATCAACTAAGCAATATTCCGCATAAGCTCCGCTTCCCACTAACGCACAGACCCTATCACCAACCATCCAATCAGTGACATCATCCGCAACTGAACTGATCTCGCCACTGACCTCTAAACCTAAAATATCAGACTCACCCGGCGGTGGTGGATACTTACCTTTACGTTGTAATACATCCGCTCGGTTAATGCCTATGGCTTTAACCTTTACCAATACTTTACCTGCAGTGACTTCAGGAAAAGGCACTTCCGTTAACTGCATCACTTCAGGCCCGCCAAATTCAGGCAGCGTTACCGCTCGCATGCTTACCTCCTCGTGAAACAAAATATATACATAACACCAAACAGGCTAGCGCTATAAACAAAAATAACATAGACATTGCACGCTGATTCTGAGCATGCGGAATTGATACCAGCGCACTCATAATCGATGCAATTAATATTTGCGTAAAACCATAAGTTGCACCTGCTGTGCCTGCCATTTTGGGGTAAGGCGATAAAGCGGTACTGGTAGCATTTTCAAATAGCAAGCCAACACCAAAAATAAACAATCCACCGGGCAATACAACTACCCATGCATTGATGTACCCCATGGAATACGTGATCAAAAAAACCAATGCAGCAACTAACATTACCGTTACTCCGCTCAGCAACATCGCATATGTACCTACGCGCGAAACAATAACACTATTCAAAATATTAGCTACACCTAAACAACCTGCAATCGCAAACGCCGTCCATCCGTATTGCACCGGCGACAAACCCACCACATGCTGCAATATAAATGGACTCTCAATAAGATAAATTAAAATACTGCTATAACTCAATCCCGCCATTAATGCCGCACCCATAAACTGTGCATCACTAAACAACGACCAATAACGCGACACCAATACACGCGGCTTAAGCGGCACCTCATTTAAATAGCGATTAGTTTCAGGCAACCATATAAACATCACAATAAGAAAAAATAAAATATACCCCAGCATAAATAAAAAATTAGCACGCCAACCAAAATATTGCTGCAGATAGCCACCTAGCGCTAACGATGCCATTAATATTAACGCAATCGCAATCATGATATAGGACGCAAAGCGCGATAGCCGTGCCCACTTACCATACACATCACGCATCATCGCTCGGTAAATCACCACCCCCGCCGACATTCCCAAACCTTGCACCGCGCGCCCCACCATCAATAAGGCTATATGCGTAGACATATAACAAATCAACGTACCTAACCACGCAATCGAAAAGCCAATCATCACCATTCGTCGTCGACCAAAGCGATCCGATAGCGGACCATAAAATAATTGCGCAATACAAAATGCAAACATATAACAGCTGACTGTTAATTGCACTAATGATTTGTTGGTGACCAATGCCATCGGGATAGAAGGCATCGCAGGGCTAAAAATATCATTGGCAATTACACCAATCGTGCCCATGACAACGATTAAGCCAAACAATAAAACCGGGTGTAATTTCGTGCTCATACTGTAATAGTATCAGCCACACTGCCCTTAAGCCATTAACGATTGCAACTGCGGCTGATCCAATAAAGTAATATGGCGACGCCTAACACTAATGACTTGCTGCTTTTCTAATTGCGTCAACAAGCGGCTAACCGTCTCGCTAGCCAAGCCCAAATAATTGCCAACATCCTCACGTGACATCGGCAAATTGAATTGCGTCGATGAACAACCTCGGCGCTTATAGCGTGATGATAGGTTTGCTAGAAATCCGACCAGACTTTGCATCGCTGTTGCTTGCCGGCTGGAAAATTGCTCACGCGTCATTTGACCACTCATCATACAAAACATTTGTTTTTGTAATATCGGCAATTCAGAGGCCACCTTTAATAATTGTTCAAATGGAATCTTGCATACTGTGCTGGTTTCAAGCGCTTTAACTGTTGTAATATAACGCTGATCAGAGATTGCATCAAATCCAAACAGCTCTCCAGGCAAGTGAAAGGCGAGTAATTTTTCACTACCATCACTGCTCAATTGCGTGCATTTAAATGCACCCGATTGCACTGCATATAATGCTGTAAACTCATCACCAGCTCGACACAACACCTCGCCACGCTCAACCATAATGCTGCGATCAATCAACGACGATACCGTCTGCATGTGTTGGTCACTTAACCCCATCGGCAAACAAACCGGATGTAAACAACAATCACCACACCTTACTCTATGCATATCATTCATTTTATAATCTCACCCGCTAAACATAACTCATTAACACCCGTCGTATATGGCCCACTGGCCGGCAATCGCAATAAACGCCTCACGGCTAAATAAGCAAAAATTTCAGCTTCAATGGCTTGCGACTGCCAATTGACTTGATCACACAATAACGCTTCTGCTTTTGGCAAATGCTGCTTTACCAGCTGCTTAAATATGTTAAGTAACACCGGATTGTTCCAGCCACCACCCGCAAGAATTAAACGCTGGATCCCGGCTCGGGGGCCGGGATGACAAGTGCGGGGGCCGGAGTCAACCTCTGTCATCCCCGAGTCAACCTCTGTCATCCCGGACTTGATCCGGGATCCAGCCAACAAGCCTTGCACCAACATATCCGCAGTAAAATACGTCACAGTATAACAAGCATCATAAAAAGCCTGCCCCTGTAAAGCGATACCTTCAGGTAAAACCAGGTCATGAATATCTAACGACTTCGGCCATGGCCGATCAGCAAACAACTGCGCATCACCGCACACAGCTGTTTGCCACAACTGTTGCAGCAATGCTGTATCAAGCTGGCCTTGAGACGCAAAAAAACCGTCCTTATCATAATGCTGCTTACCCTCAGTCGCCAGCATCACCAAACGATCAATCAAACCATTACCCGGCCCAATATCACTGGCTTGCACTTGCTCCCAACCTTCACCTGCAACACAGGTGGCATTGCAAATGCCGCCACAATTTATCACTACCGCCGGCGCTAATTGATCACGCAATACCAATGCCTGATGATAAGCCGGCGCCAACGGTGCGCCCTGCCCACCCTGCAATACATCATGCAAACGAAATTGGTGCACCAATGGCACCGCTAAAGTATCCGCTAAAGTATCCGCTAAATAATCAGCATCACCCACTTGAATGGTCACCCCATCTTGTGGTGCGTGATATAACGTCTGCCCATGAAAACCAATCACATCCACCGGTTGATCAACTTGTTGCATTAATTGTTGAATCGCCTGCGCATGATATTGCGTTAATTGCTGCAAACTGCTTACCCAATGATCGCAACGCTGCTGAACAATTGACAGATTACCTTTTGCTTCTGAACACAGCTGCGCCAATTTTTTTAAGTCGCCTTGCAATGCCGAGGGATAATTAACCGACACATACCCTAACGATTCAATTTCATCCACACCATTAGTGCGGATCATCGCCACATCAACACCATCCATTGAGGTGCCGGACATCGTGCCAATTGCTGTATATAAAGTCTGCTGATTCATGCTGCGCATGATAGCACACCCCCCTTTTGATTTGTTACAATCATGCCGAACACATCTACAGGAATGTATTATGAAATTTTTAGCCACCCTAGCCCTGTCATTGATCACCGCCACCGCTTTTGCGGATAGCAAAACATTGGTGATTAACATGCACCTTTTGAATGGTAAAAATACATCCATTGGCACCATCACCGCCACCGATACTGAAAAAGGTCTCAAGCTAACACCCAATCTGCATGGCTTACCGCCAGGTGATCATGGCTTTCATGTACATGTAAAACCCGATTGCAGCAATAAAGGTATGGCAGCCGGTGGACACTACGACCCACTCGATACTAAGCAACACCTAGGCCCTTATAAATATGGCCACCGCGGTGACTTGCCCCGCTTAGAAGCAAACAAAAAAGGCGATGCCGATACGGCCGTTGTTGCACGACACCTCACACTGGAAAAAATCAAAGGCCACAGCTTAATGATTCATGTGCATGGCGATAACTACTCTGACATCCCAAAACCTTTAGGTGGTGGCGGCCCGCGCTTGGCCTGCGGTGTGATCCAGTAGCAATACTACAAACCCAGCAACGCCCACGGCAGCGGATATACAGGAACGTGCTGCACAATAAAGTGACAACCGCCTTATGGCCAGATATAATCTCCTGCTGGGAGACATAACATAAGGCTATCACCGTGAGAAAATTCACCAAATGCTGTGCTGGACTCAGCGGACTTTTCAGCAGAAAAAAAACAAAGAGCATCGCCCAACAATTTATTGACTTTAACCTGAATGAAACACCAATCGCCGCAGGCTCGGCGCTGGATGACTTCAATAAATCTATTGTAACGCGTGATACACGTGTATTACACGATTGGAGTCTTCGCTACGCCTATGAGCTTGATAGCTTTCAGCTCAACATACTGACTGAACATCACGCATATCTTGACACCTTGCAGCACCGTGACGGCTTTACACTACCTGCCGACATGTCGCTGACGAAACACCTCAGCAGGACGGTAACCACCCTTGAACAAGCGCTTACTTTATTGGACCAATCAACTCAAATCCTAGAGCGACTAGGCGCTAGTGCGACTGCAGAAGATAAGCGTCAAAATGACAACCTATCCAGCCTTGCCTATCAAGCCCGGCGCAGCATGTACCATGAGATGGCCATAAAAGATCCAGCCTATTTTAGTGCTGTTGTTGATATTAGCAATCTCAATAAAGGTGCCACTAGCGAGCCCTTTACCACAGCAATTAAAGATCTAGTTGATGCTAATGAAGGGTGTAGCATCATGCCCGCCCCTGATCGTTATCAAATTCGCATCCATCCAAGATTTCATGGCAATGTACAATACGAGATTATGGCAACGATATTAAAAAATGACTCTGCAACTGAAGAGCCTATGCATGCAGCCTATTTAATTAGCGCGCATGGCGCGCTTGATTTAGACCGCAAGTTAGAAGACAGCAATATCCATACTATCGACTTCGCTGAAGAAATATGGGATACATTTAACCGCGTCTCAACAGAATTCGCCAATATGCAAAGACGTGTAGGCATCATCCCCAGCCGCCTCTCAGCTGATGCCCGCAATGCCATACTGTGTCGCTGCCTAGCGGAGCACAATGAAGCCATGGCAGAAAGTAAAGTAGGTCACGGTGAAGAAAAAGCCACGCCCACTACTGGACCAATAGAACCCCTCGCTGATACCAGTCGGTTCTGGCAAAACCCATTAGCAGCAAGCCGAACTGGCAGGCTGCAAAGAATTACCAGTGGAACAGCAACCGTGAAACGAGATGAGCGCCGTCCCAGCTTTTTATGAAATAAAACAAAACCTGTCTATACTTTAGCCACTTAAGGATAAAATATGGACAGGTGATTTCATGTTGCAGCGCGCTTATCGAATGACACTCGTTATTTTATTGTTTTTTTTCAGTAGCTTAGCTATACCCTCATGCGCCTTAGCCTTTCAAAAAGGTATTTATGTCACCCAGTGGACTGCTATGAATGACAAGAAGTTCAAGAAGCTGATTCAGCGTGCAAAAGCGGTAGGCATTAACACTTTTGTGATCGACTATTCACGTTATAGCAAGCGCTATCACCGCAACTTACAACTGCTCGATAAGCATGGCATTCATCATGTAGCTCGAATCGTTATGTTCCCTGGCGGCGCCACCGGGAACCAGATGACAAACCCAAAAATTTGGCAGAAAAAATATAAATTAGTACAACAAATCGCAAAAATGGGTGCCGATGAAATTCAGCTCGACTATATCCGCTATAAAGTCGGCAAGCGAGCCTCCAAACAAAACGCCCGCGATGTGCATAAAGTGATTCACTGGTATAAGCAACGCGTTAATAAACTAGGCCTACCATTACAAATCGATGTGTTTGGTGTCGCTGCACACAAACCCTCACAGAGCATTGGCCAAAATCTAAAATTATTTGCTAACTCTGTCGATGTGGTTTGCCCAATGGTCTACCCCTCGCATTACGAACCGCAGCCTTTCCACTCGCGCCGCCCCTATGAAACGATTGCCAATTCCCTGCAACTACTGAAAGATCAATTTGGCGGCAAACCGCCATTTAAAGTGATTGCATATATCGAGACTTCCAATTATCGTTATCGCATGGGGTATGGTCCACGGATGAACTATATCAAAGCGCAAATTAAAGCAGCGAAAGACTCAGGTGCTGACGGCTGGTATGCCTGGAGCGCCAACAACAAGTACTATACGTTGTTTAAGTTACTCGAGAGCACTCCATCACTATGAGCACCCAACAACCTTTTGATGCCGTGATATTTGACTGCGACGGCACCTTGTCGTCAATTGAAGGCATCGTTGAACTAGCACGCTGGAACGGCGTTGAAGAAACCGTTGCCACCCTCACCGAGCGGGCGATGACTGAAACAGGTATAACACCTGACATATATCGTCAACGCATCGAAAGCGCCCGCCCAACACGCCAGCAATGCGAGCAACTGGCAGAAGATTATTATCAACAGCGCACCCCCGCTATTGATCAAGTCATAGAACAATGCCAACAACAAGGCATTGCAGTATTTGTAATTTCAGCTGGTGTTAATCCATCCGTGCAACTGTTTGCTGCAAAACTCAATATTGATGAAGACAATGTATTCGCTGTCGATTTGGATTTCGACGATAAAGGCAACTACCTCGATTACGATCATACCAGCCCGATGACTACCGGTGGCGGTAAACGCATCGTCGTCAAACAAATCAAACAAGCCTTTGCCAATATCTTATATGTCGGTGACGGCAAGAATGATTTAGATGTATACGATGATGTAAAACGCTTCGTCGGTTACGGCGGCGCTTATTATCGCCCCAATATCGAACAGCTGTGTGAACACTACATCAAAGAAAAAAGCATGCAACCGTTGTTGGCGTTTTTGTGATTTCTCCAAATAACCATTAGAAATGATAAAAATAAATAGAAATAATTTATATTAATATCTTGAATCAACACACCCATAAACGCCATTGTCTCTAAACAGGAAACACTGTTATTCCTTTAGCCTACTCTTTCTAAGATAAAAATTCCCCTACGCTGTACTGGTTTCTAAAATGTAGTGGGAGTAAAAAATATGAGCAGAAAGAAACCTGCAGGTAATGAATATCATTTAATGGATGAACACGAACCAGTTATGGTGGGTCGACCAGCACCATCAGCACCGCATGCTGGGGTTGGAGACCTCGAATCCAAACATGGTGACGGCATCGTCCGTGAACAGATCGGCGACACTTGGCCTGCCGACCTAATCAAACCAAGCGCGGCCTTATTATCCAAACCACAATACCAAGGCGGTGATGGCTTTAGATCCATGTACCAACAACTCTATAGTCATGCCGGTAATAAATCAGGCGGCACTTCAATGACCTATGACGTGATGATCAATGAAGGCGAATTAGGTTATCACACAACACGTGATGGTAAATTAAAATTACTCGGCCTTGGTCGTCACTGGACAGCAGGGCCATTCTCAACTGACAGTAAATGTAAAAAAGTATCATTAAATCAGGATGAAGTTCATTTACCGCCCGCCACACGTAGTTCACACAGCCGCTTTCACATCGTACGCGTCAACCCCGGCGAAGTAGTCGCCTATCGATCCAACGGTGTCGATGGCTTTTTAACTGCCGGCAGTGATGAAGATGGCCGATCGGTACCTGGTTATCATGTGATTGAAAACGACCAAACGTTTCGTGTAACGCAACGTCACAACATGAATCAACAGCGCGTCCTAGCACATGCTGGCCCTAACTGGATTTTGAAAGTACCGCCAGGTGAAGTATGCAAAGCATTTGTAGGTTCGAAGCCAGTTTTATTATCGGAAGGCACACATATTTTTAATAATGCTAATTTTCGTGTATCTGATGCACCATTTGTTAAAACCTCATCGAGCCATATTCAACACAATAACTTACACATTATACGTTTAGCACGTGGACAAATGATGGCAGTCAAAGAAGGCACCAATTATCATTTGCTCGGCTCACATCAACTACTCGATGAAGATGCACTAGAAGCAAGCCATGCAGATATGCTTGATAAACGCGACCCGTCTGAACCACTAGTATATAACATCAATTCACCCTTATTTCAGGTGTTGAAATTAAGCGGTGCGGGTGATCGCCCAGCGATTTTTCGCACCAGTGATCCATTAATCCAAGCAGGCTCATTAACCGTGGCTTATGTGCGCGAAGGCACACTTTTGCGTATTTGGAATAAAGGGAAACCTGAATTTCTCGAGGCCAGAGATAAACCGTATGTCATCAACAACCCAGCCATTCGTCTCGCCAGTGAAACAGACCCTAACCCTGCATACCGCTACCCAGCATTAGTGAGCAAAGGCGCGAACGTGATACGTCATGGCGCCAAATGCCGCATCTTTGTGCCCGATGGCCAAGTGTTTTTAGGCCACCTCCGCGGACAAGCCGTGATACTTGGCGCACGCAAATTAATGAAAGAACGCGAAGACTTAGCCGACGTGCTCGACCATATCGATCCAACGGATTTAATGAGCGAAGATGGTAGCTATGTTATTGATGATCCTTCATTCCGCTTAGTCGACGAAACAGCTGCACCCACGCTTGGCATACCGCGCTACCAACACGATGCATTGGCTAGCGACCGAGACATTCATCATGGTAACGTCACCATCATGCAAGTAAAACCAGGTGAAGTAGCCGTCGTCAAAGACCTTAAAACCGATAGTAATATCACCTACCCAACTGGTACGCATTTAATCGTGTCACCACAACAAACATTAATCGGCAAGTTACCCTGCAGTGAACAACAACAAGTAATGGATCTAGACGAGCTGGATGCACAAACCAGTGACTTTCATAAACTGATGATCAAAGCATCGATCACTTACCAAATCACTAACCCTAAATTAGCCGCTCAACAAACTGATCTCATGAACACACTGCAAAAACAATGCCATGCTGCACTCGGCAACTGCATTAGTAGCACTAAACTGGAGAGCATGGGTCGAGGCAATGTACTACACCACTTAGCCGAAGACGAAACAAAAGTAAGCGAAGAAAAGGATGAAGAAAACGAGCAACCAGCAGATGAATTTCATCGGGCATTCGATAGCGCCAAAGCTATCTTGTCCGAATCATTGGAATCAATTGGCGTACACCTAGTGGGTATCAATATCCAACAATGGCATCCCGTCAATGAACACGTCAGTGCTAGTTTGGAGGAAGCAAACCTAACCACGCTAACCGCAATGCGTGATGTCACCACCACTGAAGCAGCCGCTTTAAAGCAAGCCGCACAAGCCAAAGGTGATGCCGCCACGTTGGTAGCGGCTGCCAAAGGTGAAGCGGAAGCGCGCCTCGCGGCTTCCGGTGCCGACAACGAATCGCGAATTCAAGCAGCAAAAACCGCTCAAAGCGAACGTCAAATTGAAGCCGACGGCGTATTAAAATTAGCTAAAGCCAGAGCAAAAGCCACCAGGGTTGAAGCTAAAGCCCAGGCCGCCGCCGCTAAACTCATAGCTAAAGGAACGTTAGCTCAAGCAAAGGCCGAAGCCGAAGGTATCAAGCTAAAGGCCTTAGCAGAGGCCGAAGGTAGCAGAAAACAAATGGAAGCTTTAGCACATGCACCGCCAGGTCACTGGGCGGTTGAAGCAGAAAAAGCCCGAAGCCAATTATTTACGCACGCATCACTAAACATCACTTCAGCTGAATTCCAAAAACTGTGGATGATGACAGCGATGAACCCGATACTGCCTGCGATGCAACAAGCAATGGCCGGTGCGCCAAGTATGGCTAGCATGCCTGGTGTACCTGGTCGAATGCCAACAGGTATGGCGGTTACCGCGCCACCTACTTTGTTTAGACCAGCATCACCTGTCGCAGCACCGAGCGTACCTGTCGCAACTGCGACAGAAGCTCAAGCGGATGCCGGTGAGTCTAAGACTGCGACAGCAACTAGGGGATGACAAACCTTGTCATCCCTGGTAAGACTTGTCATCCCTGGCCCCGACCAGGGATCCACATATTACCCTGGATCCCGGATCACGCCAGCTTCGCTGGCTGTCCGGGATGACAAGCCAAAGTCCGGGATGACAAATCACATTCACACAAATGCGACACCAATAACTTCGACTGCTCCGGATTCAGGCGCGGATCCACAGGCGAATCATAAGCGCGATCAAGATGATGCTCCTCCATCACCGCACCGCCGCCAATGCATTCAGTAACTGACTTGTGTGTCATCTCTAAATGCACGCCATGTAAACGACAATTTTTGCGCTGATGAATATCAAGCGCTTGTGTTAACTCATCCATCATTTCTGCACAATGGCGTGTTTTCACACCTGTCGCCGTGGTAATGGTGTTGCCATGCATAGGATCGCATAACCATAACACCGGCACCTCTGTGGCTAACGCCGCATCAATTAACTTAGGTAAACGCTCAGCAATACGCGACTGACCTAAACGATAAATCAAACTCAACTTGCCAGGAATTTTATCAGGATTTAAACGCACTATCATATCCTGCAAAACTCGATCGGTTAATGTCGGCCCCACTTTAATCGCCACCGGATTTGCAATGCCACTCGCATATTCAATATGAGCGGAATCCGGTTGTGCCGTGCGCATACCAATCCACGGAAAATGTGTCGACACATTATAGTAATGCCCATCATCGGCTTGGCGCGTTAACGCTTGTTCAAAATCTAAATGCAGTGCTTCATGGCTAGTGATCAATGACGGCCAATGCGAGTCTTGAATCAAACGCAAACAACGCGTTGCCATATCGTAAGCGGTGAGTAATCGCATCGGATCCAATTGCCGTGCCGTCGCACTCGGCGCCGCATCATTAATCATGTCACCACGATAGCGTGGAATCGCCGCTTCGTTTACACGCTCCAATAGCTCACTGCGTGGCTTTGCAAACTGGCCAGCAATGCGCCCTACCGGTAACACATCACAACCCAACTGCTCAGACAAATAGTCACTCAAGTCAGTTAATAATTGCAACTGTGCACTAACATGATGACTGCTAATATCCAAAAAGCATTCAGCACAATCACCACCCTGTAAAATAAAACCATCGCCAGCGTAAATTTGCTGTAATCGACTATTCAGCGCTTGAATGGAAGAGATAGATATCAAACCCTGATATTCAGCTAACTGTTTTAATACTACCTGCAATTCAAGCAGCGCCATTTCACTGTATTGGATCGGTTGGAAATTTTCATACTGCCGCCATGAAGACGGCGACCATTGCTTTTTCATGGCAGCAATTATGCGACGCGATCAGCCTGGACGTCAAGCAGGTTGCGGCCTTGTTGTTGCAGCAATTGTTTAAAATTAAGCACTAAAGAGGTGAAGCGATCAGCATGTACGTGCTGCTGATGACGCAAGAGCTTAAGGTAACGCTGACAAGTAGCTAATTCGGCATATTTAGCAATGATAATGTTACATTGCTGTAAGCGCGTAACCATTTCATCAGTCACCTCTTCATGCTCAACAGACAGTAGCTGCACCGCATAGAGGAAACTATTTGAACTGAATTGCGATATATGTACCACGCGGCCATTATCCACCGCATATTGATCAACGAAATCTTTTAGGCATTTGCAGAATTGGTCGACACCCGAGTAGCTATAATAACTGCCATCCCGCAGATTTCGCTGAGTCGTCTCTTCCTTAATGATGCCTTGTGCAATTTGAAAGAACTCAAACTCAGTGGTCGAATCGAGCTTAACTTTTAGCTTGAGATTCTCGAGTTTTTTCATACGCTCAAATTGCGGCAGAGTCTTACGCAAAATCGTGCGGTACTCACCGATCATCTGATATACTTTTCTTGAAAATTCACTCATAAATCAATAACTTCAGTTTAATTGCCTAATTAACAGTATCTAATCTAATACCTAATTCTAAGCGATAATACTTAACGGAGTATTAAATACACAAATAAAAATTGATCTTATTAATATCTACGTATCAATCTCACCAATAGTTTAGTAGTCACTTGTTTTTGAATGTTTGCTTACTATAATGCAGTGTAATTGGATTATTATTGAACTAATCACAGGTCTAGCAACACAAAGGAACGTAAAATGAAGCGAATAACCCCCATTTTGACCTCCGCCTTAGCCGTATTAGCACTGGCTGCTGTCAGCAGCCTACAAGCCAAGCCGGTTAATACCGATACCCGACACTATGGCAAGCACTTATGCCCAGAGAAAGGCTATGACTGCATCCGCGTTAAACGTGGTGATACATGGCGCAAGCTATTCCCCAACCCCAGAGAACGGGATTTAGTGATGCGCTTAAACCGCACCAACCAAGGAATACATAACCGTCCATGGATTGTTGTTCCTGCTGATGTAGCCTCTGTCGACATCATGGATGTCAGTCCATTCCCAGACCACATCAAAAATACTGGCGAACGAACCATTGTAGTTAGCCTTAAAAAACAAGCATTTGGCGCTTATAACAAGCATGGCTACTTGGTGCATTGGGGGCCCATTTCAGGCGCTAAGGGTTATTGCCCCGATATCGGTAAAAAATGCGAAACCATGACGGGTACCTTTAAGTTTGTACGCAAAGACGGCCCACGCTGTTATTCCAAGAAATTTCCAGTCGGCAAAGGTGGCTCACCGATGCCTTATTGCATGTTCTTCTACCGCGGCTTTGCCATGCATGGCTCAACCTTGCCAGGCTATCATGCTAGCCACGGCTGCGTACGCATGTTCTTTGAAGATGCGGAGTGGCTGAACAAAGGCTTTATCCGTACCGGTGAACATGGTACACGGATTGTTGTTACCAAAACCTAAGCTGCACCTCTTACACCATTAATCCCGGCATCTTAGCCGGGATTTTTATTTGTAGATACAAGTTCATTGTCCGCCTATCCACCTTGATACCACCCTTAGTCAGAATCGCACGCTAAAATTGCTAGCTGTGATACAATCACCCCCGAACAATAAGGTTGCACGCTCTGCGTGCACTCAGGTTTGGAAGGTGTTTGAATCACCTCCCAAACCCGCGCGAATGAAAGCTGACAGTCTCTGTCAGCACGCGCTCCTTCCGGCCTAATGGCCGGGGTCTCAGGCCAACAAGGAATTTTGATGAATGCAACTAAATCAACTATTCGAGCCATTGGGCAACTGATACGATTCGACAAGCCCATTGGCAGCTTATTATTACTGTGGCCCACGATGTGGGCATTATGGCTCGCCGCCGATGGCATGCCGCCATGGCCAATTCTACTGATCTTTATTGCCGGCGTGTTTGTCACTCGCTCAGCAGGTTGCGTGATCAATGACTTATGGGATCGCAGGTTTGATGGTCGCGTAAAACGCACCGCCACACGACCACTCGCCAGCGGCGCCCTATCGGTTCGAGCCGCATTGGCAGTGCTATTCATCCTAGCTGCCACCGCTTTAGCACTGGTGTTATGCCTGAATGCTTTAACGATTAAACTGGCTTTTGTCGGCGTGGTACTCACCGCGTCGTACCCGGCCTGCAAACGATTTTTTAAATTACCGCAACTGGTGTTGGGCTTAACATTTAATTGGGGCGTGATCATGGCGTTTGCCGCCATACAAAATCATGTGCCAATGATCGCTTGGTGGCTATATGCCATCGTGAATGTATGGACAATGGTTTACGACACCCAATATGCCATGGTTGATCGTGATGATGATATCAAGCTCGGCCTGCATTCCAGTGCGATTCTATTTGCAAGCTATGATCGCGTGATCATTGCCAGCTTACAAACCGTAGTCATTGCAGGGTTGTTATTACTGGCCGTAGCGCGCGCCACGCACTGGCCATTTTATTTATCTTTAGTCATTGCGAGCGGATTATTTGTATATCAGCAACGACTGACATGGCAACAACAACGCGAACCATGCTTTAAAGCGTTTCTAAACAATCAATGGGTAGGGCTAGTGATTTGGCTTGGCTGGGTATTAGGCAGCTAAACACTCGGTCGCGCGGTAGTTGCAGGATCAGATGATGGATCACCGCCAGCAGCTGCCGCTTGTTGTTGAGTTCGAGCCCGCTGCAAATTTTGCTGTATTGCTGCAATACGCCGCGGTTCTGGTTGCTGCATAAGAGCTGTTATTTGCTCAGGCTTTACACCGGGATTTAGTAACATTTGCCTTGCATCAGCCCTATCTTGAGCAGACATTTGCGCATCACTTAAAGTACCCACCCAGTCCGTTGCTGCATTACGCTGCGCGGGTGGTTGCTGCTTTTGTTCTCTGCTTTCTTTTGGCTTCGGTTTTTTCGCTGCATCTTCAGCAAAATATAATTTTGGCTCACCGGAAGCAATCAATTCTGGGTTACAGGCATGCAGGGTTTTAAAAGCATTTTTTAATAGCTCTTGCGCTTGTTCTTGTTTAATACCCTTACCAAAAATATCCTCAGCTTTAAATGCTTTGATATCGATAGCCACCGGATGCAATTTGCCATCTTTGTCATGACGATAAAATTCACGTGCTAACATAGCGGCGTACACTCGGGCCTTAGCTTCATAATCCACATTACCGAAACCATGCGTATCAATGGTAAAACTAACACCACCATTGGCTGACACGTTTCGTGTCACACTAAAATCAGCTTGAGCTATTGTATGCTGTGGCGCTTCAAAATAGAGGGTGCCTGCTGTGCAGCGCATTTGTGACAAGTGATAACCCGTTGGCAATGTTTCTTCCCACTGCATGAACTTATCTGGATGACCGTCAGGATGGTGCTCATAGCCTGTGCGAACAACAGAAGCCACCGTGCTTACCCTACCAAACATATGTTGTATATCTTGCTTTACCACGCCGTCTTTATCGACAAATTGCAAATGCGCACGACGCCTACCCAACATTTGCTGGAATAAAGCGTCACTTTCTGATTGTGAACGATCCGCAACAGTACGACGACGCAGTGCCTCAATATCGTCTTCATTGCTAATGTCTTCTTCCGGCACTCGCTGCGATGCATCTAAACCACCGGCTGCTTCTGCCGTGTTACGACGCATTTGTTGTAATAAGTGATGACGATACGCCTCTGTACCAGGACGTGGATCCGCACCCTCATAAACATCGGCCGGGCGCCCTGCTTGTTGTGTATGCAACTGAGCTAAACGTTCCGCTGCTGTGGCGGTCTGTTGCTCTGTGGGTGCTAACATGGATTTTAATGCAGGCTCTTGTTCTGCAGCACGCTGATAGGCTTGAAATATTGCTTGTCCAACTACTTTCACATTATCAATTGTCGCTGCATTATCCGGGTCTAAGTAATCTTGCGTTGCTTGCGTTAATTGTTCCAGCGTAAACGCCACATCACCTCGAGGGGGCGCATGATGCAATGTAACACCCGCATGTTCTGCCATTTTAAATAGCAGCACCGCCCGTATAATATGCGCACGTGCTTCAGCATGATCAGCACCCTGACCATCCAAACGCTCAAGCAACACATGTAACGCTGGCACATCGGTTGTCAATAATTGTGTTAACCGCTGATCAATTTGATCAACTGGTGCTAGCTCCTCAGCAGAGGTAGCCAGCATACGCACCAAACTAATAACAGGCATTGGCATAACGGCTTTAATTTCATGCGGCAATAGTAATGCTCTTTCATCAGCAGTCAGTATCAGTGCATCGGCAATAGCAGCGTCTGCGGCAGCATTAGCTTGAGCCTGTAATTTAGCACAGGCCACTAATAATGCTAATTTTTGTGGCTCGCTGTCTATTGCAGATAATTTAACGCCCGCTTGATTTGCCACATTAACGACATGTGGCAGTACCGCTTGATCAATCTCTTTGTCTCCAGCCCATTGTGCTGTTGCAAGGCTAGCATTTGCTTCTATCCGGGCTTCATTATTTGGCAATAAAAGCTTAGCCTCAACTACACTTGCCGCTAGATTAACCGGCATAAGCACCCCAGGACTTTCGAGCTGGGCTTGAGCAAAAGAATTCCAACGCTCCGCATTATGTGCCACACCCAAACGACGACCTGCAATTACTGTGGCATCGTAAGCCACTGCACCCTGCACTATATCACGCCATGCAACAAGCACGGCTTGAGCATCTGCATTTGCAAGGGTGTCTGCTGATGGGAAATCAAATCGGGTAATATCAAACTTCTGCATATACTGCACAACTTGCATACGCAATATATCTAAGCGACCTTCATCTACCGCCGTGTCTGGATACTCATGCTGTAAAAACACATCCAATGATTTTTTATCAAAAATATGCTTAGCAATTTGTTGTTGCAAGTGTTTCTGTAAACGCGGATGACGAGGACCTGGTGCGGCTTGCGTTCTTGCAGGCACACTGCCTGATACATGGGTATATGCTAATAGTAGTTGAGCATCATTACTAACAGGGTCAGTAATATAGGCTTCCAATGCCGATTTATAGGCTTGCAATACCGCATCAGATTGCGGTGGATAAACATCATGCTGTTGCTGAATCAAAACACGCAACATTTGTTGTATGACTTGGTTATATTCAGGACGAGCGTTATGGCTAGCCAATTGATTTAAATTAATCTGAGTACCACAGAAATCTTTTAAATGACTTATCCATGCCGCCTTATCTGATAACACAAAACCCTGACTAGCAGGCGTTTTTAACATGGTATTCCACCAGTTATCGCTATTACCTTCAAAATCCAAATGTTGTTCAGCAGATACAACCATGCCTGCTGCATCTCCCGCAATGGGCCTATGTTCTTCAGCTATATCATCAACCTGATCAAGATCACTCGGTATCGAGGCCAATGAAGCCTCTGGTTGTTGAGCAATTTGTTCAGCTACCTCTTTTACACGACGCAAACGTTGAAGATATGTGCCTGCTGTCATGTTAGCTAATGTTTTTTGCGGGTAACGAAGGGAATAAAATTCTTTAGCTGTTGCAAGCAAGTCGCACAACTGAGGGGCTTCATTAACATTAATAACCGCAGCAGCAACGGCTGGTGGTTCAGGCCAATGCTCACATGCTGGCAATGGGCGACCATGGGCATTTAGAAATACCGCTAATTGCGTGCGTAACTCAGCAACACTCTCATCAGTAACCACTGCCGCAGGGGCTTGGGCTAAATAGGCGCGAATAAAACTATCAACACGCCGACGTAATGGAAGGTCAGCCGGGTTAGAAAACAGAACCCTTTTGTTAAAAGCAAGGATTGGTTGCTTACAACTATCAGATAAGCTTTGACGTGCATCCTTAACAGCTTGCAAGCGTGCCGGATCCTCAGGGCTGGCTTGAAAATTTGCAACCGCTTGTGATAGCGACAGTAATTGCTGTTTGATAGAATTGGGATCCACATCTTCTGCAGATAGATAACTCTGATACACTGCCAAGCTGACACCTTGCATCCATTGGTTTAATACTTGCATGCCAACTTGAGTTGAACGCAACTGTGCAAGATCAATACCTGACTCGTCTGCGGATTGCTGCAGTAATCCAATGATAACATCATCAGGAGCGGCAGCCATGTGTATTGGTTGGTCAGCAGCGTAGCTTGCGCGACGCCAATTAAAATCGGTAATCGGATTAACGCGCATAGATAAATCTAAATAAAACTCTTTATGCTGCGTTAATTCATTATTATTTGACAGCTCTGCAGCTGGTCTCAACTGAGTCAATAACTGATGCAATGAAAGCTTTTTACTATTGGTAACAGCAGGGATATCACCTCTTACCGGTAAAAAATGAGTTAAGTTAATATTCGCCTGTGTGGCAAGATCAGCAAATCTGCTTCTTAGCGTATTTTTTAAAGTGTCGGCAGCATCAGCAGCATACAATCTCGTTCCAAAATCAATCTTTGAAGCCAGTTTAGTAATCGCCACCGCGTTCATATGCAATAAAGCAGCCGGAGGTGGCGTAACAATAGCACCTCGTACTCGCGGATGAATTTGTAATCGAGCAGCATCAATCTCAACTTGAGAGAGTTTCGTATTAGGCAAATCGACAGGATAGCCATTAGCAGCCATAAAAGGTTCAGCTAATTGCATAAGCCTTACCATACTATTATGCTCAAATGCATTATCATTACCTGGTGCTACTGCAAATTGTGCATTATTCACATCAGATAAATTAATATTCATTGCAGTGGCAAAGTGAGCTAGCATCTGACGACGATTCGCATTCGCGGCTCCACGATACATCAAAGGCATTTGCGCTTCAACACCATTCAACTTCGCCAAGTTAGCAGCTCTTAATGCAGGAATATCATTTAAGCGTGGATCACCTACTGGCATCACTGGCGCGCTAGCACCCGCAGCAACTATCAAGCCACCAGCTGCACTCACGTGCCGAGCCATTTGCTTAAAGTCCTCATTAGAAAAATCAGGAGTAGACGCTTTAAATTCTGCAGCATGTGCGACAGTTAATGATTGCTGCCAATCTACTTTATATTGATTCCATTGATCAGCACTAGTAGGTCGCATATACCATGCATGATCCGTCGGCGCCTGTTGACTAACGGACTCAGGCTGCTTAAGCGTATCGTATAATTGTTTAATATCACGGTGCGCATCACAAATAGCTTGAATACGCTGCGCTCTTAGCTCAGCCGCCCCAGCCACACCACCATGCTGTAAAACAGCTGCCGCTTCTTGCCAGTTTTCCGAGCGTAAATCGATACCTTGTGAATTTGCTTGCTGCAATAATCTCAGTATATATAAATTAAGACTTTCGCCAGGCTCACGCAAGACTTCCACTATACGGATAAAATGCGTAGGCCCTGTAGCTTGTCGAGATAAGCTAAGTTCTGCAGCAATGAATGTACGGTTACGTGTAGCATCTACTTGTTGAATTTGTTGACGACAACTGGTGCTGGCAGATTTAAATGATGCCAAGTTAGCATCAACCGCTTCAAGCAAAACTTGTTGCTCTGCAACATCACCATCAGCATAAGCAACCGATTCACGCACCGCATGTTGATAGTTATGTAAAGCTAAACCGAGTGCAGAATACTTTTCTTGCATTTGTTGGCGCTGCACATATGGCGTACCTTCGGCAAGACCAACATCGTGCAACTGGTTATGCGCACTAACGAAATGAGACAGCAATTCTTGACCTTGCCGATCAGAACGCAAAGCAGCCAAATCGATACCAAAGCGCTCAAATGCTGGCAGCCAGTTTTGTTCAATAGTCGCTTGGGATGTATCAAGCGCCGCCTGCCAAAATTCAACATGGCCATCAAACTCAGCTCGATTACGCGCAGTAATTAATTCATGTTTCGCTTGATCGGTGCCTTGCGCATCCAAATCTGCTGCGGTAATAACGCGACAAACCGCAGCCTGAGCAGCATGGCGCAATTCATGCGCAACTGATTGAGGCAAAGTCGATACATCAGCAACCTTAGTTAAATCTATACCGGCCTCAGTACACACTTGGGCCAAAGCTGCCGCCAACTCTTGCTTTGCATGCCCATCTTCAGAGCCATTTAATTCACCACGCAAGCGATGCCAAGCATTGGCGACTGACCAATTAGTACTATCAAAAAAACTTTGCCATTGAGCTTCAGTCGTCTTTTGTTTATTTTTAGCCAATAAACCAGCTCGCTGTGCAGATGAAAGATTTCCATCAACAACCATTCCTTCAGGCAACGCCGCGTCTGGAGATTTCAGTTTTCTATGCAATTGAGAGGCAACTTTCATGCCTGGATTAATAAGCATGTGCTGCTTAGCTGATTTCACTAACGCATCTAAGGCATCGCCTGGCAAATCATCTACAGCAGAAACATCAACTTTTGCTTCCGTTAGCAACTGCGCTACTTGTTGCAACTCATACTCACCATATGCAGCACCAGCCCATGATCTACGCGTAACAGTGTTATACCAAGATCGCGGATTAAGCGCTGATAATTTACGTAAGTTAGCTTCATTCAGATCTTCACGAGTGACATCAAACTGAACGTTGTCACCCCGCCCCCTTAATAATCTAACGGCTTGATCAGTACATATATCTTTAAATAAAATCTGTTTTGCATCAGGCACGGGGCCCAAAGAGGCCACCATCACCGCTTGCTGTGCGACCAACTCCGCTTGGCGTTGACTTGCAATACTGGCAGCGCGTTCAGCACCTTTATTCATCACCGCATGTAACATGGCGATGGCATGATCACCACAAAATGTTTCATCTTTTCTTTGCGGGGTAAAACCATCAAAACCATCCACGGGCTGCGAATAGTTGATGACCGCTACATCTTCTATCGCTGGTTCAAATGTTTGTGGGTCTATCTGGCGCAAATCATGCTGCAACCGTTGTGCACGGCGTTGGAATATTTTACCAGAGTTATTATCTACCGCACCAGTAAACTCCGCATCATCAGCTCTAGGATCGATAACCGTAACCGCACGTTCCGCATGATTAACCGCTACCGACACGTAATGACCCTCATTAGACAGTGGGTCGATGCGCAACAATACACTAAAAAATTTCTGCCCATGAGCTGGATCTGAACTGTTTAAATAACGACGAATATCGCGCGTTAACTGAGTAAATCCTGCTTCAACACCACCGTATTGACCGCAATCAAAAATAACCACTTTGGTTTTATCTTTAGCTGCTGTTTGCTTTTCATTGTGTGCTGCTGCCACATTCTTTAGATGCTTGGTTAATACATGATTAGGCAACGCAGCATATAGAGCTTGGTCAGGTGTCGTTACACTACCAGCGATGCCTCGCGCACTATACATCTCCTGTAAGCTATCAAATTCGCCATGACCAGGGTTCCGGTTATCAGTGAACTTACCTGCTTCAGTCTTTGTGTATTCATCTACTAAGAATAATTCTTCAAAACTCGCGTACGAAACACCTTGTGCATCTTTAAATTCAGCATTATCTTTGACACCTAACTGCAGCTCATTGCCTATCGTACGTACTAAGCGACTGTAGTATTGCGCCAATGTGCAATCATCACTGAGTGGCGTTAATAACGCCTGCTGAATCACTGCAGCATGCATCCGCTTAGTTGAATCTGCTTGGCAATCTGCAAAACATATATCTAACTCAGCCGCTGTCACTGCCGGCATACCGCTATTGCGCCTTACCACTAAACCCATCAAGCGATCATAGTCTTCTTCGCCCATCAGTTGCTGTAATTTAGTCTGAAAACGCTCAACGTCACCATCATTGTCGGTCGGCCTAAACAATGCCTCATAAGCGATTCTTAAATTTTGACCTAAATTCAGCGGTGCACGTAATGCCGCACGACGGCGTAATTGCGAACGGTATAATTTCATTGCGCCTTCATCGACAGGCAACAAGTGCTCACCCAATGATTGACTGCGTTGACATAAAAAGGAGTTATCTTGTTGTGATACTGGCCTATAACAAATATGATCGACTACAGTTCCAGCTGGGCTGGTATTAATCGCGCGCTTGAAATGATCGTCATACTCTTGCGAATCTAAACCTATCGCATCCGATGCTTCACCTGCATAGAAGGCACTAAAATAAGTAGGTTGAATGTCATATAAACCTTTCACGGCATCTTGCTGCTGCCTGTAACTCCCTGCTTGCATAGTGCGCGAAAAGGCTGCTAATCGGTCAAATTCAGTATCAACAAACGCTTGATGCTTATGCATCCAACTGCTATCTGACATGCCTTGCAATTGATAATGGCCATCAGCATCTTTGCTGGGTAAACAAATCTGTTTGCCTTGTGCTGCTAAGAAATATAAATTGGCAAAGCGGCGATGTAAAACGCTTTTCTCAAAATTCTGTTTTGTTCCTGCTTTATTAGCCACCCACTCTGGATACACTATCGGCAGACTTGGATTTGGCAATGCTACCACCTGGTAAGCGATCGGACGAGCCAATGCATTATACTCCGCCTCCTGCAATCGACCATCCGCCGCTAATAGGCCGTTGTCGGCTCCAGTTACATTTGCCATCCGCACTCTTTGCGGCTCAGTCAAACAAGATAAGCGCTTCATCACACTGTATTGTCTACGACGATAGTTGATAGCTTTATCAGCCTGTTCACTGACTTTAGGGTTGTTATCAATCTGAACTCTTGCAAAATCGTGCGCACTCATCGTTGCAATACCGTTAGCAAAGGCTAATGCCAACACAGCATCATCACCGGGCTCTACATCTTGTAAAGCATCAGCTCGTTCATCCGAAGTCACTTTGTAATCATCTGCATCTAACTGGAATTTTTTCTGGCCGGGACGTGCAGCAATTGTGAGACCATAACCATTTACAGCATCTATAAGTGCATCTTGAATATCAAGGTTTTCACTCTCACCTTTTGGGTCGTGAACCAAGGCTTTTACTACATGCTTATCAGTTTCTTGATTACGTGCGCCAACATCTAATGCAATAGTAATAAAACGCCTAGCATCACCTTGAGCTAACTGCACTACCGTGACGATGCGCTCAGGCCTTGTTTCAAGACGATCAGTAAACGCCTGGCCAATAGCAGCATTTAATTTTGCTGAATCTAACTCACCATCATCATCCACAAGATCTGCACCAGGAATCCATACAGTATCACTGCGCGACTTTGGCGCTGCGGGAAGCTGGCGCTTATAATGACGAACATCTACTGAACCATTCTTCTGTCTAAAGATAACAGCCATTGCTGCATCAATTTCTGATTGTGTATACGTGGTGCGCTTATCTTCACCAGGCTTACCGAGCGTTAATTCTTCTGAAGCATGCGGTATATTACGTGAACCATCCACTGCCACTGACTGTAAATGCTTAACCAAATCACTGTCGCCACCCACCTGCTCAGGTGTACCGACATAAACACGTGCTGATTGCTCTGCAGGTTGGCTATAACGTGCCGTTAAGTCAGCAACAGCTTCTGCTGCATTCGGTTTCGCTGCCACCACAGCCATCATTTTATTTGGCTGCACAAACGCTGCAAGACCAGGTTCTTTTGATTCTCGATTACTACGCCACATAGCAACCGGCATCACACCTTGTAAATCAGCAATGCGCGAATCATGTGCTGGCACAGCCGGCCGATCCATCGGTTGACGCGCAATATGCGCCGCCAATACCGGTGGGTTATCAGGTAACATTTGCGCTAAAGCCATATTAGCAATATTACACACCACCTCATCGGAACTGCCTGACTGATAACTTAAGCGCACAGCATAAGCCAATGCCTCAATACAATTGAGCTGTAAATCAGGCTGACCTTCTCGTGCAATAGCCAGCTTATTAGCCGCACTACCAGCAACATTCAACATATGCAGTTGCTGTGCACGTGATAATTTATCTAAGTAATTTACAATACGTACGCCGTATTTGGAACTGAAATTTTTCAACTGCGTTAATGATACTTCGCGCAGCTCGTCTTCGGGAGCTGAATTGATAAACTGCTGCAAATGATGCCATGTAGCTTTAGTATCAAAAGCAGGTCCGCGCATATACTTTACTATGCCACGTATAATTTGTGTTTGATTGCCATCCATAAACCGTTCTGCGGGCAACTTATCAATGTATGCCAGAGCCTGAAAAATATTACCGCTAAATTCTTTTGCCATTTGCGCATCTGACAATAAACCGACTGCACGTGAATTAAAACCATGCTGCTTACGCACATTGCTAACTAAAATCCTTAGATTAAATTTACCACCACATAATTGCATTATGGTTTGACGACCCTGCTGGGTCTTTAACATAGCCCCCATAAAGCTCTTTGCTTTATCGTCGCTCATATCAGCTACGACAGGGAAATTATGCTCAGCTCGCAAACGTGCAAGGAATGCATCATCGCTCTCAGCGAGTGTATTCTGTAATACGGGTGTCGAGGATAAAACAACTTGATGACGATCAGCGAGTGCAGCTTGCCTATCATCTTGCATTTGAAGCCCAACAACATCGACCATCTTATCAAACAAGCCATGCTCGTCCTGCGGAACTTGAATAGCAGAGTCACGAAAATTTATATTCTGTTGTGGATTACAAGGCTGCAAATCTTGCTCTACGATTTTTTTATATAATTGCTTTAGGTTCTCAATATCACCACTAACATCCTCGCCCATGGCTTGTCGCTGACAACAGTCCGCGAATTTAAGCAGCATGGCGCGACTCACAACGCTATAAAACTGCCTAAAAATATTTTCTGGATTTTCATCATGTTTAGCAGCGAGAAATTGGCGCATGTCTCTGTTAGCAGCATCAACGCTGGCATGTTGCGCAATGGCAGCATTAAACAGCGGTAACATGGCTGCCATAAATTCTGGATCAGTTTTACCACGGTCAGATGGAGGAATAAGGTAAAGCCGCCCATCAGCAGGCTCAATAGCACGACGCGGCGACTTATCCAACTGGTGGAAGCCGGCTTGTATCAGATCAAGATGTAACGTTGTGCTCATTCGACTGTGCTAACCTTTTTCTTCGTACACTATAATATGTCCGTTATTTTAACGCAGTAAGCTTAAGTCGACATTAACCACATGAAAAGTTATTAAATTCCCCACGGTGCTCACCGTTTTCTGATGCCTTGCGATCCCTGCAGACTTTACCCTCAGAAGTTATACCATATCAACGACAAATTAAAGTAGTCTTAAGCATTTACGGCTGTCGAACAACGACCGTGACATGACATTAATAATTCATTAATATAACTGCGGTACATTACCTAACTGGACAGCTTGCTGATATATAGCGAACACTGCTTGAGAATATGATGAACAAACAACAATACGACGAAGACTGGAATAACTTACACCAGTTCAATCATGCCAGAAGAATCAACTGGATAGAGCAATTACAAGCCTTTTATACTGCTGAGATTCAACGTGAAAATGAATTAATTATGGCTAGGCAAGCTCACGATGACCACAAATATCAATGGCGCCATCATGCCGACGTCCTGCAACCAACGCAAGCCCCTGAAAAACAAAGCAGCAATAACGAATTGACTGCCACGACTATCAGCTTTGAACCGATACAAATTAACGCACCTGATAACGCCCTTGATCGCGGCTTAAATAATGCCGCGCATGCCTTAGTTATGCATGCTAAACAAAAGTTGGGTAACTCACTCACGCTAGCGCCCATTGTTCAGGCTATTAGGCAGGCCTGCCAAAAAAATGTGTTTTTGCGCAATTTCGCTAACTTGCTACCTCAACAGGTATTGCAACCAACCGCTCACTTTGCGATGCCGCCCGCCACACTGGATCCAGAGGCGCCGGAAGAATTCACCAACCACATGCAAGCGATTCGCGAAGCTGCACCTCAACATTTGCGCCAACCGCAGCCCGCTGAAGTCATGCAACGCCCTGAACATAGGCATGACATTATCCACCAAGCTAGCCGTGAAGCAGTCGCCATTCAAACATTTAACATAATTATTCAACAATTACGCCGTATTCGTCACGCTGAAAGGCGCAGACAACTCATCTGCGATTCATGCCGAGTGCTTGATCGCCAAGGCTTAGACGTATTTGCTAATACACTGTTTCGCGAGCGCGGACTTGAACAGCAGTTACATACCGCGCTGCACGGGATGTATTCACAACAACTGAACTTTAGTTTCAACCCAAGACCACAGCCTATGCTTCAAGTCACACCCATGCCCTACTCACCCGTTGGATTTGGTACATTATTTCATATGGCCAAACGCCGCCAAGCCGATCCACTCAACGCACCTCAACAACAAAGCTTGTGGCGACAATTAATGACCCCGTTTCGCAGACAGTTAAACAGATAATTTAAAACAACGGCGCACTATCACCACTATCATCATTAGCCGCAACAGGCGCATTGCTTGAGCGCGCTAACGCGGTAGGTTGCTGCGGTGCAGCTGAACTGAATTCCGTCGGTGCATATTGCTGACGAAATAATTGAAATACAGCACCGTTATCAGCAGCGGTTGCTAACAAACCCGTGCGCGGATCGATACGTACACTAACTAAACCCGGCGGCTGCGGTAATGACTGTTCTGGCACGCCTTTTAAGGCTTGTTGCATGTAGTCCATCCAAATCGGCAGAGCTGCTTGTGACCCATATTCATATAATGAATCCTCACTGTCATCAAAACCCACCCACACCGTAGCTTGCACTAAATGGTTGTAACCAGAAAACCACGCATCGACTTGCTTATTGGTCGTTCCCGTTTTACCCGCCAAGTCGTCGCGCTTTAAAGCTAACGCCTTGCGCGCCGTACCTTGCTTAATCACACCTTGTAGCGCTGTATTAATAAGATAAGCATTTTGTGGTGTAATCACCGAGTCAGCAACCGGCTGTGGCATTTTGTCAGCTGCTAAATGCGGATCAGACAAACAAGCCGTGCAGGCTTTTACTGGATTAGCACGATAAACCTCTTCTCCATTTTGATCAGCGATATGATCGATAAAATAAGGCTGCACACGAAAACCGCCATTAGCGAACACCGTGTAACCTGACGCAATTTGCATCGGCGTTACACCTGCGCTACCCAGCGCCAATGATAATGCACGCGGTAAATTAGCAGGATCAAAACCAAAACGCTGTAAATATTGCAATGTGAACGGAATACCGGTGTCTTGCAATAAACGAATCGATACTAAGTTGCGCGACTTAACCAACCCAGTACGCACACTGGTAGGCCCATAAAATTTTTGCGTATCATTACGTGGTCGCCATAATTGGTTTTCGCCAGTGTCGGCAATCACCACGGGGGCATCATTAATAATTGTTGCTAACGTGAAACCCTTGGCTAATGCCGCTGAATAGATAAACGGCTTAAAGTTCGAGCCTGGCTGACGCACCGCTTGAGTCACCCGATTAAAATGACTTAATAAATAATCGTATCCACCGGACAAAGCTAACACCGAACCATCCACAGGACTTAGCGACACGATCGCGCCTTGCACCTTTGGAATTTGATCCAATTGCCATTGCTGCTTTTTGTTTTGACTAACACGTATCACGTCACCCACTGCCACCACATCACTGGCCTGTTTTGGTGAACGGCCAGGGTAGCGACGCTTTTCAATCCATGGGCGCGCCCACTTGATGCCATTCCACTCAACTGTCACTTGCTGACCGTCAGCTAATAGCGCAGTGAACGATTGCGGCTGCACATCAATCACAGCGGCTGGCAACATGCTATGAATTACTTTCATATCATTCAATTGCTCTTGCCATTGATCAGTATTGTCAGCGGTATAAGCACCCCAGTTGTGCTCTGGTTTGCGATAACCGTGACGACGATCATAGGCCTCCAAGCCATCATCCAACGCCGCTTTTGAAGCGGCTTGTAAATCAGCATCCACCGTGGTGTAAACTGAGTAGCCTGATTCATAAACTGACTTACCAAAATGATCAATCATCGCAAGCCGTACCATCTCTGATACAAACGGTGCATACAGTTGTACTTTTTGTCGATGGTAACGCGCCGTAATAGGTGCTTGTATCGCACGGTCATATGTGGCTTTATCAATATAGTGATTATCTAACATGCGAGCCAACACATGATTACGCCGCTCCAATGCATCTTTCGGGCTAGCGATTGGGTTATCTGTCGAGGGTGCTTGTGGCAATCCAGCAATCATTGCCATTTCCGGCAAGCTTAATTGATCTAACCGCTTACCATAATAAACACGCGCTGCTGCAGCGACACCATAAGCGCGATTACCTAAATAAATTTTATTTAAATACAGCTCAAGAATTTTATCTTTAGAAAATTCTCTATCAATTTTTATCGCTAATAAAATTTCATTAATTTTTCGTGAATAAGTTTTTTTGCGTGTAAGGAAAAAGTTACGTGCCACCTGCATTGTAATCGTACTCGCACCTTGCACTTTACGCCCACTGCTGACTACCGCTTTAGCCGCACGCACAAGACTAATGAAGTCGACACCTGGATGATCATAAAAACGTGCATCTTCTGTGGCAATCACCGCTTCAACTAATGGCTTAGGTATTTCATCTAAGGTCACGGGAATGCGGCGCTTCACACCGTATTGCGCAATCAACTCACCCCGCTTACCATAAATCTTTAATGGCACCTGCATATGTACATCTTTGAGCTTTTCGACGCTTGGCAAAGCCAATTCGATATAACTATACACCGCAATTAAAATAATAATTACGGTAAACACCACACTCAAGATGGTCCAAAGGCTGTGATCAGCTATATATCGGAAAATACGCATGCCCTAATCATAGTGGAAAGGGTTGGTTATAACAAATATCCCCGTGATTTTTCCCGTATTTTCTAGCGCCAGTGTTGTTTTAAGCTAAGCATCATGAAAACAATGAAAAGACATTTTTTGCACATTTACGTTTCAGGTGGCAATTGGCATTTCAGCGCTTGGTCACAGAAATTACATTTATGGCACTGCCATTGGCAGCATAACTATGCCGGTGATCATATCGATTGGCTGCAAATAAAACAAAATACTCCAGCTCGGCATTGGTTACTATTGATCACCCTCGACCATCAACTGACGCTACAGCAGCGACTCAGCGTAGCTGATGATGTTCAAGCTAGTGCGCTGGAAACCTATGCCTCTTCACAATTAACCAGCTGCTTTGGGCAAAATAGTGAACAATTAGTGTTTGACTACCTCACACTTGATTCAATTAAACAGCAGGCGCTATGGTTAGTTGCAATGCCACGCGCAAGCCAAAAGCAACTGCTACAGCAATGCCACCCATTAAAACATCGCCCACGTAGCATTTCTGTCGACCACTTAGTAGTTGCTACAGCGTTGCCACAATTTATGGGCACCCATAAGGTAATGACATGCGTTTTCGCAATGCCACAACAGCTGTGGCTGACGTTATATGAAGATCACCGCATTATTGATATAAAACTGTTTGATGACAATAATCCATGCAGCCATGCATTACATCAACTGCAACAATGGCAGCGGCAACAGCCAACCACAACAATCAAACACCACCTTATCAGCATCGATAAAACAAGTGATGATCACTGCAAAGAAATATTAACTCTGCCCATCGATATTTTGTGGTGGCAACCAACGCAACTCTATCGATCACCATGGGGCTTAGCTTCATTCATTGCCTATTGTGCGATGCTGGGAGTAAGCTCATGAAAAACAGCAGGGTAAATCTCATCGACTGGCGTGCGCGACGCTGTTTGCAGCAACAAAGATTAGGAATATCATTATTAATGGCAAGTAGCATAGTTATTATTGCTGTTTTATTATTATTTCGATTTCATTTATTACAAACGGCAAATCAATATGAATTAAGAACATCAAGCACCACACTGCGCGACTGTCATCCACAACAAATCAAAAATTTGCAGCAGCAGCTACAACACATACAACATTACCGGCAGTGGTGGCAAATCATTAAGCACCAACATAATCAACGTGCTAGCATATTAAAATCCGTCATGCATTTCACATCAACACAACTCCTATTTAATCGCATTAATTTTTTAGATCACCAATGGCAATTAGAAGGCTATGCCACATCGGCCCATCAGTACCAGCAGCTATTAAAACACCTGAATGGCTTAGCATTAGATTACCCTTTTAAACTGGGCCAAGTCATACACACACCTTCTGGTCGTTATCGTTTTAACTTAATAGGCACACCATGTGAAAAAACTTCAATCAATTCGACCACTACTGCAGTTGAATAAAAAAAACTGGGTCAAGTACAGCTGCCTATGGCTAAGCTGTCAATTTGCCGTTGCGCTATTGACTGGCCTGCTTGTGCTCAAACCTGCTTGGAATACCTATCAAAAATCCAACCTACAACGGCAACAGCACCAACAACACGCCGAGCTTTGCAAACAACAAGTAGCTATACAGCGCGAACTGCAGCAGCAAGTAAACAAACTCAATCAGCAACATTTGAATAATCCAATAGACTTTGACCAACAAGTAATTGAGAAACATTGGCAAGGGCAATTATTACAATGGCTAAAACAACAGCACATCCATGTATCACAACTTGAAAGTAATGATCCACCAGACCAACAGACCATTGACCTATATCAATTAATCGCTCAATGCAACTGGTCAGCTTTTATATTCTTCTTTAACCGCCTGCAAATAACGATGCCATTTCTGGAATTAAAGCAATTACAAATAGCGACTGACGCACAACAGCCACAATTGGTTCAATTCACTGCTGATATTGAGGTTAAGAATGATTAAAATATTATTCCTTTTTTTCGCACTGTTATGGACTCACTGCTCTGCTGCCACCACCAACAATAGCTGGCAAACCATTACACTGAGCAGCCAAAATCCATTTGCAGCACGAACGTATGCATCAGCCGCAATGAAAAGCACCTTAATACTGCTAAAAAACATTAGCAGCCAAGCGGCTTATAAAATAATCACAAAACATCAACAGCAATTACTGTCCAAACACGCCACCATTATCCCACTAAACAACCAGCATGCGTTATGGGTCAACAGTGATAGCAACAATATACACATGATCAAGCAGTTTATTAATTTAATAGATCACACCACACCACAAATAAAAATAAGCGCACGAATTGTTACTGTTGATCGTCGATATTTACGCTCGCTAGGCATCGAATTCAAAACCACCACTACCGACGGTGAAACATTACAAATGAACATGCCGCACACATCAACGCGTGACGGCACAGCACTCATTACCATTGCTCGCTTGGTTAATAATAAGTTACTGGATATGCAAATTAGCGCATTGGAAAAAAATGGCCATGCACGTGTAATTGCACAACCAACCTTAGTCACTAAAAACAACCAAGCAGCGATTATTGAATCCGGTCAAGAAGTTCCTTATCAACAAAACACCTCGAGCGGCGCTACTAATGTGGCATTCAAAAAAGCGGTGTTACGTTTGGCTGTTACACCCGAGTTAATTAATCGCAAGCAAATCTTATGTCATATTGATATCCACCAGGACAAGGTCACACCGATGAACGTGCAAGGCGTACCTATTATTAGCACGCAACATATCAAAACCAATGCCAGGATTAATAATCAACGCACCTTAGTGTTGGGTGGAATTCTTAATCAAACGGATGAAAATTTCGTGCAAGGCATACCCGGCTTAAGCAAAATCCCTTTACTCGGCAATTTATTCAAACACACGCGCCATCAGCACGTTGAACAACAGCTATTGATTTTTGTGACCCCAACAATTGTAAAATAAAGGAGACACACATACCCCCAAGTTGTTATCCGTTACGTTATACGTTACACTTATCATGATCATTAGCTGGCAACATAAAGGGTTAAAAGCATTTTATGATTCTGGATCAACGCAATATATCCAGACTAATCATAGATATCGCTTAACCATTATTTTACAGCATTTAAATGCTGCAACCCTGCCAACTGACATGAACTTGCCAGGCATGAAGTTTCATCGCCTAAAAGGCAAACTGAAAAACTTTTATGCTGTATCAGTTAATGGTAATTGGCGTGTCACGTTTACCTTTAAAGGTAAGCATGCTGCTTTAGTTAATTACATTGATTATCATTAATAAAACAGGCGAGTAACCATGACAGTAAACCACCCCCTTCATCCTGGCATTTTGGTCAAAGATGCATTGATAGACAACACAGGACTGTCAGTAACCGAAGCGGCCAATCACCTTGGCATAACACGCACTACACTCTCACGCTTATTAAATGGCCATGCGGGCATTAGTCCCGAAATGGCATTACGCTTAGCTAAGTTCTTTGAAACCAGTATCGAGCACTGGCTAAACTTGCAAACTCAATATGACATTTGGCTTGTCAATAAACGTTGGAAAAAAATCAAGGTCAAACCTTACAAGAAAGCCGCGTAACTATTTTTGGTAAATAACTGCATTGCATCCAGTAAACCTGTCATCCCTACCAAGCGGGAATTGCTTCACCATCAGGAAACATCTTCATCGTCTCCTTCACCACCTCTGGCGAATGCATCACTTTAATCAGCTTATCAAATTCTGCTTTATTGTCTTCAGGGCTTCTCACCACAATCACATTGGCATAGGCAGAATCTTTACCTTCGCGTATCAGGGCTTGGTTGGCTTTTAGGCCTGCGGCCTTAAGAAAATCATTAGTCAAGCCGACCAATGTGGCATCTTTAAATACGCGCGGTAATTGTGCCGCATCCAGTAATTTAAATTGCAGGTGTTTAGGGTTGCTAACGATATCATGTAAATTCACCAATAGACCTGAACCTGGCTTTAATTTAATTAGATGATACTTTTGTAGCAATAGCAACGCGCGACCCTCATTACTCGGATCATTAGGCATGGCGACCACAGCATCGTTTGGCAGCTGGTGTATATTGCTAATTTTTTTCGAATAGAAACCCATTGGGTAAATGAACGTCTTAGCTATCGGCATTAGATTTAAATGTCGTGATTTGATTTGCGCATCAAGGTAAGGCACATGCTGGAAAATGTTCGCCTGTATATCGCCATCATCCAATGCAATATTAGGCTGCACATAATCATTAAAGCCGATTACATCAATATCCAAGTCATATTTTTTACGCGCGACTTCTGCGGCTACCTTCATGATCTCTTGTTGCGGGCCAACCATCACACCCACCTTCATTGCATGACCTTTCACATCCATCCACGGCAATGCACTGCAGATACACAATAGCCATAATACGATACTTAACGTAACCACCCCCGCTAAGCGACGAATCTTTGCCAGATAGTCACCATAAGATTGGATTAATTGCACCAAAATAACCAACAGCACGACAGTTTCTAACATGACCCATGGATCGAAACGCTGATAACCATAGTTAATCGCGAGCTCACCTAAGCCACCACCGCCGACAGCACCTGCCATGGCGGAATAACCAATTAAACCTATCACAGTCAAGGTTGCACCCTTAACCAAACTTGGTAGTGCTTCAGGCAATAATACTTTCATCGTTAACTGCCAACGATTAGCACCCATGGCATCTGCTGCTTCAATCAATCCTGGCGACACCTCCATGATGGCCGTCTCTGCAACACGTGCATAAAACGGAATCGCTGCAACGATCAACGGCACAATCGCGGCATTGACGCCAATGGATGTACCGACAATCCATCGCGTAAAGGGGATAATACTAATCAGTAAAATAATAAACGGTACAGAACGTGTCACGTTTACAATAAAACTCAGCACTGCATTCAGTGGACGATTAACCACGAGGCGATTATTTTTAGATAAAAATAATACCACACCCAAATACAAACCAATGAGCACACTGACAAAGCTGGAGATAAACACCATATATATGGTTTGCCAAGTAGCCAGCAACAATGGTTGCAATGCAAAATCACCCATTATGTCAGCACCTCCACAGCAATCTCATGCTGTTTGAGATAATTCATCGCCTGTTCAATATCAGATGGCGCACCTAACAACTCACACACGGTGTAACCAAACGGTGTGGATTGAATATTTTCAATGCTGGCACGCAATATATTCACCTCTATATTATGGTGACGAATAAGATCAGTAATCACCGGCTTATCACTGTGCTCTGCAATAAATTCTAATTTTACAAAAACACTTTTAAGCTCACTGTCTTCACGCTGTGGCAAATCAATATCTAATGGTGGATGCAACAACTGACGTGCAATACTGGTTTGTGGATTAGAGAATATATCGATAACGCGACCGCACTCTATAATATGACCACCATCTATCACTGCAACGCGGTCACAAATTTTCTTGACCACTTCCAACTCATGGGTAATCAACATAATGGTAATGCCTAAGCGCTGGCGGATATCATACAATAAATCCAAAATCGCATGGGTGGATTCGGTATCTAATGCTGATGTAGCTTCATCGCATAACAACACTTGCGGGTCTGTCGCTAACGCACGCGCAATCGCCACCCGCTGCTTTTGGCCACCACTGAGCTGACGCGGATAATGGTGCATTCTTTCCGACAAACCCACCAATTCAAGTAGCCCTTCAACCTTAGCTTTAATTTTTTGTTTATCGATATGCATTAGCTGCATGGGCAATGCCACGTTAGCGAATGCATCACGTGATTCAAGCAAATTGAAATGCTGGAATATCATACCAATACGATGGCGCGCGGAGCGCAATTGCGGCAAAGTAAGATCACACAGGGACTGACCATCCACAACAACACTGCCTTTGCTCGGGCGCTCTAATAAATTAACGCAACGTAACAAAGTACTCTTGCCTGCGCCACTCTTACCCAAAACACCAAAGATCTCGCCTTTGTCGATATTCAAATTGATCTTATCAAGCGCAGGCATCGCCTTACCGTGCGTATAGTACACCTTTGATACTTGGCTTAATTCGATCATGTAAATACCTGGTAATTATTTGGCCTAACTAAGATCAATAGTATCTGATCGACTACTTGAAGTAAATCTATCCGCCACGCAGCCGAAGAACTTTATGCCCTACTTCAGCAGTGCCTTCAGACACACCAACACCAGGAGCACCGCGATGCAACTGATTGCGCATGGCCACTAAAGTAGCTGCAGCGACGCGATCCGCTTCTGTATAAACTTCAGCTGCCGCCTTAACTGACACCCCCTCCTTAGACGACTTAACCACCTTACCATTTTCACGCGCTCGTAAATTATAACGCGGCTCTTTAGGCTTTGGACGTTTTGGCAAAAATACTCTCCCACTGATTTACAAAAAGCGTATAACACCTAAAAATATTAAGGCATTACCGACAGCATACTCTCATCATAGCCCGACAAATCCTCACCCGATCCAGTTGCAATACCTGCTTCAGCCACATGCACTTGGGTAGTTAGCACACTCATCCTCGCTAATGTGCCCGCATCTACCGCATGGCTACGAATAACAACGCTGTCGATTGAACGTCGCTGGCAAACATGAACCGCCGCGGACATCGCATTGATAATATCGCTACGTCGATTGCCGCCCTGAGGCACCACCACTAACTTGCCAGGCAACTGAGACAGCAAATCATGCCAATCTTTTCTCACATAAGGCACAGCCATTTGATAAGAGCAGAGACTTAATGCTGGCTCAAATCCGCTGTCCTTGAGTGCTTTTAACCCCTCAGCTGCAACCACTTTCACACCTTTAGCCGTTGTCATGCATTGGTCAGCAGGTAGATCAAGAAAACGTATATTCGCCTCCAATGTGCCTGCCAATGCGTTCTGCTGCACAACACCGGATGATCGCAAGCGAAGCAATACATTTTCCAGCCCCTGCCTCAAGGCAGCAGCACTCACTTCATCGGTATCAACCAACAATACTTTCACACCCATACTCGCACGATGCACCGCTTCAGCTAATAATACATTCGGCAAACGCACACCACTGCCACCTTCGGCTACCCCATATATTGGATGAGCAGTAAAAGACTGCGTCGCTACAGCACTAGCTTGCGTAGCAGTCGAAGATAACACCGCATCCGTAACCGCATGCGTATTAGCCATCGCATCTAATACCGCCTGATAACTGGCTAAGTTGATTTGCAGCTTATTATTCACCTCAAAAGTCGCACCAACAGCACCACTGAGTTGAGCGGTATGTTGCAACCGATCTAAATCAGCTTTGTCGTGCGATAACGCCAGCAATGCGCTAGCATGCTCAGCTGACCTCGCAGGCTTAACCACTTGAAAACGTTTTTCCCCCTGCAGACCGAGCACACCACGACGCAATCCTTCCGTCATGCGCGCTAAGCGATCATTAGTAGCCTGAGTAATCGAAGCCCCTTCCATCGCTGGCGTGGGCAATGACAAAAACATCGCACCTTCACTGTCTTTTGCTTCAGCAGCAACAGCCGTGTCTAGCTTTTCTCTTACGTCTCTATAGTCAGCTGGCAGTGCCACACCTACCGGGCCAATTTCTTTAGAGCGCAAGGTATCACCCATCACTGCAATATCAAATTCTGCAGGCTGCAAAATACTAATCAGTATCCAGAGCTGTTGTTGCTTTTGCAATTTTTTTCGCAAAGCCTGTTTTTCAACTGCAGTTTCTGCATCTTTAACCAATGCTTGAACCGCCTGATAATAAGGTCCTTGTATTCTAGCCAGCAATAAATCTGGCGTAGTATCCGCCATCGTATTGTCTTTCGCATGTTGCAACACCTGCTTTGTTAGCTCATCAGTGTCTACAATTAAATTTTGGTATCGTGTGATTTGCTCTTGGTGTTGCGCTTTTTGTTCTTCTACTTGCGCTGGGGTTTTTCTATGTAATCTCAAAGCTGTCTCCCACATCCTTGAACAAGATCGCTATTGCGAGCATTAATCGATCTTGTTATGTATTCCTGTCGGCGTGATCACACAATGCATCGGCTGATCCCACCGCTCCACCGGCATATCTTCACAGAACTGAAAGTCATATGCAATACCCACACAAAAAGGTAGTTCACGCTGCTTATCAATCCAACGATCATAAAAACCCGCGCCCATGCCTAAACGGTAACTATCTGCATTAAACGCAACAATCGGCGCAATGATTAATTGCAAAGTCTCACCATCCACCGGCTGCAAATGCTCAATCACCGGCTCATCGATGCCAAAAATATTTTTTTGCCATTGCGTTTTTTCATCATAGACATAAAAAGCCATCTGTTTTTTTGCAAAATCAGTAATGACAGGTAAGTAGCAATGCTTGCCTAGTGCAATTGCCGCTTTATAGATAGGATCAGTCAGCACTTCACCTTTAATCGCATGATACAAACCGATATGTTGTGCTTGTTGAAACTCAGCCAGAGTGACCAGCTGTTGACAAATAGCATCGGCCGCTTGTTGTTTTTGTTGATCGGAAAGCTGTTGTCGTTGTTTGATAAACTCAGCGCGTAACATAAAAAAATGTCCTCGACTCGTTGCAGGATTTGTTTGAACCTAAGAGTTCAAGAAGGATCTTGGCATCACCGTCAGGCTTTCAACTACGCGGTTGACTTGCACACAAGTGATGTTTACCGCTGATCCTGATATGCGTAATTATCGGTTTAAACGCATGCGCTGCAACGCAATCAGAGGACAGAACCATTATATAATAGTTTCGCTCTTCAACGTAACCCTTTTGCAAACAATTTTATTTTAAGCAATGAAACCTTAAGCTAACACTGGCTCTTCATTTACCAATGCTTGCTCAATCTTTTTTTCTAGGCTTTTAACTCTTTGATTTAAGGCGTCAGAACCATTATCTGCATGCTTTTTATAACCCATCAATTCATGACTAATGTTCAATGCAGCAACAATGGCGACACTGTCAGCAGTTGATTTATTCGCCGATTGTTTCACTTTGCGCATTTGCGCGTCTAAATAATTGGCGGCTTTATACAATGCTTGCGCCTGTTCCGGCGGACACTTAATACTATAACTGCGATCCATTACGGTAATTGAAACCATACTATCTTGCCCACTCATGACATCTCATCCCTTAGTTGTGAAATTATCGTTTTGACTTGTTTGGCGAGCTGCTGGTTTTTGGTCTGTAAGTTGGCACGCTCCTGAATAGAGCTCGCTAATTGATTTTTGAGCTGCTGATTATCATGCCGCAATGCGACATAAGCATCCAACAGAATACTGATCTGCTTTTCTAAACGACCGAGCTCAACTGTATACATCGTTCAATCCTTGTCCGTTGTGACAACTTCAAGCACATCATACCTTAGAATCGTACAATATCAAACAGCTTGCGTAGCCTGTTTTAACCACGCCACTTCATCATCATTTAAATCGGGCGATAAGGATTCAAAAACTTGTTGATGATAATCATTTAGCCACTGCACTTCTTCAGCTGACAACTGCTCAACCATAATGAGCTTATGCACATAAGGCGCCATAGTCAGCGTTTCAAGCTGCAAGAATGGGCCAAAACCATTATCCGCTTGTGGCTCGCACTCTTTAATAAGACATAAGTTTTCAATGCGAATACCAAACTCGTCTGGCAGATACACGCCTGGCTCATTACTTATCACCATACCATCAACCAACGGCACTTGTGTTGCAGGGCCACCACGCGAGACGCGCTGCGGACCTTCGTGCACACACAAGTGGCAACCCACGCCATGACCGGTGCCATGGGCATAGTCCCATTGATGCTGCCATAAAAATTGACGCGCCAAAGTATCTAACTGACCGCCATGTGTGCCTTGCGGGAAACGCAGTTTTGATAATGCAATGTGACCTTGCAATACCGCTGTGTACAATTGTTTTTGTTTTAACGTTGGCTCACCTAAATGCATGGTACGCGTCACATCGGTGGTGCCATCATCATATTGCCCACCGGAATCCAATAAAAACAAATTACTATCATCAACTGTTTGATCCGTTTCTTTTGTCACAGCATAATGAATAATCGCACCATGGTCAGCAAAGCCACTAATGGTGTTAAAGCTTAAGCCTTTAAAGTTTTTACCTTGCGCACGAAACGCTTCCAGCTTATCGGCACATGACATTTCAGTCACACCTTGCTGCCAGTTATTTTCTAGCCAATACATAAAGCGGCATAATGCCAAACCATCAACACGGTGCGCTTCACGCATACCGTCTTGTTCAATAGGATTTTTGCAGGCTTTCATCATGTCAATTAAGCCTGGCGCAAAAGCCACTTCGGTGTTTTCTACTTGCTGTAACATCCACCAAGTCGCTGCCGCGGGATCCATTAACAACAATTCGCCTTTAAATTGCTGTAACTCTGGGCCAATTGCCGCATAGTCATGGCATTTGATCTCTTGCTCACGCAGATAGTTAGTAACATCTTCCGTTACTTTTGTGCCCGATACAAACAGGTGCGCTTGATCAGTGGTAATCATCGCATAGCTAATACACACGGGGTTATAAGCAATGTCACTGCCACGAATATTATATAACCAGGCAATCGCGTCGAGGGTATTTAACACCACCGCGTCACATTCCATTTCCTGCAAGTACTGCTGCACGTGTTCGATTTTTTGTTTTGCGCTAAGACCTGCATACTCAACCGACCACAATGTAATATCGGTAGCAGGCAATTCTAAATTCTCATTTCGGATCGCATCGATTAAGTTGTCATCGATCGACACCAATTCACCGCCAGTTTCTGATAATGCCGATTGAAAGCGATCCATTTGCGCAATGCTCATCACACGCGGATCAACACCCACTCGCACACCACCCTGCTCAACCAACCATTGATCAATCGGCGCAGCCACCCCTTGCAGCTGAGCCATTAATTCAAATTGATCCATATCTAATTCTTGCTCGGCTTGCAGCACATAGCGACCATCGGTCCATAAATAGGCGTGTTGTTTGCCGATCAACACATCACCAGCAGAACCGGTAAAGCCGCTGATCCATTGACGACGCTGCCAGACTTCAGGCACATACTCATCTTGATGCGCGTCAGATGACGGCACATAGTAAAAGTCCAGATTATAGTCAGCCATTTGTTGGCGTAAGGCTGTTAATTTATCAACACCAGTGGTTGTTGTGGTCAAGATATTCCCCTTTATATATCGTCATTACTGCATAGATTGCAGTGTGGTGCTGAGCCATAACTTTATCAAGGCGCACAGCGCACCTCTTTTACTTCATGGCTCGGATCGAAGATCCTGCGCTTTACTTCCGTAAAAGAGGCACCCTATACACCTTGACGCCATGGCTCAGCATAACAGCCTCGTGCGGCATGACAGCATTACAAATTTTGTGATATCGTAGCAGACTTATTAAGGAAACAGAATGGCAGAACCTCACAATAGTGACATCCTGATTATCGGTGCTGGCCTGGTTGGTACCAGTCTTGCTTGCGCACTGCGAGATAGCGGCTTAAAAATTACGCTATTAGAAAACCACTTATTAGATATTAACCAGCCCCCCAATTTACACAGCCGGCCGATCTCATTGGCGCATAGCAGTTATTCCACACTGCAACAATTGGGCTTATGGGACTCACTCGCACCACAAGCATGTGCGATTAACAACGTGCATGTATCGGAACAAGGCGCCTTTGGTCAATTGCGCTTTAATGCCAAAGACCAGCAACTCGATGCCTTAGGTTATGTTGTGCCATTTGATTGCTTGCGCCATTCGCTGTATCGACAAGCCGCCGAACAAAGCAATAGCGAAATCATTTGCATAGAACAAGTCGAAAGCATCGAACAACACGACAACAGCATCGAGCTGCACATAAAACAAGGTATCGAAACACAGCGCTATAACACTAAAATCTTAATCGCCGCTGATGGCACACGCTCACATACACGTGACTTACTCGGCATTGGCATCGACCAAACCGATCACCATGAAATGGCATTAACCGCCACATTGCAGCTCAATAAGCAGCTTAATACTGCCTATGAACGCTTTACCGATCAAGGCACTGTTGCGATTCTACCGCGCTTAAACAAAACCGCCGGCATGGTATGGACCATGAAACCAGAGCTTGCCGAACAAGCTAAACAATGGAACGACCAAGAATTACTGCAACAAGTGCAAAGCATTATTGGTTATCGGGTTGGTCGTATTCAATCAATTAAAGCCAATGCGCGCTACCCTTTGATAACAACAGTGGCTAAACAGCAATACACTGGTCGCGCCTTATTATTAGGTAACTCAGCACATACGTTTTATCCAATTGCAGCGCAGGGCTTTAATTTGAGTTTGCGAGACGTCTCTGCACTGGCAGATTTGCTCATGCAAAACAGCCCTGACTGCTGCACGCAGGTCTTCGATGAGTATAAAAAAAGAAGGAAAGATGACCAAGCGAAAGTGCAACGCTTAATTAGTTGCACCGCAAAAGCCTTTGACCTGTCACTGCCTTGCGCAAAACCATTGCGCGGTGCTAGCTTATTAGCCGTCGCCTGCTTGCCACCACTAAAAAAGCGTTTAGCACGACGCACGCTTGGTCTCTCAGGTCAGGTAAAAAATCTCATTGCAGGATTGCAGCATGACACAACACAGTGACCTTATTATTCTAGGTGCCGGCATGGTCGGTTTAACATTAGCATTGCAATGCGCACAAGCGGGCATCAATGTAACTGTTGTCGATCTGCAAACTCCGGCTGTTGAATGGCCCGAAGATAGCGTTGACCTACGCACCGTCGCTTTAAATCCCAGCTCCGCCGAATGCTTGCAACGTATCGGCGCTTGGCAACGCCTGAAAAAATCCGACGTTGGCATTATGCAAAGCATGCAAGTGTGGGACCAAGTCGGCGGCGGTGAAATCGACTTCGATGCCAATGCCGCTGATCAAGAAGCGCTGGCATTTGTGATTGAAAATCGCGTACTGGTTCGCGCCTTATGGCAATGCGCCGAACAACAAAGCCATCTAACACTTATTGCCCCGGCAATACCTAAGCAATTAGTGATTGATGATCAACAAGCCACGCTAACACTCGATAACAATAAAACACTGACAGCCAACTGCACTATTGGTGCAGATGGCCGTAACTCATGGCTAAAACAACAACTCGCGATGACAACACACGTGCGTGATTATGATCATCAGGCAGTCGTTAGTATTATCGAAACCGAAAACCCCCATAACAACACGGCCTTTCAAGCCTTTTTAAATGACGGTCCGGTCGGCGTGTTACCGTTAGCACACCCACATCGTTTATCGGTTGTATGGTCAACAACACCGACTCATGCGCAGCAGCTCAAACAAATGGATGCCGATCGTTTTGCTATCGATTGCGCGAATGCGTTAGGACTAAAACTTGGCACCTGCACCTTGCAATCAACTGTAGCCAGCATTCCCTTAGTCGAACGCCAAGCTAAAAACATGGTGCAAGCGCGCGCAGCAATCGTTGGCGATGCGGCACACACCATACACCCACTGGCCGGCCAAGGGGTGAATCTTGGTATCGCTGATAGCCTATGCTTAGCTGATACATTAATCAGCGCAAAGCAAGCCGGCAAAGATCTCGGTAAATTGTCTGTATTGCGCCAATACGAACGCGCCCGCAGTGGACCCAATTCGCAGATGATTCACCTGATGCGATTATTTAAAGAACTATTCACTGATCAATCACCCCTAGCAGTACAAAGCCGTAACTTAGGCCTAAAATCAGCTAATCGCCTGAATTATTTGAAAAACTGCTTTATACATTACGCCAGCTAACCTCGCGCAAATAATGCGCACTTAAGCTTCATATAGCGACAATTATGATATCATTTCGTACAGTGAGAATATGAAACGATTGAGGTAGCGTATGTCGAGATTTTTTGAGATTAATCCACTGGCCCCATTATTAAACGAACCAGAAAAAATGCGAGCCTGGCGCTTAGAAGATATAGCATCACTGGAGATAGTACCAAGTGATTTCGTACCTATCGCCAAAGATTTCAAAAGCATCATTGACCCTAAAAATTTAGGCCCTAACCCACTATCACAATACGCCGCTGAACCTTTATTTGCCCCAATTTACCACAACATACAAACGCTTGGTGTGATCCCTGACAACAGCACACCAGCAGAGTGCATTGAAACACTCTTACTGCAAACCAAGCAGCTTCGCTTATTGATCCAACAAGAGCTTTCTATTGCACGAGCCACTCTTCGAAGCTTGTCTGAAACGGGAAGGTCAGAGCAACCGCCAGCCTACTACACCCAAAATAAGCGCATGATGCCCAGCGCAAAATTGGACTTTTACACAAGGCTAAAAGCGGCAATCGATATGAACCTTACCGAGCCGATGAAAACTGCTATTGAGGTCATCTTAAGCGATAGCAATGTATTGAGCTCGCCAGAATACAAAGAGATGCCTGAAGATGAAGAGAGCTACAGCGCAGCATCACGTGGCTATACTCCACCCACACCCTAAAGGGATATACCATGTTTCGACTATGCAGAAAAAATGACCCTTATAAAGGCATAAGTAGTGCGGAACTGAGACGGCCACTGATAGATCAAGAAGCAAAAGAAGCACACCCCGCCGCACCCGTGCGCATAAAAACGGCTGATGCTTTAGCGGCTGCAGGGATCGATAGTTACACCTTTGCTAACGTTTACTTTTTTCTTAATGAAGATCTCGACGCCAGTTTCCGCACCAGAGACACTTCCGTTATCAGAAAGTACAGCAAAGAAACGCTACTTCTAAACATCTATCGTTCAATTAAAGACTTACTGAAAGTACCATCTGCCATTTCAAAGGAAGACGCCTGTGATGTGATTGCTCTCAGGTACCTACAAACCCACGCATTAATCACGATGGACTACAACAATGTGTTACAGCAAGCAAAGGACCAACCAAAAGCGACCGCAACTGCACCGCGTGGCAGCCTATCTGTTGAATTTAAGCTCAGGTTTTACAGCAACCTACTGAACACCATGGAGACAAGTCTGTCAGCTCACTCAGTCAGCGAATCAAATAGAATCCGCCGTATACTTACCGATATTTATGGTTCAGCCGAAGAATCCACTAGCGACTTCGAGTCATCATTTACACTTTAGATATATGAAACACAACCCTATCCAAAGCACCGCAGCTTCGTTATAATTCAGCAACATATTATGAGCCTCACTAAGGATTTAACATGGGATTATGTACACCGTTACGCCATAAGCATGAAGAAATGAATGCCAAAATCGTTGATTTTCATGGCTGGGAAATGCCACTGCATTATGGCTCGCAAATTGATGAACACCACCAAGTGCGCCAACATGCGGGCATGTTTGATGTATCGCATATGGGCATTGTCGACATCGGTGGCGAACAGGCTGCTGAATTGCTGAGTTTATTATTGGCCAATGATGTCGATAAACTCAACCAAACAGGCAAAGCAATTTACAGCTGTATGCTAAACCCACAGGGTGGCATCTTAGACGACCTGATTGTATATCGCATTGATGAGCAGCAATACCGCATCGTATGGAACTCAGCCACACGCGAGAAAAACCTCAAATGGCTATACCAGCACGCTAAAGAGTATGATGTATTAATCACTGAGCGCTCAGATTTAGCCATGATTGCCGTACAAGGTCCTAAAGCAATCGACCTCGTGACCACGGTCATGTACGAAAGCTTTACTGATCACATCCAAAACTTAAAACCATTCACTGCATTTTATGCCGATTATATTTGGGTAGCTCGTACAGGCTACACCGGCGAGAAAGGTGTTGAAATTATATTACCCGCTGAAAAAGCAGCAAGCCTATGGCAATCATTTGCCGATATCGGCATACAACCTTGCGGCTTAGGTGCACGCGACACTTTGCGCCTCGAAGCCGGCTTAAATTTATATGGCACTGACATGGACGAAAGCACCCACCCATTCGAGAGCAACTTGGGCTGGACCGTCGACATGAGAGCAGACACACGCAACTTCATAGGCAAGCAAGCATTAGAAGAACAACAACAGCGCGGCATCTCACACCAATTTGTTGGCGTGATGATGGAAAGCCCCGGCGTGTTACGCAACCATCAAGCCGTTTACATTAATGATGGCATTGAAGGCACAATTACCAGCGGTGGATTTTCACCTACACTAGGTCATGCGATTGCATTAGCACGCTTACCATTACCCATTTCAGGCAACGTGTATATCGAGCGCCGTGGCAAACAAATACCCGTAACCTTAATTGAATTGCCGTTTATTCGTAACGGTAAAAAAATCTGCAAACCTTTAAACCAGGAGGCTAACTCATGACAACCATCCCACAAGAATTACATTACTCTGAATCGCATGAATGGATTCTCATTGACGATAACAACGTTGCCACTGTTGGCATTACTGACCACGCCCAAGACCAACTCGGCGAAGTGGTATTTGTTGAATTACCCGAAGTCGGCAGCGAAGTAGTGGCTGGCGAAGAAGCTGTTGTTGTTGAATCCGTTAAAACAGCGGCGGATGTATACAGCCCATTAACGGGTGAAGTAGTTGAAGTAAATACTAGCCTTGAAGACGAACCCAACCAAGTGAACCATACACCGTATGCTGAAGGTTGGTTATATAAAGTTAAACTCAACGACAAAAAAGAAATGGAGCAGTTAATGACTGCTGAGGCTTATACCGAACAACTGCAAGAAGACTAACACTATGCCGTTTATTCCCCATACCGCTCATGACGTTGAAACCATGATGGATACGCTTGATATAAAAAATACCAAGCAATTATTTGATGAAGTACCCAGCACTATTCCGGCTGCCGACATGTCGGCAATCCCTAAAGGCTTAAATGAAATTGATGTGACACGCTTATTGCAACAGCGCGAACCCACAGCTGATGTGCATTTAAACTTTTTAGGTGCTGGCAGTTATTCACATCATATTCCAGCGATTGTTTGGCAACTCGCGAGCCGTGGGGAGTTTTATACGGCCTATACACCTTACCAAGCGGAAGCCAGTCAAGGCAGCTTGCAAGTCATTTATGAATACCAAACCATCATGGCGAACCTGATGGGCATGGAGGTATCGAACGCCTCATTATACGACGGCGCTAGCGCTGTAGCCGAAGCAGTACTCATGGCCGTGCGGATTAAACGCTCTAAAAAAACTACCGTGCTGATTCCTCGCAATGTGCATCCACGTTATCGCGCAGTATTACATACGATTACACAACACCAAGACATAACATTAACGGAAGTTGATTTCGATCAGCAAGGCGCACTGGATATAAACGCCTTAGATCAACTCGATATCAGTGATGTTGCCGCTTTAATGATTGCGCAACCTAACTTCTTTGGCAGCATCGAACAAGTCGATCAACTCACCGACTGGGCACACAGCAAAGATTTATTAGTCATTGCTACCGTTAACCCTATGGCAATGGCACTGTATAAGCAACCAGGCAGCTGGGGACAAAACGGTGCTGATATTGTTTGCGGTGAAGGCCAGCCATTCGGCATTCCCATGGCTGGTGGTGGACCGTACTTTGGCTTTATGTGCTGTAACAAAAAAAATATTCGCCAACTACCCGGTCGTATTGTTGGCCGCACACACGATGAGCAAGGCAATGTGGGTTACACACTCACCCTGCAAGCTCGCGAGCAACATATACGTCGCGCTAAAGCCACGTCGAACATTTGCACTAACCAAGGCTTAGCCGTAACTGCTGCGACTATCTATATGAGCCTTATGGGCTTTGAAGGTTTAAAACAAACCGCAACGCGTTGCTACCAAAACACGCAACAGTTAAAGCAACAACTGCAAACCAACCCTAACATTGAAATTGTATTTGATCAGTTAGGCTTTCATGAATTCATTTATCGTCACAAAAAGGCTAGTGCAGCCGACGTACTTGCTTGCTTACAGCAGCAAGGCATCCAAGGTGGTTATGATTTATCACAAGACTACCCTGAATTAAAAGACGCTATTTTAGTGTGCGCCACTGAAACCAAATCATCTGATGACATTGCCGCTTACGTCAATGCATTACAAAGCGTAGGAGCGTAATTATGTTATCATTTGAAAAATCACAATCCGGTCGTCACGCCAAATCACAATTTTTACACTCAGATCAAAACAGTATAGACATTCCGGCTGCAGCCTTACGCCAAGATAAACCTGTCATGCCCGAATTATCTGAACTCGAAGTCGTGCGTCACTTTACTGGCCTCTCACAACAAAACTTTTCGATTGATACCCAGTTTTATCCATTGGGTTCATGCACAATGAAATACAACCCACGCGCAGCGCACAGCTTGGCTTCGCTGCCGGGTTATTTAAATATTCATCCATTAACCGACCCAGAAAATTGCCAAGGCTTTTTAGCCTGTATGCATGACCTGCAAGACATGCTGGTTCATGCTACTGGCATGACGGCGATTTCACTAGCGCCAATGGCTGGAGCACAAGGTGAATTAGCTGGTGTGGCAATGATTAAAGCCTACCACCAAAAAAACAATGACACCGAACGTTGCGAAATGATTGTGCCCGATGCGGCGCATGGCACCAACCCCGCCTCTGCGGTGATGTGTGGATATAAAGTACGCGAACTACCCACAGCTGCTAACGGCGATATCGATCTTGATGCACTAAAAAGCATGGTCGGCCCACAAACAGCCGGTATCATGCTCACCAACCCATCAACCTTGGGTGTGTTTGAACGCAACATTGTAGACGTTGCACAAATTATTCACGATGCAGGCGGCTTATTATATTACGATGGCGCTAACTTAAACGCGATCTTAGGCCATGTGCGCCCCGGCGATATGGGCTTTGATGTGATGCACTTAAACCTGCATAAAACTTTTGCCACCCCGCACGGTGGTGGCGGCCCAGGCGCTGGCCCGGTCGCTTGCAATGATCGCTTAAAAGAATTCTTACCGATTCCTTTAGTTGAAAAACAGGGTAACAACTATCATTGGGCACAAGAAAAAGAAAGACCCAATAGCATTGGTCGCTTATCCGCTTTTAATGGCAACACCGGCGTACTAATGCGCGCCTTTATTTATGCACGCATGCTCGGTCATGACGGCATGAAGCGTGTTGGTGAATTTGCCACCTTAAACGCCAACTATGTTATGAAGCGTTTACAAGACGCTGGTTTTGACATTGCACCCAAAGATCGTCGTGCTTCACATGAATTTGTTGTAACACTAAAAGCATTAACTAAAGCCACCGGCATTACCGCATTGGACTTTGTAAAACGCCTACTGGATTACAACATCCACGCACCTACTGTTTACTTTCCGTTATTAATTCCAGAATGCTTATTGATTGAGCCTACTGAAACCGAAAGCAAACAAATGCTTGATCACTTTATTGATGTGATGGCTAAGGTGCTGGACGAATGTAAGAGCAATCCATCGATTGTAAAAGAGGCACCACATACACAGCCGGTGCACCGTTTAGATGAAGTCAAAGCGGCACGTGAACTGGATGTGGTGTGGCATGCTGATGCGGAGAATGCAGCCGCAAAAAAGCCTGAAACTGTTATGCACTGCGCCACCTAAACCTGTTGAAACAATAAGGTTGCACGCTCTGCGTGCACTCAGGTTTGGAAGGTGTTTGAATCACCTCCCAAACCCGCGCGAATGAAAGCTGACAGTCTCTGTCAGCACGCGCTCCTTCCGGCCTAAAGGCCGGGGTTTCAGACCAACAAGAAATTTCGATGAAATGGGACGAATAGAATTACGACATCTAACATAACCCGCTATGGGTTACGGCCCAAACAGCTTCAACAATGGCAAGCAGCTACTACTTGGCTACAGCACTAGACGCTGGTGACTGTGCATCATACGGCTAATTTGGTCACTCTGGATTTTTTCATCAAATTATCTGCAAATCACAACTATGGTCGACGCATCATCGATACATCATTGTCATTATCTGCTGCTTGATATTCTGCAGGAATCAGATTAATGGCGTGAACCTCTGCTTCGGTCAAAGCAGGAAGCGGTGGTGCCGCAAATAATCGTGAAGATCCACACAGCACTGGCTCAGCCGCCGGCTCTACAAACACCTCATCGACTTGATCAAGCTTTGCTTCAGCAACTGACTTGTCCTCTGCGGCTGATTTTTCTTCTGCTACTGCTTTATCTTCAGGTACTGGATAATCCTCAGTTGCCATCTGCTTCTGCTCAGCTTGTTCTCGTTTTCGCTGCGACTGTACGCGCTGACGAAATGCCTCTATTAGCACCGCATGTTTGAGCATATTGGTTTGCGCTTGGCTGCTAAATTCTTTGCTGGTATGCGGATTAATAAACGCCGGCTTGCCGCCAGTAATACGCTGACATAACTCATCAGCATCAAATAAGCAGCCATCCAACGTGCAACGCCTTTCAGCTGGTATGTCCAGTATACTTCGTTGCTCAGCAAAGGTTGTTTCATTCTGATAGTGTTGCTTGATCCATGCCCGCATAAAGGTTTGAATATCTTTGGCAGTATCCGCCAAATCAAAATCTGCCGGCAACGTATCGGTAAAATCAAACAGCGCCACTTCATCTGCATACCTCAAGTCTACTAACGCAGCAAAGAATTGCATTGAGCTACCGGTTGCATACTCCGGGTCTATCAGACCAGGAGCAAGTAACTTTCCTGATGGTGTTGTATATTCATTGAACAAACTATCAGTAAACTGCTGAATAAACATTTTCTTCACGGCATGCCTCCCTTAAACCCCGAGGCATTATGACAATAATGCCATTACTAGGAAAGCAGAGATTCAGGCATTGTGATTGCTGGGTCTACATGCACCTTATCAAGCCACCGGCACTGTCAGCAACTATGTATTGCGATGCACGTCATTGCGAGGAGTTTACAACGAAGCAATCCATGGGCCGTAATATATGGATTCCTGATCAAGCCAGCAATGACAAAGCCGTTAACGACACAAGAGAATCAACCTCCGCCGCCGTAATAGTCAGTGGCGGCAACCAATATAAGGTACGCCCCAGTGGTCGCAATAAAATACCCCGCGTTTGTGCACGTTGCGCAAATCCGCTGAGATCAACACCATCAACAACATCTGCAGCAACGATGCCACCGATCGCACGTACATTAACAAGCTTGCCAGTTTCTTCAGCCAATTGCTGCATCGCTTGACGCAATTGACTTTGCAATTGCTGGGCACGTAGACATATATCGATACTTTTCATTTCTTGCAATGCAGCATTGGCTACTGCGGCAGCTAATGGGTTACCACTAAAGGTATGCGAATGTATAAAATTATTTTGTTTATCGGATAATGCATCAAAAATAGCGTCAGAGGTTAGCACCACACTCATTGGCAGCCAACCACCAGTCAGCGCCTTACCCAAACAAATAAAATCCGGTTGGATAGCCGCATAATCGGAAGCCAACCATTTGCCGGTACGTCCAAGGCCGGTCATGATCTCATCAGCAATCACATGGATATTATTTTTTTGTGCCCAAGTCACCAAACGCTGCATGAAATCAGCGCTGTAGATTTTCATGCCGCCAGCGCCTTGCACAATAGGCTCAATAATTAAAGCGGTAGCCGTATTGGCGAGTGCCTGTAATTGTTTTTCGGCTTGGCGCCACGCCAGTTCAGCATCATGCCATAAGATATCATCTGGGCCGGTGCAATACGGAATATTTTGAATAAACTCACAGGGCATTAATAACGATTCAAATCCATTTCGGAAGGCTTGCGCTTCGGTAACTGCCAAAGCGCCGCAAGTTTCACCGTGATAACTGTTTTGCAACGCAATTAATTGGCTGCGTTGTGTCTCACCACTCAATTGGCGCGATTGAATACTCATCTTAAGCGCTATTTCAGTAGCGCACGCGCCATCGGACGCATAGAACGCTTTCGACAGATGTGGCGCCAATGCCAACAGCTGCTCAGATAACTTTTCAATTTGCGGATGGGTTACATCACCCAACAAGGTGTGCTCCAGTTGATTGGCTTGCTCGACTAACGCTTGTCGCAATGCTGCATTACCGTGTCCTAATGGCTTACACCACCAACTTGATATGGCATCCAATACTTGATGGCCATCTTCACTATATAGATAACAACCCTTTGCCGAATCAACAGCCAACGCCGCTTTTTTATGTGTGTTATTTGAACATGGGTGCCAGACAGCGCTTTGCAAATCCATTAGTTTACCTCATTGAGTTTGGTGGTTGACTGCGTATAGAAGCTAACATATAGTATTTGCGCTGACAATACGAATATGTAATACGTACAAAATGTTAGGTAAGCTGCCGGTATCAGACAAAGGCCAGCAGGGGTACCTTTCGATGACTCGCTCTGTCATCCCGGACTGGCTCTGTCATCCCGGACTGGCTCTGTCATCCCGGACTTGATCCGGGATCCAGTCTAAACAAGTGGATTCCGGATAAATGACTTCGTCATTTTCCGGAATGACAACGCAGCAATATTCGTCTAAGCGAGCACATACGATGCTAACAAATAAGGCTATCTATCCATGACAAACTGGACTCAAACGTCAATTCAAAATTTATACGAAACCCCATTTATGGACTTGCTGATGCAAGCACAAACCGTGCATCGCCAACACTTCCAACCGAATGAAGTCGAGACCTGCACGCTATTAAATATTAAAACCGGTGCCTGCCCTGAAGATTGCGCCTACTGCCCACAAAGCGGTCACTACAAAACCGGCATTGAAAAAGAAAAACTATTTGATTTTGATACCGTCATGCAATATGCCGAAGCAGCTAAAGCCAATGGATCAACGCGCTTTTGCATGGGAGCGGCATGGAAATACCCACCAAAAAAGGATTTTCCTAAAGTTTTAAAGATGATCACAGCCGTTAAAGCCTTGGGGCTCGAAACCTGTGTGACCTTAGGTCAGCTCGATGATGAGCAGGTCAAACAGCTCAAAGCAGCCGGACTTGATTACTACAACCATAATCTTGATACGTCACCCGAATATTACAAAGAGATCATTACCACACGCACTTACCAAGACCGTATTGATACATTAAAAAAAGTTGGAGAAAACGACATTAATGTTTGTTGCGGCGGCATTATTGGCATGGGAGAGAAACACCATGATCGTGTGGAATTGTTATATCAGTTGTCACAACTACCGACCACACCCAAAAGCATTCCGATTAATCGACTAATGGCGATTCAAAACACGCCACTGGCGCATATAGGCCCGATTGATAATTTTGAATTTATCCGCACCATTGCTGTCACGCGCATTATGTTCCCACAAACTAATGTACGTTTATCTGCCGGTCGCGAGAATATGAGCGAAGAAATGCAGGCGTTGTGCTTTATGGCTGGAGCGAACTCCATCTTTGTTGGCGATAAACTATTAACTGCAAAAAACCCCGAGCTGGAAAAGGATCAACAGTTATTTGGCAAACTGGGACTCACCTCCAGAAGCGAAAACCATGCCACCGTCAATTAGTATCGACTTAAAGCAACTCGAACGACAGCATTTACTACGCAAAAGATGCGTAGTCGAAGGACGCAAAAAAAATGTGATAGTTGCCGATGGCCAAGCGTTATTAAACTTCGCCAGCAATGATTACCTGGGTATCTCGCAACATCCTCAAGTCAAAAAGCAGTTTGCTCAAGCAGCATTACAGCATGGCTTAGGCAGTGGCTCTTCAGCATTGATCTGTGGTTACCATTCTGCGCAACAACAGCTGGAGCAACAGTTTAGTCAACTAATCGGTCGCGAAAAAAGTTTATATTTTAATTCCGGTTATCATGCAAACTTAGCTGTGCTAACAGCACTGGCCGATCGTCACAGTGTTATTTTTTCAGATAAGCAGTGTCATGCTTCATTGCTCGACGGCATTCAACTATCACGTGCTAAACATTACCGATTCAAGCATCATGACTATGATCACTTACAGCAGTTACTCGAACAGTATCCGGCTAAAGACCGCTGGATAGTCACCGAATCTGTATTCAGCATGGAAGGCAGCAATGCCGACATACCACAACTATCGCAGCTAGCCCATCAATATGAAGCTGGCTTAATTATTGATGATGCACATAATGCCTTTATTTTTGACTCACCATCCACTAATAAAGCCGATGTGCGCATTAACCCCTTTGGCAAAGCCATAGGAAGTGTTGGCGCCATGGTGTCTGGCAGTGACGACCTTATTGAAACCTTATTGCAATACGGCAACAGTTATCGTTACACCACAGCTATGCCACCAGCCATTGCAGAAGCAACATCAGTCGCGCTCGACATTATGCAAAAAGAAAGCTGGCGACAAGAAGTGCTTAAGAAAAATATCCACACTTTCTTACAGCTGTGCCAACAATACGAGCTACCTTTAACCAATAACGATCAAACACCGATTATGTGTGTCTATGTTGGTGACAATAAAAAAACATTAACTTTACAACAAAAATTAATAGCGCACGGTTTTTTTGTAGCGGCGATTCGCCCGCCTACTGTTGAAAACAATAAAGCCATCTTACGCCTATCACTCAACTGCGATCACAGCACTGAAGAGATCACTCACTTGATTCAATCGATTAATAAGGCTTATTATGCTGACTAGTCATGCGATAGCGCGCTGCTTTAATAAGGCTGCTGACACTTATGACAGCCACGCACATATTCAGCGTCGTGCTTGTCGCTTGCTGTTACAATCACTCAAAAATACAACTGTGTCGACTGGCCCCATTATAGATATTGGTTGTGGCACCGGCTTATCAACGCAAGTATTAGCACAATATTATTCACATCAACCTCTCAGTGCTATTGATATATCTACTGGTCTATTGCAAGTCGCTAAAAAACGCTTAAGCGATTACACCATCGATATTCGTCATGCTGACTTTTCTGACAACCACTGCTACGATAAGCAATACAGTTTAATGTTCGCCAACATGGCTTTGCAATGGAGTTCCAATCTACCAGACACATTGCAATTATTGCATCAGCACTTACTGAGTGATGGCTTATTAGCTTTTTCTGTACCGCTGCCAAATACTTTTAAACAGCTCGCTCATAATCGACACCAAAACTTGTTAACCCACGATATTATTGGCGATTATCTTACCGATGCAGGTTTTGAGTTGCACTCTTGTGATATACAATCTTGGATTGAAACACATAAAAATGCCTTAAGTGCGATGAGATCAATTAAAGCCGTTGGCGCTAATCACACCAACACAATCACACCTAATAATAACTTTTCTTTTGTACGTCAGGCACTCGAAAACACCGGTGTAAAAAAACCATTTGAACTCACTCATGAGATTGGATTTTATATTGCAGGTAAAGCATGCTAGCCAACGGACACTATTTTATTGCAGGCACCGATACTGAAGTCGGTAAAACATACTACACTTGTCATTTACTGCAAGCATTGCATCAAGTGGGCAAATCGACTGTCGGATTAAAACCTGTCGCCTCAGGTGGCGATACAATCGATGGTCAGTTAGTCAATGAGGATGCATTAAAACTGCAACAAGCGGCTTCGATAGATTGTGATCTTAATATTATTAACCCTTTTCGGTTTAGCTCACCGATTTCACCTCACCTTGCTGCTGCAGAAGAAAACACCGCACTAACCGCACAAGGTGTTTATCATGCTTTACAACCAGGCTTGCACACGGAAGCTGATATCACTTTAGTTGAAGGCACAGGCGGCTGGTATGCACCTATTAATAAAACTGAGACCATGGCGGACATCGCTATCGCATTAGGCTACCCAGTCATATTGGTAGTTGGCATGCGGCTTGGTTGCTTAAACCACGCTCTGCTTACCGCCAAAGCAATTCAACATTCAGGCTTAACCTTCCACGGTTGGATCGCGAATCGCATTGACCCTGACATGCTGCATTTGCAAGACAATATCGACACACTAAAGCAGCGCTTAAGCGCCCCACTGCTCACCATCATTTAACCCAAACAAAAAAATCCGGAAATCGATTCTTACTTCACTAAATGCCATACAGTTGCCCTACCATTCCCAGACCTCTTGATGCAATTTTTAAACTTGAGTAGTAACATCACCCGCAGCAAAGGCCTGGATCGATTGATCTGGCATTTGCAATTGCAAATGACCGAGCTGATTAATGCCTTGCACGGTGCCACTAATGGTTTTGCCTAAATTGTTCAGCGCAATGGTTTTACCTTGCAGGCAATCCAGTACTTGCCACTCCGGCATAAATGCCGGCAAGCCATGCTGCTGGAAACGATCCAAATAAAGTGTTAACTGGCGCAATAGCTCAACTGCCAACGGGTTACGATCAATATACTGACCCGTCATTTGACGTAACGATGTCCATGGACGAATAGCGGTAGTTGCATCATCAGTTAATTGTTGCGAATTAACATTAATCCCCATGCCAATAATTACACGACAATGACCGTGAGGCTCCGCTTCGATTTCAATTAAGGTACCACCGAGTTTTTTATCTTGAAAAAATACATCGTTCGGCCACTTCACCGATAGCTGACCATTTAAACCGCTGACTGTTTCAATCGCATGCACCATCGCCAAGCTAACCACTAAGCTTAACCCTGACAACTCACTCATGTCTTTATTAAACGGATAACGCAACGAACACATTAAATTTTCTGCGAATGGTGAAATCCATTGACGCTTTAAACGACCCCGACCCTGCGATTGAAACTCAGCAAATGCCGCTACAATCTTATCCGCAGCACAATCAGCAAAACACGCATTGGTAGTAGTAACCGTTTGGTAAACATCGACATCAATATGATCGTTAGCTAACTGTGCACGCAAACAACCTTCATCCAACAACACCAAAGGCTCCATCAGCGCATAGCCTTTGCCCTTTTGCGACTGGATATTGATGCCATAGCCTTCCAGTCTTTTTATCGCCTTCCACACAGCACTGCGGGTGACGCCCAACTTCTCGCCTAGCGACGTACCATCATAAACAGCACCATCAGAAAGCAATTTAACTAACTGCGAAAAAACAGCTGAAGATTTTCTCATTACTCAGGATTCTCAAGACTCAATTGACCAGTGTTGACATCATATGCGAATAACTCTGCATAACGCCCCCAATCAATAACTACTTTTAAAGTTTCCTCTGCGGCCTGCTCACTTAAATAATTTTCAAGCTCCGCCAAAAAACGCTCTTCACTGGCACGGTGATTATGTCGATCATCCAGTACACGCCGCACATGTTGCGCCATCGGCACGTGTTTCAATAAATGTTCCGCAAAGATTTTTTTCTTAGCTAAGATATCGGCTTCAGCAAAATGCATTCCCGCCTCACTGAGCTCAATATCACCCTTAGTGACATGCGCAAAACGTAAAATCTCTAAAGTCTCCGTAATTGGAAATAAATCATCCACATCCAAATGTAACTCTTCCGCCAACTCCGGCAAATCAAAACGCTGCTTACCCTCATGCTCAGGCGACAACATTGACTCCATAAAGCCGGTAACCTCAGAGATCTCCACCATTGGCAAACGATAGCCCTTAGTAATCGTTTTGTATTTAATGCCTTCAGGCTTAGCTTGCTCACCCACAGCTGTTGTCATCGCCATATACACGTCATCAACAATCTGGCGAAAGCGCGCATCTTGATCATTTCTTGGATGCGGCAACTGCACAAGAATCTCTTTTTTTATAAAACCTGGATTGGTCGCAAACATTAAGATGCGATCCGCTAAAAAAGCCGCCTCTTCAATGTTGTGTGTCACGATAATCGTGCCTTTGATCTTGGTTTTTTCAGAAGCCAAAATATCTATCAAGTCACTGCGTAAGTTTTCTGCGGTCAAAACATCCAACGCTGAAAATGGCTCGTCCATTAATAAAATTTCAGGCTCTACCACTAACGCGCGCGCAATACCCACCCGCTGTGACATACCTCCGGATAATTCTTTTGGATACGCTGATTCAAAACCATCCAGACCAACAACGTCAATGGCTTGTAATGCTCGTTTGCGTCTTTCTTCACGCGGCACACCGCGCGCCTCTAAACCAAGCTCTACATTTTCTAACACCGTGCACCATGGCAATAAAGCAAAATGCTGGAATACCATCGTCAACTCAGGAATCGGCTCACGAACCGGCCTACCTTTAAACAGCACATCGCCATGATTTGGCTTTACCAAACCGGATAAAATACGCAACAATGTTGACTTACCTGAACCTGACTTACCCAGTAACGCTACCACTTCGCCTTCACGCAATTCAAAATTAACGTGATCCAACACCAACAGTTCTTGTGATCCTTGCTTCTTAAAAGACTTCTTAATATCTTTAACTTCAACTAAAACACTCATTGGCTAGCCCCTAAGTAATCCGAAAGCGGCGATCCGCTAAGTTATATAATGGTCGCCACAACACACGATTAATCACTAATACATAGGTCGACATCACCGCAATACCCAATGCCAATCGCTGAAAATCTCCAGCATCGTACACCTTAGTAATGTAAGACCCCAAACCAGTTGCATAAAGGTGCACATGCCCCCAGCTGACCGCTTCAGAAATAATACTAATATTCCAAGCGCCACCCGCGGCGGTAATCACACCTGTGACATAAAACGGAAAAATCGCCGGCAAAGCAAATCGCTTCCACCACAACCAACCTCTAACATATAAAGTGCCCACCGCATTATGCATATTTTTAGGAATCGCGGCCGTACCAGCAATCACGTTAAATAAAATGTACCATTGCGTACCTAAAATCATTAACGGCGATGTCCACACATTCACATTGAGCTGGTAACGTAAAATAATCATCACAGCAATTGGAAATAATAAGTTAACCGGAAATGCCGCTAAAAATTGTAATACCGGCTGCACTTTCTGTGTTAAGTGAGGGCGCATACCAATCCACACACCTATCGGCACCCAAACCAATGAGCTTATTATAATTAGAACAGTGACCCGCACAGCGGTAATAAAACCCAGACCAAATACATGCAAGGTTTCTTGCACCGGCACCACTTTATAAACGTAGCGCACCAGATATACCGCACAAACCAACACGACAACCACAAGCAAACTATTCCAAACAATCACTGTGGTGCGACGCAGCTTATTAGAGGGCTGCCACTCACGCCGATAACGCTGCCGACGCAAAATCGGCATATTAACAAACACATCACCCAAGCGCGCAAACCATTCACCAACCACACGCAAGGCACGTGTGCGCTGGAATAAATTCAACAGCCATGATTCAGGTTCAATTTCTGAACTGGTATCACCCGCTTTAAATTTTTCAGCCCAAGCAATAAGTGGGCGAAACAATAGCTGGTCGTAAATGGCGATCACGATAGCCATCGCAATAATCACATAAGCAATCGCCGCTTTATCGGCATGATGAATAGCCATAGCGATATAAGAGCCAATGCCTGGCAATGTCACGTGTTGATTCTCAACCGGAAAAGCTTCAGCCGCCACTAAAAATACCCAGCTGCCTGACATCGACATCATCGTATTCCATAACAAACCCGGCATCGCAAAAGGCACCTCAACACGCCAGTATCGCTGCCAGCCTGACAACTGAAACATCGCAGAGGCTTCTAATAAATCATGCGGCACTGTGCGCAAACTTTGATAAAAACTCAAGGTCATGTTCCACACTTGCGCCACCAATATCGCAAAGATCGCAGCACATTCAGGCCCCAACATGCTGCCGTGAAACAACACAATAAAACCAACGACCGTAATGGATAAAAAACCCAACACTGGCACAGACTGCAAAACATCAATCAGCGGAATAATAATACGCTCAGCCTGCCGACTCTTAGCCGCCCATGTACCAAAAATAAAGGTAAATAATAACGAACAGCACAGCGCAATCAACATACGTAACACGGACCGGAACGCATAATACGGTAGCTTCCAAGGACTTAATGAGATAGGAATCGACTGACCAAGCACAAAATGGCCAGACATTGAACGAACGCCCCACCCCATCAGGAAAATTAACGCCATCACCAACACGAACGCCATCACATCCCAATAGTTAGGAACGCGCCAGCTGCCTACCTCAAGCTTGGTGTAGGTATTTTTAGGTGGTGTATACATGCTGCGATGATAGCAAACCATACTCACGCGGTAAATGAGCACCGCCACAGAGCCACACCGGCACGTTACTTATTACCCTAACTGGCGCCTGGCTGACGAGGTCACTGCATAGGCAGCAATGACGCCACCCAAAGTAAGGCCACCAATCACATCACCCACAAAATGGTAGTACATACCGACCTGGCCTATCACTACCAGCAATGCTAATAGCGCCCATAATAATCGATACCTGGGATATAACATCCACAAGCTCACGCTAAAGGCGGCAATAATGGTGGAATGCCCCGATGGAAATGACTGCGCCATGATACCGCCATGCCACCAATTAAAACCGTATTTGTGGTCACGAACCAGTGACGGATTACCGCAAATAAACGTCGCCGTCCAATAGCGACCAAAGACCAGCTTTAACATTTGCTTGAAGAATATACCGACCACTACGGCATGACAAACCAAAATCAGACGCTTACTGCGTGGGTTGAGGCGTGATAACGCCAGGCTGACACCATAATATATATAATAAATAAGCACCAATGCCGTCACAATTGCCGGAATCACATTCGCACACCAGCTTAACCACAGCAGCTCACGGCTGTGATGATCCACCAAAAAATACACCACTGACTTGTCGACATAGAAATAACTCAATATGATCAATAGGATCGCAATAGCCACTACACCAGCGGTTTTTAGTAACATTTAACAAGCTCCTCGCATCATTGATGTGCTGCATTTTCGGCCTATGATATACAAATTTTGCTGATAGTACAGCGCTGTAACATTAATTGCCCATTGCTAACAGCTTTGATATACTCCCCAACCTGTTTAACTATGAGCAACATTATGACTGAAAAGTTAGATTACTCGAAAGCTCACTACACCATCAGCGCAACTGATCTCAATCAGATGCCAACTGATGAAGGTGCAGAAGTGGCTTTTATCGGTCGCTCAAACGCTGGCAAGTCCAGCGCCCTCAATACGATTGCTGGTATTAAAGGTCTGGCGCGTGTTAGTAAGACCCCTGGCCGCACGCAAGCCATTAACGTGTTCGACTTATCGAAAAAGTGCCGGCTGATTGACTTACCGGGCTATGGCTACGCTAAAGTACCTCGTCCAGTCAAAGAACGCTGGGCACAATACATTGATGCCTACCTGCAAAATCGAAAATGTTTACAGGGCTTAGTGTTGATCATGGATATTCGCCATCCACTCAAAGAGCTCGATCAACAATTGATCGAGTGGACAGCGAACTGCGATATATCTGTTCATATACTGCTCACAAAAGCCGACAAGCTAAGCAAAAATCAACAGCGCAAAACCTTAACCGATGTCACAGATGCTCTAGAAATATACGGCGACACAATTAGCATCCAATGCTTCTCCTCTCTCGATCGACTCGGTGTTGAAGAGGCTCGCAATAAATTAGACGAATGGTTTGGCGAATAGCCGACTTCTGTTATTATTGTGGATATGGATACACAGCGCATTACGTTATATTTAAACCGTTACAAAAATCAACTGCCTTGGTTAGTCACTGCAGTGCTGATTTTGATTACGCTAATAACACTATTGTCTGATATTTCCTACTTTCGCTTTGACTTACCGGCCGCCATTACAGCCGCGCAGAACCTGAGCCACCCTGTCGACCTAGCAGATCAACACATCTTTGGCTTGTTCAGTGATGACTTTGACGACCTGCCAGAAACGCAACTGCAACTAACACTGCAAGGCACTGGCGTAGACAAGAAAAGCACAACGCACTCGCTCGCGATTATTTCATCACCCAGCCAAAAGGCGCGTATATTTCATATTGGTGATGATGTGCCAGGAGGCGCTGAAATTAAAGATATTCTATTTGATCGTATCGTGATTAATAATAATGGCGAACTGCAAAAATTATCGATGCATGTGCCTGTGCTAAACAATCAACCTACTGCTGATAACAGCATACCACCCAACTCAGGATTGACGACATCATGAAGAAACTGATATGCCTGATCATCGCTTGCTTTTTCCTCACCGGCTGCATGGGTGCTAATTACTATTACACAAAAGGTCAGAAAGAATTCCAAGAGCAAAACTACCACCAAGCATTTGCTGATACTTTGGCCGCCGCTAAATATGGCAATGTCGACGCACAATATGCCACAGGTTATATGTATTACTATGGCATTGGCACCGATCAAAATGATTATTTAGCAGAAATGTGGTTTGCCAAGTCTGCAGCCATTGGTGAACCGAGGTCTATTGAGGCACTGAAAAAAGTAAGAAAATCAGCAGAGAATCCCCTGCTGTTCGGCATTGATAAGCAACAAGCAGCGCCACCGCCACACAAACCTACATCATCACAAATCCATGCCAATGCACCGATAATTCACCATGCACCAACCCAAGTTACACCCGCACCAGCCAAGAAGAAACCGGTGCCACATTACAACCCTCATGCTGGCTATAAAACGCAATCTAAGAAATCTCGACGGACCTCAACAAAACAGTTACCGCCAATTCCAGCGCCACATACTACGTATACAAAATAGGGTCGCCAACCCGCATTTAATATCACCGACTTGAGGGGCTATAGCAATATTGATCCATTTCGGCGTCGCCCCTGCGGGCAACCTTGGTGCCCGTATCAAGGTGTATAGGGTGCCCATTTTACGGAAGTAAAGCGGAGCGGAGCGAGCCATGAAGCGACGCTGTCGTCCCGGAAATTGCGGTGACTTATACTTTTATCTTCTCAAGGATTATCTTGGCATCTACCAAACCATCGGTAGATTTTTTCGAAATGCGTGTCGACTTCACAATAATGCCTTCTTTGTCGGCCATCTGCGTTAACGCAGTAATCAATCGATCAAATGGCACTTGTCCAAAGTTAACACCGACAGATGTTTTATCTAATTCTTTAATCGATGTGATGTGATAGGCGATACGCTGCGCTTTAAATTGCGCTTTAACTACCGCATCCAACTTTTCTTTCGTGGGTTGTGGCAGTTGATAGCCCATCGCATCGTAGCGGTCTAATCGTTGCATGGCATGCTTCATCCAGACTAACAAACTCTGACCGCGGCGTAAATCGTTGTACTGCTCACTAACAGCTGTGCTTAATGGATTCCACGCATAGGTATAGACCAGCATCACAACCACAAGGATGCCACCAACAACTAAAATGCGGCGATCACGTGTGGTTAAATGTTGCCACTTTTCTCTTATCATGCTTTCCTCTGAACCAATAATGTTACTTGATTATTAGCACCTCTGGATGACAATTGTTGCACCTTCAGTCCTGTATTTTCTATTTGAGTAATTAAGCCCTGCACTGATGCTTGGCCTTGCTCTTGCAAAGTAATCGTTAAGCGTGCCTTGCTGTAATCCATCGACTCCGTTTGCCAATGCGCATCTTTGTGCAAGATAGGCCCAACCAATTGCAACATTTCTATCAACGTATTCTGTGCTTGTAACGACCTGAAGTGACCTAAGCGCTCAGTAATTAAATCACGTGCATCAGCCGGATCTTTCGATTCCAGTTGCGCCTGTGTCATTGCCGATTGAATCTCAGCAATCAATGCTAGGTTTTGATGGTGCATATAAAAGTAACCACCAAGGTTCATACCAAACACTAACAGCAAACACACCACTGCAACCGATGCACACTGTAACCAGCGCCTTTTGATACGGCTTAAGCGCGTATGTAAACGGTATTTACCCTGCAGTAAGTTAATCGCTGGTTGTTTTAGTAACTCAGCAGCATCTAACCATGATCCTGATGGATGCCACGTTATTGCAGAAGAAAAGCCTTGATCAAAAATATGACCATGCTTCTCACCATCACCAATAATATCGATGGCTTCAGGCATTTGACTGCCATAACTCTGCACAATCATCGGCCAACATAATTCAAATTGGTCAATATCAAAACTGGCACCCAGCTGACCATCCCTGCGCCACAGCACAGCATCTTCAACAAATGCAATACTCCAATGGCCTGGCTTGTGATGCATTGCCAAACAATCCGGCAATATAGCCGTCACATTCAAACCCAGCTTTTTTAATGCATGATACAGCTGTAAAAACTCTTCGCGATTAATCGCTGCAACGGTAGTGGTTTCAGCGGCGACCTCACCTTTAGCAATGTACATCGAATCCACATCACCAGCAATATCATCCTCTACGGCATAAGGCAAAGCTTCAGCCAATTCAGCGGCACCCATTTTAGGCAACGTAGCCTGCAATAAACTAATGGATTGACCGGGTAGTAACACAAATAATTGCTTGATGTCCGGCAGTGCTTCTAAATCAATCAAGTCATCCAGCCACCGATGCTTTATGACATCATGGCCTTCCGCTAGCGTAAACAACTCAAACGGCTGGTCGATACTATGTGGAAAGCGGATAACGTAGTTCATAATTTCATCTTACCCGAGCTTTAGATGGATTGCCATAACACGTATGCATGCAATGGCTTCTTCGGTTTTTTCTGACCACTGAGCTGCGAAAGATCGGCTGTTTTTTGGCCGGCCGAATCAGTTGACGACCCTGCATGCGTGTTACCCACCTGACCTGTACCCTTTTTACCTTTAGCTGTAGTCGTCGCAGCTATCTGCTGCTTAGACTGCCACTGCGGTATAGATGTACCAATCGCAATCAGGCTAGTGTTAACAATGCGTTGATTTTGTTTACTTGCAGGTGCTTCTAGTACAAAAAACTTACTGTCATAGGTCATTAATTTACTGTTGATGGCTTGTGAGCCAACATTTTGCGCCTGCATGCATTTGGTAAACACTTTAACGCTTTTAAAGCCTTTACTGCTTTTTCTACAAGCAATAATCGCTTGCACTTTATCCATGGTAACTTTTTTATCTTTAAACAGTGCCCACATCACTGGCGCACTCACTGCATTTAAATTCATTTTAGTTTTAGGCGGTAAAGCAACCGTATACGGAAACAATTTTTGCATCAATGAAGCCGTCACACCGCTGACTAATCGCAACTCCGTAATATCAGCCATCGGCCGATGAGCTAGTTGATACGTCACTCCTGACTGATAACCCGAAGCCACCTTGCTTTTTCGAACCCATGCACTGACCTGCTGCGCTACCGCCATCGCCACTTTATGATCAAAGTTACCATCAACCGCCGTAATCAATTTAGCAAACGGTGGTATATTCGCTGTTTGAGTTAGTAAGTTAATGTTAAAGCGTGCCTGCGCATCGGATACCTGACCAGAAACCTTCACGCCATTAATGTCGATTGGTTGAATATTCTCAGCAAAAGTCATAATGGTGCGTTTCTTTTTATTTTTTAACGCCAGCTCTAATAATTGCTGCTTAACCATATCTTGTATGCCTTGCGTAGCAGACATCATGCTAGTCATATTAGATACCATGCCCGTTTCAAAAATATCTAAATGTTGCGACACCATCATTGCCGTCGCAATTGTAGCCACTACCACAGTCACCATAATGGCAACAATTAACGCTGCTGCGCGCTGTTTATTATTGGTTAGCGGCTGGCACTTCACGCGTTGCTCCTGCTAAGTTCACCATGCGCTGCACGCGCCCCCATTTTTTCAAATTCATGGTCAATACAATCGCTTTCGGTAAATCCGATTGCTTTTGTTTTTTATTATTAGCTGCTGCCTGCTGCGGTTGTGGCCAGAAGCTCACGACACGATTATGTTGGTCAACAAACTGTATCTGCATGCTCTGTACATCATTTAATAACACTTTGGTAGCGGGTGTTGCACTATTGGCTGTAAAGTCCAGCACGGACCAATTTTCAAAGACTAATTTCCCCGCTTTAAACACAAAGCCCACTCGGGTTAAAAAGCTCGCCTTATCAGTAAAACCCGGATTTAAACGACCAAAAGTAGTAAACGCGACACCGCCATCGGTTGTCGAAACCGCAGGATAAGTTGCACCATTCGCTGCTGTGATCGGCCGATCAACAATATTTTCAACATTGCGCTGCCACAACAATAATGAAATTTGAATATTCATTAATTCATCATCGATATGACTTAAACGTTGGTGAGTTTTAATGGTTGAGTGTAGGGTTAATCCAGCCAACGTACCTAAAATCGCAAAAATAAATACGGCTATTAAAATCTCAAATAAGGTGAACGCCTTTAGTCGTCTTATCATGAACGTGCAGCCTGCTGTTTAGGTGGGTCCCAAACAAAACCAGCCAAATGAAAATATCTTACCTTGCCTGTTTTATTACCTATATAGATTTGCACTTGTTGATAGTAGGGGCTAGACGACGTATCTGATGCAGTAGCAGCCCACGTCCATTGCCGGTTCCACATCGATACTTTACCATTTTGCTCAGCATTTTCCCGCAATGAAGGCAGCGTACCATTTTGCAATTGCGCCAATACATTACCGGCAACCCAACGAGAGACGATAGACGATTGCAAATGCGAGGTGGTCAGCACACCTTGCGATATCGCACGGATCACCGCCGCACAAGCTATGGCGATAATCACTAGCGCGACAAGGACTTCAATCAATGTGAAAGCTCTTTTATGTATCCGCATCTAACTTCACCGTCATCGTACCATTACTGAACACATTTACCTTATAAGACGACACTTTTTTCTTATCCGCCTTAACCGTTATGATCGCTGGTGTCACAAAACCACTGGAATAGAAAACAATCTGTGGTGCACTTGCATCATCAGGGTCATCACTTTTAAATGTATTGGTTTTCACCTGCACAACCACATGATCAGCAAATGCTCTTGGCCTGGAGAGATGATCATCTGGGATTTTTGACCATTGCGACTTTCCATAAGCACCCGTCGAAGCCAGGCGATAGAATTGATAACCTTTTTCAGTTATTTGCATCCCCAGTACGGCGGGCTGTAAAATCGCTTGCTGCGACGCCACTGTCATAACTTGCTTTAATTGGTTTGCAGTCTCTTTTAATTTAGCGCCTAAGCCAAAACCACTCAGCGCTAACACACCCACCAACAAGATAATCGCAACGATTACCAGCACCACTAATAACTCAATCAGTGTAAACGCCCGTCGGCGAGACTGCCGTTTTATTGCATTAATATTTATTAGCATTCGGGTTTTGAGTCTTATCACCTGAATCATCTTTTAGTTTACCTGACGAAGAAATATTTTGAATATTCCAGTTACCAACCGTCGAGTTTATACCGGTACCGGTCGGTGCATTATTCGCCCCATAGGTAAAGATATCGATTACACCGTGCTTGCCAGGATTGTCATAGTGATAAGCATTTCCCCAAGGATCCAGCGGCATGCGCTTTAAATAACCACCTGATGCGTAGTTGCTTGGAATATTACCCGTGGTTGGCTTAGCTACCAAAGCCTTTAAGCCTTGTGCTTGACTGGGGTAAACACCGTTATCTAATTTATATAAATCCAATGCATTCTCTATCGCTTGAATATCTTCCTTTACCTTAACAATTTTCGCTTGATCCGGACGCGACATAATCTTTGGCACCACAATCGCGGCCAAAATCGCCATAATCACCACTACGACCATCACTTCGATCAATGTAAATGCCGATGCACAGCGTGCAGAAAACCTTTGTTGCATAGTTAAATCCTCTATCCTGAAAACTGATCCAAATTAAAGATCGGTAACATAATCGCCAGCACTATATATAACACAATGCCACCCATGACCAAAATCATTACCGGCTCAAATAACGTTAACGCATTTTGAATAATCATCTCTACGTCATTCTCTAAACTTTCGGCTGCTTTATCCAGCATCTCTTCGAGTTGGCCACTGTTTTCACCACTGGCAACCAAATGCAAAAACATCGCTGGAAAATAACCGGTTTTTTCTAACGCGACATTAATATTAGTTCCTTCACGCACCTTTTCGACACACGTTTCAACCGATTCACGCATGGGCACCAAGGTAATCAATTGCGCCGCTGCACGCATCGCCTCAAGCACCGGCACACTAGCAGAATTTAAAATACCAAATGTGCGACCAAAGCGCGCACAGTTGATAATCCGAAAGTTTTTACCAATCACAGGCACTCGCAATAACAAACGGTGCACTTGGCGCCTAAAACCTATTTTTTTCATCGCTCGAAAAAACAAAAGCATAATAACAATGAAACCGCCCAAGACATATAAGCCATAACTTTTGATAAACGCACTAAAGGCAATCAATGTAGTGGTCACTGTTGGCAGCGCATGATTAGTTTGATTAAATACATTTACAATTTGCGGAACAACGTAGATTAACAGAAACAACACCACCAATATCGAAACCACCACCATCAAGCTGGGATACACCAACGCCTGCTGTACTTTTTGACGAATACGATGTTGCTCTTCGGTATAATCTGCCAATTTTTTTAATACTAAATCTAATTTACCTGAACGCTCACCGGATGACACCGTGGTTCGATATAACAATGGAAACGAATTCGGAAAACTGTCCATTGAATCTGCTAACGTATGCCCTTCTACCACACGTGAACGCACACCAATTAAAATACTTTTGACTCGCGGCTTTTCGGCTTGCTGCGCCACACCGGCCAACACCTCATCAATCGGAATACCTGCCGATAATAACGTTGCCATTTGACGCGTTACCAGGGTTAAATCTGCGATCGACATTTTATGACGCGAGGTGGTTAATCGGTTTAATTTATTCTTTACCCCAACACCAGCGCCTTTTACTTCATGCACCTTCAAAGGCATCATGCCTTGACCGCGCAAAATCATGCGAGCTTGACGCGCACTGTCTGCTTCAATCACCCCTTTTTGCTTTTTACCGTCTTTATCAACAGCAATATAATCATATGCCGACATCGATTTCCACCTCCGATGCTGACACACGTATCACTTCTTCAATTGACGTTTCACCGGCTAACACACGGCGCCAACCATCTTGACGCATGCTGGGATACAACTTACGCGCATACGCCTCCATCGCTGCTTCACTTTCATTTTCATGAATCATTTCACCGAGTCTTTCATCAATCGCAATCAGCTCATAAATACCTGTTCGCCCTGTGTAACCCAAGTTATTGCAATGCGCACAACCCTGTGGCGAATATACTGTTACTTCTCTATTTTTCGGCAAGCCCATGATAACGAGTTGCTTTTCAGTCAGCTGATGCGGTGTTTTACATTCATCGCATAACACGCGCACTAGTCGTTGCGCCGCAACACCAATCAATGTCGACGATACCAAGAACGGCTCAACACCCATATCACGTAAACGCGTTACCGCACCAATCGCACTGTTAGTATGCAAAGTGGATAACACCAAGTGACCAGTTAAACTGGCTTGCACTGCCATCTCCGCGGTTTCCACATCACGAATTTCACCGACCATCACTACGTCAGGATCTTGACGCAAAATAGCACGCAAACCTTTGGCAAACGTCATATTCACTTTGGTGTTAACTTGCGTCTGACCAATGCCTGGCAAATAGTATTCAATCGGATCTTCTACTGTTAGGATATTACGCGACACATCATTCAGCGCGGTTAGTACCGCATACAAGGTAGTGGTTTTACCTGAACCAGTGGGACCCGTAACCAAAATAATACCGTGCGGCTTGGCAATTAATTCGTTCATAACATCTAAGGTTGATTGCGCCATACCCAAACTTAACAAATCTAATGCCGTCGATTTTTTATCGAGTAAACGCAATACGACACGCTCACCAAAATGCGTTGGGATGGTAGATACCCGCACATCAACCGCACGACCTGCAATACGCAATGCAATACGGCCATCTTGTGGTAAACGTTTCTCAGCAATATCGAGTTTCGCCATAATTTTTAAGCGCGAGGTTAATAACGGCGCCAATACACGCGGTGGTCGCAACACTTCACGTAACACACCATCAATACGAAAGCGCACTAAGATCTCAGATTCAAACGTTTCAAAGTGAATATCCGAAGCCACCTGCTTAATCGCTTGCGTTAATAACGCATTAAGTAAACGAATCACCGGCGCATCATCTTCAGTTTCCAAAAGATCCGTCGTGCTCGGCAATTGATTCATCAAATCCGACAAGTCCATGTCTTCTTCAATATCACTAATCGCCTCCATCGCCTGCTCAGTGCCGGTATCGTAGGCATGCGCTAATAAGCTTTCAAATTCTAAGCCATCAACGGCTTCAAAAATTATTGGTTCGGCTAGAAAGCGACGCACTTCAATCAGCGCCCGGTAAGGGGTGATACCATCGACATAAGCAATCACCAATTTATCGTCACGCCGATCACGGATAAATACACCATGACGCTTGGCGTAGTTAAAATTTAGCTTTGGCAATTTAGCTAATGTTTCAACCACCGTGTCGTCAGCAATGACTTGCTCTTCAGGCTGTTGATCATTGTCTTGGTCTGTCACCGCGTCAACTCCTGATAGTAATGATTAATGCATCGGAAACGGTGCAGGCAATCCAGTCGGGTGATGCCCCGTGCGCATCGCAGGGAATACTACCCTACCTGCTGGCACAATAGTGGATTGATCAGTTGCATATTTAATTTGCTGAGCACGAGCGAAGTTATAACGCTTAGAGGTTTCTTGAAGGTTCGCTAATCGGTTACGTAAGATCGCTGGTTTCAAGAACACCATTAAGTTACGCTGTATATTTTGTTTCACCCGATAAGTAAATAGTCGACCAAAGTAAGGAATATCACCCAAGATAGGCACCTTAACATCATTCACTGAATGCTGGTTACGAATCAAACCACCCAATACCAAGATATCCTTACTGCTCACTAAAACACCGGTATTAATCAAGCTAGTCGCAATTTTAGGATTCTCTGAGTTTTGATTGTCCGAGCTCTGGCCCAGCTCACGATCAGACAATACAATTTTCAACATAACTGTATTATTAGGACTGATCTGCGGTGTAACCGTCAGCTTCAACGTCACATCGGTACGTTGCAAGGTAGTAAATGGCACGGATTGATTTGCATTACTAAGATTTGCACCGGTATCACTGGTGGCATAACTACGGTTTTGCAGGCCAACGTTTTCACCCTGGCTGATCAAAGCTTTCTGGTTATTTAACACCACCACCGAAGGCGTCGCTAAAATTTGTGACTTGGTATCATTTTGCAATGCGGTGAGTAAGCCTTTAATGTCTTCTCCGCGCAGGAACCCAGTACCGACATGGAAACCAATATTAGCGCCAGCATTACCGGTACCGTTTTGACCGTTTGGCGTTTCTTGGCCACCTTGACTCGCTGGAGAAGGATCAAGCCCAACGGTACCCCACTGAATACCTAATTTACGCATCATTTCTTCATCAACACGCACAATAATTGCTTCAACCAATACTTGCATCGGTCGTACATCAAGCGTTTTGATCACCTTGATTAATTTACGTGTAATCTGCGCCGGCGCAGAAATAAGCACTGAATTATTACTTTCTTCCGCGACAATCTTTGCCTTCTTAGTACCACCCGCCACTAACGGGCTAGATTCTGAGCCAGCTGCTGCCTGAGAACCACCTGATGAGTTAGACAACGTATCACTGGCATTATCACCACCGTTAGTACTTGCATCACCCAATGAGGAGGTAGCCATCGGCGCTGCCGCTGCACCACCACCTTGCACTTTACCACCAATCAAGCGCACCAATACCGGCACTAAATTCTTGGCGCGTAAAAACTTCAAGTGCACTAGACGAATACCGCCACCATCTTGTGCAGCCTTAATATCCAAACGGTGGATTAATTTTTTAGCAGCACCTATATTCACCACACTGCCACTAATCAAAATCGAGTTACTTTCAGTATCGGCGGCAAATGATACATTAGTGACCTTGCCTTCAGCACGATTATCCTGTTGTAATTTATTGAGTACTTTTACCAATTTTTCCGCATTGGCATTTTTCAATTCAACTTCTTGGATCTCACTGGCATTATGATCATCCATGTCGTGTACAATTTTTGTCAAGCGCGCAACATTATCGGCAGACCCAGCCAATATTAAAGTGTTGCTAGGGGTATATGCCATTATGCTGCCCCATTCATGCATGAGTGGGCGTAAAATAGGCACCAATTGCGCTGCTGATACATTGTAAACCGGCACAACCTTTAAGATCACTTGATCATTACCAACCGGCTCTTTCTTTTGAACCACTTGTGTACCAGCATATTCTTTGGCATTCATCGCCGGAACAATTTTAATCACTTTGCCAGCAGGTACAGCCGCATAACCCAGCACCTGAAGCATCGATAAGAACACTTTATATAACTGGTCGTTAGACATTGGTGTTTTTGAAACAATCGTCACCCGCCCCTGCACTCGCGGATCGATAACAAAGTTTTTACCCGTCAAAGCAGAAATGGTATGGATCACAGCACGTACATCAGCGTTTTGTAAATTCCAAGTTTGCTTCACCTCATTGGTTTTTGCTTGGTTGGCTTTTTGGAAGTGCGCATTGCTTTGCTGGCTGGCTGATTGGCCGCTATTAGGAAGTGGATGGTTAGCTGGCAAAGGAGTCAATGGACTGCTAGACGAACCCATCGCTGAACCGCCGCTGCCCGCCGACGCATTTCTTGCTGCATTATTATGCATCGAAGGATCAGCCGTAATGATACTGGAGAAACCTATCGCAATCGAAGCAACAGCTGCAGTGCAGAGCTTGCTCAAGCGAGTTTGCGTCATTCAGTTCCCCTAAAGAAAAGGCTTTCGTTCCCAACGATCTATTCTAACGGAACAACTGAAAGCTGTCATCAACTATGTTGCTGCAAACTCAACATCGCTTGTCATTGCGAAGCCTTTAGCAGAAGACTGAAGCAACCTCATGACTAAACCGCTTAAGTTCTGAGATTGCTTCGTCGTAAACTCCTCGCAATGACATAGCTGATGACAAGAAACAACTAAACCGCAGCTGCAGCCTTCGCCACACGCGGATCTAATTCACCGGCTTCATAACGCGTAAACATATCTTCCATCGACATGCAGCGGATTTTATCTGCCCAACCAGCAGTGCCAAATGCCTCGAAGCGTGCCACACAAATTGAACGCATGGCTTTTTGTGCTTCACCTAAATATTTACGCGGATCAAATTGTGCTGGATTTTCTGCCATATAACGACGAATCGCACCGGTAGAGGCCAAACGCAGATCAGTATCAATATTGATCTTACGCACGCCATGCTTAATGCCTTCTTGAATCTCTTCCACTGGCACACCATACGTCTCAGGGATCTCACCACCAAATTCATTAATCACCGCCAACCATTCTTGTGGCACCGATGATGAACCGTGCATCACTAAGTGAGTATCAGGAACACGCTGATGAATAGCCTTAATGCGATCAATCGCTAAAATGTCACCGGTTGGCGGGCGGGTAAATTTATACGCACCATGACTGGTACCAATCGCAATCGCTAACGCATCCACTTGCGTATCACTGACAAAGCGTGCCGCTTCTTCCGGATCAGTTAGCAACATGTCTTTATCTAATTTACCTTCAGCACCGTGACCGTCTTCTTCACCCATCTCACCGGTTTCTAACGAACCCAAACAACCCAGCTCACCCTCTACCGACACACCACAGGCATGCGCCATCTCAACCGTCAAACGCGTAACATCTACATTGTACTCATAACTACCAGGCGTTTTCATATCAGCCATCAATGAGCCGTCCATCATTACCGAGCTAAAGCCCAACTGAATGGAACGCTGACACACTGATGGTGAAGCACCGTGATCCTGGTGCATACACACAGGAATATGTGGCCACTCTTCCATTGCCGCTTCAATTAGTTTACGTAAAAAAGGTGCACCAGCGTAACTGCGTGCGCCAGCTGAGGCCTGGACAATCACTGGGCTATTGGTCTCATCAGCGGCTTCCATAATCGCACGCATTTGCTCAAGATTGTTGACATTAAATGCCGGGCAACCATAGCTGTTTTCAGCGGCATGGTCCAAAAGTTGTCTTAGCGTAATTAGCGCCATATTGCCTTCCTCTCAGTGGTATTAATAAGGTGGGTGCATTATTACATAGAGTTAACAGTGATTCACTGGATTTTTTTATTCGCGTTAATAGTTGCTTAACATTTGCACTGCATACTTGACGATTCTAGAAATACAGGAGCGGCGATCCGGTGATAAATTATTTATGGGTGGGCCCACCCGCCTCAAGAGAACATGGCGTTATATGCGGCCAAGATACATTTGGGCCAAAACAATTCAACGGTGAACACTGTAATTTTTGGTGCTTGGCTGAATACGCCGAACATTACCACGCCGTATTTGCTGACAATAAAAACGTTGCCGTCATGCCGATCGAGCCTTATTTAGCCGAGCTTATCAGCTCAACTAACCCCCAAATCACCGACTACGCCACACGCACACTAGCGCTTTTCAAAATATTGCTATCAGATGAGCGCAATCGCGTCAGAGACAGGGTAACCGCAAAAGAGCTCTTGAGTTTTCTATTATGCTTTACAGAGGGCGGCTATGTTGCGGACTCCAACGTGCTGCTCAAAGACCCAGCGAAACTGATTGCACGCGACCACTTTTCCATACCCTGCTTCAATACATCTGGCTCGTTTTCCATGTTCAATATTGATTTTTGGATGCTGTATTCACCGCCGCTATTTGAACGCACCCGACTTACCTTGGAGCTACACATTGATGCCATAGAAGCACTAGAACAACAATATGCTAAACGCACACCAGCAGCGAATAACACAGAACGAGTAAAACAAGCTTATACAATTGAAGCTTTTTTTGCACTGTTAGGGCAAGCAACACTGAGCTCACCCGCTAACCGAGCTGGCATCGAGCTGTTAGCTACCCGAGGCCGTGGCTCGAGTGATGCTGAAAGATATATCGATGCGCTTAGCGTTGAAAAACATTTATTTAATACCCACAAGCACGCGACCGTTTTAAACCAAGCATTCATGTATGTACAGTCGCTAAATTTTTCAGCCTTAACACACCTACTGACTAGCGGCGAAGACATAAATCAAACCATGGACTTAAAGCCATTCAACAACATCACCCTGCTTCATTTTGCTGTATGGCATAAAAAGCCAGAAGCCATCCCGTATTTATTAAGTCACAAAATCGACACATCACGACAACTGACATACACCGATATCGGCAAATTGTTTACTGCTTCAGAACTTGCAATGCACTACTACGAAGCCAAACTAGCAAGTGGTGCGCCTGACGCAACAGTGTTTCTGCAATGCTACGAACTGCTAGCAGCACACGCCGACGCCACAGAAACAATCAGTGCCAGCTGCGGTGGCGGCAGCGCTAGCTCACTCGCCAGTAGCCGCTTACGGTTAATGCCAAAAGCCAAACCTGAATCTGAACCTGAACCTGAACGAAAACCACCACCCTATAAGCTTTTTCTACATGTTTAATATTTGCTTAATATACGACCAATATAATAACGACACATTTAGGTAAATAGTACATATGAGCATTTAATATGAGAGACATCAATTACTTGTGGGTAGGACCGCCCGCCTCGAGAAGAACAGGCGTTATTTCAGGCCAAGACACCATCGGCCCGATGAACTTCAAAGGCGAAAACTGCCGATTTTGGTGCTTAGCCACCCATGCCGACCACTACAAAGAAACATTTAGCAGTCAAGACAATGTTACCATCATGCCCATTGAGCCTTATCTCGACGCATGCGCCAGTGATGATGCCAACCCACTCGCAGATGAAGCCAAAAATACACAAACATTTTTTTTGAAACTACTATCCGGCGACAGAGGCAGCGTAAGAGATCGCGTGTCAGCCAAAGAGTTATTCAGCTTTTTTCTGCTAACTCAATCAGGCGGCTACGTGGCAGACAGTAACGTCTTATTCAAAAACCCCGAACTCTTAGTCGAACGCGATTGCTTCACCTTCCCATGCTATAGAATACGAAGAGCCTACCCATCAGATGTTGATATATGGATGATGTATTCTCCACCCGGCCTTGAACGCACACTATTGAGCTTACAAAAACTGATTACTTCTTTTACGCATATTGAGGCAAGAAAAACGAGACCAGCCACTGCTGCCAGCAGGATGTTTGTATCACCAAAAGAGCATAACACCCATACCACCGCTGCTTTACTTGCGTTATTAGCTCCAGGACGAGATCGAACAGACGTCTGGATGACCAGCCAAAAAACTGAACACGATGTAACAGCAAAGTTGCTCACTGTTGGGGCTGAAAAACATTTTTTTAATACACATAAAATTGATGCCACACAAGATCAAGCGTTTATGTATTTGCAAGCCAATGAACTCGAAGCGTTATCTTATCTTCTAACACATGGTGAAGACATTAACCAAACGATGAACCAATTACCGATATATAATCTCACCTTACTGCATTCAGCCATTTGGCGACAAAGCCCTGATGCTGTCGCCTTTGTACTTGAGCACAAACCTGACTTAAATAAAAAAGCGATACATGGTGGTCGCGGTTATACAGCAGCGCAGTTCATCACGCTGTTACTCAACAATAAGCCCCCTGAAGATCAAAAAGAAAAACTACAAGCATGCCAAGAAATACTCACCAAATACATGGCAGCCGCATCGGATGAAGCAACTGCTAGCGCCGTTGACGTGACCGGCCGTGAAGGCGGCGCCAGCGCCACGGCAAGCGAAACGCCTAGCCCAGCCACCTTCGGATCATGACAACACCTGAAAAGCTTTAGCGCCTTTAAGGCGCTGCAATAATTCGGATTTTTTACGCACACGTAACTTTTGTTTAAGATGATCAATATGCGTTTCAACCGTGCGCGGTGAAATATAACAACGCTCAGCAATTTGCTTCATAGTCATACCATCCAAAACATATCGGGCCACCTCAGTTTCACGCCGGGTTAGCATCACCATGTCGCTACCTACCGGTACAACAGCACCATTACGATTTAAATCAGCCATAAATTGATGGCGCCGTGATTGATTTTGATAACACGGGATATCAATAATATTAACCTTGTTACGCTCATACTTATCAAGTACGTGAATGGGCTGTTGCTCGAGCTTTTCGATAAGGTCGCCGGCATGATAGCGAAAATGCTCGGTAAATTGATCTAATAAATCCATATTATTGGTACACTGCTGCGCAAAACTGGTATTTTCTTTTGCTGCGCCAAGAAAATAAAATTCACAATATTCACCCTGTTCATCAGGGCGGATTAATGTAATACCATTTGAAATATCATAACGCTCAGCGACGGCTTTTAAGATAGGGCTATGAGTTGGAATTTGAGACCAAATCAAATGTCCCTCAACGTAATGCTCAATCTCTTTTTCCAAAGCACTGTCACGAAATAATTCATTTTCAAAATAATACGCCACCCACTCCGGGTGCGTACTTAAACTAATCTCACGACCGTCTTTAAACACACGCTTATATACCAAACTACGCATACCAAAATGCTGGCGCATCGGCTGGCAGATAGCCAATATATCTTCGCTATCCACCATAGAAAGATGCTGCTCAACTTGTTTTTTATCTTCTGCCGTCATAACCATCGAAGTATAGCCTTAATCAGTTGCGATGGCAGCGTCAAATTCAAAATAGCGAATCGAACTTTGCTTTAATAAATAAGGCATTAATGCATCAAGCAACACTTGATGATCAGGGTTATGCTGCCAGTTAATTAAGCCTGCTTTATCCTCAAAGCACAAAATGACGTGCGTTGCTTTATCATCATCTTGCTCACGGCCGTGCATTACACCAACAAATCCTGGCGTTTGCTTTGCAGCATGCTGTAATTGCTCAAACCATTGTGGAAAAAAAGTTTTACCCTGCTTATCTAAATGGTGTGTTATATGTTTATTTATACTCATCTTATATACCTCTCTTTTTTTGTCATTCCGGAAAACGACAAAGTCGTTTATCCGGAACCTCATGATTGCTGTATGGTTTCTGGATCCCGGGTCAAGCCCGGGATGACAGCGCCATTCCGTTTGTTTTATTAACCTTCTAAATTATGAAACTCGATTATCTCTTCCGGATAACGTGCACCGCTAATCACCATGATTTGCAATAGCTGGTCTAGCTGTTGTATTTCCTGCGTTGATAGTGACACCTGCATCGCAGCAATATTTTGTTGCAAGTATTCAATTCGTTTCGTACCGGGAATCGGCACAATATTATCGCCTCGCGCCAATAACCATGCCAATGATAACTGCGCTAAACTAACGCCTTTATCATGAGCAAACTGATTAATCCGTGCAATGGCACGTTGATTTGCCTCTAGATTGTCCGCATTAAAACGCGGTAAAAATTGGCGAAAATCATTTTTAGTCGATATACCCGCTTGAGTGATTGCCTCAGTGAGCAATGAACGACATAAAGGACTATAAGCAACAAATGCCATACCCAGTTGTTCACATGCTTTTAACACATCGTTGCTTTCAACTTCACGACTAACCATCGAATATTCGGTTTGTACGGCTGCTATTTGATGAATAGCATTGGCACGCATCAATGTATTAGCAGACGCTTCAGACAATCCGATTTCGCGAATCTTACCTTGCGCCACCAACTGGCTCATCATGCCAACGCTGTCTTCAATCGGCACATTCGGGTCAATACGATGCAAATAAAATAAATCGATATAATCCGTGTCCAAACGCAATAAACTATTTTCAACAGACTGGCGGATATATTCAGGTGAACCATTTAAACCACGTGCGCTAGGATCATTCAAATCTCGCACGATGCCACATTTAGTAGCAACAACGACTTGATCACGCACACGCCCTTTCAACGCTTTAGCAAGCAACCTTTCATTATCGCCATACCCATAGATATCAGCGGTATCTAATAAGTTAACACCATGATCTAAAGCATAATGAATGGTTTCAACTGCTTGTTTTTCATCAGTTTTGCCATAAAACTCCGACATACCCATGCAGCCTAAACCGATGGAACTTACTGATAATTTACCAATTTTGCGGAACATTAAATATCTCCTAACTGTACATTTTGTTTATGTACAGCAGTGTACTGCAATTCCTCCTCCGTAATAATCCGTAAAAAACCCGGATTTTTGCTTAAGCGCCTATTATGCATCTGCAGGAGTTATATGTTTATCTTTGTTCTGATATAGTGCGTGAGCTATTTTTTTTAAAAGGACTTATATCATAATGAAACACACTCTATTTAAAACATCCCTTATTAGCTTTAGCTGTTTAATACCTGCACTTACCCTGCAAGCGGGTGGTGTAGAAACACCAACAAAAACATTGATACCAAAAGTGGCACCCGGCTTTGGTGTTAGCGCGGGTTGGTTGTATTTAGAAGCCGGTGCTAGTAATTTGGAATATGCGGTATATACCACCCCGCTACCTGCACCATCACCCAGCTGGCAACAAAAATTTGTATACCCTTCTTATACTTCTGCATTTACTTTGGGCTTACAATACACCTTTGCTGACAGTGCCGATCAAATCAAGCTGGACTGGTTAGACTTTAGCTCCACTGACACTAACTCCGCCTCAGCTGCTGGCACTGCCACTGACTCTATTGCACCACCCTATTACTTCGGGCCCGGCGCACAAAAACTAAGAGGCTCAAATGCAAGTGGTGCAGCCAACTTTAATTTAGACCAACTCAATTTAGTCTATGCACGCCTATTGAATATTGGCCAACGTATCCGTGTTGAACCATTTGCTGGACTGGCAGCTTCTTATTTAAAACAAAGCCTATCAGCTAACTTTACTGGCAATGTCTCCTCCTCATCATCAAGTGGACGCCCATATACCATTAACTCATTCAACAACTCCACCTATAAAGCCATGGGCCCCCGCTTAGGCTTGAATGCAATGGGAGCATTGGGGCATCACTTTGGCATAACTGCGAGCTTAGGCGCGTCTATATTAGTTGGCTCGATGGCAACTAATGCTTACTTTATTTCTGCCGGCAACGGCAGTGGTGAGGTTGGCAATACAAGCCTCACACAAACCTCACTGGCAGATCAAAGCCAAACGGCTGTTGTGCCTGAGTTTGATAGCACCCTGGGTTTATCATATGACTTTGACTTTAAATCTGGATCAAATCTCAGCTTGCAAGCCGGTTACTTATTCTCAGTATATCTCGACGGTATTCGTCAAACCGTGCCTGCTACCTTAGTACCTGGCGCATTTAACGGCGGCACCATTGCGATTGAAACAGATGCACAAATACAAAGCAACTTTGATATCAATGGCCCTTATATTAAAGCCAGTTATAACTTTGCTTAACAACTGACAAACACAAACACCTTACCGATGCTCTGCAAAAGCTTTTGCAGAGCATCGGCAGATTATTGCTGACACACTTTCTCAATCGTAGCCAAATCAAACCCTAGAAATGATTTAGCTTGTTGATTAGAAGCGATACACTGACATATCGGCGTACTACCACACAACTTACCTAACTTTTTGGTTTGCAATGGCGTTAAACGATTTTGTAATACCTGGTTCTTATGTACTTTATGTTGCCGCGTTGTTGTGGATTGTGCTGGAGCTGAATCATAGGGCTTTATTAAGTCAGCATCATTAATGCCTTTATCATTAAAATATTGAGTAGCAAATACCGTGGTTGATAAGAACAGCGTTGATACTAATGCTATTATAATTTTCTTCATTGCCTCACCCTATCTCACAAGCGATGAGGCAATTATAGTATCAAATAATTAGGAATGATAAGCGGTTGTTCCATTTGAAACCTTCGCTGCATTATCCGTACGATCGGCTACCTTAAAACCATTCATCAATAAATGATTCACGATGTAGTTATAAGTAAACATACCACCACAAGTATTCCAACCCATAGGCGTTATGGCTTGGCCGCAGGTCTTCATATCCAAATCACCACGTGGGATAAGCGTATCGGCAGTCAATGACTGAAACAACCCACCATTTTTAGCCGCAACATGCGCCAATGAACGACCATAAGCAGGAATACCCACAACCACTTTATTAGCTGGCACTCCTTGAGTCAGCAAAGCTGCTACTGAACCCGCCACACTAAAACGGTAGCCTGATGGGGCATCATTTGGCATATATAAATTGGTGAGAAAACCGGTAGTGCCTGAACCATTCGGATTATAATCAAACGCACCATGAAAATCGTATGTCATTAAATCGATATGATTCACTTGAGCTGCAATTTGTTGTAATACATCTCGATCAAACCCCGCAACACCACTGCGCACACCTTGTAAATAGTTGGGGTCTGCTAAGATCGTAACGGTAATCGCTGTATCGGGTAAAGCGGCACGTAATTGCGTAATCAAATCCAAATAACGCTGCGACTGCTGGTGAGTCATATTAGGATTTTCATAATCCAAATCGATACCACTTAAATTAAACGCTTTAATCAATGCAGCAGCAGAATTAACAAAGTTATGAACACCTTGATCATTAGGCAAGCTGAAGGCATCTTCAAAGCTTGCATCATGGCCATAACCACCAACCGAAATCACTTTATGCAATGGCCCCAACTGATTATTCGGATCAGCATGCTTTAATTGTGTAAACGCATCGAAGTTACCCATCATTGCACCTGCGGCTGGAGCCACGGGACTGTTACGGTTATACATACCAAACCAACACACTTTACTGCCGATGCTTTTACCATCGCCACCGCTACCACAAAACGCATCTTGTTGCGCATTCTTACCCGGCACCAATAAATCCGACCACGCATCGTTGAAATACAAAGTACCCATATCTTCTGGATGTTTATTTGGAATCGTTACCATCGAACGTGTGGGATAATTGTAATAGGTATATGAATGTGTTTGCGCTTCAACAAAACTATAGGCCAGCGTATTAATGCCCGCTAATTTAGCACTAAAGTCATTTACCGCAGCACCAGTGACTGGTATGCCACCGGTAGTTAAACTGCCTGGCACTGGATAAGCCGGCTCAGGAATAGCACGCGAACTCGAGTCATTTGAATACACACCCCAATCAGTCCAATAGTCCATCACCATCGGCAGTTGTCCCGCCGCTTTATAATCACCCAATTGCTTTTTCAAACTACTCAATAAAGACGTTGATGAACCGTAAGTCGTATCGCCACGCATTTCCCATAAAATAAACCCACCAAGCTTTTGCTGTTTGGCAAAGTCAGCCATGGCCGCAACATCTTTTTGCGAATAGTACGCTATGAACATATTTTTCTTTAATTCCGAATTAGCCATTGCGCCACTTACCGAAGCAAAGCCTAACGCACCACATACTAATAACTGCGATAACTTCATGATTTTCACCTATACAAAATAAATAAAATTAAACAGGCACAGTAGGCGGATTAGCACATCTCATCAACTGTCTTTTTTGACAGATACACTGTGGTGATCTAATTTTGCACATGCTAAACTGCGCGGATGAAACAGATAGCTGAATTTGAAGCCAGACTAAAAGATTCCACTGACATCACCACAATCAACACCGTGCTATCTCACTTAATGCAGCAATATCGAATTAGCATGTATTCATTTACTTACTACGGCCGCTGCATTAACTCTTCCAGTAAATTAAAATATTCACATGCCTCTGCGGCGTTTGATATTTGGCATCAACACTATATTAACGAAGGCTACCAAGACGTTGATTCAACCATGGCCGATTTAGTACAAAACGTACTACCGATTGCTTGGGACCTGCAAACACAATTGAAAAATTCACGCACCGAACGCGAAAAGCAAATGCGCCTAGACTCAATTAAACTCGGCGCAGAAAAAGGCGTCACTTTTCCACTGCACGGCCCTTCAGGTGAATTTGCTACTTTTGTTATTGTACAAATGCAAGGTCAACAATGCCTAGATGCTGACCCATTAATAGCTTATAAAATATTCAATGCCGCTCGCCTGTATTTTCAGCAGATTAAAAAGCAACTGATATTACAGCCACGCAATACTGATAACCAAAACTTAAGTGAACGCGAACAACAAGTGCTGTCATGCTTAATCGAAAACCTGTCAACACAACAAATTGCTAATACGCTGGATATCACCGAGCGGACCGTCAATTTTCACATTCAACGCATTAATAAAAAATTCGATACTAAGAATAAATATCACAGTGTAATTAAAGCTCTATCTAACGAAATGCCTTCAACTCAATCACCAACCACCGCGCAACATAATCACTAACAAGGCAATAAAAGCAATCAACGCTAACGCTAATACACCCAAAGTAGTTGCTGTTTTTGATAGATTAGCACGCGAAAAAGCAGCCTTGTCATACTTAATATAACGGTATGCCATCCAGCCCATAAACACGGCTGCGGCTAACATCATTATTTTTCCTAATAAATCCATGGTTGTATCTCTGTATTTTTAAAATTTGTGGCTAGAATATCATACAGCTTAAATGACTGATATAAAATATTATACTTACAAATCACGGGACAACAAGAAATTCCACATCGCCGCAACCGACGACACCACAATCATAATGGCTAGTGCCTGGCCATTATCATGCGGCACGATACTAATAATTGTGGTCATTACAAACGCACAGCTTGCTTGCAGCGTCGAATACACCGAACCCGCCATGCCTGCCTGCTTAGCAAAAGGCGCCATAGCCCCACTCATGCAGGTACCAAACAAAAAAGCCAATGCAAAAAAAGCCAGCATCGAGGGCAACAGAAAACCCAATAGGCTCAATGGCTCACTTAAGGCAGTCCATAACAGAATAACACCCGACGATATCAGCAGGCACAAGCCCAATGTCGCCATTTTATCAATACCATATTTTTTAACGCATAACGCATTAATCAATGAACCCAATACAATAGCACCCGTCACAAACAAATTAATCAACCCATATTCTTGTGCACTGTAATGCAAACTATCCTGGATAATAAACGGACTCACAGTAAAATATGCCATACCACAACCAAAGGCTACCATGGTGCAAATGTTATATCGGATAAATACACGATTAGTAATAATCGCTTTGCAACTACTAAACATATGACTGAACTTAATCGCTGCTCTATTCATATGATCATTCGATTCATGTAAGTACAAAGCAACACACACTAAAACCAATGCAGATAATACAATGATAAAGATAAAGTTGCTGTGCCAACCAAAGTGTTGCACTAAAAAACCACCGACCACCGGTGAAAGCGCTAAACTTAACTCAATGGCAATACCCATATACGAAGATACTCGCGCCATTTCATCGCGCGGATAACTGTCGCGCATAATCGCACGTGGAATAGCTATGCAACCTGCCGCACCGGCCCCCTGTATAAACCGGCCAAACAACAACATCGCAGCCGTAGTGGCCAAGACGCAAACCACACTACCAATGACCAACACAGCCAGAGCTATCAACACGATCTTACGGCGACCAAAGGCGTCAGATAAACCACCATATAAGATAGGAAACAAGCCATAGCCTAATACAAACAAACTCACAGTAAGCTGTGACTGCGAAATTGAAATACCTAATTGACGAGCGATCACCGGCATCGCCGGCACTTGAATATCCACAGGAAAATTGGCGGTAATAATCAACAAAAATACAATGATGGGTATCTTTAGTCTGTTTAATAACGATTTTGATGTCATCCGCTTAGCTCACCATGGATATATAAGAACAACAGAGTAACACAAAGCTACTTATGAATCGCTGATCGACCATGAGTCTCGGGTAGCCAAAACTGCAGCAGCACAATCAATAAATAGGCCACTGGCAATACAGTTAAGGCAATGCCAAAAGTATTATGACCAAATACCGGCACGTTTAATTTTGATAAACGCCCTACCCAATGCGCATCAAGAATTGCACCAACCACCGGCTGAAAGACTGATACACCCACATTAATCACCAGATTAGTAAAAGCAAATGCCGTGGCTGCAATGGTCGGTGGGCTCAATTCACTGGCCATACCGAAGTTAAGCGATTGCGACCCAGCAACAAATCCAGCAAGGAAAAACAAAATACCCGAGACTATCATCGCTTGGTTAGGAATATAAATAATCGCTGATAGAATCAAGCAACCAGAGATGCCACTGATGATAATAAATATTTTTCGATTCTTTATGCGATCGGACCAATAACCAATAACAGGACCACCTACTGCCACCCCAAAAAACAACATCGAGTTAATCACCGAAGCGGCTAACGGCGTATAATGCTGCGCTTGCTTTAAATAAGGTATGCCCCATAGCTCAGCAAAAACCGCGACGGGGAAATAAAGGAAGAAGGCAATCAATGCATTAACCCAAATCGAACGTCGCTTCATGATACCTAGCAAGTGCAAAATCAGGGGCATGACTGATTTATGCTTTTTCATTTTCTTCTTTTTCGGCTCTTTAAATTTAATTAAACACAACGCCAAAATAACCGTAATGACTATGCCTAAAATTCCGGTAACAATCATCGCGCCCCGCCAACCAAAAATAACTTCAAGCTGAGTCAAAGAGATGTTCGCAAGCATGGCACCCACCATACCCAAACCCGTCGTTAAGCCCACTAACGTGGCCAAGCGACTACCCGAATAATAAGTGGCCGCAATCTTTAATACACCAACAAAAGCAAATGCTGAACCTAAGCCCATTAGAAAACGGGCAAACAAAGCAAAATAAATATTTGGCGATACCGCAAAAATAAATGCACCCAGCGTGCATTCAAACATCGCCGAAATCATAATCATGCGCACACCAAAGCGGTCATACAATAAGCCAACAGGAATCTGCATAATGGTGTAAATATAAAAATAGGTTGCTGATAAATTGCCCAGAGCTAAAGCATTCAAATGGAACGCTTTCATTAACTGCTGCACCATTACACTGGGGCTTACCTGCAGGAAGACATCATAAAGGAAAAACAACATCGCGACGCCAACTAACAGTGACGCACTAATACCGGCTGCTGGTTTAGTAGACTTTGCTTTTGTCATAATAACACCTCATCCATGAGCCATTAATATTATCAGAGCACCTGGCCAACTACCAGGATCTTCATAGCATTGGCGCCACCGCCAACGCCCATATGATCGCCTTTGGTCAATATCACTTGATCACCTTTATGCAAATCACCACACATTTGCAAACACTCAATCGCTGCTTTATTTATTTCATCACGCGTATAGCGCGTCACATCAAATTCAACAGGATAAACGCCGCGATACAATGTCATTTTACCCAGTGTTTTTTCAAATCGGCTCAAACCATATATTGGGATACTGGTGCGAATACGTGACATCCATAAAGGGGTTGCGCCTGATTCAGTCAATGCGATAATGGCTTTCACATTACAATGATTCGCGGTATACATCGTTGCCATAGCAATCGCCTCATCAATGCGACCAAACTGACATTCAACACGGTGACGAGACAGTTGTGATTTTTTATAATCACCTGCCGCTTCGCACGTACGAGCCATGGCTTCTATCACTAATGGCGGATGCTGCCCCATTGCCGTTTCTTCCGACAACATCACTGCATCAGTATTATCCAATACGGCATTGGCCACATCAGAGACTTCCGCTCTTGTTGGCATATTCGAACGCACCATAGACTCCATCATCTGAGTTGCCGTAATCACCGGCTTATCCATGCTACGCGCCAAATGAATAATTTCTTTTTGCACCACCGGGACTTTAGCATCACCAATTTCAACCGCTAAATCACCTCGCGCCACCATAATGGCATCGCTGCAAGCAATGATTTCTTCAATCCGCTCCAATGCTTCACTGCGCTCAATCTTTGAAATCACACCAGCTATACCCGCCGCTCTAGCAATTAACTGCTTGGCTTCGAGTACATCTTCCGCATGACGAACAAAAGACAATGCGACATAATCTACTTGATGCTCTAAGGCAAAACTTAGATCCGTTTTATCTTTCTCAGTAAGCGCCTTGGCCGATAAACCACCGCCCAATAAATTAATACCTTTATTGTTCGACAACACACCATTATTTAACACCGAAGTATAAATACAGCTGCCTTCGACACGATTAACTTTTAGTTGCAAGCGACCATCATCCAATAACAGCGTGTCATTTGCTTTCACATCATTAATCAATTGTGGATACAGCACACCAACACGTGCGCTATCACCCGCCTCAGCATCTAACTCAACATCTAAAATAAATTCATCGCCAGCGCTCAGCTCGACCTTGCCCTGCTTAAAGGAAGCAATACGAATTTTTGGCCCTTGCAAATCGGCAATAATGCCAATGATTTTATTTTTTGCTTTCGCTACTTTGCGCACTAGCTCCATGCGCGCCAAATGATCACTGTGTTCACCATGTGAAAAATTTAATCGCGCCAAATTCATGCCCGCATCAACCATAGCGGACAACACAGCCTCATCATCTGTCGCCGGACCTAGCGTTGCTACAATCTTAGTACGACGCTGATACTGCTGATCTTGATGCTTATTCATATTAACCTCTCGCAGAAGATACTTCTGACATTTCTAATGCTTCCACTGCAGGTAATGGCTCGCCTTCTAATAAGGCTAAAAAAGCGCCGCCGCCAGTTGAAACATAAGACACCTTATCTGATATCTCATATTTAGCTATCGCCGCTAATGTATCGCCACCACCAGCAATGGAATATGCACTACTCTTAGCTATGGCGCCGGCTATACGTTCCGTTCCTTTGCTAAATGGCGCCAGCTCAAACACGCCGACCGGACCATTCCAAATAATTGTTCCAGCCTGCATTAAATGTTCAGCATAGAGCTCCGCTGTTTTCGGACCAATATCTAAAATCTTTTCACCAGCCTGCACATCATCAACATCAGCTATGCGAGTTTTTGCATCATTAGAAAGTTCTTTAGCAACCACCACATCAATCGGTAAAGGCACACTAACATCACGCGCTGCCGCTTCATCAAAAAAAGCCTTGGCTTTATCACACCACTCCGGCTCGTATAATGAATCAGCCACATTAAAACCTTTTGCGGCAAGCAATGTATTAGCAATGCCGCCACCCACAATTAAACAATTAACTTTCTTTAATAGCGACTGCAATACATCAATTTTACTCGATACCTTACTGCCACCTACGACAGCAGCCACTGGCTGCGCTGGCGACTCAATCGCATGACCCAGCGCTGTTAATTCAGCCTCTAGCAAAGGACCTACACAAGCAATCGGTGCATATTTCGCAACGCCGGCGGTTGACGCTTGCGCACGATGCGCAGTAGCAAAAGCATCCATAACAAACACATCGCACAATGCCGCCATCTTTTTTGATAGCTCATCGCTATTTGTTTTTTCACCTTTATTAAAGCGCACATTTTCACACAGCACGAGCTCGTCATTATCAAAACTAACACCATTGAGCCAATCTTTTTCTAGACGCACCGGCTGATCCACTAATTGCTGCAAGCGCTCTGCGACTGGCTTCAACGAATATTTTTCATCAAACTCACCCTCAGTCGGCCTGCCCAAATGAGACATCAGCATCACTTTTGCTCCCGCATCAAGTGCATGTTTGATCGTTGGTAGCGCTGCCTGTATACGCGTTTCTTCAGTGATCTGACCCTTATCATCCAAAGGCACATTAAGGTCTTCACGAATCAAAACACGTTTGTCTTTAATATTAAGATCAGAAAACTTTGCCAACATCGATGACTCCTTTTTATATTACTGGATCCCGGCTCGGGGGCCGGGATGACAACTCTCAACCGGGATGACAACTCTCAACCGGGATGACAACTAACCCCGGGATGATAACTTCAAGTCCGAGGTGACAACTACACTGCAACAGCAGTGGCTTCGACTGGTTTAGACTTAACACCAAACATCGCACAAGCCGTATCCAACATGCGATTTGAAAAGCCCCACTCATTGTCATACCAAGAAACCACTTTCACCATATTGTCAATAATACGTGTTTGACCGGCATCAAATACCGATGATAATGGGCAATGATTAAAATCAATCGACACCAATGGCTCATCGCAATAACCCAAAATATTCTTCAAACCCCCCTCAGCAGATGCTTTAACCACTTGATTAATCTCTTCAACAGTCGTTGTGCGCGAGGCTTCAAACGTTAAATCAACAACCGATACATTAATGGTTGGCACACGGAAAGCAAATCCATCTAATTTACCTGCCAATTCTGGCAACACCAAACCTACCGCAGCAGCTGCACCTGTTTTAGCTGGAATCATCGATTGCGTTGCTGAACGTGCACGGCGAATATCCGAGTGTGGCGCATCATGTAAACGCTGATCATTGGTATAAGCATGAATGGTTGTCATTAAACCACGCTCAACACCAATACTATCATTCAATGACTGCACTAAAGGCGCCAAGCAATTAGTCGTACAAGAAGCATTCGACACAATAACATCTTCATCAGTCAGTGTGTCTTGGTTAACACCATACACAATAGTTTTTACATCACTGCCTGCAGGCGCGGAAATCAGTACGCGCTTGGCACCTGCCTCTAGATGCACCTTGGCTTTTTCTTTACTAGCAAAGAAACCGGTGCACTCAAACACAACATCCACATCATACTTATCCCAGTGAATATTGTTTGGATCACGATCAGCACACATTTGAATATGATCACCACCGACCATCATATCGGTACCATGCACTTCAACATGCACAGGAAAGCGGCCATGGATACTGTCGTATTTCAATAGATGCACACTGAGATCAATCGGGCTTAAATCATTAATCGCTACCACTTGTATTTCATTGGTACGACCTGACTCATACAGCGCACGCAGCACATTACGACCGATGCGACCAAAACCATTAATTGCTACTCGAATTGCCATTCTATTATTCTCCTGTGTTTCTTTAGTTGATTGTTAAATTAAGCAACCGTTTCGGTTTGCTTGAGTTCGTTAACCGCATGCACAATCGCATCGGCCGTCAAACCAAATTCTTGGTACACTTGCTGATAAGGTGCCGACAAGCCAAAAGTCTCAATACCCAGCACACGCCCTTGCATACCAACAAAGCGATACCATAAATCTGGGCTACCCGCCTCGATAGCTACTCGCAATGTAATATCACCTGGCAATACCTTGTCTTGATAAGCTTGATCTTGCGCTAAGAAAGTTTCCCAACACGGCATCGACACAACGCGCACATGCACGCCTTGTTGTGCTAATTGCGCTTGCGCTGCTACGGCCAACTCCACTTCGGAGCCCGTTGCCATTACAATACCCTCGACATCACCTGCTGCTTCAGCAATGACATAAGCACCACGCGCAGCAGCTTTTGCTTGCTCTTCAGTTTTTACCAATGGCTCCACCGACTGACGCGTCAGCAATAAAGCTGAAGGTGTTTTCGCTTGCAATGCTTGCTGCCAGGCTACCGTTGTTTCTACCGCATCGCAGGGACGCCACACGTGCAAGTTTGGTATCAAACGCAGACTGGATAATTGTTCGATCGGTTGGTGGGTTGGCCCATCTTCACCTAAACCAATCGAGTCGTGACTCAATACAAACACAACACGCTGCTTCATCATCGCCGCTAAACGTATCGCGTTTCGCGCATAGTCCGAAAACACCAAGAACGTGCCACCAAATGGAATCACGCCACCATGCAGCGCCATACCATTCATCATTGCTGCCATACCAAATTCGCGCACACCATAATGAATATAGTTAGCATCAAATTGTTGTGGCGTTAGTGTAGATTGCGCTTTCCAGTTTGTGCAATTTGAACCGCTTAAGTCCGCAGAACCGCCAAGCATTTCCGGCAGTATCGTCGCTAAACGCGCAATCATCGCACCCGATGATTTACGTGTGGCTTCTTTTTTAGGGTCTTTTAATAAATCCGTTAACCACTGCTGGCATTGCTGTTCAAAATTCTCAGGCAAATGACCTTGTTGTCGACGCAAAAATTCACTCGCCAATTCAGGATAAGCCGTTTCATATTTTGCAAAACTTTTATTCCAATTATCCTCTAATGCCTGCCCCGTCGCCTTAGCATCCCAGCCTTTATAAAGCGCTTCAGGAATATCAAAAGGTGCATGTGGCCAGTTTAATTTTTCACGCACCAAAGCAATCTCTTCATCTCCCAATGGCGCGCCATGTGCTGCGGCTGTATCAACCTTATTCGGTGCACCAAAGCCAATTTGAGTTTTGCAACAAATCAATGTTGGTTGATCTGCATTCGCTTGCGCTTGTTGAATCGCTTGATTAATCGCTTCAGCATCGTGACCATCCACATCTGCAATCACTTGCCAATGGTAACCACGGAAACGTTCAGGCGTATCATCCGCAAACCAATTCGCAACTTCGCCATCAATCGAGATGCCATTATCATCCCAAAACACAATCAACTTGCCTAAGCCTAACGTGCCCGCAAATGAACAAGCCTCGTGTGAAACGCCTTCCATCAAGCCACCATCACCGGTAAACACATAGGTGAAATGATCAACAATTTGATGATTATCACGATTAAAATGCGCCGCTAATATTTTTTCCGTTAACGCCATACCGACGCCATTTGCCAAACCTTGACCTAAAGGCCCCGTCGTTGTTTCCACCCCCGGCGCCTCATTCACCTCGGGATGCCCTGGCGTTTTTGAGTGCAGTTGACGGAAGTTTTTTAATTCTTCTAGTGGCAAGTCATAGCCACTTAAGTGCAATAACGAATACAACAACATCGATCCATGGCCGTTCGATATAATAAATCGATCGCGGTCATACCAATTTGGGTTAGCCGGGTTATGATGCAAAAACTCATTCCATAAAACTTCGGCAATGTCTGCCATGCCCATTGGCATGCCGGGATGGCCTGAGTTTGCTTTTTGTACAGCATCCATTGCCAGGACGCGTAGCGCGTTGGCTTGTTCGAAACGTGTTTGGGTCATGAGGGCCTCTAGTTACTCGTTATTACGGGTCATAAGCGCGCACATCATAACAAATTGCGCTGCTGAATTCACGAAATCCTCAACGTTTGGCCCGGTTGAAGCAACTGAATCTCAGTCGCTGGCGGTGAAGGCTGATGAGCTTCATCAACTTCAACGATCGTATCCATCACATCAACACCACGACCAGTAAACTGATCTCCCAGCAAGCTATAACCTAAACGACGCGGGTAGGAATGGCCCGCATAAGGTAAGCGATCATTCCAGTAATTGCGCCTAAGATACCCCTGGCAATAGTGCAAGCCTCCGAATAATACCGTTATACCTACCAACCAACATAAGACCAGTAAGCCGCTAGCGCCATCGGAAGATGGCTCCGGGTCTGTGCTATTATTTTCACCCACAAATTGAACAATTTCTGGCAAAGGACTCATCGTGGTGTTACCTCTTGTTGATTATCTGGCTCTTCTGCAATACCGGGCAATGCTTCCCTCTCATAGTTCCACCGATCACCCCAATAATGTTCAGGCTTGGGGAAGCGTCGATGCCGATGCGAACGATACATTTGCTCTTGCCGCCAAAATGGCGTTGCTTGACCGCAACTAAACCGAAAGCTAAACAAGCGACCGTCTTTTTCAGTGGTTTCGTATTTTTTATCTATCGCATATGCCAATAACATCACACCCGCAACATATAAGCACACCCCCACCCGAGGGCTAACATTCAAAGCTAAACCAGCTACTTGGCGCACTATGTCATTTAATTCTCTCACGGCGCGGATTATGCCACAATATTAACCACTTTGCATTTAGCACTTCACCCCATATAATAGCGCGATGAAAGCATTCGCCTTACCGTGGAATACCTGGAACCACCGCCCAGAGACTCATGACCGACTATTACTCGGCTACATTATATTAGCCGCCTTTAGCTTATACCTGACCTTATGGGTGCCGCTTTCCAGCGAAGAAGGCAACTACACTATGGCGGCAATGGAGATGTACCATAGTGGTCATTGGTTTACTAACCTAACACTTGGCGATGTATACCCACGCCCTCCACTGATGAAATTTCTTGTTATGTGCTTAGCGTCGCTGATTGGGTTTAAACACGTGCTTCTGGCTTCGCGCTTAGTCACCGCAACTGCTACTGCCGCTACGGCGCTATTAACCTATGCGTTAACCAAACAACTGAGCGACAACAAACGCTATGCTCTGTGGGCTACTGCACTGTATTTTTCTTGGGATTTATTGATACGCCGCGGCTGGCTCGCCTATTCCGACCCACTGTTTTCTTTTTTTATTCTCGGTTCTTTTGCATCACTATGGTTGGCTTGCGAACGAAAATCTAATGCACTGTTATTGGTAGGTTGCATTTGTGTGGCACTTGGATTTTTAACCAAGGAACCGCGCGCCTATACATTTTATGGCTCATTAGCAGCTGTGTTATTATGGCTTCATCCTAACCGCTGGATATTATGGCAGTGGCGCTCGTTATTAATGCACACCGCCTTATTGGCGTTCCCATTTCTATATTCATACTTTTTTAACCCAGGCTTTATCAGCCACCTAATCGGCCAAATGGGCGGCACCGATCAAAACACCTGGGGAAATTACCTCTATACGGTTTTATGGTTCGCACCTGCATCATTAGTAATGAATTTGTTACCCGCTAGCGCTATTTGCCTTTGGGTCATCGCTCGTGAAAGAAAAAAAATATTGCACAACGCATTTAGCCGTATCGCTAACATTGCATTTTGGGTATGCTTGATTAATTGGTTACCCTGCTGGCTATCTTGGGGACACTGGCCTGTATCGCGCTATTATATGCCTTTATTCCCTCTGTTTGGCATGCTGATGGCTTATATCATTTTTAACGCCAAACAAAAAATACAAAACCTTACTTTTTTATTCATCGTGCTGTTACTGATATTTAAATACCTTACCGCCCCATGGTTATTTAGCTATATACAGAACCATTTTCATAATATGAACAATATGCAGAACATGACCGCGCAAATGATTAATATCAGCAAAAAACAAAAGCGCGCACTCTACATACAAAATGCTACCGGCATTGCACCTATACAGCACGTTGCTCATACGGTTGATATAATCCGCTGGCCACAAGCACCGATTATTTATGATCGCTATGCGACAGAAAAAAGCTATAACGTGATTACCATGACACCCAGACCAGAAGACCATCTTGTGAAAATATGGCCGTACCATAATTCTTCCTGGTATTTAATGTGCCATGGCGCATGCGCTTAACATTATTTCGGCCGCATTGAACTAGCAACAGCCTTTACTGTTTCTTTTGCCCTGCCTCTATCACGCAGAAGAACCACTCCACCAACAAAAGCAACCAACCCGGCTACCAGCCATCTTCCACGAGAAGCAGCACTTGGCTTTGGCTCTATTTTGGGTGGTAGCTTAGGTGCTTTCAATCGGAGAAAGGCATTCTGACGTGGAGGGGGCCTTCTTAGTGGTAACGGTGATGGAGTTACTGCTTTAGGCTTAGGCGCAGGCGATGGCTCCACCACTGGAACAGCTGGAGATTTAAGGGAGGCATCACCTCGCGGTGTGGCAGGTGACCTATCTTTTGGCGATCCACCTGCTACTAAGGCAAGGCTTAACATAGGCAATGCACCGGTAGGTCCAGCGCTTGATGCAGCGACCGCCGACTGTACACATGCGTGAGGGATATCTGACGTAGGTGCGAACAAACTGCCAACAGGCTGTGATAGCAACTGTCGCGACGAAGCCGGTCCTGGCGTAGGCGCTGAAAACCCCGTTGCTGGCTGCCGCCTCATCACCACAAGATCTGGCTTAAACTCGGGAGCAACTGTGTCACTCAACACGTCGATAGCTGTTGAAGTTGTCGCTTTATCAAGACTATCGATAATTAACACTTTGCCGTCAACGGCTTGGCAATCGACTTCAGCCAGTGTAATCTGTTGCTGAGTTTTTCTTGCAAACCATTTATTTAATGCTGGCAAAACACCTGCTCCATCTAGCCCTTTACGTTGCTCAGTCATCAGTTGCAATTTCATAGCATACTGCAACTCTGTTACATTCATATGAGTCTGTATGAGTAAATGCGTTGATCGTGACATACAAACGAGACGCGCAAATGTTTGCGAGCCATCTAAGTCAATATCGTGAGAACCTGTTGTCTGATAGGGTTTAACCTGCAGTGCATTACTAGCATCGCAACTAATAAGAAAAGCCACTTGGTTACTCAGGTTTAAATGTATGCCGCGAGCCGTCTTTTGCACCTCACTGACATTAACACTGAGCCCATCGATTTTTTTTTGCTGATTTCTTCTTAAGGGCGCTTCACCCGGCAAGGCAAGCGCTTGTAAATGAGTAGCTGAATCGATTTTATGTCCAGCCGCGTCAGTAGTGTGTACACGCATAATCGTCTCCCTCGATTTTTCCCACCGAGGCACTATATCATGCAATATCAGAGGTCACACACCGCCTGTCAACTTATACCAATAAAAACCAATCGTTTCGTACAGGTATATATAGGTTTTAACCAAATTCCCGGTGTTAGGAATATAAAAACGATAAGGGTGTCGCTTACCTAAGCGCACAATAAAATTCGACGGTGCGGCAATGGGTTGTAAACCGTGTTTTTTAAATAGGGCGACTGATCTGCGCATGTGTGCAGCTGAAGTCACTAAATAAAATGGCTGATCTTTAACTACCTTTTCAGCAAACGTTGCTTCTTGATCGGTATTTTTTGCAGGCGGCAACAACACGATATCCTTTTCTGGCACGGCTAATAACTCTGCCAGTTTCTCACGGACTTTAGCTTCTTGATGTTCATCAATGGTTTTACCACCGGACAAGATCAATTTAGCATCGGGTAATTTTTTATAAAGCCGTATCGCTTCTATTAGACGTATGATACTCGCCGCACTCAATTGCATATCACCGGGCAAGCGCTTATCAAAGATCATGCCTGCACCCAACACCAACACTTGTTGCACCTTAGGGTCTGGCTCAAGCACTGCTGCATAATGCCGCTCGAGTTGCGACAATAAACGATTGGGGATTTCAGGCAAACTTAAAAGCAACAAACCGAACAAACCAATCGCCATTAATGCAAGCCCAGTGCGATGCCAGTGCATCACCAATAACACAAAGGCTACCAATAGCAGCAAGAAGGCTACATTTAGGGGGTCCAAGAATAGACTGGTTAACACTTTGCGTAAGGTCCACATACTCAGCTGAGTATATGTGAATTTCTATTGTTAGCCAAGCATCGCAAAATTATAACGGGACTTCTGACACTAAATCGATATAATCCCCGCTGGGAATTTTTACTATAAATAAAATGGGAGTGTGGGGGATGAAATTAGAATTACCCGATTATGTAAATAGCCAAACAGCGTTATTAACCTTAGGTGCTGCTGCCTTAAGCATGGCTGCTTGTGTATATAAAAACCAATTAGCCACATGGCGGTTACCTTTTATAAAGGATGTGGTATTTTTAATCAGCACCACGCTCAGCAAGCTAGAATACCTATACAACTCGGCCGAACACCCCTATATCACTGATTTTGGCTTACTCTCTGTCGGCGGCATGCCTTATAGAGATAACACATGGTTTAGCCCAATGGGTAATAACTTAATGAAAAAGTTATTATCACCAGCACAAAACCTCGGCCTTGTCGTCTCCATGGTACAACCGCACGAACAAGCGGGTACTGGGTTGCGCTTATTTGGCAAACAATTACCGATTCAACCTGCCTCTTGGCAAACCAACGGGATCAAGCATCATGCTTGCCCGATGCAAGATCTATCAACCAATATTGAAAACGCACAAGCCCATAAGGCTATTGATGCCATGCATAAAACCATCTTAAGCGGCAAAAGCGTTTATCTACACTGCCAAGCTGGCCAGGGCCGCAGCTTTATTATGCTAATGAGTTATTTTTTGACCCATGGTGAACCGCGATTTGAAAACAGCGGCGATGGCACACCACAAGTGGTGCATAATAAATTTGCCGGTTACGAAGTAGCATTAAAGTATATCAAAAGCGTACGTCAACATGTGCTTGATACCCCTGCACGGCGGGCTAAGATTGAAGAGATTGTTGGGACTTACCAGCAAAGCAACACTCAACCTACAAGCGAAATAACTTTATCCAGATAAAATTGATCTTTTCATGGGCGTCGCCCCTGCGGGCAACCTTGGTGTGCTCGCTTGCGCTGCGCGCACGAAGGCTCCCTCTCCGGTGTCGCCCATATAGATCAATTTTTTTGGATAGCCCTCTGCTGCACGCTGGCATCAAGGCGTATAGGGTGCCGCCCCCGGGTCCTTGCCCGGGGCGACGCCCATAAAGAGATCAGCCGATTACAAAAGAGTGGGGGACAGGAAGATTATCCACAGCTGGGCGTTTTTGTGTATAATGCAGCAGGTTGAATTTAACATCACAAGGATGCCCAAAATGTGCGGAATCGTCGGAGCTGTAGCGCAAAGGAATATTGCACAAATTTTACTAGAAGGCTTAAAACGCCTGGAATACCGCGGCTATGATTCTGCCGGCATGGCAATTATTCATCCTGACACACATCAAGTGCAACGCATTCGTGCCAAAGGAAAAGTTGAACGCCTAGCCGACATGCTCAACGCTAATTTATTGCAAGGCCAACTCGGCATCGCACATACACGCTGGGCCACCCATGGGCAACCAAATACAACCAATGCACACCCGCATTTTTCCAATGATACCGTAGCCGTTGTGCATAATGGTATTATTGAAAACCATGTAGCTTTGCGCCAACAAATGATGGATTTGGGCTATGAGTTTCAATCTGAAACTGATAGCGAAGTGATCGCCCACATGATTCACCATGAATTAAAAGCCAGCAAAGACCTGCATGAAGCGATGGAAAAAACCATTGCACATCTCGATGGTGCTTATGCACTGGGCGTTGTTTGCCAAGAATACCCCAACCAACTATATGCTGTACGCAAAGGCAGCCCATTAGTGATTGGTAAAGGCATTGGCGAAAATTTTATTGCCTCTGACCCCCTGGCCTTATTGCCGGTAACGCAACAATTTATTTATCTAGAAGATGATGACATTGCTGAAATTACCATCGATAAAATTACTATCTATCATGACAACGAAGTGGTCGAACGCGAAGTGCATACCTCCGATGCATCGATAAATCAAACCACAAAAGGCAAGTTCCGTCACTTTATGCAAAAAGAAATTTTTGAACAAGCGACCGTAATTCATGAGGCCTATGAAGGCCACCTATTGAATAACCGCGTGATCGAACAAAGCTTTGGCCACCGTGCATTAGACATTTTTCAGCAAGTCGAGCGTGTTACTATTGTCGCTTGTGGCACCAGCTATCATGCGGCGCTTACCGCACGTTATTGGCTAGAGGGCATTGCTGGCATTCCATGCCAAGTGGAAGTTGCTAGCGAAAACCGTTACCGCAATGCCGTTGTCGAAAACAATGCGCTATATATTGCCCTGTCACAATCCGGTGAAACAGCTGACACACTGGCGGCCATGCGCAAAGCGAAAGACGCCGGCTATTTAGCCACACTGGCGATTTGCAATGCACCGGAAAGCTCATTAGTGCGCGAAGCCGACCTCGCCTTAATGACACGTGCCGGCACTGAAATTGGCGTTGCTGCGACGAAAACTTTTAGCAACCAACTCGTATCGCTCGCTTTAGTCACCATTGTATTGGGCCGCAAACATGATATTGATGCTGCTATAGAAACAGAACTTTGCAAGCAACTATTAGAATTACCCAACCTGATTAACCAAGTATTAAAACTCGACGATGAAATAAAGCAAATTTCTAAACGTTTCCGTGAAAAATACCAAGCACTGTTTTTAGGGCGCGGCGAATTATTTCCGATCGCATTGGAAGGCGCGCTAAAGTTAAAAGAAATTTCATATATTCATGCGGAAGCTTATCCAGCGGGTGAACTCAAACATGGGCCTTTAGCTTTAGTGGATACCGGCATGCCAGTGATTGTTGTTGCACCTAAAAATGAGTTATTAGAAAAGCTGCAATCTAACATTCAAGAAGTACAAGCACGTGGGGGAGAGGTCATTGTATTTGCCGATGAATCCATTGAATGGCCACACACTTCACATTTAACTGTGCTGCCAATACCAAAAATTGGCGAATTTATTGCACCGATTATATATAATATTCCGCTGCAATTATTAGCCTATCATGTGGCGGTATTAAAAGGCACCGATGTGGATCAACCGCGTAATTTAGCTAAATCAGTTACCGTGGAGTAACACCCGGGCACCTGTCACTTCAGCCAAAGGAACCGCTGATGGTGTTTTTGGACTACGGCCACCGAATAATCCAGCTAGTGCTGCCAACCCTCTCCTACCCGCATTTTGCTGATTAGCGCGCTTGGTAGCAGTATATTGAAAATCACCAACAAAGCTTTTTATTGCATCAACGCTACGGAAACTAGCGTCATCAAATTCACCATCACGAACACATACGCGCCTAAGACCAGTAGCACCTTTACAATTAAAAGCTGAAAATACTGCCCTATCACCTGTGAACACCAATGAATTATCACAGTCGACTTTCAGCTCAGAACCTTCCACGCTAATGGGGCTTGCAATCGTCATGCTGGATGTTGTTGATATACCGGAACTCATAGAGGCCGATAAATCCATCGCAACGCCTGAGGCTTCAGCCGAAAACGTTTGGCAATCCGTCCAGATAACTTTTCCAGCAACGCTGGTTTCATACAATAAAACAGTAAACGGGCATACCGATAAACTGGGGCCATCAACCAGTGTAGCCGACAAACTCGCACCAGCACTTACATCAGCAATAGCACCACTACCGGCACCGGCCTCACCCGCTATGATGATGTCTAGCACATCATCAGAAACGCCGCTTGGCATTGTTGGCATGGCATCAGTAAAGGCTGACTCAAAACATGAGGCTGTTTCAACGCTTGATAACACACCTTTCAAACCAACTAATAACTCACGTAATTTGCTAGGTTCGGCCCATGCATTGCGTGCAACAATCACCAACTCCATATCACGAGCTACTGCACTACCAAAAGTCTCTTGCAGCTCACCAATCTTAGCCGGCAACACTGCACTCAGTATTTGTGCACATTGCGTAGACTGCCAGGCAGCAGCAGGCTTACTGGTATCGACAACCAATGCCTCTAAATCAAAATAAATTTTATGCGTTCTAGCAACCACCCTTGCTCTACTCATAACTCTCACCCATCACTCTTATATATAAACTGAGCGAACAGTAGCAGCACAAGCAACCTCTGTAAATATATTGACCAACAAAAGACGTCGACAAACGGGAATTAACCCTGCCTTAAGACAAATTCAATCTGAAATCAGAGACTTACTCTTAAATTATTCTCAGCTGCGACTGCAGCAGCAGGCTTCAAACGACGACATCCAAAAAGACGCTGCGGAGCAATCTTTGGTTTAGCTGGCTTTTTTGGGCGCAACGGTGGTCTGCCTATCACAGGTTCAGCTAACAACCCACGTCGAATGCTATCCATTGATGGCATGTCGTATAACTTTACCCTATCCGCCTCCATCGCAACCTGCGCTACTTTTCTTGTGACTCTCGGCAGCACTGAACGAGGCAACCGCCTTCTTAGAAAAGATTTTTTTACAGCAGGCTTAGGTTTTATTAGCGGAAATTCACCCATGACTTTTGATTGCACCTGGCGAAATTTTTCAGTAAAGATTTCACTATCAATCATCTTATTGCCATCAGGAAACCGTGTATGACTGACATGACCTGGGTGAAAATAATCTAACATATATTGTTTTTCCGTCACCACAAAAGTAGCCAATTCATCGCAAGTAGGGCTTAACTTGCCACGCGGACCATAGTCATATGGCGCTAAACGTCCATCGGAATCAATTTTTGCATGCGCCCGCCACAAGGGCTGCCCAAGATCTGGCTTATGATTATAAAATAACAAGTAACCATTCGCCTGCTTAAGCGCACCTTTCGATCGCCAGTTATACAGCCAATCTAACAAAAACAGCAACCGCTGACTACTCGCCTTACTAAAATAAAAGTGCTCAGCTGGTAGCATAAAAAAAACATTACTGCGCTTAATCACCTCAACTGATAGCCAGTTTGTTTTATCTAGTTTCGCGTTAAAAAAAGAGGCGCAAGGCGATGAACGCCAACGCTGTTTTTTTTTACTGATCTCTTCCACATCAATAATGACAGAAAGGTCGAGAAATAGATTCAGCCCCTCCCCAGGCAGACGGCTCTCACTGGCTCTTCTCATATCGGCTCCCACAAAACAAAACGACACAACACTGTATCATTGCATAATCGTCAACACTACATGCCTATAACAAACACTTCACCCGCTGGCGCGCTTAGCGGCTCTTCATCAGCGCTGCCTTGGGAACAAGAAGTAACATATAACTGACTAAAGTCATCATTAAATGCACAACTGGTCGGGCGCTGCATTGGCATCTTAATTGTTTGAATAATCTCACCAGCCGGACTAAAGCAGTCAAGACGCGCACCATTCCATTGCGCCACCCATAAATTACCCTGCCGATCTACCGCCGCGCCATCCGGTTCAGAGTCTGACTCTTCCTCATAAAATATTTCACGCTGGCTAATTTTACCGGCCTCAAGATCAAAGCGATAACGGTAAATTGTACGACCATAAGAATCATTGTGATACATATATTGTTGATCCAAACTCCAGCCAATACCGTTTGGAATAAAGTAACCATCCGCTTGCTTAGTCACCGTGCCATCAACATCGATACAAAAGAATTCGCCCAATGGCTGATTTAAGTCTGCACTGATCGAACCAAACCAAAAACGCCCCTTCGCATCCGACTTGCCATCATTCATGCGGCAACTGCCGTTCATATCAATCACATGCGCAACCACCTCAACGCGCATATCCGGCAAATGCAAAATGGAAATACCATCCCCCATAGCCGCCCATAAACTGTTATCGTCTCGATAACCAATGCAACCAATCACCTCCGGCATCGGCCACTCATGATGCTGCTGGGTTACTGGGTCAAAACGATGCACTGATGGCTTGATAATATCCACCCAAAATAAACATTGTTGTGCACTGTGCCATATAGGGCTTTCGCCCAGCAAGCTAGTTACTGGTGATAGTGATTGTAGTTGCATTTACTATCCTTTTATATCAACTATTTGATTGCTTGTAATGCTCGCCATTGCAAAGCAGGGTGATACTTAACAGCCTCACAAAATAGCTCATTCTCCGACAAAAATTCAGGTCGAATTTCACCATACTCCTCGATACATTGCAAAAATGATTTTTCAGACTCACTAAACGGCAATAAATCTTGAAACGCTAACTTACATTCTGAAACCAAACCTTCAGCCCATATTTCAAGTTGCTTAAATGTAGTACCTGGAATAATATCTCGCCTAAGCACAGGTATTAATTTATTCCTAATATCTTTTACATCATATCGAATCATATCTGCATTAATTTCATGCCACCTACCCTTCCGCATTCCGGCATAAACAGTTAATGTTTGTCGTAACTTTTTTTTATCCAAATCCCATCGAGTCAGTATATGATGACTATCATACAAATCTCTCGCAGCATCACGCTCCAACAAAGCACTCAGCTTACCAGCTGCCAGCTCATGGGCATCTAGAACATTTACTTCTACCGACCTCATCCAGCCACATGACCACACACTGTGAATAGGCCATATCGCACTGCGATAAAGATAATTTAAATCCAATTCCAGTCGCCCATTACCACCCAATAGACTTGAATAAATCAACACCATTTTCCCACCAGCATGAGCGCTTGGATTTCTGTATAATGCATATCCCTGCCGTTGGCATAAATCTAAAATAATTTTTCTAATTGTCGCTTTTTCAGCTAACATAACTTGTCGGCTAATAGAGCCAACATAATTAAGATCAATATCTAACGATAATCATGGTAAATCAGTCGTAAAAAATAAATTAATCGCTGTCCCACCCTTTAGAACCAGACGCTCCTTTAGGTAGGGGATTGCCATAAAAACCTCAAGCAACCCCAACAGACGATACACTTTTTCTAAAATTTCTGGCCTATAACCATGCGCATCCGCTTCAAATCGCAACTCTTGTTCAGTAATCGATATCATTTCCAGGCTCCTCCCATTGCTGATTATGTAAATAATCAGGCACGATAAGCTGCCATTTTTTTATATACGTCCCTTTGCCCACTGTTGATTTGCGGTCAATATAATAGGGTCGCTTTGGTATGTGCAGCAACAAACGCTCCACAGCATTGGGATCAATCAGAAGATGCTCAGGGCGCCGATCGAAAAAATAACCGAGCTTTGAAACTATGCTGGCTCGTTTCAGTGATAACGCATAATCTACAGCAAATTGCTCATTAAATAAAACTATGTGTTCAACTGATCGAAAAACTTCTTCCCAGCCACCACTAATATTAGGACGATCTAATACATCTACAATGGTACGCTCTAGAGTAGTTTGTAAAATTGTAACACCAAACTTTTTAACTTGCTCAATGCCTAACTTTTTATAAGAAACAGAAGGATTGTAAACTGCACGATAGTGTTGGTTTTGAAATGAAAACGTATTAGTGCGCTTTGCTGTTAAATAAGTATGCTCATTAAAATCAGTGTAAGCAACCCCATGCGCCTCTAGAGCGGTATGATATGCCAACACAGCATCATCGGTTGCCTTAGCGGCAATTAGCAAAGGTGGTATTAAGCTAGATTGATAACTGCCTTCATTCATGACAACATACAACCCTTTTCGCACATGCGCTAACTTACCTTTTTGGCAGTAATTGTAAAGCGTCATATAACAATTTTTTTCTTTAGCACCCTGCTCCCTTTTCTGCATATATTGCTTAAATTCATCAAAGCGGAAAATAAGATGTGCATTAAAAAAATCTATGATATTCATTGCTACTTGCTCATTTTGATGCAAACTCTAATAATATTATAGAGTACATCTACACAAAAGCAAATAATTGGGCTTTTATTGCTCAGACTCAACAAGCATTAGCAAATCATCCTCTAACGACATAAAGTCCCACAGGTTTTTATCCATCAACTGGCTGGGCTGCACGCTCTGCAAAGCATGCAAGATATTGCTGGGTACCTTGGGGTTATTTTCAGTTAATTCTGCCAACAATTTCTTAACTTTTTGTCTGACAAGATTTTGTTGTGATCCGCACAAGTTACACGGGATAATCGCAAAGGCTTGCTCCCGCGCATAAGCACGAATATCATTTTCCTGGCAATAAGCCAATGGTCGAATCACAATTTGTTTTTTGCTATCGGTTAATAACTTTGGTGGCATTGATCGAATTTGACCGCTGTATAATATCGACATCAATAACGTCTGCACCATATCATCGCGGTGATGACCCAACGCCACCTTATTAAAACCATTATCTTCCGCATAACGATAAATATTGCCGCGGCGTAAACGCGAACACAACGAACAATACGTTTTTCCTTCAGGGATCTTTTCTTTAACCACTTTATAGGTGTTGCGTGTCTCAATTTCATAAGGCACATGCTGCGCATCCAACCATTGACGCATAGCACTGTCATCCCAACCCGGTTGAGTTTGATCCAATGTATATACAAATAATTCAAAATCACAATGACGATGCAAACGCATTTGCTGCAATAACTTCACCATCGTATAAGAATCTTTGCCTCCTGATAAACACGCCATAACACGATCACCTGACTGGATCATATTATAATCCGCCACAGCCTTAGTCATGTAATGCATTAATTTTTTTTCTATTTTACTCACGTCACTTAATCACCGTTAATGTGCTTCTTCCCAATTATTCCCTAACCCCATATCGACAATTAACGGCACATCTAACTCTGCCGCACCTTCCATACATGCCTTAATACCCGCCATGCAAGCTGCTGCTTCACCTTCAGGTAATTCAAATATCAATTCATCGTGCACCTGCATAATCATGTTCGCTTGCGGGCAATGTTTAGTCAGCCATTGATCCACTGCAATCATCGCACGCTTAATAATATCAGCTGCCGTGCCTTGCATTGGCGCATTTATCGCTGCTCGTTCAGCTGCTTTTTGTCGCATCTTATTACTCGAATTAATTTCCGGCACTTGCATCTTGCGGCCAAACAACGTCGATACATACCCCTGCTTACGCGCCTTATGTCGTTCTTCTGCCATATATTCATGCACACCCGGGTAACGCGCAAAATAAGTATCCATGTACTCTTGCGCACTGTTACGATCAATCTCTAACTGCTTGGCCAAGCCAAATGCTGACATACCATAAATTAAACCAAAATTAATTGCCTTCGCACTGCGGCGTTGATCTGCTGTCACCTCATCCAATGGCACAGCAAACACTTCAGCAGCTGTCGCCTTATGCACATCAAGCCCATTTTTAAATGCATCAGTTAAACCCTTGTCGGCTGATAAATGCGCCATAATACGTAGCTCAATTTGCGAATAGTCAGCAGACATCACTTGAAAACCTTGCGGCGCAATAAACGCTTTACGAATCGCCCTACCTTCCTCACTGCGCACAGGAATATTTTGTAGGTTAGGGTTGTTTGAAGCCAAACGGCCCGTCGAAGTCGCTGCTTGACGATACGATGTATGCACACGCCCCGTATCCGGATTAATCTCTAATGGCAACTTGTCTGTATAGGTAGATTTTAGTTTTACCAAACTGCGATAACTTAAAATCGCTTTGGGCAATGGGTAGTCATGTGACAACTCCGTCAATACCGGCTCAGCAGTCGATGGCTGCCCCTTCGGGGTCTTTTTCAAAATCGGCAGTTCTAGCTTTTCATACAAAATAGTGAGCAACTGTTTCGGTGAATCGATATTAAATTCTTCACCTGCCAGCGAAAATATCTCGTCCGTAAGTTTTTGGATTTTCTTACCCAACGCTTGGCTTTGTTTATGCAATACAGCTGCATCGATTAATACACCGGTATACTCCATCTCAGCCAATATCGGCATCAATGGCATCTCTAAATCATTAAATACACCCAGCAACTCTTCGTCCTTTTCAAGCTCCGCATTGAAATGATGAAAGAGTTGCAATGCAATAGCTGCATCCTCTCCAGCATATGGCGCCGCTTGCTCTAAAGATATTTGATTAAAAGTTAATTGCTTTTTTCCTTTGCCCGCAACATCTTCAAAATGAATGGTTTTATAATCGAGATATTTTTCAGCTAACGTATCCAAATCATGGCGATTAGCCGTAGGGTCCAAAACATACGATTGCAACATGGTATCAACCCACTGACAATTCAAATCACAACCCGCCCGACGCAAAATTTTGATATCGTACTTTAAATTTTGCCCAATGACTTTTTTATTTTTTACACTTAGCACATCATTCAATCGCTGTAACGTTGTTGCCTTATCTAACTGTTGCGGCGCACCCAAGTAATCATGCGCTAACGGAATATACACAGCGTGGTCTGTGCTCCATGCCAAAGAAACACCAACCAATTGCGCCACCATAGGATTAAGTGCTGTCGTTTCTGTATCCAGGGCTATTACATCAGCTGCTTCGCACTGCTTTAGGCAGTCATCAAGTTGCTGCTCACTCAATATGACATCAACGGTTAAAGCAAACTTATTTTCTGTTTGCTTAGCTGGAATTGCATTCGCATCTGTCGAGTCTAAATCGTTTAACCAACGCTTAAATTCAAACTCAGCAAATAATACACGCAACTGATCAGCATCAACAGGATGACGCACACAATCATCAATCTTTACCGCTAAATCTAAATCGCAATCAATCGTTACTAACTGTTTCGCTAAAGGTAAAAACGCTAAACTATCACGCAGGTACTCCCCCACCTTACCTTTAAATTCTTCAGCATGTTGCATGATATTGTCGAGACTATCATATTGCGCCAACCATTTGGCCGCCGTCTTTGGCCCAACCTTCGGCACACCAGGGATATTATCTACACTATCCCCCATCAAGGCTAAGTAATCGATAATTTGACCCGGCTTAACACCAAACTTCGCCTCAACACCGGCCTCATCCATCTCGGTTCGACTCATGGTATTTACCAATGAAATTTTTGGCGTTACCAGTTGTGCCATATCCTTATCGCCCGTGGAGATAATCACATCCAAGCCCGCTTGCTCTCCACGCTCAGCCAAGGTGCCAATTAAATCATCAGCCTCAATGCCTGGCTGAATAATCAGCGGTAAACCCAATGCACGAATCATATTATGCAATGGCTCAATTTGTACGCGCAGGTCTTCCGGCATCTCGGGACGATTAGCCTTATAATCTGGGTAAATCTCATGCCGGGTGGTTTTGCCTTTGGCATCAAATACCACAGCAATATGCGAGGTATTGTACTCTTTGACCAGGCTGCGCAACATATTGATCACGCCATAAGCCGCCCCGGTGGGAATACCTTTAGAGTTATTCAGTTCAGGCAATGCATGGTATGCTCGAAATAAATACGACGAACCATCAACTAGCACCAATGTGTTATCTTGTGTTTGAGCCACAGTTTTTATCCATTCAGTCATTCAGATTGCGACCAATTGTAGCACCACACCTGGACCCAAGCCAGATGAGCATGGTAATCTAACTGCTTGTCTAAAAATCACACGGTACAATACATAATGGCAGATTCGACTCCTTGGTTAGTACTTAAATTTGGCGGCACCAGTGTGTCTTCACGTGAACGCTGGCTCAATATTGCTGAAAAGACTCAGCAGTACCTAGAGCAAGGCTATCGTTTAGTCATCGTTTGTTCAGCACCGGCACTGATCTCCAACTTGCTGATTGAAGCACTTGAATCAGCACCGCAACAAAACCAAGCGGAACCACTGCATAAGATACGCGCCATATATAAGGAGTTGTGCCAACAACTGCACTTGGATATGGATGAGCTATTAGGCGACGACCTACAAGCTCTCACCAAATTATTTCAAGGCATTGAATTATTAGGCGAAGCCAGCGACAAAGCGCGCGCCAAAATCATGTCATTTGGGGAAGTAATGCTAACCCGTTTGGGCCATGCCTTCCTAAGCACGCAAAGCATTGTTAACCAATGGCGCGATGCTCGTGAATTGCTACACGCTTTACCAACGCATGACTTACTGATGAGCCGCTGCGATGATGATGCCGACCCCGCTCTGCAACAGCAGCTATCGAATGACAACCACGTGATAATCACCCAGGGCTTTATTGCTGGCGATGGTTTCGGTAATACCGTGCTTTTGGGGCGTGGTGGCTCTGATAGTTCCGCGGCTTACTTTGCCGCTAAACTGCAGGCCGAACGTTTAGAGATTTGGACCGATGTGCCGGGCATTTATACCGCCAACCCACAACAAATTGCTGAAGCGCGCCTATTAACCCAGCTGAATTATGATGAGGCACAGGAAATCTCTTCGATGGGAGCTAAAGTACTGCACCCACGCTGCATAGAACCAGTAAAAAAACACAATATCCCATTGCATATCAAACAAACTCAGCAAGCGGAACGTGCTGGCACAGTAATATCAATTGATGGCGCGCCGGTTAATTTGCCGATTAAAGCCATTATCACCAAGTACAATATTGTGTTAATTACGATTGAAACCGTGAGCATGTGGCAACAAGTCGGCTTTTTGAGTCAAGTCTTCGACTGCTTTACCAAACACCATTTGTCGATTGACTTAGTTTCTACCTCTGAATCATCAGTTACGGTATCGATTGATAATAATAATGGAGGCTACACCTCTGATACGATCGATGCTTTATTAGATGAACTCAATCAATTTTCAAAAGCACGTTGGATTGGGCCATGCGCCTCCGTCAGTTTAATCGGCGAAAACATTCGCATGGTTCTGCATCAATTGGGCGAAACATTTGAAGTATTTGAAGCACAACAAATCCACATGATGTCTCTCGCCGCTAATAATTTAAACCTTACCTTTGTTGTCGATAGCGAACAAGCCGAACGCTTAGCCAAACAATTGCACGTGTTGTTAGTGGAACAACACCCACGCCGTCATCAATTGGGCGAATCCTGGCGTGAAGCCTGTGGCGATACAGCCAGCATGCCGGTGGCCTGGTGGCAAAATCAACGCCAAGCACTATTAGATTTAATGCAACAACACGAATCACTGTACGTCTATGACCCTGCGACGATTGATGACTCTATACAACAGTTAAAACAGTTATCCGCTGTTGACCAAATATTCTATGCAATGAAAGCCAACAGCTTCGAACCGATACTAAAAAAAGTGAGTGACCGCGGTATTAATTTTGAATGCGTGTCGATGGCTGAAGTGAATAAAATACTGGAATTATTTCCTAGTATCGACAGAAAACGCATCTTATTTACACCGAACTTCGCCGCTCGCGCTGAATATCAACAGGCTATTGAACTGGGAATTTACATCACTGTCGACAGCACTTATCCAATAGAGCATTGGCCCGAACTGTTTGCTAACCAAAACATTATGCTACGTGTTGACCCTGGCTATGGGGCCGGTCATCATAAATATGTGTGCACAGGCGGCACTGATTCTAAGTTTGGCATACCTATCGATCAGTTAGACAGCTTACAAAAACAAATAAGCAAACATAGCATTGGCGTTCAGGGATTACATATCCATTCTGGCAGCGGGATTTTGTCGTCCAATAGCTGGAGTGACTCATTTAACACCCTGCTGGAGTTACTTAATCGCTTTCCACAAGCAAATACCATTAACCTGGGTGGCGGTTTGGGCATTGTTGAAAAACCCGGCCAAACACCACTGGATATACATGCTTTAAATAAAGCGCTCAAAGCTATAAAGGTTGAAAAACCACAATTGCAATTATGGATGGAACCGGGTCGCTTTGTTGTCGCTCGCGCTGGCGTTATTGTTGCCAAGGTCACGCAAGTCAAACATAAAGGTGATACAACATTTGTTGGCATTGCCACCGGCATGAATTCACTCATTCGCCCAGCGCTGTATGGCGCTTATCATGAAATCGTTAACTTAACACGACTCGATGAAGCCAAAACTGAAATAGTAAATATCGTGGGACCGATTTGTGAATCGGGTGACACGCTCGGTTATTGCCGACCATTTCCGGTTACTCAGGAAGGCGATATTGTGTTGATTGCGAATACCGGCGCTTATGGATATTGCATGAGCTCGCGCTATAACTTACGCGAACCGGCTGAGCAGCTGTTACTTACAACGGTATAACTACTAACTACTTACCACTGGGACCTCGACGTGGCTCGTCGTCTAAAATTTTTCTCGCTGCTTTGCGTGCTGCGGCAATGCCGCCTGTTCGAATGGGACGCCCAGCAGCAATACCACCATTTGCAATTCCCAAGCGACTTGCGACTGGTGTATGTGGAGGTAACTTCCCACGCGCTCCTGCAACGACTTCCTTCAAATCTCTAACACCGACACGGCGACGCCTTGCCTTCTTCTCCCCTACTGGCCTAGTAACAGAGGTCACTGGGGGAGGCTTACCCGCTGCTGATGCAGATGATGCAACTACTGTCGTAGCAGCTCGAGGCTCTACTACTACTGGTGAAATTGGCGGTACACGTGATGTATTTTCAGCTGCTTTTCCATTATGACTTTCAACAGTTGCTCTAGCACTAAGTCGAGTTTTGATAAAAGAAGCTCGGGCTAAAATCTCCATAGCTGATAAAGAGCCATCTCCAGATGTTGCAAGGTTCTCAAAAACCAATTTTTGTTCTGTGCTTAGTGATTTTACAAATTTTACCGCATCCCCTGTTGTTCTATCAGGTTTTTGACTTTCAACAGCTACTCTAGCACGAAGTTGCATTTCCATAAAAGCAGCACGGGCTAAAATTTCCATAGCGGATAAACTACCATCTCCTGATGTTGCAAGCCGCTCAAAAAGCGCCTCTTGAGGTGCTTTTAGACTTTTTACAAACTGGTATGCTGTTTTGTTAATTACTCTCATATCACTTCTCTCTGCTAAAATACATTATTATTTCAATCCACTACTATTTCACGCACCTATATATATTGAAGATATTATAACCACGCATACTTAAGGTAATATTAGCATTATCGTAACTTCCTGTTTTTGAGCCCAAATATAAGGAGTAATCATTGGGTTAGGTGCGGGATGGCTGCATCAGCATCAAGGTGGACCGGGTGTCTGTTTTACGGAAGTAAAGCGCAGGACCTTCGATCCGAGCCATGAAGTAAAACAGATACGCTGTTCGCCTTGTTTGCTGATACACACTTGGATCCCGGCTCGGGGGCCGGGATGACAGACTCTAGGCCGGGATGACAAACCACTAATGTTTCCAATAGGATGTTGTAAACAAAATCAAAATAGTAAAGATTTCCAATCGACCCAATAACATCGCAGTAATCAAAATCCACATACCTGAAACATTAACGTGAAAAAAGTTCGATGCCACATTACCAATACCTGCGCCGGTGTTTGACAAGCATGCAGCGACTGCACCAAATGCAGTTTCAAAACCCATACCAGTTGCTAATAAGGCCAATAATAACAATATAAAAACCGCTATATATGCCGTGACAAAAGACCATACTGAGCGCAGCACCACCTCACTCACCGAGTTACCACCCACTTTAACCTGACGCACAGCACGTGGATGAGCCAAGTGAAACAATTCCCGCCGCACCAAACTCATTAATACTTGCACCCGCACAATCTTTAAACCACCACTGGTCGAAGCAGCACAACCACCCACTAACGCAACAAACATCATCAAGTATGGCAAAAAAACTGGCCAGTTAGTGAAGTGATCGACGGTAAAGCCGGTGGTACTTGATAACGAGACCACCGTAAATAGCGCTTGAATCACCGCGGCATGGTGTTGTGGAAAATAACCGATACCCCATAACGTGATCACTGTAATTGCAGTAACCATAATAATGCTACCCACATATGTTCTAAATTCTGAGTCTTGATAATACGTATCCAATCCAAAATCTTGCAAGAAACGAAAGTGTAGACCAAAATTCGTGGCACCTAACAACATAAAGACAATCGCAATACCATCAATCGTATAGCTGTGATAGTAAGCAAAACTACTATCATGAATCGAAAAGCCACCCGTAGAAATCGTTGAAAAACTTTCACCAATTGCATCAAACGGCGTCATGCCAGCCCACCAATAGCAGAAAGCACACAGCACCACCAAGCCAACATAAATAGACCACAAAGCTTTTGCCGTTTGCGTCATACGTGGCTTAAGTCGTGTGTCTTTTACCGGCCCTGCCGTTTCCATACGCGCTAATTGAATACCACCCACACCCAACATTGGCAATACCGCTACAGCCAACACGATAATACCCATACCACCCAGGAAATGCAGCTGCATACGATAATATAGAATTGACTTAGGAATCGCAGCCAAGTTCGATAGAACCGTAGCACCCGTCGTTGTTAAACCGGATACCGATTCAAATAATGCATCTGTAAATGATAAAGGGTGTGTCGAATCTAAAATAAATGGAATGGTTCCAAAAACAGACAACACCGTCCAAAACAAAGTAACAACTAAAAATCCATCGCGCACGCGTAGCTCACGATTCGCACGATAAAAAGCTAACCACAGCAAAAATCCTGTCATTAGCGCAATACCAAAGCAAGTTATAAAACTACTGAGCCCACTGTCATGATAATATAATGACACGCCTATCGGTGGAATCAGTGTAATACTAAACAACATCAAAAATGTGCCAACCAGCCTGAATACAACGCCAAGTCTATCCATTAAAAGAACCTCGCGCCGACTTGAAACAACTTCTCAATATCATTAATATGCTTTTTATTAGCAACAAAAATTACAATTCGATCTTCTGCCTGTATCACTAAACCTGACTCAACTTTTACCGATTTCTTATTACGGACTACGGCACCAATAGTGGCACTTTTGGGTAAATTTAATTTCTCCAATGGCACACCAATCACACGAGATGTTTTTTCGTCTCCATGCGCCACAACCTCTATCGCTTCTGCCGCGCCGCGCCGTAATGAATGCACACTCACTACATCCCCTTGCCGCACATGCGCCAAAATCGAGCCGATGGTGACATACTGAGGTGAAATCGCAATATTAATTGGGCCACCTTCAATCAAGTCTACATAGGCCGTCCGAGTGATCAATGCCATCACTTGCTTCACACCCATACGCTTAGCTTGCATACAAGCAATAATATTAGCTTCATCATCATTAGTGACAGCACAAAACACATCCACATGCTCAATATCTTCATTCATTAACAGTTCTTGATCAGCCGCCTCACCATGCAAAACCATCACACTATCAAGAATGGTGGCTAAACGCTCACAGCGACGCCTATTATGATCAATTACTTTGACTTGGTAATCTTTTTGCAATGCTAGCGCCAGACAACGTCCAATATTACCACCGCCTGCAATCATGACGCGCTTATAAGGATCTTGCGCACGACGCATAGATGCCATCACCTTACCAATGTCTTTGCGTGGCGCAACAAAAAACACCTCATCACCCACTTCAATCGTTGTCTTTTCTGACAACTCCACTAAATGATCATTTCTAAAAATAGCGACCACTTTCACATGGACATCTTCCAAGTTCTCTTCCAATTCGCGCAATGACTTGCCAATTAATGGACCACCATAGTACGGCTTTACCGCCACCATCTTTACCACACCATCAGCAAACTCGATCACCTGCAGTGCACCGGGGTGATCAATGATTTGTTGAACATTACGCGTAACCAGTTGCTCTGGACTAATAAAGACGTCAATTGGTAAATTTTCTGAGCCAAATAATTCTTTACGAATAAAATAATGCGGCGAACGAATACGAGCAATTTTTGTCGGTGTATGAAACAACGAATACGCCACTTGGCAAGCCACCATATTCGATTCATCATCATCAGTAACGGCAATGATCATATCGGCATCGTCCGCGCCCGCTCGTCGCAATACATCAGGATAAGAGCATGGACCCACAACGGTTCGTATATCTAATGATTCTTGCAGTGCCGTTAAGCGGTCCTCATTAGTATCAACCACCGTAATTTCATGGCTATCACGCACCAGTGTTTCAGTTAACGAACCACCCACCTGCCCACCGCCAAGAATTATAATTTTCATCTCTATTCACCACCTTGTAGTGTTTCAATCGGATCCAACCGCGAGGCACGATAGGCTGGATAAAAGCCTGACAAAATACCCACCAACACCGACACCAAAAAGCCTAATGTCGGCGGTAAAACAAAAAACACAAAGCCCCAATTAGCCACCTCTGCCAAAATTACCGACACCAATATGCCCAGAGTAACACCTAAGAAGCCACCGAATAAAGTTAAGGTAACCGATTCGATCAAAAACATCCATCGAATATCAGCTCGGCGCGCACCGATCGCCATACGAATACCAATTTCACGCCGCCGCTCAATCACCGACACAAGCATAATATTCATCACACCAATACCCCCCACCAATAATGAGATACCGCCAATCATACCCAACAGCCAAGTAAACGTCTTACGCTGCTTGCTCATGATATCGATAATTTGTTTCGGACTTCGAAACATAAATCGCTTGCTTGGCAATAAAATTTTCAGCTTCCCAGTGATCGCCGTTTGGATATCTTTTAAATTACTGCCTTTATCCACGCGAAATAGAATGTCATTTATTTGCGCATAAGGACTCAAGCGATAGCTTTGACTCAGCGGCACCAAGACACTGTTATTCAAATTAGCAAATAAAAATAAATTGGTTTGCCATGGCTTAGTCACACCAACGATCGTATACAGCCGCTTACCGAGCTGGATTTGCTTACCTATGGGATTCATTACGCCACGTGACTTTAATTGACTGGCTAACTTTGCACCGATATCACAAAAGTTACTGTTAGCATCTAAGTAACTAACAAAACGCCCTTTGGCTACTTTAAGCTTAACAATATGATATAACGCATCAGTTGCACCAAAGACCTGACCTTGTAATTGCTTACCATCGAAATAAATGGATGAAAACACATTAATATATGGCGCGACCAACTCAATCTGGGGTGACGCACCCTTGATCACAGGCACGTTTGACAGCTCGAAATATTTTTTCTGTGAGTGATCATGCGATGCAGCAAAATTATTCTCTTGTATGCTGAGCGCCAACAAGTTGGTACCTAAAGTTTTAAATTGCTGCAATGCATGCTCAGTGGCCATTTGACCAGAAGATAACAACGCCACCACCGAACCCGTACCCACCAAAATACCCAAAATTGCTAAAAAAGAACGTAGCTTGGACGTCTTTAAGTTCATCAATGACTCAGTAATGTAGGCAAAAAATCCCATACTATGGCTCTTCCATGACAATAGGTTTATCGGTAATTTGACCATCGCGTATTTGGATATTACGCGGAAACTGATGCGCTATTTCATTGTCGTGTGTAATCATTACCACGGTACGATTTTCATTTTTATTTAAATCAAATAAAATTTGCATCACTTCTTGACTGGTCTTAGTATCCAACGCTCCTGTTGGCTCATCCGCTAAAATCAAACTGGGCTCACCCACTAGCGCACGCGCAATAGCTACCCGCTGTTGCTGGCCACCCGATAGTTCCGTAGGCTTATGATGATGAAACTTATCCATACCCACTCGCGCCAAACATTCCATCGCACGCTCTTCTCGCTCTTTTTTCGCTATGCCGCGATACGACAACGGCAAGGCCACATTATGCAAAGCATCATATTTCGGTAGCAAGAAAAATGATTGAAACACAAAACCAATTTCTTTATTGCGCAACTCAGCCAAACGATCTGAAGATAAAGCACTGGCATCTTTGCCATGCAATAAATAGCAACCTTCTGTTGGCTTATCTAACAAACCAATGATATGCATGGTGGTAGATTTTCCTGAACCCGATGGTCCAACGATAGCAACAGCTTCACCCTCATCAATAGTAAACGACACATCTTTCAACGCATCAAATACTGTGTCACCCATTTGATAGCGCTTTGTAACATGTTCAAATTGGATCATTGACCACCACCTTTTGTCCCTCCGTGACTCCTGAAATAATGGTTACATTATTCATGCTGGTATTCCCAGTTACCACAGGCACTTGTTTTTTATCACCCGATTTCGTCATAACAGTTACCATACTTTGTCCGTGCACTTCGGTCACCGCCGCAATCGGCAACATAATGCTAGGCGGATTTTGAATTTCAATATCAACCTTCGATGTCATACCAATATGCACCACCTTGCGCTGAGCTTGAGTAATTGTAGGAATCGTAACGGTAACAGAAAACTGTGATAGCGAACGCGAACCAGAACTATCATCCGCTTGTGAAGCCACCGCACTCACCACGCCATTCAAAGTTACACCTGGGAAGGACACGCCCGTTACAATCACTTTTAAACCTGTTCTTAAGCGATTAATATCGACCTCGCCTACTTTAAACGACACAGATAATCCGCTGAGGTTACCAATCGATAAAATCAACTGACCTTGCTTAACCTGACTACCCACATTTAAACGATCACTGCCACTGTCATCACCCGACTGTTGATTTTGATTTTGCACCGGAAACAAAGCCACCCCCGCACCTTTGGCATAGACCGGAATATTTTTAAACTTATATGAAAGCGCCGCATTCACCCGCTTAGTATCAGAGATGGTAAGGTTCTCAAACTGGGCCGCTGGAATATTAACCTGTTTTAAAATCTTCTCTAGCGCCAATCGCTTTTGATAATAGTTCATCTCTGCTGTTTCATATTGACTACGACCACTAATAAAATTATTGCGCGTTTCAATGCCGGCTTTATACAAAGCCGTTGTACCTTGAAAGGTTAACGTCTGTGTTGATAACGCTTCTTTCGTTGTTAAAAAATCACTAATAGCTGTACGAAACTTTTCAGATAAATCTTGCGAATCAATGGATACTAATTTTTGTCCTTTTTCAATGCGACCACCGTAGTCAAAAAACAATTGCGCGACTCGACCATCAGCTGGACTAATCGCAGCAATGGTTTTAATCGGTGCGATTGTGCCGTTGTAATATAAATGCGTGCTGCTAGGCAATTTTTTTGCTGCCACAATGCGTTGCTTGTATTTTGGTTTGGCTTGCTGCTTGTCACAACCCACGATACCAAACAATAGCAATGTGATCAGCATGGTTGTTAGTATGATCCGGATCCCGGAATGAAAGCGACTACGTCCGGGATAACAGGAACCCCGAAAAAATGTAATGCCTGCCGAAGCACTTGTCATGCCGGCCTTAGAGCCGGCATCCAGGATTTTTCTTAATAACCTCATACAGTCCCTTCCTAATAGCGTAGTTTAATGCCCCAATCATCCAACGTTGTTGCCAACGTGGTATGCAAATCGGTTATCAAATTTAGCAACGTCACGCGCGCACTCACCAAGCTGGTTTGGTTAGTCAATAGCGTATTCTGTTGCGTGGTTAATTCAAACATGGCCGACTTACCGTATTTCACCTTGAGCTCAGTATCATGCACCGTTCTTTTTTGCAGGTTGACTTGCTCCACTGAAATTTTAACTTGCTCCAATTGACTACTAATGTTTTGCAATGCCTGTGTGACATTACTAATCAATGTTCGCTTAGCTTGAGCTAAGTTATTTTGCTGGTTAATAATACTAATCCGATCATTCAATACTGTTCCTTCACGATCCAGTGGATTAATCGGAATGTCTAGATCCAATCCTACCTCAGGTGTTTTTTCAGCAGGACCAGCACCGTTATAACCCCAAGCATTATTCGCATGAAAATCTAATTGCCACCACAAATCCATTTTGGCTTTTTTCAAGTTCCGCAACGCCACACGCAAATCAATCAAACGTTTCAAATAGTCGATATTGCCAGCAAATGCCATCGCAATCGTGGTATTTAAATGCGGCACTTTATAGTTATGTGGTAATTTAATATTTTGGTCAATGCGAAATTTCACATCAGGCGCCAAACCTAAATCAGTCAACAAGGTTTTCTCATCTTGTTGCAAACTATTTTCAGTTTGAACCAAAGATAACTCGAAGGTCGCTAATGTCGCTTTCGCTTGAACCAAATCACTCACCGACATCGTACCCGATTTCACCCTTATCAGGTTTTGCTTATATTGCAGACGATTGGTTTTAAGCGTTTGCTTCTGTATCTCGAGGTTATTGTAATCCTCCACCAAAGCACGGTAATTTTTAATGACCGTATTGCTCACCGTGATGATGCTATTTTTGTAATCCAACTGGCGTTTAAGCTCATCATCTTTGGCATTTTGTAAACCGATGGTGTTATATAAAAAACCAAAACCTCGCAACAATGGTTGTTTTATGTTCACTGTATACTTGCTGGGACCACCTTCATAAGACCGAGTAAAACCAGTATCAACCGTGGTACCAATAGGAGTTTTGATATCCATTGTTGCAGAAGTCGAATATGACGGCGTCTCACCCGGAGCCGTTCCAAAACTACTTTTCAAGGTATATTGTGGAAAAAATGTGTTGTAAGCCAACATCAAACTGAATTTATCAGTGACTCGCGCTAACTCGGCGGTTTCAACATCAGGGTTATTACGCAACGCTAACATGATAGCTTCTCGCATCGACATCTTTTGATTTTGTGTCATCGTACGATGCGGCACCGGCAATTGCGCTAGCTGTTCTGAAAACCAATCGTCCGCCCATGCGCCCGCCCAAAATCCGAGCAGCAATGCGCATATACATATCAGCTTTTTAAAACGAAATGACGCCATTCATACACCTTACTATACCAACGTAGGATTATATCATGAGATTGACAAATGCGAAGAGCATAACCCTTTGCAAGCTACACCACACTATATCTGGCATCAATTCGCACAGCGTATCCATTTTGCTTCATGGCTCGCTCCGTTCCACTCCGCTGCGCTTTACTTCCGCAAAACGGACACCCTATACGCCTTGATGCCATAGCGCAGCTTGTCAAAGTATTAAAAAAACTAGTCGACTTGCAAAAACCAACGCAAGCCTTTATTGAATTTGAGTCGGCTGACTTCGGGGTATATTTTGCTCAAAAAACGCTGTAACTGCTGACGGTTGCTTGATAAACAAACAACCTCAACATGATAACGATCGGCAACACGCTCCATGATTGCCGGCATTGGGCCAAAACATTTCACCGCAAATGTCGACAATGACACTTGCGCCAACTGCTGAATTTTTTGCGCTGCATCAAATGCAGCCTGTTGTGATAAATCATTTACCACCCATTTAGCCAAATAACTATAGGGCGGTAATTGTGCATCTTGTCGCTCATGCAGCAATTGTTGTGCAAATTTTTCATAACCATCGCGTACCAAACTTTGCAACAAGACATGGTCCGGCTGGTGAGTTTGAATCAACACTTCACCACGACTATTCTCACGACCTGCACGCCCCGCCACCTGACAGCACAGTTGCCCCATTTGCTCTAATGCACGAAAGTCGGAACTCATTAAGCCATTGTCCGCATTGATAATTCCCACCAAACTCATCGCAGGGAAATGGTGCCCCTTGGCCAACATTTGCGTTCCGACCAAAATTTGTGCTTTTTTGTGGTGTGCTTGCTGCAATAGTTCAGCCATACTGCCCTTGCCACGCGTCGTATCACGATCCAAACGCAACACTGTTTGCTCTGGAAATTGCTGTTGCAACATCAACTCAAGTTGTTCCGTACCCAAACCTACAGCACTCATATCACTTTGCTGACATGACGGGCACATTTTCTTCACCCTACTGCTCGCACCGCAATGATGGCAATACATCCGCGACGGTCGCGCATGCAATGTCATGTGCGCATCACAATGATCACACTGCTGGCTAAAGCCACAATGATGGCACATCAACACCGGCGCATAACCACGACGGTTTAAAAATATTAACACCTGGCCATTATTATCCAAATGATAACGCATACGCTCCAATAACTGCGAACTCATGCCCGCTTTTAAGCTTTGATCACGCACATCAATAATTTTCCACTGCGGTAATTCACCACCCGCCACACGCTGATCCAAGCGCAATAAATGATATTTTTTTCGCTCAACATTTGCTAATGATTCTAACGACGGCGTCGCCGAACCTAATACAATCGGCACATCCATCATCTTTGCACGCATCATTGCCATATCACGCGCAACATAACGAAAACCACTGTGTTGGCGGAACGAACTATCATGCTCTTCATCAATAATAATTAAGCCTAAATGTGGTAATGGAACAAATAAAGCCGAACGTGTTCCAATCACAATTTTTGCATCACCAGCACGCGCCTGCAACCACGACTGCATGCGTTGACTATCAGTTAACGCCGAATGCAAACAGGCAATTGACACTGAAAAACGTGACTCAAAACGTGATATGGTTTGCGGTGTCAAACCAATCTCTGGCACTAAAACCAATGCCTGTTTGCCTTGCTGCAATATCCGCTCAATCGCCTGTAAATACACTTCAGTTTTGCCACTACCTGTCACACCCTGCAATAAAAACGATGCAAAATGTTTCGCAGCAGCAATCGCATCAACCGATTTTTTTTGCTGTTGATTTAAATCCAAACCAGCTTGTCGCAACACACTGCCAGTCGTTTTTTTCACTGGCACTTGCTCGGCAATTGTTAACCAATTTTTTTCTAACACACGCTTTAAACCAGCACGATCAAAACCTTGCTCACGCAGTTGCTGATAGCTTACCGCTTGCTCATATTGAGCCACTGTTTGTAATAATTGTATTTGCTTTGGTGCACGGTTATCACCCACAGATAATGCCACCTCACCAGCCGATGTGATAGCATAAAACTCTTCTGCCGCTTGCTCTGTCGAGCGCCCCTCACGCAACCATTTTGGCAAGGCATTCGACAATACCTCACCAACGGGGTAGTGATAATAGCCACTGGCCCAAGTCAACAACTGCAAGGCATCTTCCGGCAATAACGGCTCTGTATCTAACACTTCCATCACCGACTTTAACCGCGCCGGTGGACAATCCGTCTCAGACTTTAGCACCACCACTACAGCAACCAGCTGCCGATGACCAAACGGCACCTTTACACGCGCACCCGGTCGCACCTCACTTGAATGAGCGAGCTCAGCTGGCAATAAATAATCAAAAGTACTTAATAGCGGTGTTGGCACCGCCACTTCTACGAATTGTTTGTTCATACCGCTGAGTGTAACCAGCTATTCCCGCTTAAGCCAGCGGGAATAGCTTCCTGGTATGATACGTGCACAAGAACAAGTGATTG
>JARGPC010000021.1 GCA_029212885.1 Coxiellaceae bacterium
ATTACCATTACACGCTTAATGACTGGCTGTGTTACAGAAGCAGAAGCGAAAGCAGGTGATCACGCAACTAGACCTGCTACCATGCCTGGCGTATAGCCTAAACACAAGGTGGAGGATCTAAATGTGGGCCGTCATTTACCACACCTTCAACTTGTGCTGGTTGCGATAATGCCGATGCAGCGTCACGACCCGCCTGTGTAACCAAACCAAAAGCTGATATCCACGGCACCTCAATCTCACCGGGTGATATTACACGATCAGCCACAGGTTGAGACGTTGAATGCGATGGCAGTTGTTGCTGCAGACAAGTGTATTGCTGTTGCAACGACTCCCGCCGCGCAGTGGTCAATTGCGCACCGCCTTTTAACAAATCAGTCAAATGCGCCATTGAGCGAAGTGTTTGCTCATACACAATACTAAACTCACCCACATCAGTAGTTGCCACTTTAGATCCTTCCCCCTTAGATTCTTGCACAATAGCTGCAGGAGCAGCCTCAGGTGCCGAAGGCTCCACTGGTGAAGCAGATACTTGCTTCTCACGCTCGGCAATTGCCGCTTTAAGTACGCTCGGCATGTGCGCACCAATTTCATTCAATCCTTGATCATACGGTATATCATTTAGATGATTATATAACTGAATAAAAGCATTTCGCGCCCCTCGCTCTATTGGTAGAGCATGATTCAACAGTAAATGAGCTATTTTTTTTAACGCATCCAAAGAAATCTCAACATCATCTAACCGTGCAGCAGCCAACAACAATGTGGCACTATCATGCAACCTACGTCTTATCAAACCAACACTGTCGCTCCAGCTACCCTTGGTTTTAATATCAAAAGCAGCTTGTGGTAATCCGGCTAGCATTTGCTGTCGATTTTCCCTTTCACTCGCGTTATTTATTTGAGTACGGTAGTGTTCTGCCTTATGTGGATTGGGTGATGTTGGATGATTGGTGTAATAATTAACCAAAGCTTGCCACGCTGCTGCACCACTATTGCCGAGTCGCTCACAAGCTTCTAGCAAACTTAATTTATTGTATTGTGCGTGAAGCAACTCTTCTTGCTTAGCCTCGCCATCCGATTGCATCGCCTCTTCTGCAGCAATAACGACATCACCTAGATTTATCTCACCATCATACGCCATTGAGTCCGAAAACTGCACCAACCAACTGACCGCCGACGGCTGTATCTCACCGCAATACTGTAAATGTATTTTAAGTGCCGCGGCATATTGACCACGCCTTACATAACAATCAACTAGCGCATTAGTGATTTCTTGTGTTGAATCAGGAAAACGTTGCAACATCAGGTGCAATTGAATTTCGATGACCAGTGCTTTACTCGGCCGCGTGGTCGATGAAGATGTCGCTGCTTGATGCGCCTTATTAAAATGCGACAACGCTTGCGTAACATCTTGCACTACGCCCCACTGCTTGATATGACACAAGCCTAGCGCCAACGATTGCTCATACTCCTGCAACCCGTTGTATGCAAAAACCCTATCTATCTTCGCTGGATCACCGAACTGTAGTGATAACTTTTTAACCAGATAGCCATAGCCCTTAGCATAAGCATCGACTAAAATATATTCTGTCACCCGTGCTTGATTCATTTGTGAGGACACAGCAAACCAATCAACAGCTTGATCTAGAAAATCTTGCGTAAAATTCTTGGGAAAACTTGCAAAAAATGAAGGCAATGCTGCCAAGCGCTCAACAGCATTTACGGTATCAAGTTCGCTGAACACATCGTGTAATAGAGGCGCATTTTTGTGAGCCATAAAATAACAGTAATTTGCAGTTGCTTCGTTATCATTTTGAGAGCCATGCTGCGAATCTGCCATTAATTGCCACAACCTATTCTCAATGAGAAGAAGGAATATTTTTTCAGTATTTGTACCGGTAATATTGTGTAAACTGCAATACGATTTCAGTAATGATTGGAAGTTATCACACAGCCAAGAATCACTCTTGCGAGACCTGGAAATAAAATACCTTACCCAATCATCAAAAATCCCATCGCAATACTGCAGCAACTCCAACCAATCACTACCTGTATAGTCTTTTAAATGCGTCACAAAACTATGCATATTATCAGAATTATCAAGCAGTTCTTGAACGTCCTTCAAAATCCGTAAACGATCATCTACACTCCAACCTGACATAAAAATCACTTCACACACGCGCTTAAAAAATAACTTTTGGCTTTTATCAGTTAGTTCCTTGCGCTTGGAAAATGCTAACAAAGTAATTTTAGACAAATGCCGAAGCGCAGCCTGCGATACATAGCTATCAGCCTTAACCTGCTGGATAAGTGAGGGAAAATATATGTTAAAAAAATTTGCCCAAGTCATCGTCAAGCTTTCGACAGCAGTAAGCATCATTTGAAGAATAAGGTCTCGGCTTTGTTCACAGTACCTGGGCCATAAAGAAATCAATGTATGTAAGTGTAGAGATAAATTATTTTCTGATGCGCTCCTCTTTTTAGGAGCCACTTTTCTTATATGATTAAATAACTCAGCATACGCAACGACAACAGGATCATCCATTGCTGAGACCTCATGATAACGCACATCAGCTTTCATTGCTTGCAATCTGGCGGTTATATCAATCAGCTCATTAGCTGCAGGTTGAGGATTTTCTTGCTTACTTTCGTGCTCTTTTCTCATACTATATCGCCCGCGTAATATAATTTTCAATAGACGACAGTATACAGCGCATAGCTACTGCCCAGAAATGGTAATTTTTAATTTCTACAGATCAATCACTCGAATATGTTAGATTGTTTTTTTTCATTAGCTTTGGATTAGTAATAAAGCGCCCAGATAACACGGACTTAGCTAATACATGCCCTTGCATTGCTTTTATCACTTGTGGACCATGAAACTTACCGTCACTCGGCAAACCTAAACTTTTGACATCGAGCGCATACAACGTAAATGTATAGTGATGAATCGCTTTATCATTCCAAGGTGCGCATGGGCCGTCATAACCACCATAAGTACCCTGCAATTGTTTTTTAGTCATGTGGTGATAATTAATCAACGGTGCAAACGGTGACTTAAACGCACCGGTATACACATTGATGCCCGTTAGGCCATAAGGTGTTTTGCCCGTTGGTTTACCGCCCTTAACAAAACCTGTTGAGCCAGCACCTTGCGGTAAGGCTGTTATGCTTGCTGGGATATCAACCAATAGCCAATGGTAACCAGTCACGCGCTTGGCCGATAGCTCTATCAACGTGCCTTTTTTATCAAAGTTAGGAGAGTCAGGAATGTCAGGATCAGTTAGTATCAGTACAAATGATTTCGTGCCTTTTGGTGCATCGCTCCACTGCAATGGTGGACTTACATCTGATGCGGCTTTGGCTTCACCATTCGCTGATGGGCGACAATAACCATACTTATAAGGGAAATAACCTTTATCCTTGAACGCTGGACTAGTTAATGTAAGTGCCAGCGCCTGGCCAGTAATCACCACTCCAGAAACTATCGCAATAGTACTGCTTAATATGATTTTTAACATGACACTTCCTTTCAGCCAAATTCACTTCAAATGATTATAGGCTATTAGCGCTGGAGAAAGATCGTTGAGAAGTGATTCGCTTAATACCGCCTCGACTTCCAATACATAAATGGAAGGGGCTTTTTGACTGGATCCCGGATCGAGGTCCGGGATGACAGTGCCAGAGTCCAGGATGACAGAGCCAGAGTCCGGGATGACAGTGCCAGGGTCTGGGATGACAGTGCCAGGGTCCGGGATGACAGTGCCAGGGTCCGGGATGACAGTGCCAGGGTCCGGGATGACAGTGCCAGGGTCCGGGATGACAGTGCCAGGGTCCGGGATGACAGTGCCAGGGTCCGGGATGACAGTGCCAGGGTCCGGGATGACAGTGCCAGGGTCCGGGATGACAGTGC
>JARGPC010000022.1 GCA_029212885.1 Coxiellaceae bacterium
CATTATCCAAGCTATTTCTGAAACGATAGTATAGGTAGACAGCCAGCGTCACCACTTCTGTTGGATATTCAATATAATTATAAGGTGTGCCGGTACGTTCATTAAATTGTTTGCTGCAATCTGGGCAACGAAACTGCAGATAGCCCAGCCTAGTCTTCAACTTAAGCTTTGATGTACATTTGGAGTCGCAATGTGGGCAGTTCATTTTAGTTTTCCTTATCAAATAACGAGCAATGCGCTATTATACCACCGTGACTTGTACTCAGTTTTTACAAAGCCTTATCAATGGCTCGATATAGATACTTCGGCACTGTTGCAACATCCATAGTTCTGGTAATATCCAAAATATTTTGTTATGCTAATAACAATATTAATATATATAGGTAATAATCATATGGTAGTGCGTGTTGCAATAGCCGCTGATCATGATGGCTGCATGATGTCGTATCGAAAGCAAATGCATGATGCTGAAGAAACAAAAGCAGAGGGCAGGCGCCACAGGTCTCCTGGTCGCTGTGATACATTTAGTCAAGAGGTGCTGCATCATTCGAAAATCGCGACAGCTTTGGATGGCACCGGTCGGGCGATTATTTTTAATATATCCGCACGACAAACACCCCTGTTGGATTATGCGAATCAAAAAGGCAATCGCAACGGTTCGATTCACGATGTGTTGCCTGTATTAGCCAAGGATGTGGGCGCTGAATTAAATTGGCTATCCATAGCTGATGCCCGTGTTGTGGGTGATGATGGTGGTCTTCATCCATTACCTTCTTACTTGGCCACTGTCCATGAGAAGAAGATGCCACAGCTGGATGTGGGCGCAGCAAGTCAATTAATGCGCCAAGGAAAGGTTACGCATGTAACGCCCGGTACCAGTTTGTTTAAGCGGCGTGATGGCAGTGATATACCAATGCGTGAGAATGAACATGGCTTAATAGTGCCTTTTTATATTGATGCCTATTATGATCACTCTGCTGATTATTATGATTGTGCTTCCGCAACAGATAAATCCGCTATCGTACAGCTACAGTTGCAGTATATGTTGAAAACGATGGCAGATGATGATGTGTTGTTGTATATCGCTCATGATGATAGAGAGGATATATTAGACATGATAGCAGAACATTTTATGCAAGACGGTCACCTGGATAAACGTGTAGTCATGATACTGAATCAGGTCGATTCAAAATATTGTTACAGCTATCAATATACTCAACCTCTGCTGTCGATCGTTCCTAGGTATGTAATTGTAGGTGATGCGGCGTTGCTTCCATGGGTTCGAGCACAGAGCCGGTTGTTAAGGGGGGGCGTTAAACCGGTGGTTGCTAACCAATCGGCTATCGAATTGTTCGATGAAAAACTGCGATTAGTGCGATATGATAACGCACGGGTGCTGGGGTTGATCGAGCAGGTCAGGGATATTGATGTAGCACATCAGATGTGGCAAAAAATTCGTCATAAAAAGCGATTTGATGCGGTTTTTAAATTGCAAGCATTAGCCAGTTATTGTGCGAAATTTGGTGAAACAGCAGAGTCAATTGCATGGTGCCTTGATACGATTCGCAAGTTAACTAAATCTAGGCGAGTTGGCTGTTCGATGTATCAAAAGGCTTCTGATGCTGTGGTGCGCTTGATTCAAAACAGCTCACCACTTAACGCCAATCGCTACTTAAGTGCACTAATTCAAAAGCAGTACATCCCTCAGTCGTACTTGAGAATTTTGATAACAACGCATCACAAGTTTGATGCGCGATCGTTAGTGAAACACTTAGAGCAAATATTGCAACAAAGCAACGTTGAACTGATTAAGATGGACGCATGGGCTGAGCAGGATCTAACGCGGCAGCTGCGTGATTTGCCAGATTTTATCAAGCTATTTTGTGCTCGATATTTTGCACAAACAGATGCGATATCGATCGAGCTAAAACAGCGGCTTATCAAAGGAGCAAGGCTCTCATCGCTCGCTGTTGAGAAGCTGTTGCTGTTAGCCGCAGCGGTTACAACTAAGGCCACTGGTTTTACCGGCTCATTGTTTATGAGTACCACCCTTAAAAGCCAAATAAATGCCTATCGTCGCTTGTTGCGAACAGTCGATGAAGCGTCAGATGTGGCTGATAATTTGCAAGCGGTGGTTGCTATGAAACCAGAGTCAGCTTTTGCAGCTGAATTGAAAACATTAATGGTTGAGAACCATTGGAATTTTGTAGAAGAAGAGGTGCTTGATGCGACATTTAACCGTTGATAACCCCGTTGCGTTTTTTTCAATTGATCCACTGGCGATCCCTGAAAATCTTGTGAAATTGGAAGATATGGAACAATACGATGCGAGCGACCCTGCTAATCGGTTGGCATTTAAAGGGCGGCTTGCTAGAAATTTGTTGAGGCTGCTGATTCATGGGCCGCAACTCGGGGCGGCTGATATTATTGAGGATCCCGTACTAAAGCGAGCGATTGATAAACATCGGGACCCCGAGTTTCTTCAGTGTCTACGTGAAGAAATTCAGCAGGGTCTAGATCGTGCTTTTAATTCATTATCTCATGGCCATTCTGGGGATGCAGAGGTTCAGCAATTGTTTATTGAGCACGTGTTAAATTTTATTCCCATCATTACGCCGGGTGATATGCAAACGCTACGAGTGCCGCAGTGGATAACAGATCGCTGGCTGCAAGTTGAGTATCGTATTGAGCCTATTGAGTTAACGGGTAAAGCTTTTAATGTGGGCAATAAAGTCCACTCGTTTGGTTTGGTGCCACAACATGCCAGTCCAGGTGAAATCAATCATGGTGCACGTGCTCATCTTTTGCATATGGGCACTACCATACCAACCGCCGATGGTTGTAAAACGCAAGTGTTAACCAACTTTATGTTTTTTTTAGAGGTAGGTGCCTTTTTATGGTGGAGTGGTAAAAACAACATTCACTGCTGGTTGCAACGTATGAAGAGCCTTGACCTCAAGGTGAATATGTCGGGCGTGAGTTTGGGTGCAGACCTGGTTATTATGACGGCACGACACGCGCCAGATTCATCCGTATTTGATCGTGTAACAGCAATTAATCCAGCGCCATTGATGCTGCCTCCGTTTTATGAGTTGGTTTCGAATAAGGCAAAATCGCCTAACAATAGTGGCCACTGGCAGGTGGTGACACAGGTGGGGGATCCGCTTAGTTTGGCGGGTGGGTATTATCCCTATGGTTGGCGGCGTGTGGAAATGTGCCTAGGTGAATCTTCGCAACAATCGGCGCGCCAACTCCCTAAGAAAGCCAGTGGGTTGATGAAGCATATTGGTGTGTTGTCTGGTATGTCGGGTACGCATGTGGCTATTAATCGTGAAAAGTCATTTGCTGAAATACTCTGTAAAAATGGTTTGCTGAATGTCGTTCAGTGGGGTTTAACCTGCTTGATACGCGCTACGCTTTTGATTCTCACCTTGGTTAAAATGTCCGTTGGTTGTATTAAAAATAGCTGTTGTGGTAAAAAAGCTATAGAATCTGATGAAGCTCCAGCACCAAGTTTGTCAATGGCTTAGTCTTGTTTTTCTAATAGGCTTGATCTGACCCCGTTTTAATGGGTTACGTCATATCTCGATACGCTCTTGGCTAAAATTGCTAAACAGTAACAACCTCATGCATGGCAAATAGCGAGTCTGTTGAAGGGGCTTTGTAAAAACTGAGTACATGATGAGTTGTTTGCTGCCTTATCAAGTCATTT
>JARGPC010000016.1 GCA_029212885.1 Coxiellaceae bacterium
TTTCTCCAATTTCTGGTGGATTGTAACATGAGCAGGTTTTTACTGGGTCACTGCAGGACTTAGTTATCAAATTAAATACGACGAAATTCATTAAACAGCTGTCTGATATGCATTAGCAATTTTTAAAAAAAGAATATCTATGTGGTGGCATAGATATTCTTAGTTCTTACTTTGCTATGAATATTGCTGCTTATACCTTGTGTGGGTATCTATCATGCAATTAAGCACTTGTGATCCGGCCAAGCCAATTGCGCTGCCGACGCCAAATGCTGCTGCTGTTTCTTGTGCGATATCAGGTAGTCCTGCGTAGTAGGTGATCAAGCCTGTAATTAAAGGCGGTATCGTTTGAGCACCTAGAAAAGCAAGCCAGGCTTTTCGGCTGCTGAGGTCCATTGATTGGCTCCCACCCTGGCGATCAATGCAGTTATTAGTAGCTTGAGCTATATGCAATAGCCTAATCACTCCCGAGCCGATGCCGGCGCCAACAGCAAACGCTGAGCCAGAAAGTTTGGCTAATTGACCAACGCCAGTATTTAATGTAATTAATCCTACGATTGTGGGGATTAATAGTTGTGTAGTAGTTGATTTTAATATCGGCGGTATAATGCTGCAGATTCCTTCACTTGGCCAGCAGTAATCATAGCAGCGGCTGTCATCCAGTGAGGTGTAGGACTGTTTTTCAATATCTTTTTGTAATTTCATACTTCGCACCTTTATGTTTTTTGACAGCTGGAATATAACAAACTGCCAACAGATTCAGTAACGCTAATTTTCTATTTCTATTTATTGGTTGTATCACTATCTCGAGATTTAAATTAATGATTAGTCATTTAGGCTGATGTCATGTTAAAACACCGGCAAGATATTTCAAATACCTTGGGGGTATGATCTGTGTGTTCGGAGGAAAAATGAATATTAATAATGTGCCATTACGAAATAATCTGGTGACGTTTACAGTAGCAAGTATGATATTGAGTGCGTCTTATATTACAACGCTTTCCAGCAGCGAGCTGAGTAAACAAGAAAAAGAAGCGGTATTGCCATATGTCTATGCTATTGCTGCGGTAGGTGCTGCGGCGATATTGCTAATGTTAACCACTTTTGCATTGTATGGTTATTTAAGGCGACATAGTGCAAGTATTGGTTATGACGAGTTTGTAGAGCGATATAAGGATGATAAAACAAAAGAGTATAAAGCTGGCGATGCTATAGATAGATACTTAGCAGATAACAGCGATGTAGAAGCCGAGATGTGTAATAAGAAGCTATTACCAATGAGTCAGGCATTTAGCGAATCTGATGAAGCTTTTCGTTTTAGGCGCGTATTAGCGGCTAATACAATATTACGTAAAAGAGCCTATGTGAAGTGGGGGCTATCTACACTTGCTGGAGTTTTACTAGGTATGGCGGCGAGTAGTCAATTGCCTCACGCGCTGGATGACTGGGAAGAGGCGACAACTTTTCGACATCTGGGCACTGCAATTCTTATCTCGATGGCGGTGATTGATGTGGCGATGACAATGGGATGGTGTAAATGTCAGCAAAGTAAACCGCAGTATTCCTTAAATACAGCAATGTTATTAGCCGCTAATTATGGCGCGCTGTCTTCGGCTGCTCCTCTAGACGATCAAGAGGAAAAAACGCTTCAGGGCAACAGCACACCATAGATAAACTGTATGGTACACTAAGCTCATGCGAGCCTTAGTGATATTTTGTGCCAGTTTAATTTTCTTTGCCTGGGGATGGGCCAACTTGCCCGTTCCGATTATTCACGATTTAGCGCATGCATTTTCTGTACCCGTTTCTGCCATACGTTTTATTATTTCGCTGTATATATTGGTGTTCTCTTTAACACAAATTGTGTGGGGCGTGTTATCCGATCATTTTGGTCGTCGTTTTATTATTGGCCTTTCTTTTACATTAGCTATCATCGGCAGCTTGATTTGTTCGTTTAGCGACCATTATTCGGTGTATGTGTTAGGCCAGGTGTTAATGGCAATAGGCTCAGGGGCTTGTCCAACATTATCACGCAGTATTCTGGCTGATAAATTGGACAATAAAAATTTTGCACTATCGATGATTTGGTTAACTGTTTTTATGGCTATTAGCCCAGCATTAGCTGCTTATTTGAGTGTGCGCATGGATGACTGGTTTGGTTGGCGTGGTGTGTTTTTTATGGCTTCGATGCTAAATGTGGTCATGTTGATGTTGGTGTTTGTGTGGTTGCGTGAAACCAATGTACAATTAACGCGTTCTATGCACCCCAAACACGCGATAAAAGCAATTCGTTATTGTTTATCATTACGACAATTTCGTATAGGGATTGTAATATTCGGTTTGGTCGGCGGCATAGCTGGTGGTGCATTTTATCCAGTGGCCGCATTATTAATTGTGCATGACTTAGGCTTTAGTAAGCATACCTACAGTTTGTTGATTCTGCTACCGGCACTTGGTTATTTGCTGGGAGCGTTTAACGCGCGTTGGTTAATTAAGCATCACAGTTTGCACCAGGTATTGTATCGTGGCTTGTGGTTACATGTAGCGATACTTCTATTATTCATTGTATGGGTCTCTATTTCAGGGCTAACCATTTGGTCGTTAATGGTGCCATCGACATTGGTCTGTTTTGCTACTAGCAGCATGACATCTGCGGCAAATGCATTGGGTATTGTGGCATTACACAAGCACCGTGGAACGGGCTCTGCTTTAACTGGTATGAGTGTGTCATTGGTATCAGCAATATATGCAGCTATCTTGTCGTTATTCCCAATGGTTACTGTGTGGCCAATGGTCATATTAATTGCTGCTGCTATTATCGTTTCGTTGATTGTATATTTGTTTGGGGTGCGGCGGCATGTCACTGACTAAGCGTATACTGCATCTTGCCGTCCCAATGATTTTATCTAATTTAACCATCCCTTTATTGGGTCTGGTGGATACAGCGGTCATGGGTCATTTATCGCATGCTTATTATTTAGCAGCGGTAGGTATTGGCGCTATGATCTTTGATCTATTGTATTGGAGCTTTGGCTTTCTGCGTATGGGTACCACGGGTATGGCGTCGCAAGCATTTGGCAAGGCAGATACAGTACAGATGACCTTGGTGTTAGCCCGTCATGTGATTGTTGCATTGGCGCTAGGCATAGCAATAATCGTGTTACAAATCCCCATTGCGAAAATTGCTTTTCATTTGGTTGATGCATCACAGACAGTTACTTACTATGGGTTGCAGTATTTTCATTATCGTATTTGGGCAGCGCCAGCGGTATTGGTTAATTTTGTGTTTATGGGCTGGTTTATTGGTTTGCAAAAACCACGTATACCATTGTTGTTGAGTTTAGTGATTAATGTGGTTGCTGCTGTTTTTGATCTGGTATTTGTTTACGGTTTTGGTATGACGGCTGATGGTGTGGCATTGGCAACAGCCATAGCGCAATACATGGGGATGATCTTAGGTTGTTACTGTGTTTATGATTATTTGCATGATAAGGCGTGGCGTTGGCAGCAGGGCGTGCTACTGGCTAAGCAGCATATAAAGGATTTGTTTAACGTTAATCGTGATATATTTATTCGTACCATCAGTTTATTAATTGTGTTTGCGTATATTACGCGCGAAGGTGCGCAGTTTGGTGCGATTATATTAGCAGCCAATGTGGTGTTGTTTAATTTGCAGGATTCGATGGCATTTGCTTTGGATGGATTTGCAAATGCCGCTGAAGCATTGGTGGGCGAGGCAGTAGGTAAAAAAGATCAGGGTTTATTGAATAATGTGATACGTCAAACCGGTTGGTTTTCTTGTTGGTTAGCCATTGCATTTGCGTTATTTTATCTGTTACTAGGCAGTCCGATTATATATCTGTTAACCAGTATTAAGCATGTGCAATTAGCGGCTCATCACTATCTGATTTATATGATTGTTTCTCCGATAATATCTGTTTGGAGTTTTTGGTTGGATGGTATTTATGTTGGCGCGATGCGTACAAAAGCGATGCGTAATAGTATGTTGATCTCGGCGCTGATATTCTTTGTCGTATTTATGTTGTGCTATTCGCTAAAGAATGACGGCTTGTGGTTGGCATTTTTAAGCTTTATGGCAGCACGTGCAGTCACCATGGGAATCTGGTTGCGTTATAAAAAAATTCAACTATAGTGTGCACGTGTTTGGTCTTCCTCTGGTGTCCTTTCTGTAGTCGAAGGTGGCGCAGGTTCGTAACGCGTAGCCTGATTAAATAAACCAGGCCTGACTGGCATGGTTTTTGATTCTGTGGTGGCTTCATCTTCTAGCGGTTTATTCTGCAAGCCTTTTTCGATTGCGTTGATTAGTTCGTCGACATAGTCTTCATTATATATTTCGTTTAAATTGGATCGTAGTGAACTAACTAATGTAGTTTTTTCGTCAGCAGTTAGCGTATTGGCATGTTCGCGGTATCTTGTATTCAGCGATTCGCAGGATTCTTCAAGTTCATCTTCATACATGATGTTACCAAATAGATTTTCCACTACTTCGACTTCCCATTGTTTGCAATCAGGCCAGTCAAATGCTGTAAACAGGCAGATATCAGTAAAGTCAGTACGGAAGAGAATATAATTCAGTGGGGTGTCGAGTGTATATTCATCATCTGGATGCGGAAGGTCGGTTATTTGGCTTAAGTGCATAAGTAAGTCGGTATCAAGCGTTTTATGAAAGTAGTCTCTAATTTCTTCCTCATAACTACGGTGTAAAATACCACGGTACAAGTTCTTATTGTAGTTGGTTAGCAAGGCGAGTGTCGCTTGTGGGTGTAGTTGTTTTATAAACGCTATGGTTTCCGCTTGTTTAAATAGCATGGGTGTTTTTAAGCTATCCGCATATCGTTGGTCACGTTCTGTTTCAGTATCTTCATCGTCTGAGTCGAGTAAAAATTCACTAAGGAGTTCTTCTCTTGTGGGCTCTTCAGGAGGCTCCACCTTAAATGAAAACCCTAGCTTTTCGTGCCATTCGTTGAATAAATCTGTAACTGTACCAGAAAATAAGGCGGCCATGCTCGTATTCACTGTGGCAATATTTCTTAATTTAATTTGCGCTGTAACATAAGCGTTGATTTGAGCGTCGTATTTTTCAAAATATGCTTGCTTTCTTTCAGTGCTGAAGCTAGCAAGTGCTGTGGTAATTCTTTCAAAGTCAGGATGGAAATTCCATGTGCTTGCTGCATCGATATAGCTTTCAGCGCGCAATGCTTCAATATTAATATGCTCTCGCATGGCCGGAGATATAGCATTGATTAGTTGCTCGACTGCGTCACTATTTACCTGTGTAAATATACGCGTAAGCAATTCATGCTGGTGATTTTGTACCAGTAAATCTAATGGTGTGCCTACAATCTCGATACCCTTTTTAAGGTGTTCGTTAATCAGTATGAGGATGCTTTGTTCGCAGGCATTAGCTGCAGCGTAATGTAGTGGAGTACGGTGCAATTTATCTTGATTGATTAAGCATTCCGGAGATGTTATCAGGAAGGCACGTAGTATACCTGCATCGTTGTGAGCAGCAGCATAATGCCAGCCGCGGATTTCATTTATTTCCATAAAGCTTGCTGGTGCCGGCTTTTTTAATTCTGACACACAATAGGCGGCTATTTTATTATCGAGGTGTGATTGCGCCGCTTCAATATCGGCAGCTTGTTGAGCGGCATCGTAAGCGCCTAGCTTGGGAAGGCTGGAATCATCCGTCTTGCAGTAAAAAGTGATGTTGGGTGGTGTGGTTGGTGCTGTTACGCCCATTTCATTGGCATATTCCACCGCGCTTTCATGCCATTGTTTTGCTCGTACTTGTGCGATGAGGCGAGATTCTAAGTTATCTTTAAAGATACATATGCTATCTATATCACAAAAACGGCCTAAGATTTCATTATTAATGTTTTTACCTTTGGTGTCTTGCGTGGTGCTGTGAACCAGTAAATCATCAGCTTTAGTCAAAATATGTGATTTTTGTTTAGCCAAGTCAAGGTAGCGGTCGGCTTCGTATTTTGTGTCAAAATCAGTAAAAGTTCGGTTTCGAGTATTTGCATTTCCAGGATAAATTACGGAGGGTGAGACATGCTCGGGTCGTAATTTTATACCGACTTGCACAGTGTTAGAGGTAATGCGTGAGGTCGGTGCTGACCAATAGCCTTTGCCCGGGTCACAATAACTTAATGATGTTTTCTTAGAGCGCTTGTCTGAAATTTCGAGCAGTGGTTTTTTTCGGTAATTATCAACGACAACATATTCACTTTCTTCCAATCGCACGCCAAATTTTTTGCGTGTTTTGCTGCTGTTCCAGCGACTTCTTTTGCGAGTGGTGAAATCATCGTAATTAATGCGTGAGCGCAGGTGTGAAAATTGCCTAAAGTGTTCTGCATTATAGGCGCCACGTTCGATTTTATAATAGAATGGAGTTTCAACTGATGCGCCAACACGCTTATGATGCGTATTATAAGGCAAAGCTGAGTTGATGTTGTCTAAGCAAGTTGCTGGATTAGAATTTGATGCGGCAAATCGTTCAGTGTTATATGGAATACGGAGGTGTCTTATTCTATTGCCTGTAGTATCCATGGTGGCGATCGCGTAGTGGCGTAAGCCATGCATGGCTTCGCCGTAGGCTTTGGTGTTATCGGACAGCTGATGCATATAGCACTCAATTTCTTTTTCAGCCTTGCCGCCTCTGTAACAGCGTGCTAGGTCTAATTTATGTGCCAGGTTGATGATGACATGTGAAATATCGGTGTTACTCGGATCGCCCATAGCAACCAGGCTTTTTTGAATATGTTTGAATTCAGCTTCATTGGTGAATGCTTGTGTAAACAGTGCTCTTACAGCTTCAGGGATATCGTCGATAATATAATCAGATGGCTCACTCTTGGTGTCGCTATTTTCATGTGCGCTGTTATTGTAATGCTCAAAAAGGTCGCCATTGAGTTTGTGGTAATGATTATAGGTATCAACTTGGGCTTCTCGTGGTATTTCGCTTTCACGTGAAATGCTGCTAAAGGCCATCGCAATGGTGAGTTGTTGAATGCGTCTTTTGCGTTGTTCGTCTTCGCCTAAAAATTCAGCCAAAGCCGCGCGTGTATCGGCTGATCCCCAGGTTTCAAGATAACTGATGACTGGTTCTATATAGCTCATGCTCCTAGCATGGTGTGTTAAGCCGTGGTTTTTTTTCTCAAGTGACTTTCCGCAGGACTTTCTTCGTTGTTCAAGCGCAGCCTGTTTTTCTCGTTCGCTTTTGTGTGGGTTCTCAGGGCAGACTGTCGGATCCATTGGTTTAGAATAATGGCGTTCGTTTAATAGTTGCAATAATGGTAAATAGATTATGCTTAAGCTCATATACAATTCACTCCTCTTAATATACTTGTAGATTTTACAGATGCAGCGTAGCTAAATCAACCATTATATGATTAATAGACATAAGTTCATAATAAAAATATTTAATATTTCATATCTAGGATATATAAGTATATAAGTCTATAATCCCAGAATATTAGTAATTTCAATAAGATATCATAATCCTTAATTGTTCTGGAGGGAAATATTAAGAATACGGCTGATTCTTTAAGGTTGCCTTAATTAAACTGCATTAACATGATTAAATCATAATTAAATGGAATGTTTGATTGTGAATGTGTGTGTTATTGCTTGTTAAACTTAATAAGAGAATAATTGATAATAAGTACATAAAGCTGGGTTGTGAAAGTAAGTTCGTTGAAATTAGTACTGTTGCTGTGAGGGCTGTATTGCAGGGACTATTCTTCTTCTAAATGTTTATCTCAGTTTTATATCGAGCACGATTTATATAAATTATTTAGGAGATATTCGATGTCAAAAGAGTCATTATATTCTGAGGTTACCGCCCTGCAATCAAAGGGAGTTGGCACTGAAAGCGATCAAGTTGCTTTGTCCAATTTTCAGCAGCTGATGGCGAGCCTTCATGCTAAATATGCTGATAAAACGCCTTATGACATTTTAGGTGTTGACGATGCAACTCAGGAATTGAATGCCAGTGAGCTGAGTTCTAAGCGCTTAAAGCTGAGCACCTATTTGCAAACAGAGATGTATAAAAATCCCGACCAGAGTGACAGTTTACATGCTGTATTAGAACTGGTTGAAGACGCCTATTCATGCCTTGCCTAATTGAGCCCTATTCACTGATTTGGTGACGGAAGTGTTAAGCTTACTTTCATCTGTATATGATAATATCAGACTTATAGTATTGTAATATAGATCAAAGGTTTGGTATGGAACTAGGTGAGGCACTATGCCGCTGGCAGTTAGGTAATCAGACGTATTTAGCGTTTAAGCTCGCTTCAATGTCAAAGATCATTGGAGTAATGAAAGAACAGATAAATAGTGCGGTACTTGAGGGTGTTTCTGCTTATTGCGATTTAGCAGCAACAAGACCACAGGGGCTGTGTGAATGAGTAGAACACCAGAGCAGCGCATACGTGAATTGTTTCAGCCAGGTCATCATTTATTAGATGTAGATCAGTTGATGACTGTTGTTGAGTTAGCTGAAGCTGATGATGCTGCTGCAAAAAAATATTTAAACGATAGCTGTCACTTGCTGGATGTTGATGCGCTGTTCCGTTTGTTTCCATTGGTTGATGATAATGCTGATAGTGAGCAAGCGTTATGTCGTTTAATGCGGCTAGGTATTCCAGCGGCAGAGAACTTGTTGGGGCGCATTGGTAACCCTAAGTTTGAAACGCTACAACTGTTATGCCCAATGCCATTGAATGAAGGTGACGAGCGATATTTGGTTACCCTTGTGACGGAGCATGGTTGTGCTAGTGCGCTAAAGTATTTGCGTCGAAATCCAAATAAGCCGGAGTCGATAGATGCCTTGCAATTACTGTGCCCAGGCGTGGATACGATTGATGGAATAGTCTCGTTGTATAGGCGGGGTTATTTTGCAGCAGCAAAATTATTGGATCAAATTGCCAATGACTCGGATGATGAGCGAATGGAGTTGGCTGCAAAAGTGCTAATTGATTTAGATAGGCGTGGCAATATCAGTCATAAGCGCCGCGAGGGTATTAAAAGGTTAAGTCATTTATTTGCTCTGCCACGTTCTCATGTATCTTGGGATACTCGCTTACGTTTTGCGCTATTGGACTGTGGTGTTGGTTGTGATGAGAGCGATTGGGGCGAGCATGCGGCTGGGTATACCGCTGGTTTAGACAGTTTGTCTGCACATGAGTTAGTAGCTGAGAATATGCATCTATTTGCAGAAGTTGAATCTGTAACAACGGATACTGCGCTGAGAGAAATTGCCTGTGATTTTGAGTGTCATTTGCGGTTCAATGCTTTTGAAGTGTCGTCGGATCATCAGTTGTATAAGGAACTGAGCACAACAGGTTTTGTTGGTGTGACTGTTGGTTGTTGGGGTGAGAAATCTAAAGAAAGTCATGGTTTTAAATTGGCGTTTATGAATGTAAATGGCTTAACATACTTGGCAATTATAAATCGTGGGTATGGCGCCATTTCACCTAGTCAGGCTCAGGTGTTTCATGTGGAGCATCCTGAAATGTTGGCCGTTGATGAGGTATGCAAAAAATTAAATAGTAATGATAGCAATATGCTCTATTTAAGGGATTTGTCTAATGCAGGTTCCGGTGTTGGTAAAGACTTCGGGTTGGTTCCTTTAGAGTGTAATATTGATGAAGAAAAAGTAAAAGATGATGATCCTGCTTTATTGGGTGTAATTGCTTCACTAGGTTTATTTGAGGATGGAGAAGAAGATCAGTTGCAGAATATTGCATTGGATGTAGTTGCAGGGCTTGCATTAGGTCGTGCGGATGATCCTGTGGCTGAGTTGCCAGTAACAAAGAAGCCGCTTGAGATGACACCGCAAAAAGTAGCTAATTGTGCATTGGTCGCTGCTTGGCGTGATATATTATTTCGGTTGGCGCATTATGGTATGGTCCGTGATCCTGAGGTGAGGGTTCGCCGAGGTGTGTTGCCGTTAGGAGTGTTTAAAAAATGGATTGCCAGAGCTATGCCAGTATATAAACGCATTAAGTCATCAAGCCGGGTACGTTCAGCTAATTTAGCTGCGAAAATTCTGGTGGGTGATGCGGAAGATAAGCCTGAGTTCAGTTGTGGTCATGTGTTGTTATTTAGATTTATTGATCATATGCTCGATAAGCGCCGTAGGAATCCTATCGATGAATATGGCTGTGATAAAGATATATTGCAACCAGCGCTGAATTATTTAATGTCACCAGCTGCCGAAGCTATACCGCACCGAGGTTTATATATCGAACGTATTAAAGCCACTGTTGGTGATGAGAGTTTTACTGCTATGCAAAGCTGCAATGCAAGCGCTACTAAAATGGTGTAAAGTGGATTGCTACTATGGCAAATGTAAGGAATACTCATCATGGCTTTATCTTGTCCAAGAATCTTTTGTTTGGGTCGTAATTATGTTGAGCATATTGAAGAGCTTGGTAATGAGGCGCCTGTCGAACCTGTTATCTTTATGAAACCCTACAGCAGCCTGGGTGAAAATTCATCAACAATACGTTACCCATCACATGGCAGTCAGTTGCAATTTGAAGCCGAAATTGTTGTGCGCATTGGTAGTGATTTAAAGCCAGCTGATATTACGATTGGCTTAGATATGACTTTGCGTGATGTGCAAACGCGACTTAAGGATAAAGGTTTGCCATGGGAAAAAGCAAAATCATTTGATGATAGTGCACGTACCGCGCAATGGCTGCCGATTAATGATATTGATTTAAGTCAAATTGATTTTAGTTGTCGGGTAAATGGCGAGATAAAACAGCAAGCCAGCAGTGAGCAAATGATACGGTCTGTAGAGCAAGTGGTGGCAGAGGTGGCTGCCATATGGCGGTTAGAGTCGGGTGATTTGATTTATACCGGCACACCAAAAGGCGTTGGTGATTTGCAGGTGGGCGATGAGATTGTTATTGCCTCGGAATCATTGGACCTTAACGCTGCTTTTGTCGTTCATTGGGACAAGCATGCACTGTGTGATTAAGTAACTAAGATTATTGGCTTAGTGTTATTTGGTTTGCATTATCAGATTTATCATCTATTGATGGATTATCAGTCTTTACTGCAAATAAGCCAAAACGATTTAACAGATTTTTTTCAAACCAATGCCCTGCGGCTCCGCCGACAGCGGCACTACCTGCGGTTACGACAGCTTTTATGCCAACAACACTCACAGCGCCTAATGTTGCAAAGCGTGCCACTAGGTGCGGAGCGAAGTGCATGCCGGCAGCACCTAATGCTACCGCACCTAAGCCAGTGGCACTCCATAGGACATATTGTTGCCAGTGATTTGATTTGGTATCTGCGATAACGGCGGGTTCAACTTGTTGAGTCTGCTCAGTTGGTGGAGTGTTTTCTTCTGTAGTTGCCTTGCTATTGAGTTGTAATTGTTGGCGCATGGAGGCGATGCGGTCAGTTAGTTTGGCATATGCTGTTAATTGGCTAAAGGTTTGCAAATTAATTTGCTCTTTAATGCTGTTAAGTCGTTTAGGATTTCTACCGGCTAATAATTGCGACAGATCTTCAATGTTCTTTTTATGCTGGCCTTGTTGTTTGCCAAGGTGACTCCAGAGCGTGTGGTATTGTTGATCCACTTTTTTAGCCGCATCCGAATATTTTTTTTGTAAGTCGTATATTGTTTGAAACTGATGGCTGCAGCTGCTGACCAGCGATGTGTAGTCCAGCCATGCTTGTTGCAAGTGTTGTTGTAACCGTTGTTGACTGAGTTGCTGTTCTATTTGCTGAAGTATTGATTGATCTTTTGCTTTAATTGCTTGTTGTAGCAGTGCATTATAATCCAGCGTAGGTATTAGTTCTAATCGCTTGCTAAAGTGACATAGTCGTTGCCACGTAATGTTCAGTGCTTTTTGCAAGTGATCAAAGTCTTTATAGGCTTTGTGTTTGGCTTCTCCAATAGCGCGATGCTGTAAAGTGTGTTTACGGCTGTTGATATAACTATCAGCACTGCGTAATTTAAACTTAACACTCCAGTGTATAGGTGCATATTTTCTTGCATGCTGTTGGCTTTCTTCGCTCAACTGCCCATTAGTTTTGATCTCTTTGAGTGCCTGGTGCATCAGTTGCTGGCGATCAAATAATTCTTGGAAAAATGATTTGTGGATCTTTGCTTTAAAGGTTGCGATGCGTTTAATCAATTGTTGATCATATTTATCAGTGTTGAGTTGGTGACGCAGTTCGCTCAGTTGATTTACAATATTGAATAGTTCGTCTAACGTTTGCAAGTAGGGGTTGCCCGCAGCATTGCGCATGCCATGACGGCTTAGTATGTCACCTAAATACTGTTTCAATTGTTGCGGGTCAGTTTCATGTCGCAGCAATTGCATATAGTCATTCATTTGTTTTTTGATATGTTTAAGCAACGGTTGTTGTAATATGGAATTTGCTCGCTTGAGCAATAGCTCGATTTTAGGGGTGGGTGTCAGGTGGCGGCGGCGATTGATATCAGTAACGATGCTTTGAATTTGATGGCTATCTAGTGTCACGCCCAATGAAGATAGCAGTGTATTTAATTGCTTGGCTTTGATGCCAGTGCGGCACTGCTGGTTTAGTTGCTGAATGACCTTGGCAGTTGAGCCACTGGTTTTATTGTAATGAATATCGAATGCTTGTAATGTTTTTCTTAGCATTGGGTTATGAATCAAGCTGCGATAGTATAGTTGTGGGTTATGCTGATTTACTTGTTTTATTTCATCCTCACTGAGCTCAATGCCGAGTTTATTTAGGCGTGATGCGTACTGTCTGATGTTGAGGTTTTGTTTTAACGCACGGTTAAGTTGATCAATGTCATTGTCGGTTATGCGCTGGTCGATGATTAAGCGTTTACTAATAATGAGCTGTCTTAGTTGTGGATCAGCGATTTGTGCTATTAAGCAATATTTATGTTGATGGTAGAGGTTAGCGCTGACTGGAATTTTTTTATGTTGCTTATGCTTTTTTACTATTGTCCAGGCGCTATGTTCGCAGGGTAAATCAACAGACTGATCATTGGATATCAGTGCTTGTTGGTGCGTCTCTAGTTGTGCTTGTAAATGTGCTAATTCTGCCGTGTGATCATGTTGCTCATCAGCTTTGTATATACCAATGCGATGGCGGTAGTCGCTGGGGTCGGGGATAATATCTTGTGTATGACTGTTTTGCATTTGTTGCATTGCTTTGGGGTTGGATGCCAGGTATTTAATATTTTGTAATTGCTCGAGTTGTCTAATGGATAAGCCATTTTTTATTGAATCTGAATGTGCTAAACCGAAACATAGTGCTTGGCCAATAGCGCTAAATGAACAGTAGTCACCTTGTTGCTGTAATTTTTTAATCACACTTAACCAGCTAGCAAAGGCGCTTACGCGCGCGTTGATGCTGTCTTGGTTTGTGATATCGTATTGCACAAAGTAGTTTAGCTTGTCGTAATGATCAATGATGTTTTTTGTGTTTGGACATTGCGTGATGTTAGCGTCAATAAATTCATGGCGTGGAATGGCTAAAAATAATTGGCGTGATTGGGTGTATAGCGCCTGGCTGCGTGTCGTAATAAATTTCTGTTTTAAGTCTTGGTAGTTTTGTCGTAACTTTGTTTCATTATTGCAGGCGACTTTTAATAGTGGATCGGCGGCCAGTGCGTGAATCACATCTGCGCGTACATTGCCTTGAATCAAATCGGCATTAAGTGAGGTGAATAATTCATGGTAGGTTTTACTGTTGGGTTTACCAGTGCATAGCCATAGTTCTGATGCATGAATAAGGGTGGGGTCTATTTGGTAATATGCTTGCAACTTTTTCAAATCGTTCATCACTCATTACTCCTATGCTATGCGACCAAAAATAAACACTCACTATACACGAAGACGTGCTTTTTCAGATGCCCAAAAGGCTTTCAATGAACGTTTCGTGGTGAACAATTGCGGCTTTAATGCTTAGATGTATTGATCGTAATTCTCTTGTTAAAAGAAATATTCGGAGTGAGAGGAATTGAACCTCCGACCCCTGCCTCCCGAAGACAGTGCTCTACCAGGCTGAGCTACACTCCGTGTTTGTCAGTTTATGTAGGTTTATCCGTAGAAGCAATAAGTTGCAGTTGGGTTAATGTGTGGATCTCGGCTCGGAGACCGGGATGACAAGCAGCGGTGTGATGATATCACTCGAATGGCTATCAACGTCGAAACGTACTTAGCATGCTGATATAATGAACTTTTTCCGCATGTTAACAATGTCCTTTAAGAATTCCTTAATAATTGGTAAATAGTATGGATATAAAGGCATTGAGCGAGTGGGGGAGCGATGTTTTTCAGTTTAAAGTTATTAAGCACCAATAAGTATTCACTGCAATCACGTAGGTATCCGGGAGCTGGTGGACTACGTATTATAGGTAGTGGCTCGAATAGCGAGGCAGATGACCGCCCATTAAAGCAGTCACTTCTGACTACAGAGCAGCGATTATCATACCGAAAGCAACAACAACAAGAACAAAGGAGGCGTCGCCGTCACTATGAGCCACCTCATCCTGAGTTTGCTATTACGCAAGGTGTTACAAAAAAAGAATTAGCGAGACGGCAACGTGAAGCAAAAGCCGCTGCAAATCCTGGCGATGATACTAGCTCATTAGAGGATTGGATGGTAACAGACGGCATGTCACCTATTGGTACTCGTGAGACTTGTTTCAGTAGTGCAGAACAATTCGGTGAATTTGTAGAGCATTTCCCGAAGATGCAACCGCTATTAGCGAATGAGTTAACAACAGCGGCTTGTGAATTTCGAATGATGGGTGTTGAACATGCGCAGCTGGGTTGTTCGGATGCAGAAAAAATAAATACCCAAAAGAAGCGTCGAAAGTTAGCTGCAGATATGGGTTTTGTCGGTGACCGCGAAGTCACAGTAAATCAAGCTGGACGATTATTTCCACTGCTGAATATGCTGTTGCGTCATGGGTGGTACCATCAATTGCCAGTTGAGTTGGGTGGGTCTTTTAACCCAGCGACTTGGTTAGCTTGTGGTGCGATTGATCCGCGCGAGTTTGAGTTGCGTTATGTGCCAGAGGCTTATGACACCACTTATAAGCGCAAGGAGATAATTTCACGTCGTAACTGGCGTATGCAGCTCGTCAAAGAGCAAGTTGAGAATACGATTGTGCATGCTATTCCTGCTGGTCTGCAGTTAGTGAAGAAAGCGGCGACTGATGCTGAGCCGGATCAAGTCCTGTGTTTCACCTTAGATAATCATTTAAAACCATTATTCCAGGGCACGGATCGTTTAGAGAACTTTGGTCGTTTTGCTCAGTTAGCTGATCGATGTGCTGAATTGGTGGTGCCAAAAGAATGTGACTATAAAACAGCAGAGTTTAGTGTGGCTCAAACCTTATGGGACTTGGGTTGTGATCTTGAAGAGGGTGGTGGTCACTTTTATAGAGAGCGTTTATCGTCTGAAGCTAAGCGAGAGTTGCCTGCAATTGTCGGTATGAAGGGAAAAGTAAAACAACATATTTTAAGTGAAAGTGAAGTGCCTATTAGCGCGCTTTCTCAGCATGCTTCACAGCGTGAGTTTAAGGCTAAAATTTCAGCTAGAGCAATGAGTGTAGTGGATGTCGAAGCAGATATACCTGGTGTGTCATCATCACCAACGTATGAGCAAGAAAGCGAGTTAAGTCGATCTAATATAACGAAGTTGCAACAATTGCGTGCCAAACGTTTTTATATGGTGTCAGCTTTGTCACTTGAGATGTATGCCAAGTTACAGCAAGCGAAACGAGCGTTGGGATTGTTAGATGAATTAACGCGGGCTGTAGCTGATGCGAAAATTAGTATTATTCGTGGTCGAACATTAGGGCAGGCAAAAATAGATTGGTCTGGAGTGAATGATGTTTGGTTGAATATGAAGGCTGAGGGTTTGGTGCCACATGATCAGGGAACTTATAATAGCTTGGATTTATCAGCGTATTTGGCTCGTGTCAGTGAGATGATTGATGCAGCTTCAGCGTTGCATGAGCAACTGTATGGGCCTGCTGATGGTGATGGTATTTTACAACGCTGGGGTGTGCGCGCTGAAGCAAAAGAGCAAATAGCAGTGAGCTGTGTGTTAGCTAGAGATGCACATGCGCAAATGGTTGATCGTGTGACTCATGCCCTGGTGCGAGAAGCTACGGGTGGTGTGATAGTGGATGATTTGATTGATACTAAATCAAAGAAGCTGCGTGATGCTGCTGCTGTAAGTGTTCGTCTGTTGCGTGCTGGCCAGGCAATGCCGGTTAGGCATTCCGGGCGTAATCATCGACAGCCAGAAGTGATTAGTTGGATGAATCAGCAAAATAACTTTGGGCCCGTGGTGACGAAGTGGGATGACTTTTATGCTCAAGATCCTCGTCAATTACAGCAGTTAAAGCAAGCGCTATTTCATTCTAATCAATTTACCGATTTAAGTGAGCGCATTGCTAGTTTGCGTGATAAGTATGACGCTATGTGTGAAAAGCTGCGTAAAAAAGGCAAGCGGCCCAATACGTTATCGACTTCGGAGAGGCATCATTTTAATTTTCATTTAATGGGCCGCGCTAAAGCGCAAGGTATGGAGCGGTATCTTACAGATATTGCGCAGGCAAGAACAATACCAGAATTGGTTGAAGTGTTTGAGAGTTTGCATCAGCAATTACCGAGTTTGCATTATACATTGCATCTTTTGAGTGAAAGTGGCGACTATGCTGTTGACGCGATTGATTTACACATGGATCAACACCGTCATGGTAAGTTTAACAAGTATGCTGATGACCAGCAGCCAATTGTATCGTGCAGCACAAGTATGTTCGGTGGCATGGGTGCGCGTAAAACGACGAAACGCATGCGCAAATTGTTGGAAAAACTTGAAGATTTATTGGAGCCGCATCGTCAAGATGCGGCTAACCGCTATATATAGTGTGGCTTACATGCGTCGAAGGCGCCCTAGGCAGCTCGTGTCATAATCTATGTCATAAGGTGATGTGGTGGGGCCATGGCCTGGGTGTTGCTTTTCCCAGATCTTTTGTTTTACTGCAATAACAGCAACTGCGGATGCGGCAACGGTGAGTAGTGCGCCTATTCCTAGTACCGCTTCAGTTGCAAGCGTAACATTTTTATCATAACCCTTATAGATACGGTAGTTTTCTTCAGCAACGGCAAAAGCGCTAAACACAGCACCAATAACGCCGAGTGTGATAGCGCTACGGCTAAAGTGGCGGCTGGCAATGCCGGCGAAAGGTTTGTTAATCGTTGGCTCTCCACTTATTAGACTATCCTGCAGTTCGGTTGGAGCAGGGTCAACTTTGTTAAGGCCTTTATTTAATTGGTAGCCAGCAGCAGGCGCTAGTATCAGTGCGGTAAGTAATAAAGCATCACCGGCGTAATACATGCCGCGTCTGCGATCGTTTAGTAGTTCATGAAGTAATACGACGCTACCCAGGATAAAGCTGGCCACGGCGCCACCATATAATTTGGCGGATGATTTTAGGTGGTGCTGTGCTTGGTGTGCGTTATCGTCAAAGTGTGGTGCTGCTGCTCTAGACATGTGGTTCTCCCCGTTTATATTCTCCTCGAATATGCTAGCACAGCTGTATTTATTCTGTCGTTAAATAAGGCTGAAAAACCCTTAACAGTAGATTAATCAGCTAAATGAGACCAAAGGTACGTAAGCGACTTTTTATGAGTCTTTATGCATTGTTGGATACATGGCGAGAGTGATGCACCAAAAAATAAAAAAAGTAATGCTAATTGGGTACAGCGTATAAGCGTGAAAACTTGAGCTGATGCTGGTGAATATGCTGACTAAGATCATGACTATGCCAACGTTAACGGCGCTTGCTGTGGCGGCATGTTTAGGGAATATGGCGATGGCATTAGCGAATGTAATTGGGTACATAATACTTCCGCATAGCGCGAGCACAAATACTGGCAGAACCAAGCTGTTGAGGTTAAATTGGCCGAGAGCGGCGAGTATCACCATGACGCAAGAGATCATAAGGCCGGTGATGCTGCACAGTAGTATTTTACGTTTTTCTTTTACTCGAGGGGTAAAGCGGTGAATGATGTTACCTATCAGCCAACCAAGTCCAACGAATAGAGCTGAACGTCCAAACACGATTGCACTGTAATGCATGCCTGCTTGTATTAGGAATGAGCCGGTAACGCCATAGATGACAATCTGGCAGTAGGTGAATGATTGCAGTAAAGAGTTTTTTAGGAAGCTGCGATTCTTGAGTATTAATGCATAGCTGGCAAGCATTTTCCCCATCCGCAGCGGTTGCTTAGCTGGTATGGTTTCTTTGAGCATAGTCACTGCAAATAGCAGGGCGATAAAGGCGTAGGTAGACAGCGCATAGAAGTTAGCTTTCCAGCCCCAATAGGCTTGCAGGTAGCCGCCGATATACGGAGCAACTAATGGACCCAGGGCCCAGATGACGGTCAAAGTGCTGATTTGTTTTTTAAATTCATCGCCATGATATAAGTCTTTTAGTAAGGCACGCGCTGGTACCAGTGCGAGTGATATTGCGAGACCTTGCAAAAAACGCACGGCCCATAAGCCGTGAATCGATGTGGTAATGGTTGCAAACCACATCATGATAACCACGGATGCGGTGCCGAATAAGATGAGCCAACGGCGGCCCAGGCTATCAGCTAATGGCCCAACCAATGGCTGAAAAATACCAATGCTGAGTATATATATGGTGATGGAGTATTTGGCTTGAACTGCACTGACATTGAAATATTGCATAATGCTTGGCAGTGATGGGGTGTATATGTCAGTAGCAAGGCCGGTCATGGGTACCAGCATGAAGCACAGTAAAGCGTGCAGAAATTTGCGTTGCTGGGAGAGCTCGGGGTTGCCCATATCACTTCCTGTTGATTTAATGTGAGTTTTTTATTGTATGATATACTTACACTATGAACAAGTCAGATGATCATATCCAGCACAACTTATCTCTGCTTCGACTAGACCCAGAAGACGAAGTGACCTGTGCATTGATGTATACCCTGCGTAATCAATTTGAATGCATTGATTTTATGAGGGCGTATGAGAAGCAACTGACAGCCAAAATGTTGCAGCGTTATCACGACAATTGTATCGATTATCACCCTGAAGATTATCAGTATGATGTACCAATCTATGACATCAATGAAGTTACTGCTGATGATTTTAAAGAAATGATTTGCCAGTCGGCTGTGCCGCCTTTTGTGATTCGTGGTTTTTTAAAGCAGAGTGATGCTGTAAAAAAATGGTCGCTGGATTATTTTGCAAAACACTATGCTGATGCTGAAGTCGCTTATTTGGTTGAGTATCAAAAGGGTGGTGCTGAAGATTTTCCTGATGGCAAGTTGGGTGAAGTGATTGCGAAAATGCGACCGGGTTATCCTGATAAGGCGTATGTGCATAATACATCCGAAATTTTTATAAGTAACCCTGAACTATTGGATGATCTTGATTATCAAAAATTAACAAAATATTATTCACCTGCAGCTGCGAATGCCATAGTGCAGATGTTTATAGGCGGCGCTGATACGGGTGTACGTATGCATTGTGCTACGGACTTTAATTCATTTTTGATGGTTCATGGTAATAAGCATTGGACCTTTGTGCCTCCTGAATACACGTATGCGTTGCGCCCTATATTAAATTCCAGTGCATTAAATGCATTGTGTGGAATTAAGGATCATAAATTACCATTTGAGGAATATGAAAAAACTATTCCGTTGTATAATCGTATACCTAAGTACAGTGTGTTATTAGAGCCGGGTGATATGTTATTGTTTTCACCGTGGTGGTGGCATGCAGTAGATAATACATCACCGAATTCAATTGCAGTGGCAACACGCTGGACCCCGATTAAAGCAAAGAAAGCTCCGCGTGGTAATGTTATTTTTAGTAATATACAAGCATCAAATCCAAGTTTTGTGGCTTATTCTAAAAAATATCTGTTAAGTCTCATTAGCGGAGAGTTGGTAAGTGACAAAGGTATACTGCGTGACACTTTTGGTCGTTATCATGGTGACTTTTATGAGGATGATGATTAATGCAGTTAGTCTTAATGGAAGCGGGTACTGAAACAATTGTTGTTAATTGCGAAAGCGGCGAATACTTTTTTCTTGATAGTCTCGTATGGCAACAGCTTCACCTAGAATCTATCGATCAATCCCATTGGCAGAGGGGACATGCCTTTACTTTGCCAGCATTGGGTGAAACTTATAGGGACAATATGGCTAAGCCGCCTGCAGATATTGAGGTGGGTCAGCAGATTATGCCAAAAGAATTATTACAAAAGTTTATTGACCCTGAAAAAAACCCTGGCGCTATGATCGCGCTGCGCGATAGTGATCAGGCGGCGCTAAAGATATTTGATAAGCGTCGATACAAAAAGCTGGTGGGTTCCTTTTCAGAACAGGAATGACAGTGATTTCCCTTGCTTGGTATGCATTAAAAAGATAGTACCTAAAGATGTTCAGCAATTGCAGATGAGTCGAAGTGAGAATATAGTATCAGTTACATGTATCATGTATCGTTCACAAAGGAGGCTTTTATGCAGGAGAGGTTTGTTATGTTGTTGAGAGTTGCTGTATTGGGGTTGAGTTTTATGGCGGTTAATTGTTGCGCAAGCAGCAAGTATTTGCCTTCTGATGACTGGATCTTAAAGCCAGGGGGGACATATATACAAGATACTTTAAGTGTAGTGGGTTCGGGTTCTAAGACAGGAACAACGTTGATAGTGACGTATTACACAAATAGTTCTTGCTTGTCAGGTCAGATTGGACAGCCTATAGAAGTGAGTGGACACACGATGACATATGTCGGAAGTAGAGTGTATAGCATTAATGAGAGCGCTGTTTATAACATATGCTTTTCTGACGTGGGGGATTGTAGGCCAGCGATTGGTACTGTAGCAGGCATCACCATACAGGCAAAAGACGTATCATCGAGCGATATCTTTTCATCTCCTTCAGGGTGCGCAACGATTACAAGCTGTAACGGCGGCACGTGTACAGGTAATGGCACGCAAGTAACAGCTACGTTTGCTTAGCAGGTATGAGGGGTAAAAAAGCGAGTATTCATAGTTTCCGCACAGCCTTTGTTGCCTCCCTCTGTTATTGAGCTGGTCAAGTAATGAAGTTCTGGACTTGACCAAGACTGTCTAGGGGTTGGCATTCTCATAATTATAGCTCCTTCTAAGTTTGAGATTAACATTGCAATACTATTGTTGCCTTGTTGGTCAATTTGTCTCTAATAATGCCGTTCTAAAATAAACTGACACAACTGAATAAATGACTGTTTGCAATCAGATGCAGGCAATTCATCCAGGTGTTGTAATGCATTATCGATATAGCGGTTTGCTTCATTAATACAATAGGTATAGGCATCGCTTTGTTTAACGGCGGTGACTAAGGTTTGTAGTTGTTCGTCATTGGCGCCTTTGTCAATCACCTGGTGAATCAGGTCGCGCGTAGTATCGTCACAGGTTTCGAGTGTGCGTAATAATGGCAGTGTGATTTTGCCTTCGCGCAAATCGTTGCCAATGGCTTTGCCGGAAACTTCTGGGTCGGCCATGTAATCGAGTACGTCATCGATGATTTGGTAAGCTATGCCAAAGTCATGGCCGAATTGGCGCATGCTGAGCTGCAGCTTGTCATTGTTCGGTTGACCGATAATGGCACCTATTTGGCAGGCGGCTTGGAATAGTTCAGCAGTTTTTCTTTCGATGACGCGCAAATAGTGTTCTTTAGACAGTGCTGTATTGTGTTGATGGATCAGTTGTAGGACTTCACCTTCGGAAATGATGTTGGTCGAATCCGCTAATACTTTAGTAACATGTACGTTAGCGCGCTTTGCTAGAATTTGAAATGAGCGTGAGTATAAAAAATCACCAACTAATACGCTGGCTGAGTTACCCCAGAGTTCATTGGCAGTTTGTTCACCGCGTCGTAGGTCGGTTTTATCAACGACATCGTCATGTAATAAGGTGGCGGTGTGAATAAACTCGATGACTGTGGCCAGTTCGTGTTGTTCTTCGCCGTTATGTCCACAAGCATTTGCGCTTAATAGGACCAATAGTGGGCGCAGACGTTTGCCACCACTGCTTACAATATGTTTTGCAACTTCCTGAATTAATGGTACATCTGAAAATAATTCATCAGTGATCAGGCGATTGACGGCATCAAAATCGGCCTGTACTGGCGCGCGAATTTCATCGAGTGAGACTGCTGTGGCCACCGCTTTGGTTGCTTGCATGGGGCGTTATGTTCCTTAACCTTAATAGACGGAGCCAATGCTAATGGAGATCGTTTCAGTTGTCCAGTAGCAAAGGGTCACAACATATTGGATTATGCATTAAAACTTATTATTGAAATAGCTGAAAAAAAGGCGAATCTTTAGTTGACAACGGAGGGCGAAGTAACGACAATAACGGGCTATTTTAGGGAGGGGTACCCGAGCGGTCAAAGG
>JARGPC010000008.1:0-56231 GCA_029212885.1 Coxiellaceae bacterium
TCACCACGCTCTGAGGGCATTGGCCCTATTGTGTCAAAAATTCAGGCGTTCTTTCAAATCGCGAAGTTAGTTGTATAAAATGACTTGATAAGGCAGTAAACAAGTCGTCGTTTACTCAGTTTTTACAAAGCCGCTCGTATTGCCTACCTATAAATTTTGACATATGATTCTCGATAATAAGTATCCGCAAACAGCAATAATGCTATTTGCGGCCTAGGACTTTACTTGAGTATTACTACCCCCTATATTAATTCCTTCGATTCTATCAACGTGGGAGTGGAGTATGTCTCGGCAAGGAGTGTCTCAGTTAGCTGAAGAAAGGCGTTATAAAATCATTACGGCATTGATTGCACAAAAAAAGGTAATTAATCGCCCGCGCGGTACCACCTTAGATGACCTTATTGATGAATACGAAAAATCGCATCCGATTACGCAATGCAGTGTGGGTGTTTGGCATGCGGTGTTTGTAAAAAGCGATGGTGAGGTATGGGTGTGTGGTCGCAATTTTAATGGTGAGTTGGGTGTTATTGATCGAGAGAAGCATGCCACAGAACCTGAGCCAGCCAGTTTTCATATTCCATCAGGCGTTAAGCAGGTGATCGCGGGCAATGGTTTTAGTCTTTTTGTCAGTAATGACGGTGAAGTGTATGTCTGTGGTTACGGTGCTCATTTGTTATTGGGTGATATCGTTGGTGATATGTCAAAAGGCTTGGTTAAAGTGCCTATTCCTTTTGATGCACCGATTGATGCAGTGGCAACGGGTGATGAGCATATCTCGTTGTTAACTAAAGATGGCAGGGTATTTGGTTATGGCTTAAATCAGTATGGTGAATTAGGTTTGGGTGGCGTTAAGTTAGGTGAGACCTTTCATGAGCTCGATGTTGCTGAGGGGCAGAGTGTTAAGGCGATAGCTACCGGGTGTGAGCACAGTGTTTTTCTTACGACTGAGGGTGATGTTTATACCTGTGGGAATCGGCATTTTGGTGCTTTGGGTGTGGGTTATGAAAGCGTTGCATTAAAGTTTGATAGTGCTAAATCACAGCGGGTACGATTAAAGCCTTGGGAAAAATGCAAAGCAATTGCGGCCGGGGCACGACAAACACAGTTGGTCACAACTGAGGGTAAAATATATAGCTTTGGTACGCTGTATAACCAGCCGCATTTGCCGGTGAACGAGCCTGCAGTTGTAACGGGGGTGCATCAGGCGTATTCAGGTGGTGTGTTTGCTGTTAGAGATGCGGGCTTTAAGGAGTTGCCGCGGATTGCTTGTGCCACTGCTACGGATGATCATGCGTTATTGCAGGCAGATGATGGCCGCGTTTTTATAACAGGACATCGAGGGCGCGGTGAGAAATTAAAGCTGTCATTTGAAAACGCTGCAGAAATAAAACTACTGAACGGCATTAAGGCTGTTGATATTGATATTAAGCCGGGTAGACGACTGGCTATTGTGGCGGATGATGGCAGTGTTTGTTTGTCACCGGATGCATGTCATTGGTTGGGTTTAGAAGTTGACGCATTTAAGTCGTATGGCTTTTCAGCTATGTATATGATGGGGCGAGAGGCTTTTGAGGTTAAGCCTCAAATGATAACATGCCCTAGAGTATGTCTGTTGTAGTGAGTAACTGTTTAAGCGGTATGCACTCGACGTTGCGGGTTAATGCGAATTTTTTATCACCTGCATAAACAACATATAAAGCATCTAGTTTTAAATCGTCGCCTGCAATTTTCATTGACTTGGTAAGCTTTGGAGTTTTGGTGTGTTTGAATTCGAATCCGATGCGCTTAGTGCCTTTGGTGATCAATAGGTCCAGTTCGGCTTGATTATGTGTTGCCCAAAAATAACAATCGTGCTGATCTACGCCGACATGCCGAATAATCGATTCCAGTGCAAAGCCTTCCCATGAGGCGCCTAGCTTTGGATTGGTGAAGAGTTCTTCTGGGGTAGTGATGCCTAATAAAGTGTGATAAATGCCGCTGTCACGAAAGTAAACTTTGGTGGATTTCACCTGTCTTTTTGCGATGTTTTCATACCATGGTTGCAGTTGTCGCATCATAAAGGTGCCGGTTAATATATCTAAATATTTTTTCACTGTATTGTGTGACAAGTCTAACGAATTACCCAATTCACTGGCATTAAACGTTTGGCCGTGTGAATGAGCTAGCATCATCCAAAAACGTCTTAAGTTTTGCGTGGGTATATTAATACCGAGGTTTGGGATGTCTTGTTCTAAAAATGTTTTGATGTAGTTGCTACGCCAGATGGTGCTGTCCTCATCAGAGCCAGCCAGGTAGGACAGTGGAAAGCCGCCGCGTAACCATAATTTTTCAAGTTCGTGTGTTTCATCAAAAGAAAACGGCATTAATTCCATGTAGTGTATGCGACCTGCTAATGATTCTGAGCTTTGCGAGATCAGCTCGCGCGAAGCGCTACCGAGGATTAAAAATTGTTGCTGTTTTTTTTGATCCACGAGTACACGTAAGACAGTAAATAAATCAGGTATGCGCTGAATCTCATCGATTATAATTAAGCCTCGAAGCTCTTCCAGTGCTAGCATGGGGTCTTGTAGGCGTAATAGGTCTAATGGGTTTTCCAGATCAAAGTAATTGATGGCTTCACCCTGATGTTGTTTAAAGTATTCCCTGGCCAGTGTGGTTTTGCCTGTTTGGCGTGGGCCTAGAATGGCAACGACCGGAGAGGTGCGGAATGCATCGTTTAGGTGCTTTAAGTAGGCTGATCTTCGCATATTTATCCATGAAAATTGTAAGTCTCAGTTACAATTTTCATGGAGGATTGCCTAAAAGTCAATCGGTGCCGCCTAATTTGTGCATAATATATTGAATATATTATATTTATTGTTTTTGAGGTGCCTCACAATTGGTTAAAAATGCATGCATTTTGTCGATGCTTATGACAGAAATCCATGTAAAATGTCATAATTACATGATTTCATGTTAGTTAATATACTGAATTATATTGCTATTCTCATTATTCCATGAAGATTGTAAGTCTGACTTACAAATTGCATGGAAGAAACATCCCAACCGTAGTTGCCCTCAATAATCACCGGACCATCAGGGGTGATACAAAAATCAAAGCCAATGCCATAGCAGTCGAACAATTGATCGTGAGCTGTGGTGCAGTGGTCAATCGCTTGGTGTATGTATTTTATCATCAAGGGTGACAGTTGCTGTGCGGGTTGTTCGGGTGCATTTGGATTGACTGATGATAAGGTATAGGTCTCTAGATCAATGGCATATACATTATAAAATTGCCGATGGTATTCAGCTTTTTCAGGCAAGGCAATTTCTATTTTCAAAAACACAGGCATGGAGGCGCTGTGTGGTGATTTGATGGTAATTAATCGAAAGGTGATTAAGTCTTTGCTGTCGAACTGTGTTTGTAATTCAACATGATTTAACAATAAGGGTTGAATAATAAAGCCTTGGCTCTCTGCCCAGTGTTGTAGTTGTTTTTTTATCGCTGTAGGCGAATACATATTTTCACCTTGTATCATTTGCAGTGTATATGTATTGTTATCATAAATCAGCGCCGCTGCATTAGTGGAGCAGTTCGCTGTATTGGGCTTAATAAAAAATTGCTGTTGCGACTGTAAGTTAATAATCGATTGATGTTGTTGATCTGAAAATACTTCAGTCGCTATATGCGGGATATTAATATGTTGCAATGCTTGCGCAAAAGCACGTTTATCACCGAGTAAGTGTTTTGCTGCTCTTACTTTATCAAATACACGGTTATTGAGTTCGTGTAATACGGGCCCTTCAAAGGCGTACAGGTGATTAAATACCTCTTTTTTATTTTTATAAAGTTTAAAATAAAAAACATCGCGCGGCGCAATATTGAAACCCAACGTAAAAAATAATAAATTCCTTAAGCATTGCCAGCGTGTTAAGTCATGATGCTTTTTAACAGTAAAATCGCGCTTGCAGCTGATTTTGATTGACAGTTTCCATGCGTTAAAGCCATACCAATATAAGCTTTGGCACAGTAGCATGGGTGCGTAGAGATAAATGGGTTGCTGTAGCCAAGCTTTAAAAAAGACCTTTTGATGAATGACTATAGCACCAGGTTGCTTTGGTAATAAAAAACGCCAATGCAGCATAAAAGGTGGTTTGTTAAAAAGTTTATGTAATCGTTTCATGTGCTTCTTCAGTGATGGCTTCACTTATTTCGGTTTGAGGTTTATCACCATGATAGTAATTCAACCAATTATTGATGTTATTAATCGCAGAAAAATTCTTATTCACTTGAATGCGATGAGAAATATCAGGGTTTTTCATTAAACTAAGCTGTTTGATTTGTTCATTGAGTTTTTTGTGATCGAACATCGGTGCCAGTAGTGGGTGGATGGGTTGTTTTAATATACGTTCTTGTGCCTTGAAATCAGGTTGGCTAACGCGCTCACCCATGTCTTTATTTTTTTTCCAAATGATATGTTCGGGTACTAAATGTTCTGATGCTTTGCGATGAATATAGCGATAGACGCCTTTGGGCTGTTTGTAATGCACTGGAATAGCCAAAAAGCATTCGATTAATTGCACATCCAGTAATGGCCAGCTGTAATCAATACCAAAAGAGTTGGCTGTTAGCGTGCAATTTTCCATGCGAGTAGATACAAACGGGACCCAGCGACCTTGCAAGGTGTATTCATTGAGATGATTGTAGCCATGATCAAACTTGGCTTTATCAAAATGTGCTTGTTCTAACTGATATTGTTGCAATGCTTGCTCACTGAGCACGGAATATTTCCAATATTTTTTAAACGCTTTTAAAAATCGCGGATTATAAGTGCGCTGATGTTGCTGATACTTATAAGGCATTTTAATAAAGCGCAGCATGCGTGTCAGTGCATTGCCATACAGGTTGTTATACAGATGTCGGTATTTTTTCTCACGAAATAATTGATACTGCGCAATATCGGGATGGATGCTGGTAACAAACTCATCACCACCAAAGCCTGAAAACAGCGTACGCACATTAAACTTTTGGGCGATCGCATAATCCATAAAGCGGCCTCGGCCTTCACCATGTTCGATCGGACTGCCTAAAGCCAGTAGTGCACGGTGATCATGCATTGCTTTAGTGGCTGGTGATTCATTACCACAAACGGCAATGTTATTTGGTAACATGTAGCGCTGACACAAAGGATATATATACTCAGGTTCGTCACTTAAATAAGTATGCGCAAAGGTGTAAAAGTTATCCAGCGGTTGTTGGAATTCATGGGCAGCCACTGCAGTAATTGATGATGAATCAACGCCGCCACTGAGCTCACATGCTAATGGGTAATTACTTGGCATGCGCGATGTAACTGCAGCAATAAACTTTTCCCGATACGCATCAACCGCATCATCAATGGTTTTATAGTTGACGGTTTTATAGGCATCAAATTGAAAATACGATTGCTGTTTCACCGAACGCTTAGTCACAGTCATGCAATGTGCAGGTTTTAATTTGAAAATATTGTGATAAGCCGTTTTCTCAAAATCCATCGAGTCGCTAACTAAATAATGCGCAATCCATGATTCATCCGGCTGCATAGGCACACAAGGCAGTGCATGAAAAGCAGCCAATGAACTACTAAAGGCAAACACATGATCATCACAATAATAATACAACGGCTTAACACCCATATGATCACGACCACAAAATACCGATTGAGTGCGAGGATCATAAATAGCAAAACAATAGTCACCAAACAAATGCCGGCAACAATCTTCACCCCAGCGTAAGTAAGCGGCCATAATCAGTTCGTTATCTGCACGTTGTATAAGGCCTGTTTTAGAGGCACCCAGTTTCTCAACCAACACATTGCGATAATCCAATCGTGCCCACGCCACAATTACACAACCGGTTTCAGCGTGAATATAAGGCAGTTGGGTGCTTTTTGATTGTGGTGTGTTGGCGTATAAGCAGTTTGCCATGACTATTGAATCATTTTGCCAGCCGCCTTTAAATTCAGCGGTGTTAAATTGGTCAAGATGATTGAGTAGTATTTGTTGTGTAATGGTGTGGTTGCGATTTGGTTGTCGGTAATACATCCCTGCGAGCATAGGTTATCCTTATATGTAGCTCCTATTTTTTCCTTCATCATACATCATTTAATTGACAATAGTATCAGTTTTCCATGATTCCAAAAAAGGCATCCCATGAGTTATTGATAATAGATTTATAAGTTGGTGAGTCATAAAATGGATCTCGGGGTATGTAGGGTTTATCGCCGTGATAACATGTTTTTCCATTGCTATCCGTAGGACTTTGAGAAGGTAAGTAGGTCGATAGGCCAATAAACCAGGGTTGTTGAACGGTGAACATTGATGGTTTGGGTGGTGCAGTGGTATTATATTCGGTTCCACATAAGAAGGCACCTGTGTTAGCAGCAGATTGAAAGTTCTCAAGAGCAAAAAAGCTTAAGCCAACAAAATTATTTGAAAATCCAGAGTACTTCCCGCCTGAGCCACTACGATAGAGGTTAATCACCGTGTTGATGTAATTGGCTTGAGTTGATGAGGCTACATTCGAAGAGCTCCCACTGCTTGCGCTTACATTTCCAGGGAGTGCAGAAATGATGATGCATTGGTTGTAAGGTATCGTTTCACCAGTTGTTGGTAGTTTGCCGCAGGGTTGGTAAGATTGAATTGATGTTTTAATACCGTTGAGATTAATGATTTTATCTTGAAATATGCAAGCTGCAAGTTGTTGCTGAAAGGTTTTTTGATCTGTGTTTGGACTGGCTGCTTGCAGTGCCGCGTTATTGGTTTTAAGCCAATTATTGTCGATGTCACTGCATGCATTATTGCCACCATATTGCCACGGGTTAGCTGAAGATGGCTTAACGCTTGGATCAACTGAGTTTGCAATGATGAATCCTTGTTGTTCAGGCTGGCAGAATGTGGGCTGGCCTCCTTGTGGTGCTTGATTAACATTGCATTGCCCTGTGTTCGGCTTTGCAGTGAACTGCGTAAAATCAGGATTAAAGATTTCTATAGCTGACCACAAAGTGGATGATTGTGATACCGGCATTACCACTTGGAACTTACCATTTAATGTGGTGAATACTTTGGCTGGTGTGCAGAATTCAGGATAGTCAACGCAGTTCCATGTGGTATTGGCAAAACCTGAGTTCCATAAACGGTAGCTTTCGGCATAGGCAGCATTAGTATTAATATTACACCAGCTCTTGTTACGATAAGGTGTGTTGACAGCTGAAGAACAAGCGATACTATCGCGGTAGGCTTGGGTAAGTGTTGCCTCTTGACCTTCCCAGCCACCATAGGTGTTGACCGAGTTTGGCGCTTTGCTTTGAGGGGTGACGCGATACGATGATATGTCATATCCAGATACCAATGCTTGCCCTACAGGGCCAAAAGCGGCAATCACTTCAGGTCTGAACATGGTTGAAAAATAATAAATTCCAAAATACTTACCTTGAAAAGCAAGTCGATCAGATACAGCTTTATAAAAATCTGTAGCGCCTGAGCTATTAAATCCGCCTTCTAAATCCAACGTTATACCATTTAATTTGGCGCCCGATACGTTGATGGTATTGGTGATTTTGTCGGCTACAATTTGACGTTGTGTTGGGTTGTAGCTAGAGAAATCATTTTTTGGTCCATTATCAAAGGCTAGGTTGTTCGTTACTTCAATGCCTTTCGCATTAACGCTGCTGGTTAATGAGGGTAGCCAAGTCGATAAAGTGGGTTGATCGAAGTTGATCCATCCTGGGTTAATATTCTGTGTTGGATCCGGGTCATAGCCGCCACAGGTTGCATTTGAGCTGGGTGCCCCTGCACAAATTGGCCAGTAGGTATTACCATCCATATAAGCAATAGGGTTGTCACTTGAATTTGGCCTTGAATATTGTACGTTCATTATTTCGGCAAGCAAGGTATTAACAGGGGTGCTTCTACTACCGTTAACCGTTGACAGTACTTCTGCGTAATCAGAATAGGTTTGTAAAAATTGCACCATGTCATTTGAAGCATCTGTATTTGAATAGGTGTAAGCACCAATGATTGGACTTTCCCCTTTGCCATAATCATTGTTGAACAGGTTGGTTTTTGCTGCGGTGGGTTTGTTCGCATTAGCGCGCCAATCACTCAAACTTGGGTTATCTTCGTGAACGTTCATATAAATTGTGGCATGAGCTGCCTCGCCTGGATCAAACGATCCGCTAGTTTGACCGCGAGCGCGAATATTGATTTGGTAGATGCCTTTTTCCATAGTTTTGCTTGGGTCGTAGCAAATGTCAGCCAGAGGCGATAATGGTGAGGTTGAGTGAGGTCTGTTGTAAGGAACTAAATAAAAACGACTATCATTGACCGATTGAGGAGAGGCATTGATTTTTTGTATCAGTCTGATCGCATTGATGTCATTTGGTTTGACCTCGGTGTTGTTAATTTTGATGCCAGCGGCTACTGGTGTAGCATCAAAATCGTATACTACATTAGTTGATTCAGCTGTGCCATTGCCATCGAGTTGTAAGTAGTTGTATGCACCCAATTCAAAGTAGCTTATGCTGCTCCAAATCAGAACGCCACCATTCGGATGATTGCTATCTTTACAGCGTTTAGTATCTGCAGTTGTAAAGTCACTAGGCTGTGCTGAAATTTCTATGATGTAAGGTGGATTTAGATATTTTCCATCGTTTTTTGGTCTGTCGGGTCCGAAGTTGTACGACATGAGTTCATATACGTTGCGTGCACGAATACCATTATTTAATATGATGCTCATCGTTACTGTAGGTCCACTATTTGCTGTAAATGTCACAGGGCAAACATACTTATACGGATCAGATTTTTCTTCGCTTTTTGGTGTGTAAGGCTTGCAGGCACCAGAATTTTTAAATGTGTCAATTGAATCAATATTTTTTTTCACATACAGTCTGCCTGGGTAACTGTTTCCTTGTCCTACCACTAAGTAGTCTTTCCATACGCCCCCAACAGTCACCTCGCTGTTACCATCCTTGTCAGTGGTTGATGCTCCTAGTGCGTTAAAGTAAGGCTGCAGATTCATAAGGGGGTTGTTTTTGTCCGGTATGGTGGTGCCGTGTGCGCCTGGAAGTAAATAATTTTTATTAACATGGATGAGTGTATATGGGGCTCGCGTGGCTGGAGGAAATGAGCCACCTTTTTGGAAGTGGCACCATGATTTTCCATATGATTTTTTATCGATAACCAGTACTTGTTCTATACCAACGGGAACTGCACTGATGCCGTATTGATTCATGGGTGAGCCTTGGCTGCCTAAGCAATAAAGGCAATCAGGGTTGGGTTGTTTATCCCCTATGGTGGGGCATAGTGCGTTACCGGTGAGGAATTTATCACTGCGAACGGCAATGTAATAATTGTCTGGCGAGCCAGCGGGTGGGTTGGGGTAGGCTGAGTCTGATCCGGGATAAGTCCAAAAATACGACCCGTCTGTAGGGGTGGGGTCGTTCATCTGTAGTGTGACAGAAGACTTGCATTTGGCACTGGTACCGCCTTTTGGGCATAGTGTTATGATAGGTGGGTATTCACCTGAATTGGAAAATACGCTGGTATTTTGTAAGCCAATCTTTTCGCTGGTGTTATTTGTCACAACCAGTGGCGCATAGGCCAATAAGGTGCTGGTTGGCAACAGCAGGATTAATGCAATTGAAATAAATGTATGATTTAACCGCATGGCGCTACCTAATATCTGATATGCAGCTAATTATAGTGCATTATCTGGGTAATAAATTAATGCTGTCAACTTTGATTTTGAAGCTAATCAATGCTTACGTTGGGTAGTTTACATATATGATCACAGAAGAAAGCCGCACTCATACACCTCATTAACTTTATGCGTACATTCCATTGAGTCTCGTGATTAACGGCTTGGATTTTGGGGTGTTTTTTGATGATATTGAATATGTGCTTTTCGTTATAGATTGACCATATGATTTCTTTTGCCTCTGGTGTCAAAGATGCAAGTTGGTGTTTCCATTTTTCGATGTGTTGATTGTATTGCAGATACCAATCAGCGGCTTGTTCACCGCGATAGGGGTTCATTCTGACAGTCTCAGGAACAATGCCTGCTAATCCCTCTCTCACCAATAACCGTCGGTTCAGTGTATCTTTGCCTTTATGAAACACCCATTGTGGTGCATTGTAACAAAAGGTTTTGACGCTTAAAGTGTTGGTTGGATCAAGCACTTTTACATTGTAGTAGCGCTGGATTGGCCTAATCGTTGAAGTTCTTCGGGTTGCAATTTTATTGTTAAGTGTTTGGTGGTGTTGGTTCATTTTACTGTTGCGATGTATGATGGCATATTGTAGGTCGTGGTTGTTGAAGAGTGACTGGTTTAGGTGATTAGATTGTGGGATTCTATTTTTCCTGTGTATCCATTGATAGGCAGCACGTTTTAATGTGCTTTGTATTGTTTGTCCTTTCCATGATATCGTGGCGTTTCCGGCTGTTCCTGTTAATATAGTTTGACTTTGTATATGATTCGCATAATTAAAACAGTCCAGTATCCAATCAAAATTGGGAACGTTTCTTATGGGTTGGTCAATGATGTCATAGAATTGGCTTAGGTGCTCGAAGATGTCATAGCTAGGATTTGAGTTGTGCTGATGTAGCTTAATGTTGGGGTACTGATCCAGTACGGAATGAATCCAGCTGGTAGCAGAGGTCTTCCATCCATTACGATAGGAGGTTTTCGTATGTTTGTTGTTAGCGGTATAGCCATACAATATTTTATGGTCTTTCTTTAATTCGCGAGCCGCGATGGATGCAACCGATGAAGAATCTAGCCCTCCGCTAAGATGTGCGACCACCGGACTAGTGTCGTCTATGCAGTCGTTAACTGCTTTTGTAAAAATGGATTGAAAGTATTCGTAGTATTCACTTCGTGATAGGCATTGCTTTTTTTGTTTTATGTCATGAAGCTTCCAATATTCATATGTTTTCAAGTTTTGCTTTGCGTCGATTATCATGCAGTGTGCTGGTAATAGCATTTTAATTTGCTTGTAGCAAGTATCGTCGGAGGATAGGCAATCGATAGCATAAAGCGTGAATAAACTTCCGTTGACGGTAACTGAGGGTAATGCTTGCCTAATATCATTAATATTGGTTGAAAAAATAAATTGCTGCTTATAAAAAGTATAATAGAATGTGTTTTTACCAGCTCGATCATTGGCTAAAAAGAGTTGGTGCTTTTTTTTATCCCAAACTGAAAAACAGAATTGGCCATTGATATGGTGGATACAGTCATGTTGCCACTTCTGATACGCTAAAGCTAATATATGTATATCACTTTGCTTTTTTTTTATGTTGAGCTTATTTTGCAGTTCTTGTTTTTCAAATAAATAAATATCGCCACAAATAGTGAAATTAGATGTGGTTAGGTAGTCGATATGATGCTTGAGGCTATCACGTAAAAATATTGGCTGGAAGCTCGTTAAATTGTTCGTGGTGAGATTAAGTAACATAATCTTTAGCTAGCTACAAGCACATGCCGTATCGTCTCCACCACAAGCAGCGCCGAATTGAGTGTCTTTTGATCCGTCAACACGGTAAAACTGAGGTGTGGTCCATTCCATAAGCATAAGGTACTCCTTTCCTTCAGCAACTAATGTTCCAATACTACTTTGCAGTAGTGGTAGTTGCAAGACATTTGTTCATGGCTGTTTTGCGATGTACGACTGTGCTAGTATACCGACTTACTACTAATAGCATGGAATGCTTTACGATGAATAAAAAAAATACCACCCTCATTTCTATTGCCATCGTTGGGTTATCAGCTGTATCAGCGGGAGCCTATTATAGGCAGCACAACAATACTGATACCCCTGGTAATTATTTTCCCTATCGTGAATTGGTCATTCCATCATCAAATGCCATGGGTAATCCTGGAACTCCCGTTTATAAAGGTCAAGCTGAGCTGTTTAGTGGTATTAATTATTATTTTCCCAACCTTGATACTAATTGGAAGATTAGTGATTCATCGTCATTTCCTAAGAACTCTAAATTAGCTTCGTCGCTTTATCTAGACCGTAGTGTTGGTAAATATCCAGGGTTAACTTTGGTTTATAACAAGCCCGATACCCCGCCTATCAATTTCAAATATATTAAAACAAATTTTCCCAATAACTGTAAGACGATCATCTACGTTGATCCCAATCCACAAGGCGTTGTGTCTGGTGTCAGCTATACGGTACCAGGCAAGTTGCAATGTAACCTACAAATCACTGACCAGGGAACGAACTACACTTTGCCGATCATCTTAGTTGATGGTGATACGGCGTTAGCAACTAAGTCAATTGATGATTTGCTCAGCCAAGAAAATACTGAGAACAAAAAAAGTTTTCACTATACGAATCCATTGGTTGTAGCAAGTGGCGTTACTAGTTTCTTGTATGATAATACGAATCAGGCAGCCAAGTTAGATCAACTTTTCTTTATCCCTAGTAGTGGCAAAGTGACATATTCTATCGATTCTACACCAGTCTGTAAGTCACTAACTGATACCAGCCAATCAAAAATAAAGAGTAATGCTTGTACTGTAGGCAAGATATATCAATTAAAAGGAATAGGGCAGCTCCCTATTGCTGTCGACGCGCCTACGATTACTGATGATAATGAACTTAAATTTCCATCTGATAATGGCTTGTACCAAGTCACGGTTAGAGCTGACTACACATCAAGTGATGGAAAATCTAAAGATACGGCGTATCAAACGTTTTATATGAACAAACCATACGATCCAGGTGTATTTTTTACCTACCCAATTGTTGGGATGTATGTTTATGGTTCAAACAAGTCCGCTGAGACCATACCGAATGATGATTATAATCAAATGGCGCGGTATGCAAAGGATATCAATACGATTAATGGTTCTTTTTTTCGTCCGGGTACCGAGATTAATGAATTGTATGGTGCTGGTACGCAGTTGCACTACAATGGCACTCAAATAAACTGGTTGGTGGGTCAATCTAATACACCATATAATACTGTTCTCAATGACTGGGCGACAACAAAATTAGCTCAATCATCTGCTAAATATCCACAACGTAATGTAGATATTCCAATTCAGAGTAAATATGGGATTAATGATCTCGCTCATGCAGTTACAGATGGAAATTTTCCAAACCTTAATAATGTTCATTTAGATGTTGATTTTGAGCAACCTTCTTATACTTATGAACCTCCAGGAAAATCATTATCAGCGGAATTTCCAAGTATGAATCAGCAACAACTAAATACGATGGCTGACCTAATGTTTTCACAATTGGTGCAGCAAAACGTCAATTCAGGTAAGCGCATTTATAATGCTCTTAGTACTGATTTTGAAAAAGGGTTCACACAATCAAATATTAATAATTACTTTTTTAAAGCATTATCTGATAAGCTCGCGTACCAAGGTTATTTTCTGTCGGTATATGACTTTCCTAATCGTGCATTTGTTCCTGATACTGTTGTAGCGCTTGGCCCAACAGGCGTAGGGATTTTTTCAAGTTATGATGCGACGGTTTATCGTACACCAAATGACGCTAAGCCCGGATACAATAAGACAGTCTATCCTGCAGGAAACGACATGTCATTAAACAGCCCATTACCATTAGGGGGAGGATTCTCAGAAACACAAGCAGCGCTATATGCACAGACGCTTACTAATGATCAAAATTGTGACAATTACGTGAGTGGAAGTGGAGTTGCTACACTTAGTCGAATCAATGCTTGTTCGTCTACGCCGAATAGTGCAGGATTTGAGAATGACAGAATTTGGCGCGATAACTTTTTTTCAATGCCAGGATCAGGGCAGCCTATATCTCCAATTAAATTATTTGGGATGATGGATGCGCATTTTATGCCGGTGCTATCGATAGCTGCTAGTGATAGTCAATCCCCTTACCTTATTCACGTGAACCCTAATGTCAAATCAATTGATACGATAACGACTCCTGGGATATCGGCAGTGATTGATAAGAGCTGTACATCGAACCCAACGAGCTTAAGTCAACTGCAAGCCTGTTTAGGGCAGGTGGCATATCCGAAGATTAAAAATGCGATGTTGCCGCTTCAGCTTTACTCAGCATGCCCAGTGAACCTGAGCAGCTACTCGCAATGTTTTATGACGGCTGGCCCACTGCATATGGAAAATTTCTCTTCATATGATGGTGCTGGTGTTAACCAAGGTTATAGGGTTAATTCACCGATGGAGTTCGCCAATAAAAGTTTCAGTCAATATCAGGGTGTTAGGGACACAGGATCCTCAGTAGGGGTGAGACTCTTAAACCCGAACTTGGTTGGTGTGGCTGCCTTCGCATATGAGGATGTTGAAACTGAAGGAGGACATGGTTGTAATGTAATGGGATTAAGCTCAGGTGTTAATACGAAGTGTTATGAGCCTTGGTATATTGGCCTGACACCTGCGTATGGTGATGCATTCTATCAAGCCTATGAAACTTCTTTTGAGGCGGGGCATGATGCCATTGTTTCACCTCTAATCAATATTGATGATGTATGGAAAAATTTTGATAATTTGGTGGTTGATGTTACAACCGTTGAATCAGATGATATTAACCCTGCTTTAAGGACGGTTAAAAGTTGGCCTTACATTGCATGGCCGCATGATGGGTTACCATTAAAACCAATTAGCTGTGACAGTAGTGCTTGTAGCTCTGGAGCGGTGACTCTAGATGCTTATAAAGTGATAAATAATAGTATTAGTAAGCAAGTAAAAGCGCAGCCTGTTTCATCTCTAACATATCGTTGCCACGTGATGAGCCGCCAACTTCCTCAAACGAGCTGTACTATTGATACAAAGGGTAATATTAGTTTGTCTTCTACCCCTGGAGATCAAGATTACGCCGTGCAAATTAGTGTTGATGACTATTCCGATGCTTCCGTTAGTTCTCATGCGATTACGGCTAGTAGTGTTTATGTGCCTATTGTGAAGGGAAGCTTGTCCAGTGGACCTTACTTATCGAGTATTTCTTTAAGCATTCCAAACCATCAAGGAACAAGTGCGACAGCAGCATTTTCATCGGCATATTTTATCAATGTGCCTAAGGGGGTTGCCGAGGGTCAGATCAGTTATGAGTGCACTACTTCCTTTGATCAAAAAAGAGACTTTAGTAACAACAATTGCTCGGTATCGGGTAATACGGTAACTATATCGAATGTGCCAACAACAACAGATCCAAATAAGTTCATTGCTCCATGGGTGCAAATGAAGGCGATTGGTACATTAAATGGTAAAACATATACATCAAATAGCCCCGTTCAGGCTGTGCCGTTTTATAAAAACAAGCCGGGCTTGGGCATGGCTTGGCCACCAGGGGCGATTAAGCCTTTTCAGGGCAGTTCCAGCTCAACGACATTTACTGGTCCTGTCTATAAAGGCGCGCCGGGTAAGCTGACTTTGACTTGTTTGTATAACGGTAAGCCAACGAGATTGACTGACTATTGTATAATCCAAAAAGGAGTGCCGAGTTCTGGGTGTGATGGGAGTAGTGGTTGTCCTGGGGTATTAAAAATTAATACGGATAACATTAAACAGCGCACGGTGATTCAGCTTGTTGCTTTTACTTCAACTCATAGCCAGCCGCTGCAGTACAGCAATATGGTTGTATACACTCCTGCGTCTGTATCTTCTAAAGCAAAGGCAAGTAAAAAGTAGTTCATAGTCTAGTCATTAGGAGGTCGTTAGTATTTGTACAGATCTCCACATGTCTTTGGTCATTGTGAATACGTTATTAAGTCCATCAGTCATTAGCAACTGATGGACGGTGTTGATGCAGTGGTATACCCAGAATGATGGGTTAGATATCTTCCTGATCCAAGAAGCTATGCATTTTCTCTGCGCGTGAAGGATGACGTAACTTACGCAATGCTTTAGCCTCAATCTGTCGAATACGTTCACAGGTGGCGTCAAACTGTTTGCTGATTTATTTCATAGAGTGAGTTGGCCTCATTTAGAGGCTCATACACATTATGCTACCAACACCGCTCGCCCATTGATTTTACCTTCCCTCAGTGCTTGATAGACTTGCGCTACGTCATCAAGCGGGTAGGTTTCGATATGGGCTTTTACCGTACCTGTTTCTGCCAGGGTGACAAGATCAGCGAGTTCTGTTTTTGTGCCACCCAGTGTGCGGCTTAGGTTGGCGCCGGGTGGCAGGGTATTACGGTCGATGGTTAATTGCCCATCGCCAAAGCCCACTAACACGATTTGGCCATTCGGTGCGATGGCTCGGGTAGCCATCTGCAGGGTATCGTGGTGGCCAACGAAATCAATCACAGCATCGGCGCCATCGGTGAGTTTTTTGATTTGTTTACGTGTTTGTTTATTCGAGGCGAGGGTGTGATGTGCGCCGAGTTGTTGAGCGAATTCCAGCGCTTCGGGTTTATTATCAACAACGATGATTTGTGCATTGGTGGTGGCTACTGCAATTTGAATTGCCATATGACCTAAGCCACCAGCTCCAATAATAACTACAGTGCTATCTGCGGTGAGTGTATGGCGGCAGCGGTTGATCGCATGGTAGGCACTCAAGCCAGCATCGGTTAGTGGTGCAGCGTCGGTGGGGGTTAGTGTGTTGAGTTCAACTAATTGGCGTATCGGTGCAATCATATAGTCTGCCATGCCACCATCGAGGCCTAAGCCGCCAGATAGGTGGTCTTTGGCGTGCAAGCAATAGTTGTCTCGGCCGCGTAAGCAGCGTCGGCAATGACCACAACCCCAGGCGGGAGCGATTACAACAGCAGTGCCTGTTTTGAAAGGGCAGTCGCCATTGATCTTATCAATCCAACCGGCATTTTCATGGCCTAACGTAAAAGGCGGTGTCCAAGGTGCGATGATTTGATTGTAATCATCCATTATATGCACATCACTCAAGCAAGCTCCAGCGCCACCCATGCGTATGCGTACCTCACCAACGCCGGGTTCGGGGATCGGCTGTTGGCATAAAGTAGCGTGGGTGTGCCATTGAGTAAAGCGATAAGCTCGCATGGTTAATTCTCCTCTATGCCGTTAACTATAGAGGAGGAAAACTTAGTCTGCCATGGGTTTGATTTTGGCTTACATATCTTCTTGATCTAAGAAGCTGTGCAGTTTCTCAGCACGTGAAGGATGACGTAACTTACGCAATGCTTTTGCTTCAATCTGACGAATACGTTCACGGGTCACATCAAACTGTTTACCCACCTCTTCCAGTGTGTGGTCAGTGTTCATGTCGATACCGAAACGCATGCGTAGCACTTTAGCTTCGCGTGGTGTTAGCGTTGAAAGAATCTCTTGCGTTGCCTCACCTAAACCAGATGATGTCGCAAATTCAACCGGTGATTGAATATTTACATCTTCAATAAAGTCACCTAAGTTAGAATCTTCATCTTCACCAATCGGTGTTTCCATTGAGATAGGTTCTTTAGCAATCTTTAATACCTTGCGCACTTTCTCTTCAGGCATTTCCATGCGATCACCCAATTCTTCAGGTGTTGGCTCTTGGCCGGTTTCTTGCATGATTTGGCGTGAGATACGATTGAGTTTGTTGATTGTTTCAATCATATGCACAGGAATACGAATTGTACGTGCTTGGTCAGCAATCGAACGCGTAATCGCTTGGCGAATCCACCAAGTAGCATAAGTCGAGAATTTGTAACCGCGACGGTATTCAAATTTATCTACCGCTTTCATCAGACCGATATTACCTTCTTGAATTAAATCCAAGAACTGTAAACCACGGTTGGTGTATTTTTTCGCAATCGAGATCACCAAACGTAAGTTAGCTTCAATCATGTCTTTCTTCGCGCGGCGAGATTTAGCTTCACCAATCGATACGCGACGGTTAATCTCTTTGATCTCATGAATCGACAAGTTGCTGCTGGTTTCTAATGCAATCAGTTTGCGTTGTGCGCGAACCACTTCGTTACGGAACATCTCTAAACGCTGCGCTTGGTCAGGGTTTTCATTGATAAATGTATCGATCCAATTTAAATCGGTCTCTTGATTCGGGAATGAAGCAATAAAGCGCTTACGTGGTGTTTTTGATTTTTGTACACAATAACGAATAATCACTCGTTCTTGCATGCGTACTTTTCTCATCAAGTCACGTACGGTGTAAATCTGTCTAACGAAAGCTTTAATAGATAGCTTAAAGTTCGAATAGTGTTCAGATAGTTTCTTTTGTGCAGCCACAGTGGATTTATGGTCTTTGCCATGTTTCTTTAATGCTGTGGTGAATTTCTTTTGTAATGCTGTCAGTGCTTTAATGTGCTCAGCAGTTAATTCAGGGTTAGGGCCGTTATCAACAAAATCATCGCTATCACTGGCATCGGATGATCCACCGCTGCCGCTTTCTCCATCTTCGCCGTCTTTGGCTTTGTCACCCTCGGCTTTTTCGGCCTCAGCAGCTTTGGCTTTTTGTGCTTCTTCCGCTTTAGCCTTTTCTGCTTGCGCAGCTTCTGGTGTCACTTTGGCTGGCATAGCAGCATCTTCATCATCAAAGAAACCATTGATGATATCGCTAAGGCGGCCTTCGCTTTCTACGATTTGATGGTATTCAGCAATAAATTGATCGATGATCTCTGGGTAATGCACTAATGAAGACATTACTTGGCGTGTGCCTTCTTCGATGCGTTTGGCAATGACGATCTCACCTTCACGAGTCAATAACTCAACGCTACCCATTTCACGCATATACATACGTACAGGGTCAGTGGTGCGAGTTTCAGTGGCTAACACTTCAACAGCATCAGATACTTCATCGTCGCTAGCGGCTTCTTCAGCCATTAGCAGCACATCTTCATCGGATGGCGGTGATTCGAATACCTTAACGTTCATCTCATTAAGGATGCTAATGATCTCTTCCATTTTATTGGGGTCGATGCAGTGATGCGGTAACATGGTTAGCAAATCCTCGTGGATTAGATAACCTTTGCGCTTTGCTTCGTCGATCAGTTGCTTGAAGCCACTTTGTTGAGAGTTTGTATCGCTCATAGTGATAATTAACCTTTACTTGAAGCCTTGTTATGTCTCGGCGGGAGAATGCATCCAAAAACTGTGTATTCTAACGCTAATCGGCTCATCATTTCAAATATTTTTTCATGCTACTCATTATAGTCGAAAGCCCCGCATCCATTGCGCTATTTGGGGACGATAAAGTTAAAATCAAGTGCTTGGTTGCTCAGTTGCTGCTTGGCGAAGCAGGGTTTGCAGTTGTTGCTTTTCGTTTTGGTCGAGCGGGCGCTGTTTAGCCAGCTGGATTAATTGGTCCGCCTGTTGTTTGATGTTGATTTTTATCAGTTTATTTAAGATGCCTTCAAATTCCGCTTTTATACCTTCGGCAGGGAAGCTCGGTTGCCACGCAGTGAGGGCCGCTAAATAATGTTGTAATTTATTACTCTCACACTGTTCAATAAGGTTGGAGGTAGTCATTTGCGGGTTTTGGGTTAACTGCTTGATTATGTATTTGAAGATTTTGTATTCAGGCTGTTCGGCGGGTAATTGCTGTAAAGTGTCTGGCACTTCAGTAACCAAGCTCGGTTGTTGCAATAGTAAAGCGTTGGCCAGGCGGATCGTTGACATGTGCTGAGTGAGGTCTTGGTTGCTAATCGCCAGCTCGGGCTCGGCAGCGGGTGCTGGGCTGGCAGCAGGCTGCTTGCTATGGACTAAGTCGCTCAGTTCGTTCGGTTCTATATTAAGGTGTTGCGCTAGCTGCTTTTCGAGCAGGGTATGGTAGAGGCCAGCAGGTAATGTGCGAATCAGCTCATCGGCGGCTTTAGCATAGCGCGCGATATCGGCCAAACTATGGCGCGGGATGTTTTCATCCAGGTGTTCGAACATAAAGTCAGCCGCTTCTTTGCCTTGGCTTAATAGTTGCTCAAAACCTTGCTTGCCAATGGATCTCACCAAGCTGTCAGGGTCTTCGCCTTCCGGCAATAAAACAAAACGTAAACTGATGCCATCGCGTAATACCGGTAAGTTCACCTTTAGCGCGCTCCAAGCGGCTTCACGGCCGGCGCGATCACCGTCGAAACAAAACACCATCGATTGCGTATAACGCAATAGCAATTGAAGATGCTTGGGGTTGGTCGCTGTGCCGAGTGTGGCGACAGCAATGGTGATGTCGTGCTGTGCCAAGGCAATCACATCCATGTAGCCTTCAACAATAATGACTTGTTCGAGAGTGCGATTGGCTTGCAAGGCTTCATATAAACCATACAATGCACGATTTTTATGAAACACTGGCGTTTCTGGTGAGTTTAGGTATTTCGGTTGCTGGTCTTTGTTGAGGCCGCGCGCACCAAAGCCAATAACGCGTCCGCGGGTATCGCGAATCGGAAACATAACGCGACCTCGAAAACGATCGTAACGGCGGCCGCCGTCTTTCTCAATTAGCATGCCTGCTTGCAGTAAGGTGTCGAGCTTGTCTTTGCCTATGTGTTTGCTCAAGGCGTCCCAGCTATCTATCGAGAAGCCAACGCCATATTGTTTAGCGATAGCGCCAGATAAGCCGCGCGATTTTAAGTAGTCAATCGCCGCAGGTTGTTGCTTGAGGAGTTGCTGGTAATATTGGCTGCACTCGGCCAGTACTTGGTAATAAGGTTCTTTTGATTCGCGTGGTTGGCCGTCGTCATTGTCAGATTTAGGGATTTCCAATCCCAGTTGCCCAGCCAGTTGGCCAAGCGCATCAATAAAGTCCAGGTGATCATATTGGCGGACAAACTCAATTACATCGCCGCGTGCACCGCAGCCAAAGCAGTAAAAGAACTGGCGTTCGGCGTTAACGGTAAAGGAGGGACTTTTTTCATTATGGAAGGGGCACAAGCCCTTATAGCGCATGCCATTCTTTTTGAGGTCAACGCGCGTTTTGACGATCTCGATGATGTCGATGCGGTCAATGACGGATTGAATAAATGGTTGAGGTATGGCGCCCATATTGTTTTCTCACTACCTTTCAGTAATCCAGGCGCATAGCGTACTGCTTTGTCATTCCTGGCTTGGCAAGGAATCCATGGATCCCGAGTTGTCATCCCGGACCCCGAGTTGTCATCCCGGATCCCGAGTTGTCATCCCGGACTTGATCCGGGATCCAATCTTAGGGAGTGAGCTTCTGCTTTACCAGTTGACTAACAACAGACATATCGGCTCGCCCAGACAGCGATGATTGTAGCATGCCCATCACTTTGCCCATATCTTTAATTGAGGCAGCGCCTGTCTTGGTAATGGCTTGTTCAACAGCGTCGCTGATTTCTTGTTCATCAAGCTGTTTAGGCATATAGGTCTGTAAGGTGGCGATTTCGACTTTTTCTTTATCGGCCAGTTCTTGGCGCTCAGCTTTTTCGAATTGCTCAACGGAATCGCGGCGTTGCTTGATCATTTTATTGATCACGCTAAGCACTTGATTGTCTTCAAGTTCAATTTGCTCATCAATCTCTTTTTGCTTGATGGCGGCAATTAACATACGAATAGTGCCCAGGCGATCAGTTTCTTTCGCGCGCATGGCATCTTTCATATCATTACGGATTTGTTCTTTTAGCGACATAGCGGGTTTCCTAGAATCCATGGATCCCGCGTCGGGCCTACCCCCGGATAGGATCCGGGGTGCGGGATAAAGAATTGATTAATCTTTAGTGGCGCGTACGTTCGCGCTCTAATGCTTCGCGCTCTTTCTGCAATTTCTTTGCATAGCGCTTTTTAGCAGCAGCTAGTTTTCTTTTACGTACAGCTGTTGGCTTTTCGTAGTATTCCATTTGACGTAATTTAGTCAAAATGCCGGCCTTTTCACAAGCACGTTTAAAGCGACGCATGGCTACGTCGAATGCATTTTCGTCTGGTATTTCAACACTTGGCATTGGTTTTGCTCACCTTTTTAGTAAATTTTAGCCTTAAGGGCGGTAATGATAGTGGGTTTGTGGCAAAAATTCAACTATTTTCAGCGTAATAAAAAAGGTTATAGTCTTGGGATTGCTCTGGTAGGTGTGTTGGTGGTGGCAGCGAAGATAGTTAATGATGCTGTTAAATTGTAACGGCAGGGTAATCATTAATCGCCTAGCTTAAGCATATAGGGTCGGATCAGCAATTTCAGCTTGTTCGAAACCTTGCTTGCGTAACACACATGAATCACAGCGGCCACACGCTTCACCATTGTCATTAGCAGAGTAGCAAGTAACTGTTTGGCTGTAATCGACCCCAAGTGATAAGCCTAGCTTTATTGTGTCGGCTTTGCTGAGGTTAATGATGGGGGTGATGATTTCAATCGGGTTGCCTTCAACGCCACGTTTGGTGGCTAAGTTAGCCATGGCTTGAAACGCAGCGATATATTCTGGCCGGCAGTCAGGGTAACCAGAAAAGTCGACATGACTGACACCTATATATATGGCATCGGCATCTAAGACTTCTGCCCAACCTAATGCAATCGACAAAAACATGGTGTTACGTGCAGGTACATAAGTGGCAGGTATTTCATCATCGTCTGAATATTCGGGTACGTCGATGCTGTCATCGGTCAATGCGGATTGGCCCATGGTGCGTAAATTTAGCGGCTGGATCATGTGTTGCTTAGCATTGTATTGCTGAGCTTGGCGCTTAACCGCATGTAGCTCGGCTTTGTTGCGTTGACCGTAATCAAAACTTAATGCATATATATCAAAACCCTTACTTTGTGCAACGGCTAAGCAGGTAGTTGAATCCAAACCACCAGAACACAGTACGACAGCTTTTTTAGACATGTTACAATACCTTCAATTTTTGGGCTCATTGTAACCAAACTGGACAAAATGGCAACAGCAGAATTTGATTTAATCCAGCAGTATTTTACCCAGGCCAAGCAATCCTCGTTGGTGGATCTCGCTGTGGGTGATGATGCGGCGGTGTTTCATCTGCCGCTGAATGCGCAATGTGTTACCAGTGTTGATAGTTCAGTGGCGGGGGTGCATTTTCCTGAGCAAACTGCCGCTTATGATATAGGTTGGAAATCATTGGCAGTCAGCTTGAGTGATATGGCAGCGATGGGTGCTGATCCGTTTGCTTGCTTATTAAGTTTAAACCTTCCCGAGGTTGACAATGCTTGGCTGAAACAGTTTTCACGCGGTTTGTTTGCTGTGGCTAAGCAATACGGAGTCGACTTAATTGGCGGCGATACCACGCGCGGACCATTAGCTATTACAACAACTGTTTTTGGTCAAGTGCCACAAGGGCGAGCGATATTGCGATCCGGCGCACGACCTGGTGATGATATCTATGTTACAGGCACCTTAGGTGATGCCGGCTTGGCATTGCAATTATTACAAGCGGGTGAAGAGGTGGCTGATGATTTGTTATCCGCTTTAAATCAACCACAACCGCGTGTTAATGAAGGCATTGCTTTGCGTGGCATTGCCAGTGCAGCGATTGATGTTTCAGATGGTCTGTTGGCAGATCTGGGTCATGTATTGAAGCAATCCGCGCTAGGTGCGGAGTTATTTTTAGACAAACTACCGTTGTCCGCTGTGTTAAATAAGCAAGAGCCACAAAAAAAATGGCTATTGGCACTAACAGCAGGTGATGATTATCAATTGTGCTTTTGTGCAGCCAATGAGCATCGAGACACATTGCTCAAGATGAATTTTGATATAACCTGTATTGGCCAGGTCACTGCAGTTCCTGGTATGCTACTAAGAGATCAACAAGGGCAGGAGGTTACTTTCGATGGTTTGGGATTCGAACACTTCAGTCAATGACAAAGACAAATTAGACGAAGTCGCGGCCAAGGTGTGGCAGCACCCGATGTATTTTATTGCTTGCGGTTTTGGTACCGGCTTAATGCCAATATTGCCGGGCACCTTTGCTTCATTGGTGGGCTTGGTATTATTTTTTATGTTAATCAAGCTGCCATTTTGGTGGTATATCGCTTCTATTGTAGTGGTGATTATTTTATCGATCATGTTGTCGGAGTGGGTGATACGCCGAACCGGTCTAACTGATCCCACTTGTGTCTGTGTTGATGAAGTGGCTGGTATTTTGGTCGCATTAATTGGCGTGCCGATTAATGGTTGGATAGTTGTCGCATTTTTAATATTCCGTGTATTGGATATTTGGAAGCCTTGGCCGTTCGGTTGGATGGATAGAAATATTCACGGCGGCTTCGGTATGGTGCTCGATGATGTGGCGATTGGGTTGGCGACAGCCATCATTATGTACATCCTTGTTGCAGTGTTCTGTTAGTTTAGGACTGACGCAAAAAGCGATCTGCGGTGTTAAAAAGCTCGCGTGCAACCCTCATTTAGCTAACAGTAAACTCCGGTTGCCCGCTCTCTTTTTGCCTTGCATCTCATCTTTTTGTGTTAGTCCTAAGTTGGGGGGGGGGGGGATCTGCATTGATGAAATAGGGCTTTATATATTTATTAATTATGATAGCATTCGGCTTAATTGATAATGAATTGAGCAATATGTGTGAGTAGAACGTTTCGTAAATGTGGTGGTGTTTATGCCGATATGTATGAGTCTCTTCAAGAGGCTGCTGAAACTGGTGCGGAATTCACCAAGCGTATTAAGTTAAGTAAGCGCTCAGGGTTTTATGGTAATACTGTTTTGCTGAGTGCGATTTCATATAATGATACCGATATTGCTTTATTGTTAATTTTGTTGGCTGAGCAGCGTGACAAGGCAGCACTCAAAAAACATGACAGTTTTTCAGGTTCAAGTAGTAGCCCATTAATCTTAGCAGCGAAAACAGCGAACAATCCGGTAGCAATGACATTGTTGTCTTCTCGGCACGTAGCGTCATTTATTCATGAGGTGGATTACCAGGGCAACACCGCCATGCACTACGCCTGTCTAATGCGTAATATGTTGTTGGTTAAGATGCTCTATGAAGCAGGTGCTAGTTTTACTGTTGCAAATCGCGACGGCAAAACGCCAGAACAGTATTTAACGGGTGATCTTCGCGCTGATGGCTTGAATTATCCCTATGGCCAGCATAAAACGCCTCATGGCCCACATTTAATTGAGGCTTCGGATTTTGGCCATAGCTTTTACGGAGCTTATAGGTACAGGTTCAGTGCTTACCGTTGGTTTATTGCATTGGTTGTGATGAACTTGCATTTAACGAAAGATGTTAAGTTATCAGACTTAAAGCAAAGCAATGGTGTTTGGATATTTGATGCTCCTTCTCCATGCTATGTTTACAGGAGGAAACCAGAGAGTGATTCATTGCATGATACATTGCAATTTCATGCTAATAATCGAAAGCCAATTATGGATGGTGAAGTTTATAAAACGTGTTGTGACTTGTTTTATAGGCATCGTGAATCGAACCCGGTGCGAAGCGAAGCGATGCAGTTTGCGCAGCAATCGAAAATGGTTGCGGCACCTGTTCTGATTGATGACTATTTTTCACATGAAGCGACGATATCTGAAAGCAAGCAGCATACCAACACTAAGTAATAGTAATGCAATGCAGACAGCTAAAAATCCATGTTTATATGTGTTCGCTGGAATGCCGCCAACATTCATGCCAAACAATCCGGTGACAAAGCTCAGTGGTAAAAATATCACAGCCGCGACAGATAACACATACATGCGTTTATCCATCTGTTCTGAGATACGACTGGTCAGTTCTTCTTGAGTAATCGCTGCACGATCGCGAGCGGAATCTAAGTCTTCAACGTATCGTATAATGCGGTCGGTGGATTCACGTAAATGGATCATTTGATGTTTATCAAACAGTCCTGAATTTTGTAATTGTAATTGATATAGTGCTTCGCGTTGTGGTGCGAGGTAGCGTCGGATTGATACCGTTTGTCGGCGCACATCGGCAATTTTTGAGCGTAATCGCACGCTCTTGGTGTTATCTATCGCTTCATCCATTTTTTCAACTTTGGTATCAAGGTCGTTAATCACGATACCAATGCGTGTTAATAGATGATCATTAAGTTGTAATAAAAAATCAGCTGGTGTTGATGGCCCGGTTTTGTTGTCAATTGCATTTCTCATATCTTTGACTGATAACAATACGCGGTTACGACTGGAGATAATGCGATGCTTATCAATCCAGACGCGTACCGATACCATGTCTTTAGGGTTGTGGCCAGGGTTCATATTAACGCCACGCAATGTCATCAAAATGCCGCGCTTAGTTACCAGTACGCGTGGGCGTGTTTCAGGTGAAATCATTAAATGTGCAATGTGATGAGGTAGCCCGCTTTCTTTCAGTAACCACTCTTGGCTTTTGGGTTCATTATAATTGAGGTGAACCCATAGGGTGCCTTGCGATTGATCCCAGGTTTTAATTTCTGGCCAGCTAATAGCTTTACCGCCGCCTTTGCCATTTAGAATATAAGAAGCAATTAATGCCTCGTCCTTGTTCATAGTTGTGCTCCATCACAATTTGATCTAGTTTATAATACCACATCGTTTAAAGCAGTGGTTTAATTGGCTTAAGTCTGGTTGAGCTATTTATTAACAGGATGAATAGTGGTAGTCTCCAAAACCTAATCAGGTGTGCTGGTATTAGTAACAAAAAGGTAACTATTGTGGAAATCACAATTCGGCAACTGCAAGCTAGTGATCAACAAGCTTTTTTAGCTGCAAGCGTTGCCAGTGTTGATATGCATCACCCTTGGGTCAAAGCACCAACTAACGAAAAAGAATTCGAAAAGTATTTAAAAAAATACAATGATGAGCGCAATTATTGTTTTGTTCTATTATCTGATAATCAGTTGGCTGGTGTAGTGAATTTAAATGAGGTGGTGCGCGGTTTATTTCAAAGTGCTTACAGTGGTTATTTTGTATTTAAACAATTTGCTGCTCAAGGGGTGATGACCGCGGGCTTAAAGCAAGTGGTTCGATATGCTTTTGATCAGATAGGTCTACATCGTATAGAAGCCAATATTCAGTCTGATAATCTTGCATCTATTGCGTTAGTTAGGCGTTGTGGTTTTCAGCAAGAAGGCTATTCGCCGAATTATTTATTTATTGATAACCAGTGGCGTGACCACGAACGATGGGCGATTTTGAATGACTAAGCAAAAGCTAGGATTAAGCGGTATGGTATGGTTGCGCGGGTTTATGTTTTTCTTGGCGGCTTTTTTTGTTTTCTACGATATATTAATTCAGGTTTCTCCAGGTGTTTTAACCAAAGAAATAATGCGTGAACTTAATATTGGCGCAGCAGGTTTGGGCGCTTTATCTGGCATATATTTTTGGACTTATTGCGGTATGCAAATACCAGCGGGTTTATTGTTTGATCGTTTTAAGGTGAATACTACATTATTTATTCCAATACTCATGACGGCAGTTGGTATTGCTTTGTTTGCTTATACCGATCAATATTGGTTGGCCGCGGTGGCGCGTTTATTAATGGGAGCGGGCAGTGCGTTTGCTTTTATTGGTGCGGCACGTGTAGCGGCTGATGTGTTTTCACCAAAAGTGTTTCCCATATTGGTTGGTGTGATTTATGTGTTAGCAGCATTAGGTGCTCTATTTTCGCAAACTATTTTAGTGCAAGTGGATGCTATCTTCGGTTGGAAGTACAGCTTATTAGGTTTGGGTGCGGCAGGCTGTGTTTTGGCGGTATTGTGTTGGTTGATTATACGATACCCGAGGAAGCAGCGGGTGAAGCACGAGTCGACATCGATGTGGACAGGTTTAATCGAGGTGATGCGCGAACGACAAACTTGGTATATTGCGGCGGTGTCTTTTGCTACCTGGGGGCCGATGACGATGTTCGCTTCGTTATGGGGAACGCCGTTTTTGATGCGAGTTTATGGTTTTGATAAGCCCACGGCGGCGGGTTTAGTTGCGGCGTCGTGGATGGGCTTGGCTGTTTCATCGCCACTGTTGGGTTGGGCATCGAATATGCTGGGTAATCGAAAGCAGCCACTGGTGTTCAGTAGTGTGTTGGGGCTTGTTGCTTCATTATTGATTGTGTTCTTTGTGCATTTAAATCACTGGCAGTTGGCGACATTGTTGTTTTTGATGGGGGTGGCTTGTGCGGCGCAACCATTGACTTATACGCTGGCTAAAGAAACCAATGATAAACGGCATGCGGCTGTTGCCATTGCCTTTAATAATATGGCTTGTATATTTTCTGGGGTGATATTGCAGCCATTGAGTGGCTGGTTGATCAGTTTGTTGTCTGATCATCGCTTGGTGCATGGCGTTAGGGTCTATACGACGGGTGATTATCAGTTAGGCCTAAGTTTATTACCTGCTATATTTGTGATCAGTTTATTATTTTCATGGTTTTGTGTGAAAGAGACTTTTTGTCATAACCATAGTGGGTAGTGGCACTGTAAATATTACACCATTCGGTTTACTATAGAGCTAATTCATTGACAAGGAAGTGTCTGCAGATGTTGCGAAAAAAATTCTCAATTGTTTTTCTATTGATCAGTATCTTATTGCCGGGTTTATGCTTCGCTGCTGATAAGCTATTAAAGCAGCCAGCACCACCTAAATCTGCTGCACTGTTGGTGCAAGAGTCTGACCTTAAGGCATTAGACGATCATGAAAAGCAAATTCAGCTGATACGTGAAAAGCTACAAACGGACAAAAAGTTTACTGATAGTACTTTGCGTTTTTACCGCCGTCAGGTAGAAAAAGTGTATATTGATCTTGGTAACCGTACGAGCAAATATAAAGCACGCATAACGGCTGCTAGGAGCTTGATGAAGAATACCGCTTCTGTTGCTGATGAGGATAAATCTACCAGTAGTACTGAGTTTAAAGTTGAATATGATCCCTATTATGTAAAGAAGATACGTGAATTTAAACAAGAGATTGCTTTCTATGAAGGCCGTTTATTGCAAATTCGTTTATTAGAATTTGAGTCGTTAGCTGTTTTACGAAACATCGGCCGTATAAGGAGTCAGGTGAATCACAGCGGCTTATGGGATATGGCATCACCGTTTTATAAGCCAGCTTCGTGGTCGATGGCAGGTGCACAGATCATTAATTTTACTAATAAGTTGTTTGGTCAGCTAGCCAGTGTTGCTAAGCAAGTATCGCAAAACCAGCAGCTAGGTCGCTTTTGGGCGACGGTTCTGATTTGTTTAGCAGTATTCATTATTTATTTTTACTGGGCGATTAGATTTTTACAGCAGACATCTGTGAAGGATTCTGTAACGAGTGGCTTAATGCGGCGCTGCTCACAATTTGTTATTGATGTTATTTTGAGAGGATTTTTGCCAGCATTATTTGTTATTGTAATTTTTCGTTATTTTGTCAACTGGGTGGGGGTATCGCCATATCCACTGGCCTTGAATTTTATACGCTCCATAGGTAACTCTATTGGATTTGTGTTGGTGACGGGGGCATTTGTATATGGTTGTTGCCGCTACTTCCATTATCGAGGAACGGATTTGCTGGATCGATTAGCGACTCCTTTACTTATCCTAATGTATCAAATTGCTGCAATTATATTTATTAATAACATTAATATTTTTAATGCTAACGCTAGAGCGTATCCATTTTATCCCAGTCAGGCTACGGATTTGGTGAATTTGTTGTTGGCAATTTCATTAGTGATTAATTTGTATTGGCTAGCCTCGCGGGTTAAACAAATTGCAGGAGTAGTGAAGCATGGATAGATTACATAATTGGTTATCCAGCGATAAGTTGATGCACTTTTTTGCTGCAGTGATTAAGATTTTTGCTGTTTTATACCTGATTGCGATCTTCATTGGCTTAGCAAATTTAGCCAATGTTGTGCTGACCAGTATAATACAAACCGTATTATTGACTACGATCTTGTGGGCTTTACATTATGTCATCAAATACAATTTACGAGCGATGATTAAAGTATCGTTGGGATATAATGATGATCAGACCAATGATTCATTATTACTGTATTGGTTAACGATGATCTGTGATGTGGTTATTGTTATTGTTTGGATTTTAGCAATGCTGATGATTTGGGGTGTTGAACAAGACGCTTTATTGGCTTGGCTTTATGTGATTACTTTTAAAGGCGTTAAAGTAGGCGAGACTTCTTTTTCCATTACCTATCTATTAAAAGCGGTCGTCGTCTTTCTGGTCGTATATTATATTATGCGCTTGATCTTACGCTTGATCGAAAAGAAGGTGTTGCCGTATACGCGATTTGATCAAGGTACTAAAGACGCTATTTCCACAGTATTTGGTTACGCTGGTTTGTTGCTGGCAATTGTCATGGGTGTGTATGCCTTAGGTATTAGTAGTACGTCATTAGCATTTATTGTTAGTGCATTCACTTTTGGTTTATCGTTTGGTTTGAAGGAAATCTTTAATAATTTTATCTCGGGTTTGATTTTATTTATTGAGCGTCCGATTAAGGTTGGAGACTGGGTTGAAGTGGGTGGTGAAAGTGGTGTGGTGAAAACAATTCGCTTACGAGCTACGACAGTAGAAACTTTTGCGCGTAAGACATTATTAGTACCAAATTCGCAATTTATTACATCGACGGTAAGCAATGATTTATATAACCCTATTGCACGATCTGAAATTGTTGTTGAATGCGGTTATGATGATGATCCAGAAGTGGTGCGAGCTACACTGTTATCGGTTGTTGCTGAGCATCCCAAGGTGAAAAAGACACCAGCACCTGTGGTATTGTTTATGAATTTTAACGATAGTGGTTTAGAGTTCGCGTTGCGCTTTTTCTGTATGACAGAAGAGCGTACTGGTCTGACCAGTGAAATACGTTATGCTATTGTTGAAAAGTTTCGTCAGGCTGGTTTGGAAATGCCGTACCCGAAGCGCGATATCTATATCAAAGAGCAGCCTAAAACCGCGGATGCCTAGCGGTTTTAGCTTAAATCATTTGACCTACTGCATGCTGTCGATTAGTCTCTGTATCCCATTAAGGTAGTAGGAGTGATCATTGGATTTTGTACAAATAATAGCGAGCGAACTCAAGGTAAAATCACAGCAGGTGCAAGCTACCCTTGATTTGTTAGGTGAAGGTGCAACGGTGCCCTTTATTGCACGTTATCGTAAGGAAGCGACAGGTGGGCTTTCAGACACTGACTTACGTACATTAGCTGAGCGATTAAGCTATTTAACCGAATTGCACAGCAGGCAATCGGCCATTTTAAAATCCATTGATGAGCAGGGAAAGTTAACTCCCGATTTAAAGCAAGCTATTTTAGCAGCTGATACCAAAGCACATCTGGAAGATTTGTACCTGCCATTTAAGCCTAAACGCCGGACAAAAGCGCAAATCGCCAAAGAAGCGGGTTTGGAGCCGTTAGCTGATCATCTTTTGGCAAATGGTGACTGCGATGTTGAGCAGGCAGCACTAGGTTATGTGGATGCTGATAAAGGCGTGGCTGATACTAAACAGGCATTAGAAGGTGCTCGCCATATTATTATTGAGCACATTGCTGAACAGGCAGATTTATTGCAGCAATTGCGCCAACTTTTTTGGCGATCTGCAGAAATAACCAGTAAGGTTGCGAAAGGAAAAGAAAACGAAGGGGTTAAGTTTTCCGATTATTTTGACTTTAGTGAGGCTATAAATAAAGTGCCTTCACATCGCGTATTAGCGATGTTTCGTGGTCGTAAAGAAGAAGTATTATATTTGCATTTAGACTTTACCGATGAGGCGATGTTAGAGCAGGTATATCAAATGATCTTGTCCAGCCTGAATCTTACTAGCAAGCCTACGAAGGGCAGTTGGTTGTGGGACACTATTGTGTGGTCTTGGAAGGTTAAGTTAAAAATTAAGCTTGAAATCGAAGGCATGCAGGAATTAAAAACACGTGCTGACGAAGAGGCGATTAAAGTCTTTCATGATAACTTAAAGCATCTGTTGATGGCGGCACCTGCGGGTAACTTTGTAGTGTTAGGTTTGGATCCTGGTTTTCGTACCGGCGTAAAAACAGTTGTCGTGGATGGCACAGGGAAGTTATTAGCGCAATGTGTGATTTATCCGCATGCGCCTCAAAAGCAATGGGATAAAGCGTTGGTGACGTTGTCGAGCCTGTGTAAACAACATAAAGTGAAGCTCATCAGCATTGGTAATGGAACGGCTTCACGCGAAACGGATCAGTTGGCAGCTGAGTTGGTAAAACACTTGCCTGAATTAGCAATGACTAAGATCGTGGTGTCCGAGGCCGGTGCTTCGGTATATTCCGCATCAGCGTTAGCGGCAAAAGAGTTTCCGGATTTAGACGTATCATATCGTGGCGCTGTCTCTATCGCGCGTCGCTTGCAAGACCCATTAGCTGAGCTTGTTAAAATCGAGCCCAAAGCTATCGGCGTGGGACAATATCAGCATGATGTTAATCAGGCCAAGTTAGAGCGGTCGTTATCTGCCGTTGTTGAGGATTGTGTTAATGCAGTGGGTGCGGATATAAATACAGCTTCGGTTCCTCTACTAACGAGTATTTCAGGTTTAAACGAAACAACAGCGAATAATATTGTCAAATACCGTGAAGAGCATGGTCGTTTTATTGATCGTAATAGTATTAAGGCTGTGCCACGCTTGGGCAATAAGACCTTTGAGCAGGCAGCTGGGTTTTTGCGTATTTTGGATGGTGATAACCCGCTGGATCGATCGGCTGTGCATCCTGAAAGTTATGGTTTGGTGAAGCAGATTTCGAAAACTAGCCGTACGACAGTAACGGATTTGCTGGCGAATGAGTCGCTATTAAACTCATTAAACCCGATGCAATTTGTTAGTGATGAGGTGGGTTTGCCTACGGTTAGGGATATTATTGATGAGTTAAAAAAACCGGGACGGGATCCGCGGCCTGAATTTGCTATGGCTAAATTTTCTGAGGGCGTCAATAAGGTAAGTGACTTGAAGGCAGGAATGCAGTTGGAGGGAGTGATTACTAATGTCGCTAATTTTGGTGCGTTTGTTGATGTCGGTGTGCATCAAGATGGTTTAGTGCATGTGTCACAAATTGCGGATCATTTTGTAAAAGATTTACACAAAGAAGTGCAGGTTGGGCAAATTGTATCTGTGCGTGTTGTTGAGATTGATATGCAGCGTAACCGCATTAGCTTAACCATGAAAAGTGATAGCGAAAAAAAACCAGCCAAGCCATCAGCTAAGAAGGCGAAACCAATCGCGCACAAACCTGCAAATCCAGTTTTTGAAAATGCCTTGAGTGCGCAGCTTAAAAATGCTTTTAAGCGTTAACAAGGCGTGTGTTGTATCTGGTTCCCGGGTCTTCGCCCGGGATGACAAGTGCCCACCCAGGATGACAGGGTTAGGTATGGCTAGCAATCAATATTTTACCACGGTGTGCGGTGGTTCAGCCGCTGCAACTTCGGGGTGTTTAGCTACATCACTGTGTAGTACTTCAAGCGCGGTGTATTCGTTGACCTGCTTCCATAGTTGTTCACTAGTAACATAACCGACTTTAGACCATAACGAGCCGGTGACAATCAGGCTGCTGGCGTTAAATGCTCGATCGGTTGTGTTTGCTTTTAGTGGTGTAATTGCCTTACGTGCTGTGTCGGGTATCCAGCCGACTAGCGGTAGCCAGCTTAATAGGTAAGCGCTTTTATCAACAACTTCGCCACCGGCCTTTAGTATTAGTGTGGGTAATAACAAGGCGCTGCCGGTCGTTAGTTCTTTAGTGCTGGCAACGGGGAATTTTTCACCGAGTTTAGTCTTTATGTCTTTTAAGCTTGCATCGATTTCTTTAGTGGTAACACCTAGTGTGTGGTGCCTCAATAAACACATGGCAGCACACGTTTGCAATAATAATTCAGCGCTTTCGTTTTTACTGGTGCTGTCTTTGCCATCACTCAAGTCAAAGGTGTGCTGAGCAAGTGCGTTCAATTTGGCTAATGCATTTGCTTCGGGTGTATCGTAGGTTAGCATGGTATGAGGGTTGAGTGGGTCGCCTTCTGCGGGGGTATAAGCAGCGCTGGGGTTAAGCTTGCCCTTTGCTTTATTAATGATCGCTCGCAGTGTGGCAATAGTAGTATCGCGATCGGTTTCAATTGCTAAGTTCATTAAGTCGATAGTCTGTTCGATCGGTAATTTGGCGTTATTGCTGCTTTTAGTGATTTTGTAGTCTGTGGTACGGGTGGGCATTAGCAATCTCCTTTCTTATGTCTTTCTCCCTACTTTCAGGTTACTCCGTTTTGTTGTGTAAATCTAATGCTAGTTATGTAAAGTTGATTGTGTTGGTGGCTGCATTGCATTCTGGTGGCTGCGCTATCTGGAGTTAAATTTAATTGATGGGTTATGCACATTTTCTGTGGATAACTGTGTGGAGTAACTTAGAGTAACTTGGATTGAGCTGTTGTTAATCGCTGTTTGTTGTGGTTCTGTACGTTAAGTCTTGTAAATAAAATAACATTAACAAACATGTTGTTACTGGTTTTTTTTAATCTGCTTTAAAGGTCGCAAGCGTTAGTTTTGACGAGGTTTTGTCAATTTGGTGATCGAAATAGAGATGTGGATAACTTTGTTTGGTCTTTGTTTTGTCACCCCAGCTCCTGGCTCTGTCATCCCGGCCTCCGAGCCGGGATCCAGGAAGTTAATACATTGATCCCGGCTCGGAGGCCGGGATGACAGGTTATCTTTTGTCGATATTCTCAACATCGCGTTCGGTATAGCCGACATACACTTGGCGTGGGCGTGCTAAGCGTTGGCTTGGGTCGCTCATCATTTCCATCCATTGTGACATCCAGCCGGTGGTACGAGCTAAGGCAAAGACCACGGTAAACATATTTGATGGAATGCCCAGAGCGGTTTGTGTGATGCCAGAATAGAAGTCAACGTTCGGGTACAATTTCTTTTGTACAAAATAATCATCTTCTAGGGCGATGCGTTCTAGTTCCATGGCTAATTTAAATAATGGATCATTGTGCTTGCCAGTTTCGTCTAATACCTCATGACAAATGCCCTGCATCACTTTCGCACGTGGATCATAGTTTTTATATACTCGATGACCAAAGCCCATTAAGCGGAATGGATCATCTTTGTCTTTGGCTTTCTTAATGTATTCCTTGATGTTTTTCTCGTCGCCAATTTGATGCAACATTTTTAAGCAGGCTTCGTTAGCGCCGCCATGTGCAGGTCCCCATAAGGCACTAATACCGGCAGAGATGCAGGCGAATGGGTTGGCGCCGGTAGAGCCAGCAACACGCACAGTTGTTGTTGATGCATTTTGTTCGTGATCGGCATGTAGTGTTAAAATTTTATCCATTGCTTTGACGAATACAGGGTTAGGTTGGTTATTGCTGACTGGTGAAGAAAACATCATGTTTAAAAAGTTGGCTGCATAACCTAATTCAGGGTGCGGGTGCACAAAAGGCTCACCAATTGAGTATTTGTAACACATGGCTGCAATGGCTGGCATTTTAGCGACTAAGCGAATAGTAGCTAAACGACGGTCTTCTTCATGACTTACGTCCATGCCATCGTGATAGAACGCTGATAATGCACCAACGACACCTACCATAATTGCCATCGGGTGAGCGTCACGTCGAAAACCACTAAAGAATTTAGTGATTTGTTCATGAACTAGGCTGTGCGTGCTAAGTTCAGTAATAAATTCTTCAAGTTCACTTTCGTTGGGTAATTCGCCATGCATTAATGTATAACACACCTCTTCAAACCGGCATTGATCGGCTAATTGTGCAATAGGGTAGCCGCGGTATAATAATTGACCTTTTTCGCCGTCGATAAAGGTAATTTTAGACTGGCAGCAGGCCGTTGAATAAAAGCCTGAGTCATAAGTGTAGAAACCGTGGCTACCTAAAGCACGAACATCGACGGCGTCTTTGCCTAGTGTTGGGTGAAGTACATCTAAGTCTATATTTTGACCGTCAAATTGAATGCTTGCTTTATTATCCGCCATTGGTTGCTCCTTTTTATATATGCAGAATTTTTGGTGCTTGAAATATAGTGGGTTGGTTGCTCGAATGCAATCGATAGGCGCTAATTAAGTAACATACTTTACGTCGTTACCCTGCGGTGTTGATAGAGGTAATCCAGACAGCCTCTTGTGCATGCATGCCAAAGATTGTTTGTTTGAAAAAGCAAGAATATCGAGAATTAGCGATATCTTAATGTTAAAAATTGTCTTTATAGAATCATAGGTCTATAATTGATTTCGAATCTCAACCATTTCTTTAAGGCAGGCAATCGTGAAATCGAATAGACCAGTAAATCTGGACCTTACTAAGTTTAAATTTCCGCTCACTGCTATTACCTCAATTATTCATCGACTCACCGGCGTCATACTCTTTATATGTATACCGTTGTTACTGGGCTATCTTAGCTGCAGTTTGAGTTCGGCGGATAGTTTTCAAGCGGTAATGCAAAGCTTACAGACCACTTGGGGCAGACTGATCAGTTGGGTGATCGTCATGGCTATCCTTTATCACCTGGTGGCGGGCATACGTCACTTGTTTATGGATATTGGTTTTGGGGAGACTAAAAACTCCTCTAAAGTGACCGCTTACATTATGTTAATCGTATTTATTATTTTAGCGGTATTGTCAGGAGTGTTCATATGGTAAATAGTGTTACTAACTATGGCCGAAATGGTCTAAGTGATTGGTTAGTGCAGCGCATGACGGCGCTGATTATTGGTGTGTATTTTGTTTTTCTGTTTATCTATTTTCTTTGTCACCCTGATTTAACGTATCAGCAATGGCACGGCCTGTTTGATTATACCATTATGCGCATTTGTACACTGCTAGTGGTGTTAAGCATATGCGCGCATGCATGGGTAGGGTTATGGACGGTATTTACAGACTATGTGAAGTGCGCCTGCTTACGTGTAACGCTTGAAGTTATATTGGTTTTATTATTGTTGACCTATGTTATTTGGGCCATCAGTATTTTGTGGAGATAGACAGCGATGACGGAAGAAAAAAAACAAAAAAGAAGAATTCCAACGCTAGAATTTGATGCGGTGATTATTGGTGCCGGTGGTGCTGGTATGCGTGCTGCTTTGCAATTGGCTGAAGCCAATCAAAACGTTGCTGTGATTTCAAAAGTATTCCCTACGCGTTCACATACGGTGTCTGCGCAAGGTGGTGTTGCCGCTTCTTTGGGTAATTTAGAAGAGGATCGTTGGACATGGCATATGTTCGATACGGTCAATGGTTCAGATTTCTTAGGTGATCAAAACGCGATTGAATATATGTGTCGTAATGCGCCACAAGCGATCTACGAATTAGAGCACATGGGTATGCCATTTTCTCGGATTGAAGATGGTCGTATCTATCAGCGTTTCTTTGGTGGTCATACATCGCATAACGGTGGTGATGCGGTGCACAGAGCATGTGCTGCTGAAGATCGTACCGGGCATGCATTGTTACATGCGTTATATCAAGCGAACTTAAAAGCCAAAACTAAATTTTATTCCGAGTGGTATTCGATTGATTTGGTAAAAACCAAAGAAGGTCAGGTCGCTGGTGTGTTAGCGATGAATATTGAAGATGGTGAAATTGTATTCTTTAAAGCACGTGCAACGGTGTTAGCTACGGGTGGTTCAGGGCGAATTTTCCAATCAACTACTAACGCATATATTAATACTGGAGACGGTATTGGTATGGCATTGCGTGCTGGTTTCCCAGTGCAAGACATGGAGTTTTGGCAATTCCACCCAACCGGTATCGCTGGTGCGGGTGTGTTGGTGACTGAGGGTTGTCGTGGTGAAGGTGGTTATCTATTAAATAGTGAAGGCGAGCGCTATATGGAGCGTTACTCACCACACCTTAAAGATTTAGCGTGTCGTGATATTGTGTCGCGTGCATCGACGATGGAAATTTTAGCGGGCCGTGGTTGTGGTCCAGATAAAGATTACGTGTTGTTGAAATTGGATCACCTAGGTAAGGATGTCTTGGATAAACGCTTACCTGGAATTTGTTCGTTATCGAAGAAATTCGCTAATGCGGATCCTGTTAAAGAGCCGATTCCTGTGACACCGACTTGTCACTATATGATGGGCGGTGTGCCAACCAATTTTAACGGTCAAGTAGTGACAATTGATAAAGAAGGTAATGACGTACCGGTCGATGGTTTATATGCGGCAGGTGAATGTGCTTGTGTATCGGTGCATGGTGCTAATCGTTTAGGAGCTAACTCATTATTGGATATTATTGTCTTTGGTCGTTCGGTAGGTATGCATTTAGCAGAGTCATTACAAAAGAATGTAATCAGTAGAAAAGATCCTCGTGAAGAAGATATTGAGCATGGTATGCGTCGTTATCATCGTTGGGAAGATCCAAAAAATAGCGAGAACCCATTTAAATTGCGTAATGCAATGAAGAAAGTCATGCAAGACAGTTTTGGTGTGTTCCGTGATGCGGGCCCAATGGCTGATGGCTTAAAAGAATTGAATGGCTTAGCTGCGAAATTAAAAAATGCTAAGTTGGGCGATCACAGTCACGAATTTAATACTGATCGTATTGAAATGTTTGAGTTAGATAACTTGATGTTGGTTGCGCAAGCGACCGCAACGTTAGCTGAGAAACGAACAGAAAGTCGTGGTGCGCATTCGCGTTATGACTTTAAAGAGCGTAATGACGATGATTGGTTAAAGCATTCATTGTATTTCGAAGACGGCAGTCTTGGGTATCGTTCGGTGAATTTTAAACCGCGCGATGTTGAAGCCATTCCATTGCAAGAAAGAAGAGAATAATCATGAGTGAAATGAAAGTATCGATTTACCGTTTCGATCCGGATAAGGATAAAAAGCCTTATATGCAGGATTTCACCATTAACACCGATGATGTAAAGGGCACGATGTTACTTAATATCTTGGAGACCTTAAAAGAGAACCAAGACCCGAGTTTGTCGTTTCGTCGCTCTTGCCGTGAAGGAGTTTGCGGATCAGATGGTATGAATATCAATGGTACTAATGGCTTGGCGTGTATTACGCAAATTCGCCAGCTGCCAAAAAAAGTAGTCATACGTCCTTTACCAGGCTTTCCTGTTATTCGTGATTTAGTGGTTGATATGAATCAATTCTATAAGCAATACGAGCGCGCTCAGCCGTATTTGCAGAATGATGAGCCATTACCTGCACGTGAGCGCATACAATCGCAGGAAGATCGCGCTAAGTTAGATGGTTTATACGAATGTATTTTATGTGCTTGTTGTTCCAGCTCATGTCCGTCTTATTGGTGGAACCCAGACAAGTTTATTGGCCCCGCGGGTTTATTGACCGCATATCGCTTTATTGCCGATAGTAGAGATACTCATAAGGAGTCTCGACTGGAAAACCTTAAAGACCCATTTAGTGTATTTCGTTGCCGTACAATCATGAATTGCGCAAATGTTTGTCCAAAAGGCTTGAATCCTACTGAAGCAATACGTAAAATCCGCCGTGATATGTTAGATGAATCCGTATAAATAAGAAATGCTGTCATCCCGCGCTTGATGCGGGATCCAGATATAAAAATATCAGTGGACTAATGCAGAAAAAAACATTACGAGATCTTGAGCAGAGCAGCTATTTAGCTGCTGGCAATTCCTCATATTTGGAAGTGATATACGACCAATACCTAAAAGACCCGATGTCGGTTGATCAAGAATGGCGTAGCTATTTTGATACTTTACCGGACGTTGGTGATTTTACTGGTAAAGATATTTCTGAGCTTGATATGGAGCAGCGCTTCTTAGATTTGGCACATGCACCGATGGTGTCGGGCGAAGTCAATTGTCAGCAAGAAAATGTTGATGCGTTGATTGACTGCTTTCGCCTGTATGGTCACCGCAAGTCAAAACTTGATCCATTAAATCATGTTGAAGTGGCAGCAGAGCCACGCTTGGAGTTGGCGTATCATGGTTTATCTAATGGTGATTTATCGACGCAGTTTAATACGCGCGGTGTATTGCCTCAAGCAACGGCCAGCCTGTCTGATATTTATAAACGCTTAAAGGCATTGTACTGTGGTACGGTTGGTTTCGAGTTTATGCACGTTTCAGATCAGACTGAGCAAGATTGGTTGCGCGAACAAATTGAAGCTAAATTCAGTCATGCGGTTGAAGACAGGGATCGCAAAGTGCGTATTCTTGATAGCTTAACAGCAGCCGAAGGTTTAGAGCATTATTTAGATGTTAAGTATCCTGGACAAAAGCGCTTTTCAATTGAAGGTTTGGATACATTGATCCCGATGTTGAATGAGTTAACCATTAATGCGGCGCGTGCTGATATTAATGAGCTCGTCATGAGTATGGCGCATCGCGGGCGTTTAAATGTATGTGTTAATGCGGTGGGTAAGCCGCCGAAGATGTTATTTGAAGAGTATGCGGGTAAGCACGATTATGGTATGACTACGGGTGATGTGAAATATCACTTGGGTTATTCAGCGGATATTAAGACGCATGAAGGCGTTGTACACAGTTCATTATTATTTAATCCATCGCATCTTGATTATATTTGTCCGGTGCAGTTGGGCTCGGTGCGTGGGCGTCAAGACCGTTATGCTAATGGTAAGGCAAAGCAACAATACGCATTAGGTGTGATGATGCATGGTGATGCCGCGTTTTCTACGCAAGGTGTGAATGCTGAAGTTTTTGCTATGTCGCAAGTTCGTGCTTATAACACAGGCGGGACCGTGCATATTGTGACGAATAACCAAATTGGTTATACCACATCAAATTTAAAAGATGCACGTTCTTCTCGATATTGCACCGATATGGCTAAAATCATTGAATCGCCGGTGATTCATGTTAATGCAGATGACCCGGAAGCGGCGATTAATGTATTAGACTTGGCTTTTGATTACCGTCAAAAGTTTGGTAAAGATGTTGTGATTGATTTGGTTGGTTACCGTCGCTACGGTCACCAGGAGGTGGATGAACCACGAGCAACGCAACCTGTTATGTATCAAGTCATTCGTGCGCTTAAGAGTACTTGCACCTTGTATGCAGAAAAGTTAGTGCAGCAGGGTGTTGTTACTGAAGAAGAAGTGAAAGCTAAGAGCGAAGCTTATCGTGATCGTTTAGATAAAGGTCTGGGTGTTATCGAAACCGTGCATGAAGGCATTGAAAGTGTGCATAAAGCCAATTGGACGCCTTTCTTAAATAATGATTGGCAAATGGCGGTTGATACGACGGTTGCTAAAAAGGAAGTGAAGAAATTAGCGAAGTGTATTACGACTTACCCTGAAAATTTCACCTTATTACGTCAAGTCGATGGTTTAATGAAAGCACGTAAAAAAATGGCTGATGGTGAACAGCAAATGGATTGGGGTTTTGCAGAAACCATGGCATATGCTTCTTTGGTAGATGGTGGTGTGCCTGTGCGCTTTTCTGGTGAGGATGTTCGACGTGGTACGTTCTTTCACCGTCATGCTACGCTGTTTGATCAAAACACCGGTGAAGAGTACACGCCATTAGATCATATCGATGATGAGCAAGCGGCATTCGATATTTATGATTCTGTGTTAAGTGAGTTAGGCCCGATGGGTTTTGAGTATGGTTACTCAACAGCACGGCCAGGTGCACTGGTTATCTGGGAAGCACAATTTGGGGACTTTGCTAATACCGCACAGGTAATGGTGGATCAGTTTATTAGTTCAGCTTGGCATAAGTGGAAACGTTTATCTGGATTAGTGCTGTTATTACCGCACGGTTATGAAGGCATGGGTCCTGAGCACTCATCTGCACGATTAGAGCGTTATATGCAATTGTGTGCACAAAATAATATGCAGGTCTGCGTGCCAACAACACCATCGCAAATCTTTCATTTGTTACGTCGTCAAGTGTTGCGCCCATATCGTAAGCCGTTAATTGTGATGACACCAAAGAGTTTGTTACGCCACAAGTTGGCGGTATCACCTTTAGAAGACTTATCGTCGGGGCAGTTCCATTTGGTGATACCTGAAATTGAACCAGAGGTAATTAAGCCAAAAGACGTAAAACGCATTATATTGTGCAGTGGTAAAGTCTATTATGATTTATTAGAAAAGCGCCGTGAGAAGAAGCAAACTAATATCGCTATTATCCGTATCGAACAATTGTATCCATTTCCTTACGATGATGTTGAAGAGGTTTTTGCGCAGTATCCTAATGCTAAGTCGATTATGTGGTGTCAAGAAGAGCCACGTAACCAGGGTGCATGGTATATCACGCGTCACCGTTTAGTGCGGTGCATGGGTGAACAACACGAATTAGATTTTTCAACGCGACCAGCTATGGCTGCACCGGCAGCAGGTTATCCTGCGCTGAATAAACAACAACAAGAAGAGTTAGTGGATCACGCGCTAGACATTAAATAGAGAGAGACAACAGTCATGACTATTGAACTTAAAGTACCATCTTTACCTGAATCCGTTGCAGATGCGACGGTGGCTAAGATTTATAAAGCAGAAGGTGAGGCGATTGCACGTGATGAAAATTTGTTTGATTTGGAAACAGATAAGGTGATGATTGAAGTGCCATCATCTGTAGCGGGTGTTGTTGAGAAATTATCGGTATCAGAGGGTGATACGGTAACCACCGATCAACTGATGGCTGTGATTAAAGAAGGTGCGGCACCGGCTGCAACCACAGAAGCAGCGCCAGCTAAAGAGGCTGATAGTCAGGCAGCAGCTCCAGTGACTGCAGAGGCCTCTGCGCCACAAGCCAATATGGATGAGTTAACACCAGCAGTGCGTCGTTTAGTGCAAGATAAAAATGTCGATATTAATCAAGTGACGGGTACTGGTAAGAATGGCCGTGTTACCAAACAAGATGTAGAGAGCTTTTTAGCTTCAGGTGGTTCAGCGCCTGCGCCAGCTGCGAAGAAACCGGCTGAAACATCTGCACCAGTGGCGGCAGTTGGTGGCCGTATGGAAGAGCGTGTGCCGATGTCACGTTTACGCGCACGAGTTTCTGAGCGTTTATTAGATGCGCAGCATAATGCGGCGATATTGACTACTTTTAATGAAATCAATATGAAGCCGGTAATGGATTTGCGTAAACGTTATAAAGATTTATTTGAAAAACAGCATGACACACGTTTAGGTTTCATGTCGTTTTTTGTAAAAGCGGCGGTAGAAGCGTTACGTCGCTTCCCAGCGGCGAATGCTTTTATTGATGGTAATGATTTGATTTATCATAACTACCAAGATGTTGGTATTGCTGTAGGTACGGATCGCGGATTGGTGGTGCCAATTTTGCGTAATGCTGAATCGATGTCGATGGCAGATATTGAAAAGAATATTCGTGAATATGCAAAGCGCGCACAAACTGGCAAGTTAAGTATCGAAGAAATGACAGGTGGTACCTTTACTATAACTAATGGTGGTACTTATGGTTCGATGATGTCTACACCGATTATTAATCCACCGCAAAGTGCGATTTTGGGTATGCACAACATTGTTGAGCGCCCAGTGGTTGAGGATGGTGAGATTGTGATCCGTCCGATGATGTATGTCGCATTGTCATATAACCACTGCATTATTGATGGTGGTACATCGGTAAGCTTCTTAGTGACGATTAAGCAATTATTAGAAGATCCAGCACGTTTATTATTGGATGTATAGTCACACTGAAAAATGGGGCAAAAGGGGTTTGTTTAAAAACCCCTTTTGCATTTAATTTAAAATAAAGAAGGTAAGAAAAATGAACTTGCATGAATATCAAGCCAAACAATTATTGCGTCAGTTTGGTGTTGCAGTACCAGACAGCGAAGTAGTTAGCAATGCTGATGAAGCAGTTGCTGCCGCAAATAAACTAGGTGGTGATCGTTGGGTGGTAAAAGCCCAGGTGCACGCCGGTGGTCGCGGTAAAGCGGGTGGTGTGCGTTTAGTGGCTGATAAGGATGAGCTGGCTCAAGCGGTTAAAAGCATGATTGGTACGCGTTTGGTAACTTTCCAAACCGATGAGCATGGCCAACCGATTCATAAGGTGTTAGTAGAAGAGCCTTCAAATATTGCACGTGAGTTGTATTTAGGTGCGGTGATTGATCGTGCATCGCAACGTATCGTCTTTATGGCATCGACAGAAGGTGGCGTTGAGATTGAAGAAGTAGCAGATAAGTCACCGGAGAAAATTCTAAAAGCAACTATCGATCCGATGGTGGGTATGCAACCATTTCAATGCCGTGAGTTATTTTTTAAATTAGGTTTAGATAAAAAATTACTAAAACAGTTCACGCAAATTCTACTAGGCTTGTACGACATGTTCGTAAATAGTGATTGCAGCTTGCTTGAAATTAACCCGTTAGTGGTTACTGAAGAAGGTAACTTGATTTGCTTGGATGCTAAAATTGGTATCGATGAAAATGCATTATACCGTCAACCTGAATTGCGCGCGATGCGTGATACTTCACAGGAAGATGAGCGTGAAACCCGTGCGAAGCAGTGGGAATTAAATTACGTTTCGTTGGATGGTGATATTGGTTGTATGGTAAATGGCGCTGGTTTGGCGATGGCTACCATGGATTTAATTAAGCTAAATGGTGGTAATCCAGCTAACTTCCTAGATGTCGGTGGTGGAGCAACGAAAGAACGTGTTACTGAAGCGTTTAAGATTATTACTTCTGATCAGAACGTGAAAGGTATTTTAGTGAATATCTTCGGTGGTATTGTGCGTTGTGATTTAATTGCTGATGGTATTATTGCTGCCGTTGCTGATGTTGGCGTTAATGTGCCAGTGGTTGTGCGTTTAGAAGGTAACAATGCTGATCTTGGTGCTAAGTTATTGGCAGACAGTGGTTTGAATATTATTCCAGCAGCAGGTTTTGCAGAAGCGGCGCAAGAGATTGTGAATCAGGTAAACGATAATAAAAAGTCGGAGGTGGCGTAATGAGTGTTTTAATTAATAAAGAAACCAAAGTAATCACTCAGGGTTTTACAGGTAAGAACGGTACCTTCCATACAGAGCAAGGCATTGCTTATGGCACGCAGTTTGTTGGCGGTGTAACGCCAGGTAAGGGTGGAGAAAAGCATTTAGACTTACCGGTTTTTGATAGCGTTTATGAGGCTGTTGAGCAAACGGGTGCTGATACTTCGATGATTATGGTGCCTGCGCCTTTCTGTAAAGATTCAATTATTGAAGCGATTGATGCAGGTGTTAAATTAATCATTACCATTACTGAAGGCATTCCAGAGCTGGATATGTTGCAAGTAAAGGCGTATATGCAAAACAAAGACGTGCGTATGATTGGTCCTAACTGCCCAGGTGTGATTACACCGGGTGAATGTAAAATTGGTATTATGCCAGGTAGTATTCATCAGCCTGGTCGTGTTGGTATTGTGTCACGTTCAGGTACATTGACTTACGAAGCGGTTGCACAAACGACAGCGCTAGGTTTTGGTCAAAGTACTTGCGTTGGTATTGGTGGTGATCCGATTCCTGGTACAAACTTTATTGATGTATTGGCGATGTTCCAAGAAGATCCGCAAACTGAAGCGATTGTTATGGTCGGTGAGATTGGTGGTTCGGCTGAGGAAGAAGCGGCTGAATTTATTAAAGCCAATGTTACCAAGCCTGTTGTGTCATACATTGCTGGTGTGACTGCACCAAAAGGTAAGCGCATGGGTCATGCTGGTGCGATTATTGCTGGTGGTAAAGGTACTGCAGCTGATAAGTTTGCAGCACTGGAAGCGGCTGGTGTGCATACGGTGCAATCACCTGCTGAGATTGGTAAGGGTATTGCGGAAGTATTGCAATAAAGCTCTTGTTACCTGCATTTGCTGGTTGTCATCCCGCACTTGCAGGTTGTCATCCCGCACTTGCAGGTTGTCATTCTGGCCTCAAGTCTGTCATCCCGGCCTCCGAGCCGGGATCCATTTTTTATATCAATACGTACATATTAAATTCATAAATACCCCCACCAAAAGTTCAGTCAGTTGAGAGCAAAAGACACATAAGCTTGTGATTTTTTGTCATAAAAAATGATTTATGCTAGTATATAGTGGTATTTCTTTCATAGAAAACCATAAAAAATTTCGCGCAGTAGGAAGTGGGTTAAAGGAGGCATCTTTGAGTTGTTAGTGCAACGAATGAGGTGTAGATGTTTAAAGCGGTATATAGTGAAACTAAATTCAAAACAATAGATTCATACAGAGTTGATGGAGACTCTGAGGTAAAGCATTCAAATCAAAGCTTTTCTATACCAGGGCTCGAAACTAAACCAAGAACAACGCCTAATAATCGTCCACAATCTGCGATACTTACCGCTCGATACCATTCGGCAGCTACACCAGTTAATGATCCGTATTGTATTGTTTCCCGTGAGGAGATAATTGATGCTTGCAAGCAACATAATAAAGAGGACACATCGCAACAAGCAAGTGAAGTCGTTGCTTATCGTCGGTATTTAAATAGTATCGCTACCAGAGCGATAAATCGACAGCGATATGAGCGAGAACTTGCTCAAGTTACAAAAGAGATAGAGCAGGCTGAAAATAATCAAGTTGAAATTAAGCAACAAGAAAGTAATCAACAAAAGAATGCGATTAACAAGAAAAAGGAACGTAAAAAATATTTGGCCTTAAGGGTTGCAGATATAAAATACATGGAATTGGTTCGCGAGGCTACAAAAAAATCTTCTCGTCTGACTAAAGAACAGATGCAGTTGATATATGAATTGATGAAAAAGCAGGTTGAGGAGGTAAGGTCATTCATTTCTATAGATGCCGAAGTTATTGCAGATGTTGAGATTGAGCATAAAAATAAATTAAAACAATTCATTATAGATTTTGATCTCTGGGGTTCTGGATGTTTAAACAGTATCCCGGTAATTGATTTATATGCTGATAGCCCCAATCAGCTCGGTGAGGAGTATATTGAAGATCAATATTTATTCTTTGGTAAACGAAGTCGTATAAAGCCATGGGTGGAAGGATTTATTGTTTCAAATGTATTTCGATTAGCGTTTGTGCGCTTATTGCAGGAGTTAAACAGTTGCAATATATTTTTGCCTGGTGCTATGAATATCGCATTGCATCATATCGGTTTTGCTGTCGGTTTATTCGGTTGTGGTATTTATGGGTTCAGGCTATCACGTAATTTATATTGTGGCTTTAGAAACTGTCGTATGACAGGCTCCACTGATTATTTTTGGCGTCACAAGCATGAAATTTTGAACGATATTTTTTGGGTGTCTCGTGGTGTTATTGGTTTTGGTATGACAACAGGTTTGTATTTAGCGGCTGCATCAGCGGTTTTAGGTCCAGGCGGTATTATTTTATCTGCAGCGCTTTATGCTTTTGATTTATTTAATGTTACGTGGCAATACTATTCAGAAATCAGGGAAATAGACACCACACTTTCGACTATAGGGCAAGAGTTAAGGGATTATCGATTAGCAAGAAATGTATGTCATGATAAAATGCTTACCGATTCATTACTGTATGATGCGTTTAAAACAACGGCAAATAATCTCAATAAAGCGCATTATATGACCTTAAGAGAGTTTATTAATGACACTGATATCATGTCGAAATTTCTCAGAGCTATTGCTACAGGAAGGGCGATAGTTTCCGAGGAAAATGTAAAGCTAACGCAAGTGATGCTGAATGGTAAAATGATGAATTTGACTGATGACCAAGTAACTTTAGTTCGGTCTTTTAATTTTTATCGACAGCAAGTGATTTATAAGAAATCACGTTTAGATAGGCTGCCGGCTAGAAAAAGATTTTTGCACGTACAAGGAAGGATTAGAATGGGTGCTGCTTCTGGTTATTCAGCAACCATTTCAGTGATTGCGATTGCATTGACTGTGCTGGCTACTCCTGTTGCTCCCGTTGCACCTCTGGTTATCGCATCAACATTTATGTTGGCAGTATGTGCTACGGAATTTTACATCAAGCGTGTATATTTACCGCGTAAGGAAGTTGAGCTTGCTTACAACCCAGCGGATTTACTGCACGATAAATTATTGGGTCACGTCACACTTCAATTGCAGCGCTTGAAAGAGAATAAACGCAGTGGTAACACTTATGATAGGCGACGAACAGCGGAAAAAGTTAGATTGTATAAAAAGGCGCGCGAAGCGTTGGCAGTATGGCAAGTTGAAGGGCGGCGTCAATATGGTCAATTGCCACAATTGATTGGGCAGGTGATTCAGGCTAGCATGATGGAGCGAAAAACCAAAGGTGAGCCTAGCAGTGCGAAGCACTTACGTAAGTTGTTATCGCCTTTTGCTAAAGCTGAGTGGAATACTGAGTGGAAAGGTATTTCTAATAGCGACGTTCGCAGCTGTATACATAGATGTCTTGAGGCTATGCAGCCACTGCAACTGGGTTGGAAGAAGCGTTGTCAAAAATTATCGTGCAGTCTGTTTAGCTATAAGTTGGGTGAGGCTAGGACGCTAAATACAGTCAAAGCTAATACTATTGTTTGTGCTCGCTTCCACCATACAGCTGTGGTGTGTTAGGTATATTGCCAGGATATCGTACGTGTTATTTTAAAATCCAGCAGGTGGTTACAGTTTGCGCAGAGATATATGTTTTTATTTGATTTTTCATTGGGTTACCGGTATAACTAATTCTAGCCTGACAGGAGTTGGGCAGTTTGTTTGTTTTATGATGGGAAGGGACGATAAATGAGCAAAACAGATAAGGACTATCTGAACCAAATCACAGAAGATGATGCGGAAGTGATTGAGGCTAGTGATGATGCCGATGAAAAAAAATCGCCTGACAAAGCCAAAGCACGACTGGAGACGCGCCGTCGTTTAGAGGATGTGTTGGAAGCCAAGCGCTTATATGCTGAGTTAGACGATTACGCATAAAAACTAAGCGGGAATCGCTGGTGGCAACACAACGTAAAACAATTGGTTTAGTCGTTACCGGTTCATGCAATGACCGTGAATCCGCTACTGAGGTGATTAATCATCTTCAATCGGTTTGGCGTTGCGATGTGGTAGCAGATCTTGATTACTTAACCATCCCCATTTCACCGGAGCTACGTGCGCAGCGTTTATTGGCCGTGATGCAAGATGATACGGTTGATTTTATATGGGTGATGCGAGGTGGTGAAGGCTCGGCGGATATGATTCCGTATTTGCATCAGCAAGCTGATCTTATTGCAACGATTAACCCAAAGCCATTGATGGGGTTAAGTGATGCCACGGCCGTATTAATCTATTTACAACAGCAATATCAATGGCCAACCACCTATGGCATTGGTGCGTCGTTGTTATCGAAGCTTGATCAATTTGACAGTGACAGTATTGACGTAGTACGGCGTTTTATTGTCGAAGATAACACAAATATAGCGTTAGATGATTTGCAGCCATTTAATAAACACGCTCTAGAGCAGCAAACTATTGAGGCAGAATTGTGTGTTGGTAATATGAGCTTGCTAGCGATAAGTATTGCTGACCTCTGGCAATTTGATGCGCGTAATAAAATTTTAATTGTGGAAGATTGGAATGAGCGTGGATATATTATCGATCGCACATTAAAATACTTTCAGCGCATTGGTCAATTCGACGGCGTAAAGGCGTTAATTTTTGGTGATTTTTCAGCGGCGCCGTTTAGTGAGGATCGCGTTGAGCAAGAGCATCAGCAAGCGTATTTAAATAAAGTGTTAAAACGTTTTGCTGAGTGTTGTGACTTTCCGGTGTTGTCGACGCGTTATGTGGGGCATGGTTACCACCAAACTCCCATGCCGATGGGCGTTCCTGTAGCATTGCACTGCGGCCTTAAGCCGCAGTTACGAATTTCTTAGGCTTAGTCCAGTATTCTTTCCTGCATGTTCACTTCTTTTATTAAATTGCTATCAGCTGCAAACATGAAATCATCAACAAACTGTCCGTTATGGTTTTGATTTTGAAAATCTTGCCAGTGGAACTGAATGCTTGCGCTGAGTTGGTTGGGTTTTGATGGGTTAGCGTAGATGCCATTTATAGTAACGTCACCATGTTGAATTTTGCTAAAGAAGGCAGGGAAAAAAGCAGACGGTGAAATAAAGCCATTGCTATCGGTATAGAGTTTGGCATCTGCAGTGAATAAAGGCAGCATTTCACTGGTGTTAGCATGTGCTAAGGCACTCATATAGTTTTTGACGGCTTGAGTGCGTTGCTGTTGGTCACTTGCTGACATAGCAAACGCAGAGTGTAAAGTCAGTGTGGTTAGTGCAAGAGCGATGATTTTTTTGAATTGTTGCATTTTATTTTCCGTTGGTTGGTTGTAGAAACATAGATAATGTGTGATTAAAGTTGGCCGGGTCTTCAAGGTGAGAAATATGACCGACACCGATAACTTCTTGGCTTTGTACGTTAGGAATTTGTTTAGTCGCTTTATTTACCCAGTGTTTTGTGTTTTCCATTGTTTGTTGTGCTGATGGTGTTGCAAATGCTTTTCCAGGAACAACGTGATCCTCAGAGCCGAATAATATAAAAGTTGGCACCTTAATTTTTGATAGTTCATATACAACAGGCTGTTGATAGATCATTTCATAAATTAATGCATGAACCCGTGCCAATTTTGCATAGTTTGGGTTAAGTGATTGGCGGTAGTCGAGTAGTGCGTATTTTTTATAGCTGGGTTTCCAGTGGGCGTAGAGTGCTTTGTGTTGATTTTCGATTGATTTCCAATTACTGGCTGAAAGCAGCGAAAACATTTCATCTGCCGATTTGTAGGGGATGTTTAAGCGATAATCTTGCAGGCCTAGTGGATCTTCTAGAAATAATTTTTTGACACTGTTGGGGTACATTAAAGTAAAGCGTATTGCCAGCATGCCGCCCATCGAGTGCCCTACGATATTTGCACGTTTTATACCGAGCTGATTGAGTAAGTCTTTTGTATTTTTTGATAGTTGAAAAAAACTGTAGCTTGAGTGTGCTTTTGTTGATTTACCAAAGCCGATTTGATCTGGCACGATCACGCGGTAACCTTGCTGACTTAAAAAGGCGATGGTGTTTTGCCAGTAGGCGCCAATGGCTAAGCCGCCGTGCAATAAGACAACTACACCTTTATTGGTATCACTGGTTGGTTGAACATCCATATAGGCCATTTTGGCTGGCTGGCCTTCAAGGTTAAGCCGGAAATAATGCACCGGGTAGGGGTAGTGATAGCCTTCTAAATTAAGGCCAAGTGGTGTTTTAGGTAGGTTGGCGTTTGCAGAGATAGTCATAATAGTCAGGCATAATGCGAGTATTAGTTTTTTAACAGTTAACATCAATTGAGCTCCCATATAAATTTAAACAGAGTTTACAAGCTGCTTAGATATATGTAAAATATATATACACTATAGTTACCATAGGTTGAAACTATGCTTCCATCCTCGGCAGATTTGGTTTATTTTCTTGAAGTTGCGAAGATGGCTAACCTCACGCGAGCAGCAAATCGACTTGGGATTAGTCAGCCTTCATTGAGTTTGGCGATGCAGCGATTGGAAAAAAGTATCGGAACAGAATTATTAATTCGCCACCAGCATGGTGTTAAGCTAACTCAGGGTGGTAAGCAATTATTAATCTATGCGCGTGGTTTATTACAGAATTGGGATAATTGTAAGTCGCAAGCATTAGCGTCTCAGCACAGTGTTCAGGGTTATTATAGTTTGGGTTGTCATGCGACGATTGCGATCCATACGGTTTCTGAATTTTTACCACAGTTACTTGCTGAGCATCCACAGTTAGAGATTCAGCTTAAGCATGACAACTCACAAAAAATTATTGAGCAAGTTATCTCGCTGGCGATTGATTTTGGCATTGTTACTAACCCTATAAAACACCCTAATCTAGTGATTCATCCCTTGTGTACAGATGAGTTTACTTTTTGGCAGTGTTCTCCCGGTGGGAAAATAAATAAAGATATTATATTGGCGGATTTAAGTTTGCCGCAATCACGATCATTGTTGAAAGCAGCAAAAAATAAAATCCCTTATAAGCGTGTGATCAATATGAATAGCCTAGAAGCGATTAGTGTGCTTGCAGCAAAAGGTTGTGGCATAGGCTTATTACCAGCACGCTTTGCGGCATCTGTTTTTTCGCAAAAACTAAAAAAACTACCAAAAGCACCGAGCTATCAGGATAAAATTTGCTTAGTCTATCGTGATGAAAACAGTCAGTTGTATGCATTCAAGTATATTATCGATACGATTAAAGCAGTTTTTCATTAGTTCTGTTGTGCTTTATAAGTGTATAGAGCCTCTCCCAGGCGTTATCATTTTTTTTACTACCTTATGATTTGGGTATGAGTTTTTTTAGTTTTGGAGGCGCTGGTGCTAATGTAATTTTTCCTTAAGCTTATTAGTGTATATTTGCCGCATAAATTAATAAAGCCATGATAATTCGATATGACAAGGTCAAGTAGAGATAAGGCAGCAAAAGGGTTAATAATAACAGGAGCGGGGGCGGGGGCGAGAGCGAGAGCAGCGGAGCCAGCAGAAACTCATCGCATGAAAACTTTTTGCGGCCCCACTAAAATATGCGTAAAAACTCGATTAGAAGCCGAGATATTAGAGGCTCATCATCGAGGTATTAGTGCAACTTTGGTTGATCGTGGCGTCAGGGATGCTCCTTCGCTGATGCGTGCAACAAAAGTATATGGAGTATTAAGTGCAGGTGAATCAATAAACTTAAATGAAATGGTTGAAATCACCGCGGATGTTCTAGCAAGAGCTAGGAAAAGAAAGTTGCCACCTGTCATATTTGAACCAAAAGAATTAGTGATTGTTGCAAGGTGGTTACCAAAAGATGTTGAGGTCGCTTCTACAGGATCAAATGCTACTGTATTTGATGGTGGCCTTGGAGTTTTAGCTGTAGACCCAGCGGTTGATGTAATTGACATTCCTAAGATGAATGCTTTGAGTCTATCACCAGCTTACTTAAAATCATTTGGAGCCACGCTTATACCTATTGATCAAACGGTTTGTATGGCGGGGAATTCACACGAGGATCTGCAAACACTATATGCTACAGAGTATACTTGGAAAGCAGGTTATGTAGATAAATTCGTCATGGATCCTACAGAGGGCGGTGGCGTTTTTGTAGAAACACATCCCTTTGAGCATTTCTTTGCGCCATTAGGTGAGGATTCTTGCGGAGGATTAATATTAGGGAAGATGGCGCGTGATGGAAGCGACCGAGTAACTTTAATCTCTGTAGAAATTCCTTTGGGTTTTAGTTTAAGGCTAGATGCGGATGCGATTCACGGAGATTCATTCTTTGTTGGTAGGTATTTAATCACACTGACAGAAACTGAGCTGGCAGACAGCGTGATACTCAAGCGAGATAATGCAGTACGCACTATTCAGCCTATAAAGCAGACCTGCGTGTATACACGACTGGGTAAGCTGAACTATACTGAAAGGCTGCTAAGTAAGGCAATCACATGTAAATTAGTTGATGATTTCAAAAGAGCGACATGTCATATTCCATTAGGTTTTTTTCGTGCATTGCCGAGAAATGTATTACCGGATGTGCGTGCTGTATCGCCAGAAGCACAAAGTGCATATGATGAGTGTTATGGGATCGTGGTGTCACCTAAAAAATAGAGGCCTGTCACATCTAGCATGCTTTGTGGCTGCTTTTGGGTGTGTGTTAACGCGGCTAAAAGCTTTCTTCGTCGCGTTTTGTCAACACTTCGACGCCATCATCAGTCACTAATAGGGTATGTTCCCATTGGGCGGAGAGTTTGCGATCTTTGGTGACTACAGTCCAGTCATCACCGAGCAGCTTCACGTGACGTTTACCAGCATTAATCATTGGTTCGATGGTGAAGGTCATGCCTGAGGTGAGCACTAAGCCGGTACCTGCTTTGCCGTAATGTAACACTTGCGGATCTTCATGAAACACACGGCCGATACCATGGCCACAATATTCGCGTACTACTGAAAAGCGTTGGCTTTCAGCAATTTCTTGTATTAAAGCGCCGATATCACCTAAGCGGCAGCCAGGCTTCACCAATGCGATGGCTTTATATAGGCACTCTTGAGTTACGCTGACTAAGCGTTTGGCTAAAATCGATGGCTTGTTGCCAACAAAATACATCTTGCTGGTATCGCCGTGGTAGCCATCCTTGATAACGGTAACGTCGATGTTGATAATATCGCCATCTTTTAGCACTTTATCGCCGGGTATGCCGTGGCATACGACGTGGTTAACCGAGGTGCAGACTGATTTTGGAAAGCCATTATAATTCAATGGTGCAGGGATAGCCTGTTGCTCATTAACGATATAGTCGTGGCAGATTTGGTTTATCTCATCGGTGGTGACGCCTGGTTTGACGTGTTCGCCAATCATAGTAAGTACTTCACCGGCCAATCGGCCTGCAGTACGCATTTTTTCAATTTCGTGTGCCGTTTTAATGGAAACAGTCATGTATACCCTTATCTCTGTTGTGTGAACTTGTTGTTCAGAGGGCATTATGGTATAAAGCTTGGGCTTATTTCGCAAGAAATAATCATTAACTTTAAATTATCACACCTAATCGTCACGTGACACGGGTGCTCATACCGAAAAAGTGAGTTGTGTCATGCGGATAGGTGGAAGTATAACCCGGAGAAACATAGATGAAAGCTGTTACTATGCGTCAAATGCTTGAAGCTGGCGTACATTTTGGTCATCAGACCCGTTATTGGAATCCACAGATGGCACCTTATATTTATGGTGTTCGTCATAAGATCCACATCATCAACTTAGAAGAATCATTGCCGCGCTTTAACGATGTGTTGAAGTTGTTCGGTAAAATTGCTGCTAATCGCGGTAAAGTGTTATTCGTAGGTACCAAATATTCAGCGCGTGATATCGTGCGTGATGAGGCGACTCGTTGTGGTATGCCTTATGTTAACTACCGTTGGTTAGGTGGTATGTTGACTAACTACAAGACTATTCGTCAGTCAATTAAGCGTTTACGTGAATTAGAAAGTTTTGTTGGTAGCGATAAGGCCGCTAACATGACTAAGAAAGAATTATTAAACATGGCGCGTGAAAAAACCAAATTAGAGAACTGCTTGGGTGGTATTAAAAGCATGGGTGGTTTACCTGATGCGATTTTTGTTATCGATACAGGCCATGAAAACATTGCTGTTGCTGAAGCGAAGCGTTTAGGTATTCCTGTTGTTGGTATCGTTGATACAAACACTAACCCTAAAGGCATTGATTACATGGTGCCTGGTAATGACGATGCGATTCGTTCGATCCGTTTATACTGCAAATCTGTGGCTGATGTGATTATTGAAGGCCGCGGTATTGTTGAGTTGGAAATGGCTAAAGAGCGTGAAGCAAAAGCTAAAATTGCTGCTAAAAAAGCAGAAGATGCTAAAAAGAAAGAGCCTAAAGTAACGACTAAAGCAGAAGCTGTTAAAGCAGAAGCGGTTGCTAAGCCTAAGGCAGAGAAAAAAGACGCTGAAGTGAAAGCTGAAAAAGCAGAGGTAGCTGCAAAGACAGTTGAAGCTGCTAAGGCTTCAGATGAAAAAGAAGCAACAGAAGCTAAGCCAAAAAGCAAACGTGTAGTGAAAAAGAAAACTGATAATGTGGAGAAGTCTGAATGAGTCAAATAACTGCCGCAATGGTAAAAGAATTGCGTGAGCGTACTGGTGCGCCGATGATGAAATGCAAAAAGTTTTTGCAAGAAGCAGAGGGTGATATGGATGCTGCGATCACGGCAATGCGTAAAGCTGACCCTAAGGCGGCAGATAAGCGTGCTGATAAAGTGGCGGCTGAAGGTATTATCCGTGTTGCTGTTAGTGAAGATGGTAAGAAAGCCTGGATTGCAGAGATTAACTGCGAAACTGACTTTGTAGCTCGTGATGAAAACTTTACACAATATGCCGATCAATTGATGCAACGCATTGTTGCTGAGGGTGTGACTGATGCTGAGGCTGCTATGGCAGTAGCTTATGCGGCTGGCGAAGACAAAACGTTTGAACAAGCACGCCAAGAATTGGTGGCTAAGATCGGTGAAAACGTTAAGTTGCGTCGCTTAGATGTGTTGCAGTCTGAAGGTTTGGTGGGTAGCTACTTACACGGAGATCGTATTGGTGTGGTGGCTGCGGTTAACCCTGCGAATGCTGATGTGGCTAAAGACATTGCTATGCATGTAGCTGCTTGTAACCCGAACGTGGTGAGTGGCGATGATATGCCGCAAGAAGTGCTGAAAGCGGAACGTGATATTTACGTGGCGCAAGCAGCAGAAAGCGGTAAGCCTGCTGAGATCGTTGAGAAGATGGTTGAGGGTCGTGTGAAGAAGTTCTTGAAAGAGAACAGTCTTCTCGGTCAGCCATTTGTTAAAGATCCTAACCAGTCAGTTGAAGCGATGTTAAAAGCTAATGGCGATACGAAAGTCACTGGTTTTGTGCGTTATGAAGTTGGTGAAGGTATCGAGAAGAAAGCTGATAACTTTGCTGAAGAAGTAATGGCACAAGCCGGTAAATAACACGCTTCGCGTGTTATCCTGGCTGAGAGC
>JARGPC010000008.1:56331-131213 GCA_029212885.1 Coxiellaceae bacterium
TTGTCATCCCGGACCTAAGCTTGTCATCCCGGACCTAAGCTTGTCATCCCGGACCTAAGCTTGTCATCCCGGACCCCGATCCGGGATCCAGTCCAAAAGGCGTAGCATGGTAAAACCGGCTACGCTTTTTTTATATATGTAAAATATCAACTTTTTTCATACTATACGTATAGTCGACTAGTCATATTGTATAGATAAACCGTGCTGCATTGTGTGGTTTTAGCTGGGAGAGTACTGATACGCGGTGGAAACTTGCGAGATTGCCTGGTTAGCACAAGCCTCGCTTCGCAAAAAACCTCTGTATATAACTGAGAATTCTGCTAAAATGGCGCGCAAAGAAGAACTCAGAGGTGAATATGACGACAGAAGCAAAGCCGATTTACAAGCGGGTTGTGTTAAAAATGAGCGGCGAAGCTTTGAGCGGCGATGGCAATTATGCTATTGATATCAAGGTAGTAGAGCGTTTAGCTAATGAGGTCAAAGAGCTAATGCGCTTGGGCATGCAGGTGGCTGTCGTGATCGGTGGTGGTAACTTTTTCCGCGGTGCGGCTTTGTCCGATGCGGGAATCACACGGATGACCGGTGATCATATGGGCATGTTGGCTACGTTGATGAACGCTTTGGCATTACGTGATGCGTTTGATTGTGCCGGTATGCAGGTGCGTGTGTTATCAGCTATTCCCATGAGCGGCATAGTTGATCACTTTAATCGTCGTAAAGCGATTCATCATTTAGATAGTGGCCGTGTGGTTATTTTTGCTGCAGGTACTGGTAATCCATTGGTAACTACTGATTCAGCAGCCAGTTTGCGTGCAATCGAAATCAATGCCGATGTGGTATTAAAAGCGACCAATGTCGATGGTGTCTACGACAGTGATCCGCGCAAAAATCCTAAGGCTGTTAAGTATCAACACTTGAGCTATCAAAAAGCATTAGAAAAAGAATTAGCCGTGATGGACTTGGCAGCGTTTTGCCAGTGCCGTGATCATGGCATGCCACTGCGTGTATTCAATATAGAGAAGCCACATGCCTTATTTGATGTGGTGACTGGTTATAGTGAAGGCACGGTGGTGGATAATAACCCAGACATCAAAGCGGTCGGAGGAGATCCAGCATGATAAATGAGATTATTGACGATGCTAGTCAGCGTATGCAAAAAAGCCTTGAGTCATTAAAAAGTGAATTTAGTAAAATCCGTACAGGGCGTGCGCATCCAAGTATTTTAGAACATATTCGTGTGCCGTATTACGGCAATGATACGCCATTGAGCCAGGTGGCTAATATTGCGATTGAAAGTTCGCGTTGCTTAACGGTGACTGCATGGGAAAAAGATATGATTCCGGCGGTTGAGAAAGCGATTATGACATCTGATTTGGGTTTAAATCCAAATTCAGCCGGTGCGGTGATTCGCGTACCATTGCCCGCATTAACGGAAGAGCGCCGCCGAGAGTTGGCAAAGGTTGTGCATGGTGAAGCTGAGCGCGCAAGAGTCGCTGTGCGTAATATTCGTCGCGAAGCCAATAACGATTTTAAAGATTTGGTTAAAGCGAAAGAAATCAGTGAAGACGATGAGCGTCGCGCGCAAACTGATATTCAAAAATTAACCGATAAATTTGTGGCAGAAATTGACTCAATGATGAGTCATAAAGAAAAAGATTTAATGGCTGTTTAGTCATGCAAAGGAGAGCTGAATGCAGAGTGAAAACATTCCACGTCACGTAGCAATTATAATGGACGGCAATGGCCGTTGGGCGAAAAAACGCCGGCGCCCGCGTTTTATGGGGCATCGAGCTGGTGCCAAAGTTGCCAAGAAGATTATACGTGCCGTAGATGATTTAGGTTCAGAGGCGTTAACGCTTTTTGCCTTTAGCTCTGAAAATTGGCAACGACCACTCGAAGAAGTGAAATTCATTATGTCGTTGTTTATTGAGTCACTGAAGTCTAATATTCGTGAAATGCATGAAGAAGGTGTGCGTTTACGTGTGATTGGTGACTTGTCGCGCTTAGATCAACGTTTAAAGGATTTAATTGCGGAATCTGAACAGCTCACGGCTAACAATACCGGCTTGAAATTAAATGTAGCGATTAGTTACAGTGGGCAATGGGATATTGTCAATGCGGCGCAAAACGCTGCGCGTCAAGTGCAGGCTGGTGAAATAACCCCCGACCAAATTAATACAGAGAATTTTTCAGAGGGGTTATGCTTGGCTGATTTGCCTGCACCAGATTTGTTGATTCGTACCGGCGGTGAAGTGCGTATCAGTAATTTCATGTTATGGCAATTTGCCTATAGCGAGTTGTATTTTACTGAGTCACTCTGGCCTGATTTTGATCTTAGTGAATTGCAGCAAGCCTATGAATATTTTAACTCACGAGAGCGCCGTTTTGGTAAAACCGGTGAACAAGTCAACCGATTGGAAACAGTGAATGCTTAAACAACGGATACTGACAGGGATAGTCTTACTGGCTTTATGTATTATTGTTCTGTTTTGGTTTAATTTAATTGAGTTTGCAGTTGCCATTGCATTAATGGCATTAGCCATGGCGTGGGAGTGGTCTGCATTAGCTGGGATTAAAGACACCTGGCAACGCTGTATGTATTTACTGGCATGTTTAATGCTCATTGTCTTATTTGCGATTATTCCGTCTTTTATTGTGCTGGTTGCCAGTGTCGTGGTGTGGTGTATTTTGATATGGGTGGTGACACGTTATGGTCGTGGCAAGCAAACATTATTAATTGAAAACCCGATGTTTATCGCTTTGATTGGTTTATTGACCTTGCCGATGTTATGGGTAGCGATGACTCGACTATTTGCTGTTGAAAATGGCCGACTGTGGTTGCTATACAGTTTGATTGTGGTGTGGGCTGTGGATATCGGTGGTTACTTTTGTGGTCGTCAATGGGGTAAGCGCAAGTTATGTGAGTTGGTTAGCCCGAAGAAAACCTGGGAAGGTGTGATCGGCGGCATGGTATGTTTGTTACCGATTTCGATTTTGGCCGCGTGGGTGTTGAAGTTACCCTACCGCTACTGGGTGTGGTTAGTGATTGCCTCATTTGTTGCAGCGATATTTGCTGTATTTGGTGATTTATTTGAAAGCGTTTTAAAAAGACATGCGGGTGTAAAGGACAGCGGAAAGTTATTACCGGGGCATGGTGGTGTATTGGACAGAATGGATGGTGTAATAGCTGCATTGCCGGTGATGGCGGTAGCGTGCGTTTTACTAACGTAAGGTAAGTGATGGTAGCTTTTTTACGCTAGATGCTAGATAATGCGTCCAATCAAAATAATGGATAGATTTATGAGATTTTTTCTACGTCTGCTTCGGTTAGTAAGCATTAGCACAATATTGTTATTTCCTTTGGTGTCCACGGCCGCAGTGGGTAGTGGTTCAGGGGTTGTTGTTAGGCATATCCGTATTATAGGTTTGTCGCGTATTACACAAGCGACAGCACATAACTATGTTCCATTAAAGGTTGGTCAGCATTTGACCAGCAAGAAGTCGATTGAAGTCATTCAAACGTTGTACCATACCGGTTTCTTTAGTGATGTGCGTGTTAATCGCCAAGGCAATACGGTGTTGATCTATGTGAAAGAGCGCCCAACGATTGGTGTGATTACTTTTTCAGGTAATAAATCGATTACTAATAAAATTTTATTAAAAGCATTAAAGTCTAGCGGTATTGATGAAGGTGAAGTGTATCAGCCGGTTGATATTCACATGATTGTGACGGGCTTAAAGCAGCAATATGCGACCATGGGTTATCATGACGTGATTGTCGATGCAAAAGTAAAACAAGAGCCGCGTAATCGTGTGGCGATTGATATTCAAATTAATGAAGGTGGCATTGCTAAGGTTCGCGGTATAAAGATTATCGGTAACCATGTTTTTCGGGAGAGGACTCTAGAAGGTCAAATGGCACTGACTACACCTGGTTTATTTACTTGGTATACTCATTCTGATCAATATAGTGAGATGAAGTTAAATAGAGACCTGAAATCACTTACTGACTTTTATATGAACCGTGGTTATATTCGTTTTGCGATTTTATCGCACAGCGTTAAAATGTCTCCAGATAAAAAGTCGGTATATATAACGATCAATATTGTTGAAGGGCACAAGTACACGATCAGTGGTTTTAAATTGGATAATAACTCCAAGGGTAATACTGCTAAAATTGAGAAGCTGATTACCTTAAAGAAAGGTCAAGTGTTTTCGCGCAAACGAGTGTTAGCGGTCAATGATAAAATATCTGAGTATTTTTCAGATAAAGGTTTTGCTTTTCCAGTTATACAGGCAACACCGACAATCGATGATAATAACCATACGGTGTTTTTGACTTATAGCATTCATCCGGGTGGCAGAATTTATGTGCGCAGTATTGATTTTGCTGGTAACCAACGCACTAAAGATAATGTGCTGCGTCGTGAAACTATCCAGTTGGAGGGCGCATTATATTCTTCGCATCGCGTGAAAGAATCTAAGCGACGCTTGTCTAACTTGCCCTATTTGAAAGATATTAAAGCGACACCAGAACGTGTGCCTGGCAAGCCAGATTTAGTGGACTTGCATTATCATGTTACTGAGGTGAATGCTGGTAGAGCATCAATCATGGCGGGTTACTCTGACTCGGAAGGTTTCTTGTACGGTGCCAGTGTATCTGAACCCAACTTTATGGGCAGTGGTAAGTCAGTTGGTTTGAATTTGACGCGCAGTCAATATTCTAATAACTACAGTTTTAATTATTACAATCCGTTCTTTACGGTTAATAATGTTGGCTTTGGTTATAACTTGTATTACACCAAGCAAAAGCCAGGCGCTGATATTAATATCTCTTCCTATATTATGGATGGCTTTGGTGGGTCGTTTAACTTTGTTTTACCGATTTCTGAGTACATGTCGATGAACTTCGGTGCGGGTTATGACAATAACAGTATTCGCAGTGGTAGTGCGACAGCTGAAGAAATTGTCGACTTCCTCAATAAGTATGGTACGCACTTTAATCAGTTCACGGCATTAGCTGGTTGGTATTACAGTGATTACGATCGTGCGGTATTCCCAACGGAAGGTCTGGGTACACGTTTGCGTTTCGAGCTTGGTGTGCCGGTGGTGAACAACAGTTTGAAATATTTTAAAACGAATTACAAAGCCAGTTACTATAAGCCATTGAGTCAGAGCCATCAGTGGATATTCAATATTCATACTGATATCGGCTATGGTAATGGTTATGGCAACGTTGACCAACTGCCTTTCTATAAGAACTTTTATGCTGGCGGTATCGATACTGTACCAGGTTTCTCAGCTAATACTTTGGGTCCAAAAGACCGTTTCAACAACGGCCTTGGTGGTAATTTAGAGCTGGTTGGTGGTGTTGACCTGATTTTTCCAAACCATATCAGCGATAAGTTACGAACTGCATTGACCTTCAGCGCTGGTAATATCTATAATAGTCGCGAAGCTATTCCAGAGTCTGCTAGCGCGTTTTCATCCGGGCCATTGCGATACTCAGCTGGTGTAGAAGTGTCTTGGTACTCGCCATTAGGGCCACTGAGATTTAGTTTAGCTAAGGTGCTGAACCAACGTGATGGTGATCAGATCAGTCTGTTCAACTTCTCGTTTGGCGCTAATATATAAATTTACAGGAGAAATACATGAAACGTTTGATAACCACAGTATGTGCTGCTGCTATTGCTGTTTGTTCAGCCAGTGCATTCGCCATGAAAATTGGTGTGGTAGACATGGAAAAAGTTTTCAAAAGCTCACCGCAAGTGCAGCAAATCAACGCTGGATTGCGTAAAAAGTTTGCATCTCAACGTAATGATATCGTTACTAAAGGCAAGCAATTGCAATCAGATATGAAGAACTTTAATAAGAACAAATCTGTAATGAATAAAAAGAAAGCTAAACTATTGGCTGCGAAAATTGCTAAAGAAGAAAGCAGTTTACGTATGGCACAAGCTGCTTTCCAAAAGAACTTATTTCAAGCGCAAAACAGTGCTATGAGTGGCTTTATGAAGAAAGTAGATGCTTCTGTTTCAAAAGTTGCATCAAAGCAAAACATGGATATTGTTATGCCTAAAAATGCTGTAATTTATTCAAAGCACGACATGAATATCACTGGCGCAGTGATGAGTGACTTAAAATAATTTGGCTATTTAGTGAGCGGTGTTATGTGCACCGCTCACTGAGATAATTTTATGGCAAATGATACTTTTCTGTTAAAAGATATTGCCGAACAACTAGATCTTACATTGGTTGGTGATGGTGAGTGCGTGATCCACGCTGTGGCGCCATTGCATACTGCCGATCAAGGTGACATTAGCTTTCTTGCTGATGCTAAATACCGTAATCAACTTAAATCGACAAACGCATCTGCGGTTTTGCTGTCTGAAAAAGATGCAGACCAATGCCCGACTAATGTGTTGGTGGCAAAGCAGCCCAGTGTGTCGATGGTGGCGTTGTTGCATCTATTGTATCCAACCACTAAAGCTCCAGCCGGAATTCATCCTTCCGCTGTTGTTTCTGAACAGGCAATCGTTGATGAGTCAGCAACAATCGCTGCGCAAGTGGTAGTTGAGGCAGGGGCGGTGATTGCTGCTCATGCTGTGATTGGCGCAGGGTGTTGTATTGGCGAAGGTGTTCGTATTGGAGCGCATACGCAGTTATATCCCAACGTAACAGTGCTGGCGCAGGCACAAATCGGTAAGCATGTTATTGTGCATCCCGGGGTGGTGATTGGTTCAGATGGTTTTGGTAATGCGATGGATGCTAATCATCAATGGATAAAAGTACCGCAATTAGGCTCGGTGATGATAGGTGACGATGTGGAGATTGGTGCGAATACAACGATTGATCGTGGCGCATTGGGAGATACCATTATTGCTGATGGTGTTCGGCTCGATAACCAGATTCAAGTGGCGCACAATGTGCATATTGGTGAGCATACGGCGATAGCGGGTTGTGTTGGTATTGCTGGAAGCACGACTATAGGTAAGCATTGCATGGTGGGCGGCGGTACATGTATTGGTGGCCATTTAACTATTCCTGATGGCACAATGTTTTCGGGTATGAGTATGGTGACGAAGTCTGTCGATGAGCCAGGAATATATTCATCCGGTACTAGCTTAATGACAAATAAAATGTGGCGTAAAAGCGTTGCGCGCTTTAAACAATTAGACAGTATAGTGAAACGATTAACACGATTAGAGAGGCTGAGTAATGACTGATATGCATACCGAGGAAATTTTAGCGCATTTGCCGCACCGTTATCCATTTTTATTGGTGGACCGTGTGACGTCATTGGTTGATAACGAGAGCATTCAAGGCTATAAAAATGTATCGTTTAATGAGCCATATTTTGTTGGTCATTTCCCGGTTAAACCGGTAATGCCCGGTGTATTGATGATAGAGGCGATGGCACAGCTGTCGGGCATTTTGATATTGCATAGTCAAGGCGTGAAACCTTCAAAAGAGAATTTACATTATTTAGCTGGTGTAGATAACACACGATTTAAACGCGTTGTAGAGCCGGGTGATCAATTGATGATGGAAATTAAAGTCATTAAGGCGCGTAAATTATTATGGAAGTTCAGTGGTGAGGCTACCGTGAATGGAGAATTGGCCTGCAGTACTGAGTTTATGTGTGTGAAGGGAGCCTCATAATGATCCACCCCACAGCGATTATCGATCCAAGTGCAAAGATTGCAGATGATGTGACGATTGGTCCTTACTCTATTATCGAAGCTAATGTATCGATTGATGAGGGAACTTGGGTTGGTCCGCATGTAGTGATTAAAGGTGAGACGGCGATAGGTAAACAGAATAAAATTTATCAATATGCTTCGTTGGGAGAAGACCCTCAAGACATAGATTATAACGGTGAGCAAACACGTTTAGAAATTGGTGACAATAATATTATTCGAGAATTCAGTACGATTAACCGTGGCTCATCGGGTGGTGATGGTGTAACTCGATTGGGTAATAATAATTTCATTATGAATTATGCGCATATCGCACATGATTGCCAGGTAGGCAATCATACGGTATTTGCTAATAATGCAGGTATTGCTGGGCATGTCACTGTTGAAGATTTTGTTATATTAGGTGCCTTTTCCGGTGTGCATCAGTTCTGTCGGATTGGTGCTTATAGTTTTCTGGGGCGAGCGACCAAAATTGTTAAAGATATTCCGCCGTATATGATGGTGGCAGGGAATCCTGGTGTGCCTAGTAGTTTAAACTTGGTGGGTTTGAAGCGTCATGGTTTTGATAAGGATACGTTGCGTCAGTTGCGTGAAGCTTATAAAGTACTGTATAGGCGTGGTTTGACGCTATCTGATGCGCAGCAACAATTAAAGCAAATGTCTGTTGATTGCCCGGAGCTTGAGTTGTTGGTTGCTGCTATTGATCAATCTAATCGAGGGATTGCACGTTACGTTTAATGGAGGCAAAAAGTTATGGATAACTGTTTAGATTTGAGCGTTTGCTCATGATTCACCTGATTAAAGCTTTTTTCACTGATTATATTCATTATGCGCAGTACGTTGATAGTACAGCCTTTTGGTTTATTATCGTTTTGTTTTCTATGTTGGCGCTCGGTGCTGTTTGGATATTTTGTTTTTATTTGCAGCTTCGGCGTGGACCAAACATGCAGATTGTTGCTATTGCGCAGTCGAATCCCGGTTATGTGGAGTTGCATGGTAAAGCTAAACCGATAGACGGAAAGTTGTTACTGTCGCCACTGACGAAAACGCCTTGTTGTTGGTATCGTTATAAGGTGTGGGAGTATTGCCCTGGTAAAGCAAATTTTGAGTTAATTGATTATCAGGGTGGTGTGTTTCAATTGCTATTAATCAAAGATGAAACCGATGAGTGCGTAATTAATGTGGCAGGGGCAGCCATAAGGTCAGGTGGTAATCATTTGTATTATGCTGAAACTAAAGATGCCACACGAGAACAAATGACTCAGCATTATCAGCAACAAGCTTATTGTTTTGAAGAAGAGGTTGTTTTACCTGACTCGCCGCTTTGGGTGGCGGGAACCTTTCGGCATGTTAGTCCTGATTTAGAGATGGGTGTGAATATGAACCCTGACCGTGCTGTTGACCGTATAAAAGATGTTACGGGCGAGGAATGGGTGGATGAGATGATGGAGCAGCGTTGGCTGAATGAGCCTTTGGCTGCCGAAAAAGATTTGCAACAACAGTGGCAAGCCTATTGTTCAGCGTTACCGGATGATCGGCGTCCTGCGTTAATGGCCGATACTGATTTACAATTGGATCAAGCTTATTGCATGAGCACTTCTCAGCGGCTCATTCCTGAACGACGTGGGTGGCTGTTTCACCTTTCCGGAGTCGTTAGTGTTTGTATGTTGGTCGTGATCATTTCGATGTTGTGGTTTAGGTTTTATTGATTGGCTTGATGTTCCAAAGGCTACATTCCTCATACGGGTGATGATGGGCAGTCTCATTTCGAAGAAATCGATATGCCGTTGATTCCAGCGGACCACGGGAAAATAGTAGAGCCCTTACCTGTTGAGCAAATTATTTTTGGCGAGGTGGGTGATGAGTGCAGGGAAATAGATTGGCATAATGCACCGTGCCGTCAGTATATTATTATGCTGCAAGGTGCTATGGAAATCGAGCTGGGCAGCGGGGAAAAAAAACAATTTCAAGTTGGCGAAATTTTATTGGCTGAAGATTTAACTGGGCAAGGGCATATTACCCGAGCTGCATCTGAAGGTGTTCGGCGTTATCTTGCGGTGGCATGCGATCATTGAGCGCTGCTGAAGCGATTGCATCTGATATGCCCCTCTAGTAAACTTTGTTTGGCAATCTTACAACAGGGAGTGGGGATGTTAGAGGCATATCGTGAACGATTTCGTGGCAGTTTCGAATCTCATAGAGCGTATTTTGAAGAGTTAGAAGATGATGCTCAAGCAGAATTACAGAAACTTTTAGACTATCTTGGCAAATTTGAAGGCATGTTAACCGAGCCGTTATTTGTGCGCTTAATAGATAACCTAGAAAGCTATCATTTTACTGAATTTTTAACAGCATTATCTTGCACAGAAAGGCTAAAAGGAGCGCTTAGTAGCGCTGATATTGAACGTTATTTAGATGTCGACAGGTTGGCTGCTGCAACAATAGCGCTGACTGTTTTAGAAAAAGTGGGCGAGAGTTTTGAGGTTGCTGTGTTTGAAATGGATTTAGACCGTCTGGTTGACGTGTTCGTTAATCCTGTGATCAGTATGATTTATCAAAAGCGCGGTATAGTTCACAGCGATTACGTTGTTTGGCAAGAGCCCATTACACCGGCTGTTGCTTTTAATCTGCTTGCTAAAGGGGCGAGTGATGATGCTATTGAGCGAAGGGTCTCTGAAGTGTTTAACGAGCTGAATCGTTTTCGACAAGCAAACCCCAGTCAGAAGCAAATGATGCGTGATATGTGTGACCCCGCTTATTACAGCCCAGAAGCACAAGCGCAAGATGCCGTTCAGGAATATTTTATTGCTCAGTTAAATGATGCAGGTGTATTACTTGCTGCGACTCAGGCAGATCTTCAAAGGCTTTCGCTTGAAGGGGCGTCGACTATTCTTCCTGATGCAGAGAAACAGCAGTTAGCGGCCCAAATAGAAAGTGATGATAGTTACTCTACGCGAAATTATGTAGAGATGATGGCTTGCGTGGATGAACTGCTTAGTGAGGTTAAAGTGGTGGATGTTTCTGCTGCGCTAGCTGAGCGTATAGCACGAGAGCCAGCAGCACCTGTGGTAATGCCAGCAGGAGTGGCTGCAGGAATGCGATATAGTATATATGGTGATGTTCCAGAGGCAGCAGGAACTGGAGCGGGTGATCCTGTGTGTCAAGTTAGTGGGGATGACGACGGGCGACGTCCTTTAGTATGATTTTTTATCTTGTAGTGCCAGTTTAGCCGGTATCAATACTTACCAAATCTGTATGTGTTATATACGGGTATAAATTATTTTTTTATTATGCTAGTTTTGCATGCATTTCAATTGTTAATAATAAGGGTCTAGCGATCGAGTTGACAATATGTCAACTCGTTGTTATGCTCTTAAAGCATAAGGAAGCTGATATGCATGTAATCACAAGAAGGCCATTTAATGAGGCTGCTATGCAATATCCAAATGATGCTACTGCGATAATAAGCACGTATTTAGTGTTGAGGAATGGTAAGTTTACATCACCCGCGATGCTAAAACGTGTCTTTCTTTCATTGGATAAATTTAAGTATAAAAACAAATGGTGGGTTATTGATATTGGTGGTAATAACTTGCGGTTGATTGCCTTTATAGAGTTTCGAGATATGCGTATGTATGTTAAACATATCGTTAACCATGCTAAATACGATAAATTATGTAATCGATACGCTAAACGTGGAGATAAATAAAATGAGCTTTGCAATGATTAAAAGGAAGGCTGATGCGCTTTTTAATGAAGCCAGTTTTATTAGTCATATTCGTACAAAATGTGATTATCAACAAGCCATGGCATTGATGGATGATTTAATCGAAGATTATGATAATAATAAGGCGTTGATTGAAGTGCTCTCAGTGAGTATAGAGCGTTGGGAAAGTAAAGCAAAAGAATTTACCGCTTTTAATAAACAGCTTAAAACGCTTAATTCTGGGGTCGCTGTGCTCAAGGTGTTGATGGAGCAGCATGGGTTAGGTGTTAATGACTTACCGGAAGTAGGTTCAAAATCGCTTCTGTCAAAAATTTTGAATGGTAAGCGTCAATTAACCCTGGGACATATTCAGGCGCTAAGTAATCGATTTAATATAGACCCACGTTTGTTTATTTAGTTGGAAATTAAATTAAAAGGAATTTAAGTGAAATTTAAAATTTTTGTTGTCATCGTGTCTTTTTTTGTATACCAGCTTGCTTATGCAGGCCATATCCAACCAAGAGCTACTAAGCTTTATTTTGCGGCACCATTGTTCAATGCTTCTGAACTACAGTTTAATCAAAAGCTCGTTAATGCTTTAGAGCGTAGGGGGTATAAGGTGACATTGCCTCAGCGCGATGGTTTTGAGGGTAATGTGCTTGCCAAGGAAATCTCAAAATATGTCTCGAAATCGGCGGTACATCCGACCATCAGAAACATGATTTATTTATTAGATATTGGCCGCTTTATACCGCAAGCTGATGCTGTGGTGGCGATGCTGGATGTGCCGCTTGATGATGGTGTTATAACAGAAATTACTTATGCTCACTTAATGGGTAAAAAAGTTATTGGGCTAAGAACAGACAGTCGAGGGCTGTTTGGTAACCATGAGCAATTAGGTGGCATGCATTCATTTGTGGCAATGCAATGTGACTACGTTGTACTAATCAATAAGCAGACTTTTAAGCATTTAGCTGACCCAAATATTTTTGATTATTTGTCTCAGCAAATCAATAAATACGTTGCTAATGAGCAAGACGCTCCTGTTGTATTGCCAAAATATGTGATGATGAATCCTCGATTTAATACGATTATTAATACAGCCAATAAAGTCTTTGTGGGTGAGAATAATATGCGACAGGCTAATTTCGGTGCGATTGTTAAACGTATGCTGCAGAACCAAAAATCGATTGCAGCGGCAATGCCATTAAAAAGAGATTATGCTTAGCGCAGTATTAAAGCGATTTGCATCAATTTATATCAAACAATAACAGTAGCTTAGCAGAAGCTTAATTTCGGCTATGATTCCTATAACTATATTTCTCATGTAAATTTTCCGTTTTTGATGGAAAAATGGTATGCAATTTGTGGTTGCTGAAACAGAATATTTCAATCTAGTTTAATGATTATTTAATATTGAGTTGATATAGTCTAGCTATATATGAATGGCATATGATTATTGTTAATTAGGTGAGTTGATGAGTAGAGAAGGTAGTTTGACGGCTGGTGCTGGGATTTTTTCTAAAGGTAGTGGTAATGCTGAGTCTAAGTCTTCCAAAGAGCCTTTGGTTTATGATCCCTCGGCGATGGTGTCACTCACCGATGGTTACGGAGCCAGCCGCGTATATAAGGTCACTGAAGTATCAACGGGTCGCTCTTATGTTCTTAAACAAAGCACATTGGAGAAAAACATTAATGCCGTATTGGTTAGTCAATTTTTAAAGCCATTATTAAGCGAAGAGCCGGTAGCTATTGCGGGTAAAACGTTAACCTACCACGTGCCAGAGGTGGTTTTAACGCGTAATCACCGTGGTGAGTTGGTGCAACAACAAGAGTTTTTGGAGGGTTTAGAAACCCGTCTTGATGACTATGTTTTGCGCGGCATAGCCAGTTTCGATAATTTACAACAAATGGCTAAGTTTGGTGTGATCTATCAGTTTCTGATGTTAGGCGATAACATGATGTATAACCACCGATTTATTAAGGCTAGTGATAGCTACAATATTTTCGATTTTGATGCGGCCTTTTTCTTAGGAGCGTCATGCCGTACAAGCGAAGACAGCCCATTTGCTGATCGAGTGGAGCAGGTAGGTCACATGTATTGCGATCACTTTTTTGCTTTACTTGCTGTCCGCTTCGGCGTCGATCGTTACCATAATGTTTTTAGCAAGCTATCCGTCGTTCGCCTGCTTGATGGAGAATCCTGGGGTGACTTTTTTACGGCCATACAGCAAGGCTTGCAATTGATTAAAGATAATATGTCTGCAGCGTTTATAACAGAGCGTTGGGGGGGATCACTGCCTGATGAGGCTGAAGAACACCTTGGACGAGTCAGGGCGCTGATGCTTAGTCGCTTAGCTACTATTGACTGCCACCTGCATTATATGGGCCAATTACTTTCAGGCGAGCGCACACTGTGCGACCTTGATCTGTCGGCACTAATAAAGGCTAGCTTTGACACGCTGCCATCAAAACATGAAGTGCATGGTTATTTAGAAATACTTAAGACGACAATGGCGGCTGACGTTATCGCATTAGCGAAAGAAGTGAATAAACCGCTTGAGGATGAATCCGAAGTGGTTAGATCTTTAGCGTAGTTGTTCCAAAGTGGCAAATAAAATCAAATACACATTTCATTCAAACACCTTCCAAATCTGCATGCTAACGCGGCTGTAACACGTTGAGGAATCACTATCGTTGCGGCAGAATTGGTTTTAAATTATCATTCAAATATGTTTCTAAAGCGGATTTGTCGCCGGCACTCTTTATTAGCTTTTCTTTACTATACGGGTGGTTTTTTTCAAAAAATAAACCAGCTAACCTAAAAGCTGCTTCGCCAATATTTTTTTCTGTACGTTCTAATAACGGCGGCAATGATGAGTCCCTTCCGATCAGTTTGTGATCATAAAATCCGGAATTAAGTTTGTTGTGGCAGCTTGCCATGAAGTTTGGGCTTTTGTCCATGAAGTAGCGTATCCGATTATATTTTGTATTTCTTTCGTTGTAATAAGCGTAGCCACTGCCGATATTACCGTTTGGTAAGCGTCGACTCTCAATTTGATCTGAATTGAATTCGTCATCAACAAAATGTTCGAATGGAGCGCCTTCACCGGAGGTATGATCATAGGCCGCCCGCAATTGATTCCTATCAATTGTAAAGGCGAACTCATGAAATAGCTCAAACATTAAAAATAACATGCATTGTTTAATTATTTTTTCATGTCGTGTATCAGTAGATAGAATTTTGATCGCGGGTAGTAAAACGGAGTGTATCACTTGATGTTGTTTCTTAATCATTGATAACGGGGCGCGATTCTTCCAGGACATTCTATTATAACTTTCAAAGCGTCTAATGTGGTTGAAGTCGTGAATTGCAAAGTCCAGTGGTGAGTTAAAGTAACCATCAGAAAATATCGGTCTATTCGTAACGCCAACAATCCCAAAGGGAATCGCACGTAGTCGAATAAAATCATATATGCTTGTTGTTTCAACCAAAGGAAGATACACAAACCGACCATTTTTTTTATTTGGCAACGTTAAGCAGTGATTAGTATGATACCGATATCTATCTGCATGATACAGTGGCAGTAAGTTTGTATGACTTGCTCTAACGCTAGCATCAATAAATGAAAGCCCATTTATAAGTGCCATTAAGGTAGGTATGTAGGGATAGGCCGATGTGAATGGCGGGGTGTGAGGGTAGTGAGTCTTTCTTTCTACTGTGATATCAGCTCCCAATTGGAATAACTCCATTTGAGTGGTGGCAAGTAGTTGCTTACCGATGGGGTCACTGACTATATCGGCAACATCATCGCTTTCTAAGGTTTGCAATACCAGTTCAACCGATGGCTTGAATTGCTTTTTCATAGAGGCCATTGGGCCATTGATATTAATATGACGTGCTAATGAAGTGTATTCTTCGATAGGGTTATCTGTCGATAATAAACTGAAATCCCTCGAGAACCCACCTGAGAATGATGGCAGAAACCAAGTTATGATTCTTTGCTGCTTTACCCAATTCATGGGCAGTGCTTTGATGTTAAGCGCTCTCATAGCAATCCTGGATAATCGTTGTTATTTATTAATGACGCTTCTAAATAGTAATGGGGGGATCATAGTTGAGGTTCATAGTCGCGTCAAGCAGGTAATTGAGTTGTCCCAAGGTAACCAAATCTTAATTCTTACTTAACTATCAAAATTGTTTATACCAATAAATGTAAATATTACATTTATACCTATTGATTGTGTTGCCTGGTGTTTTAGTTATTATGCGATAAAATTAATCGAAGTTGGAGTCTGAAATGCGTGGTGTGGGTGAAGTGAAAGTATTAGAGAATAGTAGGCACGAAGGTGTTATCGAAGAAAAGTCTAGTGTTGATCAAGATAAGCAACCAGACGTTTACATTGAATTTTATTTTGAATTAATGTACGGCAATGTGGCAACTGCAGAAACTCAGTTTGCCGGGCTGGCTAGAGAACAGCGTTTAGCGCTTTGTCTGCGTGCAAGTTATTCCGCTTTTATGCTGGCATCGAAAAAGGGTGTATTAGGTCTCGTTGAGAGCATGTATGAAGTCATGCATCCAGAGCAGCGATTAGAGGCTGTTGAGTACAATGATTTTGTAGCATTGCGCTCTGCAGCGAGCTGTGGAAAATTAACTGTGGTGAATCAGTTGTTGGAATGGACTGCGCCGGATAAGAAGCATGCTGCTATTACCAAGGTCTTTCTTAGCGCAATAAGGTCGGGTCAGTTGGGGGTGGCAAAATCACTTTATAGCTCGATGACTGAGAAGCTAAGAGCACACATAATAGAATCTAATTGTCGTGATATTTTTGTCAGAGTGGTTAGTGGTGGTCATATTGACACAGCGAAGTGGTTTTATGCATTAATGAGTGATGAACAGCGCACTCAAGCGATTGAGCACGATGGTTGCAATGCCTTTGCAACAGCGGCAGGTTTTTGTAGTTTGCCAATAGTTGAGTGGATTTACGGATTGATGAATGATGAGCAGCGAAAAACAGGAATTGAGGCCTGTAATTACCGCGCACTTGGTTTGGCGCTAACAAGCAGTAATCACCCTCAGACAGCTTTCAAACTGATTGAATGGATGAGTCAAGAGCAGTTGAATGCCGCTATTGTTCAACAAGGCTATCAGTTGTTTTCGTATCCCGTGACGCGACCAGCTGGGAGTGGCGTGCGAAGATCGTCTATGGGGGGGTGGGTGCTTTCTGATCTTGAAAAATTATACGATGCCATGCATGACATTTTAGATCGGAATCAGCTGCAAGCTGCAATTACATCAGATCATTACAAAGTATTTCGAGAAGCATCATTGGGTGGCCACTGGCCGATTATTACAAAATTAATTGATTGGTGTCCTCATTTACTGGTGTACCCAGATCTGAACAGTGCTATTTATGAGCGTACGCGCGTATCTGGTTTAATTGATCAGTGGATTTCTTCAAAATTACAGCAATGGCACGAACAGAATGATATGTTTGATGCAGAAGGTTCTGCACAAGCTTTTGATCTTGATGAGCGCTCTTCACAGCATGCTTATTTCATTGTTGCGCATTATATTTTTAAAAAAGATCCCGCTTTAACCGATGAGCTCAAGTATTTAATCAATATTCCGAGTGTTAGGGAAAAGCTGCATCTGGCGTTACCTCATTCGGTAAATGCTGGCCAGGAAAATCAGTTACTGCAGTTTGCTACAACCGTAGGTAATGATGTTGCAAGAGATGCTTTAATGACTGTGTCTACTGTCAAAGAAATTGAGATGGCGCATAATCGAGTCAGTATGCAGTACGGACTTGATGCGCGATTATTCAATGTGCCAAGCTGCCAAGATCATAGACCGCCTAAGGTAGTGATTAAGGAAAAGAGAAAGCCAGTAAGTCAGAGCTTTATGATAGTGAGTTAGTCATAATGAGAAATAGTTCAGGTAGAAGTCAACAGTCAAGCAGTCCTGCTTGTGGCGCGGGTGTGGGGTTATTCGCTGAGTCAAAGCCTAACTCAACTATGTCAGTTGCGTCTGCTGCGGCTAAGGTGGAGCGTGATATGCCCTCTGTTGATGTTTCTGTTTTAAAAGCGACGGTCAATCAGTTAATGATGTCTCATCCAGATATTATGGCTGATGCAATCACAGAGAGTTATTCTGCATTGTATTTGGCGGCAAAAGTAGGTTGAGTTGACGCTATTGATGAATTACTGGCGTTTCCAGGAGTGAAAGTTAATGTCAAAGATGCTGAAGGCCGCGTGTCTATCGTTGATGCTTTATTGAAAGATGAGAGGGTCAATGTTAATGATAGAGTCGATCGATATCAAGGCGCGACAGCATTGCAACTTGCCGCGATGCGTGGGAGGTCGCATATAGTTGAAAGGCTATGTTGTGTAGAGGGGGTTGATGTGAATATAGCAGACAATTGTGGAAGAACCGCGTTATTTTGTGCGTTAGCTAATGCTCATAGTGATACAGTTAAGTCATTGTTGAAGAATCCAGACCTGATCGTCACAGATAAAGATTTGTGTATTGCTAAACAGGCAGGTAATAAGGAGCTTCAAAGGCTACTTGAGCCAAGGGTTATTTCGAAAGATCGCCATAGTTGTGCGTTGATGTAGCTGAAAGGCACACCAGTTATATATGAAATCACATCTGTAGAGCAATTGTTCGACTGGTCAATATGGTCAGTGTGGTGTTATCATGCCTTAAAATTCAAGGAGTAGCTCGCCTTATGCAGGTGGGGATTCGCATGTTAACTAGGAGATATCCATATGATTGCTTCAGCCTTAAAGAGCAGCAGTAAACGAAGGAAAGAACAAGAGGTTGAAATCTACGCAGAAGAGCTTCTGCGTGGGCGTGAATTACTGCGATATATCAATTTAGATCTACCATTTTACCGCAATAATAATAAAGATTTACAAGGATTATCCGAAAATGCGCTAATCAGGCATTATGCCAAGCATGGCTATTTTGAAGGCAGGCCTAGTGCTGAAATCGCATGCCGAGGAAGGTTCATTGAATTGGTGGATAACCAAAAGACGCTTGAAATTGGACCTTTTTGTTACCCCATCACTAGTGGTGACAACGTACGTTATTTGGATGCTTACTCAACAGAGCAATTAGTGAAGCGTGCCAAAGCGTTAGACTTAAGTCCTGAGGATGTCCCAGAAATTGACTACCTTGTGAAAGATGGAAGCATGAGTGATATCACTGACAAATTTGAAGTTATCATTTCATCCCATAATATTGAGCATCAACCGAATATAATTAAGCACCTCAATGAAGCATACGACCTTCTGGAAGACGGAGGTCGGTATCTGCTGATGATCCCACACGCCAATTATTGCTTTGATGCTAACTTACCAGCCTCTAAAATAAGTGAGTTATTGAATGCTTTTTATGAGAGTCGCAAGGTTCATTCTATTGGGTCACTGATAGAGTGCTCTGCAATGAGGACGCATAATGAGCCTTCTCGGCACTGGACTGAGCCAAAAGATAATGATTTTATCTCGTTGGAGCCAGCCAAAGTCGCAGCTGGAATAAAGAGGTATGAGGAAGCGAAAGCTAAAGGCGAATATATTGACACGCATGCTTGGCAGTTTACACCGTTCAGCTTTAGTAATATTATGAATTGTTTGATCGATCTTTCGGTTTTGCAATTCAAAAATGTTACGGTAAATGGCCCTGTGTTTGGTTGTAATGAGTTTACTGCAATATTCACTAAATAGAAGCGATGAGATAATGCGCTGCGGTCAACGAGTTAAATGCATAGCTACTTAAAAATGCTTAAGTAGACCGTAGCGAGTGGTGTGATCACATTCGTGAAAGAGGTTAAGACAGTGAGCCCCTAAAGGTATTGCTCAGTGACACGAAGCAATGCGTTGTTTTGCGAGTTGCCACCTAGGCGTTGTAGGGTGTGTGCCATTTCATTTAGCATGTTTTCACGATAGGTTTTATCATCTAGGCATTGTAGTATTTCTTGGCTAATTTTTTCGGCATTTGCATCGTGTTGAATCAACTCCTGGCAAACCATTTTTTCAGCGATGATATTGCATAGACCGATATAAGGTGTTTTTATTAATTTTTTACCAAGCCAATAACTAAACGGTGCGACCTTATAAATAAGTACCATCGGTACTTCTAATAGTGATACTTCTAACGTGGCAGTGCCGGAAGTGCAAATAACGGCATCGCAGGCTTTGATTGCGGTATAGGTGTCATCTTCAATGCATTGCACATAGTCAGGCAAATCGTTAAATAACCTTTTATTTAATCCGCTCGCTATGGGTAATACGCATTGTAAATCAGGTTTTTTCTGTTTTAATATTGCGGCCGCTGCTAGCATGGTGGGTAACAGTTTGTCTATTTCTTGTCGACGACTGCCGGGTAATAAGCCCACTACAGTTTTTTTGCAATCCAAGCCAAGCTTTTGCTTGCAATCGGTAGTGTTCACATCTTGCGGTACAATATGTGTTAGTGGATGACCAACTACGGTAACTGGTACACCGGCTTGACGGTAAATCTTTTTCTCAAACGGAAATAATACTGCCATATGGTCGACGATTTGTTTGATATGGTTAATGCGGCCTGAACGCCATGCCCAAATTTGTGGGCTTACGTAATATAATACTTTGATGCCGTGACGATGAGCAAAGTCAGCGATGCGTAGATTAAAGCCAGGGTAGTCGATTAGAATAATGACGTCAGGTGTGCGTTCGAGTAAGGCGAGTTGCATGCAGCGCATACTGCGTTTAATCTTGCCGAGGTGTTTGATGATTTCCCAGATGCCGACAATCGCCATGGTTTCAGCATCAACTAATGCCTCGACACCAGCTGCTCGCATTTTAGGCCCGGCCATGCCAAACAGTTTCGTGTTAGGGTATTGTTGTAAAATGGACTGCGCTAAATCAGCGCCGAGTAAGTCGCCAGAGGCTTCGCCAGCTACTAAGCAAATTGATGTCATGATGCAGTTGTTTCAGCTATAGGGCGACCCAGTTCGTGACCGACATGCAGTAAATTTTGTTCGCGCATAATACGAGTGATTTTTATCGCTACTTCCAATGCGTGTTTGCCATCTTCACCGCTGACAGTGACTGTTTTATCTTCAATAATGCAGTTTAAGAAGTCATCGATTTGATCGTTGAGTGCATCACCTTTATCAAACGCTTGATCTTGGCTAATGATTTCAGGAATGCCAGGGAACATTTCGCCTTCGCCTTTGGCGTGGCTGTAAATTTTCTTTTGATCTAGGTCGAGAGATAGGTAGCAATCGTGTTGGAATATACGAATACGGCGTTCTTGTTTTAAGCTAATACGACTGGCAGTAACATTGGCGACACAGCCGTTGCTAAACTCAATGCGCGCATTGGCGATATCAATGTATTCAGATAATACCGAGGCGCCATTGGCTGAGATGTGTGTAATATCCGCATGCACCAGCGATTGAATAATGTCGATGTCGTGAATCATTAAATCAAGCGCCACATTGACATCGGTGCCGCGCAACTTAAATGGCGCTAAGCGTACTGATTCAATAAAGCGTGGATTATGTAGCATAGGGTCGACTGCTTTGATCACATTGTTATAGCGCTCTAGATGACCGACCTGTAATTTCACTTGGTTGGCTTTGGCTAGTTCAATCAGTTCGTTGGCATGTTCAATGGTGGTGGTAATCGGTTTTTCGATAAGCACATGGATGCCATTGTTCAGAAAGAACTTAGCCACTTCATAGTGTGCTGCGGTTGGGACTGCGATGCTAACGGCGTCCACTTTGCCTACTAATTGATGGTGGTCATATATCGCCTTAGTGCCTACAGCTTGTGCAATTTTGTCGCAGCGCGCTTGATCGCTATCGCATACCGCTACTAAGTTAGACTGCGCTAAGTTGGCGTACTTTTCAGCGTGAAAATGGCCGAGGTAACCGACTCCAATAACAGCTGTTCTGAGGTTGCTCATAGGTGAACCTTTTATCTACATAATTCTTATAATGGAAACTTTCTCAAAAAGGATTTTACATTACCCCAAAGTGTGGGACAATGTTTTGTTTCATTTCGTCACCATATCCGTGACATTTCCTACGATTTACTAGGAGGCAAGGATGATAACGGCAGAATTTAGATGGGTGGCGGGTGTCGATGAGGCGGGGCGTGGACCGCTAGCAGGACCCGTCGTGGCAGCAGCTGTCATATTAGACCCTAATAAGCCCATTCGCGGGCTGATGGATTCAAAGTCCATTTCAGCAAAAAAACGACAGATGTTATTTGATGAGATTGTCAAAAAGGCGCGATGTTATGCTATTGCGCGTGCTGAGGTAGAAGAAATTGATGATATCAATATACTGCAGGCCAGTTTACTTGCAATGCAGCGGGCAGTGGAAGCTTTAGATCTTGAGCCCGGAGAGGTGTTGGTGGATGGTATTCATCGACCTACATTGCCAGGTTTAGTCAAGGCGGTGGTTAAGGGTGACGTTACTGTGCCCTGTATTAGTGCAGCGTCGATATTGGCTAAAGTGACGCGGGATGCAGAAATGATAGCGTTAGATCGTGTTTACCCTGGGTATGGCTTTGCATCGCATAAGGGCTATCCAACGCGTCAACATGTGAATGCAATTAAGGCTTTGGGTGTGACGCCGATTCATCGGCGCAGTTTTAGCCCGGTAAAAAATGTAATGATGTCAGAATTGAAAAAACAGGTAACAGATCATGAAGAAGTCTAACGTCACGGTCATCTGTGGTGGCCCATCGGTAGAGCACGAAGTGTCGGTGCGATCGGCGCAGTTTATTTGCAGTGCATTAAATCCAGAGACGTATGATGTGCAGGTGATATTAATCACGCACGAAGGTCATTGGTATTTATTGTCTGATATCGAAAAATTTGAATCACACGGTTTGGATAAAGCCACAGTGGCTAAAACAGCAACACGTGTTATGCCCGCGCTGGGTATTGATGGTGCTGACTGGGTGTCAATTGATGGTGCAAAAAAATGGCAAACCGATGTGGTGATACCTGTGATGCATGGCACATTGGGTGAGGATGGTAGCTTGCAAGGCATCATGCGTTGGTTGAAGTTACCTTTTGTTGGTGCCGATGTTTTGGGTTCTGCATTATGTATGGATAAAGGGCTCAACAAACGCGTATTACATGCCAATGGTATACCGGTGGCGGATTGGCAATTGGTTAAAGCCGAAGAGTTTGCGGCGTTTGAGGCTGATGCGTTAATAGAAAATTTAGGTTTGCCATTATTTATTAAGCCAGTGGATTCAGGTTCTTCAGTCGGTATTAGCAAGGTGCATAAGGCAGAAGAGCTTGTGCCTGCTATTAAGCTGGCATTACAATTTAGCCGAGTGGCGTTAATTGAAGAAGCGATTGCAGGGCGTGAAATAGAAATAGCGGTCTTGGGTAACCATAATCCGCAAATCAGTTTGCCTGGTGAGGTTATTCCATCGCATGAATTCTATAGCTATGATGCTAAGTACGTTGATCCGGATGGTGCACAATTAGAGATTCCCGCGGACTTGCCGCAATTTGTGATTGATGAGTTGCAAGCTAAGGCTGGCACTGTCTATGACTTACTGCAAGTCGAAGGTTTGGCGCGGATTGACTTTTTTGTTACTGAGGCTCATCAAGTGATTCTGAATGAAGTTAATACATTGCCTGGTTTTACGGAAATTAGTATGTATCCAAAAATGTGTGAATACGTTGGCGTAGATAAATTTACCATGATGGATCGTTTGATTGCGTGTGCAATAGAACGATTTGAGCAGCGTAAGAAATTGGTTTATCGTTATGAAGATTTAGTGGTTGAAGAGTTATAGTGTCTGAGTTTGTTCATCTAAAAGTTCACAGTGAATACTCCATGGTGGATGGGTTACCCACCGTGGGAGCACTTGCGTCTGCGACGCATGCAGCTGGTATGAATGCATTAGCGATTACGGATCATTTTGGTTTGTATGGTTTGGTGAAGTTTTTTACCAAGTCATTAAAGCAGGGTGTAAAGCCGATCGTTGGTGTTGATTTATTAATGCATTCACCAGAAGATGAAACCACTAGTACAGTTACGGTGCTGTGCCAAAATATGCAGGGTTACCTTAACCTGATGCAGCTTATTTCAAAAGGTTTTCTTGATGGTCAATCGACAGGTGATCCTTTAATTGAGTGGGATTGGTTAGTTGAGTTCAATGAGGGCTTATTGATTCTGTCGGGTGGTCCTTACGGTGACGTGGGGCAGGCGATCGTTGCTAAAGATAAGGCGTTAGCCAATAAGCGCATTAAACGTTGGCAGCAAGTGTTTGCAGGTCGTTACTACTTAGAACTGCACCGTACTGACCGTGAAAATGATGAATGTTGCGTTGCTGGTAGTGTTAAGTTGGCGCATCAATTTGATTTGCCTGTTGTTGCGACGAATGATGTTCGTTTTATTGTTGCGGAAGATTTTCATGCGCATGAGGCGCGTGTTTGCATTCATGATGGCCATGTGTTGGATGATCATCGGCGTGTTGTGCGTTATAGCAATCAGCAATATTTAAAAACAGTGGAAGAGATGACGCAGTTATTCGCTGATATCCCGGAAGCAATCAGTAACAGTGTGGAAATAGCTAAGCGTTGCACGGTGGCATTGGAGTTGGGCCGTGTATGTTTACCACAGTTTCCGGTGCCTGATGGTTTAACCATAGAAGAATACTTTCGCCAATTGTCGCAGCAGGGTTTGCTCGCTCGGATGGGGGAAGGCTATGCGAGCGAGTATGATGATCGTTTAAATATTGAATTAGATGTTATTAATGAAATGGGTTTTCCCGGTTATTTCTTGATCGTGGCAGACTTTATTGCGTGGGCCAAGAAGCAAAAAATACCTGTTGGACCAGGGCGTGGTTCTGGTGCCGGTTCCTTGGTGGCTTATGTGTTAGGTATTACTGAGTTAGATCCACTAGAGCATGAACTACTGTTTGAGCGTTTCTTGAATCCTGAACGGGTATCGATGCCTGATTTCGATATCGACTTTTGTATGGAGCGTCGTGATCGTGTGATTGAATACGTCGCGGATACTTATGGCCGTGATTGTGTATCGCAAATTATCACCTTTGGTACCATGGCTGCGAAAGCGGTGGTGCGTGATGTTGGTCGTGTGATGGGCATGCCTTATGGTTTTGTTGATAAGTTGGCGAAACTGATTCCATTTGAAATTGGTATGACGCTACAAAAAGCGCTAGAGCAAGAAGAAGAGTTGATGAAGCGCTATCAGCAAGAAGATGAAGTGCGTTCATTAATTGATTTAGCGATGAAGCTTGAAGGTGTCACGCGTAATGCGGGTAAGCACGCCGGTGGTGTGGTGATTGCACCAACGATGTTGAGTGACTTTTCTCCGCTGTACTGTGAAGCGGAAGGTGGTAGTATTGTTACGCAATACGATAAGAATGATGTTGAATCAGTAGGGCTGGTTAAATTTGACTTCTTGGGTTTGCGTACCTTGACGATTATTGATTGGGCATTAACAACGATTAATCGTAAACAAGCTGAGCTCAATCAGCCACTGGTGGATATTGATAAAATACCACTGGTTGATACAAAACCATTTGATCTATTAAAGGCGTGTGAAACCTCGGCGGTATTCCAATTAGAATCTCGAGGTATGAAAGATTTGATCCGTCGGTTGCAACCGGACAGTTTTGAAGAAATCACGGCGTTGGTTGCGCTGTTCCGGCCGGGGCCACTGCAGTCGGGTATGGTTGATGACTTTATTGATCGAAAGCATGGCCGTGCTAAGGTTGAGTACCCACATCCTAAGTTGGAGCCCATCTTAAGCCCAACTTATGGTGTTATTTTATATCAAGAGCAGGTGATGCAAATCGCGCAGGTATTAGCGGGTTATTCGCTTGGTGGTGCGGATATTTTGCGTCGTGCGATGGGTAAGAAAAAGCCGGAAGAGATGGCTAAGCAGCGTTCGATTTTCACCGAAGGTGCTAAAGCGAACGGTGTTGATGGCGATTTGGCAACCCATATTTTCGATTTAATGGAAAAGTTTGCTGGCTATGGTTTTAATAAGTCGCACTCGGCTGCTTATGCATTAATCGCATATCAAACGGCGTGGTTAAAGGCGCATTACCCGGCTGAGTTTATGGCGGCCGTGTTGTCATCGGATATGGATAATACTGATAAGGTAGTGAGTTTTTACGAAGAATGCACGCGAATGCAACTTAAGGTGTTGCCACCGAATATTAATAAAGGCATTCATCATTTTAGTGTGAACGCTGACGGCAATATTGAATATGGTTTAGGTGCGGTGAAGGGTGTTGGTCAGGCTGTAGTTGAAATGATTATTGATGCGCGCGTAGCTGACGGTGATTATAAGGACTTATTTGATTTATGTTTACGTTGCGATGTTCGCAAACTGAATCGCCGCGCATTGGAAGCATTTATCGCGGCGGGCACATTGGATTGTTTTGAGCAGCCGCGTGGTGTGTTGGCTGCCTCGGTTGAGGCGGCATTAAAAAACGCAGTTCAACATCATAAAAATGAACTGGTAGGTCAAAATGATTTATTTGGTTCTTCGTCTGCCACTGAAGAAGTGGTTTGTGCTGTGAGCTATGCTGAAGCGCCGCCATGGCCAACCCGGTTGCGACTGGATAATGAAAAAAATGCTTTGGGCATGTATTTGTCTGGTCATCCGATGCAGGTCTATCAAAATGAGATAAAGGCTTTCACGTCGGCAACGATTAATAAGCTTGACCCGAGCTCATCTAAAAAAGCCGTGTTTGCTGGCATGATTATTTCTGTACGTAACATTATTACCAAATCAGGGCGCCGTATGGCGATTGTTGGTTTGGAAGATCACACCGGTAAAATGGATATTACCGTATTCAGTAATATTTTTGATTCAACGCGTGAAATATTATTCAAAGATAATGTGATTGTGGTGAAGGGGGAAGTGAGTCATGATGATTTTACCGGTGGTGTGAAATGTGTGGCTGATGAAATTACGGCTTTATCGCAGGCACGCGAACGTTTAGCTAAACACATTGCTATCGAAGTTCATGCTAAGCAAGAGGTAGATAAATTATTAGCAGAATTGCCCGGCGTCATAAAACCCTATTGTGGTGGTGCTTGTCCGATTGTGATTAATTACCAATCCGATACTGCGCATGCTGAATTAAAATTAGGTGCAGACTGGAAAGTCTTACCGAGCGATGAGTTATTGCAAAAACTAGCAGATTTATGCCAAGCGCCGGTGCATGTTAGGTATTAATTATTTATTTTTTTGCAGATACTTGTGAAGTCACTATAAGTTGTTTTTTTGTCTAGTGGTTTGATGGATATCGTGCATTGTGTTTTTGGGCCGGTAGGATAACTAATGAGCATGTAGGTGGGAATGCCTCCGAGTTTACCGCTGGTATTAGTAATTGTTAATGTGCCTTCTTGTTGTGCTTTACAGAATATGGAATAGTTTTGTAAGTTGAATAAACAATTGGGGCATGACCCCCAGCTGCCTTTACATATTCCTTTGAGCTTTTTCATCGCTTTATGTTGGGATAGTTTTGCCCAATACCCACCCATGGCTTTGTAAAATGGAGTGAGATCTGGGTTGACTGTGGTTGGTGATGCAGCGCGTTTAATCATCGTGGCTTCAGGTTGTGCCCATTTTAATTTGTATTTAAATTGAAAACCGCCTTCAGAAGAATAGGCATGCAATGGGTATTCTTCACCCGTTTTATCTAATAATTCAAAACCTGATCCCATGCCGCCACCACCTTCAACGGTGATATAGTCTACGCACGCTTTAGTAAGGTTGAGGTTGGATTGCATTATATTGCGCTCAAGGTGGTGTAAATAATGACTTAAAATGCTTTCATTGTCTTTGCTGATGCTTTGCAGATTTTCTCCGGCATTGTAGCTGTATTGAACTGTTTTTGCGGAATGATTGGTGCCAGCACCTAAGCCTAAGCCGCTATAGAATTGCATGCCGCCACCACCACCTGCGCCGGCTGATAGTTTTATATTTTCTTCAGGCGATGTTATGCCACCGCCACCACCAAAACCTCCGGTAAATATAGCTACTTTAAGTTCGTTTTTTTTCTCAGCAGTCGCGCCTTTGGGTATGCAGCTTTTGTTTTTGTAAATAGCAAAAATTTCAAACCCAGCACCTGAGCCACCACCGCCACTAATACCATAATATTTTTTTTGTACTGTTTTTGGGGCGTTTTTAAGGTTGTATTGGTAGTTTGGGTCGGGGTAATAAACCACATTGGTTTTGGTTGCTAACTCATCGGTTGAGAATGATTTTTTATAGACAGACACAGCAGAGGCACCGAGTTTTTTAACATTAGTAAAAAACACACCATGCTGTAGACCAAATTGATCGTTGACCTTGTTACTGTTGACTAGCGATTTAAAATAAGTGATGGGTTGTTTGTGTATATTGCTTCCATTTGCAGTCTCTGCAATGGTTATGGGTATCTCACCTTGAGCGCTTTCAATAAATAACAACATATTACAAAGGGGGGTTCCGCCGCCTTTTAAATTGGTTGGGTTGTTGAGTTTACTGCCATACGGTAGTTTAAAGGCTTGCATGCAAGGGTTGGGTGTTTGGCCTGTGTAGTGAGGCTCGTCTGGAATATGTTCATAAAATGTAAATTTGCTACCGCTGGTAGTGAATTGGTGGTGTAAAATCTTTTGTGCCACTTTTTTATTAATATTATCAGCAAAAGATTGTGCACCATTACAAATATTGCTGTGAAGCTCGGGGTTTTTTAGTTCGCTGCAGTCACTAACGGGATTAATATTATGATTTTTTCTGCTAGTTTTATTGCTGCTGTCTGCCCATGCAGAAGAGCTGCCTAGCAGGGCAGTTATGGCTAATAATGAGGTTGCTAACTTCGTATTCATGGCGGTTATTATAGGATATCGAAAGCGGTGTTAACGCTGTGATTGTTTGTCATCCCGGCCCGAGTGTGTCATCCCGGACCCCGATCCGGGATCCAGTCAAATAGCCTTACATCGTAAGGCCACCAGGTATTCTTTTGCATCTGTCTATACATCTTGATAGCATCACTCAGCGTTAGTGCAGTTTAGCAGTATCACTGACTATTCTTGTCGCCAGTCGTAGTGATTTGAACGCTGCCATCATTGTTTTTGTTAAGCCCGTGTACATGAATGCCAAGCGTAGTTGTTGTGCAGCGTACCGTGTAATAAGTGGCAATCCAGCCGACAAATAAGCCAATAATTAAGCAGACAAGACCGACGAATGTTTTGCTCATTGTATATACATCCTTGTTTTAATGAGAATTCCGTACAATTAAATCATTAATTAGGTTTTGGTTGCAAGTTTCGGTTGAGTTTCAGAATAGATGAATTCGGACAAAGAATCCGTGATTGAGAAATATACAGATCTAGAATCCAGTGGGGTTTCTTAAGGGGAGATTTGCGCTCTCCCCTTGAGTCGCGTCAGTCGAACTTGTTTCGACTAGCGAGAATATAAGGGAGCGAAATGAGCAAAGCGAGTGTAGAGTACCGAGGGAGGGACTTGAACCCTCACGTTGTCACCAACACCGGATTTTGAATCCGGCGCGTCTACCAATTCCGCCACCTCGGCTCATAGGGTGGGGAGTATACCATGAAACAAATGACTGTAAAGCTTTAGAAAAATAACATTATTTTCTCAATTGTTCTGTAAGTTCGAAATGTATGCTTTTTGAGGGGTGAGTTGTGCCGCTTCGCGCTCAAAAATCAATGGGTTAGCATGCGTAGTTATTCTCAATAGTTAATTTAATCTTAATGTTACAACTGTAAAATAAGCAAATAATGTACTGATGGCGCGTGAAAAATAATGGCAATTGTAGTTGTAGTAGATGGAAGTCTTGCAGGTTCTGGAGATTTTAGATTTGCCGATAAAGTGGCACACTGGTTACGTGAACAGTATCCTAGGCTGGACGTTCATGTTGTTACGCGTAATGGTGCACTGTATGACAGAGCTCAATCACTAGGGTTTAGCGATTTTCTTAGTCATGAAGCTTTTAGTAATTCACATGGTTACGGTAAAACACCAATAGATTTAATTGTAGAAGGTCCATTTCATGGTCCATGGGATCTGTGTGGTAGTCTTGATAGAGATTTACTTGAGCATTTAGGTTTGTCGATTAATGATCGAAGTCGTCAATCAATTCCCCTGGTTATGCTAAATGAATACAGTCATATGGATACTTATAATGAACGTGAGCCAGGGGAGTGCCCACGTTTATTACCTATAGAGTTTACAACAGGTTTTAGTGATACTGAGCTGGGTGTTATTCAAAGACGGTCAGTCACTCCTGACGAATCAAAAGATGCTGCTAGTGAATTAGATGTTACTGCAGGCAGAGCAGGGTTTGTCTATTGCCATCAACGGCATGATTTCGAGCGATATATCCAACTGCATAAAGCAGTATCAGCAGATAAGACAAGCTTTGTTATCGGCAAAATGGCGTGTAAATTTGCGCAACAATATCAGCAAAAGCATCCTGGTAAATTTGAAGTGATAGATACATCTCAACATATAACAGCAGAGTCATCGATACAAGACGTGCAGCGGTATCTTGCATCATTGGATGAGCGGCAGAAATATAGATTGATTTGTTTTCCTCAGGTGAAACCTGAAGTGATGGCGTATCTGCAGCAGCGCAGTGGCGATTTTGTCTGTGCTACCGGTGACCAATCCTTTATAGAGGTTATGCAACGGGATAAAGTAATTACCTATTCGACTGAAACACATAAGGTTGAATTTAGAAAAGGTTATATGGCTCAAATGCAACGAAGGCTTTCAGCAGAAGCATTTGAATTATTGTCACTCATAAATCCTGAACCTATACTGGGTGGCCCTTTAGCGTATATACATGACAGGCCGCCGATAAGTGTGCCTGCATTAACACGCAATGATAAAGCAAGAGCGTCTGAATTATTTAATAAAAGGCATTTGGTACAAGAAATAAAGCAAGCGCAGCGGCATCTGTTACGACAAAAAAACCTATTTCAAAATATACAACCAGCGATTGATAAACGAATATTACCTGCACGTGTACGTACAGTTTTGACGCGTAATAAAGATTATGCCGATGTAAAACAATCAATTCGACATTTTCTTGATCAACTGGAACAAACGGCACCTAAAAATCGTAGAGCTATTTGTTTCTGGCCTTCTGCACATCGCCGTCGTGTTGATGACTTTATATTAACCATGCGCACCAACTGTGCCAGTGGTTCCTTGCAGCGGCATGATAGCTTAAAGCATGTTTTCGATAAGGAATTAAAAGGTTTGGTGAATGATTTAGTAAAACAAAAATCGGTACGTACGATTAGCTGTGTGCAAGCGGCGGCTGATTCGTGTTTCTTAAAACGCTACCAGGCTCCTACATTGGCTGAATCAGGTGTGTTTTATGAATCAAAATCATTACAGATAGAACAACAGCCCGAGCCTGAACCGCAACGACAAGGCGCAGCTCCACGTACTAGGTGGTGATGAACTTGTGTATTACTTATGATAAACTGCGCAGATTTTAAACCATGATATAGGATTTAGCGTCATGTCGGTAGCGCAGCGCCCATTAAACCAACTCAGTGATTTTGATTATGAACTGCCATCAGAGCTGATCGCTCAGTATCCATTGGCTGATCGTACGGCAAGCCGTTTGTTGCAAGTATCTGTTAAAGAAGAAAAAATCATTGATCGCCACTTTTGTGATATTGAGCAGCTATTACAGCCCGGTGACGTGTTGGTGATGAATAATACCCGTGTGATACCGGCTCGTCTCTATGGACAAAAAAGCACTGGCGGCAAGATCGAATGTTTGGTTGAGCGTGTGGTATCTGAGCGGCGGGTGTTGGCGCATATTCGTTCGAGCAAATCACCGAAACCGGACAGCATCTTAGTGTTTGCCGATGATATGCAGGCACGCATGGTTGAGCGTCAAGGGGATTTATTCTTATTGGAATTTTTGGGCGAACGCACGGCACTAGAGGAATTGCACCGCTATGGCCATATGCCACTGCCACCTTATATAGAACGTTCGGACGATGACTCTGATTTAGAGCGTTATCAAACGGTGTATGCTGAGCACGAAGGTGCAGTAGCGGCACCAACAGCAGGTCTGCACTTTGATCAAGTTTTATTAGATCGCTTGCAAGCCAAAGGCGTTGAGACTTGTTATGTCACTTTGCATGTGGGTGCTGGAACATTTCAGCCAGTACGTGTTGATAATCTCGATGACCATGTGATGCACAGTGAATACTTGGAAGTGGACCAATCTACTTGTGATGTGGTGAATCAAGCACGCCTTGAAAACAGACGCATTGTTGCGGTAGGTACAACCTCGGTTCGTTGTTTAGAAAGTGCTTACCAAGATGGCGAATTAAAGCCTTTCCAGGGTGACACGCAATTATTTATCCGCCCGGGTTATCAATTTAAATGCGTGGATGCTTTAATCACTAACTTTCATTTACCTCAGTCGACACTATTAATGTTAGTGGCCGCAATGACAGGATATAACTTAATGTGTAAAGCGTACGAAGAAGCCGTCAGTAAAAAATACCGCTTTTTTAGTTACGGTGACGCGATGTTGATCACATAATGCGCTGTTCTTGTAACTGCCATAGCAAGTAAGGCGGGCAGGGGTACCTTTCGAGCGGCGTATGATACAGGGAGGTAAAGGAGTACGAATACAGGATGTATGTTCGGGAGAAAGGTGTCCCTGCTAGGCTTACTGACTGTGCATTGTGGTAGTTCATCAAGGCGCACAGCGTATCCATTTTACTTCATGGCTCGCTCCGCTCCGCTCCACTGCGCTTTTACTTCCGTAAAATGGACACCCTATACACCTTGATGCCTTCGTACGGCTAAATCACATCAGGCTAGATGAAAAAGTGTTATGTGTTATTGATGATTGTAAAATGGCGTTGAAACCTGTACATTAGCGGGGTTTTACCTGGCCCCAATGGGCCAACAATTGGCTGCCCATCAAGAGGAGAAATACATGTCATTTTTAAGTTTAATCGGGGTTGGTACGGCATTTGCTGATACCGCCATTAAAGCAGCACCGCATGCCGCGGCAGCTGGTAAACAAAGTTTATTGCAAATGTTGGCCTTGCCTGCATTATTTGTAGTGGTGTTTTATTTCTTATTGATTCGTCCGCAATCTAAGAAAACCAAAGAACACCGTCAGCGTATGTCTGAATTAAAAGTGGGTGATGAAATTGCAACCAGTGGTGGTATTGTTGGACGTTTAACCAAGTTAAACGGTGACTTTGTTAGCGTTATTACTAATGGTGCTACGGAACTGACCTTGCAAAAGTCTGCGGTTGCCACCATCTTACCGAAAGGCACGATGGACTCAACCCAATCTTAATGGAGCACAAATGAATCGATATCCGCTGTGGCGATATATTTTAATCGTCGTTTTGATTATTGTCGGTGTGTTGTATGCACTGCCTAATATATATGGCTCAAATCCTGCCATACAAATTTCACCCAAAAACGCTGCAGCGTTATCGGATCAGGTGCTGCCTCAAGTAAAGCAAGCGCTTAGTCAGCAAAACTTACCTTATATTAGTGTGACGCAACAAAAGAACGCATTATTGGTACGTTTCCATGACACAACAACCCAATTAAAAGCACAAGAAGTGTTACGCGCTGTGTTGGGTGATAAGTATTCAATTGCACCGAATATTGCACCATTGACGCCTGCGTGGTTGCGTTCGATTGGCGCTAAACAAATGCGTAAGGGTTTGGACTTACAGGGTGGTATTCACTTTTTAATGGCGGTTGATACCAATGCGCTATTAAAACAGCAGCAATCGTCGGATATGCATTCGATAGGTAATACCTTGCGGGAGAAAGCGGTTCGATACAGTGGACTGACTGGTTTAGGCAAGCAGGGTGTTCGTATCGATTTTCGTGCACAAGCACCGATGGCTGAGGCTTTAGCGTTGTTAAATAAAAATTTCCCTAGTTATTTATGGAAAGATTCTGATAATAACGGCAATTACAGTATTGCTGGTCAGTTAACTGAACCGGCATTGGTTAAGCTGCAAAAATACGCGGTTGATCAAAATATGCAGATCCTGCGTAATCGTGTGAATGCATTGGGTGTGAGTGAACCGATTGTTGTGCGTCAAGGTTCGAGCAATATCAGTGTTGACTTGCCGGGTATTCAAGACTCAGCGCGTGCTAAAGAATTATTAGGTAAAGTAGCAACGATTCAATTGCACATGGTCGACGTGCAGCATGATGCTGAACAGGCATCGCAATCAGGTGTTGTGCCGTTTGGTTCTAAATTATATAAAGACGAAGACGGTCGTCCGATCTTATTAAAAACGCAAACAGTGTTAAAGGGGCAATCGATTGTTAGTGCCTCAGCGCAAATTGGTGAAAATGGCAAACCGATTGTAGCGATTCGTTTAGGTGGTAGTGGTGTCACTCTGTTTAATCGCATTACCGCTCAAAATGTTGGTAAGCCGATGGCAACGGTGATGGTGGAAACCAAAATCGAAAGTCATTTGGTCAACGGTAAAGTGGTTAATACACCAAAACAATTTGAGAAAGTGATTAATACCGCTGTGATTCAAAGTGCGTTGGGTAACAGCTTCCAAATTGAAAACCTACAAAGCCAAACTTATGCACGTAACTTAGCGTTATTGTTACGTTCAGGGGCGTATACGGCTCCGGTGGTGATTGTGCAAGAACGTATCGTTGGCCCATCGCTGGGTAAAGAAAATATTAAAAAGGGTGAGTTGTCGACATTAGTGGGTACGTTATTGATCGTACTGTTTATGGCGATTTATTATCGTGTGTTTGGCTTAGTGGCTGATGTTGCATTGATATTAAACTTGGTATTTATTGTTGCGATTCTTTCGATCATCGGAGCGACGTTGACCTTGCCAGGTATTGCCGCGATCGTGTTAACACTGGGTATGGCGGTGGATGCGAATGTGCTTATTAATGAGCGAATACGTGAAGAACTGAGGCTGGGTATGAGTCCGCAAGCAGCGATTTCTGCTGGTTATGGTCGTGCCTTTATGACGATTGTCGATTCCAATGTCACCACATTGATTGTTGCTGTGGTGTTGGTCACGATCAGTAGTAGCTCGGTTAAAGGTTTTGCGATTAACTTGATTATCGGTTTGTTAACCTCGATGGTGACAGCGATCTTCTTTACCCGTGCGATTGTCAATTTAACTTATGGCAATCGAACTGTTAAAAAACTATCGATTGGTATTTGAGGTGTAGCATGGAATTTTTTAGACCGAACACAAAAATTGGTTTTATGCGTCAGCGTTACATCGCGGCGGCTTTTTCAATTATCTTATTTGTCGCATCGATTGCGGCAATATGGATTAATGGCCTTAATTTAGGCTTGGATTTTACTGGGGGTACACAGATTGATGTGACCTTTACCCAGCCGGTGGATGTTAATCAAATTCGTGAGAACCTGAATAAGGAAGGTTTTGAACAAGCCATTGTGCAAACCTACACGACAAAAGATATCAGTATTCGTATTGGTCAGCAGAAGGGTATGGATGTTGCGCAAATTCGTGCGAAGGTATTAGCCGCGACGCCCGGTGCTCATGTTGGTCAATTGCAACAAATTGGTGCGCAAGTGGGTAAGTCACTAATGACCAGTGGTATCTTGGCGATTATCGTCTCGATGTTGGCAACGATGGTTTATATTGCTTTGCGTTTTGACTATCGCTTTGCGATTAGTGGTGCAATTGCGTTGATTCATGATCCGATCTTAATTTTAGGTGTCTTTGCTGCATTTCATTTAGAGTTTAATTTGATTGTATTGGCGGCATTGCTTACGGTGATTGGTTATTCGCTAAACGATACGGTGGTGGTATATGACCGAGTGCGTGAAAACTTCCGCAAACATCGTAAAAAAGCGCCGGTAGAAGTAATGGATCTTTCTATTAACCAAACTTTATCACGAACCATCATGACCTCAGGTTTAACGTTGCTGGTGGTGATTGCGCTATTTGTCTATGGTGGTGAAGTGGTGCATAACTTCTCATTAGCGTTGATTATCGGTATCGTCATTGGTACTTATTCATCGATCTATGTGGCGGGTTCATTTGCGATAGCGATTGGTTTGAGTCGTGAAGCGTTGGCGCCATCGACTAAGGTAGTTGATGATACACCATGATATCTCGCTGTAATTTATAGCATTTTTTAGGTGTTATTGTTTGTTAGTGGTTAAGCTCTGGTTAATCTGTGCTTGATACAATGCTTGTATATGAATTGATACTAAACATTGTTGAGACGATAATATGAGCCGTGAAAACCCTTCTATATTTACCTCTATAGCTCCAGACGCTGTGGCGATGGAGTGTGCGCAGAATTTAGTGAATCGTTGGTATGCTGAATTTGAACCAGAAGAAATAGAAATTGATCCAGTTCAAATGGATGAGGTGTTCATAGAAATAGTAGCGTTTCAGGAGGAATTAGCTCAGCTGGCTGCGCAGGGTGCGGAGTTAAAAGAGAAGATAGTACTTATTCTAACAGTCCTCGAGCAATATTTAGAGGAGACGGGGGATATTGTTCGCTTCCCAGTGGTGTCTCGCCAACTACGTGGAATTGAACCGCCTGAGTTTGACCTTTCTGCTAGGGTGTAAGTGAGTTGAGTTACATGCGCGGCGGAGGGAGTAAATCATATCTAGTTGCACCTAGTTGTTGCACTCCACCTTTTTCAGCATCATCAAGTTCTGGTATATACATGGCTGTTTCAGGTGTACCTACTTTTGTAGGAAGGGGCGGTCGATCATTGAGGTCGCGCATACAGTTACATAAGCATCCAGCACAAAATCCAAAAATAGATAATACACCGATACCAGTAAAAGCCGCTGCAGCGTCAGCATTATAGTGTGATCGGTGGCTGCTTAGATTTTCAAACAGACCAACGAGAATTCCTGGAATGACACCTAAACCGGCAGCTATGGCGTTACGTTGATGTAGTTGTTTTTTGTGGTGTGGTAGGGGGGCTTGTTTGGCAAGCATATAGCCAGTGGCTGATAACATCACACCAAGCACAGCCGCTATAACAGGCAGTTCTAAGTGCTCTAATAAGCTGGAGCGAACTGGTTTTTCACCGCTATTTTGGAATGTGGGCATATAAAAATCTTGTAAACCAGTTGTTAAGCTATAGCTAAACAGTGTGGTGGCAACAAATAAAAATCCGGGTGATAAGGAAGTGAGTAGTGAATCGCGATGCCCTTGATAAAAGGTGTTGGGTGCTTGTCCCGGTTGAGGACGTAGTAACTGTTGTTGTAGCTGTTCATCAAGTGGCTTCATCATATTTTTTATCTCCCACAATATAAAAATAAGCGCTTATGCTACCAGGTTTGTTGATATCATCAAAGCGCGGACGACCTCGATTAGCTACATCTTGACCCGGTGTCGTTTCTCGTTTAGCTTTATAAGCATACTTCTGTGGAGGACCTTTATGCCTTGTCGCAATGATAGCGAGTCTTACGGATCAATCACTAAGCTATTACACTGGCTAATTTTTTTATGTGTGTTGGTACAGGTTGTTATTGGCTTCTTTCGTCATGATATTGCTGGCAAAGCGATGCAGGGTGATTTAATGATGATCCATAAGTCCATTGGTTTAAGTTTAATCGTTCTGTCTGTTTTGTTTATTTTCTGGGGTATTTTTAGTCGTAAACCAGATTGGCCTGTTGATATGGCCAGTTGGGAAAAAGTGGCTGCGCGTATAGCGCATGTGATTCTCTATTTAGTTATATTGGTGATGGCTGTTAGTGGCTTATGTATGTCAACCGCAGCGGGTTACCCGTCTTCATGGTTTGGTGTGTTTAGCGTGTTGGCACCATGGGTGCCAACAAGTAAGGTATTGGCAGGCACTTTTGCCACCATTCATGAGGTGTGTGCCTGGATTATTGTTGTAACTTGTGGTCTACATATCGTTGCATCATTGAAGCATCAATTTATGGATAAAAATCACATCTTGAGCCGTATGTTGCCTGGGTGATATGCGGAACTTTATTGTGCGATATGTCTCAAGTGCAGTCAGGAAATGTATTAAAAACTGATCATTTATTGATCGAAATATCTCGATCAATGAGTATTCAATCAGTGGCTTATGATAAATTATATATGTAATAAATTAACTACCTATAGATTAGCGTCTGATTCGTATCTTGTATCAGAAGATAGTTATGCTATCGTGAAGGTCCCTCAAGGTTAAAAGTGATTCAAACCAACAAGGATAGTTGGCAGGGAGATACGGAGTTCCGCGCAATGGTTTTACTTTTAAGGATTGCTCAGGTAATTAAGCAGGGATGAGATAAGAGATCTCAGTGCAAGGAAGCACAGCCGAGTAGGGATACTCAGGAGATCAATTAAAGGCCACCATTATCGGTGGCCTTTTTTATGGCGCTCATTAGTGGTCAACATTCAACGTTATACCTCATATATACATTCCGGTTTTTCGTTCAACTTGCATCTTGTGGTTTGCTAGGTGTGAAGGTGGTATGGTTGTGCCGAGAATTCTAATCAATACAGGTGAAGTGTGACAAAAAGAGTTTCAGCTATGAAAACGATTCATTGGTTTCGTCAAGATTTACGGTTAAATGATAATCCGGGTTTATCTGCAGCGGCACAGCAAGGCGCTGTTCTGCCCCTTTACATTTTTGACGATATTAATGCTGGTAAAAATGCCATGGGAGCTGCTAGCCGTTGTTGGTTGCATCATTCATTGTTGCAATTGCAAGCCAGTTTAGATGGCAAACTACTTATTCAGTCAGGTGATCCGTTATCTGTATTGCGTACACTGGTAAAGAAATATCATATTGATGCTGTATTTTGGAATCGCTGTTATGAACCATGGCAAATAAAACGTGATAAACAAATAAAAATTGAGCTAGAGGCACTTGGTGTCTCGGTGAAAACGTATAACGGTTCGTTGCTGTGGGAACCATGGGAAATTGAAAAAAAATCAGGCGGTAATTATAAAGTTTTTACACCGTTTTATCGAAAAGGTTGCTTGCAAGCGATGCCGCCCAGAGAGCCAATTGCAAAACCTAAAAAGTTAAATGTGATCCCGCATAAGGATTCAGATACTCCATTGGATTCACTGTCGTTGCTGCCAGACCATGCATGGGCTGAGTCCATGATGGCTGATTGGCAAGTGGGTGAGCAGTCTGCGCAGAAGCAATTGAAGCATTTTATTAAGCAGGGCCTTTCGGATTATGCAGAAGGCAGAAACTTTCCGGCAGCTGCAAAGATATCGCGCTTATCACCCCACTTGCATTGGGGTGAAGTTTCCCCAAATCAGGTGTGGTATACCATTAGAGCATTAAAGTCAGATCGAAATACGGACTGCTTTCTCAGTGAGATGGGTTGGCGGGAATTTTCTTATAGTCTGCTTTATTATTATCCTTCTCTGCCGCATAAAAATTTACAAACGAAATTTGATGCATTTGCTTGGCGTAAAAGTAAAAAACTGTTAACCGCATGGCAGCGTGGTATGACAGGGTATCCAATTATTGATGCGGGTATGAGAGAGTTATGGCAGACCGGGTTTATGCATAATCGGGTTCGTATGATCGTAGCTTCATTTTTGATTAAAAATCTATTGATCCACTGGCGTGAGGGTGAGAGTTGGTTTTGGGACTGCTTGGTTGATGCTGATTTAGCCAGTAATAGTGCGAGTTGGCAATGGGTTGCTGGTTGCGGTGCTGATGCGGCGCCATTCTTTCGAATTTTTAATCCGGTTACTCAGGGTAAGAAGTTCGATGCAGGCGGGGACTATACGCGCAGATATGTGCCGGAACTGTCAGGTTTGCCGAATAAGTATCTTCATTCGCCATGGATAGCACCGACGGATGTTTTGCAACAGGCTGGTATTGAACTCGGTGAAACATACCCGAAGCCGATTGTCGATTTGAGTATAACGAGACAGCGTGCGCTTGATGCTTATAAAAATGTAAAATCGTAGTGATTTTTCTAGCCGCTGAGTTGGTGTCTGAAATATGTTTATATGCGCACAAAAAAACTCAAATGTACCAAAGTAGATTGACATATTTCTGAACCTTCACTATGGTGCCTGACTAATTCTAAAAATAACGAATGTGGGAGTTCAGTTATGAGACCAGCAGCATCTACATCACCATACAATCAATTGCAAGAAGACCCTACGGTACCAGCACCATCAGCACCGGTATGGCAAGGTTCAGCAGAAGAATTATGGCAGCGGCTTAACGTTGATCCAACACAGAAGTATGGTATGTATCCAACGCTTGGGCAGCTTCCGCCGCCTGTTGCGCCTCAATATGCAATGGCAGTACCACCACCGCCAACAGTTCCAGGTGCGGCAGCAGCACCGGTAGCTCCGCGTGCAAATCAACAGTTTGACTTGAGCTACTACCGTCGTGGTGTTAATGAAGCACAAAATTACATTAGCCCTGAAAACAAGCGCCGTGCAAAAACAGCGAGTAATGCTGTGGCCAGCTTTGTGAGTAACTGGGGCGAGTTGGCCTCTATGGTCATTGGTATGTACTTTGCGTGGAAAGGCCAAGAAGCGGAAACACTTTCGGCTAAAGATCATGCGTTGCATAATATTTCTATTGGCATGATGGCTTGTGCTGGTTTTTTCCTGTTACGTAAAATTAATGGTGCTTACTCAACGCTGAGTTCATCGCATAAATTACGTGATCATGCGTTACACTCACCAGAATTAGTCAATACTGTTGATCAGCATGGCAACCGTGATAAAACAGTGATTGCTCATAATAATAGTCATACCACGCGTGCGCGTGTTGCTCATGCTATTAATATTGGTTCCGCTGCGTTGATTAGTTATGCGGCGCATCAGTTGGCTGAGAATGATCCTCACCATGCGCATGATAACTTAGCATTGCTGGGTGGTGGTATGGTGCTTGAAATTATTTCGGGCATTGTCGAAATGTATTCAGAGCGCAGCCGTGCGCGTTCAATTCATCCTGCAGAGTCACATGATATAGCCATTAAAGGTAAAGGGTTAGCGCTAGTGGCCTTCAGTGTCTCGGCGTTTATTGCTTCAGCGAGTTTGGCGGTGACTAATGAACACAACAGTTATGCCAAAGTATTAACCAGTGCATTGATTGGTATGTTTGGTTTAGGTTTATTGACCACACTAGCTAAACACACCGGACATGAGTTAACGGCCAAAGCGGTGGTTGATAAGGTGAATACACTGGATGGTTTGCAGGGGCAAGGTTTAGATCCTAAGGTTAATGACAGTGTTGTGCATTTAGGTTTGTGCAAAGTAGGCATGAAAGAAAGCACACGTCACCGTATTGAAGAAGTGTTAATTAAGGGCATGTTATTTAGTGCGCAATTTACGGCTAAACGTTTCCATGGTGTGCCTGCGATCGCTTCAATATTTAGTCATGTGCTAGCTATTGCTGTTGGTAGTATCTTAATTAGTAAATCACGTGATGCACGTGCGGTGAGTTTGCACAATCGTGTTGATTTAACCTTACAAGGGCATCAAGTGTCTAAGCACAATTTAGAAACCGGTTGCTCGATGAGCTTGGGTTGTTGTTAAGTTTGACCAAGCAATCCCTTTGCATTAGGCTGGTATTTTATTGATGACAAGGATGCCAGCCTATGAAGATACGTTATACAGCAACCATCATGGTTGGTGGTGCCATTGCGGCTACTAGCTGTTGGGCCACGACCAATTATTTTACTTCCACATCTACTGCTAGGCAGCAGTACGTTAGTGCAAATGAAGCGCAATCCACACCAGCTGCGGCTAAAAAAAATTGGCAAAAGCCGCGCGTGCATGGGCGGGGTAATGGTGATTTAGCATTGATAGTGATGAATGGTAAGCCATCGCCGAAGGGGGCGCCGTCGAAAGGATTTCCTGGCATGGATTGGAAGGCTAAACCCAAAACAGCACCTAAGCAATTTCCAGGTATGGATTGGAAATCAAAGCCTACCCAAAAGCGTCCACCTCGCGGTACCAGAGCTTTACCGGGCATGACCTGGAAGCCAAAAAATAGGCCAGCCGGTGCTAGCTGATCAAACAGTTTTATCTCAACCTAAATGGGTGTTCGCTGATGTGGTTGATGGCGAACACCTGCTTTTGCATAAAAACATTGGTGATTGTTTTCGATTAACGGCAATTGGTGCTGATATATGGTCGCATATAGCTACCCCGCTTAGTTATAAAGCGTTAATCGATCGGCTGATGAAGGAATATGCTGTTGAGCGTGAGGTCTGTGAACCGGATGTTAAGCAGTTTCTTGAGCAGTTGCAACAGCGTGATTTGATTAATCTTTCATAAAAAAGCCGGATCGGTTGTGGCCCATCCGGCATGATAAAGGTGTCGATTTATGACCAGCTGTGACGTTTGTTGATATTTACTAGCTCCAACAAAGTCGGTTGCTGAGTATTAGCGTTTATATCTTGTAAATATTTCACCGCATCTTTATTCGCATGACTGGGGTCATATAATGCATTTAGCAGTTCAGCTAAGCGCATACCGCCACGTTCGATTTGTTGTAGGATTGCTTGGCGATTTTTAGCAAGAAATGCTTGAGGTGAGGTTACAAATACAGCGTTCCAATTGGTGGTGGGCTTACCTTTGGTTTGATAGGTAAACGGATGATCGGTTACAAATAGACGGCAAGCTAATTTCGTAGTATCCAGCGCCCATTGTTTAACCAGTTGGTTGTGAGCAGGCGTTTCATCGAGGGCGGGTAAGTCTTTGGCAAGCGTATCTAAGTAATCGATGTAGTTGCTAAGGTTGTCCATCCATAATTCATGACCGTGTGGTTCATATGAAGAGTCAATAGTTTCAGGTAGCTGATTAAAGGCACCGAGTACGCCATCGAGATAAGCATGTAATTCTTTAACATGCTTAGTTTTAACATCATGCATCGGGTCTTTATCAAACACGCTTTGGTAGCTGGGTTGTTGGTTATCAGCAAATAAAATAGAGTTGCCACCATGACTGCTGTGATGATTGATAGTGGGATCGCTGAGGTGCATTGGTTGATGCATGTCGCCCATGAAGTGAATTAAGAAGCGCATTGCAATGGCTTTGGTGTTTGCCGTGCTGCGTTTGCTAACTAACGTTTTTAGCGAACTGCGTATCGCATTGACAACATCATCATGATTTACATCACCAGCATATTTATTGAGATACTCCATGGTGACGGTCTTTGCGCAATAACCATTGGTATCAGTGGTATCGAGCTCGATGGGTATATCTAAATAATGCATGTCGCTGTAAACGTATTTTTCTGAGCCAGAGCGCCAAAAGTAATGTTTAACATCATCCGCCCAAGAAGCATCTGTAGGCATAAGGTTGAGTGATTTCGCTAGGTCGCCAGGGGTGAGGTCGGGTTGGTGTCCGCTGCCTAGCTCGGGAAAATTGATTGGGGTGTTGAGTAGTGCGCTGACTTCGGCGCGCGTTTTGGCGCTGATGTTTTGGTATGCGACTTCGGCTGTTAGTGCATGTCCGGTCGCCCACCAACTAAAAGCCATAGGACTAAAGCAAAGTCCAACCATAATTGCTATACATTTTTTGATCATGTCAAATATTCCCACGTGATTATCCCGGGGAAATGCTAGCACAAATTATGCCTACTAGAAATACAATTTAGCACTATTTGTTCACTGATTAAAAAATTTACGGCCGTGCTGAAGCTGGGTTGTGTGGTTCATTTTTCAATAATGGTGTTGCTGGCTTAGGTGCAGGTGTGGGTACTGTAAACAGACGAAATGAATGGCCGGCTGGTATAAACGGTATACTTAAACGTTCGCAGTGGTAGGTGAGTAATGCGGCTAATGATTTTTTACAGCTCATTTCAAACTCACTCCCCATCGCTTCATGCAATGCAAGCACAGTCGCACGATCATCATCGCTAGTGGTGAAAAGTAATGCGGTGGCTATATGTACTGCAGAGGTTGTTACTTCAATGTCACCATAGCTCTGATAAATTTTCAATAGTGCATTGATGGTGGTTCGTGTCATTAATCCTTTGCCGCGTAAGCATTCTTGTACGCCGAGATCAGTAATTTTTAATACGATGGGTTTTGTTGATAATAGATTTTGGATGTAAAATTTTACTACAAGAAGGCTTTCATCCTTTGTGCTCTTTCTCTCTATTTCTGGACTGAAGAACTGCAAAGGATCAGATTGCTGTAAGGTATATTTACTTGCGAGTGCGATGCACAAATATGCGGCGGCCGCACTGGGGGTAATGGTGGTACGCACTGCGTAGGCTAGCTCGTCCGCACAAGCTGATTTTCAAGTTGTATTTTGGTCATATTCTTTAGTTTTGCCTTTATATATAATGAGCCTTGCTTCAGCAAGAGGTAGCTTGGTATCAGTTGCTATATCCAACAATGGCGTGCCAGCTAAGACTGTTTTAGAGGTGAGCCGGCTGGCTATTATATTAATTTGTGAAAATGGATTGCTATTGCGCGACATATGTACCACTTAATATATATTTATATAGGCAGCATTATACAGGTTAATCAGTGCATTTTAGCCTTAACAGACTGTTAAATATTAGCTAATCAGTGCGGAACTGATTGAGTTAGATGATAACCAATAAGGCAATAATGTTTGAGCGCGTTCGGCAAATGCTGCAATAGCAATATTGGGGTATTCGGCTTGTGCATTGCGGTGTGGTAATAGCTCTGGAAATGCTGCTCCAATACCATAGATTCCAGGAGCGACTTCGCCACTGTCATGATCATAGTCGTATTGGCGAGGTAAGCCTGTGATGGGGGGAGTGCGCTTATCAAATCCAATGGCATAAATCGCTTTATTGCAGTGCGGGATATGCTCGATCAAATTTTTAGCTGTCATTTGCATTGAGTCGACATGAGGAAAAGTGAGATGACCCAGGTGATAGTCATAGGTATAAAAATTACGATAAAAATGCGCAATGCGATGGGACTGCAGAGGCTGTAAATTTTCCAATACGCTGCGAGCAGATTGTCCGCCACCAAATACCGCTACTCGATCATTGGGAAGAATTGTGTCGGCTAAATCTTCGGGGCTAAAAGCCGTAGCAATTGAAATAGTTTCAAGTTGATCGAAGTCTAATGTGCGTGGGTAGGTACCGGTTGCCAGTATTACTTTATGACTGTGTAATGGCTGTCCGGTTGAAACTTCAGCACGCCAACCATTGTCGGTAGGGTGTAATGATTGCACTACGCCGGCTACTGATAGCACCTGTTGACGTAACTGCGTGGTAATCCAGAGCAGTGGTTCGGCGGCAACCAAAAGAGGGCAGTTTTTTTCTGATTGCATGTGTTCGATAAAAAAAGGTTTGGATTGTTTGCCGTAATTAAATGCGTTGCAAAATTTATAAAAGAATTCAAATGATTCTATGGGGGTATTGCTGTCGACTTTGCGCCACAATTGACCGAAGTCGCCGCATTTAAAATGCGGGTCGATCCATGCGATTTTATCAGCAGCCACATCAAGCTCGAGTAATTGACCAATACTGGCAATGCCTGCCGGCCCTGCGCCGATGACTATCCATTCAAAATTATCCATGGTAATAGTCTAAGTGAAACGGCTTCCGAATGAAACGGTTAATTGTGTATCCTCGCCAGGAGTGGTGGTGGCGCAATAGGTTTGTAGTTGTTTATACAATGCGCGTTGAGCTGTTGGGGAAATAGTTTCAAAAGCCATCAACAAGTCTTGTATGTCTGCATTAAGTGAACCAGGTAAGCTTGCGTGCATCAAAGAATCATGCTCAATATGTGTTTGATAAACAGCCAGTAGTAACTCCAGCATATTATTGGCGGTTAACTCTAGAGGCGTCTCGACTAATCGGCTATTGACAGAAATGACCTTGATGATGTTTATGCTTCGGCTAATAATCAATTGCGCCAGTGTGTTATCAGTCGATGTACCATTGTTTATATGGTTATATAAAATCACCAGTTGTTTGAGTGAGCGATTAGCATTCATGGCAATAAAGCTTTCTATTGCGTTTTCATTGGCTGCAGACAGCGTGATAGCAAGTTGCTCAAACTGAAAGTCAGTAAGCGTGTGGCAGCCAACACTGACGGCTAATAGTGCATCACTGTTGGCGTGAGGAAGTAGGTTAAGTGTTGCATTAAATTGTTCTGCTGAAAGCTGTGATAAGGTTGCTGCTTTTGTTAGTACCGCGCTGGCATGGTGTGGATGAATGTCAACAATGCGCTCTAGCATTAATGCAAATGATTGGCTTGTGAATTGTTGTATGCCGTTTAATAGATGGTTGAACTGATCTAGATTTAGGTAAGAAATGTGATCAGCTATCGTGTTTATTTCGGTTTTAGATAATGTGGTTGCTTGCTCTGTTAGTAACGTAACAATGTCTGAGGGTAAGTGTTGTATTTGTTGACAGAGTGTTGCTAGCAATAGATTGGGTCTTGCGCGATCGAGCATTTGCATGCAAATATCATGTAAGGTGCTTGCTTCAAGTTGCTCTGCTTTTTTAATAATGGATTGTTGTGCGAATGATTTAACGTCACGGAAATGACAGGCTAGTTTATTGATTATTTCCTTTTCATGGATATTTTCTAGGTCACAGGCAAGTGCGTTCAGTGAAGCGATGGATAACTGTTCATATAAATCATCTGTTGTGAGTATTTTGTCGACTGTGCTATTTGAAAGACGTTGTGCTTGCTGGGCGAGTAGATTTAACTCAGTGCTGCGAAGCGTTCTGCTATTTAATGCATGCCTAGCAAACCTGTTTAAAGGTTCGTTTTCGAGCTCATCTAAACGTAAAGCAACACTACACATCTGTGCACAGCTTAGCTCTGAGCAAATATCGATAAGTTGATTGAGCTCTTTTGCTGGCAGTGCGTCAATATGTGTATACGCTACTATGCGTAACGCTGATATTGGGGGGTGTAATGATAAAGGGAGAAGGCTAATAACTTCGTCGGCATTATATGCTTCAGCGGCTTTTTTTATCGCTAGATTAATATCGCGGGTTGAAATGGTGCAGCCTAATTGTTGCTGGTAAATCCGAATATTTTGCCTTCGTCTTGCGATCTCATGTTCACTCTTGAGTGTATGCAGAGGCCTTGTGCCCATATCGTATACGCGAGTAGGGGGGCCGAATATAGGTGAATTATCACTAGCGACAAAAACATCGCTGTCAAAATCAGGCCGAGAGCGGCTATATCTTGGGTCATATTGACTGATGCTTGTAGTGGGGGTGTCGCCAGAGGTGGGGTTAATTATATTCGATGTGAGTACGTAGTTATAAAAAGGTGTGGTTAGTTTGCAGCTATCTTCATTCAGTTGTTGTAGCAGTAATCGCTGACCATACCCCATAGCGTGGTCGAAACAAACAATGGTAAAGATTTGCATGGTGCTATCATTTACTTGTATCGTGAGTATTTGGTTGTTTATTAGTGCTCTGCCGTCTGCCAATACAACGCCGCTAACGGTGATTTCAGGTACGGTTGAATCTTTGGGTGACTGTCTAAATAAGCTGTCCGCGTCTTGATAATCTAAATCAATTGTAGAAGGTTCAGCTTTGATAATCGTATGGACTTCGGCAGATTCACCGCAGGTAACGTATAAAGCGATATTGCATAGTTGGTCGTTAATCCAAACAGCAAAGCTGCTTAATAAAGCGTGCACGTTTTGTTGTTGTTTTTGTGCGCTGAATTTCATGAAATCTAATAAGCGAGTAAATTGTTCTTCATTCAGTGGTGCTTGTGTGTAAAAAGTGAATTCAGCTGTGCCAATGCGTGTAACGAAATAAGGTTCTGGCTCGTGCTGTGAATTTGCCGTCTCAAGTAACTCTACCGCATATTGTATCAGGCGCGTAAAGTCAGCTTCACTGCAAAATGATTTCTCAGTTGTTTTGCTTTCATCGTATGATGGGCATGCCAGTAGGTTTTTTGATTTGGTGGGGGGGCTGATTAGCTGGTGGTCGCTCGTGTTACTTTTTTTGTTGCTTTCGCCGTGTGAATCATCGGGGTCGACACTCAGTACAACCAAGTCGCGTAAGTGAATAACCGGGGAGGTTTGATGCTTGTGAATATAGTGCAGTTGATGCGCCGATATGGGCTGCGGATCGCTGCTAAATATACGGTTATATCTACTCATAGCTGAAATACATTATTCAATTCATATAAGCCTAAATTATACGTTGTCAGATGAATGTTGTACCTTAAGGCTGGGTTAAATGAGGCTTTGAGGAGGTATGTTTACGATGTTTTAATGCGTTATCGATTAACAATTTACTTTCTGAATTAAATGCATTGCTATGGGTTAATAGCTGCGATAATGAATAATCGCTTAACCGAGTGACTTGTTGGCATAATACATTGATTTCCCATGCGCTTAGGGAGTCATGTTGGTTGCAAATGGTAGCTAAGCTTTCGGTATTGAGTAACCAAGCTAAGCTGATTAATTCATGTTGTGTGCTTGGTGTGATAGCGGTGAAAAATCGTCGAGTAATAGTGTTTAGTATTTCGCTGCCTAAGTCTGCAAAGAATTTCACGCACGCATTAATGGATGTGGCATCTAAATAACTTATTAAGGCAGGTTTAAAAAATGGTAAATCGACATCGCCATACAGGCGATCTGCTTGTTGACATAATGCATTGATCGAATCTGCATTGTAGGTAATCAGCTTGTCATCTAATAATTCATAAAGAGATACCAGTGCCACTTCATCGAGTTGATCTGCACGTTGCGTTATTTGTAAGACCTGCGCATCAGCGAGTGTTTCAGCATGCCTCGCTAGGTAGCTAAGTTCAAGGCTAGGTAGTTTATTTATATCATAGAGCGCTAAACGTTTTATCAGTAAAGGATTCGGCGCTTCTAATAATTGCAATAAATTAATGGCGTCATCGAGTCGTCCTGCCTTTAATCTGTGATCAATTTCGATAGTGATATCCAAGTCGCTTAAGGTAACGCCGAGTTTTCTTTGGTAATATTTTTTAATCGTGAAACGCCGGTGGGTTTCGAAGTCACTGATGAGTTCATTGCAGGCTTGAGTGCCAAAATCATAAATACCATAAGCACCACCAAAATCGGTTTCTGTTACTTTGTGCAAACACATCTCATCACGGTAATGGCGGTGCTGTTTGCTGTGCAAGCTGTCAATATGAATCAGTGGGTGAGTGATGCAGAGATCTTGACAGATATCGGTGGTGTTAGCGGTAACGATACTTGAACTATAACGTGGCGTTGGTGATGATTCATCACGTAGAGCATATTCTAAATGCTTGAGTGCAAGGCCATCGGGTTGATCGTAGCAAATTTCAACAAACACTTGTAACTGCGTGTCGGCTACGGTGACATTAAAGCAGGGGTGGCTGGTTATAGCGTGATAGGTCTCAGTGCTTTCAGTGAGTTGTCCATGTGAGGTCGTCGGTCGAAAATCATCCGGTTTTCCGGGTACCATTTGGAATAATGTTAAGTCTGAGGATTCATAATTAAAATCAATGTTCGATGGTTGATTTTTTACTACGGTATGTATTTTTGCATCACTGCCACCGGTGATATACAAAGCGATGTTATACAGTTCTTTATTGATTTCGACGGCAACGGTGCTTAATAGAATATGCACATTGTCGGGTAAGCTGGCGGCTCGCTCTTCAAGCCAAGTATTCAATTCAGAGAATTGTATTTGACTGAATGGCCTGCTGGTAAATAGGCTGTACTCTGGCATGCTAAGTCGAGTGATGTGGTGACGCGAGCGTGGTTTTGATGTGTGATGATCTGTTGCGTATTGCATTAGTGAGGCGATATGTTTTTGCAAGCGTTTGCACTCATCATCGCCTAGTCTGTCGGCAAGTATTTTTTTATTGCTTTCTCCGTGCTCGTCTTTTTTATCATCAGCAAGCCAGACCAGCTCATTAATTGTTATGCGTGGTTCGGCAAGTGCGCGCTGTAAATAGCGAAAAGCGCGTTTTTTGCTGGCCGCAACTACAGCACCTGCGCCAAATAGTGGCGCTTGATAGGGAATAATAGCTGTACTGCTTGCGGCGGTTCGCATCGCTTACTCTCACTCGGTTGTCTCGCGTGCCAGTATATCAAAGTCGTGATTGTGAATCATATTAATTCTCGTTATACTCTGCCGCATCGAAAGCAGGGGTGAAGCATGGCGAATACACGAAAAATGTTAATCGCAGGCAATTGGAAAATGAACGGTTCAGCGCAATTTACGACCGGACTGTTATCTGATTTATTGGCGGATTGTCCGGCAATTGAGCAGGCGCAATGGTTGGTCTGTCCGCCATTTCCATATTTGTCGCAAGCACAGCAACAACTGAAAGGTAGCCATATCTTATTGGGCGCGCAAAATGTGTGCCAATTTGAGTCAGGTGCGTATACCGGTGAGGTATCGGCCGACATGTTGCGTGAAATGGGCTGTGAGTTTGCGATTGTTGGTCATTCAGAGCGGCGTCATGTCTATGGTGAAAGCAATGAAATGGTGGCGGATCGTTTTGCAAGGGCATTGCAGTCTGGGTTGTCGGCAATTCTATGTGTGGGTGAAACCTTGGAGCAGCGTAAAGCAGATGAAACGGATGCGGTGGTGTATGCACAACTAGCAGCTGGCTTAAGTAAAGTAGATGCAGCTCAAATGATGAATGCGGTGATTGCTTATGAACCTGTGTGGGCAATTGGTACAGGTGAAACAGCAACGCCTCAACAGGCGCAAGACATGCACCAAAAGATTCGTCAACAACTGATGAAATATGATGCCAATGTAGCGAATTCTGTTAGAATTCTGTATGGTGGCAGTGTGAAACCCGACAATGCAGCTGAACTGTTCGCGATGGACGACATAGATGGCGCATTAATTGGTGGGGCGTCATTAAAAGCAGAACAATTTAGTGCAATAGGTCAAATATGCAACAGTTAATATTAGTTATACATGTTTTAGTGGCGATAGCGATCGTCGCATTGGTTTTGATTCAGCACGGTAAGGGTGCTGATGTTGGCGCGGCATTCGGTGCCGGTGCGTCAAATACCATGTTTGGTAGTCAAGGTTCGACTTCCTTCTTAATGAAAGTAACGGGGTTACTCGCCGCTGTGTTTTTTGCGACCAGCTTAACCTTGGGTTACATGAACTCTCACGTAGTAAAGAATAACAAAGGATTGTTAGACTTGCCTGATAGCACAAATCCTGTGCAGTCAATGCCGATTAATAAACCGGTAATACCGAGCAGTACACAACCTGCTGGTGGCAATGCAGATAGCTTTACGCCTAGTCTCCCAACTTCACAGAAGTAGAAGATTACGCAGTAAATAATGACCACGCCGAAGTGGTGGAATTGGTAGACACGCTGTCTTGAGGGGGCAGTGGCGAAAGCCGTGCCGGTTCGAGTCCGGCCTTCGGCATATTCATTACAATACAAATAAAGGGAAATACATATGCTAAGCACCTACTTTCCTGTGTTAGTGTTTATTGCTATTGGCCTATTTATAGGTATGGCGCCGGTGATGCTCGGTAAGATGCTTGCACCAAAAAAACCTTATAAAGAAAAACTGTCTGCATACGAGTGTGGCTTTGAGGCATTTGATGATGCGCGTGCACCTTTTGACATTCGCTATTATTTGGTTGCAATATTGTTTATTATCTTTGACTTAGAGACCGCTTTCTTGTTTCCTTGGGGGGTGGTTATACGCAATATCGGTTTGCAAGGATTTTGGGCAATGATGATTTTTCTAGGCATTCTCGTGGTCGGGTTTATTTATGAGTGGAAACGCGGAGCGTTGGAATGGGAATAACAGAAATTCAAGAAAAGGGCTTTATGCTCACTTCTGTCGATAAATTAGTACACTGGGCGCAAACAGGTTCGTTGTGGCCGATGACATTTGGTTTGGCTTGTTGTGCTGTTGAAATGATGCACACGGCAGCCGATCGTTATGACTTGGATCGTTTTGGTTGTTTCTTTCGCCCAAGTCCACGCCAATCAGATGTAATGATTGTTGCTGGTACCTTGTGCAATAAAATGGCACCGGCATTGCGTAAAGTGTATGACCAAATGCCAGAGCCGCGTTGGGTGATCTCAATGGGATCATGTGCTAATGGCGGTGGTTATTATCATTACTCGTACTCAGTTGTTAGGGGCTGTGATCGAGTGGTTCCTGTGGATATTTATGTGCCAGGTTGTCCGCCGACAGCGGAAGCTTTGTTATATGGCATTATTCAATTGCAAAATAAGATTCGAAATCAGTCGGTGATTGTTCGCCCTGATGAAGAAGCAGCATAAGAGGTAGGCGTGACTGAAGTAATAAACTTAGCCGATGAGCTGCAGAGTCGCTTTGGCGACCAGTTGCAGTCAATTACGACGGCAGCGGATGATATGGTAACGGTCGAATGTGCGGCCGATCAACTATTAGCGGTATGCCAAGTGTTGCGCGATGATCACCCGTTTAATTTCGACCAGCTGATTGATGTTTGCGGTGTCGATTATTTGGAATACGGCATCAGTGAGTGGCGTACCACCGAAACCACGGCTACGGGTTTCAGTCGCGGGCAAAACTTAAGTCAAACGGAGCGTGTTCTCGAGTGGGATAAGCCACGTTTTGCAAGTGTTTATCATTTTTTATCAATAAAGAAAAATCAGCGCTTACGAGTGCGTGTATTTTTAGCTGATGAAAAATCATTACGTGTACCGAGTTTAAATGACTTATGGCCAGCAGCGAATTGGTTTGAGCGTGAGGCGTTTGACTTGTACGGTATAGAGTATGAAGGCCACCCTGATCTGCGTCGTATTTTGACTGACTATGGCTTTAAAGGTCATCCGTTTAGAAAAGATTTTCCATTGGTTGGTGAAGTGGAGTTGCGTTACGACGCTGCACAACGTCGTTGTGTTTATGAGCCAGTGAGTATTCAACCACGCATTAATGTGCCGAAGGTGATTCGTGAAGATAATCGATACCGTGAAACCCCAGCCGAAGAGGAGCATAAGTAATGGCTGAGATTAAAAATTTTACGGTAAACTTTGGTCCACAGCATCCAGCTGCGCATGGTGTGTTACGTATCATTACAGAATTAGACGGTGAGGTTGTTAAAAAGCTCGACCCGCATGTCGGCTTATTGCACCGCGCTACAGAAAAATTAGCTGAATCGAAGCCGTATTACCAAAGCGTTGGCTACATGGATCGTCTCGATTACGTATCGATGATGGCAAATGAGCATGCTTATGTGATGGCAATTGAAAAATTATTAGGTGTTACTGTGCCAATTCGTGCCCAGTATATCCGCGTGATGTTTGACGAGATTACACGTATCCTAAATCACTTGTTGTGGTTAGGCGCGCATGCTTTAGATATTGGTGCGATGGCGCCGTTCTTGTATTGCTTTCGTGAGCGTGAAGATTTAATGGATTGTTATGAAGCGGTATCGGGTGCACGTATGCATGCGACCTACCATCGTCCAGGTGGTGTTTACCGTGATTTACCGGACCATATGCCAAAATACAAAGTATCCAAATGGCATAATGAAAAAGACGTCGCTGCAATGAATGAGGCACGTTCGGGTTCGTTGTTAGATTTTATTGAGGACTTTGCTAGTCGTTTTCCAAAGCTGGTTGATGACTATGAAGGGTTGCTAACAGAGAATCGTATTTGGAAGCAACGTACAGTGGATATTGCAGTCGTTAGTGCAGAGCGTGCGATTGCTTTAGGTTTTACTGGACCGATGTTGCGAGGATCAGGGGTGGAGTGGGATTTACGTCGCAAACAACCTTATGAATGTTACGATCAATTAGAATTTGATATTCCTGTCGGTACTAACGGAGATTGTTACGACCGTTATTTGGTGCGTGTGGAAGAAATGCGCCAATCCAATCGCATTATTAAACAGTGTATTGATTGGTTGCGTAAGCACCCGGGGCCTGTGATTAATGAAGATCACAAATTGGCGCCGCCGCCACGTAAGCAAATGAAAACGGATATGGAAGCCTTAATTAATCATTTTAAATTGTATACCGAAGGCTTGAATGTGCCACAGGGTGAAGCGTATGCTGCGATTGAACATCCAAAAGGTGAGTTTGGTATTTATATTGTGTCTGATGGTGCTAATAAGCCGTACCGCATAAAAATTCGCGCAGCCAGTTATCCGCATCTTGCAGCGATGGATGAGATGTGTCGTGGGCATATGTTGTCAGATATGGTGGCAGTGATTTCGAGTATTGACGTGGTATTTGGGGAGGTGGATCGCTAATGGCTGATGCAGTACAGATTGTTCAAGACTCAAAAAAAGAAATAGACCATTGGTTGGATAAGTATCCAGCTGATCAACGTCGTTCTGCAGTAGTAGCTGCGTTGATGATTGTACAAGAAAAAAATGGTGGTTATTTATCGCAAGAATTAATGACAGCGGTAGCGGAATATTTACGCATACCACCGATCGAAGCGTATGAAGCGGCTTCGTTTTATGACATGTATGAGTTTAAGCCTATTGGAAAACATAAAATTGGTGTCTGCACCAATGTGTCTTGTATGTTAAATGGCTCGGAAGAAATCGTTAAGCGTTTAGAAGAGCGCTTAGGTATTAAGTTAGGCGAAACCACAGAAGATGGTCAATTCACTTTGCGTGAAACAGAGTGTTTAGCGGCTTGTGCTAATGCACCGGTGTGCCAAGTTGACAATAAGAATTATGTTGAAGACTTAACCGTTGAAAAGATGGATGCGCTGATTGATAAGTTATCAGCCAAAGGGGGTGAGCATGGCAACTAAGCTAGACTTGGTTTGTTATCGTACTCGTCATTTAAAAGATGCGTGGAAATTATCTACCTATGAGAGCATTGGTGGTTGGTCTGTTTGGCGTAAGATTTTAAAAGAGAAAACGCCGCCTGAAGAAATCATTGAAACCTTAAAACAATCGGATTTACGTGGTCGCGGTGGCGCTGGTTTCCCGACAGGTTTGAAATGGAGCTTCTTATCACGTGATGTGCCGGGGCAAAAATATATTCTTTGTAATTCCGATGAGTCTGAGCCAGGCACAGCAAAAGATCGTGATATTTTACGCTTTAACCCACATCAAGTATTAGAAGGCATAGCGATTGCTTGTTATGTTGTGGGCGCTAGTGTGGCTTATAACTTTTTGCGTGGTGAATTTTACGAACCATTTCAGCGTTGTGAAGCAGCATTAGCTGAAGCGCGTGCAGCGGGCTTGCTAGGTAAGGATGTGATGGGCTCAGGGCTGGATATTGAGATTTTTAACCACTGCACGGCAGGTGCTTATATTTGTGGTGAAGAAACAGCGTTAATGAACTCACTAGAGGGCAAGCGTGGTATGCCGCGTTTAAAACCGCCATTTCCAGCGAACTATGGTTTGTATGGTAAGCCCACGAATGTTAACAATTGTGAAACCTTAGCTTCCGTGCCTGTAATTTTAGAAAAAGGACCGAAGTGGTTTGCAGATTTAGGTCGGCCTAAAAATGGTGGTACCAAAATTTTCACGGTGAGTGGACATGTTAATAAGCCGGGTAATTATGAAATTCAATTAGGTACACCATTTAAAGAGTTGCTAGAATTAGCCGGCGGTATGAAAGACGGTAAAAAACTCAAAGGTGTGATTCCTGGCGGTAGTTCGATGCCCATTTTGCCTGCTGAGATCATCATGAAAACTGACTTGGATTATGACAGCATAATGAAAGCCGGTTCGATGTTAGGGTCGGGTGGCATGATGGTGATGGATGAAAGCACCTGCATGGTAAAAGTGGCACGACGCTTTGCGCAGTTCTATATGCACGAATCTTGTGGGCAATGCACTCCTTGCCGTGAGGGCAGTGGTTGGGTATATAAATTATTACGCTCGATTGAGTTAGGTAAAGGTAAGTTATCTGATATTGATCGATTAGCGCAAACCGTGAAAAACATTGAAGGCAAAACCATTTGTGTGTTTGGTGAGGCGATCTCTTGGCCGGTAGGTGGCTTCTTGCGTCATTTCCGCAAAGAGTTTGAAGATCATATTGAACACGGTGGTTGTGCTAAGTTTCATGCACAGCATGATGCGGTGACAACGGAGTAAGGCAGGCGAAATCGTATGGTTGAATTAGAAATCAATGGACAAAGCTTGAGTGTTGAAGAAGGCACCAGTGTGATTGATGCCGCAGATAATATCGGCATTTATATCCCACGCTTTTGTTACCATAAAAAATTATCAGTGGTGGCTAACTGCCGCATGTGTTTAGTTGAAGTGGAAAATGCACATAAACCGTTACCTGCTTGCGCGACAACAGTAACGCCAGGTATGAAAGTATTTACTCAATCCAAAAAAGCGTTAGATGCACAACGTGCGGTGATGGAATTCTTATTAATTAACCACCCGCTGGATTGTCCGATATGCGACCAGGGTGGTGAGTGTGAATTACAAGATCAGTCCGTTGGCTTTGGTTATGCTAACTCTGATTACCACCGTTCAAAGCGCTCGGTTGCGAGTCAAAGCATTGGGCCTTTAGTTGCTACTGAAATGACACGCTGTATTCAATGCACACGCTGTATTCGTGTCAGTGAAGAGGTGTGCGGTAATCGTGAAATGGGTGCTATGTTCCGTGGTGAACATATGGAAGTAGGTACTTATGTTGAAAAGGCGGTTGATTCTGAGTTGTCTGGCAACATGATTGATGTGTGTCCGGTGGGTGCCCTTACTTCAAAACCATATAGCTTCACAGGTCGCGCCTGGGAATTGCAAGAGCATCCTATGATTGCAGCGCACGATTGCTATGGTTCCAATATATTCATCCATAGTCGTGGTTTAGAATATGAACCGCGTCGTGAGGTGATGCGTGTGGTGCCACGTGAAAATGAAAGTATCAATGAGGTGTGGTTGAGTGACCGTGATCGCTTCTCGTATTTAGGTTTTGATAGCGATGATCGGGTTACCGAGCCGATGATTAAAAAGAATGGTCAATGGCAAGCGGTGAGTTGGGAACGTGCTTTAGCTGAAGTGGCTGATCGTATGAAAGGTTTGACTGAAATGCAGGGTGCGAGTCAGTTAGGCGCTTTGTTGTCACCCAATTCTACGGTTGAAGAGAGCTATTTATTGCAGCGCTTAATGCGTGGTATGGGTTCGAATAATATTGATCACCGTATTCGTCAAATAGATTTTGCGGATGATGCCTGTATTAAAACTTTTGCTGGATTTGAAAGCACACCTGAAGAGATTGAGCAGTCAGATGTTATATTGCTTGTTGGTTGTCATTTGCGTAATGAGGTGCCGTTAGCAAACTACCGCGTGTTAAAGGCGTCTCAAGAAGGTGGGGCTATCATGAGTCTGGCCGCTTGCAAACATGACTTTAATTATCCGCTAGCGCACGAGCGTGTTGTACATATTAATGAATTTGTTAATCATCTGGGTGCCGTGTATTTAGCCACTTTGCAGTTGAAAGGCGAAGCTTGTGATGAAGCGTGGATTAATGCTTTAAAGCCTGATGAAACCGAACAATGCATTGCTAAGCAGCTGCATGAATCGCAGAACCCTTGCTTGATGTTGGGTGCTATGTGCATGCAACATCCGCATGCTTCACAATTACGGCAGTTAGCTGCACGATTAATGAAGCTAGTGAGTGGTCAATTTAACATGGTCACACCAGGCGCTAATTTTGCTGGTGGTTGGTTAGCGGGCTCTGTGCCGAATGCCGGCGAGCAAGCAGGCTTAAATGCACAAACTATGTTTGATGGTGATGGCTTGCGTGGCTATGTGTTATTGAATGTTGAACCGGAAAGAGATTGTGCACGACCAGCGCAGGTTGTTTCGCAGTTAGAAAACGCCGGCTTAGTTGTGTGTTTAACACCTTACATGACCGATACCATGCAACAATATGCGGACTTTATTCTACCGATTGCACCTTATGTTGAAAGCGATGGTACTTACGTCAATGCTATGGGGCAATGGCAATCGGTACATGCAGTAACGACGTCCAAAGGACAAGCTAAACCTGCATGGAAAGTGATACGTGTGCTAGCCAACATGCTTGAATTGGATGGCTTTGATTATAAATCAGCGCATGAGATTGCTGAGCAATTAAAAGATAAGCATGAACTGAAGTCCAGTTATGAAGCATCGAGTAAAATAAAGGCACCTGTGATTCAACCGAATGCATTGTGTCGTTACGGTGTTTGGCCAAGCATGGTGATTGATAATGTTGTTCGCCGCAGTCAGCCGTTGCAAGAGACGTTACAGACAGAGCAATTTGATGTGCTAATCAATCAAGCCACCGCCGACGCTATGGGTTTGGACTGCAATAATACAGTGATTGTTAAGCAAGGTGATCAGCAGTTGCAAATGACCTTAGAGATTAATGACCGTTTACCCGATGATATGGTGTGGATGGCGATGGGTATGGAAAATACAGCAGGGTTTGGTGAATCCATGGGGCAAATTACAATTGCGCGGGGTGACAAGTGATAGAGCAACAAATACTCGATTTTATTTGGATTGTCGTCAAGATCGTTATTATTTTGATTCCGTTGATGGTCTGTGTGGCTTATTCTACACTGGCTGAGCGTAAAGTAATGGGTTATATGCATGGCCGTGTTGGTCCGAACCGTGTTGGTTTCCGTGGTTTAGCGCAACCATTGGCTGATGCGGCAAAATTATTATTTAAAGAAATTGTTGTGCCGTCAGCATCTAACCGTTATTTATTTTTAATTGCACCGATGCTGTCTTTAGCGCCCGCATTAGCCGTATGGTCGGTTGTGCCATTTGCTAAAGGCTGGGTATTGGCAAACGTGAATGCTGGGTTGTTGTTTGTATTCGCTATGTCATCGTTAGGCTTATATGGGATCTTGATTGCTGGTTGGGCATCTAACTCCAAATATGCTTTCTTGGGTGCGATGCGTTCGTGCGCACAAGTGGTGTCATATGAAATTGCGATGGGCTTTTGTTTTGTTGGCGTCTTGATGGTGTCTGGCACCATGAACCTGACCAAAATTGTTGAAAGCCAAATGGGCGGCTTTTGGCATTGGTACTGGTTGCCTTTGTTGCCATTATTTGTCGTGTATTGGATTTCAGGTGTAGCTGAGACTAACCGTTCACCATTTGATGTGGCTGAAGGCGAATCTGAAATTGTTGCTGGTTTCCATGTGGAATACGGTGGCATGGCGTTTGCAGTATTTTTCTTGGCTGAATATGCCAATATGATTTTAATCTCAGCCGTAGCCACATTATTATTTTGGGGTGGCTGGTTATCACCATTTCAAGGTATTCCGGGTTTATACGAAGCGTTTGAGTGGGTGCCGGGTGTGGTGTGGTTTGCGCTGAAAGTATTTGTGTTTATGTTTATGTATTTTTGGTTACGTTCGACGTTCCCACGCTATCGCTATGATCAGCTAATGACGCTAGGTTGGAAAGTTTTAATACCAGTGACCTTGGTATGGATTGTCGTTATCGCAATCGCGATTGAATGCGGATGGGGGTACTGGTAATGAGTGCTTTAAAACGAGTCATTAAAAAGCTTACTTTATGGGAATTGCTCAAAGGCTTGCGCATCACCTTTCGTTATATGGTGACTAAAAAAACCACGGTTCAATATCCAGAGGAAGAAACACCCGTGTCACCACGTTTTCGCGGTATGTTGGCTTTGCGCCGTTACCCGAATGGTGAAGAGCGCTGCATTGCTTGTAAGCTATGTGAAGCGGTGTGTCCTGCGAATGCGATTACGATTGATGCTGAAATGCGCGAAGATGGTTCGCGTCGTACGACGAAGTACGATATTGATATCTTTAAATGCATCAAGTGTGGATTATGTGAACAAGCTTGTCCCGTGGACTCGGTTGTATTGACTAATGAGATGCATTACCACATGAGTGAGCGTGGTCAAAACATTTTAACCAAAGAAAAATTATTGGCGATTGGCGATATGTATGAAGAGCAACTTCATAAAGATCGCGAACTGGATGAACCTTACCGATAGGCGACAAGATGATACCGATTCATCAGATTATATTTTTTGTTTTTGCAGTGATATTAATTACTTCCGCGTTGATGGTGATTATTAGCCGTAACCCAGTCCGTGCTGCATTGTTTTTAGTATTGACGTTTTTTTGTAGCGCTGTGCTATGGATGATGTTGCAGGCTGAATTCTTGGCTTTGGCGCTGATCTTTGTTTATGTTGGCGCTGTGATGACCTTGTTATTATTTGTTGTCATGATGTTGAATATTGATGTTGCCAGCTTAAAAGACGGTTTTGTGCGTTCCTTTGTTTTTGTTTTGCTTGGCGTTTTGGTGTCGGCCGCATTGGTGTATGTTATTTTGTCAGTGATCGGTCCAATGCAACTTAATGATGGTGCTTCGATTACGATGCCACGCATGCCTGCGGATTACAGTAACGTTAAAGCGATGGGTATGCTGTTATATACACAGTATTTATATCCGTTTGAATTGGCGGCGGTCATCTTATTGGTGGCGATTATCGCCGCGATCTCATTAGCGTTCTTTGGCCGTAAAAAAGGCACTAAGTCGCAAGTGGTTTCTCAACAACTTAAAGCGAAGAAATCAGATCGCTTACGCGTGGTTAATTTAAAGGCGGATAAAGAATCATGATACCACTCAGTTATTACTTAACCTTAGGGGCACTGTTACTTGCGATCAGTTTAGCGGGCATGGTGATTAACCGTAAAAACCTCATCGTGATGTTGATGTGTGTCGAGTTGATTTTATTAGCGGTGAATATGAATTTCATTGCTTTTGCTTCATATTTGCAATTAGGTGCTGGTGAAATCTTCGTGTTTTTTATTCTTACTGTTGCTGCTGCTGAGTCGGCGGTTGGGTTAGCCATATTGGTTCTATTGTATCGCAAGCGAGGCGATATCAATATTGCATCCATGAATAAGTTGAAGGGGTAGCAGATGCATCACGGAATTTTTCTGACGGCCTTAATTTGTTTGTGTGCGCCGTTTGTTGGTAGTTTGATTGCGGGTTTGCCGGGTAATAAAATGCCTAAAGAAGGCGCGCATGCGGTGACTATCTTTTTTATGGTGGTTTCATTTATTTGTGCGTTGACCTTATTGAAGTGGGTTATCTTTGATAATACACCGCTAACAGAAGGTTTGGTGTATACCTGGGGTATTAGTGGTCACTTTAATTTTAATATTGGTTTGTATATTGATCATTTAACCGTAGCCATGATGTGTATTGTGACTTTCGTATCGCTGGTGGTGCATGTGTATAGTATTGCTTATATGCGTGGTGATCCGGGCGATAGTCGCTTCTTTTGTTATGTTTCTTTATTTACTTTTGCCATGTTATTGTTAGTGACGGCGAATAACTTCTTGCAGCTATTTATTGGTTGGGAAGGTGTTGGTTTGGTGTCTTACTTATTGATCGGTTTTTGGTTTCAAAAAGAAACCGCAGCGATTGGTAGTTTAAAAGCATTCTTAGTTAACCGTGTGGGTGATTTTGGCTTTATTCTGGGTATTGCAGCAGTATTGGATTACTATGGCACTTTAAATTACACCGCGGTGTTTGCTAAAACACCAGAAATTGTGCATACGATGATGTCGATTTTCCCCGGCACATCATGGTCAGTGAATACCGTGATTTGTATCTTGCTCTTTATTGGTGCGATGGGTAAATCTTCTCAGGTACCATTGCATGTGTGGTTACCGGAATCGATGGAAGGCCCAACACCGATTTCAGCGTTGATCCATGCGGCGACGATGGTGACGGCGGGTGTGTTTATGGTGGCACGTATGTCGCCGATGTTTCAGTTTTCACAACCGGCATTATCGATGGTGTTGGTGCTAGGTGGCACGACAGCATTCTTCTTGGGTATTGTGGCTTGGGTACAGACAGACATTAAGCGGATTATTGCCTATTCAACCATTTCACAGTTGGGTTATATGATGGCGGGTAATGGTGTGGCTGCGTACCATGCCGGTATCTTCCACTTAATGATGCATGCTTGCTTTAAAGCTTTATTATTCTTATCAGCCGGTTCGGTGATTATTGCCATGCACCATGATCAAGACGTGCGTAACATGGGTGGTTTGCGTAAATACATGCCGGTCACTTATGTGTGTTTCTTAATTGGTGCTTTGTCATTATCAGCGATTCCACCGTTTTCGGGTTTCTATTCGAAAGATGCGATTATTGAGGCGGTACGACTGTCGAATGTTCCGGGCTCCACTTATGCCTATCTGTGTGTATTGGGCGGCGCGTTTGTTACGGCGTTTTATATTTTCCGCGGCTTCTTTTATACCTTCCACGGTGAGGAGCGCTTAAAGCCGGAGATGAAGGGCAAGGTTAAAGAAAATGATTGGGTGGTGACTGCGCCATTGATTGCACTAGCTATTCCGTCAGTGTTTTTGGGTGGTTTGATTATTAAATCGATCTTGTACACCAAAGACGGCATGCTAGGTACTAGCATTGCTGTGTTGCCATCACAAAATATATTGGCCAAGATGGGAGCGAATTTCCACGGTGCGTGGATGGACGCCTTGCATTCGGTGATGACACTACCGTTTTGGTTTGCGATTGCCGGTATTGCTTCATCTTATTATCTGTGCATATTAAATAAGAAGGTCACGCCATGGTTAATGAAAAACCTGCGTTGGATTTTCTTGTTGTTGGTAGATAAATTTGGTTTCGATCGTTTGAATGATATTGTATTTGTTAAGGGTGGCAATATATTAGCGCGCTTCTTGTTCCGCTTTGCTGATACAAAATTATTGGATGATTGGATTGTTGATGGCTCAGGGCGTAGTACGACAGTGATTGCGCGAGTGATACAAAAACTGCAATCCGGTTTGTTGTATCAGTATTTGCTAGTGATGATTATTGGTTTGCTAGCGTTATTAATTTGGATGGTATTAGGGTAAAACATGTTGCAACAACTACCGTTATTGAATTTATTGGTCTGGTTACCGCCATTGGGTGCGGTATGTATTTTGTTGTTTACGCCAAAAGATCGGCAAGCACATTCGGCGCGCATGATTGCGTTGATTACATCGTTGATCACCATTGTGTTGTGTATTCCTCTGTGGGCAGGTTTTGATACTACGACGTCGACTATGCAATTTGTGTCGTTTCATCACTGGATTCCCACTTACGGCATTAATTACAGCTTGGGTGTTGATGGTATATCCATGCCGCTGGTGTTATTGACTTGTTTTACTACATTAATTGTTATTTTGGCATCATGGCAGACGGTTCATCGCAATGTGCCGCAATACTTGGCTGCATTCTTAATTGTGCAAGGCACAGTGATTGGTGTGTTTTCCGCTTGCGATACGATTTTATTTTATTTCTTCTGGGAAGCGATGCTGATTCCGATGTACCTGAGTATTGGTATGTGGGGTGGCAAGCTTAAGTCCTATGCCGCGATTAAGTTTTTTATCTTTACGTTTTTAGGCTCAGCCATTATGTTGGTTGCCTTATTGTATTTAGGCTTGCACGCTAAGAGCTTTAATATTGCTGATTTTTACCCGTTAAAGCTCAGCATGCGAGTTCAGTGCTGGTTGTTTATAGCATTTTTATTGTCCTTTGGTATCAAGATTCCTTTGTGGCCATTGCATACCTGGTTGCCAGTGGCGCATACCGAAGCGCCGGCGGGTGGTTCTGTGGTGTTGGCGGCCTTGATGCTGAAGCTAGGTGCTTACGGCTTCTTACGTTTTAGTTTGCCGATTGTGCCAGATGCTTGTCAGTATTTTGATTGGTTAATGATTGTGTTATCGCTGATTGCGATTGTATATATTGGCTTCATTGCTTTAGCACAAACCGACATGAAAAAACTGATTGCTTATTCATCGATTGCACACATGGGTTTCGTGACGCTGGGTTGCTTTATGATTTACGTGATTATTGGTCATACAGGCAGTCAAGCGGATGCTTACCTCAGTGTTGAGGGCGCGATGATGCAGATGATCACACATGCATTTGGTTCGGGTGCGATGTTTATCGCCTTTGGTTTGCTGTATGAAAAAATGCATACACGTAATATTAAAGATTTCGGTGGTATTGCTAAGACTATGCCATGGTTTGCGGCATTCTTTATGGTATTTGCAATGTCGAATGTTGGCTTGCCAGGAACGTCTGGTTTTGTGGGTGAGTTTATGGTGATTTTGAGTACCTTTAAAGCAAGCTTCTGGGTAACGTTGTTGGCTTCATCTACCTTGGTGATTGGTGCTGCTTATACCTTGACGATGTATAAAAAAGTATTCTTTGGTCAGGTGGTGAATGATAAAGTAGCTGCGCTGACGGACATGACGGGAATTAATTTTGTTATGTATGGCTTATTGGCTCTGGCCATCTTTTTTATAGGTTTTTATCCGCAACCGATATTGAATTTATTCCATGCCTCGGTCGGACATTTATTAACATTGGCCACGGCCACTAAGTTGTAAGGTTACTGAACTATGTACACTGAAACGCACCATATGGTTCCAGCAACGCCGCATATCTTTGTGTTGATTATGTGTTGTGTTGCATTATTAACGGCGGCTTTTACTGATCGTAAATCGCGATCGGTCTATTTTTTAGTTCAGTTTACATTACTGGTGACTATTTGGTTGGTTCACCGTTCGTTTAATGGCGCAACTGAATATGAATTCAGCCATACTTTTGTATCAGATAGCATGTCATATGTGTTGAATATGTTTATACCGCTCTTTACCTTTGTGACATTTCTGTATTCGCGTCAGTATGTCGAAGACCGTGATATGCCGCGCAGTGAATATTATTTAATGGGTTTATTGGCGACGTTAGGCATGATGGTTTTAGTTTCGTCTGCTAATTTAATTACTTTGTATTTAGGTTTGGAATTATTGGCGTTACCGACCTACGCGATGGTTGCAATGCATCGCAGTAATGGTAAAGCAATTGAAGCGGCAATGAAGTATTTTGTGATTGGTGCCATGGCGACTGGGCTGTTGCTCTATGGTTTATCGATAATCTTTGGTGCGACGGGCTCATTAGACTTACACCAGATTGCAAAGATCGCAGCGAATACTCCAGGTACGCATAATATGATGTTAATCCTTGGTTTGGTGTTTATTATCGCTGGTATTGCCTTTAAGTTAGGGGCAGCACCGTTTCATTTATGGGTGCCGGATGTGTTTGAAGGCGCACCGACATCGGCGGCATTGTTTATTGCGGCGGCACCGAAAGTGGCCGCATTTGCGATGATTGTGCGCTTGTTGGTGCAAGCATTGCCGAGTTTATCACCGGCCTGGTCGCAGATGTTGATTGTGTTGGCGATTGCCTCGATGGGTATTGGTAACTTGTCAGCGTTGGTGCAGACCAATGTTAAGCGTCTATTGGGTTATTCTTCGATTGCGCACATGGGTTACTTTATTTTAGGCTTAGCGTGTGCGACTCCGCGTGGTTTTTCGGCTTCATTATTTTATATGATTACTTATGCGCTCATGACGTTGGTGGCATTTGGTTTGTTAATCTTATTTAGTAAGGCCGGCTATGAAGTAGAAACATTGGATGATTTAAGAGGCTTGCATCACCGTAATCCGTGGATGGCATTTGTCATGATGATCGTGATGTTTTCAATGGCGGGTATTCCACCGTTTGTTGGCTTTATGGCGAAGCTGGGTATTTTAGAAGCCTTGATCAATGTGCACCTGGTATGGGCCGCCGTTGTAATGATCGTGTTCGCCATCATTGGTGTTTACTATTACTTGCGTGTTATTAAAGTCATGTACTTTGAGCAAGCAGCACAACCAGCACCATTCCGTATGGCATTGGATGGTCAAGTAGCGATTACGGTTAATGGTTTGTTTATCTTGTTGCTTGGTTTATTTCCAGGCAGCCTTTATACGCTTTGCCATTCTGTATTTGTAGGCTAAATATCTCATTCCGGATCTGGGTTTGTCATCCCGGACCCCGATCCGGGATCCAGTTACTTATCAGCAACCAAGGCGCACAGCGTGCTGCCTTGTCATTCCTGGCTTGACCAGGAATTCATGAATCCCGGCTCGTTGGTCGGGACGACTTCGTGGCTTCATGGCTCGCTTCACTCCGTTAGGCTGCGCTTTACTTCCGTAAAGGAGGCACCCTATACACCTTGATGCTGATGCCGTCATCCCGGACTCCCGGACTCAAATATAAACCTGAGACATAACTCATTTGGTTTGCTAGTATGTTTTTCGGGAGTATTAACCAGGGAGAGCGTTATGCCTTTTATTAAGGTATCAATCGATACACGTGAATCAGACAAACAACAAGTAGCTACATTATTAAGCAGTCTAAAGGAATGCCCAGCTGAAGCGGTGATTAATATTGGTTTTTCTTCAACAGTAAGGGAGGGTGGGCAGTGGTTGAACCCATTAAGCACTATTAAAAGCTTGGACAAAGGCAGTGCCGAGCTGAATGTAATTGTTGGTTTGCGAGCGCAGTTGCTCAAACCCGAAAATACAGTCTTAGCTTCAAGGGTGAAGCTGTTTGGCTTTCCTGTGCGCAGGATGAGAGTGCGGGAGTGGCGTTATAACAGATTCATCTGTGGCCCTGAGCCATTGCTGGATACAAGCTGTTGTGTAGATGCGCTTGCAGCGGCAAAGACTGTTCTGGATAAAGCTGAGTATTTATTGTTGATGTGTGATGACGCAAAAGGTCAATCTTATATGGTGGCGGCGGGTCAAACCCCAGTGGCTCATTTTGGTCGGCAGGTCTATACCACAGGTGTATTGGGTGATGGGGCTGGAGCCACTAAAGTCGCGGATGGTTTTGGCGAGCTGGCTAAGGCTTATCCGGGAGTGTCGGAAGTGAACGGAAAGGCATGGTCGGTTGAGACGTTAGCTAGTGATGGCTCACAAGCATCAGTTAGTCTGCGAAAATAAGGGTTTTTTTGCATTTGTCGCTTGAGTTTAACGGGAAATCTGTTTATTATACCGAACTTAACGATGCGGGGTGGAGCAGTCTGGCAGCTCGTCGGGCTCATAACCCGAAGGTCGTAGGTTCAAATCCTACCCCCGCTACCAAGGTAATGTATGGTAAACATCAGAAAGAGGGGCTAAGTGCCTCTTTTTTTATGGAATTTTGAAGAGGTAAGATGGCTAGTGTAAGGCAATTAGAGGCGATTTTTACGCCATCAGTGGAGGCGTTAGGCTGCCACATATGGCATTGTGAGCTTCAAACGGCTGGTAAACGCAAAATCTTACGCTTATTGATTGAGGGTGAAAACGGCGTTAACGCCAATGTTTGTGCTAAGATCAGCCGTCAAGTATCGTCCATTTTGGATGTTGAGAATTTGGTGAGTGGCCAGTATATGCTGGAAGTTTCTTCACCAGGTATGGATCGCCCACTGGTAAAGCCAGAACACTTCCAGCAATATGTTGGTCGTAAAGTGAAGCTTAAATTGCGTATGCCGCAACAAGAGCGTCGCCAATGGACTGGTGAATTACAACAGTGTGATGACGAGCAAATTCATTTGGTAACAGATGAAGGTGAGCTAGACGTTAGATTAGATAATATAGACAAGGCGAACTTAGTACCTGATTTTTAAAAGGTGGAACCATGAGTAAAGAAATATTATTGATAGCTGAATCCATTGCAAACGAGCGTGGGGTTGACAAAGGCGCGGTATTTGAAGCGATAGAAGCGGCATTAGCTTCTGTAGCAGCGCGTGGTTTTGAAGATGAAGAAGAGGTCACGATGCGTGTCTCGATAGATCGCAAGACCGGTGACTATGAAACCTTCCGTTGCTGGACTGTTGTAGCTGATGAAGAGCTAGAAATACCAGGCCATCAAATTCCACTGTCACAGGCCGCCGCTGAAGAAGATAATGTTGAAGCAGGTGATATCATTGAAGAGCAGGTCGAGTCTGTAGGCTTAGGCCGTATTGCTGCGCAACAAGCGAAACAAGTGATCATGCAAAAAGTGCGTGAAGCTGAGCGTGAAAAAATTAATAAAGAATACGGTTCTCGTATTGGCGAATTGGTTAATGGTACTGTTAAACGTGTAACACGTGATTATATCATTTTAGATCTAGGATCAAATGCCGAAGCGATTTTAGAGCGTGGTGACATGATTCCTCGCGAAGCCTTCCGTATGAATGATCGTGTGCGTGCTTATCTTAAAGCTGTGCGAGAAGAAAAACGCGGACCACAATTAGCGGTTAGTCGTACTTGCCCAGAATTTCTAATTGAATTATTTGCGATTGAAGTGCCAGAGATTGGTGAAGAAGTGATTGAGATCCGTGCTGCAGCACGCGATGCAGGTTCGCGCGCTAAGATTGCCGTAAAAACCAATGATGGTCGTATCGATCCGATTGGTGCTTGTGTTGGTATGCGTGGTTCACGTGTGCAAGCGGTATCGAATGAATTATCTGGTGAGCGTATTGATATTGTGTTGTGGGATGATAACCCTGCGCAGTTAGTGATTAATGCGATGGCACCTGCAGAGGTGGCTTCGATTGTTGTTGATGAAGATTCGCAGTCGATGGATATAGCTGTAAAAGAAGAACAGTTATCACAAGCGATTGGTCGCAGCGGTCAAAATGTTCGTTTAGCTGGTGAGTTAACCGGCTGGAACTTGAATGTGATGACTGAAGATGAAGCATCACAAAAACATGAAAATGAATCTGAAAAAGTTAAAAACAGCTTTAAAGAGAAGCTAGACGTTGATGATGATGTGGCTGAAGTGTTGGTACAAGAAGGTTTCACTAATCTTGAAGAGATCGCTTATGTTCCGGCTGAAGAGTTGGTGGCGATAGCAGAATTTAATGAAACAATTGTTGACGAATTACAAAGTCGTGCAGCGGATATTTTATTAACGCAAGAAATTGCGAGTGAAGAGCCATCTGCTGATGCGGGTGAGGATGATGTTCGATTGGTCGAAGGCGTGACCGAAGAAATGGCTAAGCAGTTAGTCGCTAAAGAAGTGCGTACACGTGATGATTTGGCTGAATACTCGGTTGATGAATTAACGGATGTCATTGACTTGAGTGATGATGAAGCTGCGAAATTGATTATGCGTGCACGCGCCCATTGGTTTGCTGATGAAGAGTAATAGGTTGCTAACCAGCGGTTCACGTTTAACATTCATAGAGTAAAGTTGCCGAGGAGCAAATATGGCTGAAGAAAGTGTCAAACAACTCGCCGCCAGGGTCAAAAAAGATCCTGTTGAATTATTGCAGCAGTTGAAAGATGCCGGTGTTGAGGTCACTGATGTAGATGCTACGATCTCAGCACAAGAAAAGCGTAAACTATTAGCGTTTTTGCAAAAAGCAAAAACCAGTGCTGCTGCTAAAGAGCCTAGTCGCGCAAAGATTGGTATAAAGCGAGAAAGTGAAGAGTTTGTTCGCCAAGGCAGAAATCGTGTTAACGTGAAAGTGCGTACTAAGCGTACCTACGTTAAACCTGAATTGGTTGATGAAACACCTGAAGAGGTAATTGAAGAGCCAGCAGTTGAAGATGTGCAGCCAGAAATTACCGCAGTTGCAGAAAACGAGAAGCAAACAGAAGAAGCGGTAAAAACTACTGATAAGCAAGATGAATCTCCAAAAGAAGTGTTTGATCCAGAACGTGCTGCCATTGAAGCGGTTGCAGATACGGAAACGCCAGCTGAAGTAAAGAAAGAAAAGCCTGCTAAATCAGAAGTTGTTGATGATGGTGAGTTGCATTTCGACCTGAGTGGTGCTTCCGATACAGATAATGATAGCGACAAGAAAAAAGCCACCCCATCGCGTTCACGTAAAGATAAAAAAGAATTACATATTGACCGCAGTGCAGCAGCGAAGCGTCGTAAGAAAAAATCAAAGGTGCAAACACGCCAACCAGTGGCTCCAACTTCGCTGAGTCAAGGTTTTGAGAAGCCAACAGCACCAGTGATTCATGAGGTGAGTGTGCCTGAGTCGATTACTGTTGCTGATTTAGCGTCGCGTATGTCGATTAAAGCGGCTGAAGTGATTAAAGTGATGATGGGTATGGGGGCTATGGTCACCATTAACCAAATGATCGATCAAGAAACTGCGATTTTAGTGGTTGAAGAAATGGGCCATACGGCTAAAGCTTTAAGTGCTACAGCAGTTGAAGATGAGTTGGTTGATACTGGCGCTACTGAAACACATTTCGATGCACAATCACGCCCACCTGTAGTGACTATTATGGGGCACGTTGATCATGGTAAAACTTCGTTATTGGATTATATCCGTACAGCGAAAGTAACCAGTGCTGAGGCTGGCGGTATTACTCAACATATTGGTGCTTACCATGTTGAAACCGAAAAAGGGCAGATCACTTTCTTAGATACACCTGGCCATGAAGCCTTTACTGCAATGCGTGCACGTGGTGCACAATGCACGGATTTGGTGATTTTGGTCGTGGCTGCAGATGATGGCGTTATGCCGCAAACCATTGAAGCGATTCAACATGCGCGTGCTGCTGAAGTACCAATCATCGTTGCAGTTAATAAAATGGATAAACCTGAAGCTGATCCTGATCGAGTGAAGAATGAGTTGTCACAATACGATGTTCTTCCTGAAGACTGGGGTGGCGACGTGATGTTCCAGCATATTTCAGCTAAAAGTGGTGAAGGTATCGATGATTTACTGGATGGCATTTTACTGCAATCTGAAGTGTTGGAGCTAAAAGCTGTTGCTGAAGGCCCTGCGAAAGGTATTGTTATTGAATCGAAGCTTGATAAAGGTCGTGGTCCAGTAGCTACAATTTTGGTAACTCAAGGTCAATTGCATAAAGGTGATGTTATTTTAGCAGGCCGCGAGTACGGTCGTGTGCGTGCGATGATTGGTGACGATGGTCGTGCAGCATCAGAAATTGGACCGTCAATGCCGGTTGAGGTGTTAGGTCTATCTGGCACGCCTTCTGCTGGTGATGATATGTTATGCGTACGTGATGAGCGCAAGGCGCGTGAGGTTGCTTTGTTCCGTCAAGGTAAATACCGCGAAGTGCGTTTAGCTAAACAGCATGCAGCTAAGCTGGAAGGTTTATTTGATCGCATGGGTAAAGGCGAGCAGAGTAAACTGAATATCGTGCTTAAAGCGGACGTACAAGGTTCGGTTGAAGCAATCACTGACGCATTAAATAAATTATCGACTGATGAAGTGCGTGTGTCGATCATCTCCAGTGGTGCTGGTGGTATTACAGAATCAGATGTTAATTTAGCAATTGCCTCTAGTGCGGTGCTGTTAGCATTTAATGTGCGTGCTGAATCTTCAGCGCGTCATTTAGCAGAGCGTGAAGAAGTTGATTTGCGCTACTACAGTGTTATCTACGATCTCATCGATCAGGTGAGAGCGGCAATGACAGGCCTATTAAAACCTGAATTCAAAGAGAAGATGGTTGGTTTGGCTGAGGTCAAAGATGTATTCCGCTCATCCAAGTTGGGTGCTATTGCGGGCTGTATCGTTGAAGAAGGTACGGTTAAACGTAGCTTACCGATCCGTGTATTGCGCGATAATGTTGTGGTGTATGAAGGTGAACTAGAATCCTTGCGTCGCTTTAAGGATGACGTGGAAGAAGTACGCAGCGGTACCGAGTGTGGTATTGGTGTGAAGAATTACAATGACGTAAAAGCAGGTGATCAGATCGAAGTATTTGAAGTGGTATCGGTAAAACGTACGCTGTAGTTGTCATCCCGCACTTGGGCTGTCATCCCGCACTTGATGCGGGAACCAGGCATGACACAGCTGTAGCACTGATGCTGTTATTGATAGAGAAAGGTAAATAAGATGAAGTCATATAAACGAAGCGAACGCGTCAGTGATTTAATTTTGCGAGAAGTAGCGATTTGTCTACAGCGTGAAGTGCATGATCCACGATTAAAAGAAGTCAGCTTGATCGAAGTTAATCTTAACTCTGATATGAGCAAAGCGACTATATTTTTTACGGTTCTCGACAAAGATACATTAAAAGAAGTCACTAAAGCTTTAAATAAAGCTTCCGGTTTTTTTCGTCACCAATGCAGTCAAGCATTGGATTTACGTTATGTGCCACAAATAGAGTTTGTTTATGATGCCTCGATTATTCGTGGTTCACATATCTCCAAATTGATTGATGATGTGGCACCGGATGATCAGCCTGAACAACCTGATAGTGAATAAGCATGAGTCAAACAAAGCAATTTAAGCGTAAAGTTCGCCGTATTAATGGTATTGTTTTATTAAATAAACCTACGGGCATGAGTTCTAATGGTGCTTTGCAACATGCAAAGCATTTGTTTCATGCAAAAAAAGCGGGTCATACAGGCAGTTTAGATCCATTAGCAACCGGCATGTTGCCATTATGTTTGGGTGAGGCGACTAAGCTGTGTCAATATCTATTAGAAGTCGATAAAACATATGTGGTGACAGCGCAGTTGGGTGTGCGAACGACGACCAGTGATTCGGAAGGTGAGGTGGTTAGTGAGCGCGAAGTGCCCGAGTTATCTGAATCACAGATCGAAACGGCTTTGGATAAATTTCGTGGCACGATTCAGCAAGTGCCATCGATGTTTTCAGCATTAAAATATCAAGGTCAACCACTGTATAAGTTGGCACGTCAAGGTATTGAGGTAGAGCGTCCGAGTCGTGAAATTACGGTTTACCATAATAAATTACTAAACTGGCAAGACAATCAATTAACATTGGAAATTAGTTGCAGTAAAGGCACCTATATTCGTACGATTGTTGATGATCTTGGTGAGTTGTTGGGTTGCGGTGCGCATGTAATTGCATTGCACCGTAGCAGTGTGGCGGGATTTGATGAAAGCCAAATGGTCACCATGCAACAGCTGAATGATGGTTTTGATGAGGCCAATATGGCTTGTCTTGATCATTATCTTTTGCCTATGTCGCAGTGTTTGCAACACTGGGCAACATTCAAAGTGAATGATTTAATGTTACGCTGTTTGCGCCAAGGTCAGGCGGTTATTATTCCCAATGCGCCTTCTGAAGGTTTAATGCGATTAATGGATGAACATGATCAATTGGTTGCAATTGCTGAGATGCAGGACGATGGCAAGGTTAAGCCAAAACGTTTGATTGTATAAGCTGTGTCGTAATTGTGACTACCAACTCCAAGTGATGCGAATTTTATCCTGCGAAGAGTTGGTGAGTTTGTATAGTATGTCGTAACTTATTTTAATTCCACTCTGCATAAAGCGCTTAACTGTCGAAAAATTGCCAGCCCATTATCTTTGTTTATGGCGCGCGAACTGCTGTTAAAGGCAATACTTAAATATTGCTGTGTGGCAGGTGACATCGCATAGATAAACTGATAACCCGGTAACTGCCCTTGGTAAAAATACAGCATCTGATCACTCGCTGGATCGTACTGTCCTAAAATTCCTAGGCCATATCCCATTTGCCCCGGCTTCTTGCTTGGGTTGTAAGGTTGGCCTGAAGCCACTGAGACTAAAGTAGTTAACTGTTTAATCTGCGCAGCGTTTAATAATTTGCCGGGCGTGTATAGTGCATGGATAAATCTATTAATATCCGTCAGTGTAGACACCAACGCGCCATCATAGCTGTTAGACGCTAAAGCAATCTTAGTGGTGTTGTCGCCATAGTGTAAAAACTTATATGCAGGGTGGCCACCCTTAGGGTAATAATCATACCCTTGCACACTCACTCATGATATTTCCTTAGTCTCACCGTAAACATTAAATTATTTGCACCTTAAGAATATACGTGTATAGAAGAGTTAAATCTAAATTTCATTTAGTAGCTGCTATACTTGCATTGATGTCGGAAGAATGTGAAAGAGCAGTTGAAGAGAAGGCTGGTTTTTTACATGTTCGATATTGACTGATAAAAAACCTTTCGCTTTCCATTTATAACGTAATCAATTGCTCGTTGTAGTCGAGGAGACTGTGATGACTGATGTGACGAGCTACGATTATTTGCCTTTGCGTGGTGTGGCGATTTCAGGTGCGGAAGCGGGTTCTGAACCAACGTATGCGATTTCAGGTATGCCAACACTCGCAGGTGATGCTGCTTATTATATAGAGCAAGGCATGAACACCATTCGCTTTCCTATAAAGTGGTCCTATATAACAGACAGTGCTGATGGTGATCAATTGTCAGCTGATGGTCTTGTTTATATGGCAGCTGTTAACCAATCATTAACCGAATTATTAGATGCTGGGCTTAATGTTGTTTTAGATTTGCATTCCTATATGCGTTATTCACCGGGCAGTTATGCGGGTTCTGGTAATGACATAGCTAGCACTGATCAAGCGTATAGCGTGTGGTCTGTCATTAGTGACTCGATAAAAGACATTGCGCAGCAGTATCCTGAAACTTTGAGTTTAGAGTTGTGGAATGAGCCGTATAGTATGAGTACACAACAAGTATTAGATAATCACAATGCCTCTATTGCTGCAGTGCGAGATGCTGGTTTAGAAAATATGGTTGTATTAGATGGTAATAGTTGGAGTGGTTTGCATTCATGGACAAAGGTTGGCAGCGCAACCGATGGTTTAAGTAATGCGGAAGTTTTTGTGCCTGAAAATATTATTGACCCACTGAATAACTATGCGATTGCTGTGCACCAGTATGTGGATTGGAACGGTAGCGGTACCTCACCAATAGGTCAGGCGCTTGAAAATTTCCAAAATTATTTAAATATGGATGAATTTATGGCGTGGGTGCATGAAAATGATATGAAAGTCATCTTGGGTGAATTTGGCGGTGGCGATGATCCTAATGCCATTGCTGATATTAATTATTTGTTGGATCAAGTTGAGACGAATGCTTACGTTGAAGGTCAGGGTGGATTCATTGGCTGGACTGCCTGGGTGGGTGGCCACACATGGGCGGCAAATAATTTTAATTACATTGGCCCCAACGCTGATGGCAGCCCAAGTGCGATGATGGAGCAGGTGTATTTAGATCACTTGCAACCACTGGATGGTGACTTTGAATTACCTGATCCACCGCCGGTTGTGGATGAACCAGCAGATGATCCTCCCAATACTGATGATGATGTTCCGGGCAATGATAGCCAAGCCAACCCCAGTTCTCATGTTTTTGATTGGGAGTGGGGCGCCCGGGATGTCATCGTTGGTTTTAATGCAGAAACGGATGCGCTTGATCTAACAGCGTTTTGGTCGGATTACAATCGGGTGAGTTTGCATGATGATGGTCAAGGAAATACAACAGTGAATCTCTTAGGTGTCGATAATCATTTGATCACGTTGCAGGGGGTTGCATTAGCCAGTTTATCCGCGGCGAATGTCGTTGGGGTAGCTGGCTTTTACACCGATGGTTTAGCTGAAGATGCTAAGTTTTATAGTTTTGATTGGAACTATGGCTTGCATACAGTGATCAATGATTTTGATGTAAACGCAGGGGTGTTGGAGTTCGCTAGTTTTTCAGGCAGAAACTTTAGTGATTTGTCTATTGGTCATGATGCGAATGGTAGTGCAGTTGTGGAGCTTGGTTTTAATGGTCAGTCAATTACATTGGAGGGTGTTTCTGCTGAGCAATTATCAGCAGACAATTTTTATGGCGTAACGGGTAGCATTGGTGATGCATTGGTGTTGCAGGATCCTCCAGTTGTTGAGGATCCTGTCCCAGAGCCAGAGCCAGAGCCAGAGCCAGAGCCAGAGCCAGAGCCAGAGCCAGAG
>JARGPC010000009.1:0-90373 GCA_029212885.1 Coxiellaceae bacterium
CTGGTGCTGGTGCTGGTGCTGGTGCTGGTGCTGGTGCTGGTGCTGGTGCTGGTGCGGGTGCGGGTGCTGGTGCTGGTGGTGCGAAGGCTGATTCAAAAGCGAAGATCGATCCAGCAACATACTCTGCGGTTATAAATCACTGCAAGAAAAAATCAAAAGAAAATGTATGCATGACACTGGATTCGGGTGTGTTTTATTCTTCTTCTCACAAGTGTAAATACTCAGTAGTTATGCCGTTAAAGTCTGTTTTAGCAGCTGTTGCTCATTTATTAATAGATGAAGATGGGTGTTACTTTGGTGCGCCCGATGAAAAAGACAGTCGAATTATGGGTTTGTTCAAAGATATGCATGGTGTTATGAATACGAGGGTATGTCATACGGGGCAGCGTGATGCTATTATTGGTTCGGTAAATGATGTTGAATTTAATTTAGCGGGTTCAAGGGTCTGTTATCGATTTCCGGAGAGTAATGCTTCCTATTTATCGAGCTTACAAACAAAATACATTGAACAGTTCCTATCAGATAAACAACGGCATTCATTCGAGGACCGCGCCCGTTTTATGATTAGTTGGCTTAAAGAAGGTTCTTTTGATAGTACGGATAGTCACTTGATTGAGCTTAGGGGCTACCTTAACACTGATCAGATCCAAGCTGCTATTAATCATGATTTGGAGCTTGTTGGGCTTTGTCCTACTGATAAGGTAATGGTTGGCTTAAAGAAGCAGTACTTCTTTGAGTCATTAGAATATGTTGGAGTGCCGTTGGGTAGCAGCCCCTACTGGCAGGCGGCACAGGAGATTCTGAATATGACCCCAGACACGAATGTTGGCCGTACTGCACGCTTAGCGTATTTGAAAGGTCAAGTAGATGTGTGTGTGACAGAAGATGAAATTAACAACTTAGAGTTACAATTAAAAGATTTTCTTCGACTCGAGTTGTCTCGTAGACACCTTAGGCAGTATAAAGCGGTATTAACGCAGTTGGTTGGCGGTGAGGTGGTTGAGCTCATATCAAGAGTTGAATCCATCATAGCAAGTTATGATGCGGCATATGAATCTAGTTATGAAATGACTGATGATGCATTGATGAGTTTAATAACGCTCAATAAAACAGTAAATGAGTTTAAGCAAGACCCATTAACATATGAAGTGGAGAATTTTTTTGCAGCTCTTTTTTCTGAACAAGAACCTATTGCCGCTCTGAACTTGAGTGATGAAGTGTATGTAAATAAATTTGTAATTGATGATACTTGGTTAGATACTTTTTTTCCTATCACTAGAGGCGGTGGTGAAGTTGAGTTTTCGTTATACACAGTAAATCAGTTCTTAATTTATGCTTTAACACATGATAAAGATGATTGGCCAACACGTATGCAGCGAGTTTTGGATCAATTAATTACTTATTTTGAAACACGATTAGGTGTTGATGAGGTAGATTCAGTAGAGCGCGAAAATCATCGTCAATTAAAAAATGCAAGTTACCCAGATAGTTTTTTGCGGTTACTAAAAATAATGGTAGAGCGCCCGATAGAAGGCTCAGAAAGTCAAAAGCATGCTGAAATTAAGCAAGTATTACGCCATTGTGTTATGTATAATTTTTCATTACAGATGCCAAGATTATTGATGTTATTACCAGTATCAGAACAAGCTAAGTTCATGCGTGGTAATGACGATGAAGCTGGAGATGTCTATGCTGACTGGGCGCCACAATTCATAGCGGCTTATTTTGGTTATATAAAAGTGGTTCAGTGCTTGTTGACTGTGCCGGATGTTGATGTAAATGCTGCTAGAAATGATGGTAAGACAGCGCTTTATATTGCAGCAGAGAATGGTCGTTTTAATGTGATTAGCGCGTTGTTGGGAATGGGTGCCGATGACAGGTATGTGAACTATGATGGTTTTACACTTCTTTGTCTCGCAGCACAAGATGGTCATCTTGATGTAGTGCATGCATTGTTGGCAAAGCACGCCGATACTTCCCGATATGTAGATTATCAGTATTCAGCGATTGATATTGCTAAAAAAAATGAACGTTTTGATATTGTAGACGCCATACTTAAAAGTATTTCGGATTCGCATTATACTCCTAAACATTACCTTTATTTCGCTGCGAAAAATGGTGATATCGAAACAGCCATTGCTCTCTTGTCTATGCCAGATACAGACCCTAATGAAACAATGCTAAGCGGGGATAATGCCTTTCAGGTTGCAGTTCAATGGGGGCATGCTGATGTTGTAAATGCTTTATTAGAGCACGGTGCAAATTTTACTTCAGTTCGTGATTCTTCCGGGTGCAGGAAGCCTGCTATCGCTATCGCGGCAGGGTTTGGTTTTATGGCTGTGGTTGATGTTCTAATAAATCATGGTGCAGATGTCAATGAAGCTGGGCGATACGGTTTGACAGCTCTTCATGCTGCGGCAAGTTCTGGCCATGTTGCAATCGTAGAAACTTTATTGGAAAGGGGTGCTGAAGTTAATAGGTTTGATGTTTTAGGGGATACAGCATTTATTTGTGCTGTGAAATTGCGCCGTGCTCCTGTTGTTCATCTTTTGATAAAACACGGTGTTGATGTTAACAAGAGTATCTGTAATGGATCGCCAGTACTTCATTATGCCATCAATGTGGGTGATAGTGCTATGGTGAATGCTTTATTAAGCGGTGGTGCTGACGTTAATGTTGCCAAGCCTGATGGCTTGTCGCCGCTATATATTGCAGCTCGTAAGGGTGAGAGCGAGATAGTTAATGCTTTATTGAGTCACCCTGATATACGATGTGATCGCGATACTTTTATAAGGTATGCGAAAGAGGGTGGTGTGCCTGAGGTTATTGATATGGCTGAGGCATTCGCGGAGCCGGTTAGTTCATTAACTTTATGATATGTGTTTATTTCATACTTCACTAATCGAATATTACATATTAGTGACGATTGTATACTCGTTCAGCACAAAACGTATAATACGTCCATATTAAATATGAAATTGTGTATATAGTTCGAGAGAGTAGTATGAGACAAACTTTAACTTCATTTGGCACCAATAGCAGTCTAAGCAACCCATTGATTTTACAGCCCATACCTCAAGATGCATTAGTATTAGATATTGATGACACTGTGTTGTATTGCGGTTCAAATAAATATAAAGATGACGTCAGGCTGGCTGAGAGTGGACTAGCTGAAAAGCTAAAAAAATATAAATCACAAGGTATTCCGATTGTCTTTCTAACTGCTCGTGATCAGCAGTATCGTGAACAAACGCAGCAACAACTAGCCTTATTGGGTTTGGTGTATGACGTGGTTTTACATGCGCCATCGGCAGTGACTGAATTAGGTGAAAAGGTCAGCACTAAAGGTGAGGTTCTGAGAGAGTATGTTGATAGTTTGAATGAAGCTGACAAGCCTAAATACCGCAGATTGTTGGTGGTGGATGATTTGGCGATGAATTTGGAGTCGATTGAAAAAGCTTTTCCTGTTGACCCTTCTGCTGATTGCCAGGTGATTACTTATCACTACAAGCCTTCAATAGCGTTATTACAACGTCCAGAGTCTTCGCCATTCCCAGAGGACTTATCTGGTTTTAACGAGGCTAAATCGCTTGGTGGTGGTACTCGAAGTACTTATACCATTGTTAATGGTGAGCAGAGCTATGTGTTAAAGTACGGTGTTAGCGAAAACAGCATGAAAGCAGAAATTTTAATGCTTGAGCTCTATCGTGCGATGGGGGTTCCTGTGCCGCACACACAAGTTTACCGCAAAATTCCAGCCACTTTAGCTCGCCGGCTAGGTATTCATCCAGCTACCGTAGTTCAAATAAGTGAAGAACTTAAAAGCGTGGATGATGCGCATCAAACGGATATTCAAAAAAGCTATGCGGCATCATTTGTTATTCATGCTCTATTGGGTAATATCGATGCTGACAAATATGATAATTTCTTGGTGAATGATGCAGGTGATATTCTGCTTATTGATGCCGGTGCCAACTTTGTTTATCGGGCCTTGGGGCAACAGCGTCGAGAAGATATGGCTGTTGTGACTGAGCTGCGTACGTTGCGCGATAGCACAATAAGTCCTAACAGTGCGGAGTGGTTAAAGGATTTAACCGTAGACGATATTCAATCTCAACTAGGCGCTCTTTTAAGGCGGCGCGATGTGCTTAATAAGGTTGTCTGGGAAGTGAGTCAAGCTATTGGTATTAATCCCAGCGAACGTCGGAAGATAATAGATGGATTATCCGCTCGATTTGATTCCTTGGTGAATGGCAAAAAGTCCGCGGGTGTGTTAACGCTTCGGCATAATGAAATCGGTGAAGTTGAAGTGCTGCTTTCCAAGCGTGTACGTCATGAGTGGTATGATTGTTTCGGTGGCAAAGCTGATGCAGGTGAAGGGTTTCTAACGGCAGCCTGCCGTGAAGTAAAAGAAGAATCGAGTGGTGTTTTTACCTACACTGAAAATATATTAGATAAAAGTCGATATTGTGATAGCAAAACCTATGATCGTTTTGGTACACCTCAAATTTACCGTATGTATCTAGCATTTAGCGATAAAGGGGCTGATACAACAGTTTTCACTGATAACGAGCATACTGAGTACCATTGGGTAAAGCTAATCGATTTTAGGCGTGCGATAGAAGAAAAAATTCCTGTTTTAGAAGAAAGTCAACAAACCATTCAGGTGACGACAGAGAGCGGTAGGGAGCTTATATTATTGCCACAATTTAATCAGCTGCTGCAACAGCCATCGTGCAAAGCGTTACTTGATGAGGTACAAAAGACAGGTGCATTGTCGAACAATCAAAAATCATACTGTGCAAGTAGGTATGTTAGCCTGATGAGCACAGATAGGCATATGTCTTTGGTTGCTAGAACCCTTGTTGAGCGCTCGTCTGTGTTGAGAGAGCTTAAGCGTCATCATGCATATAGTGATCCTACCGCTGATGAGTTTGGTGTCGAAGAGTATAAGCATGGTGCAGCCGCGGGTGGCCCTGCAGGTTTTATTAGTCGGTTGAAAGCTGTCCCTACTTCTGGCGCTTCAGCAGGTGCGGGTGGGCCTGTGATAACTGCGGGACTCACACCGAGTGAATTGCACTTAAAGCACGTGCTAGGTGAAAAATATAATGATAATAATTTAAGCGAAAACATTAAGACTTTCGTTATAGGCCATTATAATTCCGACGTTTGGAGTTTAAGTGATGTTAAGAAAGAGCGTCTAGTTACTATTACACATGAGATGGTAGAGCGAGAACGCGAGCAAGCTGATAAAATACACTTTTATCATGGCTGCAATGATGCCGTTGCTTTTGCTTATGATGTATATACAGAATTTTATCGTGTTTTATCCCTAAGCGATGAGCGTGTCATGCTTAGAGCAGACCATCCGCTTTTTTATAGATTTGCGTCGATTGATGAATTTATTTCTCACTTTCAACAGAAGGGTTCGAATAAAACAATTGATAATTATACTGATGGATTTATGCAAACAGCCATTTCTGCAAATCCGTTTATTTTTGGTAATCATTCCACCCACACTTCACATTCATTATACTATCTTATGCGGAATGATACGCGTGCATCGATTGACCTGGAAAAAATGTTGTTGTCTACATTTGAGCCGATGGGTATCGATGAATCCACGATTAAGGAATTACTGCAGCTTTTTGATGAGTCGAGCTTTAAAGGCCAGGGGTTTTTATATCAATTGGCTTTAGATTCTGATGTGGCTGATAGGTATGCCTATATGGCCGGAAATCTTGGTGTGCTTAACCCTTTAATACAGGAAGGAAATGAAAGCATTAAGCCCTCAGTTGTGTTGCAAACGTTGAGTGAAAGCTCAGGATTACATAGTGAATATATTGAGTCTTTACAGGCTAGGGTTATGCTGGCACCGAAGGTGACAATGCACTCTACTCGCGTAGCATGGAATGCTGATTTAGAAGATAAACTTAAAATAGACTCTGGTGCGATACAATGTGTTGCGAAAAAAATGGTTAAGTGCTTTATGCAAAAGAGAGCGATTGGCTCAGCATTAAATGCAGAAGAGGCCTTGGTTAGGCAATATAGATATCGAATTGATGCTGACGGTTTTACAGTTGAAATTACGCCAGAGTACATCGCAGACCTTCTTGATAAGAAGAGCTTTGATCAGTTAGCTCAGGTGATCGTAGCGCACCCTTATGTTAAAACATGGACAATACGTAATGCTAAAGCGAGGCGGTATACTTCAAGGCAGCCTTATATAACAACTGAAAACTGTTTAACTGAAGCCAGTTTAGTTGTTATGTTATTTGTATGTAAGGCTCCAGACCATGTGATTAAAGCGTTTGGCCCAAAATTTTACGAAGGGCATCTCCATGAGCTTGAGATAACAAGAGTGCTTTCATTGATAGATAAAGATCATGTTAACGACTATGTTGAAGAGGTCATAAAAGACGATTCATTATTGGTTGGCAATACGATTGTTGCTGCGGTCGAATATGGATTCGTGGATATCCTAAAGTGTTTTTTGGAAAAAAATGCTTATGTCAATGCATATTACCCTGGTTATCCCTCACTCCTTACAATTGCGGCAAAAAAGGGTAATGTAGATGTTGTAAAGGCTTTATTGCAGAAAGGAGCTTATGTAAATGCTAATCGCTTTACATATGATTCACCACTGTTTGTTGCCGCAGAGAATGGACATATTGATATCGTTAAGCTTTTAATCGAAAACGGTGCTTGTATAAATGAAAATGACGCTCGTAGAAAAGGTCTGCCACAATTTACTCCGCATCCATTTGAAATGAGTGCATGCGGGAGTTGGGGCGAGAATAGAGTCTTGCCATTGCAAGCTGCTGTGAAAAATGGTCATGTAGAGATTGTTAGGATTTTGCTATATGAAGGTGCTGATGTAAATTTTGCCTATCTGGGTGGAACAACCCTTCTTTATATCGCTGCACAACGTGGTCATATTGATGTGGTTAATGTTTTGTTGGCAAAAGGTGCTGATGTGAATCTGCGCTACAGGGATGGATCAACTCCTCTTTATATCGCTGCACAACGTGGTCATATTGATGTGGTTAATGTTTTGTTGGCAAAAGGTGCTGATGTGAATCTGCGCTACAGGGATGGATCAACTCCTCTTTATATCGCCTTACTACATGGTCATATTGATGTAGTTAACGTTTTGTTGGCAAAAGGTGCTGATGTGAACCTTGCCTACCAGGATGGATCAACTCCTCTTTATATCGCCGTACAGAATCGTCACATTGATGTAGTTACTGCATTGTTGGCAAAAGGTGCAGGTGTGAATGTTGCTTACAATCATAGGCCGTTCCCCCTTTATATCGCTGCAGAAAATGGACATATTGATATGGTTAATGTTTTGTTGGCAAAAGGTGCTGATGTGAATCTTGCCTGCCAGGATGGATCAACTCCTCTTTATATCGCCATACAGCATGGTCATCTTGATGTGGTTACTGCTTTGTTGGCAAAAGGTGCTGATGTGAATCTTGCCTATCAGGATAGAATGCCCCCCCTTTATATCGCCGCGCAAAGGGGGTGTGCGTCTATCGTTAGGGCTATATTGAGCTGTGCAGAATTACAGTATAGTCGTAGTGAATTTATACGCTATGCAGAAGAGGGTGGTTCGCAAGAAATTATTGAGCTAGCAGAAGCCTTGCCGGAGGTAAGATGTTCGAGCGGTTGTGTGATGATATGAGGTTATACTATTAAAAATGTATTTATTATGTGGCAGGACCTGGATGTTGTGTAGGTGCGTCAGATAATAGGTCTCTTACAGTCTCTAGTCGATGCGTATCTATTGGTTCCCCACCAGTAGAGGCTAGCTTAATGCTAACAAAATCTAAGGCTGTTTTACCGCTGGAATCCTTAAGCTCTTTATCCGCGCCATTTTCGAGCAACAGGGTCACTATTGCCGGCAATGCTTTACGTGCAGCAGAAATTAGTGGAGTGTATGCAGCCTTTTCGCATGAGACCTTGTTTAGATCACAGCCGGCATCTAGTAAATTGCGGATGATTGTTAGGCTTCTTTCTATATGCTGCTCACGGGAGTTTAAAACAGCAAAATGCAGTGGGGTGATTTTTGATTTTAGGTGGCTATTGAGGTCGTAATGATGGGCTTTTGATTCGGTAATTAAATCGTTTACTTTTTCTGTGTCATTTTCTTTGATAGCCTTAGTCAGGCGGATTGAAAATGCAGTTTCCGCGATATCGCGTATATCGTATTGTAATCCGGCGCCTTTATCAGTCAGTTCTTCGATATCATCTGAGTTTTGTGTAATATATGCGGTGAGTAATGCTGCTTGAAAATCAGCTGGTGGTTTTCTAGCTGTTCTTTTACTGAAAAAGCTGCACAACTTATAGTGTCGATATATGGGCATTTATCTGTTTCAGTTCATATTAGTATTGAATTAAGTATAGATTAAGTCTCGAGCCACTTCCTTTGAGTCGAATAGCTGAGTATACTCAATGGCTTGTATGGGGGTAGTGAGGCGATAGCCTAAAAGTGAAAATTCTGTGTCACATTTGATCGAAGTGAGAACCCATAATGCCTGGGTACATGCCAGCATTGCCGAAGTAAAATATCCTTATAACTTATGTTGTCCATCTGAACAGATTGAAACCGTTCGTGCTATTAATGCCGGTTCGCCTGTTAACGGTGATCATTTCCAAACGATGATTGATGATATCCATGCGTTATGTAATATCGATGTCGTGGGTGATCAACTGGTCACGTTGAGCTATCCAAAATGTAACCCATGGATGGTGGTTGAGTATGCGCCAGTCTATGGTTTGCTGTCTGATAAAAAGGAAAGGATGTTTTTAGCTAATAAAACAGAATTTGCTAATATTGATTTCCTTGATCTGAATAAAACGCAACACAGTTTTCAGCTCGAGAACATTGCGAATGCTGCACAATATATTGCCGTAAAAGTTAATTTGCAGACTAAGCGGTTTTCTTTAATGACTAACCATAAACAAATAGATGAAGATAAAGGCAAGGTGGACCGTGTCACTATACCAACAGTTGAGGCAGGCTTTGCTTATGGTGTTACCACCGACGGCTTAACCAATTATTTGCAGCATCCATCAATACAATCATTTTCGCTATTGAAAAATAATTGTGCTGATCATGTGTCGCGTGTATTAGACTTTAGCCAAACCCAAGCTAAGCATTTTAAGATCACGGCGGAGCTACAACAAGCTGAAAAAGCTACACACTCATTGTTCGGAGTTGCGAATCCCAATATGCGATTACCTTGGGGGAAGACCATCAAAAGTTATGCAAAAATTATTCGTCAGCATGTATTACAGGCATCGATTGAAGATGCTGGGCGCTTGTTAACGATTACACAAAAAATACAGCAAGTAATTAAAATAGAAATATTGCGTTTGCAAGATGGCGTTCATAATATTAATAACAGTTGTATTGCTCCTTTGCGCCAACAAAGCTTGAAAATGAAGCAGGCTAAACTTAAGGAGTTGCGACAGTACGCAAAAGCGATTGAGGGTGAGTCCGATGAAGCGGTAAAGATTTCGCAGTTAGCGGAATTGTGTAATAATCCAGACATCAATGCGGGTAAGACTCGGCATAAGACGGCTGACCACTTGCGTCAATTATTAGCTGCTGTGCAGTCACAGCAGGAACACGAACAGGCACCACAAGGAATAACGATATGAACACGGCATTGATCAAAGAAATTATCACCTTTTGGTTGGGTGATGTCTCGGCTGAACAGCCAATGCCTGCCGAGGCTAATACGTCACAATGGTGGCGTAAAGACGCAGCATTTGATCAACAGATTCGTATGCGATTTGAAGCGCATATTAAAAAAGCAGAGCAGGGCGGTTATACCGAGTGGCTGGCAACACCGCGTGGTTGTTTAGCGTATATTTTATTGCTTGATCAATTCAGTCGTAATATTTATCGTGGAACGGCGCAGGCGTTTATTTATGATCCGCTAGCTTTAGCCGCGGCCGAGTTTTGTGTTGATGCTGAAATGGATCAAGCGCTATTGCCCGTTGAGCGAGCCTTTGTCTATATGCCTTTCGAGCACAGTGAACTATTAGAAAATCAACAGCGTTCAGTTGAGTTATTCGAAGCGTTAGCTCAGTCAGTTGTGCCTGAGAGCCGACAGCTATTTTCAGGTTTTGTTAACTATTCCATGGCGCATCTGCGTGTGATTGAGCAATTTAATCGTTTTCCGCACCGTAATGAGTTGATTGACCGGCAATCGACTGAGGCTGAGTTGGAGTATCTTGCTCAGCCCAGCAGTGGTTTTTGATTTAAGTGACTGGAGAGATGTGTAAGTGCCCATAGGCTGCTGAAACACCGGTGGCTGCTAATGGATTGACGGTGACTGCGCTCACGCTGATTGGGTATGTTGCCAGCGCCTCACGTAATTGTTGTGCTAGTGGGCTACTTGGGCATATATCAATGAGTTGTTGTAACGCGGTGTTGGCATCTGTTTTGTTTTTTTCTGCATCTAACGGTGATGCCAGTAATGCATTAAATTGCTGCATTTGGCGATTTTCTGAGCGGCAGTAAAACAGCTGTGAAACTCTGGAAAGTTGTTGAATGGGACTTGCTTCAGTGGCTATCAACAATAGTTGGCGTGTGTAAGAGGGTTGGTTGCATTGACGTAAAATGTCTATTTTTTTTGCTTTTTCAATTCGTGAGCATGCGGCGTAAGTTTGAGCAGCAATTGGTGGCCATTTTCATGTGCCCTATTTTTTTGTCTGTACCGAAGGCTTGATCAATCAGTGAATGTGAATCTAGTATTTTGGCTTGGTCGTATTTTTGTTTGCAGTCTGCTGTAGACAAGGGAAGTAAGCGCCTGAAATAGTCTCAGCTAAACGATGCAGTGTTTGATGTACAGCTCCAGGAGCAGCGTGTTGTAATGGTGATTTATTGCATCAATACTAGATTAATGAAAATAGCTGCTAAAAATTTGCTTGCGTTGAAGGGGCGCTGTGCTAGAATAGGCCGTTAATCTTAATCGGAGATTAACATGAAAATAGTCCAAGATGCCCTCACGTTCGATGATGTTCTACTGCTGCCGCGCTTTTCGTCAGTATTGCCTAGAGACGTTGATTTAACAACACAATTAGCTCCAAGAATTCAATTAAGTGTACCGCTGCTATCCGCTGCAATGGACACGGTGACTGAAGCCCGCTTAGCCATTCGTATGGCAGAAATGGGCGGCATGGGTGTATTGCATAAGAATATGCCTGTCGAGCAGCAAGCTCGCGAAGTGCAAAAAGTGAAGAAATTTGAAAGCGGTATTGTATTGGACCCATTAACTGTGCCGCCAACGGCAACGGTGGGTGAGGTGCTGGAATTGACCCAAGCCCACCAATTTTCTGGTATGCCAGTGGTGGATGGTAAACAGCTATTGGGTATCATAACCAACCGAGATGTACGCTTTGAAACCAATTATGATCGCCCGGTGTCTGAATTAATGACACCAAAAGAGCGCCTCATAACCGTTAATGAAGGTGCCAGCCGAGATGAAGTGATGGATTTGTTTCGTCAGCATCGACTGGAAAAAGTTTTGGTAGTGAATGATGCCTTTGAACTCTGTGGCATGGTCACAGTGAAAGATATTTTAAAGTCACAAGAAAATCCTAATGCCAGTAAAGACAGTGGCGGTCAGTTGCGAGTCGCAGCAGCTGTCGGTACCGGTGATGCTGGCTGTGAGCGTATAGAGGCGTTGATTGCCGCGGGTGTGGATGTTGTGGTGGTTGATACCGCACATGGCCATTCGAAAGGTGTTTTGGAGCAAGTGGCTTGGGTAAAGAAAATAAATCCTGATGTTACGGTTATCGCCGGCAACATCGCTACTGCCGATGCGGCCATTGCGCTAGCAGAGAAAGGCGCAGACTGCGTTAAGGTAGGTATGGGTCCTGGTTCAATTTGTACGACGCGTATTGTGGCTGGTATAGGTGTACCGCAAATTAGTGCGATTAACGATGTGGCTCTAGCGCTTAAGAATAAAAACGTCGGTGTTATCGCCGACGGCGGTATTCGTTTCTCTGGCGATATTTGTAAAGCGATAGCAGCGGGTGCGCATGCGGTGATGGTTGGTAGCTTATTAGCAGGTACCGAAGAAGCGCCGGGTGAGGTGGTGTTGTATAAAGGCCGTTCTTATAAAGCTTATCGTGGTATGGGTTCAGTCGGTGCGATGTCGCAAACGCATGGATCGAGTGATCGTTATTTCCAAGAAAAACATACCGAAGTCGGTAAGTTTGTGCCGGAAGGCATTGAAGGCCGTGTGCCTTATAAAGGATCTTTACATGCTGTGATACATCAGTTAACAGGTGGGCTGCGCTCAAGCATGGGTTACACCGGTTGTGAGACCATCGAGCAAATGCGCAGTGAAACACAGTTTGTTCGCGTTACCAATGCAGGTATGCGTGAATCTCACGTGCACGATGTCACGATTACTAAAGAAGCACCTAACTATTCGGTTGAAGGCCGTTCTGAATAAAGGAACTCTACTATGACAGTTGATATCCATAATCAACGCATATTGATTTTAGATTTTGGTTCGCAATACACTCAGCTGATTGCTCGGCGTATTCGTGAACTCGGCGTTTTTAGTGAAATTGTACCGTGTGATTGTGAGGCTAACTTTATAGAACAATATGCACCTGATGGTATCGTTTTATCTGGTGGTCCTGAGTCAGTGATTGCCGATGAAACTTTAGTGGCGCCTGAGATTGTATTTGAAATGGGTTGCCCTGTGTTGGGCATTTGCTACGGTATGCAAACCATGGCAAAACAACTCGGGGGTCAAGTGGATGTCGGTCATGTCAAAGAGTTTGGCTATGCCAAAGCGGAACTCATTCAAGAAACAGCTTTATTTACCGATATCGAAGATGAAGTATTAGAGAACGGTGTAAAAGCGCTGGATGTGTGGATGAGCCACGGTGATCACGTGTCTGCCGTGCCAGAAGGTTTCGAGGTGGTTGCACAAACAGAGCAATGCCCGATAGTCGCTATGGTGGATAGTAAGCGACAATTCTTTGGTTTGCAGTTTCACCCAGAGGTTACGCACACGCAACAAGGTGGTCGTATCTTGGCGCGCTTTATTCATGACATCTGTGGTTGCGGCAATGAATGGACCATGGACAATATCATTGAATCTTCTGTCGAAGAGTTGCAACGCACGATAGGTAATGACCATGTGTTGGTCGCATTATCAGGTGGTGTGGATTCATCGGTGGTAGCGGCATTATTGCAGCGTGCGATTGGCGATCAACTCACATGTGTGTTTGTCGATACCGGATTGTTGCGCTTAGGTGAGGCCGAAGAAGTAGAGCGGTTATTTAAAAAACATCTGGGTATGAAACTTATCACTGTCGATGCGAAACAAGAATTTTATGATGCGTTAGCAGGGAAATCTGACCCTGAAGAAAAACGCAAGGCAATCGGTGGAACCTTTATTCGTATCTTCGAACAAGAGTCAAAAAAATTAGCCGGTGAAGTAAAGTGGTTAGCGCAAGGCACGATTTATCCGGACGTGATCGAGTCAGCAAAGGCCAAATCAGGTAAAGCTCATGTGATTAAATCACACCATAATGTCGGTGGCTTGCCCGATGATATGCCATTTGAATTAATTGAGCCGCTGCGTGAATTATTTAAAGATGAAGTGCGTGTGATGGGGCAGACCTTAGGTTTACCAACGGAGTTAGTTTATCGTCATCCGTTTCCTGGTCCAGGTTTGGCGGTAAGAATGCTAGGCGAAGTTAAGCCGGAATACGTTGACACCTTGCAACGTGCGGATGATATTTTCATAACCGAATTACGCAAAGCTGATCTTTACTATGAAACCAGTCAAGCATTTGCCGTGTTTTTACCGGTAAAATCGGTGGGAGTAAAAGGCGATCAACGTTGTTATGAGTATGTGATTGCACTGCGTGCAGTGAAAACCATCGACTTTATGACGGCGCACTGGGCTGAGTTACCGCATGCGTTTTTGGCACAAGTGAGTAACCGTATTATTAATGAAATCGGTCATGTGTCGAGAGTGGTATACGATATATCTGGAAAACCACCGTCCACTATAGAGTGGGAATGAGTGATTTTTTAGTTTTTTATTAACAATTAAATAATATCTTGTGGGAGAGATGATTATGATGAATGCAGATGGAGATAATCCTTTTGATGGAAGTTCTTATGGTTTTACGATGCCTCAACCTGATGAAAAATTACCATCACAGGCAACGGTGGACCCTGAATTAGGTGACCCATTAGTGGCTGTGTTTTCTGGTGGCTGGGGGGATGTGCATAAGCACATGGCGCAAGGGCGTCGGCAGATGCTGCGTAACTCAGCGTTACGCGGCGTTGCTTGGATGGCTGTAATGACAGGCTTATATACTGCAATGGCAGCAGGTATTAATGCAATGCGAACAGAGCCACTGGATGGTCATGTGGCTGGCAAATGGGGTTTGATCGGGCTTGCGTCTGCGATGGTTAGTTATTCAGCTGTGCGTTTGGTTACCGCAATTAAGTATGATAAAGAAGATGACCGCAACCTACCTGAGTTCATTGCTACGCCACTTACAACAGTTCCAGTGACCATGTTATTATTGGCAACAGAAAAGAATTGGAAGTCTGTTGGCGACGGATTTGCCGTCGGTGGAGCGGCTGTTGGTATGATTGCTTTGACAGCTGCATTAGCTGGATTGGGTTATTTTGCCAAAAAAGCGTTGCAAAATTGTCGTCATAAACCACTTGATGTGGGCGACTTATACGCTGATTTAGGCGGTAAATATGAAGTGACGTTGTAAGCTATGGTAAATTATCAAGCGCAATATATGCAACGCGCCAAAGAGTTGGCGCAACAGGCTGCCGTTGAAGGTGAAGTGCCGGTTGGTGCGGTTATTGTGCATGATGGTAAGGTGGTGGGTGAAGGCTATAACCAACCCATCACCCATACGGACCCTACATTGCATGCTGAAATGGTGGCTATTCGTGCTGCTGCCAAACAGCTAGATAACTACCGACTGTTGGATTGTGATTTGTATGTAACGCTAGAGCCATGCCCTATGTGCTTAGGTGCCATGCTATATTCGCGTGTTAAACGATTGTATTTTGGTGCTTATGATGAAAAGGCAGGGGCTGTTACATCAGTATTTCAATTGCTCGATGAGCCGCGTTTAAATCATAGCATTGAATGGCAGGGCGGAATCGACGCTGAAGATTGTGCGCAGTTGCTAAAAGATTTTTTTAAGCAACGCCGCTAGTTTCTTCTTATCGAATATCTTTTGTCGTGTTATTCCAGATTAATGTTTGTCATCCTGGACTTGAGTTTGTCATCCTGGACTTGAGTTTGTCATCCCGGACCCTGATCCGGGATCCAGTCAAACAGCCTTACAATGTAAGGCCGCCAGGTTGGGGTGTGATAATCTGACTTGACTCTTTCGCTCGTTGTTGAAGCTCTTCTTCCAAGTGTTTCATTGTTGTGGCTATATCACCATCGATTTTAAATAAACAACACTGCTTGTGTTTCTCAAGTTGTTTTTCTTGAAAATAGAAATCATTTTTATCGCGATGACAAAAGTTCATGTCATTACAGGTGACGGTTAGGCAGTCGGTGTGGGCGTCTTGTGCAAACTGTAATGAGTCAATCGCTTGCCTAAGATATAGCTGGCAGGCTTCATTATCTGCTATGTCTAGCCCCTGCTTTTTTTGATGATCATTGTAATAACTGAATTGCTGGTACTGAAATAGCGCTACCAGCAAGTTGCCAAGATACCGGTTTTGTTTGGCTATTCTGATTAATTGCCTTTCAAATTCGAGCGGATTTCTGATGATGTCGTTAGGGTGTTGCTGGTTGCAGGCAATTATATTGCAAAGGCGTATAATCTGTCTTTTTTGTGGCGCAAAAGCATTGAGCTTTATAGCTGCCTGCAAATTGAGGTTGGCATAAGCTTCAATTTGTAATTGCGTATGATTAATGGTGCTAGTAGGTCCAGTTAGCTCTTCAATCAATTCATCCAGCTGATTAAAGTTTTTACTGTCAATCATATCTCTTAGCTGTTGGCGTATGTTTAAATCATCTGGGTCCAAATCTTGGCTTTGTTGATAAAATTTCACTAATAATTCTTTTGCTTGGTCGGTCTGCTGCTTTTTGCATAACAACATAACTTGTAACAATCTTACCGGTTGCCAATGAATGTTCGGCAATGGCTGCTCAGGATTGTCTATATAATGTTGAAATAAATCAGCATACTGAATCGCCATATCCATATGGTCAGCATTATACGCTTTCAAGCACTGCTTGAGGTTATATGATAGTTGTGTATTCAGCTGGTGGTCGTAACAGGAGGCCATATAGCCAGTAACCACCTCAGCATCGCTGCGCCCTGAGCTGTATTTTGTCGGCGGCTCCGGCAGTAAATCTAGGGTATGCATCTTCTTGCGCCAATATTTACTGTAATCGACGTGGTTCATAACGTGTTCGCAGCTTTTGCCTTCATATTGATTGGTGCTAATCGATTCGTCGACTGTGCGTTGTAAAAATGAAAAGTAATCACCATCCGGTATGGCGCTCATGTAGGGTGTAGGTGTGGTTAATTCAATTTCTAATGAAGTGGTTGATGTTTGTGAGCAATGAAATTTCATCCTTGGAAATAAAAGAAATTTACGCATGACTGATCCTATCTTTTTTGGCGTTAATAAGGCGAAACCCGACGAACACGCAAGAAATCTAGCACGCATCAAAACCGAACACAAAAATAAATAGGCGATAAAGCCTGGGAAACAGATTACTAAGTATATCGCAAATGACTTACATGTAAAGAGAGTCCACTCTCAATATTATGCGCATTGTTTTCAATTCCCGTTAGCTGTTCGTTTCAGTGATTACTATATATAAGGTAATGATACAACTGAGCGAAAAACCTGATATAATCGCTGCGATTTTCATCTTATTGAACCAATGGAGTAACCCGATGGGTATAGACAGTATTTCGCCTGGCAGTGATTTGGCCAATGATATAAATGCAATTATTGAAATTCCAGCGCATAGTCCTGCTGTAAAGTACGAGCTGGACAAAGACAGCGGTATGCTAATGGTGGATCGCTTTATGGCAACCTCGATGCATTACCCATGCGATTATGGTTTTGTACCAAATACATTGTCGGCTGATGGTGACCCCGTTGACATTATGGTGGTTTCACCAATGCCATTGCAAGCTGGCTGCCTTATGCGCTGCCGTGCCATTGGCATGTTGCGCATGACAGATGAAAGTGGTGAAGATAACAAAGTGTTAGCGCTGCCAATTAAAAAAATATGTGCACATTACGCGCATTTAGATACGATGGAAGATTTATCACCTATCTTATTGGAAAGCATTGAGCATTTCTTTGAAAATTATAAGAAGTTGGAGCCTGGTAAGTGGGTGAAGTTGAATGGTTGGGGCGGTGTTGATGAAGCCGTACAAGAAATTCAAACCAGTATTGAAAGACACCAGCAGAAGGTCGCCGAAGAAGTGGCTTAATTTACATTAATTATATAGCCCTACCGTTTGGGGTAGGGCTTGTTCGGAGGGGATTTTATGTTGTTTGATTCGCTCTCATTGTCGCAATCGTCTTTGCGCCAAAAGATTACTCAAGCTTATTATTTAAATGAAACCGAGGCCGTTGATCGTTTGATTGACTTCGCACGGTTTGATCAACAAACTAGCCACCAAGCCGGTGAAACCGCTCGTCGATTAATCGAAGCGGTACGCAAAGATGGTAGTAATCGTTCAGGTATTGAAGCCTTTATGTATCACTACGATTTGTCTTGTGAAGAAGGCATTTTATTAATGTGTCTGGCCGAAGCTTTACTAAGAATTCCTGATAAAGAGACAGAAAATTTATTAATTGAAGATAAGCTCACAAGCGCTAATTGGGAAGCACACTTAGGCGCTTCAGAGTCTGGCTTTGTTAACGCGGCCACTTGGGGCTTAAGCATGACTGGTAAGTTGCTTAACGATAAGCAACGCGGTGGTCAATACATGCAATCAATTTGGCGACGCATGCTAAAACGCAGCGGAGAACCAGTGATTCGTCGTGCGGTACGAGAAGTGATGAAAGTGCTGACCCAGCAGTTCGTTGTTGGTCGTACTATAGAAGAGGCGCTGTCACGTTCAAAGAAACAAGTCAAACAAGGTTATAGCTATTCTTATGATATGCTTGGCGAAGCTGCACGTACACAAGCTGATGCTGATGAATACTTTAAGGCTTATCAGCACGCGATCGAAGTCGTTGGTCGTAAGGCTCAGCAACATGATATCTTTCAAGCACCAGGCATCTCAGTTAAGCTATCTGCGCTGCACCCTCGTTATGAATTTGCTAATCAAGAAGTCGCAGTACCATACCTGGTTGAACGCTTAAAAATATTGGCGTTATCTGCAAAACAGCATCATGTGAGTTTAACGGTTGATGCTGAAGAAGCGTATCGTTTAGATATTTCACTCGATATTATTGAACGAGTCTTTGCTGATCCTGATTTAAAAGACTGGCAAGGTTTGGGTTTGGCTATTCAAGCTTATCAAAAACGTTGTTTTTATTTAATCGATTGGTTAACTGATATGGCTAAGCGCCATAATAAAACTTTACAAGTAAGATTGGTCAAGGGTGCTTATTGGGATACCGAAGTTAAGTTTGCCCAAGTCGAAGGTTATCAAGATTACCCGGTATTTACTCGGAAAATGAGTACCGATGTGAGTTACATTGCTTGTGCTAAAAAATTATTAGCAGCTAATGATGTTATATACCCGCAATTTGCTACGCATAATGCTTACTCCGTCGCCGCAATCTTGACGTTAATGGGGGATGATATTCACCGCTACCGTTTCGAATTCCAAAACTTACAAGGCATGGGTAAAGCATTACACGATACCATTGTCGCCAAACAAAAGCTCAATTTACATTCACGTATTTATGCGCCCGTCGGTGTGCATGAAGATCTTTTACCTTACCTGGTGAGGCGTTTATTAGAAAACGGAGCTAATTCATCATTCGTTAATAAGGTTGTTGATGATGAAACCTCGATCGAAGATTTAATTGAAAATCCTATGGATAAGTTAGCCAGCTACAGTGATAAACATAATACACAAATTCCACTGCCAGCTGATTTATATGGCAAGGCTCGAGTAAACTCGGCAGGTTTGGATTTAACGGATCTTCCTGAGCTAAATACATTGCATCAAGGCTTATCGGAAGCAGAGAAAAACAGCTATATCTATGACGGTGATAAAGACAAAAGTGCTTTAATTCCTGTTTATTCACCAGTTGATAAGAAATGCTTGGTAGGCGAGGTGCATTTTGTTAATCAAGCAGATGTGGCACAAGCTATAGAAAAAGCTTCTGCTGCGTTTCCGGCGTGGACCCGCGGTGATTTAAAGCAGCGTGCGGTTATTCTAAATAAAGTTGCTGATCTATTCGAACAACATCGTGATGAGTTGATGTTCTTAGCTATTCGCGAAGCTGGTAAAACAGTTCCAGATGCAATTGCTGAAATTCGTGAGGCTGTTGACTTCTGTCGTTATTACGCCTCAGAAGGTAAAAAGGTTCTTAAATCAAAGAATATGCCTGGACCTACGGGTGAAACTAATCAACTAACCATGCACGGTCGTGGCGTTGTTTGTTGTATTAGTCCGTGGAATTTCCCGATCGCTATTTTTGCTGGCCAAGTTACTGCGGCATTAATGGCTGGTAACTGTGTGTTGGCTAAACCAGCTGAGCAAACTTCTTTAGTGGCAATGCGTGTTGTGGAATTAATGCATGAAGCGGGTGTACCTAAAGAAGTGTTACATTGTTTGCCGGGTCGTGGCGAAGATGTCGGTGCACGTTTAGTGGATGATGAGCGTGTCGCTGCTGTTATTTTCACAGGTTCGACCCAAACAGCGAAGGCTATTCAAAAAGCTTTGGCTAATCGTCAAGGCGCCATCGTACCCTTGATTGCTGAAACTGGCGGTATCAATGCCATGATTGCCGATTCTTCTGCATTGCATGAGCAGTTGGTAGATGATGTTATTACTTCAGCTTTTGGGAGCGCAGGTCAGCGTTGCTCCGCTTTACGCGTATTGTTTGTGCAAGAAGAAGCGGCAGACGATGTAATTACTATGCTGAAGGGGGCTATGGCTACCTTAAAGGTTGGAGATCCTTCGTTCTTGAATACTGATGTCGGTCCAGTGATTGATCAAGAGGCACTTGATATGTTGCAGTCACATGCGCAACGCATGGATCAGAAGGCAGAATTATTGCATCGTGTTGAGGTTCCTGCTCATTTAAACGGTAACTTTTTTGCGCCTTGTGCTTACTTACTAAAAGATGCTAGTCAATTAGATCGGGAAGTGTTTGGCCCTATTTTACACGTGGTACGTTATAAGCAAGCAGAGTTAGATAAGACTATCGATACTATCAATAATTTTGGTTACGGTTTAACTTTCGGTGTGCATAGTCGAATCAGTGACGTGGTTGATTATATTGTTGATCGAGTAGATGTTGGTAATGCATATGTTAATCGTAACATGATTGGTGCTGTTGTTGGTGTGCAACCATTTGGTGGGTGTCACTTATCAGGTACCGGTCCAAAAGCGGGCGGGCCGCATTATTTGCTGCGTTTGTGTGATGAAAAAACCGTGACTATAAACACAACGGCAGCGGGTGGTAACGCTAGCTTAATGTCTTTAGGTGATGAATAAGGTGTGCTACAATTTGTGCCTCACTCGTTGTGATTTAAGGAGAAACTCGAAATGAAACTTGTCAAGGTAGTGGCGATTGCTACTGTTGTAGCAACTGTTAGTATGACAGCGCAAGCGGCAGCCACCATGAAGTTAACTAATAAAACCGATAAAACCAGTTACGCGATGGGCTTGGAAACTGGAATGGCATTAAAGTCGCACCAGGCTAAAATTAATCCAGCTGCGTTTTCACAAGGGCTAACCGACGGCATTAATGGTAATAAGCCATTAATGACTAAAGCCGAGGTGACTTCAACTTTGCGCGCTTTCCAGCAAGAAAGCATTAAAAAAATGCAAAAGAAGATGGGCGAATTAGCTAAGGTTAATATGAAAGCTGGCCAAAAATATTTAGCTGCTAATAAAGCTAAATCAGGTGTTGTAACATTGCCTAACGGATTGCAGTATAAAGTGTTGACGCCAGGTAAGGGTGCTAAACCAAAAGCTAAAGATAAAGTGACTGTTAATTATGAAGGTAAATTGATTGGTGGAAAAGTATTTGATAGCTCATATAAACGTGGTAAGCCTGCTCAATTTCCAGTAAGTGGTGTTATTCCTGGCTGGACACAGGCGCTTCAAATGATGAAAACCGGTGCTACATGGATGGTGTATATTCCACCTAATCTTGCTTACGGTGTGCGCGGTGTTCCTGGTGTTATCGGGCCAAACCAAACGCTTATTTTCAAAGTTAATTTAGTTAAAATTAATTCATAGCAATTCTGTATTCAAGCTATAAAGGGGCAGCACATGCCCCTTTTTTTTATTTTCGTTGAGCAATAGTCCTATCATAAATCTAGTTAGACCAATTGATTACTGTGGTTAGCTAAGGTAATACTTCAATATAAAATTAATCAAGCTGTTAATCATGGTCATCACTATTGATTATACTTATATTAAATAACAGTTTGAAAATATAGGATTTATTTCGCTTATTTTATCGAAAAATATTGGAACCAGTACATTCCGTGTACTATATTGTTCTTAGTACTTTTAGGAGGCATGTGTGGGAAAGGAAATTAATGGGGAGGATCATTGAAATGAGAAATTTACGAAGTAAGGGTTTCACCTTACTAGAACTCTTGATTGCTATTGCTATTGTAGCCATCTTAGCTGCTGTTGCTATTCCATCTTATTTGCATTACATGACCAAATCACATATGAGTGAAGTGGTTTCTGCTGCAGATAGGTATAAGGTAGCCGTTGCGGAGTGCCTTGAGCAAAATGCGGGCACAGCAACCAGTTGTGATGCTGGTTCTGATGGTATACCTGCCGCCATAACAAGTGGTGCTGGTAATATCAATACAGTTGCTGTTGCGGATGGCGTTATTACTGCTACACCTAGAGCACAAAATGGGCTTGCAGCGTCAGATACTTATATTCTGACACCTACTTGGAGCTCAACCAACGGTACAAGTTGGGCTGCTACTGGTGGTGCATGTACAAATGATTTAGTGAATTGTTAATAGGTATATAAACTAAGGGGAGAAATGTACATAAGCTAAAGAAGACTTCAGTCTAAAGCGCGGACCTAAATCAGGGAGAAACAAGCCGAAGGCCCTGCTGTTATCCGGAGTGTCAGACCTGATAACAGTGGGGCCTTTTAACATGAGCAGTATTGATAAGACGGTGATGTATGCAGGATTTATTTGAACAATTGATAGCGCATCAAATATGTAACCAAGATCAGTTGGAACAATATCATCAGGCGGCAAAAAAATCTGATGATAAATGGTTAAGCCATTTGTTGAAAGATGATTCAGTTAATTACGATAAACTGGCAGAAATATTAAGCTCACATTTTGGTTTTCCATTGTATGACTTAGCTACATTTGATCCAGGTTATATCGTTCAAAACCTACTGGAAAGTTCAGTGGTTACAAGCCATCAAGGTTTGCCTCTTTTTGAGAGTTCACAACATATTGTATTAGCAGTTTCTGATCCCACACTGCACTCATTAGAGGAGCTTGAGTTTCTGTCTGAGAAAGATATCGAAATTGTTATAGTATCGAATCCCGCGCTATTAGCAGCAATGAGTCACGTGCAACAAGATGATATTACATCATTGTCGGATTTAACTGATGATGAAGACGATGATTTTGATGGCTTTGACGAGTTAGATTTTAGCGCTTATCAAGAAGATGAAGGGAAAGCTAGTGAAGTCGATGTAAATGACACGCCTGTTGTGAAGTTTGTTAATAAGATTTTATTAGATGCTATTCGTAGTAGTTCGTCTGATATACATATTGAGCCTTATGAAAAAACATATCGAGTGCGTTATCGACAAGACGGTATATTGTATGAGGTATCGCAACCCCCTTTACAATTATCGAGCGCCATTGTTGCGCGACTCAAGGTCATGTCTAATTTAGATATTTCAGAGCGTCGTGTGCCGCAAGATGGACGTTTTAAGTTGAATTTATCTAAACAGAAATCAGTAGATTTTCGGATCAGCACTTGCCCAACGTTGTTCGGTGAGAAAGTTGTAATGCGTATATTGGATGCATCTGCGGCTTTAATTGACACGTCACACTTAGGGTTTGAAGAAAAACAGACCAAAATATATTTAAATGAAATCAAATCATCACATGGCATGATTTTAGTGACGGGCCCAACCGGTAGCGGTAAAACCGTAACGCTATATAATGGTTTAAATATACTAAATGACTCAGAGAAGAATATATCTACGATTGAAGACCCTGTTGAAATTAATGTTGAAGGTATTAATCAAGTACAAGTTAATGTTAAATCTGGTATGACGTTTGCGGGAGCATTGAGGTCATTTTTACGTCAAGATCCAGATATTATAATGCTGGGTGAAATACGTGACCTTGAAACCGCAGAAATTGCTATAAAAGCGGCGCAAACGGGGCACTTAGTTTTAAGTACATTGCATACAAATAGTGCGCCGGAAACGTTAACCCGGTTAGTGAATATGGGCGTTGCATCGTTTAATATAGCTAGTTCTGTTAACTTAGTTATTGCACAGCGTTTGGTTCGAAAGCTTTGCCAAAAATGTAAAAAGAAGGTGGATGTTCCCGATAGTGCATTGGTAGAGGCTGGGTTTACGGAAGAAGAGATAAAAGAGGGCGTTGAAGTTTTTCAACCAAATGGTTGTAAAGAATGTGCGCAAGGCAAAGGCTATAAAGGCCGTATGGGCATATATGAAATGATGCCGATCACCAATGAAATGGGGCGTTTAATTATGGATGGTGGTAACGCAATTCAAATTTTAGATCTAGCAGTATCGCAGGGCATGAATACATTGCGTAGGTCTGGATTAAATAAAGTTAAACTAGGATTGACCAGTATGGAAGAGGTTAATCGGGTGGTTACCTTATGAGTAACGGTATAAAGGTTGAGTATCATACTTTTATGTGGCGCGGAGTTAATAAGCGCGGTGTTGAGGTAAAAGGACAGTTTTATGCTGAAACACAACAGGCTGTAGAATCACAGTTATTAAATCAAGGCATAGAAATATCTGAAATTAAGACCAAGCCCAAATGGATGGAAATAGGTGGCGCTGGTAGGATTAAAAATGATGATATCGTAATGTTTACTCGGCAAATGTCGACCATGGTTATTTCAGGTATCCCATTAGTTCAGGCGTTAGAAATTGTAGCGGGTGGCTTAGAAAATCGTTCGATGCAAGCTGTTGTTATGACCATTCGTAACGACGTAGCTAGTGGTACAACATTTGCTGATGCATTGAGAAAGCATCCAAAACAATTTGGTACTTTATATTTCAACTTAGTGAAGGCGGGTGAGCAATCCGGGGTGTTAGATACTGTTTTAGCGCAATTAGCATCTTATATGGAAAATGTGGCGATGATGCGGGGGCGTGTTAAAAAGGCACTATTTTATCCAGTAGTTATGCTGGTAGTGACGTTGGGTATTTCTACCTTATTGCTAGGTTTTGTTGTGCCGCAGTTTCAGGACTTATTTGGTTCGTTTGGAGCAGAGTTGCCGTTTGCTACTCGGGTAGTAATTAACTTATCTAACTTTGTTCAAGCCTATTGGTGGATGATCATCATTGCTGTGATTGGTTTAGGCATACTGCATGTAAATGTTAAAAAGCGATCGGAACCCTATGCATTACTGTTAGATAAAATTTCATTAAAGATATTTTTATTTGGAGAGTTGAATCGAAAGTCAATTATCGCACGTTGTATGCGCACATTAGCGATAACACTAGCGGCAGGAACACCATTAGTTGAAGCGCTTGATGCGGTGGCTGATGTGGCGAGTAATCGTGTATACAGTAAAGCTATTTTACAAATAAAAGAAGATGTGACTGCGGGGCAACCAATATTTTTATCGATGAGCACAACGCGTTTGTTTCCAAATATGGTGATTCAAATGGTCAGCATTGGTGAAAAAGCGGGTGAGCTGGAGGCGATGTTAACTAAGATTGCAGATTTTTATGATGAACAAGTACAAGCAATGGTTGATGGTTTAAGTACATTAATTGAACCTGTCATGATAGTGGTGTTAGGTACGATTATTGGCGGTTTTGTGGTGAGTATGTACCTACCTATCTTCCAGCTAGGTACAGTCATCTAGGGGGTATGTATGAAACATTTTAATGGTTTTACATTGATGGAGTTAGTAATCACAGTTGCGATTGTAGCAATATTGGCTGCTGTAGCTATTCCAAGTTTCAATAGTTATTTGTTAAAGAGTCATCGCAGTGATGCATACTCATCATTGTTGTCCATGCAGCTAGCTGAGGAGCGATATAGGGCGAGTAATACAGCGTATGGTACGTTAGCACAGGTGTGGAATGGTGTCACGACGAGTGAAGACGGGCGTTATACCTTAGCTGTTAGCAATACTTCAGCAACAACTTATACATTGACAGCCACAGCTGTTGGCGGGCAAGCATCTGATAGCGAGGATGGCGCTTCGTGCGCAACGCTTACAATTACGTACAATGCAGGCGTGGAAACAAAAACACCAGCGGCATGTTGGTAGAGATAATATTATGCATCAACTAAATTATGTTATTACAGAGAAACTTCAGTTATATAAATGTTATATGCCGTTTGTATTGCAGGGAGGTATATTTATTCCTACTGATGATCGTCTTGAGTTGGGGCAATCTATTGATTTAAGCGTTGAGCTACTCGGTGCTAAATACCAAGAGGTAGTGAAGGTGATATGGAAAACACCACCCGCTGTGGTTGGCAGGTCCCGCCCAGCTGGCGTGGGATTACAGTTCGCTACAGAGCATGATGAAATTCGAAATGAAATCGAAAATCAATTGGTGGGATATAATCCTACTGATGTTGAACGCTACACGTTTTAGATTCTGATAATTTTATTCTGAAAAAAATCACATACAGTACTGGTACAACAACTAAAGTTAATACGGTGGCAAAACTTAAACCAAACATGATTGTTACTGCCATGCTGGAGAAAAAAGCATCGAACAATAATGGTGCCATTCCTAAAACAGTGGTTAAGGCCGCTAGAATAACGGGCCTGGCGCGACTTAGAGAGGCATCAATAACAGCCTGCATACGATTAGGTTGAATTTTTATTTCTAAATCTATTTGTTCTAATAGTACCACGGCATTTTTTATTAGCATTCCGGTTAAGCTTAGAAAGCCAAGCATGGCCATAAATTCAAAGGCATTGTTAGTGATCAGTAAGCCTGCTACAACACCAATTAGTGCTAGAGGTACGCATAGCCATATGATTAAAGGCTGGCGCACTCTGTTAAACATTAAAATAATGATGAAAACCATTAGAATAACAGTCATTGGAATTTTACTGAACAAAGCGACTTGAGCATCATGTGAAGATTCATACTCACCCCCCCATTCTATGTGATATCCGGAGGGTAATTTTAAGCTTTCTATTTTTGGTTGAAGTTGTTTGAATAGTGTTCCTGCTTGAATGGTGTCAGGATTGCATGAGACGGTTAAGGTTAACATTCGATTTCTACGTCTCACAATCGCATCTTGCCAAATTGTTTTGAATGATGTAACCAATTGACCTATGGGTATAGACTTATCAAGCAACTGACTCCACACACTGATATCGTTTATATTGCTGATATTTAAACGTTCTTGATCGGGTAATCTTGAAACAATGGGGATTAAAGTATCACCTTCGCGATAAACGCCTACAACTTTTCCACCAAATGCGCTTTGTAAAGCATCGCTCATTTCTGCTCGAGATATTCCTGTCTGGCGAGCACGGCTATCGGCATACATAGGCTTTAATATTTTAACTCGATGTCGCCAATCATCTCGGATATCAATTGCCTGTGGGTTGTTATGCATTATGTCTGTTACTTGTGTGGCGATTTCACGCAACTTTGTTGGGTCAGGACCCATTACACGCGCTTCAATTTTTGCGCCACTACCTGGACCTAAGCGAATTTTATCGACGGTGGGCTGTGAGTCAGGGAATTTTTTTTCAATATATTGCTTGACCTGTGCGCTGATCTGATCGATTTCATGATAGTCATTAACTACTACTAAAAACTGACCATAACTCGCGTTAGATTTTTCTGGCGTATAAACCAAAGAAAATCGTAAAGCGCCAGCACCCACTATGCTGGCTACTTTTTCAACACCTTTTATATTTTTAATATGTTGTTGGATAAGTTGCATTTCATGCGCGGTAGCGCGCAAATCGGTTCCTTGAGCTTTCCAGTAATTGACTAAAAACAAAGGCGTAGTAGAGTCAGGAAAAAAACCTGGTTTTAATTTAGTGAATCCAAAAAGAGATAAAACTAATAACGCAATCATAACAATAATAGTGATGTATTTATGACGAATGCATGAAGTTAGAAAGCCTCGATAGCCACGATAGAGCAGGCCATTGTAAAGTACAGTTTGATTTCCTTCAGCAGATTTTTTGGCCTCTTTTTTCAGTAGCCACTCACAGAATAATGGTGCGACAGTAATGGCTAATATCCAACTAAACATTAATGAAATAAATATCACATAGAATAATGAGCGCGTGTATTCCCCTGTCGAATCTTTAGATAATCCGATGGCAGAGAAGGCTAGTATTCCAACCAAGGTGGAGCCAAATAGCGCCCACTGCGTTTGTTTGACAGTTTCACTGGCCGCCTTTAAGACGCTAATTCCTTGTTTGGTTTTTATTAGAATCCCTTCAACTATAACAATGGCGTTATCAACCATCATACCAAGAGCAATAATCAGTGCGCCTAATGAGATGCGTTCAAGTTGTATGCCACATAGTTTCATTACTAGTAATGTTGCAAAAACGGTTAAGAGTAAGACGACACCAATGACGATGCCTGACCGCAAGCCCATTGAAAGTAACATGCATACTACAACGATTGCGAGTGCTTCGAGAACACTTATAACAAAACTATTAACGGAGTTTTTCACATAGCGCGGTTGATCATATATTGCGTGTAGCTCAACACCTATGGGGATGTTCTGCATCATATAATGAATTTTATCTTGTACAGCCTTACCAATTTTGACAATGTTCCCACCGGATACGATAGAAATACCAATGGTAAGGGCGGGCTTGCCATCAAAGTATACTAATGCCTTAGGAACCTCTTCGAATCCACGCTTGACGCTAGCAATGCTATCTAAGTGTATTAATCGTTTGGTTTTAGGGCTATATATTAATAGGTTGCTAATCGTAGCAACGGAATCAATGGCCCCTGAAGGCTGTATGCGGATATACTCATCACCAACACGTACCTGTCCAGAGTTAGACACTAAATTTTGTTCACGCAATGTGTTATATATGGCTTCGGTAGAAATCCCTAGCTGAGCAATTTTACTTCGAGCGATTTCCACAAAGATATTCTCTTTTTGTAGGCCGTTTATGGCAACTTTTGCTACGCCGGGAACGAGCAGCAATTGTTTTTCAAGATACTCCGAATAATCTTTGAGTTCCCTGTAGTCATAACCATCGCCAGTAATGGCATAGTACATACCATACACATCGCCAAAGTCATCATTGACCTGAGAAGTATGGGCACCTTTGGGTAACTTGGGTTGTGCATCATTTATTTTGCGACGTAATTCATCCCATACTTGTGGTAAGGTGCTTTTATCATATTTGTCTTTAATGACTACATTTATTTCTGAATAGCCTGCCATAGACAAGGAAACAACGCGTTTTATCTGTGGTAACTGTTGTGCAGCTTTTTCAAGCTTATCTGTAACTTCTTGCTCAACCTCACGCGGTGTTGCTCCTGGGTAATCAGTTTTTACAATGGCCTCTTTGATAGTGAACTCTGGATCTTCCAGGCGGCCTAGATTGTTATATGCCCAAATGCCGCCGAAGGTAATTAACAATATAAAAGACCAGCTAATCACTTTTTTAGTGATCGATAGTTTAGCTAAATCACTCAATGTGAGCATCCTTTAATAATTTTACTTTTTGACCTTCACGCATAAAATTAACACCAGCGATTACCACACGGTCGTTAGGTTTAAGTCCATCGGTGACTTCTATTGAGTTTTTTCTTAATGTACCTGTCGTTACTGGTTGTTTTTTTAGCTTAAGATCTTGAGTCACCAGCCAGACATATGACTGTTGATTTGTGCCGGAGAATACAGCGCTGACGGGGAGGTCGTAGTACGCTTTGTAATCGAATTTTTCATTAGATATTTTGGCATGCACTGTCACGCTCATGCCGGGTAGTACATTCAAACCCTTGGGTTGATCCATGGTAAATGTTACGGCATAAGTTTGCGTGTCTGTATCTGATTGTGAGGCAAATTCTTTAAATTTAAGTGGAAAGGTTTTATTAGGATAAGCATCAAATTTCACTACAACTGTTGAGCGTGGACCGGTTCGTTTGCCTTTTTCGGATTCTTTGAGTTTTAGCATGAACTTTTCTGGTACGTGTGTTTCTATATCCAATCTTTCGATGTCATGTAGTGACATCATGACTTGCTTAGCTTTGACTTGTTCGTGGTTCTCGACATAGGTATCTGCAACGATGCCATCAAATGGGGCATGTAATGTGCTGTGTTTTAGGTTGCGTTCCGCAGTGCTTAAGTTGGCTGCAGATATTTGATAGTTTGATTGTAATTTATCATATTCAGATTTTGAAATATAATTGCCTTTTATTAACTCTTTTCCTCGTGAATATTGCACTTTATTTAAATCATTGCGTGCTTTCCACTGTTGTACTTTGTCATTAAATGGAATTTGATCAAGTTGAGCTAACAGACGCCCTTGTTTTACCACTTCGCCTTTTTTTATTGGGAATTTAACTAATTTTCCGGCAACCTCGAATGACAGGTCTGCTTGTTTTGAAGGCAGTACTTTGCCTGGGAAGTAACGCTCTAGTGTCGATTGGCTATCCCCTAGTAAAATAGATTTAACTGGGCGTGGAAGTTCTGGTTTTTTCTCATCATCCTTACTGCAGGCTGAAATAGATATGACTAAGCTTAGTATGATTGTTGTGTTAAGTAGTCGTCTCATTCTATTTTTCCTTTTTGCGCAATAAACGAACCGACTAATTGCGCGATTAAAATGGTGAGGTATATTTGCCCTAAAGCAGCTTCGACCCAGGCGAATGTTCGTGCAACATTCGATAGCGGCGTTATGTCGCCATAACCCAGTGTTGTTAGCGTGACAAAGCTGTAGTAGGTATAAATTTGTAGCATTGAGTCTTTGTGTAGTAAATGATGAAAATTGAATGCTTGTTTGCTACTGACATCTATAAGCCAAAATATATTGGCAAATACTAACCCAAGTAATAAGTAGCTCGCAGCTGCACCAAAGAGTACATTGGCTGTTACTCTTCTTTTTTCAAGTGTTGAGTATAAGCAAATAAAAGTAATAGCAGCAAAAAATAATATGATTAATGAGATGCGAAACATTTGTACCGACTTAGGTACAGAAACCATATCACTAAAGCCAGATATGATAATCACAGCTATGCCTAGGAATATACCAATTACTATAATAGTTTTATTGTGGTTGTTGAGAGTAAATAGACTGACAGCCACAAGAATAATCAAAAAAATACTGTTAGTTAAGGTTAGTGATGATTCGCTTAGGAATGCATTGGCAAAGAAAAATACCAATAAGGCAATAAACAAGTAAAAAAATTGATGCTTAATCACATGATTTTTTTTTGACATGCTTGTGCTCCATGCATTAATCAGCTATGTGTTGGGGCTCTCATTTCATTAAAACGTAAGTTTACTATTTTGTTACCTGATGAAATGCGTCCATGGTTGCGGGTCACTTTTGCTAACTGAATTGCGAGAGCATTCGAGTCTCTGTTTGGTTCGTGCATTGTTACATAGCGTTTTAAGCAATTGCGTGCAGTTACATAATCTTTATTTTCAAAGCTGAGTTGGCCCAGGTGCAGTAATGCATTGGGAAGGTTCGGGTCATTTAGCAAGGCTTTCTGGAAATAGTGCATAGCTTCTGTTTTGTCGGGTATTTGTAATGCGCAGATCCCTGCATTTTCATAGGCACTACCGTCTTGTGTATATCTGGGTTTTGATACAGCAAGATTAAACTGTTTTATAGCTTGCTTATATTTACCGTTACGGCATAAAAAAGTTCCGTAGTTATTATGCGTTTCGCCTGAATCTGGTGCTAGGTCTATAGCTTTGCGGAACTCTTGATCTGCTAGGCCTTCTTTGCCAGTGACCTCATGATAATAGGCCATAGCATACCAGCTCGCTGGTAGCTCTGGAGAGGCTTGTAATGCGGCCATGAATTTTTGTTTAGCTAGGGCTGACTCCCCCTTGTCCAAATATGCCACACCCAGCTGTATATTTGATGTGCTAGTTTCATAGTTGGTAGTTGATAATGCCTGCTTGCTTTCATTGGTTGTTACACAGCCGGAAAGTGTTATGGCGCAACCGGTGACTATAATAAATGGTGTTAAATACCGCATTACTTATTGCCCTCTTGTGACGATTTGTTAGTGGCTGCTTTTTTAGCTTGTTTGTTGTCTTTATGCAGAGCTAGCTGTTTTTTCTTTAGTTCTTTTGCTTTTTCTGCTTTTAGTTTTTTTTGTCGCTCGCGCTCGCGGTACGCTTGTTTTCTTTGCTCTTCGTATTTGTAATATTCAGCCCAGCGTTCTTGGCGTTGATGCTTTTTTTGTTCAGCTTCAGCGCGCTCTTGTTCTTTCTTCTTTTCACTGGCATTAGATTCATCTTCGATTTCTTCACGATCTTCATTGTTAAGTGTGAGCTTAGGTTTAATGCCGTGATTAAGTTGATTCGGATTGTTGATTATTCGTGGTGTTAAGAATACCAGCAATTCTTTTTTATTGTTTCGAATCTGTGTATGGCGGAAGAAAAATCCAACGATCGGGAGATCACCTAGCCAAGGTACTTTTTCAACAATTTTCTCGCTGGTGTGCGTGAATACGCCACCAAGTACAACGGTCTGTCCATTGTTGAGTAGTACTTGTGAGCTTTCTTCTTCGGTATCAATTGGCACGACCTGCTGTCCATCGATACTAACGGTTCCTGTTGCTACTTTGTCACGTGTAACTTTCATGGTTAAAATGACACGGTTATCTGGAGTGACTTGTGGTTTTACAGTCAAGCTGAGTGTTGCATTTTTAAATTCAATGTTTGTTGCGCCACTAGAGGTCGAGGCCTGGTAAGGAATTTCTTGTCCTTCTTGAATGTGGGCTTCGTGTTGATCTGAAGTGATGACGCGAGGACTACCAATGATCTCAGCATGTCCTTCTTTCTCCATTGCTGACAGCTCTGAGTCTAAGAAGAAGCTACCGAAGTTAAGAGCAGCTAATGCGATTGTAGCTGGCGAGGCAAACAAAGTTGTGGCGGGTAGGTTAAAGTTTAATCGATCTGTGATCGGTGTCACTTCGGGGACATTGATGCCGCTGGCAATTTGGTTGGCGCCAGCAAACTTACCAGAGAGGTGATTGCTTATAGTTAAACCAAACCTTGAGCCAAATTCTTTTTCGTAAGGTTTGTCGAGCGTAACCATGCGGGCTTCAATTTCAACCTGCTTTACTGGTTGGTCCAGACGGCGAATTAAGCTTTTGACACCTGCAATACGTGCAACATTATCCTTTAGCCACACAGTGTTGGTGCGTTCGTCATAACTGACTTGTCCGCGTGATGATAGTAAGCTGACATTTTCTTTTTTCAGCATCTCAACGATATCTTTGGCTTTGGAATAGTTGAGGTGTACTAATGCGGTCGTTTGTGGTTCGAGCTGTTCAATTTTTTGGTGTACTTCGAGCTCTTTAATTTCTCTTGCCGCCATGGCATCAATAGGGCCAATCATTGTTATACGGCCAACCTGTTGGCGTGATAAACCTTGCGATTTCAGGATTACGCGTAAGGCTTGTGTCCAGGGAACATCCTTTAAATGGATTGACATTGATCCTTTAACTTCATCACTAATAACAAAATTTGAATGACTGAACTGCGCTAGAATCTGTAGTAATTTGCGCGTTTCGATATTTTGAAAATTCAAAGTTATTTTTTTTGATGATGATAGTGGGGCATAACCGCTAGGGCTAAGTGGCCGCGCTTTGAGTGTAACAGTTGAGGAGTAACCTGCGGTTTTATCGGCTGCTCCAGCATAGCTTATCCCGCAGCTGATACACATTGATAGTATCATTGAGGAAGCTAAAGTTAGGCGGCGTGTTATCATTCTATTTCTCCTGAATCGTCAGCGTAAATATACTGGAATAGGGGTTGTTTGCAGATTTTTTTGTACTTAATTCAACGCCGTCATGTGAAATTTTATCTACGACGGCATTTTGTTTTCCAACATGTGCACCGATTGTTAATGCATGCATTTGGCCATCTTCTGCTTCAATGATCGCCCATTTTTTATCGTCGCGAATAATGATGCCTACTAGCTTTAGTTTATTAATATCTGTGTTTTTCAGCAATATGTTGGCCGTAGATTTTTTTATTACGATGGTGTCTTTGAATGGACTTTGTTTTTTGTTGGCAGAGTAAGTGACTGCTGGAATGGTTTTTTTGTCATCCGAGCTATTTTTTTTGAAGGGTAGGCGTTGTTTTAGCTCTGAGATGAATTGAGCGGCTGTTTGCTTCGCTTTGTTTTTATTATCATCACTGCAAGCAGTTAAAACGGTAATGCAGGATATAATGATGGCTGCCGTAGTGAAGAATTTTTTATTCATCTGCACTTCCCTTGGGTTGATATAGGTTCAATGTTACATCAAAATCAAGTGTGTTTTTCTTTTTATCTACAGGTTGTTTTAAAGAAAAATCACCGATAATAATTACTTGCTTGTAATTGGCGATGTCACTTAAAAAGCTGGCTGCTTGGTGATAGTTAGCAAGTGATTTTATTTTTAGTGGTGTAACGGTGTAGTGTTCGTATTCTTCAATTGGGGTGGCTTTGAACGACGTGATACGTATCCCAGAATTTTTGGCAGCTGATTGAATCGCATTGTTGAGCTCATGGGTTTTGTTTTTGCTTGGTAGCATGCTTGTTATTTTATCCAGCTGCTTTTGGTCGTTCTGCATGTTAATTTCTATTTGATGAAATTTGCGGTATTTGCGGAAGCTCTTGGTGTATTGTTGTTGTAATTCTTCAAAATACTGCTGTTCACGTTTAAGTTTTTTTAGCTTACCACTGCCGATAAGAAAGTGCCCAAGAAATACGACAACAATAAATACCAATACGACAACAACAAGCTTGATAGACAATGGCCATTCTTCAATGTGGTTGAGCTTTAAATTACTTAGCTGGTTTGGCATCTTTTTTCACTTTTGGTTTGCTGATATTTATGGTGGCGTTAAGGGTAAAAAGATTACTTCTGCTATCAGTGGTTTTGATTTCTTTAAGCTTGGCTTGTCCTAATAAATTCGATTTATTTAGAGCGCCGAGCAATTTAGAGATGGATTGAGTGCTGTTGGTTTCGCCTTTGATAATTAACGTATTGCCATCTCGCTCAACGGACATAAGCTTTATATCGCTGGGTACTGATTGACTAATAACATTAAAAACACCAATGATAGCGTAGCGTGATTGTAGAATTGAGGTGAAATACACGAGTTGGTCGTTGACTTTTTTGGCTGGTTTCTCAATGGTTTCAAGTTTTTCAGCTTTTGTCATGATAGTCATTGACTGTTGATGCAGCAGGCCGTTTTCTATGCCTTGTTGTTTTAGCTTGTTGCTGATTAACCACGGCATAGCTGCACTAACAATGACTGCTAAGAGAGCAACGACAACAAGCCAAGTCATAAATTGTTGGCGTTTTTGGGCGCGCTTGTTTTCGCGCCATGGTAATAAGTTGATATTACTGCTCATGGCTTTTTCCTCATGGCCAGACCGCATGCGAGTAGCGTAGAGGGCGAAATCAATTCGAAATTAGAGCTATCTAAGGTGCTATCGACATCCATTGTATTTAGTGGGTCGGCAATAATAACCTCTGAGCTTAACGAGTGTGCTAACAAGTCCTTTGATTCCTTGACGCAAGCAAGTGTGCCACTAAGCACTAAGCCAGCTATTGGCTGTTGTGGCTGTTGGGCTTGATAATATTGCCATTGGCGCTGTACTTGTTCGATCGCTTTGCGTAATTCATTGGTGCGATTTTCTTCAGGCATGGGTGTTGACTCGGTTGTAAATGCTGTTTCAATAACGGCTGATAGCCCTGTGCCTTCGACGTGTTGATGGTGGTGATAGGTTACTTGATCATTGCTGATCACAATAAATAAAATGTAACGTGAATTAATATGTGCCATTGCTATAGGTTTATCTAGCCATTCTTTTGGCATATCAGGCTCTACTAGTGCTAAAGCTCGATGCAGTGCGAGGTAGTCGATATCAACAATATTTGGCGGTAGTTTAGCTTTAGTGAAGGCATCAATACGTTTAGTTATTTGTGATTTACGGCCGGCAATCAGCAAAGCTTTTTTGGAATCTTTACCTGTTAGTGGCTCGTAATCTACCATGAGATCGTTACTGAGCTGTGTAAATGCTTGTTTAGCTTCATGCCGGGCTGCGGCCTCTTGTTGCGAATCGGTGAGTTTGGGGTCCAAGCGAATTAATTTGCTCATGGTTAATGCGGCGGGTGTGGCAATAGTGCTGCAGGCTTGTTTTAACTGAGCATGCTCTCTTAGCTCGTTTAGCGCTTCTATGAGTAAATCAGGTTTGGCTAATACTTCGTTGTTAAAGCTTTCATCGATTATTTGGCATGAAGAGAATCGTTTGAGTTTATATCGTTTGCCTTTTTGCTCTATCTCTAGAAGCAGTGCATATTTTGATGATACGTCGACACCGACCTGAGGACCATTATCATTTTTTTTACTGTTGTTTGACAGCTTTAACCATTTGAATTTGGTCATATTATATCCATGTCCTATTTGGGCTCCCTGAGTACACTAATAATATACCCTTAGTTTCAGACTATAATTTAGATAAGCATAGGAAACAACTATAAATTTTAATGATAAGAAGAGAAGGCAGGGAGATGGTTAGTAGACTGAAAGCAATTACTTCAATAGAGGTGCTGATTGCGATTGCGATCGTAGCAGTGCTCGTTTCTTTAGCAATTCCACAATATTTTAATTACATCGAAGACGCAAGGATTCGTCATGCTGCTGAAGATTTGTATCACAAAACGATGTGGGCACGTTCAACAGCAATAAAAAATACGCAAAATGTAACAACGGTTGTACAAGCAGGAGGCAGTTGGTGTTACGGCTTCACAACCGCGGCGACGTGTGACTGCAATACAGCAAACAGTTGTGCGTTGGGAGCATACACGAGTGGTGAATATCCGAACACCACTATGAGTGTATCTGGCATTGCGTCAAGTACCGTTTATGAGTCGACTCGTGGCACGATAACGGTACCTGGAACGTTAACACTAAGCTCTGGGGGGCAATCGGCTAGTGTAGTAATTAATAAAATGGGGCTGTCTAGAATATGTGGCACTAATATTTCGGGGATAAAAGCATGTTAGGCATTCGACAAAATGGGCAAGGATTTACTTTGATTGAGCTAATGGTGGCATTAGCTGTGAGTTCCTTTGTGTTGTTGGGTGTCATTGGGTTGTATCTTGCGTCTTCTAAGCACAATAAGCTTACGATGGAATTGAGCAAGCTTGACTCGGAAATGCACAATGTGTTGAGTATGATTGAGGCTGATGTTCGACCGGCTGGTTATTGGGCTGGGGCTGGGTCGTCGACGACTAATCCATTTATGGTGACAGGTTCAACTGATTTGTATACCAATCCAGCAGAAGACTGCATTTTAACCACTTATGACAAAGATGGTGATGGTAATGTGGCGACCATAAGTTCAGCCAGTGATGATGAGCGCTATGGTTATCGTTTGGTCAATGGCGTTATCCAATATCGGCCCTGGGGTGCTGCATTTGATTGTAATGCGGCGACTAATGTATGGACGAATTTAACTGACCCAAACATCACACAATATACGCAGTTTGTTGTCTCACCTTACTACTCATACGTTGATGTTGATGATGGTGGTGCAGGAACGGATATTTTGATTTTACGCAACATTACTATACATGTCAGAGCGCAGGTAGCAGGTAAGCCAGGGACGGACAGAATATATATTAGAACTATACGGGTGCATAATGATAAATACGTACCATAAACAGCGAGGTGTGGCGACCTTAGTGGTCACCAGTATTTTATTGTTCTTAGTAACGATAGCGTGTTTCTTTAGTGCGCGAGCGATTTTGACAGAACAGCAAGTTGTTAATAATGCGGTGTATCATGAGCAGGCTTTTCAGATGGCACAAGCAGGTTTGGATTATGGTCATGGGCATTTGATTTGGCAGGGAACGGCTGTTGCAGATGGAACTGTGTTGGCCGGTGCTGTTGGCGGTGGTGGTACATATACAGTAACGATTGATTATGTTGGAGGTAATAATCAAATAGTGCAGCTAACTTCAATTGGTACCAGTGCCGATGGACAAGTCAATAAAACATTAATGGAGCAAGCAATGTTGATAGGCAATCCTGGATTGGGTGAATTTAATATTGCGATTAAATCTACGGGTGTCGTTGATATTAATGGGACATCTACAATTATTAATTTATCGAATGATGAAACCATTTCGTCTGGTGGTATAACGGATATAGGCGGTAATTCAACAACGGTGCTGTCAAGTGGGGTGAGTTCAGATAAAAACACATTAGCGGGTGATGTGAATCCTAATGATGCTGTTTTAGCAGCAACTAGTGATGCTGATCTATTTGATAATCATTTTGGTATGGCACTTACTGATTTTCAAGCCACTGCTGATAGTTCGTTTAGTTCAACCGGTAATACTAATTATAATACGCAGCTTAATGGAAAGCTGGGCGAAACGATTTGGATAGATGCCGGTGGTGGTACGGTTGATATTAATTCATCAACGGTGGTGGGGTCAGCAGCGCAACCTGTAACATTGGTTGTAAGTAATGGTGATTTAACTATTGAAGGCAGCGCTGTGGTTCATGGCTCGGTGGTTACTAGCGGAGAGTATTCTATGGCGGGTAATAGTGAGGTGTATGGCATTGTATATGCCTCGGGTGATACCTCGATTACTGGTGCGAGTATTATTGAAGGTGGGTTGATTGTTGGCGGGGACTTGGATATTCGTATTAGTGGCCGGATTAAATATGTGCAGGCGAATATTCAAAGTTATGGTGCGTCAGGTGGCACAGAATACAGTCGTCTAACCGGCAGTTGGAAAGATTTTTAGTGGGGGTGTTGTGATGAAGTGGAAAATGGCAGCAGTCAGTTTAATAGAGGTCTTGGTGGCGTTGGCTGTGTTGTCGATTGGTATGGTGGCTTTAATGAAATTTCAGGCTAATATCCTGACAGATAGGGTGATTTCCGCGCAACAGGCCGAGGCGTTGTCGTTGGCGCGAGGGTTGATGAGTGAAACACGTCACAATCAAAATTTATTTCTGACCGAGTATATCGGCGGCCCTAATTATGGTGAGCCAGGGACTAGTAGTACTTCACATATCAGCGGCACTACCACATATACTTTGAATCGAGTTATTGTAAAGAATGCGACACCTGAATATAAGCAAATTACGGTAACGGTCTCTTGGACTGACCCTAAGGGCACATCGCGAAATGTGGTCATAGGGTCTAAGATAGCGAGTGTCGATCCTAATAAAGTTGGCGAAGTGATGACGGAGTTATAGCGATTATGGTAAAGATAAAAGCCGGAGTAACTGTTGTTGAGGTGTTCATTGCTATCGTGCTGATAGCAGCAATTGTTGTCGTTTTGGTTCAAGGAAAGGGGGTAATGTCGCTTGGCAGTATAATTACTGATCAGCAGTCGCGAGCGTTGTTAATTGCGCGAGATCAATTAGCTCAGCTCAAAAAATCAAGTGACGGACCAATTACTGGTTCCACGGTAGTGAATGATAAGTCAACCAGTTATACTGTCAATTGGGCTGAGGAGTCGTATACTAACCCTGATAACAAGGTATTGTCTGTTTCTGTAGCTTGGAGTAGCGGTAAGGCAATTGAGCAAACGGTTGGGTTAATTGATGTTATTAAATTAAAGAAATCAGTTGTAAGAAGTGATGTGGTGGATGAGATATAAGGGGCTGTTTCATGTTATGGCGTAGCATAGCAATATTATTGATGAGTATGTTTTTAGTTGCCGGCTACGCTGATATCTATCGTACAGTGGCACCTGATGGTTCAGTGGTATTTACCGATAAGAATATAGATGGTGATGCTGAGAAGGTAAAGCTCAAGCCGGTCAGTGTATCAAAGCCAGCAAGTAATCCAACATTAACACCACAAGATTTGCAGTTACAAACTAAAACAACGAGCAGTACCGATGGTTATTATACGTCGGTGAAGATAATGACCCCGCAAGATGGCCAAACTTTATGGAACCAACCTAAAACACCGGTTGTGGTGGGTGTAACACCACCCTTGCAGCCGGGTGATAAAGTGCAGTTGAAAATGGATGGCAAAGTGGTGCGTACCAATGATACGGGTTCGTTTGAATTGGATTATGTGGAGCGTGGCGAACATACTTTTGAAGCCCAAGTATTAAATGCTCAAGGTAAAGTTTTGCGTTACTCCAAGACTATTAAAGTGTATGTGCAACGCACGGGGCTTAATAATCGTGCGGGCAAGCAGCAGTTCACGTTGAAGCGTCTCGAATTGCCGGTGACGCTGGCTAGTGTTACTAAGTTTATTGCAGGAGTGTTGAAGTGACTTTAGATGAGTTGTTAAGAATTACAGTGGAGCGTAATGCGTCTGATTTACATCTTTCTGTGGGTGAGTCACCGGTTGTGCGTATTGATGGTGAGTTACAGCGTTTAGATGACCCAGAGCTTACCGAGGAAACGCTGTCAGGTATGATTGATGGTATTTTAAATGATGCGCAGAAGAAGGTTTTTATTGAAGAGTTAGAAACGGATTTGAGTTATTCCATAGAGGGTCTTGCTCGTTTTCGTGTGAATATCTTTCATCAGCAGCGTGGGGCTGCAGCTGTATTGCGTGTGATTCCAGATCGAATTCCAACGTTTGAAGAATTAAAGTTGCCAGAGATTATACATTCATTTTGTGGCTTGCCTAATGGGTTATTATTAGTGACTGGGCCAACGGGCTCTGGTAAGTCAACCACACTAGCCGCAATGGTGGATTCGATTAATGAGCAATACCACCATCATATTATTACCATTGAAGACCCGATAGAATTTACGTATCACAATAAAAACTGTTTGATTAATCAACGTGAAGTAAAAAAAGATACGTTGAGTTTCAATGCGGCGTTACGTTCTGTGTTACGTGAAGATCCAGATATTATATTGGTGGGTGAGTTGCGAGATTTAGAAACCATTCGTTTGGCGTTAACCGCAGCTGAAACCGGACACCTGGTGTTGGCGACCTTGCATACCAATTCGGCAGCGAAAACCATTGACCGTTTAATCGATGTGTTTCCTACCGGTGAGAAGGATATGATTCGTGCGATGTTATCAGAATCATTACGTGCGGTTGTTGCGCAAACGCTATTAAAGAAAATTGGTGGTGGTCGTATTGCGGCGCAAGAGATTATGGTATGTACGCCAGCAATACGAAATCTTATTAGAGAAAATAAGGTGCCTCAAATTTACTCTGCGATACAAACCGGTAAGGCGGTAGGCATGCGCACAATGGAGCAGCACTTAGCAGAATTGGCTGAGGCACAGTTGATAGAGCCGGTTAAGAAAACTGATTCAGCCGTTTGATCTGTTACCCTTTTTAAGTGTTAAATTCATAATTAATAAAGTAAGGTGAATTTGTGTTGAAAATGGTTTGAAATGTACCGCTAACTAATAGGCCACCATCATATGGTTTTACATTGTAAACAGGTCTATTTGGATTGGCTGCAAAGGAATTGTCGATCATTCCTGTGGTGCTATCGAACCGTATTAAGTAACTAGCTCCCCCAACGTAAATAAAGTTTTTGTATTTTTCTACAGTGGCGCATCGCCCTAAATTTAGATTAAACAAAGGGTCCGTTAAGCCAGTAAACTTATTAAGTTTAAGAAAGTGTTGCCTAAAATAGCCACCCACGTATATATTATCACCAACGACCGTGATGCCATTAACGGCACCGTTTAGCGTTGGCATAAAGTTTAAATCCTTAGCGTGAGTAGTTAAGTTATACTTACTTAACCGCCCTTTAATGTAACCCCCGACGTAAATGGAGTTGTCATCAAACGCAAGGCTGTACACGCTTCCGCTGACCAGCAAGTTAAAATCTTTATCGTACACTAAGTTCGGTAAACTGTATCTTGCAACAAACTTCGATCCATTGCTTCTAGAGATATTAGAAAAACGGCCGCCAACATATAAATAGTTGTCATGTATTTTAATGGTATGAACAGCATTGTTAGGGGAGGGCCTAAATGATGAATCAACAACACCTGTAGTTTTAGATAGCTTTGCAAATTTATATGTTCTAATGTTGTTAGTTTTTGTGAAGTCGCCGCCAATAAATAAGCTGTTATTGTAAATGGCCAATGTCCTAACCGGACCATTCACATGAGGAAAAAAGTTGGTGTCAGGCAATCCTGTATCAGGATTTATTTTAGCAACGTAACCTGGTGAGACAGGCTTCCCTGCGCCTTTTAGATTGCCGCCTATCAATAAATGGCCGTTATCGATACTGGCGGTATTTAATTGTCCTGATGTTTGAGGTTCAAAAGTGAAGTCACGGCTCATATCATTTTTATTAAACCTTGCAACTTTCACATTGGCGTTTCCGGCATTACTGCTAAAATCATACACTGAGCTAACATACATATACTTACTGTCAAAAAATATATTTTTCACCCACGCCGGCGTATTGATAGAAAAGGTTGTATCTTCAGTTCCTGTATTAAGGTCAAATCGTTTGGTTTTAGCTGAATTAAAGCCAAGCCCTGCCCCTATATATAGCCATGAATTATCTGCTGCGAGAGCTGGTATTCTAGCTGATGTCGACAGACTGCTTAATCTGAAATTAATATCTTTTCTGCCCGTTGATTCATTTACTTTACTTATTGTATGGTTTGAGGTGATATCCTCGAGAAAGAGCGAATCATTATTCGACGAGATTATGTTTCCAATAATTCTATCGGACGTGTAATAATTAGTATCAATAGCCCCTGTTTCTAGGTTTGCTTTTGCAAAATATTGAATAGCAGTACCATTAATATGTCTAAAAAAACCACCAATATACAGTGCATTTCTTGTTGCGTGTATTGTGTTTATCTTTAACGCTGGGCTATCGGTTACTCTCACTCTGAAATTTGGGTCGACTTTGCCGGTAGTTAAATCGATTAAGTCAACACCAGAGAAGTCAGCAACATATAGTTTATTATCAATTTTTGATATGTGTTTAATATTACCAATAGTAATACCGGGGGAGAAGCTCGCGTCAATACTGCCGTCAGCAAGGATATGAGCAAAATTTCTAGTGACCGTGGTGTCGTTTTTGATCGTAAACTCACCTGCAATATAAAATCCACCATTGCCATCGGGCGCTGACACATTAACGGTACCATTGACTCTTGTGGTGTTTGGTACTAAATCACCGGCTGAGTTAAATAATGCCATTGATCCAATGTTTCGGGATATTTCCGTAAATTTACCGGCGATATATACAGCGTTGCTGTTCGGATCTTTAATTGCAGCCATCACTGCACTATGCGGTGGGTATACCAGGGGATGTATTTGCGTGCGATGCTTGGCAAAAGCTGCTGGAAAAATAAGGGTGCAGGCGCTGAAGGTGATTAACTGCTTAAGTGTTATTTTCATTATTTAAAGTCCTTTTTAATTAATTCGAATTGGAATAAAACAATCTAAACACAGCTCATGAATATAATCAAACATAATTTAAAGTCCATTATAATGCCTTATGATTATAAGGTAATGACGTGGTTAGTGCTTTAGATGGTTCATCCAGCATCACTAATCAACAGATAGACACGCGACGTTCTGCCTGTTTGCTTTCAGGTTTATCCATTCCTTCTTCTGCAGCGGTTACTCTCGGGCAGCGACTGCCAACAGGGGCTGGTGTGCTTGATGATACTTCGGGGATATACGCTGGATTCATGTGAACTTTTGGCTGAGGTGTTTTTTGTGTTTTACCGCACAAGCATTCTCCCACCTTATACAGTAATAATGCCATCCCTGTAGAGAAAGTGGTTAATGCCATTTGCCCTGTGATTGTTAATGAAGTATCGGCAATGCGACTAGCGGTATCGAGGTGATTTTGATCGGCCAAATAATGCGGCGCACAACTGACAAACCAGTCGACAAGAAAATTAACGCTAGCGATAGTGAGTACTTTGGCTTTATTATCACGTAACCAAGGAATAACTTGTGTTATGTGAGCGACTTTTGTCATGCGGGTTAAGCCCAGCACAACAGGCAGTGCTGCCGTAAAGCCAAACATGCCAGTCGTGCCTAGGGTATCTGATAAACCTTTAGTGAGCTCTGGGGCGGCGAGGACTAATGATTTAAATATAATTAATGGTCCGAGTTTAGTTAACGCCGCAGCGGTAGGAATTAAGTGGGTTGCACGCAGTTGAATGCCTAGATCGTTATGATGAATCGCTTCGGCGATGCCGCGTGACAATATATTCATTGGTATTAGCATTATTGGCACAAGCGAGAACCAGCGTTCGTAACTATCCGCCGCTTCATCACTGACCAATGGAGAGATGGCTAATGGTAATATTGCAGAGCAAAAGCTCATCGTGAGGAATGTTATTGCGTGTGTTTGTTTGACGCGTAATTGTGTTTGTTGTTGTCTAGCGAGGTCTTTGCGGATGATGTCAATTATATCTGCCCGTTGATCCTCAGGTAATGCATCATAGAGGGCGAGTCGAGTCGAGTCACTGCGAATGTGCTGGAGGACTGGTGGGGGAGATGGTGTTGTGACTACGGCTGTTGTATGTGCCTTTTCTTTGCGCTCAAAGACAAATGATAAGGCGTAAATAAGCGCGAGCGGTAGTAATAAGTAGCAGGCCATTTTGTTTAGTAAGGCAAACCCAGTGCCTTGTTTGAGGACGGATGTGCGTTCACTGTAAAAGTAGCTATCGGCGCCAGCCATGCGTAATACAGCGATAGTTATCAAGCCAAATTTTACGGCGTCAGGGTGTATTTTAGGTAATCTCATTATAATTCAACCAGTTAAAATCCAATAAAAATTCATATTTATATTACTAATAGATATTACTACATTACCCGTTAGTGTGCAAGATGTACTTTTTGGTTGATTACATCCGGCGCAAGCCGTGCAAGATAAAGACAAGGCAACCATGGGTTCCTTTGGTGGTGTTGAGATGGTTTTCGATGACTTTAAAGCGAAGATTAATATAGGTAAGCGTTGAATATGTATTACCGTATGCTTTGGGTTAAGGTTTGTTTCTACAGTATGAGGGTGAAATGAAAGCAGCCCTACCTAGCCCGTGATAAACCCTTGCTTGCTTTCGATCCAAACCCATAAATGCTATAGTACCCGCGTCTTTAACCGGGGTAAGATCATGCTGATATTTGTAGGCCGTTCGGCTTTGAGTTCCTTTAGGCAGCAACAGCTGCAAACACCATTTCAAGCACGCTATATTTACTGTGTATCACGTAAAGCGGGGGCGGTGATACCACAAGATGACTTGATGGCTTTATTGCAGGCCGATGAATTGGTGAGCAGTTTAAGCTGTGAGGATGGTTTTTGTGTGGTGCCACGATTGGGTACAATTTCACCATGGTCATCGAAAGCGACAGATATTGCGCAATATTGCGGTTTTGATGGTATTGAACGCATTGAGCGTGGCGTTTGGTATCAGTTTGATCAGGCGTGGTTGGACATGGGTGACCAGCAACGCCAGCAGGTGGTGGATGATTTACATGACTCAATGACAGAGTCTGTAATTACTCAGTCGCAACACTTATCGCAATTGTTTACCGAAACGAAGCCGCAGCCATTAAATCATATTGCTGTATTGGCGGAAGGTCGTAAGGCTTTGGAACAAGCCAATCAACAAATGGGTTTGGCATTATCGGAAGATGAGATTGACTACTTATTCGATGCCTACCAAGATTTAGGTCGTGATCCGACTGATGCTGAATTGATGATGTTTGCTCAGGTTAATTCCGAGCATTGTCGTCATAAAATTTTTAATGCGGTTAATATTGTTCATAATGAGCCTAGTGAACACTCATTGTTTTCGATGATACGCAATACTTACAAACAACATCCCGATAAAGTAGCGGTGGCCTACAGTGATAATTCGGCAGTCGTGAAAGGACCGATAGCCAATCGATTTTATGCGGATCCGGCGAGTAATGCTTATCATGAATCGACTGAGTTAGCGCATTATGTATTCAAGGTTGAAACGCATAATCACCCAACGGCGATATCACCTTTTGCTGGTGCCGCTACTGGTTCTGGTGGTGAGATTCGTGATGAAGCAGCGACGGGTCGTGGTGCACAAGCTAAAGCAGGGTTATGTGGTTTCTCGGTATCGCATTTGCATATCCCTGGTTTGGTGCAGCCGTGGGAATTTTGCAGTGGTAAGCCAGCGAATACGGCATCAGCACTACAGATTATGTTGGAAGGACCAATTGGGGCTGCAGCATTTAATAATGAGTTTGGTCGACCGAATTTATGTGGTTACTTTCGCAGTTGCGAGATGACGTTAAACACAGATTTTGGTGAGGTGATACGCGGTTATCATAAGCCAATTATGATTGCTGGTGGCTTGGGTCAAATCCGTGATCAGCAAGTTATGAAGCTGCCATTAAAGGCGGAAACCTGCTTGATTGTATTGGGTGGGCCGGGCATGCCGATTGGTTTAGGTGGCGGAGCGGCGTCATCGATTAGTTCCGGCGATAATAAAGCGGATTTAGATTTTGCTTCGGTGCAGCGTGCAAATCCGGAAATGGAGCGCCGTGCACAAGAAGTGATTAACACTTGTTGGGCGATGGGTGATGATAATCCGATTGTGAGTATTCATGATGTTGGTGCCGGTGGTTTATCGAATGCGATGCCTGAATTAGTGGAAGCCGATGACTTGGGCGCATATTTAGATATTCGCAAGATCCCGTTAGATGCACCGGGTATGAGTCCATTAGAGATATGGTGCAATGAGTCACAAGAGCGTTATGTATTGGCGGTTGATAAGCAGTATGTAGAACAATTTAAAGCTATTTGTCAGCGTGAAAGATGCCCAGTAGCCGTATTGGGGCAGGCAACTATATCGAAGCAATTACAAGTGGCTGACCCGTTATTAAAGCAAGATGCCGTGCATCTGCCGATGGATGTTTTATTTGAAAAAATCCCGCCTTTGGAGCGCAATTTAAAGCCTGCTAACTACTATAAACCGCAACCTTTCGACAGTGTTGGTATTGAGTTAGCTGATGCGATTAAGCGTGTGTTGCAATTTCCAGCAGTAGCAGATAAATCCTTTTTGATTACGATAGGGGACCGCAGTGTGACCGGCATGGTGGCGCGTGATCAAATGGTTGGCCCATGGCAGGTACCGGTTAGTGATGTCGCTGTAACGGCCAATAGCTTTGATGGCTTTGGCGGTGAAGCCATGGCGATGGGCGAGCGTGCTCCTGTAGCGTTATTGCATCATGCGGCATCAGCCCGTTTGGCGGTGGGTGAAGCGATAACCAATATGGCAGCTGCTGCAATTGATGATATTAGTGATTTGGTGTTGTCTGCAAATTGGATGGCGGCAGCAGATTATGATGGCGAAGGTTTGGGTTTGTATGAGGCAGTTCAAACGGTAGGGATGGAGTTATGCCCAGCGTTGGGTATTGCAATTCCTGTAGGTAAAGATTCATTATCGATGCGTACTAAGTGGCAACAAGATGGCCAGGTGCGCAGTGTTACTTCGCCACTGTCATTAGTGATTAGTGCCAGTGCATGCGTAAGTGATATTCGTAAAACATTAACGCCGCAAGTGCGTACTGATCAAGGTGATACTGAATTATTGTTACTGGACTTAGGTAAGGGTTCTAACTGTTTAGGTGCGTCGGTATTGTCGCAGGTTTATAATCAATTGGGTGATAGACCTGCTGATGTTGATGACCCGGTGACATTAAAAATATTCTTTAGTGAAGTTCAGCGTTTAAATCGTGAGGATTCAATTTTAGCTTATCATGATCGCTCTGATGGCGGTTTATTAGCTACGGTAACCGAGATGATGTTTGCCGGTGGCGTTGGGGTTACGATAGATCTTGATAGTAAAGGACCAGAGCTTCTAGCAGCATTATTTAGTGAGGAATTGGGTGCTGTCATTCAGGTGCGTAAAGCGCAAAGTGCTGCTATTCAGCATCAATTAAGTGAAGCAGGTCTGGGTGGCTGTGTGCAAGTGATTGGTTATTTAAATGATGATGATGAATTGCATATCAATGCTTGCGGTGAGCAGGTTTACCAACAAGCGCGTACAGTGCTGCATCGTTTGTGGTCAGAAACCAGTTATGAATTACAGAAGCTGCGTGACAACCCGAATTGTGCGCAGCAGGAATACGATGATTTATTGCGTGCTGATAGGAAAGGTGTTTGTGCTCAGCTGAACTTTGATGCCAGTGAAGATGTTTCGGCACCCTATATTAGTGTAGGTAAAAAACCAAAATGCGCGATCTTGCGTGAGCAGGGGGTGAATGGTCATGTGGAAATGGCATCGGCATTTCATCAGGCAGGGTTTGAATCAATTGATGTGCACATGAATGATTTAATTGAGGGTCGTGTGCAATTGAGTGACTTTCATGGCCTGGCGGCTTGTGGCGGTTTCTCATACGGTGATGTTTTGGGTGCGGGGCGTGGTTGGGCGCAAGGTATCTTGCATCATGAAAACTTGCAGCAACAATTTAGTGACTATTTTCAGCGTGAGAATACATTTACATTGGGTGTTTGTAATGGCTGTCAGATGTTATCAGAGTTAAAGGCTATGATCCCAGGTGCTGAGCATTGGCCATTGTTTTTGCCGAATCAATCGCAACAATTTGAAGCGCGCTTAGTCAGTGTTCGTGTGGAGGATAGTCCTTCTATATTATTGCGCGATATGCAGGGCAGCTGTTTACCTGTTGTTGTGGCTCATGGTGAAGGCTATGCTGATTTTTCAAGTGGTGATACTAATCAAGCACAAATCACTTTGCGTTATGTTGATGATCAAGCGCAAGTGACTGAGCGTTATCCTTACAATCCAAATGGCAGTGATCAGGGTGTGACCGGTTTAACTACTACCGATGGTCGAGTAACGATTATGATGCCTCACCCAGAGCGGGTGGTGCGTAAAGTGCAATTATCGTGGTGCCCACAAGACTGGCCAGTAGATAGTCCATGGCTCCGGCTATTTAGAAATGCGCGAGCCTGGTTAGGTTAGCTAAATACTATCGATAATTTACACTTAAAATCAACAGAATAGGTCGAAAAATTATTTCTCCTGGTGTTGTATACTTAGTCAATGGAATGGGACTGTATAAGGTTGAAGTGAGTGATAAAGGGGCGTCAGACGTTTTTATCGTTAACATGGTTGCACTGGGTAATTCTGTTAGCCTCTGTGGTACTTACGGTGGGTGCCTGGTGGATTACTTCCTCTCAAACAGAGAAAAATAATACGGCTAAATTTCAACGTGAAGCTAATCAAGTGGTTAGTTTAATACAAGAGCGTATGGAAAAATACGTTGATGCATTGAATAGTGGCGCTGCCTATGTTGTTGCGGTAGATAACAAAGTTACACAGCGTGGTTGGAAGAAATTCGCGAGTCGATTAAATCTGGAAAATAAATATAAGGGTATTAATGGTATTGGCGTCATTTATGCGATCCCTAAGCAAAATCGTGATGCATTTTTAAAGCAGCAACATGAACAAGGTAATGCGTTTGTAATTTATCCAGAACATGGTCATCATACATTATTACCTATCACCTTTATTGAGCCTCTAAACATCAATAAATCAGCCTTGGGGTTGGATGTGGCTCATGAGATCAATCGTCTCAATGCAGCTGAATTAGCTAAAAAGACTGGTAAGCCCACGGTGACAGGTCCGATTACTCTCGTTCAGGATGACAAAAAGACACCAGGTTTCTTATTGTATGTACCACTATATAAAAACAAAGCAGTAAAAAATGGTTCGAAACTGTATGGTTATATTTATGCACCTTTTATCGTATACAAGTTAATGGGTGGGGTGTTAGCTCAAGAAAGCAGGTATGTGCATATTACCATTTCGGATGATGGTGTAACCATTTTTCAAGACAGTACTGCTGCTATTCCAGATACGGCGTCTCCGTTTTATTTTAATAAATCAATATCTATGTATGGCCGCCAATGGGATATACAGGTATGGCCAACGCAAGCGTTTATGTCTGGTTTAGATGTCAGCTTGCCATTCTATATTCTTATCGCAGGTTTTATTGTTGAGCTGTCGCTATTGATAGTGTTTATTGTGTTGGCGCGTTCACATAAAAATGCAGTTGAGTACGGGGAAGGTTTAACCATCGAATTGAAGCAAATGGTTAACCGAGACTACTTAACTGCGTTACCAAATCGTATGTGCTTTATTGATCAGCTATCTTCAATAATTACTGCATCTCCTTTTGAGAATATAGCCTTGTTGTATTTAGATTTAGATGATTTTAAAAATATCAATGATGCACTTGGTCACACGTTTGGTGATGATTTGTTGGTTAAAGTGTCTGAGCGTATGCAGTTTCTTATTAGCTCAATGGAGGTCGACAGTGTGTTTTTAGCGCGGATTGGTGGTGATGAGTTCGCAATTATTTTAATTAATGGAGATATTGAAGCCAGTAGTACGCGTGTTGCTAAGCGTATTACTCACGCAATTGAAGAAGAGTTTGTTATTCATGGGCGCGAAATACATATCAACTGCAGTATCGGAATTGCAACATGTAAGATATTGCAACAGAAAAAAATACTGCCGGGGGAACAGGTAAAAATATTGTTAAAATACGCAGACATTGCGATGTATGATGCCAAGAATCGTGGTAAAAACCAGTTTTCTCAGTTTGATGAGTATCTTTTAGAATACAGTGAGAAGCAGGCTAACATTGAATTGCAGTTACATAGTTCTGTTACAGCTGATGAGTTAACTATGGTGTATCAACCGATATACAAAGCGGATGGTTTACAAATACATGCGTTGGAGTCATTAGTGCGTTGGCATAATAAAGAGTTGGGTGAGGTTAAGCCGATGGATTTTATTCCATTAGCAGAAAAGACAGGTTTTATGGTTCGCTTGGGCTGGCATATATTTGAATTGATTTTTCGACAAATTGAACGCTGGCACCAAGAAGGTAGTGAGTATAAAGATTGCAAAATATCGATTAACTGTTCAACAGTGCAATTACAAGATAAGCAATTTATTTCTATGTTCGTATCATTATTAAGAAAGTATCAGATTGACCCTTCGCAGATTATTGTTGAAATAACAGAAACCTCAATGATGGAAGATATTGATGAAAAGATATCTGTTTTATACGATCTAACTACTTTGGGCATTAACGTATCGATTGATGATTTTGGTACCGGCTATTCTTCGTTGAATTATCTAGAGCGACTACCTGTTAGCTATTTAAAGATTGATAAGTCATTTGTATCTCGAATGTCTGGTGGGCAGAATGAAATGGTGGGTAATATTATTAAGATTAGCCACCTTTGCGGTGTTGAGGTTGTGGCGGAAGGTGTTGAAACATCACAGCAAGTGGAGTGGCTGGTTAAATCTGGTTGTGATTATTTGCAGGGGTTTTATTTTAAAGCGCAGATTTAATTCTGTCATACCGGGCTTGAGGCTGTCGTCCCGGACTTGAGGTTGTTATCCTGGACTTGAGGTTGTTATCCTGGACTTGAGGTTGTTATCCCGGACTTGAGGTTGTCATCCCGGACCCCGATCCGGGAACCAGTAACTTATCAGCAACTAAGGCGCACAGCGTACCTCTTTTACTTCATGGCTCGCTTCACTCCGTTCCGCTGGGCTTTTACTTCCGTAAAAGAGGCACCCTATACACCTTGTTGCTGTTGTTGTCATCCCGGATTTGAGGTTGTCATCCCGGACCCCGATCCGGGATCCAGTTATAATCAGTGCGGCCGCTGCTCATTATGTTGATCAATGCGAGAGCCTGTATCTTTTACAAAGTACATTAAACCCAAGGTGATTAACATTGAGACTGGCATAATGGTCATCGCAATGGTGTAGTCGTGCACGGAGTAAGTTTCTGCGCCGACTTTACCAATGGTATGGTGAACCATGTCTAGCAAGAATCCAGTGGCGGGTTGGAATATTACACCACCAATCATAACTAAGGTATTGGTGAAGGCAATAACGGTACCGGTTGAGCGTAATGAAAAGTTTTCTTTAGCCAGAGCAAACACCAAAGGGTGTGCGCCAGTAAAAGCACCAACAAAAAAGAATAAGACGAAGGTTAAACCAGTGCCGGGGGTGATGCCGAGTGGTGGTAAATAGACGATGGCTGTAAATAGAATTAAGTTACCGACTACGCAGTAAGTGATCGGTTTCCATCGATTGCGAAATTTATCTGATAGTAAGCCAAAAATTGGACCAACAATAATCCAGCCGGCAAAAAAGAATGATATTGCATGGTCAGCGTTGGTTTCGGAGAGATGATAAACCGATTTTAAAAATGGAATACCCCAAACGTCACCGACAACGGAAGATGGCAGGTAATATAAACAACCAACAATACCAATCAGCCATATTTGTTTGCTAGTAGCGATATTCTTTAGGCGATTTAAGATTTTTCGTGGGTCATATAGGTTGATGTTATGTGCTGGGTGAGCTGTTTTTTCAGGGCGATCCTTTAGTACGAATAGAATCAGTAGTGCAATAATTACACCTGAAACGATTAACCAGGTTTCTGACTCACGAAAACCAGCTGATTGATTAATGTGACCAAGGATTTCATCAGTAAAAATACCACCAAGCATGCCTAATGAATCAGCGATAGTCGTGGCGATGCCAAAGCGATCGGCGGGCAACCATATCGATGCGACTTTTAATGTCGCGACATAAGCAAATGATGCACCAAAGCCGATAATCATGCGGCCGATTTGGGCGATCATGATATTGTCATAGTAGTGAATCAGACCTATGCCGAATAAGCACGATAAGCAGGCAAGAAACAGTGTTTTATAAATGCTTATGCGGTCAACGATAATGCCGGCGGGTATTTGCATAGCTGTGTAAGTAATATAGTAGCAGGCAGTGAAAAAACCAAATTGGGTGGCGTTGATTTGAAAGGCGCGGGTAAACTGGGTTTCAATGGTGCTAGGATAGATGCGTAAGATGATATCATAGAAATAAAACAGGCCTGCGATGGACCAAATGATCCATGGGATCATGCTTGGCGTGATAAATTTTATTTTATGTAAGTTAATTTTAAACATACTGCCTCATTTTATTTACTTATACAGTTCCCACACATTCCCTCTTGAGATTCTTCCTTTTTTTGTCGGCACATACTACCGACGGAGGATGTTTTGTCCTCAGCGTAATTTATATGGTGATAATTACGAGTTAGCTATTTTCACTTTGCTCTTTTGCTACGATCGAGCCATCAGTGAAAACATAGTCTTTGAGTTCTTTATCAAAGCTTGGGTCGCGGCGACGAATCCACTCCAGCACCATGGCGGCGTGTTCTTTTTCTTCATCGCGGTTGTGTTTGAGGATGGCCCGTAGGTCATCATCTTTGCAGGCGTCGACACGTTGGTTATACCAATCAACAGCTTCTAGTTCTTCCATTAAAGAAATTATTGCGCGGTGCATGTCGCGCGTCTCGTCACTGAGTTCTTCTACTGGTTCATGATATCCTTCGTTTGCCATTGTTGCCCCTTATCACTGAAAATGCTTGCTCATTCTAGCGGCTAGGGTGGGGTGGTGCAAGCCCGTAATGTTCTCAAACGTACGAATGACATGATTGATCTATTCCTGGTCGTTGCTCTTGCTTGCAAGCTGCCCCCGGGTGGTATCAAGGCGCACTCTGTCATCCCGGCCCCCGTGTTGTCATCCCGGCCCCCGTGTTGTCATCCCGGCCCCCGTGTTGTCATCCCGGCCCCCGAGCCGGGATCCAGTCTAATGGGTATCTCTGTACCACATCATCGACTGAGAGAGGCTAGGTTGATTTCCAATCTTCCTCTTGAGTGGGTATACTCTGCGCCAACATTCATTAACAAGGCAAAGCAATGATCAAATTACAAACCAATATGGGTGACATTCTTATTGAATTGGACGATAAAAATACACCTGCGACAGCGGAAAACTTTCGTCAATACGTCAAAGACGGTTTTTATGATGGTGTAATTTTTCACCGTGTGATTGATGGTTTTATGGTGCAGGGCGGAGGCTTTGATGCTGATATGAATGAGAAAGAAACGCGTGACAGCATTCAGAATGAAGCGAATAAAGGTGGCTCTAACGTGGTGGGTACATTAGCGATGGCGCGTACGCCTGATCCACATTCTGCTAGTGCACAATTCTTTATCAATGTAAAAGATAATAAATTCCTCGATTTTAAAGCTGAAACACCAGACGGTTGGGGTTATTGTGTGTTTGGTAAAGTTGTTGATGGCATGGATGTCGTGAACAAGATCAAAGACGTTAAAACAGGTAATAACGCGGGTCATCAAGATGTGCCTGTTGAGCCAGTGGTTATAGAAGCAGCAACGGAAGTGGCTAACGCTGACGTTTAGGTTGTTGTCACCCCGGGCTGACGCATTGTGATTCCGGGCCGACGCATTGTCATCCCGGGCTTCGACCCGGGAGTTAATTTGATAAGGTTGGCTTACTGCTGGTCTGGAGGGCTGGGTTTATAGCTTTTAGCAGCAGTAGATGCAACATGTGGTTGCAGTGCTGAGTTTCGTTCATCGCCAAGTTTTGCAAACTCTTCTTCAGTAAACTGCTTATCATACTCTGATTTTAAACCGAAGTCGGAAAGGATAGAGTCAGCTTTACCCAGTTTGTGCATGCCTGTTTGATAACCTTTTTCAATAGTATCTAATGAGCCCTTGAGTTCGCCTTGTGCATTATTAATTGCAGTTTTTATTTCGGTTTCATTCATGCCGCTAGCTCTGATTTCTGAGCAGTTCTGTACAAATGCACCTTGGACATCGGCAATGGCATCCATGCGCTCAACAGTAAGGCGGGTTGATTCTCGGTCAGCGGCTAGCGCTCGGCCTTCGGGTTCGGCGTCTGTTTTGATACCTAAGGTTTTGTAAAGGTCTTCTTCATTGTTGATTTCATAGTTGCCTTGATGTGACTCATTTTCAGCAATAACTTCGGCTTGAATTTCTTCGAAGGCTAATTCATCTTCGCTTTTTTCAATGCTGTCGTGTTCGATATTTTCTCTTTTGGTTTCTTCAGCAGTAACGACGCTATTCATAACATTATTCATTGCTCGAACGGTTAATTGTTGACTTTGTTGTTTGCTGAGTTGATTGTTGGATTGTAGCTGTTGCGCTAGGATATTGCTGATAGCAAGTGCACTGCCGGAATAAACGATGCCGCCTATTTTTACGCGTTGAATATTGCGTTGGATTTTTTTGTTCAGTGCGCCTGCATCTAATACGCCTGCTACGGTTTTTTCATTTGATGGATCGACGTGTTCTCTTGGGTATTGTTCGTCTTGAATTTTGTGTACTGCCTCTCTAACAGAGGGGGTTAGTGTAATACTTTTGGCAAATGCTTGGCGCAGGTCTCTGGTTTGGGTTTTTATTTCTATCAAATCACTTAGGGCTGCTGTTGTGGCTTCAGACTCGCTTTTGCCCGCTTTTTTGTGGCCCTCTAGTAAGGCTGCAAGCTGATCGAGACTCTTGCCACGGTCAGTAGTTGGTAGATTGGCTTGTTCTTTATCCAGGTGAATTAAGGTGTTCACGATGGTTATAGGGCTTTGTTCTGTCCAACTTGGCCGCGTTGCGCGTGTGAGGGCAAAGCGATCTACTACTTGTAGACCAATATCAGTACAGCCTTTTTGTACTTCTGTTGGGATTGTTTGAGTTGCAGTTGGACCTTCTCTCATGAATGCAGCCTTTCCATTATTTAAACCTAATTTCATTCTATATTATGGTTGTGGGATTAACAAAGCATTAAGTAATTGATTGGGTTGCTGGTGAATTTTGTCATTCTGGCCCCGAGTTTTGTCATTCTGGCCCCGAGTTTTGTCATCCCGGCCTCCGAGCCGGGACCCAGTCAATACTATGAAGTTTTATTTAACTGTCAATGTGTTATAATCGCTCGTTTTTAGTGGGGTGAAAACACTGCGAATGACAGCGGTTTTTCATAACACTTTGATAAATAACGATATATAAACAAGAGGAAATACAATGTCATTATTAGGTGCAGAGAAGACTGCTGAAATTGTTAAAGAATACCAATCTAAAGACGGCGACACTGGTTCAACAGAAGTTCAAGTTGCCATTTTAACTAACAAAATCAATAAATTAACTGGCCATTTCAAAGAGCATAAGCATGACCATCATTCGCGTCGTGGTTTGTTACGTATGGTGAGCCAGCGTCGTAAGTTACTAGCTTATCTCAAACGTACCAACCTTGAAGGGTATCGTGAACTTATCAAGCGTCTTGGCTTACGTCACTAAAATCCAAAATTTACAGGGTGCTGCGGCACCCTTCATTGTTTCTAGAGGAAAATAAAGCGTGAATAAAATAACAAAAACATTTCAATATGGTGACCATGCGGTGACCATGGAGACGGGTCGCATTGCTCGTCAAGCCAGCGGCGCTGTTGCCGTGACTGTGGGTGATACCATGGTATTAGTGACTGTTGTTGGTAAAAAAGAAGCCAAAGAAGGCATGAGCTTTTTCCCATTAACGGTTAACTACCAAGAAAAATTCTATGCTGCCGGTAAAGTGCCTGGTGGTTACTTTAAGCGTGAAGCACGCCCAACTGAACGTGAAACATTAATCTGTCGTTTAATTGATCGTCCGATCCGTCCGTTGTTCCCAGAAGGGTTCAAAAATGACGTGCAAGTGGTTGCCACAGTAATGTCATATGATCCTGAAGTGCAAACCGATATCGTAGCAATGATTGGTACGTCGGCTGCATTAGCAGTGTCTGGTATCCCATTTGCTGGCCCTATTGGTGCGGCACGTGTTGGTTATAAAGACGGTGAATACCTATTAAACATGAATGAAGAAGTGGCTGCTGAGTCAGATCTTGATTTAGTGGTAGCTGGTACTAAAGACGCTGTGTTAATGGTGGAATCAGAAGCGACTGGCTTAACAGAAGACGTGATGTTAGGTGCGGTGATGTTTGGTCACGAGCAAATGCAAACAGCGATCCAAGCGATTAATGAACTTGCTGAAGAAGCAGGAACTACCACTTGGGATTGGTCAGCACCTGAAGCGAATGTTGACTTAGAAGCTAAAGTGAAAGCAGCAGCTGAAAGCGCATTGGTTGAGGCTTATCAAATTCAAGAGAAGCAGGCGCGCTCTGAACGTATCAGTGAATTGCGTAAGCAAGTTGAAGCTGACTTGGAAGATGTAGAGGCGGGCATTACAGCCAGTGAAGTGGGTGATACTTTTCATGACTTAGAGAAAATCATTGTACGTGAGCGTGTATTGTCAGGTGAAAAACGTATTGATGGTCGCGATACAACCACTGTTCGTCCGATCACTATTGATTTAGGTATCTTGCCGCGTGTTCACGGTTCAGCATTATTTACTCGTGGTGAAACACAAGCGATTGTTACTACTACTTTGGGTACTGATCGTGATGCATTGCGTATTGATAGTATTATGGGTGACAGAACAGATCCATTCTTATTGCACTATAACTTCCCTCCATACTGTGTAGGTGAAACCGGTATGATGATGGGTCCTAAGCGTCGTGAAATCGGTCATGGTAAATTGGCTAAGCGTGCGATTATGGGTGTGTTACCTGATATGGATGACTTCCCTTATACATTGCGTGTGGTTTCAGAAATTACAGAATCAAACGGTTCAAGTTCTATGGCAACTGTTTGTGGTACGAGCTTATCAATGATGGATGCAGGTGTTACTACTAAAGCTCCGGTTGCTGGTATTGCGATGGGCTTGATCAAAGAAGGTGATCGTCATGCTGTATTGACTGATATCTTAGGTGATGAAGATCACTTAGGTGATATGGACTTTAAAGTGGCGGGTACGCACGATGGTATTACTGCACTGCAAATGGATATCAAGATTGAAGGTATTACTAAAGATATTATGCAGCAAGCTTTATCACAAGCGCGTGATGCTCGTTTGCATATCTTAGGTATTATGCAAGAAGCAATCGATAAGCCACGTGAAGATGTATCTAAACATGCGCCACGTATTTTCACTATGAAGGTTCATCCAGATAAGATTCGTGAGATCATTGGTAAAGGTGGTGCGACTATCCGTGCATTAACTGAAGAAACTAATACGACTATCGATATTAGCGATGAAGGTGTTGTTAAAATCGCAGCTGTTAATGGTGATGAGGGTGAATTAGCGCGTCAACGCATTGAAGACATCACTGCTGATGTTGAAGTGGGTGCTATCTATGAAGGTCCAATCGTTAAATTGATGGATTTTGGTGCGTTTGTTTCATTACTACCTGGCAAGCAAGGCATGGTTCACGTCTCACAAATTTGTGAAGAGCGAGTGGAAAATATCCATGAAGTGCTGAATGAAGGTCAAATCATTCGCGTTAAGGTGATTGAGATAGACCGTCAAGGGCGTGTACGCTGCTCCATGAAAGAAGTGGCTTAAAATTCCATCTTTGGGCTATCTTGAACAAAAGCCCTCCCAGAAAACTCCTCAGGTATTAGTTATACATTGCGGGTTTTCTGGGAGGGCTTTTGTCCAACCTAACCTCAAATCTGGAATTTTAAGTGGTTCGCTATACCAAGAAGACAGCCTTTATTTTGTATAAGCTTTGTAACCATTAGAATGCGCCTCGGATTGCAGAAGACAAACGACTCCACAAAGATTGTTTTTGCGTTTTATTGGCAGTTTTAGCTGTCGTAAGTACATTCGGATTTATTTTAGACCCCCAATTATAATACACAATTGACTTAGTAGAGCTTGCGAGACCAGACTTAACACTTCGGACATGCCCAGATAGTGCCGTCTTAGTGAGGTCTAAATTGGCGGCCCATGTCATTATTCCACTGATAGTAATTCCCGTATTCTTGATGCCTGGATCAGTTTGCAGAAGATCCCATAAAGGTTTAACCATATGCATCGGCACACCAGGATTACCATCCGAAGATGCAACGCCACGGTCGGCTTGACCTGTTGCAGTTTGTGCTAATACGCCGATGTTAATTTCGCTGCTGCTGCCAACAATCCCGTATAATGCCTTCAAGATGTCGGGGACGTCTTCACCTATGGTTGGCTTTGAATATCCGCTTGTGCTGTTGTTAGGGATATTGCGTGATTCTTGATCGTTATAAAATTGCGGATTGATAAAATTGAAATAAACTTTATCTTGTGCTAGCTGCTTCAATATCTTACCTATAAAGCCATATCCACTTTTATCATGCCACGTGCAATTACTTTGCTTACAATAAATATCAGATGCACGTGGTGATATGGATAAGGTAGCCGTTTTATTGGTCTTTCTAAAATCTTCAATAGCTTTTACTGTGTTATTGATGGTGTTTTGCACGTCGCTAGCCAGGCAGGCTTTTGACACGCCGTTGGTGCAAGAGTTGCTAGTAAGATCGCCAGTACAACCTGCTGCAAACAATGTTTCCATATCAATATCAATGCCATCATACAGAGCTGCAGAGGATCCATCAGCTTCCAGAATCTTAATGCTTAAGATTTCTGACATTGCAGTAGTTAAGGGTATTGCGCCAGTCTTAGTGGGTGTAAGCATCGCCTTCCAGGCAGGTTGCTGTGGTAGTTTAGGTGTATTAGGACAGCCGCTGGCTGAGCCACCCATATTCCAGCCACCTATGCTCGCTAATAGTTTAACTGGAGCCTTCTTATTGAGGATTTCATTTTTTAGCTTAAACATCGTTTGTGGACCGGTTGTATGTAACGAAGTCCAATAGTTTGTGTATGTAGTTCCAGGCTGAGCTGGCGCCTGCACACCGGTATAGTTGCCACCCCAGAAGTTTTTATCTATTTCGTAAGAGTTTCCTGGTCCAGGAGCATTGGAAATGCCGCAGCACGCCTTAATTGGGTTACCTTGTCCTGGGATGCATGAACCATTTCCCCAGCAATATGGATAATTAACCCAAAAAGCATCAATCAATACGGTATAGCCAGAGCTTGATAGAGGTGTGTCTTGTGTATTAAAATACCACTCGTTGGTGCCAGCTGGGGTGAATGTGTCATCATAGCTTTGAAAGAAGCCAATGATATTTGGTGATTTTGTTGCCGCTATTGATGAAGCGGGTAAGTTCAAAGCAAATAAAGATAAACTTGCGTAACAGAGACGTAAAAAGAAAGATTTCATGAAATCACCTCCAAATCCTTTTGTATGATCCATTAAAATACGTTAACAGCTAACGTCAATAACTACAATTATGATATATTACAAATAAGCCCATAGGCTTTTAATCCACATCACAAAATAAGCAAAGCCATTCCACAGCGAATGACCATCACGTAAGACAACTACGCTGCCGCTAGCACCGACGCGCAGTTCGAGTGGTTTTTGTTCGGCGCTATCGAGCGTAACACCGAAAGGAAATAATTGTTGGGCTTGGAACCAAGCGCTGTCATTGCTGTATTCCGGCAAATTACCGCTGGGTTTAATGGCTTCCACTTGCACGCCATGGCCAATGGAAGTGACGGTGGCATTATAAATATGCCCAGGATAAAGGTCTAAAGTGACTAACGCTTTTTGCCCCATCTTGAGATTAGACAAACCATTTTCAGCGACTAAACCTTCTACCCACCAAGTGTTAGCAAGGATAAACGGTATGCGTGTTTCACCAGGTACGGCATATGTCCCTTTATGGATATACAAGTTTTCATAATATCCATCGGTCGGCGCTTTGACGCGTGTCTGATCATAGTAGTATTGCGCTAAGCGCAGTTGAGCTTGCGCCAAACGCACATGCACATTCACACCATCGATGGTTTTACCAAGGTTTTGCTTGGCTGCTTTTAATGCTAGTTTGGACTGCGCTAAGTCGGCACGTTTGATTTCCATTGCGGCTAACATGTGTTGCACATCTTGTTGTGAAACGGCGTTATCTGAATACAGTTGGTTGTAGCGTTCATAATCTTGTTTAGCTTTTATATAAGCGGCTTGTTTGGCAGCAACACCTTTTTGCAAATTACTGACTTGTAGGGTGAGGGCGGCGACACGCTCTTTGGTGAGCACTAAGGTGTTCTTTGCAATCGCAAGCTTATCGGCATAAGGGCGTGGATCGACTTCAAATAACACTTCGCCTTTGGGAACAAATTGCTGTTTTAAACTGGTGTAGCTGGCAACGATATTACCAGATACTTCTGGAGATATGCTGACCACGCGTGCGTATATAGTGGCTTTAGAACTGTAAGGTGTTAATTGATTAGCTACGACAAAGTATAAAGCGATAATGATTAAGATGGCGATAATCCAAGAGACGATAGCGGGTGTTGATCCAAACCATCTTTTCCAAAAGCTGTGCTGTTTAGCCATTATCTAATCCCTTGTGCCAATTTTTTCAGGAGCTTCGCGCTAAAGCGCAAACCTCCTTCCCTTATGAGTATTTCGCCTATGCGAATCAAGTTCGCATAGACGGCGATTCAGGGGGGAAATCCCGGTTCTCCCCCTGAAAACCCCCATCGGGTAACGTGTTTCACGTGTTTAAACGCGAAACGCCTGATTTTTTAAACTGCGCCCAGTGTTGAAAAATATGTTCCAGGCAATAATATGTTTTGGCAGAAAATCGATCCCTAATAGTATGGCTGAGAGTTGGTTGTTTGTCAGTAGTGATGTCGTCAAACTGCAATTGGTATTGTGCTAATATTGCTCTAACCTTGATGGTTGAATATTTATCGCTGTCTAATAAACGAGCTAACTGGCGAAGTAAGCTAACCATGCGCTGTAAGTCATAGACTTGGTCATAGGCATGTGATGTTGAGGTGAGTAAGAATCGTTGTTCATGCAGCGTTTGGTCGAGCGATGCTAAGTTTTGGTCAATAGCAGCCAGTTGGTTATTGATTTCATTTAATGATGCGTCTTTTTGATGCAATAGTTGCCAAGTGTCTTGTAGCTGATTAACAATTTTTTGAAGTAACTGTGAGATTATCTTTTCTGGTCGATTGGGTGCAATAATGAGTACCATAGCAAAGGCAATTAAACCGCCAATAATCACACCATAAAAGCGTTCGGTCGATAGTGTAATATTAATGGCTTTAGTGCCAGTATTGCTCAGCATAATTAAAAATAGTAGCGCGGCTTGTAAGCCTACATAGCCATAGTTTTTACTGCGTAAACTCCATGTAGCCATCCAATAAACAAAACCAGCAAAGAATAATAAATACAGTATTAACGACTGGGTACTGGCAATAATAAGTAATACAGCAAAGCCTGCTAACGAGCCAATAATAATACCAGCAGCGCGCATCAACATTTTTAATGCTGAAGCTCCAACGTTCGGTGAGCCGGCGGTAACGATGGTAGCGATAATGGTTTGTATTCCGCCTGGTAAATGAAATAGAAATACTAATGCTAAAGATACCGCAACAGCCACTACCGTGCGTAAACCAAATAGAAATGCGGCAGGATTAAAGCCTTTTTTATGCTCGACTTGTGGGGTAGGAATAATCACATCGGTTGATTTTCCTTGCTCGGCATTGTCTAAGCGCTCAACATCATCGGCAGTTAAATTTAAATCACTCAGGCAAACCCAAACATTTCTATCTTTAATGCCGCTGATACCAAAATTAATTTCTGTCATTTGTAACTTGCGACGCATGGTTTTTATTTGGTTGGGATCTTTTAGTGCATTAATAATCGCTTGATGAGACACTTTTAAAAAGTGTTGTGCTTTAGGATTATCAATCCGCTTCATGTGCTCAATAAACGTATTGTGTTTTTTTGCAATCAGTTGTAACAAGTAGTTAATGGTTAAATGTTGCTGAAAATCCTTATCATCAAGTTCGGAGCGCGTTTGCAATAAATGACTTTTCCAATAGGTTAATAACGACAAGTCGATTACTTTATCTTCGGTAAGGTTTCTAAAGCTTTGTCTGATGTCATTTGCTAATTTAATGGCATGTTGAGCAGCTGTATCGGCGCTGCGTATTTTATCAATAATAATGACGACTAAAACAGCGATTAATACGGTAACTGGAAATTGCCAAAAAGCGTAGACTAATTGCTTATCAGTAAATACAAAGCTAACGCCTAAAACAGTGAATATCATGGCTAAGAAATAACCATAGTGCCATCGGCTGTGGTTACCGACTTGGTACATGCAAAATAATGAAAATACAAATAAGCTGATGCAATACAGTAATTGTGAGTTAATAAATAGCGTATAACAGACTAAGCCGATAATAACACCCATGGTTACACTAATAAGGCGTTCCCATAAGATGCCATGGTTTTTGTTTTGAAACGGAAACATCAGCATGCTAATGATGACTGAAAAAGGGGCAAACCAACCAAACCAATAATGCGGGTGATAGGGGATGGCTAGTACAATGATTAAGGCTAAGGTAGCGCCGAGCATAATGCGAATCGCCATCTGACTGGCAAATTCACGTTGTAGCGTTGCAGGTTGGGTCCACATGCTAATAGGTTACCTATTAAGTATCTGATAATCAAACATACTTACTCGTTCTAAAGCATTATTTTGGCCACTTAAAATACATTGCAGCTAAGATCCTTCGGTGATAATATGCTCAACCTTATAAGACTGTGGGAGGTCGTCAGTATGTCGAGTTTTGAATCGTATATTAATGATTTAACTGAAGCGGGTTTGCCACACATGCTCGATGCAGAGCTTGAGCTATTGTTTCTTAGAGGGGCACTCTATGGTGTAAGAGAGCACTATTTAACCTGCAAGTTCTCCAAGCCAGAAGAAGAGGCGCGTGCATCGACAATAAGTTATTCCGATAATTTGATTTCCTTATTCACTGAGCTTCGCGCGCCCTTGGCAACAGTAGCTATCGAAAAGATGCGTACGACCCTATCAAATGCTGCCATAGGCAGTGATGCATTTAAAGATGAATTAATATGGCTTGATAGTAAAAGAAAAGACTGTGAAAAAGCATGTGAAGTTATTAGCACACTGTCAAGCTGCTATGATAAGGCTGATCCACAACCAATGATTCGAGTGACTAGCAGTACAGACTTTGTCATTATGCCACGTCGCATGTCGCCACATACGAGCTTAAGTGTTTTAACAACGCCAGGTTTGTCAGCAGATGAGAAAGCAGCTGCTGATCCAGCTAAAGCAAGGCTTCATTTAAAATAAAATATTACTATAAGCTACTGGATGTGTTTCGCTAGAAGAGGCGGTGCATCGTGAGCCACCTCCCAGGCCCTAGTGATTACAACAGTATTGTTTAGCATTACATTTACCTTGAAGATAAATCGATTTACGGAGCAGCAACATGCGACGTCGGTTTATTCTGTTGGGTATTTGCTTATTATTGATGGGTTATGGCTGGTTGCGCATCCATATGGCATTACGTTGGCAGTTGCCCACAGCTTGGATTGCTCATTCATTATCAGTGACGGGTAAAGTGATTTCCGAACCTAGCCTGCAGCAAGGGTTAATGCGATTTAAGCTAAGAACCTCAACGATTAATCGTAACCTCATACATCAAACAATACAGCTGTCATGGTTTGGGCCAAAATCCCGAGTGGCTATGGGTGAACGTTGCTATGGTGAGGTGAGTGTAAAACCGGTACATGCCCTGCGGAATCCACAGACTTTGCCCAGTCGCTTATGGCTGAGATCCTTTCAATACCGTGCGCAAGGCTATATTAAGCATGATCGATGGCATTGTGAAATGACATCATTGAATTTGCGTCACCGCTTGGTGAATCAAATTAAGCGCTCTATAAAACAGCATTCATTAGCAGCATTTATTACTGCACTAACGGTGGGTATACAAACTAAATTATTATCAGCTGATTGGCAGGTGTTGCAACATACGGGCACCAGTCATTTAGTTGCGATTTCAGGTTTGCATTTAGGTTTAGTCGCCTGGTTAAGTTATCAGTTAATGAATGGGCTGTGGCGGCTATCGGCACGTTTATGTTTGCGTATACCATCTCCCAAAGTGGCGGCTGTGGCAGCGATCATAGCTATGCTGTTGTACGCCGCATTATCTGGTTTTGCTATACCTACTCAGCGCGCATTGGTGATGAACAGTGTGGTGATGTTGACATTATTATTAGCGATCAATTGGCCGCTCAGTTGGCGATTACTGTTGGCGGCTTTGGTGGTGTTAATCTGGCAACCGTGGGATATTCTGTCGGCTAGTTTTTGGTTAAGCTTTGCGGCAGTCAGCTGGATTGCTTATATCATGTTGCATTTAGAGTCACTCAGCAGTTGGCGTGCGTGGTTACGCTTGCAGGCATTGATGTCATTGGGTTTATTGCCGCTCACCTTGTATTTTTTTCATGGCGTTTCGATTGCAGCATTAGCTGCTAATTTAGTGGCGATTCCATGGGTAAGTTTTATTTTAGTGCCTTGCACGCTATTGGCTTCGGCGATGGCGGCCATGCATCTCCCTTGGTCTGTAATGATATTTAAATTGTCTGGTTGGTTACTGTGGCCGCTATGGTTTTTTTTACAAACACTAGCAAATATGCCATACGGATATATCGCTTATTGGTTACCCAATGGATTGACTGCTTTTGTACTAGTGTTATTTGTGCTCTGGTTATGTGCACCACGTGGTGTACCTTATCGTTGGTTGGCGGTGATTGGTGTAGTGGCTATTTTTAGTTATCGCCAGCCGCAACCTAAGGCAGGTGAGGTGTGGGGCACGATGTTGGATGTTGGTCAGGGATTGGCAATGGTCATTCGTACTGCGCATCATGTGTTGATCTTTGACACAGGGCCGCGTTATCCAACGGGATTTGATGCAGGGCAGATGGTGGTATTGCCGTACTTGCATTTTTTACATGTAAAACACATCGATCGCATTATGATTAGTCACGGTGATAATGATCATATTGGTGGGCTTAAAGCGCTATTGCAGTCGATGCCGGTTGCGGATGTATTGACCAGTGTGCCCACTAAACAGGTTAAGATACATGCGAAGGTCCCCATTCAGTTTTGTTATGCGGGTCAACATTGGCGTTGGGATCAAGTGGATTTTGATGTGTTATATCCACCAAAAGGTTTGCCTTATCATGCCAATAATAGCTCTTGCGTATTACGTATCAGTGCTAAAGATCGTCATATTTTATTAACCGGTGATATAGAGAAACCGGCAGAGCAATGGCTATTGCTGCATGCCAAAAATCAGCTGCCAGCTGAAATTTTACAAGTGCCGCATCATGGCAGTCGTACCTCATCGACGATGGCTTTTCTTAAGGCGGTACACCCGCAACTGGCATTAATTAGCTCAGGATTTTATAACCGTTTTCATTTTCCGCATTCTTCAGTTATTAGCAGATATAAACAGCTTGGTGTAAAAATGTTTAACACAGCGAAGTCAGGATATTTTCGCGTTACTAGTAATAAGCATATAATCTGTTTGCCTATTAAATTCTTGAAAAAGGGAGTCTCTAGATGCGCAGACCTGCACCATTAAATTTTTATGAAACTGTCAGTGACCCTACTGATGATGCGCGATACGGTCGTCGCGGAAAAACGTGTATTGAGACTTATATGCGTGATCTGCGTTATACATCAGTCACTATCGATGTTTTTGTTCAGCTGGTTGCTCGTTGTGATAATGGTTGTGATGATGAAACCAACCCTTTGTTGATTGATGAAGGTACTTGCGTATTGGATCTAGAGGGTAAGCCTCTATCTCAACAGCAGGTTAATATTATACGTGAAGCGGCCCGCAGTTCTGCTCAGGGTATTTTATATGAGAAGGCTAGTAAGGAAAGTGTAGGTTCTTTTGTGGATCGAAAGTTAGCATGTGAGTTAAGAGGCGAGGAGTTTGCGCATGATTATAATCATAAACGGCACTTAGAAGATATTGGATATTTGTTTTTAGCGCTCAATTACGCGTTACAAAATCGAGAGTTGGTCACTTTTGATGATAAAACCCGGAGTGGCGACTTAACTATCGCGCGTCGTCATATGTATTCTAATTGCTTGTTTGTAGATGGCCAGCGCTTTGGTAAGGCTTTTAACAATATGATTGCTGAGATTCCTATCTGGAAGGATTCTAATAAGTGGTACGACTTAAATCGAATGATGTTGTCGGCGCACTGGGAGAGGCTAGACATACCGAATCTCTTTTTTGAAAAAGAAATATCTGCAAAACGTCTTTTGTACAGCATAAAACACTTGCAGGAAGAATGTACGAATTTTTTCAAAGCGGAGTCACCAGCTTATGAGAGTTATTATGTAAGTGCAATGAGTGAACTCTATTGGACGTATGTATCACTCGCAAAATATTGTGTCGATACTCAGCAACCTACGGTTTCTTTTACTAAAGCTACCTTTAGTATTAGGCCCCCAGCCGACGGTAGGATGCGAGATGGGGTAATGGCGTATTTGGAAGCCTTTGTTGCAAAGCTGGAATCTGCAGATGAGACTACGGGTGCTGGCGCTGGTGAGGCGTCAAAACCTGATGCGGTGGTTGATGCGATGATTAGGCAGCGTGAATTACTCCATATTTCAACCGCTCAAGCGGTGGTTGATATTCCTCCTGAGCCAGGGGCTGGGTCTGTAGGTTTGGCATTGTCTTGAGTTGTAACTTGACATAATCCCATAAAGTTAATGGATTCATAAACCAAGACTTAACTGGCTTTTTTCTGTATAATGCATCGCTGATAAAGTGACGTTTGGGTGAATTAAGTTGTTGTTTAAATTAGATAAAAAGGGTCGTCAGGTCTATGGCCGACTGCTAAAAGCGACGCGTGAATACTGGAAAGCTTTCCTCTTTGGTGTGATTGGTACGATTGTGCTGTCATTGATCGATGCGGGCTTTGCTTGGTTGATTAAGCCGATCATCAATGAGGGCTTTATCAATAAAAATACGCATTTCATCACATGGTTACCGTTAGCTATTGTGATTATCTTCCTATTGCGCGGTTGTGCTGGCTTTGCTTCCAGTTATTATATCGTGCGTGTAGCGCGCTGTGTTGTACGCGATTTTCGCCAAAAAATCTTTGCCCATTTGCTCAAGTTGCCCAGCCGTTTTTATGATCAGAATTCCTCGGGCCATATCTTGTCGACCATTGTTTACAATGTAGAACAGGTTGCTGAGGCGAGCTCTAATGCGTTATTAATCTTATTGCGCGAGTTAGCTTTAGCGATTGGCTTGGTGATGGTTATGTTTGCTATCAGTTGGAAGCTGACTTTATTGTTTGTTGTGTTGGGTCCTGTGTTAGGTTGGGTGATTAAAATCACCAGTCGTCGTATGCGACGCCTGAGTGGTAATGTGCAAAAAACTGTTGGTGATATCACTCACGTGGCTGAAGAAAGCATTGAAGGTTATAAGGTGATTCGTGTTTACGGTGGTCAGTCATACGAAACCAATAAGTTTAATAAAACAACTGATCTAGGTCGGCAGCGTGAATTAAAAGTAGCGGTGACCAATAGCATTGGTACATCGATTGTGCAGGTAATTATTGCTGTGCCGATAGCCTTAACCTTATGGTTTGCCACATCACCGACATTAGGTATTAGTGCCGGTGGCTTTGCCGCGATGGTGGCGGCGTTATTGCAATTGTTGCGTCCGGTACGTCGTTTGACGTTAGTGAATAATACTGTGCAAAGTGGTTTGGCCGCAGCCGAGAGTATCTTTGAGTTACTGGATAAGCCTGCAGAAATAGACAGCGGCGATTATAAAGTAGAACGCGCAAAAGGTCAGATCAGTTTTAATAGTGTCGGTTTTGCTTATAACGATGACAGTAATAAGGCTACGTTGTCGGGCATTAGTTTTGATGTTGCGCCAGGTCAAGTGGTGGCGCTAGTGGGTCGCTCTGGTGCGGGTAAGACGACACTGATTAATCTGTTGCCGCGTTTTTATGAATTACAGCAAGGTCAAATTACGATTGATGGTGTGCCGATTCAGGATTATGAATTAGCGAACTTGCGTCAACAAATGTCATTGGTATCGCAACATGCCACATTGTTTAACGATACCATTGCGCATAATATTGCTTATGGTGCTGGCAGCAGTGATTATACCGAGCAAGATATTATTAAAGCAGCAGAAGCAGCGCATGCGATGGAGTTTATTAATGAGTTACCGCAAGGTTTAAATACTATGGTTGGTGAGAATGGTGTGTTATTGTCTGGCGGTCAGCGTCAACGTTTAGCGATTGCGCGTGCATTATTAAAAGACGCGCCAATATTAATTTTGGATGAGGCGACATCTGCGTTAGATTCACATGCTGAGCGTCATATTCAAGAGGCTTTGAGCCGTTTAATGCAAAACCGTACAACACTAGTGATTGCGCATCGCTTATCGACTATTGAGAATGCCGATAAGATTGTTGTGTTAGAGCAGGGTAGGTTAATTGAGCATGGCACGCACGATGAATTGCTGGAAGCCGAGGGTGATTATGCTGGTTTGCATGCAGTACAATTTGGTGTAGCATGAAGTTTTGGTACCAAAAGCGATCATTAAAAGCATGGATGCTATCACCGTTAGCGTTGTTGTATCATTGTATTATTAGTGTTCGTAAAGCGTTTTATCATTCTGGTGTATTTAAAACTACAAAGCTGAATGCACCTGTTATTGTTGTCGGTAATATAACTGTCGGTGGTACCGGTAAATCCCCAATGGTTGGTTGGTTAGCGCACTATTTGCAATCGCTTGGCTTTACTCCGGGCGTTGTGAGTCGCGGTTATCGTGGCTCGTTAAATCAAACGCCGACTTTAGTGACTGAGCAGCATAGTGCTGATCAGGTGGGTGATGAGGCGCTGATGCTGTTTCAAGCGACAAAAATACCCGTGGTGGTATGTCGTGATAGGGTGGCTGCTGGACAGCATTTATTAGCACAAACCAGTTGCGATATTATTATCAGTGATGATGGTTTGCAGCATTACGCTTTGCAGCGTGATATTGAAATCATTATGGTCGATGGTAAACGGCGTTTTGGTAATGGCTTGTGTTTGCCGGCTGGGCCATTGCGTGAATTAAAAAGTCGTTGTGAAAAGTCGCCGTGGGTAGTGTATACCAATGATGACACAGCGTCTTATAACTTGCAGTTAAAGCCGAGCGATTTACTGCATCTAGGTCAGTCTATCCCATTAGCGCAACTGCAAACTAAAACTGTGCATGCGGTGGCGGGTATAGGTCATCCGGAACGATTTTTCGAAACCTTACGGTCCTTGGGTGCTGATGTTATTGAACATCCGATGCCGGATCATCATTCGTTTTCGCCACAAGATTTGCAGTTTGATGATGAGCATTGGGTGGTGATTACGGCTAAGGATGCGGTTAAGTGTAAGGAATTTTTGCTATTAGATATGGATCCCGGGTCTTCGCCCGGGATGACAAGTAAAAGAACTTTTATCCCGGCCCACGAGCCGGGATCCGGTCAAAAAGCTTCTTTCATTTATGTCTTAGAGGTTGAGGCGGTATTAAGCCTAGCGTGGTTGTCAGACTTTTCTAAGGCGATCTCTCAGCTGCATTAAATATTAAGGCGGCGTATCATCTTTAGTTGTTGTAGTTCAATACCCCAAAATTAACAAAAACGATTCCATAAGGTTTTTAATCGGCTCTTAAGTATTTATGACTTTTTCAGTCATATGCACGTTGTTACAATTTCATGAGTTGTTTAAAGTGTAAGAGGATTAAGAATGAGATATTGCCCGCCCGTACTGACTGCATCAGAAGGCTGTGGTTTTACTGTCAGTAAGATTTCAAGAAAAAGTATTCCTAGTATGCCTGGTGCTCCTATTCGACTGAGTGCTTATCAGTTAACTGAAAAAAGTACCGGAAAGACTGCGCTTTATACTGCGCAGCATGAAGAGGTCGATGAGTCTCTACCCAGTATATCTCAGATCAGAAGCAGTCAATTATCAGATGTAAACAAGAAGCGAAAGATTCGAGATGTGTTGTATCCCGCTGGCGGATATTCTAACGTTAAAAAATTACAAAGAGTATTGAAAGGTGACGAGGGTGTGGATGACCCATTTCCGTCAGTGATTGCTTTAAAGTGTTATAAGGCGCGGTCGGACGATTCTAAAAAAGCGGAAACTATCGCTGCTGCCAAGCGTTGCAGCAGCTTGTATCGCGAAATGGGACAATTTTCCTTGATGTTTTCAAGTGAGCGTCAAGATGCGAGTGGTCATTTGGCTGAAGGAAGTGATAAGTATTTTTTGATGATGCCGTATTACGGTAAAGGGTATGATTTATTAAAGTTACTGGCGGATCAGACTTTGTTGCCAAAGCCGGTCAGCGCTGAACAGCTGATTCCACTTTTTTATCGCCTATTGCATGATGTTAGTGTGCTGCATGAGCGTTTTGGTATGCCTATTGTTGATTTAAAGCCTGAAAATATGATTCTCGAGTTTGATGAAACGGGTGAGCCAATAGCGATTCGCCTGATTGACTTAGATGGGGTGTTTTATGAGGGTGTTAGTTATACGCTTGCTTATTTAACTGAAAAGGATCGCAGTAAGTATGCGGGTGATGGTATGCTGCGTGAAGACATACCGTTTGAAGTTGATTTTCGTTCTCTCAGCATTGTATTAAATTTGCTTTGTAGCGATCTGATCAGTGATTATTGTGTTGACCGTGTCAGCACCAAAAGGCGTAGTGGTAAATTGACGCATCAACATCATGATTTCACTCCGCGAGCTTTTATGCAATTGAGTGAATCTCAGTTTGAGTTGTTAGCAATGATTTCGCAGCTGCAAAGAGGTAAAAATCCGGCGGACGAAACAATGCCGCTATGTCTTAGAAGAGATGTCTTAAGCGATCTCACTGTGATTGTTCAGCAAGGTAAGCGGGAGTACGTACGTCATGAGGCTATCATTAAAAAATTGATATCGCCTTCGGTGTCTGATGATCTGAAGGCGAGGTTAGAGAAGCAGAAGCAATATAGCCATAAATTTGTTGATTGTTATCTTCAAGTTTGTCGGTTGTATGCTGACATAAATACTACGGAAGATTGCAGTCAGCTTAACAGCCATCAGCTCAGTGATTACGTTGGTTTGCGAAGTCGGCTCATTAATGAGCTTCGTAGCTTCACATCGGGTTTTGCTTCTAAGCTGCGTGTGACTACTGCTCAGCTAGCACCTTCGTTAGAGCATGATAGCGCGCCCACGGGCGCCGCAGCCGTAGCCACCGCTGCGGGCGTAGGCGCGGGCGCTGAGGATGATGATGCACCAAGTCCGCGCTTCAGGTTTAAATAATATTTTTTTACTGCGCTGGCAAGTACTTATTAAGCCGCCCTGTTAAGTTGCTCAATCGGTTATATTGTTAGCCGTAGTCTATAATTTAAAGATGGTAAATACGCTGATAGCTCTGTGGTATTCTTTGATTGTATTTCGGCTTCCTATCCGAAAGGACCCCCAATGGTTTGCGAAGCCCATGAGTCATGGCAATCAGAAGCGAGTGCTTGGCATGTTGAAGTCCTTGTTGGTTTATCAGCCGGATGCTGATTCCGTGGAGGCGCAGATGATTGAGGTGGGGTCGCAAGTCATGTTTCATTGTGACGTCTCCTATGCTCATATTGAAGTATTCTCTATCAATGAGGCAATACACAAGCTGAGTAAAGATTGTCGAAATGATTTTTTTGTATTGGCGCTGATATTAGTGCTTTCAGAAAATGTTCGTTTGAAAGATCGGATTGCAGAGCTCTTAAAATACAAGCGCTTTTTCAATGTGCACAGCACCGTCTGGGTTGTGCTGCAAGCGATACTTGATGATGATATCACTACCCTGCAGAAGCCTTCTGTTTTAGGTGAGGCTTATCATAACAAGAGGGCACGTGTGAATGGCATGAGGTGGGTTGGTCTGCATGAATACAAAAAGCAAATGCTCGTCATGAAAGAGGGCGATGAAGATTGTGTTTTAAAGGCTAAATATGACTTTCTTAATAAGCTACCAAAAAATACACTGGGTGGCGCCTTGTGTGAATTATTGCGTCAACAAAAAATTAGTTTACCTGGAGAGCCTAATGGCTTTGCTGAATTCTTTTTGTGGCATGATTTGTCCCATGTGCTGTCTGGAAATGGTGTGAACTATGCTGGCGAGTTGGGTGCTAATATATTCACCGCGGCTTATAGTCAGTATGGGAAATTGAAGATATTGTTGTTTGGATTATTGCAATTTAATTTAGGTTATAAGCTTGCCGTGGTGGCAGTGCCTAGTAAAAATGAGTTTATTGATCGCTCAGTGATTCGTCAGTATTTTGAATCGCTTTATTCAGGTGTGCACTCAAAGCAAGATTTTCTTCAGTGGCCTTTGGAGCAAATGGTCCAGGATTTACATGAGCCACTGGCTGTTGTACGGAAGAAATATAACCTGATTACTTACCGTATGAAGTAGCGGGTGTTGTGCCGCTCCTGCCAGCGATTAAATCTTCCTCGGTAGATGTTCCGGTCATCAAAGCAGTAACGGCTCTTCTGGCTTCGCGCGGTTCAGTAATGCCAAAGTGATTGGTTACACCTAGGCCTCGGTCTAAGCTGGCAAAAGCAATGGCAGCAGCGCTTGCAACAATTTGTTTATCCGCTTGATGGCAACTTTCAGACGCTTGTGAAAAGAAATGATGAATGCTGGCGCACTCTTTAGCGGTTTTATCCGGCTTGCTTGATAAGGTTAAGGCAAATCGTACTTCAGCATCGGCCATCATCATATAGGCGAAGCTGCCGTAATCTTTTGTCATCAATTGGCAGTCGGCAATGATATCCAGGTAATATGATTCAATGGCACCATAGTTTGGTTCTGGTTTATTTAGTTCTGCATCAATCTCTTGATGTCTATAGCGGTTATAGGCTTGTAATGCATGTATGGAGCGGTATTTAGTGATTGCTAATTTTAAATATCCTATTGCCGATATCGGAAATTGTGTACCTGTATGCTCACTTATTTTTAACGCCTCTATGTATAAAAACATGCCGCGTAGGTGGTCAAAGCATGATAATGAATTTTCAAATTCCATATCAAAAGTTGGCAATCCGAGCTTTATACAAATGCGCAGTAGATGTTCGGCGGCGCCTACTTTCCACCTTTCATTAAATACAGGGCTTGCGCAAAAGGCAGCAAACAGTTCGTCGGTATGGCTGGCTTTGATAATAAATGGTAAATACTGATTACCTGTGACGGAGTGGCCATTCTCAATGATCAGTTGTTGTAGGCGTTCTTTTGGGTCGCTTTTGCTTTTGAATGATTCATGAAACTTGACTAGTGTGGAGCGTTCCATATGGCTTAAAGCTAAAAATTCATCAACAGTTTGGATGGCAATAAAGGTAGTGCGTGACATGGCATCTCTCCCACAAGATATGGTTCAAACTTTGTCTCACTATATCAAACTATTAGAAAGGTTGTTAGCGGTTTAGTGAATGCCCAGATATTTAACAAAAACTAGTTTTATGGTATAATATTGTGTTATTAAAATTATATAGTTAGTCAAAGGTAGAATAGGCGTGCGAGCATCGAATACCTCAATGGATTGGGTCAATGAATACCATAGAAAGCTTTTTCCGTCATCGGCTGATGAAGTGCCTGTTGATCCTCGTCTTATCTGGTCATTACGCCCTCGGGTGTTGGCTGATTTTGAAGGTGCATTATCACGCGGCATTCCAATTAGTCTGCCACAAGCAATAAAAATAATTCAGTTGATATCACAGTGTGGATGTAAATGGGCTGAGTTAAGCGCAACGATTCAAGGATGGTTTCATCATGCCATTGGTGAAAATAGTTTAGGGATCAAAAAAATTGGCGACTTTACAGGCGTGTATCAGGCTGCTATGGCTAAAGGTAAAATAGGCTTCATGTGTGAGGGATTCATTGCAGAGTATAAGAGAGTGGCTAAGCCTGTTTTAGCAAAAAAATTAACTGATGCTAAATATCCTGAGCGATTGAGAATCCATCATTTTTTAAAAGGGCTTAAGGAGTACCAACTTAATTGGGATAGTATTCTTGAGACTGAGATACCTACAACTTTTTTCAGCCTGCTAGAAACGTATCTTAGCTCTGGCGAAATTATCGCTGGGCATTTGTTGGCACGGCTTAGTGATTTGTCTGATGCCGGTTGCTCTTGGCAGCAGTTTTCTAAGGACTCTCAAGAGCTTTCTATAGAGAAAGTCTGTGCTGCTATGAGCTCTGTTACAGATGGGAAGCATGTTAGAAGACTTCTATGTGCTTTAGTGTGGTTGGATTATCCGCTTTATAATGGTGATCGAAACAGCGCCGCGTTTCGCGGTGCCTTATTAGAAGCTATAGGGAGGTGCATTACTTCTAAAGATGCGCCTAAATGTTTATGGGCTTTGGCTATGCTTCAGCTGCAAGCTGATTGCCCTGCTGCTACAGCTGTTGTCGATGAATTAATGGCTAAGGCGGTCGGTGATAAATTAACTAAATTAACTTACGATAATTTATCTCCGGCTGTATATGCGCATTGGTATTTTAAACATTTTTTTAGTAAGCCGTTGTTCACCTCTAATGTATTGGTTGGAGCGTATGCTAGGCTGGGTGGCGTTGAATCACCGGTGATTTCGCATAATCAGGCGGAGTTGTATCGTTTGCTGGGTGAAAAAATAGCTGGTGATAGGCTGACATTGACCGAAGAAAATCGCGTGATTGGCCGTTCTGCTGATATGGTTTGTGAGCAGCTGGGAGTTGTGATCGAATATGATGGTGGGATTCATCATACGATGCCGCGTTACCAGCTAAGCGATAAGGCTTTGGATAATCTGCGTTCGAGATACGGTTATGTTAGTCTTCGAGTTAAGTTGGAGGCGAATATTGGAGGTGAGCCTAATCCAGCTTTTTTAGTAATGGCAGACCATTTGGCGCACGCGCTAATTAAGCACCAAGCATTATTAGATTCAGCTGATGCCGAATTGCCTGAAGATGAGTTGCTGGCTCGTGTTGGTGATATATATGCAACATTGCAAGCGGTAGAGGGCGTATTGTCAGTAACATTACCATTAACAAAGTATCAAGGTTCGGTTGATCCTGTACCGCCTCAGCTGGGTGGGGCAGGGCTAGATATGGGTGAGCCTGCAGCAGCTGCAGGTGTTAGTGGAGATTGCCCCGGTCTAGTTGCGCTGCTTGATAGCGTAACTGTTAATCAGTTAAAAAACAATTTTAAGGATGTTTGCAGTTATTTTAAAGATAAAGATTTGCCACTGCCTGAAGAGGTTGTCGTAAAGCTAAGTGAGGTAAATGAGCTAATCGGTAAGGGTAAAAAATATGCGAATTTGGCTTTTTTAATTCAAGGCATTGGTCAAGCGTATCGTAGTGAATTTCTTTTTACTGCAGAAAATAAAGAACGATTAAGGTTTGAATTGCTAAGGGCGGCAGAAGCTGTTTTTCAAAACCCGCCCTACAAGGGGCGTGATGTTGTAGTGTTACTGAGTGGTTTAGAAAGCATGAATTTTAAACCGGGTAGTTTTTCAGGGGCTTTTCTGGAGAACCTGGGCAAGTGTATTGCTTGTGATCGTCGCACAGAAGGCCGAATCCGCGCTGCGCTTAAGCGCTTGGAAAGGTTGGTTGCCCCACCATTACCACCAGGACCACCAGCGAGGTCATCAGTGCTTGCTCCCGCAGTAGCGATGTTTGCTCCACGCCGGTCGTTGCCGCCAGCTCCACCGCTGCCACCATCGAAACCCATGAGGGCAACTGCCGCTGCATGGACCCCGCGTGTAGCACCGCCTCCACCTCCTGTATCAGCTTTGGATGGGGGTACTGAGGAGTCTGTGCCGGGTTTTAAAGGATCACCATCTGTTTGATCTGTGGCGATATTTGGACAAAATCGCCAAATGCGATATACTGTACGCGTCGGAAACTAACAACACGGAAGGGGAAATCCATGTCAGGTAACAATCAAAAATTGAAAGTATGCAGCTTTGCGTTTGCTCTCGGCTTGTGGTGGGGCATCGGCATATTGCTAGTGGGTTGGTTCAGCTGGTGGTGTGGTGGCTGGGGATCAATGTTCGTTAATACCTTTGCTTCGGTATATGTCGGTTATGGCGCTAGCTTTTGGGGTGGCATTATTGGCTTTATTTGGGGATTTATTGACTTCTTTATCTTTGGCGCCCTAATTGCCTGGATATACAATTGCTGTTCAGGCGGTTGCTGTAAAAAAGAAGGTTAATAATCAATAAGTTATCGTGGTTTTATTAGGCCTGCTTAACACTTGTTAGGCAGGCCTTTTTGCTTGCTTTTTACGCCCTAGGTCTATAGAATCCGACCCTTACAATTTGTTTGAGTAGGTGATTTACCTGCTCATAAACTCCTTGCTCTGCCTGGTGGTAGAGCTAATAAACCGAGAGGAGCCGATATGAGGCACTACGAAGTCGTATTTCTCGTGCACCCTGATCAGAGTGCGCAAGTTCCAGCAATGATTGACCGCTACCGCGGCGTGATCGAAGCCGATAAAGGTAAAGTTCACCGCTTAGAAGATTGGGGTCGTCGTCAATTAGCTTATCCCATTAATAAAGTGCATAAAGCGCATTATGTATTAATGAATATCGAATGTGAGCAAAAAGCACTCGATGAATTGGAAAATTTATTCCGTTATAACGATGCTGTTATTCGTAACTTAGTGTTGCGCAAAGATGAAGCAATTGTCGACGCGTCGCCAATGATGAAGCGCAGTGATGGCCATAAACGTGATCGTGATCGTGATCGCAAGCCTGAACCTGAAACTAAACAACAACCAGCTGAAGAGTCAACGACGACTGATGCTGCTGTTGAATCTGAATAACCCTGGGAGAGTATTATGTCTAGTTATTTTCGTCGTAAGAAATTTTGTGCTTTCTCAGCTAATGAAGCTGCCGAGATTGATTATAAAGATGTCGACACACTGAAAGATTACGTGATGGAATCTGGCCGTATCGTGCCTAGCCGTATCACGGGTACCAGTGCGCGTTATCAGCGTCAATTATCAGCTGCCATTAAATTAGCACGTTATTTATCCTTGTTGCCGTATAGCGACCAGCATAAATAATTATCAGTCATAGCGAGGGCATTTACGTGCAGAAAATAGGTCATTGGCTACTAGCTAAAAACATGAACGCTTCAATCGTTGCGTTTGTGTGTGCCTTATTGCCTGCAATTACGTTACCCGGCGAATTCTTAGCATCCATTATTGTTGCTTTGGTTACCTTACGTAAAGGGGGTAAGAGCGGTTTAATGGTGTTGACCTGGGTGGCGCTGCCTGCTGTCGCGATGATGCTGATTGGTAAACTCAGTCTGTTTGATATTATGTTAGCGCGTTGCGTTTTGGTCTGGGCGTTGGCATTGGTGTTGCGGCAAATGCGCTCTTGGTCTTTAGTGATTATGCTATTGACCGTGGTGGGTGCTGTTGGTGTGGTTTTTTTCCATGCTTGGATTGCTGACCCAGTGTCGTTTTGGTCTGCTAAATTGTCGATTTACTTTTTAGATATGGCTAAAAGCTTGCCATTGCCTGCTGACAATATTAAAGACAATGTGCAATTAATTGCTGGCTTCGCTACGGGGCTATTAGCTTTTGTAGTGGTGTTGGGTATTTTCTTGCAGCTGTTTTTAGCGAGATGTTGGCAATCGAGTTTGTATAACCCCGGTGGTTTGCGCAAAGAGGCGCATCAAATTCGTGTTAACCAATGGGCTTCGCTGGTGTTGATATTTATTGTTATCGCGGCTTGTTTCAAAATTGCGATATTGATTGATATGTTGCCAGTGCTACTGATCCCATTTATCGTGGCTGGATTGAGTTTTATTCATTGGTGGGTAAACCAAAAGCAAAAAGCTGCCTTTTTGTTAGTGTTGGTTTACGTAGGTTTTGTGTTGTTCCCTTATGTGTCAATCGCATTGGCCTTGTTGGGAATAGCCGATAGTTGGGTTGATTTGCGTAGTCGCTTTCAGCTCGAACAATCTGTATGAGGTATTTGTAAAATGAACGTTATTTTATTAGAAAAAGTAAGGAACCTGGGTAATATTGGTGACAATGTTAACGTTAAACCCGGTTATGGTCGTAACTATCTTATTCCGCACGGTAAAGCTGTTGCTGCTACTACACAAAATGTGGCAGAGTTTGAAACACGTCGCGCTGAATTAGAGAAAATTGCTGCTGAACAATTAGCTGCTGCGCAAAAGCAAGCCGAAACATTGAATGATTTGGTGGTGACTATTGCAGCGAAAGCCGCAGACGAAGGTAAGTTATTTGGTTCGGTGTCTCCAAGAGATATCGCAAGCGCTGTTACCGATGCTGGGGTTGAAGTGGCTAAGCATCAAGTGGTAATGTCTGATGGTGTGATTCGTCATACCGGCGAATATCAAATTGCATTACAATTGCATATGGATGTTACGGTAACCATTACGGTTAACGTAGTACCAGCCAAGGATTAAGAGGTCATATTGAACGCGGTCGCAGAAGATAAAAAAAAATCGATAGGTAATAAATTACCACCGTTTTCCATGGAAGCAGAACAATCGGTACTAGGTGCGTTAATGTTGGACAATCGTGCCTGGGATAAAATTGCTGATCGTGTTGTGACTGAAGATTTTTATCGCCCAGCTCATCGGGCGATATTTCAAACCATGGCGCGCTTAGTCGGCCGCAGTCAACCGCTCGATACATTAACCGTTTCAGAAGACTTACGACTCTCTGGTGAAATAGAGAAAGTAGGTGGCGAAGCTTATGTTTTTGAGTTGGCACAAAAGACACCATCGGCAGCGAATATTACAGCTTATGCTGATATTGTTCGTGAACGATCCATTTTACGCCAATTGATTGAAACAGCGACTGACATTACTGAAAATGCTTTTGATACTCAGGGTAGAACACCACGCGATTTGTTAGATGCTGCTGAGCAACGTGTGTTTACTATTGCTGAGCAACATACACGCGGCGTTGGACCGGTTGAGATCAGTAAGTTATTAGTACAAACCACCGATAAGATCGATACCTTATTTCATAACAAGGGGCAGATTACCGGTGTTAGTACGGGTTTTTCTGATTTTGATGAAATGACTTCCGGTTTGCAGGCGGGTGATTTGGTGATTATTGCTGGGCGACCATCGATGGGTAAAACCACATTTGCGATGAACATTGCTGAGTATGCCGCCCTAAAGCAAGACAAACCAGCTTTGATCTTTAGTATGGAAATGCCGGGTGACTCACTGACAATGCGTATGATGTCATCGTTAGGTCGTATCGATCAGCATCGCTTACGTTCAGGTAATTTAACCGATGACGATTGGCCGCGGATTACATCAGCGGTGGGTATGTTGTCACAAGCAAAAATGTATATTGATGATACGCCCGCGTTGAATCCAACCGAAATGCGTTCACGCGCCAGGCGTTTAGCACGTCAATATGATGGTTTAAGTTTAATTATGATCGATTACCTGCAATTGATGCAGGTGGCAGGTAAGAGTGAAAACCGTACCAATGAAATTTCTGAAATTTCACGGTCATTAAAAGGTTTAGCGAAAGAGATGAGTTGCCCAGTGTTGGCGTTGTCTCAATTGAATCGTAGTTTAGAGCAGCGGCATGATAGGCGTCCCGTCATGTCTGATTTGCGTGAGTCAGGGGCGATCGAGCAAGATGCAGATTTGATTGCATTTATTTATCGTGATGAAGTGTATAACGAAGATTCGCCTGATAAAGGTATAGCAGAAGTGATTATTGGAAAACAGCGTAATGGTCCTATAGGTAAAGTGAGGTTAAAGTTTCATGGCAAATACACGAGATTCGACAATCTCGTTGCAGAAGATGCAGTATCATCAGGGCCATTTGGCGGCTGATCATTTAACACAGAGCACAGCTTCAGCAACTATCGACTTGGATGCTTTGCGCCACAATTTAGGCGTTGTTAAGCGCCAATGCCCCAATCAAAAAGTAATGGCAATGGTAAAGAGCCGTGCTTACGGTCACGGATTGGTGTCGTGTGCACGTGCTTTATCGGATGCAGATGGTTTTGGTGTGGCCTGTTTACATGAAGCGCTAGTACTGAGAGAAGTTGGTATAGCGCAAGAAATCTTCTTAGTGTCGGGTTTTCATCATGCTGAAGAAATTGCCGCTATCATTGAGTATGATATAACGGCCATTATTCATTCACCCTGGCAGATTGATGCTTTAGCGCAAGCCGAATTATCACAACCTATAAAAATCTGGATGAAGATTGACTCGGGTATGGGGCGCTTAGGTTTTGCGTCTGAAATTTTTCACAATGAATATCAGCGTTTACGTGCCATCGCGGGTGTGCATAATAATGTTGGTGTGATTACGCATTTATCATCTGCTGATGATGTTGATGATCCGATTACTCTGCAACAAATTGAAGCATACCGCGAATTAACCAAAGATATTATTGGTCCGAAAAGCATTGCCAATTCGGCAGGTATTTTGCATTGGCCGCAAGCGGTAGAAAACACTGACTGGGTGCGACCAGGAATCATGCTTTATGGTGTTGCGCCGAACATGAATGAGCAGGGTAAGAAGTATGATTTACAGCCAGTGATGACAGTGTATGCACAGGTGTTGGCGGTAAAACAAATGAAACAAGGGCAAGCGGTTGGTTATAGCCACACGTGGCAGTGCCCAGAAGACATGACGGTAGGGGTGTTAGCTTATGGTTATGGTGATGGTTTGCCACGCACTGCAGCAGGATTAAGCGTGACACATGCCAATGGTCAAGCATCAGTGGTGGGCCGTGTTTCAATGGATTTAACAACAATTGATTGCCGGGGGTTGAGTGATATCCAGCCGGGCGATGAAGTTATATTGTGGGGGAAGGGAGGAGAAAGCATAGAAACGGTGGCAACTGGGATTGGTGATTTCACTTATGAAATGTTAACCAATGTCAGTGGCAGAGTTCGACGAATATATACGGAGGCATAGGAACAAATGCAAGCAATCATAAAAAGCTGGATGACGCGGCGCTTAGTCGGTCTGGGTTGGATCATTTGTACGTTAGCAGCGATGTTTTACTGTTACGAATATTTATTGCGTATTGAACCAAGCGTAATGATTAATCCACTGATGCGTGAATTCCATGTGACAGCAGGCAGTTTAGGTATGTTGGTTGCGATGTATTACTATGCTTATACGCCTTTGCAAGCTGTGGTGGGTGTGTTTACTGATTATTTTGGTCCGCGCCGTGTGTTAATTGCTGCTATTGCATTCTGCACCGCGGGTGCGTTGGTGTTTGGTGAAACCAGCAATGTCTATGTTGCTGGTCTTGGCCGTATTATGATTGGTGTTGGTAGTGCCTTTGCATTTGTTGGTGTATTAAAGCTCGGCGCTGTTTGGTTACATAAAAAATATTTCGCCATTTTTGCTGGTCTGACTACTTCATTAGGTATGTTGGGCGGTATGTTTGGTGACGTCGAACTTAGTAAAATGGTACAACAATACGGTTGGCATCATATGATGATGGTGAGTGTGGTAGCTGGTGTTGTATTGCTGGTTTTATTTTGGTTATTTGTGCATGATAAAAAGCATGATGCCAGTAAGGATCGCGCCGTTGCTCATCCGCCGATGAGTATGCGGATGATCATGGTAGGCTTTTTAAGTATGTTTAAAAGTCGCCAATTATGGGTAGCAGGTTTAATTGGTTGTGTGCTGTATATGTCATTAACCGTGATTGCTGAAATGTGGGGTATCCCTTTTATTCAAAGCATGCATCCAGGCGCGCACTTGCTAGCGGCAAAATTAAATTCAATGATCTTCTTTGGTTGGTTAGTGGGTAGCCCGTTAATGGGCTGGGTATCTAATAAGATGAAGTCGCGTAAGAAACCAATGATTATTGGTGCACTAGTGTCTGCTATTTTGATCAGTGTTGTGATTTTTGCGCAACCACAAAACACGGTGGTACTATCTACTTTATTATTTCTTTTCGGTGTATTCTCCAGTGCTGAGATATTGGTGTTCGTTGTTGCACGAGAATCGGTGCGCGTTGGCTTGGTGGCGACAGCCGTTGGCTTTATTAACTTATTGGTGATGTTGGGTGGTATGGTGATTCAACCGATCGTCGGTAAGCTGTTAGATTTTGGTTGGTCAGGTACTGTCGTTAAGGGTGTGCACATGTATCAAGCGGTGAATTTTGAACATGCATTGATATTGGTGCCGGTGTTTTTAGTGATTGCTTGTGTGATGGCGATGACGCTTAAAGAGAGTTATTCGGAATAGAATGAAAAAACAAATGCCTATGCTGAACAATAGTTGTTATCAAGGCGCACAGCGTACCCCTTTTACTTCATGGCTCGCTTCGTTCCACTCCGCTGCGCTTTACTTCCGTAAAAGGGGCACCCTATACACCTTGATACCATTGTTCAGCTTGAATGCAGTATTTCTTCGCATCCTTTCTTCAATGACGGTGTTTTTATCTGGAAAAGTACTATGAACGAATTACAACAACATCAAAAACGCTTACGCTGGAAATGTCGTCGCGGCATTTTGGAGCTCGATATCTTTCTGAATAAAGTGCTGGATAATGACTATCAGCATTTTAACGATGAGCAGCGTGAAGCGTTTAATGAGTTTTTGACGACCAATGATCAGTTGATGATTGATTGGGTGTTAAAGAAGAAGCAGCCTGAAGACAAGATGTTTTTGTATTTTCTGTCGTTATCATAGAGATGAAGTCTATAATATAGCTATCTAATCAATAATGTGAATGGTGAATTATCATGTTAATGAAAGGCTTAGCTATTTTTTTACTCAGCTTTGGTTTGGTTATCAGTGCCCAAGCATCCTTTGTATTGATTGATAGCGGTGCACTGCCAGCGATCAGCTTTAGCGAGGCGGATGGTTTGCAATCGCAGACGTCATCGATACTAGAACGCCACTCGGGTAGCTCCATGTTTTCTCCGATAAAAATGCCCGGGCTTGGCCAGGTAGGTAATATTACCTTGCGCCAAGGTGTGGTAATGAATAACAGTCAATTCTGGGAGTTTTATAAAAACACAGAAATGAATACGGTTGGTCGAACCACGATGGTGTTGCATGGTCCACGAGGAGTAACGTTTACTTTGCATAATGCCTGGCCAACCAAAATCATTGGCACAAACCTCAATAAAGAGGGGCAGCAAGTCACGCTGGAGTCAATGGAAATTGCTTATGAAAAACTGACGCTAACCTTCGATGGTCAATGAGCTCAGGTAATATAATCAATGATCGGTTCGCTAGGTTTAATAATTGATACAGCCAATGGCTGATCTCTTGTTTATCATTTTCATGTATATTTATTGATAAAGCTGCCACTTCAGCATTACCATACATATAGTAATATAATTATAGCGGATGGAATGAATATGAAATTAGAGCATGCAATTGCATTTATAGATGTTGATCAGTGCAAGTTGCGTTTCAGTGAGGATGGTTAAGTCTAGGCACTTTAGATTTTTTAACTACAACATACCGTGAGCTTCAGGAACGGATGGCCGCCGGCGATGCTGTCAACACGGATGTTGTATATACAGAAGAAAAGGCGCATATCGCTTACATGGCAGCTATATATAATCACGATATGGCTTTAGCCAAAAAATTGTTTGAATCGTTTGGCCACACAGTGGAAAGCCATTATAAATTTGTACCGGATCGGTCGGGTAGTATTTTCTCCGTAAGTCCCTATGCGCTGCTGGTTTTAAGTATTCAGACATCTGCTAAGTCAATAGATGAAGTGGTTGAAGTATTAACAGCTTGCAAAAATTATGGTGGAAATATAGTGCAAGCTTGTATGACAGTTGAAAAGGGTGAAGAAATTTCATCGAGCTCGTATTTGGCTTTAGTAGACCCCTGCTCAAAAGAGGCTGATAGGTTATTAGCTGAAGGTTTCATGTCTGCATCGACATTTAGTAAAGGCGTACATTCAATTACTGTGCCGGATGTGCTGACGATGTATTGTGAGAATATTACCATGCTATCGATGGGTTATATTTCAGAGGATGAAGTAGCCGACTCTCTTTCGCGTATTAAGACGATTGTCTCAAACCCAGAATTCCGTACTGCATTATTAAGTTTCGAACGGGTACGTGAGTATCAAGATACTGTTGATAATTTACACTTGGATGCATTGGATTATGATAGTTTGGTGGGCAGTTTACTGCGTGTTTCAGACTTTACTGATGAGGTTTATGTATTACAGGCAGCCAAGGCGCTTGTGGCTAATCCGCGTTATAATGCAGCGGTTAAACCGGCTGGATTACTTAATCAAAACTGCACTAATGAGGCATTTTCACGAGTGATGTGCAAAGTGATTTCACTCGGAAGTTTACCTCTGTTAAAGGCCTATCTGGACGAGGCAGAAAGTAGAGATCGGTACCTGCAAGTAGCCATAGAGTTTGAAGGGAAAGTGACTACACCAATGCATTATGCTCTCGAGTGTGGTGAGGGTAGTTTGTTTGAACTGATTAAGTCGTCAACTACTTATAGCGGAGATATCACCAATCATGCGGGTGTGAGCTGTGACGCAATAGTTGCTCAATATGAGGCTGCTTGTAGTGAAATGTTTTCACACTTTACCTCAGTAAAGCGAGCTGATAGTGATGCAGACGTTGCCGCCAAAGTTGCTGAGCGACCAGCGGGGTTAGCTAGAACATTGGTGAGTATGTCAGCAGTTAAAGGCTGGAGGGTGCCAGAAACCTACGGTCTAGGTAATGTTGAAGCTGATCGAGCTCAGCGCGTTCAGCGCGTGAAGAACTGTTTGTTTGATACTGGGGTGAAAGATCACTACGGTAACGCTGATGTGGTTGCAGAAGTTGATGAAGATACAGTAGACACTACACGGCCTGCCGGTCCAACAGCTTAGCCTCTCACGTCAGGTATTATTTCGATTCCTGTTTGGGTAAGAATGGTTATTGCTTACGCTCAATACTAATCACATCAGGCAGTTCACGGATTTGACGCATTAACTTACTCAATGGCTCAAGGCTGTTAATTTCAACCGTTAAGTTAATTTTACTGTGAGCATCCTTTTTAGAAGATTGTGTATGGATGCCTACCAAAGAAATCTTTTCACCTGCAATGAGTTGAGTGACATCTCGTACTAAACCCATGCGTTCGTGTGCCTCAATGGTTAGATCAACTGCAAATATGCTTGTGCCTTCATCGCCCCAGTCTACCAATACTATGCGTTGCGGACTGTTTTTTTGTGCGTTGAGCATGTTGTGGCAATCACTGCGGTGAATAGTAACACCGCGACCTTGAGTGATATAACCAATAATTGGATCACCGGGTATTGGTTTGCAACACTTGGCGAGTTGGGTCAGCAAGTTATCAACGCCAGCAATGTTAATTGCTGATTTTGGTCCATGGCGTGTTTTGCTACGAGAAGTTACGACCTCTTGTTCTTGGTCATCAGTGTCACTGGATTGCTGTTGGATCTGATGTGTTAGTGCGGCACTGCTAATGTCACCGGCACCTAATGCGGCTAATAAGCCATCAACATTTTTAAAATTAAATTGTTGATACAGGCTTTGTAATGCATTTTTTGGTAAATTTTTACTGCGATACAGCTTTTCCCAAATGGATTGGCCTTTTTCAATATTGTCTTCATAGTTTTGGCGACGAAACCAATGCGCGACTTTAGCGCGTGCTTTCGGTGATTGCAGATAGCCACTTTCTGGGTTTAACCAGTCACGGCTGGGTTTATTTTCTTTGGTGGTTTGTACGGTGACTTTATCGCCGGTTTTTAATTTATAAGTCAGTGGTACCATGGTGCCATTCACTTTCGCGCCGCGGCAACGGTGACCAATATCGCTATGCACATAATAAGCAAAGTCGAGTGGGGTGGCACCTTCGGGTAAATCAATAATGTCACCTTGCGGTGTGAATACATATACGCGATCAGCAAATAAGTTTTCATATGACGGTTGCTCGCCTTCAGGTGAGGTCTCTTCAGATACTTCACGTTGCCAATCCATCACTTGGCGTAACCAGTTTATTTTTTCATCATATGATGAGGCGGCATTGCCTTCTTCTTTATAGGCCCAGTGTGCAGCTACGCCTAACTCGGCTTCATCGTGCATGGTGTAAGTGCGAATTTGAATTTCGACATTTTTCTTTTCTGGACCGATAACAGCGGTATGAATCGAGCGGTAACCATTGGGTTTTGGGTTCGAAACATAGTCGTCAAACTCTTGTGGTATGTGTTCCCATCGGCCATGCACGCTGCTGAGCACCTTATAGCATTCTTCCAGTGAGTTGACTAACACCCGAATAGCAATCGCATCATAAATCTCTTCAAAGTCGACATGTTTGCGATTAATTTTTTTATAAATACTGAAAATATGTTTAGCGCGTCCGCTGATATCGAATTTTTCAACGCCTTCAGCTTTAATCATTTGCGTGATTTCATCAATTGTATCGGTAACGTAGTTTTCACGATCTTGACGACGCATATTAAGTGCTTTTTTTAGCTTTTGATATTCGTCAGGACTGCCATAACGAAATGCCCAATCTTCTAATTGCCACTTCAGTTGTCCAATACCTAGGCGATTAGCTAATGGTGCATAAATTTCATTAACAATATGCGCTGCTGATTGTTGTTCGATCAGTGAGGCTTCGCGTAAAGATTTCATACGCATTAATTGTTCGGCCAGTTTTAATACTACAACACGCATATCATCAACGATGGCTAACAGCATTTTACGCAGATTATCACCATGACCTTGGCGCGAAGGTTTGGCTTTTTGGCAAAGCACTTCAACTTGTTCAAGGTTATGTGCGCCAACAATCAGCTTATTCACTTCGCGGCTCGTAAGCTTGCTCATTTGGTTGTTGCTGTAGTTTGACGCTATATAATAGAGTAAAGCGGCTTCGATCAATGGTTGATCGGCATTCATTTCCAGCAATAAATTAGCCATATCAAGACTAATAGCGACTGATTCGGGGTGGTCATCGAGGCGTGTACAGAGCGCTGCTAGTGGGGCAGTGTCTAACTGGTTGTATTTTTGTTGAATTTCTTCAAGCCATTGCTGTGTCGTTGACATACTGATCGCTTATTTATCAATTCAGCTATACAGATTAGCATAAAATTATTTATAAGGCACAGTCGAAGTTTTAATGCATCATTAGCTTGGTTCGATCACTCCAATCACTTCTACGTGTTCGGTGTGGGGGAACATGTCCATAATGCCTACTTGTTTCAGCTCGTAGCCGACTTCTTTTAACAGACCTATGTCGCGTGCAAAGGTTGTTGGGCCGCATGAGATGTAGACTATTTTACTCGGTTTCCATTGAGAGATGTATGGAATGATTTCTTTAGCACCACTGCGTGGTGGATCAAGAATAATCTTGTCGTATGACTGCTTAAGCCAATCGGCTTGTTCGTCTACTTCAAATAAGTTGCTGACATAAAACTCAGTATTTTTAATGCCATTATTATTGGCATTCAGTTTTGCTAATTCAACGGCGGGTTGATCGCCTTCAATACCAGTGACGTGTTTGGCACTGCGCGCAGCCGCTAAGCTGAAATTACCGATACCACAAAATAAATCCAGTACGCTATCGTCGGGCTGTAAGTCTAGTAATTCTATTGCTCGCTTAACCATCTGCTGGTTGATGTCTTGGTTAACCTGGATAAAACCACTGGGATGGAAAGCAAACTGTAAATCAAAGTCAGGTAGCTGATAGTGCAGTAGCGGATCAGTGTTTTCTGGGTAAACCAAATGCACGCTGTCATTGCCTTTGGGTTGTAAATACAAACGAAAGTTATTGTCTTTACAGAATGTGATTAATTTTACTAAATCATCGTCTGGCATATCCACTAAATGACGAAAAATTAAAGCTATCTCATTATCGCCACTACTAACTTCAATTTGTGCAATTTCTCTTTTAATTTCCAGTGTTGAAATCAATCGACGTAAGTCATCAATACGTTCGCCGACTTCGGGGATTAACACTTCACATCGGTGCATGTCGACAACATAACTCGAACGACGTTCACGAAAGCCAACCAATACATCGCCTTTGCGATCAACGTTCTTTACGCTCAACCGCGCTTTACGTCGGTAGCCCCATTGTGGCCCTTGCATTACAGGCATCCAGTTTTCGACTTCTGTATTACCTTGATGTTTAATCAATTCAGCAACAGTCTGCTGCTTAAGTTTGAGTTGTTCATCATGTGCTAAGTGTTGCAGCTTGCATCCACCGCACATGCCATAGTGTGGGCACTTGGCTTCAGTTCGTAAAGGAGAGCGTGTAATCACTTCTTCAACATCGCCTTCATCAAATCGATTACGACACATCTTATAGTTAAAGGTGACCTCTTCACCGGGCAGCGAGCCAAAGATAAAAGTGGTTTTATCATCAATCACGGCAATACCGCGCCCTTCATGGCTGAGCCTGGTGACCGTGGCAGGGTGAGGCCCTGTAGTTTTCAGTCGTTTAAATCGTTTCGACATTGTATTCTTCTTCGTTCATCTATGTTTATAAAAAGTGGGGTATGCTAGCATTAAGTCATGATAATACTCAATGTAATATTGGCCATTGTGGGCGCATTAGTAGCCATTGCGGTTGTTATTCTAGTGCATGAGTGGGGGCACTTCATTGTTGCTCGGCTATGCGGTGTGCATGTTGAGCGATTTTCAATTGGTTTTGGTCGCGCCATTGTAAAAAGAACAGGCAAAAACGGCACAGAATACAAAGTTGGTTGGGTGCCGTTTGGCGGCTTTGTAAAGATGTCTGGCGATGACCCTGAGCGGCTTGATACCGTTAAAGATCCCGCGCACGCTTATTTTAATAAACCAATTTATCAGCGTTTATGTATAGTCTCTGCCGGTGTTGTAATGAATTTTGTATTGTCATTTGTGTTATACGCGATTATTTTTGGCGTTGGCTATGATGCCGGTAAGCCGATTGTTGGTCAGGTGGCAAAGCCCAGTATTGCTCAGAAGGCTGGGTTGCATGCTGGTGATGAATTTATACAAGTTGATGGCGTTAATGTGCAAGGTTGGCAACGAATTATTATGGGATTAGCCATGCATATTGGTGATAACCAGCCGTTAAAAATGACAGTAAAAAACACTAAAGGGCAAACGAAAATTGTTGCTTTCGATTTAAAAAATTGGCGCTTAATAGGGGTAAAGCCGCAGTTATTTCCGAGCCTCGGTTTTGTGCCACAATTGCCACCCAAAAAGCACCGTGTCCAATATGCTTGGTATAAAGCACCTCTGCCCGCTATCCAACAAGTGGGATTATTGATCAAATTTAACGCTGTTATATTATGGAAAATGATTACACAAAAACTGTCGTTGAAATCATTAGGGGGACCCATATCGATTTTTACCACTGCTGGTAAAGCCAGTCTTGCAGGTGTGATTAGCTACATGAGCTTTATTTCCTATCTTAGTGTAACTTTGGGATTTATTAATATGATTCCTATTCCAGTGCTGGATGGCGGGCATTTTTTCTTTTTGTTATTGGAGGGTGTTCGCGGTAAACCAATCTCCAATCGTTGTTATTTTCTTGCATTCCGAATAGGCCTGGTCGTTATTTTACTAGTGATGTTTCAAGCGGTTTTAAATGATGTGCAGCGGTTTTTTTGATTTCGTTTTTTGCTCGCAAAGTAATAAGATATTACCCAATAGAGCATAAGATATATCTCAATACAAGTTGCTAAGCTGCTGATTGTGTCACTGCCTTCAGGCGATAAAGTAGGGGTATCAGATTATGCGCAATCAAGAGTCTTGATGCCAACCGCAGCTATGCTACATTAAAAGTGTTCTTGACTACTACCTCCTGACTCCTGTAGTTGTAAAGGCGACGACAATAAAACTCAAAAAGGCTCACTTCCCCAGTGAGCCTTTTTTTATGTAACGCTTATCTGCGGGCAATCTTGGACGTTTAATGTGACTCAAAACTGCTTATGTATGTCACTATACACGTCGCATTTTTTCGTAACATCAAACGTCCAACCTTGCCGCACAGCTAAGCGTTACAACGTGCAGTATCTGTGGGCAATCTTGGACGTTTAATGTGACTCAAAACTGCTTATGTATGTCACTATACA
>JARGPC010000009.1:90473-118053 GCA_029212885.1 Coxiellaceae bacterium
AACATCAAACGTCCAACCTTGCCGCACAGCTAAGCGTTACAACGTGCAGTATCTGCGGGCAATCTTGGACGTTTAATGTGACTCAAAACTGCTTATGTATGTCACTATACACGTCGCATTTTTTCGTAACATCAAACGTCCAACCTTGCCGCACAGCTAAGCGTTACAACGTGCAGTATCTGTGGGCAATCTTGCTGTTTGTCATCCCGGCCCCTGAGCCGGGATCCATGTTTTATTAATACTGGATGCCGGATCGGGGTCCGGCATGACAAGCTGTGCGCCTTGATTAACCATGAATTACACAGCTGACACTGATTCACTTAATCGAGCATGGTTTGAATGGACATTCAAGTAACCGCGCATTGTGTCTCAGGTATGATCCGTTTATAATGTTGACGGTATTATTTAACGCCGTTACAAGGACCCTTCACTATGACCTATCGCCGTGTTGCTTCTCGACTTGCACTGTTATGCTTATCGTCTGTTGTTTTTTTAACCGGCTGTGCTAAACATCCGAAAACGGATTCTTATGATACAGCTGCTGGTAACTTTCAAAACACCAAAGCCTGCAAATCAAATGAATTCTTACAACGCTATGGTTGTTCGCTAGACAGGGTGGAGCAAGCCGCCGAAAGCAATGACCCAGATGCGATGTATGCCTTAGGCTATATGTATTATTACGGTGTTGGCACGGTGAGAGATACAGATACAGCGATTGTGTGGATTAGTCGTGCAGCGGGTCAAAATCAACCGCTGGCCATTAAGGCAATGAACATTATCCGCAAAAAACAGTTCTCACATCAAGGTCAAACCAAGATGGCGGCAAGTTCTGCGAAAGGAGCCATTCCAAATACTGATCCGCATCAAGCGCGAACCAAGCATCCTTATGTGCAACAATTCACCAAGTCAAAGCCTAAAACACCAGCTGTGCATTTAGCTAAGGCGCCAGTGCCAGTAGTAAAACCAGCAGCGGTTAAGGAGCCAGTGGCAAACGCTAATGCATCAAGCAATTGGGCAGGCGCTGATGCACCATCCAATGGCGTGATTGCTAGTCATACATCTGATACCACCGCTGTAGATAAAGAAGCTAAGCGTTATACGTTGCAGATTATGGCTGTGCATCATTTAGATGTGCTTAAACAATTTTTGTCGAGTCATCACTTAGGACAACAAGCCAGTTACTATCACACATACTTCCAGAACAAAAATTGGTATGTGCTGATTTATGGAGACTATCCGAGCGTACAGCAGGCAAAACAAGCTATGCATACACTGCCAAAAAATGTGCAACGCATGCACCCTTGGGTGAAATCGTATCGTACGGTACAAAAGGAAATCTTACAAAAACGTGTTATTTAATCATAACGTAGTTGTTGATGGTGCAAATGAAAACTGTAATTTTTTTGGTTGTTTAGGTATACTGCACGCCCTGTGTGCAAAGGAGGTTTTTAAATGGAAACACTGATGTGGGTTATCCTGTATGTCGCGTTGTGGATGATTTTAGCTTTTCAACGTGCAAGACTCATTATTTGGACAATTGCTTTCGGCGTTTTGTTGCTGGTGCAATCATTATTAGGCTCAGTTGGCGGTGGAATTACCAGTTGGGTAATTTTTGCAGTCATTGCTGTTGCTCTTAACGTTACCCCATTGCGCAAATTATGGTTAACCGGCCAAGGGTTGAAGGTGTTTCGCAAAGTCATGCCACCGATGTCGGTGACTGAAGCAGAAGCACTAACAGCTGGTACTGTGGGTTGGGAAGGCGAATGTTTCGCTGGTAAACCTGATTGGAAAAAATTAAGTAAAATACCTGCACCAGAATTAACTAAAGAAGAACAAGATTTCATGGATGGGCCAGTTGATGAGCTGTGCTCGATGCTTGATGATTGGCAAGTTACAAACGAATTAAATAACCTTCCTGAAAACGCATGGCAGTTTATTAAAGATAACGGCTTCTTTGGTATGATTATTCCAAAGGAATATGGTGGTTTAGATTTTACCGCACACGGACACTCAGCCGTTATTAGTAAGCTATCGGGGATTTGTGTTTCAGCGGCGACTATTGTCTCTGTGCCTAATTCATTAGGGCCGGGTGAGTTGATTCTCCATTATGGTACCGAAGAACAAAAAAATCATTACTTACCACGTTTGGCGAAAGGTAAGGACATTCCTTGTTTTGCATTGACCAGCCCAACAGCGGGTTCTGATGCTGCAGCGATGACGGACAGTGGGATTATTTGTAAGCGCACAGTTGATGGCGAAGAAAAACTCGGCATCTTAATGAATTGGGATAAACGTTATATTACTTTATCGCCAGTAGCGACGATTATCGGTGTGGCGTTTAAGTGTTATGACCCTGATCATTTGATTGGTGATAAAGAAGAGCTGGGCATTACCTGTGCATTGATTCCTGCTGGCACACCAGGTGTGGTAACGGGGCGTCGTCATTGTCCATTGAATTCAGCTTTCCCTAATGGGCCTACACAAGGTCACGATGTGTTTGTGTCGTTTGATGCAGTGATTGGTGGCAAAAGCATGATTGGTCATGGTTGGCGTATGTTAATGGAGTGCTTGGCGGCAGGCCGTGGTATTTCATTGCCATCAGTGGTGATGGGTGGCACGCGTATGGGTGCTTTGGCGAGCGGTGTGTATTCACATGCGCGTCGTCAGTTTAATACAGCCATTGCCAACTTCGAAGGTGTTGAAGAAGTACTAGCTCGCATTGCGGGGCATTCTTATATGATGGATGCTACACGTTGTTTAACTTTGTCTTATTTAGATATGGGTGAAAAGCCAGCGGTAGCTTCAGCGATTGGAAAATATCATGTTACGGAGTTAGCCCGAAAAGTGGTGTTGGATACCATGGATGTGCATGGTGGTAAGGGAATTTGTTTAGGACCAAATAACTACATTGGTCGTGGTTATCAAGAATCTCCCGTTAGTATTACTGTGGAAGGCGCAAATATATTAACCCGTTCGATGATTATCTTTGGTCAGGGAGCGGTGCGCTGTCATCCTTATATGCTGGAGTTAATGCAGTCAGCACGTGATGACAATAAAGCTGAAGGCTTAAAACGTTTTGATAAGGCATTGATGGGGCATTTAGGTTATATGCTTAGCAATTGGACGCGTTGTTTTATGCTGTCGATCACTGATGGCATTTTTGTGCGCGGTTCTGGCTATAGTCGTCGCTATGTTCGTTTATTGACGCGCTATTCTGCTGCGTTCTCTCATGTGGCTGATATCTGCATGATGACATTAGGTGGTGATTTAAAGCGTAAAGAAAAACTATCTGCTCGCTTGGGTGATTGTTTGAGTTATTTGTATATGGGCTCTGCGGTTATTAAGTATTATGAAGACGGTGGTAGCAGTAAAGAGGAATTACCTGCATTGCAGTGGGCGATGGAAAATATCATCACTAACATTCAAGAGGCATTGGATGGGATTTTACGCAATATGCCTAACCGTTTCTTAGCTTGGTACTTGCGTGGTTGGGTATTCCCATTTGGCCAATTGGATAAGCGCCCAAATGATAAAACAGGTCATCGTTTAGCGAAGTTATTAACTCAGCCTTCTGTGTTGCGTGAACGTCTTTCAAAAGGTGCTTATTTAACGCCGACCGATAATAATCTGGTGGGACAGATGTGTCACCACTTTAAAGACTTCCTTGAGGTGGAAAGCTTAGAATCTAAGCTCGCTAAAGCGCATAAGAAAGGTAAGATTAAAGGCTACACCTATGAGGCTTTAGTGGAGTCCGCGCTGGATGAAGCAGTATTGACTAAGTTTGAAGCCGAGCGCTTATTAAGCGTGAACGAATTGCGCGCGCATGTGAATGCTGTTGATGATTTCGACCCAAGTGAACTTGCTAAACCACAAAGTAAACCATCCAAAGTAAAAGCAGCGTCTAACGACGAAAAGCAACCTAAAGTTGTGGACGGTTAAGGGGAATATTTTTTGGATAAGACATGGTTTCGGCATTATCCACCAGGGGTGCCGCACACGCTAGAAGAATATAAAGACCAGTACTCCACATTGGTCGAGATGCTTGAGCATAGCTTTGCTCAGTATGCAGACTGCACGGCAGTTAGTAATATGGGGCATGGTTATACTTATGCGGAACTCGATAGATTAAGTCAAAATGTTGCTTCGTATTTACAGCATACTTTAAAGTTAGAGCGTGGCTCACGCGTGGCGATTATGTTACCGAATGTGCTGCAGTTCCCTGTGATGTTGGTCGGTGTGTTGCGCGCCGGTATGACAGTGGTTAATGTGAATCCTTTGTATACCTCACGTGAATTAGTACATCAGTTGAATGATTCCGGTTCGGAAACGATTATTGTGTTAGCAAATTTTGCCAACGTATTACAAGATGCCTTGCCTAAAACGAAAGTTAAGCACGTAATAGTCACAGAATTAGGTGACATGCTAGGTGGTTTTAAAGGGCCATTGGTTAACTTTGTAGTAAAGCATATTAAGCGTATGGTGCCGAGCTGGACGATTAATCATGCGATAACATTTGATGAGATGCTGCATCATGGTAGTCAGACTCCCTATGAGCGTGTTGAAATCAAAGCCGATGATGTTGCCTTTTTACAATATACCGGTGGAACAACCGGTGTGTCGAAAGGTGCAATCTTATTGCACAGCAATATGATTGCTAATGTGATGCAAATTGTTGCTTGGGTTGAACCGGTTGGTGTTGAGCGTGGCACGGGTTCGGTTATTGGTGCATTGCCGCTATATCATATCTTTTCACTAACGGTATGTTGTTTCTGTTTCTTTTCTTATGGTTCTGAATGCATTTTAGTGACAAACCCGCGTGATATGGGTTCATTTGTTCGCATCTTGCGTAAGTCCAAGTTTAATTTCTTTGTCGGTTTGAATACGTTATTTAATCATTTGGCCAATCATAAAAAAATTAAAACTGTAGATTTTTCAAATCTTCGTTTAACGGTTTCGGGTGGTATGGCTTTGCAAAGCAGTGTGGCAACACAATGGCATGAGTTAAGCGGCTTACCTATTGTTGAAGGTTTTGGTTTAACAGAAGCCAGCCCTGTGGTAACAATTAATCCGGTTAATATTGAAAAGTTTAATGGTAGCGTTGGTGTGCCGATTCCATCGACAGATGTCTGTATATTGGATCCAGAAGGCAATAATTTGCCGGTCGGTGAAAAGGGTGAATTGTGTGTTAAGGGGCCTCAAGTTATGGATGGTTATTGGCAGCGACAAGAAGCTACCGATAAAGTGATAGATAAAGATGGTTGGCTACATACCGGTGATATTGCACGCATGGATGAGGAAGGCTTCTTTTATTTAGTGGATCGTCAAAAAGACATGATTGTTGTTTCTGGTTTCAATGTCTACCCCAACGAAATTGAAGAAGTAATTTCAGCTATGCCAGGCATCAAAGAGGTCGCTGTTATTGGTGTGCCGAGTGAGCGTACTGGTGAGGCAGTGAAAGCTTATATTGTTAAAGATAAATCGCCGATGACAGAAGCTGAAGTGACTGCTTATTGTCGTGAGCGCTTGACTGCGTATAAGGTACCGAAGCAGATTGAGTTTAGGTTTGATTTGCCGAAATCAAATGTCGGAAAGATTTTGCGCCGTGAATTAAGAGATGAAGTGCTTGCCGCCTGAACGTTTGCTTTTTACCTCAGGCGTCGTTAAAACATGCCTCAAAATCCTCAAGTATGTAACTATACGTTCCGGTTTTTCGTTATGTTTTGCCTTGCCTGATGAAAAAATCAAAACGCTCAGGTAGCAGAGGAAACTTTTTGCCTCAGGCGTTGTTAAAACATGCCTATCTAGGAGCATCCTGCAAAATATTAATCTAAATGGGCGACACCGGAGTGGGAGCCTTCGTGCGCGCAGCGCTAGCGAGCACACCAAGGCTGCCCGCAGGGGCGACGCCCATAAAATAGATTAATGTTTTGCTGGTGATTTCGACATTGGCTGTGGATCTTCCCCATCGGTGTCTACTACCAATACCTCTTTAAGATCATCATTTTCAACCACGCGTGCTTTATCTTTACGATCCTTGTGTAAGCAATAGCACAGTGCAATTAACACAACACCAACAACTGCAAGACCAGCAGTGACTATCAAGCTTTCCATGGTGAGAGCATGTTGGGGTGCCATTTCTTTTACTACACGATCAACGCAGGGATCTAAAGGAGCAACAGTATCATGGTAGGATACGGAACATGCAGGCTCTCCATACCATCCAGAGCCATAGTTCTTAGTGCCAGTAAAAAAGTGTGCACAATCGGTATTGGAGTCTTGATCTTGATATACCTTACATTGTTTTTTGAGTTCGGAAAAAATGCCAGCTTCCGTTGCTTTATATCCTATGTCGTTGCAGTCAAGTGAGGTGTCATGGCCAATGCCATCATCGGTTGGTTGTTCAAAGCAAATAGCTGAAATCAGTTTTGGTAATATTGCACTAACAGTAAGCCAAGCAGCGGTTCTCATGTATATCTCCCACGATATATATTAATTCAAACGCCACTATATCTTAAATTGATCATATATCAACCGACTGGTTTGGTTTATCTGTGGTTAATGTCTGTTTAATGTTTAGTGATAACTACCAGTAATCATACCATGACAGCTGAGGCAGCGATTTTTTACAATGGCGCAGTTGATTTTGATAGACGGCGCTGTTGTGTTGTACTTGCCAGGCGATATTCTTTAGCCATAATTTGCGATCATAATTATGTTCGATATAACCGCGTACACCTTCGTGATAAGCAAGATATAAATCATAAGCATCATTACTGGGGATGCCGGCTTTGTTACGTGCCATATGCGCGAACCAGCCAATAAAATCAGTGGCGCTGGCAAATGAACTGCGGTCAACAAAATATTGATGCGTGTTTTTGGCATATAAATCCCAGGTTGAATCGATCGCTTGGGTATAACCGCTGGCGGTAGTGATGTGTGTCCAAGGCAAAGGAATGCCGAATAACTTGCGGTGCGGTGTTAAGGCTAAAGCTTTAAAGTGTGATTCTTCACGAATAATAGCCAGTTCAACATTCATTGGGATGTGCCACTTTTTTTGTGACTTTAAGATATCGGCATACCAGCGCGGGTATTGTTGAAAGATATGGCAGGCGTTTCTCATGTCTTTCGGTGGGTTATTGGTGTGCGGGATTAAACTGATCAACCATAAAATAAAAATAACCGATAAGATGATCAAGCTGTATCGTTTAATGGTAGCCATTAGCGCTCCAGTTCCTTGAGGTTAACATAGCAGTCCAGTGCTTCTGGATTTGCAAGTGAGTCTGTATTTGTTACTGTTTCACCGTGAATAACTTTCTTTACCGCTAACTCAACTGCTTTACCACTAATCGTGCGCGGGATATCAGCGACAGCAATGATTTTTGCTGGTACGTGATGCGGTGAAGCATTTTTACGAATAGTTTCCTTGATTTGCTTGCTTAACTCAGTTGTAAGCTCACAGCCTTTACGCATAATTACAAATAAAAGAATACGCTCAGATCCGCGCCAGGCTTGGCCCACCGCGATACAATCGAGCACTTGATCAAATTGATCCACTTGTGTATAGATCTCTGCGGTACCAATGCGAACCCCACTGGGGTTGAGCGTGGCATCCGATCGGCCATAAATAATAACGCCATCATGCTCGGTGAGTTCCGCATAATCACCGTGCGCCCAAATGTTATCGAAACGATTAAAATATGCGTTATGATAACGCTCACCGGTGGGGTCATTCCAAAAACAAATCGGCATGGCAGGGAAAGGCTTGGTGCATACCAGCTCGCCTTTTTGCTGCTTTATTGGTTGCGCTTGCTCATTGTAAACGTCCACCGCTAAGCCTAAGCCCCGGCATTGCAGTTCGCCGCGATAGACCGGGATGATTGGGCAGCCTAAGGCAAAGCACGACACAATATCACTGCCACCGCTAATGGAAGATACACGAACATTAGTCGGAAAGTGTTCATAGATGTAATCAAAACTTTCTGGCAATAACGGTGAGCCGGTGCTCAATATTGATTTTAATGAGCTTAGCTTGTGGCTGTCTTTGGGTGATAAATGGCGACGCGCAATCGCTTCGATGTATTTTGCACCAATGCCAAATACGCTTATGTCAAATTCATCAATTAAATTTAGTAAAGCTAATTTTGTTGGGTGGAAGGGGGAGCCATCAAATAACACCAAGGTGCAACCTAATGCCAAACCACTCACTAGCCAGTTCCACATCATCCAGCCGCAGGTGGTAAAGAAAAAGAAGACGTCATCGCGCGTAATGTCGGTGTGTAGCTGTAATTCTTTTAAATGTTGCAACAATGTACCACCAACTGAGTGCACCATGCATTTTGGTTTGCCCGTGGTGCCGGATGAATACAGAATATATAGCGGATCATTAAAGGCTACCGGCACAAAGTCAGGTGCTTTTTCGGGTGGTGTTAAACAATCTGAAAATAATTGGCAGTTGGTGATTCCGGTAATGACTGGATTTTTATCAACATAAGGAATAACAATTAATTCCTGCAGCGCTGGCAACTGTTGGCGAATTTTTTTAACCTTGTCGAGATCGTTAAATTTTTTTCGTCCATAATAATGCCCGTCGACAGCAAATAGCACTTTGGGCTCGATTTGACCAAAGCGGTCGATGACGCCATTTAAACCAAAGTCAGGAGAGCATGAGCTCCATACCGCACCTAAATAAGTCGTGGCCAGCATGGCAATAATCGCTTCAGGTGTATTCGCCACAAATCCGGCGACACGATCACCAGCGACGACACTGAGTGATTGTAAGTGCGCCGCTAATGCAATGACTTGTTGATTAAGTTCGGCATAAGTTAATGAGCGTCGCTCACCGATCTCGTTGGCAAATTGGATCGCTACCTTGTCATCATTAAAGCGCAATAGATGTTGTGCAAAATTTAATGTGGCACCAGGAAACCATTGCGCTTGCTGCATGTCGTTTTGATTGTTTACTACGCCTTGAGCGGGGCTATCAAATTTCACATCACAGAACTCAACAACAGCCTGCCAAAAAAGATCAATATGCTCAGTGGACCATTGGTATAGTTGTTGGTAGTTGTCGAATTGTAATTTATGCGCTTGATTTACGTATTGTATGAATTTTGCCATTTGGCTTTTTTGTAAGTCATCTGCAGATGGTTGCCATAATGGCGTGGTCATTTTTGTTTCCTTGTTTTCACTGTCATCCCGGATTTTCACTGTCACCCCGGACTTATCGCTGTCACCTTGGACTTTTCACTGTCACCTTGGACTTTTCACTGTCACCTTGGACTTTTCACTGTCACCCCGGACTTGATCCGGGGGCCACATATTACCCTTGATGCCAAAGCAATTTTATCATAATGCAGCGTAAGTTCCTCGTAATTGTATATATCGCGTAATTGATTTGCGTGAACTGCCTTAATCAGTAAGAAAGGCACCCCTGACAGGCTTGCTGACTCTGATGCAGTCTCTTCGCAATGACATGCCTTATCAAAATCTTAAGAGAACCTTAAGACAATAAATACAGCTAGGCAAGTGGTTTAGCGTCGATAGAATATTTTTGGAGACTTTGAGGGGAGAAACAAATGTCACGTCATGCACCAGGTTCATTACAGGAACCGTTATTAAGTAGCGATCAATTACAACCACCACCAGCTTTAGTATTAACAGATGGCCTAGAAAGTCCAACTGGACCAGAAGGTAGATTAGCGCAATCACCACAGCGGCAATCAGAATATCGTCGATTAGAGAGTGAGCGCTTAGTGTTATCGAAAGCGCGATCCGCATTTGCTGATTTTGCTGAAAAGCTAAAAGATAGATTTTTGAAGAAAAAGGCAAAGGATGACCCGGCCGCTTTTTTTGCCCAGCTTGCTAATGATTTTGATAGAGCAAAGAATCGCTCTGCCGTGCAGCGTGAAGCGTTAACTCCGAGCAGTCAGGCCGCGGAAGATCAGAGAAAGCGACAGGAGCTAGACAACAGCTACCCAGAGATAATGAAAAATGAAAGTTTATTGGGTGATCCAGCGAAATTATTAACAAAATTAAAAAAAGCGGTCAACAAGCATCATAAGCAAGCTGAAAAAGCCTATCAACAAACTGAGGCACCTTTTAGAGTGCAAGAGTTGATTCTTAAGCGTGCTGAAGCTGAGCGATTAATTGCGACGCAGCCAACACCGGTCGCAGATATTCAGGTCTTTATGCGAAGCCAAGCAGGGCTGCGAGCTATTGCTGATTCGCCAGACTTATTGCAACGGATGGAAGCATTGCCGGCCATTACTGCCATCCTTGATAGGGATAAGCAAGCAAGACATCTAGAAAGTATTGAACAAGAAAGGCGTGATTACCCGCAACGTTTATTCGAAGAGCAAGGTGTAACCCTAGTAGATCAGTGGAACCAAGCAAAAATATTTTCTATGTTGGCAGCCTCCGTTGCTGTGTTGGGCGGCTATATGGTAGCTTTTGCTATTAAACGTGACGATCCTGAAGATACGAGTACTACTATTTTAGCCAGTGTATTAGCGGTGGTATCGTTGGCAGGCTTTTACTGGGGAGCAAAAAATCAGTTTAGTTCTGCTAGTCGAAATGCTGAAGCAATTCTCAATTGGCCTGATCTTGTATTGGGTACGCAATCTGGTTACGTTAACACCACAATAATGCCTGATAGCGAAAATACCAGACCAACAAGGTCAAAGCCCTCGTCTGATGCATCTGTATCCGCAAGTTCTTTTGTGCGCATGCAAAATAATGCACGGATGTTCGGCTTGCTGGCACTTTCAGTAGCTACATTGAGCGCTTACATTGCTTGCACAGTCAAGCGTGATGATCCGGAAGATATTAATGCCACTATTTTAGCTGGGTTGTTAGGCTTGATCTCTTTTACTGGTTTTGCCTGGGGTGCTAAACACCAGAATAGGGAAGCTGTTGAAAATGCTAGGGTAGTGCTTGACCGCCCAGGTGGTGTGGCTGAGTCTTTACCAGCTGCTGGGGATGATGTCGAAGCAGGCGCTGGGCATGTCGTGAGTAAGCGAGCTTATATTACAGCGGAAAATTTTGCCTGGATTGAAGGTACAACGACGTCCAAGCGTAAACTCATTACCGCTACCGTGTCATCTTTGGTGGGTGGCGCATTAATGATGAGCATCTGTGCGGGTTCGGATTGGGCCACTAAAGGTGAAACGCGTGTTGGTCCAGTACCTCAAGGTTTGATGGTGGGTGCAAGCTTGTTTACGTCAATATTGGTGCCGTGGTTATTGCAACGCTGGCAGCGATTACCTAACCCATTTGGTGCATCTGTCTGTAAGCCATATTCTGCCGCTCAAGCTGATTTTGCTAGTGAACGTAAAACTACAAGTCATGCGAGCTTTATGTTTCGTGGTGAGCTCTTCAGTGATGTTGCACAACGCGGAGTTGACGCGGGGCACTATGAGCGTGTTCCGGACCCCGATAATGAGGGTAAGTTTAAGCTTGTGATGACAGCTGATGGTGAGGCTAGTGTGAGTGCGCTTAGGGAGCAAATAGCTGATCTCAAGGCGGCTGAGCAGAAAGCTGCTGCTGGTGCATCAGTTGCTTCGCCATCACCAGCGAGAATGTAGACTTGATAAATGCGAGGGCTTGGTATACTCTTAGCCCTCTTTTTTAGGCACGTAGCTCAGCGGTAGAGCACCACCTTGACATGGTGGGGGTCGTTGGTTCGAACCCAATCGTGCCTACCACCACTTCGCCCCTGATCGGGACTCACTGGTTCCCTTGTATGATTCGCACGCTCCCCTTAAAAACCCCACGCGAAAGGAATGCTGATTAAGATTGTTGAAGCGAGAGGGGTGTGATGATTTAAATCTTTTATCTGAAATGTGAGCTGCGTTCTTAGTGTTTTCCTTAAGCTAATTATATGCAAGAATATTAGAGGCTAACAAACTCTTTTACCAGACGGGCAACCTTGGGTTGATCATAAGGCAGCATATGTCCACCATTCAAAACTTTAACGCGAGCAAGTTTTTGGTCGGATTTGATATAGCCTAAGACGGTTTTGTTTATGTCAGTATCGACCCATTGAACGGTTTTGCTGTTTAGGTACTTTTGCTTTCCAGGCCATTGCAGTTGTTGGATCGTTGCATCAACACCCAGAAAATTTGAATCTGTTGCGTTTAATAAGCCAGACATAATGACAATTTCTACATTTTGGCTGAGTAACTGGTTGTAGAGGTTCGTTACGGAGGCTTGCTCGCCAATAATAAAGTTGTTGTTAATTTTATTAGAAAATAGTACGTAAGGTGTATGGGGTTTCATGTGCATAGCTTGTTGCACACTGCTTTTGCTCAGATATTTTGAGAGTGTGGTGTAGTCGGGAGCGGGGCGCATAATGTTTGGTAAATACAGGCCAGACATGTTTCTTATTGTCGCCATAATTTCTGAACAAACCCTGTTGGCTTTTTTTGTTGTTGGTGTTTGTTGCATCAGTGATTTACAGCGCGCGTAAATTTGATCGACAGTGCGTTTCTGATCAGAATCAATCATGCCGTGTGTGTATGCAAATTGACTGTCAAAAGAGGCTTGCAGGAGAGGGTCAATCCAGATGTCATTCACCATAATACCACCTAACTGAATGCCATACTGCTCCTTTCTTTCGAGCATCTTTGTCGCAATAAAGGCAATGTATTTTCCGGCATATGCTTCACCCATGAGATATATCTTATGTCGCTTGAGGAAGGGGTGTTGAGATACGATGTGCTGTAAGGCATTGTAGAACTGTTCGCTGGACTGTTTGTTGTTGTGCGGGATTAGTTTGTTGTTGTTAGGTTTGACAGTTGAGGCGCCCACGCCAAGTGGCTGCTCGATAACCATAAGGTTTGCAAAGCGCGTCCATGAATAGGGGTTTTTAATTAATGCCCCAGAAGCGTTAAATTGATAAGGCCCTGTTTCCATAAAGGTGCCAAACATACTGCTGGCTCCTGGGCCACCGTTAAACCAGATGATCAGTGGCTTGCTTTTGTAGTTACTGTCTGACGTAATTAGCCAGTAATATAAAGATGGGGAATCAGGACAGTCCATTTTTTTGCACGCTTTATCGGTGATAGAGGCATAGCCAGCATATTGAGGACTATCGACCAATCCGTACTGGGGTATGCTAGTGATCTTTGCGGCGATGATGTTACTAGCGAATAGCGCAAAAAACAAACAAATTACCAGCGAGCGCCACATGATTAAATCCTTTTAATTAGCTAAACAACGATAGTGTAGCATGTGTAGCTTGGTGTACAATGCCCGCATGACAGACAAACTAGATCTTGCTGATATCAGCAAAAAAATACAAAAGACCGGCTTTCAATCGCGTGAATCGCAGTTGGCGATGATTGAGTCGATCTTTGATGCTTTGCATGCTAAAAAAATCATTGGTATCGAGGCACCGACCGGTACCGGTAAAACCTTGGCCTATACCATCGGTAGCTTGATGGCTAAAGCGTCTGATCAGACCATTATTATCAGTACGGCGACAATTGCGCTGCAAGAGCAGTTGGTTAAAAAAGATATACCAATAGCCGAAAAGGTGTTGTCTAAAAAAATTAAATTAGCGTTAGCCAAGGGGCGTAGAAGGTATGTTTGCCATGCGCGTGTGTATGATCCGTTATGGCAAGATGACCTGTTATCAGAAACCACTACCGAACAATTATTACAAGTTGAATTGGAGCAAAAAGATTGGAACGGTGATCGTGATGAATTGGCGATTTCGGTGGATGATCAGCAATGGCGTCAAGTCAGTACCGACTCCGATGGCTGTGCAGGCAAGTTATGCGCCTATTATGAAGACTGTGCGTTTTTTAAGGCACGTAAAAAAGTCTATGTCGCCGATGTTGTTGTGGTGAATCACAGCTTATTATTATCCGATATGAGCATGGGCGGTGGTACGATATTGCCTGAACCAGATGAAAGTATTTATGTCATTGATGAGTGTCATCATTTGCCAGGTAAATCAGCCGATCACTTCTCAGCAAGTGCCAGTGTGATGGGGGTGAGTGATTGGTCGAAAGCCTTGACCAAGGTATTAGTGCAAGCGCGTGGTTTAAAACTGGTTAGCGATGAAAAGCAAAAACAAATTAATGACTTGACCGATGACTTAAAAGACACGGCAACGCAAGTGCGTGACTACTTGGCTTTAAATGTGAATAAATTTGAAGACGGCATATGGCGGGTGACAGATTTGCCAGAAGAGATCTTGCTATTAGGCAAAGAGATTGCACGCATCGCTGATGTGATTGTCACCTATGGTAATGAAATCACCGATGCATTGTTTCCCAAAGGCAATGAGCCGATGGCGGAAAAAGATAAGGATGAAAGAGGCCGTGTATTAGCTGGCTTAGGCTTTGCCATCAGCCGAGCCAGTAATCAATGTGAAACATGGCGGATGTTTTGCCACCAACGCCAAGGCAAAGAGGCGCCGGTAGCTAAATGGTTTGAGCAGCGTGACAATGCGTATATTGTGCATGCGGCACCGATTTATGTTGGCGATGTATTAAAAAAACAACTATGGGATAAGTTTACTAATGGTGCGGTATTGTGTTCAGCAACCATGAGTGCGTTAGGTAGTTTTGATTATTTCTGCCGCAAGACAGGATTGAAGGGTAATGAAAACTATATTAAACAAAGTATCCCTTCGATGTTTGATTTCCAAAAATCCATATTGTATGTGCCAAAGATGACCAACGAGCCTTCGGGTTTTAATCAGCAAAAGCATCTCGATGAGGCGGTAAAGTTATTGCCAGAGTTGGTCGATGAAAAAGCGGGAACATTGGTATTATTTAGTAGCCGTCGAGCGATGGAGCAAACTTATGATGCGCTGCCTAAAGTGCTGCAAAAAGATATTCTGATGCAAAGCTCGCAGAGCAAGTCCAAGTTAGTCGAAAAGCATAAAAAGAAAATACGCAGTTGGAAGCGATCGATATTATTTGGCTTGGTATCTTTTGGTGAGGGCTTGGATCTACCGGCAGACTTTTGTCGTCATGTGATTATTCATAAGCTACCATTCAGTGTGCCGAATACACCTATTGAGCAAACGCGCAGTGATTGGCTTAAAGCCAATCAAATGAATTCATTTATGGTGGCGACGTTGCCACAAGCCTCGATTCAGCTCACTCAGTTTGTTGGGCGCTTGATTCGTCAGGAAGACGATTACGGCGTAGTTACCATTTTAGATAAGCGGCTCTACAGCAAGCAATACGGCGCACTGTTACTGAAAAATCTGCCAGATTTTCAACGGTTAGTGGATGTCGATCTGGATGCGTTTAAGCGACAAGCTACTGAATTAGAATTGCTATAAAGGTCGATCCCTGACCCAGTGTTGTTTAAGTTAGTGACCCATTCTTGGGGAGAATGAGTAGACGGGCACAGTTTGTTGTTTGCTCTCAGTGGATGCTTTTGCGACTGTGGCGGCGGTAGCTGCGATTAATAGTGCAAATTGTGGAGGTGTAGGCGGTTTACCCGAAAGTATGGCGACAGCTGCTGCCACTGCTCTGTTGGTTGTTTTAAATGGTGCTCGTCTCAATGTTGTTCTCCTATCTGTCTGAATTTAATGTAATAATAATTTTGTGTTTCATTCTCATGATCAGTGCGGGATTGTACGCGATGACGGCTTGGATGGGAAACCTTTTCGTACGCTGGGCACTTTTGCAAAATGCTCAGTAAAGTATTAAAGTACGCCTTTTATACGTTATTGGTGTTTAAGTTGGGGGAGCTACATTGAATAAATTATGGGTTGTTTTGCTGGGGGTGTTGACGTTTAATATCGTAACGGCGCAATCGCTTGATCCTTATATGTCGCAAGCTCAGCAGGCTTATCAGCAGGCAAAAAATAATAAAATAGCCTTGAAGCAATGGGTAGCAGATATACCCAAAGGTGGCGACTTGCATAACCACTTTACTGGTGCGATTTATCGTGATCAACTGATTCAATTAGCAGATGATGATATCAAGCATACGGATTACTGTGCCAATATGTCTACTGATAAAGTGACTGTAGATGCCAACTGTATTAATGATAAGGGCGAATGGTTGCGCGCTATTTCAACCGGCAGTGATGATTACCATCAATTAATCGATGCCTGGACTATGCAGGATTTTCACTACCAAGCGCCAAGTTTTGGTGAGTCACATTTTTTTGCTACCTTTGGTGAGGTGGGCGCACTGACACATGACACAGATTATTATCCGCAGCTATTAGCCAATATGATGCAACAAGCTGCCAATGAACACTTGGATTATATAGAGCTGATGTTGGCCATGGATTCATATGATGCTCAACACTCTGCGGCGAGTATGGGTAAGCATCTATTGAAGTCACTTGATACGCTACAGTCAATTGATTCTTACCAGGTTAATCGAGCAGCTGATCTTTTAATTGAAAATGGCATATATGACCAAGTGGTATTGCCACATATCATTAAGCCTACTCGCAAGATGGTGGCAGATGCAAAGCAACTGCTGCATTGTGATGGTACCGCGCAGCAAGCTGCTGCTTGTAAGGTTGTAGTGCGTTTTCAGTATCAGTTGATCCGAGTTACTTCCCCGAGTCAGGTGTTTGCCAGTATGGTGGCGGGGATGTTAGCTAATCATTATGCGCCGGATTTATACGTGACTGAAAACCTGGTCGCACCGGAAAGTAATGCTAAATCGATTCAATATTATCAAATACACATGCAGATGCTGAAATACCTCAATCAGTATGCGGTTAATCATTATGGTCAGCGTATGCCGTTGAGTGAGCATGCTGGTGAGCTGACAGCAAACGATACCGCTAAAACTAACTTGCATGATCATATTTATCAGGCAATCAATGTGGCAGGAGCTGATCGCATTGGTCATGGTGTTGATATTGGTTATGAACTGAAGTCTTTCCCTGGCTTGTTAGCGCAATTAGCCGACCAACATAAGCTAATCGAAGTGAATTTAACTTCGAATCAAGATATTTTGGGTGTGTGTGATGGCCCGTCTTATTGTATGGATGCTAGTCCTGGTATGAAGTCTTTTCATCATCCGTTGATGCGCTATATCAATCATCATGTGCCCGTAGCGTTATCAACCGATGATCAAGGTGTCAGCAATACCAGTTTGAATCATGAATACTACATGGCCGTATCGCGTTATCCATTAAGCTATCAACAAATCAAAAATATTGACCGTAATAGTCTTTATTATGCTTTTATCCAAGGTGAAAATTTATGGCAGGATTCAAATTACCAACACTTGGTTGCTGCTTGTGCTGAAGATAATCCTTATACAAAGATGCAGCCGTCAGTTAGCTGCCAAGGCTTTTTAAATAAAAGTCCTAAAGCACAGTTACAATGGCGATTAGAAAAGCAGTTTGCGGTATTTGAAGCTGGTGCTAATTAACTGCTTAATAAAGCTTTGACCTCATCGGTAAAGCCTAGATAAGCGTTATCGTCGTGTTGCCATACCGGGCGTTTAATCATGCTGGGTTGTGCGGCCATCAGCTTGATTGCTTTGGCTTGATCGACATTGGTTTTTTGAGCTTCATCAAGTTGGCGCCAGGTAGTGCCGCGTCGATTAAGCAATAACTCCCAGTCGAGTTGTTTACACCATTGTTGTATCAGTTCAGTTGATGGCGGTGATTTTTTAAAATCGATAAATTCATGGGCGATATTGTTTTCTTTTAGCCACTTCAGCGCTTTTTTCACTGTATCGCAATTTTTTATGCCGTATATTTTTAACATGCTAGCTGTCCAAGGTAAGATTGGAATGCCAGTTTACTGAATTTCAGTTAAAAAGCTACTGGCTACTGCTTGGCTGCAACAGTGTGTCGTTAAGTGTGGAGCTGTCGGCTGCTTCAATATCTCGCCTAGGAGAATCGATATAATAACGTGGAGAACAACCATAAGGATAATACACGCGACTGCAAGAGCTTTGCACGCATGCCGCTATGCCAGCAGCGGCAAAGCCAGGTAGCGCACCAATCATCATGGAAAACATAAAGCCTATATCTTCGCCCTTGTCATTGTTTTGTGAAAAGGGGTTGTCAATACCGATGATGGCGCGAGCAATAAGGTAGCCTGAAGCAACGCCTACTATTATGCCTGCACACGTCATTGCGCACGTGCGATCTGATTCATCATTAGCTATTTCTGTGCGCGTTGCTATTCTGTCTGGCATTATTTCTCTCCTCGTGCGGCAGTTAATATTCTATATAACTAGTAATTAGATCGGAATTATAACTAACAGCCATAAAAAAGCAAGTGTTATGCTAATTGTTTGCGGTCTGGAATGCGTTGAGCACATCTTGAAACCTGTTATAATGCCTGATTCTTTGCTTAATCAGATGGATATATAACGATATGCCTAACGTAACACTGGCCGATAAGAGCGTAAAACAGTTTGATCATGAGGTGACTTGTGCTGAAGTGGCAGCTGCCATTGGGCCGGGTCTGGCTAAAGCGGCGGTAGCCGCAGAAGTGGACGGTCAATTAGTTGATTTGAGTCATCAAATTACGGCTGATAGCCAGTTGCGTTTGATCACGACGAGAGATGAAGAAAGCCAAGAGGTTATTCGTCATTCAACGGCACACTTGTTAGCGCAGGCAGTCAAAGAGCTGTACCCATCATGCCAAGTTACCATTGGCCCTGTGATTGATGATGGCTTTTATTATGATATTGCTTTCGAGCGTTCGTTTACGCCCGAAGATCTCGAAGCTATTGAAAAGAAAATGGCTGAATTAGCGAAGCAAAATTTCGAAATCACTCGCCGTGAGCTTAGTCGCGATGAAGCGATTAAACTATTCGAAGGCATGGGTGAGCATTACAAAGTTGAAATCATAAAAGATTTACCGGCTGATGAAGCATTGTCGGTTTATCAACAAGGTGATTTTGTAGACTTATGCCGCGGTCCTCACGTACCAAATACCCGATTTTTACAGGCTTTTAAGCTGATGAAGCTTGCTGGCGCTTATTGGCGTGGCGATAGCAATAATGAGATGTTGCAACGTATTTATGGCACCGCATGGGCCGATAAAAAACAGCTAAAAGCTTATTTGCACCGTTTGGCCGAAGCAGAAAAGCGTGATCACCGAAAGCTGGCTACCTCGATGGATTTATTCCACTTGCAACAAGAAGCCCCTGGCATGATTTTTTGGCATCCCAACGGTTGGACTTTGAATAGCACCTTGCGCGACTATGTGCGTGAAGTGCAGGTTGAGGCCGGTTATCAAGAAGTGAATACACCGATGTTGGTGGATAACCACTTGTGGGAATTATCAGGCCATACCTCTAAATTTGATGATGATATGTTTGTCACGCCTTCAGAGAACCGCGACTATATCGTCAAACCAATGAACTGCCCGTGTCACGTGCAAATCTATAATCAAAAGCTGCGCAGCTACCGTGACCTGCCGATCCGTTATGCCGAATTTGGCTCTTGTCACCGCAATGAGCCCTCAGGCACATTGCATGGTCTGATGCGCCTGCGAGGCTTTGTGCAAGATGATGCGCATATCTTCTGTACGGAAGATCAAATCCACCCAGAGACCACCGCATTTATTGAGCAAATATATAAGGTATATCAATCACTTGGATTTGATTCAGTGATCGTTAAGCTCTCAACCCGACCAGAGAAGCGCGTAGGCACTGAAGAGCAGTGGGATAAAACGGAAGGTATTTTGGCTGATATCCTAAATGATGCCGGTCTCGATTGGGAATACAACCCTGGTGAAGGCGCATTTTATGGCCCTAAAGTCGAATTCTCACTTAAAGATTGCCTTGGCCGTGTATGGCAATGCGGCACGATCCAAGTCGACCCATCAACTCCTAGCAGATTAGGCGCCACCTATATCGCCGAAGATGGTTCAAAGCAGGTGCCTTATATGTTGCACCGCGCCATGTTGGGTTCACTCGAGCGCTTTTTGGGTATCTTATTGGAAGAGCATGCGGGCAAATTACCGTTGTGGTTAGCCCCCATTCAGCTTGTAGTTATGAACGTTTCGGACGCTCAGGCTGATTTTTGCATCGAATTGGACAAAAAATTGAAAAAATATGGATTTAAAGTGCGATTAGACTTGAGAAATGAGAAGATCGGCTTTAAAATTCGCGAGCACACTTTAGCCAAAGTGCCGTATCAACTGATTATCGGTGATAAGGAAGTGGCTGGAGAAGATTTTGCTTTACGAGCACACGATGGCAGCCAGGTAGAAGGGCAGTCATTCGAGCGGTTGGTTGATTACCTACAAGCTGAGATTGATCGTAAACACAAAGCGTAACCGCTTAGTCATGGGCCAAAAGCCGGCAACATCACCGGTATGACTTAGCCGTTACAAGTGATTAATAAACAATGAGGATATAGGCCATCAGAAATTCGACAAAGAAAACTCGAATTAATCAACAGATTCGAGTACCTGAAGTGCGCTTAATAGATGAAAATGGCGAACAGGTTGGCATTGTGAACACTGCATCAGCTCTGAAAAGATCAGAAGATGCGGGTCAAGATTTAGTGGAAATATCACCTAATGCAGAGCCTCCTGTCTGCCGTATCATGGATTACGGTAAGTTTCAGTTCCAAGCAAATAAAAAGCGAACTGAGCAACGTAAAAAACAAAAGACAACTCAGGTAAAAGAAATTAAGTTCCGTCCAGCAACGGATATTGGCGATTACAATATTAAGCTGCGGAAAATAAAAACTTTCTTAGAGCATGGTGATAAAGTCAAAGTGACGTTACGATTCCGCGGCCGCGAAATGCAGCATCGTGAATTGGGTATGGACATCTTACGTCGGGTGCAACGTGATTTGCACGACTTGGTTACCGTTGAACAACAACCCAAAGCCGAAGGACGGCAAATGGGAATGGTTCTTGCCCCCGTTAAGGCAGAAACTGTTGTTAAGAAAAAACCAGAGACGACAAATGAACAAACAATAGGTGGAGAGAAAGATGCCCAAGATGAAAAGTAACAGTGGTGCTGCGAAGCGCTTTAAAAGAACTGGTAGCGGTGCGTTAAAACGCCGTAAAGCTAACCGTAATCACATTTTGACGAAGAAAGGTCCTAAGCGTAAGCGCCATTTGCGTGGTTTAAGCAGTCCTCATAAAAATGATGTTAAAGGCATCGAAAAGATGTTGGTTGATTAATTAATGCTGTCATCCCGGACTTGATCCGGGAACCAGTGATACTGTCATCCCGGACTTGATCCGGGATCCAGAAAGAATATTTAAAGAGGAGTGTAACAATGCCAAGAGTAAAACGCGGTGTAACAGCAAGAGCCCGCCATAAAAAAGTCATGAAGAAAGCCAAAGGTTATTACGGCGCACGTAGTCGTGTGTATCGCGTAGCCAAACAGGCCGTTATTAAAGCAGCACAATATGCGTACCGTGATCGTCGTCAACGCAAGCGTCAATTCCGTTCGTTGTGGATTGTGCGTATCAATGCCGCTGCACGTGAATGTGATATCAGCTACAGCCAATTGATTAATGGTTTAACTAAAGCCGGTATCGAAGTGGATCGTAAAAACTTAGCCGATTTAGCTATTCAAGATAAAGCAGCGTTTGCTAAGTTAGCAGAGATGGCTAAGTCTGCATTAGCAGCTTAGTTTTTATGTCATCCCGGACTCTGATCCGGGATCCAGGGAATAATATATGGATCCCGGGTCAAGCCCGGGATGACAATACGAAGTCCGGGATTACACCTCCATATCAATGACCGATCATGGATAAAAATATGCAAAACCAAGTCGATACACTTCTATCAGATGCCAAACAGGCAATCGTGGCCACCCAACAAATAGACGAGATTGAATCGCTACGCGTTCAATACCTGGGCAAGAAAGGCCAGCTCACCGAATTACTAAAACAAGTCAGTTCATTACCGGGCGAACAGCGCCCCGTGATGGGTAAAGCAGTGAATGTCGCAAAACGCGAAATTCAACAATTGCTTGAACAACAACAGCAAAAATTACAACTAGCGCAGTCGGCTGAAAAACTTAAAGCCGAAACCATTGATGTAACATTACCCGGCCGCCAAACGGCTCGCGGTAGTTTTCATCCGGTGGCGCGTGTGCGTCAACGTGCGGAGCAACTACTGCATAGCGCTGGTTTTGAAGTATGTGAAGGTCCAGAAATTGAAGACGAAAAGCATAACTTCGAAGCGTTAAATATTCCTGAAACACATCCAGCGCGCGCGATGGCTGATACATTCTATTTAGAAAACGAAATGTTGTTGCGCACCCACACATCGCCAGTACAAATCCGTACGATGTTAGAGCAAAAGCCACCGCTAAAAATTATTGCTCCGGGTCGAGTGTTTCGTCGTGATTCAGATAACACCCATACGCCGATGTTTCACCAACTAGAAGGCTTGGTAGTGGATAAGCATTGCACCTTTGCCGATTTAAAAGGCTTATTGCATCGCTTTATGTCAGCATTCTTTGAGGTGGAGCTAAAACTGCGTTTTCGTCCATCGTATTTTCCATTTACTGAGCCTTCAGCTGAGGTCGATATCCAATGCACTAGCTGTATGGGTGATGGCTGCCGCGGTTGTGGTCACAGCGGTTGGTTGGAAGTGTTGGGCTGCGGTATGGTGCACCCGAACGTATTAGCCAACGTCGGTATCGATCCCAACGAATACAGCGGATATGCCTTTGGTATGGGGCTTGATCGTTTAGCGATGTTGCGTTACAAAATTTCAGATTTACGACTGATGTTCGAAAATGATAGTCGTTTCTTACAACAGTTTTCATAAGGATGCCAGTCAATGAGAGTCAGCGAACAATGGTTGAAGCAATGGGTTGAACCCAATCTAAGCACAGACGAGTTGTCTGATCGCTTAACCATGTTAGGTTTAGAGGTTGATAAGGTCGAGCCGGTTAGCGGCGAATTCAATGGTGTGGTAGTGGCATTAATTGCGAGTGCCGAAAAACATCCCGATGCCGACCGTTTAAATGTATGTAAAGTCGATATCGGTAATGGCGAATTGACTGATGTCGTGTGTGGCGGTACTAATGTGCGTCAAGGGTTGAAGGTGGCCTTTGCACAAGTTGGTGCGGTGTTGCCGGGTGATTTTAAAATAAAAAAAGCCAAATTGCGTGGTGTACCATCACATGGCATGATTTGTTCTGAAAAAGAATTAGGTTTAGGTGATGGTGTAGATGGTTGTATTATGGAATTACCATCCGATGCGCCATTGGGTCAAGCCATCCAAGAGTATTTAGCTTTGGATGATCGTGTTTTTGATATTGAATTAACGCCAAATCGTGGCGACTGTTTAAGTATTCGCGGCATTGCGCGTGATGTGGCAGCTGATATGGATTTGCCATACAGCGAGCCTGAAGTTCAATTGCTCTCGGATAATATTCAAGATCAAATCAAGGTGCATTTGGATGCACCAGAACGTTGTTCGCATTATGTGGGGCGTGTGATTCGCGGTGTTAATAATGAAATTACTACCCCAGTTTGGATGCAAGAGGCTTTGCGTCGTGCGGGTTTGCGATCGATTCACTTTTTGGTCGATGTTACTAATTACGTGATGTTAGAGTGGGGTCAGCCGATGCATGCGTTTGACTTGCATAAGTTAAGCGGTGACATCCATGTGCGTATGGCGAATAAAGATGAAAAATTGACCTTATTAGGTGAGCAAGAAGTTAGCTTGGATGTCGGCTCGTTAGTTATTGCGGATGATAAACAAGCATTGGCATTAGCGGGGGTGATGGGCGGTCAATCCAGTGCGGTTGAATTGTCGACCAAAGACATCTTTTTAGAAAGTGCTTATTTTGCACCTGCACCATTAATGCTTACTGCGCGTCGTTTTGGTTTACAAACTGATTCCTCGTATCGCTTTGAGCGCGGTGTTGATTATCAACTGCAGCGCAAGGCAGTCGAGCGTGCCAGTGAACTGATTGTACAATTAGCGGGTGGTGAGTTAGGTCCGGTAACCGATGTGATCGAAGAGGCTGCTTTGCCACAGCCTGCGGTGATTGATCTGCATTGGGATACATTTGAGCGCTTAGTTGGTGTTGCATTACCTAATGAGCAAATCACATCCATTTTAACGCGACTGGGCATGACGGTTAAAGCTATAAAAGCCGGTTGGCAAATTACTGTGCCTAGCTATCGTTCAGATATCACCATGGAAGCTGACCTAATAGAAGAGCTTACTCGTATCTATGGTTACAATAATATTCCTAGTCATAGCGGGCAGATGGCGGCTGAACTTAGTGAGATAGTTGAAACACGCTATGGTCAGCATCAATGGCTAGAGGCTATGGTTGCTCTGCATTATCATCAGGCGATGAATTACCCATTTATTTCCGAAGAAGCGCAAAAGCTATTCGATGGAGATAAGCCGTTGCACTTATCCAATCCAATGGCCAGTGATATGGCTGTTATGCGCACCAGTTTATTGCCGGGATTGGTTAATAATGCTGAACACAACCTAAAGCGCCAGCAAGATACAGTGCGATTGTTTGAACATGGCGCATGTTTTCAGTTGCAGGCTGATAAAAGCGTTAAGCAAGATCAACGCTTAGCTGCAGTGATAGCTGGCCATGCAGAACCAGTGCAGTGGGCTAAGAAGCAGCGTTTAGTTGATTTTTATGATATCAAAGGTGACGTTGAGTCTTTATTGGCCGATTGGGGTGTTCGCTTTGAGCGTGCTGAATTTGATTACTTGCATCCTGGCCGCTCAGTTAAAGTAATAGTTGATGGTAAGGTAGTGGGCTGTATAGGTCAGCTGCATCCCGAGCTGCAAAAACGTCATGGTATTAAAACGGATGTATATATAATGGAGCTAGTTGTGTCTGATTTGGCTGATACTAAGCTCGCCGAGTTCAAAAAACTGTCTAAATTCCCTGAAATGAAGCGTGATTTGGCCATTATCCTGCCAGACCAGGTGCAGGCCGAAGAAATAGTTGAAACTATTCATGCGGTTGGAGGGGATATTTTAAAAAATTGTGCTATTTTTGATATGTACAAAGGGGGCTCTATTGCTAAAGGTTCGAAAAGTGTTGCACTCGAACTGGTATTTCAGGATAGCGACCGCACATTGGTAGACGAGGACGTAAATTCTGTTATACATAATATAGTTAATGAGTTACAATCAAAATTTAATGCACAATTGAGGGCGTAAATATGGCACTCACAAAGGCAGATCTATCAGAACATCTCTTTGAGGTGTTGGGGTTGAACAAACGCGAAGCAAAGGAACTCGTCGAGTTATTCTTTGAGGAAGTGCGTTATTGTTTGGCACATGGCGAAGTAGTTAAATTGTCAGGTTTTGGCAATTTTAATCTACGTGATAAATCGGAACGACCAGGACGGAATCCGAAGACCGGTGAGGATATTCCTATCACCGCGAGACGGGTTGTAACTTTCCGTGCTGGGCATAAATTGAAATCCAGGGTGGAAAGCAATGTCAAGCCAGAAGAGCAAACGGATTGAAGCTGAAAGCTGGACGATTCCGGACATTCCAGACAAGGTTTATTTCACTATCGGTGAAGTGGCTAAGTTATGTAACTTAAAACCGCATGTGTTGCGTTATTGGGAACAGGAATTTCCACAACTCAGTCCAACTAAGCGTCGTGGCAATCGTCGTTACTATCAACGCAAAGATGTTGAATTGGTCTTCATGATTAAAACTTTGCTGTATCAACAAGGTTTTACCATTGAAGGTGCGCGCCAACAGATTACTGCGTTGCGTAAACAAAGCAGTGCTGCCAAGGGCACTGGCACCGGGCGTAAGGAAAAGCTTAAAACAGCAGTGGCTGACCTTGAGCGTTTGCTAGGTTCGCTGGAAGAGGTTTAAATCCATTACTATTTATCTAAGGCGGCTTTCAAGTCGCCTTTTTTTGTTTACTCATGGACGTAACATATTCGAGTCGTTACTATAAGTATATGATTGCACGCACAGCACAACGGATTGTTGCTATGAATGTCGGCCTTTTTCTTGGGCCGGTTGTTTTTTTGACTGTTTTGTTATCACCCAAGCCGGACTTGTTGAGTGTAACAGGTTGGCATACCATTGCCATGGCAGCTCTGATGGTGGTGTGGTGGGTGACTGAAGCAATTCCCTTGTATATCACTGCGATGTTGCCGTTACTATTAGCGCCATTATTGGGTATTCATAATATCAAAACAGCGGCTGCACCTTACGCCAACCCTGTAATTTTTTTGTTCTTTGGTGGCTTTATGCTGGCGCAAGCGGTGCAGCGTTGGAGCTTTCATCGTCGTGTTGCGCTGAAGATTTTATTGCTCATGCAGGGTAACCCCAGCCGTATTATTGCCGGTTTTATGGTGGCGACTGCTTTCTTGAGTATGTGGATTAGTAATACGGCAACAACCATATTGATGTTGCCGATTGCGTTGTCGATTATTAATACCATGGATGGAGATGAGCAATATGCTAAGGCATTATTATTGGCCATTGCTTATTCGGCGAGTATTGGTGGTATGGGGACTCTTGTTGGTACACCACCAAATGCTTTATTAGCCGCGTATTTATCACAATCAGCGAATTATGACTTAAGTTTTTCTGAGTGGTCAGCAGTTGCTGTGCCGTTGGTGGTGGTATCACTTCCGTTAGTCTATTGGCTAATCACGCGCGTTATCTTTCGTGTTCCAAAAACGAGTCAGCAGAATGTAGAGCTAAGCCAAGCGGTGATTCGGCAGGAGTATGCTGAGTTGGGTCGACTGCAGCGCCCAGAAGTGTTGATTATGATTATTTTTTTATTAACTGCTGTGTTGTGGGTTGTTCGTCCTTTATTGGGTTCTGTCATTCCCGGTATTACAGATACTGGCATTTCTATATTCGCGACCATTTTATTATTTATTACACCAATTAATTTAAAACAGGGTGAGTTTGTTTTAAATTGGGAGTGGGCGAAAAAAATTCATTGGGAAGTGTTGTTATTATTTGGTGGTGGTTTAAGTTTGGCTTCAGCGGTAAAGTCGTCACAGTTGAGTGGTTGGATTGGGCAATATCTTTCTGATTTGCATGCGCTGCCATTACCGCTGGTTGTAATTGGCGTGTTAGCGGCAATTTTATTTTTAACTGAATTGACTAGTAACACGGCAACGATTGCTATCTTTTTACCGGTAATTGCGCTATTTGCCGATGCGATTAAATTGGATCCTATCTATTTATTGATTCCTGCCACCTTAACAGCGAGTTGCGCATTTATGTTGCCAACGGCAACGGCTCCGAATGCCGTAGTGTTTAGTGGCGGTAATGTACGTATAACGGATATGCTGCGTGCAGGCTTTGTATTAAACATTTTATTTGTTGTCTTGGTATCTATTTTGAGTTTTATACTGATTCACTTTCAGCTGTTAAAATAGCGTATGGTATGCGTGCTCCGTATGCTATATCTGTTTGTTTATATTGGTTTATTAGAAATATCGATTGACATACCACCCTCCTATTATTGTACTATAAGTATTCAGATATTGAATGAATATATGATTTAAATAGTTCATGTGGGGTGAGAGATGAGAACAGGTCAAACAGAGTTGGCCGCAGTGGCCAATATAGTTAGTAATCCAGAAGCAACCATGAATACCGATGTGTAATGACCCAGCGGAACCTGCTCAACTCAAGCGGCTAATTTAAACGATTCAGC
>JARGPC010000010.1 GCA_029212885.1 Coxiellaceae bacterium
CCAGGCTAGGAATGCCTGAAAGTTATCGATGTGCCTGAATTTCAAGATCTGCAGATTGGCGAAACGTTAGGAAACAAAGCCATATTGAAGTATGGCTATCAGGTAATGCCATTGAACAGTGGTATGAAAAAGATCGAGTGTATGATGTCAGCGGAACACCAAAAACTTACAGTAATTTTTCAATTATCACTTGTCACGAAATACGGCAAGTCTATCGGCTGCCATTAAGACAATGTCAGGGATTCATAAACTCACTTTTTCGGCTACTCAATATCCCATTGAGTTGCCCTGACTACAGTTGCTTGTCAAAGCGTTTATCAAGTTTAGGGATAAAATCACCTAGATACAAAAAATCTGAAAAGACTGATTCTACAACGGTAGCGATAGCCATCGACTCAACTGGATTGAAACGTTTTGGAACAGATGAGTGGCATGAAGAAAAGCATAAAATATCAGGGAGAAGAAGCTGGCGTAAGCTGCATATTGCTGTAGATAGCCAGCATATTATCCATAGTGCTGCATTAACCGACCGATTTGTAACAGATGAGTACGCCACAGATAATTTGTTGGATCAGATAGATGTTAATGTTGAACTTTTTACGGCAGACGGTGCTTACGATAGTAACTCAGCTTACCAAAACATGTCTGATAAATTTCCCAATGCTGATATTGTTATTCCGCCTAACAGCAACGCTGTTTATAACAACAAAAGCCATGCACAAAGAAATAATAATTTACAAAAGATTAAAACATTTGGGCGCATGGCCTGGCAAAAAATAATGAGGTACGGCCAACGCAATTATTCAGAGCTGTGCATCCAGCGCTATAAAAAAATACTGGGTAACAAGCTGCATTCTAGGAAAATGGCTCGTCAAAAAAACGAAGCTATCATCGGCTGTGGAGTCTTAAATAAAATGACTGGGCTAGGAATGCCTGAAAGTTATTGTTGTGCCTGAATTTTAAGATGTACAGGTTGGCAAAACGTTAGGAAACAAAGCCTCAATCACACAGACAATTCAGAGCAATCAACCAAACAGCCGTAAGCGGCAGTGAGCATAGTCGGTAAACGCAAACTGCAATCTTCTAGCAATCAATTTGTTGACTATTGTATACTCGAGCATTGATAAATTGATGGAATGCTCAAGCATGAGGCTGATTACTTTTTTTTCAATGGCATTGGCCTTGTTCTCTGCCAGTGTTTCGTGTCACACATTAGCGGCAAAATTACCCAGTGTTGCTTTTTATTATGGCATTCACCCACCAGTTGATGAGCTGCATGCTTTTGATGTGGTGGTGGTTGACCCTGATGCGGGCTTAAAACCCAAAAAGTTCAATGATCAAAACAGTCAGACGTATGCTTACGTTAGTATCGGTGAGTGGCCAGGTGATAAAAAAATTCCCAATAAAAAATGGATTATGGCGCGAAACCATACCTGGAACAGTTACGCATTGGACCAAGCCAATGCGCAATGGCGTCAGTATGCGGTTAATCACTTGATTGCGCCGCTGGTTAAGCAGGGATATAAAGGTTTATTTTTTGACACCATGGATTCATATCATTTGTTTGCTAAAACGCCTGAAGCTCGCACTAAGCAAGAAGCGGGTTTAGTAAAGCTGATACAATCGGTCAAAAAAAAATATCCGCATATAAAAATTATTCTTAATCGTGGCTTTGAAATCTTGCCAAAAGTTCATAATGAGATTGCTGGAGTAGCTGCTGAGTCGTTATACGCCGGCTGGAATCATGCACAGCGTCGTTATGTTGAGGTGCCAACTAATAGTCGCCAATGGTTAAAAAAACAGATGGCGATAGTAAAAAAATACGACTTATGGCCAATTGCGATTGATTATGTAAATCCTGCCGATGCTAAAAAGGCACAACAGGTAGCAGATAAAATTAAAGCCGATGGTTATATACCATGGGTGGCAAATGGTGAGTTGAATAGTCTCGGTAAAGGCATGGTGACAGTGGTGCCGCGTACGATTGATATTATTTATGACAGTAAACAATTCCCGGATGTTGTAGTCAGTGACCCGATGCGTTTTATTGCTTTTCCGTTAGAGCAAATGGGTTATATACCAAAATTATTGGACGTCAACCAACCGTTACCATCAGAGTTATTGAAGGGCAGGGTCGCTGGTGTGGTTGTCTGGCTTAATGGTCGTAATGCTAGCCGAGAGCGTGCGCTTGGTCGCTGGTTAAGTACGCAGCTATCAATGCATATACCCGTTACCCTGCTGGGGAATTTTATGTATCTGCAGCATGATCCCCAGCTTGCTAGAAAAATGGGCATGGCCTTTTTGGATCATGAGCCTAGCCCGCCGTTTAAAGTGGTGCAAAAAACAGCATTGGTGGGTTATGAGTCTACACCTTATTTAACGGAAAGTGATATTGAGATACACCTTAAGCATGGCAAACCGTTGCTTACCATTGCCGATAAGTTAAAAGAACAAACGGTCGCCGTTGCATTCACGCCGTGGGGTGGTTACGCACAGAGTCCTTTTATTGTGCAGCAACTCAGTGAAAATCAAACGTATTGGATATTGCAGCCTTTTACTTTTTTGCGTAAGGCGCTGCACTTAAAGCCAATACCAGTACCGGATGTCAGCACAAAAAACGGTATGCGGATGTTAATGGTGCACGTCGATGGTGATGGTTGGGCGTCAAAGTCGGAGTGGTACAAAGGCCCGATTGCAGCGCAATCGATGCTAGATAAGGTATTAAAAAAATATGAAATACCAACGACTGTGTCGGTGGTTGAGGCCGAAGTAAGTCCGCAAGGGGTGTATCCGACATATGCAAAACAATCGATGCAGGCAGCGCGTGATATCTTCAAGTTGCCATGGGTAGAAGTCGCTTCGCATACGTATTCGCACCCCTATAAGTGGCAATTGTTAGCGCATCATAAAATAGGTAAAGACTATAACTTACCCATATCGGGTTACGCCTACAGCGCGCAGCGTGAAATCACCGGTTCGGTTGATTTTATAAATCAACAATTAGCGCCTAAGAATAAGCCATGTCATGTGATGTTGTGGAGTGGTGATACTAATCCCAACGTTAAGGCGGTAGGCGTTGCCTATCAAGATGGCTTGTTGAACATGAATGGTGGTGATACGCTGATTACACAGCGTAGAAAATCATTAACGCTTATTGCGCCGATTGGTATTATGAAAGGTCCATATGTTCAGGTCTATGCGCCTAACCAAAATGAAAACGTCTATACCAACGATTGGACAGGGCCATTTTATGGTTTTCGAAATGTGATTCAAACTTACAAGCTCACGGAAAGCCCACATCGTTATAAGCCAATTGATATCTATTACCATACTTACTCGGCTTCGAAAAAAGCATCATTACGTGCGCTTTATCAAGTCTATGATTGGGCATTACAACAACCGACCAATAAAATTTACAGCTCTGAATACATTAAACGTGCGATGGCTTTTTACCATGTAGTGTATGCGCAGTCCGGCAAGGACTGGTTGGTTCGTCATATGGGTGCGTTGAAAGAATACCGTGTGCCAGAGGCCTGGGGTTTTCCGGTGTTAAGTACACATGTGATGGGTTATAACAACTATGACCACCAAGATTATGTGCATATTAATGGCGGTGATACGGTTGATATTGCATTTTCAAAGCGTGTGCCAGCAGCGCCATTTATTAAACAAGTGAATGGTGGTGTGTCGCATTTTACCCATGACTTGTCCAGCATGCATTTCAGTCTAGAGGCTTATGAACCGTTAAAGCTTACCGTGCATGGTCAAGGCAGTTGCCAACTGCATAAAGGACATCAATTGATCAAGCCAGTTAAGGTTAGTGAAGGGGATTATAATTATGCATTTAAGCAGCGGCGTGTTAAAGATCTTAGTGTAAAATGCGCTGCCTATTGATTTGCATAATATAGTATACTGAGGCGTTTGCTAATAGCAGGAATGCTTCAGGATGAAGTTGTTTAAAAAATTTTCAATTGCATGTGCATTGATTGTGCTCAGTGTTACGGGCACTGTGTTTGCTGCAAAATTACCCAGTGTTGCTTTTTACTATGGCGTTAACCCGCCGATGGATGAGTTGCATGCCTTTGATGTCGTGGTGGTTGATCCTAAAACAGGCTTAGACCCGAAAAAATTCAATGATCAAAACAGCCAGGCGTATGCGTATGTCAGTATTGGTGAATGGCACGGTGATAAAAAAATCCCCAACAAAAAATGGATTATGGCACGCAACCGCACCTGGAACAGTTATGCGCTAGATCAAACCAACCCTGCATGGCGTGACTATGCATTAAATGACATCATTGCACCACTGGTTAAGCAAGGCTATAGCGGTTTATTTTTTGACACCATGGACTCCTATCATTTATTTGCGAAAACGCCTGAGGCGCGAGCGCAGCAAGAAGCCGGCATGGTGACATTGATTCAGTCAGTTAAGAAAAAATACCCGAATATAAAAATTATATTGAACCGCGGTTTTGAGTTACTGCCCAAGGTGAATAAAGACATTGCCGGTGTGGCTGCTGAGTCGTTATATGCCGGTTGGAATCATGCCAAGCATCGTTATGTTGATGTGCCAGCTAAAAGCCGCGAATGGATTAGCCAGCAAATGCAAGCGGTTAAAAAATACGGGTTGTGGCCGATAGTGATTGACTATGTGAACCCCGCCGATGGAAAAAAAGTACAACAAGTGGCGGATAAAATTACAGCAGATGGTTTTATACCATGGGTAGGTAATGGCACATTAACCAATGTAGGTGTGGGTAGTGTAACGGTTGTGCCGCGTACAGTATTGATGCTGTTTGATGGCAAGCAGTTTCCGGATGAGTCTTTTAGTGATGTCATGCGTTTTATCGCATTTCCATTGGAACAAATGGGCTATGTGCCTAAAGTAGTCGATGTTAATCAGGTGTTACCGAGTTATTTGTTGAAAGGGCGGATAGCCGGCATAGTGGTGTGGATGAATGGCCGGCTTGGGGAGCGCACTAAGCCATTAAATCAGTGGCTAAGTCGCCAGGTGTCACAACATATACCAATAGCATTATTGGGTGATGTAGTGTATTTGGAAGACTCACCGCAATTAGCTCAGCAATTAGGTTTGAAGTTGCGTAGCTACGTTAGTAGTCCGCCGTTTAAAATTGCTAAACAGACATCACTGATAGGGTTCGAATCAAAACCATTTTTGACAGAGAGCAGTTTAGATATCAGTTTAGCGCATGGCGAGTCACAATTGACGATTGAAGATAAAAACGAGGTGAAAAGTGAAATGGTGGCCTATACCCCTTGGGGTGGTTATGCATTATCACCCTTTGTGGTACATGAAATAAGCGAAAAGCAAACTTATTGGATATTACAGCCATTTGAATTTTTACGTAAAGCCTTGCAATTAAAATATATACCTGTTGCTGATCTGACAACAAAAAATGGTTTGCGCATGTTAATGGTGCATATTGATGGTGATGGTTGGGCGACTAAGTCAGCTTGGTATCGTGGGCCGATTGCTGCGAAATCATTGTTAGATAAAGTATTATTAAAATATAAAATTCCAACGACAACCTCTGTTATAGAGGGTGAGGTGAGTCCGAAAGGTGTTTATCCAAAATTTTCTAAGCAGTCGATGCATGTTGCAAGAGAAATATTTAAATTGCCGTGGGTGGAAATAGCCACGCATACTTATACGCATCCTTTTATGTGGAGGCAATTAGCGCATGATAAGGTGGGAAAAGGTTATAACCTGCAAATACCAGGCTACCGTTACAGTCCTGAGCGTGAAATCACGGGCTCGATGGACTTTATTAATCGTGAATTAGCCCCCAAAGATAAGCATTGCAAAGTCATCTTGTGGTCAGGTGATACTAACCCTGATCAGGCAGCATTAAAGGTAGCTTATGGCGATCATCTTTTGAATATGAATGGTGGCGATACGTTGATTACTGAACGCAATAAAACATTAACCGCCATTGCGCCGATAGGTATCTTGAAAGGAAAATATTTGCAAATTTATGCGCCTAATCAAAATGAAAATGTATACACTAACGATTGGACGGGGCCATTTTACGGCTATCGTCGCGCGATTGAAACTTTTCAGTTGACCGAAAGCCCGCATCGCTATAAGCCGATTGATATTTACTATCACACTTATTCAGCATCAAAAAAAGCCTCAGTACGCGCGTTGTATCAGGTATATGATTGGGCGTTATCACAACAAACCAATAAAGTTTACAGCTCGGAATACATTAAAAGAGCCATGGCCTTTTATCATTTATCACTGGCTAAACACGGTGATCAGTGGTTAATTCGGCACATGGGCAGTTTAAAAGAACTGCGTGCTCCTCAAGCCTGGGGGTATCCTGATGTGAATGATCAGGATGTTTTAGGTTTTGATCACTACGATCAGCAGTCATATATTCATTTATCAGATGATGCGCAGGCAAAATTATCGTTTAGTGGGCATAAGCCTGTTGCCCCGTATATTGTATCGGTTAATGGCAGTGTTAAAAATTTTAAACGCAAAGCGAATGAAATGCTGTTCGACCTAAGTGCTAATGAGTCACTGCAGTTGGTGATTGAAGGCAAGAACTGTAAATTATTTGAAAATGATAAGTTGGTAGTGCCCAGCAAAGCGAATCAATCAGGTCGGTTGCAATATGCTTTTAAACGGAGGGCAGTGAATGCGCTTACCGCACAATGCGCCGGCTAAGAAGTCATTTCAAATTTCACGCTATATCGTTGTTATCATTGTCGCAGTAGTAGCGGTGCTTTTCGCGATTATTTTATGGTTTGTTTATCCGAAAACACATTTGCATAATAATGATGGCACCATTAATCATCAGCCGGATGAAATCAGTAATCTTTATTTGCGACATGAAGTGAACGCACGACCGAATGATCTTAAGCTTCGTTTACGACTGATACATCAAGAGTTAGCTTTGGGTAAGTTAAAACAAGCTAGTGAGCTTATTCAGCCATACTTGCATAAACATCCACAGTCACAGTTAAGTTGGCAGTTTAAGTGGTATGACTATCGAATATTATTTTTGAAAGCGACGGCGGAACCTGAAAAAAATATAATGCAACAGACGCTGGGATATAATGCGGTTAAGCAACCCAAGAAGATTAAACACGCCAAGGTGCTATTATCGACCGTAAAAAAATCGATGCAGCAATTACAGCATGCACCATTGACATTGGATCAGCAGATCACTTTATCCAGTGATGCGATCGCATTAAAGTTTTATGATGTAGCTAATCAGCTGGGTGCTAAGCTCTATGCTGATCAAAAAGACTTAAACGCACCTCAATTAGCATCGCTTGCCAAAAATAGTTACCTGTCAGGTAACTACTTATTGTGTACCGAGTTTTATATGGCAGCTTTTAAAAAAGTGAAGGATTCTACGCTGCAAAAAAAATATTATATTGCCGCGATTAATAGTTTATTGGCTGGTAACTTGTTGCCTCAGCAGTTTCCGCTGATTGTGAATGAAAGTCAGCAATATAAAAATGATCCGCAGGTGTTGATCGTATTAGCGAAAGCGGCTTTAGCCAGTAAAAAGAGCACATTAGCGGCCACATGGATGCGACAGGCAATAGGTCTGCAATACCTCACTTCTGGCGGAGGTGGTTAATGCGACGTGCGGCGCTGAGTGTTGGTATTGGTTTAACCATTGGTATTGTGGGTTCTCTTTGCGCTGCGCAAGCTGTTCAGTATGAGTTTGATAATAAAGGGCAGCAAGATGTTGTCAAATTGAATGCCTATGATCCCTCTACTTACGCAACAGCTTATCAGGTGTTTACCGGCAGTGGTGATTTAAAAGATGCCTTTGTAGTGGCATACGCTGCAGTCAAGCAAAAGCCGGATGATCTGCAGTGGCGCGAAAAGTTATATCAAGTGTCTCGCTGGACGGCGAGAGATGATTTAGCGATGGAGCAACTGCTGTATTTGATTGATCGCACTAACCAGTCCAAATTTATTTGCTTGGGAATTAAGTTGTCAGAAGACTTAGGCGATGCAGAAATTTTACAGCAGTTATTAAAATTAAAAGCCAATCACACGCCACTAACAGATCAGGAGCGAATTAAGCTCGCGCGTTCACATGAGGACTTGGGTGATCCGGAAGCTTCGATTAAATATTTAAATCAGCAATGGCAGCAAACCAAAAACGTTAGTTTTTTGAAGCAAATGGCGGATGTGTATGCGCGTATGGGGGCTTTGGAGCTAGAGGTTAAGGTGTTAAAGTTGCTGGGTAAGTACGAAGTAAAGTCAACCAGCTCAGTAGTGCGAGAAGCACAGGCGTATTTTGCACAAAATAAGTTACACCAGGCTTTTGCTGTTTTGAGCTCTGTCAAAAATACAGCGAGAAAAAGTAATGTTGAGTATTGGAGTTTGTATGCCAATATTGCTTGGCAGCTACAAAAGCTCGATGATGCATTATATGCCTATAAGTTAATAGCCCAGCATAAGGGGTTAACCGATTTAAGTATGCGGCGTTATATTACTTTGGTTGGTAAGACAAATGTCTATAAAGCCACGCAATTATCCGTCCAAGGCTGGAAGCAATATAAGAATCCGATTTATTTAGTTTGGTTTGTACAGTACTCAATTAAGATGAACGATTGGAATGCTTTCGATGATATTTATCGTAAATTTGGTACACCAGCACAGTTGTTGTTAGCGCAGATGCCTGCGTACAAAATGGCAAAAGTGCAGACATTAATTAATAAGAAAAATTATGCTGAGGCACGTCTAACCTATTTGGAGGCCATTGCGGAAAGCCCTGATAATACGGATTTGAAATTAGCTTATTTATGGTTTTTGATGGATCGTAAGCATATGCCTGAATTACAACAGCGCTTAGTGCAGTGGTCGAATCTTAAGTATAAAAACGATGACTTCACCTTGGCATTCGCTGTTGGCTATCGCTTACTGGGTTATAAATATCAAGCCATAGCACTGATGTTTGAAGGGCTGCCTAAGCATATGAAAGATGTAGTGTACCTAACAAACTACCTTGATCAATTAATGGAAATGCGTAGTTCGGATAGTGAACCGAGTAAACCAGAAAGTGATTTGCGTGCTTACATCTGGGCTTTAATTCAAGTGCAGGCAAAAGAAATTAAATCATGGAAAGATGAAACGTTTAAAGTCAATTATGCCAAGGTTGCAGGACGGTTGGCGCCTGGTGATGCTACTACCGCTATTATGTGGTATTTGTCACAATTTCCCAAGCAAGAAGAAGCTACGGATGTTTTCATGGCTTGGGCGTTAGCGAATCAGTATTATGCCGCTGCGCAATATGCTTACCAACGTAATCAATTGGCTCACTCAAAAACAGCACCATGGATTCGATTAACCTTAGCGCTTCATTCTTATAATAAAGATAAAATGTATCAGCTCTTGCGTTATGACATGGAACAGCTGCCGCCGCGAGATCGTGTGGTGGCCGCTGATCGGATCGGTGAAGAAACGTTGTCGGAAGAGTTGGCTTATAAAGGCTTAAAGGAATATCCTGATAATCAAAAAACCTATCGTTTGTTTCGCGATATTATGTTGCCGCGGTCGGATTACTGGGGTTGGGATGCAGAACATGTCACTACGCAATTATTGATGTGGCAAGATTACGAATCTGATGGGCGATATTTTATTACACCATCATTAGCGCTTGAGCCTTACTTTAGCTTGCATGATCAAAATGGGCGCAATCCCACCTTTATTACTAATGTGCCGCGTATAGATCTACAAGCAGGACTAAGGGGGCACAAAATTTTAGAACGCGGTTACTTAAATGGTTCTATCGGCATGCGTGAGGCGATGGAAACATTTACCACCTCTGAGTGGAATTGGTTTGATCAATTAAGTGACAAGTGGAGTATGTTGTGGCGGTTAGGAATACATCAAGAGGCTAACGAGAGTGATTACATGACAGCCGGCGCCATGCAAAATCGCATTGGTGTGATGTTTTTCGATAATGTGACGGTGCGTGATGAGGTATCGCTTGAAGCAACACAGCATTATTTTTATGGCCAGGACGGTGAGGCGGTAAGTAATGGTCAAGTGTATCGTGCATCATTCACGCATCGTATGTGGTTGGAGTACCCTGACTATTTTTATCGCTTTTATGGTTCAGTCAATAAATTTCATAATGTACCTGAGGTCAATGGTGTATTAGATACTTTGGTGCCGCTTGGGCAGCAAGCGGCGGCTTCGGGGCAGCTATTACTGCCCAGTTCGTTTGTGCAGTATGGTTTTTCGTTAGGTGTGGGTGAGCGCTTTCGTGAAGAATACACACATGAGTGGAAGCCGTTTGCAATTGCCAGTATATTTCGAAATAATACCAGTAGAAAATTAGGCACAGTGTTTGATGGTGGTATTGCGGGTAGTGTGTTTGGTCGCGATCATTTGGCGTTATTTGCTAGTCATAGCGCGGGTGTGGTTGGTAATGCTAATACGCGTTTCGTATTGGGTGCAGCCTATCGAGTTTATTTTTAAGGGATATTTATGAACAAATTGCTACGGGTTCTACTGTCAGTTGTGTTGCTTGGCGTTGTTGGTTGTACAGAAATGAACAAAAGCCCGCGGCAAGATTTTCCACGCAGCGCTTCGATTGCTGTATTACCTTTGGTCAATCATACTGAAACGCCGCAGGCGGGTAAGCGCGTGACTTCAATGTTGTCGGGTATTTTACGCACAATGAGACAATATAAAGTGTCAGTGTACCGTCCCAATATTCCGGCTAAAGCATTATTAGAAAATCCCAATAAGACTTACTCGATGTCTAGTGCATTAGCATGGGCGCGCCGCCGCGGTGCGCAATATGCGATCACTGGAGCGGTGAATGAGTGGCGCTATAAAGTGGGTTTGGATGGCGAGCCTGTAGCCAGTGTAACGCTACGCGTCATTAATTTGCGCAATAATCATGTGGTATGGTCTTCGGTAGGCAGTAAAATTGGTGGCAGTCGTTCGGGTTTAAGTAATACGGGTCAAATGTTGTTAAATGATTTATTGTCGCGTGTTAATATGGGGCAAGTAGGGTAATTATTTGGCATTTCAAGGCAAGCAGTGGATATTAGGCTTTAATAAATATATCGCATGGATAGAGTCGATTATCCTGCCGAGTATATTCTTTTTTGCTACTTTCTATTTGACTTCGCATCGTGGTGAGGCGTTTTATCATAATAGTGAATGGATTTGGCTGTCGCCGATTTTAATTGCGCTGCGCTATGGGGCGGGTCTAGGTGGCATTGCTTGTTTGGTTTTGGTGCTTGAAATGGCGGCAATGCTTACACCACCGCCGTGGTATTATCCGCAAAGTTATTACGCACTTGAAGGTTTTTTTATTACTTTATTATGTGGTCAATTCCGTTCGATTTGGCATGAAAAGCTCATTCGGTCCTCGCAATTATTACAGTATGCACAGCAACGGCTGGAGTTTCTTTCGCGTGTGTACTTTATGACACGCATTTCGCATGATCGTATGGAGCAAAACCTTATTAGTAAACCAGTTACGATTCGCAGTGCGATGTGCGACTTGCGTGAAATGATTGTAGAAAAAGGTGCTGAATTAACGCCTGAGGTTGCTAAGCTTTTATTGCAGTTATTGAGTCAAACGTGTTCATTTGAGCGAGCTGGTTTGTTTTTAGTTAAAGGCAACACTATTGAAAGTACGCCAATTGCGGATGTGGGTAAAATAGGTGATGTTAACCCAGAAGATCCATTGATTGCTGCAGCGTTAGAGCGTGACAATTTCACTTACTTGGCGATTAATCAATTGAGCGAAAAGGAAGTCAGTGAATATTTAGTGGCAGCGCCTTTAAAGCCTTATAAGAGCAAGCCATTTGCATTGTTAGTTGTTGAGCGTATGCCATTTTTGTCACTTAATCAGGATAATCTAAAAGCACTCAGTGTGTTGCTGAATTATTTTTCTGAAGATTTTTACGCTGTTGAGCAAGCTAAAGAAATCTTATTAGCGTATTCAGATTGTTTAAGTGATTTTGCGGTTGAATTAAAAAAATTGCACCGTTTGCGCACTAAGATTGGTATTGAGAGTTGCTTGGTCGCATTGTTCGTGTCCAATGAAAGCAAGTATCAAAGCATTATACCGGCCTTACAGTTACAGCAGCGGGGGTTGGATCTAACGTGGGTGCATAAGCGTGAAAGAGATTCTGTATTAATCACATTAATGCCAGTGGCAGAAACAATGGCAGTGGAAGGATATGTAAGGCGGGTGCGCACGTGGCTAAAAGAGGAGCGGGGATTGACCTTCAGTTATCCTAAGTTGCACATTCACTATTGCAGTATAGAAAAAAGTGACCCACTAACACAGCTACAAGAGTTGCTGGATGAACATAAGCAGACCGCATAAAGCCAAGCTGGCATTTTTGATTTCGATATCTATTGTGGTAAGTCTACTTGCTATTTTTGTTAATGTTGGTTTTTTATGGGTTAACTATCATTATCCTTCGGGGCGATTTTCAACCTTAGTGTATTTCGTATTAAACGCCTTGGTAACTTTGGTGTTATTTTTGTGGGCCTGGTTTGTTATTCCTGTTGGTTTTAGAAACCAGCAACGTAGTTTATTTATTTTAGGTTGGTTACTGGCGAGTTTAATTCCGATTTTTGGTGTGCTGTTGCTGTGCGTTGGTGCGATATTATTACAGTGGTATCGCGAGTCGGATCCAGAGGAGTCCATTCATGATGTGAATGTGATGGAGTTTATTCAAGAAAAAGCTTATTCAGATACATTTTTCAGTGAAGGTGGCGCATGGATGCGTTTGCAAAATGACAGTGGAAGCACTGAAGATCGCATTAAATCACTATCAGCACTCAATATACAAAAAGGTAAGTTTGCTAATTACGTTAATCGATTGATGGTGCAAGAGAATAATGATGAGTTGCGCTTATATGCTTTTAGTCTTTTGGATAAGCAAGAAAATCATATTAATACATGGATTAGCTATTTTACTAAGTTGCTTGATGAAGACAAAAAGTCTCGAGTACATCTTAATGCGGTCAGACAGTTGGCGAGTTTATATTGGGAGATGTATTACCTTAATTTGAGCCAGGATAATATTAAGCTTTATATGTTAAATCAATCGCAGCATTATGCTAATAAAGGGATTGAGCTGGACCCGGATGATGGTGCGTTATGGGTGTTGTTGGCAAAAATCGCTTTGGAAAAAAATGATCATAACAAGGCGCGCATGTCACTGTTCCAAGCATTGACTATTGGTGTGCCGATACGGCAAGTAGCGCCATTTATGGCAGAAATGGATTTCTTGGATAAAAATTATATGGCAGTTGCTGAGCATTTAACACAGGATAAGTCTTTACGCTTTATGTTGGTGTTAGCGCCGGTGGTGAAGTTTTGGGGGCAGCATGGTTGATACCAGTCATTTACCTACGGCGAGTTCGGCTGATATTGCGCTATTTGTTGAAGGGGCATATCCGTTAGTGACGGGTGGGGTATCTTCTTGGGTACATCAAATTATTAACTCGTACCCTGATATTCAATTTGCACTTATTTTTATTGGTTCGAAAGCAGAAGATTATACTGAAATAAAATATAAGCTACCTGATAATGTAGTGCATGTTGAGATTCACTACTTATTCGAAGCCGATAAAGAGCATAAACCAAAGCCGTGCCCGGGCCGACCAAAAGCATTTAATACCATTCGAGATTTGCATGTGTGTTTTAAGGGGGGTGGAACGGAAAACTCAGTTGATGATATATTTTCGGATCTTTCCTTTTATATTGATCCTAAGCAAAAAGTGGATGAAGAGCAGTTTCTGTTTAGTCGTGAGTCATGGCGATTGATTGTTGATATGTATAAAACATATTCGGCAGAGCCGTCATTTCTCGATTATTTTTGGACGGTGCGTAATGTGCATCAACCGCTGTGGGGGATTGCTGATATTGTGAATGACTTTGTGCAAGTCAAGGCATTACATACGGTATCGACAGGCTATGCGGGCTTTTTAGCTTCATTAGTGAATAAGAAATACGGTTATCCGTTAATTTTAACGGAGCATGGTATTTATGCCAAAGAGCGTCGAATTGAAATGTTGAGCAGTAGTGTTGTTAAAAATGTTGATCCGCTTATTGCTTCGCCAATTGAGCCGAGTTATTTGCGGCATATATGGATTCGTTTTTTCGAATGTTTAGCGCGTGTCTGTTACGGTGCGTCGACAAACATATTAAGTTTATATGGTGGTGCGCAAGCCAAGCAAATTGAAGATGGCGCTGACCCTAAGAAAACGGAAGTGATTGCCAATGGTGTTGATGTTGCAACATTGAAAAAATGCCGACATCCGGTGGATTTTTCTGGCCAATTAACCATGGCGTTGGTGGGTCGTGTTGTGCCGATTAAGGATATTAAAACGTATATTCGAGCCGTTAAGATCGTTGCTGATAAAACAGATCATATTCAAGCGTGGATTGTTGGTCCGCAAGATGAGGATGAAGCGTATGTTGAGGAGTGTCGTGAATTAGTCACTACCATGGGATTGCAGGAAATTGTGCAGTTTACTGGTCTGATGAAAATGACGGATGTGTTGTCGACCATTGATTTAATGGTATTGAGCTCGATCAGTGAAGGTATGCCGTTGACGGTATTGGAGGCATATGCTGCAGGTTTACCGGTAGTGGTGACGGATGTGGGTGCTTGCCGAGAGTTGGTGGAAGGTTTCGATGAAGAGACGCGTGCTATTCCGCCGGCGGGTGAGGTGGTGTCGATTGCGAATCCTAATGATTTAGCGAATGGTATTATTAAAATGCTAACGGAGGAGGCGCATTATAGAGCGTGTCAGCAGGCGGCTATTATACGTGCAGAGAAATTTTTTGATCAGCGTATTATGCAGGAGAAGTATCATAAGATATATGAAGAGGCGATGGCGGCATGGCAGGAATAGGGTTTAATGATTGATAGGGTAGAAACTGCATGGCTGGAATAGGGTTTCAATTAAGAGTTGATAATGTGTGGAGTAGCTGTACTGCATTAATTTAGAAGGTAAGAACTGCATGGCTGGAATAGGGTTTCAATTAAGGAGAATTTTAAAAACGGATAGTTTTTTTAATTTTATGCGTGCTTATGGTTATGCGAGTGTATTAAGTTCGGGCCCTTGGTTATTGGCTGTGTTTGGTATTGTGTTAATTAGTTTCATTAAATACCGTTATCCGCGTTTTGCTACTTCGATTACCCAGTTTCAGACTTCGATTACTTATTTATTTGCGGCCAGTTTAACTTTGTCGGGTATTGCGCAATTTAGTTTTACGCGTTTTATATCGGATTTGATTTATGCTAAGCGCGAGAATGCGATTATTCCGACGTATTGTGGTGCTTTATTATGTTTAACGATTATTGCTAGTGTGATTGCTTTTATTGTTGATGCATTGTTTTTTATAAATACACCGACGTTGTACCGTGTATTGATGGTATTTAGTTTTATTGTGTTGTGTGCTAATTGGTTGTCTAGCAGTTTGTTGTCTGGTTTAAAAGCGTATCGTGCTATTTTGATTGTATTTTTTGTCGGTTATGCGCTTATTGTTGGTTTGGGGTATTGGCTGTATGCATATGGTTTAGTTGGTTTGATGTTTGCATTTTTCACTGGTCAAGTATTGTTGTTAGCCGGGATGGTGTTTGTACTATTTCGTAGTCATTTTAGTCGGCAATTGATGTCATTTGAGTTTTTTCGACCGGGAAAGTTATTTATATCGTTGGTGTTAGTTGGTTTATTTTACAATATGGCGATCTGGGTGGATAAGGTAGTGTTTTGGTTTTCGGCTAGTACGGGTATGCATATTATTGGTCCTCTCTTTTCCTCGCCAATTTATGATTTGCCGATATTCTTTTCTTATTTAACGATGATCCCAGGTATGGCGGTATTTTTATTTCGATTGGAAACAGACTTCGTTGAATACTATGACCAATATTATAATGCGATTCGTACGGGTGACTCATTAACCAATATTGTAAATTATCGTCAGCAAATGGTATCAGCAGCGTATTTTGGTGTGGTGGAAATTGCCAAAGTACAAGGTTTTATGATTGTGTTGATGTTTTTGGCGGGTAAAACCATTTTGCATATATTTGGTGTTTCGATTTACTATGCGCACATTTTAAATGTGGCTACGATTGCTGCAGCTTTGCAGGTTATTTTGTTAGGGCTGTTGAACATTTTGTTCTATTTGGACAAGCGGCATCAGGCGGTGTTGATTACCGTATTCTTTTTTGTGACAAATCTTGTTTTAACTATAATAACGGTCCATCTTGGGGTATATTATTACGCTTATGGTTTGGCGGCATCGTTATTGGTGACTAATCTGCTGGCTTTCTTTTTATTGGATTACGATTTCCGTAATCTCGAATACATGACGTTTATGTTGCGATGAATTTTTTAATATCAAATGATGATGGAATAGATGCGCCGGGGATTGCACACCTGCAATCGGCTGTGGAAGGTTTGGGTGATATTACAGTTGTTGCGCCGGATCGTGATCACAGTGGTGCTAGTAATTCATTGAGTTTAAAATCTCCGATTGTTGTAGAGCGTATTACAGAAAAGCGGATAAAAGTATTTGGCACACCTACTGATTGTGTGCATTTGGCGTTGACTGGATTATTAGAGCAAAAACCTGACATGGTATTAAGTGGTATTAATCTGGGAGCGAACCTGGGTGATGATGTGTGGTATTCGGGTACGGTAGCGGCTGCGATTGAAGGGCGCTTCTTAGGTTTACCATCGATCGCATTTTCTTTGTGCAGCCGTGATGTGCGTTATTTAGAAGATGCTCAGCGAGTCGCTGCTGATTTGGTTAGGCATATATTAGCTGAACCACTTAAGTCGGGCACGGTGTTAAATGTGAACATACCTGCTTGTCGTTATGAGGATATGCAGGGTTTTGATTTGGTCAGGTTGGGGTGTCGTCATGTGGCTGAGCCACTGATTCGTGATACTGATTCAGGTCCGCATGAGTTATACTGGATTGGCGCGGCAGGTAAAGGAGCTGATGCAGGTCCTGGCACAGATTTTTATGCTATTGAGCAAAATAAAGTCACAATCACACCATTGCGGATCGATTTAACGCATCATGAAGCCGGCGCTGAAATTAATCAATGGATGAATCGGTGGCAGTAATTCGTTTTTTTATTTTTTTTATGCCTTTTGTCTCTGCATTGGTGTTAGTGGGGTGTGGGGGTAGCACTTATGCGCCTGTTGTTAGTGCTTGGAATCAGCCGGCGGCAGCAAACAGTGCTTATTTAGTTCGTCCTGGTGACACACTGTATTCGATTGCTTGGGCTTTTGGTTTGGATTATCGCTCTTTGGCTGAAGCGAATGGATTGAAGCCGCCTTATATTATCAATGCTGGCCAACGTTTGCGCATGACGACGGGTGTGTCTCGTCAGTCCAGTCGTCAATTGCCTGCTTCACGGGGCAATAAAGTAAAAGTATCAGTTAAGCCCAAGGTTAAACCAAAAATTAGCCAGCGTGCTCCACGGCATGTTGTATTTAACGGTGCATGGCGTTGGCCAACAGTTGGGCGGTTGGTGGCTAAATACAATCCAAAGGCGGGTGGCAATAATGGCATTGATATAGCGGGGCGCTTAGGTCAACCAATAAAAGCTGCTGCGTCGGGTGTTGTGGTATACAGTGGAACGGGTGTGCGCAGTTATGGTCATTTAATAATCATAAAGCATAACAGCAGTTACCTTAGCGCGTATGCATACAATATGCGCAATCTAGTTAAAGTTGGTATGCGGGTGCAACGTGGCCAAACAATTGCTACAATGGGTAATAACAATGGAGGAAAAACGATGCTCCATTTTGAAATACGGAAGGATGGTCGTCCAGTTAATCCACTAAACTATTTGCGGTAAGGATGTAGCGAGTGGCAAAGAAAACAAAAAGTGACGAAGAAAAGCCTAAGAAGTTGGCTAGTAAAGCTAAAACAGTGAAAGCTGCGAAAGCAACGAAGTCGACTAAAACGGTTAAGGCTGCAAAGGTATCAAATACTAAAGCCAAAACCACTAAAGCTAAGGCTAAGCCAGTAAAGGCCACTAAGGCTAAGACTGCCAAGGCTAAGACTACCAAGGCTAAGACTGCTAAGGCAAAGACTGCTAAGGCAAAGACTGCCAAGGCTAAGACTACCAAGGCTAAGACTACCAAGGCTAAGACTGCCAAGGCTAAACCTACCAAAGCTAAGACTGTTAAAGCGAAACCTACCAAAGCTAAAGCTACTGCGGCGAAAACCAAGGCAGCAAAACCTAAATCAAAAGCTAAATCAATAAAGGCGGTATTGCCAAAAGAGCCAAAAAAAGCACGTCGTTACAGTGATGATGCTCGATCGGCTGATCCAACTCAGTTGTATATGAAAGAAATTGGTTATAAGCCGTTATTAACACCGCAAGATGAATTAAAAGTGGCGCGTCGTGTTGTCAAGGGTGATCCCAAAGCACGGCACACGATGATAGAAAGTAATTTGCGTTTGGTTGTTAAAATTGCACGCAGTTACTGCAATCGTGGTTTGGCATTTTTGGATTTGATTGAGGAAGGCAATCTTGGATTAATGACAGCAGTTGAAAAATTTGACCCAGAGCGTGGTTTTCGTTTTTCTACTTATGCTACCTGGTGGATTCGTCAAACGATTGAGCGTGCGATTATGAATCAAAGCCGTACGGTGCGTTTGCCGATACATGTGATTAAAGAGCTCAATATATATTTACGCGCGGCTAAAAAATTATCGACTAGCATGGATCATGAACCTTCCAGTGATGAAATTGCTGAGATGATTGATAAGCCAGTAGAGGTAATTCGCAAGGTGATGGGGTTAGCGGCGGATGCGACATCGATAGATGTGCCAGTGTCTCGCAATAACTCAGCGACGTTAGTTGATACGATTGCGGATGAAACCTCGAATCCAGCCGATATTTTAATGGAAGATGATTATGGCGAGCATTTAGTTGATTGGTTAAATCAGCTGGATGAGCGTCAGCGCGAAGTGGTGATTCGCCGCTTTGGTCTATTTGAGCACGAACGCGGCACTTTGGAACAGGTTGGTGCGGCTGTGGGCTTAACCCGAGAGCGTGTACGCCAAATTCAACTCGACGCGCTGCGTCGTCTACGCGAGATGATGGAAGAAGAAGACGCTTAGCTTCTAAAGCCGACCTTGCAATTCCGATACACTTTGTGCTTTCGCAATCTTTGAGGCGACGTCACTGTGCAGTTGCTTGCTGATTTGTGATGTATTGAGTAAGCCACGAATGGCTGGTTCATCGCTATTGGGTCTGGTTTCAATCACTAAAGCATAATGTGCGTGCAAATCTTTCATGGTATTTACAATATTGCCGACGCGTGCGTGTTCGATAGTGTTTAGGCTAAAGATGGCCACTTCTTTGATGGGGGTCATTAGCATTTTCGTGGTGATCAAATGACGGTCTATGCGTTTTTCGGTTAATAGCTGGATGGGCTTCTCACCAAGCAAATCTTCTGAAGACAGTAGTCCAAGCAGTTTATGTTCGTCATCAACAACCATTAATAGGTGGCAACCTGTGACTTTCATTTCATTCAGTGCTTCATCCATAGAGACGTTAGGTTGTACGGTATTTGGTCGATTTTGATTAAAGTCGCGCATAACGGCTAAACCGGGATCATCCAGGTGAACCAGTTCAGGCAAATACTGGCGATGTAAGCTAATGTTTTCTGGTTTGTTTTCCACTTGATCAAGTAATTCGTAATTTGGCATATGTGTTCCTTTGTTTGGTCGCACTTTTATAGTGTTATTATAACGTCGTTTGTCTTGAAAAGCACATACACCATCCCTATATACAGTCCAGCTAATAATGTTTAGAGGAAAAAAAATGGCACTAGAACCCCAACAAGAAACGCTTGGCTTTGAAGCCGAGGTACAGCAGCTACTAAAGCTAGTGGCACATAACTTATACAGCAATAAAGAAGTTTTTATGCGCGAGTTAGTGTCGAATGCTTCAGATGCGGCCGATAAGTTACGTTATGAAACCTTGGCGAATGATGCCTTGTATGAAGGCGATAGCGACCTGAAGATCTGGGTCACTTTCGACGAAAAGGCCAATACGGTCACTATTCGTGATAATGGTATTGGTATGACGCGCGATGATGTCATTGCTAACTTGGGTACCATTGCTAAATCTGGTACGCAGGCATTTAAGAACATGTTGGAAAGCAAAAGCGGTGGTGATAATTCCCAAATGATCGGTCAATTTGGTGTTGGGTTTTACTCGGCATTTGTGGTGGCTGATGATGTAGTTGTGCGTACGCGTCGTGCTGGCATGAAGTCAGATGAAGGTGTGGAATGGGTATCTAAAGGTGAAGGTGAATTTACGGTTAAAAACATTGAGCGTAAAGAGCGTGGCACTGAAGTTATTATGCATCTTAAAGAAGAATGTAAAGAGTTTGCTGATGGCATGCGTTTGCGTACCATTATTCGCAAGTACTCCGATCATATTTTATTGCCAATTATGATGTTGGAAGCTGAGACGCCTGAAGCCGCGCCAACAGAAGAAGATAAAGATAAAAAGAAAGAAGACAAGAAAGAAGCTAAAAAAGAGCCTACTTGGGAAGCTGTAAACCAAGCGAATGCGTTGTGGACTTTGCCTAAGAGTGAAATCACCGATGAGCAATATCAAGATTTATATAAGCATATCTCGCATGATTTCCGTGATGCTTTGAGTTGGATTCATAATAAAGTTGAAGGTACTTTGGAGTACACCAGCCTTTTATATGTTCCTGAGTTTGCTCCGTTTGATTTATGGAATCGTGAGAATTTGCAAGGCATCAAATTATACGTCAAACGCGTATTTATTATGGATGACGCTGAGCACTTTATGCCGATGTATCTGCGCTTTATTAAGGGTGTGATTGATACTAATGATTTGCCGTTGAATATTTCACGTGAGTTATTGCAGTCGAATCGGGTGATTGACAAGATTCGCAGTGGTTGTGTGAAGAAAGTGTTATCTGAGTTAGAAAAAATGGCGAAGAACGACAGCGAGAAATATCAAAAATTCTGGGATGCGTTTGGTCAAGTGATTAAGGAAGGTCCTGCTGAAGATTTTGCTAATAAAGATAAAGTTGCTCAGTTGATGCGTTTTGCTTCTACTCATGAAGGTAGTGCAACACAGAATGTTTCTTTGGCTGATTACGTGTCACGTATGAAAGAAGGCCAAGAAAAGATTTATTATATTGTTGGTGATACTCATGCAGCAGCAAGCAATAGTCCTTTATTGGAAGTATTCCGCAAGCGTGGTATTGAAGTGTTATTGATGTCTGATCGTGTTGATGAATGGTTGGTCGGTCATTTAACTGAGTTTGAAGGCAAGCAATGGCAATCAATTGCTAAAGGTGAAGTTGATCTTCCTGAAGAGGAAAAAGACGAAGCGGCTAAAGCAGAAGAAAAGAAACAAGAAGATGAGTTCGCTGGTTTTGTAAAGCAAATGCAAGACGTATTAAAAGATCAAGTGCAAGAAGTGCGTATAACGCAACGTTTAACGGATTCGCCAGCTTGTGTGGTGTTTGGTAGCGATGAAATGAGTGGCCATATGCAACGCTTGATGGAGGCGGCAGGTCAAAGCATGGATCGTCCAAAACCGATCTTTGAGGTGAACCCCAGTCATCCATTAATTCAGCGTGTGCGTTCAGAGCAAGACGATGATCGCTTTGCGAATTGGTCGGATGTGTTGTTATCGCAAGCGTTGTTGGCTGAGGGTGAGCAATTGCCTGATCCTGCGCAGTACGTTAAGCGCTTAAATGAGTTGTTATTGCAGTTGTAATTTCATGTCATCCCGCGTCAAGCGCGGGATGACAACTAAAAACTAACAAATAGTGCATCGTCCTCTGCCAGGGGGCGGTGTCACCTCTTCCAGTTTTCTATTGATCGCCGCGAGTATTGTTTCTTTGCCTGGAGCCGAAGCGAGATCTACGACAGTTTTTCCTTCTGTATTAGCTTTGGTGGCATCAGCACCATGATTAAGTAATAACTGCACGATATCGAGACGGTTGGTTTGCACGGCAAAGTGTAATGGGGTCGCTAGATCGTTGGTGCGCTTATCCGCTTTTGCACCATGCTCAATTAATAACTTTACCAAAGGAAAGTTTTTACTTAATACTGCATAATGCAATGCGGAGTAGTCTTCAAGCAGTTGATTTACTTTGGCGCCTGCATTGAGTAATAGTTCAGCAATCGCCGTGTGGGAATGTTCTGCTGCTAGCATCAAGGGGGACCTATTATCTGTATTGGTTTTATTGATAGGAAGCTTTGCGATGCTTAGTAATAAATTGACTGCTTCAATATGACCATTTTTCACGGCAAAATGCAGTGGATGGCTTAGGCGAGAAGAAGAAACGCGAGGCATGGCTCCGTGGGCGAGTAATTCAACCATGATGTCCGTATAATTATTCTCTGCTGCAACATGCATAGCGGTGTAATGTAAGTTTCGTGATGAGGTGGTGGGCTTGGCGCCGTGAGCTAATAAAAAGCGTACGGCTTCGATATTGCCTGAGCGTGTAGCTTGCGTTAATGGTTTGCAGTAGGTGGTTTTGCCTTTGTTCAGATTAATCGATGGTGCGAATGTCACTATGGCCTGCATCAAAGTCACGTTGCCATGCAGTGCTGCGTAACTGAGAGGTGATGATTTTGATTCATCACGGCGATCAAGCTTTATGCCGTCGTGTGACATTAATCGTAGCGCCGTGGATTCTTGGTTTGCTTTAATGGCTTTAAATAATAAGTCGTTGTGAAGTTTTAAATAATCTTTGCTAGCTAAGGTGGATTCGCATTTCTTCAACAATTGAAAAAGCAATTCTGAGTGATCATGATCTAATAGGTGGTCTAAAACTAGTGGCGCTTGATGATGGGAGAACTTATCTATAAATAGTGGTATGGAGAATAGTTGAGTGACGTAATCGATGCCACGGTTTTTTAAGGCGGCTAACACAAATGTGTCGCCATTGGTGTCAGCTACTATCTCGAGAGTTGGTTGTTGCAGTAACCATTCCACCAATGCAATGTGACCATTTTCTAATGCGAAGTGCAATGCTGTGCGGCCAAGTGTATCTTGCTGGTTAATGTTATCTGCTGTTGTAGCAGAGGCTAATGCAGTCAAATCACCGCGTGCTGCCGCTAAATGAGTTGGTGTAATGCGATGCCGTTCAATATAGCTGGTTGTATCTGTGGTATAGGCAGCTATAATCGCAGCGGCTTCTGGGTTTGTTCTATCGGCAGTTTGTGCGGCTTCATCATATACGGTTAGGTGTTTTTCACTGCCATGTTTCGGTAAATAGAACTCGATTTCCCGTGTGCCCAAACAGCCAGGCGTTAAGTTGTTTTCATTTTCAACTTCACGTAAACGTATATTTAATTGTTGGCAGCGGTGCTGTGCCAAAAGTCGTGATTCGAGATTGTCGCTAAACACTAAAATGGCATCAATAGCATTGATGCGTCCGAGTATTTCATTAATGCGTTGCGCAGAACCATTTTTGACTAAGTCGTCGGTGCTGTTGAAATAAATATGATCGCCAGTTTTTTTCTCTAGGTAGGTCGCTGCTTCGCGAGCAGATAGGTGATCATGGGGGCGTGTAAAGGTGCCTGAGTCGTACGATATAATACGATTTACTTTTACGTGCTCGGGGCGCATCTTAACGCCAACTAATAATGTTTGTCGATTGCGATTCCAGCCAAATGCGGGGGCTTCAAAATAGTGATCGGGATCAACAAATGATAATGATTGTGGTTTAGTGAATCCACGTTTCTCATCGGGTGAATACATAGCATTGAGGTGTAGGTTTTTATGTGTCACGTCATAAGGTGCGCTGCCATGTCGTGATAACTTAACTGTGTAGTCGCGACGCGTGTTGGTAATACTCATTTTACTTAATGAAGGTCGAGCTATGCGTAGTGTTTTAGATTTTCTGTTATTAACACAAGATTTTAATGTGTTATATAAAAAGTCATTCCAGTAGTCTCCGCCATCAGCACGGATGCTTTTAATAAAAAAAGTGTCTGATCTCTTTGTTGGTTTAGCATTGATGTCGAAAGGCATGCTATCTATGGTGCTTATGCCGTGTTCAGGGTTATCACAGGCAATAAATCTTTCATCTTCTCTTTTTTGGCCTGCGGACTTTATTTGGTCACCCGTATGAAGCATTAGCTTATAGCCATAGTTAAGTAAGCGAGAAATGCCAAGGCCATAAGGGAGTGCAGCATTACTGTTTTGACGGATATAGCGCAATACGGATGTTTCTACATTCTCTCGGGTTCTGCAACGCAGTAAATCCAATTTGTGACAGGTATTGAGTGCGATATGGATAGGGTCGTGGTTGGTCTCAGAGCCTAAGGCTATTAGTTGTGCGCGGTAATGTTTGAATTCATCTTCGCTTTCAAATAAACCAAAGCAAGCTAGGTGAGCGGGGATGTCAGCTGCCGATGCTTTTAGTGTGTGGTATTGTTGGTAGTCAGCGGTAAATAATTCACCTGCACGTCGACGGTAATATTGATGTGCTTCTGGCTGTTGAAAAAAGTCGACTTCGCTGTCGCGAGCAATGCTGCTATAGGCCATGCATAGCATAAGCTTCTGTGCCCCTTCCTCATCGAAATGATGAAAAAATTCGACTATTTCTTCTGAGCCAAATTGGCGATAATACGCGGCAACATGGCTAACATATTTCATGCTGCGGTAGTGGTGTACCGCGCCATGGTTGCTGCGATAGACGATGGCGTCATCGTGTTTGATCTCAGGGCTGTATTGCTGTGTCCAACTGTAGCGTTGATCTGTTTTTGCTTGATCCAGTGTGGTTTCTTCGGGTGCTTTAGTGCTGTCCATGGGTTGGCTATAGTGTTTGCGATGCAGCTGCTTAAGTAACGGTAAAAAAGGCGTTAATGGTAGTGCGGGTGGCCAGTCTAATAGGCTGCCAGTATCCGCTGGTCGCTTATATTCGCTATGGATATCTGGCTCTGCTCTCATATACCTGCTCATCGTTTGTATTCCTCTTCAGGAGAAGATTATAAGGTTTTTTGCTTAAGCAAGTATTAAAATGCTAGAATATTAGTATTTAATGCGGGCTTAAGGTTGCCATTTGATGCTTATTAGCTGTTGTGATGGCTTGCTTTCAATGATGATATTGGTCACAATCGCTGTAGCTATTTGTTCAATGAAAGGAGTGCTGCATGAAGTTTGTCAGGAAGAATATATTGCCGGTAGTGGCTGTCTTGGCGATGGTTACAGTGACAGTACAGGGATCGGCTGAGCAAATTTTGTGTCCTGGTAAGATGAATTTTGTTACCATTGGTGATGATGTTAATACAGTGATCAATACCTGCGGTAAACCACAGCGCGTTATTCAAAAAACTACACACCCTGATGCTAGGCCTAAAGATATGCACTGGTATTATTATGGCAGTGGTAATAATTTTGTTGTGCATAATAGTATTGTGTCCTTTAGTCGTGGCAAGGTAGATAATATTGTTTCATCGGGTGCTTCAGCAGGTTCTTTAGACTGTGCTAATGGGCAAGTAAAGAAAGGTGATTCAATGGCTACGGTGCGTTCAAAATGTGGCTTTCCTGTGGCAACTGCGGATAATAAGCAGCTGTCTAACAGTGAAGGCAGCTATCAAGCGATAGGTGAAACGCAGCAACGAGAAGATCGTTATAACCCGCTTAACTTATTGCCACAATCGGGTAAATGGAAATCCCCGGCTCAGCGTAAAAAAGAAGAGCAGGAACAAGAGGCGCGTAACCCACATAAATTTACGGTGCTGATTTATCAGCCCCAGCCTTATATGCAGAAAAAAGCATTTATGTTTATTGATGATCGTTTAACACAGACGGGTCAAGTTACGGCGAATCCTGGGCAATAGTATTGCTATATCAGATTTCAGCTTGTTCAATGTAGAATAGATTCCTTATATATAAAGAATACGGGTAGTTGTGTCTTTCTGGCTATGATACCTTTTCAATTATGGAGCATTAAGAAGGTTGATATAATCAGTAAAGTGCAGCGGAAATCTCAAGTTATCCACAGGGTATTGGTCTTTATACGATCAAAAAACCTAGTAAAAACCCGTGGTTGGTTGACATATGCTTGCTCTTTGCTCAAATGTTCAGTAATATATTTTTTTGTAAGCGATCGCTTATGCTTACAAGGGAATAGTGCTGAGGCTCGTATCTAGCTAGAAGTGGGGGTGGTACTAAATCATCTATCATGACGAAGGGGTGAGCGTATGAACAGTAAAATCTTTATTGGCAATTTGCCATGGTCCGTAGGCGATGATGCATTAAGAGAAACGTTTGGGCAATATGGCTCAATTCTTGAATGTGTTGTTATTAAAGAACGTGATGGTCGGTCTAAAGGTTATGGTTTTGTAACGTATACAATACCCAATGCCGCAGAGGCAGCTATCAAAGAAATGAATGGTGCAGAATACTGTGGGCGTTGTATTAATGTTAATGAAGCGATGAGTAAACACAGACCGATCTTAACAGAGTCTGAGTCTACCAGCGGTTCGGGTGGAGCAGCGGCAGCGGCGTAGTTTAGTCTGATCGGAGTGATGGTTCGGTTCTTTTGGTTCGTTCAATCACTCCACTGCCTTTAATCTTTTCAATCCTTTTTTTACTTTCCGTTATAACCAAGTGGTGTACCTAAACCTGTTGTAAAGTCATAACCGGGTAAAGCTGGGTAAGCATTATTACCTTCAATGATTTCGCACTAAATGGTATTATTCGGTCAATTTTAATAAACGTGTGAGTAATATGAGTAACCTGCCTAATTGCCCGGAATGTGATTCCGCCTATGCTTATGAAGATCGTGGTCAATATATATGTCCTGAGTGTGCTCATGAATGGAGTTTACAAGAAGAGGAGGCTGAAGCTGAAAAAGTAATTAAAGACGCTAATGGAAATATGTTAAATGATGGCGATAGTGTGACGGTGATTAAAGATTTAAAAGTTAAAGGCAGTTCATCAGTGGTGAAGGTGGGCACTAAGGTTAAAAATATCCGATTGGTTGAAGGTGATCATGATATCGATTGTAAAATAGACGGTATTGGTGCGATGAAATTAAAGTCGCAGTTTGTTAAAAAAATATAGTGTGTATTTTTTACTATAGCTGTACTAAGAGGTTACATTTTCCCCTTCAAAATAAACTGTGTTGATGGCTTTGATGTACGATATGTTCCAGTTGTATTACAATGCAAAATAGAACTGGTTAATTACCTTACGAGAGAGGCTGCTAATGATTCGCACACTGTCCTGTTTTTTTGCATTGATGATTTTATTATTCAGCACGCAAGCATTTGGTTTTGAGTTAAGGTCTACTGGATTTAAAAATGGCGCCAGTCTGAAAGACAAGCACGTGGCATGTAAATACAGTAAGAAGCAAAAGCAAGTGGTGTATGGTAAGAATCAAAGCCCTGCTTTGAAGTGGAGAAAAGCGCCGAAGAAAACGCAGTCATTTGTGTTGGTAGTTTCTGATCCTGATGTGCCGGTGAATCGACGCAATGTTAATGTTACGGGTAAGGTGATTGCAAAAGATGCGCCGAGACGTCGGGTGTTTCACTGGATAGTGACCGATATCCCTCGCGCAGTGCATCGCTTGCGAGCGGGTGCGGGTTCACTACCGCCAGTCAATCTTAATAAACCTGTTACACAGTTAAAAAACAGCTGGGCCAGAATTGTGCCTTATACCGATCGCGTATTTTTTTCTGATAGCTATGTAGGGCCGTGCCCACCGAGCAATGATCAGCGCGTGCATCATTATATTTTTAATTTATTTGCGCTGGATGTGCCTTCTGTGCCTGAAGGGCTAAATGAAAGACAGCTAATTAAATTTATTAATAAACATACGATAAAACAAGCGACATTAACAGGTACCAGAACAAATCGTATGACCAATTAATCTCATATCAGGTATTTGTTGCCATAGTCTCAGCGGATTTGATTGGCGGCTGATCCAAGCGCCACCGCCAGGCTATCAATATCATCTGCGATCTTTGGCTCGCCATGTGGGTCGACATATGTATAAATGTTTGAGCGCCTAATCTGCTGACCATTGGTTTGGGTTAAGTTAAATAAACCTGAGCCTGCCGTTAACTGATGCACTGTTGTATCATATGCGGTATCAAGTGTTATTTCCTCGTCAGGTGGGTCTTCAGACTGTATCTTAATGTTTTGCCATCGATCACCAAAATACAAAAAATATGTGACCGCTGCCAAAATCCCTACCCCGAACGCAAAAGCAAGTATATTGTCAGTATCTTGTTCTAGCTGATTGCACAAGTAATCATCGCCAGGGGGGGTGTAATAGTCAACACCACAGATTTTTTTTATTTTTAACAGAACACCTCTAGCTAGTGCGTCACAGAATTGAGATGTGAGAATATTTGGTCGGGCATCAGGCTCGGAGTGTGACCTGCAGTATATATTATTATTCATCAGGATTGGTTTAGCACATGCATCAGCGCATAGTCCGGGCGCAGGGGGCGTCGAAAAATCTTGTCTGAAAGGAAGCAGTATCAAGACAACTGGCATAGGAGTAAGGAAAAACCATAAGAACATCTTGATGAAATTCACGGTGTGATATTGAAAAGGAAAGGGCCCGAATCTGTTTTGTGATGTGATTTCAGTGTGACTGACGAAGTTAAGCCGCTTCTGCCCCAGTTTGCTCACTTGAGCTAAGCGATTAAAGTCATCTGTTTTTCTATAGAGCTGCCCTACAGGGTTTGGCTCAGCAAAGTTAATGGAAATAGTGGGTACGATCTGTCCTGAATGTGATGAATCTCTATTCTTAACAGAGTATTCAATGCCTAGGAAACTATGCATTAGTGCACTGATCGCATTATTTTTTTTAGGTGCAATAACAAAGCGCCAGCCTTTCGCTGCAATGGGGGGCTCTGGTGCAACATTTATTACTACTTGGCCACACCTGTTTCGAGAGGTAGGTCGTTGTCTCATGTTTTTTTACCGTTTCTCATAAATAACTTACTGATACTATTAATATGTTTATATATACGTTTTGATATTACGTGTTTTTATTTTTTTTTCAATCACCGGGGTGGCATCACAACAGTTATTAAGCCTAATGATGTGATTTCTCAAAGTGCCGTGCTGAGTAAATTGCGACACAGCCTGTGTCGTAATTATGAATTGAGCGAGGCTTTGAATCAGCGCCTAAAAAAACCGTTGTGGAAGCTGAAGAAGAGCCTGTTATGGATTGATTGCCGTATCCATATGATTTGCCGCTTCGAGCGTATTGGATAACAGCATCGCAACGGTCATCAAGCCCACACCACCTGGGACGGGGGTGATGGCTTTAGCGCGATTTTTGGCAGTATCAAAATCGATATCACCACAAATGCTGCCATCATCACGGCGATTAAAGCCGACATCGATAACAATACATTGATCGTTGATCCATTCGCTTTTAATAATGCCGGGGTTGCCTATACCTACGACTAAGATTTCGGCTGAGCGCACTTGCTGTTCTAAATGTTTGGTAAAACGATGACATACGGTAATCGTCGCTTTGGCTAATAATAACTCCAATGCCATTGGGCGACCAACAATATTCGATGCGCCGATGATCACAGCATTTTTACCAACGCAATCGATATCATAATATTGCAACAGCTTCATCACACCCCAGGGTGTGCAGGGGCGTAATAACGGTTGGCGTTGGGCTAGTCGCCCTATGTTATAGGGATGAAAACCATCCACGTCTTTGTTGGGATCAATTTTTTCGAGTAAGCGATCAGCCATCGCCACATCAGGTAATGGCAATTGCAATAAGATGCCATGCACAGCGGGATCTTGGTTTAAGGCTTCTAATGTATCAGTGATTTGTTGTTCACTGCTGTCGGCAGGTAAGCGATGACAGGTTGAGATGATGCCCACTTGTTCGCAGCCACGTTGCTTATGGCCGACATAGGCTTCTGATGCAGGGTTTTCGCCGACTAATACTACGGCCAGGCCGGGGGCGATTAAATCTTGATCTAAGCGTTGTTGCACGCCAGCCGCCACTTGTTGTTTGATCTCAGCGGCGACCGGCTTGCCGGAAAGTATATTGTCAGTCATCTGTTACCCTAAAGTCTCAAAGCTGATTCATTATGCCTTAACTCGCGTTATGCTGGAAGGTGTAATTTTTATCCATTAATTGCTCGATAATTTCAGCTAACGACCTGTGCACTTCGGACGTTGGGTGAATGTGATCCCAAAAGATATAATTCGTAGGGTCAGCGCAAGGGTGTGCGCCACTCTTCACGCTCTGGCCGACCTGATAAGCTTCCATTAACTCTGGTGAGTGACTAATCATTAATGCGAGTCGCTTATTATTCGGTGCTAGCTCATCAGTCATGCGGTTGATGTTGTTGTTGGCATACAGCAAGCTACCACCTTGCCAGCAAGCGGTGTTTACGTTGCTAAAGTGGGTATGATGCTCTTGATTAAATTTGGCAGTGTTGTTGATGATCTCTTTAAACAGGCTATAAATATCAAAAGTATGTAAGTCGATATTAGTATGTTGCTTGCTGTAGTTGGCTAGTGCATTAGCTAATTTTTGGTTATGCATCACCGTTAAGTCATGTAGGTTTTTCACAATACCGCCTTCTATAGCGCGTGGTGTGCCACCGAGGTCGGGTAAATTCAATACTAAAATATTTTTTGCGCCATTACTGACTAATTTTTCAATATCGGCCATGTATTGCGTAACAACGTGTGTGGTGTCTTTGTCGACTTGCTTGCTGCCAGGCAAGTAATCATTACCACCGCTCCATATTACAAATAAGGTATGAGATTTATCGTAGCCTAAGTCGCGCACAATATAGTCATCAATCTCTTCACCGACAGTGACAGGGAGAAAACCATCAAATGGGTTATGTAAGAATGTTGTTGCACCACCAGTCGCGTAGTTTTGTGAAGTGGTGTAATAAATGCCGTAATAGTGATCAGAAAGATTCTCAGCCCAGGTACGGCCATCAGAAAAGCGTCCACGATAATAAGGGGGTGATGGCGGGAACTGATGAAAGTCGTGCGCATACAAGTTGCCATTGTCGGTTAGGCTGTCGCCAAAATATACAATTTCCTTGATCGGGGTGCCATTGGCTAGAGCACTTAGTGCCCAAAAGCTTAAGCAGGTGATAAAAACAATGCAGAGGTGTTTTATGGTTTTCATGCAGAACTTCCTGGTTGTATAACGGAGGCATCAGCTTACAAGATGCATTTCAAGTTGACAATATTTTTGCCGTAGATGAGATGACAACGCGAAAATGGTGCATTTTTACCTGTTTTTACTGTGTTTTTTGCACGCAAGGTAGCGCTGCAAGTTCATTTTGATAGGTGTTTTGTCATGCTTGTGTAACATTCTTATGTGTGATTAGCTATAGATTAACTACTAGGAGCGTAGTTATTAACCCAAGTTAAAGGAGTTCCGTTATGTCCAAACGCGTGTCTTTTCTTTCTATAACCCTCGGTTTAGTAGCTGGTGTTAGTTTAGCCAGCAGCTCATTAGCAGCACCTAATACTGTGCCGGTAAAACTCATGCTCAATAACCACGGTACAAAAATTGTAAGTTTGTTAAAAATTACACCTAGTAAACAAGCCGCAGCACAATTAAAACAAAATGTGCAATTTATGCTAGATAATCCGCATTATGCAGAGGTACATGATGCTAAAACTCCTGAAAAAACTTATGTAGGTATGCACGGTCTGCCTGTATTAGATCAAGGTATGCACGGCAGTTGTGCAACATTTGCTTCAACAGCAGGTGTTGATACAGTATTCCCAATCACTGGCGATAGCAGTGTGAGCCAATTATGTAACTTAGAGTTGGGTCAAACGCTAAATAATCCTCCAGGTACATCGGGTGGTTGGAATGGTTCTTTTGGTTATGTAGTGTTAGGTCAAGTGCAGGATCATGGCTTCTTAACCATGGAATACCAAAAAGCTAATGGCTGTGGTGGTTTGAAAGACTATCCAAGAAGCAGTAGCAATATTGGGCAGCCAATGGATCAACAAACCTTTGAATCTAACAGCAATAAAAACTTCACATCAGCTGACTGGAAAGTGTTACACAAATACAACGGTAGTTTTGCACCGATTAATCCAGCAGAAGGCGCAAAAGTATTGACCGATGTGAAAGCAGCATTAAACAGAGGTCATGTGGTTGTGTTTGGTACTGTGCTAAACCAATATCAGGGTCAAGCAGGTGCGATTGGTGATTATAAAGGTCATAACGATGTGTGGACTTTAACACCAGCAATGCAAAACATTAACGCTGGCCATGAAATGGTAATCGATGGTTACGATGATAACGCTTGCGCTGCTTACAATAACGGTCAAGACAAACAATGTGGTTTGTTACGTTTACGTAACTCATGGGGTAGCTTTGCCGGTAACGCAGGTGATTACTACATGACTTACGATTTCTTCAAAACTATGGCGATTGAAGATTATGAAGTAGGCCAAGGTGTAAATGCTTAACTTTGTCATCTTGGATGATGATATTTTGTCATCCCGAGTGACGACCTGTCATCCCGAGTGACGACCTGTCATCCCGGCCCCCGAGCCGGGATCCACATCAAAAAGCGAGGCTAGGTACCTCGCTTTTTTTACACCTCTTACACCATCTACCCCCTTTAGCTCATCGATGTAATAAATACATGCATTTTCATGTTGAACAGATTGCGAATTCATCATAAAAATCAGCAGTTTATTTCTCTAGCTAATTTTAAATTAAGCTTTGCTGTGTACAATTGTCGCTCAGGTAGATGGTGTGAGATTGTATTATGTCGAGAGAAAAAAAAGGCGCAGCAGCTGGTGTAGGTAGTGGTATAAGTATTGCGGATATTAATCATTGCGATAAAGATCATCCCTCCGCACTCTATAGAGCAGCTGAATTAAATCAACTGGGTGTGGTTAAGTTGCTGCTCGCTCAAGGCGCATCTCAATCGATAGATGTAGATGCTGAACACTGCGCGTTAACCGTTGCAATAAAGTATGGGCATGAAGCTATCGCAGCTGAACTGTTGGCTAATCAATCATACTTACATACGATAATGTCATTACCTTTGCAGCAAGGACCATCTAAAAAGAATCTGGCTTTAAGGCGCGTTGAATATATCTTGCATTGCTTGCTTAAGGTAGATTATATCCCTGAACGTCAAGATGCCGCAGAATTTGAAGCAAGAGATGATGCAACAGGTGAGCCTTTTGCATTCCATTTGGCGAAAGACGTCAACAATAAAGTAATGGCTTATTGCCCTAATGGTCGTTGTTATAATTTATCGCTGGCCTTAAAACATGCAAATCTTAGATACTTTTACCTGGATGAGAGTGAGCAATCGAAAGCTATTATTGCGCGATGTGAAAAGAAAATTGGCGCCATTAATGTTCGGAGCGCATCATTAATTATGAGCCGCGTACAGTCGGATATGAAGCATCTGATGTATGCTGTAGAAATATTTTCTATAAAAAAGTATACGTTGGTGGGTGGGTATGAAGAAGTGAATAGCTTATTAAGAGACATGCCGGTCTACAATACTTTAACTAAAGTAGAAGACATGTTTGTGCAGTGTATGTTAGCTATCAGTGGCGTAAATAAAAACATAAATTTCACAGAAATGGATAGTCGAAGTAAATTGACGCGACATGAGGGTGAATTGCCGTTGGATGTGATTTCGCGCATGAAAACAGCTAATCAAATAGTATCGCGAACCGGGCTTTTAAGCTTTTCTGAAAATGAGGTCTTTGGTAGGTTGGTTAATAAGACGATTATTCAAGATGCTAACCAATGCCAAGCGAGCATAGCTCAGATATCAACATACTCCGAAGAGCAGGAAGTATTGTTCCCACCGGCTCACTTGAAAATCAATGCTTATGAAGGGGCAACAAATAAAAAGAATCATGTATTTTTTGCAAGCATTGTACATGGTGTAGCTACAGAATATGTTGAAGAATATTTTATTGAATTGGCGCTAAATGATGCTTATGCTATTTTATGTTGTCCTTATGTAGATTTAACGGACCCAAGGTTTGGCATCCCGCGACACAATCATGCACTGGCGCATCATGTGCGTGCCTGTATCATGGTTGATCCAGTTATAAATTACTTTAAGCAGCATGCCGCAGCAGAAGAGTTTAAACGATTCTGTGATCACTTAATGCCTGATGATATTGTTATGATGAAGATTATGATGATATTTTCAAAAACCGGACGTCAGTCAGAGGCGAGCCCCACTCCATCTGAGATAAAAACCTACATGAAATATCAGCAAGCTTCTGCCGAAAATTTTAGTCGATTTTTGCGTGAGGAAATGAGTGCTAGTGAGGAGACAGTAACGTTTTACGCTGAAATCATGTTGCATATGGGCAACCCCAATTACCCAGCTTTAGTGACAGGTACTGAACAGCAAAAGCGGCATAAATTATATATCAACCATATTACAGCGTTATCACATAAGATGGATTTGCCTCGAGTCTATGGTCGAAGTCAATATGATCGTGCGATGTCAGGCTATAATGGCAGTCCAACTCATGATGATAAAGATTGCTATTTTATATCGCCTTCTGAAAAACAGAAACGAGCATTGGCAAGGTTAGAGAACATCAGTATGGCGATGTTAGCAGCCACAGGTGATAATTTATGTTTCTCTGGTCATGGCGTAGATGATTTCAGCTATAACGAAGAGCAGTTTATATTGTGTAACACAAAAATTGATAGTTGTTGGCAGCACTGTCAAAGTGCTTATATGGGAGTGTTACAAAAGGACGACGAAAATCAATTATTGACGAAAGAGTTTAAGCAAGCTATTGATGCTAATCAAATTGACCAGGTGATTTTCTTCATGTTTAGAGTTCAGCCAGAGGGCCGCAGTAAATTCGAGGCAAAATTTGGTGTGCCGCCACTCCTAGCACTGGCTCAATCCGAGCATGACTATTCGATGGTGCTGCGTAGCTACTGTAAGCTGATGCGCATTGACTCAAAGCAAGCGCTCAGTCTCTTTGGTATTTCACTGGCTAGGCACAATGCTGGATTGGCCATGTTTTTTTCTGATTTTATTGCAGCAGCTGATGTTAAAGAAGCATCAGTGTATTTATTAACTGATAATTTTGATCAAGCTATATTTAATAAGTTATTGCCGAGAGTAGTGAATATTAATGATGCAGAACATGGTGATTCATTATTAATGACGGCAATTAAGCAAGCCAGTCAATTGACTGCTGTCGAAGCATTGATAGACAGTGGTGCTAAACCAAGCATGCAAGATATACTTCTCGCTATAGACAAAGAGCTTGATCAAGTAATAATAGAATTGCTGTTGGAAGGTGTGGACCTAAGATTAATCCCCGCTGATTTTAAGCTGCGACTATTAACACCTGAACTGCCAATCTTTGTGATTGAGGCAGTTAATAGGCGATTGGGCTGTGGCTATGATGTTATTTCGCTGATGAGAGAAGTTTTATCTGCACCATTTTCTGAAAAGCATATACAAACGGCAGTAACAACATTGAAACATCACTCGTTACAGAGTGATGAAATTTTGGGTGTATTGCGTGAATACCCAGAGGTACTAACGCACCATTTTTTTTGCAGAAGAACTTTTATGTATTGTGCGGTCACTCAGGGTTTGCCGATTGATCTGCTACTTAAGCTATGTGAGGCTGGTGCATGGTGTGATGTGTGGCTATTGTCTAGGTTAATCGGTAAAGATATTGATAATGAAATAATATTTAGTTTGCTGCCATTTGTGGATCATACTGAAATAGATTCGGCATTTGTTATCAAGCTTGTCGAGTTATGTCCGGAAGCTGAGCAGATAAATATGCTATCAAAGTTACTGGCTGGTGGCGTTGATGTTAATGTGAGTAATGGTGAAGGGAATCGAACTCTTTTGTGGCGATCACTTGGTGTAATGTCGAAAGAATTTATTGTGGCCTTATTAAATCATGGGGCGCTTGTTTCACATAAAGACTTGATGATTGCAATATCTGATGGTGTAGATGATGATATTATGCGTTTATTGTTAGGGCGAGCAGAGTTAACGCTTATTATGCCGCATTTTGTATATGCGTTTTGTCAAAATACTGAAAAAAATAATTCGTTTTATAGTCTAGATACTATTTTAGCTAAGGGCTATGAGCTTAATAAGCGCGACATTACTGGTCATAGTCTATTGGATTTTTATATCGGGGGGGGTGCGGATGAGACGGTTATTGGTGAGCTTATTAGCAGGGGTGCTGATGTGTCAAAGGATGCGCTGTTGGTGGCGTGTGACGATTATAATGAAAGCAATAAAGAAGTTCTAGTTATGCTTTTAGATGCGGCGTCTGAAGATAAAATAACAGTAAAGCTTATTCTTGATATGTTGTTTGAACTACCATCGCCGGACAACTTGTCACTGTTAGATCGGCTATTAGCTAAAGGTCTTGATATGAATAAATTAAGCAGGCACGAGAAGCCTCTTTTATATTATTTGATTTTTCGAAATCATCCGCATGAAATAATAAAGCAGCTATCGGAACGCGTTGAAATAATTGAGCAGCTATTAGAGCGTGGAATGTTGGTAACTGCTGAAACTCTATCGAGTGCACTGAATAGTTACGTAATGCAGCGCGATCACACGGCTATTTTGAGATTATTGGTTTCTAGAATAGAAGCTGATCAACTGACAGCTGAGTTGTTGGTTGAAATTCTCGGCTGGCTACCGCTTGCTGAAATGGAGCGGCGGATGTCAGCATTTATAAATGAAGGTTTGGATATAAATACTTTACCGGGAACTTGTTCTGTAATACGCATGGCATTGCGATTGCGGGCGTCATTTGACAGTATTAAGTTGCTTCTTTGTCATGGTGCTGAAGTTAATCCAGATGATGTCGCTTATGCTGCGGAATTTGTTTGGCATAGAGCGTTTAAACCGGGAGTCGATGTGTTTTTGCTAAACAAAGTAGATTCTGAGAAGTTTACTTTTGATCACATTGCCACTATTGTTATGTTTACTTCTCAGCTTTCTGTGCAAAGTCAGCTGCTGAGTCTAGGTGTTGCTAAGCCAAAACTTGGCGAGTTATTCACACTTTTTATAAAAAAGCTCACTGTACGGCCTGATCTTGAGTGTAATATATTATCAGCTTTAAGGGTTGTCATTAAAAACAGTCCAGATGTTCTAGGTGGTGATATACCCAGAGATGCGGGCGAACATCTGCCGGTATTAAGGTATGCTATAAAAAATGATTTAGATGCATTGACTGATTTATTGTTGGATGAAGGTGCCGACCCTAATACTCCAGATCAATTCGGTAATACAGCTTTTACCGATGCTATCTTTGTTGGTAATCGTGATCTTACAAGCAGATTGATTGAAATAACCGATCCTGCTTTGTTGTCTGATGAAAATCAGATGGGTGTTTCGCTGTTGATGCTGTTATTAAAGAATGCAGACTGGGGGGGTATTGCTATGCAGGCAGTAACATGCTGCGCTATAGAGCAATTGTCTGTGAGTCATTTTTCGGCAATAGTTCTGGCATCGCCATTGAAGCATGCTGTCGATGTTTTATCTGCACGTCTTGCTGATTATTTGCTTGCGAATAAACTTCATTCACCAACATTACTTGAAGACTTACGATCAATTGAGGGTGTGCTGGTAAAAGGCTTTGGCGACAATGTTCAATTACTATTTCTTGATAAGCTGGCAAGTAGTGGGGGGGTGGTGCCAAGAGATGCGCAGCTTTTTATGGCTGAAAAATGTGACATCACGCGGGTATCTGTTGATCGCCTTATCATGCTATCTGACTCTTCTCTCCATAAAGAAACGATTACGGTATTAACGAAACGTGTTGTTTTGTCGTTAACAAAAAAGCATGGTGACAATACAGCTGATTTAGTGGTGGAATTGAAAAAAATTGTGACGTCTCTGAGTGATGTGCTGCCTCTCAATAGGCGGTTGGACTTGACACAGCGAATAGCTAGTTTGCAAGGCGGTGCTAAACCACTTATTGATCGTGATTGCATTCCAGTGTCGAGGTTGGTTAACCAAAGTGTTCTGTCTAAGGCTAAACCGGATGACTTTGTTGGAGTTGAAGAGGCTAAAGCAGGTAGCTCTTCGCCTCGCTTGTAAGCTAATGCATGGTAGGGCTCAGCTGCATCATCTTTTGCCTTTATGGCCACTTGAATGTGGTCAGATGCTGTAGCAGCTGCAGCTGTCGCCCAAATGGATCCAGTCATTTTGGATCCCAGTCAGTTATGTGTATCGACTACCTGTTAGTAGAGATTGACGTTTAGAGTCGTCGTCGCCGCCGAATATGTCATACGGATCATTTGCCAATGCTTCTTTTCGTGCTTGCTCAGCATTGTAAGCGTTACAGCAAGCATTCATCTTTGTAACGGCTGTATAACCGACCCAAGCAACCGCTGTTGATGCGGCTATTAAGCCGATCTGCGCTGAGGTGCTGAGCATTAATGAGCTAACCACTTCAGCGGCTTTCATGTCATCTTTACCGCGTAAGTATCCGGCTAAATTACCAAATACCCACTCCGAAGCGTAGTTCGTAGCATATACCGTTGCTGCTAATTTACCTGATGTACCTAGGGCATTAGTGATTTTTGCTGCTGGCATTAAGGTGGTCATGGCTAATGCCATTGGTACCACTGCTGTTAAAGCGTAAAACATATTCGGTGATATTACTTCACCTAAGCCTTGTAGCAGCTTGGGATTAAATAACTCAATCATCTTAACGATAATAAATGGACCGAATTTCGCATTGGCAGTGGCTGATGCGAAAAATGCTGCCGGTGTAATATCAACATTTTGTTCTTTATGAAAAGCTAAATCGGTGAGGTCATTTGACATCGCTAAGATAGGTAATACCGCAATCGGTGCTAGTGAGAAGATCTTTTCTAGCTGGGTGACGGTATTTTGGTTAGGATTGCTCGAGCTGTTTTGCACGATCCACGGGATCAATGATAGCAATAGGCTAAAACCAACCGCACCAAAACTACGGACCACACGGTAGCGAGCCAGTTGGTTATCATTTAATTCACCAGGTTTAACATAGCGTTGCACCGATGGAGTGTCGTGTGTAGGCAGTACGTCAGCTGTTTCAGGTGGGCTATAGCGGTTATATACAGCTGCAGCGGCGTACGATAATAAAATCGGTGCGACTGCATTCATGCCGATTTTAACGGCTAAGCTGGTCCACGTGCCTTTATTTTCAATAATGCTGTTGCCTTGAAAATCGAAAATATCAAAATACAAAAAGCGGCTCAGTGGTAACATGCCTAGCATGGCCATACCAGCGCGTGAATGAATACTATCAGTAGTTAATTTTTTATCAGATCTCATCATCATTTCTCCCACAAAATTGATGATCAAGACTATGCGCTTAAATATTTGGTATTTCTATATGCCGGGATGTTAATTAATTTTATGTTAAGTATTTTTAAAGCTTCGTCACGCTAAAATACGTGCCGAAGTGTTGTTTTCGTTTTGTATGGTGTTTACATGCTTGCTTTGGCTACTGAGATGCTTTTGGCTCCCATCACTTCGCCAAGTTGTTCTAATAGGTTCGGATTAAACAGATCAAACATGCGGATAATTAAGACTGGTCCAATTTTAGAGTTTAATGAGAGTGCTAATAGTTATGATTGATTAAATCGAATATTGCAAAATTGCTTTGCTTGAAAAGCTTAGCCAGCCTGAAGAAAGAATGTGGTATGCAAATCAGGCCATTAAAAATGTGTAGTCTAGAAGTGTTTTGGTAGTGCAGATTGAGGCACTGGCGGAGTTAAAAAAGAAATAAGTTTATACATGCTTATGACGATGCGGTTTGATCGGTATTGTTAAGTTTTGGCCAATACGAATAGTGTTGGTTTTAAGGTGGTTAGTTTTACGCAGCGCTTTTGAGCTGGTGTGATATTTAACAGCAATACGGCTTAAACTGTCACCGTTTTTGACTTTGTAATGTTTGTAACGCACATGTGGATCGCTGCGGTGCGGTAACCAAATCACCAGTTTATCGTTTTTATGCAATTTCGAGTGGTAACTTAAGCCATTCCAAAACTCAAGTTCGCTAACCGTAACACCGTAACGTGAAGCAATGGTCCACAAGCTATCACTGGTCTTAACGTGATGCACTTTGCGGCGTGGTCCGGGCAATTGATCTTCGGCAATCGCACCGTGTTGCAGGTCGATATCGAGTTGATCGAATTTTCCGCTCATGGTGAGTGGTACCAATAAGCTTTGCTTTATTCGAATACGATTAGATGACAAGTTATTGACTTGGCGCAGTGTGGCAGTTTGGGTGTGATAATGCAGAGCGATTTCACTCAGTGTTTCGCCACTTAAAACTGTGTGGTGCTGCCAGGTTACGCGATCTGAATCTGCAATATCACTGAGGCCTTGTTTAAACGCCAATAATTTATCGCGTGGCAATAATAGCGTATAGGGTTCATCAGGCAGTGTTGCCCAACGACGAAAGCCGGGGTTTAATTCACGCAATACTTGCTTATCAACGCCGGCTAGCTTGGCGGCTTGCGCAATACCAATTTGTGATTGCATGTCGACTTCGGAAAAGTAAGCATGATTCGGAATGGCAGATACGGGGATATTGTAGTGGCCGGGTGTTGATAGAATAGCGCTAAGTGCTAATAGCTTTGGCACGTAGTCGCGGGTTTCATGCGGTAAAGGCAGTGACCAAAAATCAGTGGAGCGGTGATGTTTTTTATTAAAGCGCAAAGCGCGTTGCACCGTACCTTCACCGGAATCATACGCTGCAATCGCCAGCAGCCAGTCGTTATTGAAAAAGTTATGTAAATATTCGAGATAATCCAGCGCTGCTTTAGTCGAAGCAACAATATCGCGACGGCCGTCATACCACCAATTAATGCTTAAGCCAAAACCGGAAGCCGTGCCAGGCATCATCTGCCATAACCCGGTCGCCCCTTTGCGCGAATATACAAATGGATTAAAGCCGCTTTCTACCATGGGTATTAAAGCAATCTCCGCCGGCATGTGACGCAAACGTGTTTGTTGATAAATATAAAATAAGTAAGGCCCAGCACTATCGACCAACTCATTAATATAGTAATGGTTGTGCTTAAACCAACGGATGTCGGTGCTTAATGCCGAAGGGTATTGCGCTGGTAATAAGACAAAGTGCGATTTCATCGCCAGCCACAAGTTTTTGGGTGGCTTGGGGTGAAACGAAAACAAATGAAACGCGAAGACGCTGCTGGTAATAGTAATGCACACCAGTGCCATCAGCGTGGTGATTCCTTGTTTAATTGTTTTGCTTATTTTCAATAACATGGGCGGCAGTCTAGAGGGTTTTTTCGGGCGCTGCAAGCGCCGATTGCCCCCTCAGTCGCTAATCTTGGCGGGTGCTAAACCGGTTTTCTTTTCGCTGATATTTGTTTTATATGCCTGATTATAAATAGTTATTCATTTAATGCTGCCTTAATCTATTGATTTAAGAATTGCTTAATAAAACAGCAGTAACATCGCCCCTGAGAATGAAATATGAAATGAGAACAGTGACATTGAGTTACGACGGGGTGAGAGATGCCAAATATATTTACTGAAGCTGGTTTAGCACAAGCCAGAAATTTTTTAAATGACTGTGTTGGGTTGATGAATCGTTATGCCTCAGCTGAGCCAGTAGAGAGTTTTGATCAACGCATGGCGCGTATTACTAATCTTAAAACTCAAACTCGTGCAGCAGCAGCAGCAGAAGAAGAGAGAGCAGCGCCGGTGGTAGTGGGTGATGCGGATAATAAAATACATTTACCCAATGGCGCGACTTTTGATCTGCCAGCATTTGAACCAAGCATACGTATTGATATTACTGCACAGATGTGGAAAAACCCTTCGGTTAGAGTATTGGTGCAAGCCATCTATTGGATGAACCGCATTGTTAGTGATAACAGCAATGAAATTTTTGACCAAGCTTCACCACAGTTTAATGCATCACCTGAATTAATTGCCGAAGGTTTTGAATACAACTTCTTTGTTTTTAGAGGATTAATGGATGGTGGTGTTGAGAGTTTTGCTCCGTTAGTGTCCGACCAACTGTCCAGTGATTATACCGGGCTTATTATCGATTTTTTAAGCAGGATCAATGTTAGCGAGCATATTAATGCTGATGCATTTAAGGGTATTCTACCGGCTGGTGGGTTAATGAAGGTCGGCGCAGCGGTAGCCGGGTTCTTGGCTGGACGTGACTATCCTGAAGACTTAAAAAACAGTGCTATTAGTGCTATGGCGCTGAATAGAGCGGTGCTTGAACCAAGTGTTGAATTGGTGGCGCGCGCTGAACAAAGTGTTTTTTATATTGAAAATGTAAAGCAAGCACTATTGGTGTTAAAAGAAGCGGCTGGCAGATCGGTTTTAGGTGCGAATGAATCGGCTTATTTAAAAAAATATTGCCAACCTTTCGCTCAGGAGGTGTTGGGTGATAGCGCGACAATGACGCATGGCGATATTGCTAATATTCTGCGTTTGCAGCTAGCGTGGATGCGTACAGTAAGTCAAAAAAATATCGCAGGTATACATAATCAGCAATTTTTAACACAACTTACGTTGTTTCAATCGTCGATGGCTACAGGTAATCAAGTAGCGAGTTGTTTGCCTACAGAGATCTTCCCGACATTTGAAACTTTGCAGAAAGATCAAAATAAGCAAGAGCAGGAGTGGCTGGGCTTATTTAAAATGGAAGAAGAGCTGCGTGCGATGTTAGCACCGACAGCGGTTGATTTTGGGCCCAGTTTACGTGAGTCGCAAGCGGCTTTATATAACCCAGCCGAAGCTGACAGTCGCGCAAAACATATTCAACAAGTGGCGGCTGAAGTGTATGCATCATTTGCGCATAGTGCAGAAAAACATACAGGTTTATTTCGTAGTGGTACTACCTATAAAAACGATCCGGCGAAGGGTAAGCTCGCTGACCGCGTGCGTTATGCATTTGATATTTTAGCTAAACAGCCGACCAATAAGTCAGCTTTAATTTATGCTTATGCCGTTTTATTGGATACGCATAAAGCATTAAATCATCTGCTAGGTCGCTCAGGTCCCTATGAGGACTACGCTCACCGCAATACTTTTTCAAAATTCGGTACTAGTTTAGCTGCGGCAATTGAGAAAATGTCGCCGATTATGTTAGCCATGGATGTGAGTACGGATAGTGAATTTAGCCATAAGCTATTTGAGTTGAAGCCAGGTGTGGCTGTGCCGATTGAGCTATCAAGAGCACCAACGCCTTCTGCTGAAGTCGTAACTCCTGTCGACTTGTCTTCTACGTCAGCCTCATCGGGGGGGTCGGATTCGGATGCTCCTTCGCCAGTGACGCCGGTGGATCGAGTTCAGACACTGTTGAAGTTAAGCATAACCAATACTGGAGGTGGTGCATCTTCCAAACCAGCTGTTGCAGCTGTTACAGCTGATGATCTTGATGACTTTGTTCTTGTTTCGCCAACTTAAAAAGAGTCTTTCCATTGACGCACAGCGGCAAATACTTCAACTGGCGAGTTAAGTGTTTTGCCGCTGTGTTGTTCTGCTGCATGTTTTACATCAGCCTGATCACAACGCAAGAATGGATTGGTGGCTAATTCTTCAGCAATGGTTGACGGCAAAGTTGGCATGCCGAGTTCACGTTTTTCATTACAAATCACTAGTCGCTGTTTAATCGCCTGGTTATTCGGTTCCACAGTTTCGGCAAATGCTAAATTAGCTAAGGTATATTCATGGCCGCAATATACGTGGGTGTTAGGGGTTAGCGCTGCTAAGCGTGATAGCGAGTGGTGCATTTGTTCGGGGGTGCCTTCAAATAAACGGCCACATCCAGCGGCGAATAAGGTATCACCACAAAACAAATTTTGATCATTATACAGTGCGATATGTCCGGCAGTGTGGCCAGGAATATCAAACACCTTGAGGCTCATTTCGATATCGGCTAGATAAACATCATCACCATCGCTGAGTGGCAGGTCACAATGTGGTAGTGATTCTTTAGCGGGGCCATACACTGGCGCAGGACTGTATTTGATCAACTCTTTTACACCACCAACATGATCGGGGTGGTGGTGAGTTAATAGAATCGCGGCTAGTTGACTCGTCCCTGATTCGATATAATCAATCACTGGCTTGGCATCGCCGGGATCGACGACAACAAGCGCATTATTTCCGGCGTGACCTATGGCCCAGATATAGTTATCATTGAAAGCTGGAATTGGCGTGATTTGATGCATGCTAGCCTCTAAGTGGATGTGTGTCTATGGACAAGCAGATTATCGCAATGCAACGTTGGTATCAAGCACCGCCGGGTGATTTGGTGTCCGCGTTGGAGCGAGAACAGTTAGCAGCGATCTTACCGAATTTTTTTGGTCAATATGCTTTGCAGATGGGTGGTCCGCCAAACTTGGCGTTATTGGAGTCATCGCCGATTAAGCAACAGTTTCATGTATTGCCCAAAGTGAAGTGCACCGATCAGTTGCATTCGATTGAAGTCGATTTTACCGATATGCCGTTTGCACCTAATAGTGTGGACCTGGTGGTGATTGATCATTTATTGGAATTTATCGAGTCGCCGCGGCAATTATTGAGCCAGGTATATCAATGTTTGGCGCCACACGGTCATATTGTGATTCTGGGTTTTGCCCCGTGGAGTCTATGGGGGATTCATCGTTGGGCACACCGGCGCAAGGGTATTCCATGGGCAGGTCATTTTTGGCGATCGGATAAAGTGGAATATTGGTTACGTGAGATTGGCTATGGCGCTATGGAAAAGGATTGTTTTTGTTATCAAGGACCATTAAATTGTACACGCAGTGCACGTGTACGCACCGCTTTGGAGATGGTTGGCCAGTTTTGTTGGGCGGGTTGCGGGGGTATTTATAGCATTGTGGCGCAAAAACAAATTAATACCATGACACCGATCAAAGCCAGTTGGTGGGCTCGCAAAGAGCGTACTGAGACTGCATGTGTTGAACCTTCCGCGCGTATTAGCCGATAATAATTTTTGTCATCCCGGACCCGAGTGTGTCATCCCGGACCCCGATCCGGGATCCAGTCAAAAAGCCTTACAACGTAAACCCATCAGGGATCTATGTGCGTATCAGCAAACAAGGCGAACAGCGCATCTGTTTGACTTCATGGCTCGGATCGAAGATCCTGCGCTTTACTTCCGTAAAACAGACACCCGGTCCACCTTGATGCTGATGCAGCCACCCCACTTACAACATGGTTGATGACAGATGATGTTACGTCGTCCTTGCGGGCAAAACCTTGATTTAATTCCCACGACTTCTATACTGGCTAGCTTGCATAAATAGGTAGTGGGGGTTTTGCTATGCGATTTCGTTCTAAAACTGTGATTACAAAGGAATTGGGAAGGGATATTGCGGCCACCTTACCGCAACTGCAAGCATGGATTGATGAGGTGGAAAGTGTCGCGAGTGAAAGCAAAGAAGCAGACGTTGACAATCCCATGCTGCCATTATTAAAAGATCTTCACGCGGTGTTAAGCCGATTAGCCACTGGCCGTAACCTGAATGCATTGATGAAAGCTGAAGATGTACTGCATGAAGATACGGGACGTTTGGTCGCAGCAGCTGATGTTGGTTTGCGAAAAAGCATATTACCACGCTGTGATATGAGCCACCGTCTTGCATTAATGTTGATGAATTTACTGACCACAAAAGAATTTACTGTTATTGATAGTTCGGCTTTAGATAAGGTGATTGTAGATGCGATGGGTAGCAAGTCTTCTAAAACACCGTTTATGCAAGCGATTGCTGATCACTATGGGGCTAAACCGTTAAAGGATTTGTTAACAAGGGTGGCTAGGACATTTGGTAGTGTAAATTCATCGGATATTCATGGCCCGATTTGCGTTCAGGTCGCTCATATTAAGCAATATGAATGGTTTAGAGAGCGACAACTGGCGAAGCAGCAGCGTGAGGCGTGGTTGGTGTCGAATGAATCTTTGTTGGATGATTTGGGTAAGTGGTTGGTTACATTTGCGCAATATAAATATAAAGAATCATTACCTGTTGATATAACACCTGAGCTATTGGAAGGTAAACTCAAAGCAGCCGCTTTAATAAAGCCAGAAGAAACTCTAGATACCGCCTCGTTCGATAGTGTAAAGGCGGCATATGCAGCGCGGATGACAACGCTGTATGCAGAGCATGATCGGCTTGTGCCTTATTCGATTGACCCGGAGGCGTTTTATGAGTTAATGACCGTTGTTGAAGCGGCTGATGAAAAAGCGGCGGCTTCATTGCATACAGTATTTGATAGTGAAAGTTTTAATCCGGATAAGGATGCGTTGACGGGTTTCATTAGGTCTGCGTTGCAGCGCGATCAGGCGCTGACAATCAAGCTCACTGATATAAATCCAACATTACCACCAATGTCTGTTGCATCTACGCATTACGCACAGCAGTATAATGTTGAAGCCTATGCGGAGGCGGAGGCGTTGAGTGAGTCATTGCCAGTACGTATGAAAATGGTGTTGGATGCTTATAAGGTTCATACAAAAGTTGTTAAATCCGCTGAGGATGTGTCTGCTATAGAAGAGCTGTCGGTTGTTGTCGCTAAGTTGCAAGCCCAGCCTTTAGATAAGGCAGGCGTTTATCAATTAGTGGTGACACTGTATCAGTTGCGTTATCAGCGTTTAGTGCATGTGAAAGATACCCCTGAGGCAAAAATCACCGATACGGCAGCAATATTTTTAAGTTTGCAGCCATTGGTTCACCAGTTAGTGAATTGCTTTACATTACAAACAGATAGGCATTTACATGCCGGTGTGATGAGTGGTTTTGCAGCGCCTAGGTTAACTGCTCCTGTTGGTGGCCCGGCTGTGTTTCAACAGGTTACAGCGGATGCTGGTGCGGGTAGTGAAGTATCGCCCGACGACGATGAGGCTAAGCCAGTGGCGATGAGTGCGGCTCCTTAATATAGTTTTTACTACTATTTAATATCTGCTTAATGCTACTTCTATATACTTTGTAATACCCAAATTGGGTGTGTCATACCGGACTTCGTGTCCTTGTCTGTGGCAGGCCGATCCGGTATCCAGAGAGTATATATAGGTGTTTTAGATGCGACTTTTTACGGCAAGTTTTTTAAGATTAGATGTCATAACTGATGACTTTGCGGCGGAATTAACCGGCAAATTAGCGACTTTAGAGGCATTGGTTGCTGAAGCTGAGGCAAAACCAACAGGTGTAGTACCTGCTTATTCGAGTGAGCGTACCGCTGCGCTGCTACGAAATGTCCAAACGGCCGTTGATCAAATGGTTAAGCGAAAGTGTTTAGCGGCTTTTGTTTCGTCTACACTAAAACCCCGTGACTACATTGATGTTTTGCAAATGACTGATGGTGGTTTGCAAATGGGAATCATCCCGCGTGATGAGATGAGTTACCGTTTGTCTGGTGTCATGATGGATGTTTTAACGGTAAGTGCTTACACGAGTTGTGACCTGACCAATTTGGACCGACAATTATTAGAAAAGCTGGCTGATGAAACTTCCACCTCTGCAACGCCTCTATTGACAACTTTAAGCCAGCATCTCCGTGTTCGACCGATTGAACCATTGCTAGCAGAAAAATTCAGAGCTGATGGTTTTATGGCGTCAATGCTTAAAAGATTCGGTGATGCGAGTGGCTTTGATTTAAATCGTTTGCAGTCTAAAGTACATGAGATTGCCTGTGTGCAGGTGATGCATATTCAGCAATATGAGATATTTCAACCGCGTATGGTGGCAAAGCAACGACGCCAGCAATGGCAGGAGACGAGCGCGATTAATGATTTAACTAAGGCATTGTTTGAGTTTGCGCAATATAAAAAACCGGTCGCTGATGATACTAGTGTGGCTTTTGAAGAAGCGCCTGTTGATACAGTCGAACTTACAGCAAAACTGCTTACTTCCGGTTTGATGAAGCCAGAAGATACAGTAGACGGTGTAGCATTTGAAGCGGTATATGCCACTTATCAAGTAAGACTTAAAGAGTTATATCTAGAACATGATCAATATGTGTCGGGCACTATTGATTTACCTATGTATGATGATTTAATAAATTATCTTAATACTGAAGGTGTAAATAAGGAGCGTCTGCTGGTTGTAACTCAGTCAAAAAACTTTAGTTGGCAATCAGATGGTTTAACGCGCTTTGTTCAAGAAAGTATATTGCGAGAACAGTCTCTGGCGACAGCGTTGCAAGGCATGGGTTTTGCTGTATCAGCGGATACAGTGGCCAAACCGCATTACAGTAGTTATTTGGAATCAACAATGGTTGATGATGTGCTGGAGGCGAATCAGTTAGCAGCGGCTCGCATGAGGGTGCTGTTTGATACCTTTAGGCTCATCCCTGAAACGGTGAAGTCAGAGGACGATATGTGTAAGGTGGGGGGGCTATTGGTGTTACTGGATGAAGTATTTGAAAAGCCATTAGACAAACCGACTATACATAAATTAGCAAGCGTTTATATGTCGATGCGTTATCAGTATTTGGCAGCCCTTTCACAGCGTACGGATCCTATGTCAGATATGATAGCGGTATTCGCCTGCATGCAGCCATTGGTTATGCAGTTGGTGAATTCAGTTACTTTGCAAACTGACCGGCATTTACATGCGCTTATTAGCAACGATTTTGTCGATGACTTGGTTACTGCTGCGCCCTTTTCTGGGGCTGATGGCGTAGCAGGACCACCCACGGTTCCTGTGGTAACGCCGGTTGGTGGTCCATCTTTGTTTGGTGCAGGATCAGGTGAAGCCGATGTGACAACAGCTGATAGAGTTGAGCCCCACGTGCTAGCAGGCACTTTTACTGCTTCATAGTATGTCAGTGTGAACCTTTTAATTTTCCGTGTATGATGTCGGCTCTATACAGAGAGCTAAGGGAAGTTATGTCAAAACTTGTTGAATTGTTTACCGATGGTGCTTGCCGCGGCAATCCTGGCCCGGGAGGCTGGGGGGTGTTATTGCGTCTTGGTGAAACGGAAAAACGCTTATGTGGCGGTGAATCTGAAACCACCAATAACCGTATGGAGTTAATGGCGGCGATTGAAGGCTTGCGCGCGATCAAGCATGCCTGTGATGTCAGGATTACCACAGATTCACAATACGTACGTAAGGGTATGACGGAGTGGATAACCAACTGGAAAAAAAATGGTTGGCGTACAGCGGCTAGAAAGCCGGTTAAAAATGCTGACCTGTGGCAGGCATTAGAGCAACAAGTGGAGCGACACCATAAGGTTGAGTGGCATTGGGTGCGTGGACATACTGGTCATACAGAAAATGAAATTGCGGATGAACTTGCAAATCAAGGAATAGAAAAATGCGCCAAATCATCTTAGATACTGAAACCACCGGCATTAGTCCGCAACAAGGTCATCGTATTATTGAGATCGGTTGCATGGAAATGATTAATCGTCGTTTAACCGGTAATAACTATCATGTGTATATTAATCCTGAGCGTCAGATCGAGGCGGGTGCGATGGCAGTACATGGTATTACTAATGAGTTTTTGGTTGATAAGCCGGTGTTTGCTAAATTAGCTGATGAGTTTTATGACTATATCAAGGGGGCTGAGTTAGTCATTCACAATGCACCGTTTGACGTGGGCTTTATTAATCACGAGTTTCGTCAATATAAACCAGCGATTGGTTTGGTCGCCGATTATTGCAGTGTGATAGATACCTTAGCTTTGGCGCGTAAAAAATATCCTGGTCAACAAAATAACTTGGATGCGTTATGTCGCCGCTTGCACGTTGATAACTCTAAGCGTGATTTGCACGGTGCATTAATCGATGCGGATCTTTTGGCGCAAGTGTATTTGTTATTAACGGGGGGGCAAAAAGGTTTGTTTGCCTCCGGTGATGGTGATGATAAACAGGCGGCACGCGCTTCGCGTAAAGTTCAATGGCAGCGCGATGAGAAACCTTTGCCGGTTATTAAAGCTACTGAAGCCGAGCTGCAGACGCATCAAGCGTTTGTTGATCAGTATGTTAAGCAACCTGATGATTAATATAGATAATTTTATTAATTTCAGTGAGATATTGCATTAAGTTTGTTTGCTGAGTTTAACCAACGATTCTATTGTTAAGCCCTGTACAATAACTGCAAACGCGACTATGGCATAAGTCATTGCCAGAATTAAATGTCTGTTGCTGCCGACGGGTAATGACAGAGCTAATGCCACGGCTAAACCACCGCGCAAACCACCCCAGGTTAAAATACTAATGGTGTAAGGCGCCGTTTTACCGCGTTGTTTGAAGAAGCGCATCGGGATAGCAACCGTGATCAATCGAATCAGTAATACTATAGGGATGGCAGCAAACAAGGCGATTAATTGTTTGCCATGAATATTCAGCGTTAGCAATTCTAAACCGATTAATAAGAATAAAATCGCGTTGAGGATTTCATCGATCAATTCCCAAAATACATCCATGGCTTCGACAGTGCTTTTGCCAAAATCACCGCGGCGAGCTTGGTGGCCTAAATAGATGCCGGCGACGACCATGGCGAGTGGGCCGGAGATATCAATCGCCAAGGCGAGTTGATAGCCGCCAGTGACTAAGGCAATGGTTAATAGCATCGCCATCTTGCGACCTTTGGCTGATTTTAATAGCGTGGATACAATCCAAGCAACAATCACACCATAGGCAATACCGCCGATGGCTTGTTTTAAAAATAATAATGTGACGGTGCCGGCGGTAATTACTGTGTTGGTAAAGGCTAATTGATACAGTGTGGTGAACATCACGATACCGACACCGTCATTAAATAGTGATTCACCCGCAACACAAACTTCGAGTGGCTTTGGTGCGCCCACTTCTTTAAAGGTGGCCAGCACGGCAATCGGGTCGGTGGGTGAAATCAATGAGCCAAATAAGAAGCAATAGATCAGCGGTATTTTTATACCCAACAAAGGCAACAGTAGGTAGGCAAGATAACCAATGATTAGTGCGGAGGCAACGGTGCTGACGGAAGCTAAGATGCCAATTTGCCAGCGTTGTTGCTTTAACAGATCCAAATCAACGGTAAAAGCACCGGCAAATAACAGGAAGCTCAGCATGCCATTTAATAGTAAATGCCTAAAATCGAGCTTTTCGATCATATGGGTGACATGCGGCGTGATATTGGTTGCACCAGTGTATTGTAAAAATAATAACAGTAACGATAAGATCATCGCGCCGGCCATTATGGCGATCGTCATTTGTAAGCGAATAAATCGGTGATTAATATAACCAATTAATACGGCTAAGGTGATGATAATGGCTAGCATTGTGTACGCATTCATATCAGCATGATAAAGTATTGCTATTCAAGAGGCAATCAGAGGGAAGCATGCCAATCAGATCATTTCGACATTTTTTGAGACTGGAAAGTAGTGGTGGTATTGTTTTATTTCTAGCAGCTATTCTCGCTTTAATAATAGACAACAGCGGCTGGTCAAGTTTCTACCACGCCTTTTTCAACCAAACGCTTAATATCAGTTTGGGAGACTTTGTGCTCGCCAAGCCTGTACAGTTATGGGTCAATGATGGCTTGATGGTTTTTTTCTTTTTATTGGTTGGTCTCGAGATTAAGCGTGAGCTGTTTGAGGGGGAATTAAACAGTAAAGCTAAAGCACTGCTGCCTGGCATTGCAGCGGCGGGTGGTATGATTGTTCCTGCTGTGATTTATATTGCGGTTAACTATGGTCATGGTGATAATTTGCGCGGTTGGGCAATTCCAACGGCAACAGATATTGCGTTCTCATTAGGCATTTTAGCGTTATTAAAATCGCGTATTCCACCGGCATTGAAAATATTTTTAACAGCGCTAGCGATTTTTGATGATATTGGTGCAATTGTAGTTATTGCTATTTTTTATACTCATCATATTTCAATAGGCTTATTGGCTGTTGCTGCCGTATTAACCATTGTACTGGTATTGCTTAATCGCTTTAATGTCACGCACCGTGCCGCCTATTTTATAGTAGGTGTCATCATGTGGGTATGTGTGTTGAAGTCTGGTGTGCATGCGACATTGGTAGGGATAATTTTAGGCTTTGCAATTCCACTGCGTGTATACACTAAAGATGGTGGAAGTGTTTCGCCAGTGCGCGAATTGGAGCATTCATTGCACCCATGGGTGGCGTTTATGATCTTGCCGTTGTTTGCATTTGCTAATGCGGGTATTTCATTTAAAGGCATGGATTGGGGTATGTTGCTGCATCCGATTCCGTTGGGCATTACCTTAGGGTTATTTTTTGGTAAGCAGCTGGGTATTTTTATCTTTACTTGGATTGCCATTAAACTGAACTGGGCGCGTATGCCTCACAACGGTAATTGGTTGGGAATTTATGGCATGTCGATGATTGCTGGTGTTGGTTTTACTATGAGTTTATTTATTGGTTCTTTGGCTTTCGCCAGTATGGAGCATATGGCATTGGTGCGTATGGGTGTGTTGCTCGGCTCATTATTGTCCGGTGTTGCTGGCTACCTCTTGTTACGCTTTGGAAATCCTCGGCGTAATGCATTGGTAAAGTAGAAAGCACAGCCTATACAGCTTGATACCATACTGCTGCTAAATAGTTTAGAATGGCTGTCATCAAAAATGAACTAAGCGAGAATCCAACATGGTAGCAGCAGAAAAGCCAACCGGTAACAGTGCCCCAAATACTAAATATCTCAGTGATTATCAACCGACCGATTTTATTATTGAAAACGTTCATTTACACTTTGACTTACATGAAGATGAGACGCTGGTTAAGGCGATTTTAAATTTTAAGCGCAATCCGAAGGCTAAAACTAACGCAACTGAATTACGCTTAGATGGTGAAGCGCTTGAGTTGCGCGATATTGCCTTAAATGGTAAGGCGCTGGCAGATAAACAGTATGCTGTGCTGGAAGATGCATTGTTAATTCACAACGTTCCAGACAAATTTACTTTAGAAACGGTGGTGATGATTAAGCCGCAAGAGAATACTGAGCTGAGTGGCCTGTATAAATCCAGTGGTAACTATTGCACGCAATGTGAGCCAGAAGGTTTTCGTCGTATTACCTATTTCTTGGATCGTCCGGATGTGATGACAACATTCACAACAACAATAACTGCAGATAAACAAAAATACCCGATGTTATTAGCTAATGGTAATTTAATCGAAGAGCGTGATACTGAAGGTGGGCGCCACTGGGTGAAATGGGAAGATCCATCATTAAAGCCTTGTTATTTATTTGCGTTAGTTGCGGGTAGTTTTGATTTAATTGAAGATACGTTTACCACGATGTCGGGCCGGCAAGTGGCATTGCGATTGTTTTTAGAGCGTGGATTTTTAGATCAAGGGCAATTTGCGATGGATTCCTTAGTGCGCTCGATGAAATGGGATGAAGAGGCGTTTGGTCGCGAATACGATTTAGATATCTATATGGTGGTTGCTGTTAGTGACTTTAATATGGGCGCAATGGAAAATAAAGGGCTTAATGTTTTTAATACCAAGTGTGTTTTAGCGCGTCAAGATACTGCCACCGATACTGATTACGCCAATATTGAGCGCGTGATTGGTCATGAATATTTTCATAACTGGTCGGGTAACCGCATTACATGCCGTGACTGGTTTCAGATTACGTTAAAAGAAGGCTTGACTGTTTTACGTGAGCAGTTGTTTTGTGAAGACATGACATCGCCGCTGTTGGTGCGGATTAAGTCGGCGAATACCATTCGCAATGTTCAGTTCGCACAAGATGCGGGCCCTATGTCGCACCCGATTCGCCCAGAGCAGTATATTGAGATTAATAATTTTTATACTGTGACTGTGTACGAAAAAGGTTCGGAAGTGATTCGTATGGTGCGCACGTTCTTGGGTAAGGAAGTGTTTCGCCAAGCGATGGATGAATACTTTTCGCGTTATGATGGTCAAGCGGTAACGACTGAAGACTTTATTGCGGTGATGCAGGAAGTGTCGGGTAAAGACTTAACACAGTTTTGTCGTTGGTATAAGCAAGGTGGCACACCGGAATTAACAGTTAAGGCGAATTACGATACTAATGCTAAAACTTTGAAACTGGAAGTGCGACAACATTGCCCGAAAACACCGGGCCCGGGTCAGGATCACAAGTTACCCTATGAAATGCCGTTAGCGATGGGTTTTATGTCGGCAGAAGGTGAAATGCCAACACAGCTAAAGGGTGAAGCCGAAGCATTAACTGGTACACGTATTTTAGATATCACCGAAGAAGACCAGGTGTTTGAATTTATCAACGTTGAGCAACAGCCGGCGCTATCATTGCTACGTGATTTTTCTGCGCCAGTGAAGTTGCACTATGCCTACAGCGATCAAGAGTTATTGACGTTAATGACTAAAGATACTAACGGTTTTAGTCGTTGGGATGCGGCGCAGCAATATTTTGTGCGTCTGATCTTGATGGGTGTTGAAGAGTATCGCCGTAAAGGCAAGTACGACGCACATTTAGATATGGTGTTGTTGTCTCATTTGTCGGCGATGTTAAATAGTAAAAGTGAAGATCCGCAATTGTTAGCATTGCTATTTACCTTACCAACAGAAAATTACTTAATGCAAGTGATGCCAGAGGCGGATGTCGATGCGGTGCACGCGGTGCGTAATACCATTATTGAAACCATGGCGATGCAATTGCAAGATGAGTGGTTGAATACTTATAATCGTATTGCCAGTGATTTAGCGCCGGAGTATTCACCAGCGAATGCGGCGCAGCGCAGTTTAAAGAATGTGGCGTTACATTATTTAGCAGCCCTGGGCTCTGACGATATGATTGATGTCGTTAAGCAGCAATTCGATACGGCAGAAAACATGACTGATAGTATGGCTGCTTTAACAGCATTAAATGATTTGGAAAGCCCGGTACGTCAACAATCATTAATCGATTTCCGTCAGCGTTGGCATGATGAGGCGTTGGTGATGGATAAGTGGTTGGCGGTACAAGCCTGCTCTTCATTGCCGAACACTTTAGCGGAAGTGAAATCGATTGTGGCCAGTGATGCGTTTAATTTATTAAACCCAAACAATGTGCGTTCATTGGTGGGAGCATTTACGGCGAACTTGATTCATTTCCATGCGGCAGATGGTTCTGGTTATGCTTTCTTGGCTGATCAAGTGATAGCATTAGATCAACATAATCGTTTAACCGCTGCGCGTTTATGTGAACCGTTAATTCGTTGGCAGAAAATGGATAAAGCACGCCAAAAATTAATGAAGCAACAGCTGGAGCGCATTATTGCTGTGGAAGGCTTATCACCGGATGTCTATGAGGTGGTTTCCGCTTCATTGGCTTGATGCTGCCATTCGAGATTGCGAGTGTGTCATTCCGGGTTATGAGTGTGTCATCCCGGACCCCGATCCGGGATCCAGTCGAATAGTCTTACATTGTACGCGGCTTTGTTGACTGGCTCAAAAATAACTCAGGCTGCTGCCCCGTAACGGGTTTCAGTTGGTTTAAAACGCTTTGGATCAGATAGATGTTAATGTTGCACTTTTCACTGCAGACGGTGCTTACGATAGTAACTCAGCTTACCAAGATTTGGCCGCATGGCCTGGCAAAAAATAATGAGGTACGGTTAATGAAATTATTCAGAGCTATGCATCCAGCGCTATAAAAAAATACTGGGTAACAAGTTATATGCCAGAGAAATGTCTCGTCAAAAAAACGAAGCTATGGTCGGCTGTGGAATTTTGAATACAATGACAGTGCCAGGAATGCCTGAAGGTTATCGTTGTGCCTGAATTTTAATATGTACAGGTTGGCGAAACGCTAGGAAACAAAGCCAAGCTCAGCCTAAATAAATGATATTAAACAAAGTGATAGTGGAGCCGTATTTGTTAATGACTTGCTAACGATCTTTGTGTATCATATTTGATCATATTTGTGGGGGGGGATTTTATGAGGCCAACAAGTGTCGTAGTTTACAGAGGTGTAAGTCAAATACTACCTGCTGTGGTGCGGGCAGCAAAAAAACCAGCAGTACTTAGCTTGATGGCTGCTTTGCCTCCTCGAGCGATGGCAACGGCGGCAGTTGCCCCAGCTTCTCGTCGGGTTGCAGAAGATTTGGCTATGCAGGGAGCGTTTGTTACGGCAGAAGCCAACCTTTCCTTGCCTCCGGCCCAAGAGGTTCTGTCAGTTGCGCAAGGAGTGCGGGGAGCCACTCAGCTGATGGTTGGTGATTTCGCCTATTTCACTAAAGAAATCAGTGGGGTTATCGCGGAAACATTAAAATCCAGGCAACTATTAATTTTATTATTTGATCGAGATGGCATTGCAGTTCCTGCTAATGAGCGGGCTTTGTGGATCTTAAATCATTTTAATCATGTTGATAATTTGCAGGTTAAAGTTGTTTATGGTGCGCCTGAGGTGGAGTCGCTCGATGCATATTGTGGTTATTTGTACGGTCAAATTCCTACAACAGTAGATGTTCGTGAGCTGTGCTCTTTCAGTGAAGCAGATGAAGCCTTGGCGGAAATTCTGTCAGTACCGACCCGTTCTTACGACTTGCGTTACTCCGATGAAATGATTAAGGAGGATGTGAGTGAATATACAGATGCCTTGGTTCCCCATACAGTCCAGCGTGTGTTAAACCCCTTTGATGTAGTAATTCCATCAGAAGCATTTGAGTCGGGGGTAGATGATCTGTCAAAATTAACCTATGAGAAAATGCAAGCCTACAATCAAGGGGCGGTTAATATAGATCGCTTATTTATGCGAACGCCGTGGGATTTATCTGCTTTGCAGCAAGTGAACTTACCAATGTTGATTGGCCCACCGCCCGTAGAATTTTCAGGGTTAGATTTTAGTTGCCCAGCTATCACACAAGTATTTGACATGCCGTTTTACCTTCCAGGACAAGGGTTCAAGCTGCCGCGAGAATTGTATCCAGTGATGCCGATATTAATGCAGTGTGTGGCTGCTGAACGTGAAGCAAACCCAGAGATCGCAGACTATCATGCTTATGTTACAGTGGACTGTGGTGTGGTTGCTCCTCAAGGTTTTGCAAGGCGTGATGGTTTGCATGTTGATGGCTTTTTAGCATCAAGTAACATAGATAATAATCAAGGGATTTTATGGGGTGATCATACGTACGTCTTTAGTAATCAGCAACCACTCCAGACTGAACTCTACCCGGGTCCATTTGATTTAAGTGACACCGATTATGATGACCCGCAAGGGGTGTTGGCTACTTTAGCTGAGCAAGGAAAAGGCATGGCTTATTATCATGGCTTGGCTAATCATTTGTATCGTATGGATACAAATACAGTGCATGCTGTACACCCTAATTTATCAGGACAATATTTGTTGCGTACTTTTCTTAAGGTGACTTTTAGTCCTAGAAAATTTAATCGCAGCGGCAATACAGTGAACCCATTATTTGAATATGATCTATTGTATGTGCCTCGTGGCCGTGGCCGTAATACACAGAATTTTACAGGTACGGTGCCAAGCAATAGTAGGGCAGTATCCTTAAAAGAACTAGATAATGGTGACGAGGGGAAATACCTCACCTGGTTAAGCCATCGAGTATTATCATGTGAAAAACGTCCAGAGGTGCTAGTTCGTGCGCAGCCTGCAACAGTAGGTGAGCGTTTGAAAACAGTTGTCGATGGCTGTTTAGTTACCGAAAACATTGCGCGTTCTAGTGATATGGTTGTAACACGTGAGGGGGGTGATCATTATCTGCTAAGCGCTACTAAGTTTAGGCGGCTTTATCGTGAAAGTGGCACGCCAGGGCTATTTAAGCCGACGGCACGTGAGTTGATGAGTAGGCGAGTTACGGAAGATGTCTCTTTTGTTGCGTCTTGGGGAACACGCCAGCAAATCCCAGCGGGAGGCTATATCCTTGAGGATGATGTTGGTGAGCGTTGGGGTGTGCACGAGGAAAGTTTCAACGCTACGTATCAAAAGATATAATCGGTTATATAGCAACAGTTACACAGCTGGCTGTGTTAGCACCGTTTAGCGTATTGAGTTGTGACGAAACCAATTTAGTTATTGTCGTGACAGGTAATCACAATTTGCTTGGTACCACCGACCATTACTTGATGTGGTTTATCAAAAAAGCCGTTGGTGCAGGTGGCGGTGGTGCTTGAGCCATCTTCGCAAAAGATTGAATAGATATTATTGCTAACGGTATTATCTACTTTAGCAACGCCACCGGTTTTGCAGTGACGTAACTTAGCAGCGTTGATGTTATAGCTTTCACCGCTTTTGCATTGATAGACGTAGCGATTAGTGGCTTGAAAATCAGACACCAATTTGCAAGTTTTCATAGATGAGGTGGTGATATGTTTGTCTGGATGAATAACCGGCGAAATATTGGAAGCATTGATCACTGATGGTGCTGAATTTTTAGTCGCAGCTGAGTCATTAGGGGCTACCGGAGATGAGTCCGAAGGCGTGATAGATGATACGTCCGGAGGTGTTTCTTCAGCGAGTGTTGCAGATAAGCTGCTAACAGGTATTCCAATAGCGGCAGTAATAAGGCAGCTGATGATTAATGATTTCATGACTATCTCCTCGACTATGCTTGGCCAATTATAGCAGCTGCTTAGATGGTTTCTTTATGATTGTTGATGGGTTGACCTACGTTTTTAAGGTGGGGATATGGGCGGAAAATTAAGGATTAAAAACAATGGGGTATGGTGTGTTCTTTAAGTGTATTCAGTGGGGGGGTCGATTTACATAGTTATCTGATATAATGCCGATTTTGCCTAAGGACCCAGCATGGACACATTAGAGAACAGTGGCGCGCATTCCAGTCGTTTATACCTGTTTATTGTTTTGGTGGCAGCTTTTGCTGGTGTGTTATTTGGTTATGACACTGGTGTTATATCAGGTGCGATATTGTTTATTTCTGGCGAATTTAGGCTCAGCACAGAAATGAATGGCATTGTGGTTGGCATGGTATTGGTTGGCGCATTTCTGGGTGCGATAATTAGTGGGCACCTGTCTGATGTGGTGGGTCGTAAGCGTTTGTTGGTAGCGGATACGGTTATCTTTATTGTGGGTACATTGTTAACCGGTTTTGCGCATACTATCCCTGGTTTAGTTATGGGTCGACTAATTGTTGGTGTTGCTATCGGAATTTCATCCTATTCGGCCCCTTTATATATTGCAGAAATTGCACCACCAAAGCACCGCGGTGCATTGGTTTCACTGAATCAGTTGTCGATTGCATTTGGTTTATTGCTGTCTTATGGTGTGGATTATCATTTTTCATTTGCACACGATTGGCGTGCGATGTTTCTAATTGGTATCATCCCGGCGCTTGGCTTATTGGTTGCTATGTGTTTGTTGCCTTACAGTCCGCGTTGGATGGTATTGCATGGTCATGACGACAGAGCGCGCAGTATTTTACGTCTTGTGCGTGGCAGTGATGCTGTTGCTGAGCGAGAGTTTCATGAGATTAAGGGTAGCTTGAATTATCAGCGCGCACGTTGGCAGTCATTATTCCAGCCGCGTGTGATTCCGGTATTGGTTATTGGTATTGCTTTAGCCTTGATTCAGCAAGTGACGGGAATTAATACCATTTTATATTATGCGCCGACCATTTTTTCGATGGCTGGATTTGCTGATGCTCAAAATTCTATTTTAGTGACTGGGTTGATTGGTGTTGTGTTTGTATTATTTTCAGCTTTAGCGATCCCGATGATTGATCGCTTTGGTCGCCGCTTTCTTTTATTGCTCGGCGTGAGTGTTATGACGCTGTCACTATTGTTGTTGGGGTATTTATTTTTACCATCGGTGACGATGTCTCATGCTATGCAGCAGTTGTCGGTTTTTACTATTTTGGTTTATATAGCAGCATTTGCGATTAGCTTAGGCCCGGTAATGTGGCTGATGATTGCTGAAATATTCCCTATTCATGTGCGGGGGTTGGGCGCTAGTGTTTGTACGGCGGTGAATTGGGGTTCGAATTGGTTGGTGGCGGTAACGTTTTTAAGTTTTGTGCATTGGGTAGGGCAAGGGGGTACGTTCCTTACTTATGGGGTGGTTTCTTTGTTGTCGTTATTCTTTATTTATATGTGGGTACCTGAAACGAAGGGCGTGACTTTGGAACAAATCGAAGCGCATTTATTTGAAGGTCGTAAGATTCGTGATATTGGTAAGGAGGTTGGTTAGTGTATTTAGGTATTGACCTTGGTACGTCATCGGTTAAGTTGGTATTAATCGATGAACAACAAGTTATTATCGGCAGCAGCAGTGTGTCATTACGTGTCTCGCGGCCGGCGCCATTATGGTCTGAGCAAGATCCAGCGGCTTGGTGGCGTGGTACCGAAGAAGCATTTTTTAATTTAAAGTTAAATTACCCACAACAAGTGGATGCGATTAAAGCGATTGGTTTATCTGGTCAAATGCACGGTGCGGTATTGATCAATAATAAAGGTGAGCCGATTAGACCGGCGATATTATGGAACGACGGCCGGTCGTTTCAGGCGTGTGAAACTTTATTAAATCGCGAGCCGGAGGCGATTGAGATAACGGGTAATTTAATTATGCCGGGTTTTACCGCGCCGAAGTTATTGTGGTTGCAGGAGAATGAGCCGGATAACTTTGCGGCTATCCATAAGGTGTTATTACCAAAAGATTATTTGCGTTATCGATTGACGGGGGGATTTGCTACTGATATGTCGGATGCATCGGGCACCTGTTGGTTGGATGTGAGTCAGCGCAATTGGTCGGATAAGATGTTGGCGGCAACGGATTTATCGCGCGATCATATGCCGGAGTTATTTGAGGGCAATCAGGTGACGTCATCATTATCGGCGGCGTTGGCAACGCATTGGGGTTTGTCGTCAACGGTGCAAGTGGTGGCGGGTGCGGGTGATAATGCGGCCAGTGCGATCAGTATTAATGTGACTAAGCCGGGTGAGGCGTTTATTTCATTGGGTACATCGGGTGTGTATTTTATTGCGGATGACCAGTATCGATCTTATGCTGAATCGGCCGTGCATACGTTTTGTCATTGTTTGCCTAATCGATGGCATGAGATGAATGTGCACTTGAGTGCGGCAAGTTGTTTGGATTGGGTGGCGGCGTTAACGCACAGTGATGTAGGAAGTTTGTTATTGCAGGCAGAGACGGAGCCATTGAAAAACGTGCCGGTATTTTTGCCGTATCTATCGGGTGAGCGGACGCCGCATAATGATCCGCATGCGCGTGGGGTGTTTTTTGGTTTGAGTTATGAAACGAATGCAGTTGCTTTAATGCAGTCGGTATTGGAAGGGGTGGCACTGGCTTTTGCTGAAGGGCAGCAGATATTGGAGGCCAAAGGTATTGCAATACAGCAAGTGCGATTGGTGGGAGGTGGTTCACGCAGTGGGTATTGGGCGCAGTTATTGGCGAGTGTATTGCAGCGACCGATTGCGGTATTGGATTCATCTGAAGTCGGTGGTGCATTAGGTGCGGCAAAGCTAGCGTGGTTGGGGCATACATCGGCAGATATATCGGCATTACGCACACCGTTGATGACGCAGGTGTTTGATCCGGATGTGACGGTGCAGCGATATTATGAAGATCGATTGCAGATGTTTAGGGGGTTATATCGTGATAATAAGTCGTATTTTGGTGGTCTATATAGACTTTAGTTTTAAATGTTAAACAAACAAAAGCAGAAGGATGTAACATGTTGATTTATAAGATCACAATGTATATCTTTCTCACTTATGCAGTAAAGCATACAAATGTAGAAGGATGTAAAAGATGTATTTTGATGATGTTGATATGATTACTTGTCAGGGGCCGCAGAGTAAGCACCCGTTGAGTTACCGCTATTATGATGCGGGTCGCATGGTGCTAGGCAAGACGATGGAGGAGCATTTACGTCCGGCGATGTGTTGGTGGCACACGTTGTGTTGGCAGGGTGATGATGCATTTGGTGGTGGTGTGTTTGATCGCGTGTGGTTACGTGATTCGGATCCGATGCAATGTGCGCGTAATAAGGTGGATGCGGGCTTTGAGATTTTACAGAAGTTAGGTTTACCGTTTTTTACTTTTCATGATCGCGATTTAGCGCCGGAGGGATTGACACTTAATCAGACGCAGTACAACTTGATGACGATGGTTGAGGTATTGTCTGACAAGATGGAGGAGACGGGTAAAAGGTTGTTATGGGGCACGGCGAATTTATTTAGTCACCGACGATATTTAGCTGGTGCGGCGACCAATCCGAACCCGGATGTATTTTTATATGCGTGTATGCAGGTGAAGATGGCGATGGACGCGACGCATCATTTAGGTGGTGACAATTATGTGTTGTGGGGTGGTCGTGAAGGATATGATACGTTATTGAATACGGATTTAAGTCATGAAGCTGATCAGTTTGGTCGCTTTTTAACGATGGTTGCTGATTATAAGCAGAAGATTGGTTTTAAGGGGCAGTTATTGATTGAGCCTAAGCCGTGTGAGCCGACTAAACATCAATATGATTTTGACAGTGGTCATGTGTATGCGTTTTTGCAGAAGTATGGATTGGAAAATGAGTTTAAAGTAAATATTGAAGCCAATCATGCGACGTTGGCGAGTCATAGTTTTGCGCATGAAGTCGCTTATGCCTGTGCTAATGGCATTATGGGCAGTGTGGATGCGAATACAGGTGATCCGCAATTGGGTTGGGACACGGATCAATTCCCGATGGATGTAAAATCATCTGCTTTAGTGATGTACCAACTCTTGCGCGCTGGCGGCTTTGAGCAAGGTGGTTTCAATTTTGATGCTAAGTTACGTCGACAAAGCATCGATCACGAAGATATTTTCTATGGCTTTATTGCGGGTTTGGATACATTAGCGCAGGGTTTGTTGGTAGCAGAAAAAATGCTGGCGCAAGATCATTGGCAGCAATTTAAAGATGAGCGTTATGCGGGTTGGCATTTAGCGGAAGGCAAGCAGATTTTGGCGGGTGACTTTGATTTGGCTGCATGTGCGCAAATGGCTGAGCAGCGCGATATTGATCCAGCGCCGGTGTCGGGTCATCAAGAGTTAATGGAAAATTATTTAAACGCTGCTGTGTCATCGTAATATTGTCACCCCGGGCTCTGCCTTGTCATCCCTGACTCTGCCTTGTCATCCCGGCCCCCGAGCCGGGATCCATTGATCGCGATGCGATCAAAACAGCGCGTTGCGCTGTATGGATTCCTGGTCAAGCCAGGAATGACAAGTGCTAGCAGGAATGGCAAGTGCTAGCAGGAATGGCAAGTGCTAGCAGGAATGGCAAGTGCTAGCAGGAATGACAAGTGCTAGCAGGAATGACATTGCAATAATGTTATGGTCGACAATCCACTTCACTTGCGTGCATAAAACCTTATACTACATGCTGCCAAAATAATCACGCGTGGGAGAGTGGTATGAGTCGAGTTGCAGCACCTGTTGCAGATGCAGTTAAGTGGTATACCTTAGAAGACCGTTTAATGCCGGGTAAATTAGTTGGTACCATTGATGAATATCCCTTTGTTGGTGAGCGTATTACTGTTGCAACAGACTATGCTGCAGTGACATTCCCAGAGAATGTTGAAGATGCTGATGCAGCGACTAAGCACTTTATAGGCTACTGTGAAACACTAAAAGAAGACGAAGTGTCAAAAAAAATCATTCATGGTATTAGCTTGCGTCATGTTGAATTAAGTGAGCGTACATTAGATGCATTAGCATTAGTCACTCCGATTGGTTATTTGGATTTGCGTGGTCATACCATTGAGCCAAAGGAATTGATCGACATATATCAAATCGTTGGCAGCCATTGTCAAATAGTAGTGGATCAAAGCAATAAGCTGTTGACCAAAACTTCTGATCAAGAACATGCGCCCTGGACACGATTTGCTGTGCCTATAAATTCATTAGAAGGCGTGTCGATTGCTGATTTTATGTATTTCTTGCACCGTATTCATCTTCAAGATGAAGCGGGTATGCATAACTGGTCTGACTATATGACAGATTTGGACTTATCACATTCCTATGCCAACATGGATAAGTTTGTGGATGGTGGTCATGATTTACTACCAAAAAACGTAAAAAAACTAACAGTTGATCATATATATTCTGCTTATTTTACAAAGTCAATATTATCGCAAATGTCACGGGTTGAAGACTTGAGTATGCGTGACTGTGATTTTGTTATTGAGGATGGCAATGAGGCATTGGTATATAATAAAGCATTAAAAAGATTTGATTGCACTGGCAGTAAAATCACTTTTCCTGCTTATATGCAGATGGTTGTGCGCTTACCTGGTAGTGATCAATTGGTGCTTGATAAAGCTTCAGATGTTAGTCCTGCTGAGGATTTAACGAAAACAGCTTTAGCTAAAATGAAAAAATTTGCTTTAAAATATGCCGATCTTATTCGACCTGAATCGCAAGTTAGGGGGGCGGAGGAGTCCAAGTGTGATGATGCACCAACAGAAGAGCCTATGGTCAGTGGTCAGGTGGTTATGGCGATCAATGATTATTTGCAATTAGCGGAAGATCACTTGGTAGGTAGTCGTCATTTAACCGGTGAACAAGTGCAGCGTAATAATAAACGCTGGTGTTCTGTTTCTCATCATTTTTATCGTGATGTTCCCGCTGCGCCCTTTGTGCAAGTGTATGCTGATGTCATGTTTGATTTGATAGCTTTATTTAATCAGGAATTTAAAGTTAATGGTGAAGAGAAGGGAGCATTAGTAGAGCACCTTCAGTCAGCCAGGTGGTTGTTAAAATCTTCTGCTATTGAAAAGCGCGCTGAGGGTGTGCCGACCTTGTTTGAAGGGGCTATTTCTGTGCGGCGCTTAAAAAGTCTTTTAGCGACAATGGGGCAAGAAATAAAGTTTGTACAGAATGCGTGTGTTTATTATTCAGATTCAACTAAGTATTCTGCAGCAGCTAAGCTTGAGTATGTTGATCAAGTATTGGGTGGCGTATATCTCGTTACCGGTGCAGTGCTTTCCCTATTAGCAAGGGCAAAAGAAGCAGAGCACAGTGATTCTACCTTAGTTGAGTTTACCGCTGAAGATGCACAAGCGATGGTGGCTTATTACCAGCGGATGTTAGCAGAAGATAAAGCATTAGAGGCAGCTGAAGACACGACTGACGCTTTGCCTGATGTGCCTGAGCCAGCAGCTGTTTTAGCCGCATCGGTGGGTATGTTTGCTTCACAAAAAAGTAGAGCTAGTGAGGCTAAGCCAGATGTCGAGAAAGGGCTGGCTTATGATGTGTCACCATTAGTGGATGTTGATGAGAATGGCTATGGTTTGTTGTCCACGCCACCCTCATCACCATAATAAAGGTTTAGTTTGGGTTGGCGAAATTTTGTTGCAGATATTGCTGCTCATCGGGGGTCGATTCTCGATTAAGAATCGGATTGCGGTGTGGGAAGCGACCAAAGCGAGCGATAATATCACGACGTGCTTTAGCGTATTGTAGGAATACGTTAAGAATGCTGGCGAGTTTTTCATCAGCTTCAGCGATCAGCTGTTCGTAGAGTTCAACGCCTAAATTGTGGTATTCAATATGCTCGCTATGGCCCAGTGGCATATATAAGTAGGCGCGATGAATTGGGCACAATTCTTGATCCATGCCGCGCCTTAAGGCGTCTAGTACGTTTTGTGTGGCTAGGGTGTCGTATTGGTAGGCTTCTGGGCAGCCGCGGTAGATGTGGCGGCAGAACTGATTAATTAAGATATTCATTGCTAAACGGCCTTTGGCATCTGCTAGCCAGGCATCATAATAGCCTTCCATCGCTTGCTGCAGATCATCATAAAATTGCTGTTTAATCAATAGGTCAGTGGCTTTGTCTTGGCTCCACCAGGTAGCTATTTTTTCACTTTGTGGTAAATCGCTAGGGGTCATTTCACCAAACCAGAATTTCAAAATATCATCTATACGATCCATAAGTGTTTCCTTATCTTGACTGAACAAAAATATAGCATGTGATCATGGGATTTGCGTTGATTATTGTTGTGGCTAGCGTTATGATCGCATCATTCGATCGAATATTTGGTTCGTCAGTTATTAAAATAGAAAATGTAATATTGGTGAGGTCAGAGCATATGCGTGAAATAAAAAATGAAGGTGGTGATCGCGAGGGTCTGGAGCAGGATCAGACGGCTGAGGTTGCTGCTAGCAATTACAAGTTACTCGAAGACATTCAGTTACAGCTGAGAAGATTGCCAGATATCGATGCTCTAAGATTTGAATCTACCTATCGTGATGTGTGTGATTGGATCTGGATGGCGGCCAAGCAACTTCCGTTGCTAACAGTCCAAGATAAAAAAATTGACTTTAGTTCGCTCGCTTGTGGTCCTGGTTTTCTGCAATATGCCATAGATAACATTGAAGTGCCGTTACAAATAGAATATTTGCAACAGTATACTGTTGCACAACAACATCAGCGGCCAGCTATTGAAATGGTTAACCATATACAGACTATTAGAAAAAATTTGTTAACAGATATAGATGGTTATTGCCATCCATTTTTTGCATTTGAAAAGTATCGAAGCTGCTTGAAGATGGCGCAGATGGATAAGCTTTATAATAAAATAAAGCAACTTACCCATCCTATGAGTTGTTTGCAGTATGCTGAAGCATTGAATAATGGAATTGTTGAAGCTTGGAATGCCCTCAACAAACTTGAGCAAGACGTGGAGGGTATACAGCCGGGGACAGCCGAAAAAATATTAAAAAAATATCATAGCCTGCTTCATACTCAATTAAAGGAAATAGATAATCAGCATTTAATTGCTTTATTTTTTAGCAGCCAGTCTGGACTTTCACAATCAAAGCTGGATCGTATCAGATATGCTGTTAATACGAAAATTTTTAATGGCTCTGCAATGGATGTGTTGCAGAATAAAGTACGTTCATATAAACCTAAATTGTTGAACTCAAATGGCAATAATCCGGAATACAAGATGCCTGAAACTGAAGAGGGTCATCAATCGATTACTTTTAAGTTGAATGCATTTTTTCAAAAAAATATTAATTCGATTGTTAGCATTCAATCAGCAATACGTGCTTATAATGCAAGGAAATTATTCAGACAACTTAAATATCAACCGGCAGCTAAGGTTATTCAGCCGATAGTTCGTGGTTATTTGGCTCGACAGCAATTATCTAAGTTAAGATATTTAAAGTCGTTTAGTGGTAACCAGCAAGCTGAGCATGCAAGTAAAAAAATTCAGTTTGTATGGCGAAAATATGCTGACATCAAAAGATGGCGAGAAATTAATCAGGCAGGTGAGGTTGGGGGTGTTCATGGAATACTTCAAGCTTATCGCCAGCATATTGGAGTAACACCTGATAAAGACATACCTGTAAAGAAGGATGAGGGTGGAAATACGTGGTTAGCTCCTCGTACAGTGAAGTTAAAATCACCTTACGGTAATCCGCCGAAGTCACCACCTAAATCACCGCCTGGTTCTGAAACTCTTTCTACTTCTTATGATGAGCGATTAAAGGGTATGTGGGGCAGTTTCACGCCAACCAGTACGCCGAGTAATACACCACGTAATTCTGATATAGAGGATGGTATATCCAGTGCTAGTAGTAGCGTTAGGTCTGACACGAGACCTGCTGAGATAGGTAATGTCACAAGTAGCCGTTCACTAAGAATGTTTTCTGAAGTTGATCCTGAGGCAACTAAAGCAGATACCTCCTTGCGCCCGCAATCAGCAGCACGTGCTATTCCAGGTAAGAACGGTAGGGCAAGATCACCTTATAGGCAAAATTAACCTGGGATGAAGCTGGGGTATCGTTCTTTTTGCAGTGGTGTGCTCATCGCATCACTGACGGTGGATCCGCCGGGTGATTCGGGAGCTTGAGCTGCAGTTTGTTCAGATTGAAGATCAGCCTTAAGAGCCGCTGGGTAAGCAGCTGCAACTAGTTGCGATAATACTTGTGATTTGCACTGGTTGGTATCGCAGGGTAAAACGTCTGTTTGTAAAATCGCTTTTAATAAATAGGTATTGAGTGAATGTGGGTTTAGCCGTGCTTGACGTGTAATGCCATTGTATTTGTATTCTTTGTAGTGCAAAAAGCTCAGTAATACACGTGCGATCTGTCGGCTTGTAAAAGCGTTTGGCTTTTCTAGTGCTGCCAATAATTGTTGTGCACGATGACGACCACCTGAATGAAATAGGCTTAATCCAGCGGCGCCATGTTGCAAGTAATAGTCTTGAATAGCGTTGCTTACGTTGACTTTAATGTTGCTCCATTCAACTGAGACACCTTGCGGTAATGTTGAATACGCTTTGGTTGAGCGGTGCAACAAATCGCGTGCAGCGATGAGAGAAAAATCCTCTACATCATGCATTTTATTAACATTTTTAATGATGTAATTATTACACAGTGAGTATGCTAGTGAGCGTTGATCATCGGTTGGCATTTGTTGTTTTGGTATTGATGCTATTTTTTTCCTTAGCCTTTTGTGTTTTGCTGGAATCAGTTCTAAAGCGCGATCAATAAAATAATCACGGCCGTTTTGAAAGTAAGGTTTGAATACGGTATTTTTTATTTTTTTAGCCGCAGGCTTGCCATACATGACCATATCTATTTCACGTGAACAGTTGGCTTGCTCATCATAAGCACTGGAGCCCGACAGTGTCATGCCCCAGCTAAAAGAGGTGGCTTTGGTATGTACGCCACCATAGCGATTTTTTTCAGCTCGTGGCGCAAGCCGTGAATGGTTATCATCGCGAGTCGCCCAGCGGATTTCTAACTGTGGCCAATGAGCTGGATTTAAGTGACTAACAATGTAATCGATAGAATCGATATTTGTGCCGCCACCAAAGCGGCTTTCTTGGCGGTGGTTTTCATATTTATCGGCATAAAAGCGAAACTGAACACCTCGCTTGACCGCTTCGATAATGGCATTAAGAATACGCTGGTTGTTGATGTTAGAAACAATCATCGATATCTTTTCACCTGCACGTGTTTGTTGTATGCCTTGCTCAAGTGCCACTAAAGTAGGTGCCATGGTGTTAGGCTGCGTTGCATATTCTTTTTTGCTGATAAGCATGGCGCGTGTGGTAATGCGACTGTCTTCATTCAGTGCGGTGGGGCTTGTAGGTGGTGTAACAGTCACGCTATCAAAATTAAAGTTTGGGGTTTTTTTTACTGCTGGTTTATCTGTGTGCCACAGCGTATTAAATTCGCTGAGTAACTCTTTAGCTAGAAAACCGCGCAGTATGGTACACATTTCGCGACGACGATGCTTTTCATCACTGGCATGCCATATATCACCGCTACCCAATAATGCGGTTGTTTCACCGTTAGCGTTATCGCATAACCATAACTTTTGATGGTAGGTATCACGCAGTAATGCATCGTGGGGTTTGATATCAATCGTAATGCGTGAGTTGCCTGCATACTGTTGTTTTAATTTTTCTATTTCAGCGTAAATTAATTGTTGATGTTTATCGCGTGGTTTGAGTAAGCGGCTTGGTCCGCCACGTTGATTGATGAGCATCCTTAGTGTGAAAGCTTGACTGGACTCATTGGCTTGTTTTAATCGGTGCTTAATAGCAGATAACACTTCAGCGCCTTCTTCGCAATCTGCTTCAAATTTATAGGTAGACACGGATAAGAAGCTGTTTGAGTTTTGAATCAATGCGAGTCGTCGTTGTTTAACATCGGCGGCTAAGCCAGCAGCATCATCTAGCGTGACTTCACCACCAACCGCAAGATGGCCTGAACCTTTGTATGCACGCAAGTTTACCGCGGTATTAATGGCAGTTCTGCGCATTTCTAAATCTTGAGTAAATAGTTTTGTTTCGCCCTGTCTCATCTCGCTCACCCACACTATTCTTTCTAGTAATATATGGTCGATTTTAGCGCGGTTATATTAATGAAATATTAAAGAAGGGGTTATATATTATTCATCAAATCAGCGACTTGACAGGCGATTTATGCGTACTTTTTTTCTGTAAGGTACGTTTTGTGGTCTTATTCGAGGTTTTAATTCAGCATTAAGGTTAAGCGGCCGCGGTTGGCTGCTTTAAAATATCAGCTGGTTGCGGTAATAGAGCGTCGGCGCCCCAGTTAAGATGTGAGTTGTCATCAGGGATGTAACCAAATTCAACAATCCAAGCCAGCATGTCGGCACGCTTTGCGGCAATCACATCGTTTTCACAATCACCCACATAGATGGCTTCGCGCGGTGAGATGCCGGCGATTTTGCATGCTTCGAGTAAAGGTTGCGGATGTGGTTTTTTATTTTTATAGGTGTCGCCACCAATGCAAGTGAGGCTACGGTGGTATAGTTCGACGTGTTGCATTTGGGTTTTTAAAAAGCTTTCGTGTTTGTTGCTGATTACGCCCCACATCATGCCTTGTTGCTCCAGTTGATCGAGCACTGGATAATAGCCATCAAACACAGACAACTGATACGTAATAAATTGCGGGTAATTATCGAGTAAGCGTTGTGCTAGTTGCTTGATTTTTTTGTCGTCATTAATACCGAACGCGGTACGCATTAAACCTTGGCCACCGGCAGAGATTAATGGCCGCATTTGTTGCACGCTAACAGGTTGGCGATTTTCTTCAGCCAGTACATGATTGATAGTGGCGGTTATGCTCGGTGCGGTATCTAATAATGTGCCGTCAGCATCAAAAAAGATCGCTTTTATAGTTGATTTGCTCATGCTTTTCGAAACGCAGCAAGGTAGTTAACGCTAACGTCACTAGTGAGTGTAAAAGCAGATGATAACGGTTGGTAGTGTATGCCTTGTAAGTTGATAAGCTCTAAACCTGCTTCGCGCGCCATATGGCATAACTCAGAAGGTTTTATAAATTTTGCATATTCATGCGTGCCGCGTGGTAATAAACCCAGTACGTACTCAGCAGCTACGATGCCTTGTGCATACGCTTTTAAGTTGCGATTAATGGTTGAGAAAAAAGCGGTGCCACCGGTGACTAAGCAATCGCTGCAAGCTTTTACAATAGCTGTTGGGTCTGGCACGTGTTCTAGCATTTCCATGCAGGTGACAGTATTAAATGAATCAGCGTTTTGCTGACTAAAGTCTTCAACCGATTGCGCTTGGTATTTGATTTTTAATGATTGGCTTTCAGCATGCTGTTGCGCAGCGGCGAGTAAGTCCTCACTGAGATCCAGGGCGCTAACGCGGGCATTTTGTTTAGCCATTGCTTCGGATAATAATCCGCCACCGCAACCAACATCCAATACTGCCTTATTGTCTAATGCACAGTATTGCTCGATAAATTGCAAACGCAGTGGGTTGAGTTGGTGTAATGGTTTCATTGGACCGTTAGGGTTCCACCAATCATTAGCTAATTGATTAAAACGTTCGAGTTCTGCTGGGTCATGATTCATGGAGCTAGCTTGCACGTATTATACCTCAATCTGAATTTTTTCAGCATCTGCAATCGTTAGCTGGATTTGATTTAATATCTGAGTAATGCAAGAAGCTTCGGGTAATTTATCTTGTTGGTCGATGTTTTCAATTGCTCTTTCAACCAGTTGTTGTAAGCGGGGTACGCCAGAATAGCAGCATGCACCGTGTAGTTTATTGAGATGCAGGCTCAATAAGCTTTTATCTTGTTGTGCATAAGCGGTTTCAATTTGTTTGCTGTAATTGGGTAATTCAGCCACCAACATGGTTAATAGTTCTTGTGCTAATTCGGCTTGGTGATTGCCGCGTTCTAAACACAGCGACCAATCAATGGCGTGTAAATCAGTGGTCATGTTTATGCTCCTTTGCGGGGGCAGCACAGGCTTTATCGACAACATGTACATGCAATTCGGGTTGTAACGTAACATGTTCAATATGATATTCATTGCGTAGCATCTTGAGTAAATCTTGTAGTACATGTTCCCAGCACTCCATTGTTTTAATCACAACGTGCGCTGATAAAACAATTTTGCCGGATGATAAGGTCCAAATATGTAAATCATGCAGTGATTCAATCGCTGGAATAGATAGCATATGCGATTTTACGTTTTGAATATTGATGTTGCGTGGTGTACCTTCCATTAAGACAGCTAATGATTCTTTGAGTAATTGCACACTGGAAAACATAATCAGTATCGCAATTAATATAGAAAGGATTGGATCAATTTCAATCCAGTGTGTGAAGGTAACGACTGCACCTGATACTAACGCAGCAAACGAGCCCAATAAGTCGCTGAGCACATGTAGCATGGCTGCACGGATATTAAGGGTTTGTTCGCTTTTGCTTAGTAACCAGGCAATATAAATATTTACTACCATGCCGATAAAAGCAATCACCATTACCGTTGGGCCTTTAATGGCATGCGGGTTATGAAAACGCTTGATGGCCTCTATAATGACAACAATTGATATCACAAACATCAAGAGGCTGCTTAACCAAGCGGCAATTACTTCGGCGCGACCTAAGCCAAAAGTGTGTTTATCTGAGGGCGGCTTTAACGCGATCCAAGCGGCAAATGCGGCAATGCCGAGTGCCAACGCATCGGAGCCCATGTGGCCAGCATCGGATAGCAAAGCTAAAGAATTTGCCCACCAACCACCAGCCAATTCAACTAAGGCAAAGCCAAAAGTGAGAAAAATAGCGGCAATCAACACTCGATGAGGTGGTTTGGCGTGCATATGCATGGTTAGTGTGCCCCTGCTAGTAACGACTCGCTGGTGGATAGGATTTTCTTGATCAGCGGTTGCTTCATCTTATAACCGATCTCATACAGATGGAAGTCGCTACGTTGATTGAGTAAAAAATCATCACTGGTTTGAAGTTGATCAACCAGTTTAAAATCGATCGCTTGTTGACCATACCAGTGTTCACCAGTGGCTACTTGTTCAAGGTCTACAATTGGGCGACATTGGTTGATATGATTTTTAAATAACTCGTGTGTTTCGTCGATTTCATGTTGCATTTTTTCACGGCCTTTTTCAGTGTTTTCACCAAATACCGTTAATGTACGTTTGAATTGGCCGGCAGTGAGCTGTTCAAAGTCGATGTCTTTCTTCTTTAAAAAGCGATGCAGGTTAGGCAGTTGCATGAGTACACCGATCGAGCCAATAATCGCAAACGGTGCGCATATAATATGGTCTGCAACGCATGCCATCATATAGCCGCCACTTGCAGCGACTTTATCAATCGCGATGGTGAGCTTAATGCCAGCCTGTTTGATACGTTGCAATTGTGATGCAGCTAGGCCATAGGCATAGACAACACCACCGCCACTCTCAAGCCGAACCAATACTTGGTCTTTTTTAGTCGCGACTAATAATATGGCGTTAATGCATTCGGTGAGTCCAGCTGTATCAGAAGCGCGGATATCACCATGGAAGTTCAGTATATATAAGCGTGGTTTTTGATCAGCTTTTTTATCGGCTTTTTGTTGTTTTTTATCAGCCTTAGTCAGTTGCTTTAGTTCAGCCTTCGATAGCACTTTCTCATGCAGTAAGTCACTGGTTTGTTGGTATTTTTTGTTTAATTTTTTGATCGACAAATGACCTTTGGTCTTGTCTTGTTTGGCTTTTGCGGCGATGCCTGTGATACCAGCAAATACACCGAGGACGGCTAGCACAATAGTAATGGTGCAAACCAGGAAGTAGCCAAATTGTGCTAACCAATGCATTGTGTTCGCCTCGTTATTTTCAGAGGGGTTATTTTACCGTGAGGGGGGGTAATTGCAACCGCTGTTCGTCATTCCGACTTAGCGGCTGCCATTTTTTTATACTGCTCAGTAATGTCGACGGCTTGCGGGGTTGCGTTAGCAATCGGGATACTGAGTTGGCCAGCATCCTTTGTGAGGTTGAGCTTGTCTAAATTGATTGAACGTAATTGTGGATAGTCATAACTGCTGAAATACAGCACATGATTGGTGAGGTCTTTGTATACAGTCCACTGCGTTGTTTCAATGCCGGCAAGACCCTGTTCTTTGCTGCCACGCACAAAACCTTTAGGGATGGAGACATTGCCAAGAATATGCTGAGCCAATACCATGGCGCTATTGGAGTCAGCAACCGGTAAGGCAGTTTTTGTCAGAAAAGACATTTTAACAAAGCGTGATGGCGGTGTGGTATCACCGGGCAAGCCCACCATGCCTGATCCTTGACCCGTACTGGAGTAATCAAAGCCGTCAATATCGACAGGTGAAGGTGAGTAAGGTGATAAGTTGGCATAGTTTTTCAGGTTGGTGATTTGCCAGTCAAAGGTAGGGTCGTTGGTTAGCACGCCAAGTGGGTTGTCATAAACATGTCGTTTGCCCTTAACCCATTCAATGACAATGCTTTGACCGGTGGCATCACTGAAAATGGCATGCAATGGAAATACTACTTGGCCATGGTTGGGTATGGAAATGGGCTGCGAGAATACGGTGATATTGTTGAGGGCTGCTTTTACTTCGGCAACTGTTTTAAAGTTGCCCAAAGCCCAGTCGCTCACTTGTAAATAGGGGATGGCATGATCAAGGTTACTGGTGGGTTGTGCTGGGTATTGAGTGCTGTTGGGTAAATAGAGTAGGCTCGCGCTTAAGCCTTGTTCGTTGATACCATCGACAGCGCCGGGTTGGCCAAAGTAATTCATATAGACGTAGCCGTATTTACTTTTCCAGCTCATGCTTTTTTTGCCATCAGGTGTTGTATTTGAAAAATCACGTCCGCGCGGTGAGGACATCACTTGAGAGTTCAGGTTGGGGCCGAACTCCATTGAGCGGCCAATCATCACAGAGCCATCTTGGGCCTTAATGGTGATGTAAGTACAGGCCTGGGCGCAAGAAAAGGCAACGGCGGAGGCTAAAGCAATGAGGGGGAGTAGCTTGTAAGTGTTGATTTTCATAATGCATTCCTTGCGATGAAAAATAAAAAGCCTATTTAATATATCAAATTCCTAACACAGAATCACTAGCTAATGTTTTGTGAATGCGCCCAGCTTATGCTACTTTTTATGGCATGGATGATACTTTTTTTATCAGGGTAATTTACCAACACTACGGCCTGCAAAAAGATTCGGTTATTTTACTGCGTCATGGCATTAATCGAACTTACCGAGCAACAGATGATAATAATCAAGCTGTCATTATCCGAGTGCAATCTGCTGATTTTCGTGATAGAGCGTGGATTAGTGCGGAGCTGGAGTATTGTAGTTATATTAATCAAATGGGTCTAACAGCTAACCAAGCTATTGCCAATAAATCGGGGGGCTTGATCAGTGTTGTCGAATCGGATAATCATTATTATCTTACAGCCTTTAATTGTTTTAGTGGTGTGGAAATCGATATACACAATAAGCAATTATTGACAGCTGATAACTTACAGCTGTTTGGTAACACATTAGGTCAATTGCATAATTTTGCTGAAGGCTACCAGCCGGGTAATCGTTCACGGCCTGGTTTTCAACAAATATTGGATCATGTGCCGCAAAATAATTTGCAGCCAACGTTCTTAAGTATAAAAAATGAATATTTTGAAAATATTGCATCACTTGAGCAGCGCAAGGATAATTTTGGTTTGATTCACGGCGACTTTAAATTTGATAATATGCTACTGTCGCATGGGCAGTTTCAATTGTTTGATTTTGATCACAGCTTTTATTATTTTTATGTGGCTGATTTATTATTACCACTGAAAATTTATTTTTGCCTACCTGGTTTGGGCTTTTATCCTGCGAGTAATCAGCAAATTGATGAGTTTCTACAGCCAGTTATTGTGGGTTATCGTCAAAGAAGGGTGATAGACGGAATAGAGTTGCAGCGTTTACCTATCTTAATGCAGGGTTCGTTTATTCGCGCTTATATTGAACTCAATTATTTGCAGCATATGGATGACTACAGCAGTAACGAGCTTATGCCATTCATCGAAAAGCACTTGGATTACAATAATCGCTTAATGGAATACGACTTTGGTTGGAGTTTAAAATGAAATCAGTCATTATTATTACCGGTACAACGCGTGGGTTAGGCAATGCCATCGCATCACATTGTTTGCAACAAGGGAATGATGTATTAGCCATTAATCGTAGGCCATCTGATTTAGCCCAAAAGCATACCGGTCAATATCATGAAGTAATAGCTGATTTAGCAAACATCCAAAGCATCGAGCAAGCTACGCAGACAATTAAACAATTTTGCCAGCAAAATGATTGCAGTATTAGCCACTTAGTAAATAGCGCAGGCTCCGGGGGGGTTGTAGGCAGTATGACAACCATCACCTCTGAGCAGTACGTGAATGTGATGACTATTAATGTTACTGCGCCGTTGCTATTAACGAATGGCTTATTATCAGAATTCAAACCAAGCACGCGCGTGTTAAATCTTAGTTCTCGCGCGGCGGAAATCACGGTGCCTGGCATGGGTTTATATTGCATAAGTAAGCATGCTTTGCGTTGTTTGACTGAGGCTTATCAGCAAGACGATAAATCCAGATTTTTATGCGGTCATGTGATCCCGGGTGAAGTAGATACCGACATGCAGGCTGAATTACGTGAGCAAGATGAAGGCAAGTTTCCGCTAGCGGATTTTTTCAAGAAAAATCAAGAGAATCTTATTCCGGCAGCTGTATCGGCAACATTTGTTTATTGGTTATTAATGCAAGCTAGCGATGATAATTTTAGTCGGCAATCGCCTTGGTTTATTTATGATAAAGAGCATCATAAGCAATGGTATAGTGCAACAGAAGCTTTTCCATATCCCGCGCCTTAGTGGTCAACTATTAATGCAGTTTTGTGTATATGTGTGTGTACTGTATTTTGAGCGGCGTAACTGCGACCGTAAATAGCAAAAATAATCACCATAGCCAACATTATTAGTCGCATAACGTGACGTGAAACCTGCATAGAATCCATTCCTATTACATGAAGCTGATTCTATTGTGCCTTGTTTTTGTTTTGGGTCAAGTTCTGTTGCAGGTCTTGTTCTGAGTGTATAGTTTTTGCTTGGCTTGTTGCATGCCGCTAAAGATTGACTCGCTGATAGTTTTGGGAAATGCGGCGGGAAGCTTGTTTGAAACAACGTTAATGACTGATTCTAATTGGTCAAGCATTTCATGATGTTATCAGTTAATTCTGTATAATATATACTTTAGCGGATAAGATGAATTATATACCCTATAGGTTATATTGCCTGACCATCTTTGATTTGAATCACACGCGTAAACTGTTTGGCCAGTTCCAGGTCATGGGTGACAACAATAATGGTTTTACCATTTTCAGATAGTTGCTTTAACTGCTGCATAATGGCCAGGCCGGATTCGCTGTCGAGGTTACCGGTGGGTTCATCAGCTAGAATCATATGCGGATCACCAACTAACGCGCGTGCGATCGCGACACGTTGACGTTGTCCACCCGATAACTCTTTGGGTTTGTGGTGCATGCGATCACCTAAACCGACTTGCTCTAATAACTGCTTTGCCTTAGTTTCACGCTCAGTTTTACCAATGCCACGATAGACCAATGGCAAGGCAACATTTTCTAAGGCAGTAGCGTAGTCTAATAAATTAAAGCTTTGAAAGATAAAACCGATTTCTTGATTACGCACTTGTGCTAACTCTCGGCGTGTTAATTGACTGACGTCTTTGCCATTCATGGTATAGGTACCACTGGTGGGGGTGTCTAAGCAGCCTAATAAGTTCATTAGTGTAGATTTACCTGAACCCGATGGCCCAAGAATAGCCACATATTCACCAGGAATGATGCTGAGATTTATATCATCCAGTGCTTTGACTAACACATCACCCATTTGATAGGTTTTGCAGACGTTTTTTAATTCTAATTTACTCATACATCAAAGCCTCGACAGGATTAATCGCTGCTGCTTTGCGGGCAGGTAGGTAACCGGCGATTAAACCAATAATGGTTAATACGATAATGGTGGATAGTAAAACGCCCCATGATAATATTGGGTGCGGTTTGCCAATCATCTCAAAGATATCTGAATGGATGGGGATGAGATTAATTAACCCTATAATCAAACCAGCTCCGGCCATGCCTATCGCACCGCCAGTCAGTGTGACCATGATCGACTGTATTAAATAGTGCATTAGAATATGACTGCCGCGTGCACCCATCGCCATTTGCACACCGATTAATCGTGTGGCGCGGCGTACTGAGACGAACATCACATTGGCGATACCAAGGCCAGCCACTAATAAGGTAATACTGCCGACGATACCTAAAAATATTTGCATACCGGTAAAGACACGATTAGTTTGCTGTTGGTATTCATACATATTGGTGCTCGTGACTACGCCAGGGTCGTCGGGGTTTAAGCCATGACGCAATGCAACTAGACGGCGTAATTTTTTTTCTATTGCTGGGTTGTCGCTGGGTTTGTTGGCGAGAATCAACCAGTCAGTCATGTGCTGGTCTTGGCTTAAGCTTTCATAAGTGGTTTGTGGTATCCATACTTGATAATCATCTCCGGGGCCAAATCGCGACATTTGTAATTTTTTCGCTGCAATACCTATTACTGTAAAGGGCCAGTGGCCGAGCGCAACACTTTTTCCCAATGCATTACCGTGAGGGAATAACCATTGTGCAATTTGCTGACCTAACACCATGACGCGGCGGCGTTGTTTCATATCGTTTTGATTGATAAAGCGCCCAGGTGCATTGGTAGTAATCGCACGTAATTTACCGTATTTGGGGGTGACGGCGCGCCCACTGAAATATGCTGCTTTGTGGTTTTGGTGGGTAAGGTTTGCGCCAAGAAATTCATATTCTCCGGTAATGGTTTTTATATTCGGCACTGTTTTTCGTGCTAGTTGCAAATCAGCGGGCGTCATATAGGTTTGTGTATTCACAGGGGTGCCATGATATCCCATCGAGGATTTTCCTGGTGAGATATATAACAACCCAGGTCCAGCGTTGTTCATGGCATGGCCGAATGAGGTGCGTAAACCTTCACCAACAGCTAGCATGCCTGCAATCGATGCTGTGCCCCATGCAACTGCGAAGATGGTTAAAAACAAACGTGTCTTTTGTGACAGCATTTCTTTAAATGTTAATGATAATGAAATTGCCATATATTACCCTGCCAACGCTACGACTGGTTCAAGTAGTGATGCTTTTTTTGCCGGGAAGTAACCCGCAGCTATACCAACTATCGCCAAGGTGACAAAGCTAATTATCATTGCAATCAGTGAAACTTTGGGTGTGCCAATCCAATCGGGTAAGGGGAGGTGTTGTAAAGTCGTTACAATCGTCATGGCTAAGACAATACCTGCCACACCGCCAATAAATACCAGCATCAATGATTCCAGTAATATTTGCCATAAAATGCTGCTATCTGGTGAGCCTAAGGCTAATCGTAAACCAATTTCTGCTGTGCGTTCACTGACAATCAAAAACATGATATTGGCGACGCCTATGCCGCCAACCGCTAATGTCAGTGCGCCACAAAAAATTAAGAATGTTTTAATGCCCCAGAAAAACCAATCAAAGAAATGCACGATTTTAGTGAGGTCGGGCATCATGATCGCTTGAGAGTCGGTGGGGTCAAAATGAAAACGCGATGCTAAATAGTGGCGAATGGCTTGCTTGGTGTTGTCCACTTGTTGTGGTGTGTGCGTGATTAAAGCTACTTCAGCAGAGTCCTGATCACCCCACAATTGTTGGTAGGTGGTGTAAGGTACATAAATAAGATTGCCACGCCAATGAGCGCCACCTTGTCGTTGTGGTGATTGGTAGCCAACGACGGTGAAGGGTATTCCTGAAATATGTAGAGTTTTATTTATTGGGTTGCTGTGTGGGTATAACACTTGTTTCATATGATCGGTTAAAAATACCACTTTATTATTGTGTTGCAAGTCGATTTGATTAAAAAAGTGACCGCCATTAGCAATGTCAACCTGAGTGATGTCGGGGTAATCGTTGGATACGCCTTCAACGGTACCTTTTACTTGATGTTTGTCAGAGGTTAAAGTCAATCCAACAGTGGCAAAGTTCATTAGGGGGGTGATCATTTTAATTTGTGGTAAGTCATTTGCCATAGCAAGTATGTCTTTTACTTTGATATGGATAATTTGGCCTGTTGGGCGTCCTTGGTATGGTTTTGTTGTTATACCGGTGCGCATAAAAATTTGACCGTTGGCAATTCTGCGCATTTCGTGTTGGTTGTGATTATAAAACCCATTACCCAGCGCTAATAACAGTACCACTGATAGGGTTCCCCACATAATGCCAAATAAGGCGAGAAAGCTGCGTAATTTATGAGTGCGCAAACTATTCAAGGTTTGATGCATCAATTCAGCAAAATTCATAAGTGCGACTCGTGCTTATTAAATAGCTGGTTGATGCGGTCTATGTCTTGCACGTTTAATGTGCCAACGGCATTTTTTAGTGTGAGTTGTTTATAGAGATAGTCATAGCGCGCACTAATCAATTGACGCTTAGATGAATATAAAACGGTTTGTTGATTAAGCACATCGTTCATTGAGCGCAAGCCGCCTTCGTAGGCACGAATAATATCAGTTAAAGCTTTTTGTTGTACACGTATGGTTTGGTTTAGCGCATTGATTTGAGCGATATCATTGACAATTGATTGGAATGATTGCCGTGCTTGATCAGCAGCATTGGCGACATCGGCTTGCCAGGCTTGGCTGCTGGCCTGGTAGGTATAAGTGGCTTTTTTGGTTTGCGCTACCACTGATCCGCCGCTAAAAATGGGGAAGTCCAAGTTTAAGCCAACGGTAGTGCCGCGATTGTTTGTGGTGCCAATGACGTTGTTATTGCCGTGAAAATTTTGGTAACTGGCGGAGGCGTTTAATGTCGGGTAATGGCCGGCTTCGGCTAATTTTATATCATCCATTGCTGCCAGCATTTTATAGCGATCACTTTGTGCCGCGAGGTTAGCATTTTTAGCTTGTGTTACCCATGGTTTAACTGTGTTGGGTGAGGGGGTTTTAAGTTTGGGATTATAAGTGACTAGGGCGATTTTCTGAGTTAACTTTCCTGTGATGGTCGCTAAGCTCGACTGCGACACTTGCAATTGGTTTTTGCTATTGATCGCAGTTACCTGGCTTTGCTTATAAGCCGCATTGGCGCTGGAAACATCGGTGCTAATCGATTTCCCCGCTTTAAAATAATGTTGTGCTATTAGCAGTAATTTTTTTTGTGCTTGCAATTGTTGTTGATTGATTTGCAGTGTTTGTTTGGCGCTAGCTAGGGTGAAATAACTTTTTGCAACGCGTAGCATCAGTGCTTGACGACCCGCGGCAATCGATAGCTCTGCCGCTGCTTGATTCTTTTTAGCGGCACGTAATTGTTGCCACAAGCCAACATTGATAAGCGGTTGTCTTAGGTCAACTGTCCATTGTTCATTTTTGGCGGTATTGTTTGGGCTGGTATTGTATTCGGATTGATAGCTGCCACTTGTAGATAATTGTGGTAGCAAGTGTCCGCGGTTAATCGCCGTGTCTTCAGTAATGGCTTTATTTTGATTTACTACTCGTTGGTAGTTGTGGTCATTTTGTAAAGCCAGCGCATAACTGCTGCTCAGTGTATCAGCATAAAGGGGTATGCAGAAAATACATGCGCTAGTGGCGATGAGTAAATCAAGCTTTTTCATCGGTTTTACTCTTAATCTCGATGGTTTGCTTATCCGTTAAACCTTGTGTGATTTGCACATTCAATCCATCGGATATGCCGGTAGTGACGAGTTGCAGTTTAGCCGGTTTATTTTTTTGTAGCAGATAAACATAGGTTTTATCATCTTTAAATACCAGCGCATTTTCCGGCACCGTTAATGCGTGTTTTACGCTTTTGGTAATGATGGTGGCTGTGGCTGAAAAACCAGAGCGTAACTTAATGTCATCTGGAATTTTTAGGTCGGCGATATTAATTTCAAAGCCAACATTAAACGGTGTGGTTGAGCTCGTCGATGATGAGCTAGCAGCATTGGGGTTGTCGACTTGGTTTTGTTGGTCGGATTGTAAGGCTAATAATGTGATTTTGCCATTGATGTGTTTTTTTGGCATGGCCGCAATTTGAATATCGGCTGGCATTCCGGTTTTTAAATGATTGGCATCGGTTTCATCGACAGTGCCTTTAAATTGCAGGTCTTTCATGTTGGCGATAATAAATAATGCTGTGGCTGTTTGCATATCATTTAATGACACAACGGAATCACCGATATCTACGCCACGATTTAAGATAAAGCCGTCGATAGGGCTATTGATAATGTTCTTGACCACTTCGCCATTGATAGTGGTTTGCCCTTTTTGTAACAAGTCGAGATTTTGTTGATCGAAATCCAGTGTGGCTTGATCCTGCTTTACGTGTTGCAAGGCTTGCACATATTGCTCGTAGTTTTTGCCAATGATTTTATATTGTAAAAGTTGGCTGTAATTTTTGAGTTGTTGGCTATCGCCTTGCAACGCAGCTTTGTCACGTGCGACCAGTTCGAGCTTTTCGGCAAGTTGCTGGGGTGTCGGATTAGGCTTTACGCGTAAAAGGGTGGTGCCTTTTTTAATATAGTCTCCACTGTCGTGACTGATTTGGCTGACAGTGCCGGAGAGCGGTGATTTCACCGTCACAATATGCTTAGGCACGATACGGCCTACGGCGGTGACTTTTTGTTGAATCGTCATGCGCTTAGCGGTAACGGTGTGTGTAACTTTGGCGGGTTTATGCCAAAACCAATAACCCAGCCCGACTACAACGGCACAGCTGGTGAGAGCAATGCTCAAGCGTTTAATATTTATCATATGATGCATTCCAACGGTCAAAAATCCCTCAAGAAATCAGTGTAAAGCATTATCCTGATTTGTACAGAGTCATACTTGATTCAGATTGCGGATTGTTGTCGTCCCGCGCTTGAGCCTATGTCATCTATAAATACCGTTGTTGTATATGTTGCAAAAAATAATCCGGATTGAGTGATTCCTTGGTTGCTTGTTGCAATATTTGATCGCTGGTTAGCGATGACGCGTGTTGATGCACGTGTTGCTTTAGCCATCTAAATAAGGGGAAAAAATTGCCTTGTGAAATTGATGGCATGATTGAGTCATCATCTTTTAGTGCTTGTTGAAATAATTGAGCGGCGATTAAGCGGCCGATAGTATAAGCAGGGAAATAGCCATAAGCCCCGCTGGGCCAGTGCACGTCTTGCATTACGCCATTGGTATCATTGCCAAGTGTTGAAAGGCTAAAGAAACGTGTCATGTAGTCGTTCCACAATTCAGGTAGGTCACTTATTTTCGCCTGGCCGCTGAATAATTGTTTTTCGATTTCATAGCGTAAAATAACATGTAATGGGTAACACGCTTCATCGGCATCAACACGGATATAACCGGGTTCAACGTGGGTATACAGTTCAAATAAATTTTTTGCGTTAAAGGCCTCTTGGTCACCAAAGTGTTGTTTGATGATTGGCTCAAGATAGGTCATAAACTCCAGTGTGCGACAAGCTTGCATTTCAATTAGTAGTGATTGTGATTCATGCATTGCCATGCTATGGATTTGGCCGACGGGTTGGTTATTCCATTCAAGCGGCAGTTGTTGTTCGTATTTAGCGTGACCGGTTTCATGGCAAATCGCCATCATACTGGAGATAAATTCATCGCTGTTATAGCGCGTTGTGATGCGTGTGTCAGTTGGTCCGCCAGTGCAAAATGGATGATGGCTGATATCCAAGCGACCGTGGTTAAAATCAAACGTTAATATACGCATGGCTTCAAGGCCGAGCTCACGTTGTTTTTCGGTATTGAATGGGCCGTGTGGTTGCTGCGTATGACGTGACTGTTGATGTTGCATCACTTGTTGAATCATGTCGGGTAATGCCGCTTGTAATTTATCAAAAACTGGATCAATTGAAGCTTGAGATTCACCGGCACAAAAGTCATCGAGCATTACGTCGTAGGGGGATAAGCTCAGGGCTTCACCACGAATTTTTGCGATGTCATAGGTTAGGGTGAATGATTCATCAAGTAAGGGTGCAAAGTCTTTCCAATTATTATCAGCACGCATCACTCGCCATGCTTGTTGAGTTTTCATCATTGCGCGAGTATTTGCTTCAACTAAGTCTTTAGGCACGCAAGTGGCATTACGATATTGCTTATTCATCCATTCAAGATTACTGGTTTGCCATGGTGAGGTTAATGTTTCTTCACGAGCGGCTGATAGCCATTCGCCAACCTGTGGTTGGGTGAGCATATCGTGCTGAACACCATTCAGCGTTGCCATTGCAGCAGCACGGCTATCGCCACCACCAGCCGGCATCATCACCTGTTCGTCCCAGCCAGCTAAGTGGTCCAGTTGTTTAAGGTGAGAAAGCTTTTCAAAATGCTGACTGAGTTGTTCGTAGCTCATTATGGTCTCCAAATGCACAAAATAATCCCGCTATTGTAGAGCAAAAAACACTGGGCGACTACTTGGTCTTTAAAGCCTTTTTAATGGCGTGGTTGTGTATATGCTGAGCAGATTGTCTCGTTTTAGGTTTTAACGTGTAAATCAGAAGCCTGGTAGCTGCCCAATTTGCAAATAAATGATTCTGCAAAAACTGCTTTTAATGAATCAACAGAGTGTTCACCTGTGAGGTCTATCAGGTAGGTGGAAGCAAGCTGTGTTGATTCACGAGCTGCTAAGACCTCAAAGTTAGATGCTTGCAGCAATGTAGAGGGATCGTTTGTTTTTACCAATAGGCTAGTGATGAGTTTGTCATGACTATGAATAGGGTTATGTGAACTGCCATGCTTGCCAAACAGAATAAACTGCATGGTGGCTTGTTCATCGGGTGTTGTCATGCTCGTTTGCAATACGTTTAAATTATATTTTTTACCGGTGGCTGGGCTTGCTGAAGCCCCAACAGTTGTGTCATTTTTTTCAGCGGCTTTTTTTGCAGCATTTGCGGAGCTGTGTTCAGTGATAATGGTCATGTCTGGGTGTTCTTTAAAGAAATGTTTGCAAATTTTTTCGGCGTAAGGATTAACGTGTATTGTTTTGATATCTGTGATTTCTGCACCTTGAATGCCCAAAAGGGCAAAGTTTAGTGGCATAAACGCCTCGCCCAGCAAAGTGTAATGTTTACTCACCTCTGTGAAGAACGATAGGAATTCCTTACCGTTGTCATCCAGGATAAAGCCAACCCCGGAGTTCCACCAAGGTAACCAGGCAAAATCAGCTATTTCTTCATCTAAGGCTGAAAAAAGATCATCCAGATCATTGACATAGTGTATGGTGAAGTCCGCATCAATAATTGTGCTTTTCAAGGATGCTTCGCTAAATGTTCCAGCAGGGCCTAGCGTTGCAATTTTCATGAGTAATAGCTCCCGTTTGATATGATTTTATAGCTCAAGTTGAGCGATATTTACATTAATTTATGTAAAAAAATAGGTCGAGTGTGTAAACAAAGGACTTACAGGTGGATTCGCTAATTGAAATAAATATTCTATAGTGTAGTCTAAATTTAATAGGTAACAGTTATCAGAGGAGCTGTTGATGGAGAAAGCTGATACAGATGTCTTGCTCATTGGTGCGGGTATCATGAGCTCAACATTGGCTGTGATGCTTAAGGAGCTTAATCCTGACTTGAGTATCGAGCTGCATGAGGTACTTGAAAGTGAGGCGCTAGAGAGCTCGAATGCTTGGAATAATGCTGGCACAGGCCATGCGGCACTTTGCGAGATGAACTATACGCCGGAGAATGCTGATGGCACGATAGATATATCCAAAGCTTTGGAGGTCAATACCGAATTTGATTTGTCTCGGCAGCTGTGGTCTTACCTTGTAAAAGAAGGTACGATCAAAGATCCTCAACGATTTATTCATGCGGTACCGCATTACAGTTTTGTGACGGGTGATAATGTCAGTTACCTTAAGAAACGCCATGCTGCACTTACGGCAAATCATTGTTATAAAGGTATGCTTTATACCGAAGATAAAAACCAAATAAATGAGTGGGCGCCGCTAGTCATGCAGGACCGGGACCCTAGCGAAATGGTTGCCATGACGCAGATGACTACTGGAACGGATGTTGATTACGGGTCATTAACGACACTTTTATTAGGCTCATTAAAGTCACACGATGGATTTACGCCTCACTTTTTGAGCGAAGTTAAGGATATGAAGCGTGACGGCGGCCGTTGGAAGGTTCGTGTTAAAGATAAAAAAACAGGTCGCAAACGCAATGTTACTGCGAATTTTGTTTTTATTGGTGCAGGAGGCGCATCTATTACTCTGCTTCATAAGGCTGGTATTTCCGAAGGAAAGCATTATGCAGGATTTCCAGTAAGCGGTATTTGGTTACGCACGGATAATCAAGATATTTGCTCTAAGCACAATGCTAAAGTTTATGGTTTAGCCTCGGTGGGTTCACCTCCTATGTCGGTGCCTCATTTAGATTGTCGACATATTGATGGCAAGGTCTCATTATTATTTGGGCCTTTTGCTGGGTTCTCCACTAAGTTTTTGAAGTACGGTTCTGATTTGGATTTATTCCGTTCACTCGATTTACAAAATCTCTTACCATTACTGGCCGTTGGTAGGGATGATATGGATCTAACAAAATACCTTATTGGCCAAGTGTTGGAAACTCCGGAAGAGAGAATAGAAGCATTGCGCGAATATTTTCCGGATGCTAAGTCTGAGGATTGGCGGCTTCAAGTGGCGGGTCAGCGGGTTCAAATTATTAGACCAGACGCCAAGCATGGGGGTGCTTTACAATTTGGTACGCAATTGCTGGGGGCTAAGGATAATTCACTATTGGCAATGCTTGGAGCGTCGCCTGGTGCTTCAACAGCGGTTAGTATTATGGTTGATGTTATTGAGCAGTGCTTTAAAGATCTACTCGAGCAACCCGATGTGATGAAGAAGCTAAAAAAAATGATCCCCTCCTATGGCCAATCAATTATTGATGATGAGGCGCTTTGTAGGCGTATTCGAGATGAGACAGCTGAGGTTTTACGTATTGGCAAACAAAATTGGTAAGTCATATAGACAGCGCTTTTAACCAAGCAAATTTTTTGGCTTCAAAGCCCATGCTGGCATAGGCAGGGCTGGTAGATGGGCACTTCACGCTATGTATAGTATTGGCTATTAATTCAACGCTGATCACATGGCGGTTAAATAATTCAAATGCTTTGCCGCCATTGAGTAGCACGCGTTGAACAGAAGGATGTTGCTCGAACCACGTTTTAAAATCATTCACAATAATACTCTCAGTTTGAATTGCGCTATCTAAACTGCCCGATCGATGACAGCTAGCGAGAACATCCCATAGAGCGATTTTGCTTTTACGCAGTGCATCGAGTCGTTGCTGGTAGGGGGCGGTTGCTTTAACGTTGGTCACGCTTTGCATAATGGACCAAAATGCATTGCGCGGGTGAGCGTAATATTGCTGTGCTTCAAGGCTTGCGATGCCAGGCATCGATCCAAGGATTAATGTGGTGGCATCTTCAGCAGAAACGTCATTAAAGCATTGGCTGTTATTATTCATCGAGACAAATACGGTATATGAAAAAAGGTAGTGGGAGTGTAATATCTATTGGGTTATGAGTAAAGTTGGCACTAACTATCGATGGAGAATAGTATGGTAGATTTAGGTAAATCTTGGGATGATATATTCCAATTAATCGATGAATTTCACTATGATATCGAGCTTGAAAAATCACCTATAGATAAATAAAGAAAAGTATTTTTGTATTTATAATAATACTTTAATTCAGACAAAAGCTATTGCGAACGAATGTTTCAGGAGAATATAATCGAATTCTTTTGAATAAGTAGATTTTCTAATGTTTATAAATACTTTAAATAATATGGGCTACCAAGCGGAGAAAATGGATTTGTACTCAATGCTATTTGTTGAGAATGCTGCGCAGCTAGGCAAGCAGGGTCATCAATCATTAGAAATAGGTTGTGGCTATGGTGTTGCAGCAGTTAGTGCAATAAAAGCAGGTGCAAAGCTGTATTGTAATGACTTAGATCAAAGGCACCTGGATGTTCTAGAAAAAAAACTTGAGGTATCTGAGCGAAACAATTGTCATATGGTTTCAGGAGATTTTAGATTTGCAGATTTTGAAAGCAGTACTTTAGTAGTATTTTGTGTAGCCGTGTCTTACACTTTTTTGATGGTGAGAGTATTGAGGTAATTTTAAAAAAAATAAGAAACTGGTTAGTCCAGGGAGGTGAGTTATTTATAATTGTTGAAACTCCGTTTTTAGGCAACTGGACTAAGTTTATACCAATATATAACAACAATAAAAAAAATAATGCTAAGTGGCCAGGATATGCTGAGGTTACAACGGTATTCGAAGACTCTGGTAGGGCTAGTAATTTACCAGAGTTTATGCATTTTTTTGATATAGATACCATGGCTCGAGTGCTTAGCGATTGTGGGTTCTCAGTTGAAAGAATATCTTATATAGATCGTGCAACAACGTTTCCTGAAGACTTGTTGTTGGATGGCCGTGAAAGTCTTGGTGTGATTGCAAAAAAAATTGAGGCGTGAAATGAATTTCCTTACATTGATTAAATCAAATGTTTCAGCGGGTAAATATCCTAATGAGATATTAGATTTAAAAAAACACCATGGCTTTTGGTATATAAAATACAAAGTGAAGTTGATGCCGCAAGAAAGGGAGTTGCCCTTAGCGGACTTTTTAAATAATGATGACTTGGTTCTTGGTGTAAGCCCTGTCGAGATAAGGGCGCTGACTCAACTTGAAAGTTATTTTGAAAAAGAACCTCAGTATAATATTGATGCTGAAATGTTTAATGAAAAAACTAAGACTTATGAGATAATTTTAAAAAATAAATACACTAAAATTCATACGCTCTCAATAAATATGGATGACGTTGCCTTTTCTGGTGTGCTTTGTGATTTATCGCAAGAAGAAGCATTTAGATTGGGTTATAGTTATGCGCTACGAAAAGGTCAAATTAATGATAATGCCAAATAAGAATGCATTGTTTTCAAAGTATTTTTTGTCTCTAGCTTTTGTATATTTTACTGCAATTATAACGACTACTGTTTCCGCAAATTATTTTTTTTCTATAGGGTCATTTTATTTTGCTGGGGGAATATTTATATTTCCATTGTCATTACATAACTCCCTTGTGCAGCAGTCAATAACTAAGGCCAGCGTGCACCATCTATCTCTA
>JARGPC010000011.1 GCA_029212885.1 Coxiellaceae bacterium
ACATTTCATGGCTATCTCCGGGTATAGATTTGACACCATATTATATAGTTATCGATGGGCAATGTATGTTAACGCTGTCTGGCGTATCGAAATGTGATGGAACCCCTGCTGTTGAACCTGAAGTAGGATGTGGCGATGAAGATACCGCGACAAAGGCTTTTACATAAACTTTAACTGCCGCCAGGCTTCATACAAAATAATGCTGACAGCATTGGATAAATTAAGGCTGCGGCTTTCGGGTTTCATGGGGATGCGTATGCGCTGTTCGGTAGGTGTGTTATCAATAATATCCATTGGCAAACCGCGCGTCTCAGGGCCGAACATTAGCATGTCTTCATCGGCGTATTTTGCTTCGCTGTGTGGACGGCTGCCTTTGGTAGTGCAAGCATAAATACATCTGTCTTTATGTTGCTTGGCAAAGCTTTCATAATCATCATATTGTTGCACATGGGCAAACTCATGGTAATCCAGCCCGGCGCGCCGGCATTGTTTGTCCGACAAATCAAATCCTAAGGGGTGTATCACATGTAGCTGTGCGCCACTGTTAGCGCATAAGCGAATAATATTACCCGTGTTGGGTGGGATTTCCGGTTGGTATAAAACAATGTGTAAGCTCATTGGATTCCTTGGCGGGATTCATAAAAAAAGGGAGCGTATACTAGCTCCCTTGAAAGTGCAAATGAGTATGTTGTTAAGCGGTTCTATGCCCCATTTTACCTCCAGCCAGTGCGGTTGGTTTATCCTTGCTTGGTCTGTGGCTTACTTTGATCTTATCACTCCCTTTGGGGGTGGAGGTTGGCACGGGCGTGGTGGTGCTGCCATCAGCAGTGATCATGCCGCTTTCATTAGCAACAGGGTCAGTAATAATGTTGCCTTGTATGCCAGATTCAGTAGGGTCGAAGTAGCTCGCTTGGCTTAATGGTACGCTGTTACGTTGAATTTGAGAGTTTCGAGCTTGTATGTAACCGTTTCGGATAAATACATAGGGGTCGAATGCATTACGCATGAGTTTATACGCTGGCATTAATCGCGCTTGCAGGTCAATTTGTTTACCACCCAGCAAGGCCCAGACTGTACCGCTCCTATTAAAGTAAGGGTAGGGGCTCATGTAGATATTAAATGGGATTGCGAAACCATCGCGGAATGTGGATGGCCCCAAAATGGGTAGCATGATAAATTTTGAGCGCTTAGCACCCCAAGTGGCCAACGTCATGCCAAAATCAGTTTGGTGTGGTTTGAGGCCCATGTGTTTGGCTACATCAAAGATGCCGCCGATCCCAATGGTGCTATTAATGATCAAGCGCCAGAAGTCATTAAAGAAGTATTTTACTTTACCTTGCAATAGGTCATTTGGCAGGGTAGTAACGGTGCTGATGTTATTGTAGACATTACTGACACCACGTTGTACAGGGCTCCACACGCCGTTGGAATAAATATAGGCAATCGGTTCTACAAACAGTCCAAGAAACACTTTATTAAATTCGAATACGCCCCGGTTGAATGTTTCATACGGGTCTACTTGGTAGCCGTTTTGTTGTAAGTTCGGGTTGGTGAGTGTTTCGGGAGGTGTGCTTTCAAGTGTTTTTTGCGTATCTTCTGCGGTTGTAGCACCAATTTTGTGTAGATTAGCAAAACTGCTGGAAAAACTTGCGCATAAAGCAACAGTTAAGCCAATGCTAGTTACCTTGCCAAAAATGTTTTTATTCATACGGAGATCCTTTCACGTGTTGCCGGGTATTTAGCTGGTAGTGTAACAGTTATTTTCGTTGAAGCTAAGCTAAAGTTACGCGAGAACGGCTGGTAGTGTCTATCAGCGCGGTGTTATACTAGCTCAGCCAACTATTTGTGAGAATTAATATGCTAAATCCATTTCAGGCCATTGCATCTGTTTTGTTCACGCCAGGTACTCAACCGCAGCGTTTTGCTAAAGCGCAAGCAGCGGGTGCGCACGGTGTGATGTTAGATCTTGAAGACGCTGTTGGTGATAATGATAAGGTGGTGGCTCGTGATACCATTTGTGAATACATTGACAGTTATCAACCACAACCGCATTTTATGTGTGGTATGCGTATAAACCCATTATCTACGCCATTTGGTGTCGGGGATTTGGCTCGGCTTAGTGAGTGTCGACAAATGCCGCAATTGCTTGCATTGCCTAAGGTGGAAAGCCCTGATGAGGTGCGGTCTGCTGCTGAGTTAGAGATACCATTGTTGGTAATGATTGAATCTGAGCTGGGTTTACGGCGTGCAGAAGAAATTTTAGCGGCCAGTGAGCGGGTTGAGGTGTTGTTTTTTGGTGGCTATGATTTTGCAGCCGATTTAGGAGCGCAGTGTGACTGGCAAAGCATGCTAATGATACGCAGTCAGTTAGTTTTGTTAGCGCGACGGTTTGATTGTGCATTATGGGACGTGCCCTATATTAATTTAGAAGATAAAAACGAAGTAGCATTGAATGAAGAATGCGAATCATTAAAGGCGATGGGGTTTACCGGTAAAATGGCTATTCACCCCAAGCACATTGCCACGATAAATGAAGTGTTTATGCCAAATACAGCAGAAGTGGCAGATGCGCAAGCCATCTTGCGGGCGATGCAGCAGTCGGATGGTAATGCTTGTCGTCATAATGGCAAAATGCTTGATCAACCCTTGATACGAAGTGCGGAACGAATTATAGCGATGAATGAAATGAGGAATAACCAATGAAAAAAGAAGATCATGCTTTTTATTCGCATGTAAAGATCCATGATAATTTATACAGAGAGCGTAATGGTGTTGAATATGAAGACTTTGAAGTCGGCCAAGTATTTCAGCATCGCCCCGGTTTAACGGTGACGCAAGATATGAATACACAACATACCTTAATGACTTATAACCAAGCAATGATTCATACCGATGTGCGGTATGCAGCGAAAACCGAATGGGAAAAGCCATTGATTGTAAGTACATTGACGTTGTCATTGGTGACGGGTATGTCAACAAAAACCTTTGGTCGTGTGGTGGCAAACTTGGCCTGGAATAATGTCAATATGACTTATCCATTATATGCCGGTGATACGTTATATGCTGAATCCGAGGTCAAAGAAAAACGTTTATCGAAATCACGTAAAGGACAGGGTATTTTAACCATCCATACGCGTGGCATGAATAATAATGGTACTGAAGTATGCTCATTTGACCGTACATTTTTAGTGTATTGCCGTGGTTATGGTCCCTATGAGAAAGCGGAATACTAAATGAGCGTTGATCGTTATTATCAATCCAAATTAATGAGTGCTGAACAAGCGGTTGAAAAAATTGCTGATCATAGTCGCTGTTGCATGAGCCATGGTATTTCACAGCCACCGGCGATATTAAAAGCCTTGGCTGATCGTGCTAGGGCTGGCGATTTAACTGACTTGTCTGTTTATTATGTGCATTCAGAAAATGCTGCTGCAGAGACTATTTTAGCTGATGACTTGGTTGATGTGTTTCATCCGGTGGCGGGCTTTTATGCTGCTGCTGAAAAACGTTTGCGTCAATTGGATGAAATTAAAGGTAGGCGAGTCGTTAATTTTACACCGAATACTTTAAGCCAATATCCACGCCTTTTAAAGGATCATATTAAGCCTGATAGTTTTATCACCATGGTGAGTCCCATGGATGAGGCGGGGTATTTTTCATTGGGTACTAGTCCTGATTACGGGCGCATGGCATCGCGCATTGCACCCACCGTGATTGTTGAAGTCAATAAGCATATGCCGCGCACATTTGGTGATACTAAAATTCATGTCACTGAAGTGGCGGCAATTGTTGAGCATAATAGCCTGTTGCAGCAAATGATTGCGCGTGAGCCAACAGAAGCGGAGTTTACTATTGCGAAAATTATTGCTGAGCAAATTAATGACGGTGATACGTTGCAGTTGGCGGCCAGTGGTGTGTCTAAAGCGGTGTGCCAATGTTTGCATAACCATAAAGACTTGGGTTTGCACTCGGAGTTATTGTCTTCTGGATTGGTGTCATTAATGCAGTCCGGTGTTTTGAATGGTCGACGTAAAAATATTCACACCCACAAACATTTATTTACCTTGTGTTACGGTAATGCTGCCTTATATGAATACATGGATCACAATCCGGCGATTGAAGGCTATGGCACGGATTATATTAATAACCCCGAAGTGATTGCACGCAATCATAATATGTTTTCAATCAATTCAGCCGTGGAGATTGATTTGTTTGGTCAAACCAGTGCCGAATCGATGGCATGGCGACAATACAGTGGTGCAGGTGGCCAAAATGATTTTGTGCGTGGTGCCTATCAATCACAAGGTGGTCGATCGGTATTGGCTTTTGCATCGACAGCAAAAAAAGGCACGATTTCTCGTATTGTGCCGAAGATAAATGGCACGGTCACTAATAATCGCATGGATGTTGATTGGGTGATTACTGAATTTGGTCAAGTGCAGATGAAAGGCTTAACCACCTATGAGCGCACCAAGGCGCTGATTAAATTGGCGCATCCCGATTACCGTGAGGCATTGCATAATGCCGCGGTGGAGCAACATATTTTTGTTTGATGTAATAACTGCCATTGTAAGCAAGTCGGTCAGGGGTGCCTTTTGAGTGACGTATGATACATGGAAGTAAAGGAGTACGAATACAGGGATGTATGTTCGGAAGAAAGGCACCCCTGTCTGGCTTGTTGGATGAACTGCAATTATTTATCAAGGCGCACAGCGTACCGCCTTGTCATTCCTGGCTTGACCAGGAATCCATGGATCCCGGCTCGTTGGCCGGGACGACTTCGTCGCTTCATGGCTCGCTGCACTCCGTTCCGCTGCGTTTTACTTCCGTAAAACGACGAAGTCGCCCCGGGCAAGGACCCGGGGGCAGCACCCTATACACCTTGATGTCATCACGCAGTTTTATCTACCAAATCCAATCAAACCACCTGCTTTAGCGCCAGTTTTTTCAGTGTCATCAGTAAAGCGCGCTAAACCATTCGATTCAAAATGAAAGGTAAGTTTTTGTGTGCTGCCATCAAATTGTGTTTGATTCGGAATCAGTGTCATAGTGGCAATGCCTTTTTTAGCGTCTGTTAATTGGTATTTATATTGTCCGGTGAGTTTCTTACCGCTGGGGATTTCAACTGTGGTAAACGTTTTCTCAGCATAAGTGACCTTTAATACTTTGCCGGCAGGTTTGCCATAGGTGTATGCCGCATACAATGTTTTGCCATTGAGTGATGCGGGGTAGCTGGTTGTATGATGGGATGCAAATAATGTAATGGGCAACAGCGCTAGTAATAGAGTGAGTATTTTTTTCATGATAACGTCCTTATTGGTTTGATGCTTAGCTAGTTGAAGGATAAAGCTGAACTTCTTGTTAGTCAAGTGCTTTACGTGAGTAATTCATTGATTTAAAACAATAAAATAAGCAATACCGCGCGCCATTACTTTGCCAACTTAGTCATATCAATAACCTTACGTTAAGGCCAAAGCTTTATACTATTCCTATATAAATGAAGTACATATGTAGGGCTGATATATGAGTAGAGCCACAGAAATTGCAGTGGATTATCGACAGGCATTAAATGCAGATCGTACAGTAAAAAGTTTATTTGAATCAGATAATAAAAACAGAAGCACTGATAAGCATCGTGTTGCATGGAATCAAGTTGATGAAGAGCAGTTTAAGGCAGATCTCTTTACATTAACCAGTAGACCGGATCTATTGTTGAGTGCTCAATTTGATGGGATAAAATCATTTTCAATAGATGCTGCTAATTCCGATGCAAAACATTATTTGCGCTTAGGTCTATTGCATAGCTTATTAGAATATACATACAAAGATAGCCCTGAATTTAAACCGTTGAAGGATGCTTTAAAGCCACTGCTCGATATGCTTAGTAATCCACCTGGGTTATTTGCTGCTGTTAAGCAAGCATCGTCAAATATTTCATCACTTCTTGGCTCCCTGGAAGAGCTTCATGACGGTATCTCAAAAGCACGGATTCAGAGTGAGCAACAACAGGTGATGACAAAAATGATTTTTTTGATGTTGGAGTCCGCCACGAAAGAAATCGATAAACAAGCTCGTGCGGTAAAATGGCTTTTGCCAATCTCTCGAATTGATCAGCTTAAAAACAATTTCCACAGTTTGTTAAAGAAAAAAGCAGCGAGTGAAGACAAGAATGAAACAACATCACCTTCTAAAGTGGTGGTTGATTCTGTTGATACCACTTCTGCCAGCCAGACATGGACTGAATATCTCTGGAGTTGTATGCCATCTTCTGAAACGGTAGGAAATGTCGCTGAGTCTGTAGCATATACTGCCGCTGCTGCAGTTGTCATCGGTGCAGCAGCTCCAGCAACGGCGGCCTTTGTTGGAGCTGCTGCGGTAGCAGTGCAAGCTGCGAGTCGTGTTGGACCTGCATGGACACAAGCCCCAGTTGCTGCACGGCAAAGTGCTTCTCAACCTACCGTTAATATTAAAGATACGCTTGCAAATAATCTAACCGAATACCTCTGTGATAGGGCCGACAAAGGTACAAGTGTATTTAATGTCGATTGGTATGCTTCTATTACAGGTCGAGGTTTTACGGCAGGCACAAAAGTATCTGCTGCAGGAGAGTTAATAAATTTACTGGACGATGTTGGTTCGCCATCCATACTATCTGATTCTAGTCATGAAAAGCATGAGCTGTATTGTAAAGCTTTAACTACCGGTACTTTATTAAAAACTATTACAGACAGTAAGGGGCTGCCAGAAGGCATTAAGAATACACTTAAAGGTGCCGGTTCAGCAACTGAAAAAGTACAAGCGTTGATTGGTATGTTAAAAAATCAGCCTACTGGGCGGCGTGCTGCTGATAATAATGTGGCTGATAATTCCCTGCCTCAACGTTTACCCTGAAGGTGTTTGTCTTGGTAGTCTTTGCGCAGACTTTTGCGTAGTTCGGCATTTTTAGAGCGACGCGTATCATTATCATTGCGCAACTTGAGCGGTTTTACTTTGCAAGGTTTGTGTTTTTCATCCATCGCCACCATGGTGAAGTAACTGGTATTGGTATGACGCTTGATGCCCGATGAAATTTCTTCTGACACAACTCGAATACCCACTTCCATGGATGTTTTTCCAACATGGTTAACGCTAGCATAAAAGGTGACAAGCTCACCTACACGGATGGCTTGTTTAAATAACACATAATCGACAGATAAGGTTACAGTATAAAAGCCGCTGTATCGAGAAGCGCAGGCATAAGCAACGCGATCCATGAGTTGTAAAATAGCACCACCATGCACATTGCCACCAAAATTAGCCATGTCGGGTGTCATGATTTCGGTCATGGTGACTTCGCGATGATCGCCAGTATTGGGTGTGTCACAGCAGTGATCCATCGGTTGCTCCTAATAAGTAAACCGTAGACATTATAGACTATCTCAAAACCCTAATAATTACTGAAAAATCAGATGCTATTAGGGTTTTGCTGCAGCTGCTGCAGCGATTGGTGCGGGGGTATCTGTGTCAACCGCAGGGGCAGCAGCAGCTAACAGAGCCGGGCTGTCCTCGCCATCAGCGGTTGGAGTGCCTGTGTCGTAAACGCTAGAAGCTGCAGATGGGCTGCGAAACAGTAAAGAAAACATGTTTTCTTCTGGTGCGCGTCTATATAGTTCGCTTTTGTAGTCGTGGAGTTCTTGGTCAGTTGTGGTGCGTGTGCTATGGGGGGGGGTGGAGCTGGCACTACTTAATGAGGTGGATAAATCGTCATCATCGTCGTCGCTGGAGTCGCTGTCATCTGCCAACGATTCACCTTTTAAAGAGACCGTTCTAGCGATTTCTGCCGCTTGTGACAGTTCTTTCGTGATTGTATCGACAACACCAGGAAAAGTCATGCCATGGCTACCTCGGTATGCAATATAAGGTTTCGATTTGAGTACGTGATCGCAATCAGTGCATGCTAATTTTGTGATACCTATAGGAAGTGGTTCTGAAAATTTATCGTGCCTTCCCCGTGCTTCAATGTGATTTACTAGCAGTTGTTCGGCATGTAAAGAACCGTCAAGTTTCCTTTCATATGCTTCGTTAGGGTAAATGAATATGCAAGGGTTGGCAGCAGTAAGCATGCGCTTATTGCTATTTGAAAAACCTGATTCGTCACTGGCTGGGCTTAGCGCGCTTAATGTCACTTTACGTAATATGCTAACCAAATTGTCTTTCTGCTTATAGTGCTGGTGACGCCTTTTTGTTTTATCCGCGACATTTAGGCTGCAAGTGCCGCCGGTAGTTATAAGGTCGTCTGCGGCGTTTTGTAAAAGTCTTTCTTTTATTCCGTTGTCGGTTGTGCTTTCGTAAGCAGCGAATAGTTCACGTAAGATACGAAGCTTTTTGTGGACGATTGTATGAATACTTTTTCTATTGTATTCGGCAGATTTGCGGGTTCGATTGCTGGAAATGACTATCCCATCTGTTGTGATAGCAACAGCTATGCATGGCGAAGCTTCTTCATTAGGAGCTAATAGTTTAGCTAGAGAGTCCATGCGACGTATGCGTTTATTTTCGTGATAAATAGTGCGAACGGGGTGTTCTATTTTATACTCGGCTAATGCGGCTTCATTCGCTTTGCACCAAACATCTGCAAGTGCTTTTAAAGAATTCTTTGTCGGTTTTGTTGATTCAAGGTGTGCGTGTAAGGCGCTACTAAACCCTAGTGTTTCTAAGGTCTCATCACTTAAGGTGTAATCTGTTCTTAAATAGCGTAATAAGCTATGTGACAGTGTTTTATTCATTGAAGGTAAGCTTGCGTATAGTTTATCGCTATGTGGACTTCTTCTCATCGATACACCCTAATTTTTCTATGCTCTCGATGTTAACTCTAATCTGACAAGATTAAAATATTATTAAAAACGTTAAAATATTAAGTAATTAAGCTTTATTTAATGCAGGGAAACGTCAATCGACGGCGGTTATGTCTTATGTGTACGTTTTTATTGGGGTTTGGAGCTGTGATATACTCTGATTATGAAACTAAACATTCTTTCACATGCTTCCTTTGAGGCGCTCGGTAGTATCACTGATTGGATTGATCACCATGGTTATCAAATGGATACGTGTTGTCCTTATAAGGGGGATGCGGTCGCTGCTGTCGATAGTTTTGATGGCTTGATTATTATGGGTGGTCCGCAGAGTGTCATTGAATTAGAGAAATATCCATATTTACAAGCCGAAATGGACCTGATTCTGCAGGCGATAGCTGCTAATAAGCCGATCTTAGGTGTTTGTTTGGGGGCGCAATTAATCAGTGCGGCCTTGGGAGCGGTAACAGAGAAGAGTCCTGATCACGAGGTGGGTTTTTTTACCACTGAATTAAATTCAGCGGGTAAGCAATCGCCGTTATTGGCGGACTTACCTCCTAGTTTTATAAGTGGCCAGTGGCATTATGATATGCCAGGTGTGCCAGTCAACGCACAGGTTCTAGCGTCGAGTGCGGGTTGCCCGCGGCAAATCATTCAATACGGTGAGCGTGTTTTAGGTATGCAGTGTCATTTAGAATTAACCCAAGCAGAAACAGAAGTGTTTATAGCAAAGTGCCCGCAAGATTTAGCGCCTGGTAAGTATGTGCAAACTCCAGATCAGATGTTAGCAACCGATTTTGCTTTAATGGCCTCGCAAATGCACGCTATCCTCAATAGGCTTTTTGTATCTTGACGATCTGTCATCCCTGGCTTGACCAGGGATCCATCAAAGGATTTGCAAATCACTACGCAAGTATTCATAAGGCAATTCACGTAAGTTAGCAACACAGGCACCTGGTGCAATTGCCGTGATAATTGCGCTAGCAATATCTGTAAAGTCAGCACGAAAATGCACGGAGCTTTTTAAGGCTAAAATATTGCGATCGCTCGGTTCTATGCCGACGTGTCTAAAGATTGCTTGATCGGCCGCTTGAATTTTTTTAGCTGATACGATGACTTTAACACCCTCGACTTCTAAAACAGCCATTGGTCCTAAATCAAAAGGCACATTGTAATAATACGCACCGGTGCCGGTGAATTTTCCATCAGCCAATGCTTTAACAATAAATTTTCCATGATAGGGTGCATCACCTTCAATGCCGGATTTGCCGCCAAGATCTATAATCATTTCATTGTTAAGGCCAATCGCATGGGCATGTTCTGCTACTTCAGCATCATGTACTAAAGCGAGCACAGCATCTTCAGCGCTAGCTTTGACTAAGGCCGACAGTAAACCCATGGTATCGCTACTGCCACCACCTCCTGGGTTGTCTTGGGTGTCATTAATCACTACCGGTAATTCACTGGTTTTGGCTTTTGCTATTGCTTTTGCTACTGCCTCATCGGCTGGGTAGACGTCGAGTTTGAATTCATGTTTATGTGAGGTAATAAACTCTAATAAAGTTTTACAAGCTTTATTGACTTGTTTTTGATTTTCACCATAGCCGACAATCGCAGGGCCGCAATCAAAAATATCAGCCAATGGGAAACCCATGGCATACGATAAATAGCAGTCGTATTTTCTGGCAAGTTCGCTAACGTAGTTATAAATGCCTTTGCCTGGCTCAATCAGTGAGCATTGCGAGGTTAGCGGAATTAAAAATGGTAATTTATAAAAGGTTTTATCGAATGGTCTGCCTAAGTCGAGACGTTCGTCTAATGCAGTGGCCGCACGTGAGCCAGTATCTGCAATGTCGATATGTGGATAGGTACGATAGATCTCCATAATATCAAACAGCTCATACATTTCTTGTGTGACATTTGCATGTAAGTCTAATGCACAGGCAATAGGTATATCATCGCCACAGATGTTGCGTATGCGTTTTGCTAGTTCGCCTTCACCATCTTGACTGACTTCACTTACCATGGCGCCATGTAAATCCAAGAAGATGGCATCATAGTTTTTGTGTTTTTCCACGCCCTCGCAAATTAAATTGCAGATATGTTCGTAGGCTTCGGCGGTGACGATGCCAAATGGCGGTGCTTGGCACCATAATACGGGTGTAATGGTATGACCTAGTCGTTGCGCTTGGCTGATAAACCCTGACAGACCGATATTATTATCGCGAAATATTTCAAGACAGTCTTTATCAAAGGTGAGGCCAGGATAAGCGTCTGCTTGTTCGAAATCATTCAACGTTGTGGGTTGTGTGCAAAACGTGTTGGTTTCATGCATGAAACCAGCCACTAAAATGTTAGCCATGGTTGTCTCCTATACCTTACCTTTGACGGCGTCTTCAAATATTTGTTTTAGAGCCGGTTCGGTTAGTGTCACGGGGTTAGTGGCGGTTGAACCATCGATTAATGCTTGGCGTGCGATTTCATCGGCGTGTTGTAAATCGATACCGATGTCTGATAGCTTAATCGGCAGATCTAATTGATGTAAAAAATCTATTACCCAGTGGTAAACACCATCAAAGCTTTTGTCGTTGAGATCTAAATACTCGGCTAATCGCACCATTTTTTCTTCTATAGCTGAGCGATTATAGCGTAATACATAGGGTGTAAAAATTGCATTTAATAAACCGTGGTGTGCGCCATAAATAGCGCCGACGGGGTGTGATAGTGAATGAATCGCCCCTAAGCCTTTTTGAAATGCAGTAGAGCCCATGGTAGCGGCGGCTAGCATATAACCACGTGCTTCAAGGTTGCTGCCATCTTGATACGCGATGGGTAGCCATTGTTTAATTAAGCGTAAACCCTCGAAGGCTATGCCATCGGCCATGGGGTGAAAGCCGGGTGCGCAAATAGCTTCAAGGTTATGCGCAAATGCATCCATACCTGTGGCGGCGGTGAGCTTTGGTGGTAGGCTCACCGTGAGTTCTGGATCTGAAATGACGATAGAAGGCAGCATTTTTGGGTGAAAGATAATGCGTTTGCTATGCGTTTCTTCATCCACTATTAAACTGGCACGGCCGACTTCGGAACCAGTGCCGGCGGTAGTAGGAATGGCGATGATCGGTAAAATGGCATCGGCATTGGCTTTTTTATAATTGTCATCTTTGTCTTCGTATTGCCATAAAGCGTGATCTTGGTTGGCAAGAAAGGCGATGCATTTTGCGGTATCCAATGCACTTCCACCACCAATCGCAATCACACTATCATGTTGGTTATCGTGTAGTTCTTGGCAGCCTTCAATGACATTTGTACCGGTAGGATTGGCTTTAATGTCGCTATAGATAGTGCTGTGTAAGCCGGCTTCATTGAGCAATTCTTGTAAATGAGCAATCATCGGTAACGCCGTTAAACCGGGGTCGGTGACGATCATCGGCGCTTTCATCTTTAATTGTGCGCAGGCATCGGCAATATCGCGAATACGGCCGAGTCCAAACCAAATAGTGGTGGGGTAATTCCATTGCGTGGTAAAAACAGCGTTATCCATGATTTGTCCTTAAATAAAACGATTTCGCATGAGTCAGTTGATTATAACCTAACTCGGATAAGCTCACACCCATACCGGTGTTCTTGACGCCAGTCCACGCTAGTGCAGGGTCCAGGTAATCGCAGCGGTTCATAAACCAGGTGCCGGTTTGAATTTGATCACCGATCATTTCCGCATGGTCAATATCATTACTCCATATGCTAGCAGTGAGTCCATACTGGCTATCGTTCATTAAGTCGATCGCTTGTTGTTCACTATTGACCGGCATAATGCCCACCACAGGACCAAAGTTTTCTTCGCTCATCAATGCCATCTTATGGTCGACATTAATTAATGCTTGCGGTGCGAGATAAGCGGAGCTGTCACTGTGCGCCTCAAAGCGATTGGTATCTATTAGAGGTGTGGCGCCTTGATACACAGCATCGGCAATATGTTGGCGTACAGCATTGGCGCTGCTGTCGCGCACCATTGGGCCGAGAGTGGTATCGGCATCTAAAGGGTTACCTAAGCGGTATTGATAAACGCGTTCGACAAAGCCTTCAACAAAGTTGTTAAAGATTTTATGGCTAACATATATGCGTTCGATGCCGCAGCACGATTGGCCGGAATTAAAATAGCTGCCATCGACTAGGCTATCGAGCGTTAGATCCATGTCAGCGTTGGCGGTGACAAAGGCGCAGTCTTTGCCGCCGAGTTCTAAGCCGCAACCGATAAAGCGTTGGCTGACTTGTTGGTAAATGGTGTGGCCGCCAGTGACTGATCCAGTAAATGCAATAAAATCAATACGTTGATCTGAGATGACTTGCGCCGCTTGTTCGCGATTGAGGTGTAAATATTGAAATACGCCTTGTGGTAAGCCGGCGAGTTGAAATGCTTCGAATAAACGTTCGGCGACTAACGGCGTTTGTGAGGCATGTTTTAAAATAACACAATTGCCTGCCATGATGGCGGGAACGATACTGTTGATGGCCGTTAGGTAAGGGTAGTTCCATGGCGCGATTACCATCACGGTGCCAACCGGGTCACGACGGATAAAGCGTTTTTGCTCGGCAGTATCTTCGATGATGATATCGGCTAAGTTCTGCTCGGCGATATCGATCATGTAGTGTGCGCGCTCTTTGACGCCACTGAGTTCTCCGGGGCACTGTTTAATCGGTCGTCCCATTTGCCAACTGAGCTGTTCGCAGATTTGATCTTCTTTGATGAATAAATTTTCAACAAACTGCCGGCATAGCCGCGCACGTTCAGCGATATCGACTTTTTTCCAATGATGGTGCACTTGTTTCGCATCGGCGAGAGTGCTTTCAATGAGTTGGCCTGTGGCATAGTTGCCGGTGGCATAAACAGAATTATCTACTGGAGAAATAACCTTCCATTGCATGTGATAGTGCGCCTTTGTTTGGTTGCTATAGTTGCGCTAAGCATAACCAAACTCACTAGCGATGTCATCCTTCATTGAGTAGGCGGCATCTAGGTCATGTTGAGCAAAAGGCACATTAAGCCGTAGTTGACTGCGTAGATTTGCCCAAGCCATACCATGGTCGACAGCGGGGCTAAAGACCAATTGGTTTTCTGCTGCTGACCATAATAGCACAAGGTTCTCAAGGCTTTGATCGTTGTCTTCATAGAAAAATTTAATCGCTAAGTCATAACCCATTTGATAGTTAATGATGTCTCTGGCTTTTGGGAATGCTTTGCATTGTGTTATTTGTGCGTTGGTTAATAATTCTGAATTTTTGTTTTTACGCTTGAAGCTAGCAGTTACTTCACCGGCAGCTAATTTACGTTAGTGTAAGAGCCTTATATTAAAACATTATTAAATGCGTAGAATAAATGTTGTTCATGGCATTAAATTGATTGAAAATTATTGGAAGCAAATCATATGGGGTGTTTTTTATGAGATGCAGCAGCCTACTTTTATCGGTGTGCAGCTCGTCTGCATCTCAAGCAGTAAACGATCCAGTTCGCTGGGCAGGTCAGTTAGATTCAATAGGGTAATTATATCTGTATTACGTTTTGTGTCATTGTAAAAGCTGAGCTCATGTGAGATTAAAGAAGGAGCGACTGCAGTAATTTGTCGCTTGATTAAGGTGAGGGCATGTGTCGTTATATTTAAAATATGGTGGCGCTGCTTGGTTTTAGTTGATGGGTCGCTTAATTTAGTCTGCATCCATATCTTCAGCTGCTCTAAAGATTGATGGGAGTTCAATAGCACGCGCCTTGTTCTTGTGTCGCTGCTGGAAATCGGGCTGCATGGGTGTAGAGGTGTTGGTCGTGATTTAAGTTGTGCGTTTGTGTGATGCAGTGCATGCAAAATGTCATGATGTAATTGTGCTTCAGTGAGTATGTTATGTGGTTTAGCAAAAGGGTTTTTACCTTCTTGCAGGGTTTCGAATACGAAGTTGATCGCTGTGCGGCATATATCCTTATCCGCTGCCCCCGCGCCTGTTTTAGTGACGGTCTCGCAGTGATAGGTACCATCTTCACAGGCTTTATAATCTAAATAATCGCCGGTTAGTGTTTTACAGCAAATAGCAAAAATAATCGCGATGCTACGAAAGTCTGATGCAAAGCTACATTCGTATTTTTTTAGCTTTATGGCTTCTAAATCTACAGGCGATGAAAAGGCCGGCGTGTATGTGCTAGGGTTGTCGCTATCAATATCCACGGGCATTAGTGCGTGTATTTTTTTGTTATGTTGTATGGCAATAATGTTGCCTGGCTTTAAATCACCAATTGGTCTATTAATTGCTTTATGCGCATATACAATACGATTGATATAGCCTTTAAATAAATGCAGTAATTCCGTACCGGTTAATTTTTTAGTTGATGGTTTGAGTAATGCTATAGCTAAGTCTTCACCATCTATCCATTCATTAGCAAAGTACAGTTTATCGTTTCGTTCGAATGTGTAGGCAAATTTACCTTGGCTATTAAATACGTAAGTAGCCTTGGTCGCTCCCCATGATTGTGCTTCACTTCTTTCGTGATAGCACTTTAATGCAATCGCTGTTGGTAAACTGGTGGCAGCTGGTGTTATACCGGCGTGAGCTGCTTGTGCAGTTGTAAATGTATCGCTAAAAGGTGGCGATAGTTTCGTTAATTGCTTAACGGCTCCTGCTGACCCGGATGCAAAACGCATCTCATGCCATTTTTTTAGCGAATAAGTAGCTGGTCTTTTGTGGTGTAGTACACCATTAATCAATATGGCTCGAGCGATGGGCGCACGATATAAAGATTTCTCACCAGTGACTTTATTGCGCGCGACGAAAAGCGAAGGGCCATTTTCAGGCTGTTGACTGCGTCGATGTACTTTATTAAGTTCAAAAGAGACTTCTTTTGATATGCTTACACTGTTTGATGCTCTCATTAACTAGGCGCTTGCTCTGTTATGTATAAATTAGTGCGCGATTTTAGCACAATGCATTGGGTGGCTCAATTTGTACGTTAATATCTGGTGTGTTCGCTGCAGTAAGTCATTTGCTATCTATATCTATACATTTTTATGTATTAATATTGTTGATGTAAAGGGCGTCCTTGGGCGTAAGGTAACGGAAGATAAATCTGAACTTGGCACAGCATAAGTTAAGTCAGCTCAAGGTACCGGCGTAGTTGCCAGTCAGTGATTTGCTTGCTGGCTTCTAGCGCTTCCCATTCACGCGTGGTGGCGTAGTCATCTATTAACATATCACCAAATAATTCACGCGCAGCTTTGGATTGTCGTAGTGCTTGAGCGGCGTCATGTAAGTTGGTCGGTAAATTGGGGTTGCCATGATCTTGTTCATACGCATTGCCTTCGATAGCGGCGCTGGGTTCGAGTTGATGTTCGATACCATATAAACCCGAGGCTAAGGCGACAGCAATGCTGAAATACGGATTACAATCAGCGCCGGGTACGCGGTATTCAACGCGCTGTGCTTTGGCTGAACCAGTGATGGCCCGCAAGGCGCAGGTGCGGTTGTCGATTCCCCAGGTGGCAGCGGTAGGTGCCCAGAAGCCTGGCACTAGGCGGGTAAATGAATTCACATTCGGCGCAATGAACGCCATTAATTCTGGCATTAATTGCTGTTGGCCAGCAATAAAATGACGCATGGTTTTGCTGATGGTGTTGGGTTGGTCTTTATCAAAGAATGCGGGATTGTTATCGAGGTCAAGCAATGATACATGGGTATGACCGCCTTGACCTTGGTATTCTGTACTCCATTTTGCCATAAAGCTAAAGCATAATTCTAAGCGTTGCGCATAGGCCTTGCTAAAAGTTTTAAACAGTGCAGCTTTATCGCCGGCTTTGAGTGCATCGTCATATATAATGGCAGCTTCTAAAAATCCAGGGCCTTCTTCGCTGTGCAAACCGTCTAATGAAAAATCCATTGCATCACACAGATCCATTAAGCCGGTATGCAATTCAGATTCGGTGACGCTGCGTAACACCGAATAGCCGCAGTTAGCGGTGGTGAACGGTGTGGGATTAATGAATGATTTATTGTTTAAGCTGCGTGGTGTTTCTTCGAATGCTGTGAATTCATATTCAACACTGGCTTTGGCTATAAAGCCCATGTCTTCGGCTTTTTTGACGACGCGTTTTAGTATTTGGCGGGGACAAATGCTGTCGTTGGGTGACGCCATTTCGGTTAAGAAAAATAATGTATGTTCTTCAAATGGGATATGGCGACAAGAGTTAGTAACGATTTCTAATTTGCTATCAGCAAAGCCACTATGCCAGCCGGTGCATTGTAAGTCTGGGATCATATCGTCTTGTAGGCTGCAGCCAATAATGCCATCGTAAAATCCCATGCCATTTTTAAGTGCTGATAGGCACTTGTCGATGGAAATCAATTTGCCACGCATTAAGCCATTAAAGTCAGAATAACCCACACGAATGCGTCGGATGCGATGTTGGTCAATATATTGCTCGAATTGTTCGATGAAGTTGCTATCCGCTGCGTTGGTCATTAATTGTCTCCCGAAGAATGTATACAGATTGTAGCTTACTCGTGGAATTAGGTACAATAAACCATGCGTAATTCGGATTCATCGATGGAGTGATAGCAATGCGATCCTGGGTAAAAAAATTTAACCAATTCTGGTCGATGGCGTTGGGCCATAAATCAGTGGGATTGACTAAGCATCGCACAAATATTGTTTTATGTGTTCTGGTGGTGGTTAATGTGGTGGCTATTGTATTGGCCACTTCGAATGACCTGTATCCGTGGGTGTATCAAACGATTTATATCACTAACTTTACCATTACCGTGTTGTTTGCAGTTGAGTATTTTTTGCGCTGGATTTACAGTGGCATTAAGCCTGTACGCTATTTGATCAGCTTCGCTTCAATTATTGATATTATTTCTATCTTCCCTGCATTGATTGCCTATTTAATGGGATGGGATTTGACCCATTTAATGGTGTTTCGTTTATTACGCTTATATAAGTTTTTTCGCATTACCAAAACCATGCAATTATTTAATTCGGTGATGATTCGCAGTTATAAAAAACTCGGCTTTGCTTTTTTGATTTTATTTGTGGTTACGATAATAGATTCGACCTTAATCTATTATGCTGAAAATGCGGCACAGCCACACAAGTTTTCCAGTATCATCGCGACCATGTGGTGGGTAATATCGGCGTTAACCACTGCTGGTTATGTGCCGATTGATCCAATCACTACTTGGGGTAAAATATTAGGTTCATGCACGGTGATTATTGGTGTCGCGTTATTTGCTATTCCTGCTGGTATTATTTCTGCTGGCTTTATTGAAGAATATAAAATTCAACGCCGCCAATATGCGGCTCAATCACATAAATCAAAAGATCGTACGTTGCTAGATCAAATTGAAGAAGAAATCGATAAAGATATTCGCAATTTATAGTTAATTATTTACTCTTTGCGCCGCAAGGATTTTCTTGAAATTATGTTGCAGGTTCTATACGATAGTGAGTCGTTTACTGGCGGGAGTTTGCCAAGGTGCAGAAGTGTGTTGTTGATAAAACAATAGATAAGCGTTTGGTTTACCAGGCGCCCCAGTTTTTTCTTCTTTCGCCTGAGCAAACTTTGGGTGATGGTGCTCAATCATTGGATGAGTGTAAGTGCGGAGCACTATATGTGTAGACTATATTATATAGCACTTCGATGTATTCTTATTATATTTTTAAACACGCCGCTGATTTTATTGGCGCATCAGCCTGCTTATAATTTGCATGATATTTTGAAGTTGGTGCCGGCAAATAGCCATGCGGCTGCCGGCATCACTATCACTGGTAGCGGTGGGACTATCCGTTATGTTAGAGCGTACTTTTATTCGGATAGTAGTTGTGCAAGTGGCTTGTTAGCTAGTGGGTCAATCGTGGATAATCAAACAGGCTTTGCATTTACTGTAGGTCAAACAATAAAACTGTCGGGAGCAGCGGCTTATCAATTGATTACCTCGCAACAGCTTAGCGCAAATGACATCGCTAGTATTAGCTGTATGAAGCTCATTTATACAGAAGGTAACGAGTCATCAGAAGGCGTTGATTGCCAAACTTTTAGTAACTATACTTGTTCAGATTCAAGCTGTTCAACTACTTCAGGCGCACAATCTACAGCTTGGAAAGTTAACCCGAGTATTTGTGCCCCGATGCACTTATATGTTGCGCGGTGGACGGACAACTTAGTATCTAAGTGTGACATTGACTCTGCTACTGGTGCACTTTCAAATTGTACAACTACCGGTTCTGAGTTTAAGAGGCCTGCTTATGTTGCATTGAATAATGGTTATGCATATTCGACAGACTCATCAGCTGATCGTAATATTCATAAGTTTACAGTGGCGTTGTCTACTGGTGCGCTTAGTGATGTAAAAACCACAACTGATGTAACCTCTAATGCTTTTAAAGCTACAGTAGATAGGGGGCTTTTATACGTACCTAATTTTGATGGCGCAAGCAATGGTAGGATCACAGAGTGTGATATAACAGCAAGCGATGGCGCAAACAGTGGGGATATTGGCAGTTGTGCACAAACAGCGGTGTCTTTCACTGACCCTATCGCTGTAAAAATTAATGTGAACCATGCTTATATTGCAGATTTTGATGATAATGACGTACATGTTTGTGGCTTAAATAGTGATGGCACCATTAATACTAGTGATTGTATACCATATTCAATTGATACGGGTGGTGGTGACACGGCAGGCATTACATTTCACTATGGTTTTGCTTATATCCCGATGACAGGTGACGGAACGATTCAAACGTGTGATGTAAATACAACGACCGGTGCGTTAAGTAACTGCGGTGTGGTAGTGGTGACGGGGCAGGCGCTATCGGCACCAAGATCAATTGTTTTCTATAAAACGCATGCCTACGTTGCGAATTTGAATGCTAATACGGTTAATCAATGTGAAGTATTACCGAGTAGTACTAATGCGATAGATTGCCCCGTTCTCCAGGGCACTCCTGTGAATGCCCCCTATGGACTTTCTATCTACTAGCCAATGAATTTAATGTATACTTGTGCAGGTTTCGTTGTTTTTCTATGGTGTAGACTTCATTCTGCTAGATCACTATGTGATTAAGTCAGCTGAGACGAGTTATAGTTGTGGTTTTGTTTAGGCTTCTGTAGTGATTGAATGAAAAAAGCCTCCCTATGGGAGGCTTTTTGGGATTGTTAGGGCTTGAAGTTAATTAACTAGAAGGCGTACTAAAAGTTGTTTTTTGTAGTGTTGCCACACCATTCCATGCGTTTTGGATAAGATCCCGGTTCTTTTGTGTGTTGTAGAAAGGATCAAATGGAAAAGCTTTAGTGTTTGGAGTAGCGGCTCTTGGATCATGTGGGTTAAATTGATGCCCACCGACATACCAAGGTTCTTGAATCGACAAGTTATAGTTGCCAGGTCCGGCAGCGGTGAAATAATCTTCACTGTCGTTAGGACCTGCTTGAGTATTTTGCAGTGCAAATAAACTGTAACCAATCATGCGTGGATCCATTTTATTATTCACCAGATAAGGTTTGTTATTGGCTTGCATATAACCTGTAGGTGAAGGGTAGGCGAGTGTGCCTTGACCAGTAGTATCGCTAGGGATACTGCGAATCAACATACATTTTGATAATGGGATTGGTTTGCCCGTAGGGCTGTTTCCGCAGGTGCTTAGCTGCGCGACAGAGAAAGATTTGCCATTTTCTTTTAATTGGTCAGAAGAGAATAAGCAGGTTGATAGTGCTTTGAATGCAGGATCTTTTAGATTATTAGCCGCTAAAGCCGTGCTTAATTCGCTGTCATGACTGACTAACCATTGGTTGTTTAGCGGGTTGCCTTTAGCGTCAACACAGCTATTATGCGAGCCATCGACATTGGTTAGGACTAATCCGCCGCCTGCTTCAACAATATTATGACTGTGTTGGCCAACAGCGGTTGAAAAGTTAGGATTAAATAACTCTTGATAAGAGAAGTCAGTTGAAGACTCAGCAAAAGGCTGTGTTATTGAATAGTGACCATTAAAATCAATAAACGCTTGCTTGGTCGTCATGTTATAGGCGTTTGGTGAATCGGCAATGGTATTCCATGCGGCTTCATTAGCGGCCATTGAATCAGCCATCGATAGGTTACACCAGCTGTAACGATGCACAGGATCACCATGACCTATGTCACACGATTGATTATTATAAAATACATCGTTGTAAAGTGTGTTTTCATTCTGTTGGCTCATGCCGTCCAATAGGTAATCTTGTTGTGATGCGCGTGCAGCACTGCTGCCAGCACCACCAACATCATAGGCTGAGACTAAGGCAACACCTAAAGGACCCATTGAGCCAATAATAGCTGGCTGGAATGCTTTGTCGGCAAACTCATAGTAAGCAAAGAATTTACCTTGATAAGCCAAACGATCACTGATCAGTTTAAAGAAGGGTGAGAAGTCAGGGGCGGTACCTTTTTCTAAGTCGAGATTAATGCCGGCGATGGATGCTGAGGCACTGCCATCGGAATTAATATTAACGTAGTTGTTCATGATAGAGTTCACCACCATCTCACGTTGTTCGAAGTTATAGGTATTAAAGTCAGCGCTGACAGGGTTGCTAAAAGTTAAGTCAGGTGACACATTAATCTTATTGGTTTCGGCATTGGTCAAAAGTTGTGGCAACCATTTTTTAGGATCACCAAGGCCATTAACAATAGCTGTACTGTCGCTGATTTGGTTTTTTACATTCGTTTTGGTGGAATTCAAAATCCAGTAATTGTTGTCATCCATATATTGTGGACCAGCCGATTCCAGTGCTAGCACATTCACAGGTGCGTCACCTTTTAGTGCGTTATTGTTGGCGTAGTTAATGTCGCCAATATAACTTTTATAGGTGTTGTAGAAAGCAGATGGGTTTCTTAATAAGTTGGCATTGGTATAGCTATACATCAGTGTTAATGGTTGGTTACCATTGACCGTTTCTAATAACGGCTTACCTTTGTTTGCATTTATATAGAAAGTAAAATAGGCTTTTTCGGTAGCGTCACCATTTTTCGCGGTTGCAACCAGATTGACTTGGTAGATATGCCCAGCTTGTAATTTACCACTTGATTTAAGTACGCCTGCTGAATCAACGGTTAAGCCATAATCTTTTAGGGTGCCATGCGCTACTGTATTTAATGCGCTGATATCTGTAACCGCTCCATTTGCATACTTTGATGTTGAGGAGGGTGTAATATCTTTGGCGGCTTGACCCGTAACGCGCGCATCATCACCAAAGAATGTAATGCCTTTATTACCTGTCGCTGGGTCGCTAACATAATTATGTAAATCGATACCTTGTGCAACTTGCGCAGGTGTTAATTGAAAATAGTTGGTACCTGTAACAACACCTTGATGACTAATGTATTTGTTAACTAATTCAGGTGCTGATAACGCACGTAAACCATTATTAATCAGTAATGGAATGGTTCTTGAGTTACCGTTGTTATCGGCAACTTTAATGGCGCACTGTTGAATATTGCTGTCATCTTGATTGGCGGTATTGTTGTAAGTAGTGCAGCCATCTTTGCTTAGGTTATTAAATTGGGCAGCAGTAACGGGCGCATTGATCGAAACTAAGCTGCCATTGAGGCCAAAATTTTGTTTAATGCTGCTAGGTGCGCTTGTAATGTTTAATGATAGCTTGGTGTGTGGCGCTGGCGGTGGGTAGTAACCACTGACATCGATAAGGTCATTGATTTGTAGGTTGGGGTAATCTTCACCCACATTAATTTGTCGGTAAGGAGTTTTACTAACATCACCACCGGTCACTTTGACGGGCGTTTCAATGGTTAGTGCTTTTTTTACATCGCCCGCAGAAGCAGCGATTTGAATGGATTCGGTATCACTGATAACACCTGCAAATCCGCTGAGTGTTGCAGTGCCTTTGCCGTCTGTTACGCTTAAATGGCTTAATTTACCGCGGCCATTGATGACAGCTGCGCTGTAAGTAATGGTATCGCCAGAGGTGTCTTTTGCATCGGCAGCAAAAGTGACTGTGCCGTTACCTGTGGCACCATTGACTGATGCGGAGGCGTTGGGGTTAGACCAGGTAATCTTTGCGTTGGGATTAGAGGCTGAATAAGTACAAGTAGGTGCTGATGCGGTTCCCGCAATGGTAAATACGCCCGTGTCGGGAATTATTGACTCCCCCCATTTGGTGACACAAATGGCGGATGAATCACCCGCTGGGGTAATTTGCACATATACATTTTTACCACCGCTTTCAACCCATTGTGATGCGGACAAAGTGCTAGAGCTTCCTGATCCTATAGAAACCGCGCCTGGAGGCGGCTTTAAAGCAGGGTTATTATTAGCGACAGTAACTTGTGCTTTTTTTAAGTTATTGATAATGGTGAGTGAATTGCCTGCCCAAATGGTGGGTGTAGTAGCTAGCAACGCAGCAGCTGTAATAAGACTGTATCCAGTGATTTTCATGTTTACCTCAAACGCATTTTAACAACCCAGTGAGTTGGTGGAGAGATTACTTAATGTCCGTGATATGAGTAATAACCGTTGACTACATATTACTGTAGAAAGATTAGGTGAGGCTTAAGTGATACTAGTGGAGTAGTTATTACTAGAATTACTAATTTATGTGGTACTCATTGATGATCTTGATTATTCTGCACTGAGTGACTTAGCTTGTTGCATTGTGTTACGTCAGCGAGACTGAATGTTCAGTACTACTAGAACATAAGGCTCTCTTAATATCTATTCATTACAATACCTATCAATTGAGATTAAGCATTTAGAAAAATTACTTTTTAAGCGACTTGTGCATTTGACAGCTGTAGTTGAGGCTTTCTTGCGTGCTAATATACCTGCGGAGCTGAAACAGGCGATTGTGCATTGTAATAAAGCATTATTTGAAAGCTACGTCGTTGATCGTAGGTTGAGGCCGCCAATAGCCAGAACACAGTTAGCTGTATTGGGTTATTTGGCTGAAATCCCTATGCCGCGAATGTGTTTGCCTATGCTTTGCGATGGTGTTGAAAAATTGACAGCGAAGCGCCGACAGATCGAAGCATTAAGGGGTTGCGTAAATCTTCCGGCTGCAGCCTGTATTTTCGATCATATGGGGGATATCGTAGATTTGGCACCTGCAACAGCTTTAGCTAAAAAATTAAACACTTGGCCTATGACGCTTACACCGCCGGATTACCGTGTAGTGATTAACGCATCGACGGTTTAGCAATTATTTAAGTGGTGGATGGCTTTGTGTCCAGTGCTTTGGCTTGTGAGGTTTGCTCGTTATCAGAATCAATTAGGCGTCGTAATAATGGTGCAATGGCGAATAATGCCATGCTAACCACAATTGCAAACCAGGCCAGTTCGGTAAAGGTTTGGCTGTAAGTCGGGTTGGTCACCAATGGGGATGTCACCGAGTGGTGGCCCAACATACGCTTGGATAATAAGCTCGATACCGTGGCGCTAACGCCGGTCAGCATCAGCCAGGTACCCATCATAATGCCGCGCAATTTGGTCGGGGCAAGTTGGCCGACCATGGCATAACCAATAGGTGAAATAAATAATTCACCTAAGGTTAATAAGGCATAACAGGCAACCGGCCAGTAAATCGGCACATACCCTTTGGGTCCTGCAAAGGCGATGCCGCACTTTAGCATAAACATCGCTATACCAATCAGTAGCAAAGCGGCTGAAAATTGAATTGGGATATTGACGTTAACGCCGCGGTGTCGTAAGCGCTGGAATACATGCGCCAGTAGTGGGCCACCGATAATAATAATGATGCCATTGATATTTTCAAACCACTGCGGCGGAATCAAAAAGCCATTCAGTGTGCGGTCGACATTGCGTGCAATAAATAAGGTGAGACCCATTGGGATAAGCTGATAAATCGCCCAAAATACCAGCGACGATACTGCCAAAATCATATAAGCCCACATTTTACGTCGTGCGTTTGCTGTCGGTTGTTTCAGTGCTAAATAAACTAAAATGCCAGCCATAATAACGCCAGCGCTCATTACGACTTGGCCGCTAAAGCTGGAGTGGGCAAACATCCAGCGTAAGCCTAAAATTAATAATACAATAATGACAGCTGCTTTTAACATCTGCGATGTGGTTTTTTTGCAGTGCGTGAGGTGGGTATTTATGTCACGCAAGTTATACCAATTTAAGCCGACAATCAGTAAAGCAAGCACATTACCAATCGCGCTCAAACCAAACAGTTCGCGATAGGCGTGATGAATTTGAAAGCTGCCAGCCATTGAAAAGCCAATAAAAAAGCCAACATTCATACCGCTGTAATTCCATAAAAAAGCGGTTTCGCGGCGGGTGTCATTGGGCTCGAATAGTTGCGTTAACATGCAATTAATGCAGGTGACATTCACGCCAGCGCCGGTGAGGAAGAATGCTAACCCCCAATACAGCATATTAATGGAGTCCGCAGCAATCAGTCCGCAGCCAATAACAATGAGCACCATGCCGGTGCAAAATAGTGAACGGTAACTGAGGTAACGGCCGCCGGCGTATCCACCGAGCAGGTGTAATGCGTAATTGAAGGCTACAAAAGTAGCAATGATGCTGGTCGAAACGTCGTCACTGAGGTGCAGGGATTTAGTGGCATATAAAACCAAGGTCGAATACAACACGCTAAAGCTCAGCGTTGAAAATAGCTGAGTTAATAATAGCGCTAAAGTGCCTTTAGGCATTTTATTGGTTGATTGTACCGGCTGATTCACACGCTCCACCCCTTGTATCTGCACTGAGTCGGTATTGATACCGAGCCGTCCATTATTAGCATGTTTTATTTGGCCTTTCCAGCAATTCCTGCTTAAAGATTCTCCATTGCGTTGCGACGGTACCTGGGTTTCTAGGATTCCTGTATAAATCGCTTTCTGGCGCAAGGTCAATGGCATATTGACGCACCAGTGGCGGTGGTTTAGTGCTGCCTAGCTTCGAGTGATATTTTTGTTGTCTTACTGTCGTCTAAGTGGAGGTGCTACAGCAGGAGCGGCAGGTATGCCATCTTCGTCAATATGTGCTGAGGGGTCAAGTTCGGTGTCAAAGGTGAGTTCTTGTAAGGCTTCTCTTAAAGTGCTTGCTTGTGCTGCAGTCATTTGAGGGCTATCAGATGCTGCCATGCTGGGGGCCACCGTGCTTCTTAATAGGTTAAATAGTTGTATGGCTGCTTTAGGGTTTGCGCCACCATTATCAAGTAGTTGATTCAGTGCACTAAGTACCTGATTAACAAAACCTACAAGTTCAAGATTCTCTCTGGCAATAGTTCCACGCATAACGGCTATGTCTCTGTGGGCTTTATTAATAACATCTAAAGGGTCTCTCATACTCAACACTCACACATTTTATTTATATTTGCATCATTGTAATGTATTTATATTAAGCGGCCATTAAGCGTTGGCGGGGGAGGTGCTGTGGCCGGTCTGGTTGAGTATTGTGGGGTTAATATATTTTTGCTGTTTTCATTTACTATGATGTTATTAAGCTCATAGGGTGGCTAGCCAGGCCGGTAAATACGCCCAGTTTGTATGCCATAAACGCTCTTACGATATGCGCGAGCAACCACTTCACCAGCAACTGGTTCAAAGCCAGGTAAAAGTTCGGCATATAATGCTTTAGAGTCTTCAAGCAGTGCAGGTGATACAACATTGATGCGAATTCCTCGAGGCATATCCAGAGCGGCTGCTTGTGCAAAGCCGTCTACGGCGCTATTGATCATGGCTGCCGCAGAACCTGATTTCACAAAATCATGATTCATAATACCTGTAGTGAGGGTAATGCTGCCGCCATCGTTTAATGCTTTCATGCCTTCTATGGCTACTTGTAATTGACCGAACAGCTTTTGCTGCATACTGGCTAGATAATCGGCTGTTGTCATCTCGCTTAATGGTTTAAATACCACGCCGCGTGAGGCTGCACAAATCACTGCATCGAGATTATCCACAGCTTGATACATCTGGTGAATTGTATCGGGTTGGCTGAGGTCAACTTTAACGTCGCCACGGCTAACTCCGGCTGAAATCACCTGAGTATCTTTTTCTAATTCTTTTACAACATATTGACCAATGGTGCCGGAAGCGCCAATTACTAATGCTTTCATCGATTACTCCTCTTAATATTTTTGGGTATTTAGTGGTCAATATATCAAAATTTGTTGTTTAGATATATAATCTAAAAGCAAATACTTTGTTTACATATGGAAACAATATGAATATTGATCAGCGCGACCTTTTTAACTTTTATCATACGGTTTGCCAGCAAAGCTTTACTAAAGCGGCAGAGCATTTAGGGGTGAGCAAAGGGTATATCAGTAAGTCAATTTATCGTCTCGAAGCACAGCTTAAACAAAAGTTGATGCAGCGCACTACTCGGCAATTTACCTTAACACCTGCTGGCGAAGAGTTATTTGCTACGGCTAATAGCATGCAAGCTACTTTGCAAAGTGGCCTAGAATCCTTGCAGGTGTTAAATCAATCACCTCATGGTTTGATTAAAGTGTCTGCATCACCAGCGGTGGCTAATCGCTTTTTGGCGCCTTTATTTGCTCGGTTTATGGTGGCTTTTCCGAATATTACTATCGACGTCGATATCGATACTACCTTTGTGGATATTATCGGTAAGCAATATGATATGGTGTTTCGCGGTGCACGTTTAGAAGATTCTAACCTAGTAGCAAAAAAACTATTCGATATCGGCAATATACTGGTTGCTAGTCCTGCTTTGTTTGAGCATTACCCGAAACCATCGACTCCCGAAGACCTTGCGCAGTTACCCTGCATGGCTTACCCCATTGATGGGCGCGTAATATGGCGCTTTCAACATCAACGGAAAAAGTCAGTCATTAATATCAAGCCAAAGCTTGTTTGTAATCATTCTGCATTTTTGCGCCAATGTGCATTAAGTGGTGGCGGTGTCGCCAGTATTCAGTCACTTCTCATTCATGATGAAATTAAACAAGGTAAGCTGATTCATCTTTTACCCGAATGGCAGTTACGCAGCACGCCGCTTTATATGCTCTATCCCTCACGTGAATTTTTGCCATTAAAAACTCGTTGCCTTATCGACTTTATTGTTGAGCATAGCGATTGTGGAGCGTGATTATGCTGAAAAATATTGACAAAAATTAACCGCCTTAAACAGCTGGTCGCTATCAAGTAAAGTTTCAGAGGCTTCACCTGCGCTGCAAATAAGGGTTATCTGCAATGATATTTTGACGTTTGATACCCAGAGCGTCAAAAATGTACTGTCGATTCGCGAGCACCATGTTTTCAAATTGGAGCCTAAAGATACTTGCAATACCACGAATTGAGCTAATGGATACTTCTTCAAATCGATTCATAGCGTGATAGTTCACTGATTTCTTTATAGGACTTTGCACCACTTGCTAGTTGGGAAACGATATTAATATAAGCATCGGCTCGTGTACTAAATAAGTCATGTCTAAGATGCCTAATTCGCGTTTTCTTCCGATAAATTGTGGCATATGTGTCTCTTCGCAATAATTCGTTTTCTAATTCCTGCGAAGGGAAGAGATTTATATTGTTAAAAATCATATGGTTAAGTGTAATATGTTTTTCTATTGATGGTGGTGCCATAGGCGGCGGTTCTGTAGAGGTTAGATTGATCCTTGGCACAAAGATATTCTTAGCAAACTGTAAACGAAGTCTCTCTAAATCTGTCGTGGTTACGCCCTAATAGTTTTGATATTTCAAGAAATATAGTGTGTTTATATTGGCTCTATATTAAATATCGTTTAAAAAAACAGCTTTTCATTATTAAGCTGATCGATTATCCTTAGCAGGTTTATCAGCTGCTTGGTAATACTGGATCCCGGCTCGGGGGCCGGGATGACATGGCAGAGGCCAGAATGACAAACTGGATCCAGGAAAATAGTAGAGGACTAAGTGAATACAGAAATCGATGACCTGTTAAATCCCCAGCCAGCAAAATTATTTCTGGCCGGCGGTGAAGTGTTTAATGGTGTAAGTTTAGGGGTGTCAGGTTATACAGTTGGAGAGGTGGTTTTTAATACCGCGATGTCCGGCTATCAAGAAATTCTGACCGATCCGTCTTACGCTGAGCAATTAATAACCTTAACTTACCCACATATTGGTAATGTTGGTGTCAATGAAGCTGATGCCGAATCTAATCGGATATGGGCCAAGGGATTGATCATTCGAGATGAATCTCCGTTGGTCAGTAGTTGGCGTGCGGAAAGCTCATTGCGTGCCATGTTGCAGCAGCAGGGCATAGTGGCGATTGCGGGTGTTGATACCCGCCGTTTAACACGGTTGATTCGTGATCAAGGTGCGATGCCGGGCTGTATTGCTGCTGGTGATATCAATGACGCTAAAGCATTAGAAATGGCGCAGCAGTTTGCTGGTTTAAAAGGTGCAGATTTAGCCAGCCAGGTCACTACCGACGAAGTTTATCGTTGGGGTAAAGGCAGTTATGTGTTTCCCGGTGAGAGCGAAAAAGTTAATTCAGCACAGCGTCATGTGGTGGTGTATGACTTTGGGGTGAAACGTCAAATGTTGCGTTTATTGGTTGACCGCGGTTGCCAAGTGACGGTGGTGCCAGCCAATACATCGGCTGAAGAGGTGATGGCTTATGCACCTGACGGTGTTTTGCTGTCCAATGGCCCGGGTGATCCAGCCGCTTGTGGTTATGCTGTCGAATCAATTAAAGCTTTACTTCAACAACAGGTGCCAATGTTTGGTATTTGTTTGGGTTATCAATTGCTGTCTTTGGCATTAGGGGCTAAAACCATAAAAATGAAGTTTGGTCATCACGGTGCCAACCATCCAGTACGTAAAGAAGCAACCGGCCAAGTCATGATCACCAGCCAAAACCATGGATTTGCTGTTGATGAGAAAAGTTTGTCGACCGATCTGCAGGTGACACATCGCTCATTATTTGATGACACACTGCAGGGCATTGCACACAAAAAATTACCAGTGTTTGGTTTTCAGGGGCATCCCGAGGCCAGTCCTGGACCACAAGACATCGAAGAGTTATTTGATCAATTTATTAGCTTAATGGGTCAGCGCCATCAATCAGCAAAGGTGGAGAGTACACATGCCTAAACGTTCAGATATAAAAACGATTTTAATCTTGGGTGCAGGTCCCATTGTGATTGGTCAAGCTTGTGAGTTTGATTATTCTGGTACACAAGCCTGTCAGGCATTGCGCCAAGATGGCTTTCGTGTGGTATTGGTTAATTCCAATCCGGCAACGATTATGACCGACCCCGATATGGCTGATGTAACTTATATCGAACCGATTCATTGGCAATCGGTCGAAAAAATTATTGCTAAAGAAAAGCCGGATGCGGTATTACCCACCATGGGTGGACAGACGGCTTTGAACTGCGCATTGGATTTGGCGCGTCATGGTGTGTTGGAAAAATATAACGTTGAGATGATTGGTGCTACGCGCGAAGCCATTGATATGGCGGAAGATCGCCAATTGTTTGGTCAGGCTATGAAGCGCATTGGTTTGGAAGTACCGACCTGTGGTTTGGCGCATAATCTGGAAGAAGCCTGGGCGGTATTGGATCAGGTAGGTTTTCCAGCGATTATTCGTCCTTCGTTTACCATGGGTGGTAGCGGTGGTGGTATTGCTTATAACCGTGAAGAGTTTGCAGAAATTTGTTTGCGTGGTTTGGATTTGTCACCAACCAATGAATTGCTGATCGATGAGTCGATTATCGGTTGGAAAGAATACGAAATGGAAGTGGTGCGTGACAAAAATGATAACTGCATTATTGTTTGTACGATTGAAAACTTTGACCCGATGGGTGTGCATACCGGTGATTCGATTACGGTAGCGCCTGCACAAACTTTAACGGATAAAGAGTATCAACGTTTGCGTAATTATTCGATTGCGGTGCTGCGTGAAATTGGTATTGAGACCGGTGGGTCGAACGTGCAGTTTGCAGTGAATCCGCACGATGGTCGCGTCAGCGTGATTGAAATGAATCCACGCGTATCGCGCTCATCGGCACTGGCCTCGAAAGCTACTGGTTTTCCGATTGCCAAAGTAGCAGCAAAATTAGCGGTAGGGTATACCTTAGATGAATTGCAAAACGAAATCACAGGTAACCAAATCCCCTCATCGTTTGAGCCAACGATTGATTATGTGGTAACAAAAATCCCACGTTTTAATTTTGAAAAGTTCCCGCAAACCGATGCTAAACTGACAACACAAATGAAGTCTGTCGGTGAGGTGATGGCGATGGGGCGTTGTTTTCAAGAGTCATTGCAAAAAGCTTTGCGCGGTTTAGAAACCGATTTAACTGGTTTGAATCCAATTGTTGATGTTGAAGAAGACAGTGCAGGTTCGACCATTAAATGTGAGTTGCGCTTTCCAGGTGCTGATCGCTTGTTGTATATAGCTGATGCGTTTCGCTTCGGTTTTAGCCTAGAAAAAGTGTATGAGCTGAGCCAAATCGATAAATGGTACTTGGTTCAGATTGAAGAGCTGGTGCGTTTAGAGCAGCGCGTGACTGAAATGGGTTTAGCCGATTTGAACGGCAAGTGGTTGCGCTTATTAAAACGTAAAGGCTTTAGTGATGCGCGCTTAGCTGAGTTAGTGCGTGTGCCTGAAGCGGATATGCGTCAACACCGTCACAGTTTAAATATTCGCCCAGTCTATAAGCGTGTCGATACTTGTGCAGCGGAGTTTTCAACCAGCACGGCGTATATGTATTCGTGTTATGACGAAGAAAGCGAAGCTAACCCGACTGACCGTGAAAAAATTATGGTGTTAGGTGGTGGGCCGAATCGTATTGGTCAAGGCATCGAGTTTGATTATTGCTGTGTGCACGCAGCGCTAGCGATGCGTGAACTGGGTTACGAAACTATCATGGTGAACTGTAATCCAGAAACGGTGTCTACCGATTTTGATGTGTCGGATCGTTTGTATTTTGAGCCATTAACGCTTGAAGATGTGTTGGAAGTGGTTAATGTAGAGAAGCCCAAAGGCGTGATTGTGCAATACGGTGGTCAAACGCCATTAAAGCTTGCACGTAAATTAGCCGAAGCGGGTGTGCCGATTGTGGGTACTTCACCCGAAGCGATTGATCGCGCTGAAGATCGTGAGCAATTCCAGCAACTACTGCATAAGTTGCATTTGCAACAGCCGCCAAATGGTACCGTGCGTTCAGTTGATGAAGGGTTACGTCTAGCGAAAGTTTTTGCTTACCCCATGGTGGTGCGTCCATCATTTGTGTTGGGTGGTCGTGCAATGGCGGTGATCTATAACGAGAAAGAGTTGCAACGCTACATGAATGGTGATGTGGAGATATCCAGTGACTCACCATTATTATTAGACCACTTTGTTGATGATGCGATTGAGGTTGATGTCGATGCTGTTTGTGATGGTGAAGACGTATTAATCGGTGGTATTTTAGAGCATATTGAGCAAGCGGGGGTGCATTCCGGTGATTCATCGTGCACATTGCCACCGCACAGTTTGTCGGAAGCAGTAAAACAACAACTGCGTGATCAACTGATTCATATGTCGAAAGAATTAGGCGTGGTCGGTTTGGTTAATGCGCAGTTTGCATTAAAAGGCGATCAAATCTATGTGCTTGAAGTCAATCCACGTGCCTCACGTACCGTACCGTTTATTGCAAAAGCTACGGGTGTCTCATTAGCTAAAATAGCGGCGAAGTGCATGTTGGGTGTCACCTTAAAGCAGCAAGGTTTTACCGAGGAGGTAATACCAGAAGGTTACTTTACGGTTAAACAAGCCATCTTCCCATTTGCTAAGTTCCCAGGCGTTGATCCGATACTTGGGCCAGAAATGCGTTCAACCGGTGAGGTGATGGGTATTGCTGATAGCTTTGGTGAAGCCTTTGCTAAAGGTCAGCTCAGTGGCGGAAATGTCTTGCCACAGTCAGGTCGAGTATTTGTTAGTGTGCGCGATGCCGATAAAGACCGCATTGTTGATGTTGCAAGAGACTTAGACGAACAAGGTTTTGAAATTTTATCGACGCGTGGAACGGCTTTGGTATTAGATAAAGCTGGGGTGAATTGTACCGTGGTGAATAAAGTTAATGAAGGTCGCCCACATATTGTCGATATGATTAAGAACGATGAGGTGGTGTTTATTATTAATACCACCGAAGGTGAGCAAGCGATTGCTGACTCGTATAGTATTCGTCGTAGTGCGATATCACATAAGGTGTGTTACACCACCACGCTGGCGGGAGGGCAAGCGGCCTGTGAGGCGATGAAGCATAAGTTGATTGATAGCCAAGTGCGTAGTTTGCAGGAATTACATGCGTGAACTGTCATTAGTCGCGTCATTGCGAGGAGCTTTCGACGAAGCAATCTAATTAGATTGCTTAATTGCTTAAGTCATGAGGTTGCCGCGTCGACAGAATGTTATTCTGTCTCCTCGCAATGACGGTGCTTTTTTTGAATATTTACAGGGACGCTCGCAAATTATTTAAATAGTGTGGGGACATATAAACTGTAAAAGGAATAACAGTGTACCTAATCACATTTATAGCGGCTGTCGGTGGTTTGCTGTTTGGTTTTGATACCGGCATCATCTCAGGCGCTTTGGTTTTTTTGCAAGATTCATTCGTGCTCACCACATTCACTAAAGAAGTGGTTGTTGGTAGTGTCGTACTTGGCGCGTTATTCGGCGCATTAGTCAGCGGCTATGTGGCCGATTTATATGGTCGCCGCACGATGTTAATTGTCGCTAGCGTTTTATTTCTAATCGGTACCGGTTTATCAACCTTTGCTGCTAATTTATCGGTGTTAATCATTGGTCGTTTGTTGTTAGGGTTGGCGATTGGTGTCGCTTCCTATACCGTTCCTTTATATATATCCGAAATGGCGCCAGCACATCGGCGTGGTCAATTGGTGTTAATGTCATCGATTGCAATCACTGGTGGTGAGGCAATGGCATTTATGTGCGATTACTTATTAGCACCAACAGCCAGTTGGCGCTGGATGTTTGCTCTGGGCTTTGCGCCGGCTTTGTTATTGTTATTAGGGATGATGTTTTTACCAGCCACTCCGCGCTGGTTGTTATTAAAAGGCTTATCGGGTGAAGCGCGTGATGTGTTACGACGCATACGTCAAGCTTCACATGTGGCTGAAGAAATGCATGAGATTCAACAACAGTTAGGACAGACCAAAGCGCGACTGCGAGATTTATTTGCACCAAAAATGCGTGGTGTGTTGATTATTGGTCTAAGTTTGGGGGTGTTGCAGCAATTCACCGGTATCAACACAGTAATGTATTATGGCCCTTTTATTTTTAAAGCCGCTGGTTTTCAAGGAGCTGAAACACAAATACTGGCTACATTTGCGATGGGTTTGGTGAATACTTTTATGAGCATTGTCGCCGTATGCACAGTCGATCGTTTTGGTCGACGGCAATTATTAATGGGCGGCATGGCTGTGGCGGCGCTAAGTTTAGCATTGGTTGGTTTTTTATTTCATAGCAGCCAAGTCTGGGCACGCTGGTTAATGATGGTTGCTTTGATCACTTATATAGCAGGTTATTCAATTAGTCTTGGCTCAATGTTTTGGTTAATGATTTCAGAAATTTACCCACTGCATTTGCGTACACGTGCCATGAGCTTTGTTACTGCCGTGCAATGGGCAGCAAATTTCTTAGTCGCGCTTACTTTCCTTAGTGTATTACAATTTGTAGGCCCCAGTGTCACTTTTTGGTTGTATGGATTGATGTGCTTGATTACTATTGGGTTTACTTATTGTTGGGTGCCAGAAACTAAACAAGTTTCGTTAGAGCAGATCGAAACGAATTTACTGGCCGGTAAACGATTGCGTGATATAGGGCAGGCATTTAGGGAGATGTAATGCGTCGTATTCAAGTGGGGATTATAGGGCTTGGCCGAATTGGCAGGCTGCATGCACAGAATATTCGGCAGCAATTGCCTGGTTTACAATTGGTCGCCGTGGCTGATCAACAAGTGTCAGCCAGTTGGCAACAAGCGCACCCCGATGTCAAAGTGTATTATCAAGCACAAACCTTAATTGATGACCCACAAATTGAAGCGGTGCTGATCTGCACACCTGTTGATCGGCATACCGAGCAAGCAGCAGCTTGTTTACAAGCAGGTAAGCATGTGTTTTGCGAAAAGCCATTAGGCTTAGAGATAAATGATATTAACGCACTTATTACCTTAGCAGAACAACAGCAGTGTATATTGCAGGTTGGTTTTAATCGTCGCTTTGATCCGAATTTCTCCAAATGTCAACGAGCAGTTGCACAGGGTGATATAGGCCAGCCGTATTTTATGCGTATTACTTCGTATGACCCCAAGCCGCCACCGATTGATTATGTTAAACAGTCGGGTGGTTTGTTTATGGATATGACGATACACGACTTTGATATGGCGCGCTTCATTATGGGCTGTGAAGTTATTGAAGTATTTGCGCGTGGTAATTGTTTGGTCGATCCTAAAATTGGCGAATGCGGCGATATCGATACGGCTATGTTGTCTTTGCGCTTTGAAAATGGTGCCTTGGGTTTTATCGAAAACAGTCGTCAAGCGGTTTACGGCTATGATCAACGTATTGAGGTGTTTGGTAGTGGCGGCAATATGTCGGCCAATAATTTAACACCAACAGCCATTCAATGCAGCCAAGCGGATGGTGTGTATACCGATAAGCCTTTATATTTTTTTGATCAGCGTTATGCGCAAGCTTATATTAATGAGCTACAAGCTTTTTATGATTGTTTATGTAATGGAACGCCGAGCCCGGTGAGTGGTTATGATGGGTTGATGCCGTTATTATTGGCTCAAGCGGCGCAGCAATCACTAACCAGTAACCAGGCTGTTACTCTTGTTGAAGGGCAGGAATAATTTCCATACCAATGGAGGTAAAAAATGAGTGAACGTTTTGATGACAGTCGCACTATTGATGTAATTTGCATGGGTCGAGTCGCTGTTGATTTATATGCTGAACAAGTAGGTGCCGCATTAGATGAGGTGTCTACCTTTCGAAAATATTTAGGTGGTTGTGCTGGTAATATTGCTGTGGGTTGCGCGCGTCAGGGTTTACGCAGTGCGTTGTTGTCTTGCACGGGTGAGGATGATATGGGCTTGTTTTTACGTAAACAACTCAATAAAGAAGGTGTTGACCAGCGCTTAATGACCACAACATCTGAGCATTTGACCGCCTTGGCTATGTTGGGTATTAATCCACCGGATCGCTTTCCTTTGATGTTTTATCGTGAAAATTGTGCTGATATGCAAATACAGCCAGAGCAATGTGATGTTGAGTTTTTTTCACAAGCCAAAGCATTTCTATTGACAGGCACTTGTTTAACTACGCCTTCAATGCGTGCTTGCTGTGAGCATGCGTTAACTGTTGCGCAACAACAAAAAACATCGGTGGTATTAGATATTGATTATCGCCCAGTGTTGTGGGGGTTAATAGCAAAAGGGGATGGTGAAACGCGCTTCCAATCAAACCCTGCTGTGACGAATTTTTACCAGCATATTTTGCCGTATTGTAATTTAATTGTTGGCACTGAAGAAGAATTTTGCATCGCTGGCGGCAGTGAAGATATTGATGAGTCGTTGCATGCGATTCGTGAGTTAACCTCTGCCACTCTGGTATTAAAAACCGGAGAGGCAGGATGCCGTGTGTATGAAAATGCGCTTGACCAATCGGTTGTGGTGCATGGTTATCCGGTTGAGGTGATGAATGTATTGGGCGCAGGCGATGCTTTTATGAGTGGTTTTCTGCGGGGTTGGTTGCGTGGTCAATCATTGTCGACCTGTGGTTATTACGCTAATGCGTGTGGTGCGATTACGGTTAGTCGACATGCTTGTGCACCTGCAATCCCCAGCTATCAAGAGATGCGCTATTTTATTTCGCACTATCAAACTGATATGTCCGAATCGCAGTGGTCTGCAATTAACCATATGCATCAATCAGTAGATTTGGGTTACGCATCTGACCAACCGATGTATACCTTAGCGTTCGATCATCGTATACAGTTTGAATCAAGTTGTAACGTGAAAGAATTTTGCCATGATCGCATTGTAGAGTTTAAGCAATGTATCTACCGTGCATTTGTCCAGGTGGCACAAACGCAACAAAATTGTGCTTTATTATTAGATCCGGTTTATGGTAAAAAAACACTGATTGATGCTAATGCCAAAGGTTTGACGATTGGTGTGCCAATTGAGTGTGCTGGTACTATGCCTTTGCAGTGGTTGGGTGGCCGCTCGTTGTATCACACACTCTTACAGCAGCCTAGCCACTGGTTTGTGAAAGTGTTGTGGCACTACAGTCCATCGATGGAATATGACTTAAAACAACAACAGTTGCAGCAGTTATTGCACTTGAATGAGGTGTGTAATCAATTGGGAAGGCGTTGGATGTTGGAGTTAGTTATTCCAGAAGATTTCCCAAGCAATGGTAAAGAAGTTGTTGCGATAATGCGTCATGTCTACGCGCAAGGAATTCAGCCTTACTGGTGGAAAATAGCTGCTCTGTCAACAGAAGAAGAATGGCAGCTGGTAGAGCAAACGCTGCTGGAGCGCGATGCTAATGCACGGATTATTTTGTTGGGTGGTTCGTGTCAACATCTTTCTGAATACCAAGCTAAGTTCTCATTAGCTAAGCAGTCTCCCGTGGTTAATGGTTTTGCGATTGGCCGTAGTATTTTTTGGCAAGCATGGGTCGATTGGAGTGAAGGTCGAATTACTTCTGCGGACGTAGAAGTTAGTATTATAAAAAACTATCAATCTTTTATTGCGCTGTGGCAACAAAATAATACTGTATCTAAAAGGAAAGCTTCTTATGTCGACGCCTGATTTGCTTATTCGTGGCAACAACGATTACCCGTTTGGCTATACCGCTATCACTCGCATTGGTGAAGCCAGTGATGATACGGGCATTAATTTTGGAATTTTAAAGTTAAAAGCGGGTGAACAGTGGCAAGCTGACGAAAGTGTTGAGTCAGCTTATTTATTAATGCACGGTGAAGTGTGTTTTCAGTATCAATCACGCTATCGAACAGTTAGGCGTGACTCGTTATTCGATCAAGCACCAACAGCTTTGCATTTACCAGCTAATTGTCCGGCAACAATAACAGCGATTAGTGATGTTGAGTTAGCTGTTCAGTCTGTCGATAATGATGCCAAGTTCGAGCCTGCACTGTTTGATGAGCACAACTTGTTAGAAAATGAGCACCGCGGTCAAGGTTTATTAGGTGATACAGCTTATCGCATTGTGCGCACTATTTTTGACATTCGCAATCGGCCGGATGCAAAGTTAGTTTTAGGCGAAGTGATTACTTTTCCAGGGCGTTGGTCGAGCTACCCACCGCATCATCACGCACAGCCGGAAATTTATCATTATCGATTTACTGAGCCACAAGGTTATGGGCACGGTGAGTGTGGTGATGATGTAGTAAAGATTCGTCATAACGATACATTGAAAATTTTATATGACAATGATCATGGCCAATGTGCCGCGCCGGGTTATGGTATGTATTACATTTGGGTGATCCGGCACTTGGAGGGTAATCCATATACCGTGCCTGAATTCACTGAGCAACATGCGTGGACGAAACAAGCTGAAGCGAATGAACGTGTGTGGGGAGGGGCTGTTGTCATCCCAGAGATTGCGTAGCGATTATCAGGGATCCAATAAAAAAACAAAGGCAAGGGCGTCGCCCCTGCGTGCAACCTTATTGTTAAAAAAACATAGTTCGGCGTAGAACCAACAGTATTATGGAGGGAGAGCATAAATAATGAAAACAATTCGATTATCAATGGCGCAAGCACTGCTGCGGTTTTTAAGCCAACAATACATTACCATCGACAACCAAGAGCACAATTTTGTTAAAGGTTTGTTTGGCATATTTGGTCATGGCAATGTGACAGGATTGGGTGAGGCATTGCAATACGCTCATCACAACTTACCGTTTATTCGTGCCAATAACGAACAAGGCATGGTGCATGCAGCAACGGCTTTTGCAAAACAATCGCGTCGTTTAGCAATATATGCTTGTACTTCTTCGATTGGCCCAGGCGCGACCAATATGATTACGGGTGCGGCAACAGCAACGGCCAATCGTATTCCGGTATTATTGTTGCCGGGCGATGTATTTGCTTGTCGCCAACCAGACCCGGTATTGCAACAGATTGAAAACCCTAGTGATTACACCGAGACAGTGAATGATGCCTTTAAGCCGGTGAGTCGCTATTGGGATCGCATTAATCGACCAGAGCAATTAATGACAGCTTGTTTGAATGCGATGCGTGTATTAACAGATCCAGTTGATACTGGTGCGGTGACTTTGTGTTTGCCGCAAGATGTGCAAGCGGAAGTGTTTGACTACCCTGAATCATTTTTTGTAAAGCGTGTATGGCGTGTCGAGCGTCGTCAGGCTGATGAGTTAATGTTAGCAGCAGCGGTGACATTATTAAAGGATGCAAAAAAACCGTTAATTATTGCTGGTGGTGGTGTGCGTTATTCCTTGGCGGAACAGGAGCTGCAAGCATTTGCTGATAAATATAAAATTCCTGTAGCAGAAACACAAGCAGGTAAAAGCTGTATGTCATGGGATCACGCCATGAGTGTTGGTGGTGTTGGTGTCACGGGCACGCTAGCAGCTAACACAGTTTGTCAGCAAGCCGATGTTATCATAGCGATTGGTACACGCTTGCAAGATTTTACTACGCAATCAAAATGGCACTTCGGTGAGCAAGCTAAAATGATAGCAATTAATGTCAGTCGTCAAGATGGTTTGAAGTCGGATGCCCTTTGCATCACAGCTGATGCACAGTTAGCTATTTCAGCATTATCGGATCAGTTAACCGATTATATAACACCTCCAGCGTATCAAAGTGAGGTTGCTGCACTGAAAAAAAACTGGAATGACGAGGTGGATCGCCTTTATACCATTCGACCAAAGCAAGGTAACAGTCAGTTGAATATACTGGGTGTGCTTAATCAGCAAATGCAAAAAGATGATGTCATTGTTTGCGCTGCTGGTAGTTTGCCAGGAGATTTGCATCGTTTGTGGCGCTGTCAGCAGCCGGGTGATTATCATTTGGAGTATGCTTATTCATGTATGGGCTATGAAGTGTCAGGTGGTTTAGGTGTGAAGTTGGCGCAGCCTGACGGTGAAGTATTTATTGTGGTCGGTGATGGTAGTTTTTTAATGTTACATTCCGAGTTGTTAACTAGCATTCAGGAAGGTGTAAAAATCAACGTGATCGTATTGGATAATGGCGGCTTTCAGTGTATTAAGAATTTACAAGTGTCACAAGGTGCTGATAGTTTTGGCAATGAGCGTCATGTGCCAGTCGATTTCGAGCAGTATGGCCGAGCGTTAGGGTTGAATGCATGGCAAGCCGATGATTGCGATGCATTGCAAGACTTATTGCCGCATGTTCGTAGCAGCAAGCAGTCAACATTGATAGCGATGAATGTATTGCCTGATTCAATGTCGAGCGGTTACGAGTCTTGGTGGCGTGTTGATGTCAGTGAAATATCAAATCAAACACGAGTGGTTGAGGCGCATCAGGCTCAACAAGAAAAATTAGCTGAGATCAAAATGTATTAGTGGGGGTGTTATGCGGAAAAATGTAAAGTTAGGCATTGCGCCTTATTGCTGGATTAATGATGATATGCCAGAGCTGGGGGCTGATATCACGATTGATCAATGTGTAAAAGAAATTGCATTGGCAGGTTTTGATGGTTGCGAATTAGCTAATCGTTTTCCAAGTGATGCTGAAGCTATTTTATCACTGGTAAATCCGCATCAATTACAAGTAGCTAATCAGTGGTTCAGCACTTTTCTAACAACTCCGGGTCAGTTTGAGAAAACCTTGGAAGATTTTTCCAATCATTGCGTGAAATTGGCGCGTTGTGGCGCATCAATAGTCGGTGTTAGTGAGCAGACGGGTAGTATACAAAGTCAATCACTGCCTTTGTGTGAAGATCATCGACCACAGCTTAATGAGACTGAGTGGGCATTGCTTATTGATGGCTTGCATCATATGGGTGGCATTGCCCAACAATTTGGTATCACACTAACTTATCACCATCATATGGGTACCAGTATTCAAAGTCAGCAAGAGCTTTGTCGGTTAATGGACGATAGCGATCCTTCTTTAGTGCATTTATTATATGATTCAGGCCATTTTGTTTATGCTGATATAGATCCATTGTGGGTGTTGCAGCAATACGGTGACCGCATTGCGCATGTGCATTTAAAAGATTGCCGTTTTGATAAGCTCGAGCAAGTGAAGCAACAGGGGTTAAGTTTTTTAGATGGTGTTAGAATGGGTACGTTCACTGTGCCTGGGGATGGTGATATTGATTTCTTACCGTTGTTTAAACAATTGCAGCAGGCTGATTACAGTGGTTGGTTGATTATTGAAGCGGAACAAGATCCCGCTATTGCGCATCCATTAACGTATGCTACGAAAGGTTATCAGCACCTTAATCAATTACTGGACCAGATCAGTACTATAAAAGAGGCATCAAAGGAGCCATCATGCATGATATAAAACTGATAGTTATTGGTTGTGGTCGCATTGGTAAAATGCATGTCGATATTATTCAGCGACACTTTAATTTCGTTACTATTACTGCGGTTATTGATGATCAGTTAGATCCCGATTGGGCGTTAGCGCGTGGTATTTCGCATTACCATAAAAATCAATTGGCAGCGTTATTGGCATCAGAGGCAAATGATGCGTTTTTAATTGCTGCATCTTCCGCTGAGCATGCTAGCTTGATTAGACAGCTAGCACCACTGGGTAAGCCGATCTTTTGTGAAAAGCCAATATCTTTTGATTTATCTGTATTGCATGAGCTTAATCAGTTGACTTCGACCTATCAAGCGCCTGTGCATGTGGGTTTAAATCGACGCTTTGACCCTGATTTTTCCGAATTGCAAAAACGTGTTAAGCAGGGAGTGGTGGGTGATGTGCACTTAATTAAAGTGACTAACCGTGATCCTAAAAGACCTGACTTGAGTTTTATCCCGCGTTCGGGTGGCTTGTTTTTAGATTTCAATGTGCATGACTTTGATATGCTGCGTTTTATAACTGGCAGTGAAGTTGAATCAGTATTTGCTATGGGTGCAAATTTAATTGACCCGGCTATTGGTGAGTTGGGTGATATCGATAGCGCGATCATTAATATTAAAATGACTAATGGTGCATTGGCGATGATTGATAGCAGTCGTGAAACACATTACGGTTATGATCAACGGGTTGAAGTATTTGGCAGCAAAGGAAATATAGTCGCTGGCAATCGCAGCGCGTCCTCAACCCAACTAACGACCATCGACGGTGTTACATCTGAAAAGCCGTATTATAGTTTTGTTGAGCGTTATGCTGATGCCTATCGCCAGCAGTTCGCCGCATTTTTTGATCTCGTGCAGCAAGGTGGTGAAGTGGCTGTCGGATTGAAAGATATTGAACTCTCCGTACAGTCTGCTCTTGCTGCACAAAAATCACATCAGTGTGGTCAGCCAATTGATTATAAAAGCTTATCATTAGCCGCCGTTGGCTAGGGTTTATTTAGCTTACTAATCAATATATTACATAATATCGCTTTACATTACAGTGCGATTGCGTATAAAATGCGCACCTAGAATTATAGAAAGACTGTTGTGTAACTGGGGAGACTGTAATGTCACGAACGAAACAAGATCTGCAAGCAAGCGTTGCTGCGGCTTATACTGTAATGAATCAAGCGATGCCTATTCAAGCTAACGGTGTTAGGCATTTAGAAGAAAAAGATATTCCTTTTATTGAAATGCAGACTAATGATCCTCATTCTTTAACCGGGCCTACATTAAAAACACACTTATTAGACTCTCGCCTACGTGCAAAATTGGCTTTGGGAGATACTGGCTTGCGTGAATTACCAATTGCGATGCAACAGTTGCAATCCAACCGGCAATTGCGTGCCGTGTTGAAACATGTGCCTGATCACCAGGTGACTGCTGTATTAAAGGCTGCCGTTATGTTGGCCGCTAATCCTGCTAATGTTGAAGATTTTCGTTTAAGTAATGAGCTGGGCCAAAAGCTGTATGACGCTGAAAATAAATTTGATGATATGCAGGCGGGTAATGTGCTTTCAAGCGGCTTGTGTTGCTGCTGCCAAGATGGTTCATGCAGTGATTGTTGTGATAATACAACGACAACATCCAGCGGATATTATCAAATGCGTGATGGTCGTGGCAATTACCATCATCATCATTTTTATTCGAGCAACGCATCTAACTCGTGCCTGACGGATATCGCTATGGCTGATTTGATGTGCCATATCGGTGATTCTTGTGATTCCGGTGGGGGGCATGGGCGTCGTAATAATGACTCTGGTGAAGCTTGCCTTGTTATTGCTGCTGTTGTTGCTGTGTTAGCTACGATTTGGGTGACGACGGTTAGTTTAGTGGCATGTACGGTAGGTGGTTGTAAAACCATGGAGAGTGCTACAGATAGCCAAGGTCGTCCGGACAGTAAATACGGCCGTAAAATGAAATATGCATTGGTTGCTAGCACTTTGGCGGGTGCGGCTTACTTATTGTATGGCACAGGTATGTTGTCTAATGCGGCCAATGGCATTAGTAATTGGTGGTTTGATAAGTCTTTTAACGAGCTAGAATCAGATCAAAAAACTGGCGTTGGCTTCGCTAGCTACGGTTACTTAGGTATTGTAGGTATGGTGACCTCAGGTGTTCTGAGCTGCTGTATATTAGGTGCTTGCGCGTTTCGTTGCAGTGCGCCTGACCCCAGTCGTTTGTTAAATAAACAAGGTGGTAATTTGGCAACGGCATTGAGGCTAGGTGAGAATCAAAAAGATTTATTGAAACAAAGTGGCGTTGGTGCGCAATTGCTGGCGTTGTATAAAGTTTATGGCCAAAAAGGCTTGGATTATGCAGTGGCTTCGGTTGAAGCCGTTAAGTTGGCGTTTTATCCATCAGCACCACCAGCAAGTGCTTATCGACCGCCAGCACTGGCGCCGCAGCAAGTTGTAGTAGAGAGTGTACCAGGTAGACCAGCTGCCTATGCACCACATGCTTATGCTGGGGCTCCTTCATTTGCTAAGGATGATGTTCCAGGTGCTTCAGCGCCACGCTTGGGGTGATTGAGGTGTTTGGCTAAACGGTCCATGGTGCGACTCAGTGACAGCAAGCTATGCTCGATGCTTGCGATACGAATCAGTGCCGTATCATTGAGCGCATAGGTCAGGTGTTTTGCTCTTACACGCCTGACCAATTTTTCTAAAGTCGTTGTGATGCTTCTAAACTGATTCTCTGCTTGGTGTTGGTTGCTAAATTGATTTTCAAAATGCTGAAAATTGGTTTCGGCCTGTATCAGTAATGGCGATAGTAAGGCTATCAATCGATCATTCACAGTAGGATCTAAAGACTCAACTGCTTTAAATAATAAATAGGCATCGCGTGCATAGTCATTCAATAAGTCGACTAATTTAAGATGTTGTTGCCGATGCTCTTCGCGGTAATTAATTAAAAATTGTGAATCAACCATAATGGCGCGATCATTTTGTTCTATTTTTTTTATATTAGCGATCATATCTTCAGGCTTATGTAGTCGCCAAGCGCGTATCATGGAGCCACTACCATTCAGTGCATTTTTTAAGGAGGTGATTAACATGCGTTTCGGGTCAACTGGCCAAATAAAATAAAGAATTAACGCGGCGATCGTCGCACCTAGCAGGGCGCCGAGCAATCGATCGATGGGTAATGTCATGCTGATGGTTGTGCTGTCGCCCATTAATAATACCAACGGTATCATTAATCCCATTTGCACCCCAAAGTAGCTGCTACGTTCAGGCCCTAAAGCAATGTAGGCTGCAGCACCCATAACAAAATATACCATCGCAATAATAAATAAAATGCTGCTGTAGTGGCTGAGCAATAGCAAGCCAATAAAGCCGATTATGCCGCCAACAAATACGCCCGATATGCGCAAGAAAAACTTCCAGTGAGCGCGACCAAGGTTTGGTGTGCCGGTGAGGACGATGACGGCGATTATGCCTTGTACACCGCTGGGCCAACCAAGAAATTGCTCTAACAGTAGCATAATGACGATACCTAAAGTCATTTTGCTGCTTTGTTTTAATGCGGTTACGTTTAATTGAAATCTTTTGCTTTCTGTTTGTTGAATTGAGCTGTTGGCGCCACGTTGCTCTGTGTTTATCCAGTTATTTAATGCTTCTGACATGTTATTTAATGCCCAGCTGGTTTTTTCTAGGCGATCGATTGAGAATAATATCTCGGGATAGCTTGTAGCTTGTTTAACTTTTTTGCTGTGTATTTGCTGGCGTAGTTTATGTAAGCGATAGCGCAAAGTTTCAAGGTAGCGATTGCAGCGGTAGTTGAGGTGTTGGCAAGGCGTTTTATTTAATATGGCTTGTGATAGCAACTGCATGTTGGCTTTCACCATCGGTTGAATTACGCTTTGATCGCCGTAATTGTGTATGAATATAAAATAACGTTTTAGCAGTATCACTAATCGAATAATATAAGCTTCACTATTGCTGTGCGTTGTTTCAATCAGGTTTATCACTTGCTGATATTCGGCGGGGTCTCGTTGTTGTTGCTCAATCAAATTAATAATTTCTTGTTCAATGGATTTTTGGCGATACAGTGGCCAGAACAAGTCAAATAGCCAAACAGTAAAAACACCGATACCCACACAAATAGTCCAGTAAAATGCGGTTTGTATGGCGTCTTGTGGGTCATCAATGCCGGTGGTCATTAATAAGCCGATAGTAATGCCGCCTATCAGCATGGCATATGATTGTACATTGCACTGAAACAAATAGAAGACAATAGATAAGCACAGTACCATGGCGCAAAAATACAGTACTGGCAAGTCACTAAGCCAAGCAATCAAAAAAACACTAATGACGCTGCACACTGCTGCACCAGCAAAGCGTTGCAAGCCTTTAGATAGCGTTTGTTTGTAATAGACGGTGTTAAGTACCAGCACGGTGACAACGGCAATGCCACCAAAGGGAATATGTATCCACTCGACTGCCAGTGCAACAAATACACATTCAAGTGCCACTTTGATGGCATTCTCTAGACGGGTAAGGCGGTCGAACATTTGATCATATCCTGCGCAGAGTCAAATAAAATCCATATGTTATAATAACCTAGGCAAGAAATTAGTGCGAATCGGGAGGACAGTATGCGTCGTTTATCTGCAAAAGCCATCTTTGGACTTTGTTTTGGCGTATTGCTGATTTTATTTATTGTCTATTATATCTGGGCTGATCGCGTTACCCCCAGCACAAATGATGCTTATGTTGAAGCGCATGTGGTGCAAATCGCGCCGCGTGTTGCTGGGCGCGTAACGGTTGTCGCTGTGCGTAACAATCAGCGGGTCAAGCAAGGGCAGTTATTATTTAAATTGAATGATGAAGTTTTTGTGCATGCTGTTAATGATCGCAAAGCAAAATTAAAACAAGCTCAAGAGCTAGTGCAACAATATCAAGCACAATTGAAAGCGGCGCAAGCAACTGTAAAAAAAGCGCAAGCCAATCAAGTGTACGCTGAAAAAGAATATAACGCCTATCAAACTTTAGTAAAAGAAAATGCGGTATCAATTTTAAAAGGACAACAAATACTAAACCGCTATCGTGATAGCCAACAAGCAGTCCGAAATGCTAATCAACACATGCTCAATATCAAGCGTGTATTGGAACAGCAAAACGGGCAATATGCGCAAGTAGCTGCAGCCAAAGCTTTATATAATCAAGCAATGCAAAATTATAATGACGCCGAAGTATATGCGCCATTTGATGGTAGAGTGGTTTTTTTGCGTGTCAGTCCAGGCATGTATGCTAAAGAAGCCACGCCAGTGATGGCGCTCATAGACGAGCGCCGATTTTGGGTGATCGCGCGAATTAAAGAAAATAATTTAAGCCGAGTAAAGCCGGGTCAATTGGTTGACGTATCACCAGAGTTGTATCCCAACTACATTATGAAAGGCACCGTTAAGAGCATTGGCTATGGGGTGAATTTGTATGAAACAGTACCGCCTGTATGGATGCCGCATATTCCTCCAACGCGTAACTGGGTACGGTTGGCGCAACGCTTTCCTGTCGAGATTGATATTAAACAACAGCCAGATTATCCACTACGTGTCGGCGGTACGGTACTGGTAACGATCTACACGGAAAAATCCGGATTCCTACGCTGGGCTTCTTCCGTGCGTCAACGTATCGAATCGTGGATGCAGTATTTTTACTAACTCTGGCAGTTTCATTGCTTGATGTAGGTTCTCCGCTAAAGGTGAGTGGGGTGATAGCGCTACGATGCGGGTAATCGATTCGTGAAGGGGGGTATCGCTGTCTGGGTTCAGGTTTTTAAGTAACTCGAACTGCAATAGTGTGTTATCGCAGCAACAAGAAAAAAGAGTAAAGCGTTTTTTTGGCGGTGTGGCATTACATAAACTAAGCGCTTTAACAACATGGGTGTAGATGTTTTGGTTGTCGGGTGTCAATGCAACATTTTCTGTGATGTTAGTAGCGAAAAAAGTGATGAAATCTTTTTTTTCAACCTCAAGCAGTGAGCCATCGCGGATAAAATCATTGATCCATCGTCGTTTGAAAGCTACGGGCATGTTTGTAAGTATTTTCTTGATGTGAGTTACGTTGTGTGATGTATAAGTTTTGCATATATCATGTAGGTGATTTGTTATTTGGTTATACAGTGTTTGCTTGATGCTGTTATGAGTGTAAGGCAAGCAGTCCACAATGAAAAGTGATTTATTGTAAATAGAGGAATGTGTTTCTAGGCTGGCGGTGATGCATGCGGTAGTATGCTCTGTTGACATTACCTTTATTGCATTACTGGGGGCGCTGTTATAGTAGTAAGGATTTGTATTGTAGTATGGATTTATTGTCCTAAGGTATTCTTGCTGTATCCACATGTCGCGAGATGCGGGAGGCAATAGATCCCAGCATTGTGTGAGTAAAATCAATTTGAATTCATGTGATTTATTGGTCGCTTCTAGTAGCATTCCTATGCAAGTTGCAATGCAGTTGTTAGGGATGCTGTGTAATAGCTTGTCAAGCTCTCCATCTAGGCTGGGAGATTGCAGCTGCAAATAGAAAGTGTATTGATAGGACTCGTAGAGAGTCTCGCTTGGTCTGCGTGATTGGCAGGCATCCAGCAGTTCTACTTTACGCATAGCTTCAAGTTTCATGTTGGTGATGCAGTCTACGGCGGTATCAAGCAAATCTTCTGGCATTCCCATCAATAATTGTTTGATATTGTCGGGGCTATTGGGTGTTGTGATTATTGCACAGATAAAGTCTGTTATAGGTAGCCACCGCTCTGGTACTCGACCATCAGCTGTGATGGCTGTCAGGTAATTTCTTAACCATTTGGTGTCAATCTTTCTAAGGGTGTTCTGCAGTATTTCTATAAACAGTGCGCTATATTCTTCGGGGTTTGTGATGAGTTGTGCGGTGTCGGTGACAAGCTCCAGTTTCCATTGGCTAGCTATTTTACTCGCCATTATGAAATCTATGCATCGTTTGCGATAAGCTGTTGGCACGAGTGCCAGTGTGTTAATGGCTTTATTTTTAAAGGATTTGGTGTGCCAATACCAGGAGTCGGTGGACATTTTGCTAATCGCTTCGTAACAATATTTGCTGTGTTGTTCTGCAGTGAGTAAATGCGCGTAATGATTGATAACACGTAGTTTTGTGGCAACAGCTTGGCTTGAGGCAATGAGCTCGATAATACGTTCGCTGATCGCTACTGTTGGCTCAGACCACAGTGCTGTAATTAGTTGATCAGCGCGTGCAAACTGTCCGGACAATAGCAGTGTAAATGGCGATTCCTCGCGTAGGTCTTCTACTATTAAATGTGGGGCATGCTCGCGAGCATGATCCAGCAAGTCAATGGAATTGACGATGGGCAGTCGATATTTTATCAGTGATGCATCATTCTCCGAGTAAAGGATACCGTGTCGCTCCATACCACTTGTGTTAAATTGTGCTAAGCACAGCACAACGTTGTCAGGTAAATTACCGGGGATTTGAAAGTATTCTGTTAGCGCATTTAAAATATCAGCGCGATCATCATAAAAATTAAAATACAATATATCGTCTTTATCCATTGATTCACGCATAAATTCAATTTGGCGACGGATGATTTCAGTTTTTTTACTATTCCACGGACTGTTGAGGTATTTTTCGGTGTCTTTTTGCTTATATTCTCTGTGAGGTTTGTCGTCTGTTGTTGCCTCTTGTTCACCAGTAAAAGGAATCTCTGTGCCATCAGTAAAGTGCGTTAGTGAGTATCCGGGAGTGAGTCTGAAAATCTGATCGTCTTGCTCCAGTTGGCGAATACGTTTTTCATCCCATCTGGATTCGCCGTAATGATCACGAGTGTCGCGTTGCGGTAGTGTGTCTCCCTGAGGTGTGTCGCCTTTGAGCCTAAAGTCAGATAACAGCAATGGACAAAAATCACTGCCGATTAATTCGGCAATATGTGGGATGACATCTATAGCGAGGCCATTATGGTGATTGGAGGCATTGATCAGGTCATAATGTATCGATTGACGATTTGAGCCAATGAAGGTGGTTGCTTCGCCCAGTATTATTGATCTAAGGTGCTCGATAATGCTGGCTTTGAATTGTTGGCGTTCGTTTTCGCTGATGGATTCTGGGTTCGGTTCAAACCAAGTGTATGGAATTTTATATGCGGGCCGTAGTTTGTCGAAACAGCCGTCCATGTCGAGTGAGAATGCAGTTTTAATTGCCACGATCGCCCTTATATATTTTTATTATCAATTTTAAGAGGGTATAGTATTTTGTATTAAATTTCTAGAACTTTAGATCGGTTGTTGCTGGTACTCCCCATGCCCCATGTGCGTAGTAATCTGTGAAAGGCGGTGTCTCAGAATCTGGGATCAAGTGCGACAACCAACGCCTGCCGAGTGGCCATATTCGGTATCAGACTTTGGCCAGCGCTTGCGTCCGAATAATTTACGATCATCCTCTGAATGGGCCGCTGCATACCACTCATTTGCTCGATCGATCACAATATCAAGTTTTGAGCTAATGCGACCCATCAACTCAGCCCCCAACAATTTTTGTGTCTCTTCTTTGTAAATCCCTGTGATTGCGGGAGTAATATCAAGCATTTTATCCTCCATCATCTTTACCCCTTCCATAGTAGCTGCGCTTGGATTGGCAGAAATCAACTGAATATCTTGCAATTTACTTAACACATCTTGAGTTAATCCCGCCTCATAACCATTTGGAGCTGCTCGTAAACATTTCGCAGGAATTTTAGCTATAAAAATAGCTGCATCATCTGCATACCGAGCACTTGCGGTTGATGCGTACGATGCAGATCGACCATATTTAAAATTACTTTTTCTTGTCTCCAAATCATTGACTATATCTGCCTCATCACCGGTGAGTGGGTGTACTTGTAATCCCTTACCGCCAAGCTCTAAATCATAGCCTGATATTTTTTTCTGTAAAAAATCCAGTATAAATTGGCGACCCCCACCGTGCATAATGGTGACCATATCATCGTCAGCCACGGGATCTATAGATTTGCTTTCACGCATCTTTTGAGGCCAGGTTTGATCTTGTATCTCATCACAAGCTTTTTCTGGTCTAAAGTCATCCTGATAAAGCTCGAGTATGTGTTGCATAACTTCCGCGTACAAATTAATATCGTCAGCATTACTCGCTTCGCATCGATTAGCATTTACATACAGCAAATTTCCCAAAGTTTGTCGGTGGTATGGGGACTGATAACCCAGGCCTGATCGTCTTGCTAAACCTCGGCTATAAACTGCATTCTCAACTTGCCTAATGACTTGTGCATAGGCATTTTTTTCTTGAGGTGAATATTTACGCGCTGAACGCCGCCGAATTTCTCCTAATATTTCCTTGGCGGTAGTTAAAAAGGCACTGCCATCCTTTGTTGTTTTTAGCAGGTCAAGCTTTGGTTGGAACTCTGACTGAATTGATCGATCAGGTATAACAGTTGCCATATGAGTAAAATGCGGATTCGGCTTTCTTACCTCTTTTGATGTCTTACGCATTGCAATTATCTGTTCACGCGCTTCTTTTAGGTTCAGCATATCGGGAGTGAACGCCATTCCTTCGCAGGTTAGCTGAGAGAGTTCACGTTTAGCGGTAATGTCAAACTGGCTGCACAATGCCGTTTTTATTTCTACTAACTTGTTTCTTGTTTTTGTTACTTCATCATATCGGCTGCTTCCTTTTTTTGTTTGTAGCCACTTTTCACATGCGGAAATGGCTTTATTGCATTCTTGCCATTGTTTACGGATGGCTGACGTATGAGGATGTGAAGTGGGGCTGGCAGTTATCGTTTTTGGCTCAGCTGTATAATTATAAGATGTAGCAAATGCTTGAATAGCCACATCCAAAACCTGTGTGTCTGACGAGCGTGTTGTCTCTGCACCCCAAAAATGATGCGTTGTTGTTTTTTGCAAGTAATCCTCATAAAATAACTTAGCTTGAATATTAAATGAAAGTAGAACTTCTTCTGCACTGTTTCGCATGTTATGTCTCGTAGCTATTTTTGCTCAGTGTATATCGTTAAGTCGAAATAGACTTTTTAAATGAACTCACCGTAGTTCAGTTAAGTATGTCAAACAAACCTTAAATAACTATTAGTAATTTAACCATTTCCGATACTATCTCCTAACATCCTAGGTATCTAGTGTTTTGATGGTTCCGTCACATGATCCTCCCCCATGTGAAAGGAGATGTTGTTAGTTGTCTAAGCTAAATGGTGGGTATTTGTCTGTGACTAGCATAAAGGCATAGGCATAAACACGGATAAACCAACGCTGATAGCCAGTTATTACTGCTTTAAAAAGCAGTAATAACTTCCTTATATGATACGTGCACAAAAACAAGTGATTGTGCACTTTCAAGGGGGAGCGAACACTCGCTCCCCCTTAAAGATCCCCCATGTGAAAGGAGATGTTGTTAGTTGTCTAAGCTAAATGGTGGGTATTTGTCTGTGACTAGCATAAAGGCATAGGCATAAACACGGATAAACCAACGCTGATAGCCAACTAAATAATTAAATAATGAGCGTGGGTAGTAACCAACAAATAATACTGAGAACCAACCGATAAGCATCACTAATACCGCAAAGATGCCAAGGAAGGCTAGCACAATGTAATGTGGGATGGCGAGGAACCATTTAATCAATGGCATGCCGCGTGAGAGAGTGTCGGGTTCGGGGTATTCAATGTCTAAGTGGACTTGTTGGTGTTCGTCAACATTGGGGTACTCATCTGTTAGGCACCAATAGTAGATGGTAATGCGCTGTAAAAATCGGGTTAACTCTAAGTTCCAATTAAACCACCAGCGTGGATAACGCTTGCGAAATAGGATCATGAGTAGTGGTCCAAGAAATAATATACCGCTGGCACTCACAACAACGCCTGCGCCACTAACGGAAATACCACCAGCGACTGCCAAGTAGATAGCAAGAATGGGAATCACCAAAATAGCCCGAAAGAATGTGCTCCAACGCCCGAGTTTTTCTTTGTAGTCAACATTGTATGTTACCGGGTATTCGCTGTCTTTGATTTCAACGGCAATGCCTGGGCTGCCAGTTGTTTGATTCTGATTTTGATCGTCCATCCTGCTCTCCCATCTATGATATATATCGCAATACATCACTAAGGTTAGCAGTAAACCCCGGATTTTTCTTTGCTATTCGCAAGAATTCATTTTCTCATTTCTGCGAATGGTGCCATACAAATAATCAGTAATATCAGTATGTTAGTGTTTTTCCTGTGAGTATAAAAAAAGGCGCTGTATGAAAGAATATATACAGCGCCTTCCTGGGTTGTTGTTCTTTTAAGCTTCAGTTATTACTGCTTGCTGCTTTGGGTTTGATTTGGCCACTACAGTTTCAAATATTATCAACGCGGCCACAGCACTGCCAATAAATACCAGAGACAGTGGCGTTGCTGAGGTGTTAGGCAGGTAAGCTACTAATAAGCCCAAAACGCCACCACCTGCAATTTGCATAAAGCCATAGATGCTGCCAGCAAAGCCTGCGATATGGCCAAAGGGTTTTGTTGCAGTTGCAAAAGCATTTGGCCAAATAAAGAAGCAACCAAAGTAAAACAGCATGGTTGGTATAAATACCGTGTATACGGTCATGGTAGTGGTTAGTGACAACACTAACATTAAAATACCGGCGGCTGTGGCAAATGACCAGCCAAAACGTAACATATTGGTTGAACCAAAGCGTTCAACAACGCGACCGTTTAGAGTGCCGGCACCAAAAGTGACGATTAAACCACCGATTAGATTAAGTAACCCAAAGCTGCCAGGCGTCATGCCAAGGTGATGCACTAATAATGCAGAACCTATGCTAAACCAGCTGAAAAACGCACCATATGTAAGGAATTGGCACAGGATAATGCCGGTAAAATGGCGGTGACTGAAAAGTTCTTTGGTTGATTGTTTGATAAATGCCAAGCTTAATCGATCACGGCTGACATGTTGATTAACTTCATCGATTTTATACCAAACGATCCATGCAATTAAAATGGCGTAGGCAATAAGTAATACAAAAATACTGCGCCAGCCTAAATATTCAGCAAAGAAACCGCCAATAGCTGGAGCGGCTGGAACAATAAAGCTAATGATAACTGTTAGGTAAGAGCCGTATTTGGCCATCTGATCACCACTGAAGCGGTCGCGAAAAATGCCGCGCCATAAGCTAGTGCCGGCGCCGGTGCCGCAACCGGTGATGAAGCGACCGACAATTAATGTGTCAATATTGGTGCTAAATACGCAAATTAAGCTGCCGATAATGGCGAGCGCCATGCCAACGATTAGTGGGCCGCGGCGGCCAAAGGCTTCTGAGAAGATGCCATAAAATACCATGGTGGCAGCCATACCAAACATATATACCGCCATGCTGGTTTGGGCGAGTGATATCGTGCTGTGTAAGTCTTTTGCGATAAGGCTTAAGGCGGGTGCATAGATATCAGAGGCTAATTGACCGATAACACCTATCAATAGAATTAGCAATAAAATCAGTATATTGGACTTTTCTTCTCGGTTCATTTCTCTCGTTTCCTAATTGATTGGTCAGTCAGTTAGGAGTAGTGTATAATATATTGACTAGTTAGTCAAGTAGGAGCTCAAATGACAGTAAAAAGCGATACCACAGATAAGCCTCAGCGCCAACGTGCTGATGATACACGGCGAAAAATTCTCGATGCGGCACGTAAATTATTTGTAGAGCATGGTTATGCAGGCACATCGATGGGCAAGATTGCCAGTTTGGCAGAGGTTAACCACAGTCTGATCTTTCACCATTTTGGCAATAAACAAAAACTGTGGTATGCCGTGAAGGTGGATATTGTTGATACCTTTACCGGTAGTCATACACGCTTACCGCCAGTTGACCAGCCGTTACGCCCCTTCCTCGAGCAGCTATTAAAAAATAATGATAGTTTTTATCGTCATGAAGACTTAGCCCGTATGTTGGGTTGGCAGCGCCTAGAGCGCAGTGAGGGTGTGACATTAGGTGCGGTAAAATCTGAAGAAATGGATCGTTGGATAGCTGCTTTTACGCACTTCCAACAATCTGGTGAAATTAATCCAGAATTAAAGGTAGGTTTTATTATTACCATGGTGTTAGGTATTGCCAGTAGTGCAGCAATGGACCCAATTATTTTTATTCGCGCTAAAAACGACCGCAAAGCGTATTATGACTTTTGTGTGGATTGTCTTATGCAGGCGTTGGCAACGAGTGAGTAACATTCAAAGCTTAGCTAAGATTGTATGAGCTGAAACGCGTAGTGGAGAAATAACTTCATCTGCGCCAGCTTGTTTAGCATTTTGCACATTGTACGATTTTTCAATGCGGGCAATTAAGCGAGTCTTGCGATCTTTACCACATACGGTGGCAGCTGACATCACGGCTAGAATATTTTCTGCGTCTTCTTCATAGGCGGCTATAAAGCAAGTGGCTTCGTTTAAGTTACATGTGGCAAGCTCTTTTTCATTCATTGGGTTAACCGCTATGACGTTATATCCCGCATCTTCCAGTCGCTGTGCTGTTACCTTGTCTGGTTCTAAAAAGAAACACTTTTGGGCGTGGTCGACATAGGCCTTTGCGCACTCATGTGTTAATACATTATCGCCGCACAATATGATATGACCCTTTAAATGACTAAGATGCGATACCATTTTATATACCCCTTTTACATTTTTTTGAATCATAGGCCCCAATAAAACACTTAAAGCGGTTACAAATGAACCAACTCCGATCAGAATCATAGTGACAGTAAAAATTCGTGCATTTTCAGTGATAGGTGTGATGCCGCCATACCCCACCGTGCTATAGGTAACAATGGTAAAGTAAATGGCATCAATCCAATTCATCATGCCGTGGAACTGAGCTCGCAAAAGGTAACTGCCTACGCTGCCGTATACTAAAGCAAAAATAACCGAGCAGCTGGCTATCAACGTTTGATAACGGGCCGAGCTGTTTGAGCGGCGAAAAAAATGCCGGCGATTGAGTACTAATAAAACAAAAAACAACATGGAAACAGCCATGCCTACCCAGGATGGAGCTGGCAAAGTCGCATTTATAAAAGCTAGTAAAGAAAAAATACATGTCCATACCCAGGCAGTGTATTTCTGCCTGTATAGACCATTGCCTAACACAATCAAAATAATGCCGAAAATGATGGATAAAAAATCACTACTTTGCTGAACCTTGATCAGCTCTGTCATGGCGGCATAATGCGTAAGTGCCATAGGGCTGTGGATTGAGAATATTGGTGTTACGCCTACAAATAAGTTGGCTAAGCCCGCTAGAATGCTTACGCAGGCTAACAAAGTAGGGGTTCGGTGGTTGGTAGAAAATAATGCCATGAGTTTATAATAACTCATTTTTTGAAGGAGTTGCAAAGGGTTTTAAGATTGCTCTCATGCCGAACATTTGGCTGGATAAAGGCACTTAATTAAAGATCAGCAACCCACCCATGATGAGCAGCACTGCCGTAAAGATGCCACGTAATAATCCTTTAGGCATATGGTTAAAGCAGCGTGAACCTAGCCGCACGCCAACATACATGATAGGAATCATAATCGCGACAACGTGCCATTCAATCAGATGGAAAAAGCTCATTGATGTGTCGCCGTTATACAGTGTGATGAGTAGGGTGGTGAATAAGGCGGCCAGTGAAGTAATGCAAGTAAAAATCGCGGTAGTGCCAACGATTTTTTTCATTTCCATGCCCATGTGGTGTAAGACTGGGATCATCATGCTGCCGCCACCAATGCCTAATAATGAAGAAGGTGCGCCAACTGCAATGCCTGAAAGCATAATTTTAAAGCGACTCACGGGCGCGGCACCGACGGCTCTGCCGCGGCGTTGATAGAGCAGGCTAATGGATAAAGTGACTAACAGTGCGCCAGCAATAATTGATATGTATGCAGGGTTAATCGATAAACCTAACATGGCACCAAACAAAATACCGACCAGTACGCCCGGTAGTAAATAATACGATAATTGCCAATTGACGCGTTGATTGCGGCATTGCACCCAGACATTACCAATTGAATTTAAGAAAACAATCGTAAGCGAGGTATTAATAGCTAGATGTACTATGTCGTTATTGGGTGCGTAGCCTCCATGTGAAAAGGCCAATAATAAAGTGGGTAATAAAATAATGCTGCCCCCTAGGCCAAGCATGCCTGATAAGAAACTGGCAGCAAAGCCAGCGCATATCAGTAATACCATAAAGATATCCATCTCATTTCCTTAAATTGTTAATCAACGAACGTGCCATATGGCATGCGGCTGTGTGAGCTTCGGGCTTTTACGGGGGTGTAAAGCAAAACCTTGACTGCTTGATCATTGTATAAAAAAATAGCTATAAAGTAAATTTGAAATAACTTATGTTATAATTAAGTAAAACTTAATTAGGATATTTTGATGCGAATTACACTGCGCCAACTTGAGGTATTTGTTCAGACTGCAAAAAATAATTCATTAAAACAAGGAGCTGAAGCATGTTATATGACACCGGCCGCGGCGAGTATGTCATTAGTGGAATTGGAGCGCCACTTGGGCGTGAAGTTGTTTGACCGTATTGGTAAGCGAATAAAGCTGAATGAGCTAGGAAAGGCGCTATTGCCCAAGGCAGTTTCGACCCTTGATCATGCGATGGAGCTGCAAGATTTTGTTATTACACATCAGCAAGAGATGTCGGGTACGGTAATGATCGGTGCCAGTACGTCGATTGGTAATTATGTGCTGCCGAAGTATATTGCTCTGTTTAAAATGATGTATCCCTCGGTGCATTGTAAGGTGTTTATTTCAAATACTGAGGAAGTGGTGAATGGCATTGAATCATTAACGTTGGACATTGGCTTAATTGAGGGGTTTTGCCATTCAGATAAAATCACTGAAAAACGCTGGTTAAAAGATGAATTAAAAATCATTTGCCGTGGTAAACACCCATTAACAAAGCAAGACACGGTGCGCTTAGCTGATTTATCAGAATACCCTTGGATTATGCGTGAAGGTGGGTCAGGTGCGCGTGAAATCTTTACTGAAGCACTGGCACATAAAATTGAAATGAAAAAAGAAGTCACACTAAATAGTTTTGAGGCGATAAAAAACTACGTGATTCACAGTAATTGTTTGGCCTATGTGTCGCATGCAGTGATCAGTAATGAAGAGCAAGCACGTTCAATCAGAGTGTTAAAAGTAAAGGGGGTTAATATTGTGCGTGATTTTCATCAGATTACGCATCGCGATAAATACCAAACGGCGGTCACGCAAAAATTTATTGAGTTTCTTAATCAGCAAGCTAAAGGCAAGGCGTAAGCACAGAAATCAAAGGTTTCTCCTTGTGCTAAATGGCGCTATAATGAGTGCCCCTAGGTGTTAATTGAACAAAAAGAGAGCGAAATATGTCGTCACTTCCAATAACCGTTCGTGGTGAACAGTTACTACGAAAAGAACTGGAGCAGTTAAAAACTGTAGATAGACCAGCCGTCATTCAGGCAATTTCTGAAGCGCGTGCCCATGGTGATCTTAAAGAGAATGCTGAATATCATGCGGCGCGTGAGCAGCAAGGTTTTATTGAAGGCCGTATTCAAGATATTGAAGGTAAGCTAGGCGGTGTTCAGGTGATTGATGTCACCAAGATGGAAAATAAGGGTAAGGTTATTTTTGGTGCCACCGTGACTATTGTTAACGTTGATAGCGATGAAGAAAGTACTTATAAAATTGTTGGTGAGGATGAAGCTGATATTAAAGATAATATGATTTCATACAGTGCACCGATTGCACGCGCTATGATGGGTAAGCAAGTCGACGATACATTTGATTTTAATACGCCGCAAGGTGAGGTCGCTTCTTACGATATTATTCAGGTTGAATATATTTAATTTTTCTCTATGGATCCCGCGTCTAGCGCGGGATGACACTTGTTCTGTCATCCCGGCCTCCGAGTTTGTCATCCCGGCCTCCGAGTTTGTCATCCCGGCCTCCGAGCCGGGATCCATAATAATAATCAATTTACCATTTTATTCATTTTTACTCGCGTAGCCACAAACATCCCAATCAACAATAACACCGTGTTTATCCACATCAGTTGAGTGAACGTATGCATAAAGCTTTGGTTAGCAATATGGAGCAGTTGGGGCAATTGATTATTGGCAACATGGCCCTGTAGCCATTTGCCATCGTGTGCACCACTGGCAATGGTTTGTAAGCGTTGCAAGGCTTTTGAAACTATAGTGATATGATCAGCTACTAGTAGTTTTAACATCATCACATTACTTTTGGCACTCATATACGAGCCTGATATGGCGATACCCATAATCGCGCCTATAAAGGCAATGGTGAAAAATAAGCCCATCCCGGTGCTCGCATGTTGTTTGGCGCTGGTGCGCAAAATACCATTGATGGTGGAGGGAATATGCATGCCTGTTCCGAGGCCAAAAATGAGCAGGGCGAGTACTAAGATAATCATTTGGGGCTGAGCATTTAGCTGACTTAAGAGCAAGCAAGCAACGGCGCAGAAAAATAATGAGAAAATATTCGGTCTTTTAAATTCCACTTTATCGATTACTCGCCCCGTGAGTGGTGAGGTAATCGCAATCATTGCGGTCATAATCAAGATCAGCAAGCCGGTTTTTAATGGTGTGTAGCCGACAACATTTTGCAAATACAGTGGAATAAACAGCATGGTGGACATCCATGCATACATAAACACGATGCGGGTGAACGCGACTTTTAAATATTCTTTATGCGTTAGTAAAACGGCGGCGATTAAAGGATTTTTTGAGTGCAATGAACGATAGCAAAACGCACCAAGTAAAATTACCCCAATGGCAATAAATAGAATAACATTTCCTGTTTCCAGGTTTGCTGTTTGGTTGAGTGTGGTAGCTACCATGGCTAAGCCAATCATAAACATGGCGATCCCGATAGGGTCTAGCTTGCCTTTATTTGGGTTGGTTTTATCAGATGCGGCAAAATAACTGGTCATAAAGAAGCAGATAACGCCTAGTGGTACATTGACAAAGAAAATCCAGTGCCAGGTGGTGAAGTTAAGAATAATACCACCGACGGTAGGGCCAACGACTTGGCCTAGTCCCGTTAGCGTAACAGCGGCACCTGTTGCCAAGCCGCGTTGCTTTTCTGGAAAGGCATTATTGATGATAACCATGGCGATGCCTAGCGTTGCTGCAAAACCAATGCCTTGTACAAAGCGGGCTGAAATTAATAAGGGAGCGCTAGGTGATAAGCCGCACAATAATGAGGCAATGGTGAAGATGGCTGTACCAATAAGAAAAATTAATTTATTGCCGTACATATCAGCCAAACGACCACATATAGTGAAGAAAATAGCAGTGGCTAGTAAATAGCTCGATACTACCCATTGGATAACGTTTAAGTCAGCATTTAGTGATATGGATATTTTTGCTAGAGCAACGTTAACAATGGTGCTGTCGATGTTGATCAGCAGGACCATTAAACCAACTGAGGCCAGTACCCACCATTTGCTTTTGTATTTGTCCATTTTGTATCCTTACTGGTGTTGTGCGTGATTTTTGTCATCAATTATGTCATTGCGAGGAGCTTGCGACGAAGCAATCTCAGAACTTAAGCGGTAGAGTCATGAGGTTGCTTCAGCCTTCTGCCGAAGGCTTCGCAATGACGACCGGTCATCTCGGACTTGATCCGGGATCCACATATTATTTGGGTCGACAGAGTCACCAAGCTCGATTCTATCACCGTTCTTTCTAAGAAGCTTGTCACTGGAAAAGTGTCACCTTATAATAGCGCCAAGATAAATAAGGAGTACTACATGCAAGTAGATAAAGCCGCGTTATTGCACATAGAAGATGCAATAGAATTAACTGAATTAGAAAATGGCATAGGCTTATTGCGCTTTTTAAGCAAAGCCAACTGCGCTAGCCTAAAAGTTTTACAAAGTATTCAGCAGGCATTGAAGCTGGCTGAGAAGCAGTTAAAGGCATTGGTGATTTGGCAGCCGAGTGAGAAGTTCTTTTGTGTTGGTGCAGATCTGCCGCATATATGTAAATTAGCGGAAGCTGATGACGTTGATGGCATGCGTGAATATTTGAACTGCTTTCAACAAACCTCGGTAGCGATTCGTTATGCGCAATTACCCGTCGTTGCTGCGGTGCGCGGCTTTGCGTTAGGTGGCGGCTGTGAAATAGCAATGCACTGCGATGCGATTGTGGGACATGAAGAACTCAAAATCGGTTTGGTAGAAAGCTTGATTGGTTTGTTGCCTGCTGGTGGTGGCTGTAAAGAAATGGTGTATCGTGCATCACAAGCTGAAGATTATTTGGAAACTTTAAAGCAATATTTTTACCAAGTAGCAGAGGGCTTGCGAGCCAACAGTGCCGAACAAGCCAAACAATATAATTATATGCATGCAAATGACCCTGTTGTTGTAGACAGTGATGAGGTACTGGAGCAGGCCAAAGCTTTTGCTTTAGCATTAACGGATAACTACCAAGCGCAAGCACCGATTGAAATCCCCGTAGTTGGAGAGCAGTACATGGCTGACTTGTTAGATTACTATCATAATCATACCGAAAAGCAGTTAACCGAACATGATGAGCTGGTGGTTGAGCAAATCGCAAAAGTGTTCTGTGGTATGGGTGCTGATGGCACAGTTACTGAACAAGATTTCTTGAAAATTGAACTTGATGCTTTTATGCATTTAGCACTAACTGAGAAATCTCGCGAGCGTATTTTTCATACCCTTGAGACAGGTAAACCGCTGCAAAATTAGCTGATTTGCTCTGCTATACTAACGGTGTTGTGTTGATATAGTGGAGCAAAAAATGAAATATTTTGTTAGTATAATCACTGGGTTATTCTTGAGTTCTACAGTAATGGCGGCAAGCCTTGAACCGAGTAGTCCAGCTGTTAAACAAGGCAGTGCCAGCCTAGAGCCGATTTCACCCAAAATGAAAGTTTCAACTACTACGAAACAGAAAATGGATGCGGCTGGTAAAAAAGTACAAGGCATGAAAACCAATTTCAACAAAGCCACTAATTCAGCATGTGGTAAGGGTCAGTTGGTGGGCTACAATGGCTCGAAGCCAATTTGTGGTGCGGCGCCAGCAAAGCCTAATTGATATGATCAAATAATCATTAATCGACGAGGTTACAATGAAAATTATTTCAAAAGTACTTATGGGTCTTGTTTCAGTAACGGTGTTATTGATGGGTTCAATTGCTGTAGCGAGTAATCCGCCAGATGGTAATAAGACGGCTTATAATGTCAAATTGTTTGATTCAGATAAGCCGGCACCAAATAACAAGCCGCAAGCTAACAAAGCTATAAAATGCGGTGAGGGGCAGGTGCAAACCTTGAATGTTCAGGGGCGGCCTATATGTGATTCTAAGCCAGCACCTCAAAAAAAGAAGTCTTCTTCTTGGTGGTAGGGTGGTTATCTATTATTAGTTGTACAAAATTATCGACGATGGCTTGCCAAAAATCGTTATACAAGTGTTGATGCAGAATATGTTGGTCTGTAGTAGGGAAACATGGGCCATGATTTACTTCCAGTAACCATGCACGCAGCTGTTTATCTAACATAAAATCAAAACCAAAAATCGAAAATCCCTTATCAGAGTTCGGGGTGAATAGTTGAGGCGCTTCTAGTTTAAGCCCAGATATAAGCTTAGTGATAATGGCTTCAAGTGCCTTAAAAATGGATTGAAAGTGCGGTGCTTTACTGGTGGGTATTTGAATGCTGTCGGGCTCATCAGCATGAGTTAGGTGTTCATTGGTCAAATGACAAGCAATATCCGCAAATTCATTTTCGGAGTAAGCTTGTTTTGCCACATTAAAATATCCTTCAGGGTAAAGATATGCTCCGCAATAATTGGTGATCACAACAAAAAGCCGGATGCTGTATTTATGCCCCTGCAATAAATGCGGTGGGTTAATGTATTGTTGCAAGACATGCGGACCATCAAAACGTTGGTTGGATAAAAAATAATCGGATACATCTGACAGTGTAGGGCATAAGCGTAAACCTTCACCATTATTTAATAGCGAGGGCTTTAAAATCCATTGTTGGTTAGGTGGGGCTTGTTGGCAAACCTTATCAAAGTTAGATTGATCTATATAATAAGTGAGTGGCATAACATCTGGGCAATGTTGAGCGGTTAATTGCGCTAATAAATGTTTAAACTCTAATTGCTCTGTGCATTTTTCATCTAACAATAAATTGCAGTCACTAAACTTTGCAGATTGTTCAGATTTTTCACGCGGGTAACCGCGTTGTTCAAGTATTTTTTGAATATTAAATGCCGTTGGCATGATCGGTTGTTTAAAATAAAAACTCATGCCGCCATTGTAGCATGTCTTACTACCATTCAGGATTTGATTCTGATAGGATTGGGTGAGTGTAAAGTCCCTAGGCATAAGGATACTGCTGTGATACCTGATATAGTTGTTGATCTCTCTCGTTTTCAATTCGCTTTTACTGCTCTGTTCCACTTCTTATTTGTACCACTGACGCTGGGTTTAACCTGGATCTTAGTGATCATGGAGGCGGTGTATTTAAAGACCGGTAAACAAGTATATAAAGACATGACAATGTTCTGGGGTAAATTATTAGCGATTAACTTTGCGCTCGGTGTTGTCACTGGTATTACCATGGAGTTTGAGTTCGGTCAAAACTGGGCTTATTTCTCGCGCATGATTGGTGGTAGTTTCGGACCGATTCTGGCGATTGAAGGTATTACCGCGTTTATGCTTGAGGCGACCATGTTTGGTCTGTTCTTTTTTGGTTGGAAGAAACTGACTAAAGTAGGTCACTTTTGTGTTACGTTAATGATGGCATTTGGTGCGAGCTTATCGATTGTTAATATTTTGGCAGCGAATAGCTGGATGCAACAACCGGAAGCAACAACCTTTATATACCAAAACATGAGTTTGGAGATGCACAGTATTGCGATGTTATATCTCAATATGTTGGCACAAGTGCGGATTGGCCACGTGGCTTTTGCTGGCTTCTTTGTTGCCTCAATGTTTGTGATGGGTATCAGTTCATTTTATATTTTGTACAAAAGAGATATTGGATTTGCTAAACGTTCATTTGCAGTAGCTGCTGGATTTGGTTTGGTTTGTGCGTTATCAGTGGCTTTCTTTGGTGATGCAAATGGATTGCAGGTGTCAGCACATGAGCCAGAAAAAATGGCCGCGATTGAAGCGCAGTGGACGACACAAAAGGCGCCAGCTTCGTGGGACTTGATTGCCTTTCCTGATCAGAAGCAAAGAAAGAATGTCGGTTTTAGTATTAAGATTCCTTATGCATTAAGTTTGATTGCTACGCATTCCTTAACAGGAACAGTGGAAGGAATTAAGCCAATTGTTGAGCATTATAAGTTGCGCGTACAAAATGGTATGAAAGCTTACGGTGCTATGCAGCAACTAATAAAGAAAACCGGTGGAGCTAGTGCGCAAGCGACATATGATAAATACAAGCGGGATTTAGGCTTTGGTTTGTTGTTGAAAAATTACGCGCCCAATGTGGTTGATGCGACGCCTGCTCAAGTTAATCAAGCGGCTTACGATGGCATACCTCAGGTCAGCACAGCATTTTGGATGTTCCGTTTTATGCTCGGTTTTTGGGGCATTGGCACACTCTTACTGTTGTTTGGTTTTTTCTGGGTATTGCGCGATCGCTTGGAGCATCATCGTTGGTTCTTGCGTTTTTGTGTCTATGCGATTCCAGTTCCTTATATGGCGGCAGAGTGTGGCTGGGTCTTGGCAGAGACTGGTCGTCAACCGTGGGTGGTGCATGAAATTTTACCAACCTTCCTGGGGACTTCATCGATTAACTTTGCGACGATTGTTACTAGTTTAGCCGGGTTTATTATTTTGTATGCGTGTTTGTTTTGTGTCGAAATGTTTTTGATGTTCAAGTACGCTCGCTTAGGGCCGAGTAGTTTAGGCAAGGGACGTTATCACTTTGAGCGTAATCCATAAGGAGGGGATGTCATGCTAGATTATATGTTTTTAAAGGTTATCTGGTGGATGATCGTTGGGTTGATGTTAATTGTGTATGCATCAACAGCGGGTTATGACTCTGGTGTTACCATGATCATGCCATTCTTACGCAGTGAGACTGATAAGCGTGTTTTATTGAATACCAGTGCCCCGACGTGGGATGGTAATCAAACGTGGATTGTATTTGCGGGTGGTGCGTTATTCGTTATTTGGCCGGTGCTTTATGCAACCGCCTTTTCTGGTTTATATGCTGTGATGCTTTGTGTGTTATGGTCGTTGTTTATGCGCCCGCCGGGTTATGACTATCGCAGTAAGATTGATAAAGCAGGTTGGCGTAAATTTTGGGATTTCGGATTGTTTATTAGTGCAGTAGTCCCAACGTTTATGTTTGGTGTTGGTTTTGGTAATTGCTTTTTAGGGTTTCCTTTCCATTTTGATCCAGTGACATACCGTGATTTTTACACTGGTAATATTTTTGATTTATTGACACCATTTGGCATTTTGGCTGGTGTGTGTTCATTGTTGATGGTTTTAATGCATGGTGCAGCATATGGTGCGCGCCGTACGGAAGACCATATTCGTCAAACCTGTCGCAAGGTGCATGTGTGGGCGGCGGTATTATTGCTGATTGGTTTTAGTATCACGGGCTTAATGGTGATCTTTACGATCAAGGGGTATGTGTTGGTGTCGCAAGCGAAGGTGCCAACCTTGTATCCATTAGAGAATGTCGTTACGCAGCATGTAGGCGCATGGATTGATAGTTATAAAATGTATCCATGGAAAGGCTTTTTCCCAATTCTGGCTTATTTTGGTATTGGTGCGACTTTGTGGGCGAATCATTTAAAATGGTTTAAGTGGTGTTTTTGGTCTAGTGTATTTGCAATTGCTGGTGTGATTGGTACAGCGGGTGCTTCGTTGTTCCCATTTATTATGCCGTCTTCAACCAATCCAAATCAAAGTATTACTGTTTGGAATGCAACATCATCGCAGTACGCGTTGAATATTATGTTGTATGTTGGTGTCGTGTTATTGCTGCTTATTTTGGGTTACAAGATTTTCACTTTCCATACAGTATGGGGCGATAAATCGACCTTGACTGCAGAAGACCTTGAAAAAGACAGTCATACTTATTATTAGAGGGTATTTGTTATGATGTATATTGTAATTGTTGTGTTGATAGCGATTGCTGTGTCGTTTGGCATGTGGGCAACAATCCATGTAGATAAAAAAATCCCTGATTAAGCTGAAGTTAGCAGCTGGAATTTATCGCACCCATTGATAGCGTTAAGCCACTCGTGTCTGCCTTGCTGTTGGAATAGACGACTGCACCTAGCGAGGCAATACCCTTCACTGTTTTCGCTCCACAAAGAAATGCATGAGACCCATTACTGGCGTTTACATTGGTAGTATTTGTCATAAAGATGTTTTTATCTTTGTCACCAAAGGTCACGCCGTCATACATATTTAGCTTAAGTAGATTCGTTTTACCTCTCAGTTTTGTTTTGGAGCCTTTTTTCATATTCATAGTAAAAACATCTTTGTTGATGGCGCATGCTTTGATGTCTAAGTCGACACCATCACGAATGCTTGCCGCATCTAATCGCTTTGATGTTGTGATGTTAATTATTAGTCCTGCATTTGAGCCACGTCCTGACTTGCGAATTTTTAAGTCACGACTATCACTGGTTAGTTGCACGCTGGCGAATCCATTTTGTGGTCCTGATAAGACCACTCTATTGCTATTACCGCAGGTGACGTCTACTTTAAAATCATCCTCAATAGATATTCGGCTAAAGCTATTGTTGATTGGAATGGATTTTGTTGCAGCCAGTGTCAGCGTTGTAACTAGTATCATGCTGGCGCCAACCAGTAGGCATCTTTTCATTGAGGGCTCCGTGCTTACAATACAAAGAGTCTGAGAGTATAACATAAGTCTAGTGTGGTAAATGGTCAGGTTCTTATGCTTGGTGCTTGGCGTTTCAGCGGATAAATTACTTTTTACAACGTTGCGCGAGCACCAATGAGATATAAGCCAGCACTAAAATCACCATGAGCGAAATAAATGCATAGCGGTAATCGGTGGCGTTGAATTGCACGTCGGCATGGGGGTTGATGTGGTGGCGGGTAAAGTCCATTAGTTTTCCGACCAATGGTTGGGTGACGGCACCGAAGAAGGCATCACCGGTGTTGATTAATGCGATGACTGATGCGGCCATATGCAGTGGGTTAGTGTCTTTGCCTTCGGCAAAGCCGAGCATAAAGGCGCCGATGCCCAAGCCGAATAAGAACAGCATAATGGCTAAAACGATATAGTTAGATGTCAGATAAATCACAATGCCTAGGGTAATAAAGCATAAGATTAAACCAAACTTCATGACGGCGTAGCGTCTGTTGATTTTTCCGGCGATATAACCAAATAATGGCCCACCGATGCCGAGACCAATATAGCTCAGTGACATTAATGCGGAAGTATCGGTACGGGGCAGGTGATAGGCGGATAACATAAATGGGATGCCCCACAAGCCACCGAACACGGCCATTGGTGCAAAGGCGAGGCCACTATAAGCGGTGAGGAGCCAATTTTTGCGGCTGTGCATGACGGCTTTAAAGTCAGCCCAGGTCATGCTGTCTAATGATTTGACGCGTTTGTTTTTATGAAAAAATACGGTGCAAGCAAAAACGATACAGATGATGAAGCCAATAACACCGATGATGAAGATGGCAGTACGCCAGCTGTAGGTGTTGATCAGTAATGACAGTGGCGCTTGACCAAAAACAGCACCGAGGCATACGCCGGTGGTTAATAAGCCACCTACCACGCCAAATTGCTCCGGCTTGAAAAATAGTGTGGCGATTTTCATGTAGCCGACGGTGGCAAACGCGGCGCCGATACCCATTAGTATTCGCGCAAAGGCAGCTGTTTCAAACGTATGGGCGTAACTGAATAAAATACTACCAACAGCAGCAATGGCGGTGCAGGCGATGAGTATCCACTTGGTATTGTATTTGTCGAGAATAACGCCGGAGAAAATTTGCACAACTAAGTAAGAATAAAAGAAACAGGCGGCTAATACGCCCAGGCTAGTGCCATCTAAATGGAAGGTTACCAATAGTTCATGGGTAATAACCGATGGAAACACTTGGGTGAGGTATTTATAGAATAAAAACAGGCTCGAAAGTGCGAGTACGTACCAAGCGTATGTGCTGGCTTTTGCGCTGTGTTTATTTTGAATCATCAAATTATTGTAGAGGAGATTGTGGCCAAAGTCACTAGCGGTTTTACCTATGTGTTTGTTCATTAGTGAGAATGATGTATCGAAATTAAAAATGACAATTAGTTGAAACCGTTCCGTCACATCTCGGTATGCTAAGCTGAATTTTAACGTAGAGTTCAGTTAACTATCTAATCTTTCTGAGTACTTTAGTTTTTCGCTCAACTTGATGAATTTTATATATTTTTCAGTAGGTTAAGTGGTTTCGCATGGTTTTTTTAAGAAGATCGATGCTTGGCGTACTGAAATGTGTCGCAACCCCTAGGGCCCCTTAATGGGAAACTGGTTAACACCTTAGTCACTTGGCCGAACGAATTTACAACACCTACACCTATTTCAGTCGCAACAGCCGTTACTCGCTTACGTGCATATGCCTGCTGGTGAGACTGAACAAAACGAAAAAGCTGTTGTTGAAATGATTTTTCTGAGTCTCTGTCGGTAAAGTTTTTCGCTAAAATACTAAAATGTGGTGAAAACTCAAAAAACACATTTGGACTACCATAGTGGTCGAAAGCTTTCTTTTTCTCTGTCATTGATCGCACCCAACTAGGCATAGGTGCGTGCTTATTTCTGATCGGTGACAGCAGCATTGCGATTTGGTCGCTCATTGCTTGCAAGGGGTGGTTGTTACCATTAGGCTGTTTCTCAAGCTTCACTGCCAGCATGAGATAGTTACTTTTAGAAAAACTCAACCGCCCTTTTTCAATACGAAATGAATGGGCCTTTTTGGAGAAGTTTTTTACTATTCCGATTACTCTATCTATATTCGTTACATTATAATCTGCCAAGTATAAAGTTGTATGAAGTGGGTATTGCCTGATAAATGGCGTAATATTAAATGTACTGAGTATAGCGTCTCTGTCCAAATCTCGACTGATCGATTGCACAAATGGTTGAAGCATCGTGTTTTCATATTTAATGTAAACATTAATCATTTGCGCATTAGCAGCCCCTGCGAAAACATATAACAGACAGACGATGGTAGAGTGTACCATTATTTTTTTGAACCCAAAGAACATCGCTGCTCCTTAAAATAAATCACTATGGTGATCGTATTATTCGTGCTTCATATATCTAGCATTGCATTATTAAATCAAGCAGAGTCTAGATACAATATATATATTTGTAAAGTATTCAAATGAGTTGCGGTAGGTTGCACCTAGCGCAACCCAGTGTTGCCTGCGGTGATCTATCCAAAGCTGGTCTCTACAGATGCAGTAGCCTTATGAGGTTCCGTCCGAGATGTGACGGAATCACTAAAATCAATGCATCGAAATAAAAAATATGCATTGGTGTAATTTCAGCGAATGAATTAGAGTCTGCTCTGATTGCATTAATTTAAAAACTAAGGATGTTTATGAGCAGAACGCGTCGTCAAACTAGAGACCCAGCACCAGTTCAACAGGTTATACAGCGATTAAAAATACGACCGGAGTTGGCCAATATAATCATTAATGAATTTGCCGGTCAAAATAAAGGTCATGAGCAACGTCTAAGTTTATTGCATGCATTTTTTAGAACAAATATGCTGTCGCAATATAAAGCTCAAGTGTTAATGATGATGCATAGAAAGTTTGACAATGTCGCCGTGTTACATGCGTTATTGGATCCTAATCGTCAACGACCTCAGCGTGAAGCAATTGTTTTTGATATCTTGGCATCCGTTGATCAACAAGAATTCCTTCTGGCCATTGAAGTTGAACGAAAAGAGCGTTATCCGGCTAGGTATCAGAACACAACGCCTCATCAGCTCACTAATAGCGCTAAAATAATCAGCGAAATTTATCGTGTTCAACAGGCTGTTGTTACTGAGTCAAAAATAAGTGGTGAAGCAATGCTGGTAGGCAGATTAACGGCACTGATTGATTCATTGCGTGAAGAATTGAGTGATAAAAGCACTCAAATTTCAGGGTTGAAAAAGCAAATAAATCAACAAGAAATAGTTAATGTGAATATCAGCAACGCTTTTGATGCTTTAGCGGCTGAGTTTGATGCATATAAGCAGGATGCAGAGGAAAAGCTTAGCGCAGTTTCGCGAGAGCTTAGTTCTGCTAGGGCAGTCTCAAGTCAGACGCCGAGGCAATCGCCTATTGGTACTCCGCTTGCTGATCAAGAAGAGCCGCGGTCTTTATCGAGAAGCAGCAGTGCGCAGAATAATTTCAGCTTATTTAATGTTGAACCTGAGTCTGGCAGCGGTTGGCAAATTGTAATGCCCGTTGCTAAGCGGCCACATGGAGACAGGCATGGTTGCCTATCACCACAGCAATTCGAATTAGGCTCTAGCCAGAGTTTACGCAAATAGGTGGTCTGTAGTGTATCAGATTGGTAGCTTACTTATCTTGCTGCGAGCGCAATTGATCTAACTGTTGCGCTTTTTCAGCGGAGAGCATTTGACGGCGATGAGCATACATGTCTTCATGTGTGCCTTGTAAGCAATCATCAGTTAAGCGATCAGTAATTAACAGGCCATGCAGATGATCGGTTTCGTGTTGCAAGACACGAGCTAAAAATCCCTCAGCGATAAACGACACGGCATTGCCGTCGCTGTCTTGCGCATTGAATTTAATCGCATGATAGCGTGGCACCCAACCGGCGGTGTCACGCACTGAGAAGCACGCTTCGATATCTTGTTCGGTAGTGGTGCCCTCGACAGCGGTGTAGTTGGCATTAAAGAAAATGCTGCGAGTAAATGCGCTGCCGTTTTCGCGTAATGAGGCTTGCTGTTCTGTAATCTCAATCAGAAAAAATTGTTCACTGATACCAATTTGCGGAGCGGCTAAGCCGACACCATGGGTTCTTTCGTGCTCGCTAATAAGTTCATCGACGTGCTGTTGTGCTTCTTTGTTTAAAGGAAACAAAACAACATCAGCGGTGGCTGTTAGCACGGCTTTGTCTTGTTGGTTTTCGATTTGTTGTATTTTTTTATTCATAAACACAGTTAACATAACCGATTTGGGCGGTTTGTCAATAGACAGGCTGATGTCGAAAGAGAATAAATGTTTGGCTGGGTGTGTTGGTAGTGATAATGCTTTTAGTGAGAATAATCATATCTTATTGATAAATATGTATATATAAATATATCCAGTACTGTTGTGCCGTCAATAGCTACCGTATTAGCGGCACAAAAAAGCATGTATTTGATTTGTTGTGCCGCTAATAGTATAGTTATTGGCGGCACAACAAATGAGAAAATATAATGGTGTTGAAGTTAACAGCTAGAGCGGAAGAGCAGGAGATACTGCAAAAATTTTTCACATCGAATCAGCCTGAGTTCATGGCTATTTTTGGTCGTAGGCGAATTGGCAAAACCTTTCTTATAAAGCGTTTTTTTGAAAAGAAAAAATGTGTGTTTTTTAGTGCTACAGGCGTTCAGAATGGCGCGCTGACTGATCAAATAGATCGATTTATTATTGAGCTTGCGAAAACATTTTATCAAGGAACAGAGCTTAAAATGCCTGATAATTGGTTTAAAGTATTTGATATGCTAAATGATGCTATTGAAAAGTGTGTACCTAACAATCAAAAGGTGGTGTTGTTTTTTGATGAGTTCCCATGGATGGCTACCCATAGATCAAAATTATTATCTGCTGTTGAATACTTTTGGAATCAGTATTGGTCCGATAATCCAAGAATAAAATTAATTATTTGTGGCTCTTCTGCTTCTTGGATAATAAGAAAAATAATTAATAATAAAGGTGGGCTGCATAATCGTATAACTCGAAAAATTCAACTGCAGCCTTTTACACTAAAAGAAAGTAAAACTTATTTATCTTCTAATGGTGTAAGACTTAATAATAAGCAGGTATTGCAGTTATATATGGTCACCGGTGGCGTACCTTATTACCTGTCATTGGCAGAAAAAGGTAAATCAGCAATTCAGATTATTGAGCAAATAGCTTTTCAGAGAGATGGTATTTTGCTTAAAGAATTTGATAATTTATTTTCATCTTTATTTGAAAAGCAAGATGCTTATATTGAATTGATAAGGTTAATAGCTAAATATCGTTATGGTATTAGTCAGGAGGATATCCTTAAGTTAGCTAAAAACAGCTCGCGAGGCGGTAGATCTGTTGAAAAATTAAAAGAATTGGAGGATACAGGTTTTGTTGTAAGTTTTATCCCACACTTTCATAAAAAAAGAGGTGTCTATTATCGTGTGATAGATGAGTATTGTTTGTTTTATCTGAGGTGGATTGAACCAATAAAAACTAATTTACAGCAATTTTCATTGGACTCGGGTTATTGGGGGAGTGAGCAAGCTACACCTGCTTGGATTAGCTGGTCAGGGTATGCATTTGAGTCGGTTTGTTATAAGCACGTTACTCAGATTAGGAAAAAGTTGCAGCTTAGGCCTAATGCTGTGGCTAGTACGTGGCGATATCAGTCAAAACCCAATACGGACGAAAAAGGAGCTCAAATTGATTTGTTATTTGATCGAAGTGATAAATCCATAACCCTATGCGAAATCAAATATTCTGATAAGCCATTCGTAATTAATAAGGACTATGCAAAAAATATAGCGAGTAAGCGCGATGTTTTCGTCAAGCGTACTAAAACACAAAAACAAGTATTCATTGCTTTAATAGCATCTAGTGGGCTAAAGGGTAATCTTTACTCAGATGATATAATTGATGGAACTGTTGTATTGGATGATTTGTTTAAAGATAATCAATAGGCGCTATTAGGTAATAGTGTTTTCGTGCTTGCTAATAAGGTCATCAACGTGCTGATGTACCTCTTTGCTTAAAGGAAATAAAACAACATCAGCTGTGGCTGTTAGCACGGCTTTGTCTTGTGGGTTTTCGATTTGTTGTATTTTTCTGTTCATAAACACAGTTAACATAACGTATTGAGGTGGTTTGTCAATGGACAGTGCTACTTTGCTTTGATACATTTGATCTGGGAGTATAAAGCACTGTATTTGTCCAAACCTCTGGATGCCGGCTCAGGCTCTGTCATCCCGGACTGAGGGTTGTCATCCCGGACTGAGGGTTGTCATCCCGGACTTGATCCGGGATCCAGTATTATAAATACAGTATTTATATTAAAGAGGCGCGAGGCATGGTGGGGGCTAGTGTGAGAATACCTGATCTAAAAAGAGTTAGTGCTATACCAAGGCGTGCACGCAGTGCGGACGACTTGCCAAGTCTAGAGGTTGCAGACTTCACGGCTGTGTTGGTTAGGGACGATAGAGGCGATTTAGAAGAAAAAGAAGCTGCTTTAGTGCGTGATAGTGTTATATCTATTGGTATTGTTGAGCAGCACATTGAAGCGTTTAGACCTATCGATAGAGTTTCTCGTGCATTAAGTGCGCTATTGTTATTTATGCTGTACGGTGGAGCGGGGTTGTTTGCTATTTTTGTTGAGCAGCATATCGCGCAAAAATATGACACCGAAGATCAGATAGATGGTTTATATAAGAATGGTCTTGATACCTTAGTGTCGGTATTTTTAGCTGGCATGATAGTTTTAAGTGATGAAAAAATTACTAACACAATTGCGAGTGCTCTAGGATGCTGCTTTAGTCGTTGTTCAGAAAGTGCCAGAGCTGTTAAGCCGATGCAGCGTGCGCGGAAACAGGTGAGAATCTTTGATTTGGCTAGAGACTCTGCTGATAACTATCAAGATAAACAGGCGTATCATTATGTGTTATCTCGGCGGGAAGCGGGACGTGACGATGATGAGGATGCACGATTATTGGCTGCGGTAAAAAGCAAGCGTTCGGTTCAAGAAGGGCAAACCAAATTGGCTGATGCGGTAGTGGTTGGCTTTGCCGATTATTTTGCGCAAGCCGTGGCTACTTTATTAATAGTGGTGTTTGGTGACCCTGAGAAAGATAAAGTGGTTGAGTGGAATGAGGTGGATGCCTTATTAACAGCAGCGATTTTTGGTGTAACAATGTCATTATTGCATCACTTTAATTTTAGTAAGCCTTTTGCCAACTTGTATGGTTGGGCTGTGGGCAAATGCACCAAAGCGGAGAGTAAAGTACGCAGGCATATGTCGCGTCGCAAGGGGCAACAGCAAGATCTTCCGGATACTGGATTGGAGTTGCCGGCAGCTAGAGCGCTAGCCAGGCCTGATAATATTGTTGAAGACATAGAGGCCGGATATGCAGGTTATGAAACTGATGCTGAGGTTATACCCGGACGTCCTGCCTCATTAGCTATGCGTCCCGGTATGTAATAAAGACAAGCGTATAAAAATACCGTAAACTGTTAGACTGATTACTAGACCGATTCAACAAGGACAGTATGCGTATCGATTGGAAGTCACGTCGTGGTTTATATTTAGCCATTGCTATTCTGGCAGTGGTAATTTTACTCTTTATATTGATGGTGGTATTTAAACCATCGCCTGATTATCAGCAAGCTGAGAATAAACCTCGCCCTGTGCATGCACAAAAAATTGTTGTGGGTGAGAATAAGCCGCAAGTTAAATTGTATGGCGTTGTTGAGTCTACCCGCTTAGCCAAGCAAAAGGCAAAGTTTGCGGGTGATGTCTCTGCTGTATTGGTTAGAGAAGGGCAGGCGGTTAAGAAAGGTGAATTATTGGTGCAGCTAGGGCGGGGTAAGAAAACCTTATTAGTAGATCAACGCCAAGCCGAGGTGCAAAAAATTGAAGGCGAGATTGAAGTTGAGAAGCAACAAAACTTGACTGATAAAATGGCGCTAGACCATGAAAAACAAATGGTGAGTGCTGCACTTCGTGAGCTGGAGCGCATGAAGAAATTGGTTAAAAATAACTATGTTTCACGTACGCAGTTAGATAAAACGGATGCGGATTATTCTAAAATGCAGCTTGAAATCACAAAGCGCAAGCACAGCTTAGAAAATCATCAGCACCGCTTGTTGCAACTACAAGCCTCATTAAAACGTGCACAAGCCATGACAAAATTGGCGCAAATAGATTTAGATGACACTCAGTTTTATGCGCCTTTTGATGGCAAGGTGAATGAAATATATGTATCAGAGGGTGGTCGTGTTGAGGCTGGCAGCCCTATAGTTGAGGTGTTGTCTTATACTGGTTATCGGGTTCGTGCCACCTTGCCAAATAAATACGCATTGCAAGTGAATGAAGTGTTGGCTAAAAATGGCGCTATCGGGGCTAGGGCTGAGTGGCAAAACCGTTGGGTTACAGTGACGTTGCGCGCATTAAGCAGTAAGGTTGATGAAGGGCAAGTGACTAAGGATGCCTTGCTTAGTATTCCGGGTAAGATGGGTTATGTGGCGCTTGGGCAGACGGTTGTTGTTTACTTGCCGTTATTGCCAATTAAAGATACCACGGCGATTCCATTGTCAGCTTTGCATGGTGAAGATCGAATCTATGAAATTATCAATGGCAAATTGCAGGCTACTTTGGTAAAGCCGGTTGGTGATATTTTCAAGCGTGACGGTTCACATAATGTGTTGGTGCAAAGTAAGGACTTAAAAACAGGTGATTTGGTATTAACATCTGATTTGCCAGAGGCCGTGAATGGCTTAGCGGTGAGTGTTCAGTCATGATTGCGTTATTTGCTAGACACAAAGTAGCGGCTAATTTATTAATGACTTTTGTTTTTTTAGCCGGTCTTTGGGGGTTGTCGCGACTCAATACGCAATTTTTACCAACGTTTAATATTCAGGTCATTACTGTCACGGTAAACTGGCCAGGCGCTAGTGCTGAAGATGTTGAGACCTCTATTACCATGCCAATTGAGGATCGTCTGCGTAATGTGGATCATGTGAAAAAATTGGAAGCGGTGTCTGGTAAAGGGCGATCATTTATAGTTATTGAGTTTAAAGCTAATACTCAAATGTCTGATGCATTGCAGCAAGTGACTAACTTGGTGTCGGCGGTACCTAACTTACCACAAAACAGTAAAAAGCCGATCATTACTAAGTTCGAAGAATATGAAGCGATGGCAAAAGTGCTGCTATATACCGATGATAATGTGGGTGCATTGCAGCATTGGGCGTATAAGGTGGAGCGGCAACTGCTGGATCGTGGTATTGCTAAAATCAGTTTGCAAGGTATCGCAAAAAAAGAAATTAGAATTGGTGTCGCACCCGAGCAGCTGAATGCATTGGGCATTAGTTTAAATAAACTATCAAGTATGATTGGTGAGCAAAGTGAGGATATTAGTGCTGGTACGGTAGGTGTTTCAGGCAGTGGTCGAACTGTGCGAGCGCTTGGTCAGCAGCGCACTGATCGCGGCTACCGTGACTTACCTATCATTAGCGGAGATGTAGGCCAGCTAACGCAGTTATTAAATGTTGCAAAGGTGAGCGAACAAACGGAAGACTACCCAAAATTAATTTATTACAAGGGTCACCCCGCAATCAATTTAACGTTGTTCCGTACCCCGAGTTCAGATGCATTGCAGAGTGCGGAAATTCTGCATGAATGGAAAGAGCAAGTGATTCCCACATTACCGCAAGGTGTGCATGTTCATATTTATAATGAATCATGGCAGCTAATCAAAGAGCGTATCATGTTGTTGGTGAAGAATGGCGTCGGTGGTTTGGTGCTGATTTTTATTTTGTTATTTGTTTTTCTGAATTACCGTGTGGCTTGGTGGACAGCTCTTGGTATACCTATATCCATCGCTGCTGCATTGTTTTTTCTTGAGGTGACTGGTGGCTCCATTAATATGGTGTCGTTGTTCGCGCTGATATTATCGTTTGGTATTATTGTTGATGACACAATCGTGGTTGCTGAAGAGGGCGTGACGCAATTTGAAAAGCACGGTAAGTCACCGGTAGAGGCGGCTATTAGTGGTGCGAAGCGCATGAAGACGGCGGTCTTTGCTGCATCATTAAGTACGGTTGCTGCATTTGCGCCATTATTGTTTTTAGGTGGAATATACGGGCAAATCATGATTGCGATTCCGCAGGTGGTGATTTGTGTCATTGTTGCTTCATTGGTGGAAGCATTTTTAATCTTGCCTAACCATACTAAGAAAAGTTTTGGTCATATTCGACAGTCACACGCGCTGCGTTATCGCCAAGCGATAGATGAGTGGTTTAATCGTGTGAAAGATGTGCATTTTCGGAAATTTGTGACAATGGCAATGCATTATGGTTGGGTAACCTTGGCAGTGGCGTTAAGTTTATTGATATTAGCGGCAGGCGTTATTATGAGTGGACGTTTGAATTTTTCCTTCTTTCCCACGCCTGATGGTAAAACATTAATGGCTGATGTGTCGTTTGTAGGTGGTACATCAACAGACAATATTGTAAAGTTTTTGCAGCAAGCGGAAACGGCTGCGTGGAAAGTAAGCAAGGAGATGGGGAAGCCTGGTAAGCCAATAGTGCAAACGGTTGTGTTATTGCAGCATGATTCTACTGATCATCATGAGACGCGCTCGCAGCAACGTTTAGGTGCACTATGGGTTGAGTTGCGCTCGCCAGCATTGCGTGACGTTACTAACGCTGAGTTTATTAATGCGTGGCGTGATGCAATTAAGCTGACTCCTGATGTGGATAAGATAAGGATACGTTCACCTCGTGCGGACGAGGCGGGTGCGGATATTGATATTGCGTTGACGGGGAAGTCGTTAGCCAAGCTAAAGTTAGCTGCACTGGACTTAGCAACTAAAATAAAGGGTTATGCTGGAACTTATAATGTTGAAGATAATTTGCCTTATGCGCCTGATGAGTTTGTATTTAGTTTGAAGCCAGAAGCGCTGGTGTTGGGTATGAATTTAACTGATATTGGTAAGCAAGTGCGTGCTGCATATGCTGGAGACTTGGTTGAAATTTTTAATCGGGGTAAGCAAGAGATTGACGTGCGGGTGCGTTTAGAGAAAAGTGCTAGTCGATCATTGGGTAGCTTAGAAACGCTGCCGATAGTCACTAAGAAAGGTAAGGTATTGCCACTTAATGCGTTGGCGAATATTGCAACGCAACGTAACTTTGACTCCATTTCACGTACAGACTTCACTACTGCAGTTCATGTAAAAGCTGAGGTTAATCCGGCGACAGGAAATACCAACAAGATTGTTGCTGCACTAAAAAAAGATGTATTGCCGGAGTTTTCTCAGCAGTTTGGTGTGCAATATTCTTTTAAAGGGCGTTTGCGTGATCGTGAGCAGACGCTAAATGAAATGAAAATAGCAGTTGTGTTTACCTTGGCGTTAATTTATATCATCTTGGCGTGGGTGTCTGGCTCTTATTTGTGGCCGGTGTTTGTGATGGTTGCTATTCCATTAGGGTTGGTCGGGGCCATTGTTGGTCATATTGTTTTAGATTTGAATTTGACCTTGATGTCATTGTTTGGTTTTTTTGGCTTGACGGGGATTGTGATAAACGATTCGATAATTCTGTTGTTGCGCTATAAGGAATTAAAAGAGAATGGTTTTCATGGTAATGAGGCGATAGTGGAGGCTTGTTGCCAGCGTTTTCGTGCGGTGATTTTAACGTCGCTCACAACGATAGCTGGGTTATCGCCCTTGTTGTTTGAGCGGTCTTTACAGGCGCAGTTTTTGATTCCGATGGCGGCCTCGATATGTTTTGGCTTGGCTTTTGCTACCTTGTTGATTTTAGTGGTAATTCCTACTTTGTTGTCCATGACGGATAAGTCAGCTGCTCACCAGGGCTGCTAGGGTTATTGGCCAGCTAGGAACTGTTCGTATTTCAATTTTATAAGGAATATTTATAACGGTATGGTTGTTTAATATTGCCATAAGCTTAATAGTTTAGTATTTTATATATTAGTAGGCTAGTAATACAGTATATTTATGAGTGATAATACAATTAGGCAGGTCCAGCGTCAATTAAGCCGATTTGATGTTTGTGACATCAGGGCTATTTTTAAGCCTATGATGAAGCACTTTGATGTGGATTATGTGACGTTTTCCCGGGGATATGCGGATGGCAGCGATATTAATTTATCGACTGACCCAGATTGGATGGACTATTATTATCGTCACCAATTATATTGTAATAACCCGCTTGAAAAAGAAATACAGCAATACTCTTCTGGTTATTCGTTATGGTCGGAGGTGATGGGCGATACTGATTTAATACAAATGTATCGTCAGCGATTAAAAGTGATGTATGCTTTCATTTTAATAAAGCCGCACCACAGTGGCGACTATTGCGATTTTTTTATATTTGGTAGTCATTCAAGTAATTCTTGTTTCGAGCAAAAGTTTGTGAGAAATATTAGTCTGGTTAATCAGTTTATAGATCATTTTAATTACCATGCTGCAGACATGATATCTGCATTGGCCAGGCAGCGCATTTATATCCCTCGTAAGCACAGTTTGATAGTGGCTGAGCCCGACAGTTTGAGGTTATACCGCAATCATGTTGATCGTGAGTTATTTATATCAGAGTTGACAAAGCACGGTTCGATTGTAAGATCAGGCGATCAATTGATTAGGTTAACTAAGCGCGAAGCCAGCTTAGTGCCTTTTATTATTTCTGGGTTAAGTATGCGTGAAATAGCGGATCAATGCAGTATTTCACCAAGAACGGTAGAGACGCATCTTGTGCGTATCAAGCAGAAATTATTTGCCACATCTAAGCCCGACTTAATTAAAAAGTTGCGCGCGACTCATCCTTTAATGGAATAATTTTAATTTTCAAACCACGTGATATTCTTTTTTTGTTTTATGTATTATGCATTTTTAGTGCTCGTTAGTAATATATCAACAATTGATATATATCAAAAAATGAGATATAATGTGAATGACTGGTATGTTGTGGTTACGCGTCGCGCACTTAAGCAAATTGGTCAGCTGCCATCATTAATTAAAGCTAGTACCTTGTTATTAATGCGTGACATTAAGTGTAATGGGCCTGGAACGAGTGGTAGGTGGAAGAATTGTGGCAAATTCAGAGGTATGAGGGGGGATAGGTACCATTGTCATGTTTCTAAAGGGCGGCCAACATACGTTTGTTGTTGGCAGGTTATAAATAAAAAAATTAGAATTGTAGAGGTGTATTATGTCGGCACGTATGAAAAAGCCCCATACTGATCGTAATGCGCATGTTACTTGGCATGGTGATAAATACGCGATTCCGATTGGAGTGTTGCAGAAGTATAAAATTGATTTCTTTGAGCAAGACACGGTTACTGTCGAGGAGGCGTTCGCTGATATTATAGAAAAATATGGAGAGCCAGGTTGTTTGTTAAAAGGGCTTCGGAATAGAGAGGGATTAACCCAGGCTAAATTTGCCAAGCTATTAAATATTACTCAGGCAAACTTATCCGCCATGGAAAACGGTAAGCGTCCAATCGGACGTGATATGGCTAAACGCATTGCTAAAAAGTTTAAGCTCGATTACCGGCTATTTTTAGCATAATTATTCTAAAACCACGTGATATTCTTTTTTTAGCTTCTGTATAATGCATCAACATTACTTGCGCTTGACAATTTTGTTTTCAATGGCGACAAGGTGACGCTTATGAAGTAGAGATTGTGGATTATCACTGAGGAGGTACTTGTTATGGTTCCATCACATTTCGATACGCCAGACAGCGTTAACATACATTGCCCTTCGATAACCATATAATATGGTGTCAAATCTGTACTCGGAGATAATCATCAAATGCACTAATTGCAATTCAAGCAACGTGTTAAAGCGCAAAGTCATAACAAAACAAAGCTTGACTCAATACCAGTGTCGGTGCTGCGGTCAATATTTTAATGTTCGCAGCTCAACACC
>JARGPC010000001.1:0-325967 GCA_029212885.1 Coxiellaceae bacterium
CCAGGATTAAACGTTGGCCTAGGGTAGTAGTCATAGCTATTTTTGCAACAGTGCCGTTAATGAATTTTTGCGACAGTACCAACAGAACCAAGCTCATTAATATAAAAAACCAAATAGATATAACGGAATTTTTCGCCCATGCCCAACAAGAATACCATCAGAAACAATAAAGCCATTTTTTTCATGCTTAATCTGCTCAGCAGTTTTACTGCGTCCACCAATTTCAAATGCTGTTTCGCCAATTAGGAAATCGCAAGTCGGATGGATATTAACAGTTAATCCGGCATTCTGTGTCTGGTTTAAAAAAAAGGTTTCTCGCTCTTTACCCAATACATCATTGGTAAAATGGGGCAGCATATATGTAAAAATAAAATTAGTGTTATCTGGATAAAGTTTGGTGGGGTGTTTAAATAAAGACTTACCAAATTTTATTGGCGCGCTCGAACGAATCAGTCCACTAGTTTGTAAGATAGTCAAATATTCTATTGTATTGTCAAAACTCTTCGAGATAAGGTTAGATAGCTTATTGACATTGAGTTCGCCGGGCAAAGAATTAACAATGTACTTAAACAGCTTTTCTAGCGTCATTAGCGTTGGTGTTTTTAACGATTTAAGTGTTGCAATGTCCTCATAAATAACTTTTTGAATGATATTCTCAAGGGCTTGTTTAATTTCAGTTTCTTGACTTAGTCGTTTAGTAAATGGGTAATAACCAATGCGACAATATTTTTTGAATTTTTTGATAATTCCATTAATCGATAATGCGTTAGCAATATGAGTATGTTTTTTTAATAAGTGTTCTAGTTCGATGATTGGTAATGTACATGCTTCTGTATACTCAAGGTATTCCCTAAACGAAAATCCATTAAGGTGGTGCAAGGTAACACGGCGCGATAAATCATACTTGGCACTAATGATATCGATCATCGAACTACCTGAAAAAAGGACACGGAAATCATGGTAGGTATCCGTAATATTTTTTAATTCTTGAGCCCAATTTTCGTATTTATGAATTTCATCAACGCACAGCAGTCGGATATCTGTTTCTTTATGTAGCTGCTCAACTAGCCCAAGCAGCGTGGATTCTAAAAAATATATACTGTCGGCAGAAACATAAAGTGCCTGCTGATCTTCATTAATATGCTGATTAACAATATGTAATAAAAAAGTTGTTTTACCTGCGCCACGGCCACCGACAATACCTGTTGCAAAATTATCAAGCGTTAACTTCTTGAAACATTGTCTAGAATAGAACGGTTGCTCACGATATTGGCTCAATAATTGTTTTTGTAGATCAAACAAGGCTTGCATAGCAATCTCTAAAGTTCATTTGTAAGTGAATTATAGCCTATAAAAATTCATTTGCAAGTGAATTCTATTTATAGTAGCAGTCGTAGCTGCGTGGCAATAACGTACCGTGTTTAGATATATATGGCACGGATCGTGACGGTGTGAAGCGGTTTATAGCGGTAAAATATATCGCAAGGTGTTGATTGTTCGTAAGTTTATATCAGAGCGGTTGGCTTTTAACCAATTGGTCGCTGGTTCGAATCCAGCACGACCCACTTCATTCGCTACTACGTTTCAGGATTCACCTAACCTCAAGCATCGCAGGTAACGTAACGAAACCGCAATGTTGCAACTGCCGCCAGTGCCCCTGTATGCGCAGCATACGCAAGGGTATAATGCTCATTTCGTTCCCTTTTATTATCGCTAGTCTTTATTATCGCTAGTCGAAACAAGTTCGACTGACGCGACTCAAGGTGAGAGCGCAAATCTCCCCTTAAGAAACCCCACTGGATTGAGGTTAAGCACTTTGTTGTTAGCAGGGTGGTTCATTACAGTACAACCTATTTTTGTGCTGTTATCGAACGCGTTGCTACAGCCCAAACCTTATCTATTTTATTGTCTTCATCAAGTTGCCAAATGCCACAAACACGTCGTTGTATTAACTCATCTGTACTCTTATCAATTGAGTTTGAGTAAAAATACACGGTAATGGTATTCTTACAGGCAACAAACCTTTTAATATCTAAAGTTGTGTTCTTATAATTTTCTTTTTTAAAACGAGACCGCTGAATAAGGTCTTGATAATCTAGCGACTCAGTGATCGCCTCGTTATTTTCATCGGTGAAGTCAACGATTTCTTGAAAAGATTCAGAATAGTAATCGCTTAATTTCTCAATCGAATTGCCTTGCCAAATATCAAAGTACATAGATTTGAAAAATGTTTCTGCGTTCACTGTTAACCCTCCGGTAAAATTAAATGACTATATCTGGCTTTACTGTAATGAACCACCCTACTCAATAAGTTGGCAATTTATATTTCCCAGCTTATGATTCAAGTTGACTTAATTTGAAAACTGGATAGGAGGTTCAATTATGAATTATAGTGGACCCCATCGTCAAGAGGCTTTGTTTCCTAACGTTTCTCCAGCCTGTACTACGCGATATCCGGATTCGTCAAAGCTGAGTTCAATTCTCCTGATGCCTATTTTTCACGGCTACATTTATGGGTATTGGTCGATTCACAGTGTGGACAATTCGCCGTTAGGCATCCGTTTGGTTCATCTTATGTTGCTCACGATACTCTAATCATGCCGCATAGCCAAAAGTGGCACTGAGTTTTGACGGAGCCGTGCTTACGATAGCAGTGCTGTTTACCAAAGCATGTCTGATAAATTCTCCGATGTTGATATCGTTATCCCACCCAACAGCAACGCTGTTTATAACAACAAAATCCATGCGCAAAGAAATAATAATTTACAAAAGATTAAAACATTTGGCCGCATGGCATGGCAAAAAATAATGAGGTACGGTCAACGAAATTATTCAGAGCTATGCATCCAGCGCTATAAAGAAATACTGGGTAACAAGTTATATGATAGAGAAGTGTCTCGTCAAAAAAACGAAGCCATGATTGGCTGTGGGGTCTTGAATAAAATGACCGGGCTAGGAATGCCTGAAGGTTATCGTTGTGCCTGAATTTTAATAAGTACAGGTTGGCGAAACGTTAGGAAACAAAGCCAGATGTACGCGAAAACCATACATCTAGTAAAATCAGCGCTTGTCGCTTAAAGAATCAGGTGATTATGAAAGAGAGATAAGACATGGTGAAGAATTAAATAGATACCATCAGCTATCTGCAGCCGTTCGAAAAAATGACACATCAGAATTCATAAACCTAGACCCGACAGCACGTGAAATTTATTACTCTAGCGATTTTATCATGAGCTTTGTAGTTCAAGACCGTATAATAGAAGAGAGCTCAGAATCACCACTCGACTTAATGGCAGCAATAGTGGATCAAGAATTTTTAGATGCTGTATTTGCAAAGCTCATTGCACCATACTTTCAAATAGTTGATAAACCACCAGGAACATTTGATACATCCAGACGCATACCAGCAACATCTAGTTAAACAGTGCTTAATTGGGCGGTTGCTTTAAATCAATTTGAATTATTTTTCCGCTTACTAGCAGACTTACCTAAGATGGATGACAGTGAATTACAGAAACAATTAGGCAGCGTATTATGCACAGCAGCGGAATATGGGCGCAATGATATAATAACCCGCTTACAAGAAAGCACAACTTTGTGGAGCCACCTCAATGATTTACAGATAACGGCAGCATTACATCACGCTGTAATATCTGGACACCAGATAACAGCAAGCTTGCTAATAGAACTGGGTGCAGATAGCAATATCAGTCGCCTCTCTTGCACACCCAATCTCCCTAGATATTATCTCTTATACCTACCCAGCATACATGACGTCCTACCTATAAATAGCGCTTTGAAAAGAGGTGACTTTGGTATGTTCCTCATGCTGTTTCAGCTAGGTAGCACGTTAAGCCCGGATCAATTAATTCACGATGCAGTGAAGGGGAGTTCACACCGTGCCATACAATTCTTACTTGATAGCGGCGCTGACATCGATGCAATTGATGCTTCTGGTCAAACCCCACTAGAGATAGCCTGCCATAGCAGTACTGATTATGTGGCATGCTATTTGATCAACCAAGGCGCTGACTGCGGCACACAAAGGCAACTAGACAATCTACTAAGTGATACCATAAAAAAACACCTACCAAATACAGCGCGATTGTTAATCGAGCGTGGTGCCAATATAAACGCTGATTGCTTTTTTAAACCACTAGAATCAGCTGTGCTTTCAAAAAGTAAAACTATGCTTGATCTCGTATTATCATATCCTATCGATATAAACCAGGTGATCGACACATTTTCAGGATTCACCGCTTTAATGTTAGCTGCCCGTGAGAATGATACTTATGCAGTTAACGCATTACTTGCAGCAGGCGCTGACGCAGATATTAAAACACCTATAAAAAAGACAGCTCTTGATATCGCAAGGCTTAATGGACACATCGAAATTATCGCTGCACTTGAGTCACACACAAATCAAACATCGCGCTGTGTAATATGTTAATCACATGTGCTATGCGCTTTCCCATCTAAGCGGGGCCGTGTTGATTAGCTCAAAAATAACGGTGGTTCATTACAGTACAACCTTATACCCATACGCCGACTATGCGTTCTGGCAGTTCAGCAGTAAATTTTACCGTAGGCATCGCAGAACGGCATAGCTGTTTCATGGCCACTAGCTGTGCGTCAAACTCATCAGGGTTTACCCCAGCCGCCAGTGAGCGAGCTTGTAATTTATCAGAATCCGCTACAATAACATCATGTAGTGGCTGTAAAGCATTCGTTATCACTGCTTCTGGAGCAGTTTTATCTCTGTATTTGGTGACAAAGCTATTAAAAAAATCGGTAAATACGCGGTAGCATGATTTTATATCAATGGATGGCTTTTCAGCATGAATTAAGTCCTTAACGATATCTTGAACCGAAATATTGCGACAGAAATAGCGAAATGATTTGTATTGGTCACGTGTATCATGTAGAGATTGTCTCAGCATTCCCTTTGTTATTCCTCCACCCTCAGCTATAGGAACAGATGCGTTATCACATTGTTGTTTGATATCATTAATCCATAGTCGTGTACGAACTTGCATGTAGCTTGCAGCTAAAGCACACAGCCCGACTTTTTGATCTGACCATTGGTCACTGGGTGGCGCGTCAAACAATTCGAAGCCAAGCAGTGATCCTAGTGTAGTATGACTTTCACTCGTCATGCCTAGCATGAAGTCTCGATTTTGAATGTTGTCTTCAAGTGTCTTATAAAAAGTAGGATTACTGAGTTGGTCAGGCCGCGTTATGGTATATACAGCAACAGTATGCTCGCGTGGTATTCTATCACCGCGATTCCCTATAAATGCGTAGGCTCTGCCATTTAGCTTAACGATATTTAAGCTATATACATGCCCCGATGTTTTATCTGCATACCCTGGGATCATGCTGACTGTTTTACCTGCATCTACATCTGCTGCAACTTTCGCTGGGTCGACAGTGCTAAGCTTGTTAGCTAGAAAATCAAATTGATCACTTTTACTGTATGCATCGGTTATGGTTTGCCAATATTCTTTGTTAGGGCACGCTTCTGATTCAATAAACGCCCATAGGCGATTATACATAACTTCATGTGTGTTCATGCTTGAGTACCCACGGCCAAATAATGTAGCATGAGTATCGTCTGATTTTGCTTCGAACCCCGCATCGAATAAACAAAACCTTAAATACTCAACTGCATTTACATTCACTTTAATCTCACGTACAAAAAAAGATTGAAATAATAATGGTGACCTTGGGCTTGGGCTTGGACTTAGGCTCGCTAGCATTGCTTCAGTCTCTTCAAGGCTCATTTCAAAATAAAGGCAGTCGCTTGGTGGGGCTATTACAATGCCTGCATCTTTTAATTGTTGCAATTCATCTGGTGCTAAGGCATCTATTTCTAGCTCAATATCTTTGTCAAACAGATCAATCAACTGCTGGATCTTGTCTGCGTCATCGGTTGTTTTTGCTGCTTCTAAATACCGCTTAAATTGTTGCAACTTAGCTTTGATTTGCTCGAAATCTTTTTCTGCAGCCGCTTGGTTAATCTCTTGCGCCATGGCGCCCCCAATGAATTTTACATGCTCACCCTTGACGGCCAAAAGATCTGGGGTTTTAACCAGCCAATCACATAGTGTTTCGCCTAACTTCATTGTATCACCTGTTTTTATATACTAGCTATATAATAATAACGTTTTGTGAAGCTAGTCTTAACGGTATCTGCAGGTAGGTATGTTTGTATTCAATGGTTACGCGCAATTCACTTAATCCTATGTTAATAAGAATCTAGTATAATCATATATTGTATTTATATGGTGAGGGTAAAAGATTGAAAAATAGTGCATTTACGCTGGTTGAGCTAATTATTGTTATCGTTATTTTAGGTATTTTATCTGCTTTTGCGATACCAAAGTTTATTGATGTTCAGCATGACGCTAAAAAGTCTGTTGATGCTGGTGTCTATTCCTCATTTCAATCAGCGGTCAATCTCGCGCATGCGTTGTGGGTGGCCAAAGGCAAGCCTTCAGAAATTACTATGCAAAACGAAACGATTGCTATGACTTCGACAGGTTGGCCTGGCACCACGCGCATGAGTTCATCTGATTGTAAAAATCTATTTGATCAACTGTTGAATACCAATGTAAGAACAACCACGTCGTGGAATGACCATGGTAAAAATACATTTGTTGCTATGGGTGAGGGTCACGAATACTGCCGTTATTGGGATTCCAGATCATCATCAGATGGTTACAATCAATTGATATACAGAGCGACTAATGGTTCTTTTATCCAGCGCTTTGGCGACAGATGAGTAAGCAAGATTACAGGTTCCGTCACGACTCAATACGCTCTAATTTAAAACTGCTTACTCACTAGCTACTTCATGCATGGCAAATAGCAAACCTTTCAAATTTTCGGAATTTAGACGCAATAAAGCTTCGGTGCTTCGATAACGGTTTTTGACTGCGGAAAAATTGTCGAATCTCTTCGAATGCATAGCACAAGATCATTGCTGACCACGGTGATTTAAATCCCTTCATAGGTCGATACCAGGACTTAATGCCTCGATGATTTTGCTCAATGCGGTTGTTTAAGTATTTAACATCACGATGAATAGTTGATGCTCCATAGGCCGTTTTTATAGCATCAGAAAATCCGATCTCTTTGTCAGTTGTTATTTGGGTGGGCGTGACGCCAGTGGTTTGCAAACATTGCTTAAAAAATCGTGTGGCTGCTTTTTTATTCCGTGTTTCACTAAGATAAACATCAACTAAATTACCAGCTTTATCTATCGCTCTATATAGATAGTACCAGTGGCCTTTGATCACCAAATAAGTAACATCCATGTGCCACTTGCTACCAATTTTGCCGCGATTAGCGCGACACCTTAAAGCAAGATTATTTCCAAAACGCTGCACCCAACGCCGCACAGTTTCGTGGCTCAAATATATATTTCTGAGAGCCATGATTTCGGTGATATCAACTAAGCTCAGCTTGTATCGGTAGTAAAAGAGCACAATCATGGTAATAATGTCAGTTGGATACTGAGTATGGTTGTAAGCTGTTGAGCTGCGCTCATTGAAATATTGACCGCAGCATCGACATTGGTACTGAGCTAAACCCTGTTTTGTTACTGCTTTACGCTTTAGTACATTACTTGAATCACAGCTAGTACATTTCATGATCACATCCGGGTGGTGGGTGGCTCTATATAATATAACCATCGCAGACCTATGAGTGTTAATGCTGTTTAACGTACTGAGACGTGACAGAACCAAAACTTTAGGTGGCATGATTTACGACACACTTGGGCTAGTTGGCACGTGCAAAACGGCACCACGCTGCAAGAATTACAGCAGCTGGGAGGATGGTCAAATTTAAATATGGTACTGCGTTATGCACACCTTTCAAGTGAGCATTTACGAAAAGCATCAGAAAAAATTTGTAAAACACGTCACAAAAACGCCACACAGATTGCTCTAGGAAAAAAATGAACCGTGTAAGTTATTGAAAAATAAGTGGGTCGTGCTGGATTCGAACCAGCGACCAATTGGTTAAAAGCCAACTGCTCTACCAACTGAGCTAACGACCCTCAGAAGAAACGCTATGATACTGCTTCAGCAGAAAATAACAAGTATTTTAATGCTACGAATTACATATTTACATTCAGTACGTAATAGTGACATTAAAATGGACGTTTAAGTATAAATAATGCGTAAAAATTTCCGAAAACACATATTTTGATCACACACCGCAAGAACTGTGATATAAATGTGATGAATTTTTATATGGGAGTGAGACACCGATGAGCCGAATAGATCAATTAAAAACCAATATCGTGCAGTTATCCGAGACTATCGCCACACTACGAGCCAAAAAGGCCGCAGCCTATAACGTCCCAGTAGGCGCAGGGGCAACCCACACACTTGTCACCACCCTGCACGCACTATGGAAAAGCAAATTCCCCTCTACTGGTACTGCGGGCGCGCTACAAAAACAATTAGAAACACTGGTCATCATTGCCACTCAATTTATCAAGCACGAAGAATCAACCAGCACCTTGAAACCAAGCGCCGTAGCGCACATTTCAGATCAATTAAAAGCAATCGGTGAAAACCTAAATGGCCAAGTGGATAAACATCTCGGCCATGGTGATATTAACGGCCTAAAAACGCTAGCCGCCTACCGCCACTTACATGAAACCTGCAAAGAGCTCTCACCCAGCAGTAGCTTAGATGCCGGGCCTGGCGACCGCTTAATACCGTAATTCAAGATATGGCGATACCGGCTTCGTGCCGGTATATAAGCCATTGACTCCAAGCATATATGTTAAGTCTTCTTTAAGCCGCAGGCTGTATAATGCGAACTATCTTAAATAACCGATGTAAGAGAGCAATCATGAGACTAGAGGAAGTAAAAAGCACAGTAGCAGAAGCCAAAGCAGTAGTTGCAAGTCGCATAGACGGCATGGAAAAAGCTAGCGGTCTGGCAGGAGCAATGTCAATGCTATTTACAGACTTTTTCAAAAAAGACAAAAACCACAACCCTAGGCGCGTGAATGAATATCTAAAGCAACTTGACACTATTTGTGACAAGCTACTTGACCCAGCTGGGTATACTAATATCAATGATGCTAACAGTGACCTAGAGATACTAACAACAATGACTACTACCATTACACATTTCAATGACACCGATGGTGAGCACGTAGGCATCGATGACAGAATACGCTCAGCCTTCCAAGTAGTCGATACAACATTAAGACAAAAAATAACTGAAATGACTGCAACCGCTAACACAGCACCTACCGGCAGTGGTAGCAGCAGCACCCCATAACCATAAAACCTAGGAATTAACACCGGGTTTTATGAACCATCAAAGCGGTTAGACTGTTTGCATGAAAACATTCACCGCTTTTTCATTATTGGAACTATTGATTGCACTCGGCATTGTTAGCTTGCTAGCCGCCATTGGCTACCCGAGTTATCAAACTCATTTGCAGACCGTGCGTCGCCAACAAACACAAACACAAATGCACCGTACTGCAGTGCAACTGGAACGTTATTACAGCCAACATCACAGTTATCAAGGTGCAGTTATACCACTACAAAACAAGCACTATCGGTTTAGCCTAACAGTACCCAATAAAAATCATTATTTATTGCGAGCGACCCCAAAAACCAATGGACGCTCTGGTGTGTTAACGCTGGATAGTGTTGGCCGGATGACAGGTCTTGGTGCTGGATAACAAGATCAAACAGCCATAGCATATAAGGGTGCCAGGGGTACCTTTCGAGTGGCGTATGATACATGGATGTAAAGGAGTACGAAGACAGGGAAGCCTGTTCACGAGAACAGGTATCCCTGGTGTCCTTGCGATGCAAGGCTATTTGACTGGATCCCGGATCGGGGTCCGGGATGACATACTCACGTTCGGGGTGACATACTCACGTTCGGGGTGACATACTCAGAGCCAGGATGATGGGATCATTCATCCATCAACAAGCTAATAATCAAACACACTGCACCAAGCGTCACTGCCGTATCCGCTACATTAAACGTTGGAAAAAACCAATCACCGTAATGCAGTTGAATAAAATCAACAACGTACTTTAAGCGTACCCGATCGATCAAATTACCAATCGCACCACCAAGTATCAATGCAATACCACAAGCGCGTAAACGCATAATCGATGGCGTTCTAACCAGCCAAATAAATAATGCGACAACAACAATGATGGCGATCGCGGAAAAGGCATATACCTGCCAACCCGAGGCTTGATTCAAGAAACCAAAGGCCGAGCCACGGTTATAAGCTAAGCTAAGATTAAAGATTGGCAATATTCTTTTCGGATTAAACGGCAAATGCTGTACTGATAGCCATTTTGTCCACTGGTCGAGGATAATAATGACCACGCTTAAGCCCAACCAATATAAACTCGCTTTTTTACTTGCCATAATTGTGCCCTTATATCATCTGTAGATCACTTTTCGCGTCAGCCCTGACATGGTAATATACCCTGCTTTGTTAATCGTGAGAAATAAAAAATGGCCGGACACAGTAAATGGGCGAACATTAAACACCGCAAAGGTGCACAAGACGCCAAGCGCGGTAAAGTCTTTACCAAATTGATTAAAGAAATCACGGTAGCTGCCCGCTTAGGTGGTGGTGATGTCGATAGCAATCCCCGTTTACGCTTAGCCATTGATAAAGCACTTAGCGCCAATATGACCAAAGACACCATTGCTCGTGCCGTAAAACGTGGCGCTGGTGGCGATGACGATAACAATATGATCGAATCGGTCTATGAAGGTTATGGTATCAACGGTGTTGCTGTCATGGTTGAGTGCTTGTCGGATAATAAAAACCGCACCGTCGCCGATGTGCGTCATTCCTTCACCAAGTTTGGCGGCAATATGGGCACTGATGGCTCCGTCGCCTACCTGTTCACTAAAAAAGGTATTATCAGTTTTGAACCGGGTGCTGATGAAGATCAATTAATGGAAATCGCCATTGAAGCTGGCGCCGAAGACGTTAACACCAATGATGATGGTTCAGTCGATATCGAAACCACACCAGAAAATATGCTCAACGTTAAAGAAGCACTGACCGCTGCCAATTTAACCCCTGCATTTGCCGAAGTAACAATGGAAGCGGCAACCAGTGTTGATCTCGATGCTGAGCAATCAGAAAAACTGCAAAAGATGCTGGATTGGATGGAAGACCTCGACGATGTGCAAGAGGTTTATACCAACGCAAACTTTGCTGACGACTAAAACACATTAACCCATCAGCAGGAAGCGCAATATGCGGATATTAGGGATAGACCCCGGTTCAAATTGTACCGGTTATGGCATTATCGATGTTGTTAAGTCCACTGAAAAGGTAGTCACCTTTGGGCACATCCGCACAACGGGCGATGACCTTGGCCAAAAATTGTATCAGATCCACAGCAAGCTTATCGAAGTGATCACCGAATACCAACCCAACGAAATGGCGATTGAAAAAGTATTTGTGCAACATAATGTCATGTCTGCGTTAAAGCTTGGCCAAGCACGGGGTGCCGCCATCACAGCCTGTGCACAATTTGCGCTAGAGTTGCATGAGTATAGCGCGTTACAAGTGAAACAAGCGATCGTTGGCTATGGCCAAGCAACCAAAGTGCAAGTGCAACATATGATCAGCACCATCTTAAAAATTTCACCGAAACCGCAAGCGGATAGCGCCGACGCACTTGCAATTGCATTAACCCATGCGCATACTCGCAAGTGGACACGACTGACACAGGAACCATCCGATGATCGGACGAATACGCGGTCTGATCGCCGCCAAAAAACCACCTGAATTACTGATTGATATCGGCGGCCTGCACTACGAAGTGCAAGCGCCAATGACTACTTTTTATCACCTACCTGAAATAGGCGAACAAACCTGCTTATACACTCACCTTGTGGTGCGCGAAGATGCGCACCTACTGTATGGCTTTTACGCTGAACGTGAACGTGATTTATTTCGCTCATTAATCCGCGTCAATGGTGTGGGTCCAAAATTAGCATTGACCATATTGTCAGGCATGGAGGCAGATACCTTTGTGATGTGCATACAAAACGAAGACAGCAGCAGTCTCACCAGCATCCCCGGCATTGGCCGCAAAACAGCTGAGCGATTAATTATTGAGACCAAAGACGCCTTAGCCAAATGGAACTTAGGTGATAATGCTGCATCAGCTCAACCGCTATCAGCAGCCACACAAGCTGGCGATGATGCATTATCGGCTTTGACGGCTTTAGGCTATAAGCCGAACGAAGCTAAGCGCGCTTTAAGCAAGGTGCAACAAGACGATTTAAGTAGCGAGCAATTGATTCGCTTGGCCTTGCAACAAATGGTGAAAGGAGTATCAGCATGAGCGAAGAGCGCCTGATTAGCCCTGATCACCAAGAACAAGAAGACGCTGTCGAAATCAGTATTCGCCCACGGCAATTAAGTGACTATATTGGTCAACCCGCCGTACGCGAACAAATGGATATCTTTATTCAAGCCGCGCAACAACGCGGTGAAGCACTCGATCATGTTTTAATTTTTGGGCCGCCAGGCTTAGGCAAGACCACACTGTCGCATATTATTGCTAATGAAATGAAAGTTGGCTTAAAGCAAACCTCGGGGCCGGTATTAGAAAAAGCCGGTGACCTCGCGGCCCTGCTGACCAACCTTGAACCGCACGATGTTTTGTTTATCGATGAGATTCACCGCTTAAGCCCTGTAGTTGAAGAAGTACTCTATCCAGCAATGGAAGACTTCCAACTGGATATTATGATTGGCGAAGGGCCTGCTGCGCGTTCAATTAAATTAGACTTGCCACCTTTTACCTTAGTGGGCGCAACTACACGAGCTGGATTATTAACCTCACCGTTACGTGATCGCTTTGGTATTGTGCAGCGTTTGGAATTTTACAATGCCGCTGACTTAACCACTATTATCAAACGTTCCGCACAAATACTTGCTGTCGACATTGATGATAACGGCGCTGTTGAGATTGCCCGCCGCTCACGCGGCACACCACGAATTGCTAACCGTTTATTGCGCCGTGTGCGTGACTATGCGCAGGTTAAAGCGAATGGACATATTAGCGAAGATATCGCCGGCCAAGCATTGAATATGTTAAAAGTCGATGCTAAAGGTTTTGATCTAATGGATCGCAAACTACTTTCAGCTTTGGTTGAAAAATTTGATGGTGGTCCCGTTGGCATTGATAGCCTTGCTGCGAGCATTAGCGAAGAGCGTGGTACAATTGAAGACGTGATTGAACCGTTTTTAATTCAAGAGGGATATATTAAGCGCACACCACGTGGACGTATGGCAACCGCATTGGCTTACCAGCATTTGGGATTAAAGGCACCTGCATCAGCGAATACGCAAGTGGGTGTGGATATTTGATTGGATAGGGGCTGAGATAAACAGATCGAAGCTGCATTGTTGGCATCAAGGTGTATAGGGTGCCTCTTTTACGGAAATAAAGCGCAGCGGAACGGAGTGCAGCGAGCCATGAAGTAAAAGAGGTACGCTGTGCGCCTTGATAGTTGCATGCTATTTGAGTGGATCCCGCATCAAGTGCGGGATGACAAAGCATGCGCGGGATGACAACGATTGGATTCTTGAGATAACGCCTTAAAAGGCAGAAGAGCAAAAGGAAATAAAAGAGATGTTACAGAGTGAAACAAGTATTTGGAGTTTTATCATTCATGCTGGACCGGTAGTCAAACTGGTGATGTTAATTTTATTACTGGCATCGGTTAGTTCATGGACCATCATTATTCAGCGTGTTCGCTTATATAAGCAGCGCCGCAAAGAAGCGCGGCAATTTGAAGAACGCTTTTGGTCGGGCAGCGACTTAAATAATATTTACGATTCTTTACATAGCCAACGTAAACCAGTGACTGGGCTTGCTAAGATTTTCTACTCAGGCTTTAGTGAATATTTAAAAAGCTCGAGCAAATCGAACAATAAAGCTAACGTAATTAAAAGCACACAACGAGCGATGCGTATTGCGCAATCTCATGAAGTGGATAACTTAGAAAAACACTTATCCTTTCTTGCTACAGTTGGTTCAAACAGTGTGTATATTGGTTTATTCGGAACGGTATGGGGCATCATGTCTGCATTTCGCGGTTTAGGTGCTGTACAACAAGCTACGATTGCGATGGTAGCACCTGGCATTTCTGAAGCCTTAATTGCGACGGCAATGGGTTTAGTAGCAGCGATTCCTGCCGTTATTGCTTATAACTTTTTTACCAGTCAGCTGGAACGTTTAGATAACAGCTATCAAACCTTCCAAGATGAGTTCTCCAGTGTGTTGCATCACCAAAGCAAACCACAAACGCATGCACCTTCCGATGAAAGCAATGAAGGGGAGTGGAATGAACAGACGGCGTAATCGCAAGAAGCCAATGGCTGAAATCAATGTTGTGCCTTACATCGATGTCATGCTGGTACTGTTGATGATCTTCATGATAACCGCACCACTGCTCACGCAAGGCGTACATGTAAATTTACCTCAAGCCAGTGCAAAAACATTAACACCTGATGATCAACTGCCAATCATTGTAACGGTTGATAAGAAAGGCGAATACTTTTTAAATATTGCAAAAAATCCCAGTAATGCATTAACGGCAGCACAATTGAATGATGCTGTGGGTATTGCGCTGGGGCGCGCCAAGCAAAAGAATCAAAAACGCGACGTGTATGTGCGCGGCGATAAAGCGGTGGATTACGGCAAAGTAGTTAATGCCATGGTGTTATTGCAACAAGCGGGTGCAAAAGATGTAGGGCTGATTACTAAGCCGGCATGATCTTTCATTGTCATTCATGGCTTGACCAGGAATCCATGTATTATCCTGGATCCCGGATCGGGGTCCGGGATGACACACTCAAGCCCGGGATAACACACTCAAGTCCGAGATAACAAAAAAACTAACGCGAACATGACATCGCGCGACACTCGGCCATACGATCCTGGTACAGATCTTCCATCGTGTCAATAGATGCTTGTCTCGCTAACTTATCTCGATTTGGCGTACCAACAGCTATCGCATCCCTGGCATCACTAAAGATGGTCGACCTCAACTCAGACAACCTATGCCATGAATCCAATCCTGCTTTACCTGCAGGTTTTACATGATATTCAGAGCCACCCATCTCAACAAAACCCTGATTCATATTTGGCTCATGATAAGCCGGTTGCAAGTTACAGGCAGTCATAGCGAAATTACGCGCTTTACTACTAATAGCAGCAACACTTGATACATGCGCACCATGCTCATGACCTTCTTCATATTCACGATGATGAAAATAATGCGACTCATCCTGTTGCATGGTTTTTTCCATACTGTTCTTCATAAAGTCAGTAAAGGTAGCCCCATAACGCTGACTCGGATCAGGCCGCCTACCGAGCATACATTGCATTAACACCTTGTTAAACATAAAGCCCAAAATAATCTTACCCGCATCAAACATATCACCTAAGTTTAACGCTAAGCATGCCGCTTCGGCTAAGCCCATACTCATTAAGGAGTGCGTAAAAGAACTATCATCACCAAACAAATATTTTTTAGGGTATTCAGAAGCACTACCAATTGACAACATACCAAATAGCGTTAGCCCAAGTAGGCCAATGCCTTTACTCCAATTCCAATTTTGCGAGCTTAAAATTCGACGCGTCTGATTAGTGGTTGCGCGGGTCAATAATACCGTTTTCACTAAGAAATTAACTCCAGCCAAACCGTATCGCCATTGCGGCGCCCAACTTCCATTATTTTGCACAATTGGCTTAATCGCAGATGCATAATTATATAAACCCGCACTGGCTAATCCAAACACCAATACACCCACCTGCGTCCACATTGGCAGTAATTTATGCTGCCCCATCGACATGGCATGCAATTGCCCATCAGTCACTTTTTCACGCTCTGCTTGTGGCAATAAATTCCTTTGCTGCTCTAAACGATGTAACTTTAAATGCGAAGTATCTTTACTTAATAATAACTTTACTGCCCGTGAGTTTTGTAATAATTGCACGATAGCATTACACACGATCACTGACCAAGCCCATACCACCGGACTACCTTTAACAGAGTCATGCGCCGCCTCAACATTCGCGACTGAACCACCAACAGATAAGCCCAACACCAACAATGAATAACCAAAGGTAAAAGCCCCATGCCACTCATGTTTTTTACGCACTTCAGTTAATGATTTGCTACGACCTAACGTTATACAATGAGCAATACCGCTTAACAGGCAAGCAAATATATTCAGTGTTGTGATAAGAGACACATCTGAGGAGATAACAGGAATGGATGCATTCGCAGTGTATGCAGATGCTCCAGATACGCTGGGCAATATATTCTGCAAGAGATCAGGTGCATTAGCTTCATTAGGCCCTAAAATTCGTGCAACAAAGCCTTTAGCAAAAGCAAAACTTTGATAAGACGCTATACCACCAATTACTAATACCGCTAACACCATCATGGCATCAGTAACACTTCGACCCGAGTCAATATGATCTATTGTACCTTGTACGGATTGCTTAAACTCCGCATAGTATTTTTTCTTTAAATCATCCTCAGCAGCTACTTCAATAACCACGTCATCATCACTTGCATCATCAACCACCAACATAAGGCCTCCCACAATGTATACTTAACCGCGCGCACGCTGATCTCCACAAGCATGGCGTTCTTCTCTTAGCTCAACACTTTAGTCCGTGAAATCGCCGATCACAGCAGGCAGGCCAGTTTCGGCTTGTGCTATTTGTTTGGCAAGGGGCAGGTTCCATTCGACGAATTTGTCTTTTGCAAAAGACTGCAACATCGTTAACACAAAGCTTCCATCATGTGGGTACTTTGCTTTTTCTTCTTTAAACGGCTGGTGCGCCTCCAACACCAACTTATCGTTTTCTCGGCCTAATTTAAACGGCTGATTAACGATATTTACTGGGGTACCGACCGGCACCATTGAAAATAACTTTTTAATATCTTTAGGGTACATGCGAATACAACCAGCACTGCTGCGCTGACCAACACCTGCTGGCTCATCGGTACCGTGAATTAAATAACTTGGATTTGATAGACGCATTGCAAAAGCACCTAGAGGATTTTTAGGGCCAGGCTTAACCACACGCGGTACAGGGTCACCCTGCTTCTTTCTGAATTCATAAATACTCTTTGGCACATACCATGAAGGATCTTTAATTTTTTGAATAATATGTAACTTACCTAATGGCGTGCTCCAATTCATTTCACCGACACCGATTGGAAAGGTATACACATGGTTTTGATGTTTAGGGAAATAATACAAACGCATTTCAGCGATGTTAATGACAATACCCTTACGCGGCACATTCGGTAGCACATAACGACTTGGGATAAACACCACGGTATTTCTTTTCGGACGATCCGGATCTACACCAGGGTTCGACTCTACCATTTCATAAAAGCCAATGTCATAGCGATGCGCCAGTGTGTACAAATCATCACCCGCTTTTACTTTTACATATTTAATTTTGCCGATAACATCAACATTGGGTAACGGTTTAGGATACACCAACGCCCAACCAGCTTGTGCTGCAAGCAAGCTAAATAAAGCTATTATGATCATTTTGGCCATTTTCATCGTTTCGTATCTTTTGGTACACCGTTAGTCAATATGTTCGCAATCATAGCGCCTAGTAACACAAGAATCCAGGAAAGATATAACCATATAAGAAATAGAGGAATTGCAGCCAACGCACCATATAAAAGCGTGTATGTTGGTCTCATTTTTAAATACGCTGTAAAGCCGTATTTGAGCAATTCGAACAAAACGGTAGTTACCAAGGCGCCCACTCCGGCTGCTCGCCAGTTCACTTTGCAGGCTGGCAAGATCACATTCAATAACCAAAAAACCAAAAATGTTATGACCCATGGAATCATCCGAATTGATGCTGTCTTTAATAACACATGGTCAGTAAACGTATGCACATAAGGCAATGCCGCGATATAAGCACCACCAATAATCAACGCAGCCGTCACTGGCGGCGCCACTACAATGACAACCAAATAAACCAGCATCAATAAAAAATAATTCCGGCCATCACGTATACCCCAGATGGTATTAAACGCGGCGCGCATATTGTGGATCATCAACATACAAACTAAGAACAAAAAGCTGATATTAATCCATGATAATTTATTAACATTCCTGACAAAGCCATCAAGCGCTTTAACAATGCCACTAGCTGCGCCAGTCACAAAATTACGAAACACAAAGGTTTCAATTTGATCAGCGACATGTTGGAAATGAGGAAAAAATGACAATACTGTTACAGTAACTATCATCAAGGGTACTAGACTTAATAGCGTGGCATATACGAGTGAAGCGGCACGGTATGTTAAACCCGTTTCAAATAAACGTCGAAAAAAATAGCACAGCCATTGCCATAATGTATATTCTTTGAACCGTTCAAGCATTGAGCACTCCGCTTTTTGTCATTATATCATACAGTAACAAGGCAGAGCGTTATAGTTCGACTTCCAATTAAATTCGATTTCGCACAACAAAACAGAGTTGCCATGTCAAAAATAATTGCCAGAGGAGAACAGGTCAATATTTTAAAGCGCATTCTTAACTCAAATACAGCTGCATATCTCGCATACGGTCGCTAGGAAATGCAGCTCAAACCATGATCTTTAAACCATGTTGATGAGCAAAGCGGCTGAACCTTTGCATACAGACCAGGGATATTAACCCACTCATCAGTTGTTTTAGGTACTAATGCTTCATTTTGACATTGCGCACCTTTACCACTAACTACACCGTATAAAGTGAATTGTGTGTCTTTGTCCCAGCTATCATCGCTGGCAGCAAATAACAGCCCACCACTGTCCCCAGCACAAAACGCCACTTCATTGGCATCACCAGCACAAATCAAGTCACTAAATCCTGCTTCTTGCGTAGATAGTCCTGCTTTAGAATAATTCGCTTGGCATACCGAATGCTGCATGATGGTATTTTTTCCATATAACAAATCAACTGACGTTACCGCAGCTAACGCACGCACTTTTGCAGCCGGATCGGTAGGCAATGTTTTTGAATGCATCGGCTCAGTCATGCCAAAACCAGCCACATAGGTAGGCTGAGCATTATGCGCAAGTGACGAAATCTTAGCGGGCGTTACACCAACAACAGATTGCATTAAAGGCACAATAGCAAAATCATTGCTTTCATCCATGTTAGGCAAATAACCTGGCGCAATGGTATCGGTTAAATTAATCTTGCTCGCATCAATGGGATACACCTTGTCACTGGTTTGCCAATTACTGCCTATCACCGCTATATCATGTAAAGCAGATGGATCGATCTGAGCGGGGCTAGCTGATATATCCAGCATACAATGTGCGGCTGTTAATATTTGATTATTGCTAACTAATGTCCCGGTACACACGCTACCATATCGAACCGATAAATAAGCTTGTTGCGATGAGTTGACTTTCACCTCAACTAACGATGGATTAATACCTGCCCAGGCTTCAACCGTTGGGTAATCATCTTTATCAAATAACTTCACCATCGGCGCAATGGTTTTAGCAAAATCAGTAAATGAATCACAAGTCGCCGCTTTATTTTTAAGGTCAATTTGGCAGCTGTTAGCCGTTTGCATTACTGTATTCTGATGTTGCAAGAAAGCAGCCGCTTGTTTACCCGCGATTGAAAAATGCAATGCCGCTTTACCATTTTGCATAATAGGAGTCATATCAATCATAATGGCTTCACTTGGATCATCCTTGTAAAGCGCATACTCATAAGGTTGGCCCACAGGTAAATCAATATAGCGGTAGTTAGTCGATTGCATATCCACTAGATCATCGTCTTGCTCTAAAGCAGGCTGTAAAATAGCAACAAATGGTGGTGTTACATCTGACGGCGCTTTATCTGCAGGCATACAAGTGGGTACTTTTGGATATTGATCCCCGGGCTGAGGGTCCATACAAGCAGTGATCGCCAAACACATGGCTGGAGTCATAATCATTGAAAATAATAGTAAAAACGGCTTATAGTACTTTTGCATAATCCCACCTAATATACTTGTTATGTCATCTAGCAATAGCCACACATCTTACCACAAATCAGGAAAAAGTTGCACATCCGGTGAACACCCGTTAGACTTGCCAGTTGAGTTTTAGAACAGCAATTATTAGGAATATATCAATATGTTACGTAGTCATTTATGTCGCGATATCAATACTTCACTGATCGACCAAACAATTTCTCTCGCGGGATGGGTGCATCGTCGCCGTGATCATGGCGGATTAATCTTTATTGATTTACGCGATCGTGACTCGATGGTACAAGTAGTTTGCGACCCTGAAATGTCCGAAACGTTCGAAAACGCGCACCAATGCCGTAATGAATTTGTTATTCATGTTACCGGTAAATTGCGCCACCGCCCGGAGGGCACAGTAAACCCTGACCTCGCCAGCGGTGAAGTAGAACTCGTGGCTAATGAGCTCACCATCTTAAATCGCTCCAACCCATTACCTTTCAATATTGATGAATACAAAGAAGCGAACGAAGACACACGCTTAAAATACCGTTATTTAGATTTGCGCCGCCCTGAAATGGCCAAACGCATTAAAACCCGCGCCGCGATTGTGCGTGCCATTCGTAACTTTCTTGATGACAAAGAATTCTTGGATATTGAAACACCCTGCTTAACTAAAGCCACACCTGAAGGTGCGCGTGATTATCTTATTCCTAGCCGTACTAACCAAGGTAAGTTTTTTGCTTTACCACAATCACCGCAAATATTTAAAGAATTATTAATGGTGTCAGGTTTTGAAAAATACTATCAAATCGTAAAATGTTTTCGTGATGAAGACCTACGTGCGGATCGCCAACCAGAGTTTACTCAACTCGATATTGAAATGTCGTTTGTTGATGAGAACGATGTGATGCAACTCATGGAACACATGATGCAACAATTGTTCCAACAAGTGTTAGGCGTAACTTTGCCAGAAAAATTCCAACAGATCTCCTATGCTGAAGCGATGGATCGTTTTGGTTCAGATAAACCAGACTTGCGTATTCCATTAGAATTAGTTGAAATCGGCGATATCGTTAAAGATGTAGAGTTTAAAGTATTCAGCGGTCCTGCCAATGATGAAGATGGTCGTGTAGCGGTATTACGCCTACCAAACGGCAATTCATTACTCACCCGCAAACAAATTGATGACTACGGTAACTTTGTTGGTATTTATGGTGCCAAAGGCCTAGCATATATTAAAGTGAATGATGCCAGCAAAGGTATCGAAGGCTGCCAATCACCTATCGTTAAATTCTTAACCGACGATATCATCAAACAATTATTTGAGCGCACTGGAGCACAAACCGGCGACATCTTATTCTTTGGTGCCGATAAAACGAAAGTAGTCAATGAAGCCATGGGCGCATTGCGCTGCAAGATGGGTGCCGACTTAAGCCTGTATAACTCAGACTGGGAAATTTTATGGGTAACCGACTTCCCAATGTATGAACAAGGTGATAAAGGTTTAGAACCATTACACCACCCATTTACTGCTCCACAACAAACAGATCCAGAAGCATTAAAAGCAGCGCCAACCAAAACATTATCTCGCGCGTATGATATTGTGTTAAACGGTTTTGAAATCGGTGGTGGTTCGATCCGTATTCATAATCATGATTTACAACTCACCGCACTAGAAGTGCTAGGCATTGACACAGAAGAAGCTAATGATAAGTTTGGCCATCTATTAAATGCACTGCAATACGGTTGCCCACCACTGGGGGGCATTGCATTAGGTGTAGATCGCATTGCAATGTTAATGACCGGCAGCGATTCGATTCGTGACGTGATTGCTTTTCCAAAAACCCAATCAGTTCAATGCCCACTGACCAATGCACCCTCTGCGGTTAGCGAGCAACAATTGAATGATTTGGGTATTCGGTTAAAATATGCCAACATATCAGCAATATGAAAAAGGGCCTATGGCAGGCGCCCAAAAAGACAATGGATAGAAATTAAAAAGTCAAAAACATTTCGCGAAAAAATGTTACGTGGGATACATAAGTTAAAACCAGAGGATGATAATGGCATGATTATCTATAGCGGGCAATCGCAACCCTACTTACCAGGCATAGATATCATAAATTACGAAGACTATTTAAACGAATAAAGCATATCGAATCATTTGCGCATGTTAGCTATCGTTGTATTCCAAGATATCCCCTGGCTGACATTGCAGATACTGACAAATAGCATCTAAAGTAGAAAAACGAATGGCTTTGGCTTTGCCGGTTTTTAAAATCGACAAATTTTGCTCGGTAATACCAACAGCTTCAGCTAACGCTTTAGAACGCACTTTGCGCTTAGCCAACATCACATCTAAATTGACAACAACTGCCATCCACCTACTTCCTATATTGTTAACTGTTGTTCCTGCTTAATTTTATAACCTTCCGCCATTATCCACGAAATTAAAATAATTAAAAATGCCGTTAATAAAATGCCAATGTTTGTACCGGAAAATGAAATACTCGCCACACGCTGTCCTACCGGATTATTCCAGGTCAACGTTAAACTCAATAGCGCTTGATACATAGGGCTAATCAATTGACCTACAAATAATGTGTAACCAATATAACGAATATTCTTCACGCATAATTCAGAAAAAATCACTCCGCGCTCAAATAAAGTAAACAACCGAATTAAAAAATACAATACAAATAAATGAACCGCTAAAGGAACTAACCCTAATAAAAAAGCTAACGTCTTTGTCGTTATACTTAGCGGACCAAAAATATGCAAACCATCAGGGATATAACTGAGTGCAAAACCATTACTCGCTGCCATAGTCGACACCGGTGTTGGCGCATCGATCCAAAAGATCACCATCAATAAAGGTAATACTAAAAAAGTGATCTTGAGTATCCACTTAAAGATTTTACTAATTCGTTGTATTTTGTGCATTGTTCTTCTCTTTTTACAAACATTAATTGCTAACTGGTTAGCCCTATTTTAAAGCTGAGTTATGGTTGATCAAGGCGCACAGCGTACCCATTTTACTTCATGGCTCGCTGCGTTCCACTCCGCTGCGCTTTACTTCCGTAAAATGGGCACCCTATACACCTAGATACCATAACTCAGCCTTATCATCCCGCACTGCGCTGTCATCCCGCACTCTGCCTTGTCATCCCGGACTTGATCCGGGATCCATATATTATCCTGGATCCCGGATAAACGACTACGTCGTTTTCCGGGATGACAAGGTCTCAACCATACCGACAAGTAATGCGACCGTGCTGCCCTTGCGGATAATAAGCCAAAGCTAATTTTCCTGTTGGATGCTTCTTACCTGTCTTGACCCAACACCCGGGTGCGCCGTCAAACTGTCGAGCAGAAATTGGTAACGTATGCCATTTATAATCCTGCGGGCTTTTCTTAACCGCTAGCACAACCACCCCCGCATAACGAAAGTGCTTATCACGCTTAACCGGAATACTGATCTGACTATTCGCTGTCGCCGTTGCCTGAGCTGTACGTTTTATCACTACCGGCTGGCCGGGGTTATGATACGCGACTTGGTACTTAAAAGGAATCGAGTGCGATGTCGGGTTAGTCACATTCACTTGATTAGCCATTGCACTGACGGTAGCTGCAAATAATGATGCTGCCACAACTGGTGTAAAAAAATTCATATTGTTTTCTCCAATTATTAAGATGGATGCCGGATCTAGTCCGGCATAACAGTTAGTTATCTTCGAAGATAGAACTACCTTATCAAATTAATTATCGAAAAACAATAAGAAAATATCAAATAACAATTATAATGCATTTACCCTCCAGATACTGAGGTGAAATCTCAGTATCTGGAGGATATTTCAACTCACTCTAAGAGCTCGCCCCCAGCTTACCATCACCCAATACCGGCGGCTCGTCGGCTGCAGCGTCATAGCTACGCCAATCTTCATCGGGCAACAATGAGGCAGGCGAACTCAACACACCATGAGTTGCTATTAGTGTTGAAGCAGCATACTGCTCACGGGATGCAGCCGCTTTAAATTGGTGAGCCACCAGCGTAAATATATGCTCGTTTCGCTCGGCTGATATATGTGGCGAACACGCAGTGATAAGCGGTAATAATTTTTTAACATCTACCGTTGTTATAACATCCAACGAGTAGTCAGCCGCTAAACATAGTAGCGCATCCAACAGCCTTGCATCTTGCTCGGATTCATAAGTATTATAAATCTCAAGAAAATGACCAAACAAAACCACTAACGCACTATTTAACTCGCCATGAAATATTTCAGGCAAGCTCTTAGCCTTGTCAGACGAAAACAAAGTATACAAATGAAGAAAAACATTACCAATAAGCACTTGTCGGTATTTTTTTTCATCTTCTATTTTAGGCCAATTCATAGAAGGCAGTGCTTTTGCTATTGCCTCTACAACAACCTTGAATCGATCAACTTCCATCATCTGATGATCTTTAGTAACAATAGCCTTTAAGCATTTTTCAATCGCTATAAGGTTATTAGTAAAGAGCTCATCACCCGACAATAAAGCAGTTAATTCAGCTTCACTATAAGCACTAGGCAATTTAATTAACTTTGGCACTATCCACTCCCCACTACAGTGAAAACGGCGAAGAAGTCGCCGCTTGTGAATGAGCCTCATCGTCAGAGTCCGATTTGAACTCTACCGCACCGGTTGATGATACTGGTGACCGCGGTACAGCAATCGGCGATAACAAACCACGCTGCCACAACAACTGCGCCATCGATTGCTTTTCTACAGGCTCAGGCGCCCCCTTAACATCAGGATGGCTTTCATAGAATCTTTCTAAAGCTTCCATACCCGCCGTAAAATCATCAGGGAAACCATCAATAGTTGCATCAACCACATCTACAAACATTTCCAATCTTTCTATACAGTAAAGTATGTCTTCTGCTTCGGAACTCACTTCATCGGCAAAAAGAATCGCTTTTTCTAAATAAGAATAAATCATTTGGAAAAAAACCGCTTGATCACATTCACCGCTATCCACATAAATAGCCATTACACTATCCAGCTGGCTTAACGTCACCTCATCCTTGCCAGCCAACACCCTATCCATATAAAGCTGACTGGTTAACGCAGTTAAGTTAAAAGGAAACAAATCTCGCTGATCAAAAGCTTTAAATAATTGCATGCATTCAATTACGCTATCTATTTCTGCTAAAGCTGGGTCATTACATTGACGAACCAACTCAGCCAAGGCTGAAATAATATCATCCATCGGCACAAGCTCAACCAAAGCAGCATCACGATCATACCAATCTAAAAACTCACCCAAACCACTAAGCAGTGGTTCTCCATTCGTCACTTCAGCAGTTTTAAATAGTTGATGTAACAAAGCAGCAATATTTGCTGCTTCACTTGAAGTCACGCTGCCATTCACTTCGAGAACCGACAAGCCATCAAGTGATTGATCATTACTCGCATATTGAAACCTAGCTGCAGTCAAAGCCATAAGACACTGCCCCTGTGATAGCTTAGGTGCACACTGTGCTGTAAACATCAAAAAATTTTCTCTATCAACATGCGTAAGGTAATTTAATAGGTTGGTGGTTTTTAACTGAATAAGCGTGTCAAATAATCGAACATCATCTGCTAAATTATATGCTTGATGGATCACTAAGAAATAATCAACTAACCGAGCCAAAGAATCTCCTAGCTCATTATTAAAATTATAACTTACACTACCTGGTAAAGGCGCCATCAACAAACGATTCAAATACATCAATATATTACCAATAATCTGTTGCTGCTCTCTCAGCTCAACCAAATCATCTGGTTTTTTTAATTCAGAAAACACTTTTTTCATAGCCGCCATCACCGGCACAAACTGTGCAGGCTTCAACATATCAAAATCTGATTTTGCAATCCAATCCAGGCACTGATTAATATTGGATAGGTTAAATAATTGCGTATCATTGCCACTAAGAATGGTGACTAACGCTTCTGCTGAATATTCACTCGGACGCTTGGTCAAGGTATGCATAGCTCACTCCCACATGAGTTGTTGTAATGTGGTCAGAATCATAAGGAGGGTCATAGTGCATGTCAAATACTTAAATGGTATATTCATTGCATCTTAATTTTTAATGAGACAACGGATGTCAATTAAACGATTATTTTTTGCACTACTGCTTATGCTTATATATCCAGCAATAGTTGTCGCTAAAGTTTCGATCTTACAACCCACTCTCGCTGTTCATATGTCACAAATGCATTTTGTCTGGATGTTGACCTGCGGCATTTTGGTTATTTTCATGACTATACCCGGCATTGCTATTTTTTATGGCGGCTTGGTTTATCATGCCAATGTGCTGTCAGTTTACACCCAGTGCTTAGCCATGGCTGCCATTGCTTCAATCGTGTGGGTTATCATCGGCTACAATCTCAGTTTTGGTTTTGGTGATTTTAAAACACAGCTGTTATTAGGCACCTGGTCAATATTCGCCAGTCACAGCTCACCCGACCAGTTTAGTACCACACAGATTAATACATTAGTGGATTTATTTTATCAAATGGGTTTTGCAATGATCACCGTTGTTATCGTTATCGGCGGCTTTGCTGAGCGCATGAAGTTATCTGCCTCGCTAATATTTGCGCCATTGTGGGTCATCATTGTCTATTGCCCCATCGCGCATTGGGTATGGGGTGGTGGCTGGCTCGCACAATTAGGTACTATGGATTTCGCGGGGGGTACTGTGGTGCATATGAATGCCGGTATTGCTGGCTTAATTGCTGCCATTATGATTGGTGAGCGCAAGAAAAAATCAAACCCGCATTACAGCTTATCGATTGTTACTATTGGCACCAGCATTTTATGGATCGGTTGGTTTGGCTTTAACGGTGGTAGCGCCACCACCTTAAAAGGGACTGCCGTCGCTTTAATCAATACACAAATAGCGCCAGCAGCAGCCGCATTAAGCTGGCTAGTTACTGAACGACTGCATAATAAAAAATCCAGCGCGCGTGGGTTGTTATTTGGTGTTATCAGTGGCCTGGTTACCATCACACCCATGGCAGGATTTTGTTCAGTGTTCAGCGCTATCATCGTTGGTCTTATTGCTGCACCTGTGTGTTACTTTGCTATCAATATTAAAAAAATATTCGGCTATGATGACGCATTAGATGCATTCGGCGTACATGGCGTCGGCGGCATACTCGGCGCACTCTTAACGGCTTTTGTCGCCAGCAAAAGTTTAGGTGGTTCAGGTAACCTAACCGGTTCAATCATCGGGCAATTGGGCGCGCAACTCAGTGCAATAATTACTGTATTAGTATGGTCGGGCTGCTGCACCTTTATTATTTTATGGGTAATAAAGAAAATAACCGGGCTGCGTGTGCCTGAAGCAGCAGAAAAGGAAGGGCTTGATATCTACCAACACGGCGAGGTAGTTGCACACGACCGAGATAATCATGAGTCTTGAGAAAGCAACCCTAACCTCTTCCTGGCGTACCTGGCTAGGTTTTGCCTGTGTAATTTCAACCTACTTTATGGGTTACGGTTTATTGGTTTTCCCTTCAAGCATTAACCACCTACTTATAACGTCATTGCATATCGATGATGTGCAAGTGGGCATGCTCTCATCAGCCTTCTTAATTACCTATGTTTTATTGCAAATTCCATCCGGGATTATATTAGATATTTTCCCAGTGAAACGCGTGATATTAATAGCCGTTTTGGGTATGGCGTTAGGCTGCTTCTTAATGGCTAGCACCAACAATTATTCCGTCATCTTAATCAGCCGTCTGGTCATGGGTGCATCCGCTGCATTTACTTTTATCGCATGCTTAACCTATGGGCGCATATATTTCATCATTAGCTTATTTCCATTGATTGCTGGTATTTCAGAAATGATGAGCGGCCTAGGTGGCGTTGTATTTAACACCACATTTTCCGCATTATCAAAATTACAACCATGGCATAACATTATTATGGAGATTGGTTCCGTCATATTGCTTTTAGGTATATGTATCGTCTTATTCACACAGCAATCACATAAATTTACATATAAAAAAGCTTACCCCATAAAAACACAATTTTTATTAATGATGCGACGTAAGCGTATTCTACTCGCAGCTTTATACACTGGATTGGTTTATGCGCACTATATGGTGCTTACCAATACATGGAGCATTACCTTTCTTAAAATGACTTATCACAGCAGTCCAAGCACAGCGATTTGGACCAATGCAATGACAATGATTGGCTTTACTGTTGGTTGCCCGCTAATAGGCATATTAACCCGTTACTTTGAACGCATGAAGTTACTGCTATTTTTTACTATTGCACAAGCCATATTATTAATCCTAACCGTTCACTTTGGCTTAGCCTTGTCTCTTGAACGCATTATTTTATTTACTTTGGGGTTTGCCACGGGCTCAATTATCCTCGTGTTTGATATTGTAAAAACTTATGTGCCACGGCAAGTCTATGGCATGACATCAGGAATGATTAATATGTTTTTTGGTGGTATGGGCATTATTATCACCCCCTTAGTGGGCTACATCTTGCAACGCACCAACGATACACACGCAGCTGCCCTCCCGGTCGTTGCCTGCTCAGGCTTAGCTGTATTGTGCTGTTTTCTTATGTACCTGATTGATCATAATATCCCATTAAAAAAGCCCAAGCCTCTTCATCATTAATAGTCTATTAATATTACAATAGTATAATAATTACATATTATTAGAATTATGGTGCAGCATGAAATCTCGCATAAAAAAACTGAATAAAATCAAACAAAAAAATGAGAAAAAGACATACTGTAAAGATATTCTCATTCACAATAAAGGTATGTGCTTAAGAGATCGCCAACTGCGCTTTCAATAGTTTTTCCTGCAACACAACAATGGTCTCTACTTGCACAGGATCGGCAATCACTTGGCTTAATAATACACTCACCGCTTCACGCATTTGCTCTACTTGATAACGCAGCAATTGCAAATAGTGATGCGACTGATCGCAGTGTTGCTCCATTAATTGGCAACTGGCTTGATGCTGTTGATATTGTTTTTCGAGCTGCTCATTGTCCTCATCGCGATTTGCCTGATGTGGCAATGTTCTTTCCGCTCGTAAACCAGACATATCCACCATATCATCAGACGCTTCATTATTAAGACGCCTCGCAACCGGAGGCAATAGGTCCAAATCATGACGTAACTGTATAATCCACTGTGCAGCTGTGCAGTGCGGCGTAGTTTGATATTGCTCAGCAATAGTCGTGAATTGTTTCAGGGCATCAACGGATTGTTGAGTTTGTAGAATTTTTTGCGTTAAACGATCGGCGCGTGTGACCAAGTTTTGATAACATTGCAACGCATCCGCGATTGCTAAATCCAGCTCGGGCATCATCCTATCCCCTTTTACCAACGCCCACTATCCGTAGTGGGCTCGTATGCCAGAGATGAGTATACATTAATTTTACTAATGTACACAATGCTGCGTACGTGGAACGCAGCGAGCCATGAAGTAAAATGGATACGCTGCTCACCTGGAAACCTATCGCAGTGCGATCAAGTTGCCACTTTCTCTTGATCTTGCGCAACAACAACACCATTCGGCGGAATCGCACCCGGCACACGCGGATAAGGAATCACATCACGAACATTAGCTACGCCGGTGATATAACGAATTAAACGCTCGAAACCTAGTCCGAAACCTGCATGTTGCACTGTTCCATAACGGCGCAAATCCAAGTACCAACTGTATTCGTCTTCACTTAAACCAGATGCAGTCAAGCGTTCGCGCAATAAATCAAAGCGTTCCTCACGCTGACTACCGCCAATAATTTCACCAACACCCGGTAATAAAACATCCATCGCTGCAACGGTTTTTTGATCATCATTCATGCGCATATAAAACGCTTTAATATCCTTGGGATAATTTTTTACCACCACTGGCGCACCGTATAACTCTTCGGTTAAATATCGCTCATGCTCAGTTTGCAAGTCGATACCCCACTCAACGGCATATTCGAATTTTTTATTAGACGCTAATAATTTTTCCACTGCCTCGGTATAATCAATACGCACAAAATCGTCTTGCAACATTTTTTGCATACGATTGACACATTCTTTGTCAACCCACTTTGAAAAGAATGCCATATCATCTGGGTAGTTCTCTAAAATATCTTTGCAAACATATTTTAATAGCGCCTCTGCTAAATCAATATCATCATCCAGATCAGCAAATGCAATTTCTGGCTCAATCATCCAAAATTCAGCCAAGTGGCGCGCGGTATTTGAATTTTCCGCGCGGAAGGTTGGACCAAAGGTATACACTTTTGATAAAGCCATACAGTAAGCTTCAACATTAAGCTGTCCCGATACAGTTAAGAACGCATGTTGACCAAAAAAATCTTTAGAATAGTCAACATTACCTGCGTGATCTTTAGGCACATTTAATAAATCGAGCTGGGTGACAGTAAATAAATCGCCCGCCCCTTCACAATCGCAAGCACTTAAAATTGGTGTATTAATCCAGAAGAAATCCTGCTCGGCAAAAAAGTTATGCACGGCACGCGCAATACCGTGGCGCACACGTGAGACGGCACCAATCACATTGGTACGCACACGCAAGTGTGAATAGTCACGCAAGTGTTCCATCGTGTGACGCTTAGCTGCCATCGGGTACGTAGCTGGATCTTCAACCCACCCCACCACTTCAACAGCAGTAGCTTGTAGCTCAACCGACTGACCTTTACCTTGCGATTCCACCAGCTCACCCGTAATGCGTACAGCACAGCCAGTATTAACACTCATAACTTCGGATTCATAATTAGGCAATGTATTTGGCACCACACACTGCATGGCATCAAAACATGAACCATCGGATAGCGCAATAAATGAAATCCCCGCCTTGGAATCACGACGTGTTCGCACCCAGCCCTCAAGCGTCATTTGCTTGCCTTTATAGCTTGGATCACGGAAAAGTTGCTTAATACTTGCCTGTTGTGTCATTGCCTATCCACCCACTTAAAATAAAGGGGGTATAGTAGGTCATGGCTCCATCAGGGGTCAAGTCTTGACGCCAGCGATAAAAGCCCCCCTTCGATTTCTTTGTCTACTTTGCATACAATGCAATTATTATTAACAGCTTGAAAGCATATATAATGCATACAGAACAGAGGCATTACTCATTTATTCAAAAACTTGGCATCATAATGATGGCCTACCTACTGGCGTCTGCTGCGGCATTCTTATTCTGTTATGAAATCCGATACTTAATTGATATTAAGTGGCACTTGTTTCATTTAAAAGAAAAAATTTATGGCTTCTATATTCCTCTAGCCGCTAGCTTTATTGCCATGTATGGCATTATGTATCCCTTGATAAAAAAAACCCAGGTGAAATTTGGGCGTTTGATGGTGCTATTTATTGTTGGTACTTACATACCCATCATGTTGAAAAAATGGCCCTTCATTTAGAATTTCATCTGGATAAATACCTATGAGCTTATTAATTTGATTCATATTATTCAGTATAAGATTTTCGATTTGAAGGCCCATAATTGCAGCCCAGCCAGGTAGCGAGGCCAAAGAATGATTTTCAAAACGATCTTTTTCAATTCTAGCTAGGTTTGGCTGAATATATTTAACATAAAATCTCAGATAATTATCAGACAATCTGAATCTGCTCAGCATGGATTGCTTTTCCGTTTTAAGGTGCCATGTATAATCACGGCTTAAAAAGCCCGAAACCGTCATTTCATCTAAGTAATTTGAAAGCAATCCATTATCAACTAATTTAATTTTTTTCAGTAGTTGGACTCGCTCAAGAGCTGCACCACTAAGCGTACTCACTATCTCTCAATAATAAGGGCTCTTTCTTTCTAATAAGGATAAGAATATATAGTCAAAATCGCTATACAGTAATCCATTCCTTGAAAAGCATAACCTCCTTATATTCTCTTCAGCCGAATGAGACGGCCTAATTTCTTCAAGATATTTTGGAATTCCACCTGTGGCAGATAGTATTTTAAAATTTTCGTAATCTGATGTCTTCCCTCCATGACTATCCCAAAATTGATTGCAATCTTTCAAAGGAAGCTCTTTTAAGCGCAGCTTTAATGATATCCTTCCATAAAATCCGCGATTTGCAATAAGTTTTTTTTCTATCCACCAAGATACAGAGCCACACAATAACAATACCAATTTATCATTTTTTTTAAACTCCATATCCCAAGAATTTTTGAGTTTACCTAAAAAATTTGGGTCTTCTTTTCCCATCCATGTAATTTCATCCAAAAGAATAATCACATGTCCTGACTCTGTCTCTTTAACAAGTTTTTGAAACGCATTTGTCCAATCAGATAAATACCCAGGATCTTTACCTACTTGATCAATAAATCTATTTCGAAATTCATTTAACTGGTCCTGGTTTGTCGCTTTATCATCTGGAAATAATCCGGCAAATGACAAAAATCGATATTTTTTGGCAAACTCTGCTATAAGTCGACTTTTTCCAATACGCCTTCGTCCATATACCACAACCAAACTTGCGGAGAATGTTCATTTGTCAATTTTCCGCACCTGATGAAACTGGGTATTAGGCCATATCAGCATCACACCAAAATAAATATATCTTACTGATACAATGAATAATTTAAATACGATTGCCTCTTTCATCCAGCATACCGAAATAAATGACAAAATAACTAACTACATTTTCACCTAATATGTGTAGTGATTTTATGGTTAATATCCAATACTTGGATCTCTACAGATTTTAACCAGCTGTTTATAGATAATTAAAAGTCACAATAAGGCGGCACTGCTCATCATCTTGTTCAGATAATACTTGATCGGGATAGACACCACGCAAATAAGTTTTTATACCCTGGAACACCATCTCTTCATCCAGCGAATGCTTGGTATTAGTTGAATGTTTACTCGATAATTTAAATGGCTCACCAATATAAGAAAAGGTCATGGTAAACGCCTTGGCATTTTCTTTTACACCGACATCGATATCACTGTCATTTAAACCAGCATGATTAATTTGTTCACACAATTCACGCGCAATGATTTTAGCGCTTTCTACTAAATCATTTTTTAAACGCCATGCCGAGCCATAGTAGTTCATATGATTGGAAATAATTTGATCCGGTTGGTTTTGCATATGCAAAGTAAATTTCCCTGAACGAAAAGTGCCAATATAAAACAGAAAGTTTAAAGCTACTGCTGACACCAAGCCTATCGACAAACTGGAGCGACCAATGACATCAAACGGATACGGCAATTCGGTATAAACATGCGGAAATACAAACGTACTTATCGCCAAGCAAAATGGAATACCAATGGAATATACCTGACGTATACCAAAGGTTTGACCACCAATGGTTCGCACCCCGCCAGTAAAAATAAACGCCGCATAATACACCAACACCGCACCAACAATCGCCAATGGCGCCGCCGAAATATAATACAAAAATTTAGGGAAACAAGCTAAGATTATAAAACCCGCACTCATAAATACCGCCAATATGGGTTTTGTAAAACGTGAAGCAATCGCCAGTGTGGTTGCTGTTGGTGATACATTAATACCATTTACGCCAAACAAACTCGCGACAATCGCTGCTAAACCATCGGCACGAATAGAGCGCTGAACTTCTGGGTAATCCGGTCGCCGCCATTTAGCATCTTTAAACTGCTGCACACTAATGGTTAAACCCATATTACGCAGTGTGGCCGCAAATGCCACCATAAAGAAAGGCAAACACATCGCCATATCAAATTGCATTTTGGTGTGAAGCAACTCACCAAACGCCGGTAACGATACATAAGATAATTGCTGAACAGTAGTTGAATCGACTTCTTGACCATAATGCAACACAATCACAACAGCGACACCAACCAATACACCAATAACACTGCATATGTGGCGAACATAACCTTTCCCCCACACACTAAAGAGCATAATCGGTATAAGTGTCGAGCCAAAGATAAACAAATGAATACCATAATCAGGTGTAACTGCGGCATTAAAGCCAGCAATACCTAAATCTAAACCAACCAACAGCATGACTAGACCACAAATTTCGGGAGGAAATAAAAATCGCGTTCGCCTTAAGATAAACGATAAAATAAATTCACAAATACCAGCAAACAATGTCATACCCAGCATTAAAGGCACACCACCAATTGCAATTGCCAATACACTCGGCTGCACATATATAGCACCACTCATCGGTGGTAAAAACAAACCCGAGCCAATAAAGCGCTTTGAACAGGATTGCAACAAACAACCAAATGCAAAAGCCAACAATAAAAACTGCAATTTATGCACGATTTGTAATTCAGTTAAATTCGATTGTCGAAAAACATAAACTGAGAAGGCTAACCCTAAAACACCAATCATGACTTGCTGCAATGTCAGCGATACGATTAAACCATGGGTATGCGTCTTGTGATGCTCTGTTTCCATTGCATCATTGGCCACTGTCTCCATTTGCATATAGGCATGTCTCCCCTAGCCAAGCAAAAAAACACTATAACAACAAACAATCAAAACAAGCAAACCGCTTTTTCACTGGATGCATACATTAAATGGCGCGGAGTATCCTCCGCGCCATATTAAGAATATATCTAGCGCTTATGTCTTAAGCTAAGGAGCCATATACGACTTTGATTCCTCAACACCTAACACACCAACATCACGCTCATCACGAGGTGCCTCATCAAGCTGCGAAACAGTAGTTAGTTTTTCCAACTGAAGAGATGAATACTTGACACTCCCCACCAATGGAACCATAACTGATTCTGACTCTTCAGTAAGCATCTCATCAGGCAGTAAACCAACAGTCATTTCTTTCAACTCAGAAGATGTATACTTTTCACTCCCCGGCTGTGGAAACTTTGTGCTTAACATTTTCAATGGCTTATACAATTTAGTGCCCTTATTAACCAAAGTAAGGAAACACTTATTGATAATACACTTCATGTTATCAAAACTTAGACCTTCATTATTTACAGCATTACGCAAAATTGCCGCCACAGCTATATGGTCTGGTTTATGCCGCTTACTAAATAAACTTTGCAAGCAACTGGATCGATAATTCTGTAACAGCAGATTTATCTGTTGTTGCATATATTGCTTGCAAGCCTGTTGGTAAAGCCCAAGATGACCCGCTTCACGCGCATGACTTGAAACCGTTGTACCGTTAAAAGCCACATACTCAGGATTAGCATTGGCATTGGCATTGGCATTGGCATTCAACAAAAACAGGATAACTGCTTTATCCCCAGTCTTAACAGCATGCATTAATGGTGTTAATCCTCTATTATCGGCTAAATTCATATTGCTATCTGAGGGTAACAGAGTTTTAAGCAGCTCAACATTCGCTTTATTGTGCAAGACAGCAATGTCAAATGCCGTTTGACCACGCTTATTAACTACCTCTTTATCTGCACCTTTAGCTAATAAATACGCTACCAACTCTGCATCACCTTTGCCCGCTGCATACATTAAAGGCGTACGCTCCATAACAGGTTCAACGAAGTTGATATCCTGCTTTCGTGTCCATAGCTTAGCTAGTAATTCCTTACTCGGTTTTCCGAACCTAATCATATGAAAAAATGCCGTACGACCAAGACAATCAACTACATTTATATCAGCACCCTTAGCGATTAAATAATCCACCACTTCTACGTTACTTTCGCTCGCCGCATTCATCAAAGGTGTAATGCTACTACTACCAGGCTGATTGCTGTTAATATCTTCCGCTGGTGACCATAGCTTTTCTAGCTGCTCGGGATTCAAATGATTGTGCCGAACCGCATTACCAAATGCCGTACGACCACAACGATCGGTTTTCGTTAGGTCCGCACCGTTAGCTAGTAAATAGTCCATCACTTCTACATTCCCATTCGCCGCCGCATGCATTAATGGTGTAAATGGACCCCTGTTGATATCCTGCCCAGGATAAGATAGTTTTTCTAGCAATTCGACACTTTCATGTTTGCTCCAAAATGCATAATTAAATGCCGTATCACCGTTACCATCAGCTACTGTAATGTCGGCGCCCTTAGCTAATAAATAGTCCATTACTTCTACATTAGCATTCATCGCCGCATGCATTAATGGTGTGCGTCCAGCAAATAAACCAGACTCACCCTTATCAATGTCCATCCCTGATAACCATAACTTCTCTAGCAATTCGACACCCACAGGATTTCTCTTAACTGCGATATGAAACGCCGTATCACCGCGGCTATCGGTTAACTCTAGCTTGGCGCCATTAGCGAGTAAATACTCCGCCACTTCTACATTACCATTCGCCGCCACACAAATTAATGGTGTAATTGGACCACTATTGATATTCTGCTCAGGAGAATGAAGCTTTTTCAGCAACTCGGGGGTCATAATATTGTTCCGAACCGCATGATCAAATGCCGTCCAACCATAACGATCTTTTGCGCTTATATCGGCAGATTCAGCTAGCAAATATTCCACTACTTCCATACGGCCCTTCTGCGCCGCATGCATTAATGGTGTTACACCATGCCTATCTGATATGTTTAAATGATAATTGAGGGTATTTAATCGTTTAATAGTATCTAGCGATAACTTATCCTGCTGTACAGCCATTAAGAAATCCCGCTCAGTTACATAAGTACACGGCTTTCCCTCCGGCCTGAACTTCATATGCTCTAGGTCCAACATTGTATTTACAATATCATCCAACCCCAACCTTATCGCTTCATATAGCACAGTAGTACGATGTTCACCAAACGGTGTATGGCATACGCTCGGATCAAAATTTATTGCTTTGATAAGGCGTGCTCTTATTTCAGCACGAATGATATCCTCTAAAGGATCCTCTATAGTCTTCGCATAATACCGCAAGTCTTTTAATAGCTCTTCCACCATAAGATGTTTTTCATCTTCTGGCACGCTCTCTTGCTTCACATAAGAAAGAACACCGTTGATTGTCTCATTCAAAAAAAAACACACACCCTACACCCAGAGTATTAAGATAACCTTAAATTATATATATATTTATAATATCTATTTATAGAATAAATGAAGCCGACAGTATTGCTTATTTATGATATTAGGCAGCAACAGCTAAATGAGTTTTAAGAATATCAAGACCTGCAGAAGTGCAGTCACAATCTATTGATTTTTATTGATTCATATAGAATGGCGCAGAACACACTCCGCGCCGTATTAGGAATATATCTAGCGCGTTAAGCGAACTGTCGTACTTCACCCGCACCGTCAATGTTTTCAACACATCGAGAGCAAATGGTTTCATGGCCCGCAATGCTGCCGACATCATCACGGCGCTGCCAACAACGCTCGCATTTTTCAGCAGACAATACTTCCACTTTAACTGACAAACCTTCAATATCAGTAGCTGCACCTTCACTACCTTCTGCTACTTTGGCATCCGAGGTAATCAAAAGAAAACGTAACTCATCACCTAAGCCTTGCAAGGTTTTTAATAAATCACCCGATGCATATAATGTCACACCTGCATCCAATGCCGATTTAATTTCGCCTTGGTTTCGATGCGCTTCTAATACCTTATTCACTTCATCACGCACTTGCATTAACAACTGCCAACGCTCAAGGTCCACACCGGTGTTTTGTAAATCTTGATAGTACTGCGAATAAAAAATAGTGTCATCACGTTCGCCTGGCATACAAGCCCAAATCTCTTCAGCGGTAAAACTTAAAATCGGTGCCAACCAACGCACCATGGCTTCAATAATATGAACCATCGCCGTTTGTGCTGAGCGACGTGCTATGCCATCACCCTTACAAGTGTATTGACGGTCTTTAATAATATCCAAATAAAAGCTGCCCATCTCTACTGCGCAGAAATTATGTATCATTTGGTAAATATTATGGAATTGATAATTATCATACGCATCAAGAATTTTTTTCTGAACAGCCGCGGTATAACATACCGCCCAACGATCCAGCTCAACCATATCCTCAACAGCAACCATATCCGTTGCTGGATTAAAATCACTTAAATTCGACAATAAGAAACGTGCGGTATTTCGAATTCGGCGATAAGCATCGGTCGCACGCTTAATAATTTCATCTGAAAAACGCACATCGTTTTGATAGTCAGTCGAAGCCGCCCATAGACGTAAGACATCACCACCGACTTTCTTAATCACATCACCTGGCGATACAATATTACCAATCGACTTTGACATCTTGCGACCATCACCATCGACCAAATAACCGTGGGTCAATACCGCTTTATACGGCGCATGACCGTGAATGGCTGTACTGGTTAACAAAGATGAATGAAACCAACCACGGTGTTGATCAGAACCTTCTAAATATAAATCCGCCGGCGTGTGCAACTCCGGATGGTGCTCTAATACCGCGCGATGACTACTGCCCGAATCAAACCAAACATCCAACGTATCACTCGACTTCACATAATCTTCAGCATCATCACCGAGATATTCATTAATATCGACTTCACCCCAAGCTTCAATACCCTTCTCTTCAATGGCATCAGCGACACGGCGCATTAATGCGACTGTATCCGGATGCGCTTCACCGGTATCTTTATGGATAAATAATGCAATCGGTGTTCCCCATGAACGCTGACGTGACACACACCAATCAGGTCGATCGGCAATCATTTTAGTGATGCGATTTTCGCCCCACGCTGGAATCCATTGCACTTGTTTAATGCTGTCCAACGCTTGTTGACGCAGCTTGTTCTTATCCATACTGATAAACCATTGCGGTGTTGCACGGAAAATCAATGGTGATTTATGGCGCCAACAATGCGGATAACTGTGTTCCAAACTGGTTAAATAAATCAATGAACCATGATTTTTTAATACTTCAATAATCGGATCATTGGCTTTATATACATGTTGCCCCGCCACATGCGGCATGCCTTCAACAAAACAACTTTTTGCATTCACTGGGTTGTCGACCGGCAAACAATATTCTTGCCCGACGACAAAATCGTCTTGACCATGCGCAGGGGCTGTGTGCACATTACCCGTACCAGCATCGGTGGTGACATGCGCACCTAAAATAATTGGTACTTGACGATCAAGAAACGGATGTTGCAACATTTGCTTTTCTAATACTTCGCCCTTAACCGTGGCTAAAATTTTATGCTCTTCTATGCCGTAACGCGTCATGGCTTGTTCAGCTAATTCTTTCACTAATACATAGCCAGTATGACCGGCTTGCACTAAGACGTAATCCAATTCTGGATTGACGGCTACCGCTTGGTTAGCCGGCAATGTCCATGGCGTCGTCGTCCAAATCGGTACGATAATCGACTCAAGCTCACCACCATCAATACCCCACACAGCCGCCATTGATGGTTTATCGACTGCCATAAAAGCCACATCAATTGCAGGAGAGGTTTTATCTTTATATTCAACTTCCGCTTCAGCCAGCGCTGAACTACACAATGGACACCAGTGCACTGGCTTTTCACCTTTCTGCAAATGGCCCCGCTCGATGATTGACGCCATTGTACGCACTATATCTGCTTCGTATTGACTAGACATGGTGAGATAAGGGTTTTGCCAATCAGCCAAAACACCCATGCGTATAAACTCTTCGCGCTGACCGTCAATTTGACCATTTGCGTATTTTCGTGCAGCCAAGTGAAAACCAGCTGCATCAATCTTATCACCGACCTTGCCAACTTTTTTCTCAACATTAATTTCGATTGGCAAGCCATGACAATCCCAACCGGGAATAAAAGGCGCGTTATAGCCCGCCAAGATTTTTGATTTACAAACAATATCTTTGAGGATCTTATTCAGCGCATGACCAACATGTAACTTGCCATTAGCATACGGCGGACCATCATGAAAGATAAACTTAGGCCGATCAGCATGTCGCTTCACTAGGGTGTTATGTAGGTCCATTTGCTGCCAACGATCCAAAATCGTCGGCTCGCGTTGTGCCAAATTGGCCTTCATTGGGAAGTCGGTTTTGGGCAAATTCAGTGTTGCTTTGTAGTCAGTCATGGCAATAAATTCATCTATTTAGGTCAATAAAGCCACACAGTATACACCAGTTTTAAGCTTTGTGAATCGGCTTGTCGGTTGTCATCCAGGGTACGGGTCCACATTAACAATCTACTATTGCGCTCTCACGACCTTATTGTAATCACAGCAGGGGGTCCTAATATCATTAATGTTATTTTTTAATAGTGCTTTATTTAACTCCAAGCTTACTTTTAACGACGTGAGCAACTGTGGATCAACAAAATGTTTTGGCAAATCAGCCATAATAAAACATAATGCATGAAAAAAATTCGTCTTATGATCAAGGTTATAACGCTTAGATTCAATCAGTATTTTGGGTAAATATTCTGCTTGCATGTGCTTGGTAGAGAAAATGATACGCAACCTTTCAAGATCAGAGTTAAAATAAGTGAGAGATTGGTTTTCATTCATTTTTGTTGTAACAAATGGCAATATAGACAATGTTTTTTCAGGGGGCATTAAGTTAGCATACACTGTATAGGCCACCTCCAATGTTTTTATTTTTTTTGCCGTCTTTAATACGTTTGCAATAAATTTCTGTGCATGCTTTATATTACTATCATATATTCCCATGGTACCAATAGGTTTTTTATAAAATATGATGACTTCATTTAGGAGAGATAACAAAGCTTGCTTGTTTTTTTCAATTGGTTGTTGATGATACAGGGAAACAATATTTGGAATCAATGTATAAGGCTTTAAAGTTTTTAAAATATCAATGGTATAATCGAACTTTTCAGCATCACTTTGATATTGACTCGCAATATCCCATAACGCGTGTATCTTTTCATTTTTGGGTATCTTGCCATTATGCACATAGGCATAAGTTGTAACATCAATATTGACTGAAGGATTCAACATATACCTTGAACCTTCAGGACAAATATATTTTGGTTGAATGGTAACGTATTTATGAATTCAGCACCGCGCCATACACAGTCAGTCCTCCTTGGAACTTTACTCAGCAAGCTCATAGCCACTTCTTGTGCTGCCCCTGTCAACTCGTTTTCGTTTGCACCAGCATATAGAACGACCATACTCAACCCAAGAAATTGCGATTTTATATATTTCATTACACCCACCTTAAACAAATGTATTGAACCACCGCCCAGTGGCAGCTTAAAAAATCGATCACGCAAAGAAAAAATCACACAGCAAGAAGAAAAAAACTGAGAAACAATTTTCTCACTATCTAATATAGTTTTCTAACAGTCAAGTGACAAAATCAGCCACCCCGGTGATTGCTGATATCGTCACTTTATATATAATACCGCTGATTAGGATTAAAGGGATAAAATCATGCGCAATGAAACTGCTCGCTCAACACCATCACGTCGCCAACTGGGGCGCTATATAGTAAACGCCAGCTTATTTATTGCCGCTGCAGCCATCACTGCCGCGACCACCTATATGCTCAGCCGTATTTTTCGCGTAACGGCTAATGAAATTCAGCATAGCCCATACTCCTTATCGATGATCTTCTTCACCAACAAAAACTTACTGTTTGGACTCGACCCACAATTGGTTGCATCAGAAGCCAATACTGTCACACCTAATTGCCAGTGGCTAATAAAGCAAAGAGCTTACGTCAAAGGCATGCACACGCTACCTACGCATCAGAGATTTTATAACGATAATGAGCGTATACTAAGCGGCTGCGTACGCGCAATGAACAACATTCATCGTTTTGTAAAACATAAAATGGGTGATCACTTAGCTTTAATACATAACAGCGTCTTGGCCGGTTATATTATCAGCGGTGTATTAGGCTTATTATCAGTCGCTAATTATGCACGTTATAAGCACGCACCAAAACCGACAGCACCTTTAGAGCAAATTATTATTGAACCTGCGTTCCTGACTTGACCTTGTCATCCCAGGTCAGTTGGTTTTTGTCTATACTTAACGAAAACAATCTTAAACGCTGCTGCTTTGCCAGTAAGCCCTAACCATTTCTGCATTAATGCTACGTTGAATTGTCCATTGTAACACTATGCATTTAAAAATAAGATAATCGCAGCTTTGCATATGGATATTGCACTGTCAACACCGTACTTTACCCAGCATCCAGAAATATTATTACCTGCCTGGCTGCACAGTGAAAAAATGTTTTTTACTAAATTTCGCCACAATAGACCTGCATTTAATTAAGAAGAAACCGATACATACAAAGGCAAACCCTCAAAAATAGCCCTTGTTACTGTAATGAGAAAGCTCTTGCTCTTGCGAGCCCTTCTGTATAAAATATAATCATCAACAAATTGAATATATAATAAAAAACTATCTGATTATCTTAGAGTGAGTAGAACGATGAATGTGACTATTGAATACCAGGAATACACTATAACCACTTCAAGTGAGGCAATGGAATTTCTCGCGATGTCACCATCTTGATGTGTCAACACTTACTCCATGGTGTATTTGCGCCGAACAGTAGGCTGTGATAGTTGTCATACCGACCCCTGAGCCGAGATCCAAATCATATAAATATGGATCCCGGATCAGGTCCGGGATGACATCTCTCAGGTCCGGGATGACATCTCTCAAATCCGGGATGACATCTCTCAAATCCGGGATGACATCTCTCAAATCCGGGATGACAGCGTTTCAACTAGCCACTGCCTTGCAACATCCACATCTTCATCAATCTTAAGCTTTAACGCTTCCAAACTATCGAATGGTTGTTCATCACGAATTTTATGCAACAACTCTACCTGTAAGTTTTGCCCATAGATGTCACGATTAAAATCGAATAAATACACCTCTAATAAAATGCGCGTACCCTTTACCGCTGGGCGCGTGCCTAAATTGGCAGCGCCATATAACCATTCGCCTTCATTGTTAATTTTAACCCGCACAACAAACACGCCAGTAATCGCCACCTTTGTTCGATGCAAATACAAATTAGCCGTAGGGTAACCCATCTGGCGACCAATGCGATCACCGTGCACCACCTTGCCGACTAATGCATAACGACGCCCCAATAATTGTTCGGCCGTTGTTAAATCATCATTCGCTAATGCGTTACGAACACGCGTGCTACTAATACGATCTTCGCCCTCAGTGTATGTTGGCATTTCATCAACAGTAAAATCATACTGCTCACCCATTTGTTGCAATAAGGCAACATCCCCTTGACGCTTAGCACCAAAACGAAAGTCATCCCCCACCACCATTGTCTGAGCACGCAACTTATCCACCAATAAATCTTTAACAAAACCCTCAGCCGACATATTTGCTAACCAACGATTAAAGCGCAAGCAAACCACGACATCCACTTGATTGGCTTGCAAAGCAATCAATTTTTCGCGCAACTTCATTAAGCGTGCTGGTGCCTTATCCGGCGTAAACAATTCCAAGGGGTGCGGTTCAAATATAACAACGACGGATAAAGCCTTAAGCTCATCAGCTCGTTGACGCATATCTTGTAATAACGATTGATGACCACGATGCACACCATCAAAATTACCAATGGTAACCACAGAGCGTTTAGTTAATTTTTTTAAATTGTGCCAACCACGAATCAATTGCATTATTGTGGCTCCACCTGCTTTTCAGGTGCAGAGAAATCCTTTAACCGCATACCTAACACATACAACACAGCAAAATACGCCACAAAACCAGCGATGATATAAACCACCAACCGCCAGATACGATCCCACAAGCCCATCACTAACCATTGCTCCAAATCACCTGCCAACCACAACACCAAAGCTGCCATCACAACAATCGCCACTAACATGCGCAATGACATCTTTAACCAGCCCGATTGTACCGTGAAAAAATGCTGCTTTACTAGACCGCGCCATAAGAGACCCGCATTTAATAGCGAAGAAATCGACGTAGCTAATGCCAAGCCCGCATGAGCAAAAGGCTTAATCAATGCGATATTTAATACAATATTCACTACAACGCATAAGGCCGCAATGCGTACCGGTGTTTTGATATTTTGGCGCGAATAAAACCCCGACGCCAATACCTTTACTAACATGAAACCGGGTAACCCAAACGCAAAAGCAATTAGACTCTGCTGCGTCATGCGCACATCGTAGTCATCAAAGGCACCATGATGCACCAACGTCGCTAAGATCGGGCCTGCCAATGTAATTAAGCCTACGGCTGCCGGCACACCAATCACCAAGGCACAACGCAGTGCCCAATTTAGCGTATGCGAATAAGCTTGATTAGAGCGCGATGCATATTGCTTAGATAGATACGGCAACACCACGGTTGATAGCGCCACACCAATCACACCCAAAGGCAAATACGTAAAACGATCAGAATAATACAGCCATGAGATACTGCCTGTCGGTAAAAATGATGCAAAAAAGTTATCGGTCAGCAAACCGATTTGCGCCACTGACACACCAAACAGTGCTGGCAACATCAGCTTTAATACTTTGATGACACCAGGGTCATTCCAACCCCACTTTGGAATCGGTAAGACTTTTTGACGCGCTAAGAAAGGTAACTGTAAGAGCAGTTGCAAGACACCGGCAATCAACACACCCCACGCCAAGGTCATAATAGGGCTTGCAGTATGCGGCGCCCACCACAAGGCCACCACAATAAACGTTAAGTTTAACAATACCGGCGTGAATGCGGGCACGGCAAACTTACTAAAGGTATTTAGGATCGCGCCACAAAATGCCGTTAATGCAATAAATAAAAGATACGGAAATGTCCAACGCAATAAATGCGATGCCAAGAAAAACTTATCGGGATGCTCAATAAAACCAGGAGCAAATATAGTAATGATTCCTGGCGCTGCAATTTCGGCAACAATCACTACCAAAAAAAGCGCCATTCCCAGACAGCCGGCAATACGATTCACAAATTCTTTAACATCCTCATGCGGACGTTGTTCTTTATACTCTGCCAACACAGGAACAAACGCTTGTGAGAACGCCCCCTCGCCAAATAAGCGACGCATAAAGTTGGGTAATTTAAACGCAATAATAAACGCATCAAAACCAGCCGTCGCACCAAACACCTCAGCAAAGATCACATCACGAATAAAGCCTAACAGCCGTGATAACAGGGTCATCCCGCCCACTAAAGAGGTTGATTTAGCTAATTTTTTGCTCATGCCGGTCCATATAATAAGAGTAACTCCAGCAGCATGGTAGAGCATCACTGGCATCAGTGCAATCAGTAGACAAATTCTTTACATTTGTCCCGTTTTAGTATACTATACAGGACAGAGTAATATAGAAGCGCAGTCTAATGACCATTACCAAACAAATAAGACAATTTATTCAAACGTTACCTGCAGATAAAACATTCACTGGCGCGAAACTACGCCACTTAGGCTCTGCAGACACCATTCGCAAAACACTCGGCAGACTGGCAACTGCCGGTGTGATCCACCGAGTTGGGCGCGGCATATATGCAAAACCAAAAAAAACAAAATACGGCACAAGACTCCCATCAATAGAAAATACAATACAGAGCATCTCAGAAACAACCGGGGAAATCATTGGCACGCATGGCGCAGAAGCCGCAAGACAATTACAGCTAACAACTCAAATGCCATTAAACATCATCCTATACACAACGGGAAAATCAAGACAATTAGTTGTCTGCAATAATACTGTTACACTGCAGCATGTCTCACCTAAAAAAATTGTTTGCCCAGGGACCATCACTGAGATTGTAATTTCTGCTTTATGGTATTTAGGCCAACAACAAGTTACAGCTGAAACAATACGCAAAATAGCTAACATCATACCAGCAACAGAACTGCAAACGGTACAATCACATATCGCCCAAATGCCCGCGTGGATGGCCAACGCATTCTATCAATTTAACAAGGAAAACCAACCAATAGGCTAAATCAAATGCATTACTTTGAACTGGCCCGGATCGATCAACAAATAATATTACAACAAGCTTCAGAACAGTTAAATATTTCCGCTTTAGCCATAGAAAAAGACACCTGGCTATGCTGGTTATTAGAGAAATTATTTTCACTTCCTATAAAAATGGTATTTAAAGGAGGCACATCACTATCAAAAGGATTTAACTTAATACATCGCTTTTCTGAAGATGTAGACATTACTATAAAGGAATAGAAAATCACCCAAGCTTTGAAAGCCATCATCAACTCAACACAATAGATGAGGATCCTTTAAAATAGAAGATTAACGCAATGATTTAGGTCGACGTGGATTTTCATCTCCACCTTCAGATTTACGTTTTTTTCCTCGCCTCCTACTAGACCGTATCGGCGCCAAACTTCCTGGTTGGCGTTTATGCTTACGCCTACGCCGATCCCCACGATCCTTTCTCACATTCCGGTGCAACACATCATTTCTTATTGATGCAACCACCTTAAACAACGACCCACCACCCAAGATAAGTTGCGCTGACGAAGCAGTATCTTGTTCTTCATTTTGAACGACAGGTGGCAGCGACCTTGAAAGACGCTTATTTTTAGCGCCTCGTTTTTGACGTCGACTCCTTCTAATAATCAGCGTTTGTGCAACCTCTGCTGCTGATGAAACAGGTTGACGACGAAGCGGCACAGACAGTGAACGCCGTGGTGGTTTATATTTTATGCCTGTAACTGTGCGTTGCCCATGACCGATGGACTTAGTTTTTAGCACTACCTGCCGAAATAGCCCCGTGTCTTTTATTTGCTGTAAGCGATCCAGTAATTGCTGACACGTTTGTATCGGTGCTTGCTTTAAAGCTTCTCCAGATAAAAACACACCCTCAAGATCATCTTTAAGCCGTTTTAACTCACCCAATTGAGCTGATGCCACTTCGAATCCATCCAACAAATAAATCAGCACACCATAAACACCCTGAAGATCAACAATTTTGCTGCCAGCCACATATTCTCCAGGTGTATATGACTTTTGCTCTTCATCTCTCGCCGTGTGACTCAAACCAAAATCACTAACCAAGACACGACCGTGTTTATTTACCAGTGAATTTTGCCCCTTTACATCTCGATGCACAACACGCTTGCTATGGATATGATTAAGCCCTTGAGCCTTATCATCGATCACTTGCAGAATAAACGTCAACCACTTGGCTTGCTCACTTGCAGTTGCTGCTTGTGCCAGTCGGCGCGGAACATCAATGCTATGCAAGGAACCCAGCTCAGCCAACGATGTATACATATACTCTTTATCCCAACCCAATAAAGACACGACATTAGTATGCTCCATAACCCGTAAATGCCGATCAATTTCCGTCATGCTTTTCTTTTTTCTTGCCGCCCACCTCCCTTCGCCAGAATCCAGTACGATTTGGCATGCTTCAACCACACCACCCATACCGGAACCAATGACTGCAACTGTAGAAGGATCTATTTGATACCGACCACTGCGCATAGCCTCTTGAACACGAGCACTAATCGGCGGTGTGACTGATGCAGACTTTTGCTCTGCAGCCTCAAGCTCATGTAGCGCTAGCTGATTCACTGTTGTTTTGGGGTTTGGCTTCTTAGATCCGCGCATTGCTATCATCACCATCGATTTCTTATTTTTTATACATTGAATATATCAATATTTATACAAAATAGCAATTATCGATCGCAAAAACAGTGCTTATCGAGATCGGCGATGAAGCGGTTTTGCTGTAATATCTAAAGGTGATAAAGGTGATTCTTCACGAGGCCTGTCCATTGGTTTCGCCAATAAAGCAGCGCCTTTTTGCGCTTGCGCAAACATCCGAGCATACTTAACCCTTGGCTTACGTGGCGGTCCAGCTGGCCGACTAGGCTGCATGGTACGTGACTCATCAGGCTCGAATGACTGGGTCACAACCGCCCTAGACATACCAAACTGAAACTCGGCACCACCAACTGCCGCTAAGCCGCTGCTATCATACTGAGGCTGCACAACAGAGGCATCACCAACTCTCGAAGCACCATCTTCCACCAATAATGGAGGCGAAGCCGCTGCCGCCACTGCCGGGTCAACACTGGATGCTGCCATCGCTGCTGAACTAGCAACCACATCGCGAAAAGCTGAAATGCGTGGCGTTCCACCATCCGTAGCATGAGCAATAACCGCCACCTGTGGCATAAAGTCGTTAAGCTGATTTAGTTTTTTTAAAAACTCTTCCGCGGTAGGTCGAAGTGCTTCAGGCGCTGTCAACCAAACCGATAAAGCTTTCAATGCCTGTTTTACTTGTGTTGGATCAAACGGTGCACTGCGATCCTTAATCAGTGCAGCAAGTTGATCAGTAGCATCACTAGTTGCTGCTTGCCATTGCTCCTTATTTTCAGGCTTCATTTTTTCTTCAGCAGCCTGACCAATAGCAAATAACTTTGCCATCACATTCTTCTTCTCATCTAATTCCTTATCGCATACTAGCGCAACTTCTTCACCGATCATTTCACCTAACATCGCGCCCAAACTCCACATATCTGCAGCACCACTGAGTGTAATCTCTTGATCAGCCGCACCGGTAATCGCAGACTCTGGCGGGATATAGTACGGAGTTCCTACGCCTATCATGCGATCTGGAGATAACGCAATGGTTCCATCGTCTTCGCATGCCAGGCCATGCCCCCAATCACCTAAATAAGCCAAACCATCCTTGTCGATAAACACGTTAGCTGGTTTAACATCTAAATGCAGAATACCGCGACCATCTTCATGCTCAAGCGCATGTGCATGTGCCAGCGCAGTAGTAACATCACGCAACACTTGAAAGTGAAACGATTGCACCTGGGCATCACTCAGCTCACCTCTAGCAACCTTGTCCTGCAATTCCTGTTGTTGCAATGAACCCATTTCGCAGGCAGATATCAGCACCTCATAACGCGACGGCTGAACTTCAGCACGCGCTTTATGTCGACCACGCTTATGACGACGGCCTTTACTCACACGGCCTACAGGCTCTAATTCGCGTCCACCAATCATAGTAGGAATATGCGTTTCACTTTTCGTTACTTGACCACTTGTTAGCTTACCCATCAAATTGTATTCATTTTCATCACAGGTTTTCACTGCCACCCCTTTAACCCCCTCAGCAGCAATCACTGATGCCAGATTAACCGCACCATTCACCCCAACACCCAAGCGCTGACTGCTCAACTCAACACTGGTAGCGCCTGATCCATGCATATCTCTTGCACGGTGTGTCGGCAGACTATCGCCTGGAACAAAATCGGGGCTGCTGGTAGTAGGTATCTCAAGCTCTGGTGTTTTTCCCATAATCTATATCACTCTGATTCAAATATATTAATTAGTTCAAATATAGTACCAGCATAAACTTAAACTAATATTAGCCAGGCCCGCAAACCAATACATTTATTTTTAATATAAAACAATATGTTAAGAAAAAAATCACTAAACCATAATAAAAAAAACACCATCAAAAAGGTATTCTAATGCCCTCATCTAATCTATTGACTTTTTGGGCAAGAAACGGCATAGTTGCCGATCTTAAATCGAATTTTGACTTAATTGAAGGAGTGGATACTCGTGGCAAATTCACCACAAGCCATTAAACGCGCTAGACAAGGCGACAAACGCCGTGAACATAACACTAGCCTGCGCTCAGCATTGCGCACAGAAATCAAAAAAACACTGAAACTGATTGCATCAGGCGACAAAGCTAAAGCTGCTGAACAGTACAAATCAACAGCTCCCGCTATCGACAAGTTAGCTGGTAAAAGCCTTATTCCAGCGAATAAAGCGGCCCGCTTGAAAAGCCGTTTGAACGCTAAAGTTAAAGCAATCGCTTAATACCTGGATCCCGGGTCTTCGCCCGGGATGACAAATTCTAATACCTGGATCCCGCATCTTCGCCCGGGATGACAAATTCTAATACCTGGATCCCGCATCTTCGCCCGGGATGACAAACGATATTACGCCAATGAATAAGAAAACGCATCTGCGAGCTCGTCCTCTTGAGATCGCGTAGGCGGCTTCAAATTCGCATAAAAACCAAGCAGCGACGCAGCGGCAACCGGTTTTTCCTCTGGCGCTAACGACCTATCATCCTCAACCGGCAGCAACGCATAACGCTCCGCCACTAAAGCATCAAAGCGCCCCTTATCACACAACAATCGCCAATCATTAGGGTGAGCCTGTAATACTTGGTACTGCGCTATTCGTTGATTACTTGTTATCTTCATCCACCGAGCCCGATCATCAAACACCGACTCCGGCACTTGCAATAAAGCCTTTGGATCATCCCACGTCGCCAACAAATACACAGCCAACGAACCCGAGCCAAACTGATATTTGGATGACAGCATTGTGGTATACGCATGATAACTATGCAACAACTCTTTATGCGGGTCAGTCGACTGAATGCCGTACCAAGTATCTAATGCCAATTTGTGCCTTGCCCCTCCATCAGGCAATTGCTGCTTTACAAGACCAAGCATGACTTGCTGATTTTTCATTAATTGCTTCGCTTGATCTTGGGTTAACGGCTTATCAGTCAACGGTATCCTTGCATCAAACACCTCCAACGGAAATGCCTGCCATGTCGCCATATCCCATTCTTGTATCTGCGGATTTTGGCGAATCATTTGCACTTTGCGCAAACCTAAACTCACTACCTCAACTAAACTGCCTTTTGATAAAAAGCAATTGAACACTTCAGGACTAGATAAAATCTCAGCAACTATTTGCCAACCCGACTCATCCATAGATTGAAGCCGCTCTAACACAACCAACGCCTGAGGCGAGCCCACATCAATACTTAACAGCGACAAAAATGACGTTAATAATTGCGTGCCATACACACCTGCGGCATCAATAACTACTTGATGGTCGCGCCATGACGGAATAAAGTAAGACAAATCCTCAGTATTCTCATAAAGACTCACACCACCAGGAAATAAATTATAATTTGCATAATAAGTCGAAATTAATTGACAGATATAAGCCTGCTTACGCGCTGCCGCCCACAGACTGAGCTGCCCCAGCGTGCCTACATACTGCTTTAATTGCCGCTCATAATCAGGCAAGTCCTTAGCTGATATTAGGCTCGCTTTTTTGACTCCACAATCATTCGACACTTGATTAAACAAAAAATAAATATCATCAAAACTAAACCTGCCACGCCAATCACCCAACTCAAAACCACATGCTTGACGCCAACGATCAAACACCTGAAAGATTTTTTTTCTTACCAATAAACTTGATTCTTTTGATTTAAAGCGCCCGCGCTCATCTCGCAAAAATGCCAAGCATTCCAACAGCAACTCACCCGGCGATTGCTCTGCCTCTGCCGCACGATATGAATCACACCAAAAGCGACTGCAACCCGCTAAGCTCACACGCTCAGTGATACCTAAATAGGAATATACATTGTCTTGATGGGTGGCGGGGTCTGGAAATGCTACAACTGGATCAATACCTAAAACTTCATCACGCGATTCTTTTCTACTCAAATTGCTCTCCCTAGCAAAGTAAATATTGTTACGTCATTCCTTTTTCTTTTGTTGCTGATAATTCAGTCAACGCTTGCTGCTCAGTCGTATATTGCCAAAACTGTCCTGGTGTTTGACTTACCGCTAAAAACTGAGCCAATTGCTGATGACCAGCATGCTGCAAACATCCGCTTAAATCAAACTCAATAGTCGTTACTGGTATACCATGCACTCGCTGCTTATACATAGCCAAGGCAGCAAAAGCAGAACTGACTGACGAAATATTTTCTTGCTTAGCAAACTCACGCACTTCAGCTCGTTGATAACCCGGGCAGCTCAACCGCAGATCTTGAACATTAATTAATTTAGCCTGATGATCATCAGTTAATTGCGACTCATAACCCACCAATAACCACTGACGGTATAAACCACCACGAAACTGCGTCCACTGCAATAAGGCATCTCCGGTTGGCAGCTGCTCACTGAGCTGCTGCATATGATCTGCTGCCTGCTCAACATTCATCAACGCCACAGACTTGGCGGTGTACAAGGATTGGTTAGTATCCAAAAATAATGACGCCACATGTATCGGATTGTGTGACATGAGTGCAGCCTGGTGACTACTATCAATATCTAAACCATGATGATGGAAAAGCTTCATCAATAACATAATAAGGTGTGAACGCAACGCCAAGGCTTTGGCATGCTCTAATTCAGTTTGCGCTCGAATTTGCGCCAATAAAGATAAAAAATGCTCTATCTGTTGATGATAGTCACGCTCCTGCTGGGATTTACGATGCCAACCACTCAATTGATTAGCTTTTTGCGCTGCTGTCGATACGGATTTCGATGTCATGGCCTGCCTCCCTGCTTGCCCCACCCTATTAATTTACATTAATAGGCAGAAACCAGCAAATCGGCAAGCACCCCCCAATAACTAACGACCGTTATGCAATCGTTTCGTAGACGACACGCTCAGGCATTTGCGACATTGCTAAATCAAGGTCTTCATCCTTATCGATAGCATCAAAAATGGTATCACGAAAGATTTCCGCGTTATGACGATCAGCCCAATAACTACTCATCACCAATTCAGCACTGTCTTCACTAATAGCTAACTGCGCTTTATTAGCACCAGATTTTTCAGCAACATTGAGTAGCGATGACTTAACGAAGTTAACGACTTGCTTGAGGGTTTCAGGCTTAGCAAAATATTTAGTGCAAACATAGGTACTCATAACTTAACTCTCCAAAGTAAGAAAATGTTACCTTCACAAAAACCGTACACACCGGGATCACAGAAATAAGTATATCCAAACAAACTTAAGAGAGTATGAAGAACAATAACTTTTTCTCACCAATATTTACTTAGCAATCAAGCATTTATTACTAATATACTAGTACTTAATTATAACTGTAATAAATAGGTGGGGTATCTAAAGAACCACTTAAATACATACACATAGGAGATACTCAGGCATTGTCAGGAAAAAACAAACTAAACTACTGACATAATATCGTGGCATAATTTTTTAGTACCAACGCCCGTAACAGCCGAAATTAAATAAACTGGACCCGTCCATTTCAATGCCTTCACTACCGCCTGTTGACGCTTAGCTATCTCATCCTCATCCAAACAATCAATCTTGTTCAACACCAACCAACGCGGCAGCGCCTGCAACGCCTTATCAAAATGACCCAGCTCATCTATAATCGCTTGTGCACTATCTTCAGGCGCACTATCATCAATAGGCGCCAAATCAATCACGTGCAACAGTAAACGCGTACGGCTTAAATGCTTAAGAAAACGAATGCCCAAACCCGCACCCTCAGCAGCACCCTCAATCAAACCCGGCACATCTGCAATCACAAAACTCTTACCCTCACCCACACGCACCACACCCAAGTTGGGATATAAAGTCGTAAATGGATAATCAGCAATCTTTGGCTTAGCATTAGACACCGCGCTGATCAAAGTCGATTTACCCGCATTAGGCATACCCAATAAACCAACATCCGCTAATACTTTCAGCTCTAATTTGAGGTTACGCTGCTCGCCTAAAGTGCCTTTAGTCGTCTGACGCGGCGTACGATTAATCGAACTCTTAAAACGCGTATTACCAATACCATGAAAGCCGCCCTTCGCCACACATAAACGCGTACCAGGCTTAACTAAATCACCTATCAATTCCTCTGTATCAGCGTCATACACCACCGTTCCAACCGGTACAACAACCTCTAAGCTGTCACCACCCTGACCAGTCCTCAAACGACCCATGCCCGCCTGGCCATTTTCAGCCTTATAACCACGCTGATAACGAAAATCAATCAACGTATTAATGCCCTCATCCGCAACAAGCCATACATCACCACCATCACCGCCGTCACCACCATCAGGGCCACCCCTGGGAATGTATTTTTCACGACGAAAACTGCAACAACCATTACCACCATTGCCAGCTTCCACCCGAATTGTTGCTTCATCCACAAATTTCATTTCTTTTACACTCTTCGATTACTCTTACGCCAACTTACCGCCGCTCCATTCCCAAAATGAAGCCTACAAATTTCATTTCTTTTACACTCTTCGATTACTCTTACGATCAAGGCGCATAACGTACTAAATAACAATAAAAAAAAGGGGCTACACAAGCCCCTTTAATTCTGGATCCCGGATCAAGTCCGGGATGACAATGCCAAGTCACTGATGACAATGCCATGCCACCAATAACCCTATCTACGCAGCTTGTTCTTCTGCTGGCAATACTGTCACAAATTTACGACCCTTAGAGCCCTTTACTACGAAAGCCACCTTACCAGCAATCAAAGCAAAAATAGTATGATCACGACCAATACCAACGTTATCACCCGCGTGCCAGTGTGTACCGCGTTGACGAACAATGATGTTACCCGCTACAACAGCTTCGCCACCAAATTTCTTTACGCCCAGCATCTTAGGGTTGGAATCGCGACCATTACGGGTACTACCACCCGCTTTCTTATGTGCCATCGGTTATTCTCCCGTATCTTCTGTTTTAGCAGCCGCTTTCTTCTTAGGAGCTGCCTTCTTCTTTGCCGCACCACCAATACCAGTGATTTCTACTTCTGTATAATCCTGGCGGTGACCCATACGTTTCATATGGTGCTTACGACGCTTAAACTTCAAAATTTCTACTTTCTTGCCGCGACCGTGCGAAACTACCGTTGCCGCCACTTTAACGCCGTCAACAAAAGGTGTACCCACCTTTAAATCATCACCGTTTGCCACTAGCAAAACACGATCAAACTCAACGGTATCTCCTTGATCTACCGCTAGTTTTTCCAGCTTTAATTTGTCTCCTTCAGCGACGCGATATTGCTTACCGCCGCTCTGTATAATCGCATACATGGCTAAACCTCTACCTATCAAATTGGATCGTGCATTCTACGCAATATTTATCTCTAAATCAAATGATTTGATACACCAACCCAAGTAAAGAAATTCACTGCAACTTTAAAGACAAGTTTTCTGCCGAACAAACCAATGCCAAAGCATAATCAGGCACAGCATCAAAGTAGGCCACACGCCACTTAGTCGGCACAACCTCCTTAGGCTCACGCACCAACCTCGCCTCACCCACCGCACTTTCACCAACAGCATATGACGACAACGATAATGACATCCCCATACCCACCGCCTTCATGTACGCTTCTTTCAGCGACCATATCTTATAAAATACCAATAGCTTCTCAGACTCAGGCGCCTGCTCAAACCACGCCACCTCCTCAACAGCAAAAAAACGCTTAGCTATCGCCGCCAATTCCACCTTAGTATCGTGATGCTGAATATCAATACCGACATCGCCCGATCGTGAAATCGCCAATGCTACACGCTGCTTAGAATGCGATAAATTAAACTGCAATTCGCCACCAACCAAGAATGGCTTACCGTATTGATTACTATCAAATTGCAACTCAGTCGGTGCAACACTTAAATAACCAGCCAACTGCTCACGCAACCAACCATGCGCTAACGCAAAACTATCACGCAATTGCTGATTAACAAATCGATTGGCACGATCAGCTTCAATCACCGACAAGTAACCAGTATATTTTGATAAACAGTGCTCAAGCTGATTAAGATCAGCCACTAGAATGTGACAGCTATCACTCTCAATGATCGACGCATTTGACATGTTAGGCAATATAACACGTCAAATTAAAGCCTGCCATCTACAATACCCTCACACGCCAGACAAACTCGATAGGTTATGTAAAAAGTCACTCTGCAACAAGTGACCCACAACCTCCGTTCTAAGACGGCAATTAAGCTTACGCTTAATGTTATTCACATAATACTCAACCGTGCGCGCTGAAATCTTTAACTGCTGGGCAATCACTTTAAAGGTCATGCCTTTTAGCAACAACAAGCCACAGTGCGCCTCACGACAAGTCAAATACACCTCAGGATATTGCTCCCCCAAAAACACCGCGGGACCTCGCGGCCCATAATTACCATCGCGCAAATGATAACGATACCGCCGCCTAACAAATACTTTATTCCGACCTTCACTATCAATCGTCTTCGTTTGCATCATCTGCAACTTAACAAAACTCTGCTGTCGCTGATCATGCGAATCCGATAACGCCTCACCCCACACCTGCTGCCAATAATCTTGCATCTTAATTCCCTTGTGTTTGTTTAGCGCACATCACAAGCTACCAAATGATTCGATAGAAAAATACCCGTATTTCCGCTTTAACAAGCGATTACGTATTTGGCACTTGCTTTTTTAACCACGAATCGCTCTAATACCGTCACCTAAGCTAAAGGATCTGATACATGGACTTAATCACCCCAATTAAACGTCAAGATGACGACATTACACCACCCACCATTGATGCCATCTTAGCCACGCAAAAAAAAATTCAACCCTGGGTATTAAAAACACCCACATGGCAAATACAAACCCATCGCACCAAAAACCTCATCGGCGAACAAGGCGAAGTATTTTACAAAATCGAATGCTGGCAACATACCGGTACATTTAAAGCACGCGGCGCCATCGCCAGCGTGATGCAACTCGATGACGAACAACTCGAACAAGGCATCACCGCTATCAGCGCCGGCAATCACGCCATTGCCGTGAGCTATGCCGCCCATTGCTTTAATACCCATGCCAAAGTACTGATGCCAAAAACCGCCAACCCGGTTCGCGTCCAACAATGCCGTGACCTAGGCGCCGAAGTCATCTTTACCGAAAGCATGCACGAACTATTCGACCGCGTGGCCGAAATTCAAAAAAATGAAGGCCGCACTTTAATTCATCCATATGAAGGCTTAGGCGTTGCACTAGGCACCGGCTCTCTCGGCGCTGAACTGTGCCAACAACTGCCCAACTTAGATGCCGTAGTTGTTGCCGTTGGTGGCGGCGGACTGATCGCCGGCATGGCTAACGCCATTAAACAACTGCAGCCCAATTGTAAAGTCTACGGCGTTGAACCCCACGGCTGCAATACGATGACAGAAAGCTTTCAACAAGGCGTAGCTGTTAAAGCCGAATCACTTACCAGCATTGCCGATAGCTTATCCGCACCACACGCCGAACCGTACAGCTACTCCTTGTGTGCACAATCCGTCGATGGCATTGTCAATATCAATGACGATCAAATCCGCCAAGCCATGCACTGGCTATTCCAACACCTACTATTAGCCGTAGAACCTGCCGGCGCTGTAGCCACTGCCGGCCTACTCGGACCACTCAAACCACTGCTGCACAATAAGCGTGTAGCCATCGTGCTATGCGGCTCAAATATCGACCTAAAAACTTATTACGAAATTTTAGAAAAAACGGTATCAAAAAAATAAATTTGCTTTAGACTATATCACTTAATTTTATTTGTCAGTGCACATGGAGGAAAGAATGCATACAGACAAGCGGCGAGCAGTACAAAGCGCCAAACAATTATTAGCCGAGATGTACGGAAAAGATTGCTCAACGCAAGAGATCGCCAAATTGAGCAAACTATCAACGACCACTATTTATCGATTATACAATAATGAAGTCAATCAAATTACATCAAAAACATTTAACCGCCTACTGCAAGCGTACTGCACATTACAAGTGGCCTAAATCATGCTAGTCATTCTATCACCAGCCAAAAAACAAAACTTTGATGCGCAGGACTACGCCATCAAGACAACACAACCACAAAACAAAAAGCAAGTGGCCGAGCTGGTGAGCAACCTACAACAACTCAGTGAAAAAAAATTACAACAACTGATGTCACTAAGCCCAGCATTAACGCAACTGAATTACCAGCGCTTTCATGACTTCGATGTCACCAGCTACACCAATAAAAACGCCAAACCTGCCGTCTTTGCATTGCAAGGCGATGCCTACCAAGGCTTGCAAGTGGATGACTTCAATAAGGAAGAATTAGAGTTCCTACAACGGCACCTGCTCATTTTATCCGGACTATATGGCTACCTAAGACCAATGGATTTAATTCAACCCTACCGCTTAGAAATGAAAACAAAATTAGCATCAAATGACTGCAAAGATCTGTATGAATTTTGGCAAACATCACTAACAACCAGCATCAATACAGTAGCGAAACAACATTCAATAGAATCACTACTGAACCTTGCCTCAAACGAATACTTTAAAGCGCTCGATAAAAAACAACTGAATATTCCCGTGATCACTGCCCAATTTAAACAACAACGCGGCAACGAATATAAAATGATCGGCATATACGCCAAACGCGCGCGCGGCCTTATGACTCGATTTATCGCTAAACACCAATTAACAAACAGCGAAGACATCAAAAAATTCGACCTAGAAAAATACCGATTCAATAAGAAACTATCAACTGATGCACAACTGATATTTACTCGTCACGACTAGACTGCGACTTAAAAACAAAACGCTGCAAAATCGCCTCCAACACCAGTGGCCGCACAGGCTTAGTCACCACATCTTGAATACCGGCCTCTAAATACTCTTGACGCGTTTTCACATCACAACTGTGCCCGGTTAACACCACAATAGGAACATTAGCACGCACCGTGTTTGATAAAGCTCGAATTTGCTTCGCCACCTCAATACCACTCAGATCAGGTAAACCAATATCCATAAAAATTAACTGATAGCTCTTCTTTTTGGCTTTCTTTAAAGCGTCAACACCGGTTTCAGCAACATCAACAGCACAATTATACGGCTTTAACACCAACGTCACTGCCATCGCAGCAAGTGTATTATCCTCCACCACTAATATAGTAGCCTGCGACTCTTCGGATAATCCTGTTTCTAGTGATGCCTTTAATGCAGTAGCTGGCAATGCAGAAGGCACCCTCATTTTCTGCGAAAGAAAAGCCTGATGCGACCTATCATTGTGATCTGCTACCTTGAAAGGTAACGTCAGCATAAAGGAAGTACCCTTACCAAGCTCACTTTGCAACTCAATCTTACCATCCATCGACTCAACGTAACGCTTAACAGTATGCAAACCTAAACCAGAACCTTTATATACACCCTGATAGGAAGGCGACAAACGAGAAAAGTGCTCGAAAACAGCAGAAAACTTATTTTTCGGAATGCCAATGCCACTGTCCTCGACTTTTATTTGCAAAGTAACAGTGTCCCCTTTTTTATATTCCATCTTGACCGGCTTCTTCTCAGCCACAGTCACCTTAACAAAACCAATATCCGTGAACTTTAACGCATTACTCAATAAATTCAATAGCGTACGATCCAAATAAGAACGAGCACCGTATAAATACTGAGGAACCGTAGGTTCAACAACAGCAGACAGCTGTAATTTTTTATGCTGCGCATTAGGCAATAATAATTCAATATTATGCTTCACCAACTCAGACACACTAAACGATTCATTTATATCAATTGGCTCACCAAACTCTAACTGCACCACTTCCAGTATTTCATTACACAATTGCAACAACTCATCAGTCGCACCCATCAATAGCTCACCATCACGCTGCACGGTCTTCACCATATCATCCAGCACCGCCCGATCAGACAACGTGCTGCTCTCGGCCTTATCCGCCGTATTTAGCAAGTCTTGCACCATTGCCAACATCCCAGTAATTGGCGTACGAATGTCATGACTCATATTAGCAATAAACTCTGTCTTTGCTGCATTCGCAGCTTCCGCCTTTAAACGCATCTTACGACCGGTTATCTTTTCTTTTCTACGTGCAAATATCAAGACGACTGCCATCGAACCAAAATACTGCGCTACCAAACCAACATAATTAGAATTTTGAATATGTGGAACCGTAGTTAACTTATAAAAAACCCATGCCGATAAGGTGCCTAGCAATAAAATAATCAAGAAACTAAAGGCATCAACCAACAACATCAGCCATACCATCACTACTGTCGTACTCATCAGCCAGACATCAGAGGCATTATTTTTTAACAACATATAGGTAAAGAAAAATGGCAAACAAAAAGTCAACGTGGCATACCAATACACTGGCAACCAGGATTTTATTTTTTTCGGCCAAAAGCGGTGGAAAATCAGCGGCACACACAACACTGTGGCAATCGCTCGCAGAACAAAACTTTCATACGATTGCTGTGAAAGGTAAAACCATACAATATAAAAGGTAGGGTAGTTTATCGCGCCAAAAATACCAAACGCGAAATACTGCTCCCCATAAGCCTCAACTCGGCGTTGAATGTCCTTCTTGATAGCTGAAAACTTTCCAAACATAACACACAACTGTAGAAAGATTAATATTTACGAAAAGCTAAATACTGCATTTGAAAGTTGATTCAGCATCTTAATTTGAAAGTCTTTAATAAATGTAAAGACGTCCCTCACTAAGGTCTGATCTTTTTGCCACAATTCGCCAAATGCACTCGCCAACACCCCTTCAAAATGATCTGCGCAAATGTGCACATTAAAAAAGGTTAATGCTTTTTTCTCTGCACCAATGCTAATAGCAACATCACGAAAACTAGCATAATCGACATTATCTAAACGCTCAATAGCGGCAAATGCAGCCAAGCGGCTATTCCAGTCATTGGAGCGAAGCCAGCGAAGCTGCCCTTGAATATAATCACGGGCAAAAGGTAAATAAGCCGTTTCATCTAACAGCTCAAATGATAAATCCACACCAAAAGCTTCTGCAAATAGAAAATATAACTCTTCATGCGACAACCCATTTTGATTAAATTCATCGCGAATATTTCTGATAATCATTTCTTTAGTATTTGCGTCGGGAGCAAAACTACCCATATACCAAAGGAATTCAGCGAAGTGACCTCGCAGATGATAGAATACCTTTATAAAAAACTGCTTCTGCTGGAGCGACCAAGCTGCTGTCTTATCAGCGTTAAATAAATCAATTTTTTTAATTTCTGCTTTATATTCCGCATCCCAATCAGACAAGTACACCTCCATCCCATCAGGATATTCAGCTTGCGAAGGTGTTTGTACTGCACTCTGAACCGAACTCGAACTTATTGTTTGTGTATTCATTTGTTTGTCACTCGATTAATCGCCTATGCATTAGCCCCTCTTCCATTACCAACTACGTCTGCATCCATTGCAACGGGACTTAAGATGACGGGATTATATCACGTTCATTTGTACCGATCACGTACAATACGACTTAATTCTCAATTATGATAACAAAGTCAAAAATAGATTTGGAATCAATGCCTAAACGCCGTCACTACAACGATAAATTAGCAGTGCAAACGCGCTCAACCGCCCAAGCAAAATCCTTTAATCCTGCTTGTATCTGCTGCGAGTCCTTAACATGCAATGCATCTTTTAGTTGTTTCGTAACAGCGCGCAATTGTGGCACGCCACAATAACACAACCCACCAAACAACTTATGCACCAAATCATACATCACTTCATAATTACCTTCTGCCAATAAAGATTGGAGCTGCTCTAACTCTGACGGTAACTTACTGACTAAAATCCTTATCATTTCTTTTGCATGCTCACGATTACCACCTGCCAATTGAGCACCATCTTCAATATCAATCACCGCTTGCTGCATTATTTTTCCATCCACTGTAATCTTCTCCATTAAATAGTTATGCAGTAACTGCTGAACCGTTTGCAGCGAAACAGGCTTTGACAAAGTATCCTGCATGCCCGCGTCTAAACAACTTTGCTTTAATTCTGCAGTCATATGACCAGTTAAAGCCACAATAGGTACGTTTGCACAAGGCTGCTGATGTCGAATACGACGCACCACCTCAATCCCATCCATATCAGGCAATCCGATATCCATTAACACCAAGTCATAACGCTTATACTTTGACATTGATAATGCACTAGCTCCCGTACGGGCGAGCTCAACATGACAACCGTGCTTGGCCAGCAATTCCTTTACCATACGACCCGCCAGCATATTGTCTTCAACCACTAAAACAGTAGCAAAATGATCTGGATTTACAGCTACATTATTTTTGCTAAAATCATTGGTATCTTTAGATAATCGAAGTGGTGCTACCGCTTGTTCCGCCACTAAAAATGGTACTCGCACAGTAAAGCAACTACCTTTACCCTCCTGACTAGCCACATCGATACTGCCCTTCATGCTTTCTAAATAGCGCTTTACCATAAACAAACCCAAACCGTTGCCTTTATATATCCCTTTATAAGACGGCGAAATACGAGAAAAACGCTCAAAGATTTTTTCAAATTGACTTTCAGAAATGCCAATGCCTGTATCACTCAACCTAAACTCTATCCATACTGAGTTTTTTTCAAATCTAAGGACTCGCACCACCAAGCTAATAATACCTTTATCAGTAAATTTAATGGCATTACCCAACAAATTTAACAAAATTCGATCCATGTAAATTCGGTTGCCCCACACATATTCAGGCACCTCATCATCCACCTCTATTTTTAAATCTAAAAGCTTGTGATTTACGGCTGAATCTATCAATGCAATATTGTGCTCAACCACTTGAGAGATTGAAAACGCCTCTTGTCGATGCTCCAAAGGCCCATTTTCAAGATCAACAATTTCAATCACTTCATTTAGCAACGTTAACAACTCTTCTGTGGTACGAATCAACAGATCTGCATCACTGGCTTGCTTGTTAGAATTGGCCGAATCACGGAACGATTGCGCCAAACCCAAAATCCCCGTAATCGGTGTACGAATATCATGGTTCATATTAGCTATTAATTCGGAACGAGCCTTGCTATTAGCCTCTACCTCGATGGCACGGCGCTTAATCCTTTCAATCACCGCCTTGTTATGCGAGAAAATCAAGCCTATCAAAATAGACACCACATAGGTCAACATAAAGCCAACAATATCAAAGCTCGATGCCCATAATAAATTGTCTTGCTGTGAGGCAACAATAAAGGCTAATAATGAACCACTCGACAATAAAATAACGGTACTTACCCAATCCACTAATAACATAGTGAAAAATACAATAACTATGGTATTGGTAATCCACATCAAAGAACCATGATTCAATAACAGCATGTATGTAAAGAAAAATGGCAACGTGAAAAACAACGTAAAATACCAATACACAGGCAGATATGGCTTTAGTTTTTTAGGCCAATAGTCATGCAACACCAACAACAAGCACAACGCCGTGCACGTGATGCGTAACCACAAATTTTCATACGACTGCACGTCAAAATATAACCAAATAAAGTAATATACTGGAAACGTAAACAGGCCGAAGGTGCCATACGCTTTATATTGAGCGCCTGACTCCTCCACGCGACGATTAATCGCTTGCAATAAATTCTGAATAGCAGCTAACATCCGTTGATCCATTTATTTATAGTATCCATTTAGTCGGCGTATGGTTACACAAGGTCATTTAAGTTTCAATATTTGAACATACGGTAGCGACAAATGCTTACAAACATACGCGGGTTTCGCTTAATCTGGATATTTTTTCTTAGTTAAGAAACTGATATCCTTGCGGTCATCAAATCTGAAAACAATACAGCAGAGAAAAAATTGAACAACCGTCCTAGCTATCTTTATTGGCCTAACCTGATTGATTATTTACGTTTGGTTCTTTTCGCTATTTTTTTAATTGCCGCGTTTAGCGCCCCCATGCTAGCACTATGCTGCTTCGTTATTGCAGCACTCTGCGACGCGCTCGATGGTTACCTTGCCCGAAAACTGAATCAGCAATCCCACCTCGGCATGGCACTCGACTTTACGATCGATCGTGTCGTTACTGCAGCACTACTACTAATCTTGGCACGCCTATATAACCATTGGTGGCTGTTTTTTTGTACGATCATGACTATTGATCTAGGCAGCCACTACATGCACCTCTACAGAACGTCAATCATGGGCGGCAAAAACCACAAGCATGCGTTTAAAATTAAAAGCCGCTTGCTGCCTATCTATTATAATAACCGCACCGTTCTGTTTACCCTGTGCTTTTGTCATGATGCCTGGTTAGCCAGCTTATACCTGTATGCATTCGTACCTAACCACTGGGTGATTTTACCCTTAGTGTTATTTGCCCCAGGCTTCTTAGTGAAAACTATTATTCATCTCTTGCAATTCTATGTGGCCTGCGTTGATCTAAACCATAGCGACTAGGTGCTTTTAACACAGCAGATCACTTTTAATTTTCTACTTTTTACAAGGAGTGAAAGATGAGATGCAAGGCAAATGCGAGCAAGTAACCGGAGTTTACTTGTAGCTAAATGAGGATTACGCGTGAGCATTTAACACAGCAGATCACTTTTACTTTTCTACTACTTGGTAAAAAGTTTCACCTTGCTGAATCATACCTAAGTTATTCCGCGCACGTTCTTGAATCGCTTCATTACCACTTTTTAAATCACTAATATCAGCAAGTAAAGCTTGATTGGTTAACTTGGATTGAAGATTAGTTGCCTGTTGCTGCGACACCTGCTGCTTAAGATGCCATATGGCTCGTAAGCCGCCATTTGAAAACCACAATTCATACTGCAGCAGCCCGAATAACGCAACTAAGATTAATATGACTGGCTTCATTGCCTTCCCCAAGGTTCCTTTATTATTCAACAATATAGCATAAGTATTCACCATTACTATATCAGTTAACTAACACCGCTCTTGAATAACTACCTGAACTCTTCGTAAGCCTGCCAGGGATACCTTTCTCCCGAGCAGGCATCCCTGTCTTCGTGCTCCCTTACCTCCATGTATCACACGCCGCTCGAAGGTACCCCTGTCAGCCTTACTTACTTTGACAGTTATTCCAAAACTAAACCATAAACTTTATGGCAATACTGCATCAGCCCCCCGCGGACAATTCTTTTTCGATAGCCAGCAGTCTGTTGTATTTACAAATACGATCAGTACGCGACAACGAACCAGTTTTGATTTGTCCTGCATTGGTTGCAACCGCTAAATCTGCGATCGTTGTATCTTCGGTTTCACCAGATCGATGCGAAATGATCGTGCCATATTTCGCCTCTTTCGCAATATAAATTGCTTCCAAGGTTTCCGTCAATGTACCAATTTGATTCAATTTAATTAAAATCGAATTCGCTGCATGTTTTTTAATGCCTTCGATCAATATTGCCGGATTAGTCACAAAAAGATCATCACCCACTAGCTGCACCTTGCCACCCAATCGATCCGTCATAGTGACCCAACCCTGCCAATCACTCTCATCTAAACCGTCTTCAATCGATTTAATCGGGTAGCGCTGCATCCAATCGTTATACATACTTATCATTTCATCAGACGTTAACTCAGCATTTTCCGAATCCAATATATAATGACCGTCACGGTAAAACTCTGAACTGGCCGCATCCAATGCCAACACAATATCCTCACCCGGCCTATAACCCGCTGCCTCAATCGCTTGTAAAATAACGTCCATTGCTGCTTCATTGCTATCAAGATCTGGAGCAAAACCACCCTCATCGCCTACTGATGTCGATAAGCCACGGTCATTCAATAATTTTTTTAAGCTATGAAATGTTTCAGCACCATAACGCAACGCTTCAGAAAAATTCGGTGCGCCCACCGGCATAATCATAAATTCCTGAACATCTAAATTATTATTCGCATGCGCACCACCATTAATAATATTCATCATCGGTATCGGTAGTGAATAAGGTCCATCACCACCGAGATAACGATATAATGGTAAATCCACTTCATGGCATGCTGCATAAGCGCTCGCTAATGATACGGCTAACATGGCATTGGCACCAAAGTTCGCTTTATTGTCTGTGCCGTCAGCATCTATCATCGCAGTATCAATCGCCTGTTGATCACTTACCTCAGCGCCAACTAACACCTCTTTAATTTCATTTTCACAACGAGAGACAGCATTTAAGACACCCTTGCCGTTGTAACGGTCACTATCACCATCACGTAATTCGAGCGCTTCCTTACTACCAGTAGATGCTCCAGAGGGCGACATCGCCATACCACGCATACCATTCTCTAATATGACTTCAGCACAAACGGTGGGATTGCCACGTGAATCCAAAACTTCTCTCGCCTTGATATCGGCAATCTTGCTCATGCAATTCTCCTTAATATAAATTCAGTTGAAAGATTAAGCGGAAACCACTGTTGGTTTAATCACACGGTCAATCGCTTGTAATGAAGCTAATAACGTTTCCATCTGCGCCAACGGCCAACAATTAGGGCCATCACTTAATGCATTCTCTGGGTCCGGGTGCGTTTCCATAAATAACCCCGAAATACCCACCGCCACGGCTGCACGTGCTAACACCGGCACAAATTCACGTTGACCACCCGAGCTCGCACCTTGGCCACCCGGTAATTGCACCGAATGGGTAGCGTCAAACACCACCGGACAACCAGTTTCTGACATAATTGCTAATGAACGCATATCTGATACTAAATTGTTATAACCAAACGATACGCCACGCTCACACACCATAATCTGCTCATTACCACTTGCACGCGCCTTTTCAACCACATGTTTCATATCCCATGGCGCCAAGAACTGCCCCTTCTTAATATTAACGGGCAAACCGGTTTTCGCTACACGATGAATAAAGTTAGTTTGTCGACACAAAAATGCCGGGGTCTGTAACACATCAACCACTTCAGCCACCGCTTCTACTGGCGTATCCTCATGTACATCTGTCAGCACAGGTACACCTAACTCTGACTTCACCTTAGCTAAGATAGCCAAACCTTGCTCAATCCCCGGGCCACGGTAACTTTGACCAGATGAGCGATTAGCCTTATCAAATGATGCTTTAAATATATATTGAATACCCAAGCGCTCAGTCACCGCCTGCATATGCTCAGCCACTTGCATTACCAAGGCTTCAGATTCGATCACACACGGCCCAGCAATCAGAAAAAATGGCTGGCTTTGCCCAACTGGCTTGTTCAGTAATTGCATATGCCCTCACATGCTGTCAAAAAAGAGCTGCCATTGTATGCGTTTAACTGCAACGTGCCAAGTCAGTCAATTACATGTACGTTTTGAGCGCAAGATAAACGGCATTTTACTTTATCACTGGGTAGACATCACAATTGTTAATTTTTATACTGAGCATTACATTTGTATAATGAATTTTCATAAAAACGATTTAGTATAGCGAAGCAAACTATGGACCTACCTACAACCGCCTCCAACCACTGGCGCATAAAAAAATATCGCGACATCGGCAAAAGCTTAGGTAATGTTATGGGCAGCTTTGGCGTCGCATCACCGATTATTTTTCTTAATATGCTAGCCTCTGCATCCACTAAATCAAATAATGCTATGTTGATTAACTCTCTGGATGACTTAAAGCAATTTATCAATAACACCAATAGTTTTAATCGCCTATCTATGGCAGTTACTTTTTTTGCATCAGCGTTTGTACTCACTTTTTTAAATCGACTGTATTTATGGCCATCGATCACTTCATCAAAAAAACTATTTACTGTTCCTTACGATTTCTATACACGCAACGATCAACCAAAACACCACACAGCTAAAGAAAAAAAAGCGATCGTAAAATCCATGAAACGCTGGCCAGCTGATGTCTTGTTTAGCGTATGGTCATTAGCGACCAGCCTAATCTTCGGTGAAATTGGAAGCAAGTCATTTTCCTTTATGGGGCTTGGTGGTGAAGTCGCTGGTTTCTTTTTGAGTTTTTCAATTCACTATGCCTCACGCTTCTTAAGCATACAATATTTTATTGATGATCAATTTGATAAAAATTTAAAATTAAAAAAACACTATATATATAAACTTGAACAATTAAAAAAAGAAACCTGCCCGCAAATAAACATTACAGATGAAACACCCACACCACAAGCCCTGATGAATTACCTAGCACTCATTGATCAGCAGTGGGAAGACCAACCAAAAGATAACTGGCGACACTTTTGGTTACATACTTTTTCGACCACACTTGGTTACAGTCTAGTGGCTTTCTTAACCGTACCTATTTTTGCAGGTTTCATGCCAGAATGCGTACAAGGTGCCGAACTGCTCTTCCATAGCACGATTGGCAAAGACGCTGATTACAAAAATGCGAATTCTTTTGGCTTTGGTGGCTTCGCCACTGCACTGACTTGGTTTTTTTATTCAGTCAATGCATTTACCATGCCAAAAACATTGATCCATTCCATTTATGACTGCCATCACCACGCCACTCAAGGCAGCAAAATACAAGCGGCAAAGTATGCCGCATTAACCATGGCTGCATGCCTCGGCAGTTACTTAACCAGCCCTAGCTTCCGCTTAGTCGGACAACACACGTATACACAAGGCTATATTTCTTATCTTGGCAATTATGGCCGTGTTGTACCCGGCGCATTATCAACTGCGTTTATCTTTATGCTATGGTCACACATGCAATCCATGATTCATGAATCCTCAGTAAAGCACCAGTCACATCATATTAACAACAACATTATGGATGTTGACTACGCACTGAAATTATTAAGACAAGAAGATACCAATCTGATTGAGACTATCGAAACCCAGCCATTGCACAATGTATTAGTGGAAGACGGAAACACACCCAACCCTGTGTTTATCGAACCTCCCCGCTCATTAACCAGCACACCACCTCATGAAAGAAAAGAGGTAAGGCAACCAGTGGCACCTAAAACTCCCCCCCATAGCATTAGTGGTACTGGAAAACGTTCTCGCGCAAGCCAAATCACTCCAAGCCCTGCTCCTGCACCTGCACCTAGTCCGTTTATGTAAAATTAACGCACCACACAGATCAATGCTCTAACACAATACCGTGTTTTTACAGCACTAAAAATAACCAGCAATAGCCGAGCCAATGCTGCGCTCCAAGGGCCCGCGCGCTTGTGAATAATGTAAATTCACTTTCTCAGCACGGCCAACCACACGCGTGCGGTAGCGTCGCCAATGCGTTTTATTATTAGATCGCTGTGTCGTCACAGCGCTAGTACCTTGCGATAAACGTGAGCGCTTATGTTGACGAATCGCTTGCGATGATCGCTCACTGATTTGCACATCAACAACAGCCACATAGTTAACATCTTTCACCATGTTATCGACCAGCGTACCCGCCGCCGCACCTACCAAGCCCATACCCCAGATACCAGCACTGCTGGCTCCAGCAATCGCACCGGTCGCAGCACCTAAGCCACCACCGACTAATGCACTACCAAAACCACTACCCATCACTGCACGCGCGGCCGTTTCTGAAACCGCCTTAACTCGCAACACATTAGCTTGAATCATATAATGCGCACGGCTCAAATGACGCGTGGTCTTATAACCTTTTTGATGCAACTGAGTGACTAACGCATGACGTATATTAAAGCTCGACACACCTGATGTATTGCGTATTTGCACATACACTACTTTTTGGCTGTCTGGCACAGGATCTAAAAATATCGACGCACTCGTTTTTGTGCTGACTGAAAGATTGCGCTTAGTAATGGCCAATTGTGTTGCCGCACAACCGGATAAAACGGTTACAGCTAAAACAGTTAATAAAACAATACTGGTGCGTACCCAACGGCTTAACATCATACTAACCTCACTATATAGTTATCTGTAAATATTTAATTGATTATTCGCACAGAAACATGATGCCACCAAAAAACAAGTTGCACAAGCCGTGGTCCGGGGTGACCGCATTACCACTAAGAAACCGTACAGCGACTAGCACAACACGATTTATCAGTACTTGCTTCTACTACCCCACCAGCCACCGGTGAAAACAAACCAGGCAGACAAGTTGATCCATAATGCTTAGCATGATATTTACGCAAGCACTCAACAATCTTTTTATTCTTACTCTTTTTAGCTAATGCCAGTGGACTAGCCACCCTTGGCTCATGATAGGGAGCAGGCTCCGTTCGCTCCGTGACATTAATAGGCTCCCTCGCGCAACTCAAAATCTTCCGAACCACCCCAAAATTGCCTCGCTTCACCGCATATTGCAAAGGTGTCCAGCCCTCTTCATCACGCATATTGGCATCAATGTCAGCTCGCGCCATCAATAATGACACCACATCCGCAGAGTCACTCTCCACAGCATGGTGAAGCGCCGTCATACCGTGCTCATCTCTTGCATTAACATTGGTTCTTCTATCCCCCAACATCACCTCAGCTTCAGTAGCGCAGCCAAAATCTGCAAATTGATGCAGTACAGTCATACAATCCGTATCCTGAATATAATTAACATCAATAGCTTCCTGACTCAGAAAAAACCTTACAAAAGCAAATCTAGCTGATTTCTTGCCAGAATCCATACCTGAAAATTCTGATAACAGCCCATTCAAATCACTGGCACTGAGACCTGTTTGCACTATAAGCCGCAACCATTCTACATCCGCATGTAAAAGTGCTTTTTTGGCAGCTAAGCGCTTAAACCTAAGCGATTCAAACTTATATTTTTCTGGGTGAGGATTCAATTTCAACAACACATCAAGGCTAATTCGAAGTCTGTCATGCAATTTCAAAACCTCATCCACCGTATGTGAAAAATGCATCATAGGAAACAACAAGCGACCAAAATCAAAAGTAACCGCTTCCATTGATTCATCTTGCAGACTGTCATAATAGCGCAGTAGCTGAGAAACCTGATCCAGCACGGCCTCTTCATGCTGTGCTTTTTTAGCATCAGAAGCATTTACACAATCCACCACTGCGCGTAAAGCACTGACAAAAAGTTCTGACCAATCACGCGGATCGCATACAATCGCGGTAAAAAACAAACGGTTTACTTGCTCTGACGACAAAGCAGAATATTCTCCCAACTCCGCGCGCGCCCAAGCCGATACTTCTTCATCAGTTAATTTCAGCTTATTTTGAAATTCAGTATTGTTCAATAGTAGATACAAATCTTGAGCTTTACGACATAAATTATTACACAATACCTCCTGCTCTGAATAAGGAGTATCATCAAGAGTGAAACTAAAAGCCCTTAAGTCACTATCTGTTTTTGCATACAACGAAAAAAAAGATCCAACAACATCATACGAAGCATGGTAAGTATTGTACTTACCTACCAAATCAACCAAACAAGCCCGAGAGTGCGAAGTTAATCTGTGCTTAAGACCAGAGCGCTGCTCCTTCGACAACTCCATAAGCTTACTTTGAGCCTTTGTCACGAATGTCGCCATACCACCAAAACAAGGAAGCCCACCATACTTAAAAAAACCAAAGCAAATTTCATTAGCAACATCGAATGCAGATTGAGGATAAAAATCCAAATTCCAAGCACCACTTTCAATTGGATTCATACTAATAACTTGCAGCGCTTTCATTACCCAATACAAGCTATCTACCTCAACACTATCTACCTTTTCCTCCCTATACTGCGTTTGAATGCGTTTAAGCTTAGAATGAGATATATGATGCCAAACACTGCTTGACGGCCATTCTTTGCTGACTTGCTGTATATAATCCCACTGTTGATCTGTTGTTAACTCAGGTTCAGCCTCAGCCTCAGCCTCAGCCTTAGATTCAAGCACCCCTACAAGTGAGTCATCTGCAGCCACCGATGGAATCAAACCAAAAGAGCTAATGACTGCATTATGCTTAGCATGATATTCACGCAAACAAGCAATAATCTCTTTATTCTTACCCTTTTCAGCCAATGCCAGTGGACTAAGCACCTTAGGCTCTGGGTATGCAGCTGGAACCGTATGCGCCGCCACATCAATAGGCACCCTCGCATTACTCAAAATCATCCGAACCACCTCAAAATAGCCTCGATCCACCGCATGCTGCAAAGGCGTCCAACCATTTTCATCACGCAGATTGGCAGCAATATCAGGCCGCTTCATCAATAACGATACTACCTTCGCATAACCTCTCTCCGCCGCAAGGTGCAACGCCGTATTACCCTTTGCATCTCGTAAATTAATTTCGACTTCATCATGACCTAACATCACTTCAACCGCAGCATCCCAACCAAAAGAAGCAAATCGATGCAATGCCGTCTGAAAATCACCGCTCTGAATATAATTGACATCGATATGTTTTTGACTCAGCAATAATGTTAAAACCTTACAGGCAACCACACCACCCCTATCAAATGAGCTTGAGAAGCTTGTTAACAATTCATTCAAAAAACGTGGATGATATCCTGCCTGCAAGAATCGTCGCAACCACTCCACATCCCCATGCCGAAAAGCTTTTTCAGCCGCATATTTATTACGTCGTATAGCATCAAAGTTATATTCATCTGGATTTGGGTGCAGCTTTAACAGCTCATCAAAACTAATAAAAAATCTATCATGGAACGTCAAAGCATCATGCACGGTATGTGGCAAATGCATCATAGGAAACAACAAGCGGCCAAAATCAAAAGTATGCCTTTCACCCGATTCATCTTGCAGACTGTCATAATAGCGTAATAGCTGAGAAACCTGATCCAGCACTGCCTCTTCATGCTGTGCTTTTTTAGCATCAGAAGCATTTACACCATCCACCACTGCGCGTAAAGCTCTGACAAAAAGTTCTGACCAATCACGCGGATCACATACAATAGCGGTAAAAAACAAACGGTTTACTTGCTCTGACGACAAAGCCGAGTACTCTCCCGACTCCACGCACCCCCAAGCCAATACTTCTTCATCGGTTAATTTCAGCTTATTTTGAAACTCAGTGTTGTTCAATAGTAGATACAAATCTTGAGCCTTTCGATTTAAACTCTCCTTAAGATCCATTTGCCTAAAGAAATCACCAACACCCATTGAACTATAATTTCTTAGATCGTTATTTGTTTTTACATACAGCGAAAAAAAAGATCCAACAACATCATACGAAGCATGGTAAGTATTATACTTCTCCACCAAATCAATCAAACGAGCCCGTGAGTGCGAAGTTAATCTGCGCTTAAGACCAGAGAATTCCCCTTCCGACAACTGCAGAAGTTTCTCTTCCGCCGTTGTGACGGCTATCACCATACCACCAGTAAAAGGACGTTCACCAAACCGAAGAAAACCAAAGCAAATCTCATTAGCAACTTTCAATGCAGATTGAGGATAAAAATCCAAATCCCAAGCACCACTTTCAATTGGATTCATCGCGATAACGTGTAAAGCTCTCATCACCCAATACAAACTATCAACTACAACCTTATCTACACTTTTACCTTCTTCATTATACTGCTGTCGAATACGTTCATATTTACCATTGAACTGTGGCGACCACTCAGAGCGTTCAGACCATTCGCCTAGCATTTCTTGTATACACGCCCACTGTTGATCTGTTGTTAGCTCAGCCTCAACTCCGGCCTCACTCTTCGATTCAAGCACCCCTTCAGATAACTCATTGCGTGGAACATGCCCTCTCATTACTCCCCCCATCACACGCCCCGTCGCATGCAAAAATATTATAAACTATAGCCATCGATTATTTATTGTAATGGAAAAGAAGGGTTAGTACAAATTTAACTCAGAATTTCACCCCGCACTTGGTGCGGGATGACAGCAGCCAAATACTATGTAATTGCATCAACTGGCTTTTTTGCAGGGTTACCGTTTCGGCTTTTTAATGCCGCCTGTATAAATCCGGTAAATAAAGGATGGCCTCGACGAGGTGTCGAGGTAAACTCTGGATGGAACTGACAAGCTAAAAACCACGGATGATCAGGTAGCTCAATCATTTCAACTAACTTGCCGTCTTCCGAACGGCCAGACACGACCATACCCGCTGCTTCCAATTGCGGTAGCAAGGTATTATTCACTTCATAACGATGACGGTGACGCTCAACAACACTGTCGGCATCATATAAACGCGCCGCTAATGAACCGGCTTGCAATTGACAAGGCTGGCCACCTAAACGCATGGTGCCGCCTAAATCACTTTGCTCATCACGGTATTCAACATTACCATCCTTATCTTGCCATTCACTCACCAAGGCAATCACCGGTGCCGGCGTTTCAGGCACAAACTCACTACTGTTTGCATCAGGCATATCGGCTTTATGGCGTGCATATTCCACCATGGCAATTTGCATACCCAAACATATACCTAAATAAGGCACATTATGTTCACGCGCATACTGCGCTGCCATAATCTTGCCTTCAACACCGCGATGACCAAAGCCACCCGGCACTAAAATCGCATCAGCATCGGCTAACAGCTCCGTGCCTTGCTTTTCAATTTGCTCTGAATCTACATATTCAATTTTCACCCGCGTATCCGTATGAATACCCGCATGGATTAATGCTTCACTCAATGATTTGTATGAGTCTTCTAAATCAGTGTACTTACCCACCATCGCTACACGCACGTGCTGTTTCGGATTTTTATGACGCTCAACCACTTTTTTCCATGCCGACATATCAGCAGGTGAAATAGGCAGACCAAGCTTTTCAACCACACGGTCACCCAAGCCTTCATGCTGCAACATCAATGGCACTTCATAAATACTGCGCGCATCAGACAACGACACCACACTATCAATCGGCACGTTAGTAAATAACGCAATTTTCTTTCGCTCTTGGTCTGGCAATGGCTGCTCTGAACGACAAACTAAAATATCGGGCTGAATACCAATCGAACGCAGCTCTTTTACCGAATGCTGTGTCGGCTTGGTTTTAATCTCACCAGAGGTTGGAATAAACGGCACCAAGGTCAAATGAATAAACAAGGTTTGACTCGCACCTAACTCAATACGCATTTGACGTATCGCTTCTAAAAACGGCAATGATTCAATATCACCCACCGTGCCACCAATCTCTATCAGCGCCACATCGGCGCCGTCAGCGCCTTGTTGAATCTTTAATTTGATCTCATCGGTAATATGCGGAATAACCTGCACCGTGCCGCCCAAATAGTCACCGCGACGCTCTTTGCGTATCACGTCAGCATATACTCGACCGGTGGTGAAATTATGACGCTTAGTCATTAGCGTGTTAACAAAACGCTCATAATGACCCAAATCTAGATCAGTCTCAGCACCATCTTCAGTGACAAACACCTCACCATGCTGGAATGGACTCATGGTACCAGGGTCAACATTGATGTATGGGTCTAGCTTCATTAAAGTAACATTAAGACCTTGGGCCTCCAGCAAAGCTCCTAAAGAAGATGAAGTAATGCCTTTACCCAGCGATGAAACAACGCCACCAGTAATGAAAATATATCGTGTCATAAGGGATCCCGTTTTCAATTTTATTTTTACCTAAAAACGGGATTTAATACTACCAGAGTCATGCCCTTCACTCCAGAAATATATTTGCACAATTGCTAATGCCTGCTACCATGATCGCGGTTTATATGAATTAGAACTGGAGATTACATGCGACATTATGCTGATGAAACAAAGAGTAACGCAGCAGAACAACCCGCTGACGAAACAAAAGCAGCGCCGCAGCCAATCTTCGGCCATGGTTTTTTTCCTCACCCTATCCCACACCAACCAGGCAATGCCGCCATACCACCACACGCTGGTGCGGGCGCACCACCGGCAGCAGCCGACCATGGCGGTGTCGGCGAGTATAAAGCCGGTGTCGATGGCCCATATCCCGGATAAAATAAAGTCCGTCCTTGCTCATAATCAACAAGTTACTAGCCTCACAATTATTTGTACATAGTGTACGTTTTTGATACAATTCAGTCATATTTTAATTGTGTGAATAACTGAGAGAATGTAGAGATGTCACGTGAAAATATTGTTGAATTAACCCCTGAAGAAAAAGAACTACTAGCTGATACATTAAACGAATACGGACAAGATGATACCCCCCTTACCGCAGCAGAGCAAAAAGAAGCCGATGCTGTTGCGAATGGCTCATTAATGGCTGAGTGGCTAGCCAAACCCGAAAATGCAGCTGCGTTAAACGATCTTGCCGACCTGATTAAAGTAATCGCTACGATCCCAGAGGTTCTCTCTGAAGAAGAACGCGCCGAGGCCTACGCAATGAGCGACCCTGAAACCACAAAGCAACTCATTGAGATTCTACGAAATCCAGTTAATGCGCCCACACTACTAAATACACCAGATAAAATTGCCGCACTAGCAGACTTACTATCAACAATTGGTTACGTTGCTGCTCCAGAACCCACTGCCGCACCGTACTCCCCCGCATCAGCTGCTGCTGCGATAGGTACATTTGCTCCAACCGGAGGCAGCGCCGCTGCTGCAACCTCTGAACCAGTACCACAAGAAAGCGATGACGCAACTCCAGTAACACCGCGCCGCTAATACCAACCAAAGAGAATACTATGTCACGCAGAAGAGTAACAAGAAATTTAGATGGAACTCGAACCGTCGTTGAAATTGATCAAGACGGTAAAGAATTTGAAGTCCCATCAGAGGAAAAGCTGGCGCGAAATACGCCTTCAGATCCACGCGTAAGAGTAACCACTTACCCAATAGACGATGACGGCTCAAGGCCTGCACGAGGAACAACAGCCTCTCAGTTTGCTACATCAAGTCCACGCCCTAACGTATACTCCAGACAGCGCCCACCAACACCACCACCGCGCTCAAGCAGTTACACCCACCCACTGTTTGCTAGAAGAACTGAACCCAACCCAACAACTAGCAATGATCCATTTGCTGGAGTGCCCTTTACACCCGACTCTCCTAGCTCAACGCTTTCAATTGTCTCTGATGATTCAGCTGCGACTTCTAGCGTTGATAGTAGTGGCCCAGCAGACGAAAAGGACTACGAAGACAAACCGGGCGGCATTGACTTACCTCGACCCAATAGATAAAAATACGGTTTATAAATCGTCGATTTCTTGCTAGCATGAGCCTCTTTTATAGCCATTAAATAGAGAACACTCATGAGCTCATCTGATCGACGCACAAGAAGTCGCTTTGCCCCAAGCCCTACCGGCCACTTGCATATAGGCAGCGCCAGAACCGCCTTATTTGCCTACCTGTACGCCAAGCATTTCAACGGTGACTTTATCTTACGCATTGAAGATACCGACCGTGAGCGCTCTACAGATGAATCTGTGCAAGCGATTATCGATACCATGAACTGGATGGGCATGGAATATGATGAAGGCCCGCTTTACCAAACCCAGCGCTTTGATCGTTATGCTGAAGTACTGCAACAGCTATTAGATCAAGGCAAGGCCTATAAATGCTATTGCTCAAAAGAACGCATTGATCAACTGCGTGAGCAACAAATGGCTGACAAACAAAAGCCACGTTATGATGGCCACTGCCGTGATTTACAAACCCCACCGAGTGATGACGCACCTTTTGTTGTGCGCTTTAAAAACCCCACCGAAGGCACGGTAGAATTCGACGATCAAGTCAAAGGGAAAATCAGCGTCGCTAATAGCGAGCTCGATGACTTAATTATCGCTCGAACTGATGGCACCCCCACCTATAACTTCACCGTGGTGATCGATGATCTTGATATGAATATCACCGAAGTGATTCGTGGTGATGATCATGTGAATAACACACCGCGCCAAATTAATATTTTTAAAGCGCTCGATGCCACACCGCCTCACTATGCACACGTTACAACTATTTTGGGTGAAGACGGTAAACGCTTATCCAAACGTCATGGTGCTACTAATGTGATGGAATACCGCGACCAAGGTATTTTACCCGAAGCATTAATCAACTTTGTGGCACGACTAGGCTGGTCACACGGTGATCAAGAAATCTTTTCTAAACAAGAATTGATAGACCTGTTCGACCCCAACCATATCAATAATTCAGCCGCACAAATGAATACCGACAAGCTGCTGTGGCTAAACCAACATTATATGAAAACCTTACCCGCCGATTACGTCGCTGAAGCCTTGCAACATCAATTTGATCTATTAAACCTTGATAGCAACAACGGCCCAGCACTAACTGACTTACTGGCCGTGCAAGCAGAGCGCTTTAAAACCTTAAAAGAATTAGCTGAAGGCAGCCGCTATTTTTATGCGGATGTTAACGAATACGATGAAAAAGCCGCACGCAAACAGCTAACAACCGACAGTTCTTTTATTCTTCAATGGCTGCATCAACAGTTCAGTGAACTGACTGATTGGGCAGCAGAACCGCTGCATGATATCGTCAAAAATGCCGGCGAACACTTTGACGTTAAGCTCGGCAAAGTGGCGCAACCCATTCGTGTATCGATGACGGGTAATACCGTATCACCACCGATTGATATCACCCTGCAAATGCTAGGTCGTGAAAAAGTGTTGCATCGCTTACAGCAAGCGATTAACTTTATTGAGTCAAACTAGCAAAAGGACTAACAAGGATGTCAGAGCCAATAGATAGCCAGCGATTAATATCGCATCAAAACGGTAACGGTGATTTGCAACAAGCCATGGATAAGCTGGCGGATCAAATCAAACAGCAAGGCGATACAGCTGAAGCTACCGTGGCACAACGACTCGATTATCTACAGCAGCTCAGCGAATTTGACTTTGGTCGCTTCCTAATTATTAACCAAGGCATTAACGGCTATTGGACACACTACATGCTGACCCACCCATGGTTCGGCAAAAAGTCTGGCAATAATCAAGCAGGTGAGCCTTTGAGTGAAATGGAAACGTTTCTGCTCAACTCACCAATTTTACTCGCCACACAACAACGCTTTGAAATATTTTTACAGCAAAATCAAACAGCAGTAAAAAATGGCGCCGTACTCGCATCAGTGCCATGCGGCCTATTGGGCGAATTATTATACTTAGACTACAACGGCATCGATGATATTACATTAGTCGGCTTAGATTACGACCCCGATGCATTACATGACGCAAAGCTTCTCGCTGAAAAAAAAGGCATCACCCAATTTATTGAGCTGCAACAAACCGATGCCTGGCAACTAAGTAACGACAATCGCTTTGACTTACTATCGAGCAATGGACTCAACATTTACGAACCAGATGATAACAAAGTCACCGACCTCTATCGCCAATTTTATAACGCATTAAAACCAGGCGGTAAATTGGTCACCAGTTACGTCACCCCACCCCCACACTTATGTGATAATTGCGAATGGGAACTAAGCAACATCAATCTACAAGATGGACTGAAACAAAAAGCCATTTATCTCGATACGTTACAAGCCAAGTGGCAATGCTTTCGCTCAACTGAAACAACAACACAACAATTAACTGAGGCTGGTTTTAAGCAGTTACAATTCTTTCCTGATGATGGCCACTTATTTCCAACCGTTACAGCAATCAAACCCAACTAATAAAAGGCATTACCAATGAATAAAAAACACGCTGCCATGCCCTGCATTATTTGGGTAATAATTTGCTTAATAATTTCCGGGCTAGCCGGCTGGGCCAGCGCCACTCATGTCAATACGTGGTATATCACCTTACACAAACCATGGTTTCAACCACCGGCTTGGGTATTTGGCCCCACGTGGACTCTGCTCTACATTATGATTGGTATTGCCGGTGGGTTGTTATGGCATAACCGCCAATCACAACCAACAGCAATGAAAGTTTATATTTTGCAATTAGCGCTTAACTTTGCCTGGTCATTTATTTTCTTTGTCGGCCAATCAATTGGCTGGGCATTGGTGGATATCGTCGTATTGTGGCTAGCCATTGGCTGGACAGTTGTCGCCAGCTTCCACAGCAGCAAAGCAGCCGCTTGGTTACTTATACCTTATTGGTTATGGGTAACGTTCGCCACACTGCTCAATGCCAGCCTATGGTTTTTAAATCATTGAGCGATGACGTTTAGGATTGGCGAGGTATTTTTTATAAAATACTTTGCCACTGCACTGGCCTACTTTACGCATCCAATATTGGTAATCCGATTTTTTCATGTTTTTTGGCATCATCGGCGCCAAATGTTTATAGCATCGGCGAATTTGACGAGGCATTAGCTTTTCACAGCGCTGTTGATCTATATTAGCACTCTTCATACGCGGCGCCAGCCTAGGGTTAGTTAAGAAACGATGACAAATAGCAATGGAAGCACGCGAGTTCATCACAGAGCCTTTAACCAATGATTGTTGCATACCAATATGCTGCAACGTGGCGGTCAAGAATCCTGCCCAAAAAATAAATATAAATGTACTGATACAAATAACCCACACCCGAGCACCACCATTAATGCCAGCGTTAGCACGCTGTATACGTTGATGCTTACATGCATTAAACCATTCTCGATTCGACGCACCATAGAGCGACAAAGTAATCAATAACTTTAATGCTACAGCTCCCAATGCAATCCAAAGCGCAATAGAAAAACCCGTCAAAAACGAAACGATAATTGAGGCGATTATACTAATAATTGATAACACCACATAAAGATGCACCGTCCAGCGCCGACCAGTATAAAACCCACATAAAAATAAAAACATCACATACAAACCAAACAACGCATTGTATCGGTAGCTACCCAACTGCTCACCGGGAACAAGGTGTGAGGCGAACAGAAAATAAAGACAGTAAGCCACCGTAATAATGGCAAGCAAAGTAATAACTGTGATTACAGCTTTTGGTCTTAGTAGGTGCTGCATGGTTAGCTCCGGCTTATAATTGGCTCAGTGCTAGCCATTATAGTACACCGCTGGACAGTATTATGATGAAGGTACACCATTACCGCTATAGCTATTAGAAGCCTTAAGCCACACCCCGGCTAGGAATCACGGATTGCTGCTCTTCACTTACTTCAACTTGTCGCTGCGCAAGCTTACGAGACGTACCTACCATAGCATCAGCAGATGCTGCTACCGATTCGTGCTGATAATCAAACGCCGCAAGAACCTCTTCACGACCCTTGCCACTGTATGCAACTAATCGGCCCAACTCCTCTTGTTGAGTTGACTCATCTAATTGCTTTAATGCATCAACGAGCGCATGCTGACATACCGCCAACGACTTACCATCACAACTGCCTTCAAATGCAGCAATACCTACGGCTACTTTCAAACGATTCAATTGATGCGCTGCTTTTTCAAGCTCTGTAATTGTTGTGACGACTTCAGCATCGTTATTGGCACCAGCCGCATAAGCATCTTTAGAAAATTCGCTCAGCGCCTTAACTGGTGATACAGACAAATCAGAGCTCGCCTGTTGCTTAACTTCAGCGGCAGCTGCGTGTTCTGGCGCTGGCGGTAAAGCTGGCATAGCGTCATCACGCAATGCTCTCGCTATTGAATGAAATAAGCAGTTATTGCCTTGCCCGGATGCATGTCCTTTAAATGTAAAATGAGCATTGTTATGATTATCTATCGTAAACTGAGGGCGATTAGTAGCGGCCACGTAAACTGATTCTGTATCTTGCAATTGCCCGCTTTTTCTAAAATTGACATCAAGTGATACCCCCAACATCTCACCCATAGCGGCCATCATCACATGATCACCGAACACGGCTTGCGAGCGATTTTGAATATAAGTATCAATAGTACGATAGCTTGGCTCCACACCAGCTAATGCTTCTTGCACATAATAAAACTCTTGGCGAAATGCTTGAGACACCGGGCCACTACCCTCTTTCAAATGCATCAACACCATCTGTCGTAATTGCTGGCCGAGCAACAATTGAAACTGTGTATCACTAAGGTTTCTTAGTTGCGCATTAGTCACACCAAGCTTATTTAACACCGCTAATGACTGGTTATGTGTTGGCATATGGCACCTCATAAATAAATCGATTTACTGACTGAACACTATTATATAGATCTAACCTTTAGCAAACCTTAAATCACCACCTTAGCGGTATTGTGATTTTTGATACAAGTCTAGCGACACGTCTGATATCTCATATTTTATTTGCCAAATCAATCGACTACGCTGCAATGAGCTCAGCTGACGCAAATTCACCAGCAACCATGCTTGCTGCTTATTGTGATCATTTGAATAGGCTACACAGGCCAGACCCCGGGTATGACAAGATCCAGGTAAACATTTGTGACAAGCTAAGTAGCCGTTCCTGCACTTTAACCACAGATCACCATGACTATCGATGAACATTGCCACCACAGCCGTGGGCCATATCCGCCAACTGTGCATCAATTGAAAATGCAACCAACACCCCAGCACCACAGCAATCACCATCAACTGTAACCACCATGACCATAAGCTATCCAACGTAACCCACGCCAAGGCAGCAGCTAAACAGGAAGAAATCAAAAAGAACGACCGCGCACTGCGCAGCCGAATCAAAACATGCTGCCCGATTTATCACCGGCGCATTGTGCAGGCACAATCGTTGGCTTTAGCAACCACGACACATTCCACAACTGTCCCTCAAATTGATGCAGGCAAATAATAGAACCTGGTGCAAAATTAATAATCGGCTGGAATTCATCGTTCAGGATTAAGGCACTAACCAACTTGGATAAAAACGGTAAATGACTAACAAGCAAGGTATCATCATGCCATTGTCGGATATTCTCAACCATCTCGGTCACTGGATCCATCTCATCCAAACCGCAATTGCATTGTGTTGTTTGGCCAACACCCATAGCTTTGGCCACAATATCGGCTGTTTGTATAGCACGCAAACGACAGCTAGACATAATATGATCTGCTTTGATATTACAGCGCACAAGATGGGCAGCAATATTACCAACGTCCTCACGGCCTTTATCTGACAAAGGACGTTCCGCGTCTTCGGCACCAGGCAAAGCCTCACCGTGACGCATGCAATACAGCTTCATAGGGTCTCCAAGTCAATCAGCATATCCGCAATGGTAAACCCCTGTAACAAAATGTCAACCTGGCACACTATTGTGCAGTTATTACCCTCAGCAACTACACGCAACACTAAACTCAACCTTAAGACACGATTAAGTATAGATATCAATCTCTTGCCCTGATCTTCAGATATCCATATACTCACCCCCTATGGCTATTTCAAAGATCAGTTCTAAATTCCCTAAATTCTACGCAATGCTTGTTTTTGTATTGGCGTCGTCTTTTACTATTTACGAGTTCGCCTTACGGGTGATGCCGTCGGCGATGACGCAGCAATTAATGAGCAGCTTCTCTATCGATGCTCGCGGCTTGGGCATGATGGCCTCTTTGTTTTTTTATGGCTATTCGCCGATGCAAATCCCGGCAGGCCTATTATATGACCGCATTGGCCCCCGACGATTACTAGCATTAAACACACTGCTATGTGCCTTCTCTGGTTTAATATTTGGCTATGCCAGTAATATCTATATCGCTAGCATTGCGCGTTTTTTAACCGGGTTTACCGCGTCTTTTGCCTTTATTGGCGCGCTATTAATCGCTGCACGCTGGTACCCACCGAGTCGCTTTGCCTTTTTTACCGGGCTAATACAATTTTTAGGCTGCACCGGCGCAGTCATTGGTGAAGCACCAATTGCGGCCATGGTAACCAAAATGGGTTGGCGCCCTACTACAGTGTGGTTTTCTGTTATCGGTATTGTACTCGCCCTCATTATGTATGCCGTCGTGCGCGACTACCCGAACAACAAGTCAGTCACTAAACCAAAACATATTCCTAGCGTAGGCGTGTTAAAAGGCTTAAAACGCGTATGTCGCAATGGGCAAACCTGGTGGATTGGGTTGTATGCTTTTTGTTGTTGGGCACCCATTTCCGTGTTTGCCACCTTATGGGGACCATCGTTTTTAGCCCGTGCTTATAATGTGTCAATGACGAAAGCCACTGCGCTAACATCATTAGTCTGGATTGCGATCGGCATAGGCAGCCCTATCGCCGGCTGGTGGTCAAACCGCATACAGCGTCGCTGTCGGCCACTAATCATTTTAGCGGTCATCGGCCTAGCTAGCAGTATCACCATGCTGTATATCAATGATCTACCCAAATGGTTATTGTCACTGATGTTATTGTTATTTGGTGCCTCAGCATCATCGCAAGTAATCACCTTTGGGTTAGTGCTGGATAACAACCATGACACGGTAATGGGTACCGCAGCAGGTTTTAACAATATGGCTGTGGTCGCTGGGGGTATTTTATTGCAACCACTGGTTGGTATTATCATCGACTACATGTGGAAAAAAAATCCACTGTATTTAGGTAGCAGCCCACTGTACTCACTGACCGAGTATCACACTGCATTGATTGTGATACCCCTGTGTTTTATCACCGGCATCATCACCAGTGTATATTTTATTCGAGAAACACGTTGCGTACGAGATCATGTGCATCACCATTACGGCCAAGACATAAACGTTCAACACCATTAAAAAACAGTGTATACTCAGCGCCTTTATTTATGCAGAGGTGACGGAGCCCTATGACAGACGCGAAAAAGAAACCAGCCAACCGAATTAAAATCAGCTACCTCGATGGAACTCGATTGCATCGCGCATTGGTAGCAGGCATACAAGAGGTCATTTCGCGCCAAGACTACCTAAACCGAATTAATGTCTTTCCAGTACCCGATCGTGACACGGGTACCAACATGGCATTGACATTAAACACCATTATCGAAGAAACCAGCCACCAAGTTGAGCCAAAAATTAGCGCAATGCTCGACCAGGTAGCTGATGCTGCATTAAACGGGGCACGCGGCAATTCCGGAGCCATCTTAGCGCAATTTTTCCAAGGCTTGAGTGAAGGTGCAGAAGGCATAGATAAAATGGATACTGCCGGCTTTGTGCAAGCGGTTAACAAAGGCTCTGAACTGGCTCGCCATGCATTATCCGAGCCTAAAGAAGGCACAATCTTATCGGTCATCACAGCCTTTGCTGACGCATTACAGCAACACCTCAATAAAGGCGGCATTGAGTTTCTCGACTTATTGGAGCCTAGCATTCAATATGCTGACGCGGCTTTACAAGAAACCTCAAACCAGTTACCCGAAATGCGCAAGGCCAAAGTTGTTGATGCTGGTGCTCAAGGCTTTGTCGACTTATTGCATGGTATTTATGACTATATCTGCAACGGCCAAGTGCGCGGCTTTTATGATAACTTAGTCGCACCAGTTGTTGATGAAGTAGAAGAACATATTCATGAATTTTTAGATACCACCTACCGTTATTGCACTGAGTGCTTGATTAAAGGTGAAGACATTGATCAAGAGACCTTACGCAAAGAGCTAACCGAACTTGGTAATTGTTTAATTGTGGCGGGCTCGAAACGCAAAACAAAAATTCACATGCACTGCAACGAACCAGCAAGATTATTTCAGATTTGTCGTCAGTTTGGTAATGTGGTTGGCGAGAAAGCCGATGATATGTTACGCCAACAAAAAACCATTAACCAAGATAAAGCTAAAATTGCGATCTTGACTGATTCAGGCGCGGATATTCCTGATGAGTTAATGGAAAAATTAGACATCCACGTGGTACCAATTTTAATTAACTTCGGCACAGAAAGCTTTATTGATAAAGTATCGATGGGTCCTAAGCAGTTTTATCAAGAATTACGCACAAACCCCGAGCACCCCACCACGTCACAACCTTCGTTTGGTGACTTTAATCGTGCTTATCAATTTATTAATACGCATTACGAATCCATTATCGCAATCCATTTACCGAAAAAAGTCAGTGGCACACTAAACAGCTCTGCCAGTGCTGCCAAGCGCATATACAATCATCCGGTATCGATTGTTGACTCCATGAGCGCCACTGCAGGCATGGGCATGGTGGTGACTTACGCTGCTGAAGCCGCTCAAGCAGGTTTACGTCATAACGAAATCTTACGTTTAATCCAAGCCATCATTCCAAAGACGGCTTTATATGCGGCTATTCCTGATATGCGCTGGTTAGTGCGTGGTGGTCGTATTTCAGCTGCTAAAAAGCGCATGGTAGACATGATGCGATTAACGCCTTTAATTGGCTTTAATTCAACCGATGGCACGGTAAAAACCCAAGGGTTATTACCTGGCCGTAAGGGCTTGCCAAATAAAATGTTGAGCTTTATTCAGAAGAAAATTAAGAAGGGCAAGAAGTATCGGATTGTGGTGATTGAGTGTGACTGCCCTGATGAAGGCAAAAAGCTTGAAAGCTTAATTTTAAATAATATCCAGCAACTGGAATCGTGCCATGTAGTGTCTTGTGGCGCTGCATTAGGCGCCCATGCTGGCCCTGGCTCGATTGGTATTGCGCTGCAGGAATATGTACCACCCAAAGCGCTACTAGCCACACTGAAGGAATCTGAGGCGATGGCTCCAGCCTAGTCATAGTTTTTACTGCGATTTGGCTGAAGGGTGTAAAAAAGATGGTGGAGCGACCGACTGTGATATGTGTGTGTGGTCGAGTCGTGAAGGATAAGTCACCCCACCAAACTGCTTTATTCAAACAATTTATAGTTGATAGTATACTAATTAAATATTACCAGAGCATTAAGAATACATTTAAGTTCCCTATTTCCAGATTAATAGTCATAGATATAGCCAATATTTATAAGTATAGAAACCCAGCAATTTTCCGAATAAAATCAGTAGGATAAACAACGGCAACTCATCTCCATTGATTCATATTACTAATTAGATAATTATTAATCAACTGGAAATAAGACGTATTATGAAGCGATATAAAGCAGTGAAATAATCAGACCTTGCGCCACTAATTCGAAAATTAGTGGCGTCCCCAAGGGGATTCGAACCCCTGTTGCCGCCGTGAAAGGGCAGTGTCCTAGGCCTCTAGACGATGGGGACACATCAATTTGCGGGTCACCTTCTATGGTGGAGCTAGGCGGGATCGAACCGCCGACCTCTTGCATGCCATGCAAGCGCTCTCCCAGCTGAGCTATAGCCCCGCAAGGAAGATGCATTCTAGTGCCAAGATGCGCAGAGGTCAAGCACTTATTTACGCTGGAAGTTCAACCACTTCCCCGATAGAATAAAGCGTACAAGGAAGATGAAATGAACGAAAAACTGATTCTGATTTTAGTTAGCATTGCCGTAATATCACTCATATGCCAATGGGTAGCATGGCGCGTTAAGTTACCCGCCATTTTATTCCTTATCATATTTGGACTTATACTCGGCCCTGGCATGCATTGGCTACGCCCTCAAGAGGTCTTTGGTGACTTAATGCGCCCATTAGTCGACCTATCGGTATCAGTCGTATTATTTGAAGCCAGTCTAACGCTCAACTTCCGCGAAATAAAAGGCCAACGAGCGGTAGTACGCAACCTCATCAGCATTGGCATACTCACTTCCTGGCTGCTCGCCTGGCTATTTATCCATTGGATTTTCGGCCTGTCTTGGGCCATCTCGTGCCTATTTGGCGCCATTTTATCAATATCCGGCCCCACGGTGATCCTGCCATTATTACGCTCGATACAAGCCAAAAAAGAGCTCACCAACATCATGCGCTGGGAAGGCATCTTGATCGATCCTATTGGCGCCATATTGGCAGTATTAATCTTCACCACCATCACCCAAACACAATCGGTTTTTTCACATACGCTATATGAGATCCTAGAAGTCATTATTGTCGGATTTGCAGGCGGCGCTATTGGCGGCTGGGTGTTAGCCAAATGCTTTATTAAATATTGGATCCCTGAATTTCTACAAAACATTGCTTCATTGGTTTTTGTTATTACGCTATATACCATCACCAATCACTTCATGGAAGGCGCTGGTTTACTAGCGGTTACTGTGATGGGTATCTGGATGGCTAACATGAAAGACGTGCATATTGAAGACATCCTAAACTTCAAAGCCAGCGTTAGTATTTTACTGATTTCAGTTTTATTTATTGTGTTATCAGCAGAAATTAAATTTGCTGCCTTTAGTCACGTGATACTACCATCATTTCTATTGTTTCTAGCCTTGCAATTTATTGTGCGCCCTATATCAGTCATCGTATCGACAATAGGTAGCGAGCTAACCTGGAAAGAAAGAGCACTGATGTCTTGGATCTCACCGAAAGGCATTATTTGTGCCGCAGTAGCCGCGATCTTTACCATTCAATTATGCTCTTTGGAATATCTCGACTCAGAAGCATTTATCTTAGTAACCTTTTTAATTATTTTATTTACTGTCATCTTTCAAAGCTTAACTTCCCGATTGGTTGCACGCTTATTAGGCGTTGCTAACCCTGAACCAACAGGCTACTTATTGGTAGGTGCTAATGTCATTTCACGCCAATTAGCTTTAGCATTACAACAACACGGCTTCAATGCCATGATTGTTGACGGCAATTGGAACGCAATTAGTGAAGCACGCATGGAAGGTATTCCTGTGTTTTATGGTAACCCAGTTTCTGAGTATACTGATCGACGCATTGACTTAGTTGGCTTAGGCAATGTTATTGGCTTATCACCACGACAAGACTTAAACGCGCTAAGCTGCTTGCGATACAGCAAAGAATTTGGCAAAGGACACTGCTTTATGCTTGCGACAGAAAACCGAGATGACTCTGAGAAAATTTATGCCGAAAAACAGAAACGCGCTAGTTTATTATTTGGCAATGACATTAGCTTTTCTAAGCTCGCCAGCTTAATTGCTAAAGGTGCACAAATCAAAAGTACAAAGCTCACCGCCGAATTCACCTTAGAAAATTTCATAGAAACCAATGCGAACAATGCCATTCCATTTTTTATCATTACCACCAAAGGCAAGCTACGCTTTTTCATTGAAGACACCCCACCCAAACCTGAACCAGGCGATACTTTAGTGAGCCTTAGCTATAACACTTAAGCAGGCGCAGCAGCAACGATAGTGTAAGCAACAAATAACATGAGCAGCCCGGTGATAACATTCAATATGCTCCAAGCGATTTTCTTTCTAAACAGTGGTGACAATAACTTAGAACCAAACCCCAACACAAAAAACCAAATAAGCGAGGAAATCATGGCGCCAACCCCAAACAAATATTTCGAGCTTCCAGCTTGTTGTGCCGCCACACTACCCAGCAATATTACGGCATCTAGATAGGCATGGGGATTGAGAAACCCCAACCCCAGCAAAATCAAAACAGTCTTTTTCTTTGTACCTAGATTTGCCTCAACTGAATTATCACTTAAAACCTCAGGCTGAATCGCGCTATACAGAGAATACAAACCATAGGCCGTTAAAAACGTTGCGCCGAACCACTTGGCAAGACTAACAAAAACCGGGTGTAACGCCAACAAACTACCCACACCAAAAACGCCCAAAGCGATCAAACAAACATCAATAGCACTACAGATAATGGCTGTTAATAAAACATGATGGCGCCGAATGCCCTGGTTGATAATAAACGTATTTTGCGGCCCAATCGCAACAATTAAGCCAACACCAACAGCAAACCCTTTTAAAACAGCAGAAATAATCACAGTACTTTAATCTCATATCACTGGTTAATTTTTTGATATGATCATGAATTAACAGACCGCTATAGTCAACATGTTAAGACCCATACTCATAATCCAGTATAGTTTTGGGATGTATGTCTATTAAAGCACCCAACAGCCCCACATCAAATAAAAATAATTTATTGGTACCACTTTTTGTATGATTTATACATTTTTCCTTAGGACTGTACGCTATTTCAGCCTAATCTGGCTCAGAGAGTCCGTCGATTTCGATATCCAACAAATCCAGCAAACACACCACTTCTGGAAAACTAAACTTAGCCTTTGTCAGTTTATTTAAGGAAATATCCATTTGATAATTTTGCGCACCAGTAAAATCCGCACGGGTTAGATTGGTTTTAACAAATTGACAGCCAGCAAAATCCGTATAACCAAATACCGCATTCGATAAATCAGCTTCGCGAAAATCCACCTCATGTGCTTGACTGTTTTCGCACACCAACTCATTAAGCTGTAATCCGAAAAATGATGAATGATTAAGATTACAATGATAAAACGCCAGTGGACTGGTTAAATGTATTTGTGGCCAATAGGCTTGCGTCCAATTAATACCAACACACTTTGACTTTTCAAACACCACCTCAGAGAAGTTAGACCCAGCCACCTCTATCACACTTAAATTACAGCTTACAAACTCACAATCAATAAACTTACATTTATTAAACTTGCCGCCACTAAAATCACAACCATGGAACTTACAGCGCTCAAATGACACCGCATTAAATTCAGACTCAACAGCGTCTAATTTATCAAAAGCTTTATCTTCATAGCTGTGCTGGTCTTTAATCATATCTACTGCCGGACAAGTCGTTTATTAAGCTCACTAACATCTACTGTTTCAGTCGAACGATAGGGGTTAATATCGATACCACCACGGCGGGTATATCGGCCATACACAGTCAGCTGCTCAGGCTGGCAGTGTTGCATAATATCAACAAAGATACGCTCGATACACTGCTCATGAAACTCATTATGATTACGCAGTGAAACAATATACTTTAACAAGCCCTCACGATTAATACGCTTGCCTTTATATGCAATTTGCACACTGGCCCAGTCGGGCTGGTTGGTGACCAAGCAATTAGACTTTAATAAATCAGAAGTGAGCACCTCATCTACCACATCATCATGCGCAGATAAATAATCAGGGCTTACCGTATACGTATCACAACTTATATCCTGATCATCAATATTTTCACCTGGCAGTGTAATAACAGCATCAGCAATAGAAGGCTGCGATAGTTGACGCAACTGCACAGTCACCTCACCTCCCAAACGCTCAGATAAATCATTGGCAATGATCTGCTGTAAACTATCAGCACTATCAAATTTTGCATTATTAAACGAGTTAAAATACAGCTTTAGTGATTTTGATTCAATAATATTTGGCGATGTGCAATCGTAAATAATTTCAGCCAAGGCAACCATCGGCTTGCCTTTTTGATTCAACCACGACACCTCATAGTGATTCCAAATATCTACACCACAAAATGGTAATGCCGCCGAATCCACGCCAATTTCTTGACGATTAGCGTCTCGTGAAATAGGAAATAAACGATCTGGATTATAGTGATTATCATAATCGGCTTTTTTACCCAACTCTGAATTATCGGCCTTCAATACTGACATACGCCCTCCGCCTTGAATTTAATGGCAGGCATAATAACACACTCAGGATACTGAAGCATTAACAGCAAAAGTTCAACGAGGGTCTTTATAGCGCAAGTCAGCACAGATACCTGAAGTTTCGCGCAAATTCTTACCCAATGTAGCCTGTGCTTCGCTATTGGTAGCTATACAGTGGCATAGATTGTCTGTTTGACAGAGCTTCTGCAACATATTGATTTGATTGATCGGTAAAATGGCATTTAACGCTGGTCCCATCGACTTGATTTGTTGAGCTGTATAAGGCTTAGCAGCAAATGCGAACAGTGGTAATAGAGCAATTGCAACCAACAGTGTCAGGATTTTTTTCATCATTCGCCTCGCCAGCAAAGAAAATACAGAAGCCAGTATAGCTGATTACAACCTAAAAAAAGACAGCCACAATATTTTGCAATATTGCGGCCATCTTGGGTTGTATGAAATAGCGTCATTCTCAGGTAATTCATCCAGAACACCGTGATGAGCGTAACGCTACCTCTTTTTGCTGCGTGTGAGATCGGTAAAAATTCGGTTTGAGATTGTTTTTTTATGTATTGTTTTCATCACATCAGCCTCACATTTCATCTCATTAAAACTTTTATTTCATAACTTTATTCAATATAAGAAGTACTATAAACCCTTACCTATAGTGCAAGGTCAAGGAATTTACACGATAAATATATAATTTTTTTTATAATCGCCAATCGATTCAATTTATCCAGCTTTTCAACTAATTACACACAAAGGAAAACTAAAACCGCCAACATCTTCATCTTCGCATACAGGCTCAGGGGCCATTATAGGCTTTCTTCGCGGCCTTATTAGCAGCTCAGGCCGATCTGCTCTTACATAAGCCCCTATGACTTTGCTATAAGCCCTAGCTGTCTCGAGATGACCAGCATCTATTGCGACATCAATGGCTGACTTACCATCTTTACGCTTGGCTTCCAGTAAAAATCGTTTAGTGTTTACGCCAATGGAGGAATGCCTAGCTGCTATAATCGCTCGCGCATAGGCAAGCGCTACGTCTGTATTACCTGCTTTCATAGCTTGATGAATAGCTGGGGCTCCTCGATACATCGCTAACACAAATTGCTTTTTACGTTCACGCGTAAGGTTTTCTACTGCAGTTTCCAATACAAGCTTTATGAATGCTTGCGCAAAAGCAATGTGCTTTTCTATTATTGCAATAACAAGCGGACGACAATTTACAGTGTCACTTTGATGTAATAAGTGCTGTTTTTCAGCATAGGGCAATTGCTCTTCTGGTGCTTCGAGGATTAGCCGACAAAAAGCTATCGGCGCTTGTACATGCCCTTCACTAATAGCACCGTTTAATGCTGTAACTTTTCTTTCATCACAGCCACGCAATATTTCTGTTTTAGTTTTAATGGGCACGATAGACGTGTGTTGATTTAACGTCCTTGATACGGCCTGCTCAACGGATTCGGTGAGGCCATGCAACAATGCATATTGTATATAATCCGTATTGTTAATTTTATCTCTATCCACGGACTCCAAAACACCGCTTTCATCATAAGGCCGCAATGCTCTGGGGTTATTATAAAATATCAACGTCAAGCTTTTAAGCACAGGGAAATAAGTTTGATGAATATTTTTTTCTGATAAAAAATGCGCTAAACGTAAGGACTTCACCTGATTGGTATCGCGACACTCTATAATTTGGTGGCTCTTAGTACTGTTCGGATCATAGAAATGGACACTGTATTTTTCAGGCTCTTCATATACCACCACTACAGCCATCATATGGTTTTCAGATGACAATAAGAATCGCCTGATATCACCCATAGCCATTCCCTGACAAACTAAATGCAAAGCTTTGCCTAAACCATTTTTCTCAATAGCACTAAAGATATAGCGATCACCACGAAAACATATCTTTTCTTTATCAAACCGATTTAACGGTAAATTCGTTCTATCAATCGCTTCTTTTGACCCTAACGTGCGATGGTAACTTTTCGGATCACGCCGATCAAAATTTTCGATAAAGTATTTCGACATTTGACGACAGCATAAGCTTTCTCCGTAAAATTTTGAATTCCATGACTTCCTTGAACCCTTGGTCCAATAGCCATGCTTCCATTTATTTTTTACAGTTAGCCTACGGGGATTCGTACTAAGTCTTGCTAGGGTTTGTTCACGATGAGCAGCAAACATTTCACCTACTGGACGAGCCGCTTCTTCCGCCTTAACCTCATCATCGCTATCGTCGCGCATAATGGCACTCCCTTACCATTGATAACTGCACCAATATGCCGATTAAAATCTATTCAGTCAAGTCTGTTAGTGTGCATTAGGCACAAAGGTGGCATAGTCAGCCGCACTTCGCTGCTGCATTATACTGCCTTTTACCCTCACCGATTCATTTGTGCCACTAGGCATAATCCGAAAATCATTATGTGCATTTGATTTACACGACTTACAAGCTGCTTTAACTGCAAACATTATCAACACAGCAAATAGCACAGCACATATTCCGATAGCTGCCTGCATACCTCGACCACCCGCTGCTGAAGTTGATCCACCACCAGTTGAATTATTGCTTAACAGTTGACACAACATACGCATACATTTTCCTTTTTTTATCCTATATGACTCCCAACGCGAAAGTAGCATTGCCATACAGTCGTGACAACGTTATATGTGTTTGACTATTACTAGTTATTGAAATTGTAAAACCATTCGAGCAAAAAAATCTTGCCACTTCATCCTTATATAAAATATAGAAAGCACTAAACCACAGTATTTAACACTATTAATATGTTGTAGCATCTGAGCCTCCTAAACTAAAACGAGCCAAATGCATTGCATTATGGTTCCATATATGGTACCATTTATATGTCAAAGCTTACAAAGACACTTGAAAAAATGAGGAATAATCCTCAAGGCTGGAGGATCAACGACCTTAAGATAATTGCTGACCGCATACACTTAACTTACCGACAGCCCGGAAGTAGCCATGTAACATTTAGGCCAAAAGCGGGTCAAATATTAACAATCCCCGCTCACAAACCAATAAAGCCCATTTATATAAAACGCTTTATTCGCCTAATAGACGATCTAGGAGCAATAAAATGAACGCATTTGAGTATCCAATTACCGTACGCCCCCTACCTCAAGAAGATGGCGGCGGCTATTTAGCTGAAGCACCCGACCTGGCAGGGTGTATCGCAGATGGAGAAACCATTGCTGAGGCATTACATGATATTGAGCTTGCAATTAAAGCCTGGATAGCAACAGCAACAGAATTTGGCGACCCCATCCCCAAACCAAGCGTCGCCATGAACTACAGCGGGCAATGGCGAATACGCGTCCCTAAACATCTGCATGCCGCACTTGCACTTCAAGCAAAAGAAGAAGGCGTTAGCTTAAACATGCTAGCAACCACCCTACTTGCTGAAAGCATGGGAAAGAAACTTGCTGAAAAACACTAGCAACCCCTATCCCGTGTTAGCCTATAAAAAATTGCAAAAATTGTAATGGAAAAACACAAGACAAACGCCAGACCAAAACCGACTACTATTTCCCAATCGTCATGAACAAAACCATATGCAATAGCACTAAGCTGCGTCAAGCAAAATCCTATAAACATAATCAGCGATAATTCTTTAGCACTTCTTTCTTTAAGGATACGATACAACTGCGGAATAAATAACATAGCATTTACAAATAAACCTACACCAAAAAACCAGTTAATCAGACTAACAGCCATTAGCTCACCCCTTTTTTTAAATGGTATTGTTAACAATAAATGGTTACCGTTTTTCATCAGCTAAAAATGCGGGCTAAGCATACGGTGCAAAATTGAACTTGTCCAATGGATTGACGCATTTGATAATCACCCCTGCCATCAAGCAGAACAAGTGAGCCTTATTTGCTCAGCCACCCCCGCCAAAGCAAGCGGGAAAAGCCCACTCCGCCGCAAAATCCGCTATGCATATTGTCTACTATAATAGCCCTACCGGAATTGATAAGGCTGACACAATGGGCGAGAGTATGATTGCTGTTAATGGGCTAACAAAGCGTTATTCCGGCAACTCCGAACTATCCCTAAAAGGTGTGGATCTCTCTGTATCACAAGGAGATTTTTATGGCCTGCTTGGGCCTAATGGCTGTGGGAAAACAACCCTTATCTCCATCATGACCGGCTTAATTACTGCTTCTTCAGGCTCCGTTACCGTCAAGGGCTTTAACGTAAGCAACCAAATGCGTCAGGTCAAACCGATGACTGGCCTGATCCCCCAAGATATCGCCATGTATGGCAGCCTTTCTATAATCGACAACCTAAAATTCTTTGGTCGCCTGTATGGATTGCATGGAAAATTACTCAAAGAACGTATTGATGAATGCTTAACGATTGCTCACCTAACACACGTGACAAAGCGACCCATTATGAACTATTCAGGTGGCATGCAGCGACGTGCTAATTTGGTGATTGGCTTAATCCATCGACCACAAGTCATTTATTTGGATGAACCAACCGTCAATGTTGACCCCCAATCTAGAAATGTGATCTTTAAAATTCTAAAAGCACTTAATGCATCAGGTACTACAATGCTCTATACCACGCACTATTTAGAAGAAGCACAAGAGATGTGTAATCGTGTAGCAGTGATGGACGATGGCAAAGTCATTACCGTCGGCTCACCCAATGAGTTAATTACTAAAAGCGATACCGCCAAAGACTTAGGCGATGTTTTCTTAGAGCTTACAGGTCATCAATTACGGGACTAATAGCATGGTTATATTTGCCATTATCATCAAGGAAATTCGATTATTAATCCGCGATAAAATCGGCCTACTCATTTTATTTATCTTGCCTGTATTTTTATTAGTGCTAGTGAGCTTAAGTCAACAAAACACCGATAATCCAGCAAAAAGCTTGAGCGTATTACTACTCAACCAAGATACCGGAAAATCGGGCAGGGAAATTGCCAAGCAGCTGATAAAAAAAGCTGATTTTAAAATTGTCGAATACCATTTAAGCAGCTCAAACACCAAGCAAAAAGCTAAAAACCAAGTCGCCTCTGGCCACTATGATGCATTTATTATTATTGATAAAAACCTAAGCAAGGACATCAAGAAAAACCTACGTCAACTTGCCACTAAAAGATCAAAAGCCAAAATTACGTTAAATTCTGTGCTGATATATACCGACCCTACCATACCTCAAAGCGTTGTAAAAAGCTTAAAAAGCGGGCTCGATTACATGCTACAGACCATTCAGCTTGAAGCAACACAAAATATGCTTATTCGAAGCCGTCAGATTACCGACACAAAATCAGTAGAAAAATGGTTCAACCTGGAACAACACTTTGCTTCAACCTCAAAAACAGAAAGTAAAAAAGGCTTCGTGTCAAACCCGAACACAGTACAACAAAATGTTCCCGCTTGGACATTGTTTGGCATGTTTTTTATTGTGATCCCACTGGCAGGCCAAATGATAAGAGAACGCTCCATGGGCGTAATTCAACGCATTCGTATTTCCCCCGTACCTCAAATAGTCCATGTGATTGGGCGTGTTATTTGTTATCTGGTTTTAAATATTATACAAATGAGCTTTATGCTGTTAGTTGCAGTTTACCTGTTGCCGCACTTTGATTTACCCGCATTAAACTTAGCCGGGCATGTCGACTTTGTTTACCTTGTTGGTTTTTGTGCATCACTGGCAGCTATTGGCTTTGGCCTATTGATTGGCATGTATGCCACCAGTTATCAGCAAGCCACCATTCTAGGGCCCTTCATTATCATCATTGTGGCGGCAGTCAGTGGAATATTTGTTCCAATGTACTTGATGCCTGATAGCTTAAAATATATCAGTGAATTCTCACCCCTCTATTGGGCACAAAATGCTTTCTTAGATATTTTTGTGCGCAATGTGGGCTTTGGAAGCCTGTGGCCAAATATGCTGAAACTGATTGGCTTCTTTATACTGATGCTGATTCTTTCTTTACTGCCTTTCACTCGGCTAATGTCTCATCGTAAAGTGAAGTAGCCGTTTTTTAAAAGGCAGCAACAAGAAATTTCTTGTGTTAACTCTAACCAACACAGTCTTGAATTTTAGGATAAGATATATGAATCCCTGCCAAAGCCTGCCCCGGGCAAGGACCCGGGGCCAGGGACGACAGAAGTGTTCGATTTAAGGGAATAAATGAACAAATCTCTACTGATATTATACCTAGCCAGCCTTGGGATATTCGCCCCGATCTCAACGGACATCTATTTATCGTCAATGCCTATTATCAGCCAGCAAATGGATGCCAGCCATGCTGAAATCCAACTAACACTGTCTTTATTTTTTATCGCATTTGCATTGATGCAATTATTTTGGGGACCGCTGTCCGACCGTTATGGCCGTAAACCCATTGTATTATCTGGGCTAGTGCTCTTTATCATTAGCTCAGTATTAGCCGCACTAAGCACCACCATTCATATGCTAGTCTGGATGCGCTTATTACAAGCCATCGGCGCCTGTTCAGGTGCAGTGATGACGCTGGCAATTACCAAAGATTTATTCCCTGAAAAAAAAGAGCTCACCCAAGTGTTGCGCATCACCATCACCGTGGTATTTATCGCTCCAATGATTGGCCCTATCATTGGCAGTAACCTCTTAGAATGGTTTGATTGGCAGGCCAATTTTTATTTCTTAGCCATATACGGAACAGCATTATTATTCGCAGCTTGCTTTATTAAAGAAAGCTTCCCAGCTAAAAAACGCAACCCACCGCCGATATCTACTTTATTAGGTAGCTACTGGCAACAACTTAAATACCCACCGTTTTTTTTACCGATGTTAGCAGCTGGCACTAATTTTAGTGTGATGTTTTCTTTTATTGCTGCATCACCTTTTATTTACATTACAATTTACCATGTGCCTAAACAGTATTTCGGTTACCTGTTTGCTATCAATGCATCGGGGCTTATTATTGCAACAATACTCGCACGCGTATTACGGAAATTTAATTTTAATGATAAAAACATACTAACACTCGGACTCAGCATTGGCATGACCGGCGCTGTGATCATGGTCATCACACTTAGCATCTGGCCAAACACACTGTGGAGCGTAGCCCCGCCTTGCTTTATTGCCACTTTTGGTATTGGCATGCTATTTGCGGAATTAAATAGCTTAGCATTGCATCACTCAATCCAACACACCGGCATCACCGCCGCCCTAGTCGGCACTGGCCGCTACACGGTTGCGGGACTTGCCAGCCTACTAATTGGCGTCATTATTCACACCAGCGCAATGCCGCTAGCCTTCACCATGATTGGGTTTATTTTTATAACATCGGCGTGCATGTTTCTATTTTTTCGACTACCTAAAACCAAGCCAAAGTAACTACCGCCAAGATTAGACGGTTTTTAAAAGCTTATACGCCGGTGGTGTTAATATCGTTGGCTGTGGATTGGGCAATGCATCCGGGTGATCAATATTAAAATGCAACCCGCGTGATTCATGGCGCTGCAATGCAGACTCGATAACCAACAATGCTACCTGCACCATGCTGCGGCATTCGATCAGTGTCTTATTAAGGTGCGCGGTTGAAAATACCGCCTCAAGCTCTGCAGACCATTGCTGCAACTGCTCATGCGCCTGCAATAACAACCCATCGCAACGCACAATACCCGCTGTACGCCACATTAATTCTTGCACCTCAGCGATACGCTCTTCAGTATCAAAATCTACGGCTAATTGATGTATATTCAACCAAGGCGAATTAATTTCGATTAACAGTGGCTGTTGTAATAATTGACGTACGATAGCAGCGCTGGCACTGGCAGCAAATACCAAGCATTCTAATAATGAATTACTCGCCATGCGATTAGCACCATGCAAACCGGTATAAGCCACTTCACCAATCGCAAATAAATTGACGATATCCGTCGCACCATTAAGGTCTGTCATCACACCACCGCAGGTATAATGCGCTGCTGGCACCACAGGAATAGCTTGTTGCGTTATATCAATATCGAATTCCAAACAACGCTGATAAATCGTTGGAAACATGCGTCGAATATCTTCATCAGCAAGGTGTGAAATATCCAACAACACATAATCGCAATCATTACTCTTTATTTCTGCCTCTATCGCTCGGGCTACGATATCACGCGGTGCCATTTCTTCACGCGAATCGTAGCGCTGCATAAAACGCTCACCGTTTGGCAAACGTAAAATCGCACCTTCACCACGCAACACTTCACTAATTAAAAATGATTTCGCTTCTGGGTGATATAAACAGGTAGGATGAAATTGATTAAATTCTAAGTTAGCCACGCGACAACCAGCACGCCATGCCATAGCAATACCATCACCGGTCGCTTGATTGGAGTTGCTGGTATAACGATAACAACCACTCGCACCACCTGTCGCTAACACGGTTTTATGTGCAACAAAGTGGTGCACCTCTTGCGTATCATTATGCAACAATGTTGCACCAACGCATTCATCTGCTTGCATAATTAAATCAATTGCCGTGTATTCTGTAAAACAATCAATTTTTGGATGCGATAACGCTTGCTCAGCTAAGGTTTTAACCACTGCCACACCCGTTTTATCCGCTACATGCAAAATACGACGATGACTGTGACCACCCTCTTGAGTCAAATGCAATTGATCATGCTGCTCCGGTTGATGAGTAAAACCAACACCGCGACGCATTAAAAATTCTATCGCTTGCTTGCCTCGACGCACCACAAAATCAACCACGCTGGGATCACACAAACCTGCACCAGCATTTAATGTATCTTGCACATGCGCATCAAAGCTGTCTTCTTGCTCAGACATGACAGCGGCAATACCACCCTGCGCACGTGGCGACGAACCAGCAACCAAATCAGCTTTACTGATTAAAGCAATATGATAATGATCAGCCAAGCTCAACGCCAAGGCCAAACCGGCAGCACCGCTGCCGATAACCAAAATATCGTAGTTATGTGTTTCTGTGTGCATTAGTCTCTAATATGATGAGCGGCAATCACTGACGCCACACAACCGGTCAGTTTTTTTGCCATAGGCAAATGAATAAATTCGTTTGGGCCGTGCGCATTTGAATGCGGGCCTAACACGCCTGTAATTAAAAATTGAGCTTCAGGATAAATATCACCCAACATGCCCATAAAAGGAATACTGCCGCCTTCGCCATGATAAGCTGCCGGTTTACCATAAAATGTTTCTGACGCTTTATCACAAGCATCCGCTAACCAGTCACTAATGGCTGGCGCATTCCAACCAGGTCCATGCTCAAAGAAATCAGCTTCTACTGTTGCACCATAAGGTGCATCATTTTCCAATAACGCTTTTAACTCAGGGATAACCGCTTCAGGGTTTAATGTAGGTGCTAGGCGCACTGATAATTTAAAACTGATCTCCGGCAAAGTAACATTACCCGCATCGGCAATTGGCGGCAAACCATCAGCACCTGTAATAGCCACTTGACTACGCCAAGTACGGTTCAATAATAAGTCCGTAGCATCTGATGTCATCGGCTTGGTATTACCATGCCACGCATAGGCATCAACCACCTCATCACCTAAAATTTCAGCAGCTTGTTTGGCTTGCTCAATGCGTTGTTGCGGAATATCAACATGTAAAAATTCTGGTAGGATTTTACCGGTATGATGATCTTCAATGCGATCCATGAGCTCACGCATAATCATCATCGTGCCAGGAATCACACCACTGCCTTGACCAGAGTGCACACCTTCTTTAGCCACCTTGACGGTTAGGCTGCCACCCAAAATACCGCGCAAAGAGGTGGTGTTCCACATTTGTTCGTAATTACCGCAACCGGAATCCAACGCAATAATCAAACTTGGGCTACCAATTCTTGGGGTAAGCTGTTTAAGATAGTGCACTAAATCGACACTGCCACTTTCTTCACTGGCCTCAATCACCACCACACAACGCGAATGCGGAATGTCATTGGCTTGTAATGTGCTGATGGCGGTTAATGCAGAAAACACGGCATAGCCATCATCGGCGCCACCACGTCCGTACAATTTATCGCCAATCAATACTGGCTTCCATGGACCTTTATCTTCGTCCCAACCGACCATTTCAGGCTGCTTGTCGAGATGGCCGTATAATAATATAGTGTCGTCATTTTGACCGGGGATATCCATATAGATAAGTGGCGTACGCCCTGGCTCTTCGATAACTTCCAGCTGCATACCTTTAATCGGCTGCTGCTCACACCAATCGACCATTAACTTAACCGCTTGATCCATATAGCCATGCGCCTTCCAGTCGGGATCAAACATCACGGACTTATTCGGAATACTGATAAACTCTTCTAATAGTGGCGTGATTTCACTATCCCACTTTCGCTGAATGTCATCAAAACATTCGCCCAAACGCTGATTTGTCTCCGCCAAATCGGTCATACTGCCTTACCCCATAACTTGTTCATGTAAAAAACAGGCCAATTGTGGCACGGGATTCGCAGATTGGCAACTGGAGCTTAAGCCTTATGGCGTCGCCATCAACCGGTAGCCCTTCGCCTCACTCTCACTCACATCACCCTCACTCAGACTACCCTCTCCTGAGCTCCACTCATCTGGAAATAGCAAACCTTCACGACTATCCCAACCCGTGTTGTCATCACCCTTCGGCGCCGACAAAGACATTACCCCCACCTGTAGCCAACGGTCTATACGAAGGGTGTGAATAGAGTTATACCAATCCAATTCAGCTGGAAAAACCAACTTCTCCGATCGCTGAGCAACAACCAATATCCGATGCAACGCATCAAGATAACTTTCCTCAAAGCGCTTAGTAACACCCCAAGCAGAAAATTGGCATCTATGAGCATGGATATAATATATCAAGTGCTTTAATTGTTGCTTTGTGGGACCACGCGGATTGCACTTTTCCAGCTTTAATTCCAGGTGATCCAAAAATTTATGGCGCTTACAAGCTAAATCGCAACAAAACAATGACCGCAGCCACGTACTGCCTTGATCAATATTAGCACGCATATGTGCAAGAAAATGATATAAACTTAAGCCTCTCATTCATACCAATATAAAGCGCGTGAAGAAAAAAACAATACAAATCTCCAGCGGCCGCCACTCAACCTTACACCACCAACCAACAATAAGGTTGCACGCTCTGCGTGCACTCAAATTTAAATATAATTAACTGTTATTAATATATCATATCAATTATTTTTATTTATCATTTAAGGAAGCCATAACATTCGTCAGATAAAATCACAGCATCTGTGATAAGTGTAGTGAGAGAGTTATATGTCCAAACCCATTATCGTGATGTCAAATCGCGTAAAAGAAATATTGGCTACGCAAGATTTCATTAATAACAACATGACATCTTATTTGCGACGTATTCAATCAATCAGGAAATCCGAAATCAGCCATGGTGCGAACTTAGAGCGCGTAGGCAGGGTATTAAGCTTACGTATTGGCAAAAAAGGTCGATTATTAGCGACGAAGAAAACCATAAAAGGCCAACTAGTGTGGGTACTATTGGAATTATTGCCTAACCACGAATACCAAAAGGCCTACTACCTAAAGCCAGGCATGAAAGAAAGGTTACTTGAAGATAATGAAGATCGCATAATGGCACTGGCCGCCTCAGGTGATTACTCAAATGTATTAGATATCGACAATAAAAAGAAAGAAGCCGCACAACTAGCAGGCGCCGGCGGCCCTACAGACTTCGAGGCCCCAGAAGAGGTGATTGAATATAATAATCAATTGATTCATTTAACCGACAAGCAAGATGAGTGCCTATTTAAAATTAACACAGGACTAACCAACGACGCGTTTCTTGGTTTAGTCGCTGGCGCCCCCGGCTCGGGCAAGACATTACTCGCTAAAGAGATTTTGCAACAAGTAACAGAAACTGATAGCGCTACAGAGAATGCCTTTTACGTAGCTGAATCTGCGAATTTACGCCGCGAAATGGCAACACAATGTGAATCACTAAAGCCTGGAAAAATTAACTATTTCAACTATGAGCAAATGCTTCGTCATGCAAGAGTAGATATTGATCATATGACAGCAGTTGATGACAGTGATTTAGTTGCATTCTTTTCTCTCATACAGGACGAGGCTAACAGATTAGTAAAGATTAAAACAACCGATGACACAACCATTGACAGAGAAACCGAAGCCCTACTAGCCACGATGAGCTTTGCACAATTTCGGCAAGAATGCATCGTCATATCTGGTATAAAAAAATCAGATGATGGCGGCTTAATCGAATACCAAACAATGGGAGGTAACCACTCTTTATTTCATGGCAATGCCAGATTGCAACGGCGCCTATGGATATACTTTCAACAATACAACACTAAATTAACGGAAGCTAATCAATATCACCCACAACTATCTCGCTTTACTGTAGATAAAATGGCAGGCAACCCCATCATAGTCGTTGATGAAGCATTAGATCTAACACGGGTACAGCTGCAAACTTTAGCGGCCATGGGCGTTAGAATCATTTTTGTAGGCGACCACAACCAAGACTTAGAAAACACATCGCATTCGATGGAGTATTTACGTAATTTCATCGCCACATCTGGTGTAGCTAATACATATATAGGCAAATTAAATCAAACCTATCGCTGCTCAACAAACATAGTTGCCATCGCAAACGCCCTGCTTGACATAAAAAAAACCATCACCTCACACGGCTCAAAATTAGTGGATATTGCAGTTGATTCAGCAATCGAGACAAATGGCCTAGTGGCTGTCACAAGCACAAAAACCAGCGATTTAGCAACAATCAGACGTTTATGCAATACGACTGATACCGCCGTTATCTGCCCAGCCGCTAAAAAAGCAGCCGTTTCAGAAGAGCTTAGTACTGCCCTCACCTTTACTATCGCTGAAATTAAAGGCCTTGGTTACAAACGAATCATATTAAGAGACTTGATTTCAAAACATACCGCGCAACGCTTACTTACGCTGCATAAAAGTGGCAAGAAAAAGAGAGGCGACATCACAGCAGAGGACAAAACACTTATCACTGATCTTAACAATTTATTTACCGCTATTAGCCGAGCCGAAGTTGAATTGGTGTTTATGACAAGCGATAAACACCCAGCCATTCATCAGCTCATAGATTTGCTAATCGATGGAATAGATAAAACACCGATCGACGAATTAGGCATAGATACAAGCGACCCAACAATAGCAGACTGGATTGCAGAGGCTCAACGACTGCAAAGCGCAGGCAATACAAAACAAGCAAAGGATATAGCACGACAATTTGGATTTACGCTGTGTGCTATCACCGAAAGCGCACCACACGCCAAACCAGCCGTGTCTGGCGAATTGGAGTCGAAAGAAGCACCCCCCATTACACTACCAACTGATCTCTCAGCAATACCTGCTGCTCCTAGCACTCACAGTAGAAAACCATCCAAAAAGAAAAAATACAAAAAGGCAAGAGCGAGACCAACAACAGCACCAACCACCACACCTCCCGTACCGAGCAAAAAAAACGCACTAAAAAACAGCGTTAGCAAAGGTAACAAAGCGCTGACAATAACCTTCAAAGAAAAATTACCCAAAGCAGAAAAGAGCAAAAAAGGAAAGAAAGGAAAACACCACACCCGAACAATAGATTTTTCACAACCACTAAGTCTCGATAACTTAACGTTCTTAGCTAAATTAAATCTAACTGGATGCAGAAAAATAGGCTTTAGCCACCTACTTGCCATACTCGCGGCACCTATTTCAGATACTGACTGCACACAAGAGACTAAAGACTTATACTTAAAAGCATTTTTAAATATCATTGTCGCAAACAACATCCGAAAAGATCGCTTTGGTGCCTATACATACAGTCTCATAAATGAAATCAATAAACTAAATCATCTAAATACTGCAGCATTTAAAATCTTTTTTGATCCGGCAGCAACAGACATCGCACTTCAGAGATTCATGCTGTTTATACTAATACAACTTGCACACTTAAACCCAGACGTGCATGAAATATTAGCCAAATTATTAGTAAGAAAAGACTGCAGTGGATGCTCTACAGCGAGTTATTATGTATATGATGACATCATACACTTTGAGTACATTTTGCAGCTAGCTCCCAACAGCCCTTCAGTTTGCAAATCATTGATAGCTACACTAGATGAAAGATACGAAAGTAAATACGATGAATCATACAGCGATGCCGACCAAAGCGATTACTTACCGAAACCTTATGAGATAACAATAAATGACACGCACAACACGATTGCAACCGTAGCACAGTTTCTTATTTTAAACCGACCCGACACTAGCGCCATAACACTATGTGAGATGGCCGATAACAATATCGAATCACGAAAGATGCTGATTTCAGCACTAGAAACACCATTTTCATCAATATCGACAAGCACGACAAGTAAGGTATGCTTATTACATGCGGTCGTAGAGCGGTCACCAGATCTGTTTATAACTATCCTTAATTTAGCCAAAAAACATAATGATGTATTAGATATGTTATTGAGAGTTTTACTTTTTGCCAGCATCAACCCGCCATCAACTAAGTTATTGCATGATATCCTACGACGCCACCCAGAATGCTTTACAGTATTGACTGAGCTGAGCAAAAAAAATAATGCTGTACTCAACATGCTTATTCAGGGGCTACTTAAAAACAAAGAGGATGTTGCCAGCTTCTTAAACATCAATCAGCCGGTGTTTATTCAACTAGCCGAAATCGCCCTGTATTCTACTACATTTGCCGACCTTCTATTCAAAAAAATAAGCATCACATACGCCACTACAGGAGCTGATGACACAGTGTCGCACGCTTCATTTGTAATCCGATGCGCTTACAAGCCTGAGTGCTTTAAAGCTGAATACCCCTTTTATTTGCAACTCGCAAAAAAATATCCTAGCTTCAGAGCGTTATTTATGAAAAGTATGCCCATGACATACGGCAGTAATACTGAACACGCAGGCAAAGCATATAATATGCTTCATGATTTAGCCGAATGTAAGCCCGACATTTTCATCAAAATCATAGAAGACACCATCGAGCACGATGCTATTGAATATGTAATACCAGCACTACAGATGCAAAACACAGACGGTAAACTACCAATGCAACTTTTAGAACAACAGAATGCAGCTGAACACACTGCATTAGAAAAAAAACTGGAACCACTTGTGCCAACAGATGCTCTCAGAACTGAAGTGGTGACTGTGAGTCCAGCAGCTAATCCTCACGGTCTATTTACAGAAGGAAGCGCTACTGAAAGCAAAGCCACACCACCAGAAGAGGATGTTAGCGAACTACCAGACGCCAGCCTCTGATCAATGCGCTACTGCTGGTGCACCAGCGCCTACATACGACACCGCACCCGAATGCTCGCCCACATCGGGTACTAACACGGCTGAAATATCGAACTTGTCTAAACCAGACTCCAAGCGCTTTGCAAGCAGTGAATCAGGGTTCATTGCTATCACGTCGAGCATCCCTAACCTAAGCTTGTCTTCTGCAGGTTCAGCCAATAACTGAATAAATCGTTGATGCTGGAGGTCTTTACGACAACACGAAAACAATCCACACCCAGTCTTCGCTGTAGCCAGATCTTGTATTTCCACCAACATGCGCAACATATTTTTCGTTGGCTCTAAAACATCACTCATAGCATCTAACACTTTTAGCTTAGATTCTGGCGTCCAGAATAAGGTTGGTGCAAATAATACAAAGTGGCGCAAAACATATTCTTTAGATACTGTTGCAGATACATTACCAGACACCTCATAAATCAAATCCACCATTCCAGCAATATACTCCGCACTATAAGCATTACCAGCTTGTTTAAAGCACGATTGATAGCATTCTGCACGCGTGGCATCAGAAAACTGACCAGCCGTACGCGTCAGCACATTAAGAGCTCTTGAGACAGGAGTCTTAGCAGCTAGTTTTTTGATAAATGAAACTCGCGCAGCCTGATTAGACTCTCGACTAAGATAACTAATAGCGACATCCTCAAATTGCCGACAGCCTGTATGACTTAATAAGTAATCAGCGGCCAGCTTATTACTCGGTACTCGTGGCTTGCCAGCCTTTAATAATGTCGGGTCAGCTACTTTAAGAAATGACGACAACTCAGGTTGACTGATAATCGCAGGGCGATACTGAAACCCAGCAAAGCACCCCATAATTCCATTGTGAGCAGGAACCGAACTCAACTGACATAAACCCAATACAACATTATCAGGCAAATTGCCTGGCATTAGAAAGTACGCTTCTATTGCATCGAGAATTTCAGGCCTGTCATCAAAGAAATAAAACTGCAACACCTCACCCGCTGCCATTTGTGAACGCATGTATTCGATTTGCATGCGGACTAATATCGTTTTATTTGAATTATTAGGGCAGTCACGATACAAAGAAGACTCCCCAGGATACCTACCACCATAGAATTTCAGGTCTGGGTCCAATTCTGTTACAGGGATTTCTTCTCCACTCTTATAATGCCGCCATGAATAACCCGGGGCTTGCCAACTGATTCCATCTTCCCTTATTAACGTTTCAACAGCAGCTACATCCAACCTTGTCTGTTCATCTTCCTTTGCGGGCAGTGGCAAGCCTGTCACTTTGACCTCAGCATCCGCCATACTCAAGGCTATAAACTCAGCATTTAGGTCTTCAGCCAAATCTGGCAATACATCATGCACGGAATAATTACGGTTACAGCGTGCATTATATTCATCCAAAAAGGGGTATTGACGCAATGAACCATTGAGAACTACAGGCTTCGAACCACCCCTGAACAGTTTAGTTTTCAGATGGTCGAGTAATTGCTGCCGATACCAAGCACCCTGTGCATTACGACTATTCAGCCCTTGACCTGGCTTAACTTCACGACGAACCGCTGCATCGGCACAACCATCATGATCCAAAGAAAATACAACCTTACTCATTAGTACACCTTAATTTCTAGAATTATCAGTAGTTATAACTCCGGGATTATAGTTGTATTATTATCCGTGTCAATTAAATTCACTTTATGGTTTTATCGCATATAGATACGCCAGACAGCGTATGCCATACATTGCCCTTCGATCACTATATGATATGGTGTCAAATCTATACTCAGAGATAGCCATGAAATGCACCAGCTGTAATTCAAGCAACATGCTAAAGCGTAAAGCCATAACAAAACAAAGCCTAAAAATGATGCGTTTCAATTAGTCCATTACGATTGGGAAAATAGACCAATAAATACAGCGATCGATCAAGTGATGTATAACCGCAATGATCGCCATTTCCAACAACTCTAATTTTAGTATCATCTTGGCTCCACTCCTCAGTCAACTGAACACTCGACGATAGCAGAGTATTCCATAGTTCTTTACAGTAGTTTGCATCCATATTTGTTTTTCCAGGCCAACCTTTTGAATTCATTGCAATTGTTTGATTTTGCATTTTTATACTACTTGGCCCACCTTTTGCAACCCATGCGCTATGCGCTAAGTTTACTGCTGATCGAAAAGAACCGAACATATTGTCAGCAGTGGAAAATAAAGCTTTTTGTTTAAGATCAATAAATTTTGGAATCGCAAAAGCAGAGATAACGCCTAAAATAACAATGACTGTAATTAGCTCCACCAAGGTAAACCCTTTGATTTTATGTGTTATTCTGATCATCATTTGTTCCTACCAGGCATTTCAAAATAGTATTGTAAACGTTAGACCACAGTGTAATGTCAAATAAATATTTCGTCATAATTCGGTACGCTCTTATCTAAAACCGCAGGCACTAATGTAATGAATCGCTCCACCATTTAAATAAATTCGTTATCGTAATATTACCGTTGTGCTTACGGTGACTTAAGCATAAACCCTTGACATTACACCATGGTGAAACGTTTATGGTGCCTACATAGAAGCAAACAAACACAATGAGATAACAATGAGAAATCCAATAACTGACGAAAAAACAAGGCAAAGCCAACTTCAATCAACCCTCATTAGATTACTACAAGCAGATAAAGGCACTCGCGATCCAGTGACGCAAGGCTTATTACGCATTACATTAACGCCTACCGATTTCGCGGCCATTACTGATGATCAGCTAGCCGCCAGAGACATCACACGAGAAGAGCTTACACAATTACAGCATGAACACCCGTTTGGCATAGAAGTCAATTTAAGCGACAGCTCCAAACGTGCTGAGAGCGATGTGACTGATAATGTGTTGGACTTAAACTTAGCCAATCTGCATGCCGTCGCCATGACTAAAGGCAACCCTGCCAACCAACCAGTCATTACTCGACTCTATCAACAATACGATCAACAACGGATTTTTTTAAGACAACTTAATATCCCCGAAAAAGAAAAAATTAAACGGGCAAACACTATCGTTCAACATTTTTTTAATGCAGTCGGAACAGTCCTATCTGAAAGTGGTGTAGCTAAACCTGATAAACTGCCTAAATTAATCAGCCATTGGCTACAAGAGTATCGCAGCGAACGCGCACAACGTGACCATGTTGCAATTCAAGTCAACAGAGGTAAATCTATAACCAATTTTCTTGAAAATGATGCTGCAACCTCCGCCCATATACAAAGCTACAGACGCTGGTACGAACGGGATGATAAGCCAAGACCCACTGCAACCGCACACAATTATGAAAGCGAAGTACCGAACTTCGCAGAAATTACCGAAGCGAGCGTTAATCTCAATGCAACTAACACACCTGCCGTTTCTGTTACACACATAGGTCAAAGTCACGGCTCTTTAGCCCCGGCTGTTGAATATTCCACTAAAGGCTCAACGGTGAGCACAGATCATATGAAAAAAAAGCACAACTTGGCACTAAAGGCATATACCAATATGCAGCGCCTTATAATTGAAGATCATAGACACACTCACGGCTTCACAGCACATGTTTATACGCATCTACTGACCGCGTCCAAACATCTTGGCGCTGCACAAGGTCAGGTTCACCAATTCTTAGATCAACGAATGGCCGCTTACGCCCTACCGAAAATGATATATATGGATTACGGCATCAACGGTGCCAGAGATCATTTAAATGATCATCAATCCGGTGTAAATAATATGGCGATGGTAGCACTCTATCAACATTTTATTGATACCATTGAGCCCTGCGATGATTTTCTAGCAATAGAACGCATGGGGAGTGCATCAGGTGCTGCTGAAAGGTCTGGAGCAACATTATATCGCCGATACCTAACCGAGAAACAAAACTTAACTGATACCGCTCAGTCATATATCGGTGCTTACACAAAAAGACTTCAACTATCAGCGGAACACGATAATCCCGATACAAAACCAGTAAGAAAAGTACAGATAAAGAACCTATTGCAAGGCGGCAGATCTTCAATGGGCCATATTCAAAAACTACGCGAACAAGTCAAGCAACACGAGAAAACAGTGCATGGTCTTGCAACAGACCTGGCTGACATGATCAAAAACTATGTCGATAACACTCGTACTCAAACATACGTAACAACTGCTTTATCCGATGACAGTACAGAAGCTGATAAAACTAGACACTACGCCAAACAAGCCATGTTTGTTATTCAACAGTTACGCGAGATGAACAAGCCGACTAGTATAAAAACTAAATCTCTAACATGGCAGCCAGATTCTACACAGAAAACGCCCACGGCCCTTCAAAAGGCAAAGACATGGAAAAGCAATGTGGCTAACGGCGTATTACAAGCCATGATACAAATTGTTTCTAGCAGTATCGGCTTACACACCAGCTCAGGCTGTAAAAGCGCCAATGATCGCCAATATGTCGTAGCTGCAACAGTTTCTGCGCTTGCAAAAAGAATGGAACGCGGCGAGCCCATTGCTACCACTGATTTAAAAGCCATGCTGACTGTTTTAAACGGCGAACGTCAAGCGGAATATGGTAAAAATGCTGCCGCATTGCAAACCGTATTAGACAATGGAGGCTATCCTAAAGCGAAAGGCGGTTCTGCTTTTTCAAAACCTGTTAAAGATGGCGTGGGAGCAGGTGCTGGAGAAAGCGCTAGCGCTACAACCAGAACTGTCAGGCATCACGCTCTCTTTAAAAAGCAAGTTATTGTTGCCAGAAAAGATCAAGGCACAGCGTCTGATGCTTTTGCTTCACATAAAATCAAAGACAGAAAGATTGACCCATCGGATAAAACAACCGTGCGCCAACTTGCCATGCGTAGTCAAAGCAATAAACCAAATACTGTCTTATTTAACGCCACAGACAAACTCGTTAACTTCCAAACAACTCTAGTCAGTACTGATAAGTTCCCAAGCAGAAAAGCTAATTTAGCAGAACTGAATGAAGGAATGTCAGAACTCTGTGGCTTATCGTACATCGAACCTAAACAAAAAATAATTCATGCACTTCAGCACTTGAACTCGTTTATGTTGATACATGCAATACACGATTCCGAACTACAGGCTATATGCCAAGAAGTATTCGATGATATCCTAACCTTATGCTATGGCGATAGAGAGACCTTATTGCTCACCATCAGTGATATGCAACCCAAAGCCGGGAATTCTCTTGCAGCCAATGCAGCCATCGCGAATCAAGTAGCAGAATTGGATGCTGGCATTCCAGCTGCATTGCCATCTGACAGACCTGGCACAGTTCGAAACCCTCACCACGATGCTAGCACAGCACATTCATCTGGTGGTTTTCGAGAACAAAAAGGAGGGCGATATGAACCTGATGATGCAGCTGCTGAACATACTCATCCAACCCCATCACCTGTTGATATCCCTCTAGGTAGTCCTGGTGATCCACAGTGCTTCGAATCAGATGACGATGATCAAACTTCACCAGTTCCTGGTCACTAGTAGTGGGTAAGTAAGCCAGGGAGACAGTGCCTTGGCTAGTTATGTCACAACCAGATAACAACCGACAAAGAGGCTGGGATTTCTGATGCTATAAAAACCGCCTATTTGGTACCGACCGATGAAAGGATTCAAGTCACCATGGCCAGCAATGACCTTGTGCCATGCATTCGAAGAAAGTGGCTAGTGATTCAACAGTTTTAGATTAGAGCGTAACAAGTCGTGACAGAACCCTTTTTATTATCAATGCCTAATTTGCAGTTTTATCACACTCATGCGAAAATCTTAAAAGCCTCACACTGACTAAGGATATGATTTATGAGCAAAAAACCAACCCTGACCACCACCGCCGGTAACCCGATTGCTGATAATCAAAACTCACTAACTGCTGGTCGTCGCGGCCCCGTTTTGATGCAAGACTATCAACTGATTGAAAAGCTCGCTCACCAAAATCGTGAACGCATCCCTGAACGTGTGGTACATGCCAAGGGTTGGGGCGCATTCGGTACTTTTACTGTTACTCACGATGTAAGCCAATACACCAAGGCAGATATATTTGATAAGGTCGGAAAAAAAACCGATTGTTTGGCTCGCTTCTCCACCGTCGCTGGCGAAGCAGGTGCTGCTGACGCCGAACGTGATGTGCGCGGTTTTTCGGTAAAATTTTATACCGAACAAGGTAACTGGGATATTGTTGGTAATAACACACCGGTATTTTTTATTCGCGATCCTTACAAATTTCCTGATTTTATTCATACCCAAAAGCGTCACCCTAAAACTAATTTACGCTCACCCACCGCTATGTGGGACTATTGGTCACAATCGCCTGAGTCTTTGCATCAAGTGACTATTTTATTTTCTGATCGTGGCTTACCGACATCAGTACGACACGTGAATGGCTATGGCTCACATACGTTTAGTTTAATTAATAAAGACAACCAACGTGTTTGGGTTAAGTTTCATTTTAAAACCCAACAAGGTCACAAGCATTGGACCAATGAAGAAGCGGCTGATGTTGTTGGTCGTACACGTGAATCCACCCAAGAAGATTTATTTGATGCCATAGAGAATGGTGATTGCCCTAAATGGAAACTGTATATCCAAGTGATGACGGATGAGCAAGTCGATAATTTTGAATATAACCCGTTTGATTTAACCAAAGTCTGGCCGCATGGTGATTTCCCACTCATTGAAGTCGGCGTAATGGAATTAAACCGCAATGCCGATAATTATTATGCGCAAATCGAACAAGCCGCTTTTTCGCCTTCTAATATCGTACCGGGTGTTGGCTTCTCACCGGATAAAGTGTTGCAAGCACGCATATTCTCTTATGCCGATGCACACCGTTACCGCCTAGGCACACACTACGAAGCATTGCCAGTGAATAAACCCAAATGCCCGGTACATCATTACCATAAAGATGGCCCGATGCGTTTCTTTGAAAACTTTGCTAACCCCGACGCCTATTACGAACCAAATTCATTTAATGGACCGGTGGAAGATCCCAGCTTTGCAGAACCACCACTGCCATTAGACGGCGATGCGGATCGCTACAATCACCGCGATGGTAATGATGACTATGCACAACCGCGTGCATTATTTAATTTATTCGACGATGAGCAAAAGCAACGTTTGTTTTCTAACATCGCCGCTGCGATGCAAGGCGTACCGCAAGCGATTGTTGATCGACAGCTAGCGCACTTTGAAAAAATTGATCCGGCTTATGCGGCAGGTGTTAAAGCTTGCCTGGCTTAGCTTTGTCATTCCTGGCCTGACCAGGAATCCATATATTATTCCTGGATCCCGCCCCGGATCAGGTCCGGGGTAACAAAGCTTAGGGGCCGGGATGACAACATAATACGGTATTTTTTCAATCAACTATCTCCATTAGAATACTCAACCTATTAAGCGCTTATCTTGCCACTTGAAATCGTGTGTATGATGTGCATACTTCGCAACAGTGCCTCACCCCAAAAAAGACTTGGCTATAAAAAAATGAGGAATTAAATCATGAATTACGCCATTGTGATTTTTAAAGATAAAACAAGTGATTACAGCGTCTCGGTACCTGATATTCCTGGGGTTTTTTCTGCTGGCAGCAGTTACCAAGAAGCCATTGCAAATGCGAAAGAAGCCATCGAGTGCCATATTGAAGGGCTGTTAATCGATTGTGAACCTGTCCCCATTGCCAATCCAATAGATAACTATATAAACGATCATGAATACAAATGTGGTACCTGGGCACTTGTTGATATTGACCTTAGCCAACTGTCTGGTAAAGCAAAACGAATTAATATCACACTGCCTGAAAGAGTATTACGCCTAATGGATTCCTACGCCAAAAACCATAATGTTAAAAACCGCTCGGCCTTGATTGCCGAAGCCGCACTTAGTTATATGGCAAACGAGAATTGGAATGGAATCCATAAAAAAGACTAAAATTATGGAGTGCATTCCATAATATAGCTTGAATTTGATTAATTTATGGATTACACTCCATAAATATCGTAGAATTTATGGAGCACAGTCCAATGGGAGAGTATCTATGGCAGGTATTCCACCGCCTAATTCAAGAACTGGATATCACCAGTTACCGCTATCTATACAACAAGCTAGAACTTAACGACCAAATGACCGGCATTATTGGCCCGCGCGGTGTCGGCAAAACCACCATGCTACTGCAGTACATAAAAAATAAGCTGTATGATTCAGGCGAAACATTTTATTTCTCTGCTGATAACACCTATTTCAATGAAGTTTCAATTTTAGAATTTGTTGACGACCTCTACCAAAACAAAGGCATTCGCTTCGTTTTTATTGACGAAATTCATCGTTACCCCAACTGGAACCAAGAGCTCAAAAACATTTATGACTCATACCCCAACCTTAAAGTTGTTTTTTCAGGTAGCTCGAGCATCGATTTAATTCATGGTAGCTATGACTTATCACGTCGTGCCAGACTGATCCAAATGCCCGGCTTATCATTTCGCGAGTACCTTAACTTAACCACAGATAATAATTTTTCTTCGGTTACATTTAACGAGCTGATTGCAAACCATAACAAGCTATCCGCAGAACTGTCACAGATACCCACCATCCTCAAGCATTTTGAAGATTATAAAAACCTGGGATACTACCCGTTTATTTTACAAGACAGAGATGCATTATATGAAGCCATAAGCAGCATCATTGATAAAACCATCAACGAAGACATTGCCAATTTTTATCAACTAAAAACATCGAGCCTAAACCACTTTAAACGCATTATTAACTTTCTAGCCAGCATTCCACCAGGCAAAGTAAACCCCAGCAACGTGGCTAAGCACCTATCAATTGATTACAAAACAGTTGAACACTACTTAGGAATACTCAATAAAACCGGCATGGTGAAAATGCTATATCCAGCAGCACATGGCAATCAAATACTCACTAAAGCCAGTAAAATTTATCTTGATAATGCCACACTACTTAGCGCCGTCAATACATTTTTGTCATCAGAACTCGACATTGGCACGCAACGTGAACTTACTTTTTTACAGTCAGTAAACGGTGCTGGTATACAGGCTTTCTATCCAGAAAAGGGCGATTTCACTATAGAAGATATCACCTTTGAGGTCGGCGGAAAAAACAAAACCATGCAACAACTCAGCAATATTAAGAAAGGCAAAAGAATGCTAGTTAAAGACAATATCGTTGCAGGCTTTAAAGAGACCATCCCACTATACTTATTCGGGTTTTTATATTAACCACACTGTCATTCGACATAAATACTCAACCATCTAAGTAATAACTCAAGATTATAGATTATATTAGTAATATTAATATATTCAATTTGACCAGGTTTTAACCAGCGTATACACTTGCCTCCAGTTAAAATAAATATGAGAACATAGACATGAAAAAATATACCTACATAATTGCTTTATTGGCCTTGCTTGGCTTTAGCGTCACCGGACTTGCGCAAAAAAACTCCTACGAAAACCCCGTTTTAACGATCATTTACAAGCACTCCGGAAATTATGCTCTAATGTCCTCCAAATGCCAAAACATCGAGCTACACGAAACAGCTGACAATACTAGAGCAAAGTATTCAAAGCTACCTTTTAACTACCCATCTTCTGCGACCTGCCAACTCACCATTACAGGTCATACTCCACCCACCCCTCCTCACTACTTGCCCCTTAGAAAAACGGTGACTATTGCAAGCTTCGTGTTAAATAAAGATGGTACGATCAATAATGTTCAACAACATATCTTCCCAGGACAACAAGTAGGCATATACACAACTCTGCCTTCTTCTACAGAAAAGTGGTTACCTATTACGCTACAAAAATTAGACATACACGATCATATGATTGACTATAGAGATTCAAGCGCATCTTAATTTACATGAATATCATGTTAATATAATGATTGGATCCCGGATCAAGTCCGGGATGACAAGGCAAAGGCAGGGATGACAAGGCAAAGGCCGGGATGACAAGGCAAAGGCCGGGATGACAGTGCCAAACCAAAATGACAAAGTCAGTTAAAAAAGACATAGCAGAAGGATATAAAATAAATGGAAACAGTTAAAGGATTTATTGTTGGCACACCATGGTGGGTGTATCTGCTTTTTGTATACCTTATCTATATCGGCTTCAAGGCATCCAAAGGTCGCATTGTATCGATATACAAAATGCTACTTTTGCCAGTGATCTTCGGCTGGCTGGCGATTGATACCATTATGCAAGACTTCACCATTGATGCCTGGGCTATGACTAGCTTTATAGTTTCGTTAATTGTGTTTACCTGGTTAGGTTATCTGCATGTTATTAAAATGAAATGTGAAGTGGATCGCGACCACCGCTTGGTTAAAGCCTCCGGCACCTGGTCAGTGTTATTTTTAGTGCTCATTATTTTCTTTAGTAAATATTATTTTGGTTATCAATTAGCCGTCAACCCCGATATTGTGCACAATCGTCATTTTGAAATGACGTATATTGCTGTTAGTGCTGCCTGTATTGGTTATTTGCTGGGTAAGGTAATAGCTTATTGGCGCAAGATGGCCACGCAAGCCAGCATGGATTTGTCACAGAAATAGGCTTACTTCATCAGATTGCTTCGTCGTAATCTCCTCGCAATGACGCAGTTGATAACAAAGCAGCCTACTGCAGCCAGGTAAGCGAAAGACTAAAAATATGATTATCAACATCAATAGGATTTAAAAAGATATATTGATTTATATAACCCACCTGCAACACCAACTTATGCTTTATCGGCGTGGACACACCAATAAAAATTCGATTTTGATTTAACGTATTATTACCCACCCACTGTGGGTGATTTAAATTAAACATAATTTCGTCATACACTACCGGCGAAAAATATTCCGGCAAGAAATCTAACACCTCACCCTTGTCAAACAGAATTCGTTGACGCAGGCGCCAAGCAGTGGGACCATGGTTATTCGGAAAGCGCTGCTCTAAACGCGAACGCAAGATAATACCAATATGCGGCTTTGACACCGCCGTCCATGACAATTGTTGCCACGAACGCTGTTCATAAATAAAATGATCCGTGCCGACAGGCTGCGTTGGCACAAAGGCATAACCAACCCATGCCGCCACATTCGAAGAAAAGGAATGACCAACCCCCGCCCGCAGTAATCCTTGATGATAAGTGGGACGCTGATCTAGAAAGCGATTACTCATCTCAACCGTATAATCGGTACCACTCGGTGTAAAATTTTGCCATGCGAGGTCGGTCCACTGCATAAATTGCTGCTCCGCCGAACCAGCATAGACAACACAACTGAATATAAACAAAACAATAATACGAACTAAGGCGCGCATGAATAGCTCCTTCTAAACAACCATTAGCATACACGCAATCACACACGTGATCATCAGCTAAATCAGCACATCCACGCTACAACCATAACCCAACCAACATTGATTGATGCACTACCCATGAACTAAGGTATTGTATTTTTTTAATATAAAAAAAGAAGTATATAAACTTATAAATAATTCTATGTTAAGGTCGATTTGTTACCATAAAGCCATATCAGGGCTTCAACTAAGATATAAAAGTAACCGCGCGAAGGTGTAGAATGAAAAAAGACAAACTATTACAAGAACTTACAAAGATGCTACTAGCGCTAATTGATAACTGCGCACCAAACAAGCCTGAACAAGCATCACGCTCGAGCGAAAAATCTTTTAACACCAATGATGGCATAAGCCTCAGCAAACCTGAATTAGTTAAAGACGGCGATGACAGTACCGTCAAACATAAAATGACGGCATCACAAGATGGCGTAACCGTTATCACTACCATCAGCTATGATCTTGATGCCACTAAAAAGTGGGCTAATGCTGATATGTCACTTGATGAGGCTAAAAAGCACAACCCGGATGCAACGGCTCAAGACCTAAGCGACTACAAAAAGTCTGCAGAACAAACTCTAGATGATTTTAAGAATGGTAAAATTTCTCACAAAGAAATGCGAGAAGGCATTCATGGTGCCAAAATGAAACTGTACAATATGAACCCAGAGAAGGACAAGCAACAGGCAAATGACGGCAGCAAAATGTCACCAGCACCGAAACCCGATGTGAAAATCACAGAAAAAGATGAAAATGGCCCACAAGTAAAACCTAATGAGCGAAACGAAAGCATGGCCGACACCACCGCACAACCACCGGCGCCATCCGCTTCATCAGTGAGTACAGATAAACCTTAGCTCAGCTTTACACTAGCGAAATCGCTACCAGCTATATCAAATATACGGCCAATATTCGGCCAATAAAAAATCAATTTCGCGGCAAAGCGCGCTCATGGACAACCCACACTAAACAGTCATTATCACACTCAGAATCACGCGTTTCAGCATTACGGATTTGGCCCTTTGGTCGAATACTGGTACACTTGGCGTCCCTGAAGGATGTGGGCCCTTGAGGTATTGTCTATAAAAAATTTGGGATCAAAAATCATGCAAGCAACAACAGATTTCGTACAAGAAGTGCTCAGCAGCCAAGATACCGAGCAACTCGCCAAAAAGTACGCACCGAACCAAATGCTAGTGATTGAAGACTTCCTGCCACGTGATTTTGTCATCAATAACTATGTGCCCGAAGTGGAAGCATGCAACACTCACGTGAACCGTGTCAATGTACCGGGATTTAAGAAGTCCGGTAGCGTTAGTTATCACCAACTAGAAAAAACTGCGCCGAATTTATTTGCGTTCTATCGTTCACCCGCATTTAAACAATTTATTACCAATATCGTTGGCGAAGAAATTGATTATTGCCCAGAAAGCGACCCGCATGCAGCCGCACTCTATTATTATACCGAACCAGGTGATCGCATTAAGGTGCATTACGACAAGTCATTCTATAAAGGTAAACGTTACACCGTATTGTTGGGCATGGTCCAAGACTCGGAAGCATCTAAATTAATTTGCTACCCAGGCGCCAACAAGAAAAACATGAAGAAGAACCCGCTGGAAGTGCTAACACACCCCGGTACATTGGTCGTATTTAATGGCGATACTTTGTGGCATGAAGTCAGCCCATTAGCTGAAAACGAACGCCGCGTGATTCTTACCATGGAATTTCTTACTGATACGCGTATCTCTGCTATTAGCAAAATAGTGTCTGACTTTAAAGACCGCTATTTGTATTTTGGTAAATCGCAATTCCAAAAAACGTAAGCTTATATACACAATCACCCCACATTCAACACACTAGAGAAAGGGACCCACTATGACGTTAAAACATCGCTTATTACCTGCCAAACGCAGAAAACTATTACGTGATTTACTGGCGAGCAAACCAGGCATTCGCATTATCGAAGCCCATAATGGCTTATCTGGTGTGATTGGCGCAACAGCAGCCACCGAAGATGAGCAAGGCAACACAATTGAGTTTGATGGACTGTGGGTTTCAAGCTTAACCGACTCTGCCGCTAAAGCGCATCCCGATACAGAGGTCATCGACACCAGCAGCCGACTACTAACCATTCAAGAGATTTTACAAGTCACCGACAAACCAATTATCGTGGATGGCGATACCGGCGGACAACCAACACAGTTTGAATATTTTTGCTCTAAGCTGGAAAACCTAGGTGTATCTGCTGTTGTGATTGAAGATAAACGCTTTCCAAAGCGTAACAGCCTCGAAGTGGATGCTACACATATCTTAGAAGACCCACATGTATTCGCGCAAAAAATTAATCGTGCAAAGGAAGCCTGTCTTTCAGATGACTTTATGATCTTTACCCGAATCGAAAGCTTTATTGCCAATCGTGGCTTAGACGATGCCGTTGCACGTGCGGACATTTATTTAGACTCTAAAGCCGACGGTGTATTTATCCATTCAAACAAAAAGAATGCCGATCAAGTACTGGCATTTGTTGAAATTTATAAAGAGTTATGCAAAAAGAAAGGCGTTAATAAACCATTAATCGCGGTGCCAACCACCTACAATACGATCACTGATGAGGAATTATTCGCTAAGGGCTTTAACATTGTTATTTATGCCAACCATCAATTACGCGCCGCACAACAAGCGATGCAAGATGCTTGCCAATCCATCTTAAGCCACAAACGCAGCACTGAAATCAGTCAAGTTATCGCACCCGTTAAACAAGTCATGGAAGTGGTAGGTTACTTCGATGTGAAGGACACCGATGCTAAGTTTGTTAAAGACAGCATGCCAGCTATTTTATTAGCTTCAGGCAAACCCGTCGGCTTTGCTGACACCGACTTAGACAATCTAGCGATTAGCGCAATCCCTGTCGATGGTAAAACTTTATTAGAACGCCAACTGGCTAAGCTAAAGAATGCCGGCTTATCAGACGTCACTGTTGTAACTGGCTACTGTCGCGAAACAGTGCCTGAAAACACAGCTAAAGAATGCTACAACGAAGACTTCGCCAAAACTGGTTTATTGCATTCATTAATGATGGCAGCGCGCAACTTCCAAGATGGCTTTATGTTAATTTTTGGTGATATTTATTTCAGCAAACATTTATTGCGTTACTTATTAAAAGTAGACGGTGATATGTTATTAATGACCGACAATTCATTTAACTTACGCACACGCCAAAGTATTAAATCGACTACCGACTTGGTCACACTAGAACATGATGATGAAAACTTACGCCGACCTAAGTTAATCACCGAGAAAGTATTAGCCATCGGCAACAACCTGCCACTCGATCAAGCTTCGCATGAATTTATTGGTGTCGCCAAGTTTTCTGCAAAAGGCGCCAAACAATTACTTGACCAATATGAAGCTATGGAAAAAGTTGCCATGCAAACGGATGACGGCCTAGAAGAGCTGTATCAACTGGACTTCAACACCATGCTGCAATCAATGATTGATAACAATTGCGATGTGCGCGCGGTGGAAGTGTCACAAGGTTGGGCAGAGGTACATAACCTTACTGATGTAGCAACGATTGAGAAAATGATTAATCGTGGCAAACATAACAAGCAATCAACAGCAACAGTTTATTAGGCTGAACAACTATGACTGCATTATCTTCTGACAAGCTAAATGATTTATTAATCGAGCAACAGTTTAACTACATCACCGGAGTACCTGACAGCATCTTCAAGCATTTTTTAATTGATGCTAATAATGACACGCGTTTTAAACATGTGTTATCCAGTAATGAAGGTGAAGCCTGCGCGATTGCCGCCGGTTATCATTTAGCTACCGGCAAAGTGCCCGTAGTCTATATGCAAAACTCCGGCTTTGGTAATTGCATTAATCCATTGACCAGCTTATTGGACGATAAAATTTACTCAATACCGACACTGTTATTGATTTCTTGGCGTGGCCTGCCCGGTGAACACGATGAACCGCAGCATAAACGCATGGGCAATGTATTACCCGGCATGTGTTCGTTACTCGATATAAATTATGCGGTAGCAACGAATGACGCTAATCATATGCAATCATTGCTGCAGCAAGCGGCTAACTACTTCAAGCAACACAAGAAACCATTCGCAATTTTAGTACCCAAAGGTGTTATCACTGCCAGTGAAAGCAGCAAACAAACCACCGCTAAACCTGACAATGCTTTATTGCGTGAACAATTACTTGAAGCGATTGTTGATCAATGCCAACCGAACGATATTTTGATTACCACAACCGGCAAAACTTCACGCGAGCTATATGAAATACGCGAAAAGCGCCAACAAAGCCATGGTCAAGATTTTTTAACCGTAGGTTCCATGGGCTGTTCATCAAGCATTGCTTTAGGCATTGCCTTAGAACAACCTAACCGCCGTGTAATATTAGTCGATGGTGATGGTGCATGCTTAATGCGGCTCGAAGCACTCGCCACCATTGGTCATGAACAACCTAAAAACTTAATGCATATCGTTATCGATAATAACGCTTATGAGTCAACAGGCTCACAACCTACCGTTTCTCATGTGGTTAACTTTGCTGCTGTTGCACAAGCTTGCAATTATGCTGAAAGCTATGCGATGGATGACTTGGCTACATTTCAGCGTCATCTCGCCACATGGCAACAGGGCCCGTCGATGTTTATCGTTAAAAGCTTTCCGTATTCACGTAAAGATTTGGGGCGACCAAAAACCACCCCGCAACAAAACAAACAAGCATTTATGCAACATCTTGGAGTGTGCGAATGAAAGCTGTTATTCTAGCTGCCGGTCAAGGCATACGAATTCGTGATCATCACGAATTACCGAAAGGCTTTATTGAAATCGAAGGCCAAAGCATTATTCAGCAATCGCTGGACATTTTGCATCAACGCGGCATCACAGATATTTTAATGGTCACCGGCTACTGCGCTGAATACTATGTTGACTTGGCCAAACAAACCGGTCAATTCGAAGTTGCCTTTAATCCGCACTTTGCTGATTACGCCAGCTTGTATTCTCTCTATTGCGCAAAAAACTGGATTGATAATGATTGTTTAATTTTAGAATCCGACATCATGTATGAAGCACGCGCCATCGATCAAATCTTGCAAGCACCACAAGCCAATATCACTTTAGTCAGTGGTGCCACACAATCAAGCGATGAAATTTATGTTGAAGCCGACAAAGGTCAGCTCATAAATATGAGCAAGCAATGGAGTGACATCGATAAAGAGCATTTCTTGGGTGAGTTTGTTGGTATTAGTAAATTAAATCTCGCCAGTTATCAGTTATTAATCGAGCTACTCGAGAAAGACCAGCCACAATTGCAGCAAGGTTGCTATGAAGAGCAAGGCCTTGTCACACTGGCACAACATGCTGCCCTACACTGTCACAAGATTGATGACCTGTCATGGTGTGAGATCGACAACCTCTTTCACTTGCAACGCGCACAACGCCTATACCCAAAAATTCGCTCACTAGAAACAGCGGCAGATGACACATGAATCGAAAAATTCTATTGAATCCTGGCCCAGTGACCACGACAGATGGCGTTAAAAATGCCATGTTAGTTGATGATATCTGTCATCGTGAACAAGAGTTCACCGATTTAGTGCAAGCCATTCGCTCAGACTTATTAAAAGTCGCTAACGCCGATGATGACTACAGCGCCATATTGTTCACCGCCTCAGGTACGGGTGCACTCGAAGCCTGCTTAAGCTCTGTCGTTGCCAACAATCAAACCATTGCCATCATTAACAATGGTAGCTATGGTGAACGCTTGATTAAAATTGCACAACGCTATGGTTTAGACGTGCTAACGATAGATCAACCCGCTGATCAGCCGCTGGATCTACAAGCTATTGAAGATGCTTTAAAAAATAACAATATCAGCTTTTTGGCAATGGTTCATCACGAAACTTCACTTGGCACACTGAACCCACTGAATGCCGTTGGTGAACTGTGCGAAAAATACCAATGCGAATTTATTGTTGATGCGATGTCGAGTTTTGCAGGCAGCCCTATCCATATGCACAACGATCATATTGATTATTTAATTAGCAGCTCAAATAAATGCCTACACGGCATGCCTGGCATGGCATTTGTTATTGCTCACCGTGAAAGTTTAAAAAATACCGAAGGCAATGCACGCAGTTTTTATTTTGATCTGCATCAACAACATCATGCATTAGAACGTGGCGGTGAAATGCCATTCACGCCAGCAATACAAGTGGCGTATGCATTTAAACAAGCGCTGAATGAATTTTTTGCTGAGGGTGCGGAACAACGCATTGAACGTTTTCAACACAATTACCAAGTGCTAACCAAAGGCCTAGCTGAATTAGGGTTTCATTGTGTTACCCCCCAAGCATGCCAATCCAAATTACTAGTCACAGTACAATTTCCAAACGATGGCTGTAATTATGACTTTAATTTGTTACATGATCACCTTTACGCCAAGGGAATTACCATATACCCTAAAAAGATACCGATAGCTAATAGCTTTCGACTATCGTGTATAGGAGACTTAACAACTCATGAAATTAACATCTTCCTAAAGGAATTAGAAAGCTATATGACCAAGAATAAGAAGGAACTGCTCGTCAATCACGAAAGGTAACGAACATGGCTAACGAAGGCGTCATCATGCCCGATGACTATAAAGACTACATTTACCGTCTTACTTATTATTTACTTGGCAAGATCGCACATCTAATACCCCGATCTATTTCACCCAACCAAATCACTTTTGCAGCTTTCTCATGCTCAATGATTGCGTGCTTTTTTCTGGTGGTAATACCAGACCCCAGCGCCTTTATTTTATGGTCGGTTTTTAATCTGCTGTGGTACCTGCTCGATGCACTCGATGGCATACATGCTCGCCTAACGCACCAGACATCTGAATATGGCGCCTACCTCGACCACTTTTTAGATACCGGTTACTTTATCTTCATGCTCACCGCATTTGCGATACGCTTTGAGCTGTTCCAACCACTGTACATTTTTATACTGTTGTTACGCAGCACTGCTGCAACCAGTGTGTTTTTAGTTCAAATTCATACGGGTCGCTTATTACTGGGCCGCTTCTCCGGTGGGTTAGAACTGCTATTATTCACTAACTGTATGATTTTAAGCTATTATTTCCCAGGGTTTGACCTAAGCCAACACACCAGTAACCCACACCTACTCTATTGGATTCACGCATTGGGTTTGACCAGCGGTGTCTTTATGAAGGTAACACTGTGGCTGTATGTGTTTGGTGTGCCAATGACTTTTTTCCAACAGGCACGCTTTGTTAAACGCCATGCAGCGGATCAAGCCTAAGGTGTTGGGGGTCTGTCCGGTAGAGTTTCCCAAGTCGGAATAGAATGGCTTCGCTGAATTACCTCTAAGTGATCGCGTCTAATAGTGTACTCACTTAATTTATCTATTGGCACCAACACAACCTCACTGACATCGTCGCCGGCTTTTAATTCGCCAAAAATGCCAGAAACAAATTCATGTTGCGTGATCCGCGCAAAGTAAAACGCATCCACCGAATGGGCATTCATTTTATTTTGACCTATACCACTGCGTGTTTCTAGCTGCTTAAAACGATTAATAGGCACACGTAAACCTGTTTCCTCTAAATGCTCACGCCGCGCTGTGCATGCTAAATTCTTATCATAGTCGTCCGTTAGATTAAGCTCTCTTTGTTCTTCAGCAGTCGCACCCGTTTTTGCCACATCCATGGGCTGCATATAACCGCCCGACAGCTCATAACGTTCCTCTTTAGCGTTCCAACACAACAGCACTGAACATTTACCGTCATCACCCTCAACAAACATCGCGGTATGCGCACCAACAGATGGTGAACGATACGGGCGAATATAATAATCTTTACGGTCACCAGGCTTGCTTGCCACCCCCTCAACATGCATACCAAACATACCTGGACGTATACCCTTAGAATTAATCAGACTCACTAGAATTTCTGCACGCCGCTTAACCGACAGCCCCATGAGCAGAGTCGATAGCGCTCCGGCATCTCTTCTCAAGCTCTCCTCTTTGGAGGTACGCCCATACCAATAAGCCACTAATGCTGTCACTAACACCAAAGCTACTGTTTTGACCCTGCCCGATCTCATGATAACTCTCTTTTTTTGGTTATATTTTGACCGAACAGATTAGCGGTGGCGACCACGAATGTCAAACATCTAGAGTAATCGGCTATTTAAAAATTAAGAAATTATTCGGTAGTGTTAGCCGCTTTAGCAATCGCTTTATCCATACTGCGCTGATCAACCATCGTAGCTAAGATCAAGAAAGCACAACACGGCACCACAATTAACGCAATCGATAGGGGGATTTGGTTGTACGTTTGCATATACGACATAATAAAACTACTCACCGCCCCACCGAGGATTTGCATAAAACCGAAGATCGCACTGGCCGTTCCGGCCATCATCTTAAATGGACGAAACGCACCAGCATAAGAATTAGGAAACACCATGCTCGAACCAACAATAAAGGTAATCACCGGCACCATAATCACATAGATATCAATATAACCGTACAAGCCCAACACGAGCATTAAGATACCCGCCAGCAACATGATACTAAAACCAATAAACAACATACGGTTTAAGCCTAATCGACCGACAAGAAAAGCATTAATCACCCCGCCGACCATAAAAAACATACCAGCTAATGCGGACACACCACCAAAGCCAATTTCGGACATCCCTACTACGCGCTGCAATACGATAGGTAGCGTTGTTAACCAGCACAAAATACCGCCAAAAGTCAGCATGACAAACAGGGTATATCCCATAAACACCTTACTGCTGAGCAACGTATATATGTTATTCGCTATATGCTTGATTTCCACTTTATGTAAATGCTTGTGCTCGTTGGTTTCTTTCAAAATCGCCAGCACACCAATCAAACTCACAGCACTATACAAAAACAAAAACTGAAAACAACTGCGCCAACTGCCAGTAAGATGCATAATAATCGCACCAATCAAAGGAGACGAGGCCAGTAAAAAGATACGACTAATATCTAAAAATGAGCTTACTTTTGAGAGCTTCTTACCATAATATAAGTCACTTAACACCGAGCGATAAATCGTTGCCGCTGCGCCGGCGCCAAAGCCTTGCACAAATCGACCGATCTCTAACGTACGTATATGCGTGGTATAAATACAAATCACCGAACCAATCATCGCAATGATAATGCCGACAATTAGTGGCTTCTTACGCCCCACGCTATCGGATATCGGGCCATAAAATAGATGAGAAACAGCAAAACCAAAAAAGAATAGTGCAATGGTTAACTGAACAGGATGAACAGGTACACCCAAGTCTTCACTGATCACTGGCAACGCCGGTAAATATACATCCGAGCTGATCTGCCCCATACAGGAAAGCAGAAACATTAATACGAAAAACACAGCTGTTTTGTACATTAAAAAACCACCCAGTCGACAGGAAAAGAGCCTGAAGGGTATCATACTACAGGGAGATGTCCATATCTCCCTGTCATTGCGGAACCTTGTCATCCCGCACTGCCTTGTCATCCCGGCCTTGAGCCGGGATCCATATATTATCCTGGATGACAAAACCGTCATTGCGAAGCCTTCGCTAGAAGGCTGAAGCAATCTCATGACTGAAGCTTAGATTGCTTCGTCGTGAACTCCTCGCAATGACGATTACACCAACACCAATTCCATGCACGCTGTTTCAGATTTTCCCGAGCGCAACCAACGGCAAGCGCCAACAGTGTTAATCGCATTCGGGTGGCTCATCCACGGCTCCACACAAACAAATGGCTTATCCGCCATCGTATAGGTTTGTATATAAGGAAACATATTCGGATCATCATCTGACCAACAACGCATTGTTATGCAATCACCGCCGGGATACTGCAGCGTAAAAGCATTATCGCCTGCCACATGTGATAGCTGCTCATTGATTTGTGCATCCGCAGCAGATGCCGGCCACTGTATTGCGGCTTGCTGACCAACAATGTCAGTTAACTGCGCATTATATTGCAAACGGTAATCACTGCGAAAATCCACTTTCACATCCGCTTTGCCACTGCCCACCGGCGGTGTTAAAAAATACGGATGAAAGCCTGCATAGTAAGGCATATCTTGATCACCTCGATTAACATAAGTTTGCAAGCACGTTAATTTTCCAGGCTCAATGCGGTAGTCCAATGTCACGTCAAACTCGAAGGGATAAATAGCTCTTGTGTGTTCATTTGCTGTTAATTGCAACACCAATCGTGATGCTTGCTCTGTTATCACTTGCCATGGTAAATACCAAGACACGCCATGGATCTTCATTTGATAACGTTGGCCGCTGTATAAATACACGCCCTCTTCGCCATCACGTGATAACCGTGCGCAAATAGGAAAGCAGAATGGCCAACCGCCGATAAGATCGGCGATGGCTTTTTGACTGGATCCCGGATAAATGACTTCGTCATTTTCCGGGATGACAGTGCCAGAGTTGTCATCCCGGTCCCCGATCCGGGATCCAGTCAAACAAGTATCATCATGCAAATACAACAACTCCCGTGGGCCGTGCTTGCCGGGCATAACCAATGAACACCCCATACCACCGATGTCCGGCACGAAACTCATACAAGTAACACCGTCACTGGCAATAATTTTTTTTATATTATTCATTTCCTGTCATCCCGGCCCCCGAGCCGGGATCCATATATTACGAATATTTTATTTTTTCTGCTTCAATGTGGTTTTTTTCTTCAAGCCATCTTGTTTAGGCACATTATGATTTAACCAATAAGCAATGCGATAACCTGCCAACACCAACTGTTTAGCAGATGCTTGGCGTGCCGCTTGACGATAGCTTTTGGTGATTTTGCTATCAAATGGAATGTTATAAGCCGTATCTTTCGCTATATCATAACTGTTACGAGTCCACACCTTAGGATTTTGCTCAGCTGCTTGTTTTTGTAATGTTGCCCATGGGTATTGCTGCTGTAACTTTTTCGCCAACGCATTAACTTTTTTTAAGTATTTCGTGTAGGCAATCCGCGACATGGTTAACAAGCCACCGCCCGCATCCCAATACTGATGCAAATCCTGATACCTGGCATTATCGAGCTTATAGCGCAAACCATTTTCATCACCGCGCGGAAAGCGCTTGCTGTATAGCGTAATGCAGTGCATAGGCTGATGTGCATCACCAAATAAATGCACAATAAATGCCAATGCTTTGCCACGGTTACGACTGGATCGACTATGTTTAAATTGATACTCATTGTATCGCACTGCCCACATCAGACTTTTACGCGGGTAGCGCTCGCCCTTAACGCCATCGCGCTCATACGGGTACGCCATAAAGTGCCATTGATTAAAATTATCCACGCCGCGCAAACGCAAAAAATCCGGCCAAGCAGACATGGCCATAAAACGGTTCACCGGGATTTTACTCTTAGAAAAGATAGCAGAATATTTATTCACGGCCTTTTTAGCAGTCGGCGTTAAATGCGCATATGCAATCGCACCAATCACTCGATGACCGGTAGCGCCCCATGCCAATACTGAAGCACTGGGCAAACATAAACAAAAAAGCAATAGGCAGCGATATAACATCTGCCTAGCATAACACGCTACATCGGTTGAAGCGATCCTGCAGCCACATCAATAACCAGATCTGGCTGTGGGTCCAGACGAGGCGAACCTGCAGACTCTGAAGAAGCCTGGCTACCAGCCAAAAAGTTTTCCGCCAATGGGTCAGGCACCTGATAACGTCGCTCAAGCTTATTAACAGCCGACACCGCGATAGCACTAACAGCAGCAAAACAAAGCAATGAAACACCGAGTCTTAGTGCATTAGCACTATCATGCGGAGTATCAGCATTCGCATCATTGACCGAACGAGTCATCGACACAAAAGAAACAGTAGATAGTAAAGCTAACACAATTGCCCCAAGCATTTGCCAGCTAGTAAAACTATTCGCATGCAATGTTTCGCACACTGACCTCTGCCGACGATAAGCTTCTGGTCGCTGTTGCTGATTATGCGCATATGCTGCGGCTGACTTTGCCATCACAGCAAATGAGGATAACAACAGAGGTAACTTAATCAATTCATGCTCTCCTGGCTTTGCCACTTCCCAACCAATATAAATATCTGTCGCCAATATGGCGAACGATGCAGCTATTGCTGCGTGTGTATTAGATAACACTATTACTCTCCTATGGTGTTGCCGGCATACGCTGATATCCAGCGTTGTTGCTAGACGATTGATCTACCAATTGCGTTTTATAATCAATAGCAAAACTGGCCGCAGCTGATAACACACTGGTAACAAAAAGGGTAGCGACTATACCTGCCGCTTTGATGTGATCGCTGCTCCACCTCACATGATTGTCTTCCTGCATATTTCTGTCAGCATAGTAAGCTAAAACACCTAACTCAGCAGGAATAGACAGTAAAGCAACTGTTGTAGTTAGCGCTAAAAATGTATTGTTTTTTAAAGTATTGAAAAACACAGACCGCTCAGGTCGGGGATACCTCAAACGCGTCTGCTGACGATTTTCATAATGCCAAACAGCTGACGCCACCAACAAACCTGTGGCCACAAAACCTAACGCCACTTTTAACGGCGCTAATTTCTCCACATGCCCTTGACTGTAATCCCAAACAGTCCAATCACTCGCAGCATTTAATAGCAACCAGCCAGCACCTGCACCAATACCAACACGCTGATATAGATTATTATGCAACATAGGCTCGTACCTGAGATTCCACATCGCCATCTTGCAAAAGAGGTACTTCTCTTTCGTTTGGCACTTGGCGAGAATAACCATCAACAGCATGTGCAACTGCCGCGCTAACAAGACTGGTGAGTGCAAAAGCAGCTGATGTTTGCATAATTTTGCTTACAATACTGGTAGTGAATGAACCAAAATGAACTTCAGTATCATGCGGTCCAATTTTTGCAGTTAAAAATCCTACCCCGACCAATGCAGAAACAGCCAGCAACGCGCCACCCAGTATCAAGTTAGTTTTAGTAAAGCTATTTACTGGTGTTATTTCAGCAATAACTGGATTCTTTCGCCGTGCTTCTACATGCATAGCTGCAGATGACAACAACGCCACACCACCAACATAGGCGAAAGCAACACGGGCGAAAGAATCACTGCTTGGAGCAATAATTTGCCAAGCCACTGCAGTATTAATCATTGCGATACTAGCTGCAGCAGTTATCGCTGCGGCTTTTGATGGTACTGGACCCACTACTCTCACGTCTTTACTCCCATAAATCCCACTAGATCACGGAGTATAACTTTGTAAAAAAAAATAACAAGTGCTAGATTTTGCGCAGATAAACATCCCGAACTGAATGATCCTTACCCTTGGAGAGGATTAAACGTGCGCGTTGCTTGAAAGGTAGAATATTTTGTTCGAGATTTAACAGGTTGATTTCATGCCAATAACGCATCGCCATCTTCACTGCTTCTTCACTATTGAGCTGTGAAAAACGGTGAAAATAGGCGGTTGGATCCTTAAAAGCTTTTGTGCGAAAACTTTGAAAACGTTCAATATACCACTGCTCAATAACCCCGGGGTTTGCATCAACAAAGATACTAAAATCCAAATAATCAGAAACAAACTGCTGCTGACTGGCGGCCACTTCCGCACCACCGGTTTGTAATATATTTAACCCTTCCAATATCACAATATCCGGTTGATCAACTAACTGAGATTCATTAGGCAAAATATCATAGTTATGGTGCGAATATATCGGCACCTGCAGTTCTGTCTTGCCCGATTTTAGATCAGCTAAAAATTGCAATAATCGCGGTAAATCATAACTCTCAGGAAATCCTTTACGCGACATTAAATTTTGCGCTTCCAGCGTCGCGTTGGGAAAAATAAAACCATCGGTCGGCACCAAAGCGACCCGCGGATGATCTGACCATTGAGACAGCAACGCCTGTAATACACGTGATGTGGTTGACTTGCCAACAGCCACGCTGCCTGCCACGCCAATCACATACGGCACCTTCGGTACAGGTCGTGATAAAAACTCACTGGTGGCACCGTGCAATGCTTGCCGTGCAGTGACGTAATAGCTCAATAAACGTGTTAGTGGTAAATAAATATCTCGAATTTCTTGCAACGATACCGTTTCGATTTCACCGTGCAACTGATCCAAATCAGCTTCGATTAATGGCATAGGTGTTTCTTTACGCAATTGCTGCCATTGCTGGCGATCGAATGAAATATAAGCGGCATTGTTCATGCGCCAACTTTATCACGAGATTCGTTAATGCGAAAGCTAACGTCAGAACCAGCGACCTGATATACTCCATAAGATGAGATTTCGTCGCTTACTTCAATTGCTGATTTCCCTCAGCCTACTACTCGGTGCGTGTAACTTTTACGCAGCGGATATTTCTTTTGAGGTCAGTGGCATCACAGGCAAGGCGCTAAAAAATATACAAGACCAATTAAAGATTACTGCCGACGAGATCAATAAAAAAGATCAAAAACCACTTGTTATTCGCCATGCCATTTCCGAAGTTGGTTATAACGTTGAGCAAGCAGTCAAACCCTATGGTTATTTTCAGTCCACTGTACGTACACGCCAAAGCAAAGCAAATGGCAAATGGCAAATGCAGGTCTACGTACAACCTGGACCACGCGTTCATATATCACAAGTCTCTATTACCATTGATGGACCCGGCCGCAAAATCAAATCCTACAAGCGCCTATTGCAACACACCAAAATCAAAGTAGGCGATGCACTCGACACCACGCGCTTCGAACATGTGAAGCAACGTTTGTTTAGCTTAGCCAGTCAACACGGCTTCTTCGATGCCAAAATGATTGAAAGTCAAATCCAAATTAATCTCAACACACATACTGCAGTTATTATTATTCACTTTCAAACTGGGCGGCAATTTTTGTTTGGCCACACATCGTTTTCAAAAAACAGGCTCAACAATCAATTCTTGCGCGAATACCTACAATACAAACAAGGCCAAGCCTATAACAGCAAAAAAATACAAACGCTACGAACCAACCTAATCAACAGCGATTACTTTAATGCGGTAGTTGTTGATACACCGGTTAATAAATCTTATTACATGGTACCTATCGATGTGAAACTCACCGACCGTAATTCCAAACATTACATCATTGGCGCCGGTTACGGCACAGACACAGGACCACGCGCCCTCCTGGGATTTGATTGGGTGCCCGTGAATCAATGGGGGCATCGCTTCAATGTTAATTTGCGCGCATCCGAATGGAATAATTACCTAATCGCCAATTACGTCATTCCCGGCAAAGACCCAATCAATGACCAATGGGCATTTAGTGGTGGTTTTGGTTCTTTAACGATTCCTACTGGTAATGCATACAACAAAACTGTTGGCGTCAGTTACTCCAATGCTTTAGGTGCCGCCAAAGAATGGCAACAAACCATTATGCTGCAGTACCTCAACGAACGTTATGCGCTGACCACACAGCCATACGTCAATGCCGATGTTTTAATGCCCAGTATTCAATGGACCTATGTGCATACTAATAAAGAACTAAACCCTACCGAGGGTTACCGCTTTAACTTGCAAGCTAACGTCGCCTCAAAACACGTGCTGTCACGTGACTCTTTCTTTCAAGCGCAAACCGGCATAAAATACCTTTACACTATTCGGCGTACGCACACACGACTTATCACACGCGGCCAATTAGGTCACACCGTTATTAACAACATTAATAACTTACCACTATCGCTACAACTACTCGCGGGTGGCGCTGACAGCGTGCGCGGTTATTCGTTCCAGTCCATTGGTCCTGGACGTAACATGGTGGTTGGCAGTGTCGAAGTGCAACAACGCATTAAAGGACAACTCTATATTGCAGGCTTTTATGACTTCGGTAGCGTTAACAATAAATTTTTTGGTAATTACCTTGCTGGTACTGGACCAGCTATCGTCTGGTTATCACCCGTCGGTGCACTGGAAGTCTCACTAGCCAGACCACTGATTCCAGGTAACCATTGGCGTATACAATTTAGCATGGGGCCGACTATATGATAAAGCGCATTATCGTAGGCAGCTTAGCCACACTTATCATCCTTGTGTTAGGCTCAATCATTTTCTTTAGCACACCCTTTGGCTTAAAAGCTGCGGTATACCTTAGCCAAACTTTGTCTGGGCATAAATTGGAAGTCGTAAATGCTAATGGCAGCTTATTTAACACCGTCACTGCCGACCAAATTCGTTATATCGACAGATACCAACGCATTGAAGTCAACCAGTTAAAACTGGATTGGCGCCCCATTTATCTCTTTACTAAAAATTTAAATATCGAGCAGCTCACCGCACACAGCGTTAAGTACGTCGTATTAAAAAAATCACCTGACGTGAAACAAAAAAAATCTGGCAGCATAAGCTTATCGCTTCCCGTTAATTTGGCGATAAAAAACATCAGCATAAATAAAATCACCTACTATAACAAACCCGCACTACAGACTTATAACGTGCGCAACACACACCTACAAGCCGTAGTCACCGATAAAAAAATTAATGTTGTATTTAAAAGTTACCTCCATGAACCCTATAAAATTCACGCACAGCTTTCTGTTGTCGGCGTACCCAATAATTACAATGTGCGCTCCACTATTATTTCACCATTAATCACATCAAAAATAAGCGGCAAAGGAAACCTGCAACAGGTAAACTTGCGCATTACAGAGTCAAGTGCGTTAGGCGGCAAACTGAGCGGCAAAGCCAGCGTACAATGGGCGCCATCACTGCTAGTCACCAGCAACTTAAATGTAAGAAAATTACAATTAGGTGACCACTGGATTTCAGGCATTATAAAAGCGCGCTATGCTAACTTGAAAAATTTTAGTGTTGATACACGACTAAATACCTCCCTAGGCACATTCAATGTTGTTGGTCACCATAAAGGTGATTGGAACTTTAAGTGGAACACGAACCTCACACACTTAGAACGCTTATCACCATTGTTACTTGGCTCGGTCAACGGCCAAGGCACGATCACTGGTGACAGCAATCGCCCCGATGCGAAAGGTCACATTGAACTCAAGCAAATTGCTTTTGAAAAAAATAAGCTTGAACACTTAAAAGCGCAATGGCAACTGCATTTAGATGATAAAAAAATATCAACACTCACCATGAGCGCACAAAAAATCATTACACCCAATCTGCAGGTGGATGATGCAACACTTAGCGCCAGAGGCACATTGCAAAAACATACCGCCAAACTCAGCATGAATACCAGCCTGGGTAAATTATCCATGGCAGTCAGTGGTCTATATAATATTGCTACTAAAGCATGGACTGCAAAAATCCCAACATTATCACTGAACGGTAAACCATTGGATCACTGGCGCCTTAATCACCCCATACAAATACAATACAATCAACAATTAAAAAGCATTGCACCCTTTTGCTGGTTAAGCAGCAAAGGTGGGCGCCTATGCTTCTCCGGCCAACAAACACCTGCCGAATGGAATGCCAAATTACAGGCAAAAATTAACTTGGCGGCTTTAGCTGGCATATACCCAGAGAACTATGTCTTCACAGGGCAACTTAATGCTGATGCAACAGTGAATGGTGACAACATTGGCATGACCACCGCAAAAGCGGGCATCAATATAAACCATCTCAAAGCCCTACTGGGTGATGGCGCATTAAAACAGACCATACGCTTCAAGCAAGCTAATGCCGCTATCGATTTTAAAAAAGAAAAGCTTGCGATACAACAACACATCCGCACAGATGATGGCGACATACTGCAACTGCAGTTCAATGCGTCACCCATTCCGCACCTTTCAGTGGATAGTAACCCCTCGATAAAAGGCAAACTGCAACTGCATGTTAATAAGCTGCAAAGATTTAATGTCGCATTACCCACCACAATCAATACGAGTGGCAAGCTATCAGTAAACACAACGTTGGCAGGCAAGTGGTTAAGTCCTAAAATAAAAGGTATTGCCGATTTCACTAAAGCTGACATTCACCTACCTGACATTGGCGTTCATTTAACACAAGGGTTACTAGTGGCACACACCATTGGTAGAGATTTAAACTACAGCTTAAAAGTATTCAGCAACAAAAAACCAATAAAAGCACGTGGCTCACTCAGCCTCAGAGACTACTCATTCGACGGCAAATCATCGATTACCGGAACCGACATACCCGTGATCAATACCATCGAATACCAAGCCGTTGCATCACCTGACATCAATATACAAATAAAAGATAAATTCATTCGAATTAATGGCAAAGTAGTTGTTCCACAAGCCTTATTACAACCGAAAAACTTTAATAGCACAGTCACCTTACCAAGTTCGGATATTGTATTTGTCAATCAAGCACCCGCGCTGCCTAATGCGTGGAAAACATCAATCAATGTGAAAATCACATTGGGTAAAGATGTAAAAATCAACACCTTTGGCGCGACTGGTAATGTCACTGGTGAATTAACCATTAAAAAGGAACCAGGGCAAGCTGTTATCGGCAATGGAAAACTGGCATTACAAAACGGAAAATTTGACGCGCATGGGCAAAAACTGGACATCAAACCTGCCACTGTTATTTATCGCAACAGCCCGATTGATGATCCAAATCTCGACATTTCCGCCAGTCGAAAACTAAGCACAAACTCAAGTGCGAGCATTATGCAACTAGGCGTTAATGACTTAACGGTTGGCGTCAATGTAACAGGCACAGCTAAACACCCAAAGCTTAAATTATTTTCATCACCGGTAAGTTTAAACCAAACTGATATTTTATCTTACTTAGTGCTAGGACATGCCAGCGGCGGTGGCTCAGCGGCTGACTTAACGGTATTAATCAATGCATTCAATAGCAGCGGCCCCTCACACTTTGGTGACTTCATGGGTAAACTGGAAAAAGGTTTGGGCTTAAGTGAGTTCGGTATTGAATCCGAAACATCGATGGACATTGCCGGTAATCCAATCGACTCTCAAAACTCTTTTGTGGTTGGAAAATACATTACACAGAAAATTTACTTACGCTATAGCCGTGGTTTAATAGACCAGAATAATACGTTCTTATTACGCTATATGATTACACCTAAGTGGGCTATTCAAACCACACAAAGTTATTTAGGATCCGGTGGTGATATTATTTATACGTTTTATAAGCACTAAACAAAGATTTAAAGCCATTTATATTATGACGCATTGGGAGAGCGACGATGGTTCATCCAATTTTCTTTCTTCTGCGTCCTCATCCTCGCCTGCTGTTTGAAAAACTAAACCGCAGTGATTCGAATGTAATATTTTAAAGAAATCTTCAGCATGCTGATTCCTCATTATCGCTGGCTGAGCACTAGCAGCCGTAGCGAGTGCAGACAACGCCAGTAAGCACTCCTTGTTCATTAGTACATTCCATAGCTCACCGACATTATTTATTCTAACCACCTGCCCCATACGCACCATCATAAATACCAGATTATGTGATAGGCGTAAGGATTCCCGCTCAGCTTCGTTTTTTTCACCATCATCCGCAAAACGGACTAACAACTCTATAAGGTGTAATTGTTCTTCGCGCGTACATACATTACTGATAACACTAGCTACTTCAGATAACTTTGTAAGCTTGTCCTCAGATGGCATACAGCTCAACTCTGCGAGATAATTTTTTGTAAGCATGTGCAGTACTGCAGGATGCTTACTGTTGCTAGCAATTAATTCATAAGCCTCTATGGTGAAGGAGTCCAATTTGCAGTAGGCGACCAGAAAATTGGCAAGAGCAAAACAGCTCTCGTCAGATATAGCTCTGAGTAGCGGTAAATAATCAGCTGGCTCAGAGATGCAGAATCCTGGCATGTGTTTTTTCATGCTCTCTAAGGATTCCAGCAACATTGCATTGTCCTTTACTGTAGCATAAAGATGATTAACTAAGCGCAGACCTAGTTCATTAATCTCACTAATGAAACCTTCTATTTGTGTAAGCCTAGAGTAATCCAGAATGCTCATCTGCGATATATCGCCATGTACAACCATGAATTGAACACACTCTTCCGTCATCCCTCGCAACATAGCCAGTCGCAAAGGTGATATACCATATTTGTTTGTTTTGAAAAATGGTGGCGACCCACTTCTAAACAATACCAAAGACCGTATTGAATAATTTTCACCTGCTAGCGCATAGATGGCCGGGGTACTCCCCATAATATCAGTTGCTTCAAGATTAGCCCCCGCATCTAAAAGCACTTCAACCACAGGCAGTTTAGCTAACTTAATTGCCAGCATTAATTCGGTTCTTCCATACACATCTAGGCAGTGGTCTACATAGTCCTCACCACGATACTCAATAATATATTTTATTGCTGCAGCAGCGTTTTGATCTGCTTTTTCATATGTGCTGGTTGCTTGAATTAACGTCCGCATAATATCGCCATGCTCCTGCACATGAACATCCAGCAGTTGGCGTATATTGACCGTATCGCTCACAACCAAAAGTAAGCCTACAACTTCATTTACTGAAAGGCTTTCAAATTTCAATGAACTCAGTAATATACCTTCTAGCTCAGGACGGTTACGAATAGGTTCTTTATGCAGCATTTTAATCACTGATACTGCATCGAGTGTTGGGTTTGTATTGATTAACTCTCGCATTACATTTATCGAGATCCTAGAAGATCGCGCAAGCCGATATATCAAGTTCCTGAAGGTTGTACTATCAAAGGGATCGTACCCTTTTTCGATGAGATAATGCAGCGTAGGAATTTGCTGACTTTCTCGGCGAGCGTATTCAATGATTTTTACTACATCAAATGTGCTCGCACCCTCAAAACTAGCGACCAGATAAAGTAAAAAATGCGTAAGAACGTGGCTGTAGTCAGGGGCAGGCCCTCTAGCAGCAAATGACACATGCTTAGCTTTTACATCAACAAGCATAGCTAGTTTGCTAATGAATGTAATACTGTATCGTGATCTTATAGTAGTCGATAACATCTCACTTAAAAATTCTTTTCCGTCCTTGTCACCTTCTATTGCAAGTAATAGTTTATAGATGATGTCTTCTCGTACTTTTAAACTATGCGCAACCTGCTCAGAAGCGATTAACCCGGTGTCTTCTTGTGTCTGTAGCCTATGTAAAGACCGCGCAGAAATGATTAATCCACAATTATCTAATTTATTTATGATAAAACCAGCATAAGTGAAGTCATCGACACTGACCATATAATAAAACATTTTTAATGCCGCACTTGAATCGTATACTAGAAAAGAGATACACGCTTCAATCAATTCTGAATAATCATGCGATGACTGCAGCAGCGCTACCACAACATCTATACCGTGTACCGTTTTGAATGCTTCGAATTCATCAATAGTAAATCTCATCACCAGATGTATAATATTTTTAGGCTGACATCTATCGACTGCATTTTTCAGCTCGACGACGCGCTTATACTCTATTTGATTTTCTTGCAGCACACGCATATGTGCAATTTCACACTGCTGTCGACAGTAGGTTATATCGGTATTACATCTCTTAAATTCGCTTTGGTTGTAATAACCGAGATCAATGCCATGCTTCGTAAAACAAAGGTTATCGCCTGTAATTTTTAGCATCTTCATGGCAATAGACTCAAGCTTATTAAACGCTTGTCGCTGACGTTCCGATGCGTAGATTAAATACCCGCCGGTTACCAGTTCATCGCTACCATTATAAGGTGACATTTCTTTTTCATAATGTGCCTGACCAAACACCCGTGGCAAGTCTAACTTATGTGCTAAAGCTGCAATGTAACTAAAATATAATTTACGTTGTCTTTCTTCTTCAGTGGCACCTGTTACTATTGCAGCATAACGTGGATTGCCTGCATTAATTAATACATCCATGTAAAACTCGACAGTTGACTCATCAATATCCATATGCTCTTGCAGAAAGCGTGCCATCACTTCTGCCGAAAGGCGGTTATATCTTAAAAAAGTTTCAAGCTGACTCGGCCCCGCTTCTGATTCGCGGCCAACCCTGGAAAACATCATCATCACTTGCATAATCACGACTTCTTGTGGCGTTAAATGATCACAGAAACTTTTGAACCCGTCAGCGGCAGCATGTTGCCTAAAATATTCAATTACGGGCACCACTAGCATGCTTACCCGCATATGATGCGCGAGAGCGTGATTATGACGCGCTATACCAAAACGTGGGTTTCGTGACTCTTTATAAGGAATTACTAGGATATCGTAGGCTTCATGCTGAGCCAACTCCAGTAAATATTGTTGATGGTACTCAACTTCAACTCCGTGGACAATAACGGCGGAAAAAGTACACCTTTTTGAATCTGGCTGTTCTTTGTAAGAAGTGAACTTTAAATTTGTTGGCGGAAATATCACTTCCTTTTCTTTTGGGTGAAAAGAAAAACCCTTTACACTCGCTTGCCGTTGCTGAGCATTAGTAATTTGTAATGTATTTTTTCGATCATTAAATACTTCACAGTCCTTTTCCTCTGAAAAACTTATTGGAGCGGCGCGTAAGGTAATTTGATTTTTAGTTTTCATGCGTTCAAACATGTCCTTAGGCAGGTCATTCCTTTCGTGACGCGTTAACACTTTGCGTTGCTCATAATCACTGGCCGATCGATGTTTATTTATACCGCTAATCATCAGCATAGCGCATATAAATGTTTCTTCTAATATGGCTTGTGTGTACCTGAATGGCATAGCGCGTAATAACGAATTTATTTTCTTGTATTCCACACCAGTATACTTTTCGATTGCTGCTTGTTCAGCAGCATATAATGGCATGATATCTTCGCTGTTACCAATATCAGTAGTCATTTTATCTGCTGGCTTCGCTTCACCATCGACAACTGAGCGGCTCAGTTCTCTTTCGCAACGTTTAATAATCTCGAGTGACTTACTGCTTTCATTCAGCATCCAATAGTCAAAATTAGCGTGCTTTAGTGCGAGTGATAGATGATATCGCCGGCCATTAGGGCAATGAGCTATCCAATGGTCTTTATCATTTTTTTCTAAAGTAAAAGGAAGCGGATTACCTGCTTCGTTATATTTTACAGCATACAGCTCAGCCTCGTATAACGAGTGACTAATATATTCGATACCTATCATGCAATGAAAAATATATTCTACTGTCTTTAAGGCTACGTTCTTCTCGGATGGTCCTTGGTGAAGTGGCTTAGACTTTATGGTGTGAGTTATACTGAGATTAGCTTTAAGATAATCCACAGTTGCCGTATCTTTGCGTAGCATCGCTAAAGTCAATGCTGAATGCTCAGCATCGGTTTCTATAGCTTCGCTCGCTCCAAGATCAGTAAGCATTTTCACCACTTCAAACTGCCCTGCTTGCACAGCAAGGTATAAAGCAGACTGCACAGTTGTTAAATCAACTTGATTTACATCAACTGCAGGTTGCGCCAGTAGTATCAATACACGATCAGCATCACCCTCAACAGCTGCTTCAAATAATTGTTGCTGTAATGTTGTCTCACCCAAAAAACCATGTACAAATCGTTTAGCTATACCCTTTGCTGAGGTCATGCATTGCTCGTAGGCATCTTGCGGTAAAATCAGACGATCATCTGAATTTGAACGCATTAGCATGTATTGCTTTTGAATAAATATCACGCCCGCCTTAAATTGCTGTAATTGCTTGGCACGATTCAAGCTATCTGCAATCGAAGAGTGTTGCCCAGTCATTACAGCTCTCTTTAATGCAATCAAGAGGCTTTGGTAAGCCGTATCAAGTTGTTGATAGCGCTTTTGTAGTAACTGCATCGCGTCTTTGTGATAACTCAGTGTAACAGTGGCGCCACCGGCTGGGATGATTACATGGCGACCATGGCAGACAAATAGCGCATGCTGAGACACAAGCACTGACGCGGCTATCACGAGCTGATGTTCAGCATATGATGCTAAGTGCGTGTGCTTCAGCTGTCGCACAAGATCGCCATCCATCTGTTTTTTAACGTATTTAAATGGGTTTCGATGTGTGCCAGACTTTATCGCGAGATTATGTATAGTCCTATCTGAACAGATCATGCGCTCACATCTAGCCGTGTGATTTGTCAACCTGTGTGTCTTGCGCAATTTATTACCATCTCCATGATATATATACTCATAACTATCATTATTAGTGAATACTTCTAGTTAATTGGTACTATACATTAAGAAAATTAAAATAAACTTAAAATAATATAATTCTTATGAATATATGCACCTCAGATTTTTGCGTCATTTTTTGCGACACTAGCCACCAACTCATCGTAGCTCGTATAACATGAGCTAAAAGCGATATGTATATATCGCTTACACCTAGCATATAGTGCATCGTTTAGAAGCTTCAGGGTCTCTAGTGAGCCTTGCTAGTATCACAACGGCTTTATCACAACGGTAAAATTTTGCTAGAGACTCTAATTTACTTACGTTAGCTTCTGTCAAAAGTGGCTCAACGATAGGGTCGGATAGTTTTATTAATTCATCTACGCATCTACGATGAATCGCAGCTTTAAAAGCTGTACGTAAATATTCAAATTGTGTTGACTCCGAGCTATCTTGTGATTTCTTTAACACTTCAATTAAGCGCGTTATAGGACTTTCTGGACGCTTATACTCAAGTATGTGCTTATAGTTACCTGCTTGCTCAAGTAAACTCTGTTTTTTAAGTTCATAATCATCTGGGCTTTCTGCATTAAGATCTAGGTCCGGGCGTTTCAGCAACATCTCAGCTATTTTTGTAAAGCCTGCCGTAACTGCTGCTTCAATCGGAGATGTGTCCTTATAACGACCTATTGGCCTACTCATAACATTTGGGTCAATCTCTTTATGCTTCAATAATAACTCAACCATTGCTTCATTATTATGATAAACCGCTGTATATAATGCTGTTTCGTCATGAAAAAGAGAGTCACGAGCATTAACACTGGTGGCCCTTAAACGCTTAAGTAACATTCGAGCTATGCTCGTGAAATTAAATCTAATCGCGATAACTAATAAATCAGTTTTATGCGTCACGGCTTTATCAGCAGCCGCTGTAGGCTGCTCTAAAAGTAATGACATGACACCTGCATGACCCTCAATCACGGTCGATTCCATTGCCCTTGTATATGCATCATAGTTAAATTTATCTATTAAAAGCCTTACTATTTCTAGGTACCCATAATGACATGCATTCGTAAGGAGATTATATCCTTGTTGATCAGGTTCATCATACTCTAGGTAGTTCAAGAGGAAAGCTACCATTTCTGTTCTACCGCCACCTATGGCAAAGCTCATCATATTTTTAAATTCTTTTTGTGTGGTAGCGGGATATCTCGTAAGTATGCAATTAACTGTCTCCACATCTCCGCAGGCACAAGCCCATATGGTTATGTTTAAACCATGCCCATCAACTTTTCTTACATCTGGATTATTTGGATTGGTTTCATCATAAAAATATGGCCGAACAATCTTCTCATAAATCGCTGGCAGCCAATCAGGCTGCACTTTGGCTATTTGATTAAAGCAATGAAAGCCGTTCTGGATTGGATCTCCAAATAAGTCATTTATGGTGACTTGATGCCTTTTATTTCTACCGAAAAGCGAAAAAAGACTCCTCGCTTGAGGCTGAAAACACTCAAAGAACTTATCAAATTGACCAGTTCTCATGTAAAATTTCATGTTCGCTCGTTTGGAAGAATAACGCCCATATGCAAAATTAACCATCGAATCACGCTCATATGCAAAATTAACCATCTCAGTCGTCGGATTTCGATATGCGTGCCAATCAATAAGAAATCTAGCTTGATCTGGAAACATTTGCATTTGTAACTGCCTATGAATAGATTTTTCTTGTGGAGCGGTTATTAACTTTGAGGTTTGCAGTAATAAGCGGGCAGCACTAATGGGGTCCAAGTAGGCGCCAATTTTTAGCCATATAGCTGGTGGTATCGGTACGCCGCCGGTGCTTGTAGCAGTGTTACGAATTATGGTTTGCTCGAAACCATCCGGTGCTTTATATTCTGCTACCCCTGTTGTCACTACACCATCTACATCATCTTTGTCTGGCGACCCATCTCCTGCCGGCACAACAGGCACATCACTATACATCATACAGTTTTGAGCAGAATCATCGTCGACGCCACCACATAGCGGATTAGGATAATATCCTTCGTCCCCACTTACCCCTGGCATTTCAATGCCTTCGTCATCACTTTCGACTAACTCCTGCCACCCTTTGCCCGGATTACCTTTTCTTCTTCTCATCTTTATCTACCTTTTCATTATTCAAGGGGAGCATGGTGAATTAGGGTTATTTGCTGTATCCTGATCCTCTATAAATACCAACCACTGCTCAATTAATGCACAGTGTACCACGTGTGCTTTTCTTGCATAGAGACAAACTTGCAACACGGTGTTGCATTAAGGAGAGCACGGTAGATTATGATGAGTGTCTACTTACCCTTCTTGATACACAGGAAGCAAGGTCACGGAATATTATGCAAACTCACATTATTGAACAGCGCATAGTAATTGCTATAACTTCTTGCTTGGACCCCGCTCTAGAAAACAGCACACTTTGAGAATTAGCTAGCGACGCCCTAGCTTTTTTCGATTCAAGTAGCGCCAGAATTTCAGTATGCCCCATAATTTTAGCTATCTCACAAGGTGTGATTCTGACTATATCACTGCCCTGCGCGGTGCCTATGTGTAAGGCCATCCGCACTCGAATAGCTAGGGCTTTACTGCTTGCATATAGCTCTAGCTCTCTAACGGTTTTATTCAAAGGTATCTCATTAAAAGGTAGTAAATTAACTAAGCCAATATGACCTTCTTGCGCAGCTATAAAAAGTGCCGTAGCACCTTCATTATCGACAGCATTAGCATTAGCCCCTGCTGCCAACAGCGTTTCAACCACACCAAGATGCCCCACCCGTGCGGCGAACAAAAGCGCTGTAAACCCATTCCAGCCGGCGGCATTGACATCAGCCCCCTTTTTCAATAATGCATTAACAATATCAGCATGACCTTCTTGTACGGCAATCAGAAACGCTGTACCACCATCATACATAGCTGCATTCATATTAATATCATCATTTGCTAATAACGCATCCACTACATCGATATGACCATTAGATGCAGCGTAAGAAAGCGCTGTGGCGCCATCTTGATCAGCTATATTTATATTTATCTTAACTTGAGTTATCAGGAACAGCAGTGTTTGAAGGTGACCATCATAAGCCGCGCTAAATAACAGCGATTCAATATCTTCTCGTTTTGATATGCTTGCTTGCCTAGCGGGATCACTTGCTAACACTGCACCCAATGCGTGCTGCACACCAAAAAAGTTACATCGAGCCCCTGCTTTAATCATTTTGACAAGACTGTCAGTATCGATATAACCACGCAGGTGGGGAGTAGCTAGCATATACAATACATCCACCAAAGGTGCATAGCTGGATTCTTTCAAGCGGCGATGCTGTTCGCGCTCAACTATATTTGTTTCTGTATTCCCTAGACGATCTGTTATGCAACGTACACAAACCCCCAACGCATTCTCAACACCTTCACACCAACTGGATTCTTGATTGAGCAGCGCATAAAGCAAAAAATGATTTAAAGTGGCAAAATCCATTTCTACCTCATGGTCTAGGACTCGCTCAGCTGATATATGTGCACTCAACCAATCGGTATCAATCTTACATTTTTCTATAAAAGCAGGCGTAGCAAATTTTTTTGCCTGCTTCTGCTCTATGTCATCAGCACCTAAAAACAATAAAGAAAACGCAGTGTTAAATTCTTCAGTAAGTGGCGCACTTCTGTATTCATTTACCAAACTCTTCAGCTGATCTAACTCACTCCTTTGAGCCTCACTCAATACCGTTAGCTCTGCTGCGGAATAATAGTCTTCATAGTAATCTTCGATCGCGGCGGCTGCACGGTCACATACAGTCACTCCATCACTGTACTGGTAACTCAACTCTACTCGGTGAGTCTTTAAGTAACTCGCACTCAATACAACCCGTAAAAAATGTTTCATCTTGTCATGCAGCGCATGCAGTGCTTCACCACCCAAGGAGCAAGCCCTAACTTCTGTTTTTATTTGGGAGAGTATGCAGCTGTAACCCGCAGGGCCAAAGGTTGTTAGCTTAAAAATCAAATCCACATCGTGCCAATAAGCAGCTGAACCTATTGCCGCGTTAAAATCCACCGCCTCTAAAGCATCTTCAGCAAAAAAATGAGGATACAAGCTAGAAGCTTGAGGGGCATCTGGGTTCATTCCCACCGATAACAAAGATTCGCGATATTTAACCTGTGTTGTTGGTGCATTAATATAATCAACCACAATAGCTTTCAATCGCTTAGGCATTTCACGCTCAAGCTCAGGCAACGTTACCCAAGCAATCATGTTTAATCTATAATCATCTGGCTCACTTGCTTTGTAGTCGCTTAATGCTTTTTGGATGTAGTCCACCTGCAAGGATTGCAAATACGCCGGTAGATTTTCAGGAAAGCGGTAACAACGGGTTTCATCACCGCATTGAAACGTCACACCATTCATAACTGTAATAAACGCATCACGCACGCCAGTATGACATAAGCCTGGAGCATCTTTTAGTTGTTTCAAATTACCAAACAACAGATTTAAGCGCCCCTTATGCGCTTGGGCGGGATCACTCTCCGTTGAAAAATAGTGATTACCTTTGTCCAACACTAAGGTAGCGATAGCAGCTAGTACACGACCTAAAGGTAAATCCACATCAATACGACGACTTTTAGATCTCGAGTAAAAATGAGCTTTATCCCAATTATTGCCTTGCTCCGCTATTTTAGCTTTTGTGTAGCTAATTACCTCCTCACAGTTTTCAGCGTCATCATGGTAAAGCGCTCTAAACGCATCGTATAATTCTTCGATAATTGCATGCGTGTCAGGCAGCTCGCCTCTACTACTCGAAGACGCGAAAACACCAGGGAAAATTTCATAAAAAAACTTTGCACTCGCTGCTGTACGCAACTCTTGATGAACACCGTCGCCTTGCCTCGCTACAACTTGGTTACTCACCCGCCTACTATCTCGTGACATCTACACACTCAAATTACGGCTTATCTGAAATCACCATACCATAAGTATTTTTTTTGCATAGAGTCAGAATTGCAACTCTGTGTTGCATTAAGGAGAGCACATTGGATTATGATGAGCCTTACACTTCATTCATATTTGATTTGGCTTTTTGGTAGCTAGCCATAATGCTTTGTTCGATACGTTTATTCACTTCAAGTTCATTCATTTTACTGCATAAAGCGGCTGTTGTGCCGGCGTATTCAATCACCAAATCAACATCCGCTTGCGCATCACGATTTTCGCGCTGCATTAGCAAACTGTTACCGGTAAACACTTGCTGCACTATTTCTTTTGCTTGATCGGCAGGCAAACCAAAGTCTGTTGCGGTTTGTATCATTGCCGCTTGAAAATAAGCAATGGTGCCATGACTGGAACCCGATAATGCGGTTAGAAAATTTAACTGGTCTTCATTTTCAATCTCGATGGCATGACCGAAAGTTTCTAATAGCTGTTGCGTTGTGGCTTTTTGCTTTTCTGTCACTGCTGCAGTAGCAAACCATGGCGTCATAGACTCACCAACCTCTACCGCCGCATTAGGCATGCTCCGCACAATACTGTCTGTTTTTGTCGCTTGCTGAAGTGACTCAACCTGCACACCTGCCATGACCGAAATCACCAAAGCATGCTTTACTTGCAACTGCAGTTGATTAACACAACGCGGTGGCACACTTAAGAACAATACATCACAATTATCTGCAATCGCTTGGTTATCCGTGGTGCAATTCACTGCATCTTTATATTCAAACGCAGAAAAATCACCCGAATGATTCGACACATAAACATCTGGCGCCGCAATAGTTTTCGTTTGAATTAAATAATTAACAATATGTGAACCTATCCAGCCCGTGCCACCCAATACACCTACTTTCACTTAATTTTCCTCGTAATTCACTTTTGGCAAGAATGGATTAACATGGTTAACGCAATGCGTTACACGCGGAATTTGTGTGCCCATTAAAAATTGATCCATCATTTTAAATGGGCAGTCACCGCGCGGCGAATTCGCCAAAATGGTTGTATGACCAATACCATTCCATGTCACCATATGCACATTAACTTGCAACGATTTTAAATAATTCCACACTGCCCACGCATTATTTTGTGGCGTAACAGGGTCATACTTATTGGCAAACAACATAACAGTTGCGGCCTTTGCATCTAAACCAGTAGGCGGCACATCGGGAAATAATGGCTTAGCAGCCACCGGCCAATCAACACAACGCAAGGCTTTTGTCGTCATTGCTGCGCCACCCAATAACGGAGAAACTTTTCGCATATAACTGATTTGTTGCATCATTGATGCTTTCGACCTTCCACCCGGATGCAAGTAATCCAGACACACAACGGGTGCATTTACATCAGTTACCGTTCTAGCGTTGACGTTATAGCTGTTGGTTTTTACATTGTAGCTGCCTGCCAATGCCTTTATATACTGCTTCATAAGCAAATCCGCATTGCCATTGACAACCGCACTGTTGAGCGCTGTCGCTAATGCTGGCCATGCACTCGCATGCTCCATGTCTATGGTAAGCAAAATAGTAAACATCGCCGCAGTAAACCCACGTTGATCATAAGCTTTAGATGTTTTTAATGGAGTAACGTCGGCACCACTCATTAACTGCAGATATTGTTTACGCATATCAGCAGCCGTCAACATTTCCTTCGGCGCTTTATGATAAAGCGCGCAATGCGTCTTGGCTGCCGCACAAAAATTGAAAAAGCCATTCAGATTGGCATCCAACCCCGCCGCTCGTGATAATGAGCTTGCCATTAAATCATTATTGGGCAGCATATTTCCATCCAATATCATACGACCAACATGGGTTGGATAATGCAATAAATAATCCAACGCTAAATGTGTGCCATATGATGCGGTATAAAAATCTAAGCGCTTAATTTGCAGCAGTTCACGTAAATGCTCGAGGTCTTTTACCGTAGCTTTTGTGTCACTGTAAGCCGCTATTGGTCCAAAATTACAGCTTTTATTTTTATAGCCTATTAAGTCATACAGCGTTGAAGCACCTGACTTATCACCTGGAAAGGTTTTAATAATGGTATTTTGATTTTTATATAATGCCGCCATGTCACTCGACTTACAAAGCACCGCATTCGGTGAAACTGAGCGCGGGTTAAACGCAATAATATCAAAATTTTGTTTTAACTCATTGGGGAACCTATCACGATAAAATGTCTGCACATGATTCACAAAATCTCCCCACGGCCCACCCGAATTAAAATACAAAGTGCCATTCGTATATTTTAATGCCGGTATATAAATAACCGGCAGCACAATCGAACCCTTAGACGGATCTTGATAATCCAGCGGCACCTTAAGGTCACCACATTGATAGGCTGGATTTGAGTCACAAGCATGCCATTTCATTAAACCGGCATTTGCCGACACTGAAATGGTTACTAATAAAGCAGAAATCAGTAGTTTTACGACTTTGTTTGATGAATTGTTCAACTTCTATCCTTCGAATGCCGGGGTTACCTTAATTCTAAATGATTCCGCTGGCTAGGTCACCATTGTAAAATCACCCCAGAAAGTGTCGCAATCATTTATCCGTGATCCACAGTTAAAGATCGAGCTTGAATCTGTCTTGTGAAATATCAAATTGATTTTTAACGTGGGGGTTCGGGTTCTGGAGCAGCCAACGGAGATCTATCTTGCTCTGGAGGAGCTACACTGCTTGGTGCTTGAACTGTAAATAGAAAACTGCGTAAAGGCCTAGTTGCTACAGCAGCTTTATTATGATGAGCAAATACCTCATAGGTATCACTCTCAACCAGGTCACTGTGCGATATATAGCTATCATCAACAGTTTCATCAATCACCGGCTGCAGTTGGTAACATTCTTTATTCCAAGCATCGAGAATATAACAACTGTCACCCCAAGTTTCACAATCGGAAATATCCGAATCTGTAGCACGATTGATAACCAGTAAAGCGTGCGCATCAAGATTGAGATACTCGACTTTCTGTATACGTGCGTCTTTTTCACATAGTGCTTTGCAGCTATGATAGCAAATTGCGGTCATTTCTCCGCAATTACCAGCACCCCATTCCTCAGCTTTCTCAGCCATTAAATGTAAGTGCTCCTCGCGATCAGCTAGTTTGGAAGAATCATACAATTGAAACTTCGGCAAATGACTGCTGATCCAGTCGGCAAGCTCGCTAACCGAGGTAGTTGCTTTGAATTCTTCATCGTAGCTAATCGCAACAGGGAGCGGAGTAGAATTGGGTTTTTCGCCCGTAAATTCAATAGCTTTTAAATCATTGTACAGCTCAACATGATCATCAAAATCATGGCGGACACAAAGCATTTGCAGATGCGGCCAATCATCATAGCCTTCAAGGGCTAAATTTGGAATCACAGGGCACTTGGCCCTGGTAGTGTGCATAATGGTAGTCAGCTCATCTAATAGAGAGACTTCTAAGCGTCTTTTTCTACTCATAATTTTGCACTATACACTATTGAAATTACGAGGATATTAAGAGGTTTCACGGATTGAAATAGAGGCAAATACAGCCAATCAAAAAGTCAGCTTAAAGCCCTCATGTGAATTCACAAACCCAAGCTGCTCATAAAACTTATAAGCAACTGATCGCTGCTTGTTCGTTGTCAATTGCACCATATGGCAGCCATGCTGTTTTGCCAATTCAATCAAGTATTCAAACAGCTTCTGACCAATACCATGAGATCGGAAATCTTTATGCACGCGCACACCTTCAATTTGAGCACGCGCACCACCCCGATAAGTTAAATAGATAATGAAATCAATTTGAGCCACAGCAACCACTCGATCATTAATCTTTGCAACAATTAAATGAGCATTTGGATTTTGGTTAATTGCATCAAACGCTTTTTGATAACTTTCAGGCAACGGTTGTTGATAGTTTTCACGTGTTGACCCAAGATCATCATCAGCCAACATTGCCACAATGGCATCAACATCTTGTTGAGTAGCGTTTGTAAATTTAACGTCCATGTTATTCCCTATGAATTATCGGTACCGACTTACATTATAAGACGATTTAAAAAAGATTGATAATCCTGCTCATTGAGGTAATCAACCATCGATTGCTTGGTTTGATAACCAAACTTACCTCGAAGCACTTTGCTGTAATCATCTACCGTGCGAACAGATAAGCCTTCTGCTTTAGCAACCTGCTCCGCCGTTCTTCCTTTTAAAAAATGCAACAATATTTTACACTGCTTCGGAGTGATATATTGACCTGAAAATTCGCCCTCGAGCTGATATTTATCAACAGTAAATTTTCCTGGCTTTCTAGTGGATTTCTTTTTTGCAAATTTCTTAGAACCATTTGCAGCAAAAAAATCAATAATATCTTGCCAATGTGATGAGTGCATGAATAACTCCTTGTTATTTATATGACGACCACACCATGCTCCAAAATACGATTACTATTATCGTTAAATATAAAAATGAATAAAGCGGGAAAATCCTGGGTTTTAATTAGCAAGGACTATACAGCTTCTTTATCAATTGCATTTTTTACAAAATCGATATAACCAAGCCGGTAAGCCTTATCAAACAACTCATGACGCGAACAGCAATTCATTTTTTCTTTTGCTTTTTGTAAATATGATTCAGCCGTTTTATTTGAAATACAAAGTATTTGACCGATTTGTTGAGCGCTCCTGCCACGAAGGAGCCAGATGAGGCATTCTTTTTCGCGATTGGATAATGCAACATTGAACTTAGATGACACATCACCTTTGTTAGGTATTAAAGCTTGAATAGTCATAATAAGCTGCACCTCTAAACTTAAGAATGTAACTCAATACCTTTTTCAAGAAACACTCTTAGCGCCGTCATCCCAAATACACAAAGAAACTTTTAACTTCATCTTTCCAAAAAAATCAGTTAAAATCTTCAATCAATATCCTATGTTCTCAAAAGAACATAGTCAAGAATTTTCACGGCACAGATAAAGCAAGGACATCAAAACAGTGGAACTAAGCAGTCACTATCCCAGCAACATACACAATGCGCTTAGAGCCTTGATCGATCAAAAATCAATTCGCGACAAAAAAAAATTTACTATTTATCAGCTAGCAAAAGCACTTGAGATGCCACACTCCATGCTAGTAAAACTAACGCACAGTGACCCCAACAAAAGGGTAACCAACCCAAGAATTGAAACATTAACAAAGATTGTTAATTTCTTTAGGCAAGATGGGTTTGAGATATCAATCAACGATTTATTATCCGAATTTATCACAAACACACGCTGCATAAACGTAGCTGACCAAATAGCAGAGACTTTAGAAGAACAAAAAACAATACCATTATATACAATGAATGACGGCTTTAAAAAACCCGCCAACAACATCGAGATTAGTCTAGAAAAAAATGTAAATTGCTCGTTCGCTCTACTGTCAAATGAAGATATAAAACCCATCTTCAAGAAAGGATCTATTTTCATAGTTGACAAAAATGCGGAGCCAGAAAACGACACATTAGTAGCCGTTACATCTAAATCCAGCAATAGAGTAATCATAAGAAAGCTTTATATTGAAGGTCATAAATACATCCTAAGATCGTATGATAAAAAAGCCCCAACTATCGAGATGAAACCTTCAAATAATTACCAAATAATAGGAGTCATAGTACATGTTAACGCAAGAACATAACGGGTTGAAAACCATCCCAAGGATAGAAACATATGACTTCAAAGAATATTATTTGGAAAATCGACAAACTAATACAAGATTACCTTGGACTTAAAAATGATCCTACAACTCCCATCAGTGTAAAACTTACTGATACTGATTTATCTATTATAAATAACACCGCCTTTAAACGACATACCTTTCAATTAAGCTGGCAGCAATTTTGTCATCTGGATATAAAGCAGCTTAATAAAACAAAGAAAAAACAGCTTGGTCAAGCGGTTGGAAAAACAATCGCAAAAAAGCTAACTATTTCATTCGACAACCCCACATACCGTAAAGAGAAAAGCAATGCTGGCAAATAACAGTCAAAATCCAGAAAAAATACAAACATACCCTAAATATTTAGGATTCCTAACTCTCACCTACACAATGGTAATAGTATTAGCTAATTGGTTTGACCCCAGACTGATTAATATTTTCGGGCTCAATACTGATGCTGGCACTATTATTTTCCCCCTAACCTTCCTCCTTTCAGACTTAATCACCGAGGTATATGGCTATAAGCACGCAAGACGAGCCATTTGGTGCGGTTTTCTTTTCAATATTGTATTTATAATTTATGGACAAGCCGTTATCCATATGCCTAACCCTGGATATCAGACTCACAACCTAGAGTTCGACTCTATTTTAACTATAAACTCACGAATTATATTTGCTTCTATACTAAGTTATTTCTGCTCAGAACCTCTAAATTCAATCATCATGGCCAAACTGAAAGTCAAGCTAAATGGGAAGTATATAGGAATCAGATTTGTACTATCAACAATTGTCGCCTCTGGCATGGACAGCGCGATATTCAGTCTATTTGCATTTTATAACGCCATGTCAAAAGCAAATTTGATATCTTTGATTCTAACTATGTGGGTTATCAAAGTATTTATTGAAATAATTTGTTTACCAATATCCATCAGATTAGCCGATAAGCTTAAATCCAAAGAGCACCTTGATATTTATGATAGCCACACTAAATTTAATATCCTAAGTTTGAATATCGATTACAACTTAAATGATAACTTGTATGCACAGGAAAAGGAGTAAAATCAATGAGCGATTACTACATCACGACAACCAAACAAACCATGCTAAAAAATAAATCCAAAATTCGCAATATGCTTTCAACATGTTTTTGGTCTAAGAATATCCCTGTTGAGTATGTCGAGCGATTTATTCAGCACTCTTTATGCTTTGCTGCTTATGAAAAGTCGTCGAAACAGCTAGTGGGCTTTGGCCGGGTCATTTCTGACTTCACTACATATGCATATGTTTGTGATGTTATTATTGACCCCAAGTACAGAAAAAAAAGCATTGCTACTATGCTGATGAAGCATATCTTTTCACACCCTGAACTACAAGGACTAAAAACGTGGTCACTTCGCACTTCCGATGAAGCAAGAACAATCTATGAACGCCTTGGGTTCAAGGTTGCCGGCCACCCTGAAACACAGATGGAAATCAATGATTTGGATATATACACGCACTCAAGCTTTAGAAATATCCATAAACAAGACAACAAAGAGGACAAATTTCAGAGAAGCTTATCGCATTCAAATCTATAAACTGCACCGTATTTACAATGCGAATATATACAGCCTCTGTTACTACAATTGAACTTAATATTTCCACACAGGAGCTAACGGTATGAAAAGCGTTGATTTAGGCATAGTTTGCGCGGTAGACGAAGAATATACTTCACTATCGAATTACCTTTTGGAAAAAGAATACAGAACCATGGGCGACAAACCTATTACAGTTGGCGCCTTCAATAATACATCAATAGCCATAATCAAGTCCGGCATTGGAAATATAAACTCAGCTTGCGCAACGACGCTTTTATACTCTACTTACAAGCCTCATTTAATGCTTTTTTCTGGTATTGCTGGCAGCTTAAATCCTAAGCTCAAAATCGGTGATGTATTAATTGGAAAAGCAGCATTCCAAGCCGAAGCCAATAGCCACGAACAATTACGACGAACATGGGAAATGCCATCCTTAATAAAGACTGCAGACACGCAGCTCAGCGACATCGCTCTTTCTTTAGCAGAAAATTGCCCATACCCTGTAAAGCAGGGCATGATTGTTAGCAGTGATATTTATCCCGCACCCGATGATTTTCAAGCACTATTTGAAGAACAACACGCACAAGCAATCGACATGGAAACTGCAGCATTTTACCAAGTGTGCAATGGATTAAATATTCCCTGCTTATGCTTAAGAAGCTTTAGCAACCCTGTCACTAACAGTAAAAAAGAAGATTTACACGATCATCATATCGAAAAATCCTCTACTCACTCATCTGACTTTTGCTTTCGTTTAATTAATAAATTAATTATGGAAAACCATATTGCATCATTTAACAGCCCCTCTAACAACACGGCTGAAACCCTGGTTAGCAAGTTGAACTTAGAACCTCACCCTGAAGGCGGCCACTACAAACGTACCTATAGCTCGGAAAGCATGATAAATGTTGATAAATGCGAATATGGAGATGACACTCGCCTTGCTGCGAGCTCTATTTACTATCTACTGCAAAAAAATCAATTCTCAGCATGGCACAGTGTTAAATCAGATGAAACTTGGTTTCACCATCAAGGCTGCAGCTTAACTATTCATCTGATCGATCCAAAATCACAAGCATATAACACCATATGTATCGGCGATTACCGTACTTAGCTAGGCTTTATTTCTTCCACGGCAAATAGTAAGCAGATCCGTACTTTTAATAGAAATTTCTTAGAGAGCACTAACAAACTATTTTATACCAACGCCTAAAGATAAGACTTTAGATACTGCAACTGAAAGATCACTCCACATTTTAGCTTGTGTCACACAAATAAAATCAAAAGCAACACTTACACTGCTGGGGTCTCTATCCCAAATACTCGCAAGCTCACTATATGTTTTATCAAAATGCTCCGCTTCACGATGCACCTTAAAAAAGATATGCTCATTCGGAAATAAAGCAGTCAATGCTTCGTAATCTGTTTTATCTAAACGCTCATAGGCTGAGAAAGTAGCGAATTGAACATCACAGGGCTGCTCACGTAACCATTTAATGTGTAGATTATTAAATTCTCGTATTGCAGGTAAATAATCGACTTCATTCTGTATGACATCTGTTAAGTCAACATCCATTTTTTTGCAAAATCCAGGTACATTTGCTCATGTGATATGTAATCACCATTAAATTCCTCTTCAATGTTTTTTAAAACTATCTCTTTTATATTTTTATTAGGAGCATAATTTCCAAGGTGCCATAAAAAATCTTTAAAGTGCGCCCTGGCATGATAAAATATCTTTATAAAATATTTTATTTGATCCTGACTATATTGAGTCGTTACTTTTGGATTAAAAAGATCAATGTTGCTAATCTTGCCTTTATAATCTGAATCCCAAGCGATTAAAAATTCCTCCAGACTTCCGCGCACAATATCTTCAGATTGATCAAAAGCTTTAGGTGCTGATGCTGCGGTAATATCGTTCATTTCTCGGGCCTCCGTATAATGAGAATAATTGAATATAAAAATACTATTACCTCCATGTAGAATCGATTACATCGCCCACACCAATGTCCATATTTTGATGAATTGTAACACTTAAGATATCATATATGTAGATGTATAAATTACCATATATCATTTTAATTGCTAAATATGTAATTGCCTGAATTAAACCTTTGAATTTTTCATAAGACCGAATAGCCTAAACCAAGAAACACAAAACTATCGTCAAAAATATCAGATTTTTTGAGTCCAATTTTCAACAAATCTGGCACCTCAAAAGTATTTAATCAATAAAATCAATTGGATATAAGCTTCCTTATGCCAGCGGACTACTTATAGCGACCTATACGTTGCCCTACATAACAAAACTGTGTAATCACTGCCGTTGAAAAGGAAAAATAGTCTTAATCACCGCTTGCGGTTCGATGATAATATCTTGCACATAGGTATAGCGACTAAGGCCTAATAGGCACTCAACCATATCGGCGATATCACAAGTTTGGATCATCTGCTCTTGCGGCACATCCAAACCTTTGGTCATGTCAGTGCTAACCCAGCCGGGGTGAAGTGAAGTGACTTTTACATGATAGGGTGATAACTCTTTATATAACGCCTCGGAAAACCCACGCAAACCAAACTTCGATGCGGCATAGCCACCCAGTGATTCACGACCAATCACACCTGAACGAGACACTAAATTAAAAATATATCCGGACTCACGCTGCTTCATCCCCTGAGCAACGGCATGAATCACATAGAATGCACCCAATAAATTAACCTTTAGCATCGCTTCAAAATCATCCGGGTCGAGCCAACTGGTACCCTTAATAGCGATGCCCGCATTATTGAATACAACATCAACTTGACCATACTGCTTAACCACATCGTCAACGCAATCAAACACCTGCTGCTTTTGAGTAACATCCACTTCATAACAATCCGCCTTCACACCATAACGCAGCTGGATATCACTAGACACAAGCCTTAACTCTTCAATGGTTCTAGCCAATAATGCGACATGATAGCCCATGCGGGCTAAGCGCTCGGCAACGGCCTTGCCAATGCCTCGGCTTGCACCAGTAACAATGGCAACTTTTTCGTCATCTTTATCAACCATAACCACACTCGTCGATTAATTTAGGTGACTTAAGTGTAGCAAATTATCACTATTCAGTATGCTTAATATCGACTCATTGCTGCTTAGGGCTTAAAGGCTGATCACAAGCCTCCGAAGCTTCGCCGCTACTACCGCCAAAGCTCCCATATTCCAAGTCACTGCCTTGACGCGCGAGAAAACGGTGAACCCTTTTTTCTTGAAACAACTTCGACTTCACCCTTTTTATCTTTTCCTCAGCCGGAGCTTCAGCCGCCTGACAGCGCCGCTGGTATAGCCGCTGCTTGATTTGCCAAACCGTTAATCCCGTATGAATATGACTTGATTTTTTTTCTTCAGTAGGCGGTGTCGGTCTAATTTTCACTTCACTTACCTGTATATCAGCTCGCTTTAAAGCATGCACCCCCCTTCTACCCTTTGTGCGTGGTCGTAATTTTGAATTAAACACATACACATCAAGCTTATTACGAATCACACGATCAATCGCACGCTCCTTTTGTGTTTTCGCATGGCGATGCTTGTACTTCAACCGCCTTCGTTTTTTACGTGCCTGTTGCTCAACTTTTTTTTCTTCCCTAGTCGCTTGCTCTGATTGCCGCATATTTTTTTCAATCTCAGCTCCCAACTGCTGAGCGGCTTGTACAGCTTGCTTGTTATCAACTGGCGCTATCGCGGGAAAATCGAATAGCCTTGAATTTTCATCTTTTATTACTACAGAAAGGTGCTGATCATTATGCGTTGACTTAGATTCTTCAGGTGCAGCACTATTTTCACCGGCCTCACTCAGCGAAGTTGACTCAATGCTTATTTCTGGAGTTGTTGATAAACACTTCGGCGCAACCTCAGACCCCCCCTTACATTCAGCACGAGGCGAAGTTTGCGTAGCACTGTGACGCAGCTCACGAATCATAGGCATGGCTTGATATGGCCTTAGCTGATCGGGGGATTTCGGGGTATATTTTTGATAGGAACCCTTACACCAATCCAATAATCGCTGCCCTGCAACACTTAATATTTCTCGCTTCTGCCCATTCAAAGTAAAATATCGCAAGCCATTGTCATAATACTTCAATGATCGCCATTTATTTTGACCAGCATAAGCTGGCTGAATAGTTCCCGAATACGGGCGCACCCCCTCTCTATAAGTAGGCATTATTACTCTCCGATAGGAATACACTAGCGGTATTCGATATTAAAAATCACCGAACTCTAGAATCCATTAGAATAAGAAAGAACACGACCGAACGATCACGAAAGAGAAATATACGATATTTTTTATTACATTGCAAATAGCGACAATCAGCTGCAGCTGGGGTCAGCAGGATGAAATGCGATCGAAGCGAACTTCAACGTATTGCTAGCATCGGTTGCATCTCCCACCAGGGTCGCCACACCCGTTGCAATATTCAACTTAGCTAATTTCCTCACTTGAGAGCCAGAAACCTTAAGCAATACGTAAAATTGTTGGCTTGTAGGATTTACCGTTAAACCTGTTGCACCGGTAATGGTATAGCCTGACATCGATATCGTGGCAACTGCCGTTGCTGCACCTGTCGTTTGATTAATCGTATATAAGGTATCAGAAGTCGTATCAACCGCATAAATAGTATGATGCAAACAAGCCATTCCCCGATAACCAACATATTCAACATTATTCACTAATGTCTGCACACCCGCTATTGTATTAGCAATAAATTGCTGCTCATAAGAGGTCGCAAGAAAAGTATTGCCATTGTATACAACACCCTGGACTTCAAAATAAACATCTGTTGGTGGCGTACCTTGAGTAAGTGTAATATCCGTTGTTGTTAACTGCGCCAAGTTTATACGCTGAAATACAGGATTATCATACCCACTCCAATGATATAAATTAACGCCATCAGAAGCGATAGCCTCACCATCATCACCACCACTCAATACCATAACCAGGGTAGCAAGCGCTGTAGATGGATTAAGTGAGAATAATGTTTCTGGCTCATCTGAGCCACTACCGGTAACACCGTATAACGTGCCTGTAGCTGCTGGCGGTGCACTATACACAGATAAACTGATTGGCACAGCCAAACCTGAACACACGGCGCCATTAAACATGCACACACGCGGCGTTAACCCATTACTAACACTGCCCGTCAATCCAGTACTAGCATTTATATTCACTTCCAAGACGCAACTTGCACCATTTGCTAAAGTGGTTGTTGTTCTACAGGTATTACTACTATCACTACTCAATGACGTGGTCACAATACTAGGCGAGTAATAATTTGCAAAAAAGCTAAGGCCACTAAAACTAGTACCGCTAGTATTTGTCACCGTAAAGGTTTCTGTTGTACTAGCCCCTTGCGCTAAAGAAATATTCGTTGTACCCGTAGTAGATGAAACTGTAAATATGTTTGCGCAGTATCCAGTCAAGGGCAAACAGATAGCGATCGCCAACAATAATGAATTCATTTTATTCACAGATCTACGCATGTCACTTCCTTCTATTACGCAAATGATAAACCCAGTACGATTAAGTGTGCGCTTAATGTACCTGAATTAATTTGATTACCAGTACCCTGCACTGCCGATGGCAATAAAGCAGCATCACCAGCACTATAAAAACGATAATCCATAGTAATACTGGCGTTTTTGCTAATAAGATGTTGAACTCCTAAACCAAAACCATACGCAAAGTCACTACTGGTATTATTACCAAAGAGTGATGCACTAGGCAAAGCTGTGCTGCCCTGAGGAATCGTCTCTGTATAACCTGATAATCGATTCCAAGCACTGCCTAATGCAACAGAAAAATAGGGTTGCCATAACGGCTTCCAATGCCATAGTGCACGCATTTGCACAAGCAACATAAAGCTTTCAGCATTCAGTTGGTAATTTAGCGTTGCGAAATTAGGCGAAACATTCACCAAAGGATGGACCCTGCCCGTTAACTGATCGTAATTAAGGTAGTCCGCTTGCAGACCTAGCGCCAACTCATAAGCTGAACTCAAAGCCAACTGATATCCTGCATCTATACCAACAAAACCAGCTAATTGAGTTGCTCTATAACTCGCGTAGTTATTCGTCAACCCAGGAGCAGGGGAATCAAATAAAGTAACATTTTGAGCAATTCCATTGGTGGTAATACCTAAACCCGCCGCAGCGCCACCATACCAACCCTGCCCAAAAACGACGGCACTGAACGCAGCCATACCTAAAAAAAAGCTACACGCTGTTAATATTTTAACAATAGGGAGTCGTAAAAAATGCACATTGACGTCCTTGTTCAATAGATACAAATCTAATATATCATAGCCACACTAAACTACCTACGATGAAGCTTTTTCACCCACCCAACACGAAAGCCAAATTACCAGTAATATAGTTGAAATATGTAGGGCATCATGCTACCCTTGCGCAATCAAAAAATTATTACAATTACTATAAGTTAATGGTATATAGAAATGAGACACACAAGACACGGCACAGCCTTGCCAGGCCCATTATTCACTATCGAAAAAACTGAGCGTCGCAGCAAAAATCCAGGGCTCCCCAACTCAATCTATACGGTCACTCATATTGAAACCGGTGAAAAAACCGCATATACAGCCGAACACAAAACATCCGGCCGATACAGAGGCTATACCTTTCGCGAAAAACCACCCAAACTGACAGACGCGCAATGGCGCAAAACACGTTACAAAGGCGGCGGCTATAGCACCATCAAACGACTCACCAAACTCGCGGGCAGTGATGAAGCGAAAAGCGACTCCAGCATCGCACTACCTGAGCACATTGCACTAAAGTGCTATACAAAACCCGACACAAACCAAGTAGAAGGAAGCAACCAGGTAACAGCCGCCTACAACCACCAAGGAAAATTTGCCGCCACGCTCATCCATAATGAAAAATTCTTCTTTGCCAGCGAATGGATTGACGGGCTAGACATAGTCGATGCACTTAACGCGCGAGGCCTTCATACACTAGATGACTGGGAACTTTTGCGCCTATTTAAGCGCTTGACCATGAAAATTTATAAATTCCATCAGCTGCTTGGCAGACCCATTGGCGACATAAAGCCAGAAAATATGATGGGCACACTCGTTAACAACAAATTGATGGACATTACCCCGATCGACCTCGACAATAGCGACGAAAACACGCTTACCGGCGAATACTTATCAGAACAAGATTACCAAAAAGCAGTAATTAAGGAGTACCGACGCAGCTTCGCATCAGACTACTACGGCATCGCTGTCACCATGGCATTATGCAGTGAAAGATTTACAGATTCACAACACCTGTGCTGGACAACTAAATGGATGAAAGCTACTAAAAAAACACGCATTAAATGCAACACAAGCAGACCTCTACACACCAAGGCCAAAGCCACTGTAGCTGCAGAATATGATCAGACCGAAAAAGCCATACAAGATGCATTCACATTACTCGTGTCAGGGATAAACCCTTTTACACAGCCAACCGTAGACCTTACTCAGCTACAACTGGATCATGATATCCACATCACACAACTACACCTAAGACCACAAGTGAGAACACTCCCAACCACGGCAGCAGGTGCTGGAACCAGCATTTTTTCAGGTCGATCAGATAAAAAATTACTAGCACGACACTACGATACCGCATTGACTCAGCTACAAGAATGGATAACAGTAAACTTAAAAAAACACAAATCATCAACCAAGAAAGTCAATGCAATATTACAAATAGCTCAAGATACCCTGTTTACAATCATACCTCAGGCCGCATCTAATTTTCCCAAACTTAATCAAACTCTCGCCGAACAAGCTTTTTATTGCGAAGCCTACGGCCACGCTGACACAACAAAAGACATACCACTCGATGACCTGCCGCAACACTTAGACAATACATTTCGCGCCCTAATGCCATGCACCCCATGCGCAAAGCTAGGCTGCACCATCAGCTGACTAAACAGAAGCCATATTAGCCAAAAGCCCTCTTGATGCAGATTCCATTGCCTCAGGCTCACCAATAGCTTGAGGATGATGACGCTGCCCTGTAACCATTTTCATCACACTCGAAAAAGAAGCCAAGCCCGTCATTCGAGACCAAAAAGTAGACGTTACTGTTACCGCTACACCAATCACCAACGCAAACGCATACGCCGTATCTGGACCCATTAACTTATCACTGCGCCATGCACTGTCCGTGCTATTTGAACCAATCAGTCCGTAATTAATACTATCAAGCACCATACCCGTCATAGCTAAATACCAAGTGCACTTATAAATTTCCGTAGAATCATCATTTACACGCTTATCTTGCTTACCATCACACATGTGCTCTAATTTGCGATACGTTTCTAACTGCGTCGAACTCATCGCCGTCGTGATATTACCAATCATAAACCAAGCCACAGCCAAATAACCCAACGACTGTGGCATCTCATAAGCCTCACGTCGCCACAACCACCCAGCTTGCTCAAACAATGATTTCAAACCGTCATTACCAAAAAAGATTGTCATGCTGGTATTAAAAAACATGTTAATAATAATCGGCGCAGCCGCTAAGCCACATGCTCGCCAATTCATTTTTGGCTTAACACCCAATTGCCGGCGCCCATCCAAAAGATTAATTTCTTTATACAGTTTATGATTAACTAATGAATTTGCAGCTAAGGCTCGATACCCACCCACGCCCAAACCAACAGTAAGTGCCGCCCATAAAAAAACCGCATGCGACGAATGCTTTAAACCACACCAGCTCTGTAAAATATTATGAAACGAATGATTAATCGATAAGATAACTGCCAAGCTCGCACCCATGCGTAAAGCCATCCACTTCAAACCATAATAAGCTGCTGCTAATGGAGCCTGCTTTAACGTTTGCGAATCACTCAACGAACTTTCAGCTATCACATGCTCACCAAGCCCAAACACAGGCTGACTATGATTCAAGCATAACTCAATCGGCAATGGCTTCATGCGTATCGGATCAGATAACTGCCTAACAATAACGTCAGAATCCACTAAATATTCGGGCCTAGTGGAGCGCACTTGTATATTGATATTATATAAAGCTTGCAGTAAGTTTCGCGTTATTTCTAGCCCTTCCTTACCCAACGCCACCAGGTCGTTAGGCGTCATACTACAAGGCAACTCATCTCCTGGCTGCAATACTAACTGACTTTTCTGCACACCACGCTCTAACGCACGAAAAATTCGCTTTTGTTCGGCATTAAAACCTAACCCATTCACCGTCGCGACCAATACGGGCACTTTTGCAAAGAAATTACCGACCGCCGTGCCAGCCATCAACACAAATAAACCACCAACACGAAAATCATTTAACCACTTGATATGCGCTGTATGGCGCTCAGTAAAAGCATCAGCACAATAGAAATTCATCGCCATATTGGCGACCACCATCAGGACTTCTTTTATTCGGTAATGCGCATACCACAATGTTTTTTGGCCAAACGCTGCACGGTATTGTGCTTCTTTAATTAAATCCTCACCCTTCAATCCCAACAAATCTCGACTCACGCCATCTCTCCACTTCCTGCAATCAGACACCTAACTCCCACACTAGGCTGGTTGATGTAACCCAAAGTCTAATCGGTGCCTTAACCACCACAATAATAATAACGACGGTACTCCAATCACCACGCTCAAAATATAAAAATCTACCCAACCATAACCTTTAACCATTACCCCCGCCAGCGGCCCAATAAATACTCGGCCCACCGCTGCTAGCGCTGAAAATAATGCATACTGCGTTGCGGTATAACGACGATTACATAGCGACATCAAAAACGCTACAAAAGCCACTGAAGACAATCCCGCACAAAAGTTCTCAATAAATAATGACGACGCCATTAACGCTAAACTCTTTGGCACCAGTGCCATCCACATAAAAAACAAATTCGATACCATTTGCGCAACACCAAAAATCATGAGCGAACGATACATACCCAGCAACGGCAATAAAAATCCGCCGGCAACACTACCAATAATCGTGCCCGTCAACCCTAATGCTTTGGAATACGTACCCACCTCTTGCAAACTAAAATGCAATCCGCGCAATAAAAAGGCCGTATTCAGTGACAACGCAAACGCGTCACATAACTTATATATCACGATAAAAACTAATATCGCCACCGCATAATCACGATCCATAAAATTGCGCCACGGCTCAACCACCGCCTCACGCATCGACAGATGCTTGTTATCATCTGAAGGAACACGCGGCGCCCATAACGTAATTAAGCATGACAACAACATAAAGCCCGCCATGATAAAATACATTACCTGCCAACCCGTAACCGCCGCTAAAATCAACGCACCCGCACCCGCGACTAACATCGCAATACGATAACCCACCGTCACCGCCGCCGCACCCATGCCGCGCTCATCATCCGCCAACACGTCGGTTCGATATGCATCTATCGATGTATCTTGCGTCGCCGAAAAAACAGCTATAAATAACGCCACAACAGCCAATCCCAATGGATGACTTTTAGGGTTCATCACCGCCATACCAATAATCAACGCCACCAACACAAACTGCGTTAACAAGACCCAACTGCGCCGCCGACCTAAGCGAAAAGGCGAAAAGCGATCCATCAAAGGCGCCCAAAGGAATTTATAGATATAAGGCTGACCCACCAAACTCAATGCGCCAATGGTAACAATATCGACACCAGCCATCGTATACCATGCCTGTAACGTCGAAGAAATTAATACGATCGGTAAACCTGAAGCAAAGCCCATTAATAACACAGCGCCAATTCGCCGGTTAAAGTAAGTTTGCATCGAAACGCGCATAGTGGTCACTCTGTCTTGATATAGAATGCACCATTATACCGATGTATCCGCAAGATGCGAATGAATGCTAGCCCTGCACTTGATTATGTAAAAGTAGGGACGCTCGGTTCTTTTGCTTCCTGCTTATGAACCTGTTTGCGCGTATCAATATCAAACATCCGCAAAAATTGCCCACTTGGCCTCAAATCAATACTACCATGATAACCAAACACCCTATCACGGCTACCCTTAGGTAGCTTTGCCCGAATGGAATCAATATACGCCTCCCCCTGATACCCGGTACGGGGAGAAGCCGTATGACACGCGCTAAAAATTAAACGCTTACCGTTCCCTATAAGGCCCGCTACTCCCAACCATGCAATCATTACATCAGGCGACAAAGCAATCAGCGGCTCATCTGTACCAAAGACTGTACTCTCCGCATTGCAGTGGCCCACAATATGGATATCTTTTATATCTGCCATCTCCAACCCAAAATCGTCAAGCCAATCCGAAACTTCGGTATCTGTCACGCGAGGATAGGTCAAAGGCATCATAACAGCCTGCCTGCCTTTGAGCTGCTCTCTTGCTAGTTCATCCACCGCCATACGGGTGATATCTTCTTGACATCTCTGCATTTCAACGTATGCCTCCACGTTTTTGCACGTAGATTTCAATTTTTCATCAGGAATACTTGGGTAAATAATCAGAACCGTATCAGCTTTTTTTAATGGAGACAGGCATATACCCGTATCGTTACTTTTGAGAGTCGACGCACCATCAATGAGCTGTTGTAGCAAATCTCTCGACATTTTTCTTGCCTCAGCGTACTGACGCACCACTTTACCCCTACCTGCCAGGTCATGTGGTTTATGAAGTTTTCGCTTTCTTATCACTGTAAAAGCATGCTGCTTTGACTTACCTATTGCCATCTGCCTCTCCTATTATCACCTGCCTCACAAAAAAAACGGATACCCCATAATTCTAGACTTCTATAATTAAGGATTCCTTAAACACCGGGGCACTCCTTTTGTCGGGATTAAACTTGGCCAGCAGCCATTTAGAATTAGCGTCAAACCTAGCAAGGCCAACCATCTTAAAAAGAAATCCTTTATTATGATAGATAAATAAAATCATTCTAAAATTTAATATAGATTTAATATTACTCTGTTACGGTTTAAGTGTACGCAATATCAATTCAGGAGAAAAAACATGAAATTTAATATCTTTGCTTGTGAAGCTACTTTATTTTCCGCAGACGATTCAAGCTGGAGCTGCCTTCGATAAAGCCGACTCCTCTACCTCCTTGCCCATAAGCGGTAAAAACATCTTAACCAAACCGTCTAAATCTCACAAAAAGCCAATCAAAGCAATCACTAAACTGCTCCATAATAAACTACCCATGTTGACTGTAGGCAATGGTATGTTAGCAGCGAAAGGGTTTGGCGAAGATGTGTTTGCCCCTCTGTCATTAGAGGACTTAGACTATCAAATCCACTGCACTCCACAACTATGGTCGAGCGATAAGGCACTGATAAAGCTACAGCTTGAAGATAAATCAGTTATCGAAGTGAGCACCTTTGTCTCAGGTAGCTGCTTGTTTGGTGATCATTTAATCGGTCTCACCAATACCGGCGAATCCATTGTAATGACGGATATGGATATGAATTTACCTGAAGGGATGATTATCGAATCGGTAGTCGCGAAAAGCAAGCACCATGCTTATGAACTGTTAATACATCAGCAGCTGGATTTAATGTGGCCAATGATGCAAGCAATGTCTACCGATGATGTTACACTACAATTTCATTTGCCCGTACCTGAATATATCCTATTCGGCATTGAGCTCTATCAAAATGGTAAGATGTCGCTGCAAGCACTGCAAAACTATGTCACCGCAGTTGTCGAAAAAGGTTATACGCATAAAATTTTACTCAATGCCTTTAAACAAATAACCGGATGTCATGTCGTCGTTAGCTCACCTTTGGATTGCCTAGCACTTGAAACGTTGAAAGCTCTGTCACTCGATGAGCTTGCTACTGCCGCCAGCTGCATTAATGCAACAACCATATATGATGACCTAAAAAAATCAGCACACTGGTTTGCGATTAACCAGGCAGCACCTGCAACAAGCTTATCGGATATCAGCTATCAAAGTTATGCCGTACATGTTGCAATGCATACACACGACCACTTAACCACCGCTGTAATCGATAACTTTAATGAAAAAACCATCTGCAGAAAATATACCAAGCTATTTCCTGAAGCACCGACCGTGCTGGGATTGCATTACTTGCCTGCACTTGGCCCCGCTAATAGTAAAGCTTGTTGGTTTCAAGCTGAAGAGCATGAAGTTAAGTTACAGCATTTAATCAAAACGGGGAAATACAAAAAAGCTACAATGAAAGTGTAGCCAACACACCATCACGACTTACAGCAACACCTGGACGATCACACCGCACGTCAACAGTATTACAGTTTCAAGTTACTCAATAAACTAAATTGTAATTTTAAATTACCATTTATAAATAACGCAAATTATGGTGTTAAGACCGCGTTGGCCGAGTCTCGCAAATATCCTGATAAAACCGAATAGTCGTTGACGACGTACCGATCTTAATTGAGTGCAGCGCTTTTTCAGCTTTTGAAAGCAACAACTGGCCATCCCAACCATCACCCGGTGCCACACTAACACCTAGAATGCATTGAACCGCCAAACTCTCATTATCAATAATATACTCACCATTAAGCTCAGTTGATAAACGGTACAAAAGCTCACGCGCATTCAATAAAGTTTCGAATTGTGGCAATAAAATAACAAACTTACCCTGTGACCACCTACCAATAATATCTGTTTCACGAATACCTGAACTGATTCTAGCGGCAACCTGCATCAACACCTGATCTCCCACCGCGTAACTATATGCCTTATTAACCTTAGTCAAATTACACACATCGCACATGACGCAAGCCAAATGCTGAGGGACTGTTTCAGACCGATATTTACTCTGACCAAACTGAGAGCGCGTTAATGCATTCAACTGCCGTTGCAATAAATCTTGCAGCAGCTCAGAGCTCGCCAAGCCTGTCAAAGGGTCATAGAATCGCATCTGGCTCGCTTGCAACGAGATAATCACCACATAACAAAGACTCATACTGGTAGGATCTTGAATTTGCTGTATACGATATTGACTACTAAAAACCGTGCCATTCTTATGTCGCTGCCATAACGGCCCCGCCCAACACCCCTCTTGCTCAACCCATTTTTGCACATTTTGCAAATAGACTTCTTTATCCTGATTAGGCTGCAGCAACTGCGGCGATGCACCCAACACCTCACTAGGCGCATACCCCGTTAATGCTTCAAATGCTGGGTTCACAGCAATAATGCGATAATCTGCATTAAATACCATCACAGCATCATTAACGTTCTGAAAAATATTAAGATTTATAAGGTCACCGAGCCGAGATATCGGTTCTTTCATGCTTACTCCCTTTTCCTTGATAAAGAGAGTATAGAAAAGTATAGAAAAGTTGCAAAAACTAATCAATCAGTGGTGATTATGCGCATAGATAAATCAATTGCACGAATGTTTTTGGTTAATGCACCCACAGAAATATAATCCACACCGGTTTCAGCAATGTCTTTCGCAGAGTCTATATCGACATTTCCCGATACCTCGAGCTTTGCCCGCCCTTGATTCATGGCTACCGCCTGCTGCATATCGATTAAACTGAAATTGTCCAGCATAACTACATCAACGTTCTCATTTAACGCCGTCGCTAACTCGTTTAAGTTCTCAACCTCTACTTCCACCAACTTATCAGCATGCAAAGCCCGCGCCTGCTTAACCGCCTCAGCAATCGAACCACAACTGATAATATGATTCTCCTTGATCAAAAAAGCATCATACAAACCCAGGCGATGATTAGTACCATTACCACAACGCACGGCGTATTTTTGCGCATAACGTAAACCCGGCACTGTTTTACGCGTATCCAATAAGGTGCAATCCGTATCAGCCAAACAATTCACATATTGACGCGTCACCGTTGCTGTTGCGGACAGTGTCTGCAACCAATTCAAAGCTGTACGCTCACCAGTTAAAATTGACCGCGCGCGGCCACTGATACGCAAAAACACATGGTCAGCTTCGATGCGGTCACCATCCTTTACCAACCACTCCAATTCAACACTGGGATCCAACTGCTGATAACAAGCATTCACCCAAGCCGTACCACACAATACCGCCTGCTCACGACTAATCACTTCCGCCACCGCCATTTGATCAGCGGCAATTAATTCAGCCGTTATGTCACCCACACCAATATCTTCATCTAGACACGCACGTACATCCACTTCCACCAATGCTTGCTCCATCACTTACCCTTTTTTTCACTCTTCTTCGTTTTCTTACCACGACCAAAAACCAACTGCCAACCATAAAGCACGGGACCATACAATGCATATCCCGCAAACAATACAAACAACACATGCGGCGGATTAAAGGAAATCAGCACCAATACCAGCAACGCAATAAAGATAACAATAAATGGCACTTTGCCTTTAAGGTCAATATCTTTAAAGCTACGGTAAGGCACTGAGCTAGCTTTTAATAAAGCCAACACAATCGTGAATAAAGCGACCAAATACTTATAATGCGTACCAATCACATCATGGCCATAACACATCCAGACAAAACTGGCGACCACTGCCGCCGCTGCTGGCGTGCTTAAACCATAAAAATAGTGCTTATCAGCCTCTTGAATATTAAAGCGCGCCAAACGCAATGCCGTACAAGCCGTATAAAAGAATGCCGCCAACCAACCCGGCTTACCCAACGCCTGCAATGACCATTGATATAACAACAACGCGGGCGCCAGACCAAAACACACCATGTCCGACAAGCTGTCATATTGTGCACCAAACTCACTGGCTGTGTGCGTCAAACGCGCCACTCGACCATCAAGAAAATCAAATGCCATGGCAAAAAATAATGAGATTGCCGACAGATCAAAATACCCCTTCATCGCCGCAACAATAGAATAAAAACCACAAAACAATGCTGCCGTAGTCAGCAAGTTCGGTAGTAAAAAAATACTGCGCGATAAACGCGACTTTTCTTGTAGATCATTTTCTTCTTCAGTAGCCATACGCCGCCCAAAATGTACATTTCACAGCCACCCAGTATGCCATTATCACCCAGCATTTTCCACTTAAAGCTGTAAGCACAACAGACTAGCGTGCTATAATCTCGACTATGGCAGATCAACCACAAGATAAAAAACCTTCAAAAATCATTATTGAAGGCGTCACCGAATCAGGTGAAAACTTTCGTCCCAGCGACTGGGCTGAGCGCGTCAGCGGCAAGCTGTCGACCTTTCGCAAACGTCGCTTGCAATATTCGCCTTTACTGCAACCCAGCACAAAAGATGGACACAAATGCGTTGTGCTTGATGCCAAACTCAAACAAAGCAACCCAAAACTCTATGAATCCATTCTAGAGTTCGCCAACATGAATAAGTTGAAAATCTGCAACGACGATGACAATCAAGAAAAAGAATAGACGCAAACGCAAAAAGCATATCGCTGCGGGTTACCAGGTTTCACGCTCCGTCTGGAAAGAAATCAAGCTAGCCACGCTAACCTATTGGGAATATATCCGCGGCTCATTTAAATATCGCCACACCGGCCCCGCGATCACCGTCTTTGGCTCAGCTCGCTTTGGCGAGGGCCACCCCTACTGCCACCTCGCTCGTGTTATGGGCCGCACATTGGCTGAAGCCGGCTTTACCACATTCACCGGCGGTGGCCCCGGCATTATGCGCGCCGCACACCAAGGCGCCAATGAGGCCGGCGGCTACTGTGTTGGCGCTAGCATTATTGTGCCTTATGAAGAAGAACTCAACCAACATATGCATCTGGCACACTTCTTCCGCTACTTCTTTATCCGCAAGGTCATGCTCACTAAATACTCCTGCGGATTTGTGATCTTCCCAGGCGGCCTAGGCACCATGGACGAACTATTTGAAGTCGCCACTTTAATGCAAACACGTAAATTGCACACTATCCCACTGATCTTGATGGGTACCGATTATTGGCTTCCACTGTTTGAGTTTATCAAAAACACCATGCTAGCTAATGGCACCATCAACGAAGCCGATCTTGATTTATTTACCTTAACCGACTCACCAGAAATCGCCATGGAAGTCATCGCTAAGCATGCCGAGACAAACCCATGCTAGTGCAATCCAAAGAAACTATTTTTACTAACGGCAGTGATTACTTTAATCACCTGATTAGCGACTTACATCAAGCCAAGCACAGCATCGATCTTGAAACCTATATATTTAGTAACGACACCATTGGCCGACGCGTAATGGAAGCCTTAATTCGCGCCGCCGAACGCGGCGTTAACGTGCGCGTTTTAGTAGATGGTTGTGGCACTCCGCAATGGGGCGCTACCATGGCCCCCCACCTCGAGCAAGCTGGCGGCAAAAGCAAAGTGTTTCACCCCTTTCCTTGGCAAGTATGGAATTGGAGCCGCTCAGTCGTCAAACTACCATCCATGGTAAAAGGCATTTATTTATTTTTAAAAGTAAACTCACGCAACCATCGTAAAGTGTGCATTATCGATGACAAAATCGCCTACACCGGCAGCGTTAATATAGACAAATCGCACCTCACCTATAACGAAGGCGGTGATGACTGGCGCGATACCGGCATTCGCATCATGAACACCAACTTGCATGATTTATTAGCCGCATTTAATAGCGCCTGGACACACCAAACAATCAAAGAACGCATCCGCAATATCTTTTCTCACGTTAAAGCCAACCCCACAGTTCGCTTAAACTATAATCGCCATCGCCGGCGCATTCTATATAAAAATCTATTGCGCCGCATCGACCATTGCAAACAACGCGTGTGGATTACTAATGCATATTTTGTCCCAGATAACTTTTTATTAAAACGCCTAAAAGACGCCGCTCAACGCGGCATTGATGTGCGCATTCTACTACCGCGCAAGTCCGACCATTTTATTATGCCTTGGGCATCATCCACCTTCTATGCGAGCCTACTTAAATCAGGTATTCGCATCTTCGAATACCTGCCGAGCATCCTGCATGCAAAAACCTTAATGATTGATGATTGGATGCTAATCGGCTCCAGCAACTTAAATCACCGCAGTCTATTACATGACCTCGAAGCCGATGTGCATGTTGAATTGGAAGAGTCTAAGCAAATTCTCAACCAGCAATTCCTCAGTGACTTAAACCATACCGCCGAAATATCATTGAAAAACTGGTGGCATAAACGCCCATGGTATCAGCGATTTTTCGGCCGGATATTTTTATATATGAAATATTGGGTATAAGCCCTTCGCCCGAGTATCAACCTCAACAGACTAGAAACAACTAAATATACAATCGAGCAAGGCATAAAGCGACTCTGCCAACCCGCTTATAATGTCGAGTAGCGAGACATGGTTGGGCAAAACGTTTTATTCAAGATTGTCCGCTAATCGACTTTATAATAAAAAAGAGGGCCAAAAGGCCCTCTCTAAAACATCTGATGTTTTGAACTGCTAGGTAGCAGGGGGATGATTACATCATGCCGCCCATGCCTCCCATGCCGCCCATTCCACCCATGCCGCCCATATCACCAGCGCCACCAGCTGCAGCCTCTTCTTTAGGCTGTTCAGCTACTAAACACTCAGTAGTGATCATTAAGCTAGCAACGGATGCTGCATTTTGCAATGCTGTACGAGTTACCTTAGTTGGATCCAAGATACCCATTTCCATCATGTCACCAAACTCGCCAGTCGCCGCATTGTAACCATAAGTAGCGCTTTTGTTTTCAGCTACTCTTGCAACAATAACAGCCGCTTCTTCACCAGCGTTAGCCACGATTTGACGTAATGGAGCAGTCATCGCACGACGTGTTAATTCAACACCAACACGTTGATCTTCGTTAGCTACTTCCACTTTATCAAGCGCTTCAACTGCACGGATCAATGCAACCCCACCACCAGGTACAACGCCTTCTTCAACCGCTGCACGAGTAGCATGTAATGCATCTTCAACACGCGCTTTCTTTTCTTTCATTTCGATTTCAGTTGAGGCACCAACTTTAATCACAGCAACACCACCAGCTAATTTAGCCAAGCGCTCTTGTAATTTTTCTTTGTCGTAGTCTGAAGAACTGTTATCGATTTCTGCACGAATTTGCTCAATACGCGCTTTGATATCACCAGCTTCGCCAGCACCGTCAATAACTGTAGTGTCTTCTTTAGTAACAACAACACGTTTAGCTGTACCTAAGTCTTCTAAAGTAGCGCCTTCTAAAGACAAACCTACTTCTTCAGCAATCACTTTAGCACCTGTCAATGTAGCAATATCTTGTAACATTGCTTTACGACGATCACCAAAACCTGGGGCTTTAACGGCTGCCACTTTAACGATACCGCGGATGCTATTAACAACCAATGTTGCCAATGCTTCACCTTCAATATCTTCAGCAATAATCAATAACGGCTTACCTGCTTTAGCTACGTTTTCTAAAATCGGTAGCAAATCACGGATGTTAGAAATTTTCTTGTCTACTAACAAAATAAATGGCGCATCTAATTCAGCACTCATGTTTTGTTGGTTGTTGATGAAGTATGGTGATAAGTAACCACGATCAAACTGCATACCTTCAACCACTGACAATTCATTTTCAAAACCAGAACCGTCTTCAACAGTGATAACACCTTCTTTACCTACTTTAGCCATTGCTTCAGCAATAATGCCACCAATCTCAACATCAGAGTTAGCAGAAATAGTACCTACTTGCGCAATTGCTTTATCATCCGCACATGGAATAGAAGCCGCTTTTAATGCTGCAACAGCAGTAGTAACCGCTTTATCGATACCACGCTTAAGATCCATTGGGTTCATACCAGCAGCAACCGCACGGATACCTTCAGCTAACATAGACTGAGCTAATACAGTAGCTGTTGTTGTACCGTCACCGGCCAAGTCAGAAGTTTGTGACGCCACTTCTTTAACCATCTGAGCACCCATATTTTCAAACTTATCGGCAAGCTCAACTTCTTTAGCAACACTCACACCATCTTTAGTAATGGTTGGCGCACCAAATGATTTTTCTAATACCACGTTACGGCCTTTAGGACCCAAGGTCACTTTTACCGCACCGGCTAATACGTCCACACCTTTAAGCAAGGACTGCAAGGCTTCTGAGCCTACGCGAAATTCTTTAGCTGACATTCTTTATTCCTCTTAAATTTCTATATCTTTATGATTAAGCAGCTTCACCAACTACTACACCCATGATGTCGTCTTCACGCATCACTACATATTCTTCACCAGCAATCGTTACTTCTGTGCCAGCATACTTGCCAAATAGCACACGATCACCTGCAGCTACACCCATAGCGCGCACGCTACCGTCTTCAGCCACTTTACCAGTTCCAACTGCAACTACTTCACCCATCATTGGTTTTTCAGTTGCTGTATCAGGAATCACAATGCCACCCGCAGATGTACGTTCTTCTTCCAGACGACGGATCACGACACGGTCGTGTAATGGTCGTATATTCATTCCTTATTTCCTCCAAAAAGATTAATTCTTTCATGTAAAACACACTTAAAATTCAGCGTGCTTTTTACTTCACAGCATCTCATATTGGGCTACGCTAAAGGTTTTCAAGGGAGAAAATATTTTTTTTTCTGACTAAGAACTAACTGGCTGAATTAAATGATTATTTTTCATCGTCTTTGCGCTCAAACTCACCCTCAATCGTTTCGCCATGCCGCACCTTATTGTGCGTTTCGACTGGTTCGTTCGCTGCAGCACCCATGGTGCGCGGATCAATAATATGACCGCTGGCACACAGCTTCTTCTCAAAAGCGCGTCGAATTGGTGATACCAATAACACCAAGCCCAAAAGATCAGTAACAAAACCTGGGATAATCAGCAACATCGCCGCAATGGTTTTAAGTGGATTCGGCAACTGCTCCGGATCCAACGCACGACCACCCTGCATCATCGCAATCGACTGCGACGCGGTAGCCATACCTTGCTGCTGTAACACCACCACACCAAGCACCGTAGTCAACACCACCAGCAATAAAGTAACCCACAAACCTACCAGCTCACCAACAATAACGAAGCCAGCAATCTCAATCAGAAAGAATGCGATAAAAAAATATTTGATCTTGTTTAACATCATGGGTCTCATTAATATATCACTATTGAATGGCAGTCTACCACACCACCAAAAGGAAAAAAATGCAACTGACCCGCCAACTCCTCAGCTATATCATTCTATTAAGCTTAACGATTAGCGGCCTAGCCACCTCCACTGTTGTCGCCAGCAAGATTCTACATATTGGCATCAATTTCCCAGCCGCCAATTTAACCTTCTCAATACTCAGCTACCCAATGATCAACTGCATCTGCGAACTGTGGGGCAAGCGCTTAGCCAAACAAAGCCTCGTCATCGCTGTTGGCTGCCAAGCATTAATCGCACTACTAATCCGTCTAATTATCGCACTACCGAGCGCGCCCTATTGGGATCTTTCAAAAGCATTCTATGACGTATTAGCTAGCAGCAGCTCAGTACTAGCCGCTAGCTTATTAGCTTTTGGAGTATCACAACTGTTAGATATCATAATTTATCAACACATCAAAAAAATAAGCCATGGTCGCCAGCTATGGTTACGTAGCAACGTTTCAACGATCTGCGGCCAAATTATCGATGCGGCGATTTTCGTTATCATCGTATTCCATGCATCCACTCATCAATGGAATATATATGTTGGGGCCATCACTGTAAAAATTGTGCTATCCATTTTAATGACACCCGCTATTTATTTGGTTGTCATCGGAATCAATCGCTGGCTAGGCGGTAACACCATGGCCTTTAAGTTTAACCAAAGCCTCACAGAGTCAGATTGAACTAAATATGCTATTATGGTAACCTCAAGTTCCTAATTCTTATCCAATAAATGATCAATTAAAGAGGCAGATCATGAGCAATTCTTACGACTCCTTACGCGACATCAGCGTAAATGGTACTACTTATCACATACACAATGTCGAAGCAGCTGAGGCGGGCGGCTTGGGCGATGTGACTAAACTACCATTTTCGTTAAAAATACTATTAGAAAATATCTTACGCCATGAAGATGGCGAAGTAGTAACCAAAGCTGATGCCGATGCATTTGCGCAATGGCTAAAAGATAAAACATCAAACCACGAAATTGCTTATCATCCAGCACGTGTATTAATGCAAGACTTCACCGGCGTGCCGGCTGTTGTTGATTTAGCAGCAATGCGTGATGCGATAGTTAACCTAGGCAGCGATGCTAAAAAAATTAACCCGCTATGCCCAGTTGATTTAGTTATCGATCACTCAGTTCAGATCGACAAGTTTGGCACATCTGATGCGTTTAGTGCCAACGTGCACATTGAAATGGAACGAAACAACGAACGCTACCAGTTTTTAAAATGGGGGCAAAAAACTTTTGATAACTTCCGTGTTGTACCACCCGGAACCGGCATTTGCCACCAAGTGAATTTAGAATACCTTGCTCATGTTGTACGCTCAGGTGAAAAAGATGGCAAAACCTTTGCCTACCCAGACACCTGCGTTGGTACCGACAGTCACACGACTATGATTAATGGTATCGGCGTACTAGGCTGGGGTGTTGGTGGTATCGAAGCCGAAGCCGCCATCTTAGGCCAACCAATTTCGATGTTAATCCCAGAGGTGATTGGCTTTAGACTTGAAGGTAAATTACGCGAAGGCATCACTGCAACCGATCTCGTTTTAACTTGTGTGCAAATGTTACGTGAAAAAGGCGTTGTTGGTAAATTCGTTGAATTTTTTGGTTCAGGATTACAAGAATTAGCGCTACCTGATCGTGCAACGATTGGTAATATGGCACCAGAATACGGCGCAACCTGCGGCTTATTCCCCATCGATAAAGAAACCATTCGCTACATGGAACTGTCCGGCCGTGATGAAGACGTAATCGCATTAACCGAAGTCTATGCCAAAGCTACCGGCACATGGCATGATGAAAGCACCCCCGAAGCGGTTTATACAGACACATTGCACTTGGATTTAAACACCGTTGTACCTAGCGTTGCTGGCCCTAAACGCCCACAAGATCGTGTGGCATTAGGTGACTTGCGCGAAGTCAGCGAAAAGTTTATCACCAGCATTAATAAAGGTGATCAACTGGATGAAAGCTATACCACCGATGAAAACTTTGAAATGCACCATGGCGACATCGTGATCGCAGCGATTACCAGTTGCACTAACACATCAAACCCAAGCGTGATGATTGCAGCTGGCTTACTCGCACAAAAAGCTTCAGAGCTAGGCATGCAAGTAAAACCATGGGTAAAAACATCTTTAGCTCCCGGGTCAAAAGTGGTAACCGATTACTTACACGCTACCGACTTAATGCAATATTTAGAAAAGCTTGGTTTTTACCTGGCCGGTTACGGTTGCACTACTTGTATTGGTAACTCAGGTCCATTACCTGATGCTGTGACCAAAGTTGTGACTGAAAATGATATTACTGCTAATGCCGTGCTATCTGGTAACCGAAACTTTGAAGGCCGCATTCACCCATTAGTAAAAGCCAACTGGTTAGCATCACCACCATTAGTGGTGGCATATGCATTGGCGGGAACCACACGTATCGATTTATCTAAAGACGCGATTGGCACCAACAAAGAAGGCGAAGCTGTTTACTTAAAAGATGTGTGGCCAAGCAATGCTGAAGTCGCCGAAGCCGTAAGTAAAATCAATCGCGGCATGTTCCGTGAACAATATGCTAACGTATTCGACGGCGATGAAGATTGGCAAGCGATTGAAGTCACACCAACCGAAACTTATAGCTGGGATGAAGCCTCTACTTATGTGCGCAACCCACCCTACTTCGACGGCATGGGTCCAAAAGCTGGCAATGTTGACAATATTGAAGGCGCTCGCATACTGGCGCTATTTGCCGACAGCGTAACCACTGACCATATCTCACCCGCAGGCAGCATCAACCCAGAAAGCCCTGCCGGTCAATACTTACGTGAGCACGATGTTAAAATCAAGGACTTTAACTCCTACGGCTCTCGTCGTGGTAACCACGAAGTGATGATGCGCGGCACATTCGCCAATATTCGTATTCGTAACGAAATGGTTCCCGGTGTTGAAGGTGGCTTTACCAAATACGTACCAACTGGCGAACAAATGCCAATCTACGATGCGGCAATGAAGTACAAAGCCGATGGCGTACCAAGCGTTGTGATTGCTGGGAAAGAGTACGGCACCGGTTCATCACGTGACTGGGCAGCGAAAGGGCCTTACCTACAAGGCGTAAAAGCTGTATTAGCCGAAAGCTATGAACGTATTCACCGTTCAAACTTAATTGGCATGGGCATCTTACCGTTAGAGTTTAAGGACGGGGTTGATCGTAAAACATTAAAACTGACCGGTAACGAAACCGTTGATATCCCTAACATCAGTGGTGGCATTACTCCAAAGATGGATGTCGAAGCAGTGATTACACGTGAAGATGGCAGTAAAGAAACGGTGACAATGCTATGCCGTATCGATACCGCTAACGAAGCGGCCTACTACACCAACGGTGGTATTCTGCAGTTTGTGTTAAGAAATATGCTGTAGTGATACTGGATCCCGGATCGGGGTCCGGGATGACATAGTCAGCCGGGGTGACATGATCACACCGCCATGACAAGCAAGGGTGCCAGGGGTGCCTTTCGAGCGGCGTATGACACATGGATGTAAAGGAGTACGAAGACAGGGAAGTCTGTTCGCGAGAACAGGCACCCCTGACGGCCTTACGATGCAAGACTATTTGACTGGATCCTGGATCGGAATCTAGGATGACATAGTCAAGCTTTAGGAAGTCCTGAACCACCCGACCCTGGCGGTTGATATGGCATAAAGTGCTTTTGAGAAAGCTCCACCCCCTTCTCTACATCACCAGCACCAACATTGACTTCAGCTTGCTGAACTAGAGGCACAGAAAGCACCTTAATTGCGCTTGGCGCATGCACTGCAGGCTTAGACTGCGTAGCAAAAAAACCTAAGCAACAAATACAACGAATAAATCGCTGCATCATGCTCGCCTTAATCAGTGGCGTCGATTCAAATGCACTATCAACAACCTCCTGCAAAGTGGAACTAAATTGCCTTAAACCAGCTATGATCGCGCTTGATACATAAGCAGCACGCTGATCAGCGCAATAGCTTTCAGAAGAAGCGTAAGCATCTATCAAACCATGCTTAAAATCAGACAGCCGGTCTAGCACCGGCTGCTTATCAAAGCCACTGCCTACTAATTCAAATTTTTCAGAGCATGCTTTTGCCAACGGCAATACTTCAGCGTAAACCGCATCATTTTCACGAAAATCAAACGTCTCATTACCAGTGAATTTTAACTTACCTGCTTTAAGACCATTCAGCAGCACATTACCACTATGCATTGCATGAGCTTGATTATGTGCATGCGCAAAAGCTAACCCCGCCACAAGACCCAGCGAGCCCGCCATCAGTAACATCCAACCCTGGGTTGCTCGATCATCTTCATTAAAATAGTTATCATTAGAAACATAATTTGTCGCCACCATTACTAGCTCAGCAACACATCGACCACATGACATACCAATGAAGGCAGATGAAAAATACAAAAAAGAATGCCAGTGCGATTGCTGAACCACCTGAGGATTTAAAGGCTTTCTTGACATGCGCTACTCTCCCACCAATATCTGCGAAGATAAATTCTACTACGGTAGTATTATGGCTTTATTAAACGTAATTTACTAAATGTACCTACCGTACGCAAAAAGATTAAAATATTAGAGAAAACTTATGATATCCTGTGCCGCAATACGATACGACAAGGACAGCTATGCGTCAATTACTACCGGCTTTTTGCCTCAGCACCCTACTAGCCTCAACCACCTTAGCCGGTCAAACAGACAAACCGATCACCACCTTAAAAAACCAACCGGTCACATTACGACTCAGTTACGAGCAATTTAAATTGCCTGACAATTACCCATCGATGGGAGTACTTGGTGCCCATGCCCTCATTAACCTCACGCCTTATTGGTATGGCGGCATCGCATTTTATGGCGCCGTAAACGGGCGATCCGGCGGCTATTTTGCCATGGCCCTCGAAGGTGGCTTACAACACCCGATCTACAAAAACTTATGGTTTGATATCGGTAACAGTATCGGCGGTGGTGGCGGCCGTCATTCAGCCGTCGGCGGTGGCTTCTATGTGCAACCACGTGCAGGGCTGAGCTATCACTTTAAATATTTTGATCTCGGCGTTAATTATAACTACGTTAAATTTGTTGATGGCAATATCGATAGCCACCAGTGGGGCGCCACCTTATCCGTACCCACCGATTTCAGTTATGCCAACCCAACCCTCGCCGGCGAAACCATTAACTCTGCTTATGGGCTAGCGCTTTCACGCAACTATATTGCGTTATTAGCCAATGCTTACTTCCCCAATAAGGGCACACGCACGACGTCCGGCCAGGTAAATGATAACACCATTCAATTTATCGGCATGGAAGCAGGGCACTTTTTTACAAAGCACTGGTTCATTTTCGCTCAAGCACAAGGCGCCTACCACGGACGCAGTAATGGCTTCGCCAATATCCAACTCGGTCCCGGTGTAAAATTACCCATTGCAGCAAACGGCAAGTTGAGCGCTATTGCAAAAGTTGGCTTAGGTTCCGGCGGTGGTGGTGCCGTTGAAACCGCTGGTGGTTTTATCGTACAACCCACACTGGGACTGGAATATCGCTTTAATCAAAACATCGCATTGGAAGCCAACGGCGGCTACTTTACCGCGCCATCCGGCAACTTCAATAACATCACCGCCGGCCTATTACTCAAATACTATTTTGATAAAGCCAACCCCGCTCAAGGCAAGACAAACACCATTAATCGGCCTCTCAGCTACCAAGGTTGGCGTGTACGCTTATTAAACCAAACTTATTTCAGCCCACGTAACGACCAAGGCGGCACCAACCCCAACATGCAATTGATCGGGCTCGATATCGATCGCTGGCTTAACCACTATTTTTATGCCACCGGCCAAACAGCCTTTGCTTATGACGGCAGAGCAACGGGTGGTTATTTCTCTGGCATGATTGGCGTTGGCACACAATTTGCCATCAGTCGCAGCGGCCGTTACAGCTTATTCGCAGAAGCATTAGTAGGCACCGCAGGAGGAGCGGGTTTAGATATTGGCAGTGGCGCACTCTACGAACCCGTTGTTGGATTGAATGCACAATTTAATGACTACTGGGGAATACAAGCTTCCGTTGGTCGATTAATGGCCTACAGTGGCAAATTTCATACCACCACATTAAACGTAGGCTTCAGCTATAGCTTAGCAACATTGGATTAGCAGCGACCGAATGTTACACTAAACACTATGAAAAAACGCAGCCAATTTTACCTAGCATTTTTATGTATCGCGCTAACAACGAGTATCTTTACGTTGTCATTTGGGAAAATGGAACTGTGGTTTCTGCTGTGGATGCTACCTCTACCTATCATGCTCTACAGTCAGGTCGTAGAAATACGTAGCACTATTTTTGTCAGCCTAATCTCTTACATACTCGGCTGCACCGCAGTGATTTTTCATCGTTACTTACTGTCAGTGTACCCAGTACCATTCGCTCTAATACCCTCGTTATTGCACGGCATGATATTCACCGTTGCCATCGTGCTTTTCCGTATTAGCCTAGACCGCATACCTATCTGGCTACAAGCGCTTGTCTTTCCTGCTTTTTGGACAGGCTATCAAATGATCTGGTCTTATACCGACTACACCTACTTTATCCACTTTGGCGTAGGTACACAGGCTTACTACCTACCATTATTACAGCTCACCAGCCTCACCGGCATCTGGGGTGTATCATTTGTGCTCGGCTTATTCTCAAGCTGTATCGCCACTGCGATTTACCACATCAAAAAACCGCTTAAGGCGATAATCCCTCTGGCAACAGGGGCTATTATCATAGGTGCGACACTAAGCTTTGGTTACTATCGCCTAGCTCACCCAGCACAAACACGACATATCAGAGTTGCACTAGCAGCACATAACCCACCCCACATGCATCAAATTGGCTTTCCCACCAAGACTCAAATGGCGATGCGCATTCAACGATACCCGAAGCTATTAAAACAAATGGCAAACTCAAATCCATTATTCATGCTAACGCCTGAAATTTGGTTACAACTGAACGACAGCGATACACTCAGCACACTGCACACCATTAAACAAATAGCCAAGCAAACCACAACCAATATAATTTCAGCTGTTAAATTGCTCGGCGACCAACAACCTAAAGTAAATGCCGCTTGGCTTATCAACCAACAAGGCAAACTCATTGGCCAATATAATAAGATTCATTTAATCCCTGAAATAGAAAGCAACTTAATTGCCGGCGATAAAATGCACACATACACGCTCAACGGTGTGAAGTTCGGTGTAGCTATCGGTGATGACCCACTATTCGAGCAACCGATTCATAACTACGGTGCATTAAAAGGTCAGATTGTATTTATTGCATCCGCGGATAATGGCATTCAACGCACCGGTCGTGAACTCCGACAAATCGCTATTATGCACGCCGTGGGTAATGGCCTAGCATTAGCACGCAGCTCCACCTTCGGTGAACTTACCTTGGCTGACGCTTATGGCAGAATCATTGCAAACATGCCAACCACCCATGATGCTACCAGCATAATCACCGCTGATGTGCCACTCGGCTTTGGTAATACGTTTCACACACGGCATGGCAATTGGTTTGCCTGGGTATGCTTAGCATTAAGCACACTCATTTTACTGATGCTAGGATGGCAAATCCGCAAAAGTCATAAATCAGAAACTAACTGACGATAAGCAGTAATGACTTTTTTCCATATTGGGCCAGGCTTGCCTTTACCAATAATATCGTCATCCACTTGTATAACCGGCATGACTTCCTTAGATGACCCTGTCACCCAAACCTCATCAGCATCACGCAACTCTGCTTCAGTAATGACAACCTCTTCAGCCGGTATTTTTTTTTGCTTCGCTATTAACAATGCCGTACTGCGTGTAACGCCACCGAGCAATTGGCTCGATAAAGGTCGAGTTTTTATAACGCCATCCTTTACAATAAATACCGCACTGGTTGAACCTTCAATCACTTCATTATCATCAATAATAATTGCTTCCATCGCGCCCGCTTGCTTCGCTTCACGCTGCATCATTGTGGTGGCCAATAAATTAGTTGATTTAATATCGCAACGACGCCAACGCGTCTCTGGCACCGTAATTGTCTTAATACCATCATCATGCCGCTTTACAATCGCAGGAGCACATTTAACATAAACGGTAGGCTCAAGATTCTCGGTTTCAGTGTAACGTCGACGAGTCGGAACACCTCGCGTCACTTGAATATATATCGACTGCTGCTGACATGAATCAGTCATCTCTAGCAGCTTGTGAATAATCTCCAGCCATTCCTGCTGAGACTTCACACATACAATTCCCGCTTGTTGTAAACTGTAAGCCAAGCGACCTAAATGCTGCTCTAAATGAAACGGGCGACCATTATAAACCGTCACCACTTCATACACGGCATCCGCAAACAAAAAACCACGATCCATCACTGATACTTTAGCTTCCTCCGGCGGCATAAATTCGCCGTTAAGATACACAGAGATTTTCATCTGACTGACTCCTCAACAATTGACAACACGAAACAAAATAACGATGTATCGCTACATCTTGACTTAATTCAGGGTGGAATGATGCAACGATAATATTTTCTTGCTGCACCAGCACCGGTTGTTGTTGATGCCTGATCAACACTTGCACCTTGTCACCCAAGGCTTTTATTTTCGGTGCTCGAATAAATACCGCTTCAAATTGATTAATCGCTAAAACCGCATCAATTTCCGATAAATTTTGAATAAAACTATTTAACTGGCGCCCATAAGCATTACGCTCAACATCTATATCAATAAGACCTAATGAAACTTGAGGCGGCGATACGGTCTTAGCTAATAAAATCAATCCGGCACAGGTGCCAAAAATCATTTTACCTTGCGCTGCAAACTCAGCAATCGCTTGCAACCAGTTGAGTGGCGCCATTAATTTTAATAACGCACTGGATTCACCACCCGGAATAATAAGACCTTCACATTGATGTAAGTGCTCTGGCTTACGCACCTGGCAGTGATTAACACCAAGACTTTCAAGGTGTGCTTGGTGAGCGGCAAATCCGCCTTGTAATGCAAGCACACCTATCATGATTAGTCGCCTCGAGTAGCCAGTAATTCTTCTTCAGGCAATTTGCTAATATCGATACCGACCATTGGCTCACCCAAATTTTCTGATAACTTAGCAACCATGTCCGCATCATGATAATGCGTTGTCGCTTGCACTATCGCATGCGCACGTTTAGCGGGATTACCTGATTTAAAGATACCCGAACCAACAAACACGGTTTCCGCACCCAACTGCATCATCATCACAGCATCAGCAGGTGTAGCAATACCACCCGCAGCAAAGTTCGGCACTGGCAACCAGCCCGTCTTCGCTACCATTTTCACCAACTCATAAGGCGCACCAAGATTTTTTGCAGCCGTCATTAACTCTTCATCACCCATCGTCGTCAATTCACGCATCTCTTTTTTCATTTGACGCATATGACGCACCGCTTCAATCACATTACCCGAACCGGCTTCACCTTTGGTACGAATCAATGCCGCACCTTCACCAATACGACGTAACGCTTCACCCAAGTTGCGCGCGCCGCAAACAAACGGCACTTGAAAATCATGCTTGTTAATATGGAACTCGTCATCAGCCATCGTTAACACTTCACTTTCATCAACGTAGTCAACGCCCAGTGCTTGTAGAATTTGCGCCTCTGCAAAATGACCAATACGCACTTTCGCCATCACCGGAATATTCACCGCAGCCATGATTTCTTTTATCATCTTCGGATCACTCATGCGCGCAATGCCGCCTTGCTTGCGAATATCCGCAGGCACACGTTCTAATGCCATTACCGCTACCGCGCCGGCATCTTCAGCAATTTTGGCTTGTTCGGCGTTAGTGACATCCATAATCACTCCGCCTTTAAGCATATCGGCCAAGCCGGTCTTCAAACGCAGTAAATTCTCGCTCATGAAACTCTCCTGTGATGGCATATAATTGCGCCGTATTGTTCCACAGGCATGGCAATGATGCAATCTTTATAAAGAGACGGAGGACATCGCCCCTGCTTGAGCTGCCACTTCATCATGATAACCGCCACTAGCAACCACTCGGCTCATGATATTAGCAAGCGCCAACTTGCCATCAGAACCAGCTAACTGCCTGAATATATCTTCAGCTTCCTCACTATTAACATCCAAATCACCGGCCGCCGCAAGCACACCCGCATACACCCGCTTGAACAGGCCTAGCCCTGACGGCATATTATTATCATCACTAACAGCTCGCTCATAATCTAAATATCCCCGGGACAATGCCTCTGGCAACCTAAGCGTGATATCAAATGCTTTCGATAATAACAATTGACTAAATTCAAAAACTTCACCCATATACGCAAATCGAACGCTAGATTCTTGCTGAATCCGATAGGCAACATATAGAAACAACAATCGCCTAATCCGAACGAGCTGCTCTTCATTAGTCAGGTCCGAACGGTTAATGACTTGGGCGACTTGATTTTGTAATAGCTCGACGTCATAGCCCCTTTTACGCGTATGAGCCGGACGTGTGGCTTTATCTTTAAATAAATTGTAGCCGGATGCTACTAATGATCTCACCCCTTTCGGGCATGTCCAGCTATAGCCACCCACTCGCTGAGAAGCAGGAAAATGATGCTTATAACTATTTGCAAATCGATCAATACAGCCCCCTATTGCCTTAGCAGTACTTGGCTTTGGGTCCGCTAATAAATCAGCTAATACAAACGTCGGCTTTGGTGGTGCTACGTGATCAGTTCTCATCCTTTTCCCTCCCACAGGTGTTCCTCAGCGAACAGTTTACGCAGAACAAACCCCTTCAACCATATCGGGATATCAGCCTGGTTGACGGCCGAATTAGAGTACGAAATGAACAAATAAGCAATATTAACAATGCCAACATAACGGTAATTGTCGCAAACATGTCGACATCTTCGGTAAAAATACCTATAATTTCGTTAAATTAACAGAGAGCAAGTAGATGGCAAAAATTTTAGCTTTACATGGCCCCAACCTGAATATGCTGGGCCAGCGCGAAAAACATCACTATGGTACCACGACACTGGAACAAATCAACCAGCAACTGACCGAACGCGCTCAAAGCCTTGGCCACCACTTAGACACTATGCAATCCAATGCTGAGCATATTTTGATCGACAGCATCCAGCAATCGCAAGCCAACCTACTTATTCTTAATGCCGCTGGCTACACCCATACCAGCATCGCATTGCGAGACGCCATCCTCGCCAAACAAATACCCACTATCGAAGTGCATCTCAGCAACACCGCCGCTCGCGAAACATTTCGCCAACAGTCTCTGATTAGCGATATTGCCATCGGCACAATTCAAGGTTTTGGTGCTCACAGCTATCTACTTGCCCTAGATGCTGCGCACCAATATATATCAACCCAATGCAGCCAGAAGGACACCATCAATGGATATGCGTAAAATTAAAAAACTTATCGACCTCATCAACGAAAGCGGTGTAGGCGAAATCGAAGTCACCTCAGGTGAAGAATCCGTGCGTATTAGCCGCATGCCCAACACCACCCAACAAATGGCACCCGTGCAACAACCGGTTATCATTCAAGACAATACCGCACCAACTGCCAACACACCGCAGAAAAAAATGGATACCACTGGCGAACCCCCACAGCAACATGATGGTCACACCCTAGAGTCACCCATGGTTGGCACCGTCTACCTAGCTGCTACACCCGGCGCCAAGCCATTTGTTGAACTCGGTCAACACGTCAATGCTGGCGACACCGTTTGCATTATCGAAGCGATGAAAATGTTTAACCAAATTGAAGCCGATAAATCTGGCGTAATCAGCGCTCGCTTAATTGAAAACGCTGAGCCCGTAGAATACGAACAAGCCTTGTTTGTAATCACTCCCGACAGCGAATAACCGAGGTTAGCCATGTTTAGTAAAGTACTCATCGCCAACCGCGGCGAAATCGCACTCCGTATTCACCGCGCTTGCAAAGAACTCGGCATCAAAACCGTTGCCGCCTATTCAACAGCGGATAAAGAACTCATGCATGTACGCATGGCCGATGAAGCCGTATGTATAGGCCCAGCCAATAGCGCCAACAGCTATTTAAATATCCCCAGCGTTATCAGCGCAGCTGAAATCGCTCACGTCGACGCCATTCACCCAGGCTATGGCTTCTTAGCCGAAAACGACGAATTCGCTGACGCCATAGAACAAAGCGGCTTTACCTTTATTGGACCCGATGGCGACACCATTCGACGCATGGGCAATAAAGTCTCCGCCATTAAAAGCATGAAAGCCGCCGGCATCCCCTGCATCCCCGGGTCAGATGGCGAACTCGGCAAAGACGAAGCCACCAACAAAGCTATCGCTAAAAAAATTGGCTACCCAATCATAGTAAAAGCCGCCGGTGGTGGTGGCGGACGCGGCATGCGCGTTGTACACGAAGAAAAAGATTTGATTAACACCATCGCGACAACGAAAACCGAAGCTGCCGCTGCCTTCGGCACCAGCACCGTCTACATGGAAAAGTTTCTAGTAACTCCTCGTCATATTGAAATTCAAATACTCAGTGATGGCCAAGGTAACGCCATTCACCTAGGCGAACGCGACTGCTCTATGCAGCGCCGCCACCAAAAAGTAATTGAAGAGGCTCCCGCACCCGGCATTACTGCCGAAGAACGCGAAAAGATCGGCAAGCTATGCGTCGATGCCTGTCTAGAGATTAACTACAAAGGCGTAGGTACATTTGAGTTTCTGTATGAAAAAGGCCAATTCTATTTTATCGAAATGAATACGCGTATTCAGGTCGAACACCCCGTAACCGAAATGGTTACAGGCATCGATTTAATCAAAGAGCAAATCCGTGTTGCTGCCGGCATACCATTACGCTTTAAACAATCCGATATTAAATTAAAGGGGCATGCGATTGAATGCCGCATCAATGCCGAAGACCCAAGAAACTTCACCCCATCGCCCGGCAATATTACCATGTTTCATAGTCCCGGCGGATTAGGCGTGCGCATGGACTCTCATATTTATACTGGCTATCGTGTGCCACCGTATTATGACTCACTCATCGGAAAATTAATTACCTGGGGTGAAACTCGCGATATCGCATTAGCGCGCATGAATAACGCCCTCGAAGAGTTATTTATTGATGGCATAAAAACAAATGCGGCACTGCACGATGACCTCATAAATGATGAAGGTTTCCGCTCAGGTGGACAAAACATTCATTACCTTGAAAAGAAATTACAACAAGAATCATAATTATAATGACACCTAATCCACAAACATGGTATCAGCTCAGCTTACACTGCAACGCAGAGCAAGCTGAGCTTTTTGCTGATATGCTACAAGCAATCGACGCGCTGAGCGTGAGCATGCTCGACGCCAAAGATCAACCCCTATTCCAGCTGCAACCCGAAGACCAACCCTTATGGCAAGACACCCAAGTGCTAGCGTTATTTAATCTTCAAACTGAAGCGGAACAAGCACAAAATCTATTGCAATCACAATCGACTGATACACTGCATGTCAATATTGAAAAAATTATTGATCAAGATTGGGTGCGTAAAAACCAACAAAACTTTCCTGCTAAAGCCTTTGGCTCCGGGGAAAAACCTTTGTGGGTACTTCCTAGCTGGGATAATTGTGACAATTTCCCACAACCACAAATACGCATCGACCCTGGCCTGGCTTTCGGCACTGGAACACACCCAACCACATCTTTATGCTTACGCTGGTTAGCCGATCACGCACCACAAAACCTACAGGTCATCGACTATGGCTGCGGGTCAGGCATCTTAGCTTTAGCATGCCTCAGCCTAGGTGCATCACATGTCACCGCAGTAGATCATGACATGCAGGCACTTGAAGCCAGTCAGAATAATTTAGCGCTAAACACATCATTATCAGCAAACGACTTAGCCGTGTATTTACCCGAAGCTTGCCCACAACTCCAAGCTGATGTAGTCATTGCAAATATATTGGCAGGACCATTAATCGAAATGGCAGATCAATTAACTGCTTTATTAAAACCCGGCGGCACATTGTTATTATCTGGAATGCTATCTGAAGAAGTGGCGAATGTTGTTAAACATTACCCCACATTATCGGTAATTAAACAATTGGACCTGGATGAATGGGCATGCGTGAGCCTATCTACAAGCCTATCCCGCCCACCAACTCAGCAAGCTTATTAGTCACATGCTCCATGGATGGCACAGTAAAACTGATCAGCAACGCACCTGAAACTTCGCGCCGATAAGCATTGAGCGTAGTATCAATAACTATTACAGCCTTATACTCAGTGTCACCTTCAACATCAACACCCTTGCTCAGACCTTCAGCGTCAGCCTCAAAATATGTCGGCACTGTAAAACTAATATCTTGATGTAAAAAATTTCCAATAGCACTAAAACATGCCGATATAATAATATTTCCGATCTCCATAACAGCCTCATGCTCAAACTCACGACTACTAAGATCACCCAACATTTGAGTACTACCAACTAATGAAGAAACCAAGGCTTTACTTTCATCATTATGAAACATTAACAAAGCCGAGCCTGCCAAGTCGCCTTTCAGTTGCTGCTTAACGCAGCTCACCTTTTCATCTTTTTCAACATTTAATGCCTTCGCCAAACCATCAACATCCGATAATTGCACTTCAGGTACTGTGATAACTACCTCATCATTTAATAAAATGGATAGCTGCTTAGCTGCTTGGCTAACTCCAATATTACACACTTCGATTAAAGCATCTCGCTCCATTGCCGTTAACGGTCTCATTTGCCCTCCCCAGCAGCACAGACACGATTACGTCCGTTATTTTTCGCTTGATATAAAGCGTCATCTGCTAATTTTAATAAATAATTATAATCGGCATTATCATTACAGCTCCAACACGACACACCAATAGAGGTAGTTAACCTGCCTTGCGGCAACCCAGCAATACTCAACTTCTCAATTCTTTCCCTTATACGCTCAGCTGTTTGCAAAGCCATATTCATCTCAGTATGAGACAGTAATACAAGAAATTCTTCACCGCCGTAGCGCACTAAAATATCACTGTCACGCAACGTTGATGTGATATATTTTACAAACGCAACCAACACCTCATCCCCCTTATCATGACCAAAATCATCATTAATTTTTTTAAAATGGTCTATATCAAAAAGCAGACAGGAAACGGAATAGTGATACCGCTCGATTAGCTTTCTTTGCTGAACCAGCCACTCAGTCAAAAAGCGTCGATTATAAGCATTGGTTAATGTATCGCGGTGTGAGTCCTCTTCTAACTTAAATGCCACCTGTAATAATGCATTTGAACGGATAACATTTTCCGTCATATCAACTAACAGCACCACTGCCGCTTTCTCACCATCATCCAATGCCACCGGAGAAATATATATTTGCTGCGGCATAAACTTAACATCTTCTTCACCAGCGTAATCAACTGGTATCGGAATCAAGTAACGATTGAGCGCATAAGACATCACTTGTTCAGCATTATGCGAAATCGCCTGATCCAAAGCCCAACTAAAACGTGGATTTTCAATGCCTGGATATAATAACTCCAAGGTAGAACCGATAGCTTTTTCGCTAGGGATTTCTGTATGCTCCTGCATCCATCGATTCCACGCATGAATATGATGCCCTAAATCGATAATAAAAAGACCGACTGGCGCCACATCAAATGCCGATTGATACATAGCAGCCACTATTTCTCTCCTCCACCACTAACCTGAGAGATCATGTCTAATAAAGTCTTGATTGATTCTTTTTCGAATAAATATAACAGCATGCCAGACACGTGCTCAGTATCCGCATCCAATTGCGTGACGATTGCAATGATAGGCCTTCCTGCGTCATCATTACTTGATAACAATTGCTGCAGAGAATATTCATGATAGGCCGGCACACTCAACAGAACCTCTGACTTCAAAATATCTGCCAATGAACTGATGCTTGCTGACACAATGATATTACCAATTTCAACCATAGATTCTTGTTTATAAATATCTGCATTTGGCGATGAAATCCCGCCAAAGCCTTGCAACACTGACTCGACCAATACCTTACAATCATCGTTGTTAAATAACAAAATGGCTTCACCATTAAAACAACCCGCTAGACGTTGACTTACCGCAACAAATTTTTCTTCAGTGTCCAAACCTAAGATTGAAGGCAATTCAGCAATCGTAGATATTTTTACCATTGGCACATCAACTTTAATATTATCATTTAATAATAAAGATAACTGCGAGGCTGCACGACTGGTGCCAATATTACATATCTCGGTTAAACAATCCTGCTGCTGGTCATTCAGTTGCATTATCTAAATCCCCCAATACCTTACTAATTTTATCTGGCGTCACAGGCTTTTCTATAAACGCCACAAAACCCAAAGCCTTTGCACGATCCACAACCCCTTGCTGCATGTTAGCGGTCATTAAAACAAACTTAGCAGCAAGCCCCGTGCTTAGTATGGACTCAGCAATTTCAGTACCTGTTTTTTCAGGTAAGTTATAATCCATCACGCAAATCTCGGGCTGCACTTGCTCGACTTGCTTCAACGCACTCGCCTCATCATCTGCATCATACAGCTCATATTTATTACCCTTCGGCATACAAGCACGCAATATCGCTCTTGATGTAGCACTATCATCCACAACTAGTATTTTTTTCATGCTCTCCCCCTTTTTCGGGCATCCTGTACTTGATTAAAATTATCTTTAATCGCTTTTCCAATCTCTATATCGGGCAACTGAATACAAACAGCACCAAGGCTCATGGCTTCTTTTGGCATACCATAGACCACACAGCTATCCTCGTCCTGACCAATGGTATAACAACCTGCTTTTTTCATTTCAAGCAACCCTTGTGCGCCATCATCACCCATACCCGTTAAAATCACACCAATGGCATGACCTGGGCAACAGGCAGCAACAGAACGAAACAATTCATTTACAGCCGGACAAAAACCTTTCTTTTCTGCTGGCCTTGCAAGCTTAAGGCATAACATACCTTGATTACGTGAAACCAGTGAGTGCGCACCATAAGGGGCAATATAAACCACGCCAGGTCGCAATATTTCATCTTGCTCAGCAACTTTTACAATTAATTGACAGCTATCATTTAACCAGCTTGCCAGACCCGGCGTAAAACCTTCAGAAATATGCTGAACAACTACAATAGGAATCGAAAAATTGACTGGTAGTACTTTTAAAATTTCACCCAGCAATGCTGGCCCACCCGTGGATGCACCAATAGCAACCACTTCATTGAGCACCTTACCAGCTTGCAATAACGCATGACTATCAACCTCTGTCGAAGCCACTCTTTCAACATTCGTATCGTAACGACGTCTAACCACTTTTATTTCATGATATGCACGCAGCGAGTTTATTAGATCCCTCTTTACTGAATCATAATCATCACCATGTAGTCCAGGTGGCTTTTCAATAACACCAAGCGCTCCTGCTTGTAATGCGTTGAAAGTAATTTTTAAATCTTCATCATTTACGCTAGCACTAACCACCAGTATTGGCGTAGGGCAATCCCGCATTATAGCCTTAGTAGCTTCAAAGCCATCCATAATAGGCATTCGAATATCCATAGTCACGACATCAGGCTTCAATGATGTAGTTAACTCAACACCTTCAGCACCATTTTCAGCTTCACCCACAACCTCAAATCCATCCTCTTGCTCTATCATTGCACGCAACAGCATTCTCACTACCTTTGAATCATCAACCAGTAAGACCTTAATCATATGAGTTGCTCCACTGTCTTTAACAATGATTTAGTTTCAAAAGTATTTTTGACAATGTAAGCATCCGCACCCACTTCAATCCCTCTACGTTTATCCGCATCACTTTCTAGCGAGGTAACAATGATTACGGGTATATCCTTATAACGATCATCGCCCTTAATGAGCGACGTTAACTCAAATCCATCCATGTGTGGCATCTCAACATCAGTAATAATTAAATCATATTCGTGCTGATTAATACTCTGCCAGGCATCTTCGCCATCCATAGACGAATCAACATCATAGCCTTGTATATTCAATATATTCGTTTCTAATGTACGTGTCGTAATTGAGTCATCTACGACTAATATCTTCGCAACATCAATTGCTTTTATTTCCTCTGCTTCAACATCAACTAATGTAGATGAGTGCACACGCAGCGCTGATTCGACCAAATCAATTGGGTTTAACACCACAATAACCTCACCGCGTCCAGTCAGCGTCGCACCGGATACATTACGCACAGATATCAAAGGATCTGATAGATGCTTAACAACAATTTCTCGTTCACCATGAATCATGTCAACAACCAAGGCGACCGCTTGCCAACCTTTCTGTATAACAACCACAGAAAAAACCGAACAATTATTGACAACACTTTCGAGCTCTAATGCATCAGATAAACGACGCAAAGGTATCGGTTTATTTTCATACATAATAGCTAAACCCGCCTCAACCGAAATAACCTGGTCCTCTGTAATAGACAATATTCGCCCGATAGAAGTTGTTGGAATGGCAAATTCTTGCTGATTAACCTCAACAATAACGCCACGATCAGACACTAGCGTTAATGGCAAGGTCATCGTAAAGGTAGTGCCTTTATTAATTTCCGTTTGGATATTTACCGAACCTTTTAGTGTTTGAATGTTTTCCATCACAACATCTAACCCTACACCCCTACCCGATAAATTAGTAATTATTTCTTTAGTAGAAAATCCAGGCCTGAAAATAAGCGAAAGGATATCTTCTTCGCTGTAACTGCCTAACTCTTCTTCGGAAATTAATTTTTTTCGTTTTGCGATCGTTAAAATCTGATTGACATCTATTCCTTGGCCATCATCTGACATTTCAATCACGATGCGATCACTTTCACTAGTCACTACAATATCAACCCTTCCCACCTCAGGCTTACCTAATGCCTTACGCATTTCGGCGCTGTCGATACCATGATCAATTGCATTTCTCAACAAATGCATCAAAGGATCCTTTGCTCGAGCAAGAACAGAACGATCAATACAAATATCTTCACCAGTCAATGACACCTCGACTCTCTTACCCAACTCACGTGCTATATCACGCGCTGAGCGCAACATCGGCGTTAAGACAGTAGCAACGGGGACCAAGCGTAATGTGCGCACCTTATCTTGCAAAGCCGCGGATACCAAACCCAAACCACGAGCCGTATTATTCACATTGCTATTCATTCTTGCTAATTTAGTTTTTGTTGAGGCAATTTCCTGCATACCCATCATTAGTAAATTACTAAGCTCACCAGACAATGCCTTACCACTTTTACGGCATAGATTTGTAACAGAAGTCCAATAGTTAGTAAGATTTGTAACTTTTGACTTTAGCAACTGCATTTCGTCATAATAGTCATCTAACTCTAACTTAACACCTTGCAACTCATCAGACAGCGCCGTAACTTGATCTATTTTTTCGACATCAACACGTATGCTGTCGGAATTAACCTCAGCCACTGAGTTCGATAGCTTCGCCTCAGTATCACTGTCATCTTTAACCGAAGGCTTAGCAGCGCCACTTTGCAATGTCTCAGATTCTTTTTTATCATCACAATACAATGATTTTAATTTTTCGACCATTGCAGATGAATCCACCACGGGATCCTTATTGTTCACATGACTGGTTAATAACGAACGCATAGCATCAATTGCCTCAAAAAAAACATCGATAACTGCTGATGATATATGCTTTTCACCCTGGCGAATCTCTGAAAAGATATCTTCCATGTGATGTGAAATATCACCAATAGCATTCAACTCGATTCCTCTAGAAGCCCCTTTAATGGTATGCGCGATTCTAAAGATTTTATTGATAAGGTCGCTATCAACTTCGGATTTATTATCCATTTTTTCAATGCGTAGTAGGCATTCGGTTAATTCTTCAATTTGCTCGTCAAATTCACCTTGAAAGGTTTTTATGAGCTCTTTATATATTTCAGGATCAAATTCCATAACCTAACACACCATACCTATTATTTATTACGCATTTCTCTCATTTGCTTTTAGCTTGTAAATTGAAGCAGCGCTACGAAGTTGGTCAACTACTAAGCCTAAGTTTTCCGCTGTTTGCTTAGATTGTTCTGAAGCAGAAACAAACTGTGATGTAACCTTATTTATTTCGGTCATTGCTTCAGCGATTTGATCAATACCGGTAGCTTCTTGCCTTACAGCTGCTACGATTTGTTGTGATGAAATCAAAGATTCTTGGATCACATCACTCAACGAATGCACTACTTCACCCGTCTCTTCCACCGCACTAATACCGGCATCTACTTCCTTATTACCTTCCTCTGTCGCCATCACCGCTTTATCTGTAGCAATCTGAATTTCTTGCAAGATCTTTTGCACTTGCTCGGTGGCTTGCTGTGACTGCTCTGCTAAAGCTTTAACCTCAGATGCAACAACGGCGAACCCTTTACCCGCATCACCCGCTTTCGCTGCTTCGATTGAAGCATTTAAAGCTAACAACTTGGATTGTTGCGCTAAGCCACCTACTGCTTCAGTGGTTTCACCAATTTGTTGGGTTTGCTCTGATAGTGCCAAGATTGATTCAGCGATGGCTTCAACTTTTTGACGTATAGTACGCATTCCGGTAACTGCATGCTCAATGGCATCCAATCCCCGCTGCCCCTCGGCTTTAGTCTTTTCTGCTGAATCACCCAACGAAACAGCTTTTTCGAGTGTCTGCTTGGATGTAGCTCTAATTTCTTCAATGATAGATGTTGTCTCATTAACTGAGGAAGCCTGCTGAGAAGCACTCGATGCTTGAGCGATAGCGGTATTTTGTACTTCATCCAAGCTACTACCTAACTCAACTGACACACCATTTATCTTCGTCGCTATATCAGCCAATCCATCCGTCATTGAATTAAGGTGAACTCCTAATTGCGTGATGTCATCATCATTAGATGATGAACCATTAAGGTTTATACGTTCTGTCAAATCACCCGCTGCTATTTGACTAACAAGATCGCGATACATTGTAATTTTCGCTTGAGTTTCCTTCAATAATTGGTCAGCTCTTTCTTGCGCCGATTTAATTTTTTCACGCAATGCAATCTCTGCTGTTATGTCACGCGCTATCCCCGTGAAATAACGTACGCCTTCAACCTTCATCTCACCAATTGATAAATACAATGGAAATGTAGAGCCATCCTTACGTTGCCCTTCCACCTCTCGACCTATACCAATTACTTTTTTAACCCCAGTATCTAAATAATTTTGCACATAACTATCATGATCCTTAGAATATTTTTCCGGCATAATCATTTTAATATTTTTACCTATAACCTCATCAGGACTGTAACCAAACATGTCTTCAGCCCCTTTATTAAATGACTGCACAATACGCTCTTCATTAATTGTTATAATGCCATCAACCGCCGTATCAATAATGCCTGAAGTACGCTCTTTCTCGGCTTCGATTTGACTCCTCATATTGACTTCATCGGTAATGTCACGTGCAATACCAGCAAAAAATCTATCTTCACCAATTTTTACTTCACCAATCGATAAGTGTAATGGAAAAATACTGCCATCTTTTCTCAGCCCTTCCACCTCTCGCCCCATGCCAATCACTTTTTTAACACCGGTGGTAAGATAATTATCAACATATTGCTCATGATCCTTCGAATATTTTTCTGGCATCAGCATGCGTACATTTTTTCCAATAACTTCGCTTGCTTGATATCCCCACATTTTTTCAGCTGCTCTATTAAATGAAAGAACCGTTCGTTTTACATCGATAGTAATGAAACCATCTACAGCAGTTTCTATGATACCGCGTGACATGGCTTCTTTAGCTGCAAACGATTGTTGCATACGCTTCATACCTGAAATCATACGGACCGAATAGCCTATCCCAAACGCCCAAGACAACACCAGTAGCCCCCATGCTATTACCAAATAAGAGGCATAAAACATATCCGGTTGCAATGACCATTGTATGGTTTGCAAAATTACCGACACTGTAAACGCCAACAAAACACCGCCTATACAAAAAAGCAGACTTCTTTTAAGGGTGAATTTTTTTGTAATGCTCATAACACATCTCCTACATCAAGCAGCATTTTTAACTACCTTCAGGTTTTCATCTGATAGAATGGCGGGGATATCCAGCAATGTAATCCTGCCATCAATAATCCCTTTAACATATGCCAAGTTTTTTATACCTGTTGACTTTAGTGGCGCAGCCAAATGCTCTACCACATAATTTTCATTTGCATAAATTTCATCTGCTAATATGCATGCACTGTAGTTAGCATCATCACATGTCACAACAATGACCCACACTTCATCATTTTTTTCTTTGGGATCATTTAATGAAAACAGTTGTTTTAAATCATATACCGCTAATAACGAGCTACGACGATTAACAACACCCGCAACATGCTTTGGAACACATGGTACACGAGTAATGTTATTTGGATTTAATATTTCCTCAACATAGCGATAATTGACAGCATATGACTCGGTACCTCCTAAACGGAAGTGTATATACTCTTCCTCACTTAGCTTATCTGCATTGTCTTCTTGCACAAACTGCTCGGTACGCTGCTGTAATACACTGAGATCTTCAGTGCCACTAAACTGCCGAATGAAATCACAATGCTCAGTTTTTTTATTTAATAAATTGCCATCACTCATTTCACAACACCCTAATTTAATGAATCCATTTCATTACGTAAAACATCCACAAACTCGCGCATCGTCACTCCGGGCATATCAATCAACTTAGTGTCAGGATCAGTATCACTGGCCATGCCCAAGGCAGACTTCATCATTTTCTTTCCCGCCTGCAAGTCACCCTGAAGCTGTAGACATAAACTGAGGTGATAGGCTGCTTCTGGAAATTTCGCATTGAGAAAAATAGCACTTTTAAATTGTGCTGCCGCATCGGAGTATTGCTTCAATCCCAAGCAAATTAATCCTTTAATATAGTATCCATGGGGGTCAAACTCATTTTGCTCCAGACTTTGCTCAATCATTTCCAAACCTTTTTCATAATCTGCTGCATTTGCACATTGCATTGCAATCGTTTGTAGCTCTTTTACATCTAACCTTTCTGAAGATTCAACTGCGCTTACGGCCTGACCTTCCATCTCCTTCTGGCCAGAATCTTCAAGCTGTTTTTCCTTGGAATCCTTTTTTTCTTCGCCATTGATTATAGGATAGATATTTATTCCTGCTTCCTCTCTATCGACAGCCGGCTCGTGCGTAACAGCTTGATTTTTTTCCTTCTTGTAATAGATCACACCTGAGCTTTGATGAAGCTCTGCGCCTTCCACGTGATTCTGAATTATATCTGCAGGGCCCAATAGCAAAATACCATCTGGATTGAGCAACTGAACCATTTTTTCAGTGATTCTTGTCACCAATTCGTAATCTAAATATATAAATACATTACGACAAAAAATTAAGTCAAAACCACCTTTACAATCAATTTGATTTTCATAATCCATATCCTTTAAATTTAAGTAAGTAAATTCAGCCATTTGCTGAATTTCCTGCTTGATGACATAATGTTTACTGTCTTGCAATGTAAAATATGCCTGCTTAATCCTCTCTGCCATTGTGCGAAAGGCTAGATGCGAATAGGCACCAGCACGCGCATTACTGATCGCTTGAAAGCTAATATCAGTACCAATTGAATAAACATCCCACTGCTTTAATGTTGGCACTAATTCCGCCAGCATAATAAGCACCGTATATAACTCTTGTCCATTAGAGCTACCGGCACTCCATATACTCAATTGATTATCCGCATTTAACATACGTTTTTGAATTAATTCAGGCAGAAACCGATGCTCTAAAAATTCCATCTGTTGCTGATCACGGTAAAAATAGCTTTCATCGACGGTTATACTTGTAGATAACTCGTTAACTAACTGACTATGACAATCCGCAGCAGTTAATTTTTTCAAATACTCATGAACGCTATCATATTTATTATCCTCACCTTGACCTGCCAAATACGTTTCAATGCTAGCCATCTGATGTTCCTGGATCACGATGCCAAACTGCTTATGGATATAGCGGCATAGCTCTTCAACGGCTGACTTAGGAGGCTGTTTCACCCACCACCCCCTCTGCTAACTCTAACAGTAGTCGATCGACATCAATCATCAATGCAGCATTTTTATCAATATGCATCGCTCCTTTGATTTGAGGCTTTGCTGTTACCGCTGGTAGTGCCTGCACTTCATTATTATCAACGTCATACACACCAAGTACTTCTTCAACAATCAAACCTAACATCTGCTTATCTTGTTGCATTAAAATAAGAGGTGTTTCCAGCGTATACTTAAGCTGAATATCGCCATCCAAATACTCAATCAAATCAACAACTGAAATTTGTCTACCATAATAATCCATTAGACCTTTAAAATAATGAGGCATGCCGGGAACTGCTTTTAACTGTAAAATGTTTATTACCCGCAAAACAGTGCTTAAATCACAACAATACAATTGCTTGGCAGAACTAAATAATAACACCTGCATTTCAATCTCCTAACTTACAGCCATTGCATTATAGTCTATAATAATTTCGTCATTAGCTAAGGTATCTCGGGTTGAAAATTCAAATAGTAGATGATTCAAAAACAAGCTTAATGCTTATTTCCAAGCAGCTGGAGAGCTTTGGCCATACCACCATCTGCGTCAATGATCCAACCAAGTCACTTGACATCTACCAGCAAGAGCATCCAGATCTCATCATACTGGATGTTATTATGGATAAACTGAGTGGCTATGAGTGCGCAACCACCTTGAGTGAATACAACAAGTCCAATGATGACTGGGTTCCCATCATATTCCTTAGCGCCGCAGTAGATGATGAAGCCGTTCAACAGGGCATCGAATCTGGCGGTGATGACTACTTAACCAAACCCATTAACACAACGATATTAAAATCAAAAATCCTTGCCATGGAACGCATTGCCACGATGCGCAATAAATTATTAGAATCCAATGAGCGCTTTGAAACTCTATCACTCACCGACGCACTCACTGGCCTGCCTAATAGAAAATTTTATGAGCAAATGATAAATAGCGTAATGGCCAACGCCTGTCGAAATCATACAATATTCGCTTTGCTATTTATTGACTTGGATAAATTTAAAAACATTAATGATACGCTTGGTCATCATTTGGGTGATTTATTATTACAAAAGGTCAGTGTTCGCATTAGACATGAATTACGCCAAGGTGACCATATCACTCGACTGGGTGGCGATGAATTCGCCATCATACTTCCTACTATTGAAGGCCCAGACTGCGCCAGCACAGTTGCTAATAAAATCATTGCCTCACTCGCCGAATCTTTTGATCTTGAAGGTAATGAAGTCAGTATTTCCTGTAGCGTTGGTGTGGCATGCTACCCTCAAGCCGGTGAGGATGCGGAAACCCTAACAAAAAATGCTGACATTGCCATGTACCGCGCTAAGTCACTCGGAAGAAACACTTTTCAGTTTTTCACGGAAGAGCTTAATTTAGCACATTCAAATAAAGTTAAAATGGAACAGGCTTTAGCCACTGCTGTTAGCAATGACGAACTAAGCCTGGTATTACAACCAAAATACCAATTTGAACCAAAAAAGATTATTGGATTTGAAGCGTTACTGCGATGGCATCACCCTGAATATGGCCCGATACCACCTGATGGCTTTATTCCTGTCGCTGAAGAAACGGGATTAATCATACCTATTGGTGAATGGGTTATTGAGCATGCGTGCGCTCTTTTAGGAAAAATTAATGAGCAATATAAAGATACGTTAACCTTTGCCATAAATATATCGCCAGTGCAAGTAAATTCTAACTCGATGCTTTCACTGCTTCAGAAATGCATGAAAGAAAATAACTTAACACCTGCTCAGCTAGAGATTGAAATAACAGAAACCGCCATCATGGCATATTCAAATGACACAGAGCAGGCGCTGCGTGAATTGCATGACTTGGGCATACGCATCGATATTGACGACTTTGGTACTGGCTACTCATCACTGAGCCATCTTAAGCAGCTACCGATTAATGGCTTAAAAATTGATAAAAGCTTTGTCATGGACATACCAAAGGATGAAAACGATATCGCTATTGTCAAAGGCATTATATCGCTAGCCAAAAGCCTTGGCCTGAACATTACCGCAGAAGGCATCGAAACCATAGATCAACTGCAATTTTTGCTGGATAATGGCTGCAGCCAAGGGCAAGGCTATTACCTCAGCAAACCCATTCCCCTCGACGAAGCCATCGCATTACTTAAAAAGCAACAATAACACTACACCACTCGCTTCATTAATGGCACTGCTTGATTTAAAGCTGAATACAAATCCTTAGGATCCGCTATGTCAGGAATCATAGGCATTGTCGTACCAAAACCATAATCATTCGACAACTGATAAATATAACGCAAGACCGAGTAATCCTCTAATGAAAAACCAACTGAATCATAAATCGTAATTTCTTCATCCGTCTGACGACCCGGCACTTTATCACGAATAACATTATGCATTTCGATGCAATGTGAAATATCATCTAAATGCTGCACTTCGCCTTCAATGTGTGTCTGTTCAGCATACTCAATATAGATGTTACCGCGATCTAAAATACTCGCCTCGAATTCAGTCTTACCCGGGCAATCACCGCCCAACCCATTGATATGCTGACCTGGCTCCAGCCAGTCATTGAATAGCACTTGTGCTTTGCGTTTGTCAGCCGTACACGTAGTAACAATGTCTGCACCTTTTACCGCTTGGCGACCGTTATCGCAAGCCACCAGTTTAATACCACTAGTTGCCATGTTACGTGCAAACTTTTGCATTGCCTTCGGATCAACATCATAGTATTGAATCGTATCAATGCCACACGCTACTTTCATAGCATGCGCTTGAAATTCTGATTGTGCACCCGAGCCAATCATCGCCAATACCTTCGAATCTTTTCTAGCAAGATATTGAGAAAACAATGCAGTTGTCGCTGCCGTTCGAAATGCGGTAAGTAAAGTCATTTCACTGATCATTAGCGGATAGCCTGACTCCACATCGGCCAACATTCCCATAGCGACGATTGTTTGCAGGTCTTTTTTCGGGTTACCAGGATGGCCATTCACATACTTATATGAGTAGTACCTTTCGCCACAAATGGGCATCAGCTCTAACACACCGTAGGAGAGGTGCGTGGCATGACGCGGTGACATCTGGAATTTTTGCCAATCCGAATAATCAGCACGCAAGTATTCAACCAAGTCCAATAAAAACTTTTCGATCGTAATTTCATGTACGATACGTGTGACATCATCAACTGTAATGAGCTTTACCATGTATTTATTCCTTATATAGGGCGTCTGGCGCACATCATATCATAACCTAGCGTGCTGTCATCTTCCTGTACCACCACCAATATCCAACAACCGCAATTACCACATAGACGCACATCTCCAAACCATGTGCTGGTAGCCCTTTATAGAAATACAGGCCAATATACATCGCGTCAACAACGCCCCATAAAATCCAATTCTCTATATATTTACGACAGACCATCCATTCAGCAATTAAGCTTAATGTTGTGGTAGTCGCATCCCACAGAGGCACCTTGGATGCTGTAAAATGCAACAGTAATTCATATACACCCACACAACCAACAATAAACACCAACAATAACAAACCTAACTCGCGCCACTTTATATGACTCACCGCTATAGGTTGATGATTTTTTCCACCGCGCAACCATTCATACCAACCATACAATGTTAAACTGAGATAAATCACTTCTTTAGTCATATCAGCGTATAAGCCAGTTTTAAAATACAGATAACCATTAATCAGTATCGCAATTAAACTGGCAGGCCACGCCAACCAATGGGCTAGCACATAGAATACGGTAGATACTGATGAGAAAACCGACCCGAGCGGATCTAAAAAAGTATGATGCTTCATATTTTCCTTACGCTGGCATTATCCAGTTCAAGTTATAAGGGTCTATTCTCAGCCGCTCATTGCAGCACCCCCATTTATTTTTTTTACACCCAATCACGCGCAGGCAGAAAGTCCGTATACAGTGCTGCTTCCGCACTGCCATCTGACGGCTGCCAATCATAACGCCAAATCACTTGTGGCGGTAATGACATTAATATTGATTCCGTGCGACCACCTGATTGCAAACCAAATAGCGTGCCACGATCATAAACCAAATTAAATTCGACATAACGACCACGGCGATACAATTGAAATGCCTTTTGCTGCACATCACAAGGATGATCTTTACGTTTTTTTACGATAGGCGTATAGGCCGGCAAGAAATGGTTACCTACGCTTTTCATAAAGTTAAAGCTGGTATCAAAATCCCACTGATTCACATCATCAAAGAACAAACCACCAATGCCTCGTGCTTCTTCGCGGTGCTTCAAATAAAAATATTCATCACACCATTTTTTATAACGCGGATAAATATCCTCACCAAACGGCTCACAAGCTTTCTTGGCCATAGTGTGCCAGTGCACACAGTCTTCTTCAAAACCATAATAAGGTGTCAAATCAAAACCACCACCAAACCACCACACGGGATCCATGCCTTCTTTTTCAGCAATAAAGAAACGCACATTCATATGCGATGTAGGCACATAAGGGTTCATTGAATGAATCACCAATGAAACACCTAGCGCTTGAAAAGCGGCGCCTTCCAGTTCAGGACGACTTGCACTGGCCGAAGCTGGCAACTGCTCACCGAAAACATGTGAATAATTCACTCCCGCCTGCTCAAACACTTCACCATCGGTTAAAACACGCGTACGGCCACCGCCACCGGTTTCACGCGTCCAACTGTCTTCACGAAACTTTGTGCTGGTATCGAGCTCTTCTAATGCATTGCAAATTGTGTCTTGCAGACCTTTCAAATAAATTTCAACTTCTTCAACCATGGTGGCCGCACTAGCGATTGATGTACCCACTGATTTCACCTTATATTGATTAGACTAAGCCCAGCTCAGCAAAACGTTCCTGGCGGTAACTCTCCGCCGTGTATTGGTCGGATAATACAACATCGTCCTGAGGATGTAAAAATAATGGCATCGATAGACGTGATTGCTTGGCCAGTTCACCGACCGGGTTTGTGACCCGATGTGTTGTAGACGGATAATAATGCTCTGTCGCCTCCTGCAGCATATCGCCAGCATTGACGATAATCCAGTTTGGGTTAATCGGTACGTCTACCCATTGACCATCAGCCATCTGCGCCTGCAGCCCTTCAGCTGTCGCAGCTGGCAATAAGGTTAAGAAATCAATATCTTCATGCTTAGCGGCGCGTACCGCACCATCTGGCTCATCACCTCGCAACGGAGGATAATGAATCAACCGAAACAATGTACGATTACTGTTCTTTAGCATATCGGATAAAGGCATCGACAAATGTTCACGTATATTCGCTGGTAAATAACGGTCTAACCACATGAGTAAGGTTTCTGCCATGTCTTTTAGCTCGTTCATCAATTGCAACGTTGGTGGTCGCAGAGAACCAGGACAACGCCCCCAATCATACAGGTGGTAGAATTCCTTCAGGTCTTGTACCGTATTGCCTTTAGCCGTTTCAGACAATTCATAACTGATATGACCGTCGTGAGTTGCCGGATCAAATTCATAATTGTATTTATCATCAGACTTAAAAAATGCCTCCCAGTCGCGATAACAATCATTAATCAGTTGTTGATTGACCGGATGGTTTTGCAACACACCAAAACCAGTTTCTCGCAATGAAGTGGCGAATTGTTGTGCGGCATTGACTGATCTAAAATCGACTACTTGAATAGACATAGGTCTTGATCCTCCTTGTACTTTGTCATGCAAATTACCATAAATGCCGGTCTGTGAATATCGGATATCCACGCAGGCTTAACTTAGATCAGTTACCAGTTAACAATTATTTTTAAATGTTACATAAACTTGTAACAATTTTGTAAGAACTTGCTGTCATAATCACACTACTCAAACTAACCAAAGGACTGGTCTGTTTACTTGACCCTAGGATTATACAAAATGATGATCATTAATTTTTTTAGCCAAACCCCGTTCGATAATCACCCCCCGCAAGGAGAAGCGTATGATGATTTGCGAAGTAAACATGATGATAGAGCCGTGCATACAAGCACGCGTATACGCCAACCTGCAAAGCTACGCAAAACAGGTGACCGCACATTCCGGGGCTCTGTATAGCCGCATTCAGCGCAATCAAGATTTACCACAGCAAATCACTCTTTACTTTGCCTTTGAAGATCACTTTGCATTGCAATTATTTTTGAAGGCCTACCCCCATTGCTTACCACAAGATTTAACACAACAGTTCGGTAGCCAAGTAGCTGCTAATCGTCGTGTCTTCGAAGTTGCTGAGGAATATGTGGCTTGAATCCAGCCACATGTCATCACGGACTTGCCTTTGTCATCCCGGCCTTGCCTTTGTCATCCCGGATTTGCCTTTGTCATCCCGGACTTGATCCGGGATCCAAGAAATAATAACTAGATCCCGGCTCAGAGGCCGGGATGACTAACTCGGGGACGGGATGACAAGCTTAAAAAGAGAAATGGTAAGCTAAATCAATATAGCCTTGATACAGGAATGGTACGTACTTGATCACAGGACCATCCGCTGCCTTACCATAACCCGTATAATACTGGAATGCAGTTTCCGCTGTTAGGTGACGATTAATCACAAATATCAGACCAACACCAAATGTAGCACCCACGTGGTTAGTCGGCGGGAAAATATCTTCATACTCTTCAAAACTACGATGCACAACTCCTAGCCCAGCACTAGCAAAAGCAAAGAAACTGTCCGTATCCCTCACCGGCACAATAAATTTACCCACGAAGCCGAATGCATAGGTATTGGTATGGAGGTAACGCGTAATGGGGTCATCGTCTTGAACATTATCATTATTCCAATAAATGCTCCACGGATCGAATTTTAGAGTAGTACGAGGAAAATGGCTGTAACTAAACTCAAAGGCAAACATTTTACTAAATTGATAGCCCACCATAACGCCACCGGTTACACCAGTATCATCCGCTGACACTGGACTAACAGATGATGCCGCCTGTCCTGGCATAGCAGTTAACATACTCCAATCAGTTGAACCGTAACCAAGCGAAGCACCAATATAGAAAGGGTAAGGAGTGTTAAAATCGACTGACTTTCTATTTTCTTTACTTTGAATGCCACCGGCAAAAATTGACAATGAAACACCCGCCAAAACAACAGCCAAACAAATACGCAACACCTGTTTCACGCCCACCCCTTACTGATATATTTTTTTATTAATTAGAAACCACAACCACCAGCATTTCTAGCTGCTATTGCTTTATTCTGGTAGTTCACGCAGTTATTGTAGATAGCATCTCTTTCTGCTGCACTTAAACCCGCTGCATCAGCATAGCGCTTCTCGTAAGAGCAACGAAAGCCAACACTACCGCGGTGCAAGTTACCTTTAATGAACCCCCAAGAGCAACTACCTGGTAGCGAAATTTTAGTCTTCATTTGCTTACAGCCGTTCACTGCAACTTTAGCAAAACAAGCAACATTCCTGTCATCCATATTACCCAAATCTTCTGAGCAAAAGTTAGCCTGACTAAGTTGAGCACCCGTACATGTCATCTCCAATAAAGGATCACCAGCCAAAACGTTACCAGCCAATACACAACCAGCAATTGCAGATAGAACTGCCATTGAAAATCTTTTCATCAATTTTTCCTTATAGTTTTTCGTTATGTAGAATTACATTAGCCACATTAACGACACGACCTAAAAAAAGGCTTTCAAGTATGCCACAGCAGCTATCAAAAGCAATAAAAAACTACTTGAGCTGGATACAATTTGAACAAGACGTAAACAACAACGCCAGTTGTCTTTACTTAAGTGAGCCGCTACAATGAGTTAACCAACAGGAACGCTTATTAAGGAACCTCATGCGCTCACTCGCTCGCCGACTTTTGTTGATTGTTCTTGCTACCGCTTGTGTATTAAGCTTAACCGCTTGTCATAAAGGGCTGCAGTTACCATCTCCCCGCCCTTATACGGGCAGTACCACTGAGCATTACAACATGTTAACCGAGCTGCATAAGCAAGGTGTTGGTGTGATTGAAGTGGGTTCAACGCTGACCTTGATTTTACCAACAGATTGTTTCTTCCTAAACACTTCGACGGAAATGAAACCTTATCGTAAACGTACAATGATACTCATTGCTAAATTGGTTAAGACTTACCCACAAACACCCATTACTGTTTCAGGCCATACCGACATTGTGTACACCAGACAGCAACAGCAGAAAAACTCTTTCTACTATGCTCGTGCGGTAGCCGGCTACTTGTGGAACCATGGTGTCTCGATGCGTTATGTTCGTGTGATTCCAGATGCCGCCAAAGTGAATGTATCCACCAATAAGAATCCACGTGGAGCGGCGGATAATCGTCGGGTGGAAATATATATTGGTCTAAAACATGAGGCTAAGCTAGTACAAGCTGATACTGTCGAGCTAGCAACCCACAAGTGATCATATTGAGAAACTGCACTAAGCTGGTGAGGCCTTTATAGTCATAGGGCAACATCGCTGGAGTTGCGCTATCCACTGTGACTGCTGTCACCTGCCTTTCAGCTTCATTGATAATGGTGCTGGCTGCTAACACGACCTGCTCTGCACTCATTTTCAGTTGTTTGCGAATTTCAAGCGCCGCCATCTCCATATCGCCGCAAGCTTGCTCCCAGCAATCGCGCATTTGATAGAAGGTATTAACCACATTATCGTAAGTGTCTCGACTGAGATCACCGCTATCTTCTTGAACTACAGCTCTTTCTAGCTCATGAGCCATCTTATTACTAATTACACTATGTACATGTTCCATCTATAACACCTAGAAAAATTAATTATCCATACATATAAAAACATTAACTACAGTGTAAGACTCCAAGCTTAACAAAAGCTTAAAAATCCCAGCAGGTCGGCAGATATTTAATAATGTTATCAATGGATTAGATTATAATGATAATGTAAGTTTTCGGTCAATCCAGCAACTATATGCGAATATATAATGACTTAACCAAAGACATAGCGACAGCTTCGGTGCACTGTGATTGTTATCAGGGCGTGAATATAAAGGACTTTAATCTCAAATCAACATGACCCACATACGCTGCACGGTGATTATTATCAAGGCGTACAGCTTGTCATCCCGCACCTGTCTTTGTCATCCCGGCCCCCGAGCCTGGATCCATACATCACCCTGGATCCCGGATAATCGACCTCGTCGATTTCCGGGATGACACATCTCCATTTAACGTTCAGTAGTGCGGTAAGTTTGGACGATTAGTGCTATGAAAAAATGCGCAGTGTATACAACATACATGAATATTTTGTGCAGCGTTGAATTCTCAAGATTGCCCACTAATACGCCTTAATGGTTTAACGTTCAGTAGTGCGGCAAGTTTGGACGATTAGTGCTATGAAAAAATGCGCAGTGTATACAACATACATGAATATTTTGTGCAGCGTTGAATTCTCAAGATTGCCCACTAATACGCCTTAATGGTTTAACGTTCAGTAGTGCGGCAAGTTTGGACGATTAGTGCTATGAAAAAATGCGCAGTGTATACAACATACATGAGTATTTTTGAGTAGCGCTAATCGTCCAAAATTACCCACTAATGGACGTTAAACCTACATGCGCCAATCGGCCTGCATTACATTGCCTGATTGGACTGTCATCCGATTTAAAGAATTCGGCGTCGTATAGTAAAAGATATTACTCCAATCATAAGCAAATGTTTCGAGCGTATTGTTAGCAAACACGCTGGCATCGGCGTGTTCACGCGTAGCGACCATCAAATTATTGGTGCGCAAGTATTGACCGGCATATTGTTGCTTATTGTAGAGCCGCACACGCATGTCATGAACCACGCCAGCGAGTCGAATCATACCAGAGCCGGTACCGAGCATTTGCATGTGATGACTTTGGATCCAACCGATATCGATATTGCCGCTGCCGCGTGAATTCAGCCAATTAACGGTCATTTTTCCATCTAAATTCACATTGCGTGTACTGTCATCATCGATAGCCATGCCGTTACTTATTATATGATCACCGACCACTAAGATATTTCCAGTGACAAACAAGCCATTGAGGTCTTTGACATTGACATCGATGTGCATGGTTTCACCTTTATTCATCCAATTTTCGTTGTCTATGTATAGGACACCATTATCAACCCAGAGCACTGGCACTTCTTGTTTATTTTTTTTACCACGGTTTACATAGTCGTGATAATTTTGCAGCGTTACGCTTTGATAAGCTTTGCTGCCGTGGATAAATAAATCGATATTGCCATTAGCGACGATGGCATAAAATGGACTAAGCTGAAAGGTTTGATCACGACTAGCTGGCATACGCTCATGATCCTTGGACAATTGCCGACCAAGCTTGCCATGTTCAATTTTACCTGCCGATGCAGTCAGAGCGACTAGCAGTAATAATCCTGACAATAGCGCGGTGCAAAGTCGTTTTGCGTTCAGCATAAGGTTCCACCTTTGGTTTAACTGTGAGCAGCTTCACCCGTATTATACCAGCTATTTCCGCTTTACCAAGCAGTTTAAGAAGGAACGAAAACACGCTCCCCCTTAAAAATCGCCCACGCTTTGCGAGTCACAAAAAGACTAAAAGTCCTATCGTGGCGGTGCCATGACGGATAAAGGCACGCCGAAAGAAACAGTAGATGTTGATGACTGAGCCGAGCCAGCTGAGCCACCACTTGAGCGTTTTCGCCACTGACTCGCCATTGCTGCTTGCTGATGCCCTCTAATCTCATTTAAAGAGGCCCCTTTTTGAGGAAAGTTCGCTTGGCAAGCTTCCCAGATCCCGCGTTGTTCGGTAATGCGGCATGCGCCACCTACTAGCTTGGGTGTGCATTGAGCAAAGTTATCTTGGGCTATATGCTGACGTAAAGTTTCAACAAACCTAATCACCGGCGTCCATCGTGTGCGATCACTCAATTCATACGTTTTATCAATAAACAGATCTAAAGCCACGGCCTCAATTCGCAACGACCGCATACCCTCAACAGTCATTTCACCGTTTTCGATCTGTTCCAAAATCTTAAGACCAGGCTCAATATATTTATTACGCAACGCCCTCAAGTGAGGCAGCACACCACTCACACGAAACCTAAAATCTTCCAGTACTAATTCAGCGTGTTGCTGCAATAAAAAATTGACTTGTTGACCCGTGACAGTGCTAGGTTTTGACAGCGGCCTTACTGAAAAAGGCGATGCACCACTTTCTAAAGCAAGCTGCACATCACACGGTGATAGTTTAAGTTCAGATTTTTCAAACTTTTCCTCAGCGTGTTGCGCTGCAACTGCTTTTTCCAATTGTGCATTTTGTTTTGCTATGTGTGTCGCCGCATATTCACTAGACCAGGTTTTGCTATCGACATGTTGGTATGACACAGTTTTCGGTTTTTCAAAATCACTGCTATTCAATAACAGCTCAGCCAATTCAACTTTAGCCTCTGCCAATGCAACTTCAGCAACAAGCTTTTCAGCCAGATTGCATGCAAATATTAAATCTGTATTAGCATCATTCAACTTCTGTCTTGCTAAATCTATACGACTCATAACTCCCCCAAGCTCTATATTGTTATTTAATCGCGAATTATACCAATAATTTTTATAAAGGGGAGCTTATACCACTAATGAAACATTAAGGGCGGCTTAACCACTGCTGATAAGCCGGTTGTAGCTGCTGCCAGCGCTGCCATGCTTGCCGCTTTTGCTTTGCACCAAAATGATTCATCATTGATTGCAAATGATTATCGGTCACGGTAAATACTTTGATATTAGGGTAGTGTTGCTGAAAATAATCATAGACTTGTTGGTCATTGCTATTTGTATCATCAACAAACACAATCGCTTTAGGGTATTGCCCTAAGCGCACAAACAAACAATCAAGCATCGCTCCTTTATTTTGCCCCGACACAAAATAAACGGCACGATCTAAACTCGCATCGCGACCGGAAGCACTGACTTGGCACAAGCGATCGCTTGGTTTAAATGTTGGTAACACTTGTTTGCTGTGATAAGTAAAATGCAGGTGTGCTTGTTGCAAACTTTCCTCAGTAACTTTATCCATCTCCGGCCCACGCGCCGTTTCAACCAACACTGGTACTTTTTGTTTTTCAAAACGATCGATCATATGCACTAACTTGTGCTCTGTTGGCCGCATAGGAATCACGCCAAACAAAAAGCGTTGTTCAGTTAATAGTTCTGGCACAGAGTGCGCCATCAATTGTTTTGAATCGGGATGGTTTTTTAATAAATCGCTTTGCCAATTATACCAAGCGACACCACCCAAATAGCCATCCAGTTTTTTATCTGTGGTTTCCAAAGTGTTATCGTCATCAAATACCAGCAACATATCTTTACCGTATTGTTGATGCACTTGATTGACCAAATGCTTAAAATCTGCTGAGACTAAGTTACGCATTTGATATTCGCCAGGCAATGCCTCGGCTGCAGATGCTGCAGTAAAAGTTAACGACAATAAAACGATTAATAATTTTTTCATAGCCCCTCTTCACCCGCAAATGGGTCATCTTTTAAGTCTAATAATTTCAATAAGTTTTTACCGGCATCGGTGCGCTTTAATTGATGGTAAGTTTCAAGGTAATTAGTGATCACATAATCGTATTCACTATCTTTTAATAGTTTAATAATTTTCTTGGCACGCTGAATATCTTTTTGATATTTTGCACCGCAACGTTGAAATAATACGGCCGCCATCTGTGCCGCTTTTGATGCTTTACGTGCTGGGCTCGCCTGATGAAAATCTTGCATACAAAATTGCAAAGCACGATCTTTATCCCACTCTTCCCATTGACGATAAAACCTAATCGCCGGATGATCACGCGCGATAATCGCCGGCATTTTTTCGTTCATATTTTGCGTAAGATAAAATAGCGACAACGGAATCGCTGCTTCAACATTCGCCCAGGAACAGTTACCACTGATTTGGCGCTTTAACATCAAGCGTGTTACCGGCTGCAAGTCCAACATGGCTGGCAACTGTGTCTCAATAAAATGTGCGCTGCTTTTTTCATACAAACATTTTTTGACTAGATCATAATTAAATAAATTGGGCCGACCCATGCGACCAATAGCTAGATGATCGGCAAAAGCATTAACGCGGCGGCGGTTACATATTGCTAAAAAATTGCCGTATTTCACTAAGGTAATCGCATGTCCTTGATAACCCACTGGGATAATCACCAAGTCATGATTGATAAGTCGCTTGATTTGTATGGCATGATTCGCCGCTTGGGTTTGGTAATGCTGATAACGAATCAACTCACGTGCACGGTATAGCGCATCGATCACCATACTCACGCGATCAAAATGTTCACGCAAATGCTTGGCGGCAAAATTACGTTGGTGATCTTGCAGTGAGTGACGAATAATATCTAAACTCGACTCTAAGAAGAACCCCTCTAAATCAACTTCAGTAAACTTACCATCAGCATCAACAATATCGACCTGACCCACCAAATCATATCGGTGGCCTAATAATTTGGCATTAACGAAATCTTGTGCGAACTGTAAGCTAGCTCCACGCTCACGTAACAACATCATCACTTCACGCTGTTCACGCAGATAAGGCTTAACTAGTACTGGCTCACTGGCCGTTGTGTAAGCATTTGGATTCGCGCCGTGAGTCAAAAGCAGGTCACACATTTTAAGGTTGGCATTTTCCGCTGCCCAATGTAATGCTGTGCCACCAGTTAAATCTTGTTGATTTACTTCAGGGTGATAACCCAATAAAAACTCGGCCATGTTTACATCATCAGCGATAGTTGCTTCTATGATTGGTGGATATCCGTACTCATCCAATTCATTGAGTGGCGCACCAGCTTGCAAGTAACGTGCCGCTAATTGTGTGTCGCCAGATATAATCGCATTCGCTAAACTCATCGTTACATTCCACCCGGCCTAGGTTGCGGCGAAGTTCGCGGTTGCGCTTGCGGCTTTGCACCAGGGCGTAATTCTGGGTCTTTTTGTGCTTCAGCAGCATGCACATTATTATCAGTCACCGGATTCATTTTGGCATCGGTACCATCAAACTGCGGGCTATTGCCAATCAATGGGTGCGATTGGATGCCCGATTGCGCCGCCATCTCAGCCGCTTGTTCAAACCCGGCTTCTTCACCTAATATATTCGGCTGACGAATCTCTGCCGCCATATCACCATATTTGGCTTCACTTTGTCGATCAGCTAAACGACGGTCGTACTCTCGATTAGGATCAAACTCATCGTTATCATTAAGGTGAAAATTTTCTTCTGAGTCATCAATCTCAACTTCACCAAGGTAAATCACCTCATCAGTTAAAGTACCCGCTAATAAACGAATATTACTGACTGTTTTATCGCCAAGCTCATCATGCTCGAGCGTTAAGCGATACACCCCCGGCGGCACAACAAATACTGGTCGCGCATCACGTGAGGTAAAATTTTCTGGTAACGGTGTTTTGGCTTTAGCTTTTTTATCTTCGGCTAGATACGTGGCTTCTAAGCGCCAAAATAACCCTTCATTTAAAACTGTATAAGAACCTTTGGCCAAACTCACCGCAGTGAGCTGTAAACGAGCCGAGTGTGGAAGTGCCGTTACATTACTAGCCATCGTCTTCTACCAAGCTATACAGCATATCAATATGTGGTATACCATCTTCATCAAAAGGCTCACTGGTAGTCTCAAAGCCAAAAGACTGATAAAAACCCTCGAGATAATGCTGCGCCATTAAGTAAATTTTTTGCGGGAATCGATCATTATGCAACTGAATATAATCCATTGCTTGCTGCATCATTTCCTTACCCAGCCCTTTACCTCGATGGCTCTGCGCCGTGACAATCCTTCCAATAACCGATTGATTATTATCAATAAAAATGCGGAGATACACAACCAACTGCTCGTCTTCATAACCCAGCAAATGCCAACTTTGTTGATCAATGCCATCAAGATCTTGATAAATGCATTGCTGCTCCACAACAAATACAGCTGAACGCAACTGCAACAACTGATAAAGCTGTTGATTATTCAGGGATTCAAATGTTTGCCATTGCCACTTCATATTCATTTTTACCAGGTGGGGTCACTACTCGCTATTTTCAACATTCTTATTAGGCCCAGATGGTAACATAATCACCAGCAGGCCCCAACAATCTAGACGATCAAAATAAGCAAAATGGCTATTGGCGCCAAAAAGCGCAGCAAAAAACGCCATAATTGAAATAATGGCCCCTTCAACTGCCAGCCCAACTCCTGCTGCAAGATCTTCAAATCAAGCAACCATCCAGTAAAGAAAGCAATTAAAATACCACCCACCGGCAGCATAATATCAGCCGTCACATAATCTACCATTGAATAATAGGTTGCGCCGATAAAGCTAAAACTACCTTGATGCGAAAACGATACAATCGTTAATAGACTTAACCACCAGCACACCACACCCGCCAAACAAGCAGCTTTAAAGCGGCTGAAATTAAATTGATCACCCAACCACGCCACCACAGTTTCCATCAAAGCAATCACCGATGTGAAGGCAGCAAACAGCAACATAATAAAGAATAAAGCAGCAATTACATTACCAAAAGGGATATTCGCAAAGGCAATTGGTAAGGTTTTAAAGATTAAGCCAGGTCCAGAAGCTATTTTTAAATGGTTAGCAAATACCACCGGGAAAATAATCAACCCAGCCAATAAAGCCACCGCGGTATCAGCAATCGCCACAATCACCGCACTACTGGCTAACGGAATATGCTTGGGTAAGTAGGCACTAAACATCATCGTAACACCCATCGCCACATTCAAGCTAAAGAAGGCCTGCCCCAAAGCCAACAACGTTGACTTGGCTGTCATTTGATCAAAATGTGGCACAAATAAATAGTTTACTGCACGGCCGAAATCCGCATAAGTGATTGAGTACACCAATAGTATCAGCATAATCACTACCATTGCGGGAAACATAAACAACACTGCACGCTCTAACCCTGACTTCACCCCCATAGCAATAGTGACAATCATTCCACCAGCAATGACTGTGGTGGTGACCAACATTTTCCAAGGCGCGTTGGTCATATGCTCAAAATTAGCACGACTAATCGCTTCATTCACCTCATGGAATTGACCGGTAATCGCGCGAAAGAAATAGTCCAATACCCAGCCAGCGATCACTATATAATAAGTCAGAATCAAAAAACCGGCTAACATCGTCAAGCCACCCACTAAGCGCCAGTGCTTGCTGCGACCAGAACGCTCAGCCACATGCTGCATCGCAGCCACGGGATTATTACGACCCACGCGGCCGATCACCATTTCAGATAGAATCAAAGGAATGCCAAGTATCACCACAAAAATCAGGTAGGTGATAACAAAAGCCCCACCGCCATTTTGCCCCACTAAATATGGAAAGCGCCAAATATTACCTAAACCAATGGCAGCTGCAGCCGCCGCAAAAATAAATGCCGTTCGTGATCCCCAACGGGTAGCCGAGCTATCCATTCAATTATTCTCCATGCAAAAGGATTTTGACTAGTATACCGGGGGATAGGGTGTGACTGCAAAGTTCGTTAAGTAGTAACCGAACTCCACTGGGAGATTTTGCCATGATCGAAAATAAAATTAGCCATCACCTGCTGAGTTTGCCAGTGGCCTGCTACGTTTTGACGTACATAGTAATGAGCCACTACATTCTCACCGGCCACAATCACTTCGTCAGGGCGCATACTAAAGTGTGTTTTCTTGCCTGGTGAAAGCATTTTGCCGAGATAGCTGCCCAGCTGTTTATAACCTGCAGCTTTTTGCTCACCATTAACACTGACCGTCACGGCAGGACTATAAAATGACTTTAATTGTTTTTGTGACAACGGCTTGCGATTTGCGTGATTGAAAACTCTGATTAGCTTCTTTACCGCTGCCTGCTGTTGTTGTTCTTGCTCAACCGTACCCATTCTACCCACAGATGGCAGTGGCTCAGCCATTAGACTGTAAGATACTGTTATTAAACCTATTAAAATGGCTACTATTAACCCACGCTTCATTATGAACTCCTACGATTACAGCTTGATCACAATTAGGGCATAGTCTATCACGGTTAACATCATATTGCCTTACCGATTTTGCTAATTCCAGCCACTGTCGGGCCCTTAACTATTAAGCCGAATGAAATTCGGCCTCGAACGCAAAGTGATCAGACAAATCCAACTCAGCAAATGGTTTTTTACTGGCATCTAATGCATGGCCACCGGCATACATTTGTGCGACTTCCGGTGCGCGTATTACACGTATGCGGCTCTGTTTTATAAATGCAGGCGATGCGGTGAATGGCTGGCCAAGCATGAGAATGTAATCCACCATTTCGGGTGCATCATCGGTGTTCATTAAATTGATTGCAGGGTTGCTGCCATATGGCATGACGAGCCTGTTGTCCCAGGCTTGGTTTTTGGTTGTTAGCTGGGCGATAGTGGCTTGGTATTCCTGCGCACTGTTATGACTGGACCCCGGATCAAGTCCGGGATGACAAGCTACGGGTCCAAGTTCACATACGCTGTCATCCCGCGCCTGACCCGGGATCCAGGCTTTACCAAGTGGATAGTTCACATTTAAGTCACCCGCAACAATCACCGGCTGACCTACTGGGATATGTTGCGCACGAATAAAACCAAACAAATCTAGAAACTGACGGCCACGTGCAGCGACATCTTTACCGTGGTTATCAGCAGGCTCATCTGCCTGAGTATGCGTCGCAAATATATGATAAATCTTGCCATGCTTATTCACTTGCACATACAACACCCCTTTGTTCGACATGCTATCCACACCGTGCGTATCTTTCGATGGATATTTTAATTGCTGCACTCCACTTAAAGGCCAATGACTAAAGACCACCACCCCGCTCGATAGACCAAGGCTTCTTGGAATGGGGCCATAACTGTATGGGTAGCCTTGTTGCTTCATAGCTTGCGCGAACTTTTTGCGTCGCCCTTGCAAACCATCTTCCGACATCAACTCTTCTGCTACCACCACATCATAATTGGCAATTTTGGTGGGTATTAGTGTCGCGCGTCGACTGGCTTGGTTTAAACGCATGCCGCCCAATGCTGAAAAGTCATCCCACAACTGCACATTGTAAGTTAATATATCGAGCTGGTTGGCATCATTATCATTACGTTGAAAACGCGGTATGGCTTGATGCAAAGTAAAATCAATTTCACGCGTTGGCGCAAAAACATTATTGTATTTCAAATCTGCCTGATATAGTTGGTAACTTTTATTATCAAACATAAATGCTGAGCTGCTGTTCAACTGCACTTGATCTACAGCCGCCACCAAACTCGACGGTTTAAAACTATCGCTGTGTTTTACTGTAATGGTTTGTTGATCACTTGCTGTTAATAACTGCAAATTCACCTGATCACTATAGCCTTTGCTTAATTGCAGTGATAACTGCAACGGCGCTTGTTGCAAATTATCAGGCTGATGACTTAGCGATAACTGATAGCGACCACTATTACTTTTATCATTAGCCAGTAACATTTTTTGCCATGGCGACACGGCAACCACCTTGCCAGCATGCCCCCATTGAGCATAAAGTTTTTGCTCTGAATCATTGATAAAATAATAGTGAGTCGTCTGCGCATAAGCAGAGGCTATCGCCACCAATAAACCAAACGTACAAAACAGTTTTTTCATTCGCATAGCCGCACTCCACACCTTAGTAGGCAGCTAGCATATCATGATTTCATTTAAAGTACGCTCACCGGCCAAAGCGGCGCAGTTGCCGGCACCGCTTGCGCCGTAGGCTGCAATACTGGCTTGGCAATGCCGCGCAAAAACTTCATTATTTTTTTACTTATGTTATCTGAACTAATAGAAGCACAACCAGCTAATAAGTGGCTACTAACATCCACATTGCTCACTTTGGAATTAATTGTATGGAGATAAAAATCCTTAATTTTTCTAGCATTTACAATAATTTTTGCCAAACATTTTAACTGCTCGGCGCCCGAGGCATTGCGGTCTAATAGCGTTATACCAGCTAACGATTCGAATGGCTTACACAATCCCAACAAATGATTAATCGCTATGGCTTGCGAACCCACATGATATCTGTTTTCAATAAATCTCTGTTTATTCACCTGGTGATTATTCTTTAGCTTTAAACCACAAACAATAATCGCAGCCATACTAAAAACCATTCCGACAGCACAAGCAAACAAAGACACTGTTTTTAATGCCCCTCCCTTTTCAGAAAAAAACTCATGCGGCATATCAGTCGTGAGCTTTAATAGGTAACCTACAAACACAGCGGCCATCAAAGATATTGACAAACCAGCAGTGAGCTTAGTTGTTGATTCATCACAACGCAGACCATTAGGGTAACTAGCTTTTACACGCCTTTGTAACCGCAGCGCTTGGTATTCAACATAACCCAAGCAAGCCATACCATTTTGCACAACACCAAAAGTCGTCAGCTCTGAATCCTGTATCACTTGCAACCCAGACGATGTGAACTCAGGATCTTGTGCAACACAACCAATATTCGTTTCGAACTTACGCAGAACTTCATTTCTCATTATCGCGCCTCCCTTTGCTACAGCCTCCACTCCCCTATGCAATCAACGTACAATAGCGCAAAGAAAATCGCAACACTATGAATAAAACTGTTAACTAGCTAACGATTTTAGATATACTGCAGCCATGAATCAGACATTACAAAAAAACATTAGCGACTTATATGGCGAACAAGGTGAGCAATGGCTTACGCAATTACCCGAACAGCTACAACAACTGCAACAACAATTGCATATTGAACTGCAAGCACCATTTGCAGACTTAAGCTTTAACTACGTGGCACCTGGAATTGATGGAAATGGCAATGCTATCGCATTAAAAATCGGCGTGCCAAATCCAGAGATCAGCCATGAAATCCAAGCACTGCAACACTATAATGGCCAAGGCGCCGTGCAGTTAATTGATAGCGACACGGAACAGGGCTGGCTACTACTTGAACAATGCAATCCTGGTGATACGTTAAAAACACTCTATATAGAAGGCAATGATGACCAAGCCTGTGAAGTAATGGCCCATGTCATGCAACGCTTATGGCAACCTGCTGATGATAATCACAGCTTCCCTCATATTAAAGAATGGCTTGATCAACTCAAACCCCACCCTTCGATTGATAAAAGGTTAATCGACAAAGCAATTGGTATTAGCAATGAATTGCTACAAGACCAACATGATGAAGTCGTTTTGCACGGTGACTTGCATCATGACAATATCTTACGATGCGAACGACAACAATGGTTAGCGATCGACCCCAAAGGCGTGATCGGCGAGCCCGCCTATGAGGTCGGTGCATTTTTGCGCAATCCCCTGCCGCAGATATTCGAACAGAATAAACCACATCAACTCATTCAGCGCCGCATTGATGTTATCAGTGAACTCACTGGTTTAGATCCTCAGCGCATCCAATATTGGCATTTTGTTCAAATTTTGCTGTCAACTTGCTGGGGGTTAGACGGCGGCTATGGAGACTGGCAACCATTGCTCGCCTTGGCAACCAAGACTTAAACCCAAAGGTTTGATATAATTGCGCTGTGCAAAGCGTAAGCAATGCACTTAATTTCTTAATTACAAAGGCAGTCCGCAAATGTCCCAAGCAAAAATTTACGTTGGCAACCTCTCTTACCAAACTACTTCAGAAGAGTTACAAGATCTTTTTGGTGAATTTGGCAGCATCACCGAGTTAAAATTAATCATCGATCGCGAAACCAACCGCTCCAAAGGGTTTGGCTTTATTACCTATGAAGACAATGGAGCCGCTCAACAAGCTTGCGAGAAAATGAACGGCACCGATCTTGGTGGTCGTCAATTAAAAGTCAGCCCAGCCAAAGAAAGTGGTGGTGGTGGTGGCGGTGGACGTCGTGGTGGTGGCCACGGTGGCGGTAACGGCGGCGGCGGACGCGGCGGCAACGGTGGCGACAGATACAACCGTTAAAATACAATAAGTTACAAGCACCATAACCCAGCAATCGCTGGGTTTTTTTACACTATAATAATACGTACCGTCTTAATATAGTGAGTACACTCATGAGCAAAGCCACAATCAATGATATATCCATGTACTATGAAGTTCACGGTAAAGGCGAGCCGCTAGTTTTAATCGCAGGCTTTAGCGCCGACCACTTATCCTGGAGAGAAGTCATTAAACCACTATCCAAACATTACCAAGTCGTAGTGTTTGATAATCGTGGCGCAGGTCAAACAGATGCCCCCACAGGCGATTATAGTATTGAGCAGATGAGCGACGACGTTATTGCTTTATGCCAACACCTCGGCATTGAGCAAGCTCACTTTGTTGGTAACTCTATGGGCGGCAAGATCGTACAAATGCTCGGCTACAGACATGCCAATTATGTTAAATCTTTGGTTATTTCTAATTCCAGCATCGACTCATACAATGCGTTTACACTTTATCTCGAAGCACAATTGGAATTACTAAAAGCTGAGGCACCAATGAGATCAATCATCAAAGCAATATGCAGCTGGGTGTACTCATACCCTTATCTAAGTCATGGCACAAACTTAAATGATCTGATTGAGCTAGCCCTAAACAACCCCTACCCCTTTACACCGCAAGGCTATACCAGTCAACGTGTCGCTTTAGATGAATTTAACTCCAGCGATTGGCTGCATCAAATCAACGCCCCAACACTGGTTATCGGTGGCGATTTGGATATCATCTTCACTCCACAGATGGTTAAAGCCATTGCAGATAACATACCAGAGGCTAAATATATTGAGCTTGAAGAGTGCGGCCACTTACCATTTATAGAACACCCTGAAAAATTTGTTGATATCGTTACCACCTTTTTGAATGATGCGCGAGAAAAAAAATGAACGAACAAAAAACATTAACCATAGGTGAGTTAGCGAAGCTTTCTGATATCGCCATCTCAACACTGCGACACTATGAGCGCCAAGGACTACTAGCACCCAAAGCTCGCACTGCTGCTGGCTACCGCTTATATTCAATTCATCAAGTAGCAACACTCACTTTTATTAAGAATGCTAAATCAGTCGGTTTAACTTTAAAAATCATTAAAGATTTAATTACCTGTGCACACGAGAAAAAACATATTGAGGTGGTCGATAGAATGAGTGATCACTTAAAGGAAGTTCAACAAAAAATCGCTGAACTACAAAATATCGAAACCGCCATTAAAGACCTTGTCGAAAACTGCGAACGGCACGAATCATTCGACGACTGCCCAAGCATCAGAAAGTTGTTTGGTTTTAATAAGCAATGTGATATATAAGTACTAAGCTCACCAGAAGGAATCCAACATGACCAAACACTGCGGGAAATGCTTTTGCAGCGAAAACTCTTTTGAAATCGATGCTGACCCGGAATTTCAATTTATTTGCTATTGCAGCGAATGCCGAGAATTAAACAGCGGTGGTCACTTATGCGGCATGCTATTTGATGCAGCACAATTAACCGAAGCAGCTAATACCAAAACATTTGAATACAAGGGTGGCAGCGGAGAACCAATTATTATGCATTTTTGCCCTACGTGCTCAACGCAGCTGTATGGATATCCAACCAAGTACGCTGGCAAAGTAGTAGTTCGCGCTAATACAATAAAAAACTCAAACTTTAAGCCACAGCAAATGCTATTTGAAGAGTCAAAGTTTGACTGGGATCAATAGCACTCAGCTTATTTGGCGAGTTGAACGGGGGTAGACTGATCATTTTTAGCCCCTTCGTTACTTAAGCGCACCGTAGCACCCGCCTGTTTAGTAGGCAGATGAAACAACCCGGGGCGTTGGACACTGCTCTCACTATCGCTCGCATGCATTTTTGGCTCAATATACGCTATAAGCTCTTGAACCTCTGAGGTGATGCCTGATAGGCTACCCACTTCTGACATAATACGCTGAAATATTTCTTGTAATCGGGCAGCACTAATATGTTGCGAAACCTCCTCCAAAATAGCGACTTCTAACTCAGTTACCGAGCAACGCATTAACATATTATAAGCAGCGCCCATCATAGCAGGTTTATTTACTGCAAGAGAAAGCGGTGAATTATTAAAGCAATTTTTCTTAGTAAAAGTAGATACTGAACAACGCTCCACTAAAAACTCTGCAATCAAAACGCGATCATTACAAAAAGCATAAAGCAATGCCGTGTCACCCTTGGAATTAGCGATATCGACATTCACCCCTCGTTGCAACATCAATTTAACCAGGTCAAAGTGACCATCAATCACACAGATCATCAAAGACCTAACTTCATAGCTATAGGCTACTGCATTTAAGTAATCAATAGGCGCATTATTTATTACATATTGACAAGCAGATAATAGTGGCGGCTGAGAATCACGCAACAAGCTTGGCAATAAATGAGCAGTGCCTGCACTGCTGTCATAAAGATCACAACCACGCCGCATTAATGCTTTTAAAAGCGAAGTTCTTGGTTCAACCGACGGCCCCCTTGAGAAAAAAAGAGACTTGATATGATGAGTTAGTATTACAGTCATGATGAGTGTTTCACCGTTAAGGTTTTTGCCTGTCAGCTCTTTCGTTATCGCTTTTTCTATCAGCAGTTCGGCAATTTCGTATTGATAACTCACTATTGCATAAGCGATACTAGCTCGAGTAATGATAGCACCATCATTAACCAAAACCTCAATCACTGCGCAAGAGGAGCGTTCGCGCAGCAAGCCTGACAAGACAGAAGGCGTTAGAGCGTTATCATGCTTTAAACTACTACGATCAAAATTTTTATGCTGTAGTATGCACTTAAGAGCATCAATTCGTTTATGCTTACAAGCCGCCTTAACTACAGCATTATTATCACCAGATAAGCAAGTATATCTGTCAAGCAATGGCTCTAACACTTGCACACTACCACTAACCTCTAACAGCAGCGTTAAAGCATTGCGCCCATTATGCTTGCTATCTAAATCAGCAGAGCGACAATGTGGAATTACCTTCACCGCAAGCTCATGCTTTTGCTGGCGCAAACACGCATATAAAAAATGCACACTTAATTCCAAATTGCCGGCATACATCAACTCAAAAGCCTCAATAAGTCGTGAGCAATCATGCTCTGATTGCAGCACCTCATCTACCATTGATAGGCCATCTTCACCACATAAAAATAGCTGCGTAACTGGCATGCAGGAAATCAAACGCAATGATTCTGTAATATTATTATGTTTAACAGCCTCAGACAGCAACAACTTTTCGTTACTGAACTGTTGCATAGTTCGCATATAAGCTATTTGACATTGATCAAGACAGTCATCAATACAGGAATTACTTTGCTTAAATTTATCCGGAGCATAACCACAGCGGGCAATACCGTGCATAGCAAAGGCCACCTTATCGCCAGTTGCTCTTAAACAAGACAATGCAAGCGTTTCAAGTTTAACCAGGCCTTTAGCTTGTTTTGCAGAAGGTTCAATAAAATAGGCACTTGTACCTATTTGTGATTTACCATTATATCCTGACATCGATGCTGCATATTGGCTCTCACCATATACCCGTGGCAAATCAAGCTTATGGGCTAAAGCAGTAATATAATTTATATAGAGCTTGTGTTGCTTTTGGCGATCATTATCGCCGGTAACCAACTCAGGGTATTTAGGGTTGCCCATATGCAGCATGATTTCAGCGTAATACTCGATAGTCGCGGCATCGCAGCGCATCACTTCATGCATAAACCGTCGCAAATGATCAGCAGATGCTTGTTGATATTCCATATAGCGCTCAAGCGATGAACCTACCGGGCTGGCTTCGGACTCACGGCCCGTTTTTGAAAAAATCATCATAACTTTCATGATAATTACTTCTTCTGGCTGTAGCGTCGTACAAAAATCTTTAAAGCCAGCGTCCGCTGCAAACTGTTTAAAATAGTCAATAACAGGCTCAATCAACATACTGACACGAATATGATGCGCCAACGCATGATTATGTCGAGCAACGCCAAACCGCGCATCCTTAGCATCCTTATAAGGGCGCTTGAGTATTTCAAAGGCAATTTGTACCGCAAGTTCTATTATATAATTTTCTTGATAACCTGTTGCTACACCGCGCACTATTTGCGTGGTAAAGATATTTTTTCCTGTAGATATATCCGGTTGAAAATCAACAAACCTAACATAAGAGGGTGGAAACAAAACTTCCTTTTCGCTTGGTGAACTTGAAACACTCACTACACTCCCTTGCCACTGTCTATCGGATTGAAGCCGCCATTTATTTTTCCTCTTTACGCCAAAGATACCATTTTCTGAAAAGCTCAATAACCCTGAACGCCTGACCAATTGATTAGCGATTTTCATCTGCATTAACATACCGTCTGGCAATATGTGCTCATTCCGAATCAATACAGATCGCTTATCTGCATCACGGCTATAAATATTTTTATTTGTCCCACTAACAGCAAGCATGGACCTCATAAATATTTTTCTAAAATACCCAACATTGCCATACACTTCAGCGCCTCTCAAAAGCTTATTGAAACTATCATGATCGAAACCAGTATACCTGCGTATTGACTCTTGCTCAGCGGCATATATCGGTAAGTGATCACCGATCTGCGTGACCAACTTGTCCGCAACCTTCCCTTCAGCATTAACAGAAAGAAGCTTTTCACACTGCTTTACAAGCCTAAGATCATGCTCACTTTCAGTGAGCTGAAAGTAGCATAAGTTTGCATGCTTCAGTGCTAATGATAGGTTATAGGCTTGGCCATTTGGGCAGTACGCAATAATAAAATTATTCGGATTTTTTCCCAATCGAAATCCAAATGGCTCACCTGCCTCATTTGCTTTTGTTGCATAAGAGTCACCCTCACCTGGATAACTAACAAAATCTACACCTAACATACAGTGAAAGATATATTCAACATGCCTTAAAGCTAAATTCTTCTTTACTGGACCTTGATGCAGCGCATCATGTTTGATTTTCCCTGACTCGACTGGAGTGCAACTCAGCAAATATCGCACCACGTCACTGTGCCCATTTAGCAAAGCGATAGTAAGTGCTGAATCTTCATCATCTGATGCTTGCTTATACATAGCACCATGCGCCATAAGCCGCTTTACTATTGCTAAACGGTTATGTTGCGCTGCCAAATACAAGGATGAACGACCCAGCTGGTCACACTGGTTAATATTAACTTTAGGATTGGCTATTAATATGGTTACCTGATCAACATCACCAGCAATCACAGCTTGCTGCAATGCTTTGCTACAATAATACGAATCCAATCCTGCAGCACGATGCTGTTTTGCAATCGATCGGCAAGCATTTGCAGATAACACTAAACCCTGCTCTGTTATCACCCAGTCACCCGCCTCATTTGACTGCATGTGCTGATACTGCTGCTGCAAAAATAATGCGCCTGCAAATATTTGTTGCACTTGCTTTAATTTATTTACACAGCTCACTATCTTTTTTTTCTGGCGCTTACTTTGCTTTTTAGATTGTAATGCTTGCAATTTTTCTAAATAATGCTGATAAGCACGTCGCAGTTGTTCAACCTTACTCTCTAGCATTTCATTTGCTTGCGTATAATACTGCGCCGTAATAGACTCGCCTTCACATGGAACCACCAAAGGCAATCCTCTGAGCTTAAACTGTTTATGATGCGCCGCTAACATTGCTGCCATCATCATTAGCTCATGCTGCGGAATATGTGCCCTATCGGCAAATGACGATTGCGCACGCACTAGGTCGCCATCAAGCTGTGTTTTAACTTTTTGGAAACTTTGTGTTTTATCACGAGAAAACCATTTTATACCGGTACGCAAATTAACTCGCGACATGGCTAATGCACGACGACAATCACGAGCGGTCTCAATTAATGGATGTGATATACTGGCTTCAGAAGATATTGACGCATCTACCGCCTTACTTAGTGACCTCATACAACTTACCTATATGTTATAGAACTTAACCTCGTTTCTACAACACGCAGCAGCAGCCCTTGAAGCTTATAATTCTAGTACCATAGTACTTGTTTTGTGGTAATTTTTCAAGAAAATATAATTATTTAAGAATCAATGATTTCAAACAGACCCGCAGCGCCTTGACCACCACCAATACACATGGTGACCACACCATAACGTGCACCTCGGCGACGCCCCTCAAGCAAGAGATGACCAGTCATGCGAGCGCCTGACATACCATAGGGATGACCGACAGCAATTGCACCGCCGTTGACATTAAGTTTTTCGAGTGGAATATTAAGCTCACGCGCGCAATAGATGGTTTGTGAGGCAAAGGCTTCATTCAGCTCCCATAAGTCAATGTCATCAACGGTTAGCCCGGCACGCCCTAATAATCGCGGCACGGCATATAGAGGCCCAACACCCATTTCATCCGCTTTACAACCGGCTGCTGCAAAACCACGAAAGATACCAAGGGGTTGCAAACCGCGTTGATCAGCTTCGTCGCGAGACATTAATACGCAGGCCGAAACACCATCAGACATCTGGCAAGCATTACCTGCCGTTACGCTAGCATTTTCAATATCCATAAGTGGCTTCAAACTAGCGAGGGCTTCCGTAGTTGTTGACCTATTACACTCATCCTGTGTCAGCGTGACTTCTTGTTCAGACTCTTGTTTTGTTTCTTTGTCAACAACGCGCTTTGTTGTTGTAACCGGGACAATTTCATCATCAAATAAACCGGCTTGCTGTGCTGCTGCAACGCGCTGTTGACTGAGCAGGCTGTATTCATCTTGTTGCTGACGAGAAACGCCATAGCGTTGCGCAACATTTTCAGCTGTTTCAATATTTGACATATAACTACCCACAATGTTTTCTTCTAACCAGGGATCTTTGCCAAAAAACTCATTAGTATGTTCATTTTGAACCAATGATATGCTTTCACCACCAGCAGCAATCATAATCGGTGCACCATCAACAATAATACGCTGTGCTGCACTGGCAATGGCCTGCAAACCAGAAGCACAACGACGACTCACAGTAAACGCAGCAACGCTATATGGCAAACCAGATCGAGCGACTATGTGACGCGCAAGATTTTTACTTTGCGTGCCTTCAGGACGCGCACAACCCATCACCAACTCTTCAACATCAGCACCATCAACTTTGGCACGCTCAACGGCTGCTTTTACGGCATAAGAGGCTAACGTCGGCATCGGTGTCATATTAAACGCACCACGATAGGCCTTGCCCATGGCAGTACGTGCAGTTGAAACGATAACGACTTCAGTCATATTAGTCACCTTTACTTTTAATCTTTTGCTGCATGGTTTCAATAAGGTCCGCAAATGCAGGTTGTTGCAGTGACCACATTTGAACGTCGTATTCGTAATCAACTGCATCTTGGTGACTGGCCATTATCGAGGTGTCAATCAGGCTTTGTTTGGTTTTAATTAATAAATCACGCGGGTAGCGAGCCGCACGACCTGCTAGTTTTTGTGCTTCAGCCAATAATTCATCATCTTCAACACAACTCAAGGCAAGCCCTGCTTGCACAGCCGCATCACCATCGAGCCTTTTACCAAACAATAGTGAAGCTACTGATTGCTGCCAGCCAAAAGCTCGCTGTAGCATCCAAGTGCACCCCCCACCCGGATGCAAACCAAGTTGTAAAAATCGCGTATCAAATTTTGCTGATTTAGCAGCAATACGCACATCACAGGCTGTGGCTAAATTCATCCCAGCACCCACAGCTGGTCCGTTAACTGCAGCAATCGTTGGCAATTTGCAACGCGCGACCGTCATAAAACCTTGATAGATTTTTTTAATCGCCGTGCCATCGCCATCACGCGCATCAGACAAATCTTGTAAATCAGCACCAGCACAAAAGGCTGACTCTGCTCCCGTGACTACAATAGCGTGCACGCTATTATTACTCTCAAGCTCAGCAATAGTTGCCATCATTTCTTCAACCAACTCGCCTGAAAGAATATTGCGACGCTTAGGGTCATTCAGTGTTAAGGTAGCAACACCTTCTATAATATCAATTAACAGTAAACTCATTAACTTTTACCCTCTTGCTCTAATTTTTCGGTGATCATAATTACCAAATCTTTTTTAGATACCTTGCCAAAATTTGATAACGGAAACTCATCGATGATCTCTAAACGCTCTGGCAATTTAAATTTAGCCATCTCATGTGATAATAAATAATCACTAAGCTCACCAAAGCTTAAGTCTTCATCAGGCTGTAAGATAACATAAGCACACATTTTTTCACCCGTTACTGGATCAGGCATCGCAACACAAGCTACGTTCTTAACGGCAGCATGCGATAAGATTAAATTCTCCACCTCTTCAGCTGATATTTTCTCACCCGCACGATTAATCAAGTCTTTTTTACGCCCCTCAACGATATAATTCCCAGAAGCATGCTTGCGCATTAAGTCACCACTATGAAAGAAACCATCTTCGCTAAAGCCACGCTTATTATGCTCCGCCGCCCTAAAATATCCACGCAATGTATAAGGACCACGGCACCACATCTCACCCACCTCGCCATCTGCAACCTCATTGCCGTCATCATCCACTAGCATGACTTCATCATCCTCACACACTGGCCGGCCAACTGTTTTCAAACGCACCTCTCGTGGGTCATCCAAATGAACAAACATCAATAAGCCCTCAGCCATACCGAAATTTTCTTGTACCGTGCAGTTGGGCAACCTTTCTTCAGTTAGTTGACGAGTTTCCGGTTGTAGGCTTTGCCCCCCCGACTGAATCACCTCAACGCTGCTTAGATTATAATCTTTAATATGCTCATCATTCATCCACTTGATTAATAGTGCAGGCACCACATGAATATGTGTCACCTTATGCTTTTGCACTAACTCAAATACTTCTTCAGGACGAATATTGCTATGCAACACTATTTTCGCACCTTTCCGCACAAATCCCTGCAACCCTGGACAGGCAAGCGGTAAATTATGCGCCATTTGTAATACAATCAACATCACTGAATTATCATCGATGCCAGTATACTCAGTCGCTAACTTTGAGTTACAAATAAAATCATTATGCGTACGTGGGATTAATTTAGGTATACCCGTTGTGCCACCCGATAATAAAAATAATGCTGGCTCGCATGGGTCAATTGTTTGCTGAATATCACTTAATTCGCTAACATCTCGATTACTTGCAGACTGTATCAATTCATCAATAGAATGAAAACCTTCGGCAGTATCACCCAATACAAATTTATTTTTTAATGTATCTGTTTCAGATTCGATACGATTGACAATATCAATAAAACTACAGTCTCTGGCTTTATCATGAGTGAAAATAGCCACTGCGCCCGACAGTTCCACGAATTGTCGCAGCTCACGATAACGGTGGTTAAGCAATGCTAAAATAGGGCGAGCACCTATCATCTGAAATGCAAAATACAAATAAACAAACTCTAATACATTACCCAATTGCAGCACTATAATATCACCAGGCTTAATGCCGGCATCTAATAAGTTTAACGCCACTGTTTCAGCACGCTTGAGCAGCTCAATGTATGATATTTCAGTATGCGCATCACATACAGCAATTTTATCACCATGTTGCTGACACGCTTCAGTAAATCGTGTGGCAATGGTTTGATCTTCCCAATAACCCTTTGCACGGTATTTTGCAATAAATTCTTCTGGGTATGGTACAAAACCTTCTAACATAACTCACCCCCGCCTTAAGTCGTTTTAGCAAAACCACCATCGATAACAATGGTCTCACCAGTAACAAAATGCATATGCTCTACTAATGTTAATACTACCTCTGCAACATCCTCAGCTGTTACACATCGCTTTAATGGCGTTTGTTTGGCACGACGACTCATTAATTTATCGTAGTTATCTTGTAGCATCCACTCCATCCACTTACCCTCCATCCATCCGGGAGCTATAGCATTTACTCTCACGTTTGGGCCCATGGCATTACATAGCGTTTGCGTCATACTAATAACTGCTGCTTTGGAAGCCGAGTATGGCATTGGCTGCGCACCTGGACGCATACCAACAATCGAAGCCGTATTTACCATAGCGGCGTTATCTGAAGCCTCAAGTAACTTGCGGGTGTGTTTTGCTATTAAAAATAAACCTCGAACATTGACTGAAAAAACACGATCCCAATCATCAACACTGATCTCGTCAAAATTCTTAGGTGGTGTATCAACTGATGTCCCTGCATTACTGCAAACAACATCTAAGCGATTGTATTTTTCTGTAATCGCTGCCACCATATCAGTTACACTCTGCTCATTCGACACATCGCACTGCACTAATAAAGTATCTGAGCCTGCTTGATTACATGCCTCGACAGTTTTCGCGGCTGAATCTGGGCTGCTGCTGTAATTTACGATGACATTATAACCAGCCTTAGCTAAGGCTGTTGCCACGGCGGCACCAATCCCAGAGGATGAGCCGGTGACCAAAGCTACTCTTTTATCTGTCATTTTTCATACTCCCATTATTAATTTGTATTTACTTACCTTGCCATTTGGGTTCACGCTTTTCTGCAAATGCACGCGGACCTTCCAATGTATCTTCACTAGCTTTACGTTTTTCTTCCCAGCTGTAATTTTTCTGCATTGCTTGTTCTAACGGATGGTTTAAACCTTGCATCACACATTGCTTAGTTGAGCGCAATGACAACGGCGCACATAGCAGCATATCATTCACCCAGCGCTCAACCGCTTGATCTAACTCTTTCGCAGGCACGACCTCATTAACTAAGCCTAACTCATAACCACGCTGAGCCGTCATAGGACGCCCAGTTAGCAAATATCCCATCGCAGCTTTTAGGCCGATTTGGCGTGGCAAGCGATGCACACCGCCAGCCATCGCAATTAAACCGCGGCGTGGCTCAGGCAAACCCATTTGCACATGCTCAGCTGCAACAACAATGTCGCAAGCTAGTGCTAATTCAAAACCACCACCAAAGGCAAGACCATTTAATTTAGCGACGAGTGGCTTTGAATAGTAAAAGCGATCCGTTAAACGCGTTGTATCTTTCCATAACTCTGCTTCTGCTTTTTTTTCTTCATCACTACCCTTAGCAATCGCAGCCATTTGTTTTAAATCTCTACCTGCAGAAAAAGCACGCTCGCCGGCTCCGGTTAATACACCTAGCCATAAATCATCATTGGCTTCTAACTCATCCAAGACTAGACTGAGCTCGTGATAGACCATGGGACTTAACGCATTGAGCACTTCTGGTCGATTAATTGTTATGTAAAGTGTATGACCATTTTGTTCGGTATCTATGAACTGCATGACTATAACCCCAACACACGTTCGGCATTGCCATGATAAAAACCTTCAAGGATTTCATCTTTCCAACCCATGTCTGCCCACTCGCGATGCAATTTTTCATAAGGAATACTGGGGTAGTCACTGCCAAACATCATTTTATCTTTAAGGCGTGTTCGCATATCGCGCTTAATTGATTCTGGTAAATATTTAGGACCCCAACCTGACATCTCCCAATACACATTCGCTTTGTGCAAAGCCACCACAGTAGTTTCATCTATCCAAGGATATCCAGGGTGCGCCATAACAATCGTTAAGTCGGGAAAGTCTACAGCTAAATTATCAATTGCTTCAGGGTGTGCATGACGTGTGCGCGCACCCATACCACCCGGCGTTCCAGCACCCATGCCAGTCATACCCACATCGATCATCACCGGCACTCCCATGGCACTGATTTCTTCAAACAATGGATAGTAACGCTGATCGTCAACACGAAAATGCTGCATAATAGGATGAAAATGAAATCCTAACATATGTAAATCATTAATCGCATGCTTGGCTTCATCAATCGCCACTTGCCCCATGCTAGGCTCTACTGCTGCCCAAGCTTGGATAATACAATCGTGGCGATCACGCATAGCAGCCACATAATCATTATCGCAAGGTGGTGTATTAATGGTGGTTGATAAGTCCAGAGCTACTAACACACTTTCAACACCACCGTCTTCGAAATCTTTTACTACTGCTTCTTCAGTTTTGGCTGCCCATTCGCGTTTCCAATAGGTCGCTAGGGCTTCAACATAAGGCCCTTGGCAGTCAATCCACTTTTGTGTATTAGGGTAACAATGTAGGTCAATTTTACGCATCGCTTTATACCTTTATATATATTACATTCAAAGCTAGATAGCATTATAGCCAACTATCACTGTCCTGCTTTCGAAAAAATATGCTTTTAATCATATAGATATAGATGCAACTGTCCTAGCCGTATCGCCATTTAGCAACAAGCTTGATACTTAGAAATTCGCCTTGTTCAATACAACCATAATAACAAATAAATATTATAATACTATTAATTAATATTATTAGATAAGGCAAAATAAATAGCAATGGTCATAAAAATTCATGTCAACACACGCTAAAGCATGTAGAATCATCACTAAACCAACGCAACCACCGGTAAAAAAATGCTCTCAGACACGGAAGAAATCGTTAGCAAGGAAAAAACCACTACATCGCATAGCAATGACCTAACACTTTACCTAATAATCTTTCTTGAAGGCTACGCTTCAATTGCTTTTGAAATCCTGGTCATTCGACAATTACTCCCCTTCGTTGGCGGCAGTGTCATTATCACCAGTTTTATTATTGGTATTTTTCTATTATTTTTAGCGCTAGGCTATTACCGTGGTGGCTTATATACCAAAAAAATACGCAGCCGCTTGCAACGAAACTTCTCTATCGCCTGCGTTACTTTAGGCATCGGCATCTCTATTGGCTTTCTTACATTCTTCTTTTCAATTAGCAATAACGCCTTCAACACTAACGTCGTATGGATACTGATTTTATATCTACTATTAATTGTTGCCCCTGTCGCTTATCTGCTAGGCCAAACTTTACCCATGGCCATGACCTTATTAATGAGAAATGATACGTCGGGTAAAGTAGGTGGCAAAGTGTTAGCTGCCAGTACTGTCGGCGCTTTTTTTGGAGCAGTACTTACTACAGTCTTATTAATGAACACGATTGGCGTAGCATGGACTGTCTTTATAAATGCCACGTTACTAGCTACACTATCAGTGCTAATCGATAAAAAATATTTCACACAAATACCATTAATGTGCTTTTTTCTCATCCCTATCTACATGCTCAATATCAGCACTGAATCAAAAGCACTTAGCCAAACAAATGCTTACGCCAACTACCTAATTGCAGAGGTTCCCAACAAAAAGCTAAAACTCTTCACTGCCAATAGAAATCTCAGCTCTGAGCTGTATGCAAATAAGAAAGGCACCTACTACATTGAAGCAATAAAAAAAATCTTATTTCACCAGCTCAATTACCATAATAAAAACATATTAGTATTGGGCGCAGGTGGCTTTACATTAACAGCTGAAAAAACCAACAACAATCACTTTACCTATGTCGATATTGATAAAAACCTAACGCGCATTGCCGTCCCAAGATTCCAAAAGCAAATTCACGGTCAGTTTATTGGTCAGGATGCTAGATCTTATATAAATAATAACGACAACCAATACGACGCCATTATTCTTGACACATACCGCAGCTTGACCTCAATACCCAGCTATTTATTGACCATTAAATTCTTTCAGGATATAAATAAACATTTAGCAAAACACGGCGTGGCCTTAATAAACGTTATAGCAAACCCAATGCTAAATGATAGCTTTTCAAAACAAGTTGACAACACAATCAGGACTGCTTTTTCAAGCTGCATGAGCATTCCAAATAGTTACCACAATAGCTTTACCAATATTATCTACGCTTGCCAAAAAAACAAGCTAACCAGAGATCATAGTATTTACTCTGACAATAAAAACACCAGCAGCATAGATTATTTTATTTCGCGAGGTAAATCAGTAGCGAAAACATTAGCTAATGCATAATAAGATAAATTATTACACTGCCACCTCCGACAGATACGGCATAAACTGGTCAAACACATGCGCAAAGTAGCCACAAGCATACAGTGTATTGTCATCGACAAATAATTTATAAACGATGCCGTCCGTATGAGAGTAAAAATCTCCATCTTTTTCACCGGTAATTTTATTTAATCGTTCTAAAGCCTTATCAGTACCCACATAAACATGATTACCGTATTTCGCTAGTGAAAAACCCCTTCCCGTTATTGCTGGCTTAAATTTTGGCCGCTCAGCACCTGTGCGTGGATTTAATCTCATGACCACTTGTGGGAAATAACCAGTGACATAAAGATGATCCGTATCAAACAAGAGCTGCTTAACAGTTCCAGCTACTGCTGGCTGAAAACTCCCTATCTTAATACCGGTATCTAACGAATACTTATTTATATGGTGGGTAAGTTCACCCCCCACAAAAATATATTTACCGGCAAATGCCATATCCCACACGGTGCCATCTTGAGAAAAATTAAAACGTGTATCCTGCGAAAGTGAAGCTAAGTCAAATCTTGCCACATTTCTTACGTACTTCGCACCAATTTGAGAGAAATTGCCACCAACGTATAAATAGCCACGATGCTTCTTTACTACATAAACAGTACCATTTGCATGGGACCCTAAGTTACGTACATTTCCATTAGCTACTTCTAGCATTGCAAGATTGTGAGCTGGATGGTTATCAATGGCGGTGAATTTTCCGCCTATAAATAAACGATCACTATCCAGAACAATATCATTTGGAAACCCATTAATGCTATGGTCGAATGTGAAATCTGGCAACCCAGTAGTCAAATCAATTTTAGCCAAGTACTTTGGACCTCGCTCACCAACAGACAAGAAGTAGCCACCCATAAAAGCTTTACTACCATCTAGCTTCATTGTAGTGATACGCCTAAAAACTACTGGATGGTAATGTAAATCAACTTGCCATGTGGCTTTGTTCAATCGAGCAATGCGATTAACCGCCGCACTACCATTAACAATGGTAAACGCTCCGGTTAGGTACATGTATTGACTATCAAAGCTTATTGTACTGGGGGCATGATTAAGACGAACCCGAATAGGGAAGTCAATATCACGATGCCCCGTGATGATATTGTATCGACGCATATACGGTGTATTATCATATGACACATATAACCAGTTACCATCAACAGTAGCCGTGTGTGGTAACGCCCGAATACGGCCCATATTAAACGTAGTATTTACCTCACCAGATACTTCATGCAACTTTAGTATTCTATTATCTGCCGTATATCGCACCAAAAAAAGCTCATCATTTGATCTAGAAAATATCTGCTTAACAATGGAATCCGAACGATAGTAATTCGCATCGACAACACCTGTGTTACGACTCGCTTTAGCAAAATTTGAAATGGCTAAACCATTAACATGATGAAATTTACCACCAACGTAAACCCCATAATTGGTTGCATGCATGGAATAAATAGTATCATCCGCACTTAATGAGAAGCTGGGATTGACTTCCCCTGATAGCAAGTCAATTTCATATACATTCCTATCCGTCGCCACATATAACCGACTCGCTACTATTGCGATGTGTCTCACCTGAGCTGCAATCTGTGGTTTAAAATGCTGGTCGACACTGCCATCACTATTAATATGTGCCACATGCGCGATACCGGTTGCATCAACATTGGCAAAACCACCACCGACATAGAAACCGCCATTACCATCAGAAACCGAATCAAACACGCCGCCATCAAACACGGCGTGCTGTGGAAGCACTGTTCCGGCATTATCAAGCGCGGCACCACCACCAGTTCTTTCACCAAAACCCTGAAATCGACCTGCAATATAAAGTGCATGATTGGCTTTATCATGCGCCATGCCTAGCACCACACCATTCGGTATCCATTTACCTGCAATCAAACCAGCGGCATGATCCGCATAAGCAATTAAACTGCTAAAGCATAAAAATAAACCAATAATAGCGGCAAGAAAGTTAGTGTATTTTTTTGTCATTGAAGATATCCATATCCGAGAAAAGTCACAGTGATTCTGCTGCATTATATGAGGCTGGTCAATGACCGGTTATAACTAAAATAAATGAATAGCCTACTATAAATATTTATAATAATGGTTATAAGTGTCGCTGGATAAAAATGCTCAACTGTGATGCAATGTATCAGTGGGAACTATCAAGGAAGACAGCTGTGCGACACATCACTTCGTATCTATTTAATCATCAAAAAAATGGCCTGCTATATCGCTCAAGCCTTATAGCTTATTTATTGTTATCACATGCCGCGCTGTTGACAAAAAAAGAAATAGCCCTCCATAAAATGGAACGGCGCTACGCCAACAAACCCTACAAGGAAAAAGCAGCGCAAGTGCAGCGCGACTTTAAGGCCATGCTACCTGACCTAAAAAGCGGCGCCTTCGTTAGCTCAGCAAAAAACACCACTCACCAATTTGCCGAAACAGTTTTAAAACCCAAGCACCGTCTAGACTCCCGCTTTTTAAATAAAGCACAAATTGATCCCAACGGACAATTTGTCGATGTTGAAGCCAATATGTCATTTGGTGATTTAATAAAATTCCTAGCCAAAGCTGGCTATCGCATACCACTAGTACCAGAGTTTTTAGATATTACTGTCGGCGGCGCCTTTGTTGGTGTTGCGATTGAATCCTCTGGGCATAAGTTTGGCTTATTTCATGAACATGTTCTGCAAGCTGAGACCCTAATGGCAGATGGGTCATTCAAAACTTCCTCATTAAAAGCAAACACCGATGAATTCACTGCACTCCCCAATAGCAATGGCACATTAGGTCGTGTGACACGATTACGCCTACCACTGATACCCCTAAAGTCTGCACACCCAGATCAATCCTGCCATCCCTTTCTTGATTCATCACACCAACCAGAACCCGAACCTAGTCAGCCAGAACTCGAGCCTGCATGGTTAGAGCATGATAGCCCCAAACCCAAAGCGCCAATTAAAAACCCAACTGAGCATATGCACCTGCAATACCATCGATATGATAACCTTGAAGTGGCATTGGCTGAATTTAAACAGCTATCAGAAGCACAGCAAGTCGATTTTATCGAATCAGTAGTGATCTCACCCAACGAAGTGGTTAACATTATCGGCAATGTAGTAGAAAACGCAGATGGCATTGCCGCCAACCTACGTCATAACTATCAAACTCGCGATGTATTTTGGCAGCATGTAAAAGATAAAACACACACAGAAAACTATGTGCCACTATTGGATTATTATGCGCGCTGGCATCAAACCGTGTTTTGGAATACACAAAAAATTGCACCACTCGCCAAGCTATTAAACAACCCCACTTTTCGCAAAGTCTTCGGTCGCTTTTTAGGGCCTGGCTTCTTAGCTATGCTCAGCAATGCACGTGACTTATGGCAACACTACACCACTCCACCAGTCGAATCAGCACAAGCATCCATCGAATTTGAACACATGGTGCAAGACATCGGCATCCCACAAGATAAAGTAGCTGAATTTGCAAGCTGGTATGAAAAAGAAATTGGACTGTATCCGGTATGGTTATGTCCGGTTAAAGCCTGCGATGGCCGCTTTCCAAATTTCTCCTTAAAAGGTACAGGCTCCTACTTGGATTGGGGTATGTTTACCGGTGATGGCAAACCAGTTCACCCCAGTGATCGCAAGTATTACACTAAACTTATTGAAGCAAAAGTCATCGAACTTGGTGGCAATAAAGCCCTGTATTCTGACAATGCCTTTTCGCGCGAACAGTTTTACGAACTATATAATATGGATCACTATGATCGCATGAAAAAAAAGGTGGATCCCGAAAATATTTTCCCACACGTTTACAAAAAAATGGTTGCCTCACAACTCAACCCTCAAGCTAATCGCGACCCACTAAAAACTCAACTGCCATTTTCATTTGAAACTTTTAGGGTGTGGCAACAGTGCATCACACTCTCTGTAGCAGGTAGCTTAGTAGCCGCATTTTGGCTTAACCGTTCAATGCTTAGCATGAGTGCGCTAGGGTTAGTCGCAGGTGCTACAAGCGCTGCTATTGTCACTCGGTTAAATCAAATGCATAATGAAACGGATTCAAGTACTCATTTGAGCAGATAAAAAACATCAAATTGACAGGAGAAAGTAATGCTGATTAGCGTAATCGCCGTGATCATTTTCTTTCATCTGCTATACATTATTGCTTTAGCCATTAAAGATAACAGCATCGTTGATATTGGCTGGGGTCTAAGCTTCGTTATACTGACGCTAGGTCTGGCATGGAGTCAATTCCCTTTAGGAGCCTCTCAGTGGATAGCAGCATCGCTGGTAGTCATTTGGGGGCTACGCTTAAGTGTGCATATTGCTATGCGCAAACGCGGACATGGCGAAGACTTTCGCTACCTGAAATGGCGACAAGATTGGGGCAAGCACATTATATGGCGCAGCTATTTACAAATTTTCATCTTACAACTGCTATTTATGCTTATCATTTCACTGCCTATATTTTTTACGTTTAGCACCTATTTAACTTTTAGCTGGTTAACCGTACTGGGTGTTATTCTCAGTCTCGCCGGCTTGTATTTTGAAGTAATCAGCGACTGGCAATTAACTCAATTTAAGAAAGCCCCCAATAATCAAGGCAAAATCATCCAAACGGGACTGTGGCACTATAGCAGACACCCCAACTATTTTGGTGAGGCATGTTTCTGGTGGGGTATTGCCTGCATTGCATTACAAGCACCCCATGGCTACTGGGGACTGATTGGCGCTCTTGTGATCACACTACTGATACGATTCGTTTCTGGCGTACCCATGCTGGAATCAAAATATAAAGATAACCCAGCCTTTCAAGCCTATGCTAAAATCACGCCAGTATTTATTCCGAGATTATTTAGAAATAAAACAAAATAGACTGGCGAGTAACAAGAATATGGCAACACAAATCCATGCCCGGGAATGGCTGGCACGCGTAAAAAATGGCGCGCAAGCCGTCATAGCACAACAAGAACAATTAAATGCTATCAATGTTTATCCAGTTGCTGATCATGATACAGGCTCTAACTTAGCCAGCTTAATGCGTGGATTATTAACAATAGCCCCTTGTGATAACTATGCGGATTTAGCACCAACACTGTGCCGGGTCGCCCTACAAACCGCGCGTGGAAACTCTGGAACCATCATGTGTCAATTTTTTTGTCACTTCATCCCGCAGGTAAATAAAGACTTGGTCAGTACTGAAGAGTGGGTAGAATTATTTCAACAAGCTACAAAGGCTGCCTATGAGTCAATAGAAAACCCGGCACAAGGCACCATACTGACCGTGATGCAAAACGCATCTGACCAACTTAGCACTTTCGTAGCAGCACACAACGATATCTCACAAGCCCTCACCCAATGCTTACCATTCGCAAAACAGGCGCTACAAAAAACAACGCAACAATTATCCGCTCTACAGCAATCACATGTAATCGATGCCGGCGCTTGTGGGTTTTACTATTTCTTAGAGGGAATGACACAGGCCTCACAAACAGACACCGCCAAGCAATCACTGACACCAACAGCATTTCACCTACACGATAATGTTAGCGAAAAACCCGAGTTGCGTTATTGCACTGAAGTGTTATTTGACGACTGCCAACTCTCAGCAACTGATTTGAATAAGCTGTTATCCCAATGGGGCGATTCCTTAGTTATTGCCGGTAAAAAACCGTTATATCGAATCCACATACACACTAACTTTCCTACAGAAGTCATTAGCGCCTTAATAAAACTACAAATAAAATTATTAGAACAAAAAGTAGATGACATGTTGATGCAATTCCAATTACAACTTCCCGGCCGCAACAAGGTCGCCGTCATCACCGACTCAGTTGCCGACATACCACAACAGTTGATTGATCAACATCTGATTCATGTTTTACCGATAGAAATACTAGTCGATGACATCGCCTTTCAAGACAAGCTGACAATAGACCACCAAGATATACAACATAATATATTACAGCAGAAAGCGATTAAAACCTCATCGCCAAATAGCTACCATGTAAGACATACCCTATCAGCACTAAAAAAATTATACGACAATTTTTTATTTATCACCGTCGCCAAAGCACAAAGCGGAACATACAACCGTATTAAAAATATTGCAGAAGACCTACAGCTGAATTACACCATCATAGATAGCCTACGCAATTCAGCCGCGCAAGGACTGTTAGTATTACAAGCAGCCAAACTCGCGCGAAACAATAGCTTAGAACAATTGACCAAACACATTACCGCATTGCGCCTAAAAAGCCAGATTGTAGTTGCGATACAAGACATACAACCCATGATCCGCTCTGGCAGACTCGGGAAAGTGTCTGGCAAATTAATCAAACACCTAAAAATAAAACCTCTAGTGACTCTCGACAACAATGGATCAGGCTGTTTACACAGCAAAACATTTGGTTTTAATTCAGCGTTAAATAAATTAGCACGCTGGGCAGCTAAACAAAAACCTATCTCTTATGTCATATCACATGCCGATGCTGAACAAACGGCGAAACGACTGGCAAGCAAGGTAGAGTCTCTGGTCGGCTATCCACCACAATACATAACCCAGGTATCCGCAGCTGTCCTGCTGCATGCAGGCACCGGCTGTGTGGCCGTCAGCGTTCTAACGGCATAGCATCTACCTTATACTTCCTGAGAAAAAAAATTTTAAATTGAACTATATTTTACTTGGGAGCAGTATTTAGGGGGAACAGTATGCAGTCTTCTTATGACAAACTTATTGAATTATTACCGATATCCATGCTAGCACAATGGCGCAATCCCGAATTTTCACCTAACGATGATGACGATTTAATTAAAGATATAGAGCAAAACGGTTTAGTTGATCCTGTAGTAATAGGTGTTGGCATATGGAGCCGTCGTATTCGCTTAGACACTGGTAATCATCGAATTTATTTATGCCCTGAAATGGGCATCACACATTTACCAACAATCGCCAGAGTATGGAATTATTGCGCATTCGAAAATGGCAACGGTGATCACTCATTTCCTTGTGATCATATTGCACTTGATAAGCAATGGATAGATGACGAATACTATGCCAAACCAGGTCAAATCATAAATTTTGACAATATAGCATAATTGCTATACACTACATAAATGAACTGGCAAGTTATTACATTAAATAAAACAGTAGATAAAGAGCTTGACTCATTAGACTCAAGCTTTAAAGCTAAATTTTTACACATAGCTGAAATGTTAGAAAGCTTTGGACCTGACAATGTAAAAGAACCATACTGCAAATACCTAGGCGATAAATTGTGGGAAATTAGAATGAAAGGCCGGCCCGGTATTGCACGCGCCATTTACGTCACATCCAAAGGCAAGAAAATTATTGTGCTACATGCATTTATTAAAAAAACACAAAAAACACCAAAAAAAGCGATTGAAATCGCACTGGCTCGTCTAAAGGAGACAAAGTTATGACCACATTAAAATCACTAAAGAAAAAATGGATGAAAGATCCAAAGGTAAAAGCAGAGTATCAGGCTCATGCCATTGAATTTACCATTGCGCGCAAGCTTGTCACCGAAAGGCTAAAAGCAAAACTAACTCAAAAAGATATTGCCGAGAGAATGGGAACGACCCAATCTGTTATCGCAAGACTAGAGAGTGGCGCACAGCTTCCCACCATAAAGACGATTGAACGTTACGCTCTTGCGCTTGGCAAATATCCTGAAATACGCTTTAGAGAAGCTTAATAATCACCTACTTACCAAAATTATCCTCATCGGCCTCAAAAGCCGTCATGGCTTCTCGAGCGCTCTCTTCTGTATCGGCAACTACCGCCCCACCATGGCCTAATAATTTTGAAAAATCTTTATTGTGGGGCTTGCCAAGTGCCAACATAAACACAAGATCAGAATCCATTGCATTTGAAACGGTTAATGATGTAGATTCTTTCGTATCAAATATTAATAAGTTTTGATACGCAGCCTTGTCCTCATTTGCTCCAAAAAATCCAGAGCCTTCTATGACATAAACAAAACCATTCCAATTGTTATGCTCAAGGTTAATCTCTTTTGTTTTATTTGCTTTTATTACAACACGCATATATAAAACAGGCCAATCACTGATGACTTGCGAGCTGCAATTATAAGCATCGCCCATTAATACCCTTATTGTCATATCATCATCAGCATAGATCGGCGTTAGGTCTGGGCTTATCAATTGCGCATAAGCCTGTGGTAACGGTTTGTTATACACTCCCGGATTTAACCATAACTGTAACCAGTGTGTAGGTTTTGCAGCAATCTCACTATGCACAACCCCCCGTCCTGAATTAATGTAATACAAGCCGCCCGCTTGATTATTTTCAGCACTTTCACCATTTAAATTATCCCACGCCTTTATCTCACCAGAGAAAATATGAGATACCGCAGCAAGTCCTGCATGAGGATGAGGTGAAAATGTCGTACCTGCTTCATTAATAATGGCCTCATCCAAAAAAATAAAGGGATCAATGGCACTGATTTCGTGATCTGTGCCTTTGCCATCTATATCTGTGGTGCCGATCACACGGTATATTTCTCTTTGGCTTGAATTGGACTTAAATGGAATAGCTTTTGACACTTGCTTTATTGCTATCACCGCCACCTCCTTTTTCTAACTCATAAGTACATATATAATCAGTAAGTTATCCATAATGCAACTACCACACACACTTTCGCTTGACCTTAAGGTATACATTAACCTTTATACTCTCGTGTTAAATGGGGAAATGAACATGACGAATTATATAAAAAACACCGCAAAAAAAACCATCGGCAGCTTTATGTTTTTACGAGCAGCCACTGAGCCCACATGGACAGGTAGTTTTAATGCTGTAGCCATGGATAGCCTGATGTTGGCTGGCAGTTTAGCACTGATGAAGCTTAATCCTTTTAATAAAAACATGATGAAGGACAGCGAGTTAGATATGTACTGGAAGTCAGCCATCACTATGGTTTTAGGTATGGGTGCAGGTATGTTATTGTATCAAGCAGCCAAAAGCAGCATTAACTGCTGCACTAGTAACAATCAAACAGACGACAATATGTACGTCGTGCTAGGAGATGATAACAGTGACAAAACACCACACAAATCACCCGTGTAAACACCAATGACTGAGAAAAAAGCACTAACCATTGGGCAATTAGCCAAATTATCCAATATCAGCATCGCGACGATTCGACACTATGAATCTCTGGGACTGATCAAGCCATGTTCGCGTTCAGCTTCTAATTACCGCCTATATACTCACGAACAAACCACCACATTAAATTTTATTCTTAATGCAAAATCAGTTGGCCTCAATTTAAAAAGCATCAAAGATTTAATTAAATACAGCGAACAAAAAAGATCAGGTGCTGCGTTTAAAACAAAAATGCAAGATCACTTAACTGAAATTGATCAAAAGATCTCAGACCTAAAAAAAATAAAAAAAACGGTAGAAAACTTATTGAATGCCTGTGATGGCAATATGGCATTTGCTGACTGCCCGATTGTTAAAAAGCTGTATGGCATAACATAAGACTGGCATGTGACTGGATAAAAGCCTCTCATCCCGGACCCCGATACGGGATATTCAAATAGCCTACAACGCAAGCATACCAGGGGTACGACATGACACCTCTCAATCCACTATCCCCGTGATTACAACGGTCTATGAAAGCACGACAACATCGCTTATAACCTAATAAAAGCTCAATACTTCCAATGGAGATTTATCATGAAGCAACTGATGCATGCGTTTAGCCTGATCGAACTGATGATAGCTTTAACTATCATTAGCATATTGGCAGGAGCCGCCGTTCCAGCATACCAAAGCTACACCAAACGTGCGCGTTTAACCGAATTGGTTAGTGCAACAGCACCCTATAAAATAGCCGTAACATTGTGCTACCAAATGCTCGGCAGCCTTTCCGCTTGTGATAGCGGAAAACACGGCATACCTGCGGCATTAAAAAGCGGTGACCAAGCAGGCTTGGTTGATAAACTCAGTGTGCGTAATGGCACTATCACCGTCACACCAAAAAAACAACATGGCATTAGCAAACAAGATACCTTTATATTACAACCACAAATAAAAAACCATCAGCTCAGCTGGGAAAAAACCGGCGGCGCCATTAAGTCCGGCCTAATGAGCTAAAGCCATGCCAGATATTTTACTGTATATCATGCATAAAGCTAAGCTAATCAATCAGCAGCAACTGGATAGCTTTGATAAAAAAAATCATACCAATGCCCTATCCTATTTGATCGAAGACTGCAAAATAAACCAAGTGGAGATCGCTCAAACTGTGGCAAACTATTATTCACATAACTATCAGTCACTCAGCCACCAACAGTTCAAAAAAAATGACTGGCAAATAATCGCCTCATTACCACTCACTCAATGGCAATGCTTACCACTACTCCACGACAACTCACTTGATATTTATATGGCTGACCCCAACCAAATGCAATACATTGACCATTTAAAATATCACTTTAATATCACACCCAACATTATCATATGCACGCAGAGTGATTTTAACAAAGCATTTACCCACGTGATGGCACAACTCTGCTATCACCAAACCCATAATATGCCTAGCGAAGATCATGCTGTCTCTTTGTTAGATCACTTACTCAATGATGCCATCAGTAAAAACGCTTCAGACATTCACATAGAAGCCAAACAGCCTCATAGCTTAATTCGTTTTCGACTCGATGGCTTATTATATAACATTGCGACTTTAGATAAACACTCACATCAGCCGCTACTATCGCGCCTAAAAGTGCTATGCCAACTCGACATTAGTGAACAACGCAAACCACAAGATGGCCGATTCACATTTCTGTCGACATCCGCAGAGAAATACGATTGTCGCCTTAGCTCATGCCCTAGTATGCATGGAGAAAAAGTGGTTATTCGCATCAGTCATTCACAGCAGCATATTCTACAATTACAACAACTCGGCCTAGAGAAAATGCAACTCAAGCAGCTGCAAAAATGCAAACAGCATCATCAAGGCCTAATCTTAGTCACAGGCCCTACCGGCAGCGGAAAAACCAATACACTGTATACTCTACTCGATTATCTAAATGATCAACATAAAAATATTTGCACGATTGAAAATCCCATTGAAATTGAGTTGCCATATCTCAACCAAATTAGCACGCATGCTAATATTGGCCTCGATTTTAATACGCTATTACGAACGCTATTACGCCAAGATCCTGACATTATTATGATCGGCGAAATTCGTGACCACGAGACAGCCGCCACGGCAATCAAAGCAGCACAAACTGGGCACTTAGTATTAAGCACACTACACACCAACAGCTGCATCGAAACTATCATCCGTTTACAACACATGAAAATCCCACTACACCACATACTTAACACTACTAAATTAATTATCGCGCAGCGCCTGGTACGCAAGCTATGTGTTATCTGTAACAACAACGGCAAAAACTGTAGTCATTGCCAAAATGGCTACCAAAGTCGTCAAGGGTTATTTGAAATACTACCTTTGAATGAACCGTTTTGTAATTACGCAGCCAACCACCCTTTAGACAAACACCGCCTACAGCAACAAGCCGACAAACTGGGCATGGTTACACTACAACAAACTGCTGAAAAATTTATTCAGCAAGGCATCACCGACCAAGCTGAAATTTCGCGGGTTATTAGCAATGGAATCTAGGTTAACCTCTCAATTATTAATTCGTTTAATAGATCAGTGGTTATATGGTTTACGCAGTGGACTCGCTTTACACCAAACATTTACTTTACTGCTCAATCATTCTAAAAATAAAGTACTGAATAAAATAAATCAACACTGTTTACACTACATCAACCAAGGTCATCCTCTCAGTTATGCGTTGCAACAAATCAAAAATCTAAAACCTAACTGGATAAGCAGTTATATCGCAGCTGGCGAAACTCAAGGTGACTTAAGCAGTGTACTACAGCAACTTAATCTACAACTCAACCAACAATTAACTATACGTAAAAATATAAAAAAAGCATTGGCCTACCCTTGCGCTGTGCTGAGTATTGCCATGATCATTACAATCTGTCTGCTGACTTTTGTCATCCCACAGTTTGAAGCCATATACCAACAACTTAATGCAACACTGCCTTACATCACACAAGTCACGCTGACTCTTTCTGATCATATCCAGCATCATGGCTTCAGTATTTTACTCAGCATTGCAATGCCAGTGTTTATAACTGTGATCACCTACAAAAAAGCAAAACGGCTACAACTTTTTATCGATACTTGCCTAACACGCTTACCCATCATTGCCCCGCTAGTACTTATGGTTAACTTCTGTCGTTGGTATAGCCTGCTGACTTTATTATTAAACGCCGGCATTAGCATCGATCAAGCACTCAACACCGCCAACAGTAGTCTCAGCTACCATGCCTTAAAGCGATCATTACAGCAGCTGGTTGTTAGTGTGCAACAAGGACAATCAATAGCAAAGCAATTGCAATCCCTTCCAGCAATGCCCTCACTTGACTGCCAACTGATCCAACTGGGCGAATCAACCGGGCAACTGAGTCAAACCTGTCAGCATTTAGCCAATCATTATCAACAACAACTCTCCCAACTCAGTACGCTGGTTAGCCAGTGGCTTGAACCGGTGATTATGTTACTATTAGCAGTAATCGTTGGCGGCTTAGTTATGGCCATGTACGCGCCAATATTCAACCTTGGGAATATCATGTAATGGACAACACATACACTTACCTGCTGACCTCACCTTACATATACATCTATACCGTCATGATTAGCCTTGCTGTCGGTAGTTTTTTAAACGTTGTCATCTACCGCTACCCCATCATGCTATCAAAGCAATGGAAACGCGAAGCAGAGTGTTACTTAAATGACAAGCCTTACACACCCGAGCCAACTGAATTTGATTTGAGCAAACCACGCTCACGCTGCCCGAAGTGTGAACATGCCATCACTGCCTGGCAAAATATTCCAATTATCAGCTTTCTGCTATTAAAAGGTCGTTGTGCACATTGCAAAGCCAAAATCAGCTGGCGCTATCCACTCATTGAAGCGCTCACCGCTTTATTATCAGCACTTGTCGTTTGGCAATTCGGCAGCACCTATCTGGCATTATTCAGTGTAATACTGACCTGGGGCCTAGTCGCTCAATCTGCCATCGATATCGATCACCAATTTATCCCAGACAATATCACTTATATATTTTTATGGTTAGGCTTAGTGGTCTCTTGCGGTTATGGTCAAATCGGACCAATCGACAGTATTGTCGGCGCGGTTGTTGGCTACTTGATTCTATGGGGCATTGCCAAAGCGTTCTACATTATCCGCAAAAAAGAAGGCATGGGGCATGGTGACTTTAAAATGTTAGCCATGTTTGGCGCCTGGGTTGGCCCAACCATGCTGCCAATAATTTTAGTGATAGCCAGTGTGACAAGCTTATTAATTAGCATTATACTGCTTTGCAGCAAGCGCATGCAGCGTGATACACCTTTGCCATTTGGTCCGTTTCTCGCCATTGGCGGCTGGATTAGCTTACTCTGGGGTGCGGATATTATGCAGGCATTTATACAATTCTATACATAAGGGCAATCTATTATGTTGGCAATAGGGTTAACTGGCGGTATTAGCAGTGGCAAAACTGCCGTGTCAGAATACTTCGCTGAGCTTGGCATAGACGTCATCGATGCCGATGTAGTCGCGCATCAACTGACAGAGAAAGGCTCACCACATCTCGAATGTATTTTCGATCATTTTGGCCAAAAAAGCATGAACGATGATGGCACATTGAATCGCCGCTTTGTGCGAAAAAAAATATTCAGCAGCCCTGATGACAAAGCATGGCTAGAGGATTATTTACACCCACGTATTCGCCAACGCATTACTAATGCGATCGCCGAACTACAATCACCGTACTGTATCGTTGTCATTCCACTGCTAGCTGAAGCCAGCGGCATTAACTATGTAGATCGTATATTAGTAGTAGATACTGAGAAAGAAAACCAAATCAAACGCACAATAAAACGTGACCATGTTAGCAGCGCGCAAGCACTACAAATCATTAACCAACAAGCAACAAACGAACACCGCTTAGCCATTGCAGATGATGTTATCCATAACAATGGCACATTAGAACAACTCAAACAAAAAGTCACTGAGCTCAATCAAAAATACTTATCACTCGCCCAATCCTAGGAATTCATCCATGCGTATTTTTACACTTATTTTAGGTTTATTTATTGCAGTTAATGCTCAAGCAAAATTTTTACCTCCCGCTCAAGGCAAAAATGGTATGGTCGTTAGTGCCGATGCCACCGCCACACACGTTGGCGTTGATATTTTGAAACAAGGCGGCAATGCTGTTGATGCCGCCGTTGCGATTGGCTACGCATTAGCCGTCACCCACCCCTGCTGCGGCAATATCGGTGGCGGTGGCTTTATGACACTGCATCTGGCTAATGGTAAAAATGTGTTTATTGATTTTCGTGAAAAAGCACCAGCAGCTATTACACCCAGCCTATTTCTGTTAAAAAACAAAGTCGAGAACAAAAAATTACTGTACGGCTATTTAGGTGTCGGCATCCCTGGAACCGTTATGGGATTAAATACTGCCCTGGAAAAATATGGCAGTATGAAGCTAAAACAAGTCATGGCACCCGCCATTCGCCTAGCCAAAAACGGTCATGTAGTCAGCCAGTATGAAGCAAAACTATATGACAAAGCACAAAAACATTTATTAACCGACAGCAATGCGCATAACATATTTTTCAAAAACAATAAGCCAGCCAAGCCTCACAGCTTATTAAAACAACCTGAGCTTGCACACACACTGAGAGAAATCAGTCGCCGTGGTTCGGATTATTTCTATAAAGGTCCGATTGCTAAAGAAATTGTGGCCGCCAGCAAGAAAAACGGCGGCGTAATGACCTTAAAAGATTTCAGCAACTACACTGTTGATGTAACACAACCCATTCGCTGCGATTACCACGGCTACCAGATCTACACAGCCCCACCTCCTGGCTCAGGCGCCACCGTATGTGAAATACTCAATATCGTTTCGCCCTACCCACTAAACACATTAGGCTTTCATGCTGCGGTTGGCACTCACTATACGATTGAAGCTATGCGCTACGCTTTTTATGATCGCAACCGGTACTTAGGCGACCCTGCGTTTGTAAACAACCCGATTAAAAAACTATTATCACCGGCATATACTCAAAAAATCCGTGATCACATCACCAAAGATCATGCTGGCAATTCAAAAAAAATGAAAACAGCCACAACACCAGCCAAAGAAAAAATGCAAACCACGCATTATGTTGTTATCGATAAAAATGGCAATACGGTTTCAACTACCGTGACACTTAACGGCTTTTTTGGAGGTAAAGTAATAGCAGGCGACACCGGCTTCTTTTTAAATAACGAGCTCGATGACTTTGCTGTCACTACGACACAAGCTAATCAGTTTGGTTTAATACAAGGTAAGGCGAATTTAATTGCTGGCAATAAACGTCCACTGAGCTCAATGAGCCCAACCATTGTATTAAATAAACAAGGCCAACCATTTATGGCAGTAGGTGCTGCCGGTGGCTCAACCATTATTACATCTATCGTGCAAACGATTGAGAATAATATTAATTATCAAATGAATATTAATGCCGCTGTGAATATGCCGCGCTACCATATGCAGTGGCTACCTGACAGTGTTTTTATGGAGCCGTATACGTTCTCACTCGACACGCAACATTTATTAAATAAAATGGGCTACGACTTACAGCCAGGCTTTTTAGGTTTGGAGAAAACCTGGGGGCAGGTGGCTGCATTAACGTCGCGTGATGGCATGTTCTATGGCGCCAATGACAATCGACGCCCTGATGGTTTAGCTTTGGGTTACTAATCAGAGCTTGATAGTAAAGCAGCAAAGTCCTCAATCATCAAGGGTCGACTGCAATAATAACCTTGCACAATATCGCAGTGATTTTTGTGCAAGAACTCCATTTGGTCTTCGGTCTCTATGCCTTCAGCAATGACCTTTAATTGTAGGTTAGCTGCCATCGATAAGATGGATTTAACCAAACGCGCATCATTAATATTCGTTGTAACATCCGTAATGAATGAGCGGTCGATCTTAATCGTATCAACCGGCAATTTGCGTAAATAACTCAATGACGAGTAACCCGTACCAAAATCATCAATCGCAAATTGAATACCATAATCAGCCAGCATAAATAGATTTTTCTCTATTAACGCCCCCATCATCAGAGCGCTTTCAGTCAATTCAAAACTAAATTGCTTCGGTGTTACTTTATATTTATCCATCATCTCTTTAACAGCTTGCGCGAAACCTTCAGCTTCTAATTGCTTGGCCGATAAATTAATCACTAGCTTACATGGATTTTTAACCAACTCCGCTGACACAATTTTTTGAAATACACTTTCAATCAGCCAATGCCCTACGGCATGTATCATGCCACTTTGCTCAGCAAGCGGAATAAACTCAACCGGGCTAACAATGCCAACGTCAGGTCGATCCCAACGCATCAATACTTCTGCTCCCACTAACACTCGATCCTTCAGTCGGTACTGTGGCTGATACAACAAAAACAACTCATCGTTTTGTATGGCTAAGCGCATCGCATTTTCTAAACGCAAGTCAGCATAAAAAGCTTTATTGACTGACTCAGTATAATACCGCCAACCATTGCCCCCTTCTTTTTTAGCACGGTACATGGCTATATCTACGTGGCTCATCAGTTCTGCTAACGAGGTTCCAGCGATTGGGTAACACACCACACCAATACTTACTGTGATGCGCACTTCATGATCGTCAATATAAAACGGCGCATCAAATAAAGACGCTAACTCCTCGGCTTTATGTCCGGCCACTTGATTGGAAGGCAGCTCTGCCATAATAATAGTGAATTCATCACCGCCTGGGCGCGATAAAAAATCATTCTCACGCATAGCACCATTAATACGCTCAGCAACTTGCTGAATTAATTGATCACCTGCCACATGGCCCAAGGTGCCATTCACTTCTTTAAAGTCATCCAAATCGATTAACAATACGGCAAATATGGCATCATCATGAGATTTTTCATAATGATCAACCAATCGATTTAACTCGTATTCGAACGCAACACGGGAATGCAGCTCAGTTAAAAAATCGGTATTTAATTGATGGGCCAGCTGGTAACTTTGATGTGCAGTATCCGCCATTAATTGAGCCGTCTCAATGCAGTTCGTAATGGTTTGCTTTAAATGCAATGTGCTGCTCGACTGCCGCGGAAAAAACGCACTGGGCTGATGTCCCAATGAAGCAATTGCTTCCGCTTGTTGCTCCGAATCAGTAATCACTACCATTGGTGTAAAGCGTTCCGGATAAGCGTGATTAAAATCAGCTATCCAGTCCACAGCGCTGCGCTCATTTAATGCATACGCCAACACAATACAGCTCGGTTTAATTTCATCGATCAGCGCTTGCGTGCTGGCATCATCAACACCCAACAGCAACTGCCAATCTAACCCATCAGGCAGATCCCCTAACAACTGCCTAACTGCTGCACACGCTTGTTCAGACTGTGCGACAATAAGAATGACTGGGTGACGCGCCATGGAATGCTCTTTTTTAAATCAGAACTTATATTATACCGTAGGTTTGCGCAGTATGATAACATAACGCAAAGGAGTGAACCGAATGACTGAAGTGAACAGCACAATCCGCTTTCAAACACAATGCACCACCGACTGCATTGTTTATGAACAACCGTTAAATGAAACTTTTCGCCTGTGTCTGCGGTTAGAATATTTGTTTAATCAGTTTGATGCTGCCTTGGCGCATGTGCAATACAGCGAAGACCAAATGGCAATGCAATCGCTGATGAAACTGTTAAGCGCCATCGATCGGCCGGATCTAAAATCAAAAATCACCCAAGCACTGAGCCAACAAGCCACCACACTGGGGCAACTGGAACAGTTCCCTCAAGTCAACAAAGCACAACTATACGATATACTCGGTCAACTCGATAGCTTGCTCAATCAACTGCATCATACACAGTGCAAGATTGGTGACAGCTTACGCCACCATCCATTTTTGAATCAAATCTATAGTCACATCAATAATCCCGCTGGCTTGTGCCCATTTTCTGTGCCAGCTTACGCTCTATGGCGCAGCAAACCTGCCGATATTCGTGTCACGCATTTAAAACAATGGGTGAACGAATTTCGCGTGATCAAACAGGCGGTTGAATTAATTCTTCAATTAACCCGCGAAAGCACGCCAAGCAAAAAAGTGATGGTCAGTGATGGCTTCCATAATCAAGCGTTAGACGCCAACATGCCATGCCAATTAGTACGCATTAACCTGCCGACACGTTTAGATATATACCCTGAAATCAGCGTGGGCAAACACCACCTGTCAGTACGTTTTATGCAAATGGATTATATCGCCGGCACCCCCAGCCAACAATACAAAGCAGCATTTGAACTTAGCTTGACGTGCTGCAAGCTTTAAGCGCCTGAATGATTTTATGATTGGCCTCTAATACACGAACCGTATCAATCTCTGCTAACGCCACCCATTGCATCGCCTGATTCTCTAACGGTTTTAGCTCACCACTGTATTGACTGACCACTAACACGTGCAATTCAACTGCATAATTTATATATTGGTGCTGCAAAGTAATTAGCGGCTTAGCACTGTCAACAGTGATCGCCACCTCCTCTTTGAACTCACGACATAAAGCCTGATAAGGCGATTCGCCCGCTTCGATTTTGCCACCTGGAAACTCCCAAAAACCAGCATAGTCTTTATCGTCAGGTCGTTGTGTCATCAGCACTTGCTGCTCACTACCGATGATCACACCAACAGCTACTTGAATCAGTTGCATATTTTATGCTCCTATTACTCCTAAACGCAACTACCAACAAAATAGTCACGTCCATTCAGATTGCGTAATTTGTTCAATTCAGGTAATCTTACGCCCCAGAGCTGTGGTCAACCAGTTCTTGCTATATCCGGAGAGGTGCCTGAGTGGCTGAAAGGGCTCGCCTGGAAAGTGAGTGTATGTTAACGCATACCGAGGGTTCGAATCCCTCCTTCTCCGCCAAACTAAACAAGCACTTAATCACACTGCACCAGCGCGCAGCTCGTCATGACTAGCTGAGCGCACCGTGGCATTGCTTATATTTCTTACCTGAACCGCACGGACAAGGATCATTACGACCCACTTTCGGCGTATCGCGTACAAACGGTTTAGTTTGCTGCTCATCACCCTCTTCATCCGTCTCAAAGCCGCCAACAGTAGCTGGCTCCGGTTGACGCAAAGCTAAATCATCGTGCTGATAATTTAACGTCATCGTTGGTTGCTCAATGGGAGGTGGCTCATTAGAAAATTGCACACGCGCCAATGTAGCTACCACTTCGTATTTAATTTTTGATAATAACTCACCAAACATATCAAACGACTCGCGCTTGTATTCTTGCGCTGGGTTCTTTTGCGCAAAACCACGCAAGTGAATCCCCTTACGCAAGTGATCCATCGCTGCTAAATGATCACGCCAATGGTTATCGATGACTTGTAACACTAATGATTTTTCAATATCACGCAATACGGCTGGATCTTCTAATTCTGCTTCTTTATCGTAATAAGCTTTATCTACCGCAGCAAACACGCGCTCATGTATCACTTCTTCATTGCATGCTTCTTCTTCGTCTAACCACTTCTGAATTGGAAGCTCTAAACTGAATTCGTCTTTTAGCTGTTGCGTTAAACCACCAATATCCCATTCTTCTTGCATACTTTGTTCTGGCATACAAGCATTGACCATATCTTCAACCGCAACTTTACGCATATTCGCAATAATGTCTTCAACTGACTCTGACTCCATCAATTGGCGACGCTGGTTATACACCACCTTACGCTGATCATTCGCCACGTCATCGTATTCCAATAATTGCTTACGCATATCAAAGTTCATGCCTTCCACACGGCGCTGTGCATTTTCAATCGCGCTGTTTAACCATTTATGCTGAATCATTTCGCCTTCTTTAACACCCAGCTTAGTCATGATGGAGTGCATACGATCCGCCGCAAAAATACGTAACAGGCTATCATCGAGTGATAAGTAAAATTGCGATGAACCTGGATCACCTTGCCGACCAGAACGACCACGCAACTGGTTATCGATTCGACGTGACTCATTACGCTCCGTACCACAAACATGCAAACCACCGGCAGCAATCACTGCATCATGCACTTTCTGCCACTCTTCGCGCATTGTATTTTTTTGTTCATCAGTCGCATCTTCTGGCAATTCAGCAATATCCACCTCTATATTGCCGCCCAATACAATATCGGTACCACGACCCGCCATATTGGTAGCAACTGTTATTGCCCCAGGACGACCTGCTTGCGCAATAATTTTCGCTTCACGTTCGTGGTTTTTCGCATTCAACACTTCGTGCTTTAGCTTTGCCTTATTTAATAACTGCGAAACAATTTCTGACGACTCCACCGAAGCCGTCCCCACCAATACTGGCTGACCTTTATCACGACACGCCTTAATTTCTTCAATAATCGCTTGGTATTTATCATTATTATTTAAGAAAATTTGATCCGTACGATCATCACGCACCATCGGCTTATTGGTTGGCACCACCGCCACCTCTAAACCGTAAATCTTTTGCAACTCAAACGCTTCCGTATCGGCCGTACCTGTCATACCGGATAGCTTGTTATATAAACGGAAATAATTCTGGAAAGTAATGGTTGCCAAGGTTTGGTTTTCCATCTGCACTTGCACGCCTTCTTTAGCTTCTACCGCTTGATGCAAGCCATCAGACCAACGACGACCATCCATCAAACGACCGGTGTGTTCATCAACAATTACCACCTCATCATCTTTTACCACATAATCAACATCACGATGAAACAAGCTATGCGCGCGCATCGAAGCACTTAAATAATGCATCAAAGTAACATTGCTAAAGTCATATAAACTCGAGCCTTGCTTCATTAAACCATTAGCTAGCATCAGCTCTTCAACCTTCTGGTGGCCTTGTTCCGTTAAATGCGCTTGCTTGGTTTTTTCATCAGCATAAAAATCGCCGCGTGCTTCGTCAGCAATTTGCTTCTCGCCGGTAACATCGTCTTCTTCGACTTGTCGCTTTAAGGTCGGCACCAACTTATTAATTTTTTCATACAAGTCTGACATCTCATCGACTTGACCGGAAATAATTAGCGGTGTTCTCGCCTCATCAATCAAAATCGAATCAACCTCATCGATCACAGCAAAGTTTAATGGACGCTGCACCAATTGATCTTGGCTAAACGCCATATTGTCACGCAAATAATCAAAACCGAATTCATTATTGGTACCGTAAGTCACATCCGCCGCATAGGCTTCTTGTTTCGCCGCTTGATCCATATTGGTCAAGTTGACCCCTACTGATATATCTAGGAAATCATAAATCGGCATCATCCACTCAGCATCACGCTTAGCCAAGTAATCATTCACCGTCACCAAATGCACGCCTTTACCACTCAATGCATTCAAATACACCGGCAATGTTGACATCAGGGTTTTACCTTCACCGGTACGCATCTCAGCTGCCTTGCCATAATGCAACACCATGCCACCAATCATCTGTACATCAAAGTGACGCATACCCAATGTGCGTTGACTGACTTCACGCACCACTGCAAACGCTTCTGGCAACAAGTCATCTAAAGTCTCACCAGCCGATAAGCGCTGCTTAAACTCAGCCGTTTTAGCTTTGAGTTGTTCATCAGACAATGCCTGCATATCCGCTTCAAACGCATTAATGCGCTGCACTTGTTTACGGTATTGACGCAACAGTCGCTCATTACGACTACCAAATACTTTCTTTAACATCTTGCTCAGCATATGTCTCTTCAGTTACCATTGGTTAAACACGGTGGAACGGGCATTTTCTCATAGATTCAAGCCAATGCAAAATAATAATAAAGACATAAAAGATCCACAGTCTCTCGATAACATCTTAGATAAACCTAAGACACGATTGTCGTGGCTGCTGAATAAGGCAAAACGTATACAACAGCTTGATGCGCTATTACGTGAAATTTTAGAACCCCCCTTAAATCAACACTGCCAAGTAATGAACATCCATGAGCGCGTTGCTGTTATTGCCGCTGATAACGCCACCTGGGCCACCAAGATCCGCTACCAGCAACGCGACATTATTAATCGCCTGCATTTTCATCAGCAGTGGTACTTTATTCAGCAACTAGAAATCAAAGTGCGCTAACCGGCCATATAAGAAGCCCCCCCAGCTTTGTCATCCCGGCCCCAAAACTTTGTCATCCCGGCCCCCGAGCCCGGACCCAGTCAAAAAACCTTACACCATAAACACAACACACTGATTTTTTTGTTATTTCTACCTAAATATATGTTTGATTCATATACACCTTAACTACGTTACTCCGCCAGGAAAAGCTAATAATTCATTAATCCTATTAATTTAGAATGACAAATATAAATTAATATATTTGTGGATTTATAGCTGTGAGAGATGTATTTGAACTAAGGCCTTTTGCAAAAGCAATAGGACTGATTGAAAAAAACCTAACCGAAAATGCTACACCAGCCACTGATAGCATTGCCTTACCCGGCGCTGGCGAAAGCCGGACATACGCAAGTCAAGCCGACAGTAGCATTCCCACCCCCAGCGAAACGACGCCTGTTGCAATAAACGCCGCCGCTAGAAAAATACAACGCGGCTGGAAGGCAGCAAAGCTAGCCTACAAGTTCACTACAGAGGGTTATGACTGCTACACAGGCAAATTTCCCGACAGCTTACATGCCGCAATGTTTGGCAAAACCATTGCAGGAACTACCACTAAAGACTTCCCGCCATACCACCCCGAAAGCGAGGGGGGGCCAAGCTACCATCGAGAAAATATTCTGTGGCACATAACACAACAGTCGCCGCTTCTCACCAAGCTATTGCAAAGCAAGGGCATCACACCTACCGATGACATAGCTTATATTCCAATTCGTAAGTCAGCACATATTCCACCCGCAGAGATTTTAGCCCAAAGTGGACTAACCGAGGTTAGCACCACCGCATATGAAGACGAACGCATCATTGTTATTAGCTGTCCACACGAATACTATCAACACGGCACTGCTGCTACGCATGCAATATTCAGGCTAGGCATGCAAGCCTCGCAGTGGGACATAGCAACCAGTGCTTTTTTACCTGCCTCAACAGATGAAAGTACTCGTTATCACTACGTTCCCCTCGAAGCGTTTAAACAGAGCACTATCGTTACACGGCTGAAGCGACTATCACTTGATATAAGTCTACCAACTCACCCGCTACTACTGGCCTTGCACAACCTTATTATACATTTACCAGAGTCATTCGATCTCCAACAAGCATCGCTAGGGCGACTGGAAGCCATGCTGCCGTCATTATTACAAGCAAAACACATGAACTATAAATCGATATCCAACGCCATTTATTTAGTTTTGCACGAGGTCGCTTTACACGCCGCTGATAACCTCGCATTAAAAGAGCCTTCTCCATCTTTTATTGAAATGATAATGCAAAGCATCTGCGTGGCAAAACAACAATTAGGTTATAGTCACGAAGAATTTGCAGCACATAAAAACCTTATGTGCACCGCCACCATGACAAATAGCGGCGCCACTGCTTTTGCTATTGGCCTTAACCTTGCAAAAAAAATGCAGGGCGCGCTCAACAATCCGCCCACCTCACGAGCCGCATCAGCGATGTATTATGAATTTGGGCCTTACTATACAAATAATCCATTCGAACCATACCAGCATGGCACTGATATCTACATGGTTAATCTCGCCCCACTAATCACTCGCGATGGCGTACTCACCATGCCACCGCTCAATGAAGCATTATCTACTATTTTTTCAGCGCACGGTTACCCCAAAACCAATCCGATTACCATTGTCGTAGATGCCACCGCGACCCAAGATAAAGCGATGGGGTTATGCCCAGAGTATAGAAAGCTCATTGATGATGGTTTATTAAATGTAATAATCACTCGCAGCCATCAAAAGTTTGGCTTATTGCATGCTGATAACGTTCAATCCGGGGAAGTCACTGTATTTTGCTCCAAAAAATCTTTTGCTGCTAGCACGATACGCGCATTCAACCGTGCAGCAGAGAATGATTACAACAGCTCAGTTGACCAACAAACGACTGCCTATATACAAAAAACTTGCCCCGACTCTCTAGACATGGTGGCAGCGCGGCATTATCACAATGGGAGAATACTACAACGTGATATGGCTGCACTTAGACTACAACCGTATGGTGCACATGGCAATTCACCCAGTGATAACTTATTTGTTTTTGCTTTCGAAGATTTCAATCCCGATTTATTTAAAGCATCTGGCGCATTACTGCATGCAAGGGATAGTTACGGATTTTCCAGCACTACGTACTCTTCCATTGAGTCCGGCCGACGAATAACGCCCAGCGCTTCAGACAATATTGATATCACGATCGATAGCATGAAACTGTATTTTGGCACAGTATATACTCGGCCAGGAGACCCAGTCCAATCATACACCCCACCACTCAAAGCAGTACTATTGCAACTGATAAAAAAGCCAGGCGACTGGACACCTGCTCAACAAATAGCGGTACTCGCTTTATTACGCAGCCATACGCAACGGTTACTGTCTTACCCCCGTCACTTAAGACAATATGATTGCAGCCAAGTATTATTAGTCGCACAAAAATTACAACAGCAGGGCAGCGTAGTACGCGGCCGAACTGAAATGCAATTACTGTTATTGGACACTTATAAAATAAAGAAAGCGATGCGCATTACTTTAACCAATAAAAATTTAGCAGCATACCTGAAAGCAATAGACACCAGCATCAAAGCTGGTTATGAAACCAACGAAGCCAACCACCCACCTCAAACAAGAGCTGCTATCAGCTTAGTCTACGAACACAATAAAATATTTTTAACAGAAGAAGTATACGATAAGCTGGCTAATGATGAAAACTTTGTTGCTCATACAAATAAACTTTTTGAGCTGTCTGTAGAATTTGTGCCGGGGTTTTTAACCAACCGACAAATGCAACGGGCGATATCATTTTTGCTATCTGCAGATCTTGATAGTGAAATAAACACAGCAACACTATCAATAGTACTTGATCCTTCAAATCAGAATATACTGGTTGCATTACATCAATATGCCAGTCAGTCATTATCAGAGGTTGATAAAGCCGCCCTTAAAACATTAACTCACACATTAGTGAATACCATGCTCACCGTATCCAATCCCATTGACCGCAGAGAAGAAATAAAACAATCAATGACGTCATGGGCAGAGGAAAAAAAAACACGCACACGCATCGGCATGTTTGCTAGCCCATCATCAAAACGAAAAGCTTGCATGACCAAAATTGATATGTCACTCTCCACGCTCAGCACTGACGAAACGCATCGGTCCCGAAGGCTATCACCATAACTATCTCACTGGATCCCGGATCAAGTCCGGGATGACAAAGCACACTGGATCCCGGCCCCGAACCTGTCATCCCGGCCCCCGAGCCGGGATCCAAATATTAAGAAACGGCAGAGTCTCACCGAAGTGCGACATATAGGTAAAATGCTACCATTTGTTGCAAAAGGAAAGACCATTGCCAGAAAAGAAATATAAGCAATTATCAAGGCTGCAGCGCGTACTGCTAAGCACGATGCTCAGAAAGGGGTACTCAAAATCTAAAATAGCTACCAATCTTGGTGTTCATCGACCAACAATTTACCGAGAAATTAATCGTAATAGCTGGATCAGCGCTAGCAAAGTTAGCTATTACACTCCACAGCACGCTCAGGGCAAATACATCAGGCGACGCAAGAAAAAGATAAAGCTTTTAGGTAACAAAACACTACGACAATACGTTGAAAGTAGGTTACTTAGCGGTTGGTCACCGTGGCAAATCGAGGGCCGTTTAAAGTATGAAAATCAAGGTAGGAGCATTATTTCGCATGAAACTATTTATCGTTACATATACAGTGATTACGGCATACGCAATCGCTTTTATAAAAAGTTAAGACGAAAACACTTTAGTCGAGTTAAGCATGGTAGTAGAAAGAAAAGATATCCCGCTGATATCATGATTAGCAATCGTTCCGATGCGATCAATAACAGAAGTGTTTTTGGTCACTGGGAAGGTGATTTAATGATATTCAAGCGTGGCATAAGGGGCAACTTAATCACATTAAGGGAAAGAAAATCACGCTTATTGGTAGCCGTAAAAAACAACGATAAGTCTGCTAAGGGAACTGCCATAAATATAATCAGCACCCTTAAAAATATAAAAGATCAGGTTAAGTCTATAACATTTGATCAGGGCAGTGAATTTATGAAATATCCATGGATAAAAGACTGCCTTGAAGCAGACATCGCTACTGAAGAAGGCAGGGCGGTGATTAAAGAGCATGTTGGCGATCGGAAAATCGATGTTTTAGTTAATAATGCAGGACTTATGGAGCCAGCTGGTTTGCTAAGTGAGCTACCTTTAGATAAGTGGAGATATCAATATGGTGTCAATCTAGAGGCTCCTTTGTTTTTAAGTCAGCTGCTTTTGAACAACCTTAGCGGCGGTAGAATATTAAATATTACTATTTATTCATCTTTCCGTGTAACGCCAGGCTTGGCTGCTTATGGCATATCAAAGGCAGCATTAAATATGCTTACTGAGTATATGCGGGCAGAGTTCAAAGAGCTTGATGTTTCAGTTGGGCTTCTTCTCCCAGGGATAGTGAACACTGGAATTCAGGATCAATATAAAAGTAAGTCAATATCTAATAGTAAGCCGCCAACTTCAGCAATCTCACGCTTAGAGCCGACCTCAGTATCAATGTTCATTAAATGGTTAATACTTGATTCAAATAAGGTAGAGTTCGGAAAAGATATATGGGATATTTATGATAAAAAGCACCAGAAATTCTGGCATAAGGGCGAACCCCTTAAGAACCCATTGCTCTGATTTATTTTATAAAAACATAGCATGTAGAGGTTCACTATAATTTAGTAAGTTATAAAATAAACTTATTAAAAACACTGTAATAAAAAGGGATATTATGTCAACTTTAAAAGGTAAGGTTGCTATTGTAACCGGCTCAACTAGCGGGATTGGTGCTGGCATTGCTAGAATGCTATCCAATTTAGGAGTAAATGTTGTTATTAATTCTGTAAGCTCTGTCGAAAAAGGCGAGAAAATAGCAAGTGAATTAACTGGTGCGATCTATGTACAAGGTAATATTGGTATCGAGAATGACTGCAAAGCTATCGTAACCCGGACGATAGAAAAGTTTGGTCGTATCGATATTTTGGTCAATAACGCTGGTAAGGTCATTGGGGCCTCAAAACAACCGCTAGATATAAGTAATCATGATTTCTCAGAAACGCTTAACTTGAATGTCGTAGGTACATGGTGCCTAATTCGTGAGTCATTGCCACATCTAAAAAGTACAGGAGATGGAAACATTATCAACATAACCGCTTGTACTGGAATTGATCCAGCACAGGCTGTAAGCGGGATTCAATACGCTGTTGCCAAAGCAGCAATAAATCAGTTAACCAAATTTATAGCAAAGCACTGTGGCCCCGAAGTAAGGGCTAACGCAATTGCCCCAGGACTAGTCATGACAGAAAGAGCAAGTTTGTTTCCTGATATTGTTGAAGAGTTCTGTAAGAAGATCCCATTGAAACGAGTCGGCTCGCCAGAGGATATTGCAGAATTAGTTGTAGCAACAATTCGATCGAACTATATAAATGGTGAGGTAATTATGGCTGACGGTGGTTTCTCTACAATTTAATTACATAAAGTATATCGGTTTCTATCGGAGTTCGATAAAATTACTGTCGAATTCAAATGCTAAGTTATTCACAGATTGTTTAAGGCAACGACGATCAACCAATAACGTACCAAGTAGGTTGTCGCACTTCATACGAGATTCTTCAAAACAAACTCAGCACAAAATCAGCTATCAATGAAAACATTGTGTATAAAAACCCACGACGCACTTTTCCCTTTTTGCCTTTGCGATCTTTTTTATCAATAATTACACTTTGATTATTATCACTATTCTCTGGTTTTTGCTGCTTTTCCATTGTCACACCTTATATATGCATATTTGATACGAATTGTATAATGCTTAGGCAAAACTGTCATCCACCCGGGGATATTAAGAGGGTTAGATTTGAGTGTAAAGCATCCTCGTAAAAATGAGGAAGTTTATACGACATAAACGACGATTTTTTATGAGAATACTTTATTCAAGATACACCAAAGATAACGCTCTTAACTTAAGAGGGTTAGATTTGAGTGCAGGTTGGACGAAAACTATTTCCTAGAAACCGGAATGTATAACTAATTACCTGAGGATTTCGAGGAAATAGTTTTCGTTCAAGGTGCGCCAAAAATGACGCTCTTAAGCGGCGGCGGCGACGAGAGGTGGCGCAAACTGGATAGGAGTTTCAGCCTCTTTATCTTCGAAAGTAATCAACTCATAAGCTGATTCATCGGCAAGCACCTGATGTAGCAACTTGCTATTCAATGCATGGCCAGATTTATGACCAGTAAATGCACCGATTACGCTATAGCCGAGCAAATACAAATCACCAATCACATCAAGAATCTTATGCTTAACAAATTCATCGTTATAGCGTAGACCATCCTGATTAAGGATCTTGAATTCATCTAAAGCAATCGCATTATCGAGGCTCGCGCCTAGCGCTAAATTGTTATTTCTTAGGTATTCAAAGTCTGATAGGAAACCAAACGTACGCGCACGTGATACTTCACGCACATACGAGGCTGACGAAAAGTCCAGTTCAGCGAATTGATTGGCTTGATCGAACACCGGATGATCGAAATCAATTTTAAAACCAACTTTAAAGCCCTCATAGGGTGCTAATTGCGCTGATTTGTCACCATCTTCAACACAAACTGGCTTTTTAATGCGCAAAAATTTCTTCGGAGCCGATTGTTCTTCGATCCCAGCTGATTGCAATAAGAATACAAATGGCCCTGAGCTGCCATCCATAATAGGAATTTCTGGCGCGTTGATTTCTACAATCGCATTATCGATACCAACACCTGCCATAGCAGACAATAAGTGCTCAACCGTACCTATGCGCTCACCATCTTTGGTTAAACAAGTACATAGACTGGTATCACCAATGTATTCAGCACGTGCAGGAATCTCAACAACCGGATCCAAGTCTACACGACGAAAAACAATCCCGGTATTCGGTGACGCTGGCAGCAATGTCATGTGCACCATCTCACCGGTATGTACGCCTACTCCGGTGGCCCGGATTTCATTAGCAAGCGTTCTTTGTAAAATCATAAGCGTAATCGCCATTCATTAGTAAAATTTGCGAATTGTAGCACCGGCAGCAAACATTATCCAGCCTTTGTTAACAGCCAAAACAAGTTGTCGTACTACAGCCCATCCATAGGCCTAAACCTACTCTTCTCCTTCTTGTCGACGCAAGAACGCAGGAATATCTAAATATTCAATGTCCTTACTGTCTTCAACCTCAGCAGTTCTACGCGGGGGGTTTTGATTGCGTTGATAGGTTGGTCTATCAAGCTGTTGATAATTAAGCGTACCATCGCTTTTTACATGTTTCGCAGCACGCTCTTGCACGGCTGCCGTTTCGGCACTAACAGTACCTGGGCGACCCAAGCCTGTCACTACCACAGTAACGCGTAATTCATCTGTCATTTCTGGGTCAATTACGGTACCAACCACAACGGTTGCATTTTCAGAAGTGAACGACTTAATCGCATCACCGACCGCTTCAAACTCACCAATCGACATATCCATACCGGCAGTCAAGTTAACCAACACACCACGTGCGCCAGTAAAGTCGACATCCTCCAACAACGGACTACTGATCGCAGCTTCAGCCGCTTCGCGTGCACGGTTTTCACCGCTGCTCACGCCAGTACCCATCATCGCCATACCCATTTCTGACATCACCGTACGCACATCGGCGAAATCGACGTTGATTAAACCTGGACGTGTAATCAGATCGGCAATGCCTTGCACCGCACCCAATAACACATTATTCGCTGCTTTAAATGCGTTTAATAAGGTAATGTTTTTACCTAACACGCTTAGCAATTTATTATTTGGGATGGTAATCAATGAATCAACATGCTCAGTCAACGCTTTAATGCCTTTGTCTGCCACTTCCATTCTTTTGCGGCCTTCGAAAACAAATGGCTTAGTGACAACAGCTACCGTTAAGATACCAAGCTCTTTAGCAATCTCAGCAACAATCGGTGCAGCACCGGTACCGGTTCCGCCACCCATGCCAGCAGTAATGAAGATCATATCAGAACCATTAATCACTTCTTTAATGCGTTCGCGATTTTCTTCAGCAGATTGACGACCCACTTCTGGGTTTGCGCCAGCACCTAAGCCTTTAGTTACTTCACTGCCTAACTGAATAACCGTTTCTGCACTAGAGCGCTCTAACGCTTGAGCATCAGTATTACAGGCAACAAACTTAACGCCTTCTACGTTTTCCAACATCATGTGTTCGATAGCATTACCACCACCGCCACCGATACCGATGACAATGATCTGTGCTGTATGGCCTGTGTCGTCACCTAACTCAAACATGTGATCATTCCTCCAATTTTAAAAATTTCCTTGAAACCAACCCTTCATCCGCGACCACAAACCTTTGACCCCTTGATCAGGATCATACTGTTGCCCAGATGATGTATGCTGCATTCCATGCAATAACAAACCCACGCCGGTTGCGTAACTTGGGTTCTCTCTCACATCCACTAAACCGCTGATATTTTGCGGCACGCCTAATCTTACTGGCATTTTAAATACCGACTCGGCCAATTCAATAGCATCTTCCACATTGGAAGCACCACCGGTTAACACTACACCAGCTGTAATAAAATCTTCGAAACCACTGCGACGGACTTCGTTTTCAATCAATGCAAACAATTCTTCATAACGCGCAGCAATCACCTGGCATAACGCCTTACGATGAATAGTCTTCGGTGGTCGCTTAGACACACTCGGCACTTGTATGGTTTCACCCGAATCCACATTGCCTGGCATTACAGAACCGTGCTTAATCTTAATTCTTTCTGCGTACTTACTTGGCGTACGCAATGCTACTGCAACATCATTGGTTACGTGATCACCCGCAATCGGAATCACCGCCGTATGACGTATCGAACCTTCGGTAAAGATCGCAATGTCCGTGGTACCACCACCGATATCGATCATGCAAACACCAAGCTCTTTTTCATCTTCATTTAATACGGAGTGGCTAGAGGCTAATTGCTCTAACACCACATCGCCGACTTGCAAACCGCAACGACGCACGCACTTGGAAATATTTTGTGCAGCACTCACCGCGCCAGTCACAATATGCACCTTGGCTTCTAAGCGTACGCCGGACATACCAACAGGCTCACGCACACCTTCTTGCGCATCAATAATAAATTCTTGCGGCAATATATGGAGTATTTTTTGGTCAGCTGGAATGGCAACAGCTTTTGCTGCATCAATCACCCGCTCAACATCAGTTTGATTCACTTCACGATCACGAATCGCGACAATGCCGTGTGAATTAAGGCTTTTAACATGACTACCCGCAATGCCGGTATACGCCATATTAATATCACAGCCGGCCATTAGCTCGGCTTCTTCAATGGCGCGTTGAATGGATTTCACGGTTGATTCAATATTAACCACAACACCGCGTTTAAGTCCATGGGACGGATGAGTACCAAAGCCGATCACTTCAACCTGCTTGTCTTCCGTTACTTCCCCAACCAGTGCCGCTATTTTACTTGTTCCAATATCCAATGCGACAATCAGATTCTTGTCTGGTTTCTTTGACATAGCTGTCAAAATCTCCCTGCTAGCACGACGCTGCAACACCCCCCAGGTGCTGCAAGCCCTTAGTATAGACGAAACAAATTAAGATCACTATAAAAATTTTTAAAAAAATAAAAGCAAAAGAACAAGCAGACTCTCGTTACTAGAATTTACTTTAAGTTTACTTCAAGCAAAGAACACAAATTACACACAACCCCGGTGATTGATGTATGAAATTGAGTGCGCATACTTCAAGCCAATGACCAAACAACGAGCAACATTTCTGCTTTTTAATTGCTCAACAAACAATTTTACATTAACAAAAAGAGAGACAACACGGATGCGACACTTTATTCTTCCTTCCTTATTAATGGTTAGCCAACCACTACTGGCCAGTAACTTTACCAACCACTTCTTACATGCCGATCAAAATAAAAGCAGCTATGCTGTAACCGCCAGCACAGTGACCACACCTTTAACGATCACCCGCACAGAAGCCTGGGACCTCAATGATGCGCCACACCTGTATGCCAAAGTCACCGGTGTCACTTTCTATTATCAAACCGACCAAATAACAGGAAGATGCTCCGGCATAGAACGAACCTATGATTTAAATGATGAGCACTATGCTGATACCGGCCTCGCACTCAATGGCCCACGCGGTAACTTGCCACCGTTAAAAATTTTTGCTGCCGGCTTTAGCTATGCCGCCAACCAATTACACCACCTCCTCCCGACCAATGGCAAAGGCTGCGCCAAATTATTTATTTCATTTAAAGCCGGACCAGAAAGCGATAACAATAAAATCAACACGCAATTCAAACCCAGAAGCTTTGCATACACTAATATAGTAAGCCCCGGCCACAACTTTATTACCAGCGGAACCGGCATCAACAGTCAATTTAATTTAGAACAAAGCGCCGCTCTCACAATAAAAAACACAACCGTTGCTACAGACACTGTTGATACCGGCAGAATTAGCGGCACAAACAACACCATCAAGTTAGCAAACATAGGCTTTGGTAATGCAGCGCTGACACTTCCTTTCAATCTACGCGAACGAGGCATTACCACCAATTGCACGTCACCTCTTGGTATCAACCAAAGCTGTGACCTCACCTACGACGGCACCACCAGTCGTGGCGACGGTATTATTAAAGCCGCAAGCAGTGGCTCTATTTCTAGAGTACGCTACCCATTTCATATTGATAAATCAGGACAAGCTAAGTGCTGGGGGGATAATGATTCAGGACAACTAGGCATTGGTAGCACCGATAAGCGCGACAAAGCCACACCAATCCCCTCAATGACTGACGTCAAACAAATCGCTACAGGCAAAGCACACGCCTGCGCATTAAAGAATTCTGGCGACATTTACTGTTGGGGCGATAACACCTTTGGCCAACTCGGCAATAACACAACCAATAACCAGACTCACCCAATAAAAATCAATAGCATCTCCGGCGCCGTTAGTATCGCAGCCGGTAGATATCACAGCTGCGCGCTATTAAAATCAGGCGAGGTCAAATGCTGGGGAGACAACTCTTATGGCCAACTTGGCAACAACAGCAGAACCCAAGAACTCACACCGGTCAGTGTTCACGGCCTATCATCAGGTGTTAGCCACATTGTGGCTGGAAAAAATTATAACTGCGCCCTATTACAAACTGGCACCGTCAAATGCTGGGGAGAAAACTCCCATGGGCAACTCGGCGATGGCAGTAGGTTTGATCGCCTTACCCCTGCTGCAGTCAGTGACTTAACCAATGACATACAATACGCCGTCACCATAGCTGCCGGTGATGCACACAGTTGCGCATTGCTAAATGACGGCGTTATGAAATGCTGGGGTGAAAATGATTACGGCCAACTCGGCATTGGCACTAATAGCATTTGGAAAACAACCCCGCAACCCGTTAATGCAGGTGTTGACATCGCAGCCATTAGCCTCGGTGGCAAACACAGCTGCGCAGTAACCGATACGGGTGGCGCAATGTGCTGGGGGTTAAACACCGATGGACAACTGGGCATTGGTAGTTTTGAAGATTTCAAAAATACACCGCAACGCGTGACCGGTTTAACTTACGGTGTTGTAGGCATTACCACTTCGGCTAAAACCACCTGCGCACTAAAAAGTGGCGGCAAGGTATTGTGCTGGGGTAACAATGACCTTTGCCAACTGGGCGATGGCACAACCACCACGCGCAACACACCAATTACCGTTAACAATATGGAGAACGATGCCGTTGACCTCGCTAGCAATAGCGGTGAAGGCGAATTCAATTGTGCGATTGAATAACTTGTCATCCCGGCCCCCGAGCCGGGATCCAGATCATAAAAAAAGGAGTTTTAACATGCGACATTACGTCACCCCACTAATATTACTGTGCAGCCACACCCTAGTGGCTGCACAACTATCCACATCCGACTTTATTTCAAATAAAAAACATACTGACCACACTGTCACCGCGCCTGTAGTGGTATCACGTACTGAAGCGTGGAACTTACGCAGCACACCCAACCTATACGCCAAAATAACACGCATCACTTTTTATCATGGAACCAACTTATCAACTGGTCGATGCAGCGGCATTGGCCGCACGCTCGACCTTAGCGATAACCATTATACTGACACCGGATTAGCACTGAATGGCCCAGCAGGTGCTTTGGCCAATATCAACATTTCTGCTGCGGGCTTCACCAAAGCAGCCAATCAATTGGGTTACAGCATACCCTCTAACGGCAATGCCTGCGCACAATTGTTTATGGATTTTAAAGCTGGCCCTGAATCCAGCACCAATAAAATAAACATTTTCCCAGACACCAGACCCTTTGAATACACCAATATAGTAAGCCTTCACGACAACATCATCAGCAGCGGCACAGCCGTTAACAACCACTTTAACCTACTAAAAAATTCCCACCTGACATTACAAAAACCATCGCACGCCGTGTGCTGGGGTAATGGAATGTATGGCCAACTCGGCACTGAAAAACAATTCAGCGAAGGCACACCACAAAAAATATTACTGTCGAAAAATAATCACATCATTAAGATTGCCTCAGGTTACGAGCATAGCTGCGTTTTACTCGACAGCGGTAGCGTTAAATGCTTTGGTCACAACCATCATGGTCAGCTCGGCAATGGCACAACCACCGACAGCAAAATCCCCGAGACTCCTACCGGCCTTAGCAACAATATTATTGATATTTCTTCCGGCCGACACAGCACTTGCACGCTATCAAAAACTGGCACGGTAAAATGCTGGGGCGAGAATGCACATGGCCAATTAGGCGATGGTACAACCATAGAAAGACATGTTCCGACTGCGGTTATCGGATTAGGTTCGAATGTCAAAAGCTTACACGCTGGCGGCGAACACACCTGCGCATTATTAACTGATGGTCGCATTACATGTTGGGGCGAAAACCGTGACGGACAACTCGGCAATAACTCCACCACCAGCAGCTATACACCGGTATTAGTGCAGAACATTGGCGGTCAATTCCCCAAAGCCATCACACTATCTGCTGGTGGCGCACATTCTTGCGCACTGCTTGCCACCGGCGCCGTCAAATGCTGGGGGCTCAATCACGCAGGTCAAATCGGAGACAACACATTATTTAATAGGACCATACCCACTGCCGTTATCGGCCTAAGCTCCGGCGTAACAAAAATTACATCCGGCATTTTTCATAGCTGCGCCATTCAAAACGGCAAAGCAAAATGCTGGGGACAGAATAGAGATGGTGAAATAGGTATTGCACAAACAAGTGATATCGTAGCCGTGCCAACAAATGTCAGACTGCTTTCTAGCAACGTGACTGATATACAAGCACATGATCGGCATACTTGCGCCATTGATTCGGGAGTGACTAAATGCTGGGGAGACAATGTATACGGTCAAATAGGGATAGGCAATAACTCCAGAACTGACACGGTCACCTTGCCACGCACAGTGGTTAAACTAAAATATGTTGATGCAGTGTCATTAAACGTTGGCAATATATCTGAATTTAATTGCGCCATCGTCAAACCAAAAAACGTTAAGTCGCCCACTCTAAGCTACCATATAAACAGTGTTGAGTTAGCCAACATCGGTTTTGGTAATGCCTCTCTCATATTACCACGGCACCTTGCTCAACGCGGCATCACCACTGATTGTCCGCTGACACTTAGCGCAAATCACAGCTGTCGATATACCTATAAAGCAGGCAGTGCTGCCAGCGATCGTGGTCACGGCATCATAACCGTACACGCTACCAGCGCAACCAGCGATGCGTTTCCTTTTTATATCCAACATCACGGTAGTGTTAAATGCTGGGGAGACAATTACTGGGGACAGCTGGGTGACGGCACCAGAGAAGAACGTCATCAAGCCACCGAAAGCCCTTTTACCAGTTACACGACTCAACTGGTTAGCGGGCATGCACACACTTGTCGATTAACGACTGATGGCCGCGTGCAATGCTGGGGCAGAAACACATATGGACAACTGGGTGACGGCACAAGCTTCTTCCGTACTCGCCCCGTTGAAGTGGCCAATATCACTGATGCTGTCAGCCTTACCGCGGGCAATGATTATACCTGTGCCTTATTAAAAAGCAGTGAAGTCAAGTGCTGGGGTGAGAACGACAAAGGACAACTCGGAAATAACAGCTATAAAAATAGCTACGTACCCGTAACCGTGCATTCCTTATCAACCGGTGTCAGTGCCATTGCTGCCGGCAGGAACCACACTTGCGCTTTACTGCGCACAGGCCACATGATGTGCTGGGGTGACAACTCTCGCGGCCAACTGGGTGATAGCACTTTATCAACACGCCCTGTACCTGTCGCCGTTTCAAGTTTGAGTAGTAATCGCTGGCACGTGGCATCCATTGCAGCCGGCGCTAATAATAGCTGCGCAATATTAAGTAACGGTACCATGAAATGCTGGGGCGCTAATTTTTTCGGTCAACTCGGTATAGGCAATACCGACAATCCTAAAACCACACCGCAATTAGTGCAAGGCCTTATTGGCAATAAGGTTGCAGCGGTAGCTATCGGCGCGCTCCACATTTGCGCTCAAACCAACGCGGGTGGCATGTATTGCTGGGGTTATAATACCAACGGCCAACTAGGCTTGGGTAATTTTGATCGCCTTAAAACCTTACCTCAACAAGTGCCGGGGTTAGTCTATGGCGTAGTAGGAATCAGCGCCACCGATTTTGGTACCTGCGCACTAAAAAGCGGCGGTAAGGTACTGTGCTGGGGTGAAAATCACTACGGTGAAGTCGGCGACGGCACCACTGAAAAACGCAATACACCCACTACCGTGAAAAATATTAATAAAAAATATGTTTACGACCTCAGCACCAGTAACGGAAACGCTGCACACAATTGCGTTATTGAATGGCGTCGTAACCCGTAATAAATCCGCCATGGCGAGCACTGACCTGTCATGGCGAACACAATTATCATGGAGGGCACAATTATCATGGAGGGCACAATTATCATGGAGGCACTAACCTGTCATGGTGGACACGAACCTGTCATCCCGGCCCCCGAGCCGGGATCCAGTGAACAACAAGAGGAACACATATAAATGCGGAAAATCCTACTGCCCATGCTACTAGTGAGCTGCCACTCACTGGTAGCGGCACAATTAACCACGGCGGACTTTATTCAGTCCGTCAAACATAAACAACATCAGCAACAACTTGGCAGCACAATAGCCCCCACGATGACACTCAGTCGAACTGAAGCATGGAACGTGGCCGGCAACCCTAACCTATTTACTAAAATTAATGCGGTCACCTTTTACAATCATACCGACGCAGCCAGCGGACGTTGCTCTGGTGCTGGCCGCACACTCGACTTGAGTCATACCAACTTTCTTGATACTGGCATTGCACTGAACGGCCCAGCAGGTGATTTAACACCGATCGCCATACACACTTCTGGCATTATTGCTGCTGCAATGCAACTGGGTTATACCATTCCTCGCAATGGTCAAGGCTGTGCAAAAGTGTCGTTATCTTATCAAGCGGGACCAACCACCTTAATTCCTAATAAGCTAAACCTAAGCATCAGTCCAAAAACCTTCGAATACGGCCATATAGAGAGCTCTGGTGGCAACGTCATTACTGGCGGAAATCCTGTAAATAACCATGCGAATATAGTAAAAAGTGCAGCGCTAGCATTAAGCCGCCCAACTCACGCACAATGCTGGGGAGAAAATGACTCTGGCCAACTCGGTGACGGCTCACGCACCAGTCGCAATCTACCGATAAAGGTATCCCATACACTCGGTCTTGGTGTGGTGAAAATAGTTTCAGGCTACTCACACACTTGTGCATTACTGAAAACAGGCGCCGTTAAATGTTGGGGGCAAAATAGCTATGGCCAACTCGGCGATGGCTCAACTTTTGATCGTATACTACCGACCCAAGTCAGCGGCTTAACCGCTAACGTGATTGATATCGCCTCCACGAGCCATAGCGTCTGCGCATTACTCAATACCGGCGGCGTAAAATGCTGGGGATACAATTATTCCTCGCAACTAGGCGACGGTACACAGATAAACCGCTCAACACCTACCAATGTGAGTGGCTTAACATCCGGAGTCACCAGCATTACCTCAGGTCAAGCGTACGTATGCGCGTTACTCAAATCAGGTCAAATCAAATGCTGGGGCAGGGGAAGATATGGTCAACTCGGCAATGGCAGCACGGAATCAGCATCAACACCGGTTCTCGTCAATAAAATAGGCGGCGATTTTCCTCATGCTACCGCGATTGCCGCAGGACAGAGCAGCACATGCGCTATCGTTAATAAAGGCGGTTTTCTAGCTAACGGTACTGTCGAATGCTGGGGTGATAACCGTTTTGATCAGCTCGGAGTTGGCGACAGCGACATTCGATTAGCACCAACACAAGTACTTAACCTATTACCTGGTGCTACCGCTATTAGCATGGGCAAATGGCATGCCTGCGCTCTCGTAAAAGGCACCATGGAATGCTGGGGCGATAATAGATATGGCCAGTTAGGCATAATAGTTTCTGGAAGATCGCGTGACACCCCACAAAAAGTGCACGGACTCAAAGGCCGTGTTAAAAGCATAAGTGCCTCCTTCGATCATACCTGCGCAATCACCGAGAAGGGTGTCACCATGTGCTGGGGGGATAACCATAGAGGGCAACTCGGCCTCGGCGTGACAGGCAGAATTGTCACCTCCCCTCGGACTGTCACCGCATTGCCATTAGGCACCAGTGAAACACTCAGTGACGGTCAGATATCATTTTTTCAATGTGTCGCCTCTAATGCCGCTCGCGTGAATGTTTCACACATTAATGCAGCAGCGAGTGCCATTACATTAAATAATATTGGCCATGGTGCTGCTTCATTCTCAATAGCGGATTTAACAGCACGTGGTATCAGCTCTGACTGTGGCACTTCGCTAAACCCATCCACCCAATGTCATTTCACTTATGATGGTAGCAATAGCCGTGGTGATGGTGTGATCAAGGTCACTGAAAATTCTGGCCAATCATCCATCTTTCCATTCCATATTAAAAAGAAAGGTGGCGCACTGTGCTGGGGAAGCAATAACTTTGGTCAACTGGGCAATCAATCCACCACCGATCGCAACACACCAACAAGTGTTACAAATCTTTCGCAACGCGATGTTAGCCAAGTGGTTACAGGGCACCATCACGCTTGTGCGATAGAAAATGGCCTCGTTAAGTGCTGGGGCGATAACAGCTATGGCCAGCTAGGCATTGGCAATCAGACTGATAAACAGAGCGCCACTGTGCTACCTGCCTTTCAGGACGACAAAAATGTTGTTAGCCTAACGGCCGGGGCCAATCATAGCTGTGCATTGCTTAACTCGGGTAAAGTCATGTGCTGGGGCAAAAATACATACGGGCAACTGGGTAACGGATCAACCACAGACAGCTACCAACCCGTAGACGTGCACAACTTAACAGGTACAGTCACCGCATTGACCAGTGGTTCAAATCATACCTGCGCACTGCTTAAATCAGGCAAGGTGAAATGTTGGGGTAGTAATGAGCACGGCCAATTAGGTGATAGCTCTTTTACTAATCGTTTACAACCAACTGCTGTGTCCGATTTGAGTAACGATACTCAGCACGTAGTCTCAATCAGTGCAGGCCAAGAAACCAGCTGTGCTTTGCTTAGTGATGGCGGCATGAAATGTTGGGGTAAGAATAATAATGGCCAATTAGGCATTGGACACACCAGTGAAACCGAAGTAAAGCCACAACAAGTATTAGGCTTGTCTTCCGGCGTTGCCACTATTTCTGTTGGTGGCCAACACACCTGCGCACTATTACAAAATGGCAGTGAAGATTGCTGGGGATTGAATGCGAAAGGCCAACTGGGCATAGGCTCTACGGATGGACGCAAAACTTCTCCGCAGCCAGTCACCGCACTGGGTAATAGTGTGGTTGCCATTTCTACCGGCAAGCAAAACAGTTGCGCGATGTTAGCTGACGGCACCGCCAAATGTTGGGGAAAAAATGCCGACGGCCAACTGGGTAATTTTACGTTTACTGATAGCAACTTACCTACACCAGTAAGTCACTTGGGTAATATCAATGAACTCTCTACCAGTAACGGCGATAGCGCATTTAATTGTGCGATCAGTAATTTGTCATAACAGACACGAAGCTGTCATGACGGACACGAACCTGTCATCCCGGCCCCCGAGCCGGGATCCAGTCAACAAAGAAAGGAAACATTCAATATGCGAAAAATCCTCTTGCCCATGCTACTGGTGAGCTGCCACTCACTCGTAGCGGCACAATTAACCACGGTGGACTTTATTCAGTCCATCAAACACAAACATCATCAGCATCAGCATCAGCATCAGCATCAACTTAGTAGTACATTAACCCCCACCATGACACTCAGCCGAACTGAAGCGTGGAACTTGGCCGGCAATCCGAATCTATTTACTAAAATTGATGCGGTCACCTTTTACGATCACACCGATGCTGTTACTGGACGCTGCTCCGGCGCCGGGCGCACACTCGACCTAAGTCATAGCAACTTTCTTGATACCGGGATTACCCTTAATGGTCCGGCAGGTGATTTAACACCGATCGCCATACACACATCAGGTATTATTGCCGCTGCATCGACACTGGGCTATACCATCCCTAGCAATGGCCAGGGTTGTGCAAAAGTATCGATGTCTTATCAAGCAGGGCCAGCCACATTAATTCCTAACAAATTGAATGCAAGCATCAGCCCACAGTCATTCGAGTATGCTCATATTCAGAGTTTGGGTGGCAATATCATCACAGGTGGCACACCGGTAAACAATCAAGCCAGCCTATTAAAAAATGCAACCCTAGTATTAAACCGCACAGCCCACGCACAATGCTGGGGAAATAATAACCGCGGCCAATTAGGTGATGGCACACAAAGTGATAGCAATGTGCCAGTAAATGTAGCAGCCGCATTAGGTAACGGTGTTGTAAAAATTTCTTCAGGCAGAAGTCATAGCTGCGCACTATTAAAAACCGGCGCAGTCAAATGTTGGGGACAAAACCAATACGGCCAACTGGGCAATAACACCACCGCCGATAGTTTATTACCCGTAGCCGTCACTGGTTTATCTTCCGGCGTAACCGATATTGCATCCGGGCGTGAAAGCGTTTGCGCTTTATTAAATACCGGTGGTGTTAAATGCTGGGGGCAAAATTTATTTTGGCAGCTCGGTGATGGTACACGCACTAATCGCTTGGCACCTACCGACGTCAGTGGCCTGACATCAGGCGTGACCAGCATCGCTACTGGTTATATCCATGCCTGCGCCTTACTCAAAACCGGTCAAATTAAATGTTGGGGTGAAGGCCTATCAGGACAACTCGGAGACAACTCCATTGAAGCCAGAAAAACACCGGTGTTTGTCGCCAATATTGGCGGTGACCACCCAGAAGCTACCGCCATTGCAGCTGGCTCGCAATCGACATGCGCTATTGTCAATAAAGGCGGATTCTTAGCGAACGGTGACATCGAATGCTGGGGTGGCAATAGTTATGGCCAACTAGGCGACGGCACCACAACTAAACGATTACTGCCCACACAAGTGCAAGGTTTAGAAAAAGGCGCCACCGCGATCAGCATGGGAACACAACACAGTTGTGCCATCGTCAATGGCGGCATGAAGTGCTGGGGCGATAATAGAAAAGGTCAACTAGGCATTGGGCCTCAACGCACCACCTTTACAACACCACAAAATGTTAGCAGCTTAACTAACGGTATAAAAACCATTAGTGCTACTAACTTTCACAGCTGTGCAGTGAATGCATACGGTCGCCTGCAATGCTGGGGGCAAAACAATAAAGGGCAACTAGGTATCGGAATTACTACAACCTCTGCAAATTATTATGCGCCGATAACCGTTCATTCACTATTACCAGGCTCAACTGAAGCGATTAGTGAAGGAAATAACTCTACCTTCCATTGCGCCGCATCCAACTCAGCAGGTGTTAACAGCACACAGCTGGATGCAACTGCTAATACGATTTCATTAAATAATATTGGCTATAGCGCTTCATCGTTTACTGTTGCTGACGCATCAGCACGCGGCATAATCTCGCATTGTGGTACGGCGTTAGACCCATTAGCACAATGTGATTTAACCTATGACGGCAGTAGCAGTCGTGGTAATGGGGCAATATTAGTCACTGATGCATCAGCAAAAGCACACGTTTTTCCATTCCATATTCAAAAATCTGGAACAGGTGTGTGCTGGGGTAGCAATAACTTCGGTCAATTAGGTGACTTGACGACCACTAACCGTAACACACCAACTAACATTGACGACTTGCCAGAAGCCAAACAAATAGTTACAGGGCATCACCATGCATGCGCTTTACTCACTACTGGCAGTGTGATGTGTTGGGGGGATAATACGCATGGGCAATTAGGCATACCACGTGGTAGTCGTGTCAAATTTCCAAAGTATGTGCCAACACTTAAAACCAGCAGTAACGTCGTCAGCCTTACAGCAGGTGCTGATCATACTTGCGCCCTATTAAACTCAGGCAAGGTAGAATGTTGGGGTAAAAACCAATCTGGACAAATCGGTGATGGCTCAACAGCTGATCGTAGAGAACCTGTTAACGTGACCGGTTTATCAATGACTGCTACTGCATTAGTCAGTGGCTCAAACCATACTTGCGCCCTACTAAAAAATGGTCGCATGCAATGCTGGGGCAGTAATGAACATGGCCAATTGGGTGATAGTTCTTTTACTAATCGTTTACAACCAACTGCTGTGTCCGACCTCAGCAATGACAGCGTTCACGTCGTCGCCATGAGCGCAGGTCAAGAAACCAGTTGTGCCTTACTCAGTGATGGCGGTATGAAATGCTGGGGTAAAAATGGTGATGGCCAATTAGGTATTGGACATACCAGTAACGCCGAAGCCAAGCCACAACAAGTGTTAGGCTTAACCACAGGCGTTGCCGCCATTTCTGTTGGTGGCATGCACACCTGTGCCATGTTACAAAACGGCAGTGAAGATTGCTGGGGTTTGAACAATAAAGGTCAACTGGGTATTGGCTCAGCCGCTGTACGCAAAGCATCACCACAACCCGTGCCACTGGGTAATAACATTGTTGCTATTTCTACTGGCAAACTGAATAGCTGCGCCATGTTAGATGATGGCAACGTCAGTTGTTGGGGTAAAAATGTTGATGGCCAACTCGGTAACGGCACGCTGAATGATAGCAGCATACCTAAGCAGGTCAGTCAATTAAGTAACACCAATGAACTCTCCACTAGCAGTGGTGATAGTGCTTTTAATTGCGCGATTCATTCGTAGGATAACGCCTAGATCCCGGCTCGAAGGCCGGGATGACAGCACATTAGCCGGGATGACAGCACATTAGCCGGGATGACAGCTTTAACCTGCTTCGCAGGCTATCCGGGATTATAAGTAAGCAATATGGTATAAAATAGTTATTTCACCGCAAAGCCATTGGGATAACGCAGATCAACCAACTGAATAACCGCCGGGTGATCCGCCATCAATTGCGGATAGGCCTTAACAAATCGCGCTAAACGCTGATTCACATCATCACGACCCAACATCACAACAACGTTATTCGACAACTGCAAATGCCATGCCTGACGATCGGTTAAACTCAACTTTTGCACTGTCATATTCAGCGTAGATAACTGCTGCTGAATCAAACGAAACTCATTCATTACCACCGCAAAGGTATCTTTCGGTCCTGACAATTGCGGTAAATTATCAGGAAATGATGTCGCTGCCGGACTAAAAATAACGTCGCTAGCAGATACTAAATGTTGACCATTCCAAACCGCAACCGCTTGATATTCATTAATATTAATCTGCAAAGTGTTTGGCCATATACGTCTAACCATTACTGATTTAACCCACGGCAATTGACGCTGCATCTCACGCTTAAACTTCGTCACATCCAGCGCAAAAAAACCTGCATTTACTTCACGTGAAATGGCCTTTTTTAATTCCAATGGCGACGTATGCTTGTAATTCGCGCTTACTTTGATTCGGGTAAAAGGTAGCGTACTGGGAGTTTTTGCTAATTTCCATAATTGCACACCTGCCGCAATTAATAACACAATTAAAATAACTGGCAACCATTGCTGACACACACGCCACCACGACAGTGACTGTGGTTTTTTATCAGGTCGCTTCGGTGTTTTATATTTGCGAAATTGTGCGTGAGTCATAATGGCTTCCCTATAATGCGACATCGCAGTTGCAGATCGATATTGTGGCTCTGCTTTACTTGCTGTTGAATATGCGCAATCAACTGCTCAACATCGGCCGAACTGCATTTATTATCATTAATAATGTAATTCGGATGTGTGTCTGACACCATTGCATCACCCACCTCATATCCAGACAGACCACATTGCTCGATAAGGTGTGCCGCCGTTGTGCCGGGCGGGTCAATAAATACTTCACCGCAATTGGCAGTACCCATCGGTGTTGCTTCATTACGCTGATTTAACACATCACGTAGTTGCTGCATCGCTTTTTCAGGATCACCTTTTTTAAACTCAAAACAACAACTCAAAATCCATTCGTTCTCAACACAGGCAAACGATGCAATATCTCTTCTCTGAATCTCACCAGCACGGTTAATCGTTTCAACACTAACGACATCAGCTGTAGCACTACCACCATAACCACTAGCCTGAGTAGCTATGGCACCACCCACCGTTCCGGGAATGGCCGCAAAAAACACCCCTTGCTCAAAGCCCTGCCGCATACATAACTTAGCTAACGCTGCACAACTAACACCCGCTTCAGCTCTTACCGTACCGTCATCCAATAACTGCAATTGATTGACGTTTTCCAACACATAAATCACCACGCCATCAATGCCGCCATCGCGCACAATCACATTACTGCCTGCACCCAACCAAGTAATCGGTTCGTTAGCATCGAGGTGTTGTAAAAACTGTTGTAAATCTTTCGCATCGGCTGGCTGATAAAATGTTTTTGCCAAACCACCCGTTAGCATCGTAGTATACGACCGCAACCACTCATCGTGACTTAACTTGCCACGCAACTTTGTCCATTTGTGAAAACTTTCATCCGTCATGAAGCCGCCAATAATTGCTGCGCCATTCCTCCAATACTGCCCGCTCCCTGCATTAATACAATATCATCGGCCTGCAATACTTGCTGCAATGTCGATGCTAATTGCGAATCATCTGGCACAAAAATAGGAATCACCTTACCTATGTCAGCAATCGATTGACATAAAGCCTGACCGTCAGCATTTTCAATCGGTGCTTCTCCAGCCGCATATACCTCCAGCAACACCAACACATCAGCCTCCGCCAACGACTGTGCAAAATCCAATAATAAATCGCGCGTACGCGTATAACGGTGCGGCTGAAAAACCAACACCAACCGACGCTCAGGCCATGCTTGGCGCGCCGCTTGCAAGGTCACCTTCACTTCGTGCGGATGATGACCATAGTCATCAATAATTAATGCTTCACCATTTTGCACCGGCAAGCTGCCATGAATATGGAAACGACGACCCACCCCAGGGAAGTCAGCAAATGCTTGCTCAACCACAGCCATATCAATACCCAGCTCATCAGCAATACACAACGCAGCTAAAGCATTCAACACATTATGCTGACCAGGAAAATTTAAACAAAATTTATGCTGCCGACCGTCCTGCCAACGAGCAACAAAGTAACTTTTCAAACCCTTTTGCAAAAAATCTAATACTTGTATATCTGCATCAGCGTGAAAACCATACGTTTTTACGCGGCTTTTTACCTGCGGAATTAACTCTCGGACTGTTTCATCGTCATAAGCCAACACAGCCAAACCATCATCAGCAATATGTTGCAGAAACTCAGTAAAGGTTTGCTTTAACTTATCAAAACTGCCGGCATACGTTTCCATATGATCCGCATCGATATTAGTCACTACCGCAATCTCCGGCGCATAATGCAAAAATGACGCGTCACTTTCATCCGCTTCAGCAACAAAATAATCACCGGCACCCAAACCTGCATAGCGATTAATGCCTTTTAGCTCACCACCAATTGCAAACGATGGGTTGATACCCGCCTTTAATAATACATGCGTCACCAGAGAAGTTGTTGTCGTCTTACCATGCGTCCCCGCAATGGCAATACCACGCTCCAATTGCATCAATTCGGCGAGCATCTCAGCACGTTTAATCACCGGAATACCCATAGCCTTTGCAGCTTGCCACTCGGGATTACAATCGCTGATCGCACTGGAATATACCACCGCATCCGCTCGCTTCACGTTTTCAGCATCGTGACCAATGGTGATATTAATCCCCAACGCTTGTAAGCGTTGCGTATTCGCACTGTCTTTTATATCAGACCCTGTAACTTGGTAACCATGGGCATGCAATATTTCAGCAACACCGCACACACCGACACCACCAACGCCCATGCAATGGAATTTCTTAATCTTTTTATTCTTTAGTAACAACTGGTTTGCCCTCTAATAAATCCATACAGTACCGTACCACAGTATTGGTAGCATCAGGTTTGGCGGCGGACTTAGCCGCTTTCGCCATATGTAATAATTTTTGTCGATCAGACTGCAACTGCTGCAATAACTTGACCAATCGACTCAATTGCCAATTTTTTTGTAAAAATATTTCAGCGCCGCCCACACTTTGTAACACTTCAGCATTTAAACGTTGGTGATCATCTACCGCTATTGGTAAAGGAATCAAGATACTCGGCACACCAACCGCCGCTAATTCTGAAACCGTTAATGCTCCCGCGCGGCACACCACGCAATCCGCCCACAAATAAGCCTGCGACACATCATCAATAAATGCCGTTACTTTCGCCTCAAAGCCAATACGCTTATATTCCGCAACAACCGTATCGTAATTAGTTGCACCGCATTGATGCCATACCTCTATTGGCTGACTATCAGGCCACGCTTGCAACAAAGCAATCACTTGCTGATTAATAAAACGCGCACCTTGACTACCACCCATAATCAAAACACGTAATGGCCCTTGACGATCAGCATAACGCTGTTCAGGCAATGGCAACTGAAATAGACTATCTCGCACCGGATTACCCACCACCGTAATGCCTGCGTTATCAGCAAAGCTATTGGGAAAGGCTTGCAACACGGTAGTCGCAAAACGCGCCAATTGACGATTAGTAAAACCTGCCGCTGCATTTTGCTCGTGCAAGATCAATGGCGTACGCATTAACCAAGCCGCTATACCCATTGGCCCACATACATAACCACCCATCGCCAATACAAAACGCGGCTTGTACTTACGCAATAATGAAACCGATTGAATAACAGCTTTGGTAATGCGAAACGGTGATAACAATAAAGATAATTTACTCTTACCGCGCAATGCTGCTATATCAAGATACGAAATCGAAAATTTTTGCGGCACAATTTTTTCTTCCAAACGACCACGGCTGCCAATCCACTCAATCTGCATACCTTTTTTTTCTAGCTGCTCTGCAACAGCCATCGCTGGAAAAATATGACCGCCGGTGCCGCCGGCAACAACAAAACATTTATCCATGCGCCATCCTCACATAAGGTGTACGCTGCTCATGCTCCTGTTCTGATAACTCAAATGACAACCGTAATAAAATACCGATAACAACGCAATTGACTAACATGCTACTACCACCGTAACTAATAAACGGCAAGGTAATACCCTTGGTCGGCAATATACCAGCATTAACGCCCATATTAATGAATGCCTGCAAACCCAACCACGTGCCCATGCCATAAGCCATAAATGACTCAAACAAAGAGCCCAACTGGTATGCCCTTGCAGCCAAACGAAAAATACGCACGATCAAAATGACAAACAACGCCATTAACAACAACTCACCAATAAGCCCCAGCTCTTCAGCAATCACCGCAAAAACAAAATCCGTATGCGCTTCCGGCAAGTAAAATAATTTTTGAATACTATTTCCTAACCCAACGCCAAACACCCCACCACGCCCAAAAGCGATTAATGATTGCGTTAATTGATAACCAGCACCAAACGGCGAATGCCAAGGGTTTAAAAATGTGGTCAAACGCGCCAAACGATAAGGTGAGGTCACAGCCACCGCAGCCAAACCAGCCGCCACTAATACCATCAACACAACAAACGGTAACAAGCGTGCACCCGACAAGTACAACATCACCAAGCCGGTCATGATAATAACCGCCGCTGTACCAAAGTCTGGCTCCAATAATAGTAATGCCGCCGCCAATAACATCAGCACCAATGGCTTAATAAAGCCTTTCCACTCCGTTTGAATTTCATCTTGAAACCGCTCAATATAGCGCGCCAAATAAAGCACCATAAACAGCTTCATCAACTCAGACACTTGCAGCGTCAACACCACCAAATTAATCCAACGCCGACTGCCATTCACCGATCGACCAATACCAGGAATCAACACCAGCACCAGTAAAACGAGCCCGAGCACTACTAAATAGCCACTCGCCTTGCGCCACATGATGAGCGGCACTCGCCAAGCAAAAAACGCCAGTACAACACCTATAACAATATAAACAGCTTGTCGAAAAAAATAATGGAACGGGTAACCATAGATGCGGTCAGAAATAACCATCGAGGCCGATGTTACCATCAGCAAACCATACACCAACAAAGCCAATACAGTAACTAATAAGACCTTATCAATTCTCATGCCTCATCCCTGGCCAACATTCTTACGCACTTCGTCACAAAAATTATCACCGCGCTGGCTAAAACCAGAATACATATCAAAACTGGCACACGCAGGCGATAACAATACCACCTCACCGGTCTCAACCAATTGATATGCTTGATCAATAGCATCCGCCATCGAATCAACAAACTTCACATCCGTGTGAGACTCAATCATTTGGGCGATTTGCTGACGATCTTCACCAATCAATAGCGCCACCTTCACATGCTTACTCACTGGATCAACCAACGGCGAAAAATCAGCACCCTTGCCTTGTCCACCAGCAATCCAAATCACACCCTTGGGATGGCCATCACCTAAACTGTTAAGTGCCGCAACCGCAGCCGCAACATTGGTCGCCTTGGAGTCATTATACCAAGTCACTTCATTCGACTTCGCCACCAACTGGCAACGATGCGACAAGCCTGTAAATGATGATAAAACCTTAGCAATACAATCTTTATCAACGCCCGGTACATAACGGGTTAATGCAATCGCCGCTAATGCGTTCTGCACTTGATGCTTCGCCTGCATCGCCAACATATCCAATGCCACTAATGGCTGCTTATTGTAGGTTAGCCACGTATGGCCCCCGTGCGTACTCAAGTAACTTTCAACGCCGGTAGTTTGCTGCATGCTATACGCCGTCACGGGATGCGCTAAATGCTGAACAGCTCGCCAGGTCAATGGCTCATCATAATTAATCACCGGATGCTCACAGTGGCGATAAATACGCTGCTTAGCTGCCACATAATCAGAAAACTGATTGTAACGGTCCATATGATCATCAGTCACATTAAGCACAACTGCTGATAAACAATGTAAATTATCCGTCGACTCCAGCTGAAAACTGGACAATTCCAGCACATAATAATCAGGCTCCGGTTCTGCCAAACACTCCAATACCGGTAATCCAATATTACCTGCGACAATAACACGATGGCCTGCCTCGGCTAATAGCTCACCAATTAATGTGACAACAGTAGACTTACCATTGGTGCCAGTAACTGCTATCACCGGCGCCTTAGCTGCCTGAGCAAATAATTCCACATCACCAACAATCGGCACACCTTTCTTACGTATCGCCTCTAATTGCGGTAACCGAGGATCAACACCCGGGCTAATCAGTATTGCCTGTGCTTTATTTAACCAGTCCTCATCAAGATCACCCAAGATGATGGGCACACCGTCAAATTCAGACTGGATATCATCCAGGTTGGCAATTTTTTTACGCGTATCCATAATAGCGAGCGGCTTAACACCGCGTGCCTGTAAAAATCGCAACATGCTAATGCCCGTTTGGCCTAAACCTAACACAACAGCGTGCTGATAATGTGATGCTAGTTGATTATTCATGCAAAGATTGTATCAGATATTCCCGCTCAAGTGAGCGGGAATATCTTCCTGATATGATACGTGCGCAAAAACAAGTGATTGCGCACTTCCAAGGGGGAGCATACGCTCGCTCCCCCTTGGAAATCCCCCAAGCGATAGGAATCTGAAATATCTTTCTGATAACATACACGCGCAAAAACAAGTGATTGCAAGAAAACCTAAGATTTACTTGATAAATATTTAATCAGATTATCCAAACTCATCGGCTTAGCAAACAAGTAACCCTGAGCATAATCACAGCCCTGCTGTTTTAAATACTGCATCTGCTGCTCTGTCTCAACCCCCTCCGCCAATGCCGCAATACCCAAGCCATGCGCCAATTGAATCGTAGCCTTAACTATTGCGGCATCATTAGCATCCGATTGGATATCCCTGACAAAACCTTGATCTATTTTTAACAATGACAAAGGTAAATTTTTAAGGTATTGCATCGATGAATAGCCTGTACCGAAATCATCTAACGCAAACTGAACTCCCAGCATTTTCAATTTTTCCATTTGCTGCATCGTGTTTTTAGGTGATTTAACTAATGCCTTTTCAGTAATCTCTAAGATAAGCTCACCCGGCTCAAAACATGACGATTCAATGGCACCATGAAAAGCCACTACAAAATGATTTTGAGACAATAACTGCGGTGACAAGTTAACCGAAACATAAAAACCTTTATTTGATGTCGATGATTTAATGAGCGAAAAGTCACGCTCCACTTGCTCAAACACCCAGTCAGTAATAGGCCCAATTAATCCAGCAAACTCAGCAATCTCAATAAACTCTTCAGGCATTACCTCACCCAAAGTATCATTCTTCCATCGCAACAATACCTCTGCACCAGATACAACCGAACCAGTCATATTTACTATCGGTTGATAAACTATTGAAAATTCTCCATTGTTAATAGCCATGCGCAATTGAGTATCAATAGCATGCCGGCGCGTCAATGTATCCTCTATTTTTTTATTAAAAAATGCATACGTATTTTTGCCTTTTTCTTTAGCCTTATACATAGCTATATCAGCATGCTTGACCAATTCCTCAGCCGTACTTCCAGCGTCTGGGAATACAGCAGCTCCAATGCTAAATGACCCGTATATTTCAGACGAATCGATAATCATCGAATGTGAAAAAATGGTACTGTATCTATCTAAAATAGGAAACAAATCTTTCTTAGACTCCAAACCTTCAATACAGAGCGCGAACTCATCGCCCCCCATACGCGCAATATAATCTGTGTCACGTAATAAAGACTTTAGTTTTTTTGATACTTCCGCTAAAAAAAGATCGCCCACATCATGACCCAAGCTATCATTAATTTGTTTGAAATTATCGAGATCCATAAAACAAACCGCTAACACTAAGTCATCTTGCTTTGCTCGCTGCAAAGCCGAAGCCAAATAAAGAGAAAAGCTTTTCCTATTCGGCAATCCGGTCAATTCATCATTATGAGCCATAAAGCTCAACGCATCCTTTGATTGCTGCAACTCTCGCGTCCTTTCTTCCACAGTTTTTTTAATAACTACATTTTGCCCACTCAAAACAAATAGAAACAAATGAAATATACCCATAAATATCAACGCAAACATTAAGGTGGCCCAAGAACGCCAAAAAGCAATGCCTCGAATATATTTATCCGTTGGGGAAATCACCATCAACCACTGCCGACCGCCAAAATTATATTGGTAAGAAAATGATATTTTCTTTTGCAACTGCTGCATTAGAGTAGATGAAAATTCTTTTTCAACATGGCCATACAACCTTTGCTCATGCTTATCAGCCGTCAAATCAAATAACGATACTGAAAATTCATGTTGCAAAAACATTTCTCTAATCTCTTCATTGTCACTGGACAATAATACCGAGTCGATCATCTTGCTTATTCGCAATACACCCGACAAATAACCAATAACGCTATGTAAACGTTGCTCGGGCGTTTGTAGTGGTACATTTTTCTTATAGAGCGGAGCAAACAAAATAACACCGTATTGATTTTTTTTAGCTTTATCCTGAACTAAACGAATACGGGATGTTGCTATATACTGATCATTTGCTGCCGCTTTATGAAGCGCCGTTAATCGCTTGCTACTGGAACCTAAATTAAAACCAAGCGCCGATTCATTCCCTATATAAGGAGAAATATAATATACCGAAATATATGATGGCCGCTGTTTATCATCAACTAACTTGCCATCCTTCAACTGTTTGATTTCAAAATCACTTAACCCTTCCTGCCGCGCTTGAGCCACATAATCATTCCGCTGATCATTAGATATAACTGGATTCCACGACAACGCTTGAATACTCGGGTGCACCATCAAAGCACGCTGAGTAAATGTATCAAATTCTTTTCGTGTCACCTCACGGCTTGCATCATAAAAGCTTTGTAACGATGTTAATGTATCTTCTGCATCAACAAAATTGCGCTTAAATAAGTACGCTATTGCACTGGTCCTACTTTTAAAACTTTTACTTGCATCAACCACTTCATACCGCTGCAATACCAACAACACGAAAAAAAAGATCGCATACACACACAGTAATGGTATACCAACAGAATATAACCTAGGACGCCAGGCGTAACGCGGATAAGCAAAAAAGGCCATTACGATCGGCGCAAAAACAAATACTCCTACCGTATCACCAGCCCACCACATCCACCACTGACGAGTGATATCAGCTAACACAACAACATCAAACCACCACAAAATTAACATACTGAATGATGCGTTTAACAGGCATGCCACAGGTCCCGCCAACAAGGTATATAAAATAATTGATCGTGCGCTACTGAGTGTATCGGGATACCCTATAAACTTTCGAACTAACGTTGAACCAACAACTGCTTGTAAAGCAGCACCCAGACCAATGCAACTGGCCACGGAAAAAGACTGCCATAACGTATCCATCGTAGCAGAGTCATATGACACAGATAAATTTGTCAGCATCGAGCCCAACCACACTGCGAACCAATAGCGATTACCAAAAATTAATAATACAGCAAATGCAATCCCAGCAGGTGGCCATATTGAGGTAGCAAAACCAGGAGGTACAGCAAAATACAAACCCAACCAGCCAAACACAAAGTAAGCAGCACTGGTCAGTACTGTAATGACAAAAAATTTAATAGTGAATATTTTGGCAAAACCTTGTTCTGTCATCCATTCATGCCATGTAATAGAAACAGGTATATTATAGAATAGTTATATTTTTATAATTTGTGCTAAAAATCAATAGATTGTCAGAACTGTCACTTCAGTTTAGCTCAAAACCAACAGATGCTGTCATTTAAAATGTGTCATTGAGCCTAACACATACCTATAATAAATATAAATATTGTATTGCATGGCTATATCTATATTTCATCATAAATCTTTAAGGTTATGTCGTTATAATCTGTAGGTGCTGACGTGATGAAATTGATATTGTAATTAACAGTAAGGTATTATCTATATGAATCACGCAACTCAACGCCTCAGAACTACCACCACTTCTGATCATCAAGCTAAACCATTTAATTTTAGAATGCTACAGAAAGAAAACAGACCACAAGCCTGTCAATTTGCTATCGCAGGATTCGCAAGTCCGAAATATAAAGGCCATGGCGACCATTTGATACCAAAAAAAAATAAGCAACCACTCAGTGCTTCTGCTTCGTATACCAAGGCAGTAAATTATCTTAAGAAAAATGAATTTAAAATAATTATTAGTTTTGAAGAGCACTTCGATAGCGAATTTCAGCAAGCTCTTGAGCCTGAAGGCATGCAATATATGCACATACCAATGGCAGGTCGTCATTGCCATAATAGCTTACCGATACACTCTCCTAAACTTTTAGACGAAATATATCAATATATTGTTTCAGCCAATTCTCCAGTTGCAATGCACTGCATTGGCGGAATGGGGCGAACAGGCACACATTTAGCCGCTTTATTATTACGACGAAAAATAGAGGACTTGACCAGTCAACCAAAGATCGATTGGGATCTACTACTAAAGGAGTCTAAAAGCAAAACGGCAAGTGCTATTCCATCCAATTTTATTACGTCATATTGCAAAGGCGTATGCGACCAAACGCCAATTATTGCCTGCACGGCCCTCGTTGCAGAAGTGATCAATGATTTGAGAGCGCTAGAAACAACATCAGGCACCACAGCCCATTTTGGCGTTGAAAGTGCGATTCAAATTCAATCTTTATGTGAATATCAGCAATATTTATTAAACCACTTATGATACAAACCACCAGAAGTAAATTATTAAAATAACAGGTGGCTTCGGACACACAGATCGAATGAAAGCATTATCAATAACTCTCTGTTGACCTAGACACGGAAGAGTATGCGCCTCATGGCGTAGCCAACTTGACCCTATCAGCCATGTGATCCCGCTGCTGCTCGAAACTGCCCAGGGGTGTCTGATCGACAACGCCTCCAAGCACGTCGCAAATCATTGGCATCAACAAAGCCACTGCTCTCTGCCACTTGCTCGATAGTTTGCTTAGTTTGGCATAACGCTTGCTTAGCCAAATCTAAACGCATTTGATCTATATAAGACTTTATTGAAATACCCGTCACTTGAATAAAGACACGTGATAAATGCCGCGCACTCACACTAACATGCGACGCCAATCGAGCAAGCGTCCATCGCTCACTGGGATTCTCTGCAATTAAACTTTGCACGTTATGGATACGTACATCTATATGATTGCGGTATCGTAACCAAAAACTAATTTGAGGGTCATCCGAATTACGACGCATATAAGCGATAAGACTGCGCGCAACATCTAATGCAGCCAACGCGCCGGCTAATCGTTCAACAAGATACAATGCCAAATCAATCCCAGTTAAGATACCGGCACAAGTATATAACTTACCAGATTCAATAAAAATACGATTTTCCAGCACTTCTGCCGTTGGCTCAAGCATTTTAAGCTGCTTTAGCAAGGTATGATGGGTAGTACACTGTTGATTCACCAACAAGCCGCATTCCGCAGCTATTAAAACACCAGAACAAATACACAATACTTTTTCAGCTTGTGCGTATACTTGCTGCAACCATTTTCGACATTGTTCATATGCCATGGTTGAGCTGTCAGTCACTACGGGATTAATGCCCGGAAGTATAATAATTGCATTTTCTGGTAAGGATAATGGCAATGCCTTAATATCACAAATAGACAACCCTTGCTCACTAGTAACGGACCGTTGAGGACCAACATAATGAATCTGAAATTGCACCTGATCTGACTGGCAACGATGCAGCACCTGCACCGGTCCAGTCAAATCCAGAATCTCAACGCCAGGCAGGCAAACACAATATACCGAATATTTTTGCATCCCTCCCCCATTTAAATCTTAAACCGTGCAACGATCTCCATTACCTAGGCCTGGCTCACACGTTGCTTCTGTTCCAGCATCGTCCCACACTTGCCAAGCGGGTGATGCTCTTAATTTATCGACAGATACTACCTCATTTGACTCCAAAGAAATATCGATATCGTAAGCGTGCATCCCGTAATAACACCTCACCGGCCCTACCTGAGTACCACCATTACCCCAACCCGCCATCACAAAATGCACACTTGAGCCAGCAGTAGATCGGCGAAAACGAAAAAAGTGCCAGCCACTGGGCGCAACAGAACTATTTACTGCACTCGAACCAGGACAAGTAATAGCCTGTAGACTAGCGGACACCAATAACATTGCAATTACTGCGCTTGATTTTTTATATAATTTCATAAGGAACGTCCCCGTAAATGTTAAAATACAGCGCACATGCTATATAAATCAGCACCATCAAAACAGTGTATTTTGAGTCATAATACAGGCAATATGAGTCAATAAATGTATCGATAAAAAAATATTAACGTAATTTCAAACTCGCTAATCCACAAAGGACTAATATAAAAGTGATGATCCAAAAGCGGACAATGACTTTAGGTTCAGGCCAGCCTTTAAGCTCAAAATGATGATGCAATGGCGCCATTTTAAACACACGCTTGCCCGTTAACTTAAATGAAACCACTTGAATAATTACAGACAAGGTCTCAACCACAAATACACCAGACATGATAAAAAAGATGATTTCTTGACGAATAAATACCGCAACCACCCCTAGCGCTGCGCCTAAAGCCAGTGAACCCACATCGCCCATAAACACCTGCGCAGGGTAGCTGTTAAACCATAAAAAAGCTAAACCCGCCCCAACTATCGCACTGCAAAATACCGTTAACTCACCTACCCCAGGGATATGTGGAATAATAAGGTAATGCGAAAATAACTGATTACCACTCAAATAAGCGAATACCGCCATTGCCCCAGCGATTAACACTGTCGGCAATACAGCCAAACCATCAAGACCATCAGTCAGATTTACCGCATTACTGCTACCAACAATCACAAAAAACGCCAACACTACCGCGCCCCAACCTAAGTTTGGCGTTACATTCTTAAAGAACGGCACAAATAACTGTGTATCAACCGGCAAATTAGTATGCATATACCAGTACAAAGACACAACAATTGCAATAAGTGCCTGCCAAATAATCTTCCAACGCGCAGACATCCCATCCGAATTACGTTTTACAACCTTACGATAATCATCAACCCAACCAATTGCGGCATAAGCCACTAAAACAATAGATACTAACCACGTATAGTGATTACTCCAATCACCCCATAAGATAATACCCACCATAATCGACGCAACAATTAATACACCACCCATCGTTGGCGTGCCTTGCTTCTTTAAGTGTGTTTGCGGACCATCATCTCGTACCGATTGACCGATCTGAAGTCTGTTTAATCGCTTTATCATGAAGGGGCCAAAACATAACGCCATCACCAATGAAGTCAACGCAGCAATAATCGACCGAAAAGTTAAATACTGAAACACATGAAAACCATGATAATACTGCTCTAAATATTTCGCTAACCACAATAACATTACGAATCCTCTTTTATAATAGCTTGAGTTACTTCATTCATTTTCATAGAGTTCGAGCCTTTCACAAGCACGGTCGCGCCAGCAACCAACTCTTGCTTTAACTGCTCAATTAATAGGTTTTTATCTTCAAAGTGATACGCTTGATCACCAAAACTTTTAGCCGTTAAACGACTCAAATCACCATAACAATACAACGCATCAATATGATGACTTCGCGCAACCTCACCCACTTGACTATGATAACGTGGCGAATCCTCACCTAACTCGCCCATATCAGCAAACACTAATATGCGACGATCTTTAAAACTCGCCAGCAATTCAATCGCTGCCGTCATGGCAACTGGATTGGCATTATAACTGTCATCAATCACCTGGCAACCTGCTATGCCTGGTTTTGTTACCAAGCGTCGATTTTCTGCCTGCGCTGCTTGCAAACCTTTTTTTATCGTACTTAAATCGACAGATAAAGCATACGCTATCGCTGCTGCTGCTAATGCATTCAACACATTGTGCTGACCGAGCATTTGCAGCTGCACGGTACACTGCTCTTGGTGAGTATGCAAAGTAAACTTCACTTGCGCTTGCTCATTATGCTGAAGATCTGTAGCACGCAAATCGGATCCTTCCGTTAAACCGAATGTAATCACACGGTGATTACCTGCCATTAAGCGCCACTGATCCGCAAATTGATCATCATGATTAATAATCGCAATGCCTTGCTTGTTTAAACCACGATAAATAGAACCTTTTTCTTTAGCTACACCGTCCAAATCTTTTAAACCGGACAAATGCACTGGCGCCGCTAGAGTAATCACTGCCACATCAGGCACTGCAATCGCCGTGAGCGCTGCAATTTCACCCGGATTATTGGTGCCAATTTCTTGCACCACGTATTGGTGTTCTGGTGTCATCTTTAATAAAGTAAGCGGCACACCGATATTATTATTAAAGCTACCCACACTGGCTAATGTATTTCCAGCCAGTGATAAAATGCTATCAGTAAAAGCACGCGTTGTTGTCTTGCCGCAACTGCCGGTAATACCTACGACTTTGGCAAGCATCGATTGGCGGTGTTTTTTGGCTAACTGACCTAATGCTTGTGTCGTGTCTTCTACAATTAGCAAAGGAAGTGGAGAATTTTCTATCGTATGATCAACCATTGCAGCCACCGCACCTGCTTCTGCAGCTTGACGCAAGTAATCATGACCATCGAGTTGCTCACCACGAATCGCCACATACAATTCCCCTGGCTGCAATGTGCGCGTATCAATACTTACACCTGATACCGCATCCCATGCGATGGGTGTCGGTTCAGCTAAAACAGACTCTATTAACGCTTTTGTTATCATTTATTCGCCTTGTATACAGCGTTGCACCACTTCACGATCATCAAATGCAACTCTATCAGTACCAATAATTTGATACGACTCATGCCCTTTGCCCGCGACCAGGATTATATCGTCGATTTGCGCTTGTTGACAGGCCAATGCAATCGCTTGTTCGCGCGCATGTACCAATTGAACATTTTCTGGCTGATTAAACCCGGCCAATATCGCCTGCGTAATCATTTCAGCTGACTCTGTGCGTGGATTGTCATCCGTCACAATCACTCGATCGGCATATTGCTCTGCTGCTGCAGCCATTTGCGGCCGTTTACCTTGATCACGATCTCCACCACAGCCAAATACACACCACAACTGCCCCTTACAATAAGGGCGCAATGCTTGCAGTGCTTTTTGTAATGCGTCAGGCGTATGCGCATAATCAACAACCACCCTCGCGACGTCACCACCACCATACACTTGCATACGACCCGGCGCCGGCTGCAACAGAGGTATCACTTCTTTTAATTGACCAATTCCCACATCATGTGAGCCCAAGGTAGCTATGACAGATAATAGATTGGCAATATTGAAGTCACCAAGCAATGCAGTTGATGTTGAAAAATCACCCCAAGGCGTCGATACACTAAACACGGTTTGTGCATCTTCAACCGATAACGCAGTCAGCTTTACCATCGCACCCGGCCAATCCACCTCACCATTGCAACTGGTTGCAATCACATTTAATGAATCTTGGTATTCATTCGCCCACTGCAAACCATAGCTATCATCAATATTGAAAATTGCATGCGTCAAGTCCGACCATTCAAATAAACTTTTTTTTGCCTGCGCATAGGCCAGCATCGTGCCGTGATAATCCAAGTGATCTCGACTCAATTGTGTGAACACCGCTGTATCAATAGCAATATTTTCAATACGATTTTCAGATAATGCATGCGAAGACACTTCCATCGCAACTGCTTGCGCACCTTGCTGCTTATACTCAGCCAACATACGATACAGCTCAATAACTCCTGGCGTGGTATTTTCACCTATCTCCAATTGGTCAATAAAGCCATTACCCACCGTTCCGACCATTGCTGTCGGCTGCTGTAACAATGTTAATGCCTGTGTTAAATAATACACGCATGAAGACTTTCCATTCGTGCCGGTAATACCAACCATAAACATATCACGAGAAGCATTGCCATATACCTCCAACGCCACATCTGCTAAGTGCTTATCTAGTTGCTTAAGGGCTAAAGCCGGGATAGCCAGCTGACTTAAATTTTTATCAGCATCATCCGCTTCATAAATGATAGAACCAGCGCCTAAAGTAATCGCCTGTTGAATAAACTCACGTCGATCACATATCGGCGTACAATACGCCAAAAAACAATCGTGTTTTTGAACTGCGCGACTATCGATACATAAATTCTTAATCTTATTGTCATTACACCACGCTTTTATTTTCGCAACAACATTCATACTAAATCTATTACCCTTTAAGGTTATCTGGTGAAACATTCAATAAACGTAACGATCCTGACATTACTTTTGCAAAGGCAGGTGCTGCCACTATGGCACCAAAATGATGACCTTGCGGCTCAAAGATCACCACAGCAACCACCAATTGTGGATTAGTCACCGGCGCAAAGCCAACAAATGAAGATACGTATTTTTTCTTATCGTAACCCTGTGGCCCAGCAATATAAGCTGTACCTGTTTTACCCGCAATATGATAACCCGGAATTTTTGCACGACGACCTGTACCGCCTCCTTCAACCACTTGCTGTAACATAGCAGTAATTGTATTCGCAACCTCTGCTGGCATCACTTGCTGCCCCTGCGCTGCTTGCTGCCTTCTCAATAACGATACCGGCATCTTCAATCCATCATCGGCAATAACTGAATAGGCTTGCGCTAATTGCAAGGCCGTTACCGCCATACCATAACCATAGGCCATACCCGCCACTACGCTGGGTCGCCAAACATCACGATCAACCAATGTGCCGCTAGCCTCACCAGGAAAACCCGAACGCGTACGCTCACCGAAACCCATTTGTCGCAACAACCGCCAATACCCCACTGGGGGCAAAGACAACATTAGCTTTGCTGCACCAATATTACTCGATTTTCTTAACAGGTCAGTTAAGTTAATCACACCCAAATTCAAACCATCATCACGAATCGTATAACCACCAATTCTCATCCAGCCAGGTGAAGTATCAATGGTACTATCAGCCGTATACTTGCCGCTTTCCAATGCGTAAGCGACATTAAATGGCTTAATCGTCGAACCCGGTTCAAAAATATCGGTAATCGCACGGTTACGATAGCGACCATCAGTATCAACCGGTCGATTATTTGGATTGTATGTTGGCTGATTCACCATCGCCAACACCTCCCCCGTCTTTGGATCCATTACTACAATAGAACCTGCTTTAGCTTTATATTTTTCAACCGTCTGCGCTAATACATCGTATGCTAAAAATTGTAAACGCTGATCAACACTCAACGTTAAGTCTTTACCTTGCACCGGAGGTTTAACCTCTGAAACATTGGCGATCACATGCCCCAAGCGATCCTTTAATACTTTTTTCATGCCAGGCGAGCCCGCCAACCACTGATTAAAGGCCAACTCTATACCTTCCTGCCCTTGGTCATCGACATTGGTAAACCCAACCACATGAGAAGTCACCGCACTTTCTGGATAAAAACGCTTATATTCTTTTTGCTCATGCAGTCCATCAATAGCCAATTGCTTTACCCGCTGCGCAATATCAGGCGAAACGCGTCGCTTTAAATAAGCAAACTCAACTTCACCTCTTTTTTTACCGCGTCTGACAATAAACTTAGTGGGCAACTTTAAAATAGTCGCTAACGCCTTAAGCTGAACAGGAGACGGATCAAATTGCTGAGGATTCACCCAGATAGAAACCACTGACGTACTAATAGCTAACGGCCGACCATTACGATCACGAATCATACCGCGATGCGCCGGCATAACAACATTCCGTAACACACGCGCTTGGCTTTGTTTTAATAAAAAGGTACGCTGAAAAATGCCTAACTCAATTAATCGATACAGCAAAAAAACAACAAGCAATGCAAACAACGCATAGACTAAATAAAAGCGCCAATGGTATTTGCTTGCTTGCTTCACCATGCATTAATCACCACTAAAGCCACCTAATAACACAATGCTTTTCGCACTCGGCATCACCATTTGCAGGTTTTGCTGCGCAATACTTTGCACGCGCGACTGGGCACTCCATGTGCTTTGCTCCAACAACAGCTTACCCCATTGATTGGTTTGTTTTTGATGCTGCGCTTGCAAACTTTGAGATTCAATAAATAAACGTCGATTTAAATCTTTCACATAAATCAACGTAAATGCAGATATAACAATGCTGAGTACTAAAAATATAGTTAACCATGATGACTTAATCGCATCGATTAAGCCGGGTATATTGAGGCGTTGTTTCGCTCGCGCCGCCGAACGTATTGTTAATCTCATGACACCTTCTCCGCAATTCGTAGACGGGCGCTTCGGGAGCGCACGTTATTAGCCAGCTCATCCTCACTAGCTTTAATAACCTTGCCAATACACTTGAGTTCGAACTTCTCATCGCGGGCTTTAATCGGCAGGTTACTCGGCAACGCAGCGCCTTTTGATTTTTGCTGCATAAACCGTTTTACCATTCGATCTTCCAACGAATGAAAGCTGATCACCGCTAACCGTCCCCCCGGTTGCAGTACATCCACCGCTTGAGTTAAAGCAGATTGCAGGTCTTCTAATTCGCGATTGATATAAATACGAATCGCTTGAAAACTCTTAGTAGCCGGGTGTTTTTTCTGATCATGTCTGCGCGGGCAAACTTTCTCTATTACATCCGCTAACTGCTTTGTTGTCTCTAGTGGCGACGTCTGGCGATCATCAACAATTGCGCGCGCTATGCGACGCGACTGTCGCTCCTCACCGTATTGCCATATTACGTTTGCAATTTCCTCTTGTGTTGCAGTTGCTAACCAATGGGCGGCTGTTACCCCTTGCGAATCATCCATTCGCATATCCAACGGCCCATCTCGTAGAAAGCTAAACCCCCGTTCAGCTTCATCCAATTGTGGCGACGATACCCCTAAGTCCATCATCACGCCAGCCACTTCGCCTCGCCAGCCCAGCTCATCAACAAACTCAGCCAACTCGGCAAACGAACCATGCTTAATCAGCACTCGTTCGTCGTTTAATGCATGGGCAGTTGCTATAGCTCGCGGGTCCTTATCGATAATCATTAAGCGACCTGCGGGTGACAACTGCGCCAATAGCGCTTTTGTATGGCCACCACGCCCGAAGGTTGCATCTATGTACTTTCCTTCGGGCCTGACGGCTACCCCCTGTAAAACCTCAGTCAGTAGCACCGGGCAATGTTCATCGTTCATCTTGTCCGACGCACCTCTCTATAAGGACAGACCGTGCAGCTCAGGTGGTAACCCCCCGTCACCATCGTGTTTCTGCTGCAACCATATATCTCTGCCCGAGTGCCACTGTTTTTCCCCCCAAACTTCAAATTTATTTCCTTGACCGACTAGCATTATGTTTTTATCTAAATTGGCATATTCGCGAAGCAGTGGTGGAATCAGGACTCTGCCTTGTTTATCCATTTCTACTTCAGTCGCGTGACCAATTAACAGCCGTTGAATCCTCCGGGTTGCACTATTGAAACTTGGCAACGCCTCCAACTTCTGTTCAATTAATTCCCATTCGCAGTAAGGGTACATAAGGAGACAAGGTTCTTCGGTATCGATGGTGATGACTAAGGAGCTGCTGCCGTCTATCTGCAGTAATGCGCGGTAACGACTGGGAATTGCCATCCGTCCCTTGGCATCTAGTGCGTTGGCAGTGAGCCCTCGAAACATCATCCTTTTCCTTCTGTTCCCCACTGATACCCACATTATACCACCTACTTACACATTTTGCACATTTCTGGGGATTTTTTATGCGAATAAGCCACGATTTTAGCTAACCTTCACCCACCATTTTAATTTCAACATAAGCTAACGGAGCTAACCAACTGAAAATAAACTAAATTCTTAGTGGTGAGTAATTGCGCAATAAATAAACAACAACTTATACTTTTTCAAAAAAACTTTACCTCACTCCAACAGTGACACAGCGGCTTGTTTTGGTTACAATTTGCGCCGAGTCAGCTAAACAGTCGCTTTCTTATGCCACCCTGCCTCGGCAGGTATGTCATCCCGCCTCGGCGGCATGTCATCCCGCACTTGATGCGGGAACAAGTCATAAGAAGGAGGAAAGTCCGGGCTCCACTGAGTAAGAGTGCCAGGTAACGCCTGGGGGGCGCGAGCCCACGGCCAGTGCAACAGAGAGTATACCGCCACCGGAGACTTGCGCTAACGCGCATATCTCCTAACCTGTGGGTATTTCGCCTTTGCGAATCAAAGGGAGAATTCCGATTCTCCCCTTAAAAATCCCCATCGGAAATGTGGTAAGGGTGAAAGGGTGCGGTAAGAGCGCACCGCGCGGCTGGTAACAGCAACGGCATGGTAAACCCCACTCGGAGCAAGACCAAATAGGGATCCTCGCTTTTAGTAGCAAGTGCACTCAGCATTAGGATCCGGGTAGGTTGCTTGAGGTTAATGGCGACATTAATCCCAGATAGATGACTGTTCACGACAGAACCCGGCTTACCGGCTGACTCATTTTATATAACGCGCATAAAGCAAAACAACAGCGCATCCAACCCAACCCCACCCTTAATGTGTATTTAATCACCAAGTGATACCATGCTTCTAATTTAAAAGTTTTTCTTATTATTATCATATACGGTGACAAAATATGCCTACACTATTCAGCAACCTTCCCACCCCAGACCCACAGGTTACCTGGGACCAATACGTAGAGATTGTTGCAATATTAAGTGATCATTTTGATAATGACTCAAACCCACGCCCGGTAAGCATAAGGGAAGACGCACGGGGCAGCCTTGATATGCTAAACGACCTTGTTAGCCACAGATCAACGGCTAGCTTGAACAGCAGAGAACGAGCAATATTAATACGAGGCGCAATACTTGAAGGATCTACCGCAGACGAAGGGCATTTTTGCGACCAACCCGAAGGTGTTGATGAACTATCTAGTAGAGGCAATAGCCTAATCAGTCAAATCTTAATAGACTACAACTTATTAAAAAGCGATGAACGAACATCAGGCGGCCATGTAGATTTTGAAAAGCTGGGCGCAAACTCTCAACACGAAACAGATGAATTACACCGAGCTAGACCAACCTTATTAGAACCAGACGCAACCACCGCACCATCATCACCGTAACATTCCGCCATAGAAACAAAAGCTAAATAGCACTGCTGACTAACTGCAACGCCATGTCGTATACCATTTTCTTACGGCTACCGGTTATTTTAACCGTCATTTGTACCGCTTGCTTAAGTGATAACTCTTCCAATAAAGTCGTTAGGATTTGTTCGCAGATGGCTTCCTGTTCACCTTGCGATTTTTTCTCAACACAACCCTCGAGCAATAAAACAATTTCACCGCGCTGTTGCTGACGATCTTCATCAACACGAGTCACAGCCTCATCTAAGGTCAATGATAATATGGTTTCATGCGTTTTTGTTAATTCACGCGCAATCACAACACGTCGATCACCACCAAAAATATTCACCATAGCACGCAATGTTGATAACACACGCCTTGGCGATTCGTAAAAAATGAGCGTGCGCGACTCATTCACTAACGCTTGCAATTGTTTTTGTCGCGCTGGCATTTTAACCGGCAAGAAACCAATAAACGTAAAACGATCCGTCGGCAAACCCGAAACAGATAATGCTGCAATCGCTGCACAAGCCCCTGGCAATGGCACCACTTTAATGCCCTCTTGAGAACACGTCGACACCATGCGGTAACCAGGGTCACTAATTAAAGGCGTACCAGCATCGCTGATCAAAGCAATATTTATTCCATCCTTTAACCAACCCAATAACTTTTGTACCTGGCGCTCTTCATTATGATCATGCAACGCAACCAAGGGCTTATGAATCCCATAATGGTCTAATAAAATCATACTGTGGCGTGTATCCTCACAAGCAATCTTGTCCACCGCCTGCAGCACCTCCAGCGCACGAATGGTGATATCGCCCAGATTACCAATTGGTGTGGCAACGAGGTATAATTGACCAGGTTGTGGCATATGCCCCTCAAGTGTTATGGTTAAAAAATTCACTACATTATTACAAGCGATAGTTTACATGAAGCTTCTACGTCTGATAACCGGTTTTTCCCTTTTTATTTGCTTAGTTATTGGCGGCTGTACGACCGTTGGCCAACGCCAAAAAGCCGACCAATTGTCCGCTAACGCTTATTTGCAGATGGCTGCCACTTCAGCGGAGCCGCAAAAACAGTCATACCTATTAAGCGCCACGTCACGCTATCTAACCGATCGCCAACTAACACAGGCCAACCAGGTATTAACCAGCATCGATGTATCTATGCTGCCACCGCCACTATTGATTCGCTATCAACTAGCCAAAGCCAAATTATTACTGCTGCATCATAAATCCACACCAGCATTACAGTTACTCAATCAACTGAATGACAACCCACAACTCAATCAACAGCAACGTCTCGCCATGTCTGCTTTATATGTGATGGCATTCCAAGCTAAAGATAATGTGCTTGGCTCGATTGATCATTACAATCAAATGCTGCAATTAGCAGATGATTCTGATCAGCGCCAAGAAACACTGATTCAAACCTGGGATTACTTACAAACTTTGCCAACACCAGACTTGCAAAAAATGGCAGATTCGCATGTATTAACTTCGCTACAAGAAGGTTGGGTAGACCTAATCTTAGTCGCTAACAATTCAGCCCCAGCCACTGACTTGCAACAACGCTTGCAACAATGGCGCGCGCAATTCCCTAGCCACCCCGCTGAAGCTTTACTACCCAGCTCATTTAGCCAAACCGCTATACAACCAAGTCACAAGGTGTCACTACTTCTCCCGCTCAGTGGACCACTAGCCAGCACCGGTCAAGCCATCCGCAACGGTTTTTTTGCTGCTTATTATGACGCTAAAAAACAAGATGCGAATGCACCCGATGTCAAAGTAATTGATAGCGGCAGCGGCCATATTGGTGAATTGTATCAACAAGCCGTACAAAATGGTTCTGACTTTGTAGTGGGACCCCTGACTAAAAATAATTTACGCCAACTGGTCTCGCTAAATAAATTACCGGTACGCACCCTAGCCTTAAACACCTTAGCTGAACCCGTTTCAGACCAACCCATGCTGTATCAATTTGGCTTATCACCCTTAGATGAAACCCAGCAAGTAGTACATAAGGCCTGGCAAGATAACCATACACGTGCGATTGTTATAGCACCCGCTGGCGCATGGGGTGATACAATTGCCAATGCATTCACTGCATCTTGGCAACAACAAGGCGGCACTGTCGTCAGCACATTACGCTTTAAGAATTTAAATAACTTGTCCTCGCAAATTCGCTCATTGCTGCACATTGACTCAGCCCAAAGTCGTTACAATGCATTGCGACGCACACTAGGTAAAAAAGTTCGCTTTGTTCCCTACCGCCGACAAGATGTTGATATGTTTTTTATGGCAGCACAACCCAACGCAGCTCGCCAAGTAAGACCACTACTCAAATATTACTACGCCGGTGGCATACCCGTGTATGGCATCTCATCGTTATACAGCGGCATGGCTAAAACGCGACTCGACCGTGATCTCAATGGCATTTTATTTTGCGATATGCCATGGGTTGTTGATCCGAATCGCACATTAACACCTTCGCTGGATCAATTACGCATCAATGTAAGCAAGCTGTGGCCGAAAGGTTACCAACGCCATACAAAACTGTATGCACTCGGTGTCGATGCCTATCACTTAATTAACGCCTTAAATAAATTAACGCTGCTACCCAAGTTTGGCGTTAGTGGTGCTACAGGGCGCCTATACCTTGCACCTGATCAGCACATTTATCGCCGATTGTTGTGGGCGCAAATGCAACAAGCCCAGCCGGTATTGCTTCACTAAATTAATTCACTGACGTAAATTAATTTATCCTGGTATGGTACGCACGCAAAGACAAGTAATTGCGTGCTGTTAAGGAGGAGCGAACACACGCTCCCCCTTAACAATCCCCCACGCGTAAGGATACGCACGCAAAGACAAGTGTGCGTGCTGGAATCCAGATATTAATTAATCTATTTGGGTGACACCGGAGGGTAGCCTTCGTGCGCACAGCGCTAGCGAGCACACCAAGGTTACCCGCAGGGGCGACACCAAAAAAAATAGATTAATTACTAAATACGGGTATTCTTTATCTGCAATATAGTGTTAGATAAACGCATGGGATATACACAACGCATTGGCTCATTAGCTGAACAAGCCGCACTAAACTATCTACGCCAACAAGGAATGCGATTATTTAAACGCAATTTTCGTAGCAGATACGGTGAAATCGATTTAATAATGCAACACAAAACTGTGCTGGTATTTATTGAAGTACGCTATCGCCGCTCACAGGATTATGGTGGTAGCATTTTATCAATTACCGAACTGAAGCAACAACGCATTATTCGTACCGCACAATATTATTTACTTAACAATCGCCAATTTCAACATTGGCCGTGCCGCTTTGATGTGGTTGGCTTTGATAAAAGCGAAATCACTTGGATTAAACATGCCTTTGAAGTACCCGAAAAGATGCTGTGGTAAGTGTTATCTACCACATACTCATGATATATTTGCCCAACATTTACCGTGAGGATTAGCATGGACTTATTTGAATCAATTAAACACCATTTTACCGAAAGCATTCAGGCCAAGATCACCTGTGCCGATACATTAATCGATGAAATCACCCAAGCCAGCGAACAATTAACACAATGCTTGCTAGAAGGGCATAAATTCTTAGCTTGTGGCAATGGCGGCTCAGCATGTAATGCATTACATTTCACCCACAATATGCTCAATCGTTTTGAAGCTGAACGACCAAGCCTGCCTGCCTTAGCGCTATCAGCAGATACAGCAACACTAAGCGCCATTGCTAATGATGAAAATTACGATCAAGTTTTTTCCAAACAAATAAAAGCTTTTGGTCATGCTGGTGATTCCTTATTACTGTTCAGCACCAGCGGTAACTCAGCCAACTGCCTACAGGCATTAGACGCAGCTAACAGCCGAGAAATGAATGTGATCGCTTTCACTGGTGGCGATGGTGGCGAACTAGCTACCCGCCTGAATCCAAATCATACCGAAATCCGCGCACCGTCAGATAGCACGCCGCATATTCAACAATGCCATCTTGTCATCATTCACTGTCTATGCGATATTATCGACAAACAATTATTCCAAAATGAGGGTTAAGCAATGAAATTGAAAATGCTGCTACCAGTAGCCTTACCTTGCATATTATTAACGTCAGGTTGTGTACCAACGGCGTTACTTGTAGGCGCAACAGCCGGTGGTGCCATTGTTTATGATAACCGCCCTTTGAAACAAACTAAGAGCGATCATCGCGCCAATCAAATTGCGCATTATCGACTCTCGCATGATGCAGCCATTGAGAAGAAATGTCATATTTCTGTATCAACATATTACGGCATTATGCTATTGGTCGGCCAAGCACCAACTGCTGAATTAAAGCAACGCGCCTATGCCATGGTGAAAAACATTCCTGAGGTAAACCGGGTCTATAACGAAATCACTGTCGGCGAGCCTTCATCTCTGGGCCAACGCGCCGACGACGCCTGGATTACCAGCAAAATTCGCTCGAAAATGTTATTACAATCCGGCCTGCGCTCTACCGACATCAAAGTTGTCACAGAAAATGGTGTGGTTTATTTGATGGGTCATGTATCACATCAACAAGCGAGCCTCGCTACAAATGTAGCGCGTCGTGTTGGTGGTGTGCGCAAGGTAGTTAAAGTATTCGAGTTTCCTTATTAATTCTCACCTCTTGTCATCCCGGAAATCGACGAAGCAACTCTGTCATCCCGGAAATCGACGTAGTCGATTATCCGGGATCCATGGATTCCTGGTCAAGCCAGGAATGACAAAAGTGGATCCCGGGTCCTTGCCCGGGATGACAGCTACGCTGTCACTTAACAACTGTAAGGGTAGGCTTACCAGTCGGCTTACCACCTGCCGGTGGCTGACTGCCACCCGAGGCACCACCGCCAGTAGGATTGATAGGGCCATCACTGCCACCATCTTCATCGTCTTCACCAAACACCATGCCGCGACCATTCTCAAAAGCATAAACAGCTTTGACTGCACGGATGGGAACGTAGACATGTTGTGCAACGCCGGAAAAGCGTGCATCAAATTCAATAGCTTCATTACCTAAGGCTAATCCGCCAATGGCTTGTGGCGCTAGGTTTAAAATGATCTTGCCATCTTCGATAAAACGTTCCGGCACAGCTACATTTGGCAATGTAGCGTCAACTAAAATATACGGGGTTAATGCATTATCAACCACCCAATCATAAATAGCGCGAATTAAATACGGGCGACTAGATGTCATCATGCTCTCTGATCTCACGCTCAACTTCAGTTAAACTGACTTGGAAAGAATCACGCTCAAAGATACGCTCAGCATAAGTTTCGATCAATTTAGCTTGCTTAGCAGGAAGTTCGATACCCAAACTAGGCAAACGCCATAATAATGGAGCAACGACACAATCCACTAATGAGAATTCATCACTTAAGAAAAATTCCATCTCAGCAAATACTGGCGCTAATGATGATAAGCTTTCACGCAGATCACGGCGTGCAATGGCAGCAGCCTCACTGTGTGGATCACTATCAATGGTGCGATACAAGCTATACCAGTCTTTTTCGATACGGCACATCATCAGGCGGCTTTTAGCGCGCGCCACAGGATACACTGGTAACAAAGGCGGGTGCGGGAAACGCTCATCGAGATATTCCATAATCACGCGCGATTGGTAAAGCACCAATTCGCGATCTACCAAGGTAGGAAGTGTGTTATAGGGATTTAATTCCGCTAAGTCTTCAGAAGGGTGATTGGCATCAATATTTAACACATCAACGCTGACACCTTTCTCAGCTAATACGATACGCACTTGGTGGCTATCGATATCCAGCGTACCCGAATATAAAGTCATTACTGATCTACGCAACATAGTCATGGATTTTCTCACCTCCTGCTGGGAAGAAACTGGCTGTAACCCTAAGATTCGACGCCGATTTTAAGCCCTTAAAAATAGCAATCTCCCGTCTCCAGCCTCACAAACTGATGGCCAGGCGGGAGTAATGCACACAAAAAACGTAATAGTAACAGATAATTAACGTTTCGAGAACTGTGTTCCCTTTCTCGCTTTATGGCGACCAACCTTCTTACGCTCAACCATACGCGGATCACGAGTAACGTAACCAGCTTTACGCAAGGCACGATGCCATGTGCCGCCGCTACCTTCTTCTTCTTTCTGCAAACGTTCTTGTTCGAAAGCGATCAAAGCACGTGTAATACCGTGACGAATCGCACCAGCTTGTCCACTGATACCGCCGCCCTTCACTGTAATATGTGCATCGAACTGATTCGTTGCATCAACAGCAATCATTGGTTGCATTACAACCATGCGAGCAGTTTCTCTACCAAAAAAGTCTTCGAGCGACTTGCCGTTAATTGTCATTGCGCCTTTACCAGGACGTAAAAACACACGTGCTGCTGAAGTTTTTCTGCGACCGGTTGCTACGTATTGCTGTACAGCTGCCATAAATAATTCCTCTAAATATCAATCTTTTCAGGGTTTTGAGCTTCATGCGGGTGGTTATTACCAGCATATACCTTTAACTTTCTAAACATTGCTCTACCCAATGGGCCACGAGGCAACATGCCTTTAACAGCCAATTCAAGAGTGCGCTCTGGTTTGCGCTCTTGCATTTGCTCGAAAGTCATTTGCTTAATACCGCCAGGAAAACCAGTATGTCTATAATAAACTTTGCCTTGCTGCTTATTACCCGTCACACGAATCTTATCAACGTTAACAACGACCATATAGTCGCCGGTATCGCAGTGCGGTGTATATTCTGGCTTATGCTTACCGCGCAGGCGCTTGGCCAATTCGCTAGCTAAGCGTCCTAATGTTTTCTCTGCTGCGTCAACAACGTACCAGTTATGTACCGCTGTTTCCGCATTTGTCATAATTGTTTTCATACAGGTAATCTCTATTCAAATGCATGCTGAAAGGGTGAGAATGTTACAGGACTGCCTAGGATTAGACAAGCCCTTTTTTGTAAAAACCACGTTTAATCACCGGTTTTTTGTACACTCAATCACTACAATTGAGAAAAACCCGCAAAAAACGACATCTAAGCAACGAAAACAATTGATATTATGAAATAAATCGTGATAACTTATGTTCTGTTGTGGTTTAGTTAACCCTTTGATCTTTCTCAAAACCAAGGAACGGCTAAACTCGATTGTTAAACGGAAAAGAGGGACCCCCGCAATGGCAACAAAAACAACGCGTAAAAAAACAACGCGTGCAACAAAACGTAAAACAAGTACAGCCAAAAAAGCAACTACTGCTGCTCGTAAGGCAAAAGCTAAAACAGCTGTAAAACGCAAAACTACAGTAAAGAAAAAAACTACCGCTAAAAAAACTGTAGCGCGCAAAAAACCAGCTAAAAAAGTAACAGCCAAAAAAGCAGTATCTAAAAAAGTAGTAACGACAGCTATCGCTAAAGCGATGAACAAGTCACAAGTCATGACACATATTGCTGAACAAACTGATCTAAGCAAAAAACAAATCAGCGAAGTGTTTGAATGCATGGGTAATTTGATGCATCGTCATCTTAGAAAACGTGCTGCTGGCGAGTTCACTGTACCTGGCTTGATGAAGTGTACAGTTAAACGCAAACCTGCGACTAAAGCTCGTAAGGGTATCAACCCTTTCACTGGCGAACCAACTACATTTAAAGCAAAACCTGCTCGTAACGTAGTTAAAGTCCGTCCTTTGAAGAAATTGAAAGAAATGGCTGAAAGCTAATCTATTAAGCTTTTGATTTTCGAATGCCCTGCTTGCAGGGCATTTTTTTAGCTGCCCCATCTCCACTTATGCGTAAGGCTAGCGAAACTGCTGGCTTTTTTATGTTAAACTCGCCCGATGACTTAAGCCTAATTTAAGACAACACACTTATAATTTAGTAATGATTACTTAAAACCAAATGATATAAAATAAAAAACACATAAGGGATAGGGCTTTATGGCTAAAGAAAAACCAAGAATGACTTTAGACGTCATGCGTGACATTTTTGCTAAAGCAACAGCAAGCCGACAGCGTTTACACGAAATAAAAAAAGACACATCACTCGGCGAATTGGCACAGAACCTGCATGCCTTTGTTGAAAGCGAGCCATCAATACAGCCCTCGGCTAACGCTGTCGAAAAAAAAGCAACTATTAATAAAAAGGTTAAAGACTTAATTGACACTTCTGGCCTGACAAAAGCTGACAAAGCCGCACTACTCAAAAAAGTTGACGAGATCTCAGACCTACCGACGTCGAAAGACGGCTGCAGTGAAGAACAAAAAAAACTATTTGATACTACCCAGCAATTCAAAGACATTTATAAGGCTATCGACCCAGATGATCGCCCTGGCATTGAAGGCAAAGTCAAAAATAGAGTAGCAGCTGCTGCCAAGCATATAAAAAGTGGCCAAAGATATGTCGACCAGCACAAAATGGATAATGGAAGACTACAAAATGAGCCTGGAAAATCAATAACTAGCAGCTTCCCAACAGAAGAGGATGCGATGGGAGCATGTGCCTCAATGCTAAAAACCCCTTACCCAGGGCCACAAGCAGACAGATCACTCGACACGTCGCTTACTAGCGAATTCCCAGCAGGCCTACTCTCTAAGGATGCCTTTGCCGTGGCCAGCCCGGATGCCAGCGACCAGGAGCAAAAAGAAATCAAAGAAAAGCGTAACACCGCTTGGGAAACAGTACAGGGCAAGCCGGGGGTCAGTCCTCATTACAGCGCCAATAGAGAAGCGTATGCAGACAAGTTACTCAGCACAACATTTGATGCCCACCTAGCCATAGAATCCATTGCAGACAAAGGTGACTTCAAACCTGACGGTGACCCACAAGAGATTGCTTTAGATGTTGTTGGTAGTGACGACTCCGGAATGAGAACACCACCGCCTCACCCAAACACAAAGGATATACTAAAACACCTGCCAAAGGGTGACACTATCGGCAACAAGGTAACCCTTAAAGTAGCCAACGATTTAGTCGACGCTGATAAAGCAGTGCGTTCAGCTCAGGAAAATCTACAAAGCGTGATGAAAAAACATCGCGCTTTGACTCAAAGCATAAAGACACCAGATGCGCCTGAAACACACAAAGCAGAAGTAGAAATGCGACAGGCTTTAGACAGACTAAAGAGCGCACAAAAAAAACATACTGCCGCATGTGATACCTTCATCAAAGAAGGTAAACTGGATGATCCCCGATCCGCACATCGCTTCGCATTACTATTAAAAGGCGCGCCACTTAAAGGACTGGATGAAGCAAGTAGCAATGCATTACGATGCAAGGTACTGAACTCACTAAACCGTGGCGCCTCCCCAGAACAAGCACAGCAATTGCGTGAGGGCATGGGCCAAAGTAAGACACACGGCAGCAAAGTCACCTCTGGGTACAGAGTCATCACAGCCAAAGACGGCGTTGGTGGCTGGATGTATCGCTCAATCTGCAAGTCAGACCCTATATTGGGTCTCGCCATTTACGGCGTTTGCCGATTACTCAGTTACGCGAAGGGCAAGCCAGTCGGTATTTTTTCAGCCATTAAAGAGACCCAGATGACGCAGAAATCAGCGATGAAGTTACTTGCAGATTTCAAAAACACCGAAGCCGGCATAGACCTCGATAAACTGCCAGGCGTCACACTAGGCGCCAACACACTGCATCGCAAGTTTTACTTTGATGAAGATAAAGTAAAAGAAAATCGCACCGCATTTGAAGATTGGGCTAAAAACCAACCTGAAGGTCAGCGCTCTGAAACAAGCTACGTCGACGCAATGGCGAAAGAGGGTAAAGCTGTGGCTCACCCTTACACACTCGATGAAGCCAAAGATATCGTTAAAAAAGCACATAAAGCATTCCATACCTATTGCAAAGACGGCCTTGCAAAATTAAAAAAAGCAGAATTGAAAAAGTTTAATGGAGAGGATGAGAAAGGACTTGAGGGCGAGCAGCATAAAGACCCAGAAAGCGGTGGTGACAAAGACCAGCGCACTGCTGTATCTGCCGATGGCCCCGGCAGTGCCGATGGTCAATCTGCTCGGGTACCAGTTTCAGGCGCAGCTAACGGAACCGGTGGAAGGCCCGAAGAAGACCAACCAACAGCAGGTGATCGCCAACCCAACCTTGCAGCAGGGAGTCATGCAACAGTCCCGGTAGCGGCCAGGTAATCGTTAAAAATTTAACGCGCTGATAAGTTCTGTTGAATTTTGCGGCGCAGTTGCTCTTCATCTTCTTTGTTACGGCGAATTAAGCGACGCTTAGCGAAATCTCTTTCATTGGGCTCAAAGCCCTCAATCACAAAGCCGCGATCATAAGCTTCTACCCATGCAGCCCATTGCATTAGTGGGTGACCATCAACGATAAGCAAACCTTCCCAACCACGCTCATCGGCTATGCGAATCATCTCAACAGCAGTTTCATAGGATTGATTAACAATCGTGCCTTTGCCAGGATTTATCACCTCACCGCCCTTTTCACCTTCTTCTGGCACACTAAAGTCACCACCGCCCCACAGCAATAACCCGGGGGATGCACTCATCGCGTTACCATAATCATATATTGTCCAACCACTGCTCGGCACAGCAATAAAAGCTGGCTCAGTCGGTGGGTCTACTTCAACACGCGTATCAACGATTTGTAAAAAAGGAAACTTGTTAAATAAATATAAAATATCGAGCGGTTTAATATCCCATAAAAACAATCGCGGGTCGTCAATACCGGCTTGATCTGCCACGGCAGCAATCTCATTAAGCATCGCACGCTGCTCATCAGTGAGCTCTAAATCATCAAAATTAAAATCTTCACCGACTTCATCAATATCCGCATCCTCAGATGACTCGCTAGAAAGACTATCGTCCTTATCTTCTGGCTCGTTTTCGTCCGCCATAATCTCATATTTCCTTGCTGCTGGTGTGGAATTATCTTGGCAGAATCAACCACAAAGTGCAATCTTCTCTATTGTCATCTGGGAAGTCACGTACTCGGCAATATTTTGTCATCCCGGAAATCACGTACTCGGCAATATTTTGTCATCCCGGAAATCACGTACTCGGTAATAGTTTGTCATCCCGGAAATCGACGTAGTCGATTATCCGGGATCCAAAATAATATATGGATCCCGCATCAAGTGCGGGATGACAGTACCAGGTGCGGGATGACAGTACCAGGTGCGGGATGACAGTGACAAGTGCGGGATGACAGTAACAAGTGCGGGATGACAGTGACAAGTGCGGGATGACAGTACCAGGTGCGGGATGATGGGATCAAGGTGTATAGGGCGCCTCTTTTACGGAAGTAAAAGCGCAGTGGAGCGGAGCGGAGCGAGCCATGAAGTAAAAGAGGTACACTGTGCGCCTTGATAAATAACCTAAGTACATTCAGTTATCCTGGTATATTTCAGACACAACTAAGCGTTGCTAAAAAGAATACCGTCAGATAAATAGTGACGCTGGTTAAGTAAAACTTAAGACTACTCATGTACACTGCCCTGAATTAGTAATTTGAGTGGGCTATAGTACCCTGGACCAACCTCACTAACCTGATAATTTTTGCGCATATGAAGCAGTCGACCGAAATCAATTACCAACAACGCATCTTGCGGGTGCTGAGCTATATCAACAAGCATTTGGATGATGAACTCAGCCTGGAACAATTAGCCGAGCTGGCTTATTTTTCACCGTATCACTTTCATCGTATTTTTACCCAAATCACAGGCGAATCATTAAAAGAATATATTCGCCGCCGCAAAACTCACCGTGCCATTATGCATTTGGGGCTAACTGATCGTACAATCACTGAAATTGCCTTTGATGCTGGCTTTGGCTCAACCGAGGCGTTTAGCCGCCACATAAAAAAACATTTTAAGGTGTCGCCACGCGAAGTGCGTCACGGTTCGCAACAAATGCTCGATAAACTAGAACAACTCTATGGTGATAAGCCAGCAATCAATGTAGAAATTGTCGAACGTGAACCTACACAACTGGCATACTTACTTCACATTGGCCCCTACGAAGAAGCCGTCTATGCTTGGGAGCAAATAGCGCAATTGGTTGGCTTGCCTACCTTAGTGTCTGATGAAAATCAATGCTATGGCATCCCGTATGATCATCCATCACTTACCGACCCAGAAAAATGTCATTATGCCGCCTGCATCAGTTGGCAAGATCGCTATGCGCAGATCGATGAACTGCACAGCATGACCTTAGCCGGCGGCACCTATGCTAAATTGGTGCACCATGGTGATGTGGCGAACATTGAGGAAACCTATAGTCAATTTACCCGTTACATTGTGCAACAAGACAAACTCGACTTTGCTGAGTCTCCTAGCGTGATGCATTACGTTAATCTAATGCACTTTGAGCAACCAGAAAAGCAGATCACTGAAATTTACTTCCCACTCAACAGTGGTCGCTAAGCTATCACCCCAGACTTAGTGCTGTCATCCCAGCATCGTCATTGCGGGCCACGTAGTGGCGCAGCAATGAAGATTGCTTCGTCGTAAACTCCTCGCAATGACGTAGTTAATGACAAAGCCAAGGATTTTGATACAATTTCCTAATGACAGAAAAACTCAGCCTACAACAACAATATGCCAAAGACAGCATTTGCTTTGGTTGTGGCCCTGCGAATAGCAAAGGCCTGCATATTAATAGTTATGTCGATGGCGATAAAGTCATTGCTGAATTTACGCCTCGCACAGAGCATCGCGCATTTGAAGGTGCCGTATCAGGCGGCATTGTTGGTGTATTGATGGATTGTCACTGCAATTGGACGGCTTGTTGGGCGCTGATGCAACATCAAGGATTAACAACACCGCCCTGCACAGTGACGGCCAAATACAGCATCCAACTCAAGCTCCCCACCCCCAGCGATACCGTCTTACGCTTAGAAGCTTGGGTAGAAAATATCGATGGCAATAAGGCATGGACAGCCGGACACATCATGGCCAATGGTAAAATCACCGCCATATGCCAGGGCATGTTTGTGGCCGTTAACGAATCCCACCCCGCCTATCATCGCTGGTAACCTAGCTATTCACGCTTTAAAATCCCCCATGCTTTTAGTAGCATCCCCCACTCAGCTCTAGACGCGGCGCAAGCGAGTGAATCGAGGGCGTGTATAAAGGCATACATAACCGATGATAGTGGGTAATGCTACTAACGACCCGGTTCGTCGTTCCATAAGATTTTATGTAACTGCAATTGAAAGCGGACGGGCAATTGGTCGACTACAATCCAATCGGCCAATTCACGTGCCTTAATTTGCTCGAAGCTGGGTGAAAATAAAACTGGGCAGCGTGACAATAATTGATGCTGTTCGATAATTTGCTTAGCCCAGTCGTAATCAGCTCGACTGCACAAAACAAACTTTAACTGGTCATTCGCCTGCAACAAATCCATATTCTGCCAACGATTCTTAGCTACCTCACCAGATTCTGGCGTTTTGATATCAACAATACGGCTCACCCGATCATCTACTTTGCTAATATCTAAAGCGCCACTGGTTTCCAGCGATACCTCATAACCTAAATCACATAAGCGTTGCATCAATGAAATCACGGCTGGCTGCGCTAAAGGCTCACCACCAGATACCGTAATATGACGTAACGTTTTATGTGTTTGAGCCTGCTCAATGATGGCGTCCAATGTTTGGCGCTTACCACCATGAAAGGCATATTCGGTATCGCAATACTGACAACGCAAAGGACAACCGGTTAAACGAATAAACAGCGTAGGCCAACCAATCGTATCGGTTTCACCTTGCAACGAATAGAAAATCTCGGTAATCCGTAGTGATTCACTAACCCTTTCCTTGTGGTCTGTTAAGACCTCATTGGACATGGCTAGTTTCTTTCCCCGCGGCGATTTGTTGTAATTGAATACTCGCTAATTGCGCCGCTGTTGTGCCTGGATACTGTTTCTTTAAAGCTGTATATTCATTTTTGGCCATGGCCGTTTTACCCTGGCTCATATGAATCATCGCAATCTTCAGCTTAGAATCCGCCACCTTGTTGCTCTTAGGATAATTCTTAACAACCGTTGCAAATTCACTTACCGCTTTATCAGTTTGACTTTGACGCAAATAAATCTCACCCAACCAATAGTGTGCATTAACTGCATAGCGGCCATTAGGATAACTGCTTAAATAATTTTGGAAACCTTCCATCGCTGGCGTGAACTTTCTCTTTAACACCAAAGCAAAAGCTGATTGATAGGTTTGTGCATCTTTTAAATTAAAATTTTGCGAAGCAGTACTGGTATTTAATTGGCTCGTCACATTACTGCCTGCCGCTTTACTACTATTATTGCTATTGCTTGAACTGCCGGAAGGCGATGGGCCAGAGCCATTAGAGCTACTATCATCACCATTACCATTTGAATTGCTGACCAATGCCTTTAATCGCTGAATACGTTGATCAACATCCTGATAAAAGCTGCGCTGCTGCGTATTTAACAATTTCAAATCATGCGACTGCACTTGCAGTTGACCACGCAATTGTTGAATTTGGTTTTGTAAATCACTAATCTGCTGAGGCAAATTCATCGCGGTGATATTCTGCACTTGACGAGCCAAGCCTGTTAGCCGTTGTCCAACGGGCATTGAGCTATCCATAGCAACCGATGGAGTGGCTACAGCGGCGGGCTGTGTCGATGCGCTGCTATTTGATGCTGAATCAGAATCATCTGCACTCGCATCATTATCACTAACATCTGTCACCTTGGCTGGCTGTTGCGCATTAGTATTCGCTGCCAGCTGCACATTATCATTAATATCCACTACCGGAGCAGGGTTTTCTGCATAAACAAATGAAGCTGCTGCTAAACTTGCAGCCGCTGCTATACCTAAAATAGAACTTTTTGATTTAACCATTTTTTACGTTGCCTCATATACCAAATTAACACGACGGTTTAGACGCCATGCGGCCTCGTTCCCACCAAACACAGCTGGGCGCTCTTTGCCGTAGCTAACCAATTTGATTTGGTCTTTAGACACACCATGCTGTAATAAAATATCTTCAATCGTTTGATCACGGCGCCAGCCTAAACCAATATTATATTCTCGGCTACCACGATCATCCGTATTCCCCTCCAAACGCACTTTAGCATTCGGATGATTCACTAAATAATTAGCTTGTGCGACAATCGCAGCCATATCCATCTGACGCTTAAGTCCACTGCTATTGAACGTAAAGTAATAAGTTTGATTTTCAGGCGCACGCGTAGAATTTTTTACCATATTAGGATAGTTACCATCACTAGCATCGGCTGTCACAGCACCACTTTCGCTATCCATCGCTTGCTTGCCATTCAACGCATAAGTTTGTGCACTACCTGTATCGGCTGCACTCGCTGTTTGCGAAGCCACAGCGTTAGTATCTGAAGAATTCTTGCCTGCCATATTACAAGCGCTCAAGCTAAATGCACACGCCACCACCACCAATGGCATCGCTAACATATTGAATTTCATAGTCATTCTCCTTTAAAAACTACCCTTGCAAATAGGGCGACCAAGCTGGCTCTTGTACATTACCTTCCCTCGCGGGCAAACGCAACTTTATTCGGCCATCGGTTGACACCATCGCTAACACACCACGCCCACCGTAACTGGTAGCATAAATTACCATCTTACCATTCGGTGCCAAGCTCGGCGATTCATCCGAGTTTGCTCGCGTTAATACATTAACGCGACCACTCGACAAGTCTTGTTTAGCAATACCAAATAATCCACTCTTACGGTGTAACATCACAATGCTTTTTTCATCTGGCAAGAAACGTGCACGCGCATTGTAGTTACCGTCATAAGTTACGCGATTAATGCTACCGCTAGCTAGTTCATAACGGTAGATCTGTGGGCTGCCACCACGATTCGAAGTAAACAATATCGAACGACCATCCGGTGCCCAGTTAGGCTCGGTATCAATCGAACGACCACGGGTTAACTCTTTCAGTTGCTGACTGCGTAAATCCAAGGTATACAATTTTGGATTGCCCGAACGGGTCAACACCAAAGCCACCATATCACCATTCGGTGAAAACGCCGGCGCACCATTAATGCCCGGTAATGCGCTTATTTTACTGCGCTTACCCGTTGCCAATGTCTGCAAATAAACAGCTGCACGATGCCCCTCAAACGACACATAAGCAATTTGCTTGCCGTCCGGCGTCCAAGCTGGCGACATAATCGGCATATATGACACCAATAACGGCCGCGGATTAAAACCATCAGCATCACTGACCTCAAGTGCATAGCGTGAAGGCTTACCAGCCTCATGCTTTACCAGCACATAAGCTAACTTGGTTGAAAACACACCACGTGTGCCAGTCAACTTTTGATAAACCATATCACTGATGCGATGCGCTACTTGGCGCAGGTCATCTTTACTCACGGTGAAACTTTGATTAACCAATACTGCCTTTGAGTAAACATCAACCAACTTCACTTTCACCTGATAACGATTACCAAAACGTGATGTCACACTGCCCAACAACACATCATTCACACCCAACTGGCGCCACTGGTTATAATTAGGCTTCTGCAATTGCGCTGTCACATTATCAATCACAGGATTTAATACACGAAATTGACCGCTATGTGTTAAATCATTGGTCACCACCTGTTCAACGGTTTGATCTCCTGGCCCTTGCACAGCACCACCAGAAAAATTCGCTACCGCAATCGGGATCGCCTTACCTATACCTTGGGTCAACTCAAGGTTTAACGCCGCCATCGCGGTGAATGGCAAACATGCAAATAACATTAACAGGCATGACATTAATGCGTGCCTCAATTTCAGTACCCTGTTCATATAATTACCCCATTCATATCGTTACCCTTGCTCGCTATCGACCACAGATTCTGGACGTACAGTTAAGCTGAGCTCTCGAAATTTGTCAAATAAAGCCGGGTCTTTTGGCACCGGTAATGGCGACGCCTTATATACCGCCGTTGTTGCCGAGCGATCAAGTGCCGAGTTACCGCTGCTACGTACGGTTTTTACATTTAATACCACACCACCGGGGCCCAAACGTACCATCAATTCACAGCTAAGCTTTTTGCTCACCCCCGAAGGCACCAACCAACGCTGGCTAATCGCTTGCAGAATTTGTGTTTTATATTTATCCACTGCCAGCGCCGTTGCTCTTGCTTGCGCCTGTGCTTGTGCTCGTTTGATACTGCTTTGATCAGCCTGTAGCTGCTGCTGCATCAGCGCTTGTTGTAATTTTTGTTGCTGCGCCTTTAATGCCGCACGCTGTTTAGCAACTTGTATGGCTTTGGCTTTTGCTGCTGCCTTGGCAGCCACTGCTTTTGCTTTAGCTTGTGCAGCCGCTTTTGCTGCAGCCTTTGCTTTCGCCAGTGCTAATGCTTTGGCTTTCGCTTTGGCACGCACTCTCGCTTGTGCTTGAGCCTTTGCCTTAGCTATCGCTTTAGCCTTGGCTAACGCAATCGCACGTTTCTTTGCCGCTGCCGCACGCTTAGCTTTTAACTTAGCTTGCTTAATATCATCAACGCGCTTAACTTGCTTATTGACTTGTTGTACTGAGATAGCATGCGCTTGCACCACTTTAACTGGCGACTTTGATGTCATCTGCAGTTGTTTATAAGATGTACCCTTGATTTCAATCGTCATCGAGATAATTAAAATCAAATGCAGCACCACGGCAACGATTAATGGCCACCGATATTCCGCTGGAATTTTTTTAAAAGCTTTCGCTACCATCCTAGCTCCAACTGCTACTATATGCCGACACGCTCCGCCAATGCTGCCAAAATATCATTGAACGGCAAATGCTCAATCACACCCGTGCGACGAGATTTATATTCGATTGTACCATTATCCAAACCGGATTCACTGACAACTACGCGATGTGGAATACCAATTAAATCACTGTCAGCAAACATGATGCCAGGACGCTCTTTACGATCATCAAATAACACATCGTAACCTGCCGTGCACAACTCACCATATAATTGCTCAGCCGCTTGCTTTACACGATACGACTTATGCATTTGCATCGGCAATAAAGCAATTTCAAACGGTGCCATCGCATCAGGCCAGACAATGCCACGCTCATCGTGATGTTGCTCAATCGCTGATGCAACAATACGCGTTACGCCAATACCATAGCAACCACTTAATAAAGTAACGTTCTTACCGTTTTCATTCAGTACCGACACACCCATCGACTTGGTATACACATCATCATTTTGGAAAATATGCCCTACCTCAATGCCACGCACCAAAGTCAGGCTACCTTCACCGTCTGGGCTTAAATCACCATCAACCACATTGCGCAAATCGGCAACAGCCTTACGAGGCTGGTCACGCTCCCAATGCACATGCTGATAGTGAAAACCTTCTTCATTCGCACCCGCAGTGAAGTCAACTAACACCGCCGCATCGCGATCGATAATCACTGGAATATCTAAACCAATCGGACCCAATGAACCAAAACCACAACCCAATGCCGCTTTAACTTCAGCTTCATCCGCCATTTGCAATGGACTCGCCACTTCAGCACACGCCGTTGCTTTAATATCATTCAATGTGTGATCGCCGCGTAACACAAGCGCCACTAAGGGTTCTTCTTCACCTTTTACCACTAGAGTTTTCACACCGCGCGCTAACGACTCACCAAAAAAGTCCGCTACATCTTGCATGGTTTTGCAATCCGGTGTTTCCACCTTCACCATTGCTTCTGCCGCATCTAAATCAAACTCAGGTGTCTTAGGCGCCAACGCTTCAGCGCGCTCCACATTCGCGGCATAGTCACTCTTGCCACAATACGCAATCACATCTTCACCCGATTGCGCCAATACTTGAAACTCATGCGATGTCTTACCACCAATCGCACCGGAGTCGGCTAATACTGCACGAAAGTTCAAACCCAAACGCGTAAAGATATTACAGTACGCTTGATACATCGTATCGTAAGTTTTCGCCATCGACTCTTGATCCATATGAAATGAATAGGCATCTTTCATAATAAATTCACGTGAACGCATCACGCCGAAACGTGGGCGAATCTCATCACGAAATTTAGTTTGGATTTGATAAAATGATATCGGTAGTTGCTTGTAACTTTTAATATCGTTGCGCACCACATCCGCAATAATCTCTTCATGCGTTGGGCCATAGCAAAATTCGCGCTCATGGCGATCGGTAATGCGCAATAACTCTGGGCCATACTTTTCCCAACGCCCTGACTCCTGCCACAACTCCGCTGGTTGCACCGATGGCATTAACATCTCCATCGCACCCGCCTCATCCATCGCTTGACGCACCACATTTTCAACGCGGCGCAAAACGCGGTAACCCAACGGCAACCAGGTGTAAATACCACTCGCCACTTTGCGGATCATGCCCGCACGTAACATCAATTGATGACTGACCAGCTCAGCGTCGGCTGGGGTCTCACGGGTAGTACTTAATAAGTATTCGGATGTACGGGTCATGTTGCCTATCTCTTGTTCAAGGTTAGAATGGATATCAAAATCTCACTAGAATCGCTGCATTATCCAGCTATTCCCACCAAATGGGAATAGCTTCCTGATAATATACGTGCACAAAAACAAGTGATTGTGCACTTTTAAGGGGGAGCATTCGCCCGCTCCCCCTTAAAAATCCCCCATGCGAAAGGTTAAAATCTCGCCATTATCCAATCAATACAGCGTTCTGGCAAGCAGCGTGATAGCCAAGACATCAAATGAGCGGCAAAAGTGACATAATACATCGGCTTAGGCTTATCCATGTAAACGACCTTAACGATCTTTTCGGCAGCCTTCTCCGCCGTTAACGAGAAAGGCAGCGGCTTATGCAGTTTATCAAAATCTTGTTTTTTATAACGCTGGTACAACTGGTGATGGTGGCTGCCTTCCATATCAACATGCTCAGCAAACGCCTGCTTAGCATTAGACCGAAACTCAGTGCGAATCGCACCTGGTCGAAAAGAGATCACTTTGATTGGTGTGCTTTTAAGCTCCATCCGCATTGCGCGTATAAAACTCTCCAACGCATGCTTACTGGCCGAATACGCCCCACGGCACTGCATCGTTAAGATTGCCAATATTGAGCTAACAAAAATAATCCGGCCTCGGCGCTGGTCTCTCATATAAGGAATGATCAATCGAGTCAGCTCCATGGTGCCAAACACATTAATTTGAAACTGGCGATGTAACGCAGAGGTGCTCAAATCTTCAACAGCCCCAGGCACCGCCGCACCGGCATTATTAATCAACACATCAATCTTACCCTGGCACTGGTCGGCCACTTGCCGCACACACTGCGTGATCGAATCTTCGTTACTCAACTCCATATTAATAGCAACTGCACCCAATGAACTTAATTTGTCCAAGTCCTCTGGCTTACGCGCTGTGGCAAACACATTTTCCCCGCGATCAAGTAGTTGCTTAACACAAGCTAAACCAATACCTGAGGAACAACCTGTAATTAGAATATTTTTCTTTGTCATCTGTATGCCTTATAGTATTCCCGACAAGCATACCGCTAATGCGCCCAAGCGTCACCCCTGCCCGTCATTGCGAGCCACACAGTGGCGCAGCAATCTAGGCCGCTTCGTCGCAGGCCCCTCGCAATGACGCGAGTAACAAGTATTGACACCCCCCAACCTCAGGCGTAGGATAAAAAGTGAGAAAAGTAAAACCCCCAAAAAAAGTAAGACTTGTTAGCACGAAAGCCCGGCTCCCCTGCCGGGCTTTTTCTTTTACACCCTTTAGCCTCGGAGCTCTTTATTGCCGTATCTCAAGAACCAAACACCCACACCCCCTGCCGGGCTTTTTCTTTTACACCCTTTAGCGCATCTGCCGTTTAAGACTGTGCGGCCAGAATCCAGGCTCTATACCTGTCAAACATTCTCTTTTAGGCCACCTATGGTGCATATATTTATCATGTGAAACGACCGCGCCTAATCTTGAATGCTAATTAGATTAATAGTAAACAAATCATTTGAAAAAAGAAATTATACCCACTAAAGTAACTACCTTAACTTTTTCATTAATTTTAAAAAAGGCGAAACGAACTTGGAAAATAAAGCTACTTGGAGTGAGCCAAGATATATACTCATAAATACTCTTCAAACGTCTGGTAAACCAACGAATTTACCCATCGAGGGAACAGCACCAGGCATGACTATGTGTTCAGGCCCCAGTTAACGCCCAGACATGTCATAATTTCTTTACATAACCCGCAACAATGATTCCCTCACTCATGGAAGCTTAGGAGAATAGTGTGTCAAAAAAACTTCCCATAAAAAAAAGTGCGTTTGTCGCCATCACGTTATCAACCATCGCAACCAGCGCTATCGCCAGTACGCCAATCACGATGTTTAATACATCACACGGTAATTCCGCTGCGCCGATTGATAAAATTGCGCAATTAGTAAAAGACAATGTCTATACCGATGACTACCGCGCGATTAAAACACAAGTGATTCATAATAAATCACACGCACCCAGTTATGTGCTGATGTATTTATTCTCAAAAAAATTCCACAAAGTTGAAGTGGCGCGCATTAATATTAATGACCAATACCAAGCGATTGGTAACATACAACACAATTACCATATGACTTCTCAAGACATGACACAACAACCAAAGTTAACTAAAGCGGTTTGCCCGGATCCCAAAGTGCAATTTATTGCCTTCGCACCGAATGCCATGCAACTCGAGCAAGACATCACCAAAGACGTGGCTGATCATGCAGAAGCCGCTGGCCTGAAAACCGTGCGCTTATTAGTAGAAGATGCTACCTCACAAAGCTATATCAACTATATGTCTTGCCCCAAAGTGGTTGGTAATTTTTATGATGGTGATGCCAACCCAGACATTATTACAACCCATGATGGTGTCGTATCTCATGAAGATTTTGAGACCACACTCAAAGGTGCTTTCCGTCAACACGTCACTAACTTTTGGTTAGCCTGTGAAGCCTTTAATGACCCAATGAAAAGTGCGGTCATCGATAGCGCTGGCGCACAAAAATATGCCGCGGGTATTAACGACCTGTTAATTGGACCAAGTGATCGCGCCGCACAATGCGCAATGGAAGGATCAATCGCTGGCGAGAAAATCACCCATGCATTTAATCGCTGCGTTAAATTAGATGATGACCCAGCAACCAGCCAAGATCAGTGGGGCTATGGCGGCACCGAGGATGAAATATTTGGCAAATAAATAAGGAACTCATTATGCTAACGCTGTACCACGCTAATAAGTCGTCTTGCTCACAAAAAGTGAGACTTTGCCTAGCCGAAAAAAAAATCGACTGGCAAAGCAAGATTATCAACACCAAAGAATCTGAAAATCTTACACCAACTTATTTAGCAATCAACCCTGATGGCGTGGTACCGGCGTTAGCTGATGATGATTGGATCATCACCGAAAGCAATGTGATTAACGAGTATTTGGATGACACTCACGCAGAACACGCATTAAAACCAGCATCATTACAACGGCGAGCATTAATGCGCACTGTCGCGCAATGGGCAGCAGATATGCATCACCCTTTTTTACGTACACTCACTCAATTTAGTAACCCAACGAAATCATCCACCTCAAACGCCAAACAAGACTTAGCAGTAAAAGCCGCAGCCCACCCCATGGCATCACGCAAAATGTTATTACTCGATGCACGCGACGGCCATTGTGATGGTGAACTTGCCCTGCAAGAAGTGCTGCGTGTATTTGAAAAATTACGCCGCGTTATTGATTTGTCGCCAGGCCCCTTCTTGATTGATGAACACATGACTTTAGCTGACATTGCCTGGATACCTAGCTTTAACCGTTTAGAAGAGCTCGACTTGCTCGATCGCTGCTTTACCAGTCCAGCATCGCGATTAGCATTGTGGTGGCAGCTAGTTAAATCGCGCGACTCATTTCAAACCGCGATCAGTGATTGGTTGCTGTAGCGACTAAATCCAGCCAACACACAGACCAATGAGGTAGAGAATATACACGGCAAATAGAATCAAGCCGTCCATACGACCCAGTAATTTTTTACGCGGTGGCAACCATGCAAGCAACCAACTTAATAATAAAATACCAACCATAATTGGAAAATCACGGGTTAATAACTGCGTCGATAACTTACCCGGCGCAATTAATGCTGGCATTGCCATTACCGCTAACAAATTAAATATATTCGAACCCAACACATTACCCATAGCAATTTCATGATGCTGCTTTACTGCGCTGTATGCTGTCGTCGCAAATTCTGGCAATGATGTACCAATCGCCACAATAGTCAAACCAATGGTCAACTGACTAATACCGAAATGTTCAGCAATCGAAGTGGCACCGGTAACTAATAACTCTGAACTTAAAAATAACAAACCCAAACCAACTATCCACCAAAAAATATTCCAACCTAATGAGGGCTTTTCTGATTCAATTATTTTTTCCTCAACCTCAATATCTTCTGGATGTTTTTTAGCAACAAACACGGTCATGTAAATTAAATAAATAAACAGCAGCACCAATAAGATCACGCCATCGAGGCGCGACAAATAATCATTCATGATCAATATCGCAGACACAATCATAACGCCAACTAACAATGGATAATCACGCTTAAAGCAATGACGATGTACTTGCAGCGGCATTAATAACGCTGAAAAACCTAACACCAAACCGACATTAACAATATTCGAACCAATTGCATTACCAACCGCTAATTGCGTTTGGCCTTTTAGCGAAGCAATAATCGAAACGATTATTTCAGGGAATGAACCACCAAACCCCACCAAGACTACACCCGCCACTAATGGCGACATGCCAATAAAAGTAGAAATTTTAACTGATGAGATCACAAAACGGTTTGCGCCAATGCCCAATAAAATACAGCCGACGACAATGTAAACCACTGAAAGAGATAATGACATTTGCAAAAGATTTTCCCTAGTTATGGTGAAATTGTTGGCATACACTCTTTTACAAGATACACAGCAGTGTATCATAACCCTGGGAAGGAGACATAGATGAACAAATGGTTTATACCATTAACGGCACTCGCGTGCAGTGCCACAGCAATGACAGTAAACGCAGCACCTAACTATATGTTGCTGCCTAACATTCAAACGCAACACTTGATGGCAACACAAGCCAGCAAAGGCATAGCACAACAAGCCAATGCCGTTAATATTGCCAAACAAGCGCTAGGCTTAAATGACAGCAGCCCTTACAAGACTATCCGAATCCGTACGATTTATAATCAAAAGCACCAGCTGAGCGCGGTGATTACCTATTTATTAAGTGATAGAGTCAAAGGCGCAACTATTATGCGCATTAACTTAAATGATGATCAGCATGTCACATCGGTAGTGGATCATTATCGAGTTACACCTGCAGATTTAAAACAGTCACCTAACTATGCGACTAAATTCACACCAGTATGCCCTGACCCAAAAGTGCAATTTGTTATCGGCAACAATTTTACCGGCGATGCTTCAGTTAAAAATGAAGTGCAAAAAGTGTATAAAGCTAGTAAAGCCGCTGGTTATAACACTTTTTTAATGACAACCAACAACCCTGATGGCCCACAACCCACTGTGCATGCCTATGAAAACTGGATGAGCTGTAAAAACGTCAAAGGTTTTTATAATGAATCGCATGGCAGTGACAGTGAAATATTATTATCTGATGGTGACTTCACTAATTATACCGTCGACACTGACTTAGTTGATCGTTTGCAAAATAAAGTGGTGTTATTGGATTCTTGCGATACCTTTAATGACCCACTGCTGTCAGCCATGACCGCAAAAGACGAAGGTGATTCGCAACAGTATATTGCTGGTATTGTGCCATTACCGTTTGGCTCCTCCGAAAGAACCGCTTCTTGTTTTTGGTTAGCCGCGTTAAATCATCAACCACTGAATCAACAGCTGATTGAAAACTGCGCAAAAAATGCCGAACTTGATCCGGAAGCTTTCCGCATTCAAGGTGATGGTAATAGTTATTTACGCGCCGCCGTTTAATCTTGTCGTCCCGGGATTGGTGACTTGTCATCCCGAGCTTGGATATTTGTCATCCCCGGCTTGGAGATTTGTCATCCCGGGCTTGATCCGGGATCCATTGATCGCTAAGCGATCAAGGCAGCGCAAAGCGCTGCATGGATTCCTGGTCGGGGCCAGGAATGACAAAGCCAAAGTCTTAACAAATACTTAACCCACTATAAGAATCAATCAATATCACCTCCGAAGTTTGACAGCCCACCCAAGACCTGCTTAGATAAACTTATCGTGTGGGGATACTGAGCAATCGTAATTTTAGTGGGATAAAATTAATGAAACATACAACACTTGCGGGTGCGAAACAGCAACTCGATAATGCAGCGCATCGCATTGCGCTGCAAATGGCCCGACGCTTTTACTGGTTTCATCATGAAACAAAAAAGCAAACAGGCAAAATGCCGAAAACACGGTTTAGCTATGAAAAAATACCACCCTCACCCACCACATCACCCCGATATAAAAAAGAATTTAGGCAATTTAGCACCAGTGAAACCGCATATAACGCTTATTGCCACTATTACAACAGACTAGCCAAACAGCCCGGTTACATCGCCTATCAAGATCACACACACTTAACTAAACACATCGAAAATCTAGGCACTGATGATAAATACCTACAAAATGTGCTGCATGGCCCAACACCAAAATCGGCTGAAGAAAACGGTGGTTATGTTGATTTAAAACACATGCATCAAATTGAACGTCATGACCAAAGTCAAGCAGCTGAATATGCCTTTTTTGTCTATCAACACTCGCTAAAATACCCACAAGTAGCTGAAGATGTAAAACTCCTTGCTGATGATAAAAAAAATGTATTACTTCGCAATAAGCAGATGCAAGACCAACAAATTGCTGCTGAAAATATTGCCTGTGATTTTCGACGCGACTACCTTGACACCCTACATAGACAATACACCTTTCGCGCGCCACTCAGTGAAGATTTTGAGTTTAGCCGTGAAATGCAACAACGCCAATTTGACCAGCAGCTCGACACTCAAAGCTTCAAATCCGCTTGGAATGTCGGCTTTAAATTGTTTTCAGTCTTCGCTGCCGCAACGGCCTTAGTCACCTATGGCGCCGCCTATTCTTGCTCAGCCATCAAACATGCACAATCAAAAGATAGCTGGCAACACCGTCATGCTGCACAACATGAAACCGCCAAGAATTGGGCGCAAGGTGCCTCCAGAATTGTTCGAACCATTGGCGCCATGATGTTTTTTACCTTTGCCGTCATCCCTGCCATGGTTATCCACCATCGCACACGGCGACTCAGTCTCAGCCAAGACACCATCACCACTCGGCTATATAACATGTTTCATACTGTCACTAATGATAAAGGCAAGATCAAACCTGAACAGCAATACAATGTGATTCACTTTATTAATGATATTTTACACTCTTATCATGGCAACCCATTAACACAAAGCAAAAGCAGCAAACAACTCATTGCGCAACTAAAATCAGAAAAATTACCACTCGAAGAAAAACTGCAAGCAGTTATTGGTTACCTAACCGCTACTCACAGCGTTAAACATAAAAGATCCATTAAAAGCTTATTCTGGTCACGGGATTCGCAATTCCTCAGTGCTGATAGCGAACTCGGCCATAATGCAGGCAAAAATTTATTTAACACCATCCAGCAAGCCTTGCTTAACTGCTCGCTAACGCCACGCGCGGTAGCCAGCCAGCGAAACAAACAAGTACGCTTTGCACCAGCAGTGAGCTATCGTACGTTTTAGTGTCGCACTGTCATTGTTGAAAAAGCCTGTCATTCCCGCGAAAAACTGTCATTCCCGCGAAAAACTGTCATTCCCGCGAAA
>JARGPC010000001.1:326067-788646 GCA_029212885.1 Coxiellaceae bacterium
CTGTCATTCCCGCGAAAAACTGTCATTCCCGCGAAAAACTGTCATTCCCGCGAAAGCGGGAATCCATGGATCCCGGATCGGGGTCCTGGATGACAAAATTGCACAAACAATAAGGTTGCACGCTCTGCGTGCACTCAGGCTTCAACCAACTGAAAAGATGCACTTTTTTATTGCAGCCCCATCAGGCAGAGCAAATAATAGACAAAATAGCTAGCATTTTTTTTACAATATCTATATAATTAGTAATAGTAAATGATTAAGTAATAGTACATAAGGTGATAGGTATGAGAAGTTGTCGACAGCAAAATGGCTTTACCCTCGTTGAATTAATTATTGTTATTGTTATTCTGGGCATCATCTCAGCATTTGCCATCCCCAAATTTATTAATTTATCAAATGATGCCCGCAGAGCCGTTATTGAAGGATTTTCGGGATCCATACAGTCCGAAATAAACCTCATATATTCAAAAGCAGTGTTGCAAGGCATCGAAAAATCGCCCAGCGGCACAGTCACTCTAGGACGCACACCAATCCAAACCGTCTACGGCTACCCAGCGGGCAGCTCTAGAGGTATTGGCTTTATGGTTAACCACCCACGCGACATCAATTCCTTTCAAGCGGGACCGGGAAATTGGATATTCGCCAGCACAAAGGTAAATAATTGCTACATTCGTTACACTGAAGCCACTGCAAATAGTCCGGCCAGTGTATATACCGGAACCTTGTGTGGCTCCCTAAGATAAAAGCGTTATGAGAAGGTTAACTGATTATCGTCTCGCCGCACTTTAATCGTGCTGCCTGGTAAGAAGTTCCCAGCTAGAATATCTTCCGCCAAGGGATTTTCCAGGTATTGCTGCAGTGAACGCTTCAATGGTCGCGCCCCATAAACTGGGTCATAACCCATTTCAGCCAATAAATCCAAAGCGGTTTCTTCTACGTCGAGCTGATAATCTTTTTCAGCTAAACGTTCACGGATGCGGCTGATTTGTATGGTCGCGATACGACGAATCTGCTCTTCACCTAAGGGATGGAACACTACCGACTCATCAACACGATTTAAAAATTCTGGTCTAAAGTGTTGGCCAACCACTTCCATCACAGCCGACTTCATTGCATCATAATCACCTTGCGATGCAAACTCCTGAATAATTTGCGAACCTAAGTTTGAAGTCATCACAATCACCGTATTACGGAAATCTACTGTACGGCCTTGGCCATCAGTTAAGCGACCATCATCAAGCACTTGCAATAAAATATTAAACACATCGGCATGCGCCTTTTCAACCTCATCCAACAAGATGACCGAATATGGACGACGTCGTACAGCCTCAGTTAGGTAACCTCCCTCTTCGTAACCAACATATCCTGGAGGCGCACCAATTAAACGTGCGACTGAATGCTTTTCCATAAACTCGGACATATCAATACGCACCATGGCATCGGTGGTATCAAACATAAAATTTGCTAACGCTTTGCATAACTCAGTTTTACCAACGCCGGTCGGCCCTAAAAATAAGAACGAACCAATCGGACGATTAGGGTCTGATAAACCTGCGCGTGAACGACGAATGGCATTTGACACAGCACATACTGCCTCATCTTGCCCGATCACTTGATGATGCAATTCATCTTCCATTTTCAATAGTTTTTCTTTTTCACCTTCAAGCATCTTCGACACAGGAATATGCGTCCAACGGGAAACCACTTGCGCAATCTCTTCCTCGGTGACTTTATTTCGCAGTAATTTATGTTTTTCTTCTTGTTTATTTTCGCTTTGTTGTGCGTCTTGCAAACGTTTTTCTAATTCAGGAATTTTACCATATTGTAATTCTGATACTTGTGCTAAATCTTGTGCGCGCATGGCTGCGTCCAATTCAATCTTGGCTTGCTCCAATTCTTCTTTAATATGTTGCGCACCTTGCAGACTAGCTTTTTCACCACTCCAAATTTCATCAAGATCGGCATACTCTTTTTCCAAACCTTCAATCTGAGACTCTAAATCTCCCAAACGTTTTTTAGAAGCTTCATCGTTTTCTTTTTTTAGCGCTTCACGTTCAATTTTTAATTGAATCAAGCGCCGCTCGAGCTTATCTAATGCTTCTGGCTTTGAGTCCATTTCCATACGGATTTGACTGGCCGCCTCATCAATTAAATCAATTGCTTTATCAGGCAAGTTACGGTCAGTAATATAACGTGTCGATAAGGTCGCAGCTGCAACAATCGCTGGGTCAGTGATATCAACACCGTGATGGATTTCATAACGTTCTTTTAAACCACGCAAAATCGCAATCGTATCTTCCACACTAGGCTCATCAACTAGCACTTTTTGAAAACGCCTTTCAAGCGCCGCATCTTTTTCTATGTATTGACGGTATTCATCTAATGTTGTTGCACCCACGCAATGCAACTCACCACGTGCCAAGGCAGGTTTTAGCATATTACCCGCATCCATTGCCCCATCCGCTTTACCCGCACCAACCATGGTATGCAGCTCATCGATAAATAAAATTACTTGGCCTTCTTGTTTAGATAAATCATTTAATACCGATTTTAAACGCTCTTCAAATTCACCACGGAATTTAGCGCCGGCAATTAGTGCACCCATATCTAACGCTAACAATCGTTTGCCCTTAACACCATCCGGCACTTCACCATTAACAATACGCAGCGCTAAGCCTTCGACAATTGCCGTTTTACCAACACCAGGCTCACCGATTAATACGGGATTGTTTTTGGTACGACGCTGCAACACTTGAATGGTACGACGAATTTCATCATCACGACCAATCACCGGATCAATCTTACCCAGTTCAGCACGTTCAGTCAGATCGATAGTAAATTTTTCCAGCGCTTTTCGGTTCTCTTCTGCATTAGCATCATTCACTTGTTGACCACCGCGCATCTCATCAATCGCTTTTTCTAACGCTTTTCTATCGCCACCAGCATCCTTTAATATACGGTCGAGCTGGCAACGCACATCCATTGACGCCAGCACAAACAACTCCGAAGAAATATATTGATCATTGCGCTTTTGCGCAATTTTATCGCACACATTTAGCACCTTACCTAAGTCTTTGGATACATGAACTTCGCCATCGGCACCTTCCACTTGTGGCAGTTGATCTAGCGCCTGGTCGAGCTTATCGATCAGGACATTCATATTGATACCGGCTTTAAGTAAGAGCGGCGCTACCGAGCCATTATCCTGCTCAAGCATTACCTTCATCACATGAATCGGCTCAATAAACTGGTTATCGCGGCCATTAGCTAAAGATTGCGCATCCGCTAAAGCGGTTTGGAATAAGGTGGTAAAGCGATCCATTCTCATTGGGATATCTCACTGTTCTGTTCGAGTTACCCATTATGTGGTGCTATTGATTTAAATTTCAAGTTCCGAGACGGGCAGGATCACTATCATCATCAAAATCATGATCATGATCAAAATCATCGTCATCCGATCTACTACTACTTGTTAACGTACCGGATGCATCAAACGCTACTGGCTCTTTTAAAGATACGTCACGTGGAGTTGCTATTGCCTCATCTGGTAATGGTTGACTGCCCACACCCGGCTCTTGAGATCTCGATGCTGAGAACACACCAACTCCTGCCATTGCTGAAGCAACCTTTTCCACGATAGGCTGCATTGCATGCTCAACACGCAAACCCACAGGCATATCTTCTGATGGCTTACGCTTTATAAGGATGAGTTCGCGCTTAATAAATTCTATTGATGCACGCGATAAGCGCGGCTTTTGTCGCATACATTCCAGCAACATATTCTTATAAGGCTTATCAGTCAGTATCTGCCGAATAGTTATCAGCCCACGGAGTTTAAATACACCATCAGATCTTCGAGTTGATTCTTGAGCCACCAAATAGGCTACTATAGGCTTTAATAATTTCTCTGCAACTGACGCTGGCATACGATCTTCTACTGGCCGCCAACATGACGCCTTGCGGCTAACATGATCAATAACTTTTAGCGTTATTTTCTGAGCTGATGCCACACTTGTGCGGCAAGTCCCATCAGGCTGTAGCATTTCCATTATATTCATCGACGATAGCGCTTTACTGTCGGTACGAATATTGGTGTATTCACCTTTAGTTTCCCTATAGCTTTCCTGAACTTCATCGGCTGTTATTGCAGTACTAGATGTATGATTTTCCTCAAGCCAGTCAAACATCAACCAAGCTTGTATGGAGTGGTTTGCTGCAGCCAATGTACAGTTACCTGTTTTTTGATCTGTCTTTTCTACATAAGCAACTTTACGTAACCCCAAGCTACCTGCAATACCTGTTCGCAATGGATCATCTTGTTGCTCAATCCAAGCCCGACCCGATCTTGCGGCAACAATGTTTTGTAAAATAGCAGGGTCTATAAGCGCACCAGGAAACCCCACCTCATACACATGCATACCAGGTTTAACGCCGCGCTTTCGCTGACCACGATTGGCATAAATCATATAGGTTCTGTCGGCCACTTCTTTAAATAGAATTTGAATGGCATGACCACCACCATCTTCATCCCAACCTGAACCTAGGCTCACCATTTCACCAGCCTTTAAGCGTTGAAGCATCGGGTAAGTGACGCGATGCGACATAACATCAGCCTCTGTATCTGCGCGTAATTCAAATTCCATACGTAATAATTTATCTCGGCACTCCGGAGTTACAAGGCGCGAGCGTGCATAATCACCCAACATATTCATCGCAAATGAATATGCTTTCGGCTGATAATAACCATCAGCTTTTACTACACGCGATGAATGGGGCGTATCAAACTCTGTCCCACCCACACCAATATTTTGTAAATGAAATGCCATTTGTGCTTTAACGGAATAAAAGGCTTCTCTGCGTGGCAAGTCTTCGAACTGAGGTATATGACTTCTACTTTGCGCCAGCGCAAGCGTCGTTTTAGAGATATTAGATACTCCCCCAGCGGCAGGTCGCCTTGGAATAGGAGCGGTTACTTTATCCTCGCGACCAATATTTGGCACACGTACCTTCCCAACCATAGGCGCACCTTGCCAGCGAGCTGCATAACCCATGTCGGCAGGTATGCCAAGGGCTTTAAATCCATCTCGATAAGCCAACTGAATTTCACGTTGAATTTTTGCGCGCTCTTCAGAATCATCCGTTTCAGCCAAGCGTTCTATCGCTGCTTTAATCGCCTGACGACAAGGCATTTTTAATGCCTGCAAATTAAATGTAGAATCTAATTCACTACCATCAGCAATACTAAACTTCTTCTTAATATAACCGAGCGTATTAGCAAAAGCTTGATAATCCTGGATGCTTTTATCACTGGCTTCAAAAATAGCATCTAATTTATCAACTATACGTTTAATGTGATCGCTGCCGATATTTTTTTCTTTTGCATAATCAATAATAGCCTCTAACATAGCCATGTCATTTTGCTTTAAACAATACGACACCACCATCATATCAGGGTCACGCTTTAATAAATGGTGCATCAAATGAGCTTGCTGAGGTTTTGAACGTGATCGCCCCCCAATGACTTCATTCAATGCCGACGAAATCAATTCGTTATTCTCTGGATACTCATCCACCCCCCTCATCAAGGAGATGATTGCGCTGTTATAATCTGCTCGAATGCTTTTTAGAAAAGTCTTGTCAAATCGAGGTGCTGCAGCGCTATAATCTTCAGCTGCATTAATCTCAAGAAGTAGTTTATAAAAGCCCACATACGTTTGAATATCCAATACTGTCTTATCACTATCAGCATATGCTTTCTTAAATTCTGCAATCAAATCGGCCGCATAGGCAGCTCCTTCTGAACCTAATGATGCATTAGCACATTGAATAATGTTTATTAGCATTCCCGCCATCCGACGCTCAAAGCAATGGCTAGCAATATTCATACCTGAACGCTGCGCCATCATTTCACGCACCACATCACTTTCTGCACCATCACTTCTGCATGCGCGAAACTCATAACACAACTCAGATGCATCAACATAACCTGGGGAAACCGCTCCTCTAGTTGCAGCTTGCTTTCCTCTTACTGTCGGTGACTCTTCTAATTCAACACTGCTGACCAAAGAACTCGCAGGTGACGCCGGTCCTGGATTCACCTTAAAGACAAGCGGCTCCAATTCCGCAGGAACACCTGCTGGCATAACACCATCAAGCGGGTCTGCCAATAGTTTGGACAACTCCTGCGCTCTTTTTAATTCTTTTGCTTTTCGAGACATATTCTTCTTACAACACCTTAAAATTCAATACAAATAACTTTTATGCATATACGCATTGTACATCAAAGCTGTTATGTAAAGATTAAGGGATTGATTGTATAGACAAATTACGCCTAGATATTCATATAGGCGATACTGAAGATTTAAAGTAACTAACTGAATAGATTGAAAATATTACTTGTGCGTTACTCGTGCATGGTGATTAGCTCATCTTCCGCTTTATCAAGCAAATAGTATGCGATAAAAGAAGCACCTTCACTGTCAGAGGCATTATCAAATTGCACAATATTGGTATTCGCTGGTTCAAAGAAAGCATCGCCTGTATTTAAAACCGTTGGCTCTTGCCCTTCCACTTGAAATTAACAAAAGTGATAACCGGTCTTTTGACTGGGTGCAAAATCGAGTTGCTTGACCTCGACACGTTCGACCATTTTTCCGGGGTTTAGCGCTGCCGATAAGAGAGGAATACGAATGATGTCATCTGCCATGATAACCTCCTGATAAATCATTAATTTATTATCTCTACATGACAAACACAACTGCAGTCAGAATGAGGCGGCCATAAGTGCTAACGATGATCACATGCGGTGCGCACTCTATAATATGGGTTATTGGATTTTTAATGGTGATTGGGTATGCGAATTTTGCTCTTTATTTTTACAATTATTTTAGGCAGCGTAACCGTGCATTCTATGGCGCAAACATTACCCCTTCCCAGCTCAACTGTTTTCATACAAAGACCACCAAACACTACAGATACCTATTTTAATAATTTGTTTACAAATCTCAACAAGCTCAATGCAGGCAGGGTGATGCCTGCGGTCGACCCTCCAACAGCCACCTACCAAGCCACCAAAGCATCGGGAAATCCAACTAGCAGCGGCATATTGATTCAAAAATACAGTGAAAATTTACCCAGCTCAATAAAATTTTATGCTTTCATTGACCCTACCGCAGCCGCATGGGCTAGCTACACACCTACAAAACCTATCAACATCACTTGCCCAACCATTTTTCCAACCTGCATACCCTCTAGTCCTCCGGCAAAAGACAGCTTAACCAAAATATGTAATGCGGTAAAATATACTATCGAACTGAATAATACCTTTATGAACAATAAAGCTGATGGCAAAGTTAACAAATTAACAGGCGTCGTCATGGACCATGAAGGATTCCCATTAGGCTCTAACTGCAATGAATGGGTATACAGTACTTTTAACAAACTTATTTCGGACTATTATCAAAATAACCCTGTCAAAATAAAGTTAGCCTGGATTGCAGGAAGCGGTAAGGCGGCCTTCCCGGCTAACCAATCAGACCTTACTTTGCTTGAAATATATGATTTTTCACGAGCCTCGTTTCACCAACACTTACAGTGTGCCTTTGACAACGTCGCGCCAGGCAGCTCTAATTATAATAAGATATTAAACAACTGCATCCTTAATAACAAAACGCCGCCAGCTCTTATCTTTCCCGGATTCAATAGTGCTGCTAAAAAGTTTAATGGAATAGGTGATATTTATAATTGCAGCATTAACTCCAATCCAAATTTAGCAAGTTACTGCTCAGAGTTTAATAAAAACATTCAAACAAACAATATAAATCCAGACAAACAAATTACTCAAAGTTTTAACCTACTTCTAACAAAGGATCCTAAAAATAATGACTACTCTAGCGTCTTCCAACAAACTTACTCTGGAGCAATTCCAAGTACATGTACAAATACAGTATTTTTATTTTCCACCCAATACTATGGTAATCTTGGTGCAACACAGGGCTGCACAAAAGACAGCTCTAACTGTAACTGCATATTAAAAAATGCTAGCAGTCAAAGCACTGGTAAAGGGCAAAATATCTGCAGTTTTGAAAATGGATTTGGAGCATGGAGCTCAGCAAATAACTGGCCTAAATCAGCAACAATTACGCCTTACCAAGCTTTTATTAATGTCGTTAGGAATTTTGTCACCGCCGCCATACCAGAATCAACTGGCGAGCCGTCTGGGTACCCTTGCAAAAGCGAACCAACCGTTGGCATTTGGATGTATGACTTCATCCCCCAAGACTGGCTTCCCCCAACTCTATCAACCTCTCCCGCACAAAAAACAACCGACAATCCGCCAACCACTGGAACTGCTGCCGAAAAGTGATACACTGATTTAGGGAGTTGGAGCAAGGAGAGACGATGAGTCGTGAAGATTTACCAGTTGCTGAGCAGGCAGTAGCCGCTTGGCAGGAGTTACTGGATATAGCCACTAACCGTGGCCATGATTTCGCAGAACATCATGAGCATGTACTAGCCATTACAAATCTACCTATCACTTATGCTAGTGTTTTTTCCGAAGAACACAAAGAAGTCCCAGTCGCAAAGGATTTGCTCACTGCCGTAAGTGATATAGCTTCGTCTATCCACGCAACCAGCGACAAATACCCAAAGCATCACGAGTACTTCACTACCAACTCAAAACTATGGATTGCTGGACTAAAAAGCTCACAACTGTACAAACTTGGCACTCAAGAAACGCAAATGCGTCAATTAGCTGACGTCCACTTCGGCACATCTCCAGCGCACCCTTCCATTAGCGATCATACTGGATTTGCCTATGCGTTATTACGCTCTTTCCTCGTGTACTTACAAGTCTCGGGTAATTTCGCGCGCTTTAAAGAGCTCAATCGCAGGCTTCTGCTTGCATATCCCCGCAATCAACTATTACTAGGATTGAGCGCAGATGAAAATATAGAAAAAGCAAATACAGCCATTCAAGCATGCTTAGCCGCTTGTATAGATTATTGCGACTCCCTAACATATGCCACCGAAGCATCTCCCAGTGCAATTGAGCATAAGGTTGTCGATACACCACCCAGTCCAGCACCCAGCGATCCTGAGTCACCTGCCGGTGAAGTTGAACATAAGGTTGATGATATGCTACCCAGTCCAGCACCTAGTGTTTCTACGCCACCATCCGATGATGAAATAGATAGCCCCAAACCTGTTGCTAGCGATAGCTCACGCGATCCATTTACTGACGACGAAAGCGATGGTGATACACACAGTGACATTGATGAATTTAAACTAAGACTTTTTACTTTTCCCTTAGCAAGGCCTAACACACCACCCAGACCTCCAACACCTCCGAATACACCACAAGAGGAAGTGGCAACCGTTCCATCTCATGGTTTGTTATCAGCAGCACTTGCAACGGTACCGGGCGTACCCCCAATGCAATTCTTTACTTCATCCGCATATGTGCCCCCACTGAAGCATATTATGTCTGCACCTCATACAGAAGCTACCACCCCAGTGGCTGAGTCAAAAAAAACACAACAAGCCACACAGCTATTAGTAAATATAGAAACTTACCTGCAACAACGCGGCACTGAAAAGCCTGGCTGGGTAAGTCATGCCACGTCTGATTATGATAAGCGTCAAAAAAGTTACGACGACATATGCAATTATATCCGCGATATTGAAGTCGTTGATGATCCTGAAACGATGGGAATGTTAAGTGATGCGCTAATTAAATTTATTCGCATACAGATACGACCATTTCAAACTATCGTGCCCTTTCACACCATAGTGCCATATATTGGCACTCAAGAATTTCATGATGGCATAGAAAACATCTGTACCGCACTAGCGCAAGAAGATGGTATCAGCATCGAAGATTTACAAATAGCGATAAAAAAATTGCACCCCACCATTGAATCAACAGCCCATACGAGCATTTCATTGTAAAGGAGACCCGATGTCACGCGAAGATACAATCAGAATTTGGCAACAATTGCATGACCTATCTCATAGCTCTGGTCATGACTTTGGCGCTTATGCAGATACTATAAAAACCATCGCGGATCTGCCTGCAGAATTTCCCATGATATTCGATCCTAAAAAAAATGAGCCAAAAGTAAATGTCACCTCACTATTAAACCGCGTTGATCAATTAGCCGAAGATATACATGCCATCGAATGTCGGCACCCCGAACAACGCGATTACTTCCTTGAGAATTCCACTCTGTGGAGCGAAGGACTGGCCAGTGATGGTTTTGAAAAACTAGGTGAACATCAAGCACGCCTTACTGTATTGGCGAATGAGAAATTTGATACCATTGACACGACTTATTGGCACCCCCCCATCGATAACAACGCCGCTTATTCCTATGCCTTATTACGCGGATTTTTAAGTTATTTTTTTGTGGCTGCTGACTTTAAAGCATTCATTGAGGTCGATGAGAAAAGCTGGGTATACCGCAAAGGACTTGCCTGGAAGTTAGCAAACAAAACCAACATCAAGTTAGCCTTTGACACCATTGACGGTTGCTTGCAGTCATGCAAGACATATCTCACCAACGTGGCTCTAGGTGCCGAAGAAGCGAAAGCTGAACCCAGCCCTGTAACTGAAGAAGTATTTGCCGAAGAGTATACCTTCCCCTCTATACTTATGAACGATTCAGATGATGAGGATCTCACGGTTAACCCACTGTCACAACCACTGCCCCCAGCACTAGCGCCAGCATTCACGCCAATAATATCGCCTGCTGCAACACCACTACCTGAAGGTGAATCTAAAGCACCGGCAACAACCACTTTAGAAAAAAGCCGTGAAGAACAAATAAAACTCGCCAAAGCATTATTAACCAAACTGCACTGCTATACCAAACACACCCAGCACGGCTGGGGTTATTTTTTTACAGATCTGCGTGGCTATGCGCGCCAAGAGCAAACACAAATATATAGTCGCATTATCGCCATGATTAATGACCCTGACTTGCCTGAGGCCATGCTAAAACACAAAGATGATTTCACAGAAGAAAGCGGCTATACCGAGTTTCGATACTTTCGTACCATTGTGCCTAATTTCAGTCGGCACATTACTAACGAGCGCCAGGCGTTAATTTGGCCTGAGTTCCATGAGATGATATTGGAGTTAGCCGAAGTATTAGATACGCATGATGAAGTAACTATTGTAGATCTGAGAAAGGCACTGACCGATATAGAATATTTACCGGTGCATAAGCCTGTTGAAGAAACCATCGAACCGGCACAGTTGGAAGCTGAGACAGCACCGCTACTTTCACTTAGCTAGATAATATTATTACTGGATCCCGGATCGGGGTCCGGGATGACTGTGTCGGGACCGGGATGACAACCTACTGCCAACAATAAAGTTCGCGTGACGCAGCTGAGGTGAAAGTCGAGCAACCCGTCGTGCAACTATTACAGCCGCCGCCAGTTTCGCAGCCACTCGCCGCCGTTTGTGACAAACAACGCACACAACCTTTACGCATCCACACACTCAACATACCACGCACCGCTTCAGGATCTGTATGCAAGGCATCAGCAATTTGTTGCAAATTAGCAATCGGTTGTTTAGCAAAAAAGGATTTAATTTGTTGCAACATGTTTGTCAACCTCCTTTGATGGTGGTTTCATCGCATATAAGCGCAAACACAATACCGCAATGGCAAAAGTAATCACCACTGACGCAATCCACAAAGCGCTCATTAAAGGATGATCAGACCACGTCATGGCTTGATAAGCCAAAACAGCAATACCATAAGCACCCACCGTTGACCATAACATTGAAAAATATGCCCAACCGTTACCAACTTCACGTTTCATCACTGCCAATGTCGATATACACGGAAAATACAGTAACACAAACAATAAATAACAAAACGCTTCTATTGATCCGCCGAATTGTTGATACATAATGCCATACACCGCATGATCCATATCGTGTGGCGCTTCATCAGCTAAAATCGGATTAAATACCGCTTGCGGCAAAGCTTTTAAATTTTCAGGAACTGACATCACCGCCGCTTTCAGACCAGCAGTTAAATTAAAATCATCCGCTTCATGCTGAGTTAGATGACCCACATCGCTGTATAACGTATTTAAGGTACCAACAACCACTTCCTTGGCTAACACGCCAGTAACCAATCCAACAGTGGCCGGCCAATTATCTTGTTTCACACCCATCGGCTCTAAGATTGGCGTTACTACGCGACCCACTTCAGACAATAACGATTGCTGATTGGCTTCGCCATGACTCAATTGACCCGTAATCGTGATGGTATTCAGCACACCAATCAACATACATACCGGAATAATTACCTTACTGGCGCGCTTTAAAAAGTGCTTTAGGCGCTGCCACATATGGCGCCATAAACTGCCCCACAATGGCATATGGTATTGCGGCAATTCCATAATCATCGGCGAGGACTCGCCAGTTAAAACCGTCTTACGCAAAATCAAACCGGTTAACATCGCCACAACAATACCGGTGATATACAATAAGAAAATAATATTTTGGCCACCCTGCGGGAAAAATGCCGATGCAAATACAGCAAAAATCGCCAAGCGCGCACCGCAAGACATAAACGGCATCATCATAACCGTAAGAATTCTGTCGCGCCGATTGGATAATGTACGCGCCCCCATTACTGCCGGCACATTACAACCAAAACCAACAATCATCGGTACAAATGAACGCCCCGGCAAACCCATCATTTGCATTAAACGATCCATAACAAATGCCGCTCGTGCCATATAACCGGAGTCTTCTAGAAATGACAGGAATAAAAACATCGCGCCAATCACTGGGATAAACGTGATTGTGGTATTAATACCTTTGCCAATACCATTAGCAATAATCGCTGTTAGCCACATCGGGCTGTGCAGTTGCGTCATCCAATGCGCAACACCATCCACTAAGATAGTTGTGCTACCAATATCAAAGAAATCTTGGAAGGCACCACCGACATTAATCGCAAATAAAAACATTAAATACATCACGAACAAAAAGATCGGAATGCCTAAAAATCGATTCAGCACTACCTTATCAATAACATCGGTTACCGTTTGGCGCTGTGTTTTAAACGCGCTAACCGACTGCTCTACTAACTGATGTGCAAATTGATAACGCGCATCAGCGATTAAAATATCGGGCTCTTCAGCAAGCTCTTTCGTCAGCTCTTTAATCCGCAGCAATACATTTTGTTGAATGCATGCGTCCACTTGCGCCGTGGCAAACTCATCACCTTCCAATAGACGCAGCGCCAACCAATCCGCATGTGCTTGCTTATGCAATAATTGACTAATACCCTTTCTTGCTTTTTTTACTATCGGATCCAATTGCAGCGCGAAACTCGACTGATGTTTTTTATTCGCCTCTACAATGGTTTGCAATAGAAATGGCATGCCTTTTTGCTTATTCGCCACAATTCCTACCACATCGCAACCCAACTGCTTACCGAGTTTTTGAAAATCAATATGCAATCCACGCGACTCAACTACGTCCATCATATTAACCGCCAATACAACCGGCTTACCCATTTCAAGTAATTGCAAAGTCAGGTATAAATTACGCTCAAGGTTACTGCCATCGATAACATTAACAACCACATCCACTTCGTCACCCAGCAAATACTCACAAGCGATGCGCTCATCAAGCGCCGCTTCGGATGTCACTGCTAATGAATAGGTGCCGGGTAAATCGACAACCTTAAGTTCGGCTTTATCACAACGGCAATTACCGCATTTGCGCTCAACAGTAACGCCTGGCCAATTGCCAACTTTTTGACGACTACCGGTGAGTGCATTAAATAAAGCCGTTTTACCACAATTAGGGTTTCCAGCAAGCGCGACGTGTAAAGAGGCAGGCATAAATCACACTCGCTGGAGTTTCAGTAAAACGGCTTCATCCTTACGAAGACTTAAGTAGGTATTCCGTACCTTAATCTGAATCGGATCGCCCAATGGCGCGCGACGAATAACAATCAATTCTGCATGTGGTGTGAGCCCCATCGCCATCAGTTTACGACGATAACCGTGATCACCGCTGGCTTGGTAACCAAGGATCACTGCTTTTTCACCGGCACTGAGGTCTGATAATGAATACACCTTACTAACTCCCATTGTTTCCTTGGTATGTATTTAAAAATCAACATCTTAGATTGCTATGTCAAACTTTAGCCAAAATGAGAACGAATCTCATTTGCATCTAACTCTCATTATTGACCCCTTTTCAGGATCTGTCAATACAAATGAGAATCATTTCCATCAAGCGGTCACTTACCCTTCAAGTAAATGACCGCTTCCCTATAAGATACGGGCGCAAAGACAAGCAAAGGTACTAGCAAATCAGCCACTTTCACATGATATAAGTCAGGATTTATTAATGAAATCAGTTACTATTTGGCGAAGCTCAATGAGGTCACCATGAAAAAAATGGCTGGCGCCATGAAGCACTTCAAACTCCAACGGTGCTGGTGGGTTCTCAGCCCACGCAAGCACTTGATCGAACGGCACCACCTCATCCTTCGAACCCATCGCCACCAACCATGGGCAATTGATATTTTTCAGCTCACTAAAACGCGCATGATTAACCGCCGGTGCAACGGTTACCAACCATTCGCAATCCATTTCGCCCGCCGCACGCGATGCAATATAGGAACCAAATGAAAAGCCGGCCAATGCCAATTTTTGCCCAGGAAACAACTGCTGAGCGTGCGCAATCACAGCTAAACAATCTTCGATTTCGCCTTCCATTTCTCCATAGCTACCCGCACTGTTACCAACTCCACGGTAATTAAAGCGTATCGATGAAATACCGGTTTGATCACAGGCCTTAGCCATCGTCGTAACCACTTTATTATTCATCGTGCCTTGATAGAGCGGGTGCGGATGACATATTACCGCCACAGTATTTGAATCTTCTACTGCACTAATCAACGCTTCCAGTTCGCCCACCGGGCCTGCAATGGTTGTTTTACTATCTTTACTCATGGCGTTCTCACAATCACAATAATACGATATACTAACATAATGGAAGCGACGCTGATGACAACCTTACCGATCGAGTTTCTCAAACGACTCGAAAAAATCGTACCTAACGAACATTTCGAACAAACGATTGCCAGCTTTGAACTCAATAAACCCGTGGCTATCCGCGTCAACCGCATGAAATCTTCACTCGATGAAGTCAAAGCCAAACTCAAAGCATTATTTATCCCATTTCAGCCGGTGTCATGGTATGACGATGCCCTAATCATCGATTTTGAAGATAAACCACGCCTTACCCATGCCGATTTTTATAATAATGGCGAATGTTATATCCAGAGCCTTTCCAGCCTATTGCCTGTTGTCATGCTCGACCCACAGCCCGGTGAAGAAATTTTAGATTTATGCTCCGCCCCTGGGTCAAAGACCACACAAATGGCCTCGCTGATGAATAACCAAGGTCGTATTGCTGCCGTTGAAAAATCCAAACATCGCTTTTTTAAGCTGCAAGCAAACTTAAAAAAACAAGCAGCCACCTGTGTTGATACCTATTTTAAAGACGGCGCCAGAGTCTGGCGCTATTGCGAAAACCGCTTTGACCGCGTGCTTGTCGATGCGCCATGCTCATCAGAAGGCCGATTTACATTAACTAACGATCAATCCTATAGCTTTTGGAGCCTGAAAAAAATTAAACAAATGGCACGAATTCAATGGCAAGTGTTGCAGTCAGGGTTCTTATGCCTAAAACCCGGCGGCACATTAGTGTATTCAACTTGCACATTTGCTCCTGAAGAAAACGAAGCCATTTTACATAAATTACTGAAACGCTTCCCAGACCAAGCGGTTATCGAACCCTGCGAATTACCGATTGATAATTGCTTCAATGGCATCACCTATTGGAATGAGCAATTCTATACGCCTGAAGTCGGTCGTAGCCAACACATCCTACCGAATGAAACTTTCGATGGTTTTTTTGTTTGCAAAATCACCAAGCGGCCTTCATAGCAAGCAATGCTACTGGCACTAATACAACAGCCGCTCGTAAAACCCACCAAACATTAAAACCTTCAGCCGACCAATACGGCGCATGAAAAAATGAATCTTGCACATCAATCACTAGCAATATTTAGTTGGCATATGAATAATGCTATAGCCAATTCGACAGCGCAATACCTATACCCGCACTGGTGGTACGGTGATTATATTCAATCAAACTCTGACCATAACCATTAAACACTTGCAGGTAAGCACTCAGATGCTTAGTCAGTGGCACACTGATTGCTCCGACTTCTGTCATATTTGTGGTTAAGCGCTCAACATTGCGCACCTCCAAGCTTAATTCAACTTTATTATCAAACTTATACGCCACAATAAAACGCTCATGCCCAAGGTAAGTAGCAATGTTGGGATTATGTAAATCACTTGAGTCTGCTTTAAAAATTAACACCCATGGCTCAATAGTAAATAACCAACCACCACGCGACAAACTCACTCCGGCAAACACACGATTCCAGCTACGCTCCAACTCGCCACCACGACCATTCGACTGATGATCCAAGCCGACACGAACCAACCAGTTCTTTTTAAAATTACTGCTCAGAAATATTTGTGGCTCATAATTAGTTTCACGAAACCATTGTGATTTGGCGTACACTTGCCAATAAGAAAGTTGCGTATATGACACCATTAATGATACACGCTTACCAAACATATGATGCCATACAGGAACTTGCAGTGAGAGCTGAGCTTTTAATTCTGAGTTCATCACCTTTTGATTTTCTGGGGTATCACCTTGATACACAGCAGTATCAGGACTACCAGTATAATAAAACGGTAAAACATACGTAGGCTCGTAAAATAAAATACCGAAGGGGGAGCGAGCCGCTTTTTTCTCCTGATGTAATTTTTTCTGTAAATCAGACGGCTGATTGGTTGTTACATCCGTCATGGCCTTATCAGTCTTGGCAACCGCCTCATCCACAGCCTTAGTGACCGCTGACGCTGGCTTTTTATTAACAGGTTTCGTCGCGGCCGCTTGAACTACGCACACATTACAAAACAACATTAAAACTATAACTACGGTACGCAACATTCAACTTACTCTTAATTAGTATCCATAAGGTCGCACAGTCTACAAACCGTGCGATACGTGGTCAAGCATTACCGCAACCACTGCAACGCTAAAAGTAACTACTATTGCAGCCAATGCGGTGTAATCCCTACACGTCAATATCGGTGCGGCAGGCTGACATAACTTAAACGGCTCACCTTGATGCATGGAGTTAAACCATAGCCGCATAGTAAGCTTCTCTTATGCCCGATGATAAAAAAAAACCCAGTAAATAAACCTTTAAAACCGCTGGCTTCACCTTACTTAAGTGCATTACATCTTCTGTTATGACTGGATGTTCAGATAACAACTTATGCAAATCGCCCACTTTAGTCGGCTTAAAAAATTTCGCACGCAACTGCGCAGATAATGACTTTGCGCTCCTGTCATCCCGCGCTTGCTCCTGTCATCCCGCGCTTGACGCGGGATCCATATCATATTTCCTGGATCCCGGCTCGGGGGCCGGGATGACAAGCTCTCAGCCGGGATGACAAGCTCTCAGCCGGGATGACAAGCTCTCAGCCAGGATGACAATAAGTTTACTGAGATACCTTACCTTTTATTTTCTGCCAAAAGGTTTTCTTTTGTGGTTTTTCAGAAACAGTATTTGCAGCTTCATCGCTGGGTTTTGGCCCTGCATCTTTAGCATCCGCTTGCACAGGCACGAGTACTACACGCTCAACAACAGGTGGCTCAATGGGTTGAAAACCAAAGAAGTTAGTGCGCATATCGTTCATCATGCGGTTCATATCAGCTTGCATTTGTGCATTGCGCTTTTCCATGCTCTGAATCAACTTCTGCACCTGCTTGTTATCTAACTTTTCGGAGCCGCTGTATTCAATCACCTTATATTGCTTAGGGCCGTCTTTTTCGGTCGTTGTAACCACTCGCCGCATAAAGCCGTCATCGGTTTTTTTAGTCACCAACTTTGGTGGGTGCGTTGCATCACCAGCACGCTTGACCTTCATCCAACCAACTGCACCATCCTTAGGATTAGCCACTTTAATCCAACCTTGATGATCATTCGATTGGTAAATAGGAATTAAGCGTTGCCCCGTTTCGACCTTAGCCGTAACGGTGGATTTGACATCAGGCGCCTGATACAAAGAAATGCTGGCCGCCCAGCTCGCACCTACAACCGACACTAATGCCAAGGCAGTAAAACTTTTGATTGTATTACGCATTGCAATTACTCCTCTTTTGTCTCTGGATACCGAAGTTAAAGATATAAGGTCACCATAGCGGATTTCAAGTAATCACGTTAGAATGCACGCTACTCAATAAGGAAACTGTATGCAAATTGTACTGGCCAGTAATAACAACGGCAAATTAAAAGAAATTCAAGCCATCATGGCGCCACTGAACATCGAGCTCACACTGCAACGTGAACTCAATGTCGAAGACGCCGACGAAACCGGTTTAACCTTTATTGAGAATGCGATCTTAAAAGCACGCCATGCCAGCCAACAAACGGGGCTAGCCGCATTGGCTGATGATTCCGGCTTATGCGTCAATGCATTACAAGGTGCGCCGGGCATTTATAGCGCACGCTATGCCGGCGAACATGGCAACCATACAGCCAACATCGATAAACTCTTAAAAAATATGCAAGACATACCTGGCGGTAAGCGCCAAGCACACTTTATCTGTTGTTTAGCTTTATTACGTCATGCGGATGATCCCGATCCAGTAATCGCCGTTGGCAAATGGCACGGTGAAATATTAACAAGCTCACAAGGTGACGGCGGCTTTGGTTATGACCCCATATTCTTTGTACCTGACCATCAATGCAGTGCTGCTGAATTGGATAGCACTGTAAAAAACAGTATTAGTCATCGTGCGTTGGCGTTGCAACAATTGATGGCTACACTGAACCCCGAGGAAAATTAACTATGTACCAAATCTTAAAACTGAACAACATTGCAGAAGTGGGCCTAACACAGCTTGAGAGCACTCAATTTCATGTCGGGGAAGAGGTAAAAAAACCAGATGCTGTTGTACTTCGTTCATATAAAATGCATGACATGGAGGTACCTGCTTCAGTGAATGTGATTGCACGCGCAGGCGCGGGAGTTAACAATATACCCATCGAAAAAATGACCGAACTTGGCATTCCTGTTTTAAACACCCCCGGCGCCAACGCCAATGCGGTAAAAGAGTTAGTATTGACCGGCATGTTTTTAGCCTGCCGTCATATTTGCCAAGCCTGGGATTTTGCTAATCAATTAAAACCTGATAATAACGAGCAATTAAATAAAACCGTTGAAGCCAGCAAAAAGCAATTTGCCGGATTTGAATTGCCCGGCCGCACATTAGGCTTAATTGGCCTGGGTAATATTGGTGTTAAGGTCGCCAATGCGGCTTTAGCCCTAGGGATGAACGTGATTGGTTTTGACCCTTCGATTTCAGTTAAACATGCATGGCAAATGTCATCCGATGTAGAACAAGCTGAAAACATTGATGAGGTAATTAAACGCAGCGACTTTATTAGCGTGCACGTGCCTTTGAATGATCACACACGCGGCATGATTAATGAAATTAATATCGCATCAATGAAAGACGGCGTGGTATTACTTAACTTTGCACGCGATGGCATTATCGACATGAATGGCTTAGTCAAAGCATTAGAGTCTGGCAAAGTTGCTAGTTATGTTACCGACTTTCCAAATATGGCATTAAAACCATTTAAACAAGTGATTTGCTTACCACACTTAGGGGCCTCCACCAAAGAAGCCGAAGAAAATTGTGCCGTGATGGCGATGAAACAAATCCGTCGCTTTTTAGAAGAAGGCACGATTAAAAATTCAGTTAACTTTCCGAATGTGTCACTGCCAATGACTGAGCACCCACGCATTTCGATTGTTAACCGCAACGTACCCAATATGGTCGCACAAATTACCACAACGCTTTCGGATGCTGATATCAACATCATCGATCTTTTAAATAAATCACGTGGTGATATTGCGTATAACTTACTCGATATTAATATCATGCCTTCGGATGAAGTGATGACAAAACTTGAGCAGATTGACGGCGTAATTAAAGTCAGAAAAATTGGCAGCCCCAACCCATTACTGTAGCTGGGGGTATAAATCAAAAATAGCCTGCCACCCTAAAACCTGTGCAACACTGCGCTGATGACTTTGATCACCCGCATACAATAACCACGCCAGTGATTCTGAATCGTTCAGCGCTTGCCAGTATGTTAATCCTTTAAAGTAATCCGCATTAATGGTCAAGCCTGATTTGATTTCTATTGGAATTAATCGATCTCCGCGATCAACAATGACATCAACTTCATTTCCATGATTGTCACGCCAAAAATATAAATTTGACTGCAAGCCTTGGTTAAATCGGTATTTCATTAACTCACTAATCACCCATGTCTCAAATAAATGCCCGCGCTGTGGGTGCGTCACTAAGCTTTCGGCATGCTGAATATTTAATAATGCACAAGCTAATCCCGTATCATAAAAATAAATCTTAGGAGACTTAACCAAGCGCTTATTAAATTTTTGGTGATGTGGTTGCAATAAAAAAATTATATAACTTGCTTCTAACACCGATAACCAAGCTTTTGCTGTGTTATGTGTAACACCACAATCATTCGCTAAACTCGATAAATTTAATAACTGACCTGTGCGCGCTGCACACATTTGTAAAAACAAACGGAATGTTCGCATATCATGCACATTTAATAATTGCCTCACATCTTTTTCTAAATATGTCATCAAGTAATCGCTATACCACAAATTGGCACTCACACCTCTGTCATATATAGGTGGATACAAACCGGTGTATAATAATTTCTCTACTGTTTTAGGCTGCTGTTACGCTTGCTGTAATTCATGCAATGTAAAAGGCAACAGCTGCACATAGCCCAACCTGCCCACCAAAGATTGTGATATCTGCGCATGCATGCTCAATTGATTTGAGCCTGTTAAAATAAATAGCCCCATGCGCTGATCTTCATCTACAATGGTTTGAATATATGAACACAGCTCAGGACAGTGCTGAATTTCATCCAATACAGCACCATCAGGAAATTGCGCTAAAAATAGGTGAGGATCATCTTGTGCAAATTGCCTATGATCCAAGTCTTCTAATGTGCGGTATGGCTTATCAGAAAACAATTTTTTTACTAGAGTGGATTTACCTGATTGGCGCGGTCCAGTAACAGCTACTACGGGGTAATGCGTTGCTTTATCAAGCAAAACATCCGCTGCTTGTCGATTTAACATAGAAAGCACCACTTATAGTATATTGATTTAACAGGAATTATAGTATATTTGTACAGACCTTATTCTACGCTTGCATAGCTATGAATAGGTGGTTTATGCTCAATGCTCACACCGCTATTTCATGAGGGAAATATGAAAACAACGACTCGGATGTTAATCGGTTTAATTGCAGCTATCGCTACGTCATCACTGCTGGCTGCAGCCGTTCACAAAGTTCGTACCACCCCCTTAAAAGGCACGGTTGCATTGACCTTTGACGATGGCCCATCGCCGATATATACCCCACAAGTTTTAGCGATACTCAAACGCTATGGCATACATGCCACCTTCTTTGTTGTTGCCGGTAACGCCAAGCGTCACCCCGAAATGATCAAGGCGATACTGGCTGATGGTAATAATATTGCCAATCACAGCATGACCCATCCCAAGCTCACGCGCTTATCAGGCAAGCGCTTGCAATGGGAAATCGGTGGAGCCAAAAAAGTAATCACTAAGCTAGTCGGCAAGCCACCGGCTTGTTTACGCCCACCGTTTGGTTTAACCAATGCGCGCGTTAAAGCCGTTATCGAGAAAAACGGCATGATCCAAGTGCCGATTGGTTATAACTCTTTTGATTACGCCCGCCCCGGTGTAAAAAAATTAATCCATAATGTGGTTAGCCATGCCCACCCTGGTATGGTGGTATTGCTGCATGATGGTTATAGAAACAAGCAGCAAACCGTCGATGCCTTACCTGGCATTATCGAGGGCATTAAAAAGAAAGGGCTCGGGTTTAGCATGATTTGCCTCAACTAGACGCCAGCCATACGCACAGCATATTGATCTATTTGGGCGATACTGAAACCTTGTCACCCCGGAAATCGACAAAGTCGATTATCCGGGATCCAGGGTAATATGTGGATCCCTGGTCGGGGCCAGGGATGACAGATCGTGCAGGGGATGACAGATCGTGCAGGGGATAACAAGGCAGTGAAGCATAAGACTGACTACGTACATTCCCAAGGCGAACCCTGCACAATGCATGTTATGTGATATAATTTTCAGTATCACGACAGCACAAGGATTGAGTCATGAAAACCCCCAACACACTCATCAAACTAAGCTTTCTTGCCGGCGCATTAACCCTTAGCTCACCATTGCTTGCTAATACAGCACCCACCGCAAATACCTCTGCAACACCGGCAAAGATGGCAGAGAACACGCGAACTAAAGATAAAACCACCTGGAGTCATAAGGAAGCCAACAGCTGGGGCGACAGCTATGATGAGTGCGCGCCGGGCGGCAACCAGTCACCGATTGATATCAAACAACATAACGTGACCGATATGAGCATGGATGGCATTACACCAGTGCTCAAGGGAAAACCTTTAAACATCACCAATACGGGCCACACCATTCAAATTAATTATGCCGACAATGACAAAGATTATTTTATGATTGGCGGTAGAAGATTTGAACTGCGTCAAATTCACTTTCACAACCCCAGCGAAAACAAATTACACGGCGTGCAATATCCTTTGGAAGCGCATTTTGTCACTGAAGACACACAAAACAAACAGTTTGCTGTTGTCGCGGTATTTTTTAAACCAGCCCGTCGTAATAATCCAGCGATTAAAGCGTTATGGAAATACTTACCTACCCAACCCGGTCAAACTAACTCGTTACAAAATCACTTAATATTCATGAGCCAAATGCTACCAAAGAATCTTAGCTTTTATCACTTTGAAGGCTCTCTCACCACACCACCATGCACCAAAGGCATTCAGTGGTATGTGTTAAAAACACCAGTAGATATTACCAATCCTGCAATACGTGATTTTAAACGCCTATATAAAGACAATGCGCGTCCTATTCAACACAACAATGATCGCGCTATTTATGATGGCTAGCTAATCTTGCTGCTACATAACGATTGAGAGACACCTTAGCTTCCAATGCTTCCATTGCTAGTTCTCTATGCAAATTTGGTGGGATTCTCACAACAAATTTACCACTAAATTTTTTAGTGGCTATTGCTTCCGGAATAACTTCACCTTGCTTTTTCATATCTTTTGCAATATCACCCACTAATTTTCTAATACCTTTAAAAGCGCCATCTTGTGTTTTACTCAACCAGCTAACACTCGGAAACTCGGCACATAAACCAACAAATTCACCATCATCATCGGACCAAGTTACTCGATAGCTATATTTATCAATCATTGTTTCGCTCCCATTAATTTATCGATCGCAGCTAATACCTGCTTTACTTGATAGGCCTTAGCTTTACCTTTACTATTTTGAATATTCACCCTTGGGTCTCCAGGCCAGGGGGTTTTATACACTACGTGGCTACTCCCTTGCTGCCTTGGTATACCAAAATAATAATTACATACTTTTACCAAGTCTGAAAAGCGCACGCCTTTTGGATTTCCTCTCATTTTTTCGAGAATACTTACCAAGCCTTTGCTCACGTCAAAAATCCTATTTCCTATGATAGAGTATAGTATCAATAATGATATCATTATTCAACCACCACTTGACACCCTGCCAGCATGTGCGCACCCTCATAGCGGGTACACCACAGGAATAAACATGACTACTAAAAAATCTAAAAAAAACCTACAATTACTGGAAAACATTTCAGGGAAAAAGCTAACCCTAGCCAACCTACTATGGGCAATCCGTACGGGCGATGAAATGAGTCAAGCAGCCTTTGCAAAACTGCTTGGAGTTTCTCGTCAATTTGTTTGCGATGTCGAGCATAACCGTCGCTGGCTAAGCCCCGCGATGACTGCTAAATTTGCCAAATTGCTCAATCAATCCGAAAAACAATTTATCCGCTTAGCACTGCAAGATACTTTAGATCGAGCCGGCCTACCATTCCATGTAAGCCTACAAGCGGCATAGACCACATCACGACGCAGAACAACAAACATGGTAAGATAACCACCATGAGACGTATTTTTTACATTTTACTTTTATTCTTAGCACCGTTACTGGCCTGGTCCCACACGGAAATCAAACCATTACCAGCGGACAAAGCTTTTCAATTCAGCGCCACCGCAAAAGACAACCAAACAGCGGTAATGTTTTTTAAAATAGCGCCAGGCTATTACTTATACCGCGATAAGTTTGCCTTCACCCCCGCCGAACCAGGCTCTGCCGTCATTGCCACACCCATGCTGCCACCGGGCAAACAAAAATTTAACCCAACCGTCGGCAACTACACAGCACTGGAAGGTAATCTACAATTTGCTTTGCCTGTATTGTCACATAAAAAAAACATGCTGCCACTCAAGGTACATTATCAAGGCTGCTCAAGCGAAGGGTTCTGCTATCCGCCGATCACTAAAATCATTGATATTGATCTTGGCGGCAACTATGGCACCGTGGTAAAACCTATCGCCGTAGATATTCCTGCAGCACAACCCGAACACCTTTCAGACAGCACCGATCGCATTACACGCATTTTATCTAACAGCAATATCGGCTGGGTGATATTAGCCTTCTTTGGTTTTGGTGTATTAATTTCACTAACACCCTGCATCTTGCCAATGATACCAATTTTATCCAGCATCATTATCGGTCAAAGCAAGCATGGCCAACTCAGCCACCTACGCTCTTTTATGCTATCGCTAGCGTATGTACTAGGCATGGCGATTACCTATGCAATCGCTGGCATGATCTTTGGTTATCTTGGCAGCAATATCCAAGCGGCACTGCAAATCCCATGGGTGATTATTGTATTTACTGTCGTGTTTGTGCTGTTAGCACTATCAATGTTTGGTTATTACGACATTCAAATACCAGCAAAGCTACAAACCAAATTACACCATTCCAGCGATAAACAGCGCCGCGGCTCCTACATTGGTGTCGGCTTAATGGGCGCGATCTCGAGCTTAGTGATGTCTCCATGCGTCACACCACCACTGGTCGGCGCATTGGGATTTATTAGCCGTACCGGCAATGCACTCACCGGTGGCATTGCCTTATTTGCTTTAGGCATTGGCATGGGCGTGCCACTATTAGTAATCGGCGCCACCAGCGCTAAACTACTGCCCAAATCTGGCCCATGGATGAACGCGATTAAAAAAGTGCTTGGCGTCATGCTGCTCGCCGTTGCCATCACCTTATTATCACGCATCATCCCCGATTGGTTAAATATGGTGCTGTGGATGCTACTAACCTTCGGTTGCGCCTACGCACTCGGTGCGTTTAAAACAGCTGATGGCATCACGCAACGCATCGGCAAAGCTCTCGGCGTAATATTGTTTATCTACGGCATTATTTTATTAATCGGGCTATATCAAGGCAACACCAACCCTTTACGGCCGATTCAACAAAACCGCCTCACCTCACAACCCGCTGACCAATTTATTCGCATTACCACTACCGAACAACTGCAGCAACAGCTAGCAAAAGCTAAAACCTCGAAAAAACCGGTAATGCTCGACTTCTATGCTGACTGGTGCATTGCCTGCAAACAAATGACCGCTTACACCTTTACCAATCCACAAGTGCAGCAAGCCCTACAAAAATACACACTGATCAAAGTAGATGTCACCGCCAATAACGCACAGAGCAAACAACTGCAACAACGCTATGGCGTGATTGCACCACCCACCTTAATTTTTATTAGCCCTAGCGGACAAATAGAACACAGCCAAAGCGTTGTGGGTGAAATTAACGCAGAAGACCTTCTTAAGCACCTTGCACAATAATGCGATGACAAGCAAAGATTAAATCATGTATAGTTACTCTTATGATGTCACACGGACCTGACAAATTTTCACTTCGCCAAGCCGGCTTCACTGCTGTTGAATTAATAACCGTTATTGTTGTTATAGGCATATTAGGCGCACTCGCTATACAACCATTGACCGTCAACCAAGACAGCATGAAAATCGATGCAGAAGCCCAGCGCTTACTAACTGACGTGCGCTATACGCAAGCACTGTCAATGTTTCGTAATGCGCGCTACCAACTTAATTTTTCCAGCTCAACTACCTATGCCATACTAACCCCTGCCGGAGGTGCATTTAATTATTTTGCTGCCGGGGGTACCAGCATAACGTTAGAATCTGGAACCACATTATCCAAAAGTGGTGCCAACTATTTAATATTTGATGGCCGTGGCATACCTTATACCAGCAGCACTAGCGATAACGATAGTGTCAGCGCACTCAGCGGCACCTATACCATCACACTAACCAACAGCTCAGGCAGCGAAACCATTAGCATCTCTGCAGAAACTGGCGAGGCACAAATGTCATGAGAGCAAACCGACTACAACAAGCATTTTCTTTGGTTGAGCTAATCATCTTTATTGTCATCATCGGCATTGCTGCTACACTACTGGGCCCACTAACCAAATCAATAAGCCTAGGTGCCGACACAGGCAACCAATTAGTTGAATTACAAGCTGCACGCGGCCAAATGGAGCAACAAATAGGCACATACAGCGCTGGCAGCAATAATCCAAGCGGCTTACAAACCATAACTGTCACTGTTGGTGGAGGCTCAAATACAACACTAACCACCATGGTGCCTAACACCCTATGATAAAATATCCAAACAAAAAAATACGGGGCGTGACGCTAGTAGAACTCATTATCGTCATTGTTCTGATTGGTATAGTAGCCGGTATTATGGGCACTATTTTTCGACAAGTCGCCAACACTTACACTATTCAAAAACAGATCTCCGAAACCAGTTGGCAAGCTCGGCTGGCATTATTTCGCATGGAACGTGAACTCACTGAAGCAATCAACCTAACAAGCTCAACCAGCTCAACACTGCTAAGTTTTGTTTCACCACAAGACGGCTCAACGGTAAACTACTCACGCACCGGTACAGTCCTCTATCGCGGCAACTCCCCTATCGCACGCAACGTAAGCGCTTTTAGCGTCGGTGGATTAAACTCATCTTTTGTTTCAACCAGTACAGTGAGTGAAATACATTGCGTCACTCTTGACCTAAGCATCAGTCATGACAACCAAACTATTCCACTCAGTACCACGGTTTGCCCTAGGAATTTAGCATGAAAGCAGTAAAGCGCCAGCGCGGATTTTTGTTAATAGCAGCCATTACCTTGATTGTTATTGTCGGTTTTTATGGCGTGGTATTTACCCATATTATCAGCAGTGGCGCAGATGCTAACGCCGGTTATATCCAAGCCGTGCAATCTTACTATGTAGCAGAAGCAGGTTTAAACAAAGGGCTTTTTGGTGTCAATAGCCCAACGGTGGAAAAAACCATCACGTCAACTGATGCACGAACTGGCTGTACAACCATTAGCGACACAAGCTTTGGCGCCGGCCAATATAACGTGAGTACTGCCACACTGAATACAAGTCAGACCATATTACAAACAGGCATTAGCGCCAGCGACACCAGCATCACTGTTGGTAATACCAGCGGTTTCTCGACTGGAGGCATGCTGTATATCGGCAATGAAAAAATCAGTTATACCGGCATCGGTACCTGCAATAACGGCCCTTGCATCACCGGCTTAACCCGTGGCGCAGAAAACACACTGGCACAATCACACGATAGCGGCACTTATGTCAGCGAACTCGCTTGCTCCCTCACCGCCAATGGCGGCGTACCTTCGATTGCTAGCGCCAATGGCAGCACCACACTCAATGCGCAAGCCAATATGGAAACTGGATTTGCGGTAGGGCTCAGCGCAGGGAGTAATGTCGCCATATACCGCTGGAATCTACCCACCTCTAACACATGGACTGATGTCGGCATTGCAGGCATCAAAAACAATCTCCATTTAAATGCCGTCAGCGCTGCTGGGCCTGACTATGCCTGGGCAGTGGGTGATGATAAAGATGATAAGTTTGCCTTGTACTCTTGGAATGCCGGGGCCAACCCTGCAACATGGCAACTCGACGCCAGCCCTCCCACCTCAAACGATAAGTACATTAAAGATCTTGATGGTGTCTCTGCCGTGTCACCCAAAGAAGTATGGGCAGTGGGACAACGTAGCGGCAAAGTAAACAAGGCGTACCGCTATTCTATTTTACGTTACAGCGGTGGCAGCTGGTGCAAATTGGAGCCAAGCAGTAGCTGTGGCGGTAAAACCATCCCTGCAGATGAAAAAAATAAAAACGATATTGCAGAGTTACGCGCTGTTAGCGTGATAGATACCAGCGGCGACGGCTTCGGCAACATTGGCTTTGCTGTTGGTGATGACGGCGTTATTTTAAAATATGACGGCACCGATTGGACTAAAGTTACCAGCCCCACCTCTAATGACTTACTGGGCGTGCAAGTAATCTCCGCCAATGAAGCCTGGGCCGTAGGATACAAAGGTACTATTTTACACTGGGTTCGCGGCACTTGGTCAACTCTAAGTGGCACGGGCACAGGCAATAATGATATTTTAGAAGCCGTCACCGCAGTTGATACCAATAGTGATAGTTACGCCGATGCTGGCTGGGTCGTTGGCCGTAATGGCACTGGAGCAAGAGCATACCGCTTTACCCAATCCGTTTCTAATGGTAATGAACCCGTTGTGACTACAAGTTGGACTACACACCAACCCAGCGGTCTCGCTAATCAAGCTATGTACTGCGTAGCCATGCTGCGTCAGGGTGATGTCTGGGCTGGCTCTAGGAATGGCAATATCATGCACTGGAATGGTACCGACTGGGCACAAGCCGCAAAGCCTCACAACAAACACATCAAAGGCATTGCCTTGGTCGGCCCAATCAATACTAAAGCTTCCACATTTCACGAAACATTTAATTAACAGCAACCACTTACATAACATTGTCGACCATAACCAAAAAAATAGCTTATGCTGTGCATGCTATGTAGGGTAATAATGTAAATTCTTTTAAATGTTGTGGGAGACATGATGAGAGTTCTAGCAGATAGCGCACCAAAAAACACACCAATTGAAAAATTAAATCAATTGGATGCAATAACCAAGTCCTGGCCAAATGAGTGGCACCGGAATGCACTGAATAGCACACGACGTATTGATAATTTTTTAACCATTGACAAGCAGTACCACGAATGGCTTAGCCAATTAAAACCTGCTGAATTTGCTTTTGTTATTGAACCCGTCTTATCAAATACCAATGAACTACTCAGCTTGTATCATAACCCTGCGACAGAAACGTTAAGGCAAAAACATAGCGTTTATGAATGCTTAATGCACATGGACCTTTATTTAACTTTGGCTAACCATTACCCTGAAGAAAAAGGTGTAATTGACAATCAAATCGGCAAGCACGAAGATGAACTGTATAGCCATAAACATTACACATCACTTGATAATGTGCTGGGAAACATCAAACGACTGACTGCAATAAACGCTTTTTCAAAGCGCATTACCGCGAATAACTCCAGCAGTCACGGTGCTTTTTGGATAAGCCCGCCGACTGGCATTACATCTATGATCAAACAACTTGAAGGCAAGATGGCTGGATTACAACAAAGTCGATCATTTAGCGCAATGAACAGTGAAAAATTTGCTCAACAACTCACCGAGGTTGAGCAAATTTTATATAGATCTGCCAGCGCCCAACTGTCCACAACGCCCGGTCTATTTAGAGGATGGAAAGTGCCTGGCACTGGCCGTGATCCTGGAGTTGACCAACTGTACAAAGACATCCGCAATGAGTACGAACCCTGGTATGGTGACGAAGCGGCAGCACAAGCAACTGAAGAAGAAAAGTCTTACGCGCCCGGCAGCCCGTAAAACATTTCGTAATCAGCAATCAGCGTGATATAGTAAAAGTGGGAGTAACGGGAGGCAGCCTATTTTTTCTCTTCAACAAAATTGTATTTAGCACACAATTATCACGCTGCCTTAGAGTAATCAACACGATTACAAGGAGGCACTTATGTCACGTACCGAAATGGAAGAGCAAGAAACTCACCGATTTTTACTTATCAAAGTACTGAAATTTCTCACACAAGCAAAAGAAATATACGACAGTTACTATCGATCAGCCCCCAAAGGGATATGCAGCATCCTAGCAGAATCAGCCAAACACCCGCTACCAACCAGCTATCCAATAGAAAGTGAAGACACAGCCGAGCTTAATGCAGAAATTCAAATCGTAGCAGATCATTTACGCTATACCGCTGGCAAACGCATAGCAGACACATCACAAGTGTGGTTTCGAGATCCAAAAACAGCGGCTTTTTATCATGCTATAACAAAAGAAATTTTGACTGAGGATGAATCAAATGATTCAATTGAAAGCAAAGCAATACACCCTTAGGAGACAGTAATGCCAAACAAAATCGCACAATTAAAAGAGACAATTGACGACTGGGGCCCAAAAGCAGAAATACGTGACTATAACAGCGGAAAAGTACTTGCACTGCTAACGCTAATAGATGAAAAAAAATTATGTGACTTAAATTTTTCGATAGGGATTATCGGCACAGTCGTCAGCCTATGTAACATGTCTGGTACACAGCGTGACTTAATTATGCAGCTGGATTCATCCCACATTAAACTGTTGCTTTCGCTTACCTATGGTCAATTTAATCAGGTCGTTACTGATAATCTCGAGGATATTAAAAATTTCTGCATTATATTAGATAAGCAATCTGCATTATACGGGTACATCAATTGGGACAAAGCTTGCCAATTAAACCAACTGGGTTCTGGCATTTTTGCTAAAGCATTAAATACAGCATCACCACACGAAGTCGAGATCATTCTTAACAGTGAATATGATTTATCGGAAGAAGAATGCAGCCAATTAAACGTAATACAAGCCGACCATGCAAAAGCACTGCTATTACTACCTAAAGAACAACGCAAACGTTTACTCGAACTTGAAATAGACAGTTTAAATGAGACCGCAATACAATTAAGCGAAACTCATGTGCACTGCGATGAAGCCAAAGCCGATGATATAAAAAATGGTTGGTGGTTAGTGGAGAAGTTTGGTTACGCTGAAACCATGCACCGCATTAGAATGGCCAGCGATATGGCTAAATTAAAAGAGCTGATTGCCGAGGCCTATACACTAAATGGGCTAGGTAAAACCAGATGGGACTATCCAGAAGGCGCAAAAATAGTAATTGAAAAATTTGGCAAGATTAAGCTTCCTGAGCATTACCCCTTGGATGCACCTGCGTCCATCAGCGACGAAAGCGGCGACACCTCCAACCCATTACTAAATGAATTGAACTCCACTATAGACCTAATCAGAAATGAAATTGCCGTGACACTTTGCTTACGCTTAAGCGCTATTCATTTAGTAGAAAAAACTACAGATACGGACAAAGAAACAGATGAGAAAAAAACCGAATCGGCCTCTACCGTATCAACACTAGTGAGCATATTCACCATGCCGGTTACAGCCATCAGTAGCCACATACAATCTTATAAGGTACGTCATCCAAAAGTAGCTGGCTGGTATAAAAAAGCACACGACTTCTTTCCTAACCAAGTCAACAACCCACCATCTAGTTGTGCATCACCAACATCAGTCAGTTCCGCAGATGAAGCATCGCCCACTGAGACACTACCAGTTACGCTTGAGAGTCGACGCCCTGGTTTGTAAATTGAGCGACAACCTACCTTCCTGACGCCGCCCCCATCATGCCGTACATTGGCATAAATATGCCTAGCGCCAAAACCAAAACCATACCAGCCATACACACTAATAATGTTGGCTCCAGCATGTCACTAAAACGCTGAATAGTAAAATCGGTGTCCTTTTCATAAGTCACTGCAATTTTTTCAAACATATCTGCTGTACGGCCAGATTCCTCACCCACAAGAATCATTTGCATCGTCATCGCAGTAAATAGTCCACTATTAGCTATGGCTTGTGTTAATGTTTTACCGCTTTCAATATCACCGCGAATCGCCAGCACTTTATCTGTTATATATTGATTACCCGCTGACTTAGAAACCATAGTCAGCCCTTGCAATAAAGGCACACCGCTTCGCAACATTAAAGAAAACGACCAGGCAAAGCGCGTTAACATAATATGTGTAAGCAATTGCCCAACAATAGGCAGACTTAATTTTTTCTTATCCCAAATATATCGCCCACCCGGAGAGCGCAAAAAAAGCCGAATGGCAACAAAAACAACAATGACGGCGAGCAACATCAACGGCCAATAATTCACAAAAAGATCTGATGATCCAACAAGTACTCGTGTTGCCCATGGCAAGTCTTGTCCCATCGATTTAAAAAAAGATGAGAACGCCGGAACCACAAATACATTAATCACAGCTACAGCTGCAAATAATGCTGTGACAACAATCTTAGGGTATCGCAATGCTGATTTTATACGCTTACGTGTATCGGCCTCTGTATACAAATATTTTGCCAATTGAGAAAATGACTCCTCTAATTGCCCCGCCCCTTCACCAACCTCAATAATATTCGCATAAATGTTTGGGAAAACCTTAGGGTACTGACGAATAACTTTAGCTAAGCTTTGCCCTTCTTCTAGCTGCCCAGCAATTGCTAACAAAGCCGACTTTAATATTTTCGAGGTTGCCGTACTGCCTAACTGCTTAACTGCCGTAACAATAGCAACACCCGCATCTAATAAGACCGACATATTTTGACTAAAAATAGCCAACTCTTCTAGCTTAACTTTTCTGCTAAAAAACGCCGGTAAACTAAATGATGTTGTTGATTTTTTTCCGCCAGCAGAAGTAGCTGGTGCAGCTACTGCTTTTTGAGAAATAGAAATCGGCGTAATATGTTTAGCAAACAACTGTGCCGCTACCGCATCGCTGCCCGCCGCTTCAATGATACCGCTAACTTTATTGCCATGCGCATCTCGCCCGCTATAAGAAAAATTTGGCATTGACTACCCCCCTGCCACTCGCTGAACTTCAGCAATTGTGGTTTCACCATTTTTCGCTAACTGCATAGCGTTATACAATAACGACGCATGCTTATGGTATTTTTCAATCAACATAACAAAAGCCGACGCATCATCCCTGCGCAACGCATCCAACATTTCAGGATTAAACACCAATAATTCATAAATACCAGTTCGTCCACGATAACCCGTTTCATTGCAACGCATACAGCCCTCACCCACCTTAAACTGCACACCATCATATTCATCACCCATTGCCGCTTTCAGCCACGTCGTTTCTTGCTCTGTCAGTTGATAATCAACCTTACAACTGTCACAAATAATACGCGTCAGCCGCTGCGCTAACACACCACGGATGGTAGACGCCACCAAATAACCTTTTACACCCATATCTAATAAACGTGTGGCCGCACTCGCCGCATCGTTAGTATGCAATGTCGACATCACCAAGTGACCTGTTAACGCCGCTCGAATAGCTATCTCCGCTGTTTCTTGATCACGCATCTCACCCACCAGAATAATATCTGGATCTTGCCGTAAACAAGTACGCAGCACAGCCGCAAACTCTAAACCAATCTTTGGCTTTACCTGCACTTGATTAATACCCGATAGGCGATATTCAACTGGATCTTCAATGGTTATAATTTTGGTCGTTTTTTGATTTAATTCAGTTAATGCTGCATATAGCGTGGTTGTTTTACCACTACCAGTAGGCCCCGTCACCAACACCAAACCATTAGGCATATGAATCAACTCTCTAAATTGCGGCAATATTTTCTTATCCATACCAGCTTTATCTAAATTCAAAATACCATCCGATTGATTCAACAATCGCATCACAATCGACTCGCCGTCTTGTATGGGTAAAGTTGATAAACGCACATCAATACTCTTGCCATTCACTTTCATATTAAAACGACCATCTTGCGGTAATCGTTTTTCAGCAATATTCAACCCAGCAATTAATTTTATACGCTGAGTTAGTGCGCCCGTAATATTGGTATTCTGCAGTGTTTGTTCTTGTAAGACGCCATCTACCCGCAAACGAATATGCACGACTTTTTCATCAGGTTCAATATGGATATCAGATGCATTAATTTGAACCGCATCTTCAAAAATGGATCGTAATAATTTAATCACTGGCGCGTCTGATGCACCTGCCTCCAACTCAGCTAAATCAACATCGTCTGTAGTCTTTAGCTCCTCATCAAGTTTTTGAGCAAACCCAGAAATATCTTCAGTACGGCGATACAATAAATCCAAACTCGTTTGCAAAGGTTCGCGGCGTACAATAGCCACCTTCACTTCTTTTTCTAATAAGCGGGAGATTTCGTCAGTAGCAATAATATCCAATGGATCAATCATACCCACCATTGCACTATCATCATTTTCGCTTAGCAGGATGGCATTAAAGCGACGGGCATACGTCTCAGGCAAGCGACGTGACACCTCTTCTTCCATGTCGTAATCACCAAGCTCAATCACGGGCAAATTTAATTGTTCAGCTAGGATATTATCTAACGTTACTTCATCGATATATTGTTTTTGTAATAAGACTTCACCCAGCTTCTTATTTGATTCTATTTGTGCTGTCAGCGCTTCTTCTAATTGATTTTGTGTGATCGCCCCTTTTTGTATAAGGAGATCACCTAAACGCAATTTTTGCTGTGTTGCCATAACCGTAATCCTTGTTGGTTAGGATAACTTATCAAGCTGTTGTTGCACATATGCCATAGCAGAAGGAGTTAAGCCAACCGCTCTTTTTGCATTTTGAAATGCTTCGACTGCCGCATTATTTTTTTCGGCAGACTCTAGAGCAATACCTAACCCCATCCACCATACCCCCTTAGCAGGGTTTAATTGTACCAACTGATGATACAGCTGCGCAGCCATCATAAACTGTTCATTTTGTTGATACAGTGCAGCCAACAAAGAATAATACTCTGGGGCTACTTTCATATCTGGTGATGATTGATTCAATTGATCAATCGCTTTTTGCAACTTGCCCTCACCCATTAAAATACGCGCTTCTAAACTATCAAATGGTGCATAGTCTGGCACACGCTTTAAACCAACGGCAATGATAGATCTCGCCTCTTCGACACGATTATCTGACAACAATACCGTTGCTAATAGCTGCCGCGCCTCCAAGTCTTTAGGGTCTCTAACCAACAACTCTTTTAATAAATCAACCGCCTTATCATCATCACTATTATCCATTGCTTTTTGCGCCTCAACATACAATGCAGCAATTTTTTCTTTTGGCTCAAGTGGCACAATTTGCTTTACCGCAACATTATTATTCTCGACAACTGGCTGGCGAATAGCTTGGGGCGACGTTATAGCTCGCTGAGCTTCAGGCAATGGTACTGTTGCAGTAACTGGCTGCACGGTTGCGGCCGGCGCAGGAGCTACTGCTGAAGTTGGAGTTGGATCTAAAGCTGGAGCTTGCGCCAGCACTTGCTCTGCTTTTGCCTTTGGCTTAGCCACCTGTATAGTAGTTGCAGCTGTAGTTTGTATTGCTTTAACCAATGCCTGCTTATCTTTTTGTGTCATTTGCTGATTAGCGATTACTTTATGATGACGCGAAGGAATTAGCCATGCCGCCAACGCTACCGTAAAAACAGCTATTAGCAACAACCAGGCTGGGTGCATACGCAATCCAGACACCACGGGTTTAACCGATCGCATCTTACGTAAGACGGAAAATCCTTTATCGTTACGCTGCCGGCCTGTCTCGAGATCCTTTAGCATTTGGTTAATCAAACTCATCAACGCATCCCTAGCTTTGTAGCTAAAATAATTAATATCCCCATTAATATGATACCAATGGCTGCCAAACCGAATGTTAGCCAATTACGATCAGGTCGTCGAATACTTTCTGTATCACCAATAGCTGACTTCATATATTCACGATTCACCTCCCGATCTGCGCGACCAAAGGCAACCATCAATGCTTTATCACATAGAATATTAATCACTCGCGGTATACCCTTGCTAGCTTTATACAACAAATCCACTGAGTGGCGATTAAATAATGAGCCATGAGTAAAACCAGCCATGGCTAATCGGTGACAAAGATACGAATCTAAATCTGCACGACTTAATGGCTGCAATCGATAGGAAAAAACAATACGCTGCTTTAACTGCCATAAATCAGGATCATCCAAACGCACATCTAATTGCGGCTGGCCAAACATCACAATCTGCAATAAGTGTGAAGACTCCGTTTGCAAATTGGTAAACAAACGCAATGTCTCTAAACATTTATTCGACAACGCCTGCGATTCATCGATAATCATAACCACATGCTTGCCTTCACTGTAATATTGAATTAATTTTTTATTAATTAACTCATGCAGCTCATAAGGTGTTACAGACAATTTAAAGTCAATGCCCAACTCTCGCGCCAGTGCTTTACACAACCCTAGAGGTTTTAAATCTGGGTTAGGCAAATATGCCGTGACAAAGGGATCTTCTAACGCATCCAATAACATGCGGCATAACATTGTCTTACCAGCACCCACTTCGCCGGTAATCTTAATAAAACCATCGCCGCGATGTAAACTGGTTAATACCACATTCAGGGCTTCGGTGTGTCCTGGCAACTCGCAGAAAAATTGCGTGTTCGGCGTTAACGAAAACGGTTGGTCTTTTAAATTAAAATGCTCCAAATACATCACATCACCTCCTTGAACTATTTATAGCCCGGGTCATAAGCTGGCGGTTTCTGTTTCTGCACTACCGGCTTAGGCGCTGGTGCCGCCTTTGGTTGTGGTTGCGGTGCAGGACGAGGCTTAGGGAATAACCCTTTTGCTTTCGAAATCGTGTACTGAAAAGATGGCTTGGCTGTGTTAAAGCCATTTTGCGCTGACTTCATGTCTCGATTCCAACTGTTGCGCCTTACAATTCTAGCGCGCAACAAAATAACTAACTCATTCTTTGTGGCTTTAAAATTATTTCGACTGAACAGTGGTTTAAATACGGTTTGATCAACACCAGGTGTCGTACCAACATTGTTATTACTTAAATCCTCCATCAAACCACCAATCACAATCACCTGCCCATCTTTTGCTTTCACGACACTGTCTGATTCACGTACCGTTGTTTTAGCTAGGGGCAGATCTTGCTCTTTATTACTCACTGTAAATTTACGCTGATCTTCTTCTACGCGACTAACGATCGGATGAATATGCAACGTAATATTTCCGTTCGGCCCAATCTGCGGCGTAACATCTAGCGCAATACCTGAAAAGAAAGGGGTCAGCTCAATATCTTGTGTATTATTACCAGCGATCGTACCAGCAGTTGTTGTGTCTGCAATATCGGTCACAAAAAACTGATCGCCGCCCACCTTAATGATTGCTTTCTGATTATTCAACGTTGCAATCCGCGGGCTTGATAATACTTGCACCCGACCTTGCGTGCCCAATAACTGCATCACCACATTAAACCCGTTACCTGCCCGAGCAGTAGCACTGAATATCCCTGAAAAATCGGTGAGCTGCGTATTAGCTAATGACGTATTATCTACCGCTAAACCTAATATATTCCAGTTAATACCTGATTGATAAGTCGCATTAAGCGCCACCTCCATCACCTTAGCCTCTAAAATAACTTGGCGATCTAAAATATTTTGTGTGCTATCCAGATAATGCGCCACTTCACGCAACTCATTCGGATAAGCACGCACGATGACGACACCAGCCTGAGGATTAACCATCACTACTCGACCATCTTTATGACCAATGATGGTTTTTAACGTGTGATGTAATGTGGTCCAAAAATCAGACTGCTGCGTAGTACGTACCGCACTATTATTATCATTTTGCAGCTCACTGCCACGGCCAGGGATTTGACCTGAGTTTTGTCCAGTACCACTGCTGCCACCACCTAACAAGCTACCTATTGATGAAGCAGGTGAAGCAACATTAGTACCTCGACCGCTACTGCCTGAACTACCACGACCACTGCCTCCCTCGCCATCACCATCTCCCGAGGATAATTGTGAAGCCGTCACACTGGTTTCAGAAACACCTCGACGATTGATATCCAAGTAATTAACAGTGAACATCTGCGTCTCTAATGCATCAGGCAAAATGTGGTAACCGAACTCCGTTTGTTTATAACCATAGCTGTAAGCCTGACAAGTGGCATCTATCGCTTCAGGAATCGTAACGTTTTTTAATGCAATAGTGATATTACCCGTCACCTTCGGTGAAACAATCACATTATAATGCGTACCCTTAACCAAACCTTGGAAGAAATCATTCACTGGCATGGCTTTAACTGAAACATCAAAACGCTTATTGCGTGTATTTACATTAATGCGTTTTAAGCGCAAGTTAGGAATCAAGCTGGCATTGATGGCGCGTGGAACTGTTTTATTGGACTCACTGTCAGTGCCATTATTCACCGCCATACCATGATTCAGTGCTTTCGTAATCTCATCTTGGATATTATTTTCTTTCGGCGAATGCACAGTACATGAAGACAGCAAGCAACCCAACATAACTGCCATTACCAAAATTGCCCATTTATTTGCCCATTTCTTCATGATTTTTGCTTCGCGTTAGTTTTAGTTTGTTTTAGTTTGTTTTTTAGTGCTGCTGGATTTTTTGTTTTCTTTCTCACCAACAGGTGTGCGTACTGTTGGATACATGTTCAACACTACTTCACCAGCCGTTCCTTGCAATACCACCTTGTCAGGCTTAATCTCTGTTATAACCGCACCCGACAGTGTATCACCGAGTGTATAACTTTTTCCATCTACTACAATCATCGAGTTATCTTTACTTAAATAAATCGCCTGAATATTAATGTTTTTATTGTAAGCCTGTAGTTCGTAAGACGCGCCCGGTGGTTGCGTAGGGTCGCGCAACACTTGCGCCGTACTAGCCTTTGCAAAGGCACTACTGCATACCATGCAGCTGACTGCCATCAGCAAAAATTTCAGCCAAACCTTACTCTTCATTAGGCTTCTCACTCAACGTATGCAACTCCAACGTTACATCCGCATTTGGGTATTTACCCACTTTGTAAATGATCTTATCCCAAAACAAACGCCAAGGCAGTATCTCCATTTGCTCTAAGTAAGACATGGTAGCGAAATAATCGCCAATAAACTTTATTTGCACACCATGCCGATACAGTGGGTGCGCAGTATCCTTTGTTTCTTCCTCCTCTTTATCCGGCAAAATATCAATGCTGGTAATCTCAATATTCGATGCCTTCACTGTAATGTCTTTTATGGCGCCCATCAAACCCTGCGACGACAACAATTGTGTGCTGTATACCTGTAAATCATTATTCAACTTAACAAAATCACTCTGCAGCTTTTTTTGCTTACTTTTAATTTCATCGTTGGGGTCTTTAGCTAATCGTGCATTCTGTAGCAGAATATCATCTTGCAACGTTTGTTGTTCACGCTTCATAACTGAGATCTTTGCTTTATATTTAATTTGATTTTTTTCAACCACGTCCCAAATTAGCCAATACCAGAGCCCTGTGATAACGAACAACACAGAAACCACAGCCAGTACCTGCTCTCGCTTGACCATGCCTTCATAATATTCCAACACTTTTTGCCAAAATGCTGCCATTACTTCTGCTCCAGTAAGTCACGAGAAGTTGCCAATTCAAAGCTTAATTCTTTAGTTTTTTGGTCGCGATCTACATCCAAGTGTTTAAACCGCAGCTTAGCGAACAACTCATTATCATGCAGCTGACCAGCAAATTGCGCCACTAAAGCTGTTGATTGCGCCTTACCAATCAGCACAATACCATCATCACCTATTTGAAATTCAGTTAACCACACACCTTGTGGAATTTTATCGGATAGAGCTTTCATATAGCCGGAATAACCTTTGATATTATCCAATTCCTCACTATTCAATAACGTAACCAGCTTAGATTTTGATTCAATATTTTTCGTCAGCACGTCCACTTGCCGTTGCAGCTCAGAATTTATTTGCTTTGGTGAGGCTGCTTTTAATTTTTCAACTTGCCTTGCTAACTGCTCCCGCTTTTTCGTTACTGTATCTAATTCACCCTTTGTAGAAAACATGGACCATATACCTAAAGCCAAAACCAGTATTAATAACACACCCCACCCAATGAAAATCTTCTTCACCTTGGCTATCGGCAAATACACCTCTATTTTAGGCGGCTCAAGCGTCAGCAGTAAATTTACATCTTGTCTATTAGCCATCAGCGCCACCCTCCGGCCACGCCGCACCTAAACAAGAAAACGCACGGCTTTGTTCGTCAGGCGACACTTGACCTGTAAATTCACAGTATTTGCTAATATCAAATGACTGGATCGATGCGGCTGATAAAGTCGCTGCCAATTCTGCATGACTTTGCAATAAAGGTGCGAAGTAAGTTACCTCTGGTGGTTTTTGCCTTAATTGCTCAACATAGTACTTCAAAGAACGTTGCTCTTCTTCAATCATACGCGAGGGCTCTTGTTGGCCGGCATCCAACTGACGCAAACCCAAATTAATCGTACGCATCATGGCAATCTGCTGATTTTCGGTCGCCATTATCAGTGAGCGCGAATCACCCACCTGCAATAAGGCTGCTGGCTGTTGATCACCAAGCGCCATCAAATTACGCAAAGCCATTTCTTGAATGGTAATTTTAACTAAGTTCAACCCTGATTCGTCAATCACTTTTTTAAATGATTTAAGGTATTCTTTTTGAGCCACAACCACATGTAATTTATTATTTTGCGAAGTCAAACTACTGGCTGGCTCAAAGGCATCCAACACCGCCGACTCAGCTGGAAAGTCGATCATATCTTTTATCAACCACTGAGCAGCAGCTGCGTATTCAGTCGGTGGTACTTTTGGGCGATCGATCATCAACATACGATAATCATTCGCATGCAACACCCAACAGCAATCACTGCCCGCAAGGCCAAGCTGCTCAACCGTATTATTTAAACTTTTGGCGAACTCTTCTTGTGATATACCGCGCGTGTATTGACACAATGGACAAACGATTTTCTCACCCTTATCGCCTTCGGCTAGCAGACGCACCAAGGACATACCTTCCTGACCAATCTCAATCGCCACCATACCAGCAGGCTTCACTTCTTCCTTGCGCAGTAATGATGTTAGCTTTTTTAGCGATGATATTGATTTCAAATTAAACAATGGTGCCATCCTAGCTCGAGCAAACTCTTTTGAGTATACCTTATATACCGATATAGCTTAAGCTAAAGATTGATATGACGACCGTTTAAAATTCATTTTATTTAAATCAAAACAATGCGGGCGCTGATTATCTATTGCGCGGAAACATAGCTGCGGCTTTGTATTATTTCGAACCACCTGCCAGCGCGTTGGCCATTCTGCACCGGGTGGCCGTGCTGCCGTTGATAAACCCACCCACATCATACTGAACTGCGCCCAGCGTGTTGCCGGCACTTTATTGAACCGCAAAAAATCACCCGCCTTAATAAATCGCGTCATCGACTCATAACCTGCAGGCCAACGCTTAACCAATGGCAAAGCAGATACCGCACGCCATTGCTTTAACGCTTCAGCGTAAGGTGTATTCGTTAATGCACGCAATGGCATTGCCTTTCCGGTGTATGCTCTTACCTTACCGTTGAGGAATTCAATCACGCCCGTATGGCCGCCGGCATCATTGAGCATAAAATGCAATGGCGTAGTCTTGCCTTTGTAAACGGTAGCCACTACCTGAATTTTTTTTACTGCATTTATTGCTTGCGCCACTGTGGCATAGCGATCCATTAAGTACTGTCCCAGCATTGCCGCACCTATCGCTGGCTTTTTAGGGTTTGCCGCCGGATATTGCGTGTCATCCAATTCCAACACCGCTACCGATAGCCCCTTTTGATTAATGCCATCAACCACAGCCGCCAGATTAGGCTTACCTTGCCACGCCATGGTAATAGTTAAACTACCGTATTTGCTTTTCCATTGCAGCGGCAATAAACCCTTTACCATACTTAACGCTTTACGCGATACGCCTGGACGATTAATCACCGCAAATGCCTGACCATCATCCCAATCAAAATTACGCCCTGAAAACCACTGCCCCTGATAGCCACGAGCTACAGCTGTACAAGCTATCGCACAATTCACCATCAACAACACCATGCTTGCTCCAACCAGCATTCTGTACAGATTACGCATTATCATTTCCTTCATTTTGTTGTATCATTCCGTCAAAGATATGGAGCAACAGTATGACGATTTTACGCATTTTACAATATCCGGACCCTCGCTTAAAAACAAAGGGCTATAAAGTCGAAGATTTTGGCACTGAGACCCAAAAAATTATCGATGATATGTTCGAAACACACTACGCTGCGGAAAATTGTGCCGCATTAGCAGCGACCCAGTTGGATATCGACCCGCCACCACACATTACAGTGATTGATTTTTCACCCGAAAAAAACCAACCATTTTGCATAGTTAATGGCCAAGTTGTGGCGCGTAACGGTGAGACCAACACCGAAGAAGGCTGCATGTCGGTTGGTGGCGGTGATGGCAGTGGGCCGTATGAGAAGGTGAAACGTGCTGAAAAAATCACCGTAAAAGGGCAAAACCGCCATGGCGAATCCTTTGAAATGGAAGCTGATGGTTTTATGGCCAAGTGTATTCAACACGAACTTGATCACTTGGAAGGCAAGATTTTCTTGGATCATTTGTCCAGTTTGAAGAAGAAACGCGTTAATAAGAAAATCGATAGAATGAAGTAAACTACCGCTAAATAACGCTAAAAGCATATAAATTCTTCTAAATTTCAATTTGCATTTGCTCTGCAAGCTACCCCTGCCATCCTGCTCTCGGTTGGCATCAAGGTGTATAGGGTGCCTCTTTTACGGAAGTAAAAGCGCAGTGGAGCGGAGCGGAGCGAGCCATGAAGTAAAAGAGGTACGCTGTGCGCCTTGATAAATAACTGCAGCACATCCTAGCAAGGCTATATGACCAGATCCCGCATCGGGGTGCGGGATGACAGTAGTGCAACTCGCCTTTAATGCCAGCCTAGGGCTTAACTATCGTTAAAATGACGATAACGATCAACAATATGCTGGGAACTTCGTTAAAACAGCGAAACCACTTATGGCTACGCTTGTTAGCGTCTTGCTTAAAAATACCAACTAAACGGCCACAATACAGGGTATAAGCCCACAAAATAGCGACCAGCGCTAACTTGGCATGCATCCAGTTAAATTGCTCATAATATGAATGGTTTGCAAATAACAACCACAGCCCACAGATCGTAGTTAACAATGCAGATGGCAGCGTAATGGCGAAGTACAGCTTCGCTTCCATCACCTTAAACCTTTGATTACTCACATCATCTTTGGCATCGGCATGATAGACGAACAACCTCGGCAAATAAAACAAGCCGGCAAACCAACAAACCATAAAGATTACGTGAAACGCCTTCACCCACAACATTTGTTTTACACCTTTTCTTTTGAATAATGGCCGTGATAATAACCACTTACACTAGTTCACGCCACCCCCTTGCGACAGGACCCTCGCAATGGGATAATCTGCGTCATACTTTAAACATGCTATCGATTTTAAGAGCAAAAGCTGGAGCACCACCTCATGCAAACATTAGCTACCGAAGATCTCGTATTTACTGACTCAGCCGCAGAGAAAGTCTATGAGCTTATCGAAGACGAAGGCAACCCAGCACTGAACCTACGAGTATTCATTACTGGCGGCGGCTGTTCTGGATTTCAATATGGCTTTACATTTGACGAAACACTGAATGACGATGACTTTGTTGTGGAGAAAAAAGTTCAATCTAACAAAGAAGACGATAGCGACGGCGGCTCAACCAACATCAAACTGCTAGTTGACCCGATGAGCTTTCAATATTTACGCGGCGCCGAAGTCGACTACCGCGAAGACATCAACGGCGCGCAATTTATTATTCGCAACCCGAACGCCAAAACCACTTGCGGCTGTGGCTCATCGTTTTCAACCTAACCGCCTACCAACCTCACATACTAACTATTTTGGATTTTTTTGCCAAAATCGCTCTGCTGCCTCTAAAGTTTGCGCAATATGCGCTTCTGTATGCGCACTCGACACAAATCCGGCTTCAAAAGCAGAAGGAGCAAAGTAGTGACCGTGCTGCAACATATATTGAAAGTACTCAACAAAGGTTTTTTGATCACACTGCATCACTTGCCCGAAACTATCCACGGATTCTTGTTCAGTGAAAAACACACCAAACATCGAACCCATGCTACGCGCAAATAGCGGAACACCTGCAGCATGTGCACGGATACGCAAACCTTCAACCAACTGATGAGTTCGCACCTCCAACTGATCATAAAAACCTTCCGCTTGAATCAATTCTAAGTTAGCAATACCAGCCGCCATCGCAATCGGATTGCCCGATAACGTTCCCGCTTGATACACAGGACCTTGCGGTGATAATTGATCCATAATATCAGCACGCGCCGCAAAAGCGCCGACCGGCATACCACCACCAATCACTTTACCGAAACAAGTAATGTCAGGCGTGATACCAAACAAAGCTTGCGCACCACCCAGGGCGACTCGAAAACCGGTCATCACTTCATCAAAGATTAATAGCGATTGATATTGATCGCAGAGGTCACGCAAGCCTGTTAAAAACTCTAGCTGCGGCGTAATCATATTCATATTGCCAGCAATCGGCTCAATAATGATTGCAGCAATATCCTTACCGTGCTGCTCAAATAAAGCAGTCACTGAATCCAAGTCATTAAACTGTGCAACCAGCGTGTCTTTCACTGTACCAGCAGGCACACCTGGTGAACTGGGATGACCAAAAGTAAGCGCGCCTGAACCGGCTTTAATCAGCAACATATCACTGTGACCGTGATAACAACCTTCAAACTTTATTATTTTGTCACGACCGGTAACACCACGCGCTAAACGTAAAGCCGACATTGTGGCTTCCGTGCCCGAGTTCACCATACGGATTTTATCGATGCTCGGAATCAAGTCACAAATCATCTTAGCTAAAATCACCTCATCCTCACAAGGCGCACCAAAGCTTAAACCGCGAGTAGCTGCTTGCTGTACAGCAGCAACCACTTTAGGGTGTGCATGGCCAACAATCATTGGCCCCCAAGAACCTACATAATCAATATATTCGTTATCATCGGCGTCAGTAATCACCGCACCGAGGCCATTTTTGATAAAACGTGGACATCCACCCACCGCTTTGAAAGCTCGCACTGGCGAATTGACGCCACCCGGAATATAATGCCGGGCCGAGTCAAACAATTGTAATGAATGTTGAGTCGATTGAGTACTGCTGTCGGTAACGGTCATACTGTTCTCTTATAGTAGATGGTAAATTAGATTGGGGGCGATTATGCCATATAAAAAATATTTTTGCTTATTATGCGGTTTTATTTATGAAGAAGAAAAAGGCTGGCCAGATGATGGCATTGAGCCAGGCACCAAATGGGAAGATGTAGCTGAAGATTGGCTTTGCCCTGATTGCGGCGCCATGAAGTGCGACTTTGAAATGATGGAAATGTAGCGCGAGCTAAGAATGGTTGATACTAAAAGCCTAATAATTTACCATTCAGCACGACAATATAATATCGTATCGTAAACGCCTTGTGGGAGGGGTAATGAGCTCGGAAAATGCAGCCGTCGCAGGCATTAGCGTAGGCGCGGTAAGCCTGCTTGGTTTATTAATAGCAACTTGCGTGATATTAACGCCGCTCGGTAATCGCTGGCGACATGCCAAAGGTGAACGCGACAACGCCAAAAAGGTACGCGATAACGCCAATCAAGCACTAAAAACCGCCCAAGACAACTTAGCTGAGGCGCAACAACGCGTTAGAGATTTAGATTGCGCGATAAAAGGCTACCCCGGATTTAATAAACGCATTAGTGATTTTGCAGCACGCATTGCTAACTCCGCAATGACTGCAACAGAGCAATTACAGAGCTTTTGGCAATTACATATTCTGCCGGCCACCATCAGGGTTGAGCATCACACTAAAGAACTCTGCTATACCACCACAGAATTTCTTCATGACTACTACTGGAGCTGCCGTTACGACCACTGCGGCGATCGCGACAACACCTGCTGTTATGCTTGGGGTTGGCACTGGGAAGACGTGCAACACAGCTATAGTCAGGTCACAACAATCGCCAATCACTATAATAATATCCTCGATGGCGGCAACACAAACCAGCCACCATTAAATTGTGGTTACTATCCACGTGAATTCAAAACTGACATACCGCGCCAATATCTCGCACATGAAACACCTCACCGAACCAGTGGCAAACGCAGGCCTGGCGGCACAGTGCATGTCGACTATGAACGCTTTTATGGCTCAAAAACATCCGCTAAGCTTGAACTGGACGCCACCACAGCCAGCAAACAATTCCTCACCTCTCCCGCCATCGCCGCAACAAGTGCCGCAACCCAATTAGCCCAAGGCCTATCTGCATTTTTAGCTGCAGCAATCGTGCAATTTGATGCTATCGGCCCCAATTATGCGGACACGCAAAAACAGATTGCAGACAGCATCCCTGACTTAAAACAAACAGTGGCTACCGCTAGTGCTACCTTGGTACAAGCAGTTGAGAAATTAGCCGAAAAGCAAAATGTATTTGATACTGCCGACGCGCCTTACCAGCATGGCTTGAAATTGTGGTTACCGCTATTGTTTTTAGCCCCTTGCGCTGCTGCCGTTGTAGCCTTTTGTTGCTATAAAGGCGGGGAAAACGCACATGAATCTTACATTGAATACAGAGAAAGTCGTTTTACAACATTGCCTAAGGAAGAAGCGGCATATCAACCACCTAAGCCACCTGCTTATAGTCCAAAGGTATTTGAACGACCACCTGCCACGGCACCAAACAACGACACCGTTGTGAATGTTAAGCCTCCAACACCAACAGCACCGCCTTATAATCCAAGCATGGATGGTAATCAACAGCCAGATACGCCGCGTTATTCGTAGATGCCAGGCTATGATCAAGGTGTACCATACCTGGGATTGCGACGCTCGAGAACGAGATGATCTAGCGAAACTGCCATAACAAGGAAGGGCATCAGGGGTGCCTTTCAAGCGGCGTATGATACACGGAAGTAAAGAAGTACGAAGACAGGGAGGTCTGTTCGCGAGAAAGGTACCCCTGGTGGCCTTACGATGTAAGGCTATTTGACTGGATCCCGGATCGGGGTCCGGGATGACAGACTCATGTCGGGATGACAGACTCATGTCGGGATGACAGGCTCATGTCGGGATGACAGACTCATGTCAGGATGACAGACTCATGCCAGGATGACAGACTCATGCCAGGATGACAGTCGTAAACCGGGATGGCAAACCACGGCTATTGAAATACCTAAAAATTTCGATACAATAACATTATGAACATGTTAGCGGTCTTTAAAGCTTTATCCAATGAAACTCGGTTAAAAATTCTGCAATGGTTAAAAGAACCTGAGCAAAATTTTTCACTGAGCACTCCAACTGATGAAAAAGGTGTCACCGTCAGCCTGATTCAGCAAAAAGCTGGGCTATCGCAATCAACAACATCACACTACCTGTCACTATTACAAGATGCCAAACTGATTTCCGCTACACGTTGCGGCCAATGGACCTACTACCGCCGTAATGAAGAGGTTATTGACAAGCTGATCGGTTTCTTGCAAAGGCGACTATGACAGTGGATAATGAAACTATTCTTATAGTTGGGCTTGGCTTATGGCAATTCGATTTCGGCACATGCTTATTGGTGTTACAGCCATACTGAGCTTTAGCGTTCAGGGCGCTTTTGCAGAAAATTTAAACCAAGTTTATCGCGACGCACTGCAAAATGACCCAACTTTTAAACAAGCCGAAGCAAACTGGCTTACCATTAAGCAAAATTTACCCATTGCCGAATCATCACTGTTTCCAACATTTAATTTAACCGCCGGCCTTGATAAAAATTACACCAAGACACCGCCTACTGGCACCGATGGTTTTTACAGCACCAATAACTTTGGCATGACCATTACCGAACAAGTGTTCGATTTCGCTAATTGGATGCAAATCAGCGGCGCCAAATATCAAGTAAGAGCTGCCACTGCAACTTATATGGCGGCCATACAAGATTTAATGCAACGAACTGCCACCGCTTACTTCAATGCACTAAAAGCCGCGGCTAGCCTACGCTTCATTATTGCCAACAAGAATTCAACTTGGCAGTTATATGTACAGTCGGAGCAAAAATATAAAGTAGGCTTAATCGCAATCACACCGGTCTATGATGCCCAAGCAAAATACGACATTGCTGTCTCGAACGAAATTGAGGCTCGAAATGAGGTACATGACCGCTTAGAAGATTTACGTGCAATCACCAGCAAATTCTATACCCACCTTAGCTCATTAGGCAAAAAACAAGTGCCGCTATTTATCCCAGTACCGAAGAATATCGATAACTGGACTGGCATCGCCACCAAACAAAACTGGGGCATCGTAGCCGACAAGTACACATTGCTATTTAGAAAACGTGCCATCCAACAAACCGCTGCCGGCAATTACCCCACCCTCGATGCCAATGCCAGCTGGACCACCACCAACTATAACCACCAAGGCACCGATCTTGGCTTAAGCAATAACAAAGCAGCCACTGTTGCCGGTTTATCATTGAATTTTCCATTCTTTCAAGGTGGTTTGATTTCTGCTGAAACGCAGCAAGAAGAATATAAATACATGCGAGCCAACGCCAACCTATTACTCACCTATCGCACAGTAGTGAATGATACGCGCCAAGCTTACTTAGGCATTATTGCCGGCATCAGCGGCGTTCAAGCTGATCGCCAGTCGGTGATCTCTAACCGCAACTCATTCCGCGCCACACAAGCCGGCTATGCGGTTGGTACTCGTACCATGGTTGACTTATTGCAAGCCTTAACGCAGCTATACAATACTGAGCGCACTTATGTTTTAGCACAGTACGATTACATTATTAACCTAGTGTCTCTCAAACAAAATGCGGGCACGCTTTCAACTAAGGATTTAGCAAAAATCAATTCATGGTTAATACAACGTGAAAAATTGGTGAATAAAAAATTCACCAACACCTATACACCCGCTGATCCACCACCAAACCTTAAGCTGCAAGGCCAATCTGACAACCTAGGTCCTGCACCGACAGCTCCACAAGTGCACCCCTATGGTAATGGACCACGCACGGGTGACATGCCTCGCCTTAATAATTCCGACACCTCTAGTCGCGACATCAAGCATGACCATTATGGCGTGCAACTCTATGCCAGCAACAGTCGCAGCGCAGCGCAATCTTTTGTAGTGGCAAACAGCTTAGTCGGCAAAGCGAAAATCATGCGCAGCCATGCTAGAAAAAAACCAAGTTATAAAGTCATGATGGGCAACTATAAAACATTTGCTAAAGCCAATGCGGCACGTCATGGCTTACCGAAGTCATTGCAAAAACTGCACCCATGGGTTAGTCATATTCGCGCTAAACATCACCAGCTTATTGTAGCGAAAACAAAAACCAAAGCGCCAAGAGTCACCTATACACTCAAGCCTAAAAAAGTGGCTTCGGTTAAAGCTAACAAAGTCTTTGCAAAAGCCACAGCATTACCAGCACCCAAGGCTTCAGCAAAGCCAAAAGCGCAAACACATAAGATCAAAACAGCTAAAGCTACTCATACCATTAAAGCGGCAGCTACTAAAACTGCAACTGCACCCCAAAAGCAAATAAATAAAAACACATCTGCTACTCGGGTGGATTCCGGGTCTAAGCCCGGAATGACAACAGTGATGGACTCCAAGTCAAAACCTAAAATGACAACAGCGATGAACTCCAAGTCAAAACCTAAAATGACAACAGCGATGGACTCCAAGTCAAAACCTAAGATGACAACTGCAACGGCAGACTTGCAGTTACCTAGGCCCTCTTAAGCAATAAGGTTGCACGCTCTGCGTGCACTCAGGTTTGGAGGGTATTTGAATCATAATTGATTGCTACACATCTAGCCCCATTAGATGGATCACTATTAATGAAATAGCAACTTATACTAGCAGAAGTATTTTTACTTAAAAAAGCTCTTACTCTATCTAGAAGATTAATATCACCACTATAAACAAATGAATAATCAGAGTCATTTCCATTATCTTCCACGCAAGAGTAGTCTATATTATTTGAGCTGTACGGGTAATAGTAAAAATCAATATGATTATACGCCCCATTAAATTTAACTGGCTTGCTTGATCTGGTATAAAAAACCCAATCCCCACTCACATCACCACTTCTATAAGTACCGCTCGCCGTAGGACAGGATAAATCAATAGTAAAGGTGCATACCTCCGAATCTAACTGACAGTCACCTACCGCATACATTTCCCCACTCATGCCCAGCGCTAATAGAGAACCTAATAGAATAATAAAAAACCTCATGAATACTTCCTTTTAAGTTATATTACTAACAGTAAAATACGACCATTAAACCAAGCATAGCGTTCAACTTCATTCTACTATTTCCTTACTATTTAAGCTGAGCCATCAGCAACATAAAAATAATATATGATAATAAATAACGACTGTCTATAATAAAAATGAATATATATGGCTGTGTTTATTTTTTTATTGAAATGCGCTTTGAAACAAAAAATACCGCAAAAAAGATCAAGTCTTACTGCTCTCGCACTATATACTATAGCGCGAAAAATCCAGACAACTTTACTGTGATTAGGAAATCAGTTGATCAATCTGCTTAAGATGCCGCTCAAGCGCACCTTGATTAGATAGAATAACTTGCTGCCCGCGCTTACCCATTTGATGACGCAATTCCACATCATCGAGTAACAGCTTACATTGCGCAACGCGCTCCTCAGCATTATGCGAGATCAACACAGCATCAGCTTGCTTTAACATATCGCGCACAGCGATAAAGTTATGAAGCACATGACCGGTCATCACCGGCACACCTAAAATAGCAGGCTCAATTAAATTATGCCCTCCCGTCGTGCCAATACTTCCAGCAACAAAAGCCATATCACTGGCCGACAAAAATAATTTCATCTCACCCAAGGTATCACCCAAGAAAATATCAGTATCAGCTGTCACTGCCTCATCAAGGCTGCGACGCTTAGTATTAAACCCTGCGTCTTTACATAGCTTAAATACGCGATCAAAACGATCTGTATGACGCGGCACCAGCACCAACAATAAATCGTCATAACCTTGCTGCCTGAGCTCACGGAACATGGCCAACACATGCTCTTCTTCACCGTCATGCGTGCTAGCAACAGTGAGCACCGTACGCTTGCTGCCACCCCACGACTGATGCAGTTGTTTACCTTTTTGTAGTAACTCATTCGGCACCGTAATATCAAATTTAATATTACCCGCCACATTTAAATGTTTTTTTGGCAAACCCAAATCAACGAAACGCTGACCATCAGCTTCACTCTGCGCTGCAACCACCGAGAAACAATTCAACATCTGACCAGACAAACCACCAATTTTGGCATAACCATCCGCTGAACGTTGCGATAAACGTGCGTTAGCTAACATCAATGGAACTTTGCGCTTATTCACATAGTGCAATAAATTTGGCCACCACTCCGTCTCCATAATAATAACCATGACTGGGTTCATATGACTTAGAAAGCGATTAACAACCGAAGGCAAATCATATGGTGTATAAACATGAACCACATCTTGACCGAAATGCTTTAATACTTGCTCAGAACCCGTAGGGGTAGTCGTGGTAACCACCAATGTCATTTTGGGGTAACGCTTGCGCAATTGCTTGATCATTGGCAACGCCGCCATAAACTCACCAACGGAAACCGCATGCAACCAGATGCTTTGCTTTACCGGCGGAAAGTCATAACGCGCGAAGCGTTCGCCCCAACGCTGGCGGTATGCCGGCAAGTTTCTTGAACGCCAAACCAACCGCAACATAATAAATGGCACGGCAACATATAATAATAAGGTGTAAATTTTTCGCATGGGCGCGATTATATCCGCTCTTTAACCGAAATTGTACCCTCATCGAAAACCTGATAGCCTAACAGCAACGATATGAGGGCACCTTTATGAAAAAATTCATAACATTCAACACTCTAGTAGCACCAGCAATTCTGCAAATTATATTTTGGTTAGGCATTATAGCTTGTGTAGTATTCGGCCTCATCGACATTATTGTCAATCGTCGCTACATCATAGGTGTTCAATTAGTGATCCTGGGACCCATCGGCCTACGCATCTTAATCGAAATGCTACTTATTCCATTTCAAATCAATAAGAAATTAGATGCTATCATTCAACATAAGTCGTCAGTCGTGTAGAATAGCCGACCCAATTGATCTAGCGCAGAGATACTATGGCAGCAAAAAAATCACAATCTTCCGGTTACTCTTCTGATGCCATTGAGGTATTAACAGGGCTCGACCCCGTTAGGCGTCGCCCAGGCATGTATACCGATACCACTCGCCCCAATCATCTGGCTCGCGAAGCCATCGATAACAGTGTCGATGAAGCCGTTGCCGGCCATTGCAAACAAATCGACATCACCCTCTACAAAGATGGCTCGATGGAAGTGGTGGACGATGGTCGTGGCATGCCAGTGGACATCCATCCTGAACATAAACTGCCAGGTGTCGAATTGATTCTGACACGCTTACATGCCGGTGGTAAATTCTCCAATAAGAACTATAAATTCTCCGGTGGTTTACACGGCGTGGGTATTTCTGTGGTCAATGCGCTATCTACCGAGCTGGTAGCCAACATCAAAAAAGATGGCAACCATTACGAAATGACTTTCGCTAATGGCGAGCGCAAAACCAAACTGAAAAAACTGGGCACGGTCGGTAAACGCGAAACAGGAACAAGCATTCGCTTTAAACCCGATCCTAAATATTTTGATAGCCCTAAATTTGCTGTCAATGCATTAAAACACACATTACGTGCCAAGGCCGTATTATGCCCCGGGTTACGCGTTACCTTTTATGAAGAAAGCAGCAAGAAAAAAACTGAATGGTATTATGAAGATGGCTTAAAAGATTACGTTAGCACCAGCCTACAAGATTACGAGATCTTACCGACAGAACCTTTAGTCGGCTCATTCCAAGCTGCAACTGAAGAAGCCGACTGGGCTATCACGTGGTTAGCTGAACAAAAACCCATTATCGCCGAAAGCTATGTAAACTTAATTCCAACACTGCAAGGCGGCACACACGTCAATGGCTTACGCACCGGCCTGTGTGACGCGATGCGTGAGTTTTGTGAAATACATAAACTGATTCCACGCGGCGTAAAAATCAGCGCTGAAGATATTTGGGATCAATGTAATTATGTATTATCAGTAAAGATGCAAGACCCACAATTTTCTGGGCAAACCAAAGAACGCTTGTCGTCACGTCAGTGTGCTAGCTTTGTATCCGGCGTTGTTAAAGATGAATTCAGCTTGTGGCTCAACCACCACGTAGAAACCGCTACAACATTAGCGGAAATGGTTATTCAGAATGCACAGAAACGCTTAAAATCTAGCAAGAAAATTTCACGTAAAAAAATTACTTCAGGGCCTGCTTTACCAGGAAAACTATCTGACTGCAGCCAACAAAATTCTGAAAACAGTGAAATCTTCTTAGTTGAGGGTGACTCTGCGGGCGGCTCAGCCAAACAAGCACGCGACCGAACCTTCCAAGCGATTATGCCATTACGCGGTAAAATTCTTAACACCTGGGAAGTTGATCCAGAACAAGTATTAGCCTCACAAGAAGTGCATGATATCGCGATTGCGATGGGCGTTGACCCAGGCAGTGAAGACATCAGCGGTTTACGCTATGGCAAAATCTGTATCTTGGCCGATGCGGACTCTGATGGTAACCATATCGCTACTTTATTATGTGCCCTGTTTTATAAACACTTCGCACCCGTAGTAGCAGCGGGTCATATCTATGTAGCCATGCCACCACTGTATCGCATCGATTCAGGTAAATCAGTATTCTACGCCTTAGACGACGAAGAACGCCAAGGCGTTATCGATCGTATTACCGCTGAAAATAAACGTGCGAAAATTAATATTCAGCGCTTTAAAGGCCTAGGTGAAATGAACCCAATGCAACTACGTGAAACCACCATGAACCCAGACACACGCCGCCTAGTGCAATTACAAATTGGCGGTGGCAGCAAATCAGAAAAAGTCATGGATATGCTATTAGCAAAAAAACGTGCGAAAGATCGTAAAAACTGGCTTGAGACCAAAGGTGATCTTGCCGAACTGTAATACCCATATAGACACAGAGGACAATCATGCATCATAAGCAAAAATTTATAGATTCTGTCAACGACGCTAAGACTCGCATTGAAGAAACCGACATCAATCACGTCAAAGCATGGCTTGATCAAGACGAAGATATGCTACTCATCGACGTACGCGAACGCGTTGAGTGGGATAATGGCCACCTACCTAACGCTATATACCTAGGCAAAGGCATACTTGAGCGCGACATCGAAACCATAGTACCTGATAATGCAACTAAACTCGTGCTGTATTGCGGTGGCGGCTACCGCTCTGCATTAGCAGCAGACAGCTTGCAAAAAATGGGCTATTCCAATGTGGTTTCAATGGATGGCGGCTACCGTCAATGGGCTGAAGCAAACTACCCAACCACAAACGATTAACATGAAAGCAAGCACACGACTACCCAATATTTATTTAGTGGGCCCCATGGGGGCCGGCAAAACCAGTGTCGGTCGTCGTCTTGCCAAACTTAGCCAACTGCAATATATCGATACCGATGATGAAGTATGTGCTCGCAGCGGTGTCGATATTAATTGGATCTTTGAGGTAGAAGGCGAATCAGGCTTTCGTAAACGAGAAGCCGCGCTAATTTTAGAATTAAGCCAACTTAATAACTTACTGGTTTCAACTGGTGGCGGCAGCATCATGGATGCAGACAGTCGCAAACACTTAAGAGACACCGGGATAGTCGTTTATCTACAAGTGAGCTTCGAGCAACAGTTTGATCGTACACAACAACGCCGCGGCACACGCCCCATGTTAGAAGAAGGCGACTTTCGTGACAACTTAGAAAACCTAAACCGTGAACGTGAGCCGCTCTATCAATCCATTGCACACTTAAGTTACTTAACCGATAAATTTGACCCCGCTACATTAGCAAAAAAAATCTATCAAGACGTACAGCAGCTCAACGAAAGCAAATCATGAACACACCACCGATTCATTGTCAGCATAACGCATTGCAACAAACTGAATTTTTTCAACCCTATCAAAATTTCAGCGCTTATTTAATTGTCACTGATGAAGCTGTTGCACCTTTATATTTAGAGGCTGCATTAGCACAATTGCCGTCTGATAAATCGCATCATATTGAAATACCCGATGGCGAAAAGCATAAAAACATTCATAGCTATCAACACATTATTGACTACTTAATTACACACCAATTTGATCGCGACAGCTGCATCATCACACTCGGCGGCGGCGTGATTACCGATCTGGGTGGCTTTGTCGCTGCAACGTATTTACGCGGCATACACTTAATTAATATTGCCACCAGCTTATTAGCGCAAGTCGATGCCTCTATTGGTGGTAAAACGGCAATCAACCACAGTGCCGCAAAAAATATGATCGGCGCTTTTTATGCCGCTGATGCCGTCTTAATTGATACTGCCTGTTTACAGACACTCGACCAGCGTCAATTTAATAACGGCATGGCCGAGGTAATTAAAGCCGCGTGTATTAAAGATGCTGATTTTTTTACCTGGTTAAACCAAAACCAACTTGCCATACAACAACTGCAACCTGATGCGTTGCAATATATGATCAATCACGCCTTACAGATTAAACAACACATCGTCGAAGCAGACCCCTATGAAAAAGGTGAGCGGCGCTTATTAAACTTTGGCCACACCTTGGGGCACGCTATCGAAAAGAGCTCCAACTACCAGTTACTGCACGGTGAAGCCGTCAGTATAGGCATGATGATGGCAGCAGATATTTCGCAACAACGATGCCACCTCCCTTTGCAACACTACAGTCAGCTGCAACAGCTGTTAACCAAGTGGCAACTACCAGTCACTTTACCTGAAAATATTGAATCGGCAGCACTACTGCATAGCTTGAAGCTCGATAAAAAATCCAGCAATGGTCATATAAAAATGATACTATTGGAAAAAATTGGGCAGGCCATTTGGCAAGAGTTAACAGTAGGAGCGATACTTGCACAACACTGACTATTTCCCCTCGATGAATCAATCATCGCACATTCAACGCATGGTCAATTTTTTACAGCAAAAAGACCAGCTATTGCTCATCCTAGGCGGAAATGGCACCGGTAAGTCTAGCTTGCTTAAGCACTTTGCCGAACTCGGCAGACTACCTGCAAACACCATAGAGCTAAAAGGTAAAGCTAATTTACAACCGTATAAATTAACCAAAGCTATTTGCAAGCAGTGGCACCTTAAAATGAAATCCGGGCAAAACTTTAGCCAACAACAACTCGATGATATTTTAATCGGCATGAAAAAATACCATCAAGCCGGCCTCATCATTGTTGATGCCGCACATTTATTGCCCATCGCAACGCTCGCCGCTTTAATGCATATCTGTTTGAATCAGCAAACCCACCAAATTGTATTACGTATCATCTTAGTCGGTGAGCCCAGCTTAGAAAAAAAACTTAGTAATTTGCATCACCCTAATATTGTTATACCTAAGATTGAGTTGGCACCGCTAACAAAAACTGAAACACTAGCATTTGTTGAGCACACACTTGATCGATTGGGTGTTGGCAAACAACATCACTTAGACGATGCGCAAGTTGATCAGATTTACCAACAATCTCGTGGCATTCCATCCAATATCAATAAAGCGCTAACACCCTACTTACGCAATAAGTCACACTCAACCTCAGAGATCACACAACAGCTACAATCGGATACTTATGCCGAAGATAAAGGCACTTGGCTGCAACGTCATTGGATTAAGCTTGCTAGCCTTGCGATGTTAAGCTTTGCATTTATTGGTATGCACCAATATCAAAAACGTATCGATGAAACAAATAACCTAGTGCTTACGCAAGCCACCCCAAGCATTGCCGAACATCATACTGCCTTACCGGCATTAGCACATTACACGCCGCCTTCACGCTCAACGCAGCCAAAGCCATCGATAGCCAAAAAAGCACCTCTTTTACTACCATCTCAACAACCATCTCAACCATCGGTAGCTAAAGAGAGGCCCACTGCTAGCAAGCAATCTAATACGAAACCTGAACAAGTTGCTGCAAAGCCTATAGCCCCTGTAACACAACCAATCGTTAACACAGCTGCCGTGAAAACGGTAGCAGTAACGCCGCTCATTATTAAAACTAAAAAACCCGTGATTAAAGCAAAGCCTATCGCTAAAGTAGCAGCCATAAAAACCCCTGCCTCTCCCCATTATGTGATTCAGTTAATGGGCAACTACACCAAAGCATTGCTTGAAAAAGCCCAAACTAAAATGGCGGCGAACACGACCATTCGCAAACAACAACGCAATGGCAAAGATTGGTTCATATTAACCTATGGCGCTTATGACACATCAAAACAAGCGCATAAGGCATTAAAGCAATTGCCAGCTAAACTCAAAGCCACTCACCCGTGGATTAAACCGTTGCATTAAGGCGCAAATGCTTGTTCTTGAGCGCGGCCTGATCGTGTTATTCGCTTTCGGATTTTTCACGAATTTGTTGCTTATAAAAAGACCCGAGCTAAAGTTGGCGTCAAATGGCACATGGATATTACATATTGTGCGATCAAAGGGCATTGGTATTACTTGTATCGTGCCATTGATAAAGCCGGTAATTTAGTTGATGTTTACCTCAGTGAAACACGGAATAAAAAAGCAGCCACACGATTTTTTAAGCAATGCCAAGAGACCACAGGTATAACGCCAAATCAAATTACCACTGACAAAGAGCCCGGATTTTCTGATGCTATCCAAACAGTATTCGGTCAATCAACCATCCATCGTAATGTGAAATATTTAAATAATCGTATTGAGCAGAACCATCGTGGAATTAAATCCTGGTACCGACCAATGAAAGGATTCAAGTCACCATGGTCAGCGATGATATTGTGCCATGCATTCGAAGAAATTCGACAATTTTTCCGCAGCCAAAAACCGTTATCGAAGCACCGTGGCTTTATTGCGTCTAAATTCCGAAAATTCAAAAAATTCGCTATTTACCAAGCATGAAACTGTTAGTGGTTAAACTAGTTTAGACGACAGCGTACTGAGAAATGATGGAACCCAAGTTTCCATTACTTATTCCCATGCATTGAAATCAGTGTTAAGCCTTAAGAGATTTAAGCTATTTATAGAATTTATTACGAGTTATTTGTATATGCAATACAAATCACATACGCGTCTTGCCGTGCTACTGTACGATTATTATGAGATCAAACACAACAAACGCAGTTGCAAAATTTACTGTTGGCATGAGTGTTGTTGCGGTTGCATTTGTAACCAGCTTCTTTGGACAAAAAAATAGGCGCCATGATTTTTCTACTAAGGATTTGAATGCCTATTGCTCCATTATGATAGGTGAAGTATTCAAATACTGCAGCAGCATTGGACAGCAAACGCGTGAACAACTGCATAACGCTGGCTGTCCAAATGAAATCAGCACCAACTATTTATCAAATCAATTTAGCAATTTTTTTCAAACATTTTGTTCGAAGCCAAATCCTGGCGTAAATAACTCGCTCGCTATTTGTGAAGCAACACTGGGTGATTCCATCACAGCCTTTAGTAGTTATTGCCTACATAAAGACACACAAACCAACACCGCCATAGGCTCATCGCTTGTCATCGCCCTCCTTGTCGGTGTCTGTTGTTACATGGGACATACGGTATGGCGCCTGAAAAAGCAAGAAAAAAAATCTAATCATAGCGAAGGCATTAGTTTAGTACCACGCTATTCGTAACAAAAAACCTTAAGATATTTACAATATTTATTACGAGTTATCTGTATTAGTAATACAAATCACATTTGTTCTTTTCTGTGCTAATGTGCTTTCACTATGAAGATAATATCACTTGCAGAAGCTCGAGAACGTGGGTTACGAATTAAGGAAGCACGCATATTTGCCGGCTTTAAGTCAGCGCGTGCGTTCTGTGAACGTCACACCAATGTCGCACTGTCGACATTGAAAGCCTGGGAATCAGGCAAGCACTATGTGCTAACACCTAAAGGCGCCTATTTGATTTCACTTGCTTTGAAACAGCATCATGTGGATGTTGGCATTGAGTGGTTACTCGATGGCAAAGGCGTTGGTCCTACTATGGATGGTATGCGTTGCACAGCTGCTATTCTAAATAGTGACTCGCTGCTTGTCACATTGCTAGAACAGCACAGCGAACAAGTACCTTGCGAGCTAAACCAATTTATACAAGCAAGCCCAAACGCCGTGCATTACCAAATGCCTGATAACAGCATGCAGCCTGCATTTTCTAAAGGTGACTGGTTATGTGGATTTTGGATTTCTCCCGATGACTTTGGCGCACTCAATCGCTGTTATGCCTTAATCGAGCAAACCGATGGTAGCGTCTTATGTCGTTACGTGCTCAGTAACCATAACAGCACTATGCATGTGCAAACCATGCGAGCCACTGACCCGGTTTATATTAATGCATCACGTGTTGCGATGATTACACGCAATTATCGTAATATTGAGTCTATTGTGAAGCAACCCGCAGAAATTTAGCTGGCTTGATCTTGTCATCCCTGGCTTGAGCCTGTCATCCCGCACTTGAGCCTGTCATCCCGCACTTGAGCCTGTCATCCCGCACTTGATGCGGGATCCATATATTACCTATCATTCTTCATTCTAGTCATCGATTGGGCGACACCGGAGGGAAGCCTTCGTGCGCGCAGCGCAAGCGAGCACACCAAGGTTACCCGCAGGGGCGACGCCCAATTAATCGATGGATAGATTAATGGATCCCTGGTCGTAGCCAGGGATGACAGTGTCAAACCAGAGATGACAGTATCAAACTATGAATAACAACCTAATCAAAAATCTTGCGATTAAACAATATCAATACGACACCTAGTAGTGAGAACACCACTTCAATCCAATATAATTCGGACAGTGTCATCCAGTGACTACCGAAATCTACCAAGCAATAAATCACTAAAATCATCGCGCCAGATAAACAGTTAAAGGTCGACTGCACACGACCCTGAAAATCGAGATCGGTAAGCTCTTGCGCTTTAGTCATAATCAATGGCCACACAGCAAGCGCATAACCAATAATTAAATTCAACTCTTCGGCAATAACCACACTGCGGTTAAAGCTGAACACGGCAAAAGCAACAGCCAATACAATCAGCAGCAACATAATCAAACGCAACAAACCAAATTTTTCAGCAATCCAAGGCACACTGAACCCACCAATAATAACACCGACTGATAATGACGCTTCAATCATGCCAAATTCAGACACATTGGCCTTTAATACATTCGATGCAAATGGCGCAATTAAAATAGGCACCGTCATAAACGCCACCATCACCAACAACTGAATAGTGTAAATAACGATTAACGGCTTACGTTCTATAACATACCGAAAGCCTAAACCCATATCGACAAAAACACTCTTTACCGACAAAGCCGTTTGATTATTCAATTTCTTATGATCGACACGCATCGCTGCCGACATCAAACCGGCTAATATAAAGAATATGCCGTCAACAATTAATGTACCCGCCATCGACACCAGGGCAATAACAAAACCCGCTGTCGCCATACCCAACACATTACCGGTTTCATAAGCGATATCGACAGTAGCATTCGCCATGAGCAATTGCTTCTCAGTAACAATTTCACGGATTATTGCCATAATCACAGGCAACACCAAACTAAATACCACTCCCTGTAACAACGACAATAAATACAAACCATACAGTGACGGGTGATAATATTCATAAAAACCGAATACTATTAATAACAACGCACGAGAAAAGTTGGTTATTACGAATAGTGGCTTACGCGGATAGCGATCGACCAGCACGCCTGCAAACGGGCCTAAAATAACTGTCGGCAACCAGAAACAAAACATCACAATAGTGACGGATGTAATAGAGTTATTTAACTGCAGAACCAACCATGTCATGGCGATATAACTTAAACCATTTCCGAGCATGGCAATAACACAGCTCAGCACATACAGACGAAACGGCTGTATTTTAAATAACGCAAGGCGTTGCTGTAGATGTGACATGATCACGGGCCTAATGAAATTCGAAAAGGGAATCCATTCTACGCCCCTAGCCACCATTGTCAATGATAGGGGAAAAGCTAACGGTGGTTACCGCTTAACTTTGGTGAGGCGCCTTCCACTTCGCTATCGAACACTGGCCGCGCGTGGTAGAAACAGACACTTTAACTTTAACAATTCGCTTGCCGGCTAAATCCTGCGTGTCTTGCGTCAACTGATCAACAAACCATTGCGCCAAGCACTCTGATGTAGTGTTTTTAATCGGCAACAATATACATTCTTTTTTTAAAAACAACATCTTATCCTGCTGAAACTGCACAGCATAATACTCGCCTTCCTCACTGATTTTCAAGTAAGGCGATTGCTCAGGCAACAGCATGTATTCATTTAACGACCGACATAAGGCCAAGACTTGCTTACGCGTAATACTGTAATCGTAGGTAATACCCGAGTCATCCATCGCTGCCTTTACATAGGTATGCACTTGATAATTGTGACCATGCAAGCGCTCGCGCTCTTCAGCATTAAAAATAGTAAAATGCGCGGACGAGAACTTCATGTCCTCGCGGTATAACTCAACAGTGGAATAATTTAATGTGTCGTTTCTCGCTGACATTCCAGCTCCTCTTGCGTGATCATATTGACATCAACAGCCAAACGATGCACAACAGACACTTTAACTTCACCATCTAACGCATCAGGCTTAGTTAAAGTAATCTCAGCGTCAATAATCTGCCAACGCTGATAAAGGTAATCTGCTACCCATTTGGCCAATGTTTCGAGCAATTGAAAACGTCGTCCTTCGACCAAACCCTGTAAATCATTAACAATAACCTCATAATCAATGGCATCTTTGAGTTGATCACTGGCTGCAGCCGGCTCAATATCCATAGCAATCGCCAAATCGAGCAATATCGTTTGTAAGTTCTCTTGCTCAAACTCGTGAGTGCCAATATATACAGCTAACGCTAACTGATTGATTATTAAGGTATCCATGTCATTCCACTTGCTTGTTTAGACAAGCTTAGTAAAACTCATTTTACAAATAACTGCAACCGTGGAAACCCAATTTCACCATCGGCACTGCCCTTCGGCGCAGTATTTTTTCATGATACACTCATATAAGGAATCGTCACCCCTATGGAATTTACATGAAACGTTGGACTTCACGCCTTATCATCATCTGTCTCGCCGCCATTTGCACTCACAGCTTTGCACAACCCAGCCGCTATCAAATCAAACGCATTATCAATAGCGCCTTAAAACAAAGCAAGCAGCCAATCTTTACTGGCATTGTAATTCAGTCAATGAAAACCGGCAAAATCCTGTATCAAAAAAACGCAACCAACCACTTCATGCCAGCCAGCACCTTAAAATTAGTCACAGCCACAGCCGCTTTGGAATACCTCAAACCCAATTATCGCTATAACACTTGGCTACTGACTAACGCACAACGTATCAAAGGCCCCACCTTAAAAGGTAATTTATGGGTAAAATTTGAAGGCGACCCATCACTCAAACGCCAACAGCTCGGCGCTTTATTAGCCAAACTCAAAAAGAAAGGCATTTCCCGCATCGATGGTCATGTATACGTCGACAGCAGCGCTTATGATAACGTTAAATACGCACCGGGCTGGATCTGGGATGATTTAAGCTACGCCTATGCCGCACCTACCAGCGCCGTAGTACTGAATAAAAATAAATTTTTATTAAAAATCACACCATCTAACCGAATTGGCCAAAAGGTAAGCTTTACCGCCAAAAAGCTACCGCCCGGTATCGTGCATTACAATAACCAACTGATTACAGTAAACCGAGTCAAAGATTGCCCGGTGGCTATTTATAATAACCAAAACAACGGCTATCTCATCAAAGGGTGTTTTCAAAAAAACTGGGGCCCACAACACCGCTTGCTCGCTATTACCGACCCCGTGCTGTATGCCCGCCAATTAATAAAAAAACAATTACGCGAACTCAAAATTAGCTATACCGGCCGGGTTGGCAATTTGCCCGCCCCAAAAAACAGCTTAGAAATTGCTGTGCATGCTTCACCCCCGCTGAGCCAACTTGCCATTAAAATGCTGAAAAAATCAGATAACTTAATTGCCGATGCCTTTCTTAAAACCATGGGGCAGCGCTACTATAAAACTCAAGGCACCTGGCAAAATGGTGTCGAAGCCATGCAAAAAATCTTAGCGCCCATTACTGGCATCAACTTTAAACATACACTAATCACTGACGGCGCCGGACTTTCAAGATACAACCTAATTACCCCCATGCAATTGGCCAAGTTATTAAATTTTGCATATCATGATCTGGAAATTGAACCGGAACTGTTAGCCGCAATGCCCATCGCCGGCAAAGATGGCACCCTCGAATACCGTATGCGCTCATTGAAACACCCACGAAACGTACGAGGCAAAACCGGCACCATGAGCGGTGTCAGCGGGCTTGCGGGTTACTTGACCACTACACACAAAGATGTATTATCCTACGTAATTATGATTAACAACTTTGTGGGCAAAGTCCGTGAGTATCGAAAAATTGAAGATCGAATTTGCATTGCACTTACCGGTCAAAAAGCCTCAAAAGGCTAAACCATGACTCGCTATGCGGTTATAGGCCAACCGGTAGCGCATAGTTTATCACCGCAATTGCACCAACAGTTCGCGCAAGCGCTAAACACGCCTATTGATTACGGCAAGATCAGCTGTACCCCTGAAGACTTTATAGCCTGCGTACATAACTTTGAAAATAATGGCGGCAAAGGCTTAAGCATCACCTTACCATTTAAACACTTAGCCGCTACGCTAGCTGATCATTGCGACAAAATGGTTACACTCACTGGCGTTGCAAATGGTTTACGCTTTAGTGAGCGTGGCATTGAAGCGACAAACAGTGATGGACCTGGATTAGTAAACGATTTAATCGAAAAAAACGTGACACTAAAAAATCAAAGCATTTTAATTATTGGTGCCGGCGGTGCAGCGCAAGGTATTATACCCGCCCTTACCCAACAACAGCCCGCCAACTTATCTATTACCAACCGTACCCCAACTAAAGCTAAACAACTAGCAGATCGTTTTAGCACATTAGGAAATATTCAAATACTCAACCCCAGCGATGACACCGCTTATGACATTATTATTAATGCGAGCAGTGCTGGGCATCATCAACAATTACCATTGTTAAAAACAGGCTGGCTAAATAAACACACCATCGCTTATGACTTAAGTTATGGCCCTGCCGCTCAACCTTTTATGCAATGGTGCAAACAACATAAAGCTGCGCAAGTTTATGATGGCTTTGGCATGTTGAAAGCTTCCGCTTACCTGCTATTTCAGTGGTGGTTCAACAGTTAATATTTTTGACACACTATACGTCAATGCTATTACCGCTCTATTTTATATGATTTTCGCGATTCAATATTGGCACCCAAAAATCATAATGCACAATAGCAGATAAGTTATTCATCGTCTTCACAGGCGTGTCCCAATGCACGTAGTCACCCTTTAACGCATTGGTAAGCGGCGAGTACCCCCAGCCTTTTTTCCAATGCATCGGATCTTTTGCAAAGCCACTCCAGCTTCGACTCATTTTGACCGCCAAGTCAACGTCCTGAGAGAGTACTGCCTTTTCTGGCAATAATACTGCTTCTTTCTTCACGAAATTATGAAACACATAAGGCAACTCTTCTGTATGACAAATATTACCAGAGTCTGGTCCACAACGTTTCATGCCAGGATAATTAAAATTCGAATGCTGCGTGAAATAATAGCCATGCATAGGAACCCCCGCCGCTTTCATGGACGGTAACGCTTTTTCTGCAGCTCGAATATTCGCTGTTGCAAACGAATAATCTGTCAATAGATTCCCCATGGCTTGCGCAGCGGGTGTCATACCTGAATCAGCATTGTAGTGATAACTTTTTGGATTGTATGGGCGCACGCCATTCGCCTTATAATTCATAATTTCTTCAGCTGTTTTTTTACCAAAATCTTTCACTAAGGTTGATACAAAAAATTTATTACTAAAGTGCCCAGGGTTTGGAACAAAAAAATCGCCCTCGTTACGGTTAAATCCAAACACATAGGGCTTGGGTGTATTGCCTTTGTGAAAGCCATCATAAGCTTGCCCAGTTACCGGGTAGACACCAATAGTTGGCGCCCATAAAGCCCCATCAACCATGCCATTAAGCAACAAGCCAGCCATGCCACCGGCTGGCAGCATATTATGCTCAGCAGCCATGACTGTTTTTATTGGCAGAGATCGTAACCAATTCGCCGTCATCGGACATTTGTGTTTTTTACCACCAGATAACTTACATAATTCTTTAACATAACCATTGCCGCGCTTACCTGCTTTTTTAATTGAAGCGTATGGCACACTCATCACATTACTTTCCATAATAGCGGCACGAAATAAAGCGTTACTCGCCGGCATGGAAAATAAATGCATGCCAACGGACATGGCACCGGCGCTTTCTCCAAATATAGTGACCTTACTAGCATCGCCATTAAAATGTTGAATGTTTTTATGCACCCACTGCAATGCAGCCAGCTGATCTTCAAGCGCAAAATTACCATTAATTTTGCTACCATGACCTAGGTAGTGTAAAAAGCCCAAAGCGCCAAGTCGGTAATTTATTGTAACTACAATGACATGACCCGTGCTGGCCATATAAGTGCCGTTATACACAGGCAAACCACCTTGCCCTACAAGATATCCGCCACCTGGCATAAAAACCATTACCGGTAATGTCTGTTTGGCCGTGTTTTTAGGGCGCCAGATATTAAGATAGAGGCAGTCTTCACTGCCAGCAAAACCATTACCTGCAGGCTGAACACATTTACTTTGAATTTGCGTAGCACGGTAAAGTTTCGTACCCCATTGCACATCACTCACGGGCGGCTTCCAGCGCAGCTTGCCAACTGGCGGCTGCGCAAATGGAATACCTAAATAGGCATAAGCGGATTGTCCATATCGATTTTGTTGAATACCGCACACGCTCGTTTTGGTAAGTTTTGCAATCGGCGTTGATGATGTACAAGCTGGGCGAGCATAGGCTTGGACCGAAGCAAAAGACAGGATAAACATAATAAATATTAACAGAAAAAAATCCATTCCAGCTTGTTTATTACACAACATTTAAGCGCTCCTTGCTTTGGTTGAAATATTACTATAGCGCCACAACCACCCCGCCGCAAGGCGAAAAAATACACTAAACGCAGATCTAGAGAAATTACTCGCTGTCTTTGTCTTTACGGTGATTGGCGGGGTTAACGCCCACCTGAAGTTTGGCTTTATTGAATGAGAATGCAGGCTGAGGCGATGCAGAATAATCGTTTTCGACAGTAGGTTGCTTAACTGATGATTTTTGATCTTTTGCGGCTCTTTTTTTCGCTGGTGGTTGTTTTCTTTTAACTGGCTGTTCGACCGATGGCTCTTGCTCTTTTACTGCTGTTGTTTTGACTTGTGACGGCTTCTGTTTTTTTTCTACAGCTACTTTAGTCTTTTCTTTTTTTGACTTAGAAAAATTACTAACCGCATCAACAGCGCGAGAAATAAGTGAACCACTAGGGTCACTACTCTCTTCCTCAATCGGGCTAACCTGTGTCTGACCAGCATACATGCGCAGCTTAATAATTTTTCCTTTTTCTAGTTCGAAAAAATAGGCGATTGAGGTGTAACGCTCACTCTCTTGATCAATCGAAATTGTCTTGACATTAATCACAGCAGCGATTTTGTTGCCCGAGACGACCAAGTCGTGCAGTGAATAGACATTGCTATAGCAATTTTTTTCGATGTAATCGACACCAGCGTAAATATCACGAATTTTTAATGGTAACTGATCAACAAAACCGGTTAAACTGGCGGCATAAAAAGTAGGGATCTTAGATTTATCGCGCCTTTCCCACACCATACGAAATAAAGCACGAATAAATTGACGAGCCTGCTCTTCATTCATTATGATGGGTCTCCGGTTATTATATAGACACAACATGAAATATAACCCATAACCATCTAATTGCCTAGCACTGACAGGAGCGAACATGAGCTTACCCGCGTTTAATGCCATCGACATTGAGACCATTCCGCAACAACTTGAAAAAATGTTAGAAAATAACAAACAGTCAATCAATGAGTTACTAAAAAACACTTCATTTGACTGGCAAAACCTCATGCAGCCAATGGAAGGCCTAGATGATCAGCTACACCACTTTTGGTCACCAGTCAGTCACTTGCATTCGGTCATGGAAACTGACACTTTACGCGAAAAATACCAGGCGTGTCTTGCGCCGCTAACACAATATTCCAGCGAATTAGCGCACAATAAAAAACTGTTTGAAGCTGTGCAATCAATTGCCGATAGCGATGAATTTAATAAGCTTGATGCCGCACAAAAAAAAGCCATTAAAAACCAATTGCGTGATTTCAAATTGGCCGGCGTAGCATTGAGTGATGATGACAAGAAAACTTTTGTTAAACTCAGTCAACGTTTATCTGAACTCTGCAATCAATTTTCCAATCAAGTACTCGATGCCACTCATGGCTGGGACTACCTTACCGATAACAAAGACGAGCTCAGTGGACTGCCCGAACATGCCTTGCTCGCTGCCGAGCAAGCCGCTCAACAAAAAGAAAAAACTGGTTGGTTATTTACACTTGATGCGCCAGTTTATATTGCCATCATGACACACGCCGACAATCGTGAACTACGTGAAAAGTTTTACCAAGCCTACGTGACTCGCGCATCCGACCAAGGCCCCTGCGCTGGCCAGTGGGACAACAGCCAAAACATGCAAGATATACTGCAAGCGCGCTCTGAACTCGCCTCGTTGCTAGGCTTTGAAACCTATGCGCATTATTCATTAGCCACCAAGATGGTAGACAACCCTCAACAAGTGCTCGATTTTTTGCATCATTTAATTAACCAAGCACACGCTAAAGCTGAAAAAGAAATGGCTGAACTGCGAACTTTCGCAAAATCAATCGGTTTCGAGAATGAACTACAACCGTGGGATATCAGCTACTATTCTGAAAAAATGCGTGAAGCAAAATACGATATTTCACAAGAACAATTACGCCCTTATTTTCCTTTACCCCATGTGCTGCAAGGGCTATTTACAATTCTGCAAAAACTGTATGGCATTAGCGTTGAAGCAAACGATGAATTAGACACTTGGCATCCTGACGTTAAAGCCTTTACCTTATTTGACCAAGATCACAATGCCATTGCATATTGCTATATGGACTTTTACGCGCGCCCACATAAACGTGGCGGCGCCTGGATGGATGAATGCCAAATACGTATTTTACGCCAGGATAATACACTGCAGCTACCTGCCGCGTACTTAACCTGCAACTTTCAAGCACCGGTCGGCGATGATCCCGCGTTATTAACCCACAACGATGTGGTGACATTATTCCATGAGTTCGGTCACTGCTTGCAACACATGCTAACAAAAATGAATATTGCCGACGTATCAGGTATTAATGGCGTACCCTGGGATGCTGTCGAGCTACCCAGTCAATTTATGGAAAACTGGGCGTGGCAAAAGCAAGGCTTAGACTTAATTGCCAAACATTACAAAACAGGCGAACCGTTGCCTGAAGATCTTTACAATAAAATGATTGCCGCAAAAAACTTTCATGCTGCGATGGGCTTAGTAAGGCAACTAGAGTTTGCTTTATTTGATTTTCGTTTACATTTAGAGTTTGATGCGGACAAATCAAATCAAATCCAACACACCATCGATGAAGTCAGATCACAAGTGAGCGTCACCCCTTCGGTTGATTACAATCGTTTTCAACATGGCTTTAGTCACATCTTTGCTGGTGGTTATGCGGCAGGATACTACAGTTACCTGTGGGCTGAAGTCATGGCGGCTGATGCCTTTTCGCTATTCGAAGAAAAAGGCATCTTTGACACCGATACAGCCACAAGCTTTAAACAATGCATTTTAGAAACCGGTGGATCAGAAGAACCACTGGTATTATTCACACGCTTTCGTGGCCGCGAACCACAAGTGGATGCCTTATTAACACAAAACGGCATCACCGCCTAAGGAATTATCATGAGTCAAGATCAACAAAAGAAAATGGCAGCAGAAGCCGCGATTCAATACATTCAGCACGATGATATCGTCGGCGTTGGCACTGGATCAACGGTTAACTTTTTTATTGAAGCCTTAGCAGCCATCAAACATAAAATTGAAGGAGCGGTTGCTAGCTCTGATGCTACTGAAGCTTTATTAAAGCAACATCATATTCCAGTGCTGAGTCTAAACAGTGTTAGTCGCTTGCCAATCTATGTGGACGGTGCCGATGAATTCAATCAGCACGGTTATATGATCAAGGGCGGTGGTGGCGCACTAACACGCGAAAAAATTACCGCGGCGGTTAGTGAGAAGTTTATTTGCATTGTTGACACCTCCAAGCAAGTCGATGTATTGGGAAAATTTCCATTACCGATTGAAGTCATCCCCATGGCACGCAGTTATGTCGCACGCCAACTGGTAAAGCTGGGTGCTAACCCCGTTTACCGCGAAGGTTTTACGACGGACAATGGCAATGTGATTCTCGATGCATACGACATGAACCTCGTTGATCCGGTTGAGATGGAAAGCAAGCTGAATAATATTGTCGGCGTGGTGACTAATGGATTATTTGCTGCACGCGGTGCGAATGTTATTTTGATGGCACGTGATGGTGAGGTACAAACGTTAAAGCCTTCCATGTGACTGGTTAGTAAGCCATCACTAATTAATCTATCCGTAATTAATGATCTATTTCTTGGGCGTCGCCCCTGCGGGCAACCTTGGTGTGCTCGCTACGCTGCGCGCACGAAGGCTCCCCTCCGGTGTCGCCCAATAGATCATCAATTACCGTCAGTCATGTTAGTCGCTGATGATATCAAGGGGTACGCTGTGCGCCTTGATAAGTAACTGCAGTACCGGCCGAGTAAAGCCTTTAACGCCACAGCTCGCTATTCCTAGCCAACCACTGAACTGGCATGAATAGATGAGATACAAGGCAAAGGTGAAACAAGTAACCGGAGCTTACTTGACGCTAAGTGAGGATTACGCGTGAGCCTTTAACGCCGCAGCTCGCTATTCTTAGCCAACCACTGAACTGGCATGAATAGATGAGATGCAAGGCAAAGGTGAAACAAGTAACCGGAGCTTACTTGACGCTAAGTGAGGATTACGCGTGAGTCTTTAACGCCGCAGCTCGCTCTTCATGCCAGTTCAATAGAAATTAAGGGTTGATCTTCCAGCAAGTACGCGTATAATTTCCGACCATTGCTGTTCACTAGATGGGCAGATGTCATAAGGAGAAAAACTATGCTCGTACTCACACGCTCGGTCGGAGATCGCTTGATCATCGGAGATGACGCGGAAATCACTTTGAATGTTTTGGACATTCGAGGCAATCAAGTACGTATTGGTATTAATGCACCAAAAACTGTGCCGGTACATCGTGAAGAGATTTATCAAAAAATCAAAAATGCTGATGCTGAAAAAGCGGCGACCGAAGCTGCTGAAGCTGAAGGCGCTATCGTAGAATAATATCCGCTTGTTGCAGTGACTGATGCGCATTGAGGAAATCAGTCACCGCCTGGCGACGCTTGCCGGGCATCTGCAACTCTGTCACTGCCAAAACACCACTACCTGTTGCCACATACATTGCCTCTGAATTCAGAGCTATTACTGTGCCAGGCGCTGCATCGGTCGTTTGATCGACAGCCTGCGCTTGCCATAGGCGTAAACGCTCATCACCTAAGTGTGTATAGGCCACAGGCCAAGGGCTATAAGCTCGCACCTGCCGACTGATTTGCTCGGCTGCATCTTGCCAATCAATGAGTGCTTGTTGTTTAGTAATTTTACCGGCATGGCTAGATAACTTATCGTCCTGCTTCAACGCTTGTTGCTGCAATCGCGGCAAATCTGCTAATGCATCGGTAAGCGCACTAGCGCCTATCTGCGCTAAACGATCGGTTAATTCGCCAGCGGTTTCATCCGCACCTATCGCCGTTTTGCTGATTAGCAACATATCACCAGTATCCAAACCAACGTCCATTTGCATTATGGTCACACCGGTTTCTGGATCTCCCGCTAAAATAGCAGCTTGAATCGGAGCGGCTCCACGCCATTGCGGCAATATCGACGCATGCACATTGATACACCCCAGCTGCGGCAATGATAAAACCGCTTGCGGCAGAATCAAGCCATAGGCTGCCACCACTAAAAGATCCAACTGCAAATCTGCCATTTGTTGCTGCGCATCGCTATCACGCAATGACTGTGGTTGATACACTTCAATACCATGAGATTCGGCTAATACCTTAACGGGGCTGGGCGTTAGTTTCTTACCACGACCTGCCGGTCGATCCGGCTGGGTCCACACCGCTACGACCTCATGATCACTACCAATTAATGCCTGCAAACTAGGCACAGCAAATTCCGGGGTACCAGCAAATGCAATTTTCATGATCATTTCTCCAACAAGACATTATTCATGCTCGCATGATACGTGATCGCATTAAAAGAATCGATCTATAAAATACGGGTAGTATTGCCATAACCTACTGGATTACAATGCCAGCATGCAATCGCCTGACTTGGCCCGACAAGATTTTTTGTTACAGCTGTCTCTGTGCTGGCATCACCCATACAGTGAACGGTTACAATGGTTGCGGCAATACCAGAAACGACCTGAAGCACTAAACCACAAAGCGGCTCAGGCTTTTAGTGCTATCAAGCCACAACAACTGGATAAAGGCCGCGCCTGGCTGCAACAACCAGAGCATCACCTACTGAGCATTGATGCTGCAGACTACCCACCAGCCCTACAACACATCTACCAACCGCCGCTGGCACTCTATATATATGGGCAACCTCAGCTGCTAAAGTCCGCTCAAATCGCTATTGTCGGCAGTCGCCACCCTAGCCCTGCTGGCCGGGCCAATGCTTACCGCTTGAGTCACCAACTGGGCGCATTGGGATATACCATTACCAGCGGTGTGGCGATGGGCATCGATGCCGAAGCCCATAAAGCAGCAGTTACACAACACAAACCCACCATTGGCGTTTTAGGCTGTGGCATTGATCAGATCTATCCACGCTGCAACCGACAGCTGTTTCAACAGATTCCAGCCGCCGGCGCACTCATTTCCGAGTTTCCACTCAGCACTGCACCGCAAGCCAAGTTATTTCCACAACGCAATCGACTGATTAGCGGCCTATCACTCGGGGTCATTGTGGTCGAAGCTGCGATACGCAGCGGCTCATTAATTACCGCCAGACTCGCCGCCGAACAGGGTCGTGAAGTGTTTGCTGTGCCCAGCGCCTTAAGCAACCCCATGGGTCGAGGGTGTCATAAATTGATCAAACAGGGTGCGAAACTAGTTGAATGTACGGAAGACATAGTAGTAGAATTGCCTGCCATAGAAGCATGTAAAGAGCGGGTTTCGACCAGTAACTGTAAAAAGTCTAGTCAAAACAATAACTCAGGGCTTGATGCTCACTGTCGGTTGCTGTTAGAGTGTCTGCAATCGGGGGCTGTTAGCACGGAACAATTGTTGTATTACAGCAAATTACCGCGAAAACAGATGACGCAGTCATTGGTCAAGCTAGAGCTAGAAGGGAGAATTAAGCATGAAAATGGTCTGTATTATCGAGTGAGAACGGCATGAAAGAACAACAAACCAGCAGCGTATTAAATGTATTAATGTATTTGTTCCATAACCACATGGGCGAAGACTGCCACATTGAAGGCGAAGAACTGCCTGAGATTACACTGCAACTCGAAGACGTTGGCTTTGACCGCATCAGCATACAACAGGCGTTTGACTGGCTCGACAACCTAAATCAATCTCGCTCAAGTCTCGACGAAATGTACGAAACAGAGCAACGTGGCATTCGAGTCTTTAATGATTACGAATGCGAAGTATTCGACCTCGAATGCCGCAGCTATTTACTGATGCTGCAACAACTGAAAATTCTTAGTCCCAAATTACGCGAGCTGGTAATCGACTTAATTATTCCTTTGGAACATGAAGGTGTTGATGTCAGTTTGATTAAATGGGTCACATTGATGGTGCTTTATAATGATTCCGCTCGCCAAGACGCGTTAGCCAATATGGAATTATTAGTACTGAACGATACAGTAGGTGGAATTAATTAATGTCCGATTCGAAAAGTAGCTTAGTGATTGTAGAATCACCCGCAAAAGCAAAAACCATTAAAAAATACCTTGGCAAAGGGTATCAAGTACTCGCTTCTTATGGCCACGTACGTGATCTTATCCCAAAAGAAGGTGCTGTTGACCCCGCACATGAATTTGCCATGAAGTATCAAGCGATCGAACGCAACCAAAAGCACATGGATGCGATTAATAAAGCGGTGAAGAAAGTCGACAGCCTACTGCTCGCCACTGATCCGGATCGCGAAGGTGAGGCCATTGCTTGGCATGTTAAAGAAATGCTAGAAGATCGTGGCTCACTAAAAAATAAAGAAGTAAAACGCGTCGTATTCCATCAAATCACCAAAAATGCTATTCGCGCTGCTGTCGATCAGCCACGTGACATATCAATGGACATGGTGCATGCACAACAAGCACGTCGCGCACTCGATTACTTGGTGGGCTTTAACTTATCACCATTATTATGGAAAAAAGTCCGCGCCGGTTTATCAGCTGGGCGTGTACAAAGCCCTGCGCTACGCATGATTGTTGAACGTGAAATTGAAATTGAAAACTTTCAATCACAAGAATACTGGACAGTGCATGCTGAAAATGAAATCGAGAAACAAAAATTCTCAGCTAAACTCATCCAACTGGATGGCGAAAAGGTTGAACAATTTACTTTAACCAATGAAGCCATCAGCCAGCAGGCGATAGACCGCATTAAGCAAGACAGCAATGGCCAGCTTGAAGTTACCAAAGTAAATAAGAAGCAACGCAAAAGAAATCCAACCGCGCCGTTTATTACTTCAACCTTGCAACAAGAAGCCGCACGTAAACTTGGTTTCTCCACTTCACGCACCATGCAAGTAGCACAACAACTGTATGAAGGTATTGATACCGGCGATGGCGCAACCGGTTTGATCACCTATATGCGTACTGACTCGGTAACCTTAGCCAAAGAAGCTATCGATGAGATTCGTGATGTTATCATGCAACGTTATGGCAAAGACAAACTACCGGATGAACCACGCGTTTATAAAACCAAATCGAAAAACGCACAAGAAGCGCATGAGGCGATACGCCCCACCACAGCGCACACCATCCCTGATGAAATCAAAAAGCACCTAACAGACGAACAATACAAGTTATACAACCTAATTTGGAAACGCACCATTGCTTGCCAAATGGCATCTGCGACCTTAGATACCGTGGCTGTTGATTTAACTGCCGGCAAGCATGTGTTCCGCGCCAATGGCTCGGTTATTGTTGATCCTGGCTTTATGGCCGTATATAAAGAAGACGTTGATGATAAAAAAGCAGCTGATGATTCGCAAACTAAGATCTTACCGCCAATGAATGAAGGCGATAAAGTGAAGGTCCATGACATCCATGGCGACCAACACTTTACTGAACCACCACCGCGCTACACAGAAGCGAGCTTAGTTAAAGCGTTAGAAGAACATGACATTGGCCGTCCATCCACTTACGCTAATATTATTGCGACACTAAAACATCGTAAATACGTTGATATGGATAACAAACGCTTTAAAGCTACCGATGTCGGTCGCGTGGTTAGCCGGTTCCTGACCAACTATTTTAATGAAATCGTTGATTATGACTTTACCGCGAACCTCGAAAACCAGCTCGATGAGATTGCGCGCGGTGAAGCGGGATGGATACCTATCTTAACTCACTTCTGGCAACCGTTTAAAGATCAAGTCGATGATACTGATAAGAATGTTCAACGCAGTGATGTAACGCAAGAAAAAATGGATGAAGAGTGCCCCACCTGTGGTAAGCCTTTATCTATTCGCTTAGGTCGTCGTGGTCGCTTTATTGGCTGCACTGCCTACCCCGATTGCGATTACACCCGCAACTTAAATGACGATGGTGATGATACCTCTGCTGAGGTGGTTGAAGGTCGTGAATGCCCAGAATGTAAAAATGACCTCGTCGTAAAACACGGCAAGTACGGTAAATTTATTGGCTGCAGCAATTACCCGAATTGCAAACACATGGAACCATTAGAAAAGCCGACCGACACAGGCGTGCAGTGCCCGAAATGCAAAGAAGGCAGCATCTTTAAACGCAAATCGCGTCGCGGTAAAATTTTCTATTCATGTGGTCGCTACCCTGATTGCGAATACGCCATCTGGTATCAACCCGTCAATGAAACCTGCCCGAAATGTGAATGGCCAATACTGTCAATCAAAGTCACCAAACGCAAAGGCGCAGAAAAGGTCTGTCCACAACAAGAGTGCAGCTTTTCTGAACCATATGAAGGCGAGCTAGACAGCGATGACTGATCATATTGATCAGTCTATCGATGCTGCCGTAGCATGTTTGCAACGCGGCGAATTGATTGCCTATCCAACTGAAGCCGTCTATGGTTTAGGTTGTGATCCTTGGAACGAATCAGCGGTAAAAGCACTATGCGACCTCAAGCAACGTGACATTAACAAAGGTGTCATATTAGTAGCTGCTGATTGGTCGCAAGTCGAACCACTCATTCAACCGCTACCCGCTGATATTCAGCAACGCGTTCTACACAGCTGGCCTGGGCATATCACTTGGCTATTACCCGCTAGTAATAATGTACCCATCTGGATACGCGGCCAACACCCGTGCGTTGCAGTTCGTATTAGCGCCCACCCAACCGTCCACGCACTGTGCCAAAGCTTTGGCAAACCCATTGTCTCTACCAGCGCCAACCTCAGCCAGCAAGCCGAATTCAAAACAGCCGAACAAGTCACACAACAATTTGGCGCCCAGCTCAGTTATGTGATTGATGCGCCACTCGGCAATGAAACTCAACCCAGCACAATCCGCGATGCACTCACTAACTCCATAATCCGCTAACAAGCTTTACTTTATCCTGGATCCCGGCTCGGGGGCCGGGATGACAGACTGACTGCCTTGTCATGCCAGACTGCCTTGTCATGCCGGACCCCGGGTCCTTGCCCGGGGCAGGCCCGATCCGGCATCCAGCCATACAAAAACAAGCACTTAACCTACTGTTTTCAACCGCAAATCTTAACTCGAAATTAATTAAGATAACGCTAATATTACGCGAATATACTTATAACTGAGAAATATAAAAGCAAAAAATGAGTATGGGGTTCGGGTTAACAGCATGACACGTCCAAACGATGTGGACACAGGGACAGTATCTGTAGACAGCGAAACAGGAACAACAAAGCTTTCAGACTGGTACGACCTAGTACTGGGTGACCATGCGCGCATCGATATCGAAAGCAAACACCGAGCTGGTTATTACGCTAAACGCATTTGGGCGGAGCGCGATCGACATAGCGGCCATGCCATGCGATTGGTATTTACCACCGGGGCTGGCCTCGGTCTCAGCGCACTGCCTGCGATTACCACCGTTTGCTCTAATACCTCAAACATATTTGGTGCTGGCTGGAATTACTGGGATTCGGCTTATGGCCTAATTGCCGCCAGTGTTGATTTTCCCGCACTCAAGCGCGAACAACAGCAACCCAAAAGCAGCGCTAAACAAGCACGGGAGTTTTTTGCTAAACTCGATTGCGTTGCATCAGTCAACTTAACCGCTACTACTATCGTTAGTCAGCTAGCCCTTAAAGGTGTCGTCTCCGCGATGTGGGCACCTGCTGGTGCTGTTGGCTTTGCTGCTTGCATGTGGGCCTCATTTGCACATGCTTGTTACGATTTACAGCGTGCGCGCAAAAAGACTGATCCGGTGTATTTATTATTTGATCGCGTTAAAAAGCACGAAGCCGTCACTGATAAACTAAGCACTTTTACAACTACCGAACAAAGATCCTCTGCTGAATACAAACAACTATTGGAAAGGCAAACACGCTTAAAGTTACAAATTGATGCGCTCTATCACACGCATATTGATAAGATAAATGGTGCTATCTCAGGATCTAATACCATTAACAGCAGTAATCACCTTAACTCATCGGAAAAAAATTATCTGTATACAGAATTACGTCGATTGGGCAAACAGCAAACAGGTGATCGACTATCGAAGTTTATCCGAGCAAAGAGCGTCACACCAGCGCAACAGGCTACATACCGAACCATCAGTAAGCGCCTATTGAAAAAACAACAAACTAAAGTTAAAAAGCGCGCTTGGTATGCATCGACATGGGGATTAGCCGCCATTGGCATGACGCTGGTTGCCCTAGCATGTGTTTGCCCGCCACTCGCCGCGATAGGTGCCGTAATCACCGCTGTAGCCGGCGTTAGCAAGCTGATGGAAATCGCTGAAGATTATAATTGGCATAAAAAACTATTTACTAACAACAGTAAAAAATTTAAAGCCGAATTGGCCAAAGATCACCATACCGATACTGGCGAGTGCATTAATCAAATTCATGCGCTGTTTAAAGAGAAAAATCCAGACATCACTAAAGCAGCCATAAGAAAACTATACCGCGTTGAGTTAAGAAAAAAACCAGAAGAACGTAAGCGACTCTATAAACGCGCTCATCAACGCTTTACTGAAAACCGTTTAATCCACGCGCAACTGTCACGTGACTTAACGGAAGATTATAAACAGCACAATAACGGCAACGTTCCAGCAACAGCCGACTTGGTGACAATGGAAAAAGAGGCCTTTAGTGCATTAAGTGAGAAAGATCGCGATAAGCTGGTTGAAAAAGCACTGCATCATAACCCCACCAAAACCAAACAGCATCATGTCGACATACCCGAATCACCCACTGCGCGCGCAGTTCATTCAATGTAATATATCGATTGTAGATATCTCGCTATTGTATGAATCAGCACTGCGCTTACAGACTAACTACTGAGTTAAGTAAGGCAGGCAGGGGTACCTTTCGAGCGACGTATGGTACACGGAGGTAAAGGAGTACGAATACAGGGATGTATGTTCGAGAGAAAGGTACCCCTGACAGGCTTACTGGATGAACTGCAGTTATTTATCAAGGCGCACAGCGTGCTGCCTTGTAATTCCTGGCTTCACCAGGAATTCATGGATCCCGGCTCGGGGGCCGGGATGACAAGTTGCCTGCCTTACTTGCAACGGCAGCAATGACACCAACAAGCAACGTAATCTATATAACAATATCAAGTGCTACAAAGCATGCCCCGCATTCGCAATCCACTTACCATTGCTATACAGCTCATTAACAATCACCGGTGAAGCCACCAACGTTTTCACAGTACTCATTTCATCTGAAGTAACGGGCGTTGCAAATTTAGCTCCGCGCGCCTGGCATGCTTGTTGTGCATTGTATTGAATGCCGATAATGTCGTCGTTTGGTACCGCATTATTCCATCGGACTACTGACCAATGTGGCTCAGCATCGGCGCGATAACATAATGCCAATGGCACATCTGTTAACGGTGCCTGGTTGCTCATACGCTTTGTTGTCGGACTAATAACCGCATAGGGTTTAACATTTGATTGATCAGGAGCTACAGGGTTGCCTTGTTGCCAACTCCACACTTGCGCATCAATGCGCGCATCGTTCTGCCTTAACTTATCAACTGAAAACATATTCAAGCGGCACGCGCGTGTCGCATAAATACCATCCACTGTGACATAGTCTGATTTCTTAGCGACCTGAGACGCCCATGCTCGATCACCATTTAAGCGCCACAATGTCGTATGACCTGAGTCCATAAATACTTGTTGTGCGGCTTGCGCACAAGGTACATTTTGATTCATAACCAAATCAACAAAATCATCCACTCCATGATCATTTAATAAATGCATAAAAACATAAGGACTGTTTTCAAAGTCTTTATGTGCACTAACAACCACTTGCTTACCTTGCTGAAGTAACTGCTGAATCGATATTTTATCGGCAGGAAATGGGTGGTTGAACTGGGCGCCTTCAGGAACCAAAGGTAATTTGTAAGCATCAGCCTCAGTATAAATCCGGCTACCAAAATTTTGCTGTAATAAATTATCTACGTCCACCATTTTGTCAGCATTAATCGGATGATTAACATCTAAATATAAAAATATAAATTGGTCTGGGTGCGCCTGCGTCCATGTGTTTATTTCTTTAAGTAAACTATCCAAACGCGAATTGTTGTAACACAACAGCTCTGGATTATCATCCGTATGGAAATGACAAATACGTAATGCATTATTAGCCCATACAATATCTAATTCTATTGATCGCACACCTTCATCAAGTTGTTGTGTTATAGATAGCGTATGATTCAAGGCAACCAAACGATCGATACTATTATCAATATAGTGTTTGGATACAGCTGAATTATGTGTTCCCACTACCTGGTGCTTGGTCATTGGCTCGGCATAACTCATTGCACGCTGCAATGTCAGCGTTTTAGTAACCCAAGTGCTATCTGGGTTGAAGATCACACAGTTATGCGGGCCATTGCAATCATGCGTCGCGTCTTCAGTGAGTAAATTAGCTTGCTTGCATTGCTCTGGGCCACTGGTATATTCGAGTTTTGTTAGTGAATGCTTATTAGCAACACCTTGATAACGATAAACACAACTGACATTGTTTTGAGTTAGGGTGATGTGACCATTGCTCTGCCACCAATCACCATCTGAAAGCCCAACAGAGGCACCATCTGAATCAGCAGCAATCGTTCCGGCTTCAGGATGTGCGCCGGAACCTTTAATTGGAGAAAATGAAAAGCTAACCGGTTGGTCGGTATTATTAATGATGCGCATGTATTCAGTCCAAGCAAAAACAGAAGTGCTTAACCAAAAACTCGCGAGTATAACCGTACATTTCAACAGTAACTTATTCATAATCACCTCTCTAATTAACCATTCACTATAACATAACAAGCTATTATATCCGCTCTTACGTTACTTCTATAAATATAATTTTTATTATTTGAACTTTGTGCAATTTATTATTTGAATAGTTTAAAAATGCTGGGTATATTAGAGGCTTCTGTCAGGGGGGTGACGGAAAAGCAACGCACAAGGCTCGACTATGACTATAGAACGCTTAAAACAAGTGCTGCTAATTCTTAACGATGGACGTTTTCATTCAGGCGCTCAGCTTGGTAACTCACTTAATATTACTCGAAGTGCTATATGGAAAATGACAAAGCAATTAGAGAAATATCACATACAATTAGAGTCTGTCGTTGGCCGTGGCTATCGACTAAAACATCCCATCAGTTTTTTAGCAACCGACAATATCCGCTCGCAATTATCGCCACAAGCGGATCAAACCATTAAAAAAATAGATTTATTCGACAACATTGAATCCACCAGTGAATACTTATCCAGTCGAATTTATGAAACATCAAAACTGCCGCGTATATGCTTGTGTGAACATCTGAAAAGCAATAAACGACGACAACCTTCAAACACACCTCACTCTCCAATAGCGCAAGATATTAATTTATCGATGCTATGGCCCTTTACTACTAACACGGAACTCAAGGGATTGAATGTGGTAATTGGTGTCGCTATTATTCATGTATTAGACCAACTAGGCATACGCAAGCAACTCGGTTTACACTGGCCCAATCAGCTGAATCATCAAGACAAAGCACTGGCCACCTTTGATGTCGAAACCCGTCAATTGACACATCAAAATAAATACGCTGTTATTAGCTTAAAATTACATGTTAATAATACGCAAACCGGCGCTAATGATAACACCAGCTCGCTGCAAATGATCAAGCATAAGTCGTTAGACCGTAACCAAATCGCAGGTAAAATCATTAACCAGCTATGTTACTGCTTATCGATATTCCAAAAAAGTGGCGTCAGCTTATTTATTGATGAATGGAACCAGCATGATCATTCGGCCAACCAATCAGTCGAGCATTTGTTGGCACACCAACGGAGCTAAGGGCCTTTATCAGGACCCACGTAGAAACACGGCATTAGTACAAACGCTCAATTTTGAGGTGATATTAAAGCAAAATGAAAAAGCGGAATGTACACACACGTACTTGAGCATTTTAGTGAGGGTTTCTCGTTTCATGCTCTGATCGTAGAGCTGCTATAATTAGTCCTGGACTCACCCTAGGACTAATACAGTGAATTGGACAAAGGCCCACGTAATCTCACTACTGAAAAAAGATGTCACGTTAAGTCACGTGGCACCCTTTATCACTATTAAATATCAAGCATGGCTGAACAAGCCCAACGATGAGCTGCAACGCATACAAAAGAAATTCTCCTCAGATATCATTGTTCGCAGCAGCTGCATTCAGGAAGACAGCATCGATGCTTCGCATGCCGGTGAGTTCGATAGCTTATTAAATATTAATGTTAGTAGCGAGCAGCAATTACGTAATGCGATTGACCAGGTGTTTTCATCTTATAAATCTGATGATCCACAACAAGAACTTTTAATACAGCCAATGGTGGAAGATGTAATCATCACTGGCGTTATTACCACACGCACATCCCCCACCGCCGCACCATATTTCACAATCAACTATCGTTTTACCGATAAAACACAAGCCATAACAGAAGGTAAAAAAATAATTGATACACTGGTTGTCTATCGTCGCCAGCCAGAGTGCATTACAAGACTAGAACCACAGTTCTCAAATTTGTTACCTGCGATTAATGAAATAGAAAGTATATTGTCGCACGACTGCTTAGATATCGAATTTGTTATTGATCGTCAACAACGCATTTGGATTTTGCAAGCACGCCCAATCACCAGCATTAATCAACATCAACGTGTCAGTGATGAGGACATACATAAGCTCATTAATGATATGCAACATTTTTTTCAAGAAACCCAGCAACCCAATACGCAGGTGCATGGTGATATCGCTTTATATGGTGGCATGCCAGACATTAACCCAGCTGAACTCATAGGCGCCAGGCCTCGGCCTTTATCGTTTAGCCTCTACCGCGAGATTATTACCAATCAAGTCTGCGGACTGGCTCGACGAACATTCGGCTACCGCGACATGACACTGCAACCATTATTACAGAGCTTTGCCGGTCAACCATACGTCGATATACGCGCTTCGTTTAATACCTATATTCCTGATGGACTTGATGACACCTTAAGTCGAAAACTTGCTAACTATTATTTAAATCGTTTGCAGCAACATCCCGAGTTTCATGACAAAGTTGAGTTCGACATTTTAATTACCTGCATCAATTTTAACTTTGATCAGCGCTGCCAAGAATTAACAGCCGCTGGATTTACAACAAATGAGATTGACCAATTTCGCCAAGCACTCACCAAGATCACTAATCACACTTTTCAACAATTACCACAGAGCTTGGCATTGCTCGACAAATTACAACCTGACTTCGATCGCATCATGGCCCATCAATTGCAACCTATCGATTTAGCCGTTCAATTAATCGATAGTACCAAACAATTTGGTACGCTGGCATTTGTCGAGGTTGCACGTTGCGGCTTCGCTGCTGTCAGCTTTCTACAAGCCATGGTAAACGATGGCATTATAAGCTCAAAACAAGCTGATGACTTTATGATAAACCTACACACTGTCGCCTCAGAGTTTCAACACGATGGCGCATTGGTGCATGAGGGCAAACTTTCCTGGCAGCATTTTGTTCGCCGCTATGGTCACTTGCGACCTGGAACCTATGAAATCACCTACCCCTGTTATCGTGACAACCCTGAACTCTATCTTAAACCTACGGTTAAACCACTGGAAAATACTCACCATGATACCCACTTATTTCAAACGGATGAAATAATAAAATACTGCCAACAACAATTTGAAAAATGGAACCTCGAAATAAATGTGGAAGACTTCGAAGTTTTTGTCAAAAAAAGCATCGAAGCACGTGAATATGCTAAATTTTTATTTTCGCGCAATCTCAGTGAGGCACTCGAAGCGATGGCCGCCTTTGGCCAGCAATATGATATCAGCCGAGAAGATATTGCTTTTATCGCCTATGAAGATCTCAAGCAATGCGCCATGGGCACTACAATTACTGATATCAAACATTTCCTATTAGAACGCATTGAACAAGGCAAACACGCCAAGCAATTAGTCAATGCCATCGAACTACCTCACCTTATTTTACATAAAGAAGACATTACTGCTTTTCGTTACCCCGTGCTCTCCCCCAACTTTGTAACACAACAAGCAGTCGTTGCTGAAGTCTGTAAAATAACACAACACATCAAAGACAAATCCAGCATACAAGGTAAAATTATTTTAGTCCCTCAAGCTGACCCGGGTTTCGACTGGATTTTTTCCTATGATATTGCAGGGTTGGTTACACTGTTCGGTGGGGTTAACTCACACATGGCTATCCGTTGTGCGGAAATGGATATCCCAGCCGCTATTGGTATCGGTAAAAAATTATTTTCGCAGTTGATTCATGCGAGGTCTATTAGCTTGGATTGTCTTGGCAAACGCATTGAGAAGATTCATTGACTATATAGAATAGATAATCGCTTATCAAGGCGCACAGCCTCACCATATATATAGTCAATGTATCTATTTGCCCTCCACCACCTTGGTTCGGAATGACATGACCATACAGCCATAGCAAGTTATGATACATGGATGTAAAGGAGTACGAAGACAGGGAAGTCTGTTCACGAGAATGGTATCCCTGGTAGGCTTACGTTGTAAGGCTTTTTGCCTGGATCCCGGATCAGGGTCCGGGATGACAGAATCAGGTCCGGGATGACAATAGATTGCTTCGTCGTAAACTCCTCGCAATGACATAGTTGATGACAGAATCAGGTCCGGGATAACAATACAGCAGCAGGAATCTACAATTCGAGCGTAACATCCACCGGTGAAAAATAATTCGCAACATCTTCAGCACTGACATCAGTTAACTGTGCAGGTTGCCACTGCGGATTACGATCCTTATCAACAATCGCAGCGCGTACACCTTCATAGAAGTCATGCCCCAGCATAAAATGCCATGTCATATTGAATTCCATTTTTAATGCATCATCGAATGACATGCTAGCGGCACGCTGCAGCTGCTCAAACGCCACTTTAACACTGGTCGGTGATTTAGCTTGCAGTGTTTTTAAGGTTTTTTCACACCATGTTTTGCACTCAGATTGTTCACAGCTTGCCAACGCATCGCAAATCGCCTCGACTGAATCATGATTAAACTGCTTTTCTATCACATTACTCATTTGAGCTATATGACTTTTGCCCGCATCGATTGTCATACCGTCCAGTGCATATTTTACTGATACATCGAGATGCTCAGTCCATTCAAACCGGGTTAACTTATCAATTAAAACATCTATCTCGTTACTGTTAATAACATGGGTTGCGAAACCCGTATACAATGCATCAGCTGCATTAATGCGATTACCCGTAAGCCCCATATAATAGCCACTATGCTTAGGGCAGTTTGCTAAGAAATGTCCGCCACCGACATCAGGGAAAAAACCAATTCCAGTTTCAGGCATCGCCAGCATTAATCGTTCAGTGGCAACACGAAAACGACCGTGCATTGAAATGCCACAACCACCACCCATCGTGATGCCATCCATGATCGCAATATATGGTTTTTTGAAATGTTTAATCGCTGCATTCATGCGGTATTCATGCCAAAAAAATGACGATGATTGCTCAACCTTATCTGCACCATCATCATAGATCTGCCGAATATCACCCCCCGCACAGAAAGCTTTTTCACCTTCACCTTTAATGATAACCGCCTTAATTGCTGGGTCAGCATCCCATTCATTCAGTGCTTCGTAAATCGCTATGCACATGGTTTGCGTCAACGCATTTAATGCCTTTGGCCGATTCAGTGTGATCACGCCAATATCACCACAAGCTCCTAGTATCCGATTAAATATAATCTCTTCGACCTCTGCTTGCGCAAATTCTGGCATGGTAAACTCCTTAATGATTTAAAGGGTCGGCACTGCGGCCAGTAGGCGTTTTGTATACGCCTGCTGGGGATCAGTCAATACCTCAGCTGTTGGACCCGATTCAACAATGCAGCCATGATACATGACAGCAATCGAATGTGCCAGATGCGCTACCACGCCGAGGTTATGTGTGATTAATAAATAACTCACAGCTAAGCGCTGCTGTAAGTCTTGCAGTAATTGTAAGATTTGCATTTGCACCGAAACATCCAAAGCACTGGTCGGCTCATCAAGGATAAGCAGCTTTGGATTTAATGCTAATGCGCGCGCAATGCAAATACGCTGCCGCTGACCACCAGAAAACTGATGAGGGTATCGTGTTTTATGTTCTGGCAATAAGCCCACCTGCTGCAATAACTCATCCGCTAATTGTTGTTGCTGTTGATAGTTACCGGCTTTGCCTTGTATACGCAAACCTTCCATTAAACTATCCAACACCATCATGCGTGGGTTGAGTGATCCGTACGGATCTTGAAATATCATTTGAACTTCACTGGCATCCACATCGCAATTAATCTGACCACCAGTTGGCTTAATTAATTCGGCAATAGTTTTAGCCATAGTGGTTTTACCCGAACCTGACTCACCAACAATCGCTAATGTTTGACCTGCCGGCAAATGAATACTGACATCATCAACCGCCTTAACATTACCGACCGTGCGACGCATTAACCCTTTTTTAATTGGAAAGTAAGTTCTTAAATCGTGCACTTCTAAAATATTCTTACCGCTTTCATCTGCTTCTTGTTGCGCCTGCATCGACGGAATCGCTTGCAACAACTGCTTAGTGTATTGATGCTGAGGTGATTGATAAAAAGCGTGCGTATTAGCACGCTCAACACAGTCGCCTTGTTGCATCACAATAATTTCATCAGCAATTTGCTTGACCACCGCCAAATCGTGACTAATAAATAACAACGATAAACCCTGCTCATCTTTGAGCTGTTTTAATAGCGCCATCACTTGCGCCTGTATGGTTACATCTAGAGCCGTACACGGTTCATCAGCAATTAGGATAGCTGGCTCACAAGCTAACGCCATCGCAATCATGGCGCGTTGACGCATGCCACCCGATAGCTGGTGCGGATAAGATTGATAGCATCTTTTCGCATCATCAATACCCACCTCCTCCAACAACGCCAACGTTCTTAGCTTACGCTGCTTAGCCGATCTTTTTTGATGCAAACGAATCACTTCATCGATTTGCTGACCAATGGTAAAAACAGGATTTAATGCGGCCAATGCATCTTGAAAAATCATCGCGATCTTACCGCCACGCACAAAACGCATCTTCTGCTCTGACAACGTCAAAATATCTTTATTTTCAAACAGTACTTCAGACTGCTGACTAACAACAGCCGTCGGCGGCAGTAATTGCAATAGCGCCAAGGCACTTAACGTTTTACCACTGCCTGATTCACCGACCAATGCCACACACTGCCCAGCATCTAATGTGTAATTGAGGTTATTGACAACCGCTTGCTTTTGCCCATCAATAGTAAAGGCTACCGACAAATCTTTTACTTGCAATAAAGCAGTCATTATTGATTCCTCGGATCAAACGCATCACGCACACGGTCAGCAAATAAGTTTGCTGATAATACTAATACAAACATCGCAATCAAGGCTGACACTAACGGCCACCACACCATTGGATCGCGCGCTAATTCTAAACGCGAGCTATTAATCATATGGCCCCAGCTTATCGTTGTCGGATCCACACCAACACCGACATATGACAAAATCGCTTCAGCTAACACCAAACCACTAAAATCTAACACTAAAGTAATCATCACTATATGCATGACGTTTGGCATAATATGACGACGCAAAATCGCCCAGCGGCCTGACCCCATTACACGGGCCGCTTGCACATATTCCATTTCGCGTAACTTTAATGTTTCGCCACGCAATAAACGACACAAGCTGGTCCAACTGGTAATGCCTAAAATAATGCATAGCGCCAATAAACGCGCATCGGCACGTTGTGGTAACGTGGTAAACCAACTAGGATTATTGGCTATGGTGACTTGCAACACCAACACAGCCGCGGTAATTAATAGCACCCCTGGGATAGAACTTAACGTGGTATAGACATATTGAATTATGTCATCAACCCAACCACGAAAATAACCAGCCAAAGTGCCCAACACCATCGCAAAAGGCAACATAAATAAAGTCGTTAATGTACCAATCAATACACCGGTGCGAATACTCTTCACTGTAAGATAAAACACATCACGGCCAATTTTATCAGTACCCAAGATATGATAATATCGCGATAAAATTAATACCACCGTCACCAACAGCCATACTATTTTAAATGTACCCATGGCTTCACGCCACGCCAAACGCGCATCACCCAACATGATTTTTTTATACATTGCCCACAGACCAACACCATAACTGCGCGCCAACAACCACCACCAAATCATCATAACAACTGTCAATAACACACAGGACACAATGATGATTGACCAAATCGTGCTAGTTGATCGCTGCTGTTTAACATAATGCACATCAGGATAAACACGCGTCACTTTACCTTGCGCATCGGTACTTAACCGTGGTGATAATAATTGACTAGCAAATGGTGCAGAATAAGACGTCTCTTGCGCTTGCGCCAACGAGCCAAAAGCAAAATCAAGCACACTTTGTTGTGCAGGGTAATGATCTGCTTTATAAAAATGAATCGAATCGGCTAATGTGATTAAACCATAGGTCAATAAAATCACCAGCGTGATCATGCCTACCTTGCTTTGCCCCACTTGCCGCCATGGCGCGCGCCAATGTTCTTTTTGGCGGCCAACAAAAAACATTACTGCCGCTAAAAGCAACAGCACAATAAAAAGCCAATCACTCCATAATAAAGACAGCTGCCAACTCATTTGACTCTCAGAATAAATGCTAGACAGGCATCATACCATAGAAAATATCGCTGCTATGCGATTGTACAATTGCCGTTACACCCGCGCATTACCAATCAATACCGGAATCTCATCGTCACCAATTCGATAACCCGCCTTACGCCATACCTCCACTTCTGCAGGAGTATGCAAAGGCCCTCTCGACTTAGCAATGCGATCCAACTGGTGCTCAAGAGTCGACAGCTGTAGAATAATTTTTTTACAGGCTTCTATTCGGGTAACAAATGGTACATCACCTTCGCAATTTAACAGTTTTTGCTTAATGCTCTGCAGTAACGACCGCACACCATCAGTCACTTTGCGCGTACTGCGCACATCTCGCGCAACGCGCAAAAGCGCCGTCATGGCTTGCAAATAAAGGCCACTCTCTGAATTACCCACGCAATCAAGCCATTTACTATATAGCGCTAACAATGCCATGCCACGCTGTGCCGCTCGAAGACTTGGCGCACTAATGCCAGTACAAACCAGCGCCCTATTAAAAACACGTTTCATTTGATCAATACAGTTGTCTTGCTCCTTTAACAACAGGCCATTGCATAAATTCCATAAACTCCTCATAAGCTTATCCGTTTTAAACTGACAACCTTCAGCATCAAATTTTCCAGTTCCTTTTTCGATATGCTGTATGGCAAAGAGGGCTTGCCACATGGCTACTGCAGAACCTTCACCTTTCATATAAGGAATCGTAGCATAGGCATCACCGATCACCACACAATAGCCCTCGCCTTCATCATTTAATTTAAAACTCATTTTATCGGCGAAATCAAAATGCAGCTCTGTAGTTAATGCACGCAAAGCATCTTTTTTAGCTCCATACTTTGTTGAAGGCTTACTAGCAGAGATCTCACCAGGCTTTAGTTCTAATCTGGCGTATTTACGGAATTTCCAAAAAGCTAATTTTTTACCCCAAGCCAATAATAAGCGACGCTTTTTGTCTGGGTCGCGCTGATTAACAATAATATCTGGCAATGAACAGACTAAAGTAATTTTGTGCTGATGTGGGTGGTTCTTAAGATGTATAGTAGGCAAATATGGACGATCCCAAGCACGTAATTCCTCACCGCTGTCTGGGTCTTGCAGGGTACCAAAGAAATGAAATGCCTCGCCAAACGAGGGCATGTCTGTATCTATTTTAGATAAAAGAGCTGGATTATCACGACATCTTTCAGGCAGTTGCAATTGCATTACCCCCACCCTGCTTTCAGGCATTTGCAAATCAGTCGGAGTATAACGAATAGGCTGATCTGCAATTAGATTCAATGCAGGCCTTCTGGCACCGCCACAGCAAAATATATGACGATAACGTATCATGACCTCATCACCACCACTGGTCGGCTTCAATCTAACAGTGTTTACTGTTCGATCAATGGCAATAGCTTCATAGGGGCGGTATAAACGAATTTTGCTTTTGGCAACAAAACGAGCTCGCCTGCTAGCCGGTTCGGCAACTAACTGCACCACCTGCATTGCAAGCCGCTCAACATCTTTTAACTGGATATCTTGTTTTGGCAAAGGAATACGGCATTGTTCCCATACGGCAGCCTTTAAAGACGGTAGATACTCAGTCATGATTTGCCCACGAATCGCATGCTCGCGCTTTTCAACTAATGCCACTGAAAAGCCTTTTTCCGCTAAGCCTTTTGCCAGAATTAAACCACCGGGGCCTGCACCAATAACGGCCATATCTACTTCGACTACCATACCCATCCCACTCTCATCTCTAGAATGGCTCTATAGTAAGGTGGGGGACTTAAACTAATATTAAATTGAATAAATATTTTACAGGAATGGCGACGAAGCGCCTTCTATGTACTTTTCGGACTGTTGTTTTGCCAGCATTTCACGCTCCTTTACGGTGTCACAGGCCTGACTATCACCGACATATTTAATAATCCTATCGACCTTTTCCGCATAAGCGGCTACATCCCAAGCACCAGTGGCGGGGTTCAAACACTCAGCGGCACTCTGCGCCATTCGCATCGCAGACCCCAAGCCATTAGCATTTCGAAACCAAGCACTGGCCGCAGAGCCACCTACCCAAACGGCACAATGCGAACCATCTGGAGTTAATGGCATACTCGGCTGGTCAATACGATCTAACTCGACATGGGTGGATGACAAACGTAAATTATATTTAGCACGACCTTTAGCGGTATCATCACTGCGTAGCAAATGAATATCTTCTTCAGCGATTTCAACCGATGCACTGCAGTATTTCGTTAATATATGCAGTAATTTTTTACCCCACTGCTCTATCAGTTTTTGTCGACGACGCAGGTCAGGCTCTTCAACTAAAAACTCACAATTCAACTTGTGTTTTGTTTTGCGCGTGCCATGCGGCATGGTATAAAACATCGGTAAATACATCTTGTCCCAAGCGATAATTTTTTTTGCTGGATCATCAGGATCATCGAGGCATCTGATGTATTCTAAAATTTCATGCAATTCAGCTGGCGTAATATATTCCAACAATTCCAATGAGTCACCACTGTGAGGATATTTAGGCGTTTCAAATATCGGCAAAGCGAAATCAGCATGCATTGGCTGATGGGGGCGCTTAGTATAAGTAATGCTGAGGTCATCCATCCACTTTAACGATTGACGTGATTCACCTTCACAGAAAAATACATGTTGAAACGGGGTTTCAATTCGCTCATCGGTTTTGGTGTTCTCAATAGTCACCGTCATTTTTTCACGATCAACGGCAATCACTTTATAGGGTTTATATAGGCAAATCTTTCCAGGCTGGATACTAGGCGCCCCCTCCTCATCAACAGATAACTTTTCTTCGGTGGCCGCATCTAGCACTTTTTCAATATCTTTAATCTGTTGAGAACCATAAGGCAATTCAACTTTAGCAGTGCGCCAAATGTCACTCTTCAAACCATAAGACAAAGCACTAACCACCTGCGGTCGCAAACGTAGCTCGCGCATTTCAATTAAAACCACGGCAAAGCCCATCATTGATAGTGCATTAGCTAATACCTCACCGGCTGGGCCAGCGCCGACAATCACCATCGGTCCTATCGTTTGGGTTGATGCATCTTTTTGTCTCATAGAACGTATTCGTCTTTAGTTATTGCCACATTTATATTGATCTTTTACCAAGCGACTTACTATCCGCTTCCACAACGGCAGTTACACCTGACTCTTCCCCCTCGTCCCTACCAGAACCAGCAGGGGGGCTCAAAATGCCTAGCGCAGCTGCTGTGGCAGCTAAACCAGGTGCAACGCGCACTGGTACAGGCTCACCCTCGGGCTCTGCAACCTTGCTTTCTGCCACAGCCGCTCTTCCTGCTGCCAACGCTTGTTCCGTTGTTTTATATTCAGCCCTAAATTGGCTTAAAAGTTTTCGTAAGGTTATGCGTATCGATTTGACAGCCTTAATATACACAGGATCAGAAAATACGCCAATACCATCTCGCATTTGACCATCAACCTTAGCCAACAAGGTCAAATACGCTTTACCTCTGCGAATTTCCATTACGGCTGTGCGTATCCCATTAATAGCCAACTGGAATGCATCCGATTCACCGCGCGATCCCGAAATTTTGCTTGCATACTCGCTCATGAGAGCTAATAGTCGCTGACCATGTCGGCCTTTTAGCGCTAACAACGGCTTTTCTGTTTGTGCTTTCGCATATCTAACATATACAGCCATGTGCTCATCGACCTTACCCAACCTACCATCACAGGCTCCCTTTGCTCTGGCATCTGCACGATCAACCAATGCCTTTACTTTGACGGCGTAACTGACAGCGTCCCACGCACCCGTTGCCGCATCAAGGCAATCCGTTGCGGCCAAAGCACACTCCATCGCTGATCGAGCACCATTGGCATTTGTAAACCAAGCACTAAATGCTGAACCACCCACCAAGATAGCTTGACTTGGGCTGCCTGGCGCCAAAGCAATTGTCGGTTGCTTAACACAATCCAATTGCACGCGTGTGGTTGCCAAACGCAAAGCCGCTTTTGCGTGACTGCGTGCATTATCATGCACATGCGGCAGTGAAATATGTTCCGGCAAAATGGTATCTGTATCTTCTAGCCCTATGAGCAAGTCAAATAATGAAGAGCCTGAGGGTTTGGGATATTTGCTCAATAAATGCAATAGCTTACGCCCCCATTGCTCAACTAAAGCCTGTCGACGCCTAAGGTCGGGCTCATCAATCAAAAATTCACTGTTTATTTTATGCTTGGTTTGCCGTGAGCCGTGCGGGTAAGTATAGGCGAACGGTAAATAAGGTCGATCCCATGCCAATATTTTTTTGGTCGGATCGTCGGGATCTTGTAAAAATTTCAATTGCTCTAATACATCAGCAAGCTCAGCTGGCGACATCACTTCTTTAAATAATAAGGATCCCACGTCCATGCGATGCATACGATCACAGGTTTCTAATAAAGGTAAAGCAAAACTAGCATGCAGTGGTTGATGATCGCGAACACGATACTCAACAGTTGGCTCATTAAGCAAAGCCACCATACGTCGCGCCTCACCATCACATAAAAAAATGTGTTGAAAATCTAAAATTAAACGCTCACCCGTTTTCATATGCTCAATCGTGGCTTGGCTGCCCTCTCGATCAATAGCAATTACTTTAAAAGGACGATACAAACACACTTTACCAGGCGCAACACAAGGTTTACCTTCTTCATCGTAAGACAACTTCTCTTCAACGATGGCATCAATATCTTTTTCAAGGTCTTTAATTTGTTGCGATTCTGGCTGTAATCGAATTCCCGTTTTGGCAAGCACGCGATCTCTCAGCGATTCCTCCATAAATGTCAGAACTTGCGGGCGTAATCGCCATTCACGCATTTCTACTGCAATCACTGGCACGCCCCGCTGAGCAAATGCACTGGCTAATACACCTCCGGCTGGACCGGCACCGACAATAAGCATAGGCTTCATAAACTACTCACTACTCTATCTATTTATTTATACGCGTAATTTACCAAGTTGAAATTAAAACTTTCTGAAACTCTCCCTTAAGACAGCATTAAATAGGCTGTTATTAATAAAATAAATTTAGCAATGAATATCATGTGAATGACCTTGCTGAACGGCTCCAAATTGCCTAGCATGTCGCTCTGTTATAAATGTTACGGAGTATATTGTAATGAAAAACAAACGAATAACCGTCATTACGGCGGCTGCGCTACTTTGCGCACCTTTGGCGTTATTTGCGGCTAAAGCGGCAAATGTCGGCCATTACGGCACACCAACGGGACTGCTCAGCGCAAACAAGACCGCGCTGGTAACGGCTAAATCAGCAAGCAATAGCCCAAGCTTAGTACTCACCAACTTAAGCAATCATGATGTCTATTTTGAAATTGCTGGCGTTACTGGCAACCAACCACTCACTTTGTTTGCGCAAGGCAGCCAGCAAGGCAGCAATGTATATGTTGTTGATGGTGATAATGATAATGTGACTTGGATTTATAATGATTACGGTTTTACAAAACCGAGCTTTGATGAAGAGCCAGCGGTATTTCAAGTCAAGCGTGATTCGTATAACAACACCTATGGCACCAACTATTACATCACCCACTAAAGAGCAGGCTGTTATGAACAAACCAATAAAACAAATAATACAGATCAGCGCGGTTGGTATTAGCATTAGCTTGCTGACGGCATGCAATATCGAATCCAGCGATATGTGGAGCAGTGATGGCTTTGATAGCTACTCGTCACATACCGTTGTTGAAAGTTACGACACTGCGCCGGCACCACGCCATCACCGCCATTGGCATAACCACTGGCGCCGCGGCTGGGAACCTGCACCACGCCCTCGCAATGAGGGTCACTATGGCCCACGACCTAAACCCGCCAGAAATAGCGGGCATTATGGGCCACCGACACAAAAGCCAAAAAACCAAGGGCACTATGGGCCTTCAACCAGCTCATCTAGTAACTCGGGACACTATGGGCCTTCGACAGCCTCATCAGAAAGCTCAGGACATTATGGCCCATCGACTCAGCATAAAATGGCTGCGAATACCGGTCATTCCAGTGGACCGTTTTCACCCGTACAGCATGGCTTAAAACATTAACTAATTTAACCGTACGCGCGGATCAACCCAGGCATATGAGAAATCAGTTAAGATTAAACCGATGATATACAATACCGTGCCTAAAAATACCATGGCGCGTACGATTTCAAAATCTTGGTGCTGAATCGCATCGATAGTGTAACTGCCCAAACCTGGAATACCAAAAAATGATTCCATAATTAAGCTGCCTAAAAACAAGCTCGGGATAATCACTACCACACCAGTGAGGATAGGTATCATGGCATTTTTTAAAATATGCTTATACAGCACCAACCACTCAGACAACCCTTTGGCACGAGCCGTTTGCACATAGTCCTTGCCAGATTCTTCCAAAAATATCGTACGATACCATCGCGAACCAGCACCCATGCCACTGATCACACCGATCGCCACCGGCAAAATTAAAAACTTAAACGCCGACAAGCCGCCCTGATATCCAGAGATCGGCACCAACTGCATCACCTGTGCCACTATATATTGACCACCAATAATATAAAACAATCCGGAAATCGACATTAATATCACACAAATAAAGACACCCATCACATCCAAATAACTGGCACGAAACAACACCATCAATAATGCAAACGTGATATTCACCGCCATGCCTAAAATCAAACTCGGGATCGCTAACGCCAAACTTGGCCACATGCGCTCAGCAATATCATGACCAATATCACGCCCCTGATCACTGCGGCCAAAATCGAATTTAGCCAAACCCAAAGACTTACTGACAAACAAGGTGTCACTTATTGCGCTCCAACCCGATTGCGCCTGATTATAAAACAGAGGTTTATCGTAACCATGTTGCCGCTTCCATTGCTGTATCGCTACCTGACTGACACGCTTATCACCCAAGTGCATACGCGCCATATCATCTGGTGAATTCACCATAAAAAATAACGCAAAGGTAATTAAATTAACCCCAATCAAAATAAATACCGCATAGATGATACGTCTAATTAAATACGCCAGCATCATAAATCCTTATCACGCGTAATGCGCGGTCTTTTTTCTTTACGCCAATAACCAATCATTAATGGCAACAATAATATAATAATTACCAACAACACTAACAACAATGGCCACACCATTGGCGGATTCCATTGCGCCCGTTTTTTTGCGCGCAGCTGAGTATTCACATCTTGATATTTGAGCGTATTCGATGCAATGCCATGCGGCTTGCTGGCGGCATTCCAGCTGTGATTAAGTGAAAACTGGATCGGATAATAGCCAAATATTACTGGGCTATCTTGCTGAATCAAACGCACCATTTGCTGTACCATTTGTTGTCGCTTATCGGAAGCCGGCATCTTGCTGATTTGCTCAAACAGTTTATTCGCTTGCGGATTATCATAATTAGTGGGATTTTCACCGCCGTGCTTTGCTTTACTGTTTGGGCCATAGAGTAAAAATAAAAAGTTTTCCGGATCAGGGTAGTCAGCATTCCACCCCCAAATAAACATTTGTGCTGCACCCTTACGCATTTTGTCTTGAAAACGACTGTAGTGCGTTGATCGCACGCTGAGCTGTATGCCGAGTTTAGCTAACTGCTTACGCATCCAGTGATAATAAGCCTGCTCATCCGGGCTGCCTGAGCCCATCACATCAAAATGTAAAATTAACGGCTTACCTGTTTTGAGATTAACACCATCAGGGTATCCTGCTTTAATTAATAGTTTTTTTGCTTCAGCTAACGCCTTGCGTTGCGCCTTGCCATCCTGCCACTCATATACATACGGATTAATGCCCTGCTCTCCCGGCACATGACCACTAATGCCTGGCGGCAATGGCCCTTGTGCGACAATGCCACGACCATTTAAAAAGATATTAATGTATTCCTCATAATTAATCGCGATTGCAATCGCATGTCGCAAGTCACGCTGTTTGCGCGTATAACCACCCACCGTGGAATCCAACATATTAAAACCAATATAAAACCACGACGGTAATACCGTTGTTTTTAACTTTAAACCTTTCTTCTTTAACGCTTCGCTTAATATTGGCTTACCGGCGCTATCTAATTGAATCGCACTATCAAAACTTTCCGCACCAATTCCTGAAGCATCATAATAGCCTTGCAAGAATTTATTCCAACGCGGTATCGACTCTTTATCCAAGCTCAACACAATACGGTCAAGAAATGGTAGCTGCTTACCCGCTCTATCCAATAAACCTTTTTCAACATCAAACAGCTCGCCGACTTGCGGATAATACTGCTGATGAAAATTAGGATTACGGTCTAATACCATGCGTTGATTTGGATTATTTTCTGCTAATACATAAGGCCCTGTACCCACCGGATACCAATCCCATGAAATATTATGCTCATCCAAATCTGGCTGTGAATAAAACGCATCTGCTTGCCAAGGAATCGGTGAGAAAAAGATCATGCTTAACCAGTATTGAAACTGCGGATACACACCTTTAATTTTAATTTGATAACGATATTTACTCAGTTGTTTCACACCGTCCAGTGGGTATTTACGCAAATCAAGAAATGGACCAGATTTTTTCATTACTTGACGCAGTTGTTTTGCATAACCTGCAAAGCCGACAATATGCTTGGCCATAATGCCAAAGATAGGTGAACTCACCTTTGGTGAAGCCAATCGTTTAATACCATACACGTAATCAGCCGCTGTCAATTCCGTTGTACCCACACGCTTAAAATCTGATAATTGATAAATATTTTTAATCTGCTCTGGCGTTAAATGTAAATATCGATATTTGCCATCCGCTGTTTTAGCAAAAGCCGGATGCGGTTGAAATAAAATTCCCGGCTTTACGTCAATGGTATAAATGCTGTACGCCACTTTACCGCCAACCTGCTGATAGCTAACTTGTGGCATTTGTGTAATAGTCAATGGCTCAAGCGTATAAGGTCGCTTTAAATAATGATACTGCAAAATGGGCTCATATATTTGCGCCAAAATTTCAATCTCATTAGCTGAATAAGCCCTAGCTGGATCTAAGGTTTTAGGCGCCGTTGTAAATGCACCGTAACGAATTTTTTTAATCAAAGAATGACGATGAGGATTATTCCATTGTGCACATAACGACAGTGGCCAACATATGGCCAGCATCAACAGTAATTTAATAAATAATGTTCGACGTTTACTTTGCATGAACGAAGTGTACCATAGAATTTATTGATGATATTATATGATCACGTGGGAGATAAATCATGCCAATTGAAGATTGCTACAAAAAGATCATTTATACCGATGATGAACTTAAACCTATCGCGGCAGAAATGAAATCAGTTTGTCTAAGCAAAGAATACGACGATTTGCAAAGCATTATTGCCAATCTTGATATGCTCAATATTGACTGCGCAATCCGCTGTCTCGCGCTACTAGACGATAACGAAATATTGCTACTGATGCATCATGAACTGAGTAAAGATAATAGCCATATGCCATTACTTGACCTCATGCTAAAAAAACTCTACCTGCCATGGTTAACCAGCACTGAAAACCCTGATAAGTTTACAGTAGCACCAAAATTAGCCTTACTTGGATTACCCAAAGATCCTAGCGATGGCAATGAAGCCGCATTTAAAATAAAGCTGGATTTGATTGCCTCACGCATACTCGAAATCAATTCACTGTTATGGCAATGTAATTTTGACCCCATACCCGCAAGCAGTCCATTAGCCGCTGCTATTGCAGATACAAAGTATCGCACCTTTCTTCAACTCAAAACACTGCTTACCTGCTACCAATTAGCTCACCAAAATCCATTAGCTCATCATGAGACTATTGATACTTTGCTCCCTGTCATTGGCTTGATCTCTAACACCATAGTGTCATCAAAACCAGCAGTTACCGGCAGCATAGAACAACACCATATTGATACCGCTGTGGGCTACACCGAACGTTTTTTTAATAGCGCCTTATCTAACGCTCACTCAAGCATCCCTGGCAACATCCCCCTACGAACTCACTGCTTAAATCAGTACCTTGAGATAATAAAATCAGATAAACCACCCGTAAAAGCTATGGCAGCCTCTGCACATGTTGCAACTGGCTTAATGCCTGCACCAGCCACCACTGCAGTCTCTGGTTATAGTGAAAGCAAAACCGGTTATGACAGTGAGCATAGCAGCGTCGTCAAAACGCCTTAAGGCAGTAGTACTAGTTTCATGGTTTCTAAATGCATGCAGACGTTAAGACCCTCTTAATATGCTTTTGATACACTGCTAACCAGTAAAGGTTAAGTATTATAAGAGAGAGAAGGTATAAAATGAGCACGAATAATCAACAACTTGCAGCGATGAACGAACGCTTAAATCAAGCCGGCTATCATACGATTGATCCGGAAGGAGCGTTAGCCGCCTTATTTAACTCTGCATCTGATAGCGACAGTTTTTTAAAAATAGAGTGCTTGCTCGACTGCTTGCTTGATCCAAACACCCAAAGCAACACAACTGATCATAAAGATTTAAATGGTGCCTTATTGTGCTTAACTGATGGTGTGCTGCAACTGAATGATGTTGAAGAAGCTCGTCGCCTGGTGCGCATGTTATTTCAAATGTGCATTACTGATTCGTCAGAAAAATATCGTCGCAGTTATTATCACAGTTTCCTTAAAAAAACAGAAAGTGCCAACACGGCCCACGCTAAAGCATCGATTAACTAAAAGTTAATCATTCTAACCAACCGTAAATGCTTGCGACATGCCACTGTAAGCCATAATCTTACCGTTCCAACCATTTTTATAATGGCCATGGTGCACAATTCGATAAGTGCCAGCTGGTGTATCAGGTGCAATATGCCAAACAATCGTGATACGCGAATAACTCATACCCACACGCTGCCAATGGTACATGGTATCCCAATCCCAATCATGCCTGATGGTTTGCCACTGCTTATTCACCAAGTGCTGCACCTCTAAAAAGCCTTTCATGGTTTCCAAACTATTACGCGGATCGCCACCCCAAAAAGTAACGACAGCATTAAAGCCTGGGTCATAATAAAAAAGCGCATCTTGCACTACCGCTCCAAACTTTTTACTCGGAGGCTTATCATCAAATAACACTTTAGGAATCATACTGATTTGATGTGCATGTAAATCTTCTGGTGTGGGCCCAGCGTCAACTGACTTACCCTGCTTCATTGCTAGCCCCAGCCGTGTAAAGGCTTGTTGATAGGCCGGCAGAGTCCAACGGCCAAACGCGGTAAAACCACCTTCATAATTTTGCTGTAAATACTCATCAGGGTCAGCAATATAACCCGCATAAGAGTTGGCTAAACCAGCAATGACCACATGCTGGATTTCAGGCTGCAGTACTTTTTGCATTTGTTCGCGCAAACGACGGCCCGACATCGTCGTCATCTCACCCGGCGCTGCTAAAATAGCTACATTACCAATTCGCAAAATTTGCACCGGCATATTATGTGGCACCCAGGCATACGGTTTATTTAACCCCACCGCCAATAAAATGGGCTTGGGTAATTGACACTTTTTTTGCGATGCACTGGGTCCGGATATGATACCGCCCAAAGCATCGATAAAAATATTTCCTTTCAATGTGCCTTGGTGAAAGATACTCGGGCCCGGGCCATCTGTCGTGCCCGCTGCAAAAGAATACCCCAATGCGGAAGGGCAAGTGGTTTCCGTTTTACCATCGGTAAATTCAGCAGTAACTGTTTGGTGATCCATATCCACATAGGTATGACGATAATCAATAGGACCGGTTACTTGTTCGGTAGCATTATCAAATAACTGCTGCGCTTTATCATATTGGCGCTGACCAATGGTTTTAGTTCGCCGCCAATCGCCACATTGAAAAGTTAAGCACTGACCATCAAATGTTTGACCAAAAATATTCGGCGTTACATCACCTTCATTCGCTTGCGCAAATGCCGCAACAAAAGTTTTTGCTTGGCCATAATCTGCATGCTGTTTCTGCTCAAATAAATACGACGCATAGCCTTTATTATCACCACTGATCAATGTGTTTTTTGGGCTCATTGACACACCATGCACCGGGAACCAATTGATCATACCAATGGCTTTGCCATCCGCATTGACCAACTTTAATAAGGTCATGTTTTTATCAACGTTATAGGCATAACGCGCACGTTCTTTTTCAGGATTTTTTAAATATGCCAAGCCCGAACGATTACCATTAGCGTTAAGCAAGTCACCACGATTAACTAATATATGGCCTGGCTGTAAATTAATGTCGGCACGCTCAATCGATTGCACAATACCATTCACCACCGCATCGTAATTTTGTTTATCAAAACCCATCACGGTAATATTAAATAAGGCACGGTAAGCAAACCCACCCGGGCCACTGTGGGTATGCGTTGCACTAAGCAACACGTTATTGTCATTATATAAATCGCCGTATTTTTTATGCAAAGCCGCAACAACGCCTTGTTTTACCGATTGGAAAATCATACCTAAATCAGCGCTGACAAACACAACGCGTTTATTGGTTTGGCGATCCGAAATGATAAATGCACGTGACCAAAGACGACTGTGAATGCCCGTATCTTTTTGTTCTTGCCGCGCATAACCCATCATATCGATTTCAGCCGCAGGGCCGGTAACGTCATAAATGCCTGCGCCGATTAAATAAGGATTAGCATCTGCATTCGACTGTGCCCAAACTGGCGCAGTAAAAAATAATAAGCTTGATAAAGCTAATATGAATAATTGACGTAATTTCACAGAGACCTCCCACTATAACTGCCTGTCATCCCGCGCTAGATGCGGGATCCATATATTATCCTGGATCCCGGATAATCGACTACGTCGATTTCCGGGATGACAAGCAATGCGCCTTGATTACTAGCTGACAATTCGTTCCCAAAAATCGCATTGTAGCATTGACACTTCAGTTCTGGCACACTGGTGTCAACCTATAATCTAATCAGCGGAATCACATATGAACGACACGTTTCGTAATTTTGTCCAGCTTTTTGTCACTGTAGCAATTATTGTCGTGACGTACATGGTCATGCATCGTTTTGTTGGCCCCCTGGTCTGGGCAGCGGTAATTGTTATTTCAACTTTCCCAATTTTCCAATGGTTGGACCGCCTTCTAGGCAAACGACACACGTGGTCTGCCTTTATTTTTACCTTTGTGATTTTTTTAATTATCGCTATTCCACTCAGCTGGGTGATTACAGTAATGGTGCAAGAATCACAAACAGTGATTCGATTCCTAAACACCGCCAATACATCAGGTCAAGCCACCCCTGAATGGTTACACCACATCCCTTGGGTCGGTGATAAAGTGATTGCCTGGTGGCAAAAAACCCTAGGTCAAGCGGGTGGGCTCAATACCGCCTTAAGCAATTTACATATCTCATTAACACCGGTCGGAGGTTGGCTAAGAAAAATTGGCAGTTCCGTTGCCTACAGCGGCATGAGCTTATTATTTATTATTCTGTGCTTGTTCTTTTTATACCGCGATGGGCCAAGCCTCAGCATACAAATCGAAGAAGTCGGACAAAACTTATTAAATGAACGCTGGACGCTATACGCACGCCAATTACCTGGCGCGATTCGTGCGACTGTGAACGGTACTGTGTTTACTGGTATTGGCATGGGCGTATTAATGGGCATTAGCTATGCGATTGCTGGTGTACCCGCACCTGTTATATTAGGCGCACTCACCGCCGTTGCCGCCATGATCCCATTCGCCATTATTTTAGTCATGCTTATTGCTGTACTGATGCTGCTAATCAAAAGTAAGATTGTCGCGGCCGTATGCATTATTATTTGGGGCATTATTGTTAACTTCGCTTCCGATCACTACGTACGACCAAAAATGATTGGTGGCGCCACCAAATTACCGTTCTTGCCTATTTTGTTTGGTATCTTAGGCGGTGTTGAACTGATGGGATTACTTGGTTTATTTATCGGACCCGTGATTATGATTTTATTTATTACCTTATGGAAAGAGTTTCAACGTTAAAACATGAGAGATGATTCTTATACCGCTATTAAAGCACAATTCGGCGCCTTAGCTGGCATGTTAGGCAACCTTACCGGCGCACCTTTTGATCGCGTACGCCTAGATGTTGTGGCCGATAAGGAAATAGCTTATCGCGTCGCCACACATTTTCGCAATGGCCTTACTCAAGGCATAGATAAAATGTATGTCGGTGGTGTGGGCCGTGGGGCACAAAAAGCGGCAGTAGCATTAACCGTATCAGCCACACCTGATGAATACAAAGAAAAATATCCCATTATATCTGCTGGTGTAGCCGGCGCTGCCGCTGCTTGGTTTGGCAATATCGGACGTGTAGGCCAAATTAATAAACTAAAAGGCATTACTTACCCACAAACGCTATCGCACATCCTAGCCAACAAAGCCAAATTTATAACTAATACTGCTCAATTTTCTGCTGGCGAATCTATTCGTGCATCGGTGTGCTTTGGCACGGCCATGTGGTTACAGCGATGGTTTGGCGAAGTAGACAGCTACAAACAACAAGTGCTCAATGCCACCAAAGCCAGCTTTATTGTGTCTGGAACGGAAACTTCTGCCGCATGGTTTTTTGAAACAGTCAGCGCAACCACAGCTACCGTGCATAAATCGCTAGCCTATAACCCAATGAGAGATTTGCTCAATCCACGTTATGCATTACGCACGTCAGGCACCTTAATGGCAAAAAACGTGGCGGCTAATTGGCCATTGATCACCACGTTATTCTTAGGCAATCACCTAGTAAAACAACTCAAACAAGCAGAGGAACATAAGGACAGCAAGGCAGCAGACACAAAAGGTTTAACTCTGTTTAGCGCTGTTTTTAGCGAATTTAATAAAACCCGTGAAACCACTTCTGCATCCAAAACACCGACTCCAAGCTAAAACCAATAGGCTTCAGCAAGTACGGACTATAGCTAATTAGCTGTTTTTGATACATTTATTGTGTATTGAAAATGTATACACAGTATTGTATACTACTTGTATATACAAAAAAGAGTGTTCGCCTTATGAAAACCAACGAATCAATTTCTATTAATATTCGCGTCAAAATACGCCAACGTGATTTAATTGATCTTGCAGCTAAACGATTAGATCGTAGTCGCTCAGAATTTATGCTCGATGCTGCCTGCACCGCTGCGGAAGAGGTTATGCTCGACCAAGCATTTTTTACTGTTGATACTGACACCTATGACAAATTACAATCGCTAATCGATAAGCCACTGCCGGCTACTGACAAATTACGTCGACTACTTAAAACTAAAGCACCCTGGGATAAATAATCAAATGGTTGTTATTAACCTATCGAAACCAAAACCTATTTGCTCTTCCAACGATACAGCTCATTTTGATAGCGGAGAAAAATCATTAGATAATTGGCTAAAAAAGCGGGCACTAAAAAATCAAACCTCAGGCGCATCACGCTGCTTTGTTATCTGCAGCGATAATAAAGTCATCGGCTACTATAGCTTATCAGCTGGTGCGATCATCCGTGAAGCCACCACAAAATCAATGCAACGCAATATGCCAAATCCATTACCCGTTTTGCTATTAGGGCGACTGGCTATTGATAAACAGCACCACAATGGCGGCTTAGGCAGCGCCCTATTACGGGATGCCATGTTACGCGCTGTTAATGTCTCACATGAAGCTGGGATTTTCGCACTCTTAGTTCACACGCTCTCTGAACCTGCAAAACAGTTTTATCTTTCAAGAGGGTTTGTTGAATCTCCCATTCAACCCATGACGCTAATCATGACCTTAAAAACTGTGCGGTCTATTCTTGCAGAGTAATTTGGCTCACAACCTGTGGACCGCCTGGATATGCCTGCGCAATTAAAAACTGTCAGCAGTGCTGACAGAATATGACACAAATACTTAAAGCACCTTTAAAGCAATTATCCGATTGAATTTACTGATATTTCTGACAATCACCACGACCTGAATATGTAAATTTCATGCATACAACAGGAGGATACATACCACAACAAATTCTACTTATACCAAGTTATCTGCAGTTATACGGATAAAAGCGTATAACTAGCTATAACTGGATTACTTAACTATGGATAAAATTAATAACCCATTCTGCCCTGACGCCGGCTCCCCTCCCCCAGAATTAGCCGGACGTGAAAACATAGTGGAGCAGGCAAGCATTTTATTGCGCCGCACTAAAAATAAACGGCCCGAGAAAAGCCTATTACTTACCGGCCTTAGAGGTGTAGGCAAAACAGTATTGTTAAATGAGATTGAGCAAATTGCGAAGGGTGAAAACTATAGAACGCTTCTTGTCGAAGCACATTCTGGAAAATCATTAGCTGCGCTATTAGCACCACAGCTACGACGATTACTATTTGATTTAGATCGCTTATCGAATGCAGGCAACAAAACACGCAGAGCACTAAATGTGCTTAAAAGCTTTGTTAGTGCAATAAAACTTAAAGTAGGCGAAATAGAATTAGGTGTTGACTTAGAGCCTGCCCCAGGTCTGGCTGATAGTGGTGATCTGGAAGTTGATCTCCCTGATCTTTTTACAGCTGTAGCCGAAGCAGCCCAAGAACGAGAATGCGCCGTTGCGATTTTAATCGATGAAATTCAATATCTCACCGTACCCGAACTCAGCGCATTAATTATGGCAATGCATAAAATGCAACAAAGCGTACTGCCATTGGTTTTAATAGGCGCAGGATTACCAATATTACCAGCATTAGCTGGGGAGTCTAAATCCTATGCAGAGCGATTATTTAATTTCCCTATTATTGGTCCACTTAACAAACATGCTGCAATACAAGCATTACAAGAGCCCGTACAAGTTGAAGGAGTAAGCTTCAATCAAAGCGCTTTAAACGAAATATTCAATCTAACTACTGGTTACCCTTACTTTTTACAAGAGTGGGGCTACCAAGCCTGGAATTACGCGGCCACTACCCCTATTGATAAAAAAGTAATAAAAAAAGCCAGCAAAACTGTTCTTGAACGATTGGATAAAAACTTCTTTCGCGTGCGCTTCGATCGCTCAACCCCTCGAGAAAAAATGTTTTTACGCGCAATGGCTGAATTAAAATCAAATAACTATAGGACAGGAGATATAGCTGCTAAATTAAATGTTTCAATAAACACGCTTGGCCCAATTCGAAGTAACTTAATAAAAAAAGGTATGATCTATAGCCCGAGCTATGGTGAAATCGCTTTTACTGTCCCACTGTTTGATGAATTTATGCGAAGAGCCATACCAACCACAAATCATATTAGCTAATAACGTAGAATTAAAAGCAACTAATTCCTACGCCGTTCAGATTGGAACTCATCCATTTCTTTATCCATCTGCTCTTGAACAATATGACGGAATTGCATCGGGTTGGGCACTTGTGGAAATGAATCATCGGTACCACCAGTTCCCACCACCGTGATGGTGCCATACCCTAATAACCGGCCTAGCACACTTTGCCACACCTTAATGCCTTCCACGCGGGTTAAAAAAGTATCAAACGCATCACGTTGAATCCAACCAACCTTCATAATCACCCGCTTATTGGTGATACCATATTCTGATGTTTTAAAGCGAATCAGCGCATAAAAACCCAAATAGATCGCATACAGCACAAAAAATATTGCTGCTATCTTATACAAAGCCCAGCCCAATAATGCAATATGCAAGGCGGGCGTTTCTGCGCCAAAAATCCAAATAATAATGGCAAAAACCAGGCATAGCCCTGTCGAACCGAATACAATCCAGTGCGGATGCGTAGCAAAGATCACTTTTTCTTCATTCAGTAATGTATTGTTGATATATCTCACGTGGCAACCCTCGTTTAAGTCGATGTTCTATTGTAGCGCAACTCAGTGAACATGAAAATCAGTAAGTCGTGCCTCATCGTATTAACACATCTTCAATCAAGCGGCAGGGCATGCCGTGTTAGACTGTGGAAAAGGCGCATTAGTAACCTCGGCGAAGCAGGAACTTCTGGGAATGGGTAACCAAGTGCCGGACAACCAGCACTTAATCAGCAATAATACGATCAACCTTACGGAACCCACGCGGCAATACCATACCACGTCGACCACGCTCACCCTGGAAATGCCCAATATCTTTAAACTTCAAGCTGAGCTTACGCTTACCAGAATATAGGGTTAAACCACTGCCCTCGTTAATCACCGCAACACCAACACAAAATTCATCGCGTGATTTTAACTTAGCACTTGGTATGCCTATTAACTTATTACCCTTACCTTTATCTAACTCAGGCAAATCGGCAATTGGATAGACCAACATATAACCTGCAGTCGTCACCACCGCTAAATATTGCGCCTCTATATCAGTAACTAACTGTGGCTTTAATGCTTGCGAGTCGGTTGGGCATTTTAACATCGACTTACCCGCTCGATTTTTACTGTATAAGTTTTCTAATTCAGTCACAAAACCATACCCCGCATCAGACGCTAACAATAATTTTTGTTTTTCTGGCGCCATCATCACAGTAATAAAACTCGCACCCGGCGCTGGCTTTAAGTGTTTCGATACCGGATCACCTTGACCGCGCGCCGATGGTAAACCCATCGCCAATAATGAATAAGAACGACCCGTGCTATCCATTAACACCACTTGCTCATTGCTTTTGCCTTCAGCTTGCTGCAAGAAGTCATCACCCGACTTATAACTTAAGCCAGCGCCATTCACCTCATGGCCTTTAGCTGCACGGATCCAACCTTTTTGTGATAACACAACAGTCACCGCTTCTGCAGGTATCATATCTTGTTCACGAATCGCTTGCGCCTCTTCACGCGCTACCACAGGTGATTTTCGTTCATCACCATAGGCTTCCATATCTGCCTTTAATTCTTTTTTAACCAAAGTTTTTAAACGCGTTTTAGAACCAAGAATTTGTTCGATATCTGCCTTTTCTTTCGCCAGCTCTTCTTGCTCACCACGAATTTTAATTTCTTCAAGCTTAGCCAATTGACGTAATTTAATTTCTAAAATTGCATCGGCTTGCGTTTCAGACAATTTAAATTTCTTGATCAGCGCTTTCTTTGGATCATCCGCTTCACGAATAATTCTAATCACATCATCAATATTTAAATAAGCAATTAATAAACCATCCAAGATGTGTAGGCGCTTGTCCACCCAATCTAAACGGTGCTGTAATCGCCTAGTAACCGTATCCAATCGAAACTGCAACCATTCCTTTATTAGATCGACTAATGGCTTAACATGCGGCTTACCGTCGACACCAATCACATTAAAATTAGCGCGATACGTACGCTCTAAGTCTGTGGTAGCAAACAAGTGCAACATCAACTCCGACACATCAACACGATTCGAACGCGGCGTAATCACTAAGCGTGTTGGGTTTTCATGGTCTGACTCATCACGCAGATCACTAACCGACGGTAATTTTTTTGCTAACATCTGGCCCGCAATCTGCTCGAGGATCTTTGCACCAGACACCTGATGCGGTAGAGCAGTTACAATAATTTCACCATTTTCTTCGATATAAATCGCACGCATGCGAATGCTGCCATGACCGGTTTTATACATATCACGAATATCGGCGGGCGGTGTGATAATTTCTGCTGACGTTGGATAGTCAGGGCCCTTAACAAAACCCATTACGTCTTTTAATGTAGCCTTTGGATTATCCAATACATGAATACAAGCTTGTGTCACTTCAGTTAAGTTATGCGGTGGGATATCTGTCGACATACCCACGGCGATGCCCATCGCACCATTCAATAAGACATTCGGCAAACGAGCCGGTAATAATTTTGGCTCATCTAATGTACCATCAAAGTTTGGTATCCACTCAACCGTGCCTTGTCCTAATTCACTTAATAATACTTGTGCATACGCGCGCAAACGCGACTCGGTATAACGCATCGCAGCAAAAGATTTGGGATCATCAGCAGAGCCCCAGTTACCTTGACCGTCGATCACCGGATAGCGATAAGAGAAATCTTGCGCCATTAGCACCATGGCTTCGTAACAAGCACTGTCACCGTGCGGATGATATTTACCCAACACGTCACCGACTGTACGAGCCGATTTTTTAAACTTGGCTGTCGCACGCAAACCCAATTCCGACATCGCATAGATAATACGACGCTGTACAGGCTTTAAACCATCACCAATATGTGGCAGTGCACGATCTAAAATCACGTACATCGAATAGTCTAAATAGGCTTTTTCACTAAAGTCGCCAATGGTTTGTTGTTCCACTTCGCTATAGCTAATTTCTTTGCTCATATTTTGTCCGATTATGTTTAATCAATTGGGCCGACGCAGTCTACTATTGATAGCCGGTATTTAACAGATTTTCCACCTTTTCATGCTTAAAGCAGCACGCGTAGGGTTCATATGGTACACTGCGCAAATGCAAAATACACGACACTATAGTCCTCTCGACAATTTATTGATCCAAATAGATCAAGGCGTGCGCACAGTATTTGGCCGCGCCACCGCGCAACGGCCCTACCCTGCCGCCGAAGCTGAAGATAACTCACTCAATCAACACGAAACCCGCGACAGCAGCGGCATGATGCGAGTTAACCATACGGGCGAAATTTGTGCACAGGCCTTATATAATGGTCAATTAGTTACCGCCAAAAACCCTCAAACACGCCAAATGCTAGCTCACGCGGCCGAAGAAGAAACCGATCACCTGGCCTGGTGCGAACAACGCCTAGACGAACTGAACAGTCATACCAGCTACCTCAATCTCTTGTGGTACTGGAACTCATTTGCGATTGGTATGCTCGCTGGACTGTGTGGCGACAAAGTCAGCTTAGGCTTTGTCGAAGAAACCGAAGCACAAGTTGGCAATCACTTAACTAGTCACTTGGATCGCTTACCGCCTCACGATGCTCGCAGTCGCGCTGTGGTGAAACAAATGGCTACCGATGAAGCCGAACACGGCCAAGCCGCGGTCGATGCCGGCGGCAAACCGTTACCGGCTGTAATTAAATCACTCATGAAACTTACCGCCAAAGTGATGACTACTGTTGCTTATCGAATTTAAATTACACTACGCAGCTGTTGAATGGTAGCAGCATAATCCGGGGTATTGAATAAACCCGAACCGACCACAAAGCAGTTAGCACCAGCACCCGCAGCGACACCAATGGTTTCTTGCTTAATACCACCATCAACGCTAATAAGCAGTTCATGATTTAAGCGCTCAAGACGACCAGCGAGCAAGCTGATTTTTTCTAAACACTCCGGCATAAATGCTTGGCCACCAAAGCCAGGGAATACCGTCATGATTAAAATCATATCGAGTTGCTTGATCAGTTCATCACCAATCGATACCGGCTCATCCGGATTAAACGCTAAACCCACTTGCATACCCGCATCTTTAATCGCATTAATCGTAGCGCCAACATCAGGGGTTGTCGTCGGATGAAAGGTAATTAAATTAGCACCCGCTTTGGCAAATGGCTCGATATAAGCATCAGGATTTTCGACCATTAAGTGCACATCGATCGGCGCCGTTAAACCTGATTTGCGTAAGCTGTCACACACCACGGCACCAAAGCTCAGGTTCGGCACAAAATGATGATCCATCACATCAAAATGGATCATGTCCGCGCCAGCAGCAAGGGCTTCTTCGCAATCCTTGGTCAAGTGACCAAAGTCTGCACTTAATATGGAGGCTGAGATTAGGTTCGTCATGCGGCGTAGTATATCGCAAAGCTTGCACGCAAACCATCATGGATTCTAGCGCCGAAATGAGAAGATGGCATCAGCGACAAGGTGGATAGGGTGTCTATTTTACGTAAGTAAGGCGCAGCGTAACGGAGTGAAGCGAGCCATGAAGCAAAATAGATACACTGTTCGCCTTGTTGCTGAGAAATGCCTGGATCCCGGATCGGGGTCCGGGATGACAGACTCAACTAGACCGTCATTGCGAACGGGCAATGATACGCGTATATTGAGTTGTTCGTTGCGCCACTTACCGACAGGAGTCCCATTATTGGCGAGGCTGTTTACACTCACGTCACTGCTGCCGCCCACACTCCTGGGAATATTTGCTTTATTATTTTGGTCTATCGATGGCGTGCTGGTATCCGGTTTACACAATATTCCCTCGTTTGAAATCTTAGCAATTATTTTTTCTTTTGGCTTTATTCTCACCGCAATAAAACTCACCATCGAAGGCCAATGGTCGTTAGTAAAACAGCCGTGGTGGATTTGGATTATCGGTGTGTTTGGTGTTTATGGCAATAATGTATTTTACGTTATCTCTTTTAAATACGCACCACCGCAACAAGTGTTACTTATTTATTTTTTATGGCCGATCTTTGCATTGGTATTAACCGCCCTGGTTGAACGTGAGCGCTTTCAAGCACATAAGGTCACCGCACTATTAATCGGCCTCAGTGCTATTGCCGTGTTAAATATGCATCACTATCAACTGCATTTTGAAACCAAATACTTTACCGGCTATATCTGCGCATTAATTGATGCCACCTTATGGAGCAGTTATATCGTGATATCAAAACGCTTCAAACGCGTACCCGTAGAAATGATTGGCATGTATTTTGGCGTAGGGGCTGTTATCTCATTAGTGTTACATCATAATCATGAAAACTTCGTTATGCCAACACTACACCAATTCGGCATTTTAGTAACAATGGGCATATTCACTCAATGCCTAGCGTACTTTTTTTGGCAAATCGGCATCCAACGCGGCAACTTCAGCACGCTAAACACCCTGTCATATAGCATTCCGATATTTGCCGTCATGTGGCTGATACTTTGTGGCATCGCCAAACCCAGCGTAAATTTATTTTTGGCCACCGCTTTGGTTACCATCAGCGTGATCTTGGCCAGCACAGCAAAACATCTATCTAAAAGAAAAAGGAGGGAGACATGCAATCCACAGGAAAACAACACATTAAGCAGCTCTTAAACCAAGCAGCAAGCTGCCATCAAGGTTGGCAAACACCGTTATTTGATCAGGGCACTTATGATCGTCGCTTACAAACCATTCAATTGGATTTACAAAAGAAAAATATCGATCACTTAATTGTAAGTCATATGGAAGATATTTATTGGTTAACTAATTTTGAAACTCTGGGCGCACCAGCAATTCAAATTTTATTAGTACCCGCCAAAGGCGAAGTAAATTTATTTACACGTGAACTCGAACAAGCCAATGCATTACGCACGCGACTAACACCCGAGCAAGTCGATGGCTATACCGATCACCAAGATCCCTTCGAACAACTGTGCCGATTTTTTGAAAATCACCAGTTGACACCACACTGCGACCATCGTATTGCACTGCAAATGAAGTCAGACCGATTGTGTGCGTTGTATCAACAACAAATCCAACAACACTTGGCACAAGCGCGATTCGAAGATGCATCGGAACTGATCACCTATCGCCGCCAAGTAAAAGATGATAATGAAATCGCCATTATGCGACAAGTGGCAAAAATCACAGAAACCACGATGCAAACCATGATCGATCAATTACGCCCCGGAATTAATGAACACGAAGTGATGGCGATTTGTCATGACACCATGTTTCGCGCCGGCAGCCAATACCCCGCTTATCCGCCGTTTATTTCTTTTGGCGAAAGTTGTGCGTTAGGTCACAAAACCGCTGAATACAAACCACTGGAACCCGGCGATCTTGGTTTATTAGAAATCGGGCCAACGATTGCGCGTTATACCGTACCAATGATGCGGCCAATCTACTGTGGCGAACCACCGCAGTGGCTTGATGAACTGACTGATTGCGTCAATCAAGTTATCGATTATATTCATAGTCAAATAAAACCCGGCGCTATCCCTGCAGAAATAGATACAGTCGCACGGCAAATGATTAGCGACCGAATGGGTTACTTTAAACTTAATTACGGTATCGAAGTTACGCAATACGCACGTAACGGTTATATGGTCGGCATTGGCTTTATGCCTGACTGGGGCAAAGAGTCCGCTTCGATTGGCCCCGTGGATTTTGAACCGCTACGCGAAAACATGACGATGCATATTATTCCATGGGTACAACTGTGGAAGGATGGCAAACCGTTTGGTGCTTTGATGTTATCTGATACCGCACGCGTCACAGCACAAGGCGGCGAAAGCTTTTTCAGCGAAATACCGCGTCAATTATTTTGCATCCCAACAACTGCGGCAGAACCCAGCAATCAAAGTATGTCAAAATCGAAATTTGCCAGTGATAATGCGGCTGGTTTTGCTGAAAGCTTAATACAACAGTTTGATATCGCTAATCAAGATCACGCATTAGGTTATGGCAATGATGACTATACACAGCGCATACAACAACAACTGTGTCACCAATTCGATTGCGATGCCGCCTTATTTATGCCAACCGGCACGGCGGCCAATAAATTTGCATTGCAATATATTAGCAACAGCACAGAAGCGATTTTTTGTTCATCACTGGCACATATTTATGTCGATGAATGCGGCGCCATACCTAATCTAGTGGCATTAACAGCAGATTACCAAGGTAAAATTCATGCCAAACAATTACGTGAAGCGATTGAATTTTATCGCGCTGCCAGCCCACATCGCCAGTGGCCTAAGTTGATTTCATTATCACAACCCACCGAAATGGGTTATTGCTATAGCGATGAAGAGCTGTCGTTAATCAAAGCATTAGCTAATGAATTTGATATGCAACTGCATATGGACGGCGCCCGCTTAGCGAATGCCTGCGTAGCCACCGATAAATCATTAGAACAAATGGCTATAGGCTTTGATGCCGTTTCATTCGGCGCCACAAAAAATGGCACCTTAGGCGCTGAAGTCGTGCTATTACGTCATGCCGACCTTACCAAGGCTTGCCGCCTGCAAAAGCAGCTCGGCTATTTTTCATCTAAGCCACGCTATTTAGCAGCGCAATTTGATTGCTTGCTGCAAGATGCTCGCTGGCATACACATGCCCAACAAGCCAATCGCATGGCAACTAAATTAGCAACGCAACTAGCTACCATAGAAGGCATCACCATAGTCAGACAAGTCGAAACCAATATGGTCTATGCCAAATTGCCCAAACCATTACATGACGAATTAAAAAGTGCATTTGATTATTTGGCTATTCCTCATAACGAGAATAGCGTGTTGGCACGCTTTGTCACCGCGTTTAATACCAGCACCAATGATATTGAACACTTAATAAAACACTTGTGCACGATTACTAATAGCGAGCAGACTGCATCGTTGATTGGTTAGTGACACCAGGATCCCGGCTCGGAGGCCGGGATGACAATGCGCAAGGGCGGGATGACAATTTACGACAATCGCATCCAGGTGGTTTTGATTTCGGAGTAGTTATCAAAATCGAAGAAAGCACCTTCCGTTCCAATACCAGATTGCTTATAACCACCAAAGGTTACCGTAGCATCGCCAATCTCTAAACAATTCACCGACACTAAACCGGCACGAATCGCTGAAGACATTTGATGCGCCTTATTGATATTGCCAGTCCATACACTGCCAGCCAAACCGTAAGTAGTATCATTGGCTATTTGAATCGCTTCTTCAGTCGAATCAAAACCAATCACCGACAATACCGGACCAAAGATTTCTTCTTGCGCTATCTTCATATCATTTGTCACCATATCAAATATGGTAGGCGAAATATAAAAGCCACCGGTGTCTTGCATCACTTGCTCACCACCGCAAGCTAACTTAGCCGACTGACGACCGGATTCAATATAAGATAACACACGATCCATTTGTACCTTATCAACCATCGAGCCTAATTGTGTCGCAGGGTCCAATGGGTCACCTGGCTGAAAGTCTTTGGCAAAAGATAGCATTTCATTCATGACTTGCTCACGCACTTTATTTTCAACCAATAAGCGTGTTGGAGCACAACAAATTTGACCGCTATTCAAAAACACACTGCGCGCAGAAGCGCGCGCTGCTTCCGTTAAATCAGGCGCATCAGCAAAAATAATATTCGGTGACTTGCCACCACACTCTAGGTGCACACGTTTTAAATTCGATTGGCCACTGTATTGCATAATCAATTTACCGACTTCACTCGAACCGGTAAATGAAATCATGTCGACGTCATTATGCAAACACAATGCCTGCCCTGCCGTTTCACCCATACCCGGCAAGACATTAAACACTCCTTCTGGAATACCGGCTTCTGCTGCTAGCTCTGCAATACGAATAGTGGTGAGTGGTGACTGCTCCGCTGGTTTAATCACTACACTGTTACCTGCCGCTAAAGCCGGTGCAAACTTTAATGCGGCTAGATACAAAGGGAAATTCCATGGTGTGATAATACCCACTACACCACAAGGTTCACGTGTTATGGTGGCAAAAGTATCTGGCGCAGTCGGTGCAATATTGCCATAGACTTTATCTACCGCCTCTGCCGTCCAACGCAAACGATACGCCGCGCCCGGTACATCACTGCTAATCGAATCGGCTATCGGCTTACCCATATCCATGGTTTCCATCACCGCTAATTCCATCGCATGCTTTTCAATCAGATCGGCAAATTTTAATAAAACCGTTTTACGCGCCAAAGGTGATTGCTTTGCCCATACGCCTTTTTCATATGCGCGCTTTGCACAAGCCACTGCCATATCAACATCCGCCTGACTACAGGCCGCAATATCAACAACTTTCTTACCATTAATAGGACTAACACATTCAAACGTTTCATTCGACTTTGATTGTGTGTACTGACCATCAATAAACGCTCCCGTTTTAAAGTCCATTTGGTCAATCGTAGATTGTACTTGTTGCTTTGAAATTTCCATATCTTGTGTCCTTTTTTTGTATCCTTTCGCTTAGATGATTAATACAACTCCAAGCTAGAGGTTTGTTCCAAGCTAACATACCGTTTTAAAATTTCTTCGTATAACACTACGGCTTGCTCAAGCTTATTACGAGAGATAAATTCATCGGTCTTATGCGCCATGCTTAAACTTCCCGGCCCCAATATAATGGTAGGCACATCATCATACGCCGATTGCAAAACCGATGCATCGGTAAAATACGGCGCATAACTGGGCTTAATACTTTTTTGCAACACTTGTTCACAACTGGCTAAAACTTGTTGCACCCATGGATGGTCTTGTTGCGTCTCTACTGCTTGCAAATCCAATAATTTTTTAATATCAACAGCGTCACCTAAATGATGTTTTAGCTGGTTAATAATTGCATCACCACCTTGGTCAGTAATAGTACGAAAATCCACAGTAAACTTAGCCAAATCTGGCACGGAATTAATATTAAGTCCCGCCTGCATCATACTGACGTTTAATGTGCAGTCGCCTAACGCCGAACACTGTGGCGCAAGTGGTTTAAATTGTTGCATGGCTTGAATGGCTTCTGCCGCTTTATAAATTGCATTATCGCCTTTATCCGGCATCGACCCATGCGCCGTAACACCGTGAGTCAATACATCCAACCACAACACACCGCGATGCCCTAACAGTGGCATATTATCTGTCGGTTCACCAACCAATAATGCTCCAGCATTGCCGAGCAATTGCGTTTGCCGCGCCAACTGCAATGCTCCTTCACAACCGGTTTCTTCGCCCGCAGTAATCACCAACGTTAATGCACACTTCGGCTGATGCTTAATCACATTAAGGGCCGCAACAATAAATGCAGCAATACCACCCTTCATATCGGTCGAACCACGACCGTATAATTTATCACCATCGCTCTCACCTGCAAATGGATCATGTAGCCACGGATTACACCCCAACGGCACCACGTCCATATGACCGGTAAACACCAATGGTAATGCATCACTGTGATGACGGTAATGCGCTACCAAATTCACCCGCCGCGGCGCATACTCATGATAGTTAATCGTAAAACCCGCTTGTTCTAATAATTGACCTAAATATTCAGCACAAACAACCTCACCGTTTTCTGCTAAGGTATTCATCTGAATTAATCGCTGGGTCAGCGTGATTGCATTGTTGGCCTGCATAAGTATATCCCTTTATCGATAAGCAGCTGCCTAGCATAGCACTTTTATTTTAAAAAAATAAAGAATTCACTAATGTTTACAAAGGCCATGCCAATCAAAGGGCATCCAAAATTTTACTTTCTAGTATTTTTGGGTCAGGCAACTTATCAGCTAAATTTGAAGGCAGAACCTTTGATAGTACCATTTCAGCAACACCCATCGGCTTTTGTATATCTCTCAACGCATAATCAGCTTCAATTGAATTTTTATCAGCACACAAAATTAATCCAATGGATGGGTTTTCTTCTTGCTCTTTCACATAGTCATCAAGCAAACCTAAATATAAATTCATTTTACCAGCGTACTCAGCTTTGAATTTTTTCGATTTCAATTCAACTGCAAATAGTGAGCGCAAGATACGATTAAAAAATAACAAATCAATAAAATATTCACTTCCTTTAACCTCTACTGGTGGATACACATCATGAGAAATGTTTAACGTCATAAACCTACTCCAATCTTTCGATAACGGCGTTATCAAAAAATATATCGATAATAATCATATGGTTACGTTAATAAACTTTTGATAACGCCGTTATCGATAGTTAAAAAATGAAAGCGAGCCGAGCCGAACGTTGATATTTAGAAATCTATAAAAATACCTATTGCTTAAACTGATACAGTAAGCAGTGAAGTGCAAGTAACACTTTTCACAGATGCTCTCAATTAGAAGTACTTGTGTTATTTATGTTAAACAGCTGACGGCAAGGTTAACTGTTTCTTTAATGCCTTTGGCCAGCGTCGCAACAACACAATACTGGCTATAATGCGCGCTATCATACCGCCTAATGCCAAACCAATAACACCAAGGTGAAAGGTGAACGCCAACAAATACGCCAACGGCAATGACAAAAACCAATTAGAAAATAACGCTACCGCCATAGGATATTTCGTATCGTATAAACCTCGTAGCAAACCAATCGTTACGTCCGCCACACCATCAAATAACATGGTGAAAACTCGAATAATTAACAGCGTCATGGTCAATGCGTAGATAGCTTCAACGTGATGCGTTGTGCCATGTAAAAACATATTAGCCAGTGGTCGATGGAAAATTGCAAATACGATACCAATTAATACCACCACCGCAATACTCAATAACATACTGACATGCCCCAACATCGCAATCGACCGTGGTTTGTTATCAGCAATTGCATGGCCGACACGAATCGCCGCTGCTTCACTCAATCCAAATATAGGCACGATAGCAAATAACATATATTGGCCGGAAATCTGCGCTGCCGCCATCGCTACCTCACTGATCCAACCAACCATCAAAGTGATAATCAAGATAACAATCATTTCACTGCTGATCTGAAAACAAATCGGCATACCAATCTTTAATATCACCCTCGACCATTGCGTCGACTTATTCCACCAGTCTTTTAAACGGATTTTTACCGGCAAGAAATTCAACGTTAAACAAAATGCAATACTCACACTAAACCAAGACGAAATAACACTAGCTAAAGCCGCACCCTTAACACCCATCATCGGCATGCCAAAATGCCCCAACGTTAAGCCATAACATAAAAAGGAATTCGTGCATAAACTCAAAACACTCATCGCCGTTACCCAGTGCTGACGCTTCATACCCGCCAATGACTGTTGACATACCATGCCAATATAAATCGCAGGCAACGCCCACATCTGCACCAAGAAAAAATCTGCCACTATAGGCACGACGGCGGGCGGTTGATGCAACACAGCCAACACTGGCCCAGCCAATGCCATACCCAACATACCTAACAACGATAATAAAAATGCCAACGACCACGCTTGGGTTAATAATTGTGGTAAGTTCGACCGGCCTTCCGGACTCATTTGACGACTAACAATCGCACCCAATGCAAATAAAGGTGAGCTCGGAATCAATAACACCACAATACGAATCATCGATATAATCAACGTTGCCGCTAATACAACGTGTCCCAATTGCGCCATAATCAACATGACAATAAATGTAATCAATGTCTGCACAAAACGTGTCGACATCATCGGGATGGCCATGACCAATATATTTTTAAGCGCTTTACCAAACATTTGTTTTATATCCTTGAGATCAACATGCATACAAATTGCTGATTTAGGTGTCAGATCACATGTATAATTGAACTGCATTTTACCCAAATACGGTTATGTTTTCCATTTCAATATGCTATTAGTGATTTACTTAATACATAGTAATTTTAGATCGACATCTCAGCAAACTATATGAAGTAGAGACCCGTGTTTTAATTCAGTCCGTAAAACGAAATTCAGCTCGGTTTCCCATTGACTTTATGTTTCAACTTACTGATAAAGAATATGATTTTTTGATATCACAATTTGTGATTTCAAACAAAAAATCCAGCAGAGGAGGAAATAGACACGCTCCCTACGCCTTTACCGAGCAAGGCATAGCCATGCTCTCCAGCGTTCTGCGCAGTGACCGTGCAATTAAGGTCAATATAGAAATCATGCGAACATTTATCAAAATACGAAAAATGTTAGTAACAAACGAAAAATTAAAACAACAACTTGATCAACTGGAAAAAAGGTATGATAAACAATTTGAAGTAGTCTTTGAAGCTATTCGACAACTGATGGAGCCTGAACCCACAAAAGATAAAAAACCTATAGGTTTTGCACCCTGGCCAGAGGAAGAATAGAAAATATTAGCAGTTATAAACAATGACTAGGCAGCATTTTATCAGCCCCCTCTTCAAGTATCTGTCGCTCAAGTACAGCAATCTTATGCTCCAACACTTCGCGTGACTCACCCGAAGGGCCAGGTGGAGATAAAACTGTTGGCGCAGTAGTTGCCGGCAAACGAAAGCGCGGTAAATATTCTAAAGGTTCTCTAGGCATGGCTTTTTCTTTAAACATCGTGTGCAGCACTAAATAAGCTTGTTTAGCAAAGCGCGGTCCAGTCCAATGCAAGAAATTAACCAGCTCTGGCAGACTAGCCACACGTTTACGCGGCTTGTCTGATTCTAATGCTCTACGTAACGGGCTAAAAGTAAAACGACTGCAATGAAGCATATAATATTTACTTGTAAATGCATCAAAGCCACCTCCCCAGCTCGGCACCTCATTAATAAATGCCCGCAGCGACTCAACCATGGCAACACTGTGCTGTGCCTTAACCCACGACACAACTGAATGTGTATATATCTGGCTGACAGATTGACGCCCAAAAATCAGGCTACATTTCACTGATCTCACCTTAGCTCGAAAGGTTAACTGTTTAATAAACTGTTGTCGCAATGGTTGCATACCTGGAATATCTGCACTCAAAATAGTGAGGCAATGCCTTAACGTATCCTCTGCCCTTAACATTCGCTGCGTCACAGACCAATGCTTTGAAAAATAGTCAGGTAACAATTCAACTAAAGCTTTTTTCAACACATGCTCTTCTGAATCATGCTCAGCTGCCAGCCATAAAATATTTTCTACTGCGGATGGATCAATAGATTCCATCAACACTTTCAGTGGAGTGTCTCCATTTGACTTAATCGGAATTAATAAAGCTTGCTTTGTGCCAAGCACTAAACCTCGACCTGCCACGGTGTCAGCGCGCGCCAAATTCAACATATCGACGAACACCTCTTTATGAAACTGCACCAATAGGTACACCGCCGTCCAACCCGCATGATTAGTGAGTGCTAACGCATCACCTAAGTGACCCACATCAGCTACACGCAAGCTGACTGTATCCCATAATTGCTTAAAAACAACAGGTTCATGCTGAAGCAGCAGCAGACACGCTTGTCGATAAAAACGTTTATACAAATTATCGATTGGTAAATCAGGCTTTACCAATGCAATCGTCGTTGAGGTCGTGGACATCACATGAAAAACTAATGCATTACCCATGCTAGGACGCGCAATGATTTCTACCGCCATTTCTCTAGCCGTACTAAACCGATGCCACTTACCATCGTTGTAGTTAGGATCACTGAACATCCATGGACTAGAACACCCCGGCGTTAGGTCATAGTCGATTGTGCATGCATGCCTATGCGACTCCAGCAAATTAATTGCAGTTGTAAACACCCCAACATTGCTTTGCAAGAAATCACTGAGCTCACCTACTGTAAAATACTGCACATAACAATCATATGACTGAATACGATGCACAGCATCTCCATACAGATAATAAAAAGGACTGCCCGGCTTTAAGAACTTTACGCAATCGTAATTGTCTTCATTCGACAAGGCATTTCCCATTTTATTTTTCGACGTAAAATTATAGGCAAGAAAGTTGATCACTGTATCAAATAGCTTATTTAAACTCGTGACTGCCTCAGGCCTGCTTTCCAATCGCACAGGCTCTGCTAAACGCTCTGGATATTTCGCATCCCAGGCATTAATTTTTAATAAAACTTCTTGCCACCAATCGCCTGCTTGCATGCGCTCCATAGCACTTCGCACTAAAGAAAAGCTATAACACAAACCAAATCTACGCGCTGCTCGGTCAGTATTAAAAATTTGAAAATCAACGGTTGGTAGGCAATCAGCAATGACATCTTTAAAATAGGTAAGGCTTAGACTCGATTCTACAGGACCTCTTTGAGGTCGATCAAAATAATCCAGACAAGCATCTGCCAACTCATCAACGTCTTGATCAGCAAAAGGGATTTCATCGATTAATTCAGCAGGGTCTACATCGCGCTTGCTTGCCACCGACTCCAATGCATTGATATAAAACGTATAACGCAAATATTGCTGCATACGCTCTATGGTGACATTTTGGTGCTGTATCGTTCCTGATATTGGGTATATGACTTCTATTCTCGGCATATATACTGCTCACAAATAACTATTGCACTTTAACATTGAAAGACAATATACATCATAGTGATCATGTACGATAATTAAACGCGCATTAAATATGCACTAAACAGTGAAAGGTAAATCCGAGGCACTAATATACTCCACAGCAACCTCCAGCTGCCCAGGACCTATAGGCACAGCATCGCCTAAATCTAACCCTGGTAAATCAGATAGCATAGCAGGATCAATGCGTCCCTCCACTACCATGTCACGCAAAATTGAATACGCCGGTTCGCGTTTATGGGGTTTTTCACGTTGCAAAAAATACATCACCTCGGGCAAAGCATGTATACGATCACGCCCACCACCACCCGCCAACTGCTTCAATAATTGCTGGCTTTGTTGAGATTTAGGCAAGCGGCTATTCAACTCACTATAACGCCGCACAAAAAACTCAAAAGCTTCATGCATAGGATGGGTATTTCTCATCGCCTCACGCAATGACGTTAAAACCGAAGTAGATGACGACCGTTTAATATTCGCTAACAAGCTAAAGTCGTCTAACCTCGGCTTCGAAAACAAACCAGGGCAGCAACCAGATGGTGGATAAAGCCTTTTATTTGGTTGATTTAGTTTTGCAAAAAATACTTCCCGCAACGGATTATTATCCATATGACTCAGCACCGGTATAAAACTTTTCAAGCAGCGCTTATCTTGCAACGCTACATGTAAATCATCCCAGTGCGTATTAATCAAAGGCAACATGGCCACACCCAAAGCAGTCACAAGACTTTTATCGGCAGTGTCATGATTTTCTGCCAATAGAAATAACTGTGTTAATAACTCATGAGATTCTGCGAGCAAAGATATCTGCGTTTCCCCCTCATGCTCACTGGGTGTTACCAAAGCTTGCGCCAATGCCCTCACGGCATCATGCTCTGAAGTATCACTAATACGAATCATCGAAAATATTGATGAACAATAACCATTAATACAAAGCATATGAAGATTGGTTAGTGAAGCCGTACCTGATTTTACATGCAAATTTTGGGCAAAAGAACGTAACACTTCAGGACTACCCTCAATGGCTTTTAAAACATTCGGTATGGCATGAGGCTCAAATTTACATAACATAGCTATTAGCGGCCCAGAAAAACGTTTATGCATTTCATCTGCCGGCAAAACTGGCTTAACAAGCCTGACTTCCCCAGGCGTTGTCGACATAACACTAAAGCTTAACGAATAACCCATAGCAGGCTGACAAACAAGATGTGTCGCTAAGGCTTCCGCCGAGTCCAAAAGCAGCCAACCACCATCACCACTATTGGGATCATAAAACCCCCACGGCTCGCTTGACTCAGAATTATAATACAACGCACAGGTGTGACCATCTGAATGCACTAATGAAATATCCCTCGAAAAAGACAGTTGATTGTGCTGTAAAAAAGCCACTAATTCATCGAGCTCAAAATGCTGTGAGTACGCGTCACTAGCTACCGCCTTTTGCACCACAGACTGGTGCACAAGTTCAAAACCTTTCTCAGGCAGCAATAACATCTCTTGACAGTAACCCACCCCTGCAAATGCATTATCGACTGGCATAGCCGCATCTAAAACTGCTCGATTTCCATGATTAAATGCCACATAATTTATCACGCGATCAAACAGCTCACCTAAAGTAAACCCAACTGCAGCTTTCATATCAAACCTAACAAATCCATCCAAACTAGCTGGCTTCGACACATCCCATGCTGCAATTGCGTCCAACGCTTGCTGCCACCACTCATCCTTACCGAGCGTATGCATAACACTTTGAATCATTGATAAACCAAAACACAAGCCAAAATCTTCTTCAGGATCTACACGGTACTGATTAATATCTACTGGTGGCAATAACCGCTTTAATTGCTCCAAACTCGGTACGCTACTGGATATCACCCCTAAGCCAGCTCCTGCCGCCGTGGTTGATATCAACACCTCTTCGAGCTGTTTATGAATTCCCGCAACTGACTGATCAGCAAAAGGAATATGCGTCCTTAAATCTGCCTGCACCCTCCGATCAAAACTCTGCATAACATTATTATAAAAATTCCAACGCACATATTGCTGCATTCGCTCAATCAGCAATTTTTGATGACGATAAGGGCTTTCGGGTCGAAATTTAGCTGGAATACGTGACACTTCTCATCTCTCAGTAAATATACTTAACCTATTGTTATGCATGAATTATACCATGATACTGGTTAAGTAATTATTAAGAGATTCGCGCGAACTACTTCTTCTTGCCACGAGAGCGGCAAATATCTTCGTAGGCTTTTTGGATTTGTTGCGTGCGCTCAGTCGCCATTTTAATCATTTCTTGTGGTACACCTTTAGCAATCAAGCGGTCCGGGTGGTTTTCGCTCATGAGCTTACGATAAGCTTTTTTAACTTCTGCATCGGTGGCTGTTTTTGTAACGCCAATTACCTTATAGGCTTCATCTAATCGTGAGAATGATTGCGCGCGTCGGTATTGTTGATAATTTTGATCCGACTGCTGCCCACCTTGCTGATAACGACTGTAGTTCTGCTGCGCTCGATACTGACTAGCAAAACCTGAAAAGTCGAAATTACTAATACCTAAATGCTGACAAATACGCGTCAAAACAGCCTGCTCACTCTGACTAATGGTATGACCATCCGCAAACGCTATTTGAATTTGAGTCTCTAAGAAAAAACGTAATAAAGTTGGCTTAAACCAACAAGTGCGTTTCAACTCCGTTAATGTCGCATCAAGATTAAATTCGCTCGACTTACCTAAGTTAAATGCATCAATCGCACGCTGCCGCGCTGCTTGATCCAAACCCATACGATCCATCACTGCCTTAGCGGCTTTGATCTCTGCTTCCGTCACATGACCATCAGCCTTAGCCAAGTGCCCCATCACACTAAAAGTTGAGTTGAAAAATACTGCTTGCACTGTGCTAGCATTAGCACGACCAGCACTGGCGCCCCCCGTCAACCAACTCAGGAATTTACCAGAATCAAACAAATAACCAACAATAAAGCCCAACACCGCACCGATTGGTCCACCCAATATGCCACCTAAAATTACACCGAGGATTCGTCCGCCTATTCTGTTCATACTACGCTAGTGCCTTTACCTTTTAATTGCGATAAACTGTGTCGATAATCGTAAATCGAGACACACACATGATAACAGATAACGTTCAAATCCCACACGTTAATACGCAGCTATCTGGACCATTAATTGAACTAGAAAAGCAACTTATTGACCAACAAGTTAAAATCGAGTCGTGGTTACGCCAACAATGGCAGCTAACTCCACCCTCGCTTTACAGCTCTGTCGACCTGCGTAATGCTGGATTTAAGCTCGCACCCGTCGATACTAATATCTTCCCCGCTGGCTTCAACAACTTAAACCGCGACTTCCTGCCGCTGTGCATTCAAGCCGCACAAGCCACTATCGCGGAAATTTGTCCAGACGTAACACGATTGCTTTTAGTACCTGAAAGCCACACACGCAACCAAATGTATTTTGAAAGCATCGCCACACTGCATGAAATTTTAACCAAAGCCGGCTTCGAAGTACGCATTGGCTCAGTAAACCCTGATATCACCGAAGCAACAGAAATCACCACACCATCCGAGCAAACATTGCTGCTGGAACCACTGATACGCGAGCAAGGCAAGGTGGGCGTTAAAGACTTCTTCCCCTGCTGCATCGTGCTAAACAACGATTTGTCGGATGGCATTCCACCAGAACTGATGGACCTGACCGAGCAAAGCATTATGCCCTGCACCGAACTCGGCTGGTTTGCTCGCCTAAAGTCCGAGCACTTTGGCTTCTATCAACAAGTCTGTCATGAGTTCTCACAACAACTGTCGATTGATCCGTGGCTGATCTCGCCGTTATTTGATTACTGTGACGAACTCGACTTTATGAAACACCAAGGCGAAGGTTGTCTTGCACGCCGCGCCGAAAAGTTGCTGTATCAAATACAACAAAAATACGATCAATACGATATTAAAGAAAAACCTTACCTGGTAGTAAAATCTAACTCAGGCACCTACGGCATGGGCGTTATGATTGTGCAAGAAGCCGAACAGCTACTAAAACTTAATCGCAAACAACGCACCAAAATGTCCGCCTCCAAAGGCAGCCAAGCGGTAACCAGTGCCATTCTGCAAGAAGGCGTTTACAGCTTTGAAACCTGGGGTGAAGATAAATCAGTCACAGAGCCAGTGATCTATATGATTGGTCGCCACGTAGTCGGTGGCTTTTACCGTGTGCACAATGGCCGCGGTCCAAACGAAAGCTTAAATGCTCCCGGCATGAACTTTGAACCACTCGCCTTTGCTGATGTGTGCAACAACCCCTGCGGCAATCCAGCTTCATTACGTTTTTACGTCTACGGCATTATCGCGCGCCTAGCCAACTTGGCGGCCGCGCGTGAAATGGATGCCATCCATAAGGAGGAAAAACCTCATGAGCATTAAAATCGCCGTCGTTATGGATCCGATCGAAAAGATCACACCTTACAAAGATACCAGCTTCGCTATGTTACTCGAAGCACAAAGCCGCGACTGGCAATGCTTTGTTATAGAGCCGCAAGATGTGTGGTTACAAGACGGCATCCCCTGGGGGCACTGCCAACAGGTAATTGTTAAAGATGATAATGACGATTGGTATCAAACACCCGACGAAGTGATTAAAGCACTGAGCGAATTCGATATCATTATCATTCGCAAAGACCCACCGTTTGATATGAATTATATTTACCTCACCTATATACTTGAACACGCCGAGGCGCAAGGGGTCATTGTTGCTAACCACCCGGCCAGTATTCGTGATGCGAATGAAAAATTATTCTGCTCGTGGTTCCCACAATGTTGCCCACCATCAATCGTTAGCTCTATCCCTGAAGTGATTCAAGATTTTGTTGATCAGCATGAACAAACAGTGATTAAACCACTCGACAGCATGGGTGGGCGCGGTATCTTTCGATTGAATCATGATGATGATAACCGCAATGTTATTATCGAATCATCAACACACGCCGGACAACAAACGGTAATCGTGCAACAATATATTGATGCGATTCGCGAAGGTGATAAACGCATTTTATTAATTAATGGCGAACCAATTCCTTATGGCTTAGCTCGCATACCACCGGAAGGCGATTTTCATGGTAACTTGCGCGCTGGTGCTAAAGGCGTTGGCTTTGAATTATCCGATCGTGATATGTGGATTGCCGAACAAGTCGGTCCGCAATTAAAAGAGATGGGGTTATTTTTTGTTGGTATCGATGTGATTGGCTCGTACTTAACTGAAATCAATGTTACCAGCCCAACGTGTGCACGTGAAATCAGCGCTCAATATAATATTAATATTTGTGGTCAACTACTCGACGTATTGGAACAAGAAGTTGTACAAACTTAAATCGCTTAATCATCGCCTAGCATTAGTCGACGAACAAGACCTCGACTCGCTCGGCAAACCCATCAGTGTCGACTTTGCTGATGGTGCCATCGCACACCGCATCGAACAAGGTGGTGGTAAAAAACAACTACTAGCCAAGGCTGTCGGCTGCCATAAACATAAAGCACTGAGCGTAATTGATGCTACTGCTGGTTTAGGTCGCGATAGCTTTGTATTAGCTTCGCTTGGCTGCCACGTCACCTCGATTGAACGACACGCTGATATTTTTGCACTGCTGCAAGACGGCTACCAACGCGCCGTCGAGGCAGGCATAGACTCGATTGAAAATATGCAAATCATTCATGCTGATACCAGCGAATACTTAGCAAAACTACCTGCCGAACAAACTGTTGATGTTATTTATATTGATCCGATGTACCCACACAGCAATAAGTCCGCTTTAGTTAAAAAAGAAATGCGTATCTTACGCCAAGTGGTCGGCGATGATCACGACAATGCAGAGCTATTAGATGCTGCAATACAGCATGCCAGTTACCGGGTTGTGGTTAAGCGCCCCATCCATGCGCCATCACTGACCGAGCGAAAACCCAACTTTGACTATAAAGGTAAGAAGTCTCGGTTTGATATTTACCTACCTAATTAGCATTTATCCCTGACTACGACCCTGTCATCCCAGGCTACGGCACTGTCATCCCTGGCTGCGACCAGGGACCCATATATTATTCTGGATCCCAGCTCGGGAGCCGGGATGACAAGCCACTTTCAGGAATAACTCAACATATCAATAAGTTAGCAAGTTACAAACAACCCCGGGTATTGCACCACTATATTAAGCTAATATACTAGCAGCATAGTTTTTATTAAATCAGCCAGTAAGTTAAATTAAAAAAAGAGAAGTAAGTGAGCCATGAGACCGATTATTATATTATCCAAAGAAATTGCCGATGAAGTAGCCGCATTAGAAATTGACTTAACCAATCTAGAGTCAACCGAGCAAAAAGCATCTGACACAAATTCAGCCAAGAGAAATCAATTAATAAAACTACTGACAGGACTCATACAAAATCAACTTACCTCTGGTGCAAGAAAAGAATTCCTCAATGGTAAAATCGCAAAAGACAAGAAAATATATAGTCTCAAGCTCAATAAGGGCGAACGAGTAATCGCCATTGACAGAAATTACAGTGGCAAGCAAGTCACGATATTACTGTCCATGGATAAGCATGATGGTAAAGGCGCATACAGTAGCCCTTATCTTAAAACGCCAGGCTTATTACAAAAGTTCTTAGATGATTATGATGAACAAATTAAAACAATAGCTGCAATGTCTGCTTCAAACGATATCGGCGTACTCAAAGACAAAAGAACAGCAGCAGATGAAGCACCAGAGTATGACGATCTTGATGCCGATGGCGCTGCAGGTGTTGGTGGTTCAATAGGTGAAGATGTTATCGAACCTGAACCCCTCAGCAAACAATGGCAATATAATAAGTGCTTAATTACACCAACAGCAGAGCAAGATGCCTGCCTACAAGCATTACTGCAAGGTGCGTTAACCAGAGAACAATTTATTGCACTGGTTACCGGGGCACCCGGATCAGGAAAAACCTTGCTAGGTTCCGAACTATTGCAAAAAATTATTGCACAACTCGACACTGAAACAGCTCCCAAAAAAGTGTTCTATATCGCTCAGCTCAAGGACCTTCGTGATACTGTTGAGGCTTCGTGGAAGGCTTCCAGTGGATACAGTGATGAGCACGAAGAGAAGGCTAGTTTTGTTAACTATAACGGCATAATTAACGTAGCGCAGCCAGAACTGCTTGGCCAGTTCAAAGAAGTTGACGACACTCATTTAAATGCATTTTTTACCGAGAAACAAAGCAAACAAAATAAGGCACACAAAGCTGCGAGAAAAAAAAGCACATCCATTGACATAGATTTTTCACTGTTCCGCCATGAATGCGATGTGATGGCAAGTATCGACACACTGGATGAGTATAAAAGCATTGGCAGCAACCACTCGCTGCTGCATGGAGATGCCAAGTCACAAGAACAACTTTGGCAGTACTTTGAGGAATATAAGGGCATTCTATCCGAAGGGAAACTATATCATCCACGCCTTACCCGATTTATTTTTGAAGGCTCTAGCGCTGAGCTAAGTAAGGCCGTGTTGATCGTTGATGAAGCTTTGGACCTTAGTCGCGCACAACTAAAAAATCTAATGGACCTAGGGTTTATAATCATCTTCTTAGGTGACTACCACCAAGATCTCGAACATGTTTCAAACTTACCGGAGTTTATAAAACAGGAAATTGAAAAGCGCACACATAGCGACCCGCGCGATTATTACATTAGCAAATTAGACACCAGCCATCGTTGCGCTAAAAATATTGCTACGCTTGGCTCTACTATTCTTCAAGTTAAGCGGAAAATAACAACGCACGGTTCAAAGCTAGCAGATACCCAACTAGAAAGTGCCCTTGATCAAATGGGAAGTGTGTATCACTGCAGCGACATCGAAGCCTTAAAAGAATATTGCAAAACGGCTAAAACAGCTGTTGTATGCTCAAAAGATAACAAAGACCACTTAAAAACATTACTAGGCACCGCACTAATATTCACCGCTGACGAAATTAAAGGGCTAGGTTTCCCGCGCGTAATAGTATGGGAGTACTTTTCCAATAGAAACGCACAAAGCTTCACTAAATACTTTAACCAACCCAGCTCATCACGTGGCGATATCACCACTGATGATAGATGCTTTACGCCATTTATTAATGGATTTTATACCGCCATTACGCGCGCTGAAACAGAAGTAGTCTTAGTGCAAAAAGGTACGCATAAGCACATTAAAGCTTTACTTAAAATATTGACAAAAGATGGCGCGCTAAAAGATGAAGTATCTGAACTGCATAAAGCGGCAACAAGCCAAGCCGAATGGCTTGATATTGCTGACAACTTATATCGCAAGCAACTGACCACCCAAGCTAAGGATATATACCAAACACAAATTGAGCAGCTAGAAGAGGCCGGCGACTCTATTGATGCAATAGAAGGCATCCGTCGTCGACAAGTTAGCATTTTGCGTAAAGTTAATTTAAACGACCAGGCTGATGTAATTCAACAAACATATGAACCGAGCCTTGATTACACTGACGCAGAAGACAAACATACACCACCATCGAGCCCAGAACCTCAACCACCTGGTGATGGAGAGGAAAAACACACGCCTCTGCCTAGCCCAACATCTCATCCACGTCCTGATAGTGGTAACGAAGCAGAGCTCCCACCCAAACCATTAGTCATTGTGCCAGATGAATTTGATGACTATAAGCTCACCTTTAGTGGACCTATAAAAGCGCAGAGCAAAAAGAGAGTGAAAAAGAAGGGGAAAAAGAAAAGTAGCAGAGTAACTGTTACCTTTACCCAACCGCTTGCACAGACGCAAATCGATGCTATTGTGCATTGCCCTAACTCAATAGAAATTAAAGCTATCATTCCAATGTATTTCAAAGCTTTACTGCTCGGTAAAATAAATGAAAAAATATCCTTAGAATCTTACACAAAACTTATTGAAAAAATTATTAAACACAACCCTGAAATAGTGAATGATTTGGCCGGATTTTTTATAGCGATCACAGCCGATAATGACAACTCAATTCTCATGCAATTATTAACAAAAACAAATACACTGCATAAGTCAGCATTTTCATTTTTAATTGACTTATCTAAAAAAGATAAGCGTTTTTGCCTGAAGTTCCTCCAAAGCTTATCGAGAGAGGGTTCATGCTTAACTGATATTATTACAAATGGCAATAACACCTTCGAGCAATTCGTAGTGGCTGCAAAAACGAACACTTTAATCAAAACAGTTCTATTTAAGCAGCTAACCCCCCAACTGCTGCTTAAAATACTTACTGATGAACCCTGTGCACTTAAAGCCTTACTTGAATTAGCAGAAAAAGAAGTTGACCACACACAAAAAGCCATGGATGCTTTATATACTGAATTCAACTCCACCCCTCTCTGGCGGAGAGCATTAGAGGAAACAGCAAGCGCTTTACCACTGCTTGCTTTTTTTAAAAGATCACCAGACCGAACACCTTCCGGTATCATTAGTTTACTTGGACATACTACTGATTTGCGCTTAAAGGCTATTGAGTTCATACTTATAAATGAAGCAGTGATATTTGACGCAATAGTTGATTTAGCTAGTGTCAAGCCAGAGCTGCTTAATGAAGTAATTAAATTAGTAGAGGAAGACAGAGCTCAAAGAGCACTATCGAAACAGAAGTACGCATCATTGATACAACATATAGCCGCACGCGCACCCAAAGCTTGCCATCAATTGATTCAAATCGCAAAATGCAATACTGAATTGCGTGACCTTATCTTCAAAGAATTAAGCTATAAAGATTACACCGATCGTTCAGTGATACACGTTCTTACAGTGCACGCACATAGCAACCTTATACCTTTACTGCAGCTATTTCCCGAAAAAGAAGAACTAACTGAAATTCTTAACACAACAAACACTATAAATGATAATAAGCACACAAAAATCACACCACTAGTATTATTTGCAAAGCAATCACACGCTAAATCTGACGATTACTTGGAACAACTGTTAGCACTTGCTAGCTCTCATAAACCACTATTCACCGCCATTAAAATAGCACTAAATACCACCGGTATGAATATTTTTTTCTCTTACGTTGGAGGGTCGCGGATTAATTGCTTGATCAATATATTTAATCTTGGCCTCCTGGATCAGGATATAGCGAAAGCTATACATCGACATGGCACCGGCTTTCTATATTCCATTGCACATAGATATCCCGATCACATAGCCCCACTTGTAAAGCACGCCAACAGTAATCCGCTATTACGCGAATATATAATTATGGAGTTAAATACTAGCCTTTCAACACAAGCAGGACCCAGCACAGCCATGCACGCCATAGCATCAAACTCAGTCGATGGGTTTTTAGCACTGATTAATGCTGCTAAAACCGATGATGCAATATGCACCGGTCTATTTGAAGCCTGCGCCATACCTATGCACACCAATTATACGCCCCTACATTTTTCAGCTATTTATCCCGAATCCATGTGTCTTGTTGAATTGATTTTACTCTTCATTAGCAAGCGAGAATTAGCAGAAACTCATATCGAAGATTTATTAAAGCAGGAAACCAATCAAGGTCATACACCACTTTATCTGGCATCAAAGCGCACTGGCTTTACGTCATTAGTAAATGCAGCTGAAACAAACATAGAACTGCAAAACATTCTTGCTGATCGGCTATGTGACCAAGAACCAAGGCACGGTGCAACAATACTGCTTTCACTGGCAGTAAATAACCCAAGTAGTGTTGAAAAACTATTTAGACTAAGCGAATACAACGAACGCTTACAGGAAAATATATTAGCAGCCTTACTATTAAAAACTCACGACACTGCTAATGACACTACAGCCTTTCAGGCTATTAGGACACATGCACCTAACGCAATAAAACACATTATTAAGCCCTTCATAACAACAATTCTCACCTCCGAATATCCTTCGGCATATATTGATCTTTTGGCTGATTGTATTCAAACCGCCGACTCAAACGGCAATACTGGCTTACACCTTATAATCAAAGCGGATATACGATTAGCTCTTTACGATTCGGTTATTGAAATGGCTAAACATCACCCAACATTGCACGAAGCAATTATTGCTGCACAGGACGTCAGAAATGCGCTTGGTACAACTCCCAAAGAAACGATTTTTTATATCCAATCCCCCATTAAAAGATCGAGACTTTTCAGCACCATGCGAACATTTAAGCCTGTAGGGGCTATCGAAGCACGCGCTATAGCTGAAGAAAAAGCGCCACCTGCAGGAGAAGAGGCAGCGCAGCCAGAAAGTAATATTACTCCAGGTCCGGGCACAACGTAATTAGGTGGCTGGTGGCAACAAAGGCTCCAAACCCGACGTATCAATCCACGGATCGTATACTTTTCTATAACGTCGGGTAGCGGAGCAAACCTGCTTCTGCTGTTCCAGGTGGTATTGGTGATGACGCTTTTCTGCTTGCTGCCTATCATAACAAGCCTGCTCATGACACTCGATTAATAAACCCATATCCCAATTATGTTGCGCTGCAAAATGTGCCAGCGTATAACCCGCATTGGTTGTCGCGTAAATAGAAGCACCTTGCTCAATTAAATAATAGGTCTGAAAAAACTTTTTCTGCGACGCCGCTAATAACAGTGCCGTATAACCAAAACGATTAGTACTATCCAACAACAGATGCCGCGACATTAAGTGCTTTAAAATAGTAGGATCGTCATCCATCTCAGGATTAGACACGGCATACATTAGCACGCTCGCGCCCATATGATCACAAGCATTGCGATCTGCCTGGTGCTCAATCAGCCACTTCACTACCGCTTTTTGCCCCCAGTAACACGCCAGTGCTAAAGGCGTTGTGCTACGACAACAAACATCTATCGGCACATTACAGCATTGCACTAAATATTTGATGATAGGTAAATAGCCTTTTCGCGCGGCAATATGAATCGCCTGATAACCATCATCTGCTGAATAGTGCTCTAATTGATGTATTTTGATTATTGACTGCATTAACGACACTTGCCCTGCCGCTACCGCCTGTAAGTAAATCTCAGGTATTACGTTATGTGGATCACCATTCTTTTTTGCTTGCCACCAATGAAATCGCCGAAAACTTACCATAGTCACCCCTCCCTATCAATTATTGAAAGACGACCACACAGAAAAAACTGAAAAACCACAAAAGAGATTTTTACTGTATCTAATTTTAAAAAACTCTGCAAATATCATTTAAAAAAATAGCTAGCCATTGAAATAAAAAATTATATTGTCAGATTAACTCATCTGCGCTTGAATAAAACAGTTTCATTTGGTTGTGGAGAAAGTCATGCACGGAGCCGTCTGCCAACTGTTTTTGTTACGCTTAGAAGAATGCCTGCTTCGAGATATTCAAAAGTCCTTAATGTCCGCCGACACAGGCACGGTATCAAAACTCATCCAGCAACAATACGAGCGTGAAGTTAAAAAGAAGCACGATGAACATGATGAGTTTGTTGCCACACCACCGATTGCCAAAGGTTTGTGTGAGCACTGCATTGAACTGGAGGGCCTATACCCAGAAGATGATTACCCGCAATATGATCAGTACATGTGGAAGGATCAAATATTATACGGGCTAAAAAGAAAAGCGGAACGCTATATGGATCGCATCTTTACCGATTTAACCAATTGGAATATCTGCACACTGCGCGCCTATAGCAAAAACCAAAGCAGTTACTACGTTGGCAGCATCGTGAACAAAGGCTTTACGCAATCATTACGCGATCGCTTTTATATGCAAGTTCGCGGTTATCTAGCTTCCCTAGGCACAAACCATCAATTTGAATGCGAAGTACAGCGTGCGACGCTTAATGCCATCAATGAGCACACCATCATACCCAACTTATTTGATATTTTATTAATCAACGAAACAAAACCAAAAATCTCTCAACCCGCTGAAGAGCCACCGGTTAAAGAACGCATTGTTCACATCCGCCGGCTACCGCCAGACAAAGATGAGCTGCATTAATATATTGATTATTATCGTTTTTTTATAGCAAATACGATCATGTGATTACCATTGAATAGTACCGTATCGCGCCTTATCATGGCTGCAATTACCATAATATTGAGCAAAATATGAAATCGTTAAAACAGATCAAGAAACTAGTACTTATCAGTCTATTAGGAATATCCGTTGCTATCGCACCTAGCCTGGCTAGCGCTCATCGGCACTATGAGCCACGCCACTGGCATCGCTGGCAGCGGCATCATTATTGGCGCCATAACCGCACCGACCCAGGAGCAGTACTTGGCCTACTGGCTATCGGTACCGTAGCCGGCGTGATCATCGGCGCCGCCGCCAATGACTCACACCACTATCGCCGCTGCTGGACTGAAATTCAACACCATCGTCGTGTGCGCATTTGTCATGAGGAATACAATTAACACATAGCCATCGCAACAAGAAACTGATACGCTTATCAGCATGATTTTTATCGATTGGCAACAGTCTCCACTGGTAGACTTTCAACATTTACAGGTCAGCAGCAAGCCCCACTATTGCGTGGTAAGCCCTGACTGCCGTGGTGAGCGTTGCATCAAATCACCTATCTTGCCTATGTCTGTCGAAAAATTGCAGCACCAATGGCAGCAAATGATTACACAACAGCCACGCGTTAAGTTACTAAAAAAAGACGACGCAAAACATCAATTTCAATACGTACAGCGCTCAAAATGGATGCGCTTTCCAGACTTAATTGATGTGCAATTCGCTGCAACCGGCAACAACCAATCCACACTGTACGCCTACAGTCGCAGCATCTATGGCCACTCTGATCTTGGCGTTAACTGTAAACGCATGCACCACTGGCTGGCAGGATTAAAATGACAACACCTGAAATCCAACAACATATTACCCTGAGAAATTTTAATACCTTTGGTATCGATGCCCAGGCACACTACTTTTATCAAGCAACAAACACGCAACAACTCTGTAATGACTTATCCACATTAAAAAACTATAAAAAACCACTGTTTGTTTTAGGTGGTGGCAGCAATATCCTACTGACCGGCGATTTCGATGGCATAGTCATCAAAATGACTAACCGTGGTATTGATATTATTAATGAAGATCACGACACTGTAACACTACGCATTGCCGCCGGCGAAAATTGGCATCAACTCGTAATGCATTGCGTAAACAACAACTATAGCGGCATTGAAAATCTTTCGTTGATTCCCGGCTTAGTCGGCGCAACACCCATTCAAAACATCGGTGCGTATGGCGTAGAACTGAAAGATGTTTTTGTGGAATTGTCTGCGCTCGAAATTGCCACCGGTGAAATAAATACCTTTAATGCTGAACAATGCGAATTCGGCTATCGCAATAGCGTATTTAAAAACCAATATAAAAACCAATTTATTATTACTGATGTCAGCTTACGCTTATCAAAGCAACCCGTAATTAATACCAGCTACCATGGCATTAGCGAGCAATTAGAGAAAATGAAGATCGCAAACCCCACCATTAAAGACGTGAGCGATGCGGTGATTAGCATTCGCCAACAAAAATTACCTGACCCCACGGTTATCGGCAATGCCGGTAGTTTTTTTAAAAACCCCATCATTGAAGCATCATTATTCAATCAACTGCACCAACACCACCCTGAAGTTCCAAACTATATTGTAGATGATAAAAGATATAAAATTCCTGCTGCTTGGTTAATTGAACAGTGCGGATATAAAGGCAAACGCATAGATCAAATCGGCGTGCATGACAAACAGGCTGTAGTATTGGTCAATCATGGCAACGGCGCTGGCAGCAGCATTGCCGAACTCGCACAACAAATCCAACAGACGGTATTAGATAAATTTAATGTGTCATTAGAAACTGAAGTTAATATTATTTGATTTTCATTGTCATCCCGGACCCCGATGCGGGATCCAGTTACTTATCAGCACCCAAGGCGCACAGCGTACCTCTTTTACTTCATGGCTCGCTTCACTCCGTTACGCTGCGCTTTACTTCCGTAAAAGAGGCACCCTATACACCTTGATGCTGGTGCTGTCATCCCGATATTCATCATTGCGAGCCACGTTTGGCGCGGCAATCTTTCTCATCCCGGTCCGGGATCCAGTCAAATAGCCTTACATCGCCCCCAGAAAATCCCATCTTGCAAATATAATCAAACAGTTATCGACACAAAGATACGGCACAGATCTTGACTATACTTGCACCACTATATATAAGGTATCAGGTAATTAAAATGAAGCGCACGTTAATCAGTCTAGTCAGTATTTTTAGCATCATCTTTAGCCCAGTCATTCTAGCCGATGAACTTTATGTGGGGCGCACTGACAGAGTCTTTTCACCCAACAATGTCAGCGGTAATAGCCTATCAACTTTAAAGATTCAACTAAACAATTCAACCTCTTACTCAATACCGAATACCAGTAATGTCTTAAGAGTTCCTAATTTAAAGTTGCCACGACAAAATACTTTTCATATTCGCTGCACCACCACATCAAGCCAAGCAGGTGTTGGCAGTCAAATTTGTAACTCTGTGAGAAGCATGAATATCAACGTTCCTAAACAAGACTATTCATGCTTGGCCGTAAAATTTGTACCTGGATCACAAAACTGCAATGGCCCACACTGTTATGCAGTTACTGAAGCGGGGGGGGCTCGCAGCGCACCAATTTTTTATATTCAACTGAAATCAGCTAAACATCATAGAGCCTGCGAGCAGTTTTTATATTCCGCTAGTTAATAATTACTCCAATTAGCGAACTCTCATACCGTGCCTAGGAAGATGTACTGCTGCCGCACCATTTCCACCTCTATTATTTGCACGTTCTCGTTGCTTGCACTTATAACCAACATAACATAACCCTGCTATAACAGCAGCGCCAGCAATAGTACAACCAATAATAATACCCCATGCTTTAGCCGTAGTTAGAAAGCTAGCGCAATCATTTTGTGTCTGTAACACGTTATTTGATAGTGTGCTACACGCCGACGCAGGTATAGGGTCACTAAAGAATACAGTGGTTCGAAAATCTCTGCATTTATAATTTTTCGGAGGAATGTTGCTTCTACATACTGCCAATGCAGACTCACCCGCCGAGTTAAAAGCTGACTGTATATTTCCTGCCATATCATCCATACTGCAGCTAATAATTGCTTTCGCTCCCACAATATCCAAGCAGTTGTCACCTGAGCTTAGTGAATCAGAATCCACAGAGCCTGTACCACTAGTGAATAAGGTACGCACACCATCGGCGACCACCTTAAAAACATTGAAATTAAAGTCTTTACAATAGACACTGCCTCCCGGACAGGTAGAACCTCCCCGGTTAAACTCCACCTCATATGCTGCTTTAACTTGATGCGCCAACGCTAATAACGCTGCAGCCATACCTACTCTCATTTTTTACTCCCACATAAAATTAACAGACAATATTAAAACGTGAGGTTATAGCACATTTACTTTTACTTAACTAGAATTTAAGCACCCACCACCGTATACAAAAGCCAACCATCCATACCATCACTTTCTGCACTGCTGTATACTTTACTAAAACACCAAAAAGGAAATCGCTAATGAACCCCACCTTGTTTATACGTGTCATCAAAGCTGGAAAAACAGAAGATGTAAAAAAATTTATCAGCGAATGCACCACGACCAAACAAAATGAATACAAAGATTTATTACTGCGTTATGGCCTAAACAATGTCAGGTTCTGGTTTCAAGCCATCAATAACACTGATTACATGTTATTCACCCACGACATTGATGATGATGCGATGGAAAAATTGGCCGGCTGGGAAACTTCTACTCATCCGTTTGATCAATGGTTTCAACAAGGATTAGCTGATTGCTTTGATTTAGATAACGAACCCGAACAGCCAGCTTTTTATACTTACTTTAATGCACACCAATGAACAAAAAACTATCATGGGCTAAGGGTATCTCTCGCTTCATCAACTGGATCAAATTCATGACCAGCCACACCCTTAAGCCTTGTGGTTAAATCTAAAACCTTAGCACTAACACCCGATGTTTCAGCTAATTTTTGCGCGTCTCTATAGCCTTGCTCTAGTATCTCTCTGTTTTGATAAGCCCCTGTTGTTACAAGTGCTGCCATTGATGCCTTAAAAAGGCCAGCTGCTAATCTTGGTCCTCTCATTTTTGTCTCCCACATTTGTCTATTAGAAAAGATTGCAGAATATAGAATTATGGAGATTCCGCAAGTTATATAAGCTCACGGCATCTTGGCGCGCATTAATTGGCCGATCATTGAGCGGAACCCAAGATCACAACAAGTCGGAACCGGTTGAAAATTCAGTTTATGATATACTGTTATTAAGTAAGCCAATGGCAGCATAAGGAGAATCACCATGGCAACTGCAGGAATCCACGCATTCGTTAGCGGCAAAGTGCAAGGCGTATTCTATCGTGACTCCACCCGCGTGCAAGCAAACCAACTCAAGCTCAGCGGCTGGGTACGCAATCTCGATGATGGCCGTGTAGAGCTAAAGGCTTTTGGAACCGAGCAACAATTAAACAGCTTAGTGACCTGGCTAGAAACCGGTCCCATGCTTGCTCGGGTTAGCAATGTGCAAGTCGCTAGCATCCCTTATGAAAAGCATAATGAGTTTCATATAGTAAAACACCTGGTTTAATTGTCGCTTAAGGCCTATCCAGACAAAAAATTATTATCATTATAATCAATAGGATAAGTCATGCAATCTGACTTTATCTCATATGCTTACATTTTTAATTTTACGTTAACACTAGCGTAATAGAATTAATTAAATTCATTAAGTTTCTACATCTATAAATAGTGAGTGTGAGATGCGCAGAGAACTAACAACCGAACAGCAAACACTGCAAGCTAAAATACTTGCTGATTTTGAGCCGCCAACATATGTACTGCATGGCAGCGCAACCGAAGAAACCATTCAATGGTTTGGTGCTACGCGTGGCGCCGTAATGTTAGAACGTCTAGTTAAGACCTTACAAGAGTTCCCATCCTTGGTGCCCGAAGCTTTCAGAGCAGACTTTGAAACAATAAATTTGCTAGAGCTACAAATGAGGTATGTTGATTTTGTACAATCGCCTACAACCATAGATAGCTCAAACATAGAAAGTTGGTTACTATCGAATATTGTCGCTTTTGAATCCATGCGCCCCAATAAAGATGAGAGCGCTGAGCGCAACATGTCGATAGATGATTTCCCACTGTGTAATTTTTCAGATGACGTCGATTCTGCAACAAGAGAACAAGCCATTAGCTTTGTAAAAAAATACCATACCGTGATTCGTGACCAATATCATTTTATTGCTGTTAATGTTACTGATGGCGATATACATATTGCTGAAGCTGACACCTCAAAGGGATTTGATGACGAGGACAAGCGCAGATCTCAGGATATTGCGAGCTATGAGCCATTTAAGTGTGATGAAAGTCCAAAGTGGGACTATGCTTTTGTTGGCTTAGAGGAAATGATACACCATATCGATACCTTGATTGATTGCTACCCCGACCCAACAAGTTTGGCAAAACGTGACATACGACAACAACAGTTAAAAGCAGTTATTAGTGCACGAAAAAAGCATCCTGATGATGAAATCAGAGCAGACGCACAAGACAATTATCAACAGAATTTGAGATACGCCAAAGAAGATGGCTCCTCTCACAACATTAGACAAACCGATGCAATAAGATCTCGGTTAGGTTTACTTGAGCAAGAGCAAGAGCATGGCCGCGTCGAAGACGCCATCGATTTGTTACGTGCTCTTGAGTGTGATGAAACCAGAGTCCCCACACCCTGGGGAGAAAGCAGGCTAAAAGACGTATACCATCCTGTTTATTCTGCACAAGAAACATGGTCAATGATGCTTGGCGTGATTGCTAAACATGCACAAGAACAAACAACCAGTGACTCAAAACTCGGCGCCACTAAAGTAGTTCGCGCTAACACAAGTGAAAAAACAAGACCGATGCGAACTATTTTAAAAGAAGCCAATGCTCGCGAGAAAGAAACAAAGAATTACCATGATTCACCTCCCGATTGGTCCCCGGAAGCACGTCAAGCCATCATTTCAGCCGCTCCAGACTACATTAGCTCTGCTACTGGTGGCTCAGCTTTATATTACTTAAAAGAAGAAAACCGTACGACAGAAGGCAAGAAACTATTAGAAGGCGGCGGTGTAAAAGAACTCTATACCAACATGCTAACATCACAGCCCGTCGAACGGCCTGCAGAAATAACTGACTGCTATGCTGATCATCTATTGGCATTATTAGACAGCAAAACTGAATTACCTTCTAAGGTTTTAATGATGATTTGGCTCGATCGCTACAACCCTAACCTAGCTCGTGATGTGATGTTTACTTTTGGTTCTGGTCGAGATGAAAAAATTGGATGCTTTGGCCCTACCGGTAAAAAGTGTGATGATACCGAAGTTAACTCAAAATTATGGGAGAAGCTTACAGGTCATATGGCCTTACCTGAAGAATACCAAATCCGTATTCAGGCAACCAACATTGAGCTACCGATTACACGTTGTTATGGAAAATACCACGACGCTATAATTGCGTTTAAAGAAGAAGCCACTGGTTTATTTGATCAATATCAAGCGCAAGTAGGTAGCACAGAAGAAAACGCTTCATTTATTGCTGAGCAACGCACAGCAATAGCCGAGCTAGCTATACCACAAGATGTTCCACCCGGTGATATCGAAGAGAAGACTTGTGTCGAAGATGATATGCCGGCTCCTGCCTCACCTCGCTGGACACAAGCAGTTCCCCCTGCTGATGCTGACGCTGAAGAAACAAAAGAATGCGGAGATAGCACTGAAATAGATGAACTTAAAAAATGGGCCAATAAAATAATAATAGATGCTAAACATCCGAAATCCGATCTTATGAAATCAGCTATAGCTAGTTCTACAGATTTAGCCAGTACAAAAGCAGCGATAAAAGCGATTGTACGATTGGTGCATCGCAAACATGGCATGTTTAATCTGTCCGGGCGCTACTTAAATGAAAACAACGAAGGCTTACAAAGTGCAAAGAAAGAGACTGGCGCAAATGGGCGCTTTGAATTCTTGGCGAATTACATTAATGATTATGATTCGGACTATTCAAGTCGCGGCATGACTGGCATAACCACTCATAACGACCAAGTGATTTCAAAAGATGAGGCTGAAGAACACATTGGTCCAAGATGTTAATTCCAGAATTATATTGTAAAAAAAATTGATTTGATCTGGATCCCGGCTCGGGGGCCGGGATGACAGTCACTTGAACCGGGATAACATAGTCAGGGGCCGGGATGACAAATTGTGCGCCTTGATAGCAACCATGGATCAGCTTAAAGACTTAACCCATGAACTGAGATCATCATACACCTCAACACCATCAAGCCCTTTACCCTTAGCTATAGTCTGTTCACCGCGACCTGTTCTGACTAAAACCGCTGGACAACCTGCCGCTTGTGCCACTTGAATATCCGATAACTTATCACCCAGCATCACTGCTTTTGATAAGTCCGCATTAAAATCTTTAGCAATCTGCTCTAACATCCCCGGCGCCGGCTTGCGGCAATCACAACCATCATCCGGGTGATGCGGGCAAAAATACACACCATCTAATTTCACATCATGCTTGGCAAGCAAGTCATGCATTTTTTGATGAATATCATCCAATGTGGCCAAGGTATAATAGCCACGCGCAATACCCGACTGATTAGTCGCGACGACCACCTGGTGGCCGGCTTTAATCAACTGTGATATCGCTTCAAGGCTACCATCGATGGGTAACCACTCATCCGGCGATTTAATATAATCATCCGAGTCATGATTAACCACACCGTCACGATCCAAAATAACTAGCACCCTAACACTCTCCCAGCATTAAAAATTCATTAAACCATAAATCAATAACGCACAAGCAACAACAAACTCGATAATCACAAATGCTTTACCACCCATCACGCGATACCCTTTGGCAATTTTTTTATGATAACGGCCACTCCATACCATCAATACCGGCAACAACACCAGCAATGTTACACAAAATATTCCTGCATAACGTAACGCGGTAATAAACAAACCCGGATCAAAAATCACAATTAAACCAGGTGGCACTAAAGTAATGCATATCACACGCCATTTGCCGGCAAGGTTTGCCTTAACACTAAAACCATCACGAATAAAATCAGCTAATGATAAACCGACACCTAAGAATGATGTGGTTAAACATACCGAGGTAAATAAGTGCGTCATCTCATGCACCCACAAACTATTAACTCGATGACTCAATTGCGTGGTTAAATCACTGACCGCGCGGCCTGATTGTGAAATCGCAATCAAACCATTCTTGCCTTGTGCTGCAATATTGCCCTGCACGGTTAAATCCCACAAAATGTAACACACTAAAGAAATCAAACTACCACAGGTAATGGCCAAACGAAGCTTTGATACATCTGAATGAAAATAATTACGCAATGGTGGAATAATCGTGGCATAACCAAACGACGTGATCACCACTAAAATTGCACTGCCCAATAAACGAACCTGACCACCGTATAATTTCTGCAAATTGAAATGCGGCAGCACCAAAATCACCACCATAATATAAGCAATTAATTTAACCGCCATTAAGCCGCGATTGGTGATATCAACTGCACGTACACCATGAAAAATCACCGCGCCCAGTACCACAATGAAAATTATCGTACCAAGCCAGGCCGGTACCGACACACCCACCATGGTAAATAATTGACGCAATAAATCCGAACCACCCGCCGCATATGCTGACAATAACGCAAACAACAACAAGCAATAACAAGCCCATGTAACAATTTGGCCTAAAGGCCCTAAGGTCGCACGCGCCATCGACACCATATTGGTATTTGGCGGCAACCATAAATTAACTTCGAGAATAAAAAATGCACCCAAGGTCATCACCGCCCAAGCGAGGAATAACAATAGTGTTGAATGAAAGAAACCACCGGCTGCTGTGGCCAGTGGCAGTGCAAGCATGCCACTGCCTATTGAAGTGCCCACAATTAGTAAAATACCACCGATTAACTTACCCATAGTGCACACCCTTTTACTTTGAGCAAATATGATACGAGCTTTTAACCGACTTAGCAATTGCGTAATCCTGGAATAATTAGTAAGGTATACCGGTTTTAATTAGGAGCCAAACGTATGGTAAAACGGCACGGACTCTGGTACAGCTGGTTAATGATCGGCTTTGCTGCCATCGGCGGCATCTTATACGGATATGACCTTGGCATTATCGCCGGCGCAATACTATTTATTCGCGAATCCATTCCCATGACTGATGCACAAAGCTCTTTTTTAGTCGCTGCAGTGCTGGGCGGTGGCGCCATAGCCACATTAATCTCTGGACCACTCGCCGATGTATTTGGACGCAAACGAATGATACTGGTTGCTGCTGTAATATTTTTAGCCGGCGTGCTATCACTCGCGTATGCTCACACTTATAGAATGGTATTGCTCGGAAGACTTACTCAAGGCGTAGGCGTTGGTATCGTTACGATTATTATTCCGCTATACCTTGCCGAATCATTACCCGCCAATATTCGCGGTCGCGGCATCAGCGCATTTCAGCTGCTACTTACATTTGGCATACTCATGGCCTCCTTGGTCGGATTATACTTTACCCCTAGCGGCAACTGGCGCGGCATGTTTCTATCCGCCACCGTACCGGGGTTAATTCTATTAGTGGGCGGGCTATTATTACCCAACTCGCCGCGTTGGTTATTCAATAAAGGCCATGAAGATAAGGCCTATGACATATTGTGCAAATCGAGAACACACTCGCATGCGCAAGAAGAAATAGATCGCATGCGCGCGCTACTAAAAAAATCAACTACGCATTGGAAAACCGAGCTAAAAGCACTGTGCTCTAAACGCTATGTGGTACCAGTCACCATCGTTATGCTAGTTGCCATGCTGCAACAATTAATGGGCATTAATTCTATTTTGCAACTCAGCGCTTATATTTTAAAAACTGGCGGCTTGAGCTCAAACATCACCGCCATGCTAGGCAGCACAGCTATTACTAGCATTAATTTCTTGCTGACTATTGCAGCGTTCTTTTTAGTTGATCGCATAGGACGCAAATTATTATTAATGATTGGCACCGCTGGCTGCATGATTTCACTCTTCTGCCTTGGCTGCACTTACTTCATATTCGACGTGAGCTTATTGAAAGGTTACTTACTATTAGCCGGCATTATTGGCTTTATCACTGCTTATGCGATAGGGCCAGGCGTTATTGTCTGGTTAGTCATATCTGAATTATTGCCATCACGCATTCGAAGCACCGGCATGTCCATTGCCTTATTTATTAACTCCATGACTTCAGCCATGCTCGCTTCGGTGTTCTTGCCACTGGCGCATCGCATTGGTTACTACAGCGTATTTATGCTGTGCGCAATAGCCGCAGGCATTTACTTTATGATAGCTTTTAATGTCATTCCTGAAACCAAGAATAAAACATTAGAAGAAATCGAAATCGAATTTGGTGGGGAAGTAGTTTATGACTAAAGTAGTCATTACCGGTGGTGCTGGATTTATTGGCAGCCATCTAGTAGAGCTAAGCTTACAGAAAAAATACCAGGTAGTAGTAATTGATAACTTTAAAACCGGTAAACGTGAAAATATTTCAGCATTCTTAGAGAATGACAGCTTCACCTTAGTAAAAGCCGATATTTGCGATAAACACAATATGGACGAAGCCTTTAAAGATGCCGATTATGTTTTGCATTTAGCTGCACGCATTAGTGTGCCAGAATCAATGGATAAACCCACCGCTTATTTTTCCACCAACACCATTGGTACACTGAATGTTGTGCAATGTGCACAACAACATAATGTAAAAGGCATGGTGCACTCTTCATCAGCAGCTGTTTACGGCGACAATCCCGAGTTACCTAAAATTGAAACCATGCGCCCAGAACCCCAGTCACCATATGCCATCAGCAAACTAGACGGCGAATACTTGCTATCAATGGCCGCATTAAATTCCAAACTAAAAACCACATCATTACGTTACTTTAATGTATTTGGCCCACGCCAAGATCCGTTGTCTGCTTATGCTGCAGCCGTGCCCATATTCATTCATCACGCCGTGCGCAATCAAGATATCACCATCTTTGGCGACGGCAAACAAACACGTGACTTTATATACGTTGAAGATATTGCAAAAGCTAACTTGGCGGCCTGCAAAAAAGGTGGCGATGTGATCAATGCGGCTTGTGGTCGCAGCATCACCATTAATGAACTGGCCAAACAAATCATTGATATCACTGGCTCTTCATCAAAAATATTACACCAACCGGATCGTGCGGGAGACATAAAACATTCGTGCGCAGATAATTCGCGCTATGTTGAACAACTAGAGCTGCAACCCCAAGCAGATCTACGCAAAGGACTGGAGAAAACCATTGACTACTTTGACTCCATTAGAGTGTCGCGCGGTGATTAATAATATTGATTTCACTGCTCTGTTTGAGCAGTTTCAAGTCGAAGGTGAATTCGATCAAGTCAGTCCATTTGGTTCGGGGCACATTAACGACACCTATTTAGTCACTACGCGCAGCCCATTGCATCACGACTATATATATCAGCGTATTAACCATCAGGTATTTACCAACGTGCCGCAATTGATGAATAATATCAGCCTGGTAAGTAATCACTTACGACACCAATTAATTGCCGCTCAAGACCCACATCCTGAGTGGCACTGCCTCACCGTTGTCCCTTGCTGCAATGGGCAGATGTACTACCACGACGAACATGGCAATTACTGGGCCGTGTATATTTATATTCCCGGCCAGGCTTTTGACTTAGTACCATCAGCTAATCATGCTTATGAAGGCGGTAAAATTTACGGCCAATTTCTAGATATGCTCAGCGATATCGACATCAACACTATTGCCGAAACTATTCCTTACTTTCATAATATTGATCATCGCGTAAAACAATTTGAACATGCGCTTGCTGAAGATCGTTGCCGACGTAAAGCCAACGCTATCGAGCAAATCGCTTTTATACGCGACCATGCCAAGCAAATGCGCACCATACTGCAACTCGGCCAATCAGGAAAAATCCCATTACGCATAATACACAACGACACTAAATTTAATAATGTGTTACTAGACAAAAATGGCAAGGCCTTATGTGTTATCGATTTAGATACCGTCATGCCCGGCTACTTGCATTACGATTACAGTGATGCGATCCGTACTGCCACCAATACAGCGAAAGAAGATGAGGCTAATTTAAGCAAGGTCGATATCAACCTAGATTTATTTGATGGCTTTAGTCGTGGCTTCATTAACAGTATGCGCCACAGCATTACCGAAACAGAGCTGGCTTTTTTACCGCTATCGTCACACTTACTGCCATTTATCATCGGCATGCGCTTCCTCACTGATTACATTAATGGCGATACTTATTTTAAAACGCAGTATGATCAACAAAATTTGGTACGCGCCAAATCCCAGTTTCAATTAGTAAAACAAATTGATAATAAAATGGGCCAGATTGAAAACATTATTCACCGTATCATAGACGAAAGTGAAATCGTGTGACACTAACTTCAGCACTTGATGCGCTTTACCAACAAGAGATTGAACTGGGCTATATTGAACCTAGCCGCTTAAAAGATAACCTTTATTATAGCTTTGATGACTCAAAATATAACGTCACATTCAAAGCGCAAGTAAATTATTTGCGTGATCACTATATTCAAGACATGGCTAATCGCCCCAAACCTGCAGGATTAGAATGCCCAATTTGTTACGGCAACATTCATGCATCAGGCAAAGAAAATTTACGTGTGCATGAATTTAAATTGGCAGATCAAGATTACTTTGCGCAATTTTCACCTTACCCTTTATTCCCATATCACACTGTTGTGATCAACAAAAAACATTACCCAATGACAATGAACCGCCAATGCGTCATTGATTTGGTAAACTTTATTGATCAAGCGCCGGAATATACCTGCTGTTCAAACAGCGATGTGCAATGGGCAGGCGCCTCGATATTACAACATCACCACTATCAAACATTTAAAAATTTAACTTTACCAATTCAAACTGCGCACGCCGCCTTTGAACAACAACATGCAGAATTCCGATTGGAACTTCTGAACTATCCAATTGCATGCGCACGCCTAAGCAGTAGCAACAAGGACACGATAATTAAAATAGGCGGTGATCTCATTGAGAATTGGAAAAACCAACGCGAAAGAAATAGCTGCAACTTATTACTGGATAAACGTGATGGCCAATATCAGTTGTATATTTTATTTCGTCACCCAGATTTTCGTACACCGATACCGATTCAAAAAGTTAAAAGCGAAGGCATTGGGGTGGTTGAGGTATGCGGGTACGGCATCTATCCCGTACCACACGGCGATAACAGTGAAATGATATGGGACAAAATCAATAATGACGGCCTCAATGTGATTAAATACTTAATCAGCGGCAATAGTCCGATTGCAGAAAAAGACTATGCTGATTTTTGGCAGCAGTTAGTGATTAGCTCTTGAATGCCTTAACACTTGCAATTGTTTAATAGGAAATGCAGGGTTTTGCCGACGAACGCGCTTCACCCATAAAGATACCGATTGACGAGGCTTATTTAACCTTTTGGCAATTTCGACTTCAGTGACTAAATTATCCGGCGACATACTAATCACATGCGCTGCCGCTGGCATTGATTCAATCGCATTAATCGCAGATATTACTGCTGCTTCCAATGATACTGCCTTTCTGGGTGAAGTCTAATAATACCGTGCCATTACGAAAGTATATCAATGCATCGTCACAACCTGCTTCATACATAAGTGTTGACATATGTCAACGTTTATTCGGTGAATACAAATATCTAACGATAAAGATACACCATTATATGGAATTCAAAAATACCATATTTTTTTATTTAAGCATGCGCATGTGGTCCCGCTACAGGTCGAGCCACATGCGCATCCAAGTACTGCCGCGCCTGTTTTACAAACGATAAAAATAATTCAGTGGTCGCAGGCAAACTACTCAGCCCTCTCATACCCCACAGATTTGACGCACGAGAATCACCGTGACTACCATGACGATGTGTCAATGCTGTAAACTCTGTATCCTGAGGATTCACTTCACCAATCTTATTACGCAAACGAACACTAAAGCTCAATTTGTCTGATGTTAAAAAAGCATCACGCTGCAAGCGATCTTTAAAATTCACCTGACCAGCAGGGCCACCCAACCAATCATAAACACTAGCCCATGCGCGATCGCGATTTGCTGGGCTTGCCTTTAACGCCGTATCTAATCGCAACCTCAAACCATTCATATACGCCTGCATATTGGATGCTTTAGCGGCACCAATAACAACATAATTAAATTCACTGGATTTTTTAGGCTTGTCACGGAAGTTTAACTCATACTTATCGTAACTGGCTTGGTTACTTTGTATCCGCTTGGTTAATTGTGAAAATGCTTTACCAGCAAAAAATTCACTCATCACATCACGCTGAGGCTTTGCTAGCGTTTTAATTTGCTTATCTGGCAGAGGCGAACTAAATCTCACCTTATGCTGACAAAAACCCTGCCTATCCACCATAGCTACATTATAAAGTCGGCCAACACGCGTACTGGGCTCTCCAGCCTTTTCAACCGATGTCACACGCAAAGCATGGAACTGCCTTTCTTTACGCAACTTAAGCTCACCAACGGTAACGTGCTTATCGGTTCCTGCCAAATGTGTAGCATCAGCCCTAACCTTATTCAACTGATTTTGCAACTCCGCAACCACACGATTACAACTATGATTAGAAGCATTAGGCACACTCCACTCCTTGCAGAAATGCTTATATTGTCCCTTGTGGTCCTGTGTTGTTCTGTTTATTAATTTTTGCGCCTCATCCATCAATACACTAACATCATTGATACCATTCGATAGTAAACGGTGACCCGATAAGCGCTGACACTGCACATTAACATTCGTCCAATCTGCCGCTAAACCGCGCCCATCAGCACTTGGCAAAACAGTTGCCGCTTTAACGCCATCCATTATTGCTTGTATCCGGATTAACGCCTGCTCAATCGCGACTAAATTTTGCCATACACTAAAACGCACCGCTTGCAGCCCTGGATACTGCTGCCAATTCTGAAAGTTCTCTTGAAGAACTCCATCCTTCAATTCACCGCGGACATCCACGCTGTGCCTGCGAGACAATGCTTCTGCATAACGACCTAACATCGCATCAAAGTTTTCGCCCTCATGCCCATACTTTTCCAGCAAAACATCTTGTTTAAAGTCAATGACTCCAACAGGGTCTGTCGTATTATCAACCAACATAATGCCGCCACTATTTTCGCTAACAGTAAAATTAGCCGCATGAAATGGCCGCTTCGATCTCACCGTTGAAACCTCATGCAGCCCGGCCTCGTACGCTGCCACCAATAGTGGAAATAGTACATTCAACCCCTTACCGGTATACACTAAATCGTGCTTAACTTTAGCGTAATCTTCAGGCTTATAGCCCTCTAATTCCCTGTAGTTTGCAACAAAAAATGCCTCATCTAATTCCAGCGCTGCCTCAAAGGCCTTCATCTCTTCGCTGGCGCCATACTCAGTTGCTTTCGCACAAACCGTAATCACTTGTGGACTACTGCCCGGTAAAAATCGCATTAATGCCCCTCTAATACCACCAGAGGAGGCACGCTTAGTTTCTAAATCGCCCTCAACTTTATTATCATCATCGAAAGCACCCAATTCATTTAATGGATCTTGCAATCCAGCAACTACATTAAACTCCTGCGTTGGCACCTTATACTCTTCCACCCCAGAGTGCGCCTCTCTTTCCACAATGGGACGGTAACGCTCAACCTTATTGTACTGATCCTCTGTTAACACACCTGATCGGTATAACTCTTCTGCAGAATTCGAAGCATCTTCGACAAATTGCTTTGCCTCTTTACATTTCTTTTTAAGATATCCCTCGGTATGCAAAAGCCGCATACGATTTTCAATAGCTCGGTAATCAGTATCTACCGAATTCATCGCCACCGTAGCAGACCTAAACTTTGTTTCCATTACAGCAGCATTTTGAATGAAATAGGCACTATCACTCGGTCTATCAAGCACCAAACTTGAGCGAACGCCATCTAACTTAGTAGTAAGCTCAGTAATTTTTCCATTTAATGCGCGCCATTGCTGCAATAATGACTGCATGGCCCAATGCATATGGGCGTTATAAACCATGTTATAGTCACCCACGAAGCTAGCAGGACCTTTAGCCTTTTTAAATTGCTGCGCAATTTTATAAGCCTCGATTAATAATCCCAATAACATTACAGCATCAGCAGCTAACTCATCACCCTGCACTAACCGACCGTTGGGCAAGTTTAGTGGAAAATACTCAGCATCTTTAAATCCACGCCAAACATACTCGCGACCGGGTAATTCATTGGTTGGACGAATGAGAATATAAGATGCCATCTCCTTGAAGCTTCTACCACGCCCATCTTCTGCAGCCATTAAAAAACGATTTGTCTTAGGTTCTTGCGTATCAATCGCACATAAATGCTCATAATAATTTTGCAATACTTTACCAAACGCAGACTCATATAAAGTTCTCTCGTATTCACCACGCTTTGTTATCGAATTACCAACCCGCATGCCATTACTAACGTTATGTCGATAAAATTGCTCTATATCAAATGGTGCACCACTCTTTTTTATTGCACCATCTGCGGCGAAGTAAACTGCAAAGCAACCAAAATGCTTAACAGCCGTATCTAATGAACGACCAAAGTCTTGCAACATATCACCAAGTGACTGCATCTCCATAGCCACTTTGACATTGTTCTTCATTTTCGTAATGTTTCTTTTGGCTTCTCTCATCGTAGCGACATAGCCAGTAGCTCCCTTATTGGTCGCTGAAGACTCATACCTGCCTTTGACATTGCTGGCTTGTGTATGCAAATCGAGAAAATACTCCAACTGAGTAAGCTGCCTTAACAATTCAGCATTGGCTGGCTGCTTTACCATGCTAATTAATTCTTCAAAAATCCAGCGGACTACCCGGTTACGCATATAACTAAGGTTACTATCACTACGCATTGCACTGTCATTACGGCGCTTGGCATAATCTGACAATAAATTAATCGTAGTATCCGCATCGGCTTGCAATAAACTGCGGCTATAGGGTGTTAGCTCGCGAGAAACATGCTCATAATCTAAATCGCTCTTTTCAATACGTGAAACCTCTGCCGTCTCACTACCAAAATAACCCCTCTCAATTTTAACCTTAAACATATCAGGCACATCAGCTTGAATTTGTGCCAATGCAGGTGGCTCTTTATCACCATAACCCTGCTGGCGTGATGCAACCCAAATATCATGCACCAATCGTAGTGATGCCACTTCTTTATTTTTGCTGCTGAACCAGCTATCGCGAACAGTATCTGTTAGACCTCGACTCATCACTTACCCCTCCCACAGTAGGTTATGACAGTACGATAGATAGGGTATTGATACTCCTACTCCATGATTTTTTAGTCTACGAGTGGTTGATTAATATAATATTAAATGGGTGGTATTGAGAAATAGACTACAAACTCACGAGAGAATGGATGAAGTGAGATATTTCGATTTGCAGCAACGGCAGTATAATAACACTGTTAACAAATTACAAGCACCATCTCTATAACTCACTGAATTACCTAAACAATACCTACGGTATATGCAATATGATCTCTATATGACCTGCCGGAATACTAGTTAACAATTCATCATGCTGCATATGCTTAACTTCTGCCATGATTCCTCTTAGCTAAGCGGGCACAGATAATGAAAGTTTATCCAATAACTGCACAGTTGCTATGATATTATCCTTTAGCAACCTAAGATTGTTGACTACTTTTGCACGATACTCATGCTCTAATTGATGCTTACGTTGATCGATTTCGCTCGTGATATATCCATTCATATAGATATAATATGAAAACAACACGATTGCACCACCGTGCTTAATTGCTTCACGCACCATTTCAATACTATTAGTTCGTAGCAAATCACCATATAAATAAATCGAGCGAAATGCTAACAGAACGCCATATATAAATCGCTCACTGGTTTTTATCACCCACCTAGTGGTGCATTGAAAATATTTCTGACGATCCGCATCAGGTGACTCACCGCCTTTTTTATTCGTTTATATGCTAAGTCACGTTTTAACTCATCGGTTTCCATTAGCACTCCACAAACTGTCCGTAGCGAGCAATACTATCAATCTAAATAATATCGCCACAGTCATTTTAGAAATGATCTACTGCTATCACACAGCCTATCTTATGATTATGGAATTGTGACCGGCCAATCGAAAAGGAAATAAATCATGAGATTATTAACCACCCCTATGAGCCACCTAATAAATACAGCTAAAATCCCCTGCCTTTCTGCAAAAACAAAATTAACCATTGGCAATATACTTGCCTGCCTTGGCGCGCTCTCTGTTATTGGTGGTACATCAATTTTCCTCAGTGAAATAACTGGCAACCACCCCAAGGCTTCACACCTGTGGTCCAGTGATGGACTTAGCATTGGCGGCGCCAGTATTATTGTTATTGGTGCATTATTGCAACACCTAGGTCTCAGCCAATTAACACTGCATCTCACCAATAGAATTAATTCCGGCAGTAACACACCAAGTAGCAGCGCGCCGTGCTTTACTTCAAGACAACTGCGCTGGACAGCTACTATCAATGTTTTTCTATCCGCTTTAAGCTATACGATTCCATACTACTTACAAGATAAAATATTCATTAACAAGCCGGATAAAACCAAAGGCACTACCATCACGCCACTTACTATTGCTTCATACCCAGTTACACTGCTATTTTTAGCCGCCTACCTTGCCTGCTTTAAACTAGCATACAATAGCAAGGTATATGAAACAGAGAACAAAACCTCATTAACATCTCAGGCACCAGCCAACCCTACCACATACCAACCCCTCGAGTCAGGACCTCAAGATATTCATTTCGAAGCCGACCAAAAGAACTATGACTCTGATACCTACAGCACACAAAGCGCCAGTAAAGAAAACACGCTCCCAATAAGAACTCCTTCCGTTGACACAACTAACAGCACCTGTGCGGCTACTGATGAGCATCATCATAATACTTATCAAACTGAAGACTACAACAGCTCAGACTCTGACGGCAGTCTTTTTAATTATTCATGACAGCTCACACTAAGACACCACCATAATCGGTGTCTCCACTGTCGCGTTAAGGTTTTGCTTAAACTCAGCAACGAACTTTGCAAGTGGCTTTTGTGTAGCTGTACTAATGCAGCCACAACACTTGCTACCAAATAATCGAGTGACACTTCTTAAACTGCGTATTGGAATAGTGGTTCCATTTATATCTTGCCTATCACCATGCCGATGGCGACTAAAATGAAACCCGCTAAGCTCTACTAGCCTACCTTCAGCATTCATTAATGTGACATCATATTCCCTACCATCAATATCATGCAACTGCTGCAAACAAGCACTCAACGAGAGTGAGGCGCTGGAGATCGTTTCTAATGCCGTATAAATCATCTCTACTTTTTTCATACCTAACGTTACATAATTATCACGAGCAATATCAGCAATAGTAACATCAGCTTTATTGCGACAATTAAAACTCTGATATTCACTCACCAATTGCATCAACCGCTGCTCCAATTGGCAATATGCTGCACTTTCAAATAGCGACCTTAACTCGCTACGTTGATTGATTATTGTTGCTTTAAGTGTTCTAAATTTTTCTATTGTTAACTTATTAAAATCACACTTTTTTAAAACAGCTGGGGCCGCTATCTTGGCATTAGTCGCTCCAACAGCACTTGATCGCTTTCTACCAACTTGTTTAATATAGCCCTGTTGACGAGCATCCTTTAATTGCTGCCATGTTTTTTTATGTGTTCTAGGGGTGTAACCCAACCTAGCTTTAATGTTTCTCACCTGCTCCTCTGCAACACCGATCGTATTGCCCATTGCTATGTATAACTCTTGATAGCGCAAGCCTGTGATCGTGTGCAATGCGTTATTCGAATGCTTAAACGGTTGCATCGCTAAACGTTGCATATTTTCTCGAATAAGATTCATCTTCGCAATGGTTTCAGTCGTTGCATCAAATAAGTCACTGCGCTCATCAATGACACCGTCCACCCCAGGCAAAGCTAATGGATGATCGATTTGCAATATACCATCCACTTCCGCCCAGTCTAATGGATACTTACCTTGTTCAATAGGGTGATTAGCAGCATTTACTGTTTCAATAAAACGAACACGTCGACGCAGTTGCATTTCTATCACTTTAGACAAGTCATAAAATACATATTGCAAACCGAGCACTCTTAGCCATTGCTCTTCGCTATCAGTCGGCGCTAATGTCAATTCCGTATTGAAATATGACTCTAGCTGCGCCAACGATTCCGCAACACCAAATAACTCTTGATTAAATAGTTCACCACCGATACGTAGCGCAAAACTACGCAAGATTCTTTTATCATCATCACTCGACTCATCCAATGCTAAATACGTTCTGAGCTGATCGCCAGCATTAAAACCAGAAAAAATTCGAGAAATACGAGTCGGATCTTTATTGGTCACTAACGACATAAATGCCGCCCTAATAGCAGCAACACTTATACCTTGATCACCATAGCCTGCTAACTTAGCCTCACCTCTAGTGAGCTGATGCTCTACTGGAATAGCTTGCATTACTGGCCTTTCACTCCGGCCGCTAATGTCAAATGTTCTCGATAATAATGAATGAAACGTCAGCTGCCTAGTCGTAATTACCTCAAGCATATCGTGTGACTCACCTACGCAATTATTATTCTGCAGCTCAATAGCATCAACCGTATATACTACCTGCTCAGTGCCTCCATCAAGTAGCTGCCACTCTTCTGTTGTTTGACCAGAAACATCTGTAGCTACAAATTTCAATGTAAAATTTCGAGGCTGCTTCAACAACAATTCAGATAACCTACCTCGCTCATAGAGTGAACTAATCAACCCACTGCCCCTCACTTTCAAACAATTAATTATTAACGGATAAAAATTGGCAGCATTTTTGATTATCCCACCAACAGTGTTATACCCTGGCGCACGCACCTGCTTGGCATTGCGCATCACATGGTAATTATTCTGCTTATTAACAGAGTTGACATTTGCTTCTTGCAGCATAATCCGTAAGGGCGGTTTTTTTTCTTGTATTAAGCTAGATCCACGCAAATCATTATAGGCTGCCAATGTTCTAATCGCTCTTTCATTACGTCGCCTTAGACTTTGCCTTACTTTACGCATAGCTCTGCTGAATTCACTTTCACTATTTGCAATAACGCCAAATATTTTGGCCTCTGGCTCACCATCATGTTTAGACAGTGAGTTTTCTGCTGATAAAACATGTGCCGGCATGGGCGTGGAGCTTGGCGTAACCGCCCTACTCTCAGCCTGTTCGTTTATAACTTTCTGAACGGGTTGAGCATCCAATGCTAAACGGCGGCGTTCAGAAACTGCTGCCAATAATGTTGCAAATCCCGCCTGCTTACTCTTAGCAAGTATGAGCCAACTCGACAAATCATGTGATATCACCGCAGATGTTTCGTGGTCTAGTACAATTTGTTGTTTAAATATATCTATCACAGGTCGTGATACCGCAACATGGCTAAATAGACCATCATTATAACTAGGTACCCGTACATGACTTGCCTGACTATAATACTGAGCAACCACTTCACGACAAACATCATAACCATCATTATGCAGTACCTGTGCGAACATTTCGTTAGCATCAGCACGCTCTTCCAGCAACTGAACTGCATACGCATTTGCTTTAGCTTGCTGTGGCAATGTTAATGGACGTGGATCAATCAACATCACCTGCTGCTTTGCACGGTAGTATTTTTCTTCCATCCATAGCACCAAACGAAAAGCATATTGCCTATAAGGCACGCCTAATATTTTCTCCATTTCACTGAGCACATTGCGAAGGCGATTCGCACCACTTTTCAATAATAATTGTTTGCACTTAAGCAATGCCTTGTGATTTATAAGCTTAGATAAATACACATGATGCCTATGCTGCTGACCATGTAATTGAAATATTTCGGGCAAATTTTCAGGCAATGTTTTTCGCTTCCCTGCATTATAGGCCTCTACTTGTGCGACATATTGCGCTCTTAGCGCCTTGCTCACCATATGAAGTGCATGGCCAGCATAGACAATGCCATGCATGATAAATGCATCTCTTATGATTTTTTCTATTACACTAACCGCAGGCAAATTTGTCATTATGCCGTTCAAATCACTTTCCGCCCTATCTTGCGCCTCTCTAACTGCCTGACTTTCTGTAAAGCTACAATCAACAAAATATTGTATTTCGGTATCATGCTGCTGCCGGTATTTCGCGCGAATCTGTGGTACGACTATAATATCCGGGTCATCCATAAATCTTACTCTGCTTTTACTGCGGCTTCTGCTGCGGCTTCTAATTCTCGCAAGGTCTCTACCGTTTAAGCCTCTGCTACGGATACGACCTCGAGCCTCGTCTTTTGTTTCATCTCGCGAACGATTCGTATCAACAATCACCGGGGGCTGCTGCGTCATCGCCGTAGGTGAAGGCTGTTGCTTGCGACTGACTTCAGTTCCTACTGTTGTCGGTGAAACGTTTTGGCGAATGATAGGTGATATTTCACCATCTGGCTCTGATGAACCACTACTCGAACTGCTTGCCGATGAACTTCGACGCTTAAAAAAGCCCGTGAACCTATTCCAAGTAGAAGGCGAAGTGGACTCCGCCCTTTGCTCTGCAGGATTTTGATTTGAATTCCTATCTCTCATCACTCACCCCCCGTTTTACTGTTTACGTATATGCGCGGATGACCCGAACACACACGGACATTTATACGGACACACTGAAGAAGAAAGGCACCAATACGGCATGCTAGAACTTAGCTCTTGGCGCTCACGCGACTGCTCCTACAGTCATTTCACTCGGGCGAGGTTACTAGTTTTCTACCTCAATAACATTTTATGCTAACAGAAAAAAATTTACTTGTCTTCGAAAGAAACACAAAAACGTTTTGTTAACCGGGTTAACAAGAGTTATATTGAATATCTAAAAACATATTTTATAAATAGTACTACAGGATCTGCTGCAGTTTTTGATTTAATTGGCCATCTGCATATACCCATACCGCATGACTACCACAAACAAATTGCTGCTGCGGCTGACCAAACTGATGGCGCACCGTATTAGCATCCACCACATCATCACCAAACACCAGATAATTAAAATCTAGCTGACGAAACGGCGGCAATGCATTCAACCAATACTCAGTTAAGATGGCGTGATCAGCCGCCGTGCTCGGAAACGGATTTCGCCGTATTACAACCGTGCGCATACCGCGCTGGCTAAACATATTGATTGGCTTCGATTGCCAATAAGACACCAAACCACTGCGCAAGTGGTATTGATCCTTATTACCATCCAAGCACTTAGCCAACGGCATATAATAGTGCAACCGATTGGCTCGATTAAAGGACGGCGTTAACCAAAACACTAAAGTCGTAACAAGAATAACGACCAACACAACAAACCAACGATTAGCCACATAGTGATAGAGCGACTTACTATTGCTTAACATCAACGGTAAAATGACAAACAATGGAAATAACAGCATGGCCTGGAAGTGCCGAAGCTGATCCGAAAAAACGCCACCAAAATCAAAATCAAAAAAAACTGATGTGATAAAGCAAATAGCAAAACTGATAACAGCAAAGTACGTCAGCATAAAATCAATCTGCTGATGCAGCGTTAGCAACTCGCGTTTAATCTTCGGCAAGCGATACACACGAATTATCGACACCAAACAGCAAACCATTACCATGGCATATACCACAGCAATCATTGAATTTGCCCGAATAAAAACTCCCATCGCATGTAAATAGCTAACCACATAAGATTTAGAATGCACATAAAAGGGCGTGCCTTGAAAAGCCGATAATACCAATCCCGCTAGCAGCAAAGCCAATAACGCAACAATAATCACATAAACCCCGCGCTTACCCCAGCGCAAGGGCTTATTGATCTGCCGAGCATAAATAGCTGCAAAAATAAGTAGCGGGCCAATAAGCGCCACACCGCGGTGATTGAAAAACTTACGATCAAACTGCATAGGGAACAAATAAAACACTGCCATCGCCAATATAATAGCTAACGCCAAGCACAACGATAGTTTTTTTAAGCGCTGCTGATCAATCACTCCAATGCAACTGGATAAAAACAGCACGGCAAACAAAGGCGCAATAAAGCTAGTGAAATAAATAATATCGGAAATGACCGACACCACGACCAAAGCCGTTAATGCTACTAAATACCACACTTTAGGCTGCAATATATATGAACAACAACACCACAGCGATAACAGTACAACAATCAACAAACCTACATGGAAACCTGCCACAACCGTGGGTAATAGCTCATTTCCAAGATAACCAAAGCACAATAAACTCAAACTGATCAATGCTGACAATAAAAATAATGGTGACTTCGGCCTTTCGCTCAGCGACTTAAACAGTGAAATAGTCCAAGCATAAAGCGCAGTTTGCAATATCGCAAATCCCGTCATTGCCTGCATGGCATTTGAAGTCAATAAACGTGACACACTATATAAAAAAAAGTCCGGCACCAGAAAAGTCATATCCGAACCATGTATTGCACGCCAGGGGTAATGCTGCTGAAATATATACTTGAATAGTGTCGGCACAAATAAAGCATCAGCGTTGTACAGAAGGTCATTATGCGAAGGCTGAGAATAATAAGCGACTACGCTGTAAACAGCGAAAGCCACCGCTGCCCACAACAACAGCCAAAACCAATCTGTTAGTGCATTTGCCTTTCCGTATCGCATGTAAATCACCACTTCTACATTTAGCGGTGATCATAACGAAGGCGCCTAGCTAACGCAACTCCATACCATCTGCAACGGTTTTATGCTGCACTTCTCTCCTCCACGTAACTACCTGTTCTCAAATATTTATACGCTCAACCGCAGAAGTGCAACCTTGGCCACATAAAAAAATCAACAACTGAACCTTAATACTAAGGCTTATTTAGCGATTGTGGCGTATAATATAGTGTACAGATGCCATATATGATGTTAGATCCAAGGGATCTTGGAATGTAACAACCGCAGTGAAGCCGCTCATCATTAGTCGACATCTTGATTCAAATCAAGAACTAAGGAGGCCCCATGGTCAGTATTCCTTTACAAGTAACTATTCGCGATATACCTCAATCTGATAATGTTGAAACCCGCATTCACGAAAAAGCTGAAAAATTAGAGCAATTTTGTAGTCAAATCATCAGCTGTCATGTCGTGGCTGAATACAGCAAAAATCACCAAAATCACGACAAAGTATATTGCGTGCGCATTAACCTAAACATACCAGGAAAGCAGTTGGTCGATCAAAAAGAAGACACCAACCTCTATGTCGCCATTGCCGATGCATTTGATTGCATTGTGCGTCAACTAACTGAGTACAACCACCGCCGACAGGGCGATGTAAAAACTCACGCCACTGTTATTCATGGTCAAGTGGTACGGAAATTTGATGATCGCGACTTTGGCTTTATCGAAGGCCGTGATGGTGAAGAGTACTACTTCAATGCCGACAGCGTGTTACACCCATCTTTTGCCAAACTCAATATTGGCAGTGACGTGCATTTTATCGTGCATATCGGCAATGAAGGCCGACAAGCCCACCGCGTTACCTCTGGGCATCACTAGAAAATTTACCGCCAAGCCGAGCCACGCCAACCACGTGGTTTCGCATGGCGCGTATTAATGACTGAGCCGTTATCGTATCTTTAAACGCTAATTTTTTATCCAACGCATACAAACGTAATACATAATGATGCTGACCTTGCGGTGGGCATGGCCCCTTGTAGTCAGCCTTGCCCCAGCTGTTCTTTGCCACTTCAACACCATCAGGCAAGCCTGACAGATGGGCAGTAAAACGCCCTTGCCCTGGATTGATATTAAACAAAGCCCAATGATACCAAGTCCCATTAGGCGCATCTGGATCATCCATTACTAACGCTAAAGAACGCGCCGATTTCGGCACACCACTCCAGTGCACAGGTAGCGAATAATCTTTACCTTTGCAGGTATACAAAGCAGGGATCGCCGTACCGTCTTTAAAGGCCGCACTGTATAAATTAAAATCTTGCGCTTGCGCCGTATCAGCCTGCCCGTGCGACATTAGAAATGCTAAAAACGTAAGCATCTTAACCATAGCTTTCACTCCTTCCCTGGATTTGCTTATCCATTCTACGCCGGATCGCCGCAAAACACCAAACCGGCAGGACGAACTGAATACACTTCGGTGCTAAGGTGGGCAGGGTGCCTATTTTACGGAAGTAAAGCGCAGGCGAGAGGAACGAGCCATGCCAACAATAAGGTTGCACGCTCTGCGTGTACTCAGGTAAGGCCGGGGTCTCAGACCAACAAGGAATCTTGATGAAGTAAAAAAAGTACGCTGGCCACCAAGTTTACACCTATAGATAACCAACGAGTAACCCTTGCCGGTATGGCGCGGCATAGCTTATACTGCCGTTAATCCCAACACCAGTACAGGACAGCAAAATGCCACAACCCGCCATTTTGAGCATGTTTGCTCGATCGCCGATACGGCCACTCGAGCGCCATATGGATAAAGCCAATCAATGCGCGCTATTAATTGAACCATTTTTTGTCGCCGTAATGAAACAAGACTGGCAACAAGCTGAACTTGTTCAGCAACAAATTACTGAACGTGAACACGAAGCCGATGAGCTAAAAATGGATTTGCGCATGCATTTACCTAAAGGTTTGTTTTTACCCGTCTCTCGCTCTGATTTACTGGAACTGCTTAGCAAACAAGACCATATTGCTAACTGCGCAAAAGATATCGCCGGCTTAGTACTGGGTAGAAAAATGATGGTACCCGAAACGCTGCAAGAAACATTCTCAGAGTATGTCTCCCGCTGCATCGACGCCTCCAAGCAAGCAACCAAAGCGATCAATGAATTAGATGAGCTACTTGAAACCGGCTTCCGCGGCAAAGAAGTAAAGCTAGTTGAAAATATGATTGAGAAACTCGACAGCATCGAAACCGAAACAGATACTTTACAAGTCACATTACGCGCACAGTTATTTGCAATTGAAAAAGACTTGCCGGCCGTTGAGGTGATGTTCTTGTATAAAATTATCGACTGGATTGGATCAGTCGCCGACATAGCACAACAAACCGGTGGTCGCTTACTGGTGCTGCTCGCTCACTGATACTTACATAGGATACTAAGCATGCTGCAAGAAATGATAGACCAAGCACGCGAAGCGAGAGAACTGGCTTATGCCCCCTATTCAAACTTTCATGTGGGTGTTTGCATTCGCACCACAGATGACCAGCTGTTTCGCGGCTGCAATGTTGAAAATGCAGCGTATTCGATTGTTCAATGCGCGGAACGCAGTGCAATAGGCAATATGGTCAGCCATCTAGGCAAACAATTAATTAAAACCGTAGTCATCTGCAGTTCAAGTGCTGACCCATGCCCACCGTGTGGCATGTGCCGCCAAGCACTGGCCGAACTAGGCAGCAAAGAAACCCAAGTTATCTGCGTTGGTGAAAATGAAACCAAACAATATACGTTGGCAGAACTACTACCCGAGAATTTTAATTCACAATGGTTAACCGAGGACATAGTATGAACTTAACATCGCCCCCACAATTAGCAGCGGCATATATAAGGAAGCATATTGCTAAAGATTTCACTCCCACCCTAGGCATTATCCTTGGCTCTGGCCTAGGCGTTCTAGCTGAAGAACTGACCGAAGCCACTAGCCTGAGTTACGATGACATCCCCGGCTTTTTTAATTGCTCGGTTGCTGGCCACGGTGGCCATTTACATCTGGGTTACCTCAAAGGTATTCCTGTCGTTTGCCTGCAAGGCCGACCTCATTTTTATGAAGGTATTTCAAATCAGGACATCTTAACACCAGTCAGAACATTAAAACTCTTGGGCTGCGATACACTAATCAGCACAAACGCTTCTGGCTCCCTGCATGAAGAAGTACCTCCCGGCAGCTTGGTCTTAATTAAAGATCATATTAATTTTCAATTTAATAACCCCCTAGTTGGCCCCAACGATGAAAACTATGGCTGTCGCTTTGTTGGCATGGAGGACACTTACGACCCCGCATTACGACAACAGTTTCAAAAAATCGCCGCCGAACAAAATATCACACTAACCGAAGGCGTTTACTTCGGCGTGTTAGGCCCAAGCTTTGAGACTCCCGCTGAAATCAACGCATTTCGCATGCTCGGTGGCGATGTGGTTGGCATGTCGACCATCCCTGAAGTGATAGCCGCCCGTCATTGTGGCTTACGCGTCAACGTGATAGCCGTCATTACCAACATGGCCGCGGGTATGACTGAGATCAAACTGAGCCATGAAGAAACTTTACGTGGCGCCAAATTAGCAACAGATAAATTAATCAACTTGTTCCATGCGTTCTTTGAACAATACAAACAACTGACGGTGGAGTCTTAATTAATGGAACACGCAACACTATATATTACGCTCGCCGTTATCTTTGGTTTTTTTATGGCGTGGGGTGTTGGTGCTAACGATGTAGCCAATGCCATGGGTACATCTGTTGGCGCAAAAGCGCTGACCATTGGTCAGGCAATTATCATTGCAGCTATTTTCGAAGCAGCCGGTGCTATGTTAGCGGGTGGCCAAGTAACCGATACCATTCGGGGGCAAATCATCAACGCCTCGCACTTACAAAATTCCCCACAGATATTAATTTATGGCATGCTGGCCGCACTACTTGCCGCAGGCACATGGTTAGTGATTGCCAGTATATTTGGCTGGCCGGTATCAACCACCCACAGCATTATCGGTGCTGTGATTGGTTTTGGTGTCGTTGAACTAGGGCCGGAAGTTATTTATTGGGGCAAAGTGGGTGATATTGTCTTGAGCTGGATCATTACCCCTATCATTGCTGGCGTACTCGCCTATCTGCTATTCCGCAGTGTTCAATGGTTGATTTTCAATAGTAATACGCCCATTCATAATGCAAAAAAATACGTGCCGTTTTACATATTTTTAGTGGCCTTGGTCCTCACCTTAGTAACGTTATTAAAGGGCTTAAAGCACGTTGGCTGGCACTTCACCACTGCAGATTCCGTATGGATAGCTATCGCGCTAAGCGTAGTGATCATGCTAATCGGCAAATTGCTCATGCGCCGCATACCCGATGAAGAACCAGACGGCGCACGCATTGATGTAAAAGCATTAGAAAAAGTATTTGGCATTTTAATGGTTTTCACCGCTTGCGCGATGGCTTTTGCGCACGGCTCAAATGATGTCGCCAATGCAATTGGCCCACTCGCAGCTGTCTATGGCATTGTGCATGAAGGCGGTTCAGTGATGGCCCACTCGGCATTACCGTTTTGGATTTTAGGTTTGGGTGCTGCTGGTATTGTGATTGGCCTAGCCACTTATGGCTATAAAGTCATTGCAACCGTAGGGCATAACATCACACAACTCACACCAAGCCGCGGATTTGCCGCACAACTTGCCACTGCTAGCACTGTTGTTATTGCATCTGGCTTTGGCTTGCCTATCTCTACCACGCAAACATTGGTTGGCGCCGTGTTAGGTGTTGGCTTTGCTCGAGGTATTGGTGCGCTAAATTTATCGGTGATACGCAACATCTTTTTATCATGGGTGGTCACTTTGCCCGCCGGTGCGATATTCGCGATTATATACTTCTATATATTAAAATGGGCCATTAATGCATTCTGAGCGAACAATATTCAAGCAACTTTATCAATATGGAAGACAAGCCAACACACATGACATAACTAAGGTGATTGCTGTCATCGCCATGGTCATTGACCACATTGGCTGGGTAACGCATCAAGAATGGATGCGAGTGATTGGCCGCATCGCCGCACCCTTATTTTTCTTTTTGGTCGGTTACTCAAAATCTTACCGCTGGCAAAATAAATTATTTATATATGCCATAGCACTAGCATTTTTACATAGTATTTTTTTAACGCCGCTCGTTTACGTCAATATCTTGTTTGGATTTATTATTGTTCGATTGCTGCTGACCTGGCTTGCGCCAGTAAAACTCGACCGCCAACTATTGCTCGCTTTATTTATTGGTTGCAATGTTGTTAGTTTTTATAGCTACAATTATGTTGAATACGGCGCACTAGGATTGCAAATCGCACTGCTGGGATTATTTGTACGCGAACAACGCAGCTATGCCGTCTACTGGGGCATTGCAACATTTGCCATCTATACATTTGTGCAAATGATTCGCCTACATTTTAATACTTGGCCCTATTCGACTAGCAATATACTACTGCAATTCGCGACCGCTTGGTGGTGTTGCAATTATCAACAGCGCATCTGGCGGCTACCGAAGATACTTACTGTTCCCGCTTTGTATTTATCACGCTACTCACTACCGATTTATTTTTATCACTACACAGCCATTATATTACTGTATTTTTTGATCAGCAGATTTATGATGCACCGTTGAAATCTATCGGTTTTTTCCAAACAAATTTGGAATACACCACGTAATTATACACGGAACCTAACACGATCCCGACAAAGACAAATAGGTTTTCTTCCCAAACGCCGTAGCCAAAAACATCCAAACCAATCGTTAGTACTAAGGTTTGAATAGCCATTGCACCCAAGGACAGTAAATTAAATTGCAATAGCTTTTTAAACCAACTACGCAGAGGGTGATGACGACGTAAACGTCGATCATGAAATGAAATACGATTATTCAAAATAAAGTTTGAAATGATCGCCAATTCAATGCCAACAATATTGGCATACTCAGGCTGCCAGACATGCCGCAATAAATTAAATGCTATTAACTGCACGACCATGCCCAATATACCAATAAGACCCATAGCAAAATAGCGTCGCATCTCATACAAACGCAACAAGAAAACAACTTTCAAGGATTCAGTAGCATTGTTTTTTGGAAATTTGCTGTAGCCTTGTTGGCGATCGATAAATTCAATCGGAAACTCTACAATTTTGGCACCCACTTTATGCAAGGCCCAAAACAAATGAATTTTATACGCATAATTTTTCGATAACAGCTTATCGATATTCACTTTCTTCAAGTATTCGACTTTGGTGCCACGAAAACCACTGGTCATATCTTTGTATTTACGTGTTAATAAAGTACGCGCAACAATATTACCTAATTGCGAAATCAATTTACGATACCACGGCCAACCGACATCGGTTTGCCCACCTGGCACATAGCGACTACCGACAACAACATCCGCGCCCTCGTCTAATGCTTTTATCATGCCTGGCAAATATTTCGGTTGGTGTGAACCATCGGCATCAAATTCAAACACCACATCTGCCTGCATATTCTCAATGGCATGATGCATGGCTTTTATATAGGCACTGCCCAAACCTGACTTTACGGGCTCAGTCGCCAAGTGAATATTGGGGCACTGCTGCTGCAAGCGCTTGATTATAGGCTGGGTATTATCTGTAGAACTGCTATCAAAGATCAGGATATGCATATCATGTTGTGGAATATGGCTAAATACTTGCTGTAAACCCAACAAGGTAGACTCAATGCAGTCGGCCTCATTGTAGGTCGGAATGATGATAACTACTTTTGACACGCTTTGTCCTTACACGAAAAAGCCGATATCATACCACATCTTTAAGCTTATTTTGCAGCCTTTTCAGTCAGTTGAGCGTACATTTTGTTCGTCTTTAAGATTAATTTAAGCCTACTTCGATATACTGGTATGAATATCGTTTTAGAGAGTAGCAATGAACCGAGTTGCCCTACAATACAACCAGCCACTGAGTCGCGCCCAAGGCGTGATTAGGCACAGTAGTATGTGGTCAACAACAACTCGCGCTGCTAACGACATCAGACAAACCGGCAACAACGGCCAAGATGGAATCTCAACACCCACGCCTCACACTCAGCAGTCAGGTGGCGCTGGACTCTTTAGCCACTCAGTAGGCGAGCTGTATGGCAGCGTAATGCAGCAGGTTAATAAACTCGTCACACAATACCATCGCTTAGGCAAACAAGTCCGCAATGAATTACTTGAGCTATTACAAAAACTCTTCGGCACAGAATTTAAAAATATTGATGCATTTAAACTCTTCATTGCAGATCATATTAAATCCGGTAACTATGGCAGCATTAAAACCCAGATGGATACCCTATCCAGTAGCATGCGTAGTCACCCCAACGACCTACAGGCAGTCGTTGCTGACATTAAGCAACACCTACAAAAACAGGCAGCCGAAAAGCAAAAACGCGATCAAAACGAGCAAGAAGCTTCAAGCAAACCGGGTATGAAACGCTAGACAACCACTTCACAGTCACCATTCCATAATTAATCAACCTATTCTATGAGCTTCAAGTAATCTGCGCTATGTGTAGGGTATCGGTGAAGTTATGTGGCGCAGCAGTGCTAAACGTTCAAGATTCCCCATTAATCGGTGCTATTTATATGGTTCAGATTTGAGTGCAGATTGGACGAAAACCCGAGTGAAAAACCGGAATGTATAATGAATACCTGAGGATTTTGATTGAGGGTTTTCGTTCAAGCTGCGCCAAATAGGGTATCGGTGAAGTAATGTGGCGCAGTAGTGCTAAACGTTCAAGATTCCCCATTAATCGGTGCTATTTATATGGTTCAGATTTGAGTGCAGATTGGACGAAAACCCGAGTGAAAAACCGGAATGTATAATGAATACCTGAGGATTTTGATTGAGGGTTTTCGTTCAAGCTGCGCCAAATATGAGCCATATAAAAAAGGGAAACACAGAGTGTTCCCCTTTTTTTGGTAATCCCTACCACGAAGCCCCATCCTTAGACCCTGTTACCGCATCTGTGCGGCAATCAAAGCATCAAATCCTTTGGTGAGTCCGATCCGGTGGACTCTTGAAGCACTATCCTGTTGCTCCGACAAACAATTTAGCAAAAATAGCTGCGCAATCAAGGGCCTTAAGGAAATGTTAATAAAGCGTTATTAACAATACCTTTTTATATTGTAATTATATTCAATATAAACAGTTAGTTACAAAAAGTACCAGCAAACCGACTCCAAGATCACCTGTTGACGAAAAGAAATAAATCCTACATGAGGTTGAGAGATATCTCACAAAATGGAAGCCGACAATTCACCCCAAGTACGTTGTGCCATGGCTATAGCCACCACTCCCGCTGTTTCTGTGCGCAATACACGCGGACCAAATTGCACTGGCTGAAAGTTTTGCTGCAGTGCTTGCTTACATTCAGCATCTGTAAAGCCACCTTCAGGCCCAATGGCGATCGTCAATGACCGTGGTTGTTTATTTGATGGCGCTATGTCGTCTTGCCATTGCGGTTGCGGCATAGCAATCCACTTTTTATCGCTATCGACTTGTTGCAACCATTTGTCATAACGGCAAATAGGTAATATTTCTGGCACTTCACAACGACCCGACTGCTCGGCAGCCGATATGGCTACACCCTGCCAATGGGCTATCCGCTTGGCGGCACGTTCAGCATCGATTTTTACACCACAGCGTTCACTTAATATCGGCGTAATGGTAGTCACCCCCATTTCAACTGACTTTTGAATCGCATAATCCATACGCTCACCGCGCGACACGGCTTGTCCCAAATGAATTGAAAAGACTGGCGCCGGGCAGCCTTCTTGTTGCTGCTTAATCTTCACTTGCGCTTTACGTTTATGCACACCGGTAATTTCGGCCACGTATTCACCGCCTTCTCCATTGAATAACGTCACACAATCGCCGGCTCGTAGGCGCATAACTTGCACAATATGCCGGCTTTCTTTTTCATCCATTGTCCATTCAGCCCCTAATGCCAATGTGCGGGGGCAGTATACGCGTGTTAATTTCATAGTGTTACTCGACTACTATTAATAAAATCCCTAGTGCCATATTACCAGAAAAAATCATCTGGAAAAAAAGCTGTAATCAGTTTATTGTGTAGTGATATAAACGCTGGAGCGTATACCATTACACGATTACGGTCATTTCTCACTTTTGTGCTACTCGCCACTATGGCGACATTTTGCTATGCATCACCGAAAGCATCGGCTAGTTATTCACACTATCTGGCTGAGAGTCAATATAATCGCCAAGTGGCCCAACAAATTGACCAGGCCGTGTATTATCTGCAGTTTCGTATTAATGAACACAAACAATTCAACTCAGATTACCCACTGGCCATTGTACTAGCAGTTGACGACACAGCGATTTCGCATGATCCAGAACCATTAAGCAAAATTAGCCAACAAAAAGATATCGACCCCAGCGTATCTTTACCTGTCATACCCACCTTAAAGCTTTATCGTTTTGCAATTGAAAATGACGTCAATGTGTTTTTTGTATCTGGCCGAGCAGAAGGTCAACGAGAGCACACCATTAAACAACTTAAAAATGCCGGCTATACGCAGTGGAAAAAAATATACTTAAAACCGGAAGACTCCACTGACGATGAGGCCACTTACAAGCAAGCGGTACGTCAACAGATTCAACAGGCGGGTTATGATATCACCGAAAATATTGGCGCACATTTAGATGATATCAAAGGCGGCGGTGCTGATATGGCTTACAAACTATCAACACCGCAATACTCTTAGGCATTACATTACAGAACATCTACAACAAGCTTCTATTTTTTCTCCACCATCATCCGCAGCTGCAACAGCAACCTCCTTACGGCTACGTCGACGCGCCCAGACACCCGATACCAAAGCTGCGCTAACAACCACCGGTGCTGCAAAATGGTAGTTAATAACACGCGGAGCATATTGGCGTGCTGTTTCGATTTGTTCTTGAGTCTTTAGTAGTGCTTTTATACGACCATCCGCTAACAGAATTCGAGCACAGCCATCCTTAACTGGATCCGTCGATGCGTAATTCAATATACTGAGTAGCATATCAGCATCAGTAACTAATACTTGAAACCTTGGCTGAGAAAAGAGTCGAGTAACGATATCAGCACACTCACCAAGCGCTGGCTTGAGCACTTCCATATATTTCTCTGCGAATACAGCATCGAAATAAAATGCTTCACCAAAAAACCATTCGAAATTACAATCAGGATCATTAACCATATCAAGCCAATTGTGACCACGTTCCGCCACACAACGGCGCAAAACCCCTTCACACATGGCATTAAATAACTCAACTCTTGGCAAACTATCCGTGATAAAAGAGTCTACCTTGTCTTCAACTACTTCTTGCCACCAATCGTTGATTTCCGTATAGGATAGACAGGTATACACTTCTGGATCTTCAAATAGACATTCAACACTTGGTCGAGGCCTAGTACGACCATACAATGAATCACCTTCAAGGTAGTCGCCAGTAAACTCGGCAAGCCTTCTATTGCTTTGGCATTCCTTACTCTCACTATAACCAAGGCCTAACTTACTATTAATAATCTTTGATAACATTTGCTAGTTGACTCCCACATCCACCATTTACTGGTCGAGAGTATACGATTTTGTGCAAATTCAAGCAATATTTCACCCGTAAAAATGCTTAAACCACCATTAAACAACTGGTTAGAAACCCATATTTTAGGCTATTATTAACGAATGAAAAAATTAATAGCCATTATACTTAGCCTAATATTTACACCAATTGCCCTAGCGAGCCCACACAATAACAATTGCGACAAAAGCAAAAGTGTTTGCTGGATTAAGGTGTTAATTGCCGAATACGAACCACCGGCAGATACCAAAACATATGTTAATGATATCTACACCCTAGCCCCTAACCTTGAAGAATTTCATGTACGCGTCAAGGCCGACAGTGACTCCAAAGTTATTGCTGACACCATTAAGCAGCTAAAAACTAAATATGGCGATGCATTACAAATTGGTTATCATCCCGATTTATCTAAGAGTAAAGACAGTTACAGCGCCTGGGGTTGCACAGGCATTGACGACACAAAGCAATTAAACACCTGCATGATTACAGCTGCTGCTAAAAAGTTTAATGATATTGAAGCCAAGGGCGGACAGTTTGATATTTTCTCACTAGAGCAAAGTTATATCATTACCGGCTATGGCAAAGATGCCAACAACCCCGCAGGAAGAATGTACAATGGCTGCTTTAATCATAGTGCAGGCACCCCCTGCCCTTCTGACAAAGCATTAACTAGCACCAGCGTGAAGATCGGCAACGTATTAAGCGCCAGCAGTGGCATAGACCCAACGATCTATAGTGTCGACCAATTACAGTATGGCTACCCACAGCTTTATAATATTTTTCAAGAAGACACTAAAATGAACGCAACATTTCCAGATTTTTTGAAAAAATATAAAGCCGAATCATCGCTGCCAGAAAAAAAAGATAACCTTGTCGTAATTGATGCCTGCCTTAACCAGGGCTCATGCCATAGTTTTACAAAAGATCACAGCACACGCACCATCTCACCAAAACCCACTGATGGCTTAAACAATAGTTATAGCTTTGGTGATCCTCTCATAGCAGCCGCGCATGTCGGCTGGATTGCTCCACGCTATTTTTCAACACCCACACCTCAGCAAGCAAATATTACCTGGATGCTGTCTGGAGAACCTGAATTCTTTGGCGCACCTGATAATATCGACCGCCCCAGCAAGTGTAAATTTAATCCTGAAGAAATGAACCAGTTCTACTCAACATTAATATCTGCGGCATCTGATGCCTGCGCCTTACAAGGAAAATCCTGCGAGCACCTTGGCAATTTACACTTTGGTATTTGGAATTTTTCAAATTTACTGGATAGCAATCTATGCGGTGCTATGCACGAATAGTTTTTTAACATGTTTCATCGTTAAAAATAATCGACCGCGCCTCACCTGAAGGGTATAAAAATCATATTTTTTGTAGAATTTGTCTGCGTAAATATCTTTAGCATCAACAATGACAGCTAGTGATGCTACTTCCAGACTAGCATGATAAGCACGCTTCAATGCATCAATTAACAGCAACTCGCCATATCCTTTTTGCTTATATTGACTATCAATTGCAAGTCTACCCAATAAAGTAGCCGGCATAAAAGGATAGTCCAGCAACTTTTTACTAATCAACTGCGGTAAAGACAACAATTCAATGACTGCTGATGACAGCGTATAATAGCCTACCACGCGTTGATTTTTTTCATCGTTCAGCACATAGCAAACTGATAATTTTTTTCGTCCTTCTTGCCCTGCACGCAAACAAAAATATTCATTAAGTGCGCCAACACCACAATTGAATAATTTTCTATTATGATTTTTACCTAAAACAGATATCGTAAAATCTTTTATAACAGCATTTTGCATTGGTGCAACTAATCATCTTGTTCAAAAAATTCATTATACCGTTTTGCTGCTTTTTGCAAATCCGTATTTGGTTCAGAAGGGTTTAATAAAGCGTCAACAAATTTTCGCGATTCATTCGCTGTTAAAGTAATCACTTCATTTTCACGAATAATTTTTTTTGCTGCGTCCTGAGATGCGGATAAGACAAAGTCAGTCAATGAGCGTCCCGCCAAGTCGGCGGCATGTTGAATCAGCTCCTTTTGAGAAGCACTAAGACGGGCCTCTAGGCGTTCTGATTTTTCGGTGGTATAGCTTGGTCGTTGTGATTTCATGGTTTAACTATACGGCATATTGCCGGATATTTAAAATGACTGTATGTTGCATAACTTACTGATTTATATGTGGATCCCGGATCGGGGTCCGGGATGACAGTGTCGGGACAGGGGTGACAGTGTCGGGACAGGGGTGACAGTGTCGGGACAGGGGTGACAGTGCCGGGACAGGGATGACAGCACCAGGATCGGAATAGCTATGACGAGAAAGGATTGCCTCACAAACTTAAGCTCGCTATAGTAACACCTCACTTTTATTAAAAGGATTTAATCATTGTCAGCCATCTGCGGTATTTTTTATCTCAACCAGAAGGCAGTAACACCTGAATCATTGCAACGCATGAATAATGCCATGGTGCGCCTGGGCCCAGACGGTAGTAACCAATGGCTGGAACGCTCAGTTGGCCTCGCCCATCAACAATGTTGCTTAACACGTGAATCGCTAACAGAAACATTACCTTTATACGATTATGAATCCGGCATCACCATCACCGCTGATGCTCGGCTGAGCAATCGCAAAGTGCTGTGTGAACATTTTAACTTGCCTGATGCTCAAGATATCAGTGATAGTGTACTAATTTTGAAAGCTTACCAAGCCTGGGGCAGAGACTGCCCGCAACATTTGCTTGGTGAATTTTCAGTCGCTATTTGGGATAAGAGACAACAGCACATACTGTGCTTCACTGATCATGGCGGCAACCGCCCAATTTACTACTATCATGACAACCACCTTTTTGCTTTCGCAACTGAAATTAAAGCATTGCATACTCTAAAGGCAATACCGAAAGAACCAAATTTACAGCGCATATCCACCACTGACAGCGCTGCTTTTACCATACAACATCCTGAAGTCACTTTTTTTAAAAATATTTATGCCTTACCCGCCAGAACACTATTAACGGTTACCCCCGAGAAATTACAATCCCACATTTATTGGCAACCCGACATTAGTCGTCGCATAACGTTTAAATCTGAAGAAGAATATTGTGAAGCCTTTCAAGCGCTATTCTCTGAGATCATACAATCGAAGCTACGCAGCCATTTACCGGTGATGACGCTACATAGCGGTGGGCTAGACTCATCTGCTATCACAGCAATGGCCTCTCACCTATTAGCCAAAAAAAATCAATCATTAACCGCACTCTCTGCGATGCTTCCGCCACAGTACGGTGGTAATAATTACGATGAAAGCCAATACATACATCAACTGACTGCCCCAAATTTACATATACAACCCATATGCGACGAATGGCGAGGCCCTTTTGATCATATCGAAAACCCTGACTATTTCTCTAGCGGCCCTCAAAAAACCTCTCGTCATTATTTATATAGCGCGTTCGCCACCGCCGCGCAGCACAAAGGGGCGCGCATTATTTTAGATGGCTGTCACGGCGAAAAAGGGCCTTCGTTTCATGGCAATGGCTATTTTGCTGAACTGCTAATACAACTTAAATGGCGATTGCTTTGGCGCGAATCTCGACTTCATGCGAAACGGTATGATCGTAGCTGGCTTAAAGTGCTGGCTTCAGAAAGCTTTTTTCCGCTGTTACCCGCCAAGACTCAATCTGCAATAAAAATGCGATCCGATATCGCCTTTAATCAATCATTGAACCTAATAAAGCCGCAATTTATCAGACAATACCGGCCGATAACAGATAAACAGTATAAATTCATTCAACTGTCGCTCAATACACAGCACACCAACCATCGCAAGCATCAAGTGTTGGCTGTCAATAATCGACGAACTGTTTTTGGGGACATCATGAGCGACGACAGCACACCCGTACAGCTTAGTTGCCCTTATAAAGACAAACGTATGCTGGAATTTTGTTTAGCATTGCCGGGGAATTTAAAAGTTCACAATGGCTATAAGCGTTATACCATTCGCAGCGGCATGAAAGGTTTAATGCCAGACACTCTACGATTCCGCACAACCAAAGAGCCTTTTTCACCTGATTTCAATGATCGCTATAACCGCCAGCTATCAAAGGCTAATGACTTTATTCACTCGATTCAACGCACTCCCCTAATGGAAAGTATCATTAATTTTAAGCGCTTGGAAAGCGAACTGACCCATTCGATGCAAACCAATCGTTGCGCAACCGCTAGAGACTTCACTTCTATGCACCTAATTCCACGGGCGATCTATTTATTAGCTTTTTTACAAAATTTTCATCAAGCCCAGTGAGTAAGTGTTAACTTCAAATCGAACCTTATATCTTGATGATTATTCTATGCATTCTCAGCAACACTGATGTCAGGGCATGCTCGAAACAAATATGCGTAGAATCCCAAACAAAATCCATCAAATTGTATTCTATACTAATCCGCAATCTTTGTACTTTTTTGGAGCAGCCAAATGGCTAAATTAACCCAATCAATCACTCTTAAATTGACCGCAATTGCAGTAGCCATGAGCGGGCTTTCCATTGGGTATGCGAATTGTCTAAGCCCAGTACCGAGCAAAGACTGGGACCGAAATTTTGGGCAATGCCTTAACTCTGCGTGGACTTATGACGCCCTCTTTGAGCCCTTGGCGTCTAACGACCCATCGACCCCCTATTCCTTAAACACGGTGACTTTTTCTGACCCAAGCATCGTAAAAAATACAACATACCCCCTAGGCAGCCTATATGGCTATAAAAAAACAGCCGCTCTAGGTTCGCAAGCACAAAACATCGTAGCTTTTAATAACGTACTTAACAGTTCTACTACTAGCAACACGAACATACAAAGAGGCCTTAACCAACTCTATGTCTATGGTGCTGATGCCGAATTATTTTGCGATGCAAATGGCTTGAAAGGAAACTGTAACGCGACACCAAATACAACTGGAACACTCAAGGGTTCTGGTTATGCCTTCAACTATTTGACTCCTTCAACAAAACTGCCGTCGATGAGCAATTACTCCGGCGTACTCAATGTTAAAAAATACAACAGTATCCTCAACACTGCAAGCAATCCTAAAATTGAAATCAATGTAATTGTAGATGGCCGTGTCAATGCACTCGGCGTAAGCGCTTCTTGGCTAAATAACTTTAAATACGGTATTGTTCATGGTGCTGGCAAAAAAGAAACTGTGTGGGCGAATGAAATAGGTCAAAATTACACCTCATTTAATGATTTAAACCAAACCCAAGCCTATGCATTTGCGGATTCGATTACAGAACAAATTTGTTCTAGCACCAAATATGTGAAGGGTATACATTTTGATATTGAACCATTTTCCATTCCAACAGGAACCGCCCCTATCCCCAACAGCTCTAATGATACAGGCTGGGGCCAATACTGGTTTTATGATCGAATTTCTCAGAATTTAGCAAGCGAAGGTAGTGGAGCTAGTGGTTCCAAAACTACACCCAACACCGCATCAGCATGTTATAAAAATAATAATAAAATGTATTTTAGTGTATTTACATTCCCTGGCGCATTCAATAAAAATATGGCAACTGTTTTCAACCAATTTAAAAATGGTTACGCAGTTGTTTCCCTATATGATTTAGGTGGTGCATCTAGCACAGGAACGGATGATGATACCATCATCAATTCACTGCGCGCCGGCTTGGTAACCTCAACCGTTTCTTATTACCAAAAAAAACTAAATCAGCTATTAACTTCATTGCAAACTAACTCAAATAAATATGGTATATATTTTCAGATAGGCGTACCAGCAGCAGCATCAGCACATGAATTTGCTTTGTATTACAACCTATCTAAAGGCTGCACATCAGCAAACTGTACCCCGAAACTAGATAATCGACTAGGTACAGAAAATAAAGTAATAGAGACGCTAATAGGAGAAAAAACTTGGTCGTTTAACCGTCAAATACCATACCAAACAAGTTCCGATGGCGCTGTAAGTGGCACTACTATAAATACGTTATACACAGACAGCAATCCAACATTTATATCACAAACAGAATACATAAAGACCGCCTTAAATTCATTTTTAAACTATAACAGTAAAGCACTGAGTACAAGCAAGTACTGGATAGGTACATCTCTATGGGCTTTTGCCGTCCAAAATGTCTGGATACCTCGATACAACCCCACATCAGGCACCCCAAAAACTGGGATTGACTTAGTAACATGCTACCCAGGCTATATGCCTACAACTCAATTAACTATTCAAGGCCCCGGAACCACAGGGGAAAGTGATCAAAATTACTTAACTAACATGAATAGTTATGGTACAGAGCAATTCAATGGTACTACTTTTGGTTTCTGCTCAGATACAGTCATTGGTGGTCCGGCCGCCAAGGTCGGCATGCGCGTCTATCTGCCAACAACTATTGAAACCACTCATCCAGCCGATAACGTACTGGGCACCCTAAAAAATTCAAATGCTTTACTGCTGAAACCATTGCCGACACAAAAAACCACATTGAAAAAAGCAAAGTAACAATTAACTGCTCAAGAGCAAGGAAGCTCACTGGCGATAGGAAACACCATGAAATATGCCGTTGAAGCCATTGTTGCAACAGTATGAATTAAGTTTTACAACAACCACCACCGCCGCCATCGCAACCGCACCCTGCATTGGCCAACGTATCACTCGATGACAAAGGGTAAAAAGTCGGACAATTCCATTTTAATAACATAGCTGCTCCTTAATTGTACAAATATAATCAATTCATTGATGCCAAAAGCTGAGACTTTTAACCCATTTCTTATTAAGAACTATACCGCCGTAGTCACAAACTTGTCAATTATTCAAAAAAAGATCAAACCGTTTCTTTTTCTTTTTTAACTGGGCGCTGCCAGCCTTCAATATTCTTTTGTTTACCGCGACCAACCGCTAGCGCATCTTCAGGAACATCCACCGTTATGGTTGAACCGGCACCGGTAGTTGATTGCTTGCCTAATGTCACTGGCGCAACCAATGAATTATTGGTACCGACAAATACATCATCTTCAATCACGGTTTTATGTTTATTGGCCCCATCATAATTGCAGGTAATGGTGCCCGCGCCAATATTCACATTAGCACCAATTTCAGCATCACCAAGATACGCTAAGTGATTTGCTTTGCTGCCTTCACCTAAGATGGTTTTCTTTAACTCTACAAAGTTACCGACCTTGGCACCACGACGTAAAATAGTACCTGGACGCAAACGCGAAAACGGCCCAACTTCACAATCATCTTCAATAATCACACCATCTAAAACACTGTGTGCACCAACAACTACGCCCTCACCAAGAGTCGCATCTTTTAGCATTACGTTCGGTCCAATGCGGGTATGCTTACCCAACTTTACCGTCCCTTCCATCACCACATTCACATCGAGCACCACGTCTTGTGATATATCAACATCGCCACGCACATAAGTACGATTAATATCCATCACCGCAACACCCGACAAGGTAAGCTTCTTAGCCATTTCACCTTGGTAATAATGTTCGAGCTGTGCCATTTGCCAGCGATCATTAACACCCTGCACTTCTTGCTGTGTACGCGCCAATATACCGCCAACTGATACACCATCTTGTACCGCCAAACCAACGATATCCGTTAAATAGTATTCGCCTTGTGCATTTGAATTTTCCAACATCGGCAGCCAACGTTTTAGGTTAGCAGCAGAAGTAGTTAAAATACCGGTATTGATCTCGCGGATTAGTAATTGCTGCTCATTAGCGTCCTTGTGCTCAACAATCGCTACAATATTACCGAGCTCATTACGAATAATACGACCCAAACCGGTCGGATCTTTTGATTCAGTTACTACTAAACCTAAGGCATTATTAGCGGTGCTTTTTAATAATAAGGACAGTGTTTCTTCAGAGATTAGTGGCACGTCACCATACAACACTAAAACTTGATCACTTTCATCAATATTAGGTAGCGCTTGCATCACCGCATGACCGGTACCCAGCTGCTCTTCTTGAGCTACCCACTCCACCGGCAAATAATCCAGCGCATCGCGCACCTTAGAGCCACCATTACCATGAATGACTTGTATACCTTTGGGATTGAGTTTTTCAGCGGTACGAACGACTCGCTCTAACATCGCAACACCGGCTAGCTTATGCAAGACCTTCGGGATCTCCGAAATCATGCGCTTGCCTTTACCGGCTGCAAGAATTATAACATTTAAACCCATCGTGTCTTCCTTATCATTTGGGTTATTTATTAGTAAATCTATTTAACTTTTTTCCTTATGGCTTGGATAGCACGTATTTGCGCCACGGCTTCAGCCAATTCAGCCACTGCTTTAGAGTATTCTAATTCAGAGCGCTTGTCTTCAATCGCTTTTTCAGCTTGTTCTTTTGCTGCTACGGCTGCTGCTTCATCCAAGTCTTCGGCGCGCGCCGCGGTATCTGCCAAAATAGTAACCATATCAGGCTGCACTTCTAACATGCCGCCATTGATATAGAATACTTCTTCTTCGCCACTGTCCAATGTAGCGCGTACTTGACCCGGTTTAATTGAAGTCAACAGAGCAGTATGTCCTGGGAAAATACCTAACTCACCCATACCGCCCGTCATTTCAATTTTAGATGCGATACCGCTAAACACTTGCGATTCAGCGCTAACGATATCTAAACCCATGGTTTTTGTGCTCATAGCAACTGCCTCTTAAAGTGACTTAGCTTTCTCAATAGCTTCTTCGATGCTACCCACCATATAAAACGCTTGTTCCGGTAAGTGATCGTATTCGCCTTCGATAATCGCTTTAAAGCCACGAATAGTATCTTTTAATGATACATATTTACCTGGAGCACCCGTAAAGATTTCTGCCACAAAGAATGGTTGTGATAAGAAACGCTGAATCTTACGCGCACGTTGTACAGTCAATTTATCTTCATCAGATAATTCATCCATACCCAAAATCGCAATAATATCTTTAAGCTCTTTATAACGTTGCAAGGTTTCTTGCACGCCACGCGCTACTTGATAATGCTCGTCACCAATCACTAATGGATCTAATTGACGTGATGTAGAATCCAACGGATCCACCGCAGGATAAATACCCAACTCAGCAATTTGTCGTGATAACACAACCGTTGCATCCAAGTGAGCAAAAGTCGTTGCAGGTGATGGATCAGTCAAGTCATCGGCAGGTACGTATACCGCTTGCACCGATGTAATCGAACCTGTTTTAGTCGATGTAATACGCTCTTGCAGATTACCCATTTCTTCCGCCAATGTCGGTTGGTAACCCACCGCTGAAGGCATACGACCTAGCAACGCAGATACTTCAACACCAGCCAATGTGTAACGATAGATGTTATCAACAAACAACAACACGTCACGACCTTCGTCACGGAAACTTTCCGCAATGGTCAAGCCACTCAACGCAACACGTAAACGGTTACCTGGAGGCTCATTCATTTGACCATAAACCAATGACACTTTATCCAACACGTTGGATTCTTTCATTTCGTGGTAGAAGTCATTACCCTCACGCGTACGCTCACCCACACCGGTAAATACAGAGTAACCACTGTGCTCAGCCGCGATGTTACGAATCAACTCCATCATGTTCACGGTTTTACCAACACCAGCACCACCAAACAAACCAACTTTACCACCTTTAGCAAATGGGCAAAGTAGATCGATCACTTTAATACCGGTTTCTAATAACTCGGTGCTTGCTGCTTGATCAACATAGTCAGGCGCTTTACGGTGAATAGGCATTTTTGGTGCGTCGATCTCACCGGCTTCATCAATCGGTGTACCCAACACGTCCATAATACGACCCAAGGTTTTTTCACCTACAGGCACTTCAATTGGCTTGCCGGTATTCAACACGTCCATATCACGTCGCAAACCTTCAGTGGTTCCCATGGCAATCGTACGCACGACACCATCACCCAGCTGTTGCTGCACTTCTAATGTAAGATTGGTTTCTTCAACCAATAAGGCGTCATAAATTCTTGGCACGTTATCACGTGGAAACTCAACGTCGACCACCGCACCGATGACCTCGATGGTTTTACCTCTTACAGTTGCTGCTACGTTCATTTTTATCTACCTCTTTTAAAAATTCTTTAGTCAATCAATTATGGATTTACTGTCACTCTAATGCTGCTGCACCACCAACAATTTCAGAAATCTCAGCAGTAATGCTGGCTTGACGCGCCTTGTTATAAACCAATTGCAAGTCATCGATAAGCTCACCAGCATTATCGGTAGCGCTTTTCATCGCAACCATTTGCGCCGCTTGGAAACAGGCAATATTTTCCACAACCGCTTGATACACTTGCGACTCAATATAACGTCGCAACAACATATCCAATAGTTCACGTGCTGAATCTGGCTCGTAAATATAATCCCAATGGCCTTTTTCCTCTGCTTCATCAGGCACTAATGGCAACAACTGGTTAACGTACGGCTTTTGCACCATGGTGTTAACAAATTCATTACTCGCAATGTAGACTGCATCAAGCTTACCTTCTACATAAGCATCCAGCATCACTTTAACGATACCCACTAAATTAGCTGCCTCTGGCGCATCACCTAAATGATCGGCCATCGCTACAACGTTACCGCCGTGACGCTTAAAGAATGATTCAGCTTTACGGCCAATCAAACAAAAATCAACTTCAACGCCTTTGTCATGCCACGGTTTTAGCTCAGTCAGGACTTTACGGAATAAATTAATATTTAAACCACCGCATAAACCGCGGTCACTGGTTACAACAATATAACCAACGCGTTTGATTTCATCGCGCTGAACCAAAAAAGGATGCGGATATTCAGTACTACCTGCTGCCACGTGACTAATCACCTGACGGATCTTAGACGCATACGGCTTTGACAATGCCATGCGATCTTGTGCTCTACGCATTTTACTGGCAGCCACTAATTCCATTGCACGCGTGATTTTTTGCGTACTTTTAATGCTGCCAATTTTACTGCGTATTTCTTTTGCTTGTGACATAGATACTCAGCCTACCACGTTTGTGTTTGCTTAAAGTTTTCAATGACTTTCGACATGCGATCAGCCACTTCATCGGTCAATGCAGGTTTAGCATTAATCTCATCCAGTAAATCTTGATGCTCAGCATGCAAGTAACTGCGTAAGGCTAATTCGAATGCGCTCACTTTCTTCAGATCAACATCATCTAAATAGCCGCGATCAACAATAAACCAACTAAAGGCAATTTCAGCAACACTCAATGGTGAGTATTGTGCTTGTTTTAACAATTCAGTCGTACGTTGACCACGTTGCAATTGTTTACGTGTTGCTTCATCCAAATCAGAAGCAAATTGCGAGAACGCTTCCAATTCGCGGTATTGCGCTAATGAAATACGTACACCACCCGCCAATTTCTTAACGATCTTGGTTTGCGCTGCACCACCCACACGAGACACGGACAGACCCGCGTTAATCGCTGGACGAATACCCGAGTTAAATAAGCTGGTTTCCAGATAAATCTGACCATCAGTAATCGAGATAACGTTTGTTGGGATAAACGCTGACACGTCACCCGCTTGCGTTTCAATAATCGGCAATGCAGTTAATGAACCTGTTTTACCTTTCACTTTACCGTCAGTCATTCTTTCGACATACGCTGCACTAACACGCGCTGCACGTTCCAACAAGCGTGAATGCAAATAGAAGATATCACCCGGATACGCTTCACGCCCTGGTGGACGACGTAACAACAACGACACTTGGCGGTAAGCCCATGCTTGTTTGGTTAAGTCATCATAAATAATAAGTGCGTCTTCACCTTTATCACGGAAGTATTCACCCATGGTACAACCAGTGAACGGCGCCAAGTATTGCAATGAAGCCGCATCAGATGCGCCCGCAGCAACAACGATGGTATGCTTCATCGCATCGTGTTCTTCTAGCTTACGTACCACGTTAGCAATCGATGAAGCTTTTTGCCCAATTGCAACATAGATACATTTAACACCAGTATCTTTTTGGTTAATGATCGCATCAATCGCAATCGCTGTTTTACCGGTTTGACGATCACCGATAATCAATTCACGCTGACCGCGCCCTACAGGTACCATCGCATCAATCGATTTAATGCCGGTCGCCATTGGCTCATCAACGGATTGACGTTCAATCACACCCGGAGCCACTTTTTCAATCGGTGATGTACCGTCAGATTTGACTTCACCTAATCCATCAATAGGGTTACCTAAAGCATCAACTACGCGACCTAATAAAGCTTCACCTACTGGCACTTCTAAAATACGACCAGTACAGTGTGCTTTCATGCCTTCTTGCAAGTGCTCATAAGGGCCTAATACCACCGCACCAACAGAGTCACGCTCTAAGTTAAACGCTAAACCAAAAGTATTATCTGGGAAAGCAATCATCTCACCAAACATCACATTGCCTAAACCATAAATACGCACAATACCGTCTTTCAAGTTAACGATAGTGCCTTCGGTACGAACACTTGGCGCAATATTAAAGTTAGCGATACGCTCTTTAATAATCTCACTAATTTCTGATGCTTTGATCTGTGTTGTCATGTTAATAAATCCTCATCGAGTCTTGCTATTTTACTTTTGATTGAACCATTCATAACCCAGTTACCCGCCGTAATCACCATGCCACCCATAAGGTCTGCATCTTCATCGAAGCTTAATTCAACTTTGGTATTAAAACGCTGCTCGAGTTGTTGTTGTAATTTTATACGCTGGGCATCACTCAGCACATGCGCTGAAACAACTTCTGCTTCAACCACACCTTGCTGCTCGCCATAGTGCAAATGAAACGCGCGTGAAATGTCGGCCATAATATCTAAGCGTTTCGCTTCTGCCAGTACTTTTAAAAAGTTCTGCAAGCTATCACTCACTTTTTTAACCTGCTCAGCAACAGCGCCATTCACAACATCCAATAACATATCAACTACTTCAGTCTGTGATTGTTCTGGATTATTTAACAACTGTAATAATACTGATTGGCTTAACGTGATCGCTAATACCGACAAAACTTCTAGCCATGCCTGTACTTGATCATGTTCTGCTGCATATTCAAACAGTGCTTTTGCATAAGGTCGGGCAATTGTGATGTTAGACGCCATTTATACCTCGCCGATCATATCATCAACCAAGCGCGTATTCTGCTCTTGATCAACACGTTGACCTAAAATTTTCTCCGCACCAGCTACCGCTAATGTAGAGACTTCTTTTAATAAGGTTTCACGTGCCATATTACGCTCTTGCTCAATTTCAGCTTGCGCTAAATTTAATAAGCGCTTGCCTTCATCGCGAGCCTTTTCCTTAGACTCTTCGATAATATAGCCCGCACGCTGATTGGCTTGCTCGATCACTTTGGCAGCAGCAGCTTTCGCTTCTACCATTTGTTCTTGCGCTTTAATATGCGCTAACTCAAGCTCGCGGTGGCCTTTTTCAGCTGCCGCTAAACCATCAGCAATTTTCTTGCGACGTTCTTCCATCATATTGACCACAGGCGGCCAGACAAATTTCATCACGAACCATATAAATATGGCAAACGTAATGACCTGACCAATTAATGTGGCGTTTATATTCATAGTTTAAGATCCTGCAACTTTAGTTACTTGTTCTAACACAGCACCCAAGAACGGGTTTTTAGCAAAGAATAAGATGAAGCCCATCACGATACCAATCGCCGCAAACGCATCAACTAAACCCGCCATCAAAAACATACGTGTCATTAACATAGGCGTTAATTCAGGTTGGCGTGCAACACCTTCCAAGAACTTACCACCCAATACACCGAAACCAATCGCAGTACCTAAAGCAGGTAAGCCGATAAGCAAAGCGGCTGCAATAGCAGACATACCCTGCACACTAGCGATTAAACTTGCAATTTCCATTGTAACTCCTCGTTTTTTTGTTTTTCAGTTTTAAATTAATGCGTATCGTGGGCCATGCCAATATACACAATCGTTAACATCATAAAGATGAAAGCTTGTATCAAAATAATCAAAATGTGGAATATCGCCCACATGCCACCTGGGAACCACTGCGCCCACCAAGGCAATAATGCAGCAATCAAAATAAACACTAATTCACCAGCGAATAAGTTACCGAACAGTCGTAAGGATAACGCCATCGGCTTAACCAGTTCTTCAACCAGGCGGAAAATAATATTGACCGGGAATAACCAAGGTCCAAAAGGCTTAGTTGCTACTTCTTTAGCTAAACCAGCAACACCTTTCATTTTAAAGTTGTAATAGATAATCATCACAAACACGGAAATCGACAAAGCAAACGTCATATTAGGGTCAGCTGTCGGTACAACGCGCAAGTTGTTAACCCCCATTAATCCAGCTAAACGCGGAAAAAGATCTACCGGCAATAAATCCATAAAGTTCATTAAGAAGATCCAGGCGAAAATCGTCAGCGCTAACGGGCCGATCATCTTATTTTCAAAGTGGAAAGTTTCTTTTACAACGTTATCAACTGACTCTATTGACCACTCAACAAAATTTTGCCAACCCGATGGAATACCCGCATGAATCTTGCGCGCCGCTAGCCAGAAAAGCAGCACAAAGATTAAACCAAGCACTGTAGAGAAAAACATTGTACCAACGTTAATAGTCCAGAACGTGGTCTGCTCATGTACGATCGACATAGTCTTTAGGTCAAACATCAAATAAGTTAAATGATGCCCAATGTATTCAGAAGTTGTAATTGCCTGTGCTGATGCCATCAGTACCTATGCCCTTTTTCGCTGTTTGTTATCAAACAATGGCGTTAACCAAAATCCCAACTGCGCTACTGCGAAGCCCAAAAAAAATGCCGGCAAATAGACGGCAAATATTTTTATAAAGGCTATCACCAGGACAACGCTTAATAATAGCTTGATAAACTCGCCCACATAAAAAGAGCGGATTATCTGCTTGGCTTGCCGTGCATCAACACGGGCAAACACTCGCCATGCAAAATAACTGCTGGGGATAACGCTGGCTAAACCACCTAAGCTGGTTGATTTAGCAATAAATACGCCCCATCCCAACCATGCGACAACAGTCACTACAGCCACTACGCACAGTTGCGCAAATATGATCTGAAAAGCGCTTTGTCTCGCTACACTTTCTGGTCGTCCTGGGTGCATAAGCACTCCCCCGCTGGTTACTCACGGCCAAATTCGCGGGAAGTATATATAGTTTTGGATTTATAAGCAACGGAATAATGGTTATGCCAATTAACAAAATTAGCTGCTTGATCTATCGTTCTCCGTGGAGTATGATCCCAGAGAGAACAATAAATAAATGGTTATTTTATGTCAGTCAACCTTACTTGCAGAGAAGAAGAGCTATCTGTATTAGAACAACTACTCCAATCTGAAAAAGCAGAGTTACTCGCCCTATACGGGAGAAGACGGGTAGGTAAAACCTTTTTAGTTAGAGCGTTTTTTTCAGAAACAGAAAATACTGTCTTTTTTAACTCAACCGGCATGAAAGATGCACCCATGACGGACCAGATCACTAATTTTACAGAAGAAATTGGAGAAACATTTTTATATAAAGGCGCAAGACTAGAAACCGGCAAAAATTGGCGTGAAACTTTTAGGATATTGACTGACAATATAAGTGCCGTCTCTAAAAATAAAAAGATTGTGCTTTTTTTTGATGAATTCCCATGGATGGCAACAAAAAACTCTCGCTTACTCCAAAGCCTAGAGTACTTTTGGAATCAGCACTGGTCAAAAGACAAAAGAGTTAAACTAATTATTTGCGGCTCCTCGGCATCCTGGATCATTAAAAAAATCGTTCACAATACCGGCGGATTACATAACCGCCTAACAAGAGAGATCTCCCTAGAGCCACTGAATCTTTGCAATACAAAACGATTCATAGAAATGATGGGAGCTAAACTTAGCAATCGTCAAGTCTTAGAATTTTATTTAGTTACAGGTGGCATACCATATTATCTTTCTTACTTCGATAAAAACTTATCCGTTACTCAAAATATAGAAGAATTATGCTTTAAGCGGAAAGGACTGTTAATTGAAGAATTCGATAAACTTTATGCCTCCTTATTTAGCGACCATGAGCTTTACATAAAACTAATCCGCACAATAGCTGCTCATAAATATGGAATCGGGCAAAGTGATTTATTTCATAAAGTACAAGCATCTCTAAAAGGAAAGTCAGGGTTAGATAAGCTGGATGCTCTAATTCACTCTAGCTTTATTATTAGCTTGAAACCTATGGGGCATAGCAAGAAAGGGATTTACTACAAAGTTATAGACGAATACACTTTGTTTTATTTATCCTGGATAGAACCAATCAGAGAAAGTCTAATGCTAAAAAGCATAAAACGAGGCTATTGGGAGAAACAGCAAAATACCGCAAGTTGGTTCTCTTGGTCTGGATATGCCTTTGAAGCCATATGCTATAAACATATTGCGCAAATTAGTGAATCATTAAAACTTGGCCCTACAGCCATACCATACGCTTGGAGACATGCGCCAAGAACAGACAACTCGAAATCCAAGGGCGCGCAAATCGATCTCCTCTTCGATAGAGCGGACGATGCCATAACACTTTGCGAAATTAAGTGCACTACAAAACCATTTATAATTGATCGTGAATATGCTGAGAAACTACAAAGCAAGGTCGATGTATTCAGAAAAGTGACAGGAACCAAAAAACAAATATTCATCGCTATGATTTCGGCTAACGGCGTTAAAAACAACAAATACTCAAAAGAATTATTAAGTGCAACAGTTACACTGGAAGATCTATTTTTGACATAACACAATACCTATATCAATATAAAAAGCTAAGCAGCGTTCTTAACCACCGTTAACTTTACTCTTTCTTCCGAATCATCCAGCGAGCGATTTTTCATTTCTGGCACCAGCAATGTAGTCAAAATACCCAGCAAGCTAACCACCGACATCATGCCGATAGTAAATGACAAACCATAGGTATGCAGCACATTCGGTAATAGCACGACACCGACGAATGCACCGACTTTACCCACAGCCGCTGAAATACCATGTGCACGCGCACGAATGCTGGTAGGGTAAATCTCTGAAGGAATTAAGAACGTTGTGGTATTCGGCCCAAAGTTCGTAAAGAAAAAGCTCATGCCATACAGCGCAATAAAGGCAGGCAAATATGACCGCACTCCAGGGACCAAAGCAATTAACGCAAAACACACAGCCATCATCACAAATCCAAGCATCTGTACCGTTTTGCGCCCTATTTTATCAACATATTTTGCAGCCATTGCATACCCTGGCACAGCAAACAGCAAAAACACCAAAGCTGATGTGAGGGTATGACTCAATAAGGTAGCGTGTGGTGTAATGGCTTTCATGATCAATACGGATGATACACCGTTACCATAAAAAGCAACGTCCATTAAAAACCAAGCACCGGCCGTGCCTAATAAATACTTTAACCAACGCTTATTCCATAAGCTGTGTTTTGCATATGCTTGGCGCTGCACTGAATCTTTAAAACCAGCAAGGTCGCTAACGACTCGGCCCACCTCAACCGGTGTTTTCTTAGACAATAAATAACGCGGTGACTCTTGAATGCGTCGGCGCATAAAGAATACTGAAATGGCAGGTATCGCACCAAAGCCAGCTAACAAACGCCATGCAATATGAATCGGGATGTGTGTTGCCAGCATAAATGAGGCTAACAACGGACCCAGCGTTAGCCCCACCGCCTGCATAGCAAACACTAATAACACCATAAAGCCTCGGTTGGTTCGCGAAGCCGCTTCACTGGCCACCACCGCGCTGGTGGGATAATCACCACCAATACCAAAGCCGACAACAATACGCGCAATAAATAACATGGTAAAACTGCTTGAGCACGCCGACATAATGGCGCCAAAAAATAGGATCAGGATTTCATAGCCGTACATTTTTTTACGGCCAAGCTTATCGGATAAGAAACCAAAGAAAATGGAACCAAATGCAGCTGCCGCTAATGAGGTTGCATTTAGAATGGCTAGCTGATGAATACTTAAGTGCCAGATCGGCGCTAAGATGGCGGTGACTACACCTATTATAAAGAGATCATATGCGTCAGTGAAAAAGCCCATGCCAGCGGTAAAGATCATCTTGAGATGAAAGCGAGAAAACTTCGCCTCATCTAGTGACTTCACCTCAGTCAATGAAACTGTCGACATAAACATTCCTCACCGTTCTTTACTTGAAGCTAATGTAGCAAGCAGTTGTGACAGGATTATGACGAAGGAATGGTCAAGAAATGCGCTATTTTAAGCCATTGATTATAATGATTTTAAACTTATCATGGTAATTCCACGGGGGTTCTATTGGTACAACGCGAGCTTTATAGCGCATAATGAATTCAGCAACAATGGTCAAAAGCGCACCTGACAAAAAGATTAACCTTGTTTCTGTAAATAAAACGGTACCAGTGAGACAACAATGAATTATGATCGCCAAATACAAAAGGTTATCGATTTTATCGGTAAACATCTTGATGAAAAGCTAACCTTAGATCAGTTAAGTGGCGTTGCATGCTTTTCAAAGTATCACTTCCATCGTTTATTTACAGCTTATACAGGTTTATCGTTACAGCAATACATTCGATGGCTACGCCTAAAACGCGCCGCACATCAATTAATTGTTGAAAACCATAAACCCATTATTGAAATTGCAATCGATGCGGGATTTGAATCTCATGAAGCTTTTACAAGAGCGTTCAAACAAAGCTGTGGTGTCAGCCCGAGTGAATTTAGATCACAAATGAGCTGGCAAATATGGGAAAAACCACCGTATGATTTGCCTAAACAAGGTGAAACACAAATGAAAGTTGAAATTAAAGAAATCAAAGGTAGACGCTTAGCTGCATTCGAACACCGTGGCGACCCTAACAAAATAGGCGATAGTGTCAATAAGCTCGTCAATTGGGCAAAAGCACAATCGGTAGATTTAAAACCCAAACCAGGCGAAACATTTGGCTTTGCTTATGATGACCCTAAAGTAACGCCTGCAGATGAATTTCGTTACGATCTTGCCATAACCGTACCTGATCACGTGAAAATTAGTGGTGACGTTGTTGAGAAACAATTACCAGCGGGTCGCTATGCTTCGGCTATCCACAAAGGGACACGTGAGAATATAGGCGAAACAGTCTATAAATTGTATTGCGATTGGCTACCAAACTCAGGGGAGGAGCTTGGTGATCTGCCGTGTATTTTCAGTTTCTATAATTTTGAACATGAAGTTGCAGAAACAGAACTGAGGGCAGAATGCTGGCTATTACTTAAATAGCTGACATTTTTCCAAATTCAAAAGCAGCGCTTTATTATCCATGCCACCGCCAAAGCCAACGAGCTTACCGTTGCCGCCAATCACACGGTGGCATGGAACTATAATAGGAATCGGATTGCGACCATTTGCCATGCCAACAGCACGCGCTTTATTTTTATCACCCATGCGCTTGGCTTGTTCGCCGTAGGAAATGGTTTCTCCATACGGGATTTTACTCAGCTGTTGCCAAGCACTGTTTTGAAAAGACGTGCCATTTAACACCAAAGGTAAATCAAAGCTTTTGCGCTTCTGTTGAAAATATCCTGTTAATTGCTTTTTAGTTTTTTTAATTAATGCATAGTCATCATCGCGTTTTATTTGCTGCAAAATATGCTGACTGGTACTGTGCTTGCCATCTGCATCCCACAAGATGGCATGCAAACCTTTAGCGGAACACACAATGGTTAGCTGTGATACCGGTGATGGCATCTGGCTGTATACTGCATCGCTGGGTAGATCTTTTATGCCTCTAGTCGCTTTCATTTTTTCTACCTCACTCATCGTTTAATAACAACATCGCTGCATATGCACGCCAGGGCGACCACAACGATGGATTAAGGTTGTATTGTTTTACCTTTTTTAATAGCTCTAAATCTTTTTCAGGATAAGCATTAGGATTTCCTAATACACGCATGGCAATAAGCTCAACTGTCCATGGACCGATGCCTTTTATCGCCAATAAATTTTTGCAGGTTTGTTCGTAATCGCCTGTGCCATCTAATATGATCTCGCCATTCGATACAGCTATTGCCAAACCTTTTAGTGCCGCTATTTTTGTTTGAGTCAAACCCACTGTCGACAGGTCTACTGCCAATATATCCTGTGCTGTAGGAAAATGCTTTTTACCACATAACTCAACCAATTTAATTAATGCCGTTCGGGCGCCTTTTACACTAATCTTTTGACCAATGATCGCACGCACTGCCATTTCAAAACCATCAAAGCAACCAGGAATTCTGATGCCGGTTTGTTTTTTTAATAAAGGTTGTAATTTTGTATCGGCCGATAAGTCATCTGTAATTTTCATTGGGTCGGCATCTAAATCAAACATGCCTCGAATGCTAGCGATGATGCCCATGATATTAGTGGTTTTATCTAGCTTGATATTCACTAATAATTTATTCTGATCTGTAAACGTGGCTTTAAACCAACCACTGCAATCACCATATACAAACCATCTTTCATAACTGTTATTGTCGACTGCTTCAATGCCGGGCAATGCGCGTCTTTTAAAAAAGGCTAACACCTGCTGCCAATCATACGGCGGCCTATAGCTCAGCTCTAATTGCAATCCTGAACCTGAATATTCATTTTGTCGCACTGCACTCGGCGTTTGATTAAAACGTTTTTTAAATGCATCATTAAATCGACGCACTGATTGAAAGCCTGAACTGAATGCAATATCAGTCACTGACATCGATGAGTGGTCTAATAGGTTACGCGCCATGTCTAATTTTTTAAAGGTTAATACCGATTGTGGACTAGCGCCCACTTGCTGATAAAACAACTCACGTAACCAACGATCACTGACACCGATTTGTTCTGCAATCGATTGCACTGTCACTTCTTTATCGCTAATCGCTTCCATTAAACGCACTGCACGTTGTACACAAGCCGAAGTGCCGATCCAAGCGGCTGACCCCGGTGCCGTTTCTGGTCGACACCTTAAGCAAGGTCGATAGCCGGCCTCTTCCGCTTGCGCCGCATAGGTATAAAAAGTTAAGTTTTCTAATTTAGCTTTACGTGCAGGGCAAGTCGGACGACAATAAATTTTTGTGGTTTTAACCGCAACAAAAAACGTACCATCAAATCGCTTATCACGCGCTAGATGTGCCTTATAGAATTCATTTTTATCATTACTGGTTATCATGTGAGCAATGATAGTCTTATCATGAACCAAATACTAGCCATAATCGGATGTGGATTTCACCAGAATATCCGGGCTAAACAATTGTTTTTCTTCATATTCTCGATAAACCAAGTAATCTTCCTGCATCTGTTGAGGATTTTCATTCACGAAATGCAGGTACCCAGGCGTTGTTGCAATGTCGACGGTCTCACTAAGGTACTCATGTTTTTTCAATGAAGTATTAACTGAATAAAACGACGGCAACTGCTCAACAACAGATAAATCCATATTTTTATTTAAATAGCCTGAATTGTTTGATTTCATAAATAATCGATAACAATGCTGCTTAAGCTGATATTTTTTATCAGTAGCTTTAAATGCTTCGGGGTCTAAATATGACAACACCATTTGCGATAATTGACTCAACCCAGTTGCGAGCTCAACTGCTGCTACATCTACACAACCTTGCAGTCGTGCTGCAGCTTCAATTAATACTGGCCCCTGATCGGTTAACATAATTTCAAGATGGCCTGGTCCATATTCAATATCCAATGCATTCAGTACCAATTCTGCATAAGCTATTAACGCTTCTACAACAGGATCATCAGGACTAACCAATGCCTCTAATAATGATAAATTACTTTTTGTTGGCAAAAGCGTTTTTTCACACCGCCATATATCCGTAAATCGATGATTGCCGTTATTACTAACACTGTTAACGATATATTCTGTGCCTGTTAACAAGCGCTGCGCTAACACACCCAAGTTTTTATCACCAAAGATATTGTTTTTGCTTAGGATACAATTAATCGCATTGGCAATCGCTTCGCTTGATTGACAAAAATAAACACCATCATTGCCAGCACTTTGAATCGGCTTTATCACTGTTATGGCCATATTGTGCTGCGTTAACCACTCTATCACCTCATCAACACTGCTTGATTTAATGCATTCAACTGATGGTACATTCGCCGCTTGCAATGCCTTAATCATTTCAAATTTATTAAATCGCGACGCACTAAGCTCTGTACTATTCCCCCGAAGGCCCAATATGGAATTGAGCTGATCGGCTACACCCACGCCGCTTTCAGTCCCTGCTACTACAATCTGTGGCCGATACAACTTCAGCTGTTCAACAACATCCGATAGCTCATCAGTTATCACTAGATTTACAATAAAGTCACTCAGTTGAAATGAGGCACTAAATATATCTGGAATATTGCAATGCGTTTGCACATGCACACATTGAAAACCTTGCTGTTGAAATTTTTGTGCTAAGAATCGTCCCGTTGAATACGCATCAACAATTACTGCTATCTGCTGCTTTGTCATCTCAGTCGTTTTCTCAGTCATCAACAATCGTTGAGGCTAACATTGTTGCAGTTACCTCACAACATCATAATGATTGATCCCACCTCGAACTAAGCACTAGCCAGTATCGGAAATCAATTCAGGCATAAACAAATGATTATGTTTACGACCATTATGACGCGGATTCCATAATAGTCTTGACCATTATGGAATCCATGCTATAATAGTCAAATGGAAAGATATTTAAAATCATACATTTACACTGACTTACCCGAAAAAATTGTTATTTTAATGGGTCCGCGCCAATGTGGAAAAACAACACTAGCCAAAGCACTATATGATAGTTACGATTACTTTAATTTTGATGCCCTAGCTGACCGCGAGGCATTACTTAACCAGCAATGGGATCGGAATAAAAAACTTATCATATTTGATGAGTTGCACAAAATGAACAACTGGAAACAATGGTTAAAAGGCTTATACGATACCCAAGGCATTCCTCCCGAATACATAGTGACTGGCAGCGCAAAAATGAGCGCCTTTAAAAAAACGGGGGACTCCTTAGCCGGCAGACACTTTCAGTTTCGCTTACACCCATTTGACCTGAAAGAGCTGCATCAATTTACCAACGACTCGCCAGAGAAGCTGTTTGAACAGCTATGGGCATGCAGCGGATTCCCAGAGCCCTTTATCAAAGGAACGCAACAATATTATAAGCGCTGGCGCACAACACACCTCGACCTTATTCTGAAAGAAGACCTACCTGATTTAGCGACCGTACAAGATATTAACAGCATAGAAAATCTTATCCTGCTATTAAAAAATCGTGTCGGTGGCAGTGTTTCCTACAGCAATCTTGCCAGAGACCTGCAAAAGGATATCAATACGGTAAAACGCTGGCTGATTTTATTAGAAAATCTCTACATTATTTATCGCGTCACACCCTACTCAAAAAATATTGCGCGATCCCTACTAAAAGAACCTAAATTTTATTTTTATGACCATAATTATGCAGAGAACGATGATGGCGCAAAGCTCGAAAATATCGCTGCTAACGCACTGAAAAAAGAATGCCATTTACTGCATGACACACAGGGCATCAATGCCCAATTATATTACCTTCGCACCAAAGACGGAAAAGAGATAGATTTTTTAGTCACCATAGATAACGCCCCCTCACACATGATTGAGATCAAAACATCGGATAACAAGCCACACCAAGCATTTAAGCATTTTGAAAAATTCTTACCACACACTTCGCAACTGCAGTTAGTGCAAAATCTCAAACGAGAAAGCAGCACGCCAAGCGCGCTGGAAATCAGGCGCTTAATTCCATGGCTTTCTCAACTTGATTTATCAGCAAAGTAAAACGTCTTGGCTGTGTTACACAGCTGGTTTGTAGGCGCTGCAACTCAACGTGTTGGTTTTACCATCGAAAACGAGATTAACGCCTGATGCCCCTGGACCTTGATTAACAGGCACAGTAAAAGTTACCGCCGTATAATCTTGCAGGCCGCCATTAAAAGTGCGGACACTGCTTTTTACTGCATAAGGATAAGCACCACAGGATTTTTTATCCACGATTAATGTTCGGTCCCATCGTAATAAGGCCGTTACTTTCGTGTATTTAGGCGGGGCTTGATATTCAAAGCTTTTAATCAGACGCACGGTATCTTCTTTTGGCGACATTTGTGCGCAAGTTACCTTATGTATACGATCATAGCCAACACACAGCAACGGAATATTCAGTGGAGAGTCAACACGCTGTATGCTGACATGCACCGTGCTTGAGGTGACTAACTCTGCTAGCAGAGGTGATACAAACAAACACAGAAAAAACGCCAATCCAATTTTATATAATCGAGCCATCAAACACCTCTCCTTCAGAAATTCGCCGCTGATCATAGGGAAAAACGCGGCAATTAACAAGGAGGCTATGACTCTACCGCATTAAATCTTTACAGCCACCCCCTCTCCTTGCTCACCCATACCAACAAGTGGACCGGTGGGGGCTTGTGGCATTTGGTGAGAATCGAAAACTGTCATCTCTATATAATGAGCCGACGAGTTGCGGTTTATTTTTTCTTTTTGCTTTATTTGATTGAACTGCTCAATGGTTAATACTTTTGCTTCCCTTACCGGCTGCCCTATCACTGTCCTTTCAAAACATGGCTTTCCTGCTTTTCGCATAAAGCCTGTCTTATGCCTTTTAGTTACTCCTGTCAATGACTTCGCAGTTACCGTTCTCAATTCTGACTCTGGTGGTGCCGATGGTGTCGCTCTCATCTGCTTCATTTCAACGACTCCCCAGCCTTCAATCTCATCATAGCTGGGTGGTGGCTCATCACACGGAGTGCAAGATACTGATACTGGCGACAACTGTTCCGCTTCTTTTTTTTCTTTAGTCTCAGCTACCTCAGCGAGCCTGTCGTTGTCTTTCCATGCATGCCTGATTTCACAATTAGGGTATTTACGCGTAAACAGATCAAGCATCATTGACAAAGTTCCTTGCCCTCCATGCCATCTGTCTTCCGTTAATTCATCCCACATTTGCTGGCTGGCCACGGAAATAAACTCCGGCAGGTCACATTCCTTGATCGATTCCAGCAATACCATTGCACCCTTTATTTTATTACTTAATTTTTCTTTCCTTTTAGGCCCTGCAAACTCCCATTCAAGCATTTGAAAATGTATATACGATTGCAAAAGATCATTTAAACAATCATGAAGCTCAACCGAAGAATTTTTCAATAACCCCCTGATACCACTTAACGATACAGTTGCATCCCTTACCATTGCATATAAGCAATTTGCTTGATTACCTTTATCAGCCAATAGATCAAGCGCCGTATCACCCATATTGTTTTTTATAGAAAATAAATATTGTTGTTGAACATAAGTTAAATCAGTTAATATGGCAGCAACTTTTTTAGGATGATAATAAGCAGCAACCATTAAATCCGTCCAACCATTATTGTTTTTAATTGAAAGCAATTGAGTCTTTTGGTCAGGTGATAAATCCTCCAATAACACCCTAAATGTAAAAGAACAATGATCAAGCAGGTGCATTAATGCCGTCCGGCCATCACTGTCTTTTAATTGTAACCAGGCAAATTTATCATCTGTAGACGAGTGCTTAGATAATATGTTACGCAGTGATGTAGGTTCCCGCTGTGCGAGATTGCCAATACAAGTACTGCCATCCCTGGATCGTGTTTCAAACAGTGTATTTAATTGATCTCTCGATAACTCACTAAGGTTAAGCGCCTTGTTAAATCTCCAAAATTGTCTACCCTTATTTCTGATTGATTTAAATTTCTCAACCAACGCTACAAATTCTTCATTTCTCATACATAATTATCCCAATGCTTTATATTGCTAATTTACTACAACACAATACATTACAGCGGAATACTTAAAAAACGCTTATTTTTTATTACTATCTATTAAAGTGAATGATGACTACTATCTCACTGATTTATCGACCACCTTTCAATGCATTTAGCAATGCATCAGGCATACAAGGCTTATTCCTATTGATATCAAGGCAGACAACAGTATTCACAGCATCGGCATATAGGCTGTCAGTTCTTTCATTTACAATGCGCTGCTTAAAGATCACCTTAAGCCTACCCTGCAGTGAAACTTCAGACTGAACACTGAATTCGTCATGCGCCTTAAGCGGCTTTTTAAAATTGATCTGCGATTGCACCAGCACCAAGTCAAAGCCATCGTTATGCCACTTATCCCAATCGATACCAAGATCAAATAGAAATTTAACTCTGGCATTATCCATGTAATGAAAATAATTAGCATTATTAACAATCGACTGACTATCTAGTTCATAGCTCCTCACTTCAGAGCGCCATATGTGATGCATTACTCAACCTCGACTTTTTAGATTATCTTGACTTCAACAAGTAATTGCTCTACTTATATCATATCCCTGCCACTAAAGAAGCACCGTAATGAAAACACTAATTCCTTCTCTGCTATGCCTAACCCTATCTACTACAGCGTTTGCCGCCAATCCAATACAAACACGCATCGACCAACAAGTGGCGCGTGACTACAATGTGGGCATTTCAGTGGCGGTCATTACCCCTAAAACCATTCGCTACTATCATGCCGGCAAGCTATCGAAAGCCACCAATGCTAAAGCTGTTGATAAAAACACGCTATTCCAAATTGCCTCTATCAGCAAGGTGATGACTTCATTAATGGCAGCCGAGGCAGTTAAACAACATAAAATAAAATTATCCAATCCGGTGAATGATTATTTACCAAAAAACACACAAATCGCTGGATACAAAAATACCCCCATTACGGTGAGCGATTGTGTTGCACACCTGTCAGGTCTACCATCAAACCCAACTAATTTGGCATTCAATGATCCTGAGAATATCTATGCTGGATACACGGAAGCTGACTTTTTGCAGTTTATTCGATCCGTTAAGCCCACCATCAAGCCCGGCTCACGATACATTTATTCGAATACGGGCTACGCACTTGTTGGCACTATACTTTCACGCTTATACCAAAAGCCTTATGCTGATCTATTACACACCAAGGTCACACAACCATTACAGATGAATAACACCTTTGTAAATATTCCACAAAAATACCAGTCGGACTTAGCTTCAAACTACGGCGCCGATGATAAACTTGTGCCCTATATGGACTTAGGCGCTATTACACCTGCCGGTGGTGTCACATCTAACACAGACGATTTGGCAAAATTTGTTCGCGCTTTTATGGGCATTACAAAGACGCCGCTCTATCCCGCCATGCAACTCGCCATACAACCCATTGGCTCCGAAGGCATGCACAGCAAAGACGGAAATTTTTCTGGCCACTCAGCCATGTCGATAGCGATGGGCTGGAATATTGATCCAGAACATCATGCAGCATGGAAAAATGGCAACCTGTATGGTGTTAGCAGTTTTGTTGGCTTTAATAATGACAAAACTTTGGGCGTCGTTGTGCTGGCTAACACCGGCAATGTGTCATATACCGACAACTTGGCACTGCGGATTTTAGATCCGAATGTAAAACTGATGCCACTCTACCAACAAATCAAACAGCCTAAAAAAATCAATCAACGTTATGCGGGCACTTATCGTGTTAATCAACACGAAGCTTACAGTTTTAAACCACATAGTGGTCTAATCACTGCGACACATTTAAATCATTGCGGCGCTTCAAGGCCTTTTAATCTTTATCCAATGTCAGCAACTAAATATTTTGGTAAAGTCGATAATGCTGTGTTCACATTTACACTAAGTAAAAAACAGCAAGTGACTGGATTTGCGCTTAATGAGAATGGACATATGACTTATGCAACAATTAAGCCTTAAACCGAACACTTGTTTAACTGGCACAAACTGAATAATCAACAGATATGCTGCTAATCTCCTTATCTGAGGAAAATACTTCCTTGAGATCTACATATTTTTGATAAAAGCTATTTTTTTGTTTAACAGTCTTTGCCTCAACTTTTTCTATAACAAATAATCGCAACATGATTTCAATATTTCTATCCATATTAGTAACGTTATCACCAAAACCTTCCCACTTACTCACGGCTGTATGCGATTCATGCACAACATCTTTTGAAAAGGCACGCAATGACATATCGAAATATGTACGAATAAATTTTACTTGGCTCCCGGTTAACCTTTCTTTTTGAACAGCCAGCACCTTAATCACTTCATCTGCCAACTTGCGCACATCAATCTTAGGATGCCAATCGCCATCAATTTTTATCATTTCAACTTGATTAAGCTCAACAGGAAAGCCCAGACCCTTATATGTAAACCGTTTGATAATTTTTTTCTTCATAATGATCACCTTAGTTACTCGACCATTACAATACAAAGAATATTTTTATAAACCTAGTTTACAAGAAGCGTAAACAAGGAGAAACTAAGACTTATATCTCACACCCATATGTTCGCACCCACTTTTTGGTTACCAGCGTAGTACACCCACATTGTGGGTGTAGCAAGTATGATGTATTCACTACATAGATCGACAAAACCTAACTCAAAGTACAGCGAAAGCCACTGTCTTCTTGCTTTGCCTCACGAACCTTAATTCCTGAATGTATCATCAGCCTCCTCAACAGAAATGGAAGCCCTGTTTGTGGGTTTTTACATAGCAGATTAAAACGATGCAGCTCTTTGTTGCGTGATAATGCAACTGCAAGCCGCTCAGCAACTAATGCTCGATGCTCTGGAGCCAACGCATCAATAAACCGCTGAAATTTAACTTGCATTGGGCCTTCTTGCTTAATGACTGCATCTATTTCAGATAACGCATCAAGTTTGAAATCCAAAAATCTTTCAAAGTCTGGCGTGTCATACTCATAAAAAAACCGTACAATATCTTTTATATGCACTAATCCACGAAGTAACTTAGCCTCTGCTCCCTTAATTACCCGAATATCATCACGATACCCTGGCCAACTAGCCACCTCTCTATCTACCTCCTTCTTATAGTACTTTTCGTTTTCATGAATAACAAGATATTTGAGATTGGTTTTGTCTTCTGAAAACGGCATACCATTTAGCATACAGTCATCAGTAATCTCGAGAAATATTAAATTTGGGCAACCTGAAAAACTGCCATATTGTAATACTGCTGCAGCAACACTCGCCGACTCAAGAGCGGGACAATTTTCGAAAGCCATCGATTCAACACGCACCATCGTTGAAGGAATACAAACTCGCTTGAGCTTATTATCATGAAATGTGCCTGACCTAATAACAACGCTTTCCTCAGGGAAATGCTGTTCCGTCAAAATTGAAAGTGTCCCATGATATTGATTTATCACTTGTTGCTTATTATCTTCATACCGCCAATGAAGACCATTCCATAGACGACACTTTAGTTCACCGCCACGCCTATCTCTATAATATTCGACTGTTCTCATACTTTTCACCATCAAAGTTATTTAATATTAAAATTCCAATGTGCTTAATTGTACACTTCTAGCTAGCACTTAAAAAACGCTTATTTTTAATTTCTATCTATTAAATAGTTTGATACTTGACTAAGAAACAACCCGCCAATCTTTTTATAGCTTCATTAAAACGAATCGAATAAATACCATTTAAATTTCATCATTCCACAAACGCTCAACAAAATCCTTCCAATAAAACATATGGATGCCAGACTTTGTCTTTTTATTCACAGGGTCCAAGCTTACTATGATATATTTTTTGGCAATATTCTCTTCCATAAAAGCATTAAGTCCTTTCATGTCGTTGTTATTGATACGATCAGTTGCCTTTATCTCAATTGCTGTATGATCACCAATAATAAAGTCTACCTCAAAGCCACTTTTCGAACGCCAATAACGCAGATCTTCATGCTTTCTTCGATAAGAAAGGTAGCTGCGCAACTCCATTGCAATAAAATGCTCAAACGCATCGCTATATAAGTCTGTTTTTTTTGGCAGATCTTTAATCTGACACAAATAATTTCTAACACCTATATCAAAAAAATAAAACTTGGCCGTACTAATTGCCTTTCTTGTTTTTGTCTTAACAAAAGCAGGCAACATAAAGCCTATAAATGTATCCTCAAGGATGTGATAGTATTCACGTATCGTTGAAACTGGGATAGCCGTATCGCTAGCAACATTAGTAAAATTGGTCATTTTACCACTCGTTATGGCCGCTGTTTGTAAAAAGCGGGAGAACCCAACAATATGCCTAACTAACGCTTCAGCCTGAATTTCATCTTTTAAATAAGTATCGGTATAAGCAGATAAATCCTCATAAGGCTCATCACTTTGATAAATCGCTGGTAAGCCACCAATTCGCAAGTAGCGGTCGAGATTAAAGTCCGGAATCTCCCGGCTGGTTAAAGGGTACAACTCCGCTTTGCGTGCTCGACCAGCAAGCAAATTAGTATTTTTCTGTTTTAATTTTCTGGCGCTGCTTCCTGTAAGTAAAAATTTAATCTGCCTTTCTTCAATAAGCCGATGCACCTCATTTAGCAACTCGGGTATCATCTGCACCTCGTCAATGATGACAATACTTGAATTGCTATGCGCATCAATGATCATTTCTAAGGCATGGGGCGATTGACTCAATTGCATAAATTGTTCATTACGCAATAAATTAATAACAGGATAGGTATCTTTAAATTGCGCTCTTATGAGGTATGACTTCCCCGTAGATCGAGGGCCAAAAAGAAAGTGTGACTTCTTTTCAAGCAAACGCGGTAAATCTAAAATACGGCTGTAACTCATGACATTCTACGACTTAGCTGTGGATTATCATGATATTATACAGAACTCTTGTTAATTGTCATATGCATTAATGAAAACCCAAGCAAATCACAAGTTAACCAACTGTTTTATTACATTATTTATACACCGCCACCTCGTAAATCACGCCTAATGAGCCAATTGCCACACAAGCAACTGATTATTCGCCGGCATGGCATGATCCGCAACCAGTGAAAAACCCTGCGCAGTTAACAGTTCATTTATGTGATCAAACTCGCGGATACCTTGCTCAGCATTAGCAAGCTGTAATTGCTTATCAAAGCGGGCATTACTTTCAGAAGTAAACTGGCCATCATACATAAAAGGGCCATAAACAATCAGATGGCCACCGTCAGTTATAGCCTTTGAAACATTCGAGATGAATTGCTCACCAGCTGACTGACTCATAATGTGTAGCGTGTTTGCGGAGAACACTGCATTATATTGCTGCTGCGCCCAATCATAGCTTGTTACGTCCAGCGACATCGCTGCCAATAAATTGCTATAAGTTGAATGAGATAAACTTTTTTGCAGTAACTCGAAATAATCACCCTGATCACTCGGCTGCCAGATAACATCGGGCATATGTTGCGCAAAATACCTAGCATGCTGCCCCGTACCGCTACCAATTTCTAAAACCTTATCTCCCGGTTTAAGATATTGCTGCAGCTTCTCTACAATTGGTTGCTTATTGCGCTCACAGGCAGGTGAATAAGGCAAATCACTGCTTGGCAAAAATTGCATAATCGTGCAATCGGTTATGCCATCATTCGCCGTTTTAACAAAAGAATAACCTGCCTTTTCATAACATCGAATAGCGCGCTTATTGGAACTAGCCGGGTCAATTAAAACTTTCTTTGCATTAAACTCATCAATCAGTTTTTGTGTAAATAACTTAACAATTGCTGTGCCATAGCCTTTGTCTAAATAGTCGCTTTCAGCAATAAACAAATCCAAACAATAAGTACCCGGCTCTTCATGTGTAAATAAACCCTGCGGCTCAGGACACATGGTGCGATAAGCATACAGATTACAACATTGAATATACCCCACCGGGTTATTGTCGATATAAATTACAAATGGGCAATCGTAACCATTGCCTTCAATTTTTTGATACATATAATCTGATGGCTCATAACCCTCAATAAACCACACCTCTTTTACATGAGGCACAGTGATCCAGCGTTGCCACAAAGGCAGTTCGTTTTTGGTAAATGGTTTAAAGGTAATATTCATTTAGGCGGCCTTTTTTAGTTCAACTTCGAAATGCAGCCCCGCTCTATCCAATAAATCCTGCAATGCTAATCTGATAAATTGCTTTTCTGAGTAACCTAATTTTTTAGCATACTCAGCAGCAAGCTTAGGGCTTACAGGCTTCCTGCCGCGCTCGATATCACACAGCTGCTGTTTTGACATCTTTAATTGAGCAGCAAATTCAACTTGAGTTAGCTCTTCAGACATTCTAATTGACCAGAGTAATTTAGCTAAGGTCAAAGGTCCGCCTGTAATTTTCTCAAGCTGTTTTAAAGCCTTGGATGTTACTTTACTTTTTGTACTCATGTTTATTCACCTCGACAACCTCAATAAATTCAGCAATGTCGTGTTTGTTGATCATATAAATAGCACGGTAAGCCCTACTTAAACGAATGGAACGCTGCCCAACTCTTTTTCCTTTAAGAGGCTCATCATGATAGCCAATGGTTTTTCTAGCCTCTCTTAACCCATCGTTACCTACCATATCAATCCATACCTGCAGCTTTGACGATATATGCAATGGTAGCTTAGATATATCCTTCAATGCTGATCGTGAAATCACGACCGTAAATATATCCACATGACTCACACTGTACACTGTTTATGTGTACTTTTCAAGCTGCTTAACCTGTGGAGATAACCTAAGTCATTTAACTTTTTGATCAACATACGCTTTGTTGCACAATTAAATTTTTCTCTAAGAATTTTGCTGTAATCCTCCACCGTGCGCTCTGATATTTTGAGATCTGCCGCAATCGCCTTAGCGCTTCTATCTTTTAAAAACTCAATCAAAACCACACGCTGCCTTTCGGTCAAACATGTACCCTCATATTCACCCTCCATAAAATAACGAATGTTATAGTCACTTATTCTTCCCGGTAATTTTTTGCGATGTATTTTATTAGGCACAGTCAATTCACCCAACACATCGCGCCAGCGTGATGAGGTTAGATTTTCAGGGTTATCAGATTCAATAAAAAATCGTGTAGACGTCATATTAGCTTCCTTGTTAAGAATTAATAAATTTTTCCACACTATGTCTTGTTGCGCCGTTCCACACACATTAAAGCAAACAATTTAAAATAAAAGTACGGATATTTTCTCATGTGATTTCAATCTATAATAATTTGATGTAAATTAAACGCGAAATTGTTATACAGGAAATAACATGCTAACAACAGTTGATACCAAGCGAGGCCTTGTTCAAACAACATGGAGTAACGTAAGAGATCGCGTTAAAAAAGTCGAGCCTGAATTCACAAAATTAGTTGACTCATTGAATCCAAACAAAAAATTCCCGGTTTTTTTAGCCTACTTTCCTTATGGCGCATTAAAGGGCGATACAATAAGCTCTTTTATTCCGCTTGTTGAAGGCGGTCATTATCGGCTATCGGATCCTTCAGCGCCTCAAGCAATAAAAAAACATCTTGGATATGGTATTGGCAGCTCGCCTTTTGGCATGGTGCTTGAAAAGAATTTTGAATATTATTTCGATTTAAAACAACGGTCGATTACAAAGCCACAAAAAATAGCAACACCAGGAACATTCTTTCCTATAGATAGGTTATTCAACAATATTTACGGTAGAGTTTATTCTCCCAATGGCTTGCTGTCTGCAACTTCAGGCTCACGATCCGCCTTCATGCTTCCCAGCGTTAGCAGAGATCTTAATCACAGCTACCTACAACGCGACCTAGGCATTACCTCTGATGTACCAATGACTCCCTATCAGCACTGGGAAATATTCAAGGAAATAACTACTAGCCCAGAAATTCAATGTGATTGGAGATCATGCCTAATCTATTTTTCTGAAAATTGGATAAATAAAATCATGAATGATGACGCCTGGTTAAAATTAAGAGCATATCTGTATGAGAAAGCATGGTGTGACAGTGCTTACAGCAGGTGCTCAGATAAATATTATGACTTGATTTTTTCTGAAATAAGACATAATAGAAATCTTAGGCTAACGCCGCATATGAATAACTTAGTCCGCCATATTTTTAAAATTCTACTTGGGAAGGCAGTCGGCTATAGCCCATTAACAAATGATAACAGCTTACCGCTAGATACCATTCAAAAAGCCTATGTAGATTCATACTCACTAAAAAACTATTGGCCAACCATAATGGCTCCTGATACGTTCATACTTGAGAAGACTAAACACCCCCTATATTATTCTTTACAACATACTTCTTCCGCTAGCACACAGGTAAACACAACCGCTATAACAAACACCTTAGCAGAACTTCGCGAATTAAAAAGAATACTCCGTATTTACTTTGATGAACTATCTACCCCCGACTCAATATGCTCAGATACAATTCTCAATGATATAACAAAATCAATCAAGCTCTCTTATTTTCATAATAAGCATGACCAACATCGCTCAATACAATCAAGTAAATTAATACTGGATAACGACGCAAGGTTTAAAAAAATCTCTCCTAACCTAAAACAAAAAGGAGCCATCTTTTCAAGCGACGCTCCCTTTCTACGTGGCTGCATAAGCATGGAATCCCAATAATTTACTTATTTTTTATCACACTTAAAGCATCAAGAACCTCACTATTGACCTTTGCTTTCATATATGGAGGAATATAAAGTGTTGAAAAACGTGGTAAACACTGCGAATTTAATAAAGCCAACGAACGCTTAGTAATCGTAGGCAAAAAACCTGGGTACTTTGCTGCTGTATATATAACCACCCCATGCTCACCCGGATAAACAGTTTGCAGCTTATCAATCAAGATCTGAATATTATTATTTATGTGCCCATCGTAATGCGATGTGATTCCTACAACACAAACTTGCCAAATTATTAGATGGCTTGCTGGCAAGATTGGTCTGTCATATATCAAGAAATCAGTAGCCTCGTATGATACACACCCAACATCCCCTGGATTTATTAACAAATCAGCAAACAAGCAATCTTCAGCCGAAATAGCTGGTAATACGCTTGCGCTATAACCCTCTTGAATTAGTTGCCTAACCGCCATAATCCCTGGCTGAGAAAAAACAATTGGATGGCCATACAATAGAAAACATATATTTAGTCCAGATTTCACTAGTGAAACAACATAGCAAGCTATCGCCTCATAGCATACTTTTCTTGAGTTAAATTTATAATAGATTCCTGATAGTGACTCAACAGATCTGAATTCGGTCTCTAACCACTCAATTAAAACAGAATCGTTACTCAGATAAACAATTTTATCTGCAGTCTCGAGACTACTCAATGATTCCTTGGTTAGATGTGACAGGAATTTTATACCCGAACCAATAAGAGTTAAGTTACCATTATTTTTTTTATTCATTTATTTAACTATTAATTTTTCTTCAAATTAACTCACTATTACACTTACATTGGTTTCGTAAATAATAGAATTACTCCACTTAAATGAATTAGCTATTTGCTGTTCATTATTTTCCATATACGCCTGCCTAACATAACCTGGTTGCTCAGAAATAAGTGTATCAAACAATTCTTTATTACTTTCAACTAGAACAATCTTTTTAAAAAAATTTAGCAAATCCATATATAATCTCATGCATTTTTATTCACTTACCAAATACGGGTAGAATTCTATCACCGTTTGTGGTTAGAATGTCAAACTTTCTTTTTTAGTCAATTTAAAATTGGCCACTAACGCATGTAATACACATCATTATGCAAATATTAAAATATCAAATTAAAAATTTATACACAGGATATATAAAAAACTATCAATCTATTTCTAAAAAAAGCTTAAACTCAATACTAATTTGCTTACTTCAAACCACAGCAACCGGCCTTGCCTTTTATCTTTCAATTTATTTGGTTTCTACTTTGCATTACAGCGTTGTGTCTGCCGGTATTGTTTTGTCTTGTTATGGTGTTGGCACCATGCTTGGTGGTATCGTGGGCGGAAAATTATCTGATAAAATCGCTCCCACCAAAGTTATTATCGCAAGCCTATTGATTGAAAGTATATTATTCAATGCACTGCCTTCATTTAAACAGCTTCACGTCATTATGTTGATTGCCGCTTTGCTTGGTGTTTGCACCTATATGTTTAAAACCGCCAATACAATTCAACTTATAAGATCCTGCTCAAGTGATAACAATCATGATCGAATAACCGCTATCAACATTCTTTATACTGCCACGAATATTGGAATCGGCACCTCTGCATTACTGATTGGTCTTTTTGCACATTATGGGTTTTCTTATTTATTTTATGCTGGCGGCATGATGACGCTATTGCTTGCTATTCATCAAATGTTTTTTATTAATCATTCTGAAAATACTCACTTAATTGGGAAGCCAACAGATAGCCAACAAGATAACCGACAAAATAAAAAAATATTCTTCACTGTTTTAGTGTCACTGTTTATTACTGGCCTGATTATTGCCCAACTGCGCACCACCTATTCGATCTATATCCATAACCTATTTCCACAATATGGCCTGCATGGCATAGGGTTGCTGCTGGCAATAAACCCCGCGTTAATTATTCTATTTCAAACACCGCTCACCAGCGCCATAAAGCATTTTAATAAATTTGATATTATTGGCATCGGTGTCGCATTAATGGGCATGGGATGTTTGCTATTAAACTTTATCACTTCATTTGTGTTTGCCGCACTTGCCTATATGGTTTATACCGCCGGGGAAATGCTATTTTTTTCAATGGCACAATACGTATGCTATGAATCCTCACCACCACAACACAAAGGCAACACGTTAGGTATCTTTCAATCTACTTACGCCGCCAGTCTTGTTGTTGGTCCCAGCATTGGTGGCATCATATACCACCACCTGTCACCGCATTGGCTTTGGTATGCTTGTGGTCTTGTTGGCTTTATCGCATTGCTTATATGTTTTTATCAACGCACTGCTGCGAAAGAGTATTAGCTATTCCTTACTAACACTGTGATATACTGCATTGGCTTAAATCATACCTAAATTTAAGGCAAACTGACATGTTATTTATTAAACATTGCTTAACATTACTGCTTATATCTGCACTATCAATAACCGGTTATGCTCAATCAAAACATGGGCAATATATCGATGTGCCTGAGGGTAAAATTTATGTTGAAAGCTATGGCCAAGCTAAACCAACAGTGGTGTTTCTTGCCGGTTATGGCGGCGAAGGTGTATACACCTGGAGACGCGTTGCTCCTACCATTAGTCAATTTGCCCACGTCGTGCTGTATGACCGTGTTGATATTACCAGCAAAAACAACGTAAGTGATCATGGGCGCAGCATTATCAAAAAAGGTAAGCAAACAGAATCACTTACTGGTCAGCAAATTATGCAAAACTTGCAAACGGTCTTACACAAACTAAAACTACCACCACCGTATGTCATCGTCGGCCATTCCTATGGCGGCACACTTGCCATTTATTTTGCACAACAATTCCCAAAGCAAGTGCAATCGGTAGTGCTTGTTGATGCGACCTCACCACAAACTTTGCGCTATTTGCAAAAAAAACGTGGTGGTCAACATGTGTTGGACTTACCACCCAAAAATGTTGATTACTACCCAGAAGGGCTGGGCATGGCTGCCACACTGGATCACATGAAAAAATTACCGCCATTCCCCAATGTGCCTTTAATGGTATTAGCGGCGACTTATCACTATCAACCAAAATCAAGGCAAGCCGCTAACTTCAAACACTCTTGGCTTGCACAAAGCAACCTGGCTAAACTGTCGCCACAATCACAACTAGTCTGGGCTGATACCGGGCACTTTATTCAGCTGCAACGACCTTGGTTAGTCATATCTGCCGTTAAAGAAGCTATCGACCTTAAATACTTTCATGTCTGCAAGCAGTGGTCACCCTGGAATAAAAACGCGTGTGAACTTATTAAATCAGGAAAAATTAAAGCTGATGCAGATTTCTCTGTGCCTTTAAAGTAAATAAAAATAGAATAAGCGGACTTGATAGCCACCAAAAAACACAATAAAATCAATTGTTATCATGCCTGCTCACCACTTAAACACCCAAACCATTAGGGAAATATTTATGAAACCAAGAAAATTATCGCTCTGCATCAGCTTGCTATGTCTGATTAATTTATCCGCCCAAGCACAACCTAATCGTGACCTAACGCACCAAATAAAACAAATGTTCACAACGATGGTAGTTAAAAAAAATATTTTGTCTATGCCACAATTCTACGCTCGTAGCTTCATTTTACACAGCAATGGAAATGATATGAGTTACAATAAATTTTACCAAATACATAAAAAAGTATACTCAACAAATATACAATATAAAATTAAATATGATAATAAAACCTGGGTTGAACATGGCAATAAGATTGCTGGGCGCCTATACATCACCACAATCACACCTAAAGAAAAAACGGATATTGAAGTTATTTTTATCGCTCAATACAACAAAAATAAAATATCAGAATTATGGGAAGTCACCTATCCAAACTGGGCAAAATTGAAAGCATTTAAAGCCGCAAAGGCTCATTAGCCAAACCCCTGCATCATGAAGTATTAGTTGACGCACAAGCAGGGTCGCTCAAAGTTATAGTCTTAACACATGGATCCCGGATCAAGTCCGGGATGACAAGCTATTGTTCGGAATGACAAGCTCTTGTGCGCGATGACAAGCTCTTGTTCGGGATGACAAACTTAACCCGGAGTGACAAACTTAACCGGGGTGACAAAGCCTTATTGAATATGACCAAGAATCCCATCAAGCTCATCGAGGCTATTATAATGAATCACCAAGCGACCCTTACCACCGTTGGTGTGACGGATATTAACCACAGCACCTATGCGCTCAGCAAGATTGTTCTGCAAACGCTTTACATCTGGATCCATCGCAGCAGGTTGGCTGTTATGGTGCTCATGATGTGGCTGCTGCAGTTGCTTAATCAATTCTTCTGTCTGGCGAACAGACAACGAGCGCTCAATAATTTTTTGCGCCACTTCCACTTGCTGCGCTGGGGATAATGATAATAAAGCACGTGCATGACCCATATCAATCTGACCTTGCTCAACCATGCCGCGCACAACTGATGGTAGTTGCAATAAACGAATCAAGTTACTCACTGACGCCCGTGACTTGCCTATCGCCTTCGCCACCGCATCATGCGTCATATCAAATTCTTCAATCAAACGCGCCAGGGCTTGAGCCTCTTCAATCGCATTTAAATCTTGGCGTTGAATATTTTCAATCAACGACATCGCAATTGCAGCATCGTCTTTAATGGCTCGAACCACAGCTGGGACTTCTGTTAGCCCCGCCATTTGTGCTGCACGCCAGCGGCGCTCACCAGCAATGATTTCGTATTTTCCCTCAGGTAAGGTACGCACAACGATGGGCTGAATAATACCTTGCGACTTGATGGAATCGGCTAACTCTTGTAACGCAGGCTGTGACATCTGTTGGCGCGGTTGATATTTGCCGGGTTGAACCTCATCAACAGATAAGTGACGCAACTCAGCATTCAGCGATACTTTTGCATCGCTTGCTTTACTTACGTCGCTTGATTCAGTTTTTTCAGTACTGTCACTGCTTTCACTGGCTTCAGTCGGCACCGCATCCATGCCACCCAACAATTCGGATAGACCTAAATCGCTTAATCCTTTGCCCAAACCTCGTTTTATTTGCGACATGTGCGCCCCCTTGGTTATGCCGTCTCTGCTACTTCTGCATTATCTACAATTGCCGTCTCACCACCCTGTTGACGACGCATCAATTCCCCTGTCAGCGCCAAATAAGCCACCGCCCCCTGAGAGCGCTTATCATAACACATCACCGGAACCCCATGGCTTGGTGCCTCGGCTAATCTTACGTTACGAGGAATGACCGTTTGGTACACCTTATCACCGAAGTGACTGATTAACTGTTCCGACACATCAATCGTTAAACGATTACGACCGTCGTACATCGTGCGCAATAAACCTTCAAGCTTAAGATCAGGATTGGCCGTCTTACGAATCTTATCAATGCTGCTCAGCAAACTGGCCAGCCCTTCTAGCGCATAGTATTCGCACTGGATTGGCACCAATACACTATCAGCCGCCACCAATGCATTCACCGTCACTATATTCAACGATGGCGCACAATCAATAACCACAAAATCATAAGCCTGCTTAGCCTCTTCAAGCGCGCGCTTAAGCACAGACTCGCGACCTTCAGACTTAAGCAGCCGCACCTCGGCCACAGTAAGATCACCATTCGATGGCAAAATGTCATAACCCCACTCCGTCGTAACCGACGCCTCGGCCACCGAACACGCGGTCAATAAAATTTGGTTTACCGATAACTTCAATTGCGACTTGTCTATACCACTACCCACCGTCGCACTGCCTTGCGGATCCAAGTCAACCAGCAACACTTTTTTCTTGATAGCGGCCAACGATGCCGATAAATTAACACTAGTGGTTGTCTTGCCCACACCGCCTTTTTGGTTTGCTACTGCAATTACTTTGGTCATAATTGAATCTCTATTAAGTGGCGCTCTTCACGCAATAAAGGCACATCGATCTTGTGGCTGATAACATCGCCATCAAACGCAGCAAGCTCTTGCTCGGGTAGCTTACCTTTCATAAAATAAAAGCGACCACCCGGTCTCAGCAGATGCCGCGCTGCAGCGATAGTATCCGTAATCTTACCCACAGCCCGGGTTATGATAGCATCAAACAATGGATCGGCGCGATAGCTTTCCACACGCGAATGAACGACACCAACCTCTGATAACTTCAACTCAGCTGCCGCTTGCACTAAGAAGCGCGTCTTCTTACTATTGCTATCCAGCAAGGTGACTTTTTGACCAGGGCGCATAATCGCTAACGGCACCCCCGGGAACCCAGCGCCAGTACCCATATCCACAACGCTGCCATCCTTTATATAAGGAGCAACAGCCAAACTATCGAGCACATGATGGCTGATCTGCTGTTCAATATCAGTAATGGCTGTCAGGTTATATACCTTGTTCCATTTATTTAATAAGTTCACATGATCCGCTAGCTGCTTTTCCTGATCCTCACTGATAGAGAATGGCAGCAGCTGCAAGGCGTCATTGAACTGTTTTTGATCTAATGTTTTCATGGGCGAGACTATACCATAGTGTGCTGATAACACGAAGTATGTTAATATCCCGACATGGAACAGGAAATCGAACCAAAAGTACTCGAAGGGAAGCATGTACGACTCGAGCCACTGGCTGAAGGACATGCCGAATCACTCTATCACGCCGGCAAAGACCCCAAGATCTGGGTATGGATGCAACGCTCCGCGTTTGAAAGCGTCGATGATGCCAAAATGTGGATCCAATATGCTAACCATATGGCGATGCTCGGTGAAGACCTGCCATTTGCCATTGTCGATAAAAAATCCAGCATGGCCGTAGGCAGCACCCGACTCCTTAATATAGATCTACATAACCGCACAGCTGAAGTCGGCTGGAACTGGCTGACCCCAAGTCACTGGCGCACAGCCACCAACAGCGAATGCCAATTATTATTGCTTGGCCATGCCTTTGATAGCCTACAATTAAATCGCATTCAAATGTGTGTTGATACCCGCAACATACAAACCATCAATTCATTTAAAAAAATCGGCGCGAAACAAGAAGGTATATTACGCTCGATCCACATCGGCTATGACGGTCATCGCTGCGACTACAACGTTGCTAGTATCATTGATTTCGAATGGCCCAAAGTAAAAGCCAACCTCGAAAAACGCCTTACTCGATAGCTCAAACTTCGGCAGCAAACTCAAAATCCCCTGCTATAATTTGATCTCATCTGCGAGCACCCGGGGTAAAAATGAAATACGATGCACATCAATTAGAGGTCACCACCGACGATGCTCAAGCTATCGAATTCATAAATGTGTTCGTCGAAAACTTTATGCTGCTAGACGAAAAATTATTGCAGATATTTGAATATGCAGACACCAAACCCGATTGTGCCATCTTACAATGCTATGCCGCACTGATGCATATTGCTAGCTTATCTAAAAATGAGGCACTAAAAGCCAACGCACTGATTGACCGAGCACTTAACGAATACGACGATCTCACGCCGCGCGAACAACTCTATCTTCAAGCCGTGCAAGCCAGCATGGAAAATCGCCTTGAAGATGCCTTAACCTTTTATGAAGAGATTGGTAAACAATGGCCTCGCGACCTTATTGCCGCCAAAATGATTGAATTTCATTGCTTTGAAACCGGTGAAAACCAACGCCAGCTAGCCTATTTTAAAAATCATCAACATGACAATCAAGAGCAGCCACATTTTTTAGCTATGCTGGCCTTCGCTTATGAACTGAATGGAAAAACAGATCAATGCATCCAAACTGCCAATCAATCAACCGAATTATTAGCCCATAATCCATGGGCCTTCCATGCACTGGTTCATGCCTACACCTCCAATGGTCAATACCACAATGGCATTCGCCTATTACGCGAAACAGAAGCCATTTGGTCACACGGCGTTCAGTTCATTCAATCACATATGGGCTTTCATCTCGCCGCTTTGTATTTAACTGAGCTCGATTACGATAATGCGATCGATATTTATCATCAATATGTTTGGGATAAACAACCTGAAACTATCAACGAACAAAAAGATGCAATTTTATTGCTGTGGACCATTGAATTAGCGGGTCGCAATCTATCGACCGAATGGCGACGTCTCACGCCTTACATCGAACAACACACCACTGAATTCAATTTCCCATTACTCAACATAATGTTTATCTATGCGTTGCATCGCGCCGGCGAACACCTCAAAGCTGAAAATGCACTGCAGGCACTCAAACATTTTGCCGCACAGCAGCAAGGAGTAGACGCTCATCGTTGGCAACAAAATGGCATACCGCTGGCTGAAGCGTGCTTAGCATTTGCAGAAAAAGATTATAACCATGCCAGTGAACTGTTATTTGATAAGTTTGATACCACAACAACCGGCGGCAGTGATGAACAACGCAGCGTGTTTTGGCAATCCTATTTATTAAGCCTGATTCACTCAGGACAAGAGAAGAAAGCGATTGAACTGCTCGATGAAAAAATGGGGCAAAGCAAAACACCCTGTGCATTAGAGGATTGGTGGCAACAGCAAATTAAAGTAAATCATCCTGACGTGTCTCAGGCGAGCGAATAAATAGCAAAGCTACCAAAGCGATTAATACCAACACCACACTCGCCGTTAATGCACCAAACATGCTGTACTCATCTAAAATGCCACCTAAGAATGCACTAATCGCATAACCCAATGCCGTCACAGAACCAGTCACACCCATCACCCAACCTTGTTCGTTTTCATTCACCTGATCGGATATCCAGCGTATGCCTTGCGCATACACCAAGCACTGACAAACCGCCGCAAGAATCACACAAACCCAAGCAACTATTACTGATGGCACATAAGCATTCAATGCAATAAACACTCCCAGCAAAGGAATACTGATCCATAAAATAGACTTAATGGACAATCGATCAGCCATAAAACCATTCAACCAACCAAAACCAATAACAAAACCCACGCCTAACGCCGCCATAAACCAAGCAGTCAATGAGGTAGTAAAACCAAAACGTGCCATCATAAACGGTGAGATATAGGAATAATAAAAACTCCAACTCAAAATATTTATTAGAAAAAATCCAATCAATGCGTTAATGCGCTTATCTTTACAGCTCTGCCAAATCAATTTAAAAGCACGACTAAAGCGTAGCTTTGCGCCAGACACTTCACCGGCGTAGGTTTCTTTATACATAACTTGTAACAGCCACATATTCAGCACTGAAATAATACCAGCCAATACCAATGGTGTTTTATAATCAAACCAACTCACCACATGTGGATCGCTTAATAAGCCACCCAATGCCGGGCCTAACACAAAACCCAATGACAGCGACATCAGAATCAAACCGAGATTTCGTGATTTTTGCTCATCATGACTTAAATCAATAATCGACGCCTGTGCAATCGGCTGGCTGCCCGTCGTAAAGCCATCAATAATGCGGCCAATAAATATCAGCCATAACGCATGCCACATTACTGCCAATGCGGTTAAAAAATAACCTAACGCTGAACCACCCAAACACAACATCAATGCTTTTTTACGGCCGGCCTTATCAGAAAAGTCACCTAGCACTGTCGAGCCAATAAACCAGCACAACATAAACACCATGATCACAATGCCATAGATGAAGCTACGCTCCTGCGTTGAGATCGCACTGGTGAAAAAATGTGAAGCCGGGCTTTGCACAATACCGTTTAATATCGGAAACACGATACCCAGCCCCATGCCATCAAGAAAGAGCACAACAAATAACGGCAAGCCGGCATATAAAAAGTGCAATGTGGATTTTTTGTGTGTTTTTGAATTCATGTATTCAGACTAGCATGGCGTGCACATTCACTCAACTAGACTCAACTGCAACAACCGATGCCTGTTGCAAATAGTCACCAAATGGCTGAACCAATAAATGATCACTGATTTTACGAGGCCTTCCTTGGTACAAAATAAAGCCTTTATCTTTACCACTCATGATGTCTTTTAGGTGTTTTGACATGCGCGGCGTATACGTTGATGATGCTTTAATTTCGATATATTCACGCTGTTGACCACGCTCAAAAATCACGTCGATTTCAACGCTACCACTACTGGTACGATAGTAGTAAAGCTGATTGTGTTTAGTCTCGAGTAAGGCTATTTTTTTCAACTCAGCAACTACATAATTTTCGAACAAGGCACCATACATCGGGCCTTTCTCATATTGTTGTTGTGTTGATGTGCCAGTCAGATAAGACACAAGCCCTGTGTCATAAAAATAGAGCTTAGGTGACTTAATAATTCGTTTACCATGATTTTCATAAAAAGGCGGTAACATAAAAATAATATACGAAGCTTCTAATGCTGAGATCCAACGCTTAATCGTTTGTACCGTCACACCCAGATCTTTTGAATAGTGTGACATATTCATGATTTGACTAGCATTAGCCGCCAGCAATTCGACAAAACGGCGAAAGTCCCTCAGGTCACCCACATCAATTAAGTCACGTAAATCTTTAGTAATGTAGTTTTGCAAATAGGAAGACATCCATAAATCATTACCCGCATAATGACGAACCACTAATTCTGGATAGCTTCCTTTATATATAGAAACAGCTCTTAAATCGACTGGCATCTCACTATAACTCAGCGGTAATAGCGACATTAAACCAATACGGCCCGCTAAAGATTCTGTAATACCTTTCACAAAAGCAAATTGACTTGAACCGGTTAATACATACTTGCCATAATTTTGTCGATCTTTATCTACCGCCATTTTAACGTAGTTAAATAATTCTGGTGCTTTTTGCGCCTCATCAAAAATTACTCGATTGTTATAACGCGCCATAAAGCCTTCGGGATCATCGGCAAATTCTGCACTGACCGCATAATCATCAAAAGTGACATACTCGTAGTCTTTCAATAAGTGTTGCAACATCGTCGACTTGCCTGATTGACGCGGCCCTGTAATACCAACAACAGGAAAGTGCTTCAAATACTCTTGAAGCCGTGGTTGCTGCAATCGCTCTATATAGCTCATTGATTTTATCCTGAATGCCGTGCAATTATATGATTGAATCATAAATATACATAATATTTGGCTAAATATCCATAAAAATCATGTAATTTTATGATTGAGTCATAGATTTACACATTATCGGCTTTTATATTTGAAATTAATAGATTATTTGCTACCATAAGGCTTGGTAAAAGGAGTTACACACAATGAAACCAGATACCCCCCCCCCTACATTAGTCAACATATAAAACAGCATTCCTGGCACTTACCCATTTTTTACAATTTAACCTCTGCACAAACTTCATCAGAGTTAGCTGGTCCTAACTGCGAAAGCGGATGCAAGGCTGGCGGCCTCATGACACCCGTGTAAAAAATATACTAATACTTTTTAATAAGGAGACACTACATGCCCCTCTTCAAGATAACTTCAATGACTACAGCGGGCATAACAGCACTGCTATTAAGTGCTACTGCCTTTTCAATTGATATTAACGACATGTTAATTCCTTATGTTGGCCCGACCCACACCCCCGCCGGCACGATCACCCTCACAAACAGCAACGTTAGTTTAAACGTAACAATAACTACTTTCGCGTATGACTTCTACCAAAGCGCAACCACTGGATGTAGCGACCTCGGCTCTGCCACCATCCTCGGTGAATCGCGTAATACAACAGGATCCATTTTCATTCCCTTTAATTCAAGTAAAACATATTCAGTTAACAACATGTCTGTATATAATACATTCCTCAGTCAAGGAGGAAATCGGGACAATGCCACATGTCTTAACGCACGATCAGTATCGCCCACCGGATTAAACGCTGTACCATTAACTGTAAGCTGCAGCTCTCAAAACGGATGCGAAGGAAGCGATAGTGGCACAATAACTTTCAATTAAGCAGCTTGTTTTTTTAGGTGAAGTAGAAGCAGTGAAATAGCCGCAGGTGTCATACCCGGAATACGGCCGGCTTGACCAATCGTTGCGGGCTTAACATCCTGCAGTTTTTGGCGTACTTCATTTGATAATCCATAAACATCATCGTAATCGAGATCTTCAGGCAACGCTTGCGTGTCTGATTGTTGCTGGCGCTCTATGTCTTTTTGTTGCCGTGCGACATAACCGGCGTACTTGGCTTGAATCTCGACTTGTTCGCGTGCCAACTCTGCTGTTAAGCCAGGGCCAAAACCATCGACAGCCATCAGCTCATCGTAAGTCACATTCGGTCGCTTTAATAAATCCATTGCATTGTATTCACGCTCTAACACTTGAGCGAACTTCGCAGTAAATGCTTGCGCCATTTCAGTACCCGCACGGCACCATAAGGTTTGTAAGCGTGCGCTCTCTGTTTCAGCGGCTTCGCGCTTTTTATTATAAATTTCATGTTGCCACTCAGGCACACAACCCAGCTCATAACCGATGTCAGTTAAACGTGCATCAGCATTGTCTTGACGTAACGATAAGCGATACTCGGCGCGCGAAGTAAACATACGATACGGCTCTAATGTGCCGCGCGTAATCAGATCATCAATCATCACGCCGATATAAGCTTGATCACGACGTGGCGACCAGATGTCTTTACCTTGAGCTTTTAAGGCGGCATTTAAACCGGCAATCAACCCTTGCGCCGCCGCCTCTTCATAACCGGTCGTGCCATTGATTTGGCCGGCGAAATACAAGCCGCTAATAAATTGGGTTTCTAAGCTAGGCTTTAAATCACGCGGATCAAAATAGTCGTACTCAATCGCATAACCAGGCCTAACGATATGGCAATCTTCCAAGCCAGCAATGCTATGCACAAAAGCCGTTTGCACATCATAAGGCAGGCTAGTTGAAATACCATTTGGGTAGACCTCCGTTGTATTCAAACCTTCTGGCTCTAAAAATAATTGGTGCCTATCACGCCCTGCAAAGCGATTCACCTTGTCTTCAATCGAGGGGCAATAACGTGGTCCCACGCCTTCAATATCACCAGCAAAAATCGGTGAACGATCGAAGTTATCACGAATAATTTGATGAGTCTGTTCGTTGGTATAAGTAATATGACACGGCACTTGTTGTGGATGCTGATCACGATTGCCGTAATACGACATCACAGGTCGTGGTTCATCACCCGGTTGCGCTTGTAACTTTGTATAATCAATCGTGCGGCCATCAATGCGTGGTGGTGTTCCCGTTTTTAAGCGACCCACTCGAAACGGTAATTCACGCAAACGATTCGCCAAAGCAATCGATGGTGGATCACCAGCACGGCCGCCGCTTTGTTTGACATCACCAATATGAATCTTGCCACCTAAAAAAGTACCAACAGTTAGCACCACTTGGCGCGCATAAAAATGCAAACCCATCTGGGTTACTACACCGGTCACTTGCTCACCTTCAACCAGCAGGTCATCCACGGCTTGTTGGAAGATTTTCAGGTTCGGCTGATGCTCTAAGGTTTTACGCACAAAGGTTTTATATAACGTACGATCGGTTTGCACACGTGTAGCGCGAACCGCAGGGCCCTTACGCGAATTCAATACACGGAATTGAATACCTGCATGATCAGCCGCTGTTGCCATCACCCCACCAAGCGCATCAATCTCTTTCACCAAATGAGTCTTACCAATACCGCCAATCGCTGGATTACATGACATCTGCCCGAGAGTATCAACATTGTGCGTCAGCAAAAGTGTATTTGCACCGGTGCGCGCAGCAGCTAGCGCTGCCTCCGTTCCGGCATGGCCACCACCAACGATAATCACGTCATATGTATCAGCTGCTTGCATTAATCTACCCAAAACCTCAAAAGTGGTCGCTATTTTACCAAAAGATGACCGAAATGGATATGCTTGCACCGTATTTCACTTGAAAAGCTCAGCTGTGCGGCAAGATTCTTTGATAAACACGGAGTATATGCCAGGACTACTGAAGACCACTGAAAAGCTCAGATTTGGGACTAAATTGGATGGTTAAGCTAAGCGAAACCCCCGGAATTTACAGATAGTAATTGAGGAGGGTGAACGAAGATTAATCATCCAGTTTAGACCAAATATGAGCTTTTCAGGAAATGTTAGAGCTGGGCTAGGTTCGCATTCCATAACTTCAGCTCTAACGGGGTGAGCAATGTAATCAATCCATCTGGGAAGTTTCTTTTGTGGGAGTAAGAGAGACATAATGTCCTTCCCAAACAAACACATCAATTACAAGATCAATGTTATTCACTGAACCTTAAGGAAACCTTAAGAAAACCTAAAGGTCCAACAGAGAGACTCAAAATTCGACTATAAATGAGGCAATTACGCATACATTGCAATCTAAATGTACGTTATAGTCGCATTGATGCTAGCAATGAATGATTATTTTCCTATACAAAAACTCGAAAAGATTTCACCCAGCAAATCATCTGAACTAAATTCACCGGTGATTTCTGATAGTGCTTGTTGTGCTTGTTTTAGCTCTTCTGCTAATAGCTCTGCTGCTTGTTGTTGCTGATAATGATTAATCCCAGTAGCAATAGCTACCGTTGCTCGGCTTAGCGCATCAACGTGTCGACGACGCGCGGTAAAATTCCCCTCAGCCTGGTGCTGATAGCCGGCAAAATCTTTAATAGCCACTTTTAGTTGCTCCATTCCGCTATCTGATTTTACAGAAATAGCGACGCCTTGATGGTCATGTGCATGCCATGCTTCAGGTTGCTCGTGGGTTTGATCAATTTTATTCTTTACTAATAAGATGGGCACGTCTATCGATTCAAAAGGCAGCAAGTCTGCTGCCAAGTGCTCTGGCTGTTGCTGTATTTGCTGCGCATCTACCATAAATAACACCAAATCAGCCTGCTTCATTTGTTGCCATGCACGTTTAATACCTTCCTGTTCGATCACATCATCGCTATCACGCAAACCAGCGGTATCAATAATATGCAATGGCATGCCATCAATATGAATCTTCTCGCGCAAGATATCTCGCGTGGTACCCGCCTGCTCAGTTACAATTGCCGTGTCTTCACCGCTAAGATAATTTAATAGACTGGATTTACCTGCATTGGGCCGGCCTGCAATCACCACGGTAATACCTTCACGCAATAATGCACCTTGCTGTGCTGATTGTAAAAGTTGATTGATATGTGCCACCATCGCTTCGCAATCACTGATCACCGTTGACTCAGCAACGAAGTCGATGTCTTCATCGGGGAAATCAATCGCCGCTTCGACCTGCATACGGCAATGAATTAATTGCTGCAATAAACGTGACACCGCTTGAGAGAATTCGCCTTGCAATGAACGCATCGCACCATGCGCAGCTTGGCGAGACGTGGCACTAATAAGGTCGGCTATGGCCTCCGCTTGTGTCAAATCCATTTTGTTATTTAAAAAAGCGACCTTAGAAAACTCGCCTGGCTCGGCTATGCGCGCACCCAGTTGAACCGCGGTCTGTAACAGCTCATCCAACACTACTGGCCCACCATGCGCCTGCAGCTCCAGCACATCATCACCAGTAAAAGAGTGTGGCGCTTTAAAATAGAGGGCTATGCCATTATCAATGACTTCACCTTGTTGATTTGTAAAAGGACTTAAACTGGCATAACGCGGCTTGGGGCAATCACCCAACATGTGTTTAGCTATCGTTGATACGAGAGAACCCGACACACGTAAAATGCCAACGCCCCCATAACCTGGAGGCGTTGCAATCGCGACAATGGTATCGTGATTAAGATTTTTTAGCTTTTTTGTTGCTAAGTTTTTTTGGCTTGTTTTTGGCATTTTCTGTCCGGTGCATCACTATCCATTGTTGCGTTATCGTTAAGACATTATTCGTCAACCAGTACAGTGTTAAACCCGCAGGGAAATTCAAAAACATGGCGGTAAACACAACCGGCAGAACCATCATTGCCTTTGCTTGTGCAGAATCCATCGGCGTCGGTGTCATCTTTTGCTGAACAAACATCGAAATACCCATTAAAATCGGCAACACATAATAAGGATCTTTCACTGATAAATCGACAATCCAAAAGATAAATGGTGCTTGACGTAATTGCACGCTTTCGATTAATACGTAATACAAAGCAATAAAGAATGGAATTTGAATCAGCATCGGCAAACAACCACCCGCTGGATTCACTTTTTCTTTTTTATAAAGCTCCATCGTGGCTTGACTAAGCTTTTGCTTATCATCTTTATAGCGTTCTTTAAGTGCCGTCATCTTCGGCGCCAAATCACGCATTTTACCCATCGACTTATAACTTGATTCGGAAAATTTGTAGAACACCAGCTTAATCAGCAAGGTGGTTAATACAATTGACCAACCCCAGTTTCCAATCCAACTGTCAATCCAGCTCATCACCCAAAAAATAACTTTAGATAACGGCCATAACCAACCGTAGTCAATAGTAAGGTCTAAACCTGGTGCAATTGTTTTTAAAACTTTTGCAATTTCTGGGCCGGCATAATATTCAGCGCCCATAGTCGTGCTTTGACCAGGTGCCACAGTAGCCTCAGGTGTGATCATACCTAAGGTATAAGTATTCGCTGCTTTGCCTTCGGCATTGGTATCAAATGCTGTATGACTGTAGTAGTGATTCATTTGGTTTTTGTTCGGCACCCAAGCAGTTAAAAAATACTGCTGCTGAATCGCTAACCAACCACCTTGAATATTCCGACTAATCATATTGGTGTTTAACCAATCGTACTTCACTTTATCGTAAGGCTTCGCCTTTGACGAAAGTGAAGCGCCATTATATGAACGGTAACCCATAGAGAAGCCATGTTTACCTGCCGGGCGGCGTGTTGACTGACCGTAGAAACTACCAGCCCAAGGTTGCGAGCCACTGTTAGTTAATTGGTAGGCAACATGAATTAAATAATTATTACGTTCGAAGGTATAAACTTTTTTTACCTGCAAACCACTTGCTGTCTTCGCATTCAGCGTGACCACCAGCTGATCTTCGCCCGGCGCCATGCTGTAACTCGATTGGCTGCTGCTGTATTTCAAATTCACGGGTTTTCCGTTCGCGCCAATCAAACCACTTTGCGCCACATATAAAGTTTGCTTATCGGTGTTCAATAAAGCAAATGGCGTATTTTTTTCTTTAACCGATACTGGGTATTTCGGCAACGCCAAATTGACTAAGTTACCGCTACTCATATCGATAGATACATCAAACACATCAGTTTTAACTTTAACTAAGTCACCTGTCACCGTGGCATTTTTACCAGCGGCTTTTGCTGCTGTCGCTATCGCCTGGCTTTGTGTCGCATCTTTGGCTTGATAAGCCTGAGGCGTATAATCCGAGCTGGGTTTAGCACTGTCCGTGCTAGCAGGCGCTGATGCAGAAGACTGCACTTGGGCGGCCGGCTGACTGTGTGGCAATCCACTTTTATCTGTTTGCTGCTTATCCCAAGCATTCCAGATAAAAACAGCCAAAATTGCCAGAATGGCGTAAAGTACATACTTCTTAATTTCTGCAGTCATTGAGTTTCACTTCTTTTGTTTTTTAGGCACGGGATCAAACCCGCCTGCGTGTAAAGGGTGGCATTTTAGCAAACGTTTCACTGTATAAGCCAGTCCTATTAATGCCCCGCGCTGATTAAAAGCCTGTTTGGCATATTCAGAACAGCTGGGATAAAAACGGCAATGCGCACGACTAAAGCGACTAAAGCCCCGCTGATAGACCCACACTAAACCAATTAAGGCTTGGCGAGGCGCGCTATAACACGCTGCAATAATTGCTCTAAGCATTGTCGAATTTCTTTATTGGTTAAAGAGTTAGAAGCCTTGTTGGCAATAAATACCATCTCAAGATCGTTGATATCGTTATGCCGAAACCAGTCACGTATAACTCGCTTAACGCGGTTACGATCCACGGCATTTTTAATATTTTTTTTGCTGATTATTATGCCGATTTTGGCATGTGAGACCTGGCGATAGTAGAGCACAAACTGTCTACTACCTACCCTATCCCCCTGAAAAACCTGCTGAAAATCCTGTTTGGAGCGCAGCCGATCTTGCGGGGTGAAACGCGTATTAGGCGGAGAGACGTTTTCTGCCTTTGGCACGACGTCTTCTCAATACTGCACGGCCACCAACTGTTGCCTTTCTAGCGCGAAAGCCGTGAGTGCGTTTCTTTTTCAGATTACTTGGCTGAAATGTTCTTTTCATACGTTTGATCCGTTCTTGATCCAGTGAATTGGCAATACTAATCGATTAGCTCTAGCAGGTCAAACGTTTTTCACCCTTAAGCACTAACCTTTGACATAACCCTACCAGCCTATACAATGTTGACTTTTAAAGGACGTCGCATTGCCAGCAAACAAACCCATACTTAGCGTTTCCATTGTGGTCTACCGCCCCGATATCGATATGCTATACAAAACCACCAGCCATCTTGATGCGGCCGTGGCTTGTTTGGGCTTAAGTTACCGCGTGGCATTAACCATTATTGATAATGGCCATACGAAGTCATGGCAGCGCAGTATTGAACAGCGCATTAGCGCCGATGCCCACCCACATTTGGATATTAGCTATCTAGCGCTACCTGAAAACCCAGGCTATGGTGCTGGTAATAATAAAGCCATAATGGCATCTAGTGCCGAATATCACTTGGTATTAAACCCCGACGCTTTTCTCGCCAAAGACTGCTTACAACAAGCGCTTGATTATTTACAACAACATCCCAAGTGCCTGTTACTCGCACCTTCGGTAACTTATGAAAATGGCGAAAGACAATATTTGTGTCGCAAAAACTTAAGTCCACTAACTCAATTTTTACGATCATTTGCACCTGGCCCGCTAAAAAAATGCTTCCATAAGCGGCTGCATAGCGATGAATACCGTGACCACAACTATGAGCAGCCGATGCACAATGTTGAGTTTATGACAGGCTGCTTTATGTTATTACAAACACAGGCAGCAAAAGATGTTGGTGGTTTTGACGACCGCTACATTATGTACGTCGAAGACGCTGATCTCACACGCCGCTTGCTTAAACTTGGCGATAATATTTACTTACCCACTGCTCAAATCGTGCACGCCTGGACCAAGCTATCCAGCAATAAACTCAAGTACCGCTGGATGCACAGCATGTCGTGCTTGCGCTATTGGTGGAAGTTTCGAGACGGTTTACACTAGCTGCATTATAAGGTATCTTCGCAGCTGATTTTCGATAAATTTTACTGAGCATGGAACAGATAAATAACTACATAAGCAACGTTTGGTCTGCCAGATACTTTTGGTGGCATTTGGCCATGTCTGACATACGCTCACGCTTTAGACGTTCTTACCTGGGTATTATGTGGGCAATCTTAACGCCATTATTATTTACACTATTACTTACCTCCGTTATGAGCTTTATTTTTAAAGCTCAGCCCCTATCCTACGCCATCTATGTATTTTCTGGGTTAGTAATATGGGAAGTGATTACTAGCTGTGCCACCAATGGTTGCGATGAGTTTCTCAAAGCTGAAAGCTATATTAAGCAATTTAAACAACCGATGATCATTTACCCAATCCGCACCGCCACAGTGTCGATCACTTATATGCTATTCGGTTTTATCGGCCTCATCTGCTGGCAGCTATTTATCGCACCAGCTCACCTGCTGATAATGGCACTATTTTTTATACCATCAACTATTATGTTGTTTTATATTGCCTTGCCCGTCGCCATCCTGTCAGGCATTGCTAATACCAAGTTTCGTGATTTTTTTCAAATGCAAACACTCGCATTTCAGGCGATGTGGTATGCATCACCGATTTTCATCTCTGCTGATGTATTATTAAAATCAAAGCATTTATACGTGCTGGTTGCTTACAATCCAATCTACCATTTATTACAACTGTATCGCGCACCTTTATTAGAAGGCAGAGCACCGACCCTGCATAACTTCCTGTTTGTGCTCGGAGCAGGTGCTATATTATGGTTTTTTGCTATGCGCAGTTTAATTAAAAACGAAAACATGTTGATCCATTACTTATGAGTACACAATCCCACATCCATTTTGACAATATTAATGTCTATTATTCGTCATTGGCCTATAAAACGCATTCATTAAAAGAACAGATACTCGGCAAAAAAAATAAAGCTTGTATTAAAGATATTCACGCACTAAAAAACATTAGCTTTAAAATAAAGCAAGGCGAGCGCGTTGGGTTAATTGGGCACAATGGAGCTGGCAAAAGCACCCTGCTAAAAACCATTGCTGGCTTATATCCTATTGCTTCAGGCACTAAATCTGTTAACGGCGTTATTCGCTCACTATTTGAGCTAAATATTGGCTTTGAACCTGAAGCCACTGGTCGTGAAAATATTATGTATCGCGGCTTATTATTGGGAAAAAAACCCAAAGAAGTACGCGCACTAGAAAAAGAAATAGTTGAATTTACTGAGCTGGGTAAGTTTATTGACTACCCAATAAAAACCTATTCTGCCGGTATGGTAGTGCGCTTAGCATTTGCGATTTCTACCGCCATTACCGGTGACATTTTATTATTAGACGAAGTACTGGCTGCGGGCGATGCCAAATTCTTTAAAAAAGCTAAAGCGCGTATCACTTCGTTGATCGATGACGCTGAACTTATGTTTTTTGCTAGCCACGACTTCAAGTCACTGTGTGAAATATGTAATCGATGCTTTGTTATGCACAAGGGCGAGCTAGTCTTCGATGGCAAGCCCGAGCAAGCCGTAACATTTTACCATGACCTAATAGGACTCCCCCGTGATAAACATACTAAAAAAGACTCGGTTGCTCTCGAAACTTAAACATTTAATTATTACTAATCTACATAAGTTGTTCTTGGGACTTAAACACTCCATCATTATTATTATGCAATGGTCATTACGATGCATTAATCGCCTTATCCGTTTCCCACTAGACAACAACCAAACACAATCACGCTTACAGCAACACCGCATGTCTATACTCTATAGCAACGCTAACGACACAAAAAAACCTTATTTATGTATATTTTCGCAATTTAATATTGATGGCAGCATTCCTAGCTCCAGCGCCTACTATTTAAAACAACTGCAGGCTGCTGGTTGCGACATTATCTTAGTCAGCACCTCCCCTCACCTTTCGCCGCAAGCAATAGAAACTGCCAAACCGTATTGTAAAGACATACTGCACCGCAGCAACATCGGCCACGACATCTACTCCTATAAAATTGGCTTGCAACACGCAGCGGATGATTTAGCCAAATACGATAAAGTCATCATCGCGAATGACAGCGTATATGGGCCCTTTTATGATCTGACTCCACTGCTCACCTACGGCGATCAGCACGGCCTTGATATATGGGGAGCTAGCGACTCGCAACAAAACTGTTATCACGTGCAAACTTACTTTGTGGTATTTAATCAATCGGCCGTCCAGTCTAATGCTTTTAAAATCTGGTGGGGTAGCACTGAAATCTTAGGAATTAAACAGCATATTATTAACCGCTATGAATTAAAAATGGCGCAGCACTTTATCGATGCTGGATTTAACTGCGGCGCATATTACAGCGCATCACTTAAATCCAACCCAACGATTCTGCTATGGGATCAGCTAATCAGCCAGCATCAATTTCCATTTCTAAAGAAAGAGGCGATCAAACTACAAGCTCAGGGTAAAATTAACGTAAAAACAGATCATACACGCTTAATTGCCGACGTAAGCCAATATGATGTCAGCCTAATAGACACCTAATATTTTCTCTTGCTAAAATTAAGCTTAGCGCTATATATCGCTTTAAGCATTTTTCGTGACCACGGTGCCTCACTATTATCACAGCCAATAAGACGCCAGTAGTCTATTGGGCTGTATTTATAAGCACGCGCCTTTATTTCAGGATTAAGCACTAAAAATGTTGGAAACAACCGCTCAAAAATGAAGGGGAAATAGCTGGCATCAATTTGCCGATCCGCGCGTGAAAAAAGCAGCTCACGGTCACTATCACTTAGTTGGTTTTTGATATAATCATCACACTGCTGCAGAAATGGTAAATACTGCTGCCAAAACGCCTGGGTACCCACCCAAAAGTTACAGTATAAAGTTGTTTTAGCGCCCATCTTCATGTCGGCGAGGTTCACCTCATAACCCAAGCCAGTTAAGATCTTTTCAGTCAACGCTATGATACCGGGATGGCAAAGCTCTCCTTGCTGCCATACACTTTCGTAAACCAACTCATCCGGCATAGGGTTAATGAAATAAACATCATAACCAGGATTAGCCTTTACAAAGTCCAAAAATTTCTTACCAGGCACGCCCGATTTTTGCAAATATTTCCACGAAAACACCCCAGTCATATCTGCTTGTCGAAATATCTCTTGATCAAACACTTGCTTAAACACATAATATTCGCGCAATTCTGGCTTCGGATTGCTGCGATTATCAAAAGGGATGAATTCAGGGTCCAACAACGGCTGTTGCTGGGTATCATAATATATCTGATGCACTTGAATTGTCATTACTGCTCCAATCTCTTATAACGTGTCTCTACTGCGCGCTCTATCAGCTCCACAGGGTAATCTGAATACCGAGCTAAAAACTGCCGCCAATGATCCAGGTTCAATTGCATCGGGTTGCGCACCAGTAAATCGCGCTTAATCATAGGGCACTGGTAATATTTTATCAATAACCACCAACAACAAAAGGTGGGATTCAACTTTTCACTTAACCATTCGCTCAACTGCTGTCGAACAGGGGCTGGTAGCATAAAAGCATTGCTGGCTAAATCTCGGCGCATTCTCGCTACAGGGCATAATGCTTTAAGGAAGAAACCGACCGCATGCAGTTGCTGACTCAAGCCTATCTCATAATACTGCACAATGTTTGACTTGCTCCGTAAAGGCAACAGTCGCTGCCAAAATGTAACAAAGCTGACGTCAAGAAAAACCTTAGGCTTAAACAGTAGAAAGAAACTCTGGAGGTGATATTTGTGCTGCTCACAATCCGTTAAGCTGCAGACATCGATATCACTACGCTGCGCTAACTGTAACACGCGCTTAATCGGCTCTGCCGACACAAAAAAGCTATCGTTAGTTAACAATAGCTGCTGATACTGCGACAAATCACCAACTAACTGCAAGCCAACTTTATACGACATAAAGTCAAGGCCGCAGTTGTTTCTAATAATAATGCGATGACATATTGGCATCAATTGTTGGCGCGCCGCTGCCGTCAGAGATCCTGCAGTAACAAACACCACAGCAAAACCATGAGCAACGAGCTGCTGCAAGTAAAGTTCCACGTAAGGTTTAATCTCACCGTCTGCATCATAGTGCGCGAACACACACAACTTTTGTTGCACAGGTTTATCATCCTGCCAGTCAAACAATATTGTAGATTTCCGCCATGCAGCTAACCAACGATCGACGCCGTAGCAAAAACGCTTTACCAGTGGCAAATGATAAAGTGGTCGCAATAGTTGTCGCTTAACACTAAAGCGCCACTTTACCGTCGGCAGCAACAATGGCTGCTGTTCTATCTCACACTTCGCAGACATAACGAATTTCAGCCTCACTGAGCAATGGCGCCTCACTATCCTTACCCGACAAAGACACCTCCTCACCTGAAAGTGGCCACTCAATACCAATAGCCGGGTCATTCCATAGAATATTGCTTTCATGCGCTGGCGAATACTCATTCGTAGAGCGGTATAATAAATGGGTGTTATCCTCTAACACCAACACGCCATGAGCAAAACCAGGTGGCACCCACAACGCCTTGTTATTCTCTGCTGTTAATATCTCACTAACCCACTGACCAAAAGTCGGTGAGCCACGACGAATATCCACAGCCACATCAAACACAGCGCCGGCTGTTACTCGTACAATTTTTCCCTGCTCCATCGGCTCATGTTGATAATGTAACCCACGTAATACACCTTTATTAGAGCACGAATGATTATCTTGCTGAAAATCGCCGACAATACCATGCGCCTCGAAATCGCTGCGTTTATACGTTTCCATAAAGAACCCGCGATCATCAGGAAACACACGCGGCTCTATTAGCACAACTTCTGGAATGGCAAGCGGGGTAAATGTAAATGGCATAATTTATATTCTCACTAGTGAATGATGGGTTCTAATTGTTGCTGTTGTAAAATGACGCGATTAACAATATCTTCAGCTACTGCCATTGACGACGTAAACGCTGGAGAAATCGCGTTAAGTAAATGCACGGAGTTATCGGTGGTTTCAACCATAAAATCCATAACCAATTCTTTATTGCGCCAGTCAACCAACTGAGGGCGAATGCCTGCCTTAGGCGAACTCTTCAGCCATGTAGGCTTTAATTCTTTAACCAACCGCTTAGCACAACGATAGAAATGGCCAGACCAATATTTGCGTGGCTCAGTCAATGCCACCTGCCTAAACTTTTTATTGCAGAAAAACAACTGTGCTGATTTTGCCATAATGGAAACAGCTTCTTTATCTATCCCCTTTAATAAACCATAATTTTCACGGCCAAATGCCGGAATAGCCGTCGGTCCCGCATAAACTTCGCCATGAATATTTTTTGTAAAATGCACACCCAAAAATGGATTATGGATATTCGGCACAGGATAGATATTACCGTTAACACGGTGAGCTTGCTCACTCACCAGTCGACGATAAATGCCTTTAAAAGGAATCATTACTAAGTGTTTGGCTAAACCGAATTGGTGCGCCACTTGATCAGCATAGGTGCCAGCTGCATTGATGCAGTATCGATAGGTGATATCGCCTTGACTGGTATTCGCGATTGTTTTTGTTTTCAATGAACGGAAAAAACAGCTCATCAGAAAACGCACTTTGCGAGTCGCCACCAGCTCATCACGCAAACATTGCATAATGCGCTTAGGATCCACCACGGCGGTATAATGAGAATAAAGCGCCTTATCTACCGTCTTAGCCCACGGCTCAATATCCGCGAGTTGTTGTTGATCCAGCATCTCAACTTTAGCGCCATTAGCTATTGCCCGTTCATACAACGTATGTAACGTGCCTAACTCAGATTCATCTTTAGTCACCACTACTTTGCCACAACGATTCACCGGCAAACCGTTTTGTTGGCAGTAAGCTTGCATCTTGAGATTACCATTAAGGCAAAACTTTGCTTTTAATGATTCTGAAGGATAATAAATACCCGCATGCATCACCCCGCTATTGCGCCCAGAAGCATGCATCGCCAACTCCGGCTCTTTATCAACGATAACAATATCATCAGCACCCTGCTTCACTAGCTCACGCGCGATGGTCAGCGCTAAAATACCACCGCCAATAATTAACGTATCTGTCTGGTAACTGGTCATTAAACTGTTACAGGCTTTTTGCGTCCCACATGTCCGATGTGTGTCGGTAGCTCAGCGAGGTAGCGACCATAGCCACTCTTGAGCATCGGCTCAGCTAATGCCAATAATTGCTCGTCAGTGATATAACCTTTACGCCAACTGATTTCTTCTGGGCACATAATACGCTGCCCCTGGCGTCTTTCTAACACAGCAATATATTGACTGGCTTCAAGCAGCGACTCATGAGTGCCGGTATCTAGCCAAGCAAAACCACGCTGCAATAATTCAACCTTCAATTGGCCTTGCTGTAAATACACTTTATTCACATCGGTGATTTCTAATTCATTTCGCCACGACGGTTTAATTGACTTAGCGATATCAACCACTTCATTATTGTAAAAATATAAACCAGTCACTGCGTAGTTTGATTTCGGCGTTTCGGGCTTTTCAACAATATCGATCACTTGGCCCTGTTGATCAAATTCAACTACGCCATAGCGCTCTGGGTCATTAACGTAATAACCAAATACGGTGCCACCGGTTAATTCTGAACGGACTCTTTGTAATGCAGCCTCAAATCCAGCACCATAAAAAATATTATCACCCAATATCAATGCCACCGAATCGCCATTAATGAACTCCTCGCCCAACAAAAACGCTTGGGCCAAACCATCAGGCGATGCTTGTTCAACATACGATAGCTCAATACCCAAATGGTGGCCATCGCCCAACAGCTCACGATAAGCAGGCAAATCGCGCGGTGTAGAAATGATCAAAATTTCACGTATATCAGCTAACATCAACGTGGATAGTGCATAGCAAACCATCGGCTTATCAAAAACAGGTAATAGCTGCTTACTTATAGCTTGCGTTAATGGATATAACCGCGTTCCTGACCCACCTGCGAGAATGATACCTTTCATAGTACTACCTATATAATATGGAGTGAAAACAGCGAAATGATATAGATATTAGGTGCTATTGACAAGTAACTTAGCTGTCTTACAATGCTAGGGGCCCATCACTCAACACGCGCAGTGATACTAATGAAAGGGAACAAGCAACAATATGAAGCTATTAATTATCGGTAAAAACGGCCAGGTGGGCTTTGAATTAACTCAAGCCTGCCTCGAGCAGAGCATCCCACATGTCGCAACTGGTCGTGCGGAACTGGATATTACAAACCCCAACAGTGTTGATGCATTTTTTAAAAAGCAGCACGACTTCAGCTGTGTCATCAATGCCGCCGCCTACACACAAGTGGATAAAGCTGAACAAGAAACCACCGCTGCCGATCAAGCCAATCACTTAGCCGTAAAATACTTAACAGATAAGTGCGAGCGTTATGATATCGCGCTGTTTCACGTTTCAACCGACTATGTATTTGATGGCAACAGCGAGACACTATACAAGGAATCTTCCACTACAGCACCATTAGGTGTGTACGGCAAAACAAAATGGCTGGGTGAAGAAGCGCTACGCCAAGCGTGGCATAAACATATTATCTTGCGCGTAAGCTGGGTATTTGGCCAACATGGCAATAACTTTGTTAAAACCATGGCACGTCTAGCCGCGCAAAAAGAAACACTCAACGTAGTTGCCGATCAATATGGCAGCCCGACAGCAGCGCGCGATATTGCACGTGTGATTTTACAAATGATCCCGCAGATGGAAAACCAATGGGGCACGTATCATTACAGCAGTTTCCCATTAACCACCTGGCATCAATTCGCTACCGCCGTTATTGATGCAACACCGCAGGCGATCACAAACACCATCAACCCCATCACCAGCGCTGAATTTCCTACCGCGACTGCGCGGCCAAAAAATTCCGGCTTAGATACATCGAAAATCAGAACCACTTTTGGCATTAAGCAGCACGCTTGGCGTGACTATTTAGCTGAAGTCATAGCAAAAGCAAGTAAACAAGAGGTAATCGCGTGAATAACGTATTAGTCACCGGCGCAGCCGGCTTTATTGGCTCAAACTTCGTCCGCCTATTATTAAGCAGCGACGCTGATACCACCATCGTCTCGTTAGACAAGCTCACCTATGCCGGTGACTTGCATAATTTAAGTGATTTGCCCAACGAACATCGGCATGTCTTTATCAAGGGTGACATTAACGATGAAGCATTGATTGCTAACACGCTACGCAAATATAACATCAACCGTATCGTGCATTTTGCTGCAGAATCACATGTTGATAACTCGATTCTCACCCCCAAAGTTTTTATAGAAACCAATGTACTCGGCACATTAAATTTATTGCATCAGGCAAAACAATATTGGCTAGACGAACTGCAGCTCAACGAATCACAGTGCCGCTTCCATCATGTATCAACTGATGAGGTCTATGGCACTTTATCAAAAACCGATCCAGCGTTTACTGAATCCACACCTTACCAACCCAACTCACCTTATTCGGCATCTAAGGCCGGTTCGGATCATATCGCCCGCGCTTATTTTCATACATACAAACTGCCCGTTACTATTTCTAATTGCTCGAATAATTACGGCCCGTATCAACACGCTGAAAAATTAATTCCCGTAGTGATTAATAGTTGCTTACAGCAAACACCCATCCCTGTATATGGTGATGGTTCAAATATTCGTGACTGGCTATTCGTTACTGACCACTGCGATGCAATAAACTGTATTTTAGAAAAAGGCACCGTAGGCGAGGTATATAATATCGGCGGTAAAAATGAACTGGACAACTTAACGCTGATCAAATCAATCTGCCAATTGATGGACAGCTACCGGCCGAACAATGGCCCTCATGAAAAATTGATTAGCTTTGTTGAAGACCGTAAAGGCCACGATTGGCGCTATGCGATAGACAACAACAAGATTCAGGCCAGCTTAGGCTGGCAACCATCGCAAGATTTTGACAAGATGTTAAAGCAGACGATCGAGTTTTACCTTAACAAAGAACAAGATCAACATAAAAATCCTAACCTTCAGGATACCAACAACAAGGTTAATGCACTGTGAAAAATATGGACGATAGCCAGGAGGCCGTTGCTGAGCTCGAACAGGAGCAACAGCACACTATTAGCCAGGCAGGCTTATGCTTTTTTCCCTCACCCAATATAAATAATCAACACGCATTGGAGTTGTTGTCACAGGATAACTTTAAACAATGGCGCGACAAGTTATTACAGGGTGGCATCGTTAACCTCAGCGAAAATCGACCTGCATGGCATACCGCTTGTCGGCAACCCGAACCGAATGATCATGTGGCCGCTTATCTTGAGCCAATGAAAAAACTGTGCAAACGTATCCGTCAGCAATCCTTTAATCAATTGGTCATCACGGATGTTGTCAACATCGGCATCGGCGGATCAGACCTTGGCCCCAAGTTAGTTTGCGAAACTTTCAATCATTTAATCGATGGGCCACGACCGCACTTTGTTTCTAATCTTGATAGCTCGCAAATGCGCTCGTTATTAAAAAAGCTCAACCCCAAGCACACCCTATTTATCGTTGCCAGTAAATCATTTAAAACTTTAGAGACCATTGAAAATTTACAACTCGCCAAAGCGTGGTTAAAACAACACCGCGTTGAAGTCAAAAAACATTTGATTGGCATTAGCCAAAATATTGATGCCGCCATCGCACAAGGCATTAACAACGATCAAATACTGTTTATGCCTGAATGGGTCGGCGGCCGCTTTTCGATTTGGTCTGCCGTGGGACTATGTAGCGCTATTGCACTTGGCTTTGAACGCTTTGAGCAACTGCTATCTGGTGCACATCAAATGGATCAACATTTCCTACACGCCGATGGTGAAAACAACATGCCGCTGCATTACGCGGCGCAATTATTCCATTTGATTCGCACTGAGCGCTTATCCAATGTAGCGATCCTACCTTACTCATACCACTTACGCAGCCTAACCGAATACTTGCAACAATTGTTTATGGAAAGTCTTGGCAAAGGCGTTAACAACCAAGGTGTGCCGATCAGCAGCCTCACTGGCCCAATGGTTTTCGGCGGGCCCGGCACCAATTGCCAACACAGTTACCAACAACTGATGATGCAGGGCAATCACCGCTTAATGACCGACTTTATTTTGCCATTACACCAACCCGATGGCGACACTAAAACCCAAGCGCTACTCGCTGCCAACTGTTTAACGCAATTACGCACCTTGCGTGATGGCGTGCTCGACGAACAGCAACCACAAAAATCAATTCACGGCCAACAGGTCGCTAACCTGTTTGTGATTGAAGAACTCACACCGCAATCACTCGGCGCATTGCTCGCAATGTATGAACACGCCGTGTTTGCTTTGGCTTATTTACTCGACATTAACCCGTTCGATCAATGGGGTGTTGAGTGCGCCAAGCAAGACAGCCAGAAATTATATGAAAGCCTAAAAGACCGCTTGCTAACGTTGCAGCAAGTCGCACAAACGTTGAAATAAATGAAGAGCCCGACACTATGATGCAGTTTGTTCCAATGTGGAGCTACTTATAACAAGCGACGTCAACAAGTACTAGATATAAAGCTCGGGTCTGAGCCAAAGATGAGCTTTATAAAAGAAAGGGAGGACCAAAAGGCCCCCCCTTATTTTCCCGCGCTTACAAGCCCCCCGGCATGTAACTTTTTAATGTACCCAGTTCTCGCATTTTAAACGTGGTACATGTTCAAATTGTTGTGGTCGGTTTGTCACTAGCGTGGTTTTTAGTGCCAACGCTTGTGCCGCTATCCATAAATCACTGCTGCCTAAGGGCTGTTGCTCCTTGTCCAACATCGCACGCAATGCGCCGTAGTACTTGCCCGATTCCATGCATATCGGCAGCGGTGGAATCAAGCCTGCCAACTTTTCTATCAACTGTATCGACTGTTTACGCTCACTGCTGTTTTCTGCGCCAAACATCAACTCACCATAAGTAACCGCCGACATACTCACCTCACCTACTTTTAAATTTTCGAATCGCGCCAACACTTCGTGTGGTCGGTGTTGAGCGATATGGATACATAAGTTGGTATCCAGTAGATAACGTAATGTCACTCAAAGCTACCCCTCTCTTGCGGTGCCGATTGTTGGCGCCCCGTCGTAAAATAATCAGCTGGCATATGCTCCATTATCTCAAATGCCTTGGCCAGATTAGGAGGTATTTCTCTTAAAATCAGAGTGTTACCTTTCTTTATAATCTCGACCGTATCCCCCGTTAGCTGGCAATCTTTTGGCAGTCTCACCGCCATTGAGTTACCACTTTTAAACACTTTTGTCGTTCTCATTTGTTGTTCCCCTCACGACAATGTATATACTTTTAGTATATACATTTTGGCGATGACGTCAACAGTTTATTTGCAATAAAATACCATCACCCAGCCTGGGCGTATTTTTCGTTTTGGAATTGATCGATGAAATAAACACGAGAAAAGAATACAATCGGTGAAAATATAATATTGAATATTACATTTTCACCTTAAACACCTAAACTAATCACCCATCTTGACCACATACTGACAAGCCGCATCAACCCACTCAAGCAATTTAGGCACAACATCTCGCACCTGCGTAAAAATGGCATTTACATCTTTAGTGGCATATTCATGATTAATTAAATTACGTAAATCTTTCAAGTCACGAACAGCATTAGCGCTATCAACCAAACCACGTTTTGCCGCCCTATTAACCACATCAATTAAGGTACCTGACTTTTCCATCTCGACATAATCAATACCGCGATACACTTTTTGAATCAGCATATCAATCACTCGCGCATAACGAGCGGTAAACGCTTCTACCAAATCTTGCTCATCAGCACTAATCGACTCAATATCAAAATACTCACACTGCTCATAAGAGCGCTTTAACCACTCCGATGCATCCTGCAATTGTTTTACTTGTTCCATCAAGAGCTTTTTGGGATCAGATTTTTTCATTCCAATTTTACTCCTGTTTCAATAGCGTGCTCGACAAAGGCTGACTCATGCGGATCTTGTGATACTAAGATATCAATTTTTTGATCGCCTATTTGATCAACAATTAAGCGTCGAATCTTGATCTTTCCCATAATATCAACACTATCTGATAAAACCAATAAATCAATATCACCGCCCTTTTTATTCAAATCTGTTCGAGAACCAAACAAATAAACAACAGCGGTAGCATCAACTGCTGCTACCGCTTGCTTAATTGCCTGAATTTCATGATCCGATAAGCGCATGCCAATATGTTAACATGCCAATCCTAATCCAGCATCCTCAACTTTAGCATCACCACTTTAGGCCGCAGCCGAACTCTGATGTGCGACGCGTAATTGCTTTGCCGCTGCCACCAGGTTAGTCAATGCCGCCTTTACTTCAGGCCAGGCACGAGTCTTTAATCCGCAGTCGGGGTTTACCCACAAGCGCTCGATCGGCACATATTTCTCAGCCTTTAACAATAACTGACAAATTTCTTCCGTCGATGGCACGCGTGGCGAATGAATGTCATACACCCCCGGTCCGATTTCATTCGGGTAGGCAAAAGTTTCAAACGCTTGCAGCAGCTCCATATCCGAACGTGAACTCTCAATCGTAATCACATCGGCATCAAGGTCGGCAATAAAAGAAATAATATCGTTAAACTCTGAATAACACATATGCGTATGAATCTGCGTTTCATCTTTTACACCGCTGGAACTTAAACGAAAACATGCCGTGGCCCAACTCAGATACTCACGCCAATCGGCTTGACGCAATGGCAATAATTCACGAAAAGCCGGCTCATCAATTTGAATCACATTAAGATTAGCCGCCTCTAGATCTGCCACCTCATCACGTAACGCCAAAGCTATTTGCCTTGCTGTGTCACTCTCTGGCTGATCATCGCGCACAAATGACCACGCCAAAATAGTAACCGGCCCAGTTAACATTGCCTTAACCGGTTTATCGGTTAATGATTGCGCATACCGGCTCCACGCCACTGTCATTGCATGTTTACGACTAACATCACCATAAATAATCGGCGGCTTAACACAACGCGAACCATAACTTTGCACCCAACCGTATTGCGTAAAGGCAAAGCCATTCAGATGCTCAGCAAAATGCTCCACCATGTCATTCCTTTCAGCCTCACCATGCACTAACACATCCAAACCCAATTGCTCTTGTTCTTGTATATCAGCTGCGATGTGTTGTTTTATTTTTTCATCATACTGGCTTTGTGATAGTTCGCCCTTTTTAAAATCACGACGCAAAATACGTATTTCTTGTGTTTGTGGAAAAGAACCAATGGTCGTCGTTGGCAATAAAGGCAGCTGTAGTTTTTCACGCTGCTTTTCTGCACGCAATTGATACGGTTGCGCACGATGATAAAATTGATTTGTTACTTCTGATAATTTTTCTGCCACTGCTACATTGTGAATACGCGCAGACTGTCGCCGGCTATCAATCGCCGATTGGTTAATGGCCAGCTTATCCGCAATCGCGGGCTTACCCTCTGCCAGCCCCTTAGCCAGCACCACAATCTCATCAAGTTTTTGTTTCGCAAACGCTAACCAGCTTTTGATTTCTTCATCTAAATGATGTTCAAGCGCCAGATCAATCGGGCAATGCAATAATGAGCAACTTGGGCCAATCCACAAACGATCACCAAGCTTTTGCTTAATCGGCGTTAATTTATTAATAAGCGCATTCAGATCAGCTCGCCAAATATTGCGACCATCAATCGCGCCTACTGATAGGATTTTATTTTTAGGCAACGCATTAACCACTTCTTCAAGCTCATCAGCACCGCGACAAGCATCAACATGCAAACCATTCACCGGTAATTGACTTACCCAGCTTAAGTTTTCTTTCAATGATCCGAAATAAGTCGCTAATAAACATTTAATGCCATTGATGTTGATATCTTTATAACAATCAATCGCGGCTTGCTGCCACTCTTTAGGCAAATCCAACACAAAAGCAGGCTCATCTATCTGCACCCACTCGACACCAAGCTCATGCAGGATTAATAATACCTGCTGATAAACACACTTTAAGCGCGACAATAAACTCAACTTATCGACACCATCTTTGGACTTACTCAGCCACAACAATGAAATCGGGCCTAAAATAGTTGGCTTAGGCTTATAACCCAACTCCAATGCCTGCTTCACTTCACTAAATAACTTACGCTCAATAATTTCAAAGCGCGTATCTTCAGTCAGCTCCGGCACAATATAGTGATAATTGGTATCAAACCACTTGGTCATCTCACACGCCGGCGCATCCAAACCATTCGGCGCCTTACCACGTGCCATACAAAAATAGGTGTTAATGTCGTAATTGACTTGTTGCTGCTTAAAGCGCTCCGGAACAATGCCAAACAACGCCGCGCTATCAAGCACATGGTCATACCATGAAAAATCTCCAACCGATACAAAATCCAAACCAGCATCCTGCTGCCACTGCCAATGTTTTTTTCGTATCTCAGATCCGGCTTGTTGCAGTTCGGTGTAGTCTATATCACCTTTCCAATACGCTTCTTGCGCTCTTTTGATTTCACGGTGAGAACCAATGCGGGGGAAGCCTAGGGTATGGGTAGTAGTCATTATCTATTTCCTTATTATTAATGTTTCAATAAGGCTAAAGTGGTTAGGATGTGACCAAAGCGAAGTGATAAGCATAAAAAAACCACCTCACTAAAGCTTTGGTGGTTATCCCAATCGCTTTAGCTGTTTATTTTACATGCCCAGCAAGCTGACGAATCAAATCGGCATGTGTAATTTATCCTAGCGCACTATTGCACGACAAACCAGGGGTTGAGCAAATCTTTTTTATTATAAACAACTGGTTGATTTGTTTCGTATTGCAGCACTTGCTTCCCCGCTTGCTCAACAACGCATTGTGCCGCAGCTGTATCCCACTCCATCGTCGGGGCTAAGCGTGGATAAACATCCGCACTGCCTTCGGCTACCATGCAAAGCTTTAATGAACTGCCTTTGGAAACCTTTTCTACCGGCTTACCCACTTTTTTTATATCTTCGATGAATGCTTTTGTTTCTCGTGTGCAGTGAGATTTAGATGCCACTACTTTTATAACTGCACCATTGTCATTATTAATGGGCAATTGCTCTGGCGGCTGATTTTGAACTTGGCGATAAGCCCCGATATCTTTTGCTGCAAAATACAAGATATCAAGCACCGGCGCATACACCACCCCCAATATCGACTTACCCTCTTCAATCAATGCGATATTGACAGTAAACTCACCATTGCGCTTAATAAACTCTTTGGTGCCGTCAAGCGGATCAACCAACCAATATTGTGGCCAATCTTTTCTTGTTTCAAACTCGATGGCCTGCTTAGATTCCTCGGATAAAATGGGAATATCTGGTGTTATTGATTGCAGGCACTTAACAATTTCATTATGCGCCACCAAATCGGCTGCCGTTAACGGTGAACCATCAGATTTTTGCTTTTGCTCAAAATCATCTTGCTGATAAATGTCTAATATTTTTTTTCCAGCTGCTTTTGCTATTGCTTTAATTTGATTCAGCAGGCTGTTGCTCACTGTGATGCTTAACTCGACCAAAATTCACCCCATTCCATGCACGCTCATGCAAATAAAACAATATTAGCTTGGCAAATACTTCTATCGAACCAATCGACAACGCAACAGCAATACTACCGGTAACAAAATAACTGATCACCATGGTGGTAATGGTGGCGCAAATACGCCAACTAAGCGACTTCGCTAGGCTGCGATAATGCTTGTCCGACGGCTTCTTTTGCGTCTTCTGTATTTTCATTTTCAACATCCAATGTGGTAGATTCAGCCAATAAATAACCCTGCTCAAACAAGTAGTCCATTACTTTATCCACTTGGCTTGCTACTGTCTGATCCGTGGTATCAAGCACTAGCTCGGCTCGTTCAGGCTCTTCGTACGGGTCATCAATACCGGTAAAGCCTTTAATCTCGCCGGCACGCGCCTTTTGATACAGCCCCTTAACATCACGTCTTTCACATTCCGCCAAAGGTGTCGATACATGCACCTCAATAAAACCACCGTATTCAGCAATCATATCACGCACTTGTCGACGCGTATGACGATAAGGCGCAATCGGCGCACAAACAGCAATGCCGCGATGCTTAGTGATTTCACTCGCCACATAACCAATGCGGGTAATATTCAGATCGCGGTGTTCTTTTGAAAATCCTAACTCGCTCGACAAATGCTTGCGCACCAAGTCGCCATCTAATAAAGTCACCGAACGACCGCCGTATTCTAATAACCGACTAATAAGCGCTTTTGCGATGGTTGATTTACCCGCGCCCGACAAACCGGTAAAGAATACCGTAAATCCTTGTTTTTCTTTTGCCGGAATCGTACGTTTTAACTCTTTAATTACCTCAGGGAATGAAAACCATTCAGGGATTTCTTCATCAGCACGCAACCTTCTGCGAAACTCAGTGCCCGATATACGCGCAATTTGCTCGGGATCAGTCACACTATCGGCTGGTTGATAGGTTTTGGTATCTTTAACAAAAACCATTTCTTTAAACGGCACCATTTGTATACCAATTTCATCTTGATACTTAGCGACAATCTCTTGCGCATCATATGGCCCATAAAATGGATTGCCTTGAGAATCATTACCCGGCCCCGCATGATCACGCCCAACAATAAAGTGCGTACAACCATAATTCTTACGAATCAATGCATGCCATAATGCCTCACGCGGACCCGCCATACGCATCGCCAATGGCAATAAACTCAACATCGCTGAATTTTCAGGGTAACGTTTTATTAGTTTTTCATAACAACGCACACGGGTAAAATAATCAATATCACCCGGCTTAGTCATACCAACCACCGGATGGATCAATACATGCGCGCCCAAATCATTAGCTGCATTGATGGTGAGTTGTTGATGTGCGCGGTGCATTGGGTTGCGTGTTTGAAACGCCACCACTTTATCCCAGCCGTTTTGCTTAAAATAAGCCTTAAGCTCTGCAGGTGTGCGACGAATATGCGTAAAGTCATAGTGTGACGGCAATTGTTTAGCGGTAATTTTACCACCTAAATATATATCACCCGCTTGTTCCATCAAATACCGAACAGCAGGATGTGCTAAATCAGTTGTGCCAAATACTTTTTCTGCTTCTTCTTTTTTATTAGGAGCCCACTTGTCTTCGACCAGCATGGTCGCCAGCACAACACCTTCAAGATCACGTAACTCGATTTCTGTATTAAGCTCAACTTGACTAGCAAAATCTTGTGACACATCTAGCGTGATCGGCATTGGCCATACTTCGCCCGTGCTTAAGCGCATATTGTCTAATACGGATTGGTAATCTTTTTGGATTAAAAATCCTTTTAGTGGCGCAAAGCCATCGTTACTGAGTAATTCAATATCGAAGATCTGGCGGAGAGTGAGGCTACATGGCTGAGAGCTTTGAAAATTCATGAATGCAGCATCCTAACTATCCCCCTAAGCCGAGGATTATACATTAAAAAAAATAGTATACAACTTCACTTAGTACCCCGCCTAGGGCCTACGCATCAAAATAAAATTCTTTAATTTTAGCGTATTTGTCTAATATTGGTCTTTTTGTAATTGGAAATGAGCCCAGCATGGAAGGCGCGCTTAAATATTTTGCAGACTTACAAGATCCTAGGTCGTATCGTAATCAAAAATATCCGTTAAGAGACTTGATAGGTGTTTCTTTGCTCGAAGGCCTATAGCCTGTAAAGCAATTTGTAGTGCTGCTGTACCTATTGATACACATATGACTTGATATTGAGCACCTAAAAAATCAGATAACGCATTTTGATAATCAAATTTTAGGCATTAACTCGTCCATATGTGATTTGTTCAAAGGCATTAAGCTAAATCGAACAAATATATCCAATAAAATAAAAGATTTTTGCGGAAATGCTTTTTATGTAGTATTTCAGAGTATTGACTTGCTTAAAATTTTTCTTTTAATTAGAATTCAGTGTGATTTTAAAGGGCCGCTTAACCAAACTAAAGGAAGAGTTTCAGTGATGAATTGGAATCAGGCATTACAGCACTTCACCTCAGTTTTAAATTCATGTTGCTTTACTGGTCGCGAGGGTGACTGTGTAAATAGAGATCAAGGCTTTGGCTTTATGTTAAATTGCGCCTTAAAAGTAAAGGCTGCAGGCAACGCTATTTACTTTATCGGAAATGGTGCAAGTGCGTCGATGGCGAGCCATTTTTCAGTCGATATTTCAAAAAATGCACGTATACCTTGTTTTACGTTGACGGATCCTTCGTCGATGACTGCTGTTTCTAATGATATTAATTATGAGAGTGTCTACTCCGATCCTCTGTCGTATATGCTTAAAAAAAACGACGTTCTAATTGCTATTAGCAGTTCTGGAAATTCACGAAATATACTATCTGCTGTGCGTACGGCTCAAAAAAATGAGGGCTTTGTAATCACTTTCTCAGGAATGAATGAAGATAACGCATTAAGGCACATGGGGGATATCAATATTTTCGTAAAAGATGAAGACTATGGCTTTGTTGAAAGCGCACATGCGTTTATTTTGCATCACTGGGTAGATAGGGTACTGGATGCAATTTGTTATAAAGCAAGCGAGCCAATTCAAGAGGTTGCAAGGATTTAATTTAAGGATAATTTGTTGAAAATTGTGAGATTGAGGCATAGTGGTGTGCCTACATATGGATCTATCAATGAAGACGGTGCTATTTTTGAAATAGATAATTCACCGTTAGATGATGAAATTCGTACCGGAAGTCAAATTAGTCATATAAATAATTGCGAGCTTTTGGCTCCATGCCAGCCGTCAAAGCTCGTTTCTATTGCTATAAATTTTTCTGGGATTGATGGTTTTTCTTCAGAAATGACAGAGCCAATGGTCTTTATTAAGCCAGCAACTTGCGTTACGCCTCCAAATACTAAGATTTTTAATCCTTTTCCTGAGCTTCCTTGGTGGGGGGAGGCGGAGTTAGCTGTAGTAATTAAAAATCGAATACGCCATGTTTCAGAAGAAGAGGTTGCAAAAAATATTTTAGGCTTCACCATAGCTAATGATGTTACCGTTGATAATATTGAGGGCCGCGATCATCACTTGGCTCGTTCAAAATGTCCAGATGATTTTTGTCCGCTTGGACCCTGGATAAATACGGAATTTGATAGTTCTGATTGTGTGATTGAGGCGGTTCAAAACGGTGAAGTGATCCGTCGTGGCCGGTCAAGTCAGCAATTTTGGCAGTGGCCGAAAATAATTACATGGCTATCACAGTGGATTACCTTAGAGCCCTTTGATGTTATTCTGACAGGAAATCCACCAGATACTGTTGGCATGAGATACCTTGCACATGGTGATACTTATACAGCTAGAATTGATGGGTTAGGTGAATTAACAAATACATTTCATATAGGGATAAATGATGGTTGCAGCGAATAATTGCATTTTGCGCCATGAAACTAAGCAAGAAGTGATATCGCATAGGCTGAGGCATGATAAGCCAGGAACAGTGGTTAAGTGCAGTAAGTGTGCGTTAGTGAGACTGAAAAACGCGCAATCATATTCTGATAAACTTAATGATTATTATGTGGGTATAAAAAAAGATCTAGACAAAATGTTCGACACTTTTTTACCCCTACAAAAGGATCGAGTAAAAAAAATAAAACCTTACTTAAAGCCCGAACATACGGCGCTTGAAATTGGCAGCAATACTGGTTATTTTTTGCATGTAATAAAGCCACTTGTATCAGAAATTCAAGGCCAAGAGCTTAATGTTGCAGTAGCACAATATGCAGCTGAAGTAAGAGGAATTCCAACAAGCCCTGCCCCCATTGAGCAAAATGAATTACCTGAACATCAGTTTGATCATATTTGTTTGTTTCAATTACTAGAACATGCTGTAAATCCTATAGGGGTTTTGGATGGTTTAAAAAGGCTATTGAAGCCGGGCGGGAAATACACATAGAAGTTTCGAATTTAATGAATCCATTGGTTTGGCTTTATAACATTGAGAGGAATCGAAACTTCTATTATCAGGAGCCGCATTTGCACTACTTTACGGTGGGGTCTCTGACAGAAATTACTAAAACGTCACATTTTGATGCTTTGAATATCTGCAGATTCCAGCAAACGAGTATGCTAAATAACTTGAACTGGGTTTATACCAATAAGCCTCAAAAAAGCCGGTTACACTGTCACCAACCGACGGTGCAAAATGAATATTTACATGATAAAGTGGCTGTTGAAAAAAAAGAAAGGTTTGATAAATTGATGGTAGACTTTAACCAGAAATATATTAAGCTCATGGAAACAGAAGGCTATGCGGATATGATTTTCGCGACGATTACACCCAAAAATGTTTAAGGCATGGAAATATGAAGCAAGGTATGGTGAGTATTTATATGGCTTATGTAGCTCAAAATAAACCAACATTTGTTCGTGGGTCACGTGATCGCTTTAGGGGTTTTGTATGGGCCGGAGATGTTGTTGATGCATTCAATCATTGTTCATTATCAGATAAAGCGATTGATAAAGTTTATAATGTTAGCACAGGCGTTAAAACTTACTTATGGCAACTATTAGATGAAATTATAAAAACATTTAGTGATTTGCCAGAACAATATCCGATTGAACTTGGCGAGCCAAAACCAAATGATCAATTTGGAGTTTTTGGAAGTTATGAAAGGCTTAAGCAGGATACGGGTTGGCAGCCCAGTGTTCAGCCGCCTGATGGACTAGAAAGTTTGGAAGGCTGGCTGAGTGAGAGCAATATATGTAATGAATTAGAGAAAAATAAGGAGGTAATGGTATGAAAGTAGTAATTGGTATTCCAGCAAGGATGGGCTCGACTCGTTATCCCGGAAAACCATTAGTTGACATATTGGGAATGCCAATGTTAGAGCACGTTTATAAACGTTCATTGCTAGCTAAACATATCGATGATGTATTTGTTGCAGCCTGCGATGAAGAAATAAAAAGCGTGGTTACAGGTTTCGGTGGTAACGTTTACATGACACCAAAAGAAATTAGCCGGCCGGCATTGCGAGTTGCTGAAGCATGTAAACAACTATCTCTAGATGACGATGATATTGTTGTGGTTGTTCAAGGCGATGAGCCTCTAGTGCATCCAGGAATGCTTGATCTTGCAGTAAAACCTCTGCTTGAAGACAAGTCGGTACAATTATTGACTTTGGTGGCTGAGGCGACTGAAAAAGAGTGGCTTGATATCAATGCCGTTAAGGTGGTTACTGACAAAAATGAAGATGTTTTGTTTATGAGCAGAAGCCCTATTCCTTCAAACACTAGAAATAGACCTGGTAAATGTTTAAAACAAGTAGCAATTATGCCGTTTAGGAAAAAATTTCTATTAGAGTTTTTGGCGATGGAGGCTATGCCATATGAAATTACGGAATCAGTAGAGTTGTTACGTGCAGTTGAGCATGGTGTTAAAGTAAGAACGGCATTGTCACCGTTCCAAAGTGCGTCTGTAGATACGAAAGAAGATCAAGCGAAAGTGATAGAGCTCATGAAAAAAGACGTGTTTTTTCCTGAATATACAAAAATTAATACAGAGGTTTCAGTATGATTAACCAACTAAAGAAAAAACTATCTTCAGGTCATCAAGTATTTGGAAGTTGGTCGATGTTAGCATCGCCAGCGGTTATGAATGTTATGGGGCAATCAGGTCTGGATTTCGTTATCATTGACATGGAACATGGCCCAATGAATTTTGAAACCGCAGAAAATCAAATTTATGCAACTGAATCAGCTGATTCAACACCCGTGGTTCGCTTGGGCGATGTTGATGAATTAAGTATTCTACGATCATTAGAAATTGGCGCGCAAGCACTATTAGTATCACATGTTGACACTGCAGAAGCAGCTAGGCGTGTTGTTAATGCCGCTAGGTATGCACCAGAAGGTGATAGGGGGCTATCGCCATTCACTAGAAGGCATGGATTTTCTGATGAAAATCTTCCTGAGAAGTTAGCGCTGGCTAATCAAGAGATGTTTGTTGGCGTATTGGTTGAGGGGGAAAATGGGGTCAATAATTTAGATGAAATATTAGAGGTTGATGGCCTAGATATGGTTTATTTAGGGATATACGATATTTCGATGGCTGCTGGAATCCCCGGGGAGCTTTACCATCCCAAAGTTTTGCATACATTGGCTTCTTGCGCCGAAAAAATTACAAAAAAAGGCTTAATAGCAGGTTCTGTTGCACGTGATCCTAAGTATATTAAGGTGCTTAATGACGCAGGCTTTAGGTTTATATCTTATCGTTGTGACTCCGCTATGTTACTTGAGAGTTTTAAATCCGTTAATCAACAATTTCAAGATATCTGCATGCTGGAGAAGGTCTAGTGAGTCAGGCTGACATGCTACGTGTTGGGATAGCAGGTTTTGGAACTGTAGGTAAATTGCGTAAGATTTATATTGATAAGCATTCGCGTATGAAAGTAATAGCGGTATGTGATCAAATCTATACTACATCTTTTACGCACGATGAGGGATATAACTGCTTTTCAGATTATACGCAATTGCTTGATGAACCTTTAGATGTATTGTTTGTTTGTATGCCGAATTATTTGGCTGCTGAAATAACGATGAAAGCTCTAGAGAGAGGTCTGCATGTGTTTTGTGAAAAACCACCGGGGAGAAATGTTGAGGACATTACTCGTGTGATTGAGGTGGAGAAACGTTGCCATAATCAAAAGTTAATGTATGGTTTTAATCATCGATATCACCTTTCCGTGCGTGATGCAATGAAAATTGTACGAAGCAAGGAGTTGGGTGACATAATTAGTTTGAATGGCATATATGGTAAGTCGGGCATTATAAAATTCGATTCAGACTGGAGAACAAAGCGAGCGTTATCCGGTGGGGGTATTTTATTAGACCAGGGGATACACATGGTTGATATGATGCGATTGTTCGCTGGTGAGTTTACTGAAGTGCACAGTTATATATCCAATAGCTATTGGAAGCATGATGTTGAAGACAATGCATATGCTTTGATGCGCACGCAGAGTGGTGTGGTCGCATTCTTGCATTCATCTGCCACGCAATGGCGACATCGTTTTCAGTTAAATATCACCTTATCTAAAGGGGCTATCTGTTTATCAGGTATTTTATCGGGCACAAAGAGTTATGGTGCAGAAACTATAACTACAGCTTATGCCGGAGAGAATGATGCGGGTGACCCGAAAGAACAAATGATAAAGTACAATGAAGATGTTTCGTGGAATGAAGAAATTAAAGCATTCGCAGACGTTATATTGAATGATAAGCCGGTTTGTTCAGGTTCGTCGCGCGAAGCTTTGCAGACAATGGAGTTGGTGTATAAAATTTATTGTGCTGATGAGGAATGGAAAAATCGCTTTAATCTCACACCAGAAAATAGCAAAGATGTGGAATATGCATAAATGAAAAGTAAAGAAGCATTAGTCACTGGTGGTACGCGCGGCATCGGTTTAGCTATAGCTAAAAGATTACGTCGCGATGGTTGCAATGTGACCATTACAGGGACTCGATCTGATTATAGGGTGGATGAAGAATTTAACTATATGTCAGTTGACCTCTCTTGTCATAAGCAGCGTGATAATTTTATTAGCCAAGTTAAGCAAAATCACTTTGATGTTTTGATTAATAATGCAGGCGTTAATATTATTAATGATTTTGATAGAATTAGCGAAGAGGATTTTACTAAAGTACACGAAATCAATTTATTAAGCTGCTTGAGGGTCTGCCAAAGCGTACTGCCAGGAATGAAGAAAAATAAATGGGGGCGAATCATTAATATCGCGTCAATTTGGAGCCAAATTAGTAAATCAGGTAGGGCATCTTATTCGGCAAGTAAGTTCGGCCTAGATGGTATGACTGCTGCGTTGGCAGCAGAGGTTGCTGAGCATGGTGTGTTGGTTAACTGTGTTTCTCCTGGATTTATAGAAACAGATTTAACTAAGCAATCTCTAGGTGAGAGTGGCATTAAAGATATTTCTAAAACAATACCGATCAGGCGCCTAGGGAGGCCAAATGAAATTGCTGCATTTGTTTCGTGGTTGGTTAGTGAGGAAAATAGTTACATCAGTGCGCAAAACTTAGTTATTGATGGAGGATTTACGCGTGTCTAAACAGTTATCGATTCAATCACATTGCGGAGAGTATTTTGTTGATTTTTATAATAGCATCCATTTAGATCCATTATTTGATGATGTGCAAAAGCACTATATAGTTGATCGGCACGTTTCAGAGCTTTATTCTGATAGCCTTAATGAAATTCTTAAATCAGATTCAGTTCTTTTGATAGATGCTACAGAGGTTAGTAAGTCACTTGAAATATTTCCTACATATGTTGAACATTTAATAGGGAAAAAATTAAGGCGTAACCATAGGCTGATAGCTATAGGTGGCGGAATTATTCAAGATATTACATGTTTTTTAGCTGCAACTATGTTGCGCGGTGTTGAGTGGTGGTTTTACCCTACGACATTACTAGCACAGTCTGACTCATGTATTGGGTCTAAAAGCTCTATCAATTGTGGTACAGCTAAAAATATATTGGGCACATTCACGCCCCCCCATAGTATTTTTATATGCGCTGAATTTTTGAATACACTTGCCGAAGTAGACCTTCATTCAGGCATTGGTGAAATGTTGAAAGTTCATGCAATAAGTGGTCCTGGAGATTTTGAGAAAATTGCGAAAGACTATCATTCCATTAAGCAAAGCAGCGAGGTCATGCTTGATTATATTGAGCGTTCTTTATTGATAAAAAAAGCAATAATTGAAAAAGATGAATTTGATAAGGGGCCAAGAAATGTTATGAATTATGGTCATACATTTGGGCATGCGATTGAGTCAGCAACAAATTATACGATACCTCATGGTATTGCAGTGACAATTGGCATGGATATGGCAAATTATGTATCTGCAGAATATGGCTATGGTAAGCAAAATGATTATTTGCGAATGCACAATTCGCTAGATGTAAATTATAAAGATTATAAGGGCCATATTATTGATTTGGATTCATTTATGCTCGCTATATCAAAAGATAAGAAAAATCTAGATAGTCAATTGGGTTTAATATTGCCAGATTTAGCAGGAATACCTCAACGTGTTTATGTTGAAAATGATGAAAAATTCGTTGAGACATGTAGTGAGTATTTTACGGAGGTTTTTCAGTAATGCCTTGTATTGAAAAGATTGCAGTTACATCACGCTCATTTTCAAAGCACAAAAGACTTCGCATCGAACTAGAGAAAAAGTTTAAACATATAAAATACAACGAATCTGGTAAAAAATTGATGGGAGACAATCTTATTGATTTTTTATGGGGATTTGATCGGGCAATCATTGGGTTGGAAACAGTAAATGAGCAGTTGCTGAGCTCCCTTCCTCATTTGAAAAAAATATGTAAAATCGGTACAGGTGTGGATAAGATAAATTTTGATGACATAAAAAAGAATAAGGTTGAGTTTTCAAATACACCTGGTCTTAATAAAAGATCGGTAGCTGAATTAGTTATTATGATGGCTATGATTATGCTACGTAAGATCAAAGAAATTATGCGTAATGTGGAAAATGGTGCTTGGACTCAGCCGAGAGGCACATTACTAACAAATAAAGTGTTTGGCATTATTGGGTATGGCGCTATCGGCCAAGACTTAGCTAAATTATTAAGGTCATACAGCTGCAAATGCCTGGTTTATGATGTCATAAAGCATGACAATTTGCTGGATACTGTTAAGCAAGTAGATATAGAGACTTTACTGCAGGAATCTGAAGTCATATCGTTACATATCCCTTTATTAGATGAAACGCGGCACTTTATTGACACGCATAAATTACGTATGATTCGGCATGATGCTTTATTAATTAATACTGCTCGTGGTGGATTGATTGATGAAGAAGCGTTATATGATTGTCTCAAAAACCATGCTATTGCAGGGGCTGCGCTCGATGTGTTAGAGCAAGAGCCTGACATATCAAGTAAACTACTAGCATTGGATAATTGCTTTATAACCAGTCATATTGGTGGCAGTACAGAAGAAGCGATCTATGCGATGGGTATGGCAGCGATTAATTATATTTCTGGGGGAGGGTCACTTGTTGCGCTCTCCTAATTTGTATGAGTCTCGATTTAATCTGACATATGCACTTGTAAAGTAGAGAGTTTCCGGTTTTGTAGCAGCTCAGACTTGATCTGACAATTCCCGGTTTTTTAAGAAGCGTCTGTCAGGTCAAGCTTAATTAAAACACCTTTCCTTCCAGATTCTTTTGCCATCAATTAGTGTTTCGATAGGCGTCCTACCGCAACAAATTTTGCCCTGATGGGTTCGTGCATTATTATGTAAGCCCCCGAGAATCACACCTACCTAATGCCATCTGTTTATAATTATAAACTTCACCTGATAAATAAATTCTACTCAGTCTATTTTATATATAGCTGCTGGGGAATGTACACATTCCAAAGATTCGTGCGTATTACCACCATGTCGAACGGGTATTACCGTCATGTCGAACACTCAATCAGTAAATATCTAGAGCAATTATTGCGGTCATGTCGAACACTTTTGGCATGATTTTAGCAATAGGTGTTCGACATGGTGGTAATACGCAATGCTAAAAATAGGTTTTTTTATAGTTACCTAGCTCTTTATCGGTGGTTTCACCATTCTCGTAACTGAATTACTATACACTATTTGCTTAGGTTCTCTATATTGAATTTAATCCCAAGGCTTTTTTCCATCGCGGCAAATCTGGATCTAAGTAAAAAAATGGATCTAACTGTTTTGTGTTTTTGCTTTGTGTATTATTTAACGCAAAGTTAAGCTCTTTTGGGCATGTGACATAAATTACGCCCGCGAGACCGATCAAGGGACTCATATTAAATGTTTTGCTGCTTAATGCTTGAATTACAGGCAAACCAAAAACATAGGCATCAGCAGAAGCTGAGGTAATGTTACTGGCATACACTATATTTGTGTTTTGTAGTAAGGTAGCTAAGGGAGCGTTACTTATTTTAAATTGTAAATTTGCAAGATTATCCAGGTGAATTGGTTGTGCTGGGTGCGGTTTAATGGTGAAAAACATGTTGCGAGAAAGGTTGCTAGATATAATTTGTAACCACTCAAACATTGTCGTATTAACTTCAGAAATATAATCACAACACACCAATACATTTACCTGTGAATTTGTAATAGCAAGCGCATAAGATCTATGTGTATGATATAGGTATGTGTATCTTAGGGCTTCAACTTCAACTATTTGATTAGGAGGGTAGCCTCCTTCAAGATATGTGCGCTTACTTACTGGGCCATTGACTAAAATTTTGTTAGGTGTTGGTAGCTTGTTTTTATTTTTATTAATATAACACCTTGGGTCATAAAAGTATCTCAAATCCCAATATCTTACGGTGCTATGAGGTACGCCCATTAGTTCCCCATGGCCGTTTTTTTTCCAGGCGTATATGAAAGCCATTTCCCACGCTTGATTCTCTTGCAGGTAAATCCCTATTTTTTGATGTGACATATGTTTTAAACTATATTCACACATATTCAACTTCAAACAATTGACGATAGCTGTTGGTCCGCTCATTGAACAAAGCCAGTCATGTTTTAAAACTTCCCAAAAGTCAAAATTGGAACAACATGAAGAGAATTGTTTCTCGATTTTTTTTCGAAGCGAAAATTTTTTCAATGTTAGAAAAGTATAGTCTTTTAATGAGCTGAGCATGACTGATATATTTATTGCTTCATCTAGCGCGCAGTGCCTTACATCTGGTGTTTTGTTAAGTATATTAAGTAAGCTCACTGCTCTTTTTGATGTTTTTACATAGCTGTGTTGAATATAATTATGCAGCCAATTTGTTGAAATTCCTTTTTTTGATAAAAGTTCAGTGAGCCCACCCCAGTACCGTGAGTTAAAAGTATTATTTTTTTCATTTTCAACCTCAAAGTTAAAAAAATAATCAGCAATAGTCATGTTGGTAAGGCAGTCTTGTTTTTTGTTGCGTATCTTAATGAAGCTTCTACGTTGCCAAATATATCGAATAAAGAAAGCAAATGTATAAAATGGCCCAAGTGATTTTTTGTTGAAGGAGCGCTTAAGTGTAAACCTTTTACTGGTGTTAGTAAAAAGTTTTTTTTCAAATATAATTTTTTTTCTAAGGCAAAAACGTTCAATCGTCTTGTTTAAGAATGGAGCATTGCTCGCGAGTATGACGCGTGTTATTTTTTTTTGCTCAATGATTTGTTCAATCATAAATAGCTGCGCTAACCTATAGAGGTTCAAGGTTTTGCTGTATGATTTTTCAATAAGTATGGTCATCCACCAATAGCTAAAGTCATCTCTAATATTTAGGTGATCAACAACACTTTTACCATCTATTTTTGACTGCCCAACTTCATATAAAAACGCTAAAATTTTACTTTTTATATACGCGCTGTTTTTTTCAATGGAGAGTGGTATAGATATAGATGAGCCGTGTTCCAACACATCAAATGTTTGCCAAAATGCAGTGAGCCAATTGCCTGAAGGTGCTTTTTCGGGAGAGTCCCATATTAACAGTGTGTTGCTATTTTTCAACAAGAAGACCCAGGTCTATTCGAGCAAATGGGAGCTTATATACAAAAATAAACACTGTCAATACGCTCGTTGCTTTTTTATAAGAGAGTATGCTAATCTTTCAGAAGTGTTAATCTTTTCTAAAAAAGAAACAAAGTGCTATTCAGGTATCCCGCATTAAAAATCAAACAATAACGCTAGCAGTTTGAGTAAATGGCTTTCAGACAGACCTTATTTGGTCTTAATATAAAGTGCGCTTATTGTAGAGTGTTAAGTATCCAGAAGGCTTGCGGCGGCTTCATCAACAAACCATATAACCTCCCCTTTTGGGCGAATACGATGAATAGGTGAAATGTTTGCGTTAGTTGTCGGAGCAGCTAGTGCATTTCTAACAATATTAGCTTTATTTTGGCCGCTAGCAATAATAACGATTTTTTTTGCTTGGTTTATAACAGGAAATGTCAGACTAATTCTCCATGCTTGCATCCTCGATATGTAACCTGCTGCAACAGGTTTATTATTTTGGTCCAGCAGCTTTGAGCTAGGAAATAGCGATGCAATATGCCCGTCCTCACCAATTCCAAGCAACATTAAGTCAAATGTTGGGATAGATTGATTAAAATTTTGCTGTAATGTTTTTGCATATAGATCAGCAGCTTTTTCAGCAGAATTATTCGCCGTAGGCACTGGGTAGTAATTTGATTTAGGCGATGTAATATGGTCCAACAAATGTCGCTTAATCATACCAAAATTACTTTGGGAGTGATCAGCATTTACATGCCGCTCATCGGTTAGGTAAAAGTTAACTTTTTCCCAGCATGATTGGCGTGCATCGCGTAAATATTTAAAAACAAACTTTGGTGTGTTTCCGCCTGATAATGCTAGGTGATACCTGTTTTGTCTAGATTGTTGGATTTCGTTTGTAATGTGATCTGAAACTGCTTTACCTAATGAATCGATATCATTGCGAATATTAATGGTGGCGCATTGCGATATTTTGTTTTCGGTATCTGAAAGAGGTTGCATGCTGATTCGCTCCTAGCGCGGAAGTGTTTTTAGTGAGCATTATATCAGACTCTAGTGTATAGGATACCCTAGTATAGGCTCTAAAATAGGGCATACACATGAAATGCTCTCCCAAAAGATTCAAGTGGTGTTTGTCAACTGAGTTGTCGCCCAAAAGTTTAAGCAGCAGCCACTGACACCTCCATATTATCCTTATGTTGTGCCTGGTTAGCTTTTTTTATACGGGTTTATTGTTAGGCTGCTTGGTAACGACCAATTGCGTGTTGATCCAGACCAGCGTTCAGGACCTTGATTGTCCTGCGTGTACTGATAATAATAAATCCATTGCTTTTATAAAAACTGGGTTTCAATACGTAGAGTGCATGAAGTGCAAAACATTATATGTTTCACCACGCCCTAGTTCTGCCCAATTTTCAGCTTTTTATAAAAGCTCCCCCTCCTCTGAGTTTTGGGCAACAAAATTTTTTCCGGCTGTTGCAGAAGCTCGCAGAGATAAAATTTTTAAACCAAGAGCCGAAAAACTACTGCAAATATCAAATAAGTATAATTTTTCACCTGAAGTTATTGTTGATGTGGGCGCTGGATATGGAATATTTTTAGAAGAAGTAAAAAAATTATTCCCTAAAAATATTGAGTTATGCGCAATAGAACCTGGAAAAGAACTTGCGGATATTTGCCGAAAGAAAAAGTTTTCAGTCCTCGAAAAGCCGGTAGAGGAGGCTACTGATTGACATGAGAAGGCTGACCTAGTCACCTGCTTTGAAGTATTAGAACACGTCCACTGCCCAATACAATTCGTAACAGCTCTAGCCAAAGTACTACGCAAAGATGGTCATTTATTATTAAGTTGTTTAGGAATCGAAGGCTTTGATATTCAAGTACTCTGGGAAAAATCCAAAAGCATTTCACCCCCTCATCATATAAATTTCCTAAGCCTAAAGGGAATGCATGCACTATTTGAGAAGGCTGACTTTATTGATATTGAAATATTGACACCCGGCCAATTGGACGTCGATATTACACTAAATACACTAAAACAACGAGATGACATCAAGCTAAGTCGTTTTGAAAAAACTTTGCTTTCACGCGGAGAAGACACATTAAATGCTTTTCAAACATTTTTGACTAATAACCAGCTAAGCTCTCATTACTTTGTTTGGGCTAAAAAAAATTAATTACAATGTAGAGAAAACCCACCCCATAGTTGCGTGATCAATAACTCCTTTCTTGGTTATTTTTTATCCATCCTTGAATTGTCTTAAAGCACAAAGTGGTTGAGTAAAAATCCTACGTCCATCAAGACCGCCCATATAGCTAATCGTGCTTGCTGCAGTAGGTGCTACGTCAAACATCAAGGTCTCACGACATCCTGTATTCGGCATAGATGCTCGGTGTATAGCGCTTGAAACATCCCCAAAAAATACTGTTCCTTTTTTACCCTCGACCACTTTTGAGGCCTTGTTCAATAAGACCTGCATGTCAGGTGGCGTTTGTAGCCTTTCCGGATAACGCCCATCAAAGCCCGCATTAAGCATTTTAGCTGTGTCTTGTTTATCTAGGTACTGGAAAGCTCCGTTTTCTTTTTTTATGTCATTTAGATAAACGAAAACTTTTATATACGACTTTGGCTCATAACCATCGAGATGCCAAACAAAAGATGAATCACGAGAAACAGTATTATTTGTATCCATCCTTGTCAGTTGTGCTGATATTACTTTGTAGTTAGAGGAAAAGTACGCTTTTAAAATCTCATCAATTTTTGGAGTTAGCAAGCATTTAACCTGATTAAAAAAATCCAAATCAGCAGTGTACGTCCTTATTGTGGATATATCCGGATACTTTTGGCTAGACTGATGATCCAGCTTGTACTGCAGTTGAGACTCAACCCGGATAAGCTCTTTATTAACATTCTCATCAAATACTATATATACACCATTTTTTTTCAAATCGCGCGCCGCTTCAACTGCAGGTGCAGACAAGCCCATCAAGAGTGGCTTAAACTTCAACTTTGAATATGCCCTATAGGGCTTGTTTAAATACATAGCAACAGCCTTCAATGTCGACAAGTAGGTCTTCAACACCAGCGAGCGACTATGTCTTTTTATTTTTTTAAGCAGACTGCTTATAGAGCATAAAATAGCCTGGATACTTCTTTTACTTAATACCTGCAAAACAACACCTTACTTACCATTTAGAAATGAGGTTAGCATACTCTCTTATAAAAAAGCAACGAGCGTATTGACAGTGTTTATTTTTGTATATAAGCTCCCATTTGCTCGAATAGACCTGGGTCTTCTTGTTGAAAAATAGCAACACACTGTTAATATGGGACTCTCCCGAAAAAGCACCTTGATGTGTCAACACTTACCCGGACACATTTTTAATTGATCTTTATATTTTCCTCATACTCTACTGGCGACAAATAATCATTAGCTGAATGCATTCTCTTGCGATTATAAAATACTTCAATATATTCGAAAATACAATGCTTTGCTTCATCACGTGTTTTAAACCTCATGTGATGTGTCGACTCGGTTTTTAGTGTATGAAAAAAGCTTTCAGCTACAGCATTGTCCCAACAATCGGCCTTGCGACTCATGCTTTGAGTAACACCATGCGCTTGCAAGATCATTCTGTGGCTGTCTGATGCATATTGACTGCCTCTATCAGTATGCCACAACAAGCCGCGTTTAGGTTTTCGATTCCACAATGCCATTAACAATGCATCATTTACTAAAGCAACTGTCATTCTTTTTCCCATTGACCAGCCCACAACACGCCGTGAAAATAAATCAATGACAACGGCTAAAAACAACCAACCTTCTTGGGTCGCTATGTAAGTGATATCACCAACATATTTTAAATCAGGCGCTACAGCAGAAAAATCTCTTTTCAGAATATTTGGTGCAATTGGGGACTGATGATTTGAGTCGGTTGTGACTTTAAATTTGCGCTTTGTCTTGCACATTAAACCAAGCTGCTTCATTAATTTACCTACACGCCTTCTGCTTACTGAAATTTCTTGTTTAATCAGCTCCTTCCTAATGCGTCTAGTGCCATAATTCCCGCGATACTCTATAAAAATTTGTTTGATTTTCTTGGCTATATTTTGATTTTCTATTGCCCTTGGTGACGGTGTGTTTTTAAGCCAATCGTAATAGCTGCTACGTCCAACACCTAGAACATCACACATCATACCAACATTAAAATTAGTTTTATTCTGTTTTATCCAGGCGTACTTTACTGTATTTCGCTGGCAAAGTACGCCGCCGCTTTTTTTAGTATGTCACGCTCCTATTTAAGACGAATATTTTCCTTTCTAAGACGCTTTAATTCAGTCATGGAATCATCTGGTAAATTGCTTTTTTCAGCTTCAGAAGGATGAAATCGCTTTACCCAGCCATGCAATGTGCATTCATTAACGCCAAGCTCACGTGCTGTAGTGGATATCGGTTGGTCAGTATCATTTGCTAGCTTTGCTGACGACTGCTTGAATTCTAGTGAATAGCTTTTAATTTTACGTTTACTCAATTTGGTACACCTCCGGGCTAAATCATTGTAATTTATTTGTCCGGCTTAGTGTAGCCCCATCACGTGTAAAAGACAGAAGTATGAATTAGCTAAATGAGTTTGTGTAGGTGGGGTTTAATTGACGCTTACTTGGCAACTGCAAAAGAACCTATTTCTTAGCTAAACTTTAAAACAATTGCTCTGCCTGCTAGCTAAAATTAAAATGAGGCCCTGTAGAGCAAATAAATTGAGTAGAATGTACTTATCGGGTGATGCTTATAGTCATAAGCATATAGTTACCATATAGAGCGCCCACCATCAATCACCATATTATGACCAGTCATATAACTTGAAGCATCTGAGCATAAGAATTGAATGGCTGAATGGTACTCATTTTTAGAGGCCATTCTACCCAATGGAATCATACTACTCACTTTAGTTACAAAGTCTTGCGGTTGATCAACATGTACTCCACCGGGTGATAGTGCATTTACACGCACATTCTTATCAGCCCAATAAGTAGCTAAATAACGAGTTAACCCTATCAATGCAGTCTTTATCACCGAATAAGTAACTGGCTTAACAGGTTGTTCATCATCTTGTAAAGTTTGATCTTTATATAACCTTTGGTCTGGTGCAATTACAGATAAATCTGAAGCAATATTTAAAATAACGCCCTGATTCCTTTTGGCCATACAGGAGCCGAAATGCTGGCTACACAAGAATGCACCCGTTAGCCCTACACCTAATTGAAAATCCCATTGCTGTAATGATAAATTTTCCAATCGTGAGCCCTGTAAAATATCTATATTTTTTGAAACCTTAGGATCAATTGCTGCATTATTTACTAGTATATCCACAGGATTAATCGATGATGCAGCTGATTGAATTGAATCCTTACTGGTTACATCCATTACCACACTTGAGACCTTATCAGCATATTCAGCTAATTCAGAAATAGCTCTATCTAATGCCGCATTATTTATGTCTGCTAATGTTACCTTTGATCCACACTCTAGCAATGCTCGAGCATGTTCTCTACCAAGCAACCCAGCACCACCTGTAATAAGCACATGTTTTTGCGTTAAATCAAATTGTGATGTTACCATGAGCGCGTTTGTCCTCCATCTGCAACATATAGTCCACCCGTAATAAATCCAGCTTTTGTAGAAGACAAAAACGCAACTAAATCACCAATTTCTTCTGGTGTAGCAAAACGCCCCAAAGGCACGTCCGTTTCCAACATGGCCTTTACTTTTTCTGGGTTTTGTTTCTGCTTCATATGCCATGTTGAGTTGGGAAAAATAATATTTCCTGGAACAACCGCATTTATTCGCACACCCTCCTTACCTAAAGGTCGTGACAAACTTTTTATATAAGCATTTAGTGCCGCCTTTGCAGCTGTATAAACGGTTGGTGCACCAGGCACAGTTTCATTGCCACATATAGATGAAACACAGATAATACAGCCTTCTGATGCAATCAAGTGTGGCTTCGCCCGTTGAATAATGTGAAATGCGGATAAAACGTTTTTATCCATCACACTCTGCCAATCACTTATCGTCTCATCGCCTGGCGGCGCTGATTTACCACTACCAACATTGCATACTAAAATATCCAATCGGCCATGGGTATCAATTACTTGTTGGATGGTTCTATCAACCATCACTTCGTCGCACATATCCCCAACAATATAATTTGTTTTTCTGCCTATGCTGTTAGCGGCTTTAATCAATGATGATTCGTTTCGACCATTGACAATCACATCACAACCCTCACGCCCCAAAACACTGGCTATACCATAACCTACACCTTGTGATGCGCCCGTAACTAAGGCTACTTTATCTTTTAAATTCAAATCCATTGCTTTACCATTTCTCTATAGTTACACAGCACTTCTAAATGGCTTTCATTGGTAGCTCTAGCGGTTTGCAATATGTAGCGGCCCAGATACCCTGCCTGTTTAAGTCTGGAGAACACTGTTTTTAAATCCACATTGCCCTGCCCAAGCGGCACGGTAGTTCCACCCAACACCCTATCTTTTATATGAACATTGAGTATTCGATTAGAATAAGTATTAATTTCTTCGACAGGATCATAACCCAGCGCTGCGCTATTGCCTATATCATAGTTTATGCCATATATATCAGAGGGTAATTTATCTATAAATTGCTTTAGCGGCAACGGCTCATAATCTGACTCAAAAGCAATTTTAACTCCAGTGGTTCGAATAATAGTTTCAGCACTGTTTAAGATGCTTATCAGTTTTTGTTCATCCGCTTGAGATTGAAGACTTCCATTATCAACCAATGGTACAACTAAAATTTCTATATTTAATTTTTGGCAGCTACCAAGCACGTTTAGAAAAGTATCAAACAAAGCAGAACACTCTGACTCATGATTTGCTTTGTAAAAGGGGGCCTGCATACAAAAATCACCTGTCAGTGACGGAATTGATAAATTAAACTGTTCACATAACTGTTTAATTTCAATCTGTCCAGCTTCGGTCATTAGCGGGTTGCTATACAAGTCATCATCATCAAGCGTCCACTCCATTGTAAAAAAACCACCCTCACTGGCTTGTTGAAATTCTTGCCGCCAGTGCTGCCATGGAAAAGCTTGAATTTTCTCATCCACAATGGGGGATAACCGACCCTGAATAAAACCAATATCAGTCATCTATTGTCTCAAATTGATACGGTGATGGCGCTTTAACGTTAGGCTCAGATAACTCTTTGGCATAATCCTTAATTTGCTGTTCAATATCAACACCAACATTATCACTCCATTGATGCAGTAGTCGCTGTGTAACAGCCCCTTTACAACCAGCTCCAATTTTGCCGCCATTTAAACCGGTTACTGGTAATATGCAAAAAGGTGTAGCTGTCATAAAGGCTTCATCTGCCATCATGACATCAAATGGTTCTATATTTTTTTCAACACAAGGAATACCTAGTTGCTCCGCTAATTCGAATATATAAGCACGGCTAATGCCTCGCAATATATTTCTTGGCTCTGGCGTAATAATCACATTATCTTTAACAATAAAAAAGTTATCGCCGGTTCCTTCGGCAACAAAACCATCAGGATCTAACAATAATGCCCAGTTATTTTCACCTTTACACTGTGCTACTTCGATATTCGCCATCATATAATGGATACGGCTGCGGTTTTTAACTTTTGGCTCTAACAAGCTGGCGGGTATTGCTCTCTGTGAAGGAATAACTGCATTGATGCCCATATCAAAGAGCGGAGCCATAGCAGCAACCGTCCATTTTAATGGGAAATCTGCAATCACAACGGTTGGCTGCATCACCCCACCGAATACTGGGGCATAAAGTGATAAAGGGCCTCGGCTAATATTAATCATCAAACGGTGCTCATCATTATTATTAAATAATGGTTCGTTTGCTTCTATGGTTTGTTGGCATGCGGCTTCCAGTTCATCGATAGTCATTTTAAACGGGATATGCGCATAACGCACAGATTCCAGCAAACGTTGCAAATGTTCCCGTAATTTAAATTGTTTTTTATTAAACGAGCGAGTCATTTCAAATACCATGTCACCAAACATCAGCGCTGAGTCATAAATTGAAATTTTGGCATCCAGCTCTTTTACAAGCTCACCATTCATATAAACAACGCGACCGGATTCTTTAATCATAACGCTACCCTTTCTAATTGCAGTAATCTCTCTTTAAACAATGTTTCACAGAGTGAAAAATCCTTATCATTATCTATCTCAAAGCTTTTCCAGAAATCCATTAGAGAAAAACCAATTTTTCCACCCAACCGATTATTGTGTTTTTTTAACACCTCAGGAAGAAACAAATAAAATGAACCATTCTCAACAAGTTGAGGATGCCTATCTTGTCTCCTACCACGATCCTTGTAATCATAGTTAATGCTTTCCAGCTCACCTGATGACCGCTCCTGCCAAATTAAAAAATCCTCTAAAACGGCTGCTGAAAACAGTGAATCATATGATTGCTTGAAAAATATTGAAATTGCGTGGTCAATATCCTCACTTTCGCGCAAAGGTGATGTGGCTTGAAGCCCCAATAAAGCATCATACTCAATAGAATGTAACGCAAAATACTCAACCGCGTGCTTCCATGCTGATTCTGATGAGGCCGTATCATTTGAAATATTATCGGGTCGTTTGATGCTATTTGCACCATATCTCAAGGCTACATCCAGTATCTCGTCATCATCTGAGCTAACCCAAACCGATGAAACATGCTCAGCTTCCTTCGCCTGCTCAATTGACCAAGCCAACAAAGGTTTACCACAAAAATCTAAAACATTCTTTCGCGGCAAGCCTTTTGAACCACCCCTAGCTGGTATAACAGCTACGACACGGTTTCGCATGCAGGCACCTCTACACGTAATTTATTTCTAACCACTGTTTCAGCCTCAGAAATAATCTTTTTATCGCTACCCAAAATACCTGGCACAGCCCTAACAGCCTCCACAAAATTCTTAAGTGCATGTGTTTCAATCGAAGCTGATTGATCTGATCCATACATGGCCCTATCTAAAGTAATGTGCCTCTCTAAAGAGGTAGCACCAAGCGCTACAGCAGTAATACATACCTTAATTAAACTGCTTTCATGACCAGAATACCCCACATCACAACCATAGCGTTGACGCAGCATCGGTATGCATCGTAAGTTTGCATCTTTATCTTGCATTGGGTAAGTGCTGTTACAATGCATAAGCTCAAACGGGCAATTTTCTTTTTTAAATAACTCTACCACTTGGTCTATTTCCTCAAGCGTGGCCATGCCAGTAGATATAAAAGTTTTCTTTTTTTCTTGCGCTATACATTGAAGAAGCGGCCAGTTAGCCAGCATGGCAGATGCTACTTTGTTATATAAACAACCAAAGGTGGCCATATCTTTTTGTGCTTGCACATCCCAGGCCGATGCAAACCAGTCCATGCCTAGTGTCTTACAATATACATCAATCTCACGGTACTGATCTAACGAAAATTCTAGGCCTTGTTTTTGTGCGCGTTGTGTAGTTCCCCATGGGCTCTCTCTGGGGCTGTCTAAATAATCCTTGGTATATACAGCATCCAGTGTGCGCTTTTGAAACTTCACAGCATCAAATCCAGCCTCACAGGCTGATTTAATCATTTTTTTTGCTAAATCGATATCACCATTGTGATTTATGCCTATCTCTGCAATTAAATACAAACCCATTTTTGAACTCCTTTTTAATAGTCAGTTATTTCCCTAAGAACCTTTACCCGACCTTATGCATGTATAATTTCTCGCATTGAGAAGCGAGTGTCGTTATTAATATTTAACAAATCTTCAACAAAGGCCCTGACAAATCCTTCACCACCATTTTGTGGCATAACCTTAGTTGCGGCAGATTTTATCATACTATGTGCATCGTTTGGAACCACAGAATATTTTGCTGCTTGAATTGCTTGGAGATCATTTAAATCGTTTCCTAAATATATTAAGCCGTTAAATGGATGATCATCATTAGGCCGTTTTTCAGCAAAATATGTACGCAAAAATAGCAATTTATTACCAACACCCTGCTTATATTCGAGTTGCAATTTTTTGGCTCTCATGGCAACAACCGGGTTTTTCTCTGTTGAAAGTATAAAAAAATCCGCTTTTAATTTGCCTCGTTTTTTATATTCGCGCAGGAAATCAATAGCCAAGCCATCAGCGCGATCACACCTCACCGATTCACGGCCGGTTTCATCGACATAAACTTTGTTGTCTGTAAAAACACCATCAAAATCGAAAACAACAGTATGAATATCTTTTAAATTTAGAGCTTGTAACCCCACTACACCACCTCATAAGTAATAGATGTATTTTCACTGATCTCTTTCAACAAACGCCTAGATAATTCCACTTCATTATTAATTGACGCATCCTGTAATCTTAATAAATCAACCATAAATTCTTGAGTATTCACCATCCCATTTGCAACAGCAATAAATATTTTATCATTATTAGTTTTCTTCAGCTCTTCGTGGTTATAAAATAAGGTCTCATGCAAACGCTCCCCTTCTCGCAATCCTGTATATTTAATTGCAATATCTGATAGGCTCATCCCCATCAGTCGGATCATTTGCTCAGCAAGAAACTTGATACTTATTGGCTCACCCATATCTAATACGAATATCTCACTGCCCTGCCCCTGGGTCCCGGCTTGTAGTATAAGCTGAGCCGCCTCAGGTATTGTCATAAAATAGCGCGTGGCATCGGGATGAGTTACCGTAACCGGGCCATTTTTGCGAATCTGCTCCTCAAACAATGGTATGACACTGCCTACCGAGCCTAACACATTACCAAATCGAACAGTAATAAATTGTGTACTTGAATTGGCTGCATAGTATTGACAAATTTTCTCAGCAATACATTTTGTCGTACCCATAGTGTTGCAAGGATTTACCGCCTTATCCGTTGAAATCATCACAAACTGTCCAACATTATTTCTACTTGCCAGTTCTGCAATTATTTTTGTGCCAATCACATTATTTTTTACTGCTCTACAGACCTGATTTTCAAGTAGTGGTACATGCTTATAAGCTGCCGCATGAAAAATTATTTCAATCTTTTCTTCTGAAAATATTTTTTCCATCTCTGTAGTGTCAGCAATACTAACCAACATAGGCATAATATGTATTTCTGGAAATTCTATATTTATATCTTGGCAAATTTTAAATAAGTTAAATTCTGCATGCTCTATAATTAATATTTTCTTTGGATTATACGCAGCAATTTGCATACACAACTCCGAGCCAATTGACCCTCCGCCGCCAGTTATTGCTACAATTTTGTTTTTTAATAACTCCTCTACACCTTGCTGGTTTAACTTAACCGGCTCACGGCACAACAAATCGTTAATTGAAACCTCTCGCAGCGCTGCAGTACGAACTCCTCCACTCACCATTTCACGCACACTAGGCAAGATACGACACGGTATATTGGCCTCTTGTGTATACATGAAAATCTCACTAACCTTTGCAGATTCGATCGAAGGAATAGCTATAACAATTAAATCTATTTTATAGGTATTGACCAGGCCTGGAATATCATTGCATTTGCCCTTCACTCGTATACCATGTAACTCCCTATTTTGTAACTTATCATCATCATCGACCAACAACACTGGAAGCACTTTATCTTTTTGATGCGTTAACATCTCTCGCACTACTAACTCACCTGCGTCACCCGCGCCAACAATCAAAACACGACTCACTAAAGAATTTTTCCCTTTTCTGTAGCTAAAATAATTCCTATAAAAAACCCTGCCTGATATCATGGTTGCGACTAAAATCAATGCATATATCACAAACACCTTAGCTGAAATCATAGCAAAATAGCCCATTGCATGTATTACTAATGCTAATGCGGTCGTAGTTAAACTTGATTTGAGTATCTTAAATGCATCCTTGACAGAGATAAAGTGCCAATACCCCCTATACACACCAAATATATAATTGCAGAACAACTGCAGTAATGTGATAGTTAACATTGCTATCAGCAATTGCTTTTCATAACTTAGTAATAAACCAACCGTATTCCTGTGTAATATTACAGAAAAAGTAACTGCACCTAACGCTGCCAAAGTGTCATAAGTTAAAATAATAACTCTCTTTTTTGCTATACTTAGCATCCCTGCTCCTTCACCCAAATTAATTTAGAAAAGTAAAGCCATCAAACATTAATATCGCTTTCAATCTTTCTGTGGGAAAATACACTATCAAACACATCCAAGGCAGGCTGAATTTCACCCATGTTATGATGTATCGGTATCATCAACGTATTATCTGTTAAATATTCTGCGTTTTTTAAGCTTTGCTTTGGTTTTAAATCATATTTTTCAAAACATTTTTCTTTATATATCTCTGAACAGCTGCCAACAAAGCATTTAACTCCCGCTTGATTGATTTCTGCCATTATTTTATCACGACAAATGCCCTGCTTTACTAGCTCAGGGGAAAGCACAATGTAATATTTATAGAAGCTATGCTCGATATCATTCGCCACTATAGGAAGCATTAGCCCATTATATTTTTCCAGTTTTTCATTAATCTTGATTGCTACAGCGCGCCTTTTTAATAACCAACCATCTAGTTTCATTAATTGCTTGCGACCAATGGCCGCTTGCATTTCTGTCATACGCCAATTGGTTCCAAAATCCTCATGCAACCAACGAAAACCTACAGCGTGCTTAGTATTATATACTACATCATATGATTTCCCATGATCTTTAAATGACCACGCCCTTTGCCACAAAGCTTTATCGTTTGTTGTAATCAAACCACCTTCACCACCCGTGGTCATAATTTTATCTTGGCAGAACGAAAAAGCATTAATGTGTCCCCAGCTTCCAACCTTTTTGCCTTTATAGCTTGCGCCATGCGCCTGTGCACAATCTTCAATAACAAATAGACCTTTATCATTTGCCAATCGCATAATTTCATTCATTTCACATGGCCATCCACCCAAGTGAACACAGATAATTGCTCTAGTATTTGGCGTTATAGCTGCCTCTATCGTCTCGGCTGTAATATTTTGTGAGAGTAAATCAACATCAGCAAATATAGGTTTTGCACCTCGCATAACAACACTACTCGCCGTTGCAACAAACGTTTTCGGACTTACTATAACCTCGTCGCCCCCCCCTATACCAAGCGCATACAATGCTAATTCAAGTGCCACTGTGCCATTTGCAACAGCAACTCCATATTGACATTCATGGTAGCTCGCGAACTCTTTTTCAAAATTTCGCCCTTCATTGCCAGTCCAATAATTAACATGCCCTGTACGCAAAACACTTCGCACTGCCTCTATTTCGTCTTCTTCAAAATAAGGCCAGCTTGAACTGTTATTCATAATAATTCCTTAATTAACTTTGCATTTAACCAGATTTTCTAGATCAATAATACAGTTCACCCAATAGTCCGGATTATTATCTTCGGTTACTCCTGCTCCTACCTGTGAATGTATATTTTTCCCATTATCACGCAGACCAACAGTTACCCAACCTAAATCATTAGGTGCCACAAAATCTTTTTGAATATTATCACCCACATACATATAGCGCGAATTAGGCCAGCGTTTCTCAATCGCAATAAAACGTTTTTTTTCCGGCTTCTCGGATGCCCATTCTTCTGATATATAGACTGGGAAATCAATATTTAAGGCTTTTAATTTAAGCCGCTGCGTTATTGCGCGACCATCAGTAAGAATAACACAAGCTTTTGCTGTATCGTGTAACGAAGCGAGGAAACCGTTAATATCTTGCTCTAACTGAATATCTGGGGTATGGCAACGGTATATAGATAAAAGTGAATTTTTTATCGTTAACGGCAGGTCCATTTTTTCGCAAACATACTGCCAAGTATCTGCTGCAATCGGCAAATTAATCATTTCACTCAGTGATGCATCACCTTTTTCAGGATATAAAGCTTTTAATAGCTGTTGAATATACCGCCTACCAGACCGAACATAGTCTGCCTCTTTATATAACGTATCGTCTAAATCAAAAACAACTACATAGTCAGACAGTGTATGCATCACGCACCAAAACCTGCTCATCATATCGTAACATTAGTAAATTTCCTTCCCATTGCTCATAAAAATCTATAGTCGAATGCAACAAATACTCTTGAATTAGCCAACCGGAATAATTAGCACCTGCTGCATATGATAACGGGTAGCCACCCCCAAAGCGTGGATTAATCTCTAAACCTATGCAGTGCTGCTTTGTATCATTTACAAACACCTGGATTGTAATACACCCTGACGCCCCCTTAAGGTTTGTTAATCTTGGTTTTAATAAATCATATAACCATGATTTTATTGTTATACCTTTACTAATCTCACCAGCTCTCACTTCCATACGCTTACGGGGCACAAAGCATTTTAATTGCCCATCACTGTAATAAGCATCTATTGTATATTCATCATATGATGAGTCAATAAACTGCATATACATTAGCTTATCATTACGACTCATTTCTGCAGTAATATCAGAATCCCGATTAATTTTACAAACCCCTTCGCTACTACTGCCATTATAGGGTTTAGCAAAACAAGGAAACACTAACCTGTCTTTTTCATATACCTCTGGATATTCGATATCTATCCCTTTAAATATATCACCCGTTTGCCGCTTATCTCGACAGGCAACAACTAATTCAGGCGAAGAAATAACAATGCTTATTTCATGTTGCTGAAATCGTTTTTTTTCAGATGAAAGCATTAGTAATTCGGTATCAATGGTGGGAATAATCATGCCAATATTGTTTTTTATTGCATATGCTAACAAAAAATCTGCGTACTCTGATTGATCAACCCTGGGACAATTATCAAGCTTATCTGCAACCTGACAGCCGCTTGATAGTTGAGCGTTACTATCGATCGCATAAACCTTTGCATCAAGCTCAAGCTTGCTTACCTGTTGTATAAAAGACTTAACTAACTCAACTCTCCGCCCGACAGAACATATAAGAATATTTTTCAAGCTGAATTCCCATCATTCTTACCAAATTCAGGCATAGCCTTATCATCCACTGTATTGATACCCCTGCGCATTAGGACTGGCAGAAGCGTCATCAAAAGAATTTTCATGTCCAACCAAAAAGTTTGATGATCAACATACCATACATCAAGCTTAAATTTTTGTTCCCAGGATAATTGATTACGACCATTAATCTGTGCCCAACCTGTAATGCCCGGCCGTACATCATGCCGCCGCGCTTGCTCGGGAGAATACCGCTCCAAATACTCAACCAACAAGGGCCGAGGACCTACAAGACTCATATTTCCTTTTATAACATTCCATAACTCTGGTAATTCATCTAAGCTAGTTAACCGTAAAAATCGCCCCAATTTTGTTATACGCATGCGATCAGGCAGCAACACACCTTCTTTATTTTTACTGTGAGCCATTGTACGAAACTTGATTAAATTAAAATTTTTTCCATTTAACCCGGGTCTTTTTTGCTTAAAAAGCACAGGGTGGCCATCTAGACACAAAGTTAAAATAACCACTACTATCATAACTGGAAATAAAGCCACCAATATAATAGTCGAACCGATAATGTCTACCATTCTTTTTAGCATAGTTTTTCACACTACATCTGTTTCAATAGCACTTTTATGTCGTTTCCTTAGTAACGGCTGAATCATGTCAAATAATTTATCTATATTAACCTCTCTGGAAAATACATTCTCTGCTGCAGTACGCGCGTTTTGCTTATATTTCTGTAGTAAAATTTTATCTTCTCTCAGCTGCTGAATTGCAGCAATAAAACCTTCGAGATCCCCAGGCTTAGTATTAATACCACATTCATACTGCTCAATAACATATTGTAGATCACTAGGAGCCTGGCTAACACCAAGTATTGCAGCACCAGCAGACATCATATAATACGTTTTGCTTGGCATAGAAATGCCTTCAAAATTTTTATCTAACGAAACGATTGCAATATCAGCTGTAGCAATTGAAAACGGCAGCACATTTTCAGGCTGAAAAGATAAAAAAGTAGTGTTTATTAGATGCCCCCAGCGGTCAATAAGTTGTTCTTTTTGTGGGCCATCACCAATTATCATAAAATGAATATCGGTGTATTGCTCAAGCCGGCTGGCAGCATCTAGTACAATGCCTAAGTCATGCGATAGACCAAAATTTCCCGAATAGAGAATAGTTAATTTATTCACCTGATGATGCTTAATAGCAAACTCATTATCAGCTTTTGCTAAAGGTTTAATGAAATTGGCATCTACCCAAGTTGGAATGATACTGACCTTATTATGCTGGTCTGTTTTAACATATTGCTGAACTAGCTTGGCCATACAGGGACCTAGCGTAAAAACATACTCTGCTCGACTATACATTAGTCGATTCAACCATTGCCATGCCTTAACCACAAGGCCATTTTCAGAAAGTTTTTTATGCCTTACGAATAAATCTGGCATAACATCATCTATCCACACTATATATTTTTGACCAAATAATACGTTTTTTATCCAGCCTAATAAAGGTAGGTAGGGTGGTTGCGCAACAATAAAGAGTAACGTATCTGATGAACTTAACAGGGCAAACTTTGCAGCTCCACAGAAATATTTAAACCAAGCCCATAATCGCATTAGGTCTGATGATTTTTTATAAGCTGGAGCAGGATAGACTTGTAAATTATCGAATGATAGTTGCTGGGATACGCTAGTATACATTTTACCCAGCACCCCTCTTTTACCAAAGTCTACACCAAGCTCCATAAACCAGTGCTTAATCAATGCGGTTTGTTTTAAAAACAGCACCTTTTCCACTTTGGTTTGCTGCACTGAACCTTTTCGCTGACCTATCATGCCTCGCTTGCCACAACATTGTGTTTTGTTAATGGAGTATGCGTTTGTAGCTGTTGACTAATCCAGGCATATGTCCTTTCCAACCCCTGCACTAATGAATAGCTTGGCGACCAACCCAATTTTTCTTGTATTAATTTATTATCTGAATTTCTACCTCGCACACCTAGTGGCCCATCAATATGATTTAGCTCTAATGCCTTATCGGCAATTTGCATAATAGTATTGGCCAATTGATTAATGGTAACCATCTCTTCAGAGCCAATATTTACCGGCCCTAAAAAGTCAGATCTAGTCAACTTAAGAACGGCATCAATGCAATCTTCTATGTACAAGAAAGATCGAGTTTGCTCTCCATCGCCCCATATTTCAATTTCTTCACCGCTTGCCACTTCCCCTACTTTTCGGCAAAGTGCGGCCGGTGCTTTTTCACGCCCACCTTGCCACGTACCTTCTGGACCATAAACATTATGAAATCGTGCCACTCTAACATTAAGGCCATAATTGCGATGGTAAGCAAAATATAATCTCTCACTAAATAATTTTTCCCAGCCATATTCACTGTCAGGAGCAGCAGGGTATGCTGAATCTTCTGAGCACTTTGGATTATTGGGGTCTAATTGGTTGTACTCTGGATACATACAGGCAGATGACGAGTAAAAAATTCGTCCAATTTTTCGTTTAGTACAAATATCTAATATATTCAGGTTAATACTTGCAGAATTGTGCATAACATCTGCATCATTTTCTCCTGTAAAAATAAAGCCCGCTCCACCCATATCCGCAGCTAGCTGGTACACCTCATCAAAATCCTGGTCTAAGACTCTCTTGCAAGTATCGACATCTCTCAAGTCACCAACAACAAAATCATCAGCAGCTGTATTTGAATATTCAGGCTTTTTCAAATCAACTCCACGAACCCAGCATCCTTCTTGCTTTAAGCGTTTAACAAGATGACTTCCTATAAATCCACCGGCTCCACATACTAATGCTTTTTTCAAGATCCTTCTCCTATTTGTTTGTATTGCGTATTTATTTGCTTCACTGCTTGTAGCTAAACAATGGCTTCACGTGTTGGCTCTATTAAACAATAAATCCTTAGTTCTTTTCAAATAAAAAAATGGTAGCTTCCAAATAGTCTTAACCCCAACATTATTTATCATCCATGCATACGTTGGAAATACTGATCGCATTAGATCAATTAGCCTATCATAGAGCATAACATTGAATAATATATATTGTGGTCTTTTCCACTTTGGTTCATCAGGATTAAATAACCCGACTTTTAATAACTGGCGCAATATTAAGGTCCGCCTCCACCTTGCTGGTTGTATTTTTTTTATAACATCATTAGGTATGGGAGTATGTAAAAGCTCTTTGGCCAACCACAATGAAAAGTATACTGCCGTACATACCCTCAAAGATTTGACTGTATTTTGAAATGCTTGCCAATCAATCCTGCAATTTCTCACTATTCTATCTACATCTGTATGCAGTCGAAACCCTGGCGCACGAACATAGCTGTGTTTTGCCGTATGCAAACATACCTGCAATAGATTGTCATTGGGGCATAATAGTCTTGCACAACTGCCTCCAATAGGTATAGACCTTTCAATCAGCTCATCTGCTGAAGGCTCTTGTGACTCATTTATCCATCGACCAGCTACTGGACGCCACTGCAATTCAAACCATAGCGCCTCACCATTTGATAGCTTATAAGTATATTCAGTTCCTCCGGATAACTTTTGACCTTCGAATGATTTTTTACCCAAGGGACTGCGACTATTCAGAGAGTAACCCAATGCCAATAGAATTTTATGCGCCTGCTCAAAATCCTTGGGACGTATCAATACATCAATGTCTCCCATAGGATTGCCAGCTAAATCATCATGAATTCCTCTAGCTATACCAGAGTTTTTTAGTGCAATAAGTGGAATTTCCTCTTCAGCTAAGGCTTGAGAAACCCTATCCAGCTCAAACATGTATAATGTCAGCCTACTCTTAATTTCGTTAGCAGCGTCCGACCAGTTATTTGATGCTTCATCTCTAGGTATTATTTGGTTAAGGTGTTTCGCAATAATAGAAGCTGAAAGGTTTACTTTTGCTACTTCGAAAGCCGCTTCATCACCAATCTCTTGCCATAACGCTTTAAGCTCACGTTTGTGCCAATTCGAATCATCAGCAACACCGCAACATAAAAAGCGCTGCGCTGATGTTAAAGAAATAGACATTTCATCCCCTTTATAATTCCATCTGAGCAGAGCTTAACTCATTTAGTAAGTCCTTACTGATTTTACTCCAATCATATTTCTTTCTAACATAATCAGAGCCTCGCTGCCCCATGCCTTTTCGTGATTCGCAGCGTAACATATTTTGCATAGCTCCCGCTAATGCATGACTTTCATATGGAACTACTATGCCACATTTTTCTTGAATGACCTCTTTAGATAAACCCACACGATCAGTAATGATAACAGGAATGCCTAACGCCATTGCTTCCAAGGTAGCAATGCTTGTACCCTCGGAACGTGAAGGCAAAACAAATGCATCTGCTTCTGCCATGGCCTGGAACTTTTCTTCTCCATTTAAAACACCCGTAAATAAAACACGCTGACCTAATTGCAAATTGACTATTTGATTTTTCAGCTGCTCACAATAACCTCTCTCATCTCCTCCGATTATTCTTAAGTAAGGGTCATACCCTGAAGAAACTAACGCATGCAATGCTGTCAACAATAAATCAAGTCCTTTGCCTGGAGCTAAGCGCCCTAGATAAGTAAAAACAAACTTATTTTGTGTTTCAAGATGCTTTACGTTTGAAAGAATTTTTCGTGGCACGTGGTTAATTAAATCTGTATCAATCCCAATCGGTACTATAGCGGTCTGCCCACCAAATGCGAGTGATTGTTGCTGCTCAGTTTCAGAGTGATATGCCGTAAAAACAGCCGATTTAAAATTACCTGTCTCCAAACAACGCAAATAGGCTTGCTTTAATTTAGGCCTTTTAGCCATTACTCCATGGCGATTCAAACAACCATGCGTAAAAACAACGTGCGGTTTATTCAGCATTCTCGCACACCACCCCCCAATAACGCTAGCAAATTGATAATGAAAATGCGTGAAAATTACATCGGCTTTCTTTGCCTCAACATACACTTTTTTTAGTAAGCCCGGTGAAAACCCCCAATAACGCAGCCCCATTGTCGGTAAGTAAAATACCTTTACGCCATCAATTTCACAAGCCTCACGCGTATTAATTGCTAAATTTTGCTGCGGGTCTTGCATGCTCGTACAGCAAACTGTAACTTCATGACCTTGCTCAACAAGCGATTTACCCAAGCCATGCGCCACTTGTAATGGCCCACCAAACTTAACTGCTGGTTGATAATGTGAAATCACTTGAAGAATCTTCATACACTTGCCTTTATAAGCTGGCTATCTAACAATTTGCAAATACTAGCTATGAATACTGCCGTATTGGCCTCAAACTATGTTTCCCAGTTTTTTGTGACTTTGGTCAAGGCTCAATCTATGAACGCTAGTACATTATACAATTGAGCAATTCTTGCCAACAAGCTCTTTAAACAGGCTCGTCTAAAACTCACCTCAAAATTTTCAACTAAGTAATACTGCAACTCTTCAAGCAAAAAGGCAAGTGTTGCTGCCTTTATCTCTAGCTTAGTAGATAAGCCAGGCCACTTGGGCTGGTTATGAAATAATTCACCGTCAAACATCCGCTCAACCCCTCTATACCAAGTTCCCCTTCGTGAGCCCAAATTATATACGAGCATGTCATAGGCCACATGCCGGCGGCTGACTGACTCCCAATCAATTACCTTAAACTTATTATTGTTTACCAGAATATTGCCTTGCTGAAAATCTCCGTGCGTCATAGAAATAGGTATTTCACTATGCGGTGAAAACAATTTGTTTACATGGAGATTAACCCGCGCTAAAAAATTCGCTATTTTTTTAACATCATCTTTATAATTTGAAGCCATTGAAAGCATGGATTGGATATCAGAAAATAAACGATCAAAGTAAACATAAGCCACTTCGTTTTCTAAGGTCGGCAATACTAGCTGAGATAATAAGCGATTATTGAGAGCTGCTTCTATGCATAGCCGCTTATCAATTGGGAGTCTATTTAATGGTATACCGTCAAAATAGGCCTCTTGATACCAGCCGCCTTCCAAATTAAATTGCTCTAGTTTTGGCACAAAATCTAAATTTAAATTTTCACGCACACCCACCTCCTGCCGGAGATATTTATCAGGATATCCGTCCTTTAAAATAACTGTATTGCTTTTTTCAAAAGGATAAACTATACGTATTCTTCGGTTCCCCGCCAGCACAAATGACCGTGTAGCCGTTTCAACATAAGGCTTTACCCCTATCGCCACTTGTGCAAATATATTTCTATATTTTTTGGACATAGCACTCTTAACATAAGCCTCCTGAGGTATGCTACGCCAACTAGATACGCTCCTGCCGTATTCCTTTTGTAACGTAGAAAGCCCCTCAGCAGGCATCTGCTTAGTAGCAAAAAAATTTAGATGGGTATTTCCATACCATATTTGCCAGCTATCGTTCTTAATTTTTCTGAATTTTAATTTATTTTCAAACCAGCACACCTCATAACCTTTCCCCGTTGTGCTTAACCAGTATTTTTGTAATGTATTACAAAAAATTTTAGCAAATGGCTCACGCTGTAATAATAAGCTCGTCTTCATTGGGAAATATCTGCATATTGGTATATCTTTTTCTGAACAGCACCTAGTGGCTCAGTACCATCTATCTTGATTTTATTTTTATCTTTTGCAATTTTTTCATAATCATCTAATCGTCGCATTAATACAGCTTCACTATCAGGAAAAGGTTCTTTTTTTGTTTTGAGCGTCGCATAGACTCTTCTACTGGTATGACAAATACGAAGTGCTTAGCAGGCTTTGGGCAGAGCCTTTTAATTACTCGCCACAATAACCAACTCGTTGGACGCTCAACGAGAAAATTAATATCCAAATCTAAATCATCCAACCATCTGTTTGACACAATATTGTAACCCAACAATTTTAATATACGAGCATATAGTGGTGAATAAAGAAAACGGGGCAATCATTACCAAATTTAACCATGATTAATCATGATTAATCATGGTTAATCATGGTTAATCATGATGGCTTAAGCCTTTTTTCTTTTAATTGTCCTGATGAAGGTAGCATATTGGGCCTGAATTGAAAAACTTTTTTCTAAGCCAACCCAATATAAGGACTGTACCCTATAGCTGTCCCATCGTCAAGACAAGAATCCCTTACTTTTAGAGCGATGTGTTCTTCCAAAATTGTAATATTGAAAATAGTACTTCAATCCTTGCCGCAACTCATTGACAGCAGCATATTCATTTAAAAAAATATTTTCATACTTAACACTACGCCAAAAATGCTCAATGAATACACTATCCATCCATCGATTTTTTATCCATGCTTATTTTAATTCCTTTATCTTGAAGCACCGTAGTAAAGAGATCGCCAGCATACTGCTAGTCTTAACCTGAATTAAAAATATCAGGCTTGCCATGCAGTCTTATAACACCTTCAAGTGCGCTGATACAAAAATCAGCCTCCACGGTGCTTAACAACCCTCACGATCGCACCTTACGACTATGCCAATCTATGATGGCAATCAAGTAGAAAAGCCGCCTGTGGTCCTAACGTATGTGATATCAATACACCATTCCTGGTTAGGTCTATTAATTGGCATATCATGAAATATGTAAGGCTATACTTTATGCAATTTACTGCCAAAACAAGTATTATGCTTCAGCGCAAGGTTTGCTGATCTGCATGAGCAATAGCAATAGCAAACAGTGATCAAATACTTCAACACGCAAGAATTTTGGGATTGGAAAAATAATCAAGAGGAAATAGGCAGCATATTTAGTCTAATGTGATTGGTATTAATTAATCGAATGGATTTTAGAGAATGAAAATTCACAGCACTTGTTAGGCTTGACTTCGGCTTATCAGAAGAATAGTAACCATAGATATCAGACTAAACCAGGTTATGCCTTTTTTCTGCCCTGGCTTATGCTCATACCGATACAACTTCTTACCCACACCATTTTTTCATAATCAAACTGCTTAGTAGTAACAACTCACTATATTTATTGATTAAGTAATAATATTTTGATAGCTTGGTATCTCACTTTACATAATTGAAATTGTTGTGAGCCTATAAATGCAAACATGTTCAGCTTGTACGAGCCAAAATTTAGTTAAAATCAATCCCGGGACTTATTTTTTCCCCTCAGATAGTTTTGATAAAAAATTTCACACCTACAACAATATTTATTGTGAAGGTTGCGGAATTATCTCAATAGATCGATTGCCTGATAAAACCAAACTAATAGAGTATTATAACAACAATTATCGCAAGTCTGATTTTGCAATCACCATTACGCAAAACAAAACCATTGATCTGCCTATACAAATCCCCTGGAGCGGCTTTAGCTATTCTAGATTTCAAAATTTTCTAAACCTGGTAAAAGACTCTAAAGACATACTTCCCATCTCAAAAGAAAGCAAGTTTCTAGATTATGGGGGTTATCAAGGATTCTTTCTATATGCCGTAAAACAAACATTTGGGTGTAATGTATTCAACTATGAGTATAATAAACATGGGTTAGATTTTGCAGAAAAGGCTTTGGGCATATCGGGACAGCAAGGCAAAGATATTCAAACGGATACATTTGATACTAAGTTTGATTTTATTTCACTAAATCATGTTTTTGAGCATTTAGATAATCCAGTTCAATTTTTAACTCACGTAAGAACTAAAGTTTTGAATCAGAATGGGTGCTTATATATTGAGGTCCCAAATGCGTTTGGCTCTCCATTATCAGACCCCACACACTTTAATATGTATACCGCCACCAGCTTGATCAACATATTGTCATTAGCAGGTTATAAAACCATTAATCACCATATTCATGGAAATCAAGTTTATGGATTGATATCAGATAACAACTATCGAAACATAAGCATTATCGCCACACCCGAGAAATCACCCACATTTAAAGTGATTCATACACCGGTTTTAGCTAGAAGGTTTTGCAAGGATTTACGTCGATCATACCTCAAGGTATATTTGAATTATATTCGACATTCGATAGGTTTGATTTTTAGCGAACTAAAACGGCTTATAGGTGTTTTTGGATTTTTAATATTAGAAAAATTTTTATGTATAAACCCTAATTTTTTAAAATCAACATTTAGAAAGAATTCTTAAAGTTTCACGCCCTGCCTCGGTAATTCCCCCGAAAATTAAGGCTATTTAGAAGTATAATTTTCTCATAAAATATACAGAGGGGATTCACATGAAGAAGTCGAAATATACAGATAGTCAGATTTTATCAATATTGAAACAAGCAGAAGAAGGAGTACCAGTACCAGATTTGTGCCGAGAACAAGGCATGAGCAGTGCTTCTTTTTATAAGTGGCGCGCCAAATATGGCGGCATGGATGCATCAATGATATCTCACCTCAAGGAACTAGAGGCTGAAAATGGTCGGTTAAAGAAAATGTATGCCGAAGAAAAGCTTAAAGCTGAGATCATCAAGGAGGCAATCGAAAAAAAGTGGTAATGCCGTTTCAACGGCTAGAGTTGGCAAAAGCTTACGTGCTAAACAGACGCGTAAGTATCAGCTTTGCTTGCAGATTATTTTCTGTTAATGAAACGTGTTATCGCTATGAGCGAAAGCTAAGTAATGAAAATGCCTAGTACGTAGCAAACTAGAACTACTAGCGGTACCAGCTTTAACCAATCAAGTATGGTCGATGGATTTTATGTGTAAACCCCAGGTAAGCCACAACAAAATGCTTACATTGAACGCTTCAATAGAACAGTTCGATATGATTAGTTAAACCAAGACATTTTTACAACCATAGAGGAGGCGCAACAAAGAGCCACACAATGGCTATAGCATTATAATAACGAAAGGCCTAATATGACGCTGGTGGTGTAACACCTAAACAAAAGCTGCTTCAGGCAGCATAGTGGAAAGCTCTACTGATTTTAGCCCCCAATAATGAGGGGTTTACCATTATAAAATATCTACATATTGGTATATCTTTTTCTGAATAGCATCTAATGACTCAGTACCATCTATCTTGATTTTATTTTTATCTTTCGCCATTTTTTCATAATCTTCCAATCGTCGTATTAATACAGCTTCACTATCAGGAAAGGGTTCTTTTTTTTGTTTTGAGCGTCGCATAGACTCTTCTACTGGTATGATAAACACGAAGTGCTTAGCAGGCTTTGGGCAGAGCCTTTTAATTACTCGCCACAACAACCAATTAGATGGGCATTCACATGGAAAGTTAATATCCAAATCTAAATTTGAATCATCCAACCATCTGTCTGACACAATATTGTAACCCAGCAATTTTAATATACGGACATATACCGCCAAATAAAAAAACAAGTCAAACATCGCCAAAACTAACCATACCTTTCTCAAGCGTGTCGACTTAAACTTTTCTTTTCTTTCTGCCGATTGACCAGGCGGCGGCAGCATTGCAGGACGAAATTGACGAACCCGCGCCCTGAGCCAATCCAAAAGTGGCGTGTATCCTATACGCAACCATATACGCCTTACAGGCTTCTTCATACTATTAAAGCACTTTAAAAACAACTCTATTTGGGTAGTTTTTCCTGCCCCATCTAGTCCACTAAATGCCCAATGCTTTTTTTTCACTTAAATTCTCCAACGCCAACACTCATCAGATAGCGGTCACTTCAACCTTTGTTAGTCACGCTTAAGTTGCTAAACTTTTCCCAATAGCCCTTTAATTTCTGCTTTTAAGCTATAACACAAAAGGGCGGCATAAGCATTTATAGGACACAGTCTCATAAATTTTCTAACAAAATGCCGCCTTTCCTTTAGCCATTTCTTTTTAAGCTTGTAAGTTAAATTGTCTCCATGCTGTCTTGAATACTGTAATATCTCATTTATACTACCCACAGGCATGCACAATGATAATCTCATCCATAAATCATAATCACCCAACAAATCATATATAGGATCAAACTTATGACGCTTAAGCTCACGCGCTGAAATCATAGCCGAGCTGATGGATATTACATTTCTTTTAAATAACTCCCTAGTAATCCAACCTGAAATATTTTTTTGCGGTGTTTTTTTGAGCTCATTCCCACATTCATTAATCAATGAAAAATCATTGTATATGAGCTTATAGCCCTGTCTGTATAACTCCACTTGAGCCTCGAGCTTTGCACACAACCAAACGTCGTCACAATCCAGGAACGCAACTAATTCGCCATTACAGTAATCTACCGCCAAATTTCTGGCAGCATAGAGTGGTACAGTTATGTTATTTTTGTAATATTTTAGTTTACTACCGTAGGATTTTGCTATTTCTGCACTTGAATCTGTAGAGGCATTATCAAAAAAAATAATTTCCCAGTTTGTATATGTTTGAGCATAAACTGAGTCAATGGCTTCTTGTAAATATTTCTCACCATTAAAGCAGTTCATTATAATGCTAACAAGCGGTAATTTGTGCATTGGCATACCCTCACTAATTCGCATGACAAACCCTTTGAGAACTACGCTGCTTTATTGCTCCATATTTTGATAATGCAGCAAACGCAATAAATACTATAGGAAAAACTGATTTACTTGTATAAGCAGAGTAATGGATCTCATTAACAAGAATAAGAATTATAATTGCAACTGCAAATTCTAAAGCCCTCCCTATAAATTTCTTGGTCTTCCCATAATAATGGAGGCCTCCAAACCTTAGAATACCTAATGCCTTCTTTAACACGCTCATTATGCCAAAGAAAAGCAGTAAATATATAGGCACGCCGAACCTTGCTAATGTTTCTAGCCACCCAACATCTCCACCCTTCGGCATACCGATATATGTAAAACCATCCCCTAAAAAAAATGCAAGGGGGTCGCTTACTAAGTAATCAAGGTATCTCAAGATATAGTCATGGGTAATGAGCAAGTAGCTAGTTCTTTTTAACCCCGTTCCAAATATCAAATCTGACTGACTAAGAAGCATGGTTATAATGTAAGAAAGAAATTTATAACCCGCCAAATATATAGCAGCAAATATAACCGTTACCGCTATCAAACTAATCGTAATAAAATGATTCCTAATGCGCGCAATCAGCCCAGCTGCCATCTGGACCCCTGAAACGCGAAAATAAATAAATACTAATATAAAACCTAATGCTAAAATATTTGTATAGTTCATTCCAATAAGTGACATCACACTAAAAGTTAATATAATTATTCTCGGGGATTTTAACAACCCCCTCCTTTCACATGCCAATGAAGCAATCATACCCATAACAATCCAGGCACCAGAAACAGTATGCGTCTCCAATAACCCGAAACTTCTACCACCCAATCGAGTTCTGTATAGATTTGCGCCACCCTTATTTGTATGACTACCCAGAGTATACTGTAATGCCTCCTTTGAATAAGTGCTTACATGGCCCAAACCAACCTTCAAGTAGGTATCATAGACAAAATAGATACCAATAATAAATCCAGCAATAGCAATAGCAAAAAAAACAGTTTGAAAGTCTTGGCTAGAGGCCAGGTATCGAAAGTACACATAAAATAATATAGGAAATAAAAAATTAACGAAGGAGGCAGCGACAGAATAGGCAGGCACTTCTAAAAAAAGCATCTGTGATATTCCATGTGTAATAACTACAACAACATATATCAACACCCCTTTATCTATCAGTGTTGCACTACCTATCCGTACTCGGCCTACACTTAAGCATGATATGCCGGCCACTACACTGCCAAGAATATATGGCAACAAGGAGGGGTACACACTATGTGTTAATACCTGCAGTGGAAAAGAGAACGCTAGTGTCTGGATAATCAAAAACCAATAGATTTTTTTGGCATTAAACCCTAACCTCACGGGACCGAACTCCTTATAATGCATTCATTTTGAAAAGTCGATATATATACTGTAGTTATTATCTTTTTTGCTTAAACTATTTATCTTGTATTGCAAAACTTTAAATAAAGCTTTATAGAAAAACTTTAACTTAACAGCAGCCATCAGCTTCAAAACTAACCATTCTTTATTTTTTCCAAACAACTTTTTATATACCGCACTATCAAAAGAAGCTCCCTTTTCCATTGTGGCTTCTTTTTTTATAAGACTTGAAATTTTAATAAGACTTAGATCTTCTTCGTTACCGCCAAAAAAATTATCCGTTACTGTAGTAAGATAGCTAGGGATATCAGCACAAAGCGCCAACTCTCCTCGCAGCCTCGCCTCAACTAATTTAAACAACTCGTCACATGTGCGGGGCTGCCAAAGTGGCTTGACGTAGTTTCGACTTAAGACTTTCTCATATTTAAAGCCGGGATTTATTAAATTTACAATTGATATTACCGGTACCCCTGCAATCAAGGAGTCTATGCCCATGGACGACTGACCGGAGATTATCAGATCGCATTTTTTTACTATATATGTAGGGTCATTTGACCAATCATAAGTAATATTTTTATGTTTATATGGAAAATCACCTCTATTACAAAATCTAGGTCGTACAATTAGCTTATAGCTGACACTAAGGCTATTGATCAAAAAATCCAACCACATTCGCTCAAGAACGTGGTAAGCAAAATATCCCTGTAGATTACCAAAATTACTGAAGTTATCCGCATCCTTATAGTTTGCAAAATAGGACAATATACTCGCCCTATCACCTATGTCTGCACCTAGTGATATACCAATTACCAACTGGCTGCCCACAGGCCTTGGCTCCGTAGCCGGTTTCTTCGCAAGCACTCTTGGGCTGCCCGTGACAATAAGCTTGTCTTCTGGCAGCCACTTCTTTAAAACATCTTTAGTCCGCTGACTAAATAAACAAAAATAATCCACGCACTCATTTGCCATTGGCCTGACATAAGTATGTCCTAACATGAAGGTGGTGAATATTGATTTTTCTCTATCAAAACCCTGCTCGGTATTTAAGCTTATAATGATTGCATTATCGATACATCTAAGCCAGTCACCATGATAACAGTCTACTTTGCCATATACGATTACGTGAGGCTGCCAGTGAGCAACTGTAAATATAAAATCGAGCTTCCCCGACACTTTGACTTCGATACTCTTATCAGATAGGAGCTGATCTCGAAGCCTAAGCATACCGTATTCATCTCGGCGCTTTTGATCGATATATAAAAGCACTCTCATTGAGCTTAACCCTCCTTAATCATTCTTTTTTCTTACCAGCACTGCCCGTAGCTAGAAAAACACTCAATGCGATTGATTCGACACTATACTAACGCCAAAAGCTTAAGCACGTCAAAGGAAATCGTATAGTAGTATGAGTGTAAATTAAATGTAATTACACTCAAAATCACTGACTTGCAAATCGAAACATGTTAGGATCGCACCCAGAAATAGTGGTTAAATTTTTTTAAGGTAGCAAGGACTATGCTCAATAACAAAACTATACTAATAACTGGCGGAACAGGCAGTTTTGGAAAAAAATTAACTGAGGTGATTCTCGCTAATTACACACCAAAGAAAATAATTATTTACTCGCGCGATGAATTAAAGCAGTTTGAGATGAAACAAAATTTTAACAATCCCTGTATGAGATACTTCATTGGCGATGTTCGTGATCTTGAGCGACTAAAAACCGCAATGGAAGGTGCAGATTATGTCGTACATGCTGCTGCACTTAAACAAGTGCCGGCAGCCGAATACAACCCCATGGAATGCATTAAAACAAACATTGGTGGCGCTGAAAATGTTGTAAAAGCCGCGATTTACAATGAGGTAGATAAAGTTATCGCTCTATCTACTGATAAAGCTGCTTCACCTATTAACCTGTATGGCGCAACTAAGCTGGCTTCGGATAAGCTCTTTGTTGCCGGTAACAATATGGTTGGCTCTAAAAGAACCCGATTTTCTGTGGTTCGGTATGGAAATGTCGTTGGATCACGGGGCTCTGTAATACCATATTTTAAAAGGCTCCTTGCGAATGGCACAACTGAATTACCAATAACTCACAAGGATATGACGCGGTTTTGGATTACGCTATCACATGGCGTTAACTTTGTTCTTAAAGGTTTTTCAAGGATGCATGGTGGCGAATTATTTGTACCTAAAATACCCTCAATGCGCATTATCGATCTTGCCAATGCGCTTGCTCCAAATATCCAACTTAACTATGTGGGCATTCGCCCTGGTGAAAAACTACACGAAACCATGTGCCCCAAAGATGATTGCCACTTAACCTTAGAGTTTCCTGATCATTTTGTAATACAACCAACCATTCTTCTTCCACACTCCAGCCACTACACTGAGAATAATCTAAATGAGCTAGGGCGATTAGTTCCTGTCGATTTTGAATACCGCTCCGATAACAATACAGACTGGTTGAGCACAGAAGACCTAAATCGCCTTCTAGGGCATAAGGCAAAAGAGCCTATTGGTTGTTAATATGGAATATATACCATACGGTCGTCAAGAAATAACTAATGAAGATATCAATGCAGTAATTAATACGCTGAAATCAAACTGGTTAACCCAGGGACCAATTATACCTGCCTTTGAAAAGAAAATCGCTGAATACGCAACGGCTGAATTTACAGTTGCCACTTGTAATGCCACGGCAGCATTACACCTGGCATGCAAAGCACTGGGTGTGACAAAAAATGATCGAGTATGGACCTCCCCGAACACATTTGTAGCTTCAGCAAACTGTGCACTATACTGCGGTGCAGAAATTGACTTTGTTGATATATGTCCAGAAACTTATAATATTTCAGTATTAGCTTTGGAAAAAAAATTAAAGGTTGCACAAAGGAGAGAGCTGCTACCCAAAGTTTTGATACCTGTTCATTTCGCTGGCCAATCTTGTGATATGCAAGCTATTAAAGAGCTGTCTGATATATATGGCTTCAAAATCATAGAAGATGCTAGTCATGCAATAGGAGGCTCTTACCAAAATACCCCTATTGGCTCGTGCACCTTTTCTGACATAACTGTTTTTAGTTTTCACCCTGTGAAGATTATCACCACTGGTGAGGGTGGCGCCTGCCTTACTAAGGATAAATCAATAGCCGCTAAACTGCAGCTATATCGAACACACGGCATTACAAAAAACGAGTCCCTTATGACAAAAAAAAGTGAAGGCCCGTGGTATTACCAGCAATTAGAACTAGGCTTTAACTTCCGAATCACTGACCTACAATGCGCACTAGGCATTTCTCAACTATCACGCCTAGATGAAATTGTAAAAAAGCGGAATAGCATCGCACGCTACTATGATAAAAAACTTCAGGGGCTACCACTCAAGTTGCCGACAATAATGCCCTCACGCTTAAGCTCCTATCACTTATACACCGTGCAGATACTGCCTGAATGCGGCAGAAGCCGCCGGGGCATATTTGACAGCCTGCGAAATAATGGTATTGGTGTCAATGTTCACTACATTCCTGTTCACTTACAACCATTTTATCAAGATCTTGGATTTAAAAAAGGGGACTACCCAGAGAGTGAGGCGTATTATGAAAATGCATTATCACTACCTATTTTTCCAACTCTGTCCAGAGAGCAACAAAATTTCGTTATTGATACATTGGCGAGCCAACTTAAATGAAGCTAGCACTAGGAACAGCCCAGTTTGGCTTTAACTATGGAATCAGCAATACAAAAGGTGAAGTTCCTAGAAGCGAAATCCTTCAAATACTAAATACAGCCAAAAATGTTGGCATTGATTTTCTGGATACAGCAGCCGCTTATGGAAACAGTGAACAACAGCTCGGCCAAATAGAGGAAAGCAGAACGTTTAGGATAATAACCAAGCTTCCCTCAATTGGAAAAAACAAATACAGCTTAAAACTAATTGAGCAAGGATTTTTAACTTCTTTACAGAAACTAAACAGAGAGAACATATACTGTCTATTATTACATGATGCTAATGATTTACTATCAAAGTGCGGCAATGAGGTATATAACCTTTTAATAAAATTAAAGTCAGAAAATTTAGTTACTAAAATTGGTGTTTCTACTTACTCCCCCATGCAGCTAAACAAAATAATAAGCAAATTTAAAATAGATCTAGTGCAACTGCCAATAAATCTATTTGACCAACGATTTGCCTTAGATGGAATGCTAGAAAAATTAAAGATGAAAGGAATTGAAATACATGCACGTTCAATTTTCTTACAGGGCTTATTACTAATGCAAAGGGAAAAAGCATGTATGACATTCCCCCTACATAAAAAATTTCTTGCGCACTACCACGATATCTTACATTCCTCAAATAAATCCCCCATATCCGCAGCACTCTCCTTAATAAAGGAAATACCAGAAATCGATAAAGCGGTCATTGGCGTAACAAGTAAAGATGAGCTCAATGAGATTATATGTACCTACAAGTCTATAAATACTCTACCTAAAAACCTGCTTAATCTATTCAAAACAGCGCCGCAACAACTAATTGATCCTAGAGAATGGAGGGTACATGACTAATATAAAGCTGGGAGTAATCGGAGGCAGCGAAGGCAATGGTCACCCATACTCATGGTCTGCAATCATAAACGGTTATGATCAGTCACATATGGAAAAATGCCCCTACCCCATGATACCACGGTATTTATCAGCGCAGGAGTTCCCCCAAGACACAATTACTGGAGCCGAGGTCACACACATCTGGACACAGGATTACTCACTATCACAACACATTGCTAGCGCAAGCCTGATAAAAAATGTTACTAAAAAAGCTTCAGAGATGATTGGTAATGTTGATGCTATATTATTTGCAAGGGATGACGCGGAAAATCATTATGAAATGACTAAAGCTTTTATTGATGCAGGCTTACCAATTTACATTGATAAGCCTCTTGCTTATACAGTAAATGAAGCAAAAAAAATTCTCTCCAAAGAAAAATATATTGGTCAGATTTTTTCATGCAGCGCACTTGCTTATGCGAAAGAATTTCAACTTTCTACTGAAGACTTAAGAAATATAGGTGATATTACACATATCAATGCACAGGTAGTAAAATCGTGGAAAAAATATGCAGTGCATGTTATTGAACCCGTATTGAATTTATTTGACAACCCTACCATTTCAAAATGTCATTCCAGTCACAAAAATGGAATCACAAATCTTAGCGTTAATCTCTCGGAGAATATTTCAGCCAACTTCATTTCTTCACACTCGAGTGATTTCCCCATAGAAATCGCAATTTTTGGCAAAAACGGCTATAAAAAGTTGGTATTTAATGATACATTTTATGCTTTCAAGCAGGCGCTTATGCATTTTCTTGGTATTATAAATGATTCGCATAAACCAAAATCTCATGACAAGATGCTAACAACGGTAAAGCTTATCGAGCTAGGAATGACGTAACATGGAAACAATTTTAATTACCGGCGCTGCTGGCAAACTCGGCAAAACAATAACAGACCACCTAACCAACCGAGGAATAAATGTTTTAGCCACCGGAAGAAACAAAGATAAACTTACTACCTTAAAGCAATCGTGTGAAAAACTAGAAAAAGCACAAGTATTTACCTTTTGTAAAAATCATTATGACAATGACTTTTCAGAAGAGTTAACATTATTTATAAAGGCACATAAAATACGAGTCACTGGCTGCATCAATAATATACGAGACCTATCTAACATTACAAGCAAAACCAGCGGCGAAAAGGATAGCTGGCAAAATGAGTTTTATCTTGGTGTTATGCTGCCCTATGAATTATCTGTACTATTAAGTGATTTGGGGCACTTAAAATCGATCATCAATATTTCTTCTATATACGGAACATCTGTGCCAAACCTAAACCTTTATTCTGACCCTACAAATGCAGCCCCTATTCAATACGGTGTTGTAAAAGCAGCACAAAATAAATTAACAAAAGAGCTGGCTGTTCGACTTGCTGCAAAAAATATCTGTGTAAATAGTGTTGCATATGGCGGTGTTGAAGGCCGAGCTAGCGGTACATTTAAATCCCGTTATTCCAATTTATGCCCAGCGGGAAGAATGTTAAATCCGCAAGACATCCCTAGCATAATTTATCATTTACTATTTGAAAGCAGCCCAATGCTTACTGGACAGGTTATTTCTATCGATGGAGGCTGGGGGCTATGGTAAATAAAACGATTGCAATTATTCCTGCAAGGGGGGGATCGAAAAGAGTCCCTAAAAAAAATATAATAAATTTTTTAGACAAGCCAATGATTGCATGGACAATAGAAGCCGCCATTAAAAGTAAATGCTTTGACTACATTATGGTTAATACAGATGACCCTGATATTGCCGAAATTGCACAACAACATGGTGCAGAAGTGCCCTTTCTACGACATCAACACTGTGATGATTTCTCATCAGTCAGCGATGTTACTTTTTCAACGTTAACCTCAAGCATAATTCAAGACAGATTTTCCTTTGATCAAGTTGTCCAGCTTATGCCAAACTGCCCTTTCAGAAATGAACACGATATTATAAATGCATTAAGTTATTTCGAAAAAAACCGATGCAACTTCCTCATTAGCAGCTTCAAATATGGCTGGACAAACCCTTGGTGGGCACACACCCAAGATCATGACCGAGCTATTCCACTATTTCCTGATGCATTGAAATCAAGATCCCAGGATCTACCGAAACTTCTCTGTCCAACCGGCGCTATTTGGATTGCAAATATTGATGCATTCTTAGAACATAAAACTTTTTATGGACCAAACTATAAGTTTTATCAACTAGATATGCTAAATGCAATTGATATAGATGACTATGAGGATATAAAATTTGCTAAAGGTCTATATTATGCAAATAATAATGTGTCGCAAAATCATTAAGCCTGATTAACAACTGTTTCGAAAAAGGCACCTTATATTACCGCCATGAATGATGATGATCCATACTGCATAGGATAAAAAAGCCTTCACTAAACCCGATGAAATTGAAACACCTCAAACTAAATTTAACCAAGGTACCCCCCCCGGTAATTCCCCCGAAAATTAAGGCTATTTAGAAGTATAATTTTCTCATAAAATATACAGAGGGGATTCACATGAAGAAGTCGAAATATACAGATAGTCAAATTCTATCCATATTAAAACAAGCTGAAGAAGGCACACCAGTGCCAGATTTGTGCCGTGAACATGGCATGAGCAGTGCTTCATTTTATAAGTGGCGCGCTAAATATGGCGGCATGACGCGTCAATGATGTCACGACTCAAAGAGTTAGAGGCTGAAAATAGTCGTCTAAAGAAAATGTATGCCGAGGAAAAGCTAAAGGCTGAAATTATCAAGGAGGCTAGGGGAAAAAGTGGTGATGCCATCTCAGCGGCGAGAGATGGAAAAAGCGTGTGTACAAGCTAGACAGGTAAGCATTCGTTTCGCCTGTCGATTGTTTTCTGTTAGTGAAACATGCTATCGCTATGAACGAAAGCTAAGCGATGAAAACGCAACAATCGCTGACTGGTTGGTTCGATTAACTGCTAGCTTTAAAAACTGGGGATTTGGTCTTTGTTATCTTTACCTACGCAACGTGAAAGGCTTCATATGGAACCACAAGCGCGTTTACCGAATTTACCGAGAGCTTGAGTTAAACCTAAGAATTAAGCCTACAAAACGCCTGGTACGTAGCAAACCAGAGCCGCTAGCGGTACCAGCTTTAACCAATCAAGTATGGTCAATGGATTTTATGCATGATCAGCTGGGCGACCAAAGAAGTTACCGTTTGTTTAATGTCATTGATGATCATAATCGTGAGGCTCTGGGGATTGAAGTTGATTTATCACTTCCCTCAAGGCACGTTATACGAGCGCTCGAGCAAATCATAGAGTGGCGAGGCAAACCAAAAGCACTTCGTTGTGATAACGGCCCCGAGTATATATGCCAACAATTAAAAGATTGGGCTTTTGAAAAAGGTATCGATATTTTATATATCCAACCAGGCAAACCGCAACAAAATGCTTACATTGAGCGTTTTAACAGAACTGTTCGCTATGATTGGCTAAACCAAGATATTTTTACAACCATAAAGGAGGTACAACAAAAAGCTACGCAATGGCTGTGGCATTATAATAATGAAAGGCCTAATATGGCGATTGGCGGTGTAACACCTAAACAAAAGCTGCTTCAGGCAGCATAGTAGAAAGTTCTACTGATTCTAGCCCCTAATAATGGGGGGATTACCGAATAAACTGATGTGCTAAAAGACAAATAAACTCGTGGGTATAAATTAGCGTATCCCGCCACTATGGTTATATAAAGAAGTTTAGTTAAGATCCCTTAAACCAAAAGCCTATGCTCACTTAACATTTTTCAGATGTAGCTGGCTCACTAATGATACGGTCATATTCACCATCGTAAAATACCTCATGAATATTGCCATTCTTTATTTCATAAATGGTATTGCACCTTTGTAGCGTTGAGATTCTATGCGCAATAATAATTACTGTAATATTTTTTGAAATCTCAAATACTGAGTCCATAATTTGCTTTTCTGTTGTATTATCAAGCGCACTTGTCGCCTCATCAAGCACTAGCACTTCTGGGTCGCGATAAAGAGCACGTGCAATACCGATACGCTGCCTTTGGCCACCACTGAGCCTCACCCCTCTTTCACCAACCTCAGTTTCATACCCATCAGGCAATTCGGTTACAATGAAATCATGTATTCCAGCTAAATTTGCCACATAGTTAACCTTTCTTACATCAATTAATTTAGCATCCATTCCATAAGCAATATTTTCAATAATACTTGCATCAGACAAATAAATATATTGGGGAACATAAGATAGCTTTCTTTGCCAAGAAGACATGTCACTAAGCTTAAGGGGCTTATTATCTACAGACAAATACCCCCCGCTAGGTGTCAGTAAGCCAAGCATTATATCAACAAGTGTGCTTTTTCCTGCACCTGTTTTTCCTACTAAGCCAACCACAGTATTTTTTTTTACGGCCATATTAATATTTTTCAACACATTATTTTGATTCAGACCATAAGAAAATTTTATATTATTTAGACTGAAACGATCTTCAAATGACAAATCATCTATACTCGTATGACATGCTGCAGGATTAGAGCCCAAGTCTTCCGCCGTTTGAGATAGCTCTCTAAATTCATTATATATAAGATCGAGTGATTTTATGTTAGAACGCACTGAGGCAAGCGCTATGAAAATAGCTTGTATTGAAGGCATTACTCGATAGCTAGCAAAAGCAAACAATGTTAATACCGGCATTGCTTTCAAAAAACCACCCTGAAAAATAATAAAATATAGAATTAACAGAACCAGCCCGCCATAAGTAAACGACTCCATGATATATTTGGGGACCATACCGATGGTCATACTAGTAGCAGTAAGCTCCGGATACGCTTTTGCAGGAACAGAAAACAACCCATTAAAAAAGGATTCATTTCCATACAGCTTGATAAGCTTTATTCCGCCAAATGTTTCACTAAGCTGTCGACCTAAATCGCGATTTGTTTTTATAACTGCAGAGCTAATTCTTGCAAGCTTTCGCTTTGTAACAAACGACACCAAAAAATACACAACGATGAAGAATGCAACAATTGCCAGTGAAACATAAGGTCGAGCAATGAATAGTAAGGTCACTATAAATATAATACTTATCAACTTTGAAAAAAGTACGTGCAACGGTAAATAAACTCCCTTAATAAAAGCACGAAGCTCCACCACAATATTTTTACTAATGTCTGATGTGTTTTTATGCAGAAAATATGAGTACTTTTGTTTTAAGTACCCCCCAAAAAGCCTTACCGATAATGAGTGCTCACGCAAACAGGATGTTTTTATTGCTGCATAACTAACTAGTGATGAATACAATGAGCCTAAGATTAATACGGCTACAACCACGAATCCAAAAAAAATCAAAAACCCCCTATCTGTAGAAAATCCAAGAACATGATACGCTTTTGATAGAATTTTATGCGAATGTATTGACGAGGGGCTCGAGGCAATGGCAATGAAGGGCAAAATAAAGCCTATCCCAATCACATCTAAGATGCCTTGAAAGCACATAAATATAAATAGCACTATTGAGCTGTTTCTTTCTTTCTTGCTAAGGAGGTACTTTATCTTTTTTATGTCATTAAACATACTGTTTATCCATTCTATGCATCAGCATTACTTCGCGTTTAATATTCTCACACACCCAAAGTACAGCCTCTTTTGTTAGCTCAGCATGCAATGGAAGTGTAAGTATTTCGGGGTATATTGATTCTGTAACCAGCAATTCTCTGGTAGTATCATTGGAATAATAACTATGCCAATGATTTGGCTGATAATGAATTCCCGTTTGTATATTGCACTCTAGCAATCTAGCTCGTAAACTAGCTCTTTTTTTTAAACTAGGGATTCTAACAACATAAATATGAGGCACAACTACCGAGTAGTCATGCTGCAATGGTCGAATATATTCATTATCAGCAAAACTTCCATCGTATAAAATAGCATTACGCTGCCTAACCTCTGCCATTTCTTTAAAACGCTTTAATTGCTCTATACCAATCGCCGCCATAATATTGCTCATGTGATATCGCCAACCCTGACAGGAGACGTTAAAATCCCAGCTGCGTTTTCCTTGATAGCGCTTTTCAGCGTCATTTTCCACTCCTAGCAGGCGAGCATTACTAATGCGCTTATAGACTTCTGGGTCATCTAAAACAATGCAGCCGCCCTCTCCAGAGGTAATGTTTTTTATCCCATCAAAACTAAAGCATGCAATATCACCAAAACTGCCAACTCTACCGCCGTGGTAAGTTGTACCAAAGGCATGTGCGGCATCTTCTATTACCCGAATATTATGCTGCCTAGCAAATTGATAAATCTTATCTAAATCTCCAACTCCGCCGGTGTAGTGCACCGGCATTATCGCTTTTGTTGCTGGAGTAATCCTTAACTTTGCGTCATCGCAGTCTAATGTCAGAGTTAGTGGGTCGACATCACATGCGACTGGTTTTGCACCTGTAGCTGAAATAGCCTGAAACGAGGCAACATAAGTTAATGACGGCACCAACACCTCATCGCCTGCACCTATACCACAAGCCTGTAGTGCCAAATGCAATGCTGCTGTTCCACTGGATACGCACAAAACACGACGATTAAAAAACACCTCAAGTGCCTGCTCAAACTCCTGCACCTCCTGCCCCATACCAAGATACTCTTGCTCAAGCACCTTCATCACGGCTTCTCGTTCAGCAACACTTATACAGCTTTTAGAAAGCCTTATGATAGATGAAGCTGGGCTGGCAACTTTCAAATTAATCCTTCCAATTATATGATACGCAAAAACGATCAACAGCTATTTGTTCGCTTTCTGATGGGTCATGAGGGGTGTTAGCACAGTTTGCTAGTAATGCTGGCTTGTCACCTAAACACGCAAATGAATACCAGAGGCCCGCCGGAATTGTAAGTCGAAAGTATTTATCAGGCCTTTTGAGGTCAACAATTTGAATTTTTTCTTTTGTCTGTGATGCTGTGCGATCGTCATAGATGACAAAGCGTGCATGCCCAATAGGCACTGCAATGTTTTGAATTTGGGTTTTATGGCGCTTCCACCCCTTTACTTTACCTGGCAGTATTTCTGAGAAATAGCACTCGCCAAATGCCTTAAAATCAGCGGCATCACTTCGTAACATATGCATTACCGCCCCACGATCGTCCTCGATTTGTCGTAACTTGGTTAGAACAACCCCATCGATTGCAGATTTTTCTAAGCTATCCATCTATTGCCCATACCCTTTTGTTTTTTATACCCACCCCTTCATAAGTGCCAATTTGTTCAAGCGTATACAAAAAAACATCCTGACATTTTTCATAAAAATATTTATACCACTCGGCAACTAAATCAATATTTTGACCGTAATCAAGATTTGGCTCCCAGCGAAGAAGGCTTAGCGCTTTGTCACAATTCAATTTAAGCAGACTTGCCTCATGAAATGGAATATCATCAGTAATATGATAATAGTCCGTAGCCTCACCACTCCCCCAGCGCTTACTAAGATCATTAAGCAGTTCTAAAACAGTGCGGTTTTGATTGGCCCTCGGTCCAAAGTTAAATGCCTCACCATGCAGTTCAGACTGTTTTGACAAAAAAAGTCCAAGCAATAAGTAGCCACTGAGTGGCTCCAGCACGTGCTGCCATGGTCTCGTGGCCTTTGGGCTTCGAATTTCAACTCTCTCTCCCTTACTCCACGACCTCATACAATCAGCAACAATACGGTCACTAGCCCAATCTCCACCACCAATTACATTTCCTGCTCGTGCAATACCTAACCTTACAGAATGATGCTCTTTAAAAAAAGAATGAAAGTACGATGAGATCACTAGCTCAGCAGCGCCTTTCGAGCCACTATAGATATCTTTTCCACCCAAGACATCATGCTCACGATATCCCCACGTCCACTCAACATTATCATATGCCTTATCGCTGGTGATGATTACCGCAACACAGGGGTGTTTAACGGTTCGTAAGGCCTCTAAGATATTCATTGTGCCCATCACATTACTTGAAATCGTCTCATATGGATCTGTATAGGAAGTTGAAACTATCGCCTGCGCCGCTAAATGAAATACAAAGTCCGGCTTTACTTGACTTACTATTTTCTGGATTTTACCTAGATCTCGAACATCAGCCTGTATATCCTTAATATGGTCTTTCAGCGAAGTCGATTCAAACATAGATGGCTTTGTGGGGATGTCTTTTGATACACCGACAACTTCCGCACCTAACTTCACCAACCATGCTGACAACCAGCTTCCTTTAAACCCCGTATGCCCTGTTACTAAAATCTTCTTATTTTTATAAGTGTTAGCAAACATCCATTACCCTATAACTTCAGGTGAAACCTTTTTATCCCACAAACACCACGGCGCATTATTGCCCATCCACAAATCCTGTAAAGCGTCACGGTCTCGAATGGTATCCATACACTGCCAGTATCCTGAGTGCTTATAAGCCATTAGCTGATCATCAGCAACTAACTTTTCAAGCGGTGATTGCTCTAAAATTGTATAATCATCATCAAGATAATCAAAAACTCCCGGCTCAAAAACAAAAAATCCCCCGTTAACCCAACCAACGTCAGACTGTGGTTTTTCTTTAAAATGGCGTACTTGATTGCCATCTATATCCATGCCGCCAAATCGTGCTGATGGCCGTACTGCCGTTACTGTAGCGAGCCGTCCATGCGATCGATGAAAGTCCAACAGTTTTTCTATATTTATATCGGCCACGCCATCACCATAAGTCAGCATAAACGTCCCACTATCTTTTAGGTCGTTTTTTAGTCGAAGCAAGCGGCCGCCGGTCAAACTATTACTGCCAGTGTCGGTCATTGTTATGCGCCAATCCTCAAGATTGGTTCCACTATATTCCACGCTGTTATTAGACATATCAACTGAAACATTGCAGCAGCGTGCACGATAACTTAGAAAATAATCCTTTATTATATTTCCTTTGTAACCTAGAGCCAGCACAAAATTATTTATATCGTAATAGCCATATATCTTCATTATATGCCACAATATAGGGCGCCCGCCCACCTCAACCATCGGCTTTGGCTTTAGGTGAGTTTCCTCGCTTAGGCGGGTTCCAAAGCCCCCACATAAAATAACAACTTTCATATACTATCCCTATATATTGATGCTGTGACAGCCGCCCAATAAATCGGCATTATTCATAACAGCTCATGATTTTCACGCGCCCTCAACTGCCGCTAAACTATCCGATTTTTTTACCAAATTGGATTAAAAAAGATTTTAGCATGCTTTTTATTCGCCTTGTAATTGATTTTTTCCTTTTGATTTATTTTATAGTCCACATAAATAACCATACATTTACCTTCTTTATTATATATAATCCGCCAGACTTGAAACAATATCCGTCGCTAAATCTTTTTTATAATGACAATACCGGCCTGAAAACTTATTCACTGCACACTGAACAGCCTCACTACTCCACCAGCTCTCAACACTATCCCAAACATCAACGACATGCTGGGCGGCACTTATTGGCGACTTGTGAAAAACACCAACCCTTTCTAATTCATCAAAAAAAGGAAGTGCAGAATCTCGAAGCTCCCAGTGCTCAGGATCCCAAAACATAACCGTGGGTATGCCTGCGCTAAAAGCTTCTAAGTATGTAGTGGCATTATATGTTGTAACATATAGCCTACTTTCACTAATTAGATCTTCCATTTTTGAATCTGCATTTAAAATAAGTTCCGGAAAACTGTCTTGCCACCTCCCCTTATCACACCACCCATAATCCTGTGGGGGTAAACGCACTACGAACTTTTCACGTACCTCAGCTGATAAGCACTCAACAAACTCCTTCATCCCCGCAAAATAATCTAACCACTGACGTGACACAATAATACTGCACATAAGATAGCTATACCTAGGCACTGTTGTGGTTACAAGTAAACCTCGGGACTTGGTTCGTTGCGTTTTGCTTGGTACTTTCGCCACCTTTAACATACCAGACGGTCTTATATTAAAGTACCCCTCTCTCTCCCAACCCCAGCTTAAATAAGCATTAGATATCGCCAATTCATGATCCTCAGAAAAAGACCACTTTCCTATGCCATAGTGGCCGCCGTGCTGGCCAATAACTAATTTTCGGCCTTGTTCTGTCTTTCTGGCAGCCCAAGCTTTAAATACATCACAACCAATGTGTGCGTTACTTGTCCATACGAACTTTGGCCTCTCTGGTAGCGGCAATCTTTCTGCCAATTTCTGTAAATCAATATACCCTTCAAGATAGACAATAGGTATTTGACGAGGAATCATTTCATTTATGAACTGTTCAAATTTATCCGATGACCCACTATCTAATTGCCATAAACGCTCCTTCCTACTGGTAAATACTTTTTTACAAGAAGGAGGTGAGAAAAACAGGGGGGGCTGTGATAATAGTCGATATACTTTATACATAGTTTTTTTAGGGAGATATGTCGAATACAGAACTGCGTCATTTTCATTTGCAAAAAACCTCAATAGCGAGCCAGCATGCTTTACCATTTTTTTTATATTTAGTTTTCTTTTCTTAATTACACTCGCATTTTTCAGTTTGCTTATACGTGGCAGCTGTATACACTTTACGTCTGTATAATTTTCTAGTATGGCTTTATATATATGGTGATTCCAATTATCATTACAAAATAAATCTATAAAGTCGACCATATCATTGGGTATACAACCATCACTCGGCTCTGGTAAAACTAACGTATGCATAATTTTATTTTTATAAACAGCCTCGGTAATTGTTTGCCACCTATCAAATAATATTTGTATAAAATACCCCAACCAAGGCCCCAATAAAATCCGCCAATACCGTATAGAATATTCTACCTGATGAATAGCATTTAGCTTGCATGCTAACTTAGAAAGAGATTTTTCATATAAACCACTAAGATATTGATAATCATAATATAATTTAGATCTATCATCCCAGTGGTAAGGCATAACTGCTGCGTCGAGTTGTTGCCAATATCCCTTTCGATTATACAGCCGACACCACTCACCCAAAAAAAGGATCGGCTCGCCAGTCCTTGGCCAAGTTTCTTCTAACGCAGTTGTAACAAGAATCCGCCCCCTACCTTGGTACGGCATTAAGCATCACCCTTAGCACTATCTTCATAATAGCCATCATCCTTATAGGTATAACCATAATACTTATATTTATAATAACTGTATTCCTGCTTTTTGTGAGAACTATAAAAATTAAACAGCGTCTCTGGCATTTGTAATCCAGCCATTTTAAACTTAGCCAATCCTGCCTTAAGCTCTGATGCCGTATGCTCCCCACTCGCCAAAACCATAAAGTTTTTATCACACTGCTTAGCAGCTAATATTCCATCTGTTAATAACAGCACAGGGGCAGTATCAACTACCACATAATCATACATGTCCTTCAGCCGATCAATTGCAGAACCAAAAGCACTACTACTTAGCAAATTAGCGGTTAGCGCGGTACTTTTTCCCCGAGGAATAAAGTCTAAACTTGTATTCCCATATTTCACGATGGTGCTATCTAATGAAGCCTCACCTAACAGTACGTCACTTAGGCCTGGGTGCTTTGTTGTTTTAATATATTTGTTAAGATACCCTTTTCTTAGATCCGCATCCAACAAAAGAACCTTAACGCCCTGTTCGGCTAATAAGTATGCCATATTTGCAGAAAGAAATGATTTACCCACTCCCGGGGTCAAACTACAGATAGACATCACCTTACAATCATTTTCTAGTAAATTTAGCTGTATGTTAGTTCGAAAGCTCCTTAAGGACTCAACAACAACATCATTAACACTTGCCTCTGACAATAGCATGCTAGCCTCTACAAGTTTACTTTCCTTAAGATGCTCAGTGATGCTTTTTTGCTTATCGCTAAACGGGATTATGGCTGTAACACCTACGCCTGTATTCTGCTCAATTGATTCAATATCCGATAATTTATTATCAGTAAAAATACGAAATACTAAATAGCTAAAACTTAAAAACAGCCCCGAAAAAATCCCAAACAACCAAATAGGCAACTTGCTTCTTAATATTTTTAATGGCGGCTCAGAAGCATAACCAAGGATCCGAATATTACTACGAGCTCCAGCTTTTAGAATATTAAGTTCTTGCTGCCTATTGAGCAACATTAGATATAATTCATTCTTGACTTTCACATTACGCAACAATTCAACTGACTTTTGATCTGAAACTGGAAGATTGTGCAAAGTCGACTCCAGCTTCAAAACACCTTTTTTTACTTCAGCAATTTTTTTATCCAACGATACAATATACGGATGCGATGCTGTGTATTTTTGTAGCTTCTCAGTTCGCTGTAAATTTAAACCCTCAAGAGATGCCTGGCGGCCTGCAAGTTCCTTCAATAGAAAAGTGAACTTCTGGCCAATATTCAAGTTTCCGCTTATCGCTTGATACTTAGCTAGATTTGACTCCGCACCTTGTAACTCCTTATATACCTTTGATATTCTTTTATTCAAAAAGCGCAATGTTTGATTTGCTTGATCGGACAACCTTAATACGCCACTAGTATAAGCTGATTCCGCTAGTGTATTTAACAAAGAAACCGTTAACTTAGGACTGCCTGACCTATACGTTATTTTTAATATACTTGTCCTTCCTGCCTTATTGCTATCGCCACCATCAAGACCTGGGTCAAAAATTTTTAAACTTTTGCCCAGACCAGCAATAACCCTATCTATATCAATATTCCGAACATAAAAAACGTTTCCAGGACTTGCATTTAGTGATTTAACTTGAATAGTAACAGCAGGGTTTCCATCAGACGACGTTACCACTTCACCGACCTTACCTCGCAGTATTTTTTCCGAACTTCGCATATCATACAATGAGTAATACCCGCCCACCTCAGAAACAAGCTTCAACCGCCTGTTAATATAGTCACTATTAGTTTCCAGCTTATCAACTTTTATTGACTGCCCGCCCCAAGCATAACCAGTAAAACCCCACAATGAGGACGCAACCCCATTGCCTTTGTAGTTACGAGCAATTATCCGCCCAAATAGGGGAAAGTAGCGAGGCTGGGACATAATATTCAAGTGCAATTTTTCTATTACATGGCCTAAAATAAATCTAGATTGTATCAATGTTTTTTCAAACGCTTCAGGACTGCCTCCCCCCCTTCCAAAAAAAGGCATACGCCCCAAAATATTAGATAGACTTCCAGCAACACTCATAGCGCTGCTTGAGCTAGCATCTACTTTAAGTAGCACACTCGATTGATAGCTTGGCCTTAAAGTAAAAGAATAAAGAACCGCAATAGCAAAAAAAAACATCACGACCATAAGGACTCGCCATTTATTAACGAGTAATTCTATAAGAAGTCGCTTTATATCAAACTCAACAAAATTAATATTTTTGTCGGGCGTATAGTCTGGGTAGCCTCTTCCATTCTCTTGTTTCTCGTTTGTCATTTATAACCTCATAAATCGCTGGAATTTTATCTGATTAAAACTTAGCCGAATCTCACTCCGAAAACCAATTAAGTTGCCGCAGCAACTGCGCTCATTGCTGTTCCAAATGACGGCAGTAGATTATTAATAAATCTGTTCCAGTTAACAATACCAGCTGTGCTTACATAAATAACGTCATGTGAACGCAAATAAAATGATTCTGCTGTTAATACCGCCGTAGGGTCATCGGCATTCATAGTATATACAGTAGGAAAAGGGTGTGATGGTCTAATAATATAAACATACGCCGTATTAGCTGCAAGTGGAGCAAACCCACCTGCCGCGTTAATGGCATCCATCACTGAAACTGGGGTGCTTTGAATTGGTAGTGTTTTTGGTGACGATACAGAGCCCAGTATCTGTATCTTTTGGCTATTATAAGCCGCTACTCTCACACTAACCTGAGGACTGCGAATATAGCTTTTCAGTCTTCTAGACAGCAATTGGCGAATTTTATTAACAGATAGTCCCAGCACCTTAAACTTACCAGCAAATGGATAAAAAACTGTGCCGTCTGCTAATACCTCTACTCCACTATCTTCTGCTGATCTAAATGAACCGGCCGGAATAGTTAATTCAGGATGATCCCATACGGTTATATTTAAAATATCTTCTCGACCAATATGATAAGTAGGAACTCTAAATAAGCCTGGGTCTTTGTGTGGGAGGTTATAATCTAATCGCACCAACTTTACAGGCGCTGCTACAGCGGGACCTGGGTTATTCAGCGGCCGCATAATATAATGCTGGCCTGGCGCCATAAAGCAACCAGACAGTAGAGCTGCAACACTTGACATACAAAGTGATTTTGTAATTATTCCTTGTCTAAACTTCACGCTATTCCTTGCAAACTTAAAACATAGCTTGGCACTTTATCATATACGTTTTTTTTTCACATTATTTTTTATCTTATTTGTATGATTTTTTGATTAAGTGTAGAAAATAACCTGCTTAAAGCTAGAAGTAACACAAAAGCCCAAGCAACATCGCCAACTAGTGCATTACGCAAAAACGGTAGCGCCAACACATAACAACTCACTAACCCATGCCAACTATGCGGATACGAAAACCACCATACCCCTAAGTTAGTCCACAACCAATAACCAAAGCTTGAAAACACACTGATCAAAAGCACTTTCGAATATTTAGAAGACAAGTTTAAGTTTGAGCCCGCTAAAGCAATCAACAAAAAGCCACTATAGGTAAATAAAGACCAACTGCCTAACCAAGGATAGCCAAAGAAATAAGACAGCAACCCGTCTGATAATATTAAACTAGCCAGAGCAATCAACATGGCATATTTCTTATCTAACATACCGCCGGCCAACAGTGATAGCGCTAACAAAGGCGTCATATTTGGTAGATGAGGCACCAGTCGGCCAACCGTTGCCACCAATACCCACAACAGCATGACATTAATATTTTTATTCGACACCTGACTAAACCACTTCATTTTGTTTTTTTTTAACCTCTAGATTTAATCGTTCAATAATTTTCAAGCTTGGTTCTGCTTTGTTTAATGTATAAAAATGCAAATCATTAGCGCCTAACTTAAGCACTCGCTCACATAGTTCGCTCACGACGTCCAAACCAAATGCCCGAATAGATGCCAAGTCATCACCAAAACCAATTAATCGCTTAGTCATCCAACGGGGAATTTCAGCACCGCAACGTTCAGAGAAGCGCGCCAGTTGCATATGATTGGTAATTGGCATTATACCTGGGGTAATAGGGACATCAATGCCTAGCTTTGCGGTTTCATTGAGTAGCTTTTCATAAGCATCGGCCGAATAAAAATATTGCGTGATCGCTTCATTAGCACCAGCATCAATTTTTTGCTTAAAATAGTTTAAATCATTTTGCATACAGCCTGATAAAGGATGGCATTCAGGGTAGGCCGCCACATAGATATAAAAATGATCACCAGAATGTTCGCGAATAAAACGAACTAAGTCACTGGCATAATTAAAATCACCACCACCAACACCAAAACCAGAAGGTAAATCACCACGCAATACGACTAACTTACCAATGCCTTGCTGCTTATATTCATCCAATAACTGACTAATTTGTTCTTTGTCCGTTCCAACGCAAGAAATATGGGGGGCCAATGTTAAGCCTGTGTGCTCGCGAATAGCCATCACGGTTTTTTTTGAATTGTCTTGAGTGGAACCACCAGCGCCAAAGGTGACAGAAATATAGTCGGGAGATACAGCCTTAAGCTCATCTGCCACAGCAATTAGTTTTTGTAATCCTTGCTGAGTTTTTGGTGGAAAAAACTCAAAGCTAACTGATGTCATGGCATCAACCTTTCCTTTATATCTTGATGGGCGCTATGTTAACATGCCCGCAATTGGATTTCACTGGGATTTTTATGCTGTCATCCCGGACAGCCTGCAAAGCAGGCGTGATCCGGGATCTAGATAATACATGGATCCCGGCTCGAGGGCCGGGATGACAGCCCTATAAGCACGAGACAACACATGCGTAAAAAAATAGAACAAGCACTACAAAAAAGAATCATGATCCTCGACGGAGGCATGGGCACGCTAATTCAAACCTATGAGCTGGAAGAAAAAGACTTTCGTGGAGAGCAATTTAAACATCACGATCATCCGCTATGTGGTAACAATGACTTATTATCATTGACTCAGCCGGATATTATCCATGCGATCCATTGCGCCTACCTTGAAGCCGGCGCTGACCTTGTCGAAACAAACACATTCAATGCCAACCCTATTTCTCAGCTCGATTATCAACTGCAAGACTATGCTTATGAGCTCAATGTCGCCAGTGCAAAAATCGCTCGATCTGCTGCTGATGAAATCACAAAGAAAACCGGTCAACAACGCTATGTTGTAGGCACTATAGGCCCTACTAACCGCACCGCGACGATATCTCCGGACGTAAATGACCCCGGCTGTCGCAATGTCACCTTTGATGAGCTGGTTGATGCCTATATGATTTGCATTAAAGGATTGGTCGATGGTGGTTGTGATGCTTTAATGGTCGAAACCATTTTTGATACATTAAACGCCAAAGCAGCGCTCTATGCTATTCAACAATATTTTGATGATAATGCTGTAGAACTGCCCATCATGATTTCAGGCACGATTACTGACGCCAGTGGTCGGACACTTTCTGGTCAAACTGTTAGTGCATTTTGGAATTCGGTTAAACACGTAAAACCACTTACCATTGGTATTAACTGCGCACTCGGTGCGGCTGATATGCGCCCTTACATTCAAGAGCTATCAGAAATTGCTGATACTTATATATGCGCTTACCCCAACGCAGGTCAACCGAATGAGTTTGGTGAGTATGATGAATCGCCAGAGCATATGGCAAGCTTGATTAAGGATTTTGCTGCCAGTGGATTTGTTAATATTGTTGGTGGTTGTTGCGGAACAACACCTCAACACATCAAAGCAATTAAAGCCGCTGTTGATGATTTGCCGACACGCCAAATTCCCACTATCGAGCCACTGTGCCGACTAAGCGGTTTAGAAACCCTAGAAATTCGCAAAGACACAAACTTTATTAATGTTGGTGAGCGCACCAATGTGGCAGGTTCGGCTCGTTTTGCTAAATTAATTCGCAACGGCGAGTTTGAAACAGCACTTGAAGTGGCATTGCAACAAGTCGAAAACGGTGCACAAATTATCGATATCAATGTTGATGATGCCATGCTTGATGGCGTGCATGTGATGCGCCAATTTTTAAATTTAGTTGCTAGCGAACCCAATATTAGCCGTGTTCCCATTATGATTGATTCATCCAAGTGGGAAATCTTAGAGGCGGGGCTTAAGTGTGTACAAGGTAAGTGTATTGTTAACTCAATTAGCCTTAAAGAAGGTGAGGAAGAGTTTATTAAATATGCCAAAGCATGTCGCCGCTTCGGTGCAGCTGTTGTTGTTATGGCGTTTGATGAAACAGGGCAAGCTGATACTAAAGCACGCAAGATAGAAATTTGCAAAAGAGCCTATAAAATACTAGTGGATCTAGGCTTTGAGCCGCACGATATTATTTTTGATCCCAATATTTTTGCTGTCGCTACCGGCATTGAAGAGCATAACCCTTACGCCAAAGATTTTATTGAAGCGACTGCAGAAATTAAAAAGCAATGCCCAGGCGCACTGATCAGTGGCGGCGTCAGTAACGTATCATTTTCATTCCGTGGCAATAACCCCGTACGTGAAGCCATGCATGCCGTATTTTTATACTATGCGATTAAGTCCGGCATGGATATGGGCATTGTTAATGCCGGACAATTGCAGATTTACGAAGAAATCCCGCAAGAACTTCGTGATTGTGTAGAAGATGTAATTTTAAATCGCAATGCAGATGCTACCGATCGCCTATTAGAAATGTCTGAAAACTATAAAGGTGAAGGTAAAAAACGCGAAAAAGACTTAACCTGGCGTGAAAATAACGTCAATGCGCGCCTTACCCATGCTTTGGTCAATGGTATTACTGAATATATTGAAGAAGATACTGAACAAGCGCGCCAAGGGTTTGACAAAGCCCTAGAGGTTATCGAAGGGCCGCTAATGGATGGCATGAATGTCGTCGGTGATTTATTTGGTGACGGTAAGATGTTTTTGCCACAAGTGGTCAAGAGTGCACGCGTAATGAAAAAAGCAGTGGCTTATTTAATGCCATTTATCGAACAAGAAAAAACCAGCAAGTCAGACATTGCTGAAAGCTTTAAAGGCACCGTACTTATGGCAACCGTAAAAGGTGATGTACACGACATTGGTAAAAATATTGTTGGCGTGATCATGCAGTGTAACGGTTATCGTGTGATCGACCTCGGTGTAATGGTGCCTTGCGAAAAAATATTAGCGACAGCACGCCAAGAAAAGGTTGATGTGATTGGCCTCAGTGGGTTAATCACCCCCTCACTCGATGAAATGGTGAATGTTGCCAAAGAAATGCAGCGGCTAGATTTTGATATACCTTTATTAATCGGTGGCGCCACCACATCACGTGTGCATACGGCTGTAAAAATTGACCCTAATTATTCCGGGCCTGTTTTGTATGTAAAAGATGCATCACGCAGTGTGCCAGCCCTATCTAAACTACTTGGGGGAAACAGTAAAACAGAAGTAGCCGCAATCAAAAAAGAATACGACGAAGTACGTATTAACCATCAAGGGCGCAAAGCAAACACCAACTGGTTAACGCTAGAGGAAGCACGCGCCAATAAACCACAATTCGATTGGTCGAGTTATCAACCACCCATCCCGCAATTTTTAGGCACAAAAATCATTGATGATTTTGATCTAAACATATTAATCCAGTGTATAGACTGGTCACCGTTCTTTCGTGCGTGGGGGCTAATTGGTAAATTCCCTGATATTCTTGATGATAAAACTTATGGTGAACAAGCACGCTCCATCTATGACGATGCAAAAAAAATGTTAGCTGAAATTGTGGAAAATAAACTACTAAAAGCTAAAGGTATGGTAGCTTTTTATCCGGCTAACTCTGTTAATGATGACGATATTGAGCTGTATACCGACGAAAGTCGTAACGATGTGCTTAAAACCATGCACCACTTGCGTCAACAAAACCGCAAACCACCAGGAAAAACCAACAAGTCATTAGCTGATTATATTGCCCCTAAATGCACAAACGTTGCTGACTATATTGGTGCTTTTGTAGTTACCGCAGGTATTGGCATGAACCAGTTAACGATCGAATATGAAAAAAACAATGATGACTACAGCAGCATTATGATGAAGGCCTTAGGTGATCGTTTAGCTGAGGCCGCTGCTGAATATTTGCATAAGTGTGTACGTAAGGATTATTGGGGTTATGCTAAAGATGAAAGCTTAGATAATACCCAGCTAATAAAAGAACAATACCGCGGCATTCGCCCAGCGCCGGGCTATCCAGCGTGTCCCGATCACTCCGAAAAAGAAATTTTATTTAACCTGCTCGACCCAATGAATAATATCGGTGTGCACCTCACTGAAAGTATGGCAATGTGGCCTGCTTCTTCGGTATGTGGTTTTTACTACTCACATCCCGAGTCAGATTATTTTGTTGTTGGTAAGATTAATGAAGGGCAGTTATCTGACTATGCGGAACGTAAAGAAATGGATCGTGAAACCACTGCCTTGTGGTTGCAGCCAATACTTGAGTTGGAATAGTGATCACCTCCTACCATTGCTGCAAAAGACACAATGAGCATGTTATCAAGGCGAGCGGCGTATTCATTTTACTTCATGGCTCGGATCGTAGATCCTGCGCTTTACTTCCGTAAAATGGACACCCCACTCACCTTAATAATGCAGTGCACCAAAGTAACTTATGCAGCAATAACGAAGATGACCCATATCATTGACCCCCAAACGCAATAGTGCCAAAATGCTGTCAACAATAAATGGAGCAACCACCATGCCAAATGCATACAAACATATCATTTTAGCTGTTGAATTAGACCCAGAGTCAGATGCTTTTTTAGTCAAGCGCACTAAAGAGCTACTGCAAGATTACAATGCGGACCTCACTGTGATTCATGCAATTGAACACAACAGTAATTACGGTGCAGCTTATGGTGTGATGGCTGGAGTGGATGTTGAGGAAATGCTGGTTGAAGAAGCCAGTAAAAATATGGAAGCGCTGTTAAAAGAGCTGGATATCGCTAGCTGCAAACATGTGATCAAAATTGGTGTGGCTAAACAGGTTATTTTAGAAGAAGCCGAAAATTCCAATGCTGATCTTATTATCACCGGTAGTCACGGTCGCTCAGGCGTTGCCTTATTATTAGGATCTACAGCCAATGCTATTTTGCATGGCGCGCATTGTGATGTGTTAGCGGTACGGGTTCCGTCTTAAAGCCCAATCATTTAGGGGGGCTTGTACTCTCCTCGACTATAAACATTAGTGAGAATTCAAAATGGATTATATTGATATATGCCAATTAAGAGAAGCTTATAAAAGAGGGGAAAACATAATTAAAAACATAAAAAAGAATTCTCGTTCCAACATTAATCCTATTGAAGCTATAGAAATATCGTATGACTTACAGTTTGGATCATATATTGACCTTTTCAAGTCTCATGAAGCATTTCATCAGAAGGCTGCAGATGAAAAAGCCAAAATAATTACGGAGGCCTTCCCATCGGCCAAGTCTATTTTAGACGTTGGGTGTGGCGAGTTAACAAATACAAGCCTATTGTTTAAGAAACTTACCCAAATTAGCGACTTCTTTTGTTTTGACATAAGCTGGAGTAGAGCTTTTGTAGGTAGAAAATTTTACAAAGAAAATACTTCTAGCAACTTATTCAGTAAGACCAATGTATTTTGTGCCAATATGGATAAAATCCCGCTGCCCGACAATTCAATAGACATTATTATTTCCACCCACGCCATAGAGCCGAACCATGGACGCGAAAAAGAAATTTTAAATGAACTCTTAAGGGTCTCAAAAATGGGGTTGGTTTTATTTGAACCATCATTTGAGCTCGGGTCTGATAGCCAGAAAAGCAGGATGATTGAGCATGGATATGTGCGAGGACTTCCAGACATAATAAAAAAAATGCCCGCGACACTATTATATAATGAGCTTGTTAAGTCATCAAAAAATATGCAAAATCAAACCGCAGCCTTTGTTATATCAAAACACCCCGAAGAAAAAACAAACAAACCTTTTTTTGCAGATCCTATTTCAAAAGAAAAGCTTATTAAAATTGAGAATGGTGCTTATTATTACTCGCCATCACGTGGTGTAGTATATCCAACCATTATGTCAATCCCTGTTCTAAATCCAGCCTCACAGGTTTTAACTTCTGCATTAATGGATGAGCCTTTATGGGATTAATATCAACCTTATGCCATAATTTTATAAGCGAAGCAAATGAGCCTAGCGGCTTTACAAGCAGACTTGAATGAATCTAGCAAAAAAACTATTTGAAGCATTTTCACGAACGCCCAATCAAGTAATCATTGATGAAGAAGGATCTGTAAGCTTCTCTGATTGCTTGGATCGCATTGCACAAAGACAGCAACAATTAACCCACCTTTCTTCTGGGGCACATGTATTTATTCAGACTAAGCGGGGGTTGCACTATTGGGTTGATTTTTTTGCTTGCCTGGGATTAGGGCTCGTGCCTATGCCAATGGATGCTGATAACGATAGACTACGCATTGATCACTTGGTAAAGCTCACCGACCCTGTGGTTTTTTTATGTCAGCCAGGGTTTTACACCTCTGGTGTGACTAGCATCTGCGAATATAGCGATGATACTTATGCTTCGCTTATATGCTATGAAGCTGACTCTTGTCATACTGCAGCTATATTGTTTACCAGTGGAACCACTGGCGCACCCAAAGGGGTTGTACTTAGCCACCGAGCTCTCTTGGGGAATGCATTATCTGTAGCTAATATCTTGCCATATCAGCCAGATGATCGCCTATTTTTTGCAATTGGGTTTCAATTTGTAAGCGCACTATCACATATGATTGTATCTATATTATCAGGCAGCAATGTGTATGCTACAGAGCAAAAATTACTGAAAAACGATTTAGCTTACTTGCTTGATTCTATTGACATTACTGCATTTGGTGGTTCACCACTGCAACTACGCTGGCTATCAACCCCCCCTATTGAGAATGCAACCAATTTGAGATGGTGCGTGTCTTCGGGCGATCATCTATCAAAAAATGTGATTCATAATATCGAGACAACCTACCCTGGCGTTCTCATTTATACCATGTATGGCCTCACTGAATTAGGTGGCCGATTTTGCTGTTTACCACCCAATGAACTGGAAGATTTTGCCGGATCTGTTGGCGCGCCTATACCTGGCTTATCTTTATCCATTCTAAATGATCAAAACAAACCACTAGAGGCTGGTGAAATTGGTGATATCTATGCCAGAGGGGATTTTTTGTTTGATGGATACCTAAAGATGACTGACAGTGGCCTGAGTAAACATGGCTTTAAAACGGGTGACCAGGGGTTTATAAACACAGAGGGCTTTCTTACACTATGCGGACGTAATGACAACATCTTCAAGTCAGCTGGAAAAAAAATTAGCACACTCCCCATCACTGAAGCTTTACAACACCTCAGTTGTTTTGCTGACTGCGTTGTAGTTGGTATTGAGCATCAATTGGCAGGAAAAGTGCCTGTTGCATTTTATGTGCCAACAACAGAGGTATTTCACCGCGGAAAAGTAATGCGTGCCTTAAGGTCCGTTCTATCGGCTGATCATTTGCCCTACGAATTTATCAAAGTGTCTCAGATACCAAGAACAGGGTCTGGCAAGCCACGCTATGCAGAGTTAAAAGCAGAGTATCTTAACATGACTGACCTCAGTATCTCATAGAAGGATCATGGTAATATTTAAACTCTAACAAATTATTTGCAGGGTCAACTAAAAAGAAAGTTTCGTGCTCTTCAGTCTTTCCTGTAAAGCGAGAAAATAAATCCTTAAAGAATTTTAAATTATTCTTCTTTGCCCTTTGATAAAACTGTTTAAATTCATCTTTATCATAAAAAGTTAAACCAAAATGCCGTGGATACATTGAAGGCTCTAGGATGTTTTCAGGGGTCGTTTTATGACAAACCACTTGCGCATCAAAAAAATTTAGTGTGATCCGGTCATTATATCTTCTAGCAAGTTTACAACCAAGGCCGTCCATATAAAATTGTTCCGTGACGTTTAGGTCTATGCAAGGGATAGCTAGGTGGAAAATATTTTGAAGCATCTGTATCTCCAGTTATGCCACTACAGTGGATAGCTCTTCTATGCTATTGAGCTCTAATAAGGTGTCTCCGCGCAGACCCAACCTTAAGGTTTCCATACCAATGATATCCAAAAAAGAAATATTACCTAGGTTTACGTTCGAGCCAAAAGCCTTAATAAAGTAGATTTGCAGTGCCTTATTGGGAGCTTCGAAAATAAGCTTACTGATATCGATTTTTGCTTCTGCAATTTCTTTGATTAGACCTATACGAACCTCACCGTTACTTCGGCATATGCCGCTCGTCCCGCTTTCGCGCGACTCTGTGATAACCCATTTAGAGCCTGCAGCGAAGTCTTCTTGAATATATTCGATCCACTTGGTTGGCTGAAGCTCTTGAGAACGGGCGCTGTCTTTGAATCCAACTTCACTTAGGATATTAAAGTGCTGACAAGCGCTCTCTATTTGTTTGGCTTTTTCATGATTATCCATATCAATGGTGCCATTGGAAATTTCCATCCACTGAATACCAAACTTATCTAGGTAGCGCATGTAAGCATCAAATTGACCTTGTAAGTATGCTTTTTCGAAAAAGGTACCGCCAAAAAAGACAGCAATGTCGTGCGCTTTAGCAACGGCAATTTTTCGCTCAATATCTTTAGTGATCAGTGCGGTGCCCCAACCAAACTTAACATAGTCAATAAGAGCGCCATGAGACTCGATAACATCTTGGAAAAACCCCGTAGGGTAGCCGTTATCAATTGCTAAATTAACACCAAAACTGCGCGGCTTTTTAGTTCGTTTGGGTAGCTTGATGAATGAGTCCATTTGCTTGCTCCGTAAATTCCTTTATATTAACCGTGAACGTTAAAAGTTCGCAGTTATCCAGTGGCAATGTATTCATGGCTGTTAAGTTACCCCTTGTTGCTAACGACCTAAAGGCTCTAATCCAGCTACCATGTCCAAACACCAGCACTGATTCTAAACCAGAAACCTGGTGGATAAAAGCAATAATGCGCCGTACTAGGGCTGTAATTGGTTCGCCTAGGCATAACGTTAACGGGTCGCACTCCCAAGCTGGGTTTAGTGAACTCAGCATATAACTTTTCTTCACGCCTTCGTAGGATCCAAAGTCTAGCTCACGCAGATTAGCGCTTACCGTGAATTTTGTACAATTGAAGGCATGGGCTGTTTCTTGGGTGCGTATCAGGGGACTTGTATAAATGTTCAGAAGAGCATCAGCAGGAATGTGTTGCTGAGTTTTTTGGATTTTTTGTTTAAGCTCGCTATCAGGAGCTAATATTGGAATATCATTTTTGCCCTGCAAGCGCCCCTCGCGATTCCAGCTAGTGGGAAGGTGTCGAATTAAGGTTAACCGTGTCATGCACCCCCCTCACTAGCCGATAAAAAACTCATTTATTATAGGCTATTACACGGTGTACACAAAGTATTTTTTCTTGTGTTTGATTGCGCCATAATATAACATTACCTTGGCATTTAACGATGGAGTGCGGCGCATGATTCAGGTGAAGAGCCTAAGCGCAAAACAGGTGGCCGATTTTCTACAAGTTGAATTAATTGGTAATGATAAAACAATTTGTGGTGTTACCTCACTCGACAAAGTCAAAAAAAACATGCTTGCTTTTATTCATAAGCCAATCTATAGCGAACCAGATACTGGCGCGATATTACTTGTCTCAAAGCACAAAAAGCTAAACTTGCCGAACACTAACACCTACCTTTTATGCGACGCACCGCGTATGGCCTTCACCAAGGTTATCAATGAGCTTGTTTATAAACGACCGCCCTCCAGCATTGCACCAACGGCCATTATCCATCCATCAGCTAAGCTTGGCAACGGATGTCTCATCAGTGAATACGTGGTGATAGGCGAGCAAGTTGTTATAGGTGACAACGTTGAAATCCACGCGGGCACCATTATCAGGCATAATGTGCAAATTGGTGGGGAGAGCATCATTGCCTCCGGGGTAGTTATTGGTGAGGATGGGCTAGGCTGTCAGCCAAATGAATCAGGTAACTTGATCTGCATACGACACCTAGGTGGCGTCCGTATTGGGAAGCAGGTCATGATTGGCCCCAATTGCACGATCCAAAGAGGCACTATCGATGATACATGTATTGGCAATTATACAAAGTTATCTCAAATGGTGAGCGTAGGTCACAATACAATCATTGGAAAAAATAATCGTATTGCAGGTATGGCACACATCAGCGGCAGGGCTCGCATAGGAGATCATTGCTTTATTGGTGCCAACTGCACCCTAAAAGATGGCAGCACCATTGGCAATCAGGTTAAAATCGGTGCTGGTGCAATTGTAGACGGCGTCATTAATGATGGTAGCATTATTTCAGGCGCGGAAATGCTAACCCTAGCTACACTGAATAAGTGACACCCAAGGATGATAATGGATAAAATTAAAGCCCTAATCTATAAATACCTCGAAGTGAACTATGGCTATTCACCTGAAGAGCTGTCTGACGATATGCCTTTATACTCTTCAGGATTACTCACATCTTTAATGCTTTTAAAAATGATAGCGCAACTGGAAAAAACCATAGGTGTTAACGTGAATACAAACAACTTTGCTCAAAATGATGTGGACTCTATTGAGAAACTAACTCTATTTTTTAATCGCCAAAATTTGCTTTAGCGGCTCGTGCTAACCAAACAAGTTGATCAATGGACAATAAAAACAATGTTTATTCAAAAAATTAAAAAGCTCAACATTTATATTTTAAAAAACCAAAATTTAGGCTCGACACACACCAATACTCTGCCTAGCCAACTGCGCTCAACCCACGAACAACTCTTATCACTTATCAACGATGCACTACCCCCTGATGATTTATTCAAGAAACTACCAGCGCCCCCAGTGAAACCGTTGTTTAATGTCCGATGACTATAATGCTGCGAGAAGTGACCCTTGATGATGCTACGTTGCTTTATGATTGGCAATCAGATCCAGCAACCAGGCAGTATTTTTTCAATACGGAAGCTCCCAGCTGGGCCTCACACCACCAGTGGTTAAAAGCATCTTTGCTATCTGAGCAGCGAATTTTGTTACTCGCCTACAACACAAACCCTCTTGGCGTATTGCGTTATGATTTCGCGAAAAATGGCCAAGCTGAAACCAGTATTTATGTTGACCCAGAACAGCATGGGCGCGGCTATGGCTCAGCTATATTATTAGCAGGAAAGGCCTGGGTAAGACAAAAAAAACATGCTATCAACCAACTAACAGCGCAAATAAAACCAAATAACATAGCGTCCATTAAGGTGTTTGAAAAAGCGGGCTACCGAAAGGACAATCAACTCTACGTTGTAGACCTATGAATATTGTTTTCCGAGTTGATTATTCTCAGCATATTGGCAAAGGACATTACATGCGCTGTCTATCGTTAGCTACAGCCTGGTTACTCGCGGGGCATTGTGTTGTTTTTATTTTGAAGGGCAGTCGTGCCACGGAATACGTATACGGTATAGAACATGTGTATTTACCCGTCACTCCAACCTCCACACTGAGCCAAAATGAGGATGCCAACTTGTTCAGTAAATCCATGGCGTCCTTACCTTATAGTATAGATCTAGTTGTGGTTGATAAATATGACCTGGATGCCACTTGGCACCTTTTGATTCAACCACTAACACGTAAATTAATGGTCATTGATGACCTGGCTAATCGGCCTTATGCTTGCGATATTTTACTGGACCAAACTTATGGACGGCATCGCTCTGATTATGATGCATGGTTGCCCAGCAAATGCTTATTGTTACTGGGGGAAAAATATATTTTGTTAGCAGAACAATTTTCGATTGCGCGCAAAACATCCCCTACTAGACACTATACCACCCATTCAATACAACGAATATTGATCAGCTTTGGAGCGATGGATAGGCTTGGTTTATGCTTGCAAACCATTAAGCTGATGCTATCTCTAGATATACAAATGCCCGCGATTGATGTGATGATCAGCGCTATGTCACCTCACACTAAGGCTTTAATCAGTTACCAAAAACGATCTCAGCTTGATTTAAAATTGCATATTGACTCACAGTTTGCGGCAAACCTAATGAAAAAGGCTGACTTGGCCATTGGTTCAGCAGGAATTAGTGCTTGGGAGCGCTGCAGTGTTGGGCTACCAAGTATAGTGCTCAGACTTGCTGACAATCAAAATAATGTTGTCGCTGCTTTAAATGCACTTGGCGCGATCATGCTTGTTTCCGGTGAAGGGCAGGAGCGACTATTATCATTAAAAAACGCTATTAGGAATGTGTTTTTAGAACCTAATAAGCTACAATCGATGTCGAATGCCGCTTTTAGAGTTTGTGATGCAAGCGGCGTCAACCGAACAATGGTAGCCATTAAGCAATATCTTACGCAAGGAGAAAACATTGGATAAACAGACAGTAAAAATCATTGGCGAGGCTGAAATCAACCACAATGGTGATGTTGAGTTAGCCAAGCAGCTGGTTGACATGTCAAAAGATTGTGGTGCTGACTATGTGAAATTCCAGTGTTTTTCAGCAGATGGTTTTATTGCTCCGGGCTCTAGTTTTTTAGATATATTTAAATCCAATGAACTCAGCTTGGATGAGTTTAAATCCATTAAGCAACATGCCGATGCTATCGGTATTGAAATGATTTCAACAGCCAGCGGCTTAGATGGCCTGGCAATGATTGCTGAACTTGATTTGCCCATCGTCAAGCTTGGCTCAACTAACATTACAAATTACCCATTATTACAAGCAACTGCCGAGCTTAAAAAAACAGTATATTTATCAACAGGAGCGTCTACGCTTGGTGAGATTGAAGAGGCGCTGAACATTATTTACAAGCATACCAATGATATCACCTTGTTTCATTGCTCTGTACAGTATCCAGCCCGCGACGAAATCTTAAACCTACGCGCCATACAAACCATGCAGTCAGCTTTTCCAGGTATTCCCGTTGCTTATTCGGATCATTCTATAGGGAATATTGCAGCAAACATAGCAGTGGCCTATGGCGTTAAATTGTTTGAAAAGCATATTACCTTAGATAATAACTTACCGGGTCCTGATCATGCTTTTTCAGTAAACCCCGACCAATTCAGTGATTATGTGACGTCCATTCACCGTGCAGAATCCATGCTGGGAAATGGTCGAAAACACCCAACACAAGACGAAATGCAAGTTCGGGTTTCTGGTCGGCGCTATCTTACCTCAACTTCTGACATAAAAGCCAAACAAGCTATTGATGCATCAATGATTAAATCTCGTCGCGTAGACATTAAAGCTATTGCAGACCCTGCTGCATTATTACCTCCTAAATATGAAAAGCAAATTCAAGGCTGGGTTGCTAAAAACGATATTCCTGCAGGATCAGCAATCATATTAGCAGACCTGCTTAATGATTAAGAGGTAACGGTTATGGCAAAAGTACTGGTAATTGCTGCGCACCCCGATGATGAAATCCTGGGGTGCGGCGCCACCATGGCAAGGCATGTAAGCCATAACGATAAAGTTAAGGTTGTGCTAGTGTCGGAGGGTTTAACCTCACGCGTTAATAGTACAGCAGATGAAGCTGCACTAACATCACTTAGAGAACAAGCTCGACAAGCCAATCAAGTGTTAGGGGTGAGTGATGTGGCTTTTTTAAGTCAGCCTGATAACAGGTTAGACTCAATAGATCGACTGGATCTAACCCAAGCTATCGAAAAAGAAGTCGAGAGTTTTAAGCCTGAGATTATTTATACGCACTTCCAAGGAGATTTAAATATCGACCACCGTCGTGTTTTCGAGTCTGTTTTAACCGCATGTCGTCCACAACCAGAGAGCGACGTGAAAAAAATACTGTCGTTTGAAGTACAGTCCAGTACAGAGTGGGCGCCCTTTAAAAACTCGAGTATTCAGCCAAATTACTATGTGAATGTAAGTTATTTTTTACAAAAAAAGATAGACGCGTTACAAGCCTATGCAGGTGAGATGCGCGATTGGCCTCACGCTAGGTCTTATGAAGCTGTAGTGCATCTTGCAAAATGGCGCGGGAGCAATGTCGGTGTCGAGGCCGCTGAAGGTTTTGAGTTGATACGTGAATTAGTTTTTTAATATAATTTAGTCGACCCCTACCTGCTTAGTTATGATGGTTTGACGGTTCGAGTACCTTCCTAATATTGATACAACCACTGATACACACTATCAGATTCAATCCCATCAACCAGGCCTTTGCCTGGTTGTTTTTTTAGGATCAATGCATTGTGGAAATTCTTTAATGTTTTAAAGTCTGCGGGTCTTACCTGATTAGCCCACTTCACTTCAATCGCTTCAATATGTTTGCCATCATAGGTTAATACATCCACTTCACCCCGACTTTTGTAATAAAAAGTTTTTATATGTCGGTAGCACTGGCTAGCAACCGTAGCCTCCACCAGTTCACTTTCGAATGATTTTTCATGCAACAAGCCCTCTTTTTCTAACCAGCGATTAATCGTATTGGCAATAAATGGATCAACAAAATGGATTTTGACTGCTTTTTTGGGAAAGGCGCGTTTGTTGTTTTGATCAAAGGCTTGCAGTTGAAAGATAACATCCATACGCATTAATATTTGGCTGTAATCAATAAAGGTTTCTTTGCTCATCAAGCCGGTTTTTTGTGTTAACCCAGAGTACCTCACTTGCGTGCCTGCTGTATCAAACAAGCTATGCAAAATGGCTAATAAGTATTCTTCATTTTTCCCTTTACGTAAAAAATCGCCGCGGATCCACTGTTCATAAGTGGTATATGTCGCTGGTGTTATTTCACCATGATCTGCCAAGTCATTAATCGCGCGCAAGTAACCGCCGCACCGTAAGAAGTTTTTATAGTGATCCAATAAGTCTTCATCGTTTGCACCCGCTGAGTCGACCAAATCAACATACTGTTTAAATGATAGAGGAAACAAGTGAAGATCCGTAAGGGCTGCTTTACCACGCCGCCCCGGAAAGCTCATCGCCGCTTCTTTTAACATTAAAGAGTCAGAGCCTATTAATAAACATAACCCTTTGGCAAAGGCGCCGCTGTCTGCCAATGATTTGATCACGCGCTGCCATTCTGGCACAAAGGTAATCTCATCGATGATTAATAAAAACGGATAGGTTTCGATGCCCTCTAAAAACTCTCGAATGATTTGACCCAGTTGTTTAGCATCAAATACTTCGTCGCATGGTAAGTAAAATACAGATTGCGCACTGACTTTTTTGCTTTGTAGCCAATCCTCTATAAGTAACTTACAGGAAGTCGACTTACCAATTTAGCGACCGCCGGTCAGTATATAGATACCGGGTTCATCCACTGATACAGTTTTCCACCAGTCAGGACGAAATTGATAGGTTAATTGGTCCAATTCTGCTAGCTGAGGGTCTTGTTTTTGAAAGGTTTTTAACGACTGCCAAAAACGGTTATGAGGCGCATATTTTTTCATAATAACAATAGGATAGAACCATTAGACAAATTTGCCTAGTTGTCATTGGACAGATTTGTCTAATTTATATATCCAGTATAATCAATTGATTATATAACCCTGTATTTTCTATTTTATGCTAAAAAATAACTAACCAAGCCTTTAATATCTTCAATTAATGATGTATTCTTTTCTGAGTTGCTACTTCAAAAAAGGATGGAAAATTGGAATCAATAACTCGGGTTTTCATACCGCCAAAAGAGAAGAGTTATTTTATATTCGGCCCGAGGGGAACAGGTAAATCAACTTGGGTTAAACAAAACTACCCAGGTGCTGTCGTTATTGATTTACTGGAGCCTGATACTTATCGCCAATTTAAATCATTCCCTGAAAGGTTGCGTGAGGTAGTTGAAGCCTCAAACCAAACAGTTTTCATTATCGACGAAATTCAAAAAGCACCTAGTTTACTGAGTTTGATCCATGCATTAATTGAAGAAGATAAACAAAGGCGCTTTATTCTAACTGGCTCAAGCACAAGAAAATTAAAACGAGAGGGGGTTGATTTATTAGCGGGCCGCGCGAGACTAACGTACATGCACACATTTATGGCTACCGAACTAAAGGAAAAGTTTTCGTTAGCCAATGCGCTTCAGTTTGGCTTATTACCATTAGTGTATGATTCAACGGATCCTGCAGCAGATTTAAAAACATATCTGGCGCTTTATATGAAAGAAGAAGTGCAAATGGAAGGCTTAGTAAGAAACGTGGAGGAATTCGGGCAGTTTTTAGAGGCGATCAGCTTTTCTCAGGGCTCTATCTTAAATTACTCAAATATCGCTAGAGATTGTCATGTCAGCAGCAAGTCTATTGAAAGCTACGTTTCTATACTGGAAGACCTTTTGCTCAGTTTTAAATTACCGGTTTTTAATAAAAAAGCTAAGCGCCTGCTGGCAGTAAAGCCTAAATTTTATTATTTTGATGCGGGTGTTTATCGCGCCATTCGCCCCAAGGGTCCATTAGATTATCCAGAAGAGCTTAATGGGATCACACTAGAAACCTTAGTTGCCCAACATTTACAGGCATGGCTGGATTATTCACCCCAGGAAGGAAAGCTTTTTTTTTGGCGAACAAAAAACGGCCTTGAGGTGGATTTTATTATTTATGGAGAAATTGGTTTTTATGCAATAGAGGTTAAACATGCAAAAACAATACAGCCAAGAGATTTAAGAGGGCTCAGTGAGTTTAAACAAGACTATCCAGAATCAAAGTGTATTTTGTTATACCAAGGCAAGGAAGCGCTAAAGAAAAAAGGAGGGCTTTGTTACCCTGTAAACAAATTCTTATTGGGCATTACACCTGGAGAGGATTTGATTTCTTGATACATACACGGGATGACATGCGTCATTTCTTTCGCAACTTAGCATAATAAAACCCATCACCGCCATCCTCACTCGGCAACAACTGCCAACCGGGTTCAACAGCAAAGCCTACCGGCATTTCAAAAGCCTCAAGCTTGGCATCTTTATGCTGATTCAAAAAACGCTTTACTTGCAGCTGATTTTCGTCGGGAAGAATCGAACACGTAGTGTAAACCAATAACCCACCGGGTTTTAAAAGTTCCCACACCTTATCTAATATACGCGCTTGTTGTTGCACCAATTGATCAATGTCATGGTTTTGTCGTAACCACTTAATATCCGGATGGCGGCGAATAACACCGGTAGCCGAGCAGGGTGCATCGACTAAAATTCGATCAAACTTTTCACCTTGCCACCACTGGTCGGTATGACACACATCCGCCAACACCATGTGTAAATGATTATGCGGCAAACCCAAGCGTTCGATGTTTTGTTTAATTAACGGTAAACGATTGGCCTGGTTATCCACAGCGGTTAAATGCACCGAAGGCTGACACTCTATAATATGGGTGCTCTTACTACCCGGCGCGCTGCAAGCATCCAATACATGCACATTAGGTTCTAGCTTTAATAAATCAGCGACCAACTGTCCCGATAAATCTTGCACATAAGCTAAGCCGTCATTGAAACCAGGCAACTTATCCACAGCGACTGGCTGGGTTAACCGAATAGCCGAGTCACAAAATTCAATTGGTTCAGCGGCAATTTCAGCTGCAGAAAGCAGCTTTAGATACTCTTCGCGATTAGTTTTTGTTTTATTAATACGCAAAAACATCGGCGCGGCAGTATTATTAGCACGCAAAATCTCAGTCCATTTTTCCGCATAGGCTTGCTTTACCCTTTTTACTAACCACACTGGATGGGCATGTTCTGTAATCTCACCATTCTTTGATTCATTAATTACTTGCTCAACATTGTTCGAAAATTGGCGTAAAGTTTTATTTATTAACTTCGCTGCCCACGGCTTTTTCATTTGTTTACTAGCCGCAACGGTTTCAGAAACAGCGGCATAAGCGGGGGTTTTCAAATACATTAACTGGTAGATACCCGTAAGTAATAGACACAAAACATCGTGGTTTTTCGACTTTAATGGCGTATAAAGCAGTTGATTGGCTACGGCTTGCAACTGCGGGTACCACCGCAAACAACCATAACTAACCTCTTGCACAAATGCCCTGTCTTCTGCTTTTTCTATCTTGGCGAGTGCTTTTGGTAACACCTGACTCATAGAATGTTGTTGGTCAATCACTTCGTGAATGACACCCGCTGCCACTGCTCTTGAGTTCATATGTCGCCTATGTCTGTTTGCTTCGGTAAATATTTTAACAGTTATGATTAAAATCACAAAATCTTCATGAGGTTATAGACATTCAAAATAATTTTCGATAGAGTTAGTGGCTGAAGGGCGACGTCGCCTTACTACTAGTAGTTTTTTAAACATGGAGTTTACAATGTCTAACTTTTTAAAAGCAATTACAGTTGCAGGGGTTTCTCTCGCAGCTACTTCTATCTTCGCCGGTGGTGTTGAGCAAGGTCCTATGATGGACGATATGTCAGGTATGTTTGTTGGTGTTGGTGCTGGTTACACAAGCTTGAATGCAAACACTTCTGATGTGACTCGTACAGTATCTGGTACTGTTACTACATTTGGTTCATTAGAATCAAGCACTGATGGTCTTGCTCCTTTTGGTCAAATTGGTTACTGGGGTAACTTTGATCAAAACTGGATGTGGGGTGTTAAAGGTTTCTACAAATACCTAAACGCTTCTGCAAATTACGTTCTTAATAACAACGCATTCACAGGTAACTTTGATACTGTTGTTACTCAAGAAGCTGGTGCTTTAGTGATGGCTGGTTACCACATGAACAAATCCTTAGCCTATGTTGGCGTAGGTCCTGTTTGGATGCCAGTGCAAAGCAAAGTACGTAATGGCACAACTACATCAAATACACAAACCGGTTCATGGGGTGCTGTATTAGGTCTAGGCGTACGTTATGATGTAACACCAAGCTGGTTCTTGGATACTGAATACTCATATGCATTCACAGGCAAGAAATCTTACAGCACAACTGTAAACAACACTACTTGGGCTCGCCAATTACGTGTTCACGTACAACAATTCGATGTTTCTGTAAACTATCGTTTTGCGATCTAATTACAAGTTTTTTGTAATTCCCAAAGGGTGCCTCGGCACCCTTTTTAGTTTCAGGGTTTCTCTGACGTCCTTTTGTGATTTTAAAATACCTTGCTCGCTATAAAGCCACGGCTTTTTTTTTAAATAATTTTCATATATAGTGATCGGCATAAAGCGGCTATTCTTTGTCTGCTTTTCTACTAGTAGTTTTAAAAATGGAGTTTATAAATGTCTAACTTTCTAAAAGCAGTTGCGCTTGCTGGGGTATCTCTCGCAGCTACTTCTTTGTTCGCTGGTGGTGTTGAATCCGCACCAATGATGGATGCATCAGGCGTATTTATTGGTGTTGGTGGCGGTTATACCAGTATAAATGCTAACACTACCAATTTAACTAGAACTGGAACTAACTTTGGTAACTTTGAAGCCAGCACCGATGGTTTGGCTCCTTTTGGCCAATTAGGTTACTGGGGTAACTTTAATCAAACCTGGATGTGGGGTGTAAAAGCTTTTTATAAATATACCAATGCTACAGCTAACTATGTGCTAAGTAACAGCGTGAGAAACAATAACGTAGATACCATTGCTAACCAAGAAGCAGGTGCCTTGGTAATGGCTGGTTTCCATATGAATAAAACTTTGGCCTATGTTGGTTTGGGTCCTGTCTGGATTCCAGTTGAAAGCAAAATTCGTGATAGCGTAACAACAGCCTTTAATGCAGACACACAACGCAGTAACTGGGGCGCAATCTTTGGTCTAGGCGTCCGTTGTGATGTAACACCAAGCTGGTTCTTAGATACCGAATACTCTTATGCGTTCACGCCTAATGAGTCATACGGCAGAACAGTAAACGGCGTTAGTTGGTCAGCACGTAAGCGCATACATATACAACAAATCGATATGTCCGTAAACTATCGTTTTGCAATGTAATTGCACGACATTCTAATCAAAGGGTGCTTCGGCACCCTTTTTTTTGTTTTTCCCTCAGATCAATACATAGTATAATGCCGCCCGGACTAAAGGCCGGGGCTCAGACCAACATGGAATTTTGATGAAGAAAACACTAAAAGAATTTATTCGGCGCGCCATGCTAATAACCCGCTTCTACAATCCGCAGCAAAAAAAAATTGAATGGTTAATAAACCGTGTGTCTGAATTAGAAGACACCGTTAACAACAACCCCAACGGGCAGAGTAGTGTTGAAGTGAACACCAAGGCAATTCAATCTATATTACAGTCGATTGGTATAAACCAACCTCTAAACCAAATAAATGGCTTACAAGTCGCAGAGGCCATTAAAAGCAACCTATTTAAACATGCCAAATACAGCTCTGGGGGTAACCCCAACATACAACCCAACAGTGAGCCTAGAGTATTTTTCTTTCACCTACCCAAAACTGCTGGCACCTCCGTTTATTCTGAGCTTGTGCGTTTTTACCACCCAATGAGCGTGTACTCTGCAAGACATATACTCAACTGTAAGTATGAAAACAGCATCTCTGAGTTAGCGCTACACTATGGGCTACAAAGTCAATGCATTACTAATGAAGAATACATTCAACATTTCCCGCCTTATTTGTCGCGCCTTGTTAGTGGCCATTTTAGTTTTGATCTATTTAAACAATACATTGATGTGTTTGATTTTATCACCATACTGCGTAACCCTGCTGAACGATTATACTCAGAATTTAATTACTTAAAATTCACGTATGCTTCGCGAAACCAAACACATGCACCTGACACAGAAAAATTAAAATATCATTTTGGTAAAGAATATTTTGCTGACATAACGCTTCATCAGTTTATAGAACAAAACCCAGTAACTTCACACGGCTACAATGATAACTTATTCGCACGACTACTGGCCAATAATGTTCAAAACACAGAAATACAACTAAAAGACTCCAGCTACAGTAAGCAGCACTACATAGATACAGCACTAGATAATCTGAGTAAATTTAAGTTTGTTGGCTTCATAGAGGAGCTAGAGCAATTTGATCAATTTATGCAGAATAGGTACCAATTTAATGACTTCAATGTATCTACCCGTAAAGAAAACATTACCAATAAGCTACTCAATAACAACGAAAAAACCTCTAAAAAAGAACTGTGGCAACAAAGTGGTTTCTCTTCTAAAAAGTCATGCCTTGAGTATATTAGTCAATCGCCAGCCTGCGCTATTGATAATCAAATTTATGCTGAAGCAGTCCGTCGCTATAGCAAAGGTCAGACACTAAAAAACACTGTACAACACCTATCTCAAACATCCACGAAAACATAGCTAAGCAGATGAAATACCATACGCCACACCCAGTCCAATAGCTGGAGCCGCAATAAAGGTGCCCACTGCATAGGCCGCAGGGAATAAACGATGCTTCGCAGCCATATTGCCCAAACCACGCGCACCATCCAATAACTTTTTTCTCACCGGCTTAATCGGGTAAGCTAACAAAGTACCAATCACATTAAACGCCACGTGTGCAAGCGCCACTTGCAGTGCTTGCTTGGGGTGGCTCGTCGCCGCATAAGCCGCTAACAACCCCGTAACCGTTGTTCCCATATTCGCGCCAAGCGTCAACGGGAACATTTCCTCCAGCGAAACAATGCCACCCGCACACAATGGCATCATCGCTGAAGTTGTTACCGAACTGGATTGCACAGCAACCGTAATGCCAGTACCAATCAACATCGTAACCAACGGGTGGAAACTTAATGCCTTCTTGAGCCCTTTAGCCAAACCACCTTTGAGTACGTTTTTGAGGTTTTTCACTAAAAAATACAAACAAAAATATAAAATCACCACCGAACCAATCGTGCACACTAAACCTGCCGTAGTATCAGATGCGCCTAACTCTTTTAACCAACCTCCCTTCAACAGAGGATTATCACATATCGAATCAGCACCGCTACAATCGTTTTTAGCTATCGCTTTTAACACCTTTTTATCAGCTTGCGCAATATACTTAGCCACATCATCAATGATTTTTTCTGTCAGTGGGTTTTTCCACGGCTCACAAGTACCCTCACAAGGTTTTGGGTTACCAATCATCCACGCAGTCAACTCACCCAAGAAATCAAACCCCCACTGAAAGGGTAATAAAACAGTAACCGTCCCAATATTAAACAAATCATGGATAGTCGCACATGAAAAGCTACGACGCCTTTCCGCTTGTTGTGATTCAGTCATTTTCGAACCGCGCTTACAACACAAACCAGCGCGTTTTAACCAACCAATTGGTTGCTGGCCTGTGGGTAAGTGGGGGGCTTGAGCTGACTCTGCTGATTCTTTTGAGTCCGCAGGCGCAGGCATTGCTACCCGAGTGACACTTGCTTTATCACCCTTAGCACTAAACAAAGCCACCAATGTATTGGTTACCGTAGTACCAATGTTCGCACCCATAATGGCGGAAATCGCATTTTGTACGCTCATCTCACCAGCACCAACCGCCGCAATAAACAATGACGTGCTAGTAGAAGAACTTTGTAATAAAACCGTGGCTAAAATACCGACCATCACACCACTAAAAGGGTTATCAACAAAGTCAAACATCTTGGCGGAATCCCTACCACCTAAAATTTTCATACCAGTACCAAGGATTTTAAGGCTTAGCATAAACCCCCATAACAAACCAGCTGCAGCAACTGCTGAAGCTGCTCTGTTTTTCCAGCTTAAGTTGTTTTTGCCGGTCCACTCCTGCAAAATACGTTCTTGCTCCGTTAGCTGCTGATCACCGACTGTAGCTAAATCCCCAGCAAAAGCAGGGGCACCACCGGGTGTATTTAAGGGAATGTCATCCATACTAGGATCACGCTTTGCATCGGCAACCGTAATAAATTCCTCCTCAGGAAAAACGGTTAATTCAATATCTTTTGGTGCTGCAATAGATGATTCTTGACGGCTCATACGCTTCGGTCTCCCACATTATTCCGATTCGAAAGGGCAACAAACTACTAGAAACTTATTACAAAAAAAAGAATGTCTTTATTGTTTTTTACTGACAATGACTTAGAGGCATGATTACATAAGTATATTAATCTATTTAGGCGACACCCCTCCGTCATCCCGGAAAATGATGAAGTCATTTATCCGGGATCCAGGGTAATATATGGATCCCGGCTCGGAGGCCGGGATGACAAGCTCGAAACCGGGATGACAAATAAAGCTAATCCTGCAATAACGAAATATCTGCAACCTGTGTAAACAACTGCCGCAACTGTTGTAACATCGCTAAACGATTTGCGCGCTTTTTCTTGTCTTCGTCCATAATCATTACTTCATCAAAAAACGTATCCACTGGCTCTTTTAAACTCGATAATTGACTCAGTGCCTCAGCGTAATCCGCCTTACCATACAAGGTTTCAACGCGCTTAGTTTGTTCTGCCAACTGTTTAGCTAAACCACTTTCTGCATCACTATCAAATAAAGCTTTATCCAATACCTTTGGAATGTTTTTACTATCTTGTTTTTTTAGAATGTTACGCACACGCTTGTTCGCAGCAGCCAATGTCTGCGCCTCCGGTAATGATTGGAACTTTTTCACTGCCTGAATACGCAAATCAAAGTCTACCGGTTGCGTGGGCTGAATCGCAGCCACCGATTCAAACACATTCACACTCACCCCCTGATCAGCATAAAATGCTTTCAGGCGATCAATACAAAAATCAAATGTATTTTGCACAGCATCTTTATTGCTTAATACGCCCTTGTAATTTTTATGTGCAACTTTTATCAACTCCATCAAGTCCAATGGCATCGGCGTTTCAATTAAAATACGCAAAACACCCAAAGCCGCACGACGTAATGCAAACGGATCTTTATCACCTGTCGGAATTTGCTTAATACCAATAATACCCACCAAGGAGTCCAATTTATCAGCAATAGCAATACAAGCTCCTAAGCCACTGGCCGGGATTTGATCACCCGCAAACTTAGGCGAGTATTGTTCTTTTATTGCATCAATAACCTGTGAGTCTTCTTTATCATGCGTTGCGTAATAAGCACCCATCGTGCCTTGCAGCGAAGGAAACTCACCAACCATCTCCGTTAACAAATCACACTTGACTAAATGAGCCGCACGCTTGGCCAACTTTTCATCTAATTTTAATTTGCGCGCCATCGCCGCCGCTAATAAACCAATGCGATGTGCTTTTTCTGCCACGGTGCCTAATTGTTTCTGAAACACCACGCGCTCTAAAGCCTTACTGTGACCCGCTAGCGACTGCTTTAAGTCTTGGCGGTAGAAGAAGTCAGCATCGGATAAACGCGCGTTAATGACGCGCTCATTGCCTTTGACGATGACTTTGGGGTCTTTGCTAACAAGATTACTGACTAAAACAAAATATGGCTGCAAATTACCCTGGGGATCCGTCACCGCAAAACATTTTTGATGCGATTGCATTGAACAAATAAGTGCCTCAGCCGGTACTGCTAAAAAGTCGCGCTTAAATTCACCCAACATCACCACCGGCCACTCAACCAACGCGGTTACTTCAGATAATAAATCTTCATCCAATACAACTTTGCCATGCTTAGACACAACCTGCTTAATTTGATCAAGAATAAGGCTTTGACGTTGCTGGTAGTTCACCACAACCTGACCTTCGTTTTTTAGCTGATCAACATAATCACTGGCTTGCTCTAAACTAATCGCCTCAGGGTGCATAAAACGATGACCGTAAGTTTTACGGTCTGCCTTAATATCAAACAACTTAGCCGACACAACCTGACGACCAAACAACATCACTACCCATTTAACCGGTCGCACAAACTGCACATCACTATCCCCCCAACGCATTGGCTTTGGAATCGGCAGTTGATTAACCGCTTTTTGTACAACATCAGGCAATAACTCCGCCGTGGATACCCCTGGTTTATCCACAGTACACTGCAAATAAGTGCCTTTTTCTGTCTCAACTTTTTCAACTTGATCAACAGATACACCACAAGAACGTGCAAAACCCATGCAAGCCAGTGTAGGAGCACCCGTCTTGTCATAAGCCGCCGCTGCACTCGGACCCTGGCGCACAATCTTACGCGGTGGTTGCTTTACTACTAAACCATTAATCAAAACAGCCAAGCGACGCGGGGTCGCAAAACATTGACTCGCACCATATTGCAACTCAGCTTTCTGTAAACCCGCCTCAATCTGCTGCTGCAAAGTCTCCGCCAACATCAATAAAGATTTAGGAGGCAATTCCTCACAACCTATCTCAACCAAAAAATCTCTTGTTTCCATCTTTTACGCCTTCTGCTCCACTGTCATGCCGGACTTGATCCGGCATCCAGGTATTATTTTTTTAACTCTCAGTTCAATCTTTTGCCTTGTCATTCCTGCGAAAGCAGGAATCCATACAGCGCAAAGCGCTGTATGGATCGCTTCGCGATCAATGGATCCCGGATCGGGGTCCGGGATGACAGTCTCTCCTCCGGGATGACAAACTCATCACCCAAGATGACAAAACCTTTACACCGTCTGCTCTGCACACAACGGAAAACCCAATGCCTCGCGCGATTCATAATACGCCGAAGCCACCGCCTGCGCGAGCTTACGCACGCGCAAAATAAAACGCTGACGCTCCGTCACCGAGATCGCTTGACGTGCATCCAATAAATTAAATGTATGCGATGCTTTTAACACCATCTCATACGCCACCAAAGGCAACGGCTGCTCAATCAAATAGGCCGCTTGCGATTCGTAAAAATCAAATTGCTTAAATAACGCATCCACATCGGCGTGCTCAAAGTTGTAAGTCGACATCTCAACTTCGTTCTGATGAAATACATCACCATAAGTCACCGGACCCGCTGGTGTCTCGGCCCAAACAATATCAAACATACTGTCAACGCCCTGCACAAACATCGCTAAACGTTCCAAACCATATGTGATCTCACCTGTCACCGGCTTACACTCCAAACCACCCACCTGCTGAAAGTAAGTAAACTGCGTTACCTCCATACCGTCTTGCCATACTTCCCAACCCAATCCCCACGCACCTAACGTCGGCGATTCCCAGTTGTCTTCAACAAAACGTATATCATGCACCAACGGATCAATGCCCAACGCGCGCAAGGAATCCAAATACAATTCCTGAATATCGTCAGGCGATGGCTTTAATACCACCTGAAATTGATAATAATGTTGCGTACGATTAGGATTATCACCATATCGCCCATCCGTCGGGCGACGCGACGGTTGCACAAACGCCGCATTCCAAGGCTCCGGACCAATCGCTTTCAAAAAAGTCGCCGGATGAAACGTGCCCGCACCCACTTCCATATCGTACGGCTGCAAAACTACACAACCTTGCTCCGCCCAAAAACGTTGCAACGTCAATATCATTTCTTGAAAAACCATTTATTTACGCCCTTCTGCCTATGTATTTTTTATACCTCCATAGTAGAGATATATTCACATCTAACACTACCAAGACCTTTTACGCCCTTCTGCCTATGTATTTTTTATACCTCCATAGTAGAGATATATTCACATCTAACACTACCAAGACCTTTTACGCCCTTCTGCCTATGTATTTTTTATACCTCCATAGTAGAGATATATTCACATTTCACACTACCAAGGCCTTTTACGCCCTTCTGCTCATGCGTTCTTTAAATCACTTTGTCATTCCGGAAAACGACGCAGTCGTTTATCCGGAATCCAGAAACACAGATCCCGGCTCAAGGCCGGGATGACAGTTAACTCTTAACTCTAAATCCCGGAAAAACGACAACGTCGCTCTCCGGGGTAACGTTCTACTGTTTAGCTGCCGCGTTTGTGCTCTCTACTGACTGAATAGCTGCTTCCAATCCAGCTTGTGAAGTCGCACCCGGAATAAACTTAAACTCTGTTCCAGCACGGTTACCAACAATAAACGCAGGCGTTCCAACTAACTGCAGTTTTTGTGCCAGTTTAAAGTCGTCTTTAACCACTTTATCAATCTCTGGGCTCTTCATGTCTTTGTCCAACTGCTTCATGTTAAGACCCACTTTTTTAGCCGCTGCCAATACTTTCGCATTGTTCAACGGATTAGCTGTCTTCATCAACGCTTGATGGAAAGCCTGGTACTTGCCTTGCTTGTTAGCAGCAAGCGCTGCTTTAGCTGCAAATTGTGAATCCGCACCAAAAATCGGTAATTCTTTGTAAACCACGCGCAAGTTTTTATTCGCTGCCATCACTTTTTCAACAACAGGTTCCATTTCTTTACAATGCCCACATTGATAATCAAAGAACTCAACCAATGTCACTGTGCCTTTTGGATTACCACCAACCGGTGAATCTGCGTTAGCGAAAATGTCGTGTGCATTGCTCTTAATCGCCGCTAATGCCACCGCTTGTTCTTTTTTAGCTGCTTGCTCACGTAACTTAACTGAAGCCGCAACCAACACTTTAGGGTTATTCACAATATAATCGTAAATAATCTTATGCATCGCACTAACTTGTGCCGGCGTAAACTCAGCTGAACTCGCTGCAGCCGGTGCCGCCATACCTGAAGTTAAAAAACCCAACCCTACGCTAGCAATAGCGCCAATTGCAAATTGTCTGAATTTCACGTTGAAATGTCCTTTGATAGTTTTGAAAGAATTTAAGCTAGCCACACAATATACGCTTGCTAAGCAATGCCTGCAACCTCACCCATCGCGAGTTGCATCTTTTTCATTGCATTCTTTTCTAGCTGACGCACACGCTCAGCCGAAATTTGGTACTCAGCGGCTAACTCATGCAAAGTCTTCTTGTTCTCACTTAACCAACGGTTAGCAATAATTGCACGACTGCGATCATCTAATGTATCCAGTGCTTCGTACAGTGCGCTCTCTTGCTTATTGCCCCATTCATTATCACTCACTTGTTGCTCAGGATTACAGGAAAGATCTTCAAGCGCATTACCAGGTGCAACACTTAACCAATTCTTACTGTCTTCATTATCTTCAGCAGACACATCCAATGATTGATCGTAGTTACTCAAACGTGCTTCCATTTGCACCACATCAGACTTGCTAACATTTAACTCATTAGCTACCGTCTCAATTTCTGACTGACTTAACCAACCCAGCTTCTTAGAAGCTTTGCGCAAATTAAAAAATAACTTACGTTGCGCTTTAGTGGTGGCAATCTTAACAATGCGCCAGTTCTTTAAAATGTATTCATGCATTTCAGCACGTATCCAATGAATCGCGAATGAAACCAATCTCACCCCCACATCAGGGTTAAAGCGCTTCACAGCCTTCATCAAGCCAATATTGCCTTCTTGAATTAAATCTTCTTGCGATAAACCATAACCACTGTAACCACGCGCCATACGTACTACCAAACGTAAATGCGACATCACCATTTTACGCGCCGCCTCTAAATCACCAAAATCGCGCAATTTAGTAGCTAAGTCCACTTCTTCTTCTTTTGTGAGTAATGGGATGGTATTTACCCAATGGATATACGAGCTCAGGGTTCCAACGGAAAGCGAACGGTCAAGACAGAGTAAATCTTTCGTCATAGTCATCGTCTCTTCAATATGATCTTTTTCTAGGACGTAATTCTAACACCGTTTTTAGCGATGCGCTACGTTATATCGCCTTAACCATTCGCTCTCTATTAATATATTAATAATATCTTAATAGTAGTTAATATAGTACGAGCAAAATCGCTTGATAACCGCTTTTTTACATTTAAATTCAATATATTACAACGATTTGAAACTGTGGATAAATTAGGGGAAAACTTTGTGTTAGCAGGGGGTGAAACTGTACTAAATGGGGGGTGTCAGACTTGCCCCAATCTTGTTCATCGGTCTATACGGTCGTTATGCACAACCATGTGTGGATAACTTTGTTGATGTACAATTTTTTACTCGGTCTGTATAACTTAGCGAGAAGCATGTGAGTAAAGCTGGGGGAAACTGATCATAAGTTTGAGGGTATAGACATACCCCCACTTCATACCCAGCCTGTACCCCCTTAATCGACCCTATTGTTAGGCAGCAAAATTAATATAACTTATTGAATATAAATATTAATTTAGACATACTCACTTATCCACAGGCCCTACTACTATAACTATTATCTTTTAAATATATATATTAATAGATAGACAAGAAAAATAGCTTAGACCGGCTATATTTAAGCTTATGAGTGAGCCTACCGATAAAATGATTCAAAGCTACCAAGCGACCAATTGGGATTTAGCCTTTTTAATGTCAGATGCTTTTAGAAGTTTTTTAGACCTTCTACCAGAAGCAGCCATTCTCAGTAACGAGCAAGGCGAAGTCATTTTGACAAATACGGTAGCGCAACAGCTTTTTAAATATACAGCGGAAGAGTTTGTCGGGGTCGTTGTCGAAGAATTAGTACCTAAAAAAATTCGTGGTGAGCATGCTAAGTTTAGACAGTGGTTTTTTGAAAACCCTAAACCGCGTTTTTTAAAGAGTAGAAACTTAGATTTGTGCGCATGCACAAAGTACGGTGATGATTTTCCAATGGAATCGGCACTGTTTGCTATTAAAACCGACCAAGGAACAATCGCGGTTAATCTTTTGCGTGATATATCGTCACAAATGGATGAACAAAAAGATATTTACGAATATGCTTTTGTTGATGCTTTGACCAACCTGCCTAATTTAAGGTTCTTTAAGAAAAATTTAAAAATCACTTTAGCTAGAGCCAAGCGTTTAAATAATCAAATCGGCCTGCTTTATATCGATCTGGACGGATTTAAACCAGTAAATGATACTTATGGTCATGCACTTGGCGATATTGTACTGCAAGAAACCAGCGCAAGACTTGCCGGGGCCATTCGTGAAGAAGATATGTTGGCACGGGTCGGGGGCGATGAATTTATTGCTTTGATATATCCTGCGGATAGTATTGCTCCACTGAATAACGTCGCTGAACGTATTATGCAAGCTTGTGAACAACCTATAAGTGCCGAAGGTCACACATTTCGTGTGACGGCTAGCATTGGGGGCGTGATTAGCAGCAAAGAAAACACTGATCCGCAAAAGTTGATTCACGTAGCAGACAGATCCATGTATCAAGCTAAAAAGCAGGGCGGCAATTGCTTTGTTTTTAGTGAACAATAAGGTTGCACGCTCTACGTGCACTCTGGTTTGAAGAATTAAGCGCTGAGTGATTGACGTAGAAAAACCCAAACAACCACCGCAATATTTAATCATTTAAAATCAATTTATGTGTGACGCAGAAACTGACGCGAAGCTACCCACGCACCCACCAAACCCAAAACTCCACAGATAGCGATCATCAGCCAAGCAAATGAGGGGCTGAGTAAATGTAAATTTACTTGGTCAGCATAGGTTGCAGCAAATTGTGAAATGGGATTGGCTAGCCATCGATACAGCAGTGTGACCAACAATAACGCAATAGCACCACCAAGTAAGCCATAAAGTAAACCGCGGTATAACATTGGCCGCATAATATACGATGGCGTTGCACCAATTAAACGCAATAAACTAATTTCTTGGTAATGATTTTGTAAACTTAAGCGAATGGTGTTACCTGTGATCAAAATAACACCTAAACCAAAAATAATGGCTAGTGCATAACAGACACGTTTAGCTATTGTCATTAAATAATAAAACCGTTTTACCCACAGCTGATCAATCTGTGTGGATTCTACCCAGGCATTGATGGGTAATGAAGCACGAAGTGCCGCAATTTGTTCAGGACTTTGCTGTGATCTTACTGGGGTGATAACAATAACAGCTGGCAGTGGATTATTCCTCAATGAGCCGAGCACGTCTTCGATACGGGCGACTTTTGCGAATTGTGCAAGCCCCTGGTTGGGTGAGATATAATGCGCCTCTTGAACCTTAGGATTGGCCTGAAGCTGCTTGGTCAGTAGTTGGGTTTGAGTGTCAGAGATATCTTTTTTAAGATACAACGTAATACTCGGTTGATTATGCCAATGGTTGCTCATTTTTTGAGTTGAACCCAGCAGTGTATAAAAACCAATTGGTAAAGCCATCGCAATTGCTATCACTAACAAAGTCGTTAAGCTTTGAAACGGTGAGCGTGATAATTCCCCCAAGGCAAAAAATAAAGCACGGACATGACTGGTTAGCCAAAAACTCAAACGGTTGTACTGGGGGCTGTCACTCATGCGTATTCCCTTTCTCTGCTAATAACTTGACCTTGATCTAGAGTAATAATGCGTTTATCCATGCGGCTGATTAAGCCTAAGTCATGTGAGGCAATCATTACCGTCACACCAACGGCATTAAAAGCAGCAAATAAATCCATAATTTCTTTAGCTAAGACAGGGTCGAGATTCCCTGTTGGTTCATCAGCCAGTAAAATCGTTGGTTTCGTGATCACCGCCCGTGCAATGCCAATACGTTGCTGCTCTCCAGCCGATAATTCCGCTGGAAAATATTTTTCTTTGTGCAGTAAACCAACTTTATCAAGTGCTGCGCGTACACGGCGACCAATTTCTTTGGGTTTAAAGCGTGCAATATGCAATGGCAGGGCCACATTGTTATAGATCGTGCGGTTGGGTAACAGTTGCGGGTTTTGAAAAATTATACCGATATGACGACGCAGTTCGGGAATATGGCGCTTGCGGATTTGATTTAAGTTTTGGCCGTTTAGTATGAGTTGCCCACGGCTTGGCGTTTCCATCATCATAATTAATTTAAGTAATGTGGTTTTACCTGCGCCAGAATGGCCAGTTAAAAAACACATCTCTGCTGGCTCAATATGCAGATTAATATTGCTCAGCGCATTGTGACTGTTGTAGGTTTTTGTAACATTGATAAACCGAATCAAATTTTTTCCTTACTTTCCTGCTCCATTCCTCGCAATGACTACAATTAGTCATCCTGCCATAGTGCCTCAACAAAAGTCTGAGCATCAAACGGTTGTAAATCATCCATGCCCTCACCAACCCCAATAAACCGAATTGGTAATGCTAACTCGCGCGCAATAGCAAATATAATACCACCTTTTGCGCTGCCATCGAGCTTAGTTATACACAGCCCAGTTACACCAATAGCTTCATGAAATGCCTTGGCTTGGTTTAGTGAATTTTGCCCAAGGCTGGCATCTATTACCAACAAAGTTTCATGCGGCGCATTTTCATCGAGCTTGCCCATTACACGTTTGATCTTTTTTAATTCTTCCATCAAATTGTGTTGCGTATGCAGTCGTCCAGCAGTATCAGCAATTAACAAATCTTGTTGCTTGGCTTGGGTTGATTGTACCGCATCGTAAATCACTGACGCGCTATCAGCGCCTGGTTGTTGAGCAATTACAGGCACATTGTTGCGTTCACCCCAGGTTTGTAATTGTTCAATCGCAGCTGCACGAAAAGTATCTCCCGCTGCTAACAATAAAGACTTGCCCTGCTGTTGGTAATAATGCGCCAGTTTGGCAATGCTCGTGGTTTTGCCTGCGCCATTAACACCCACCATTAAAATCACAAACGGCTTGTGGGTAACTTCAAGTGGCTGACTTAAAGGAGCCAATAAATCAAACAACTGCTGTTTTAGCGCTTTAATTAATGCTTCTGGATTAGACAGCTCTTTACGTTTCACTTGTTTTGTTAAGCTTTGCAGGATTTGCTCACTCGTATCAACACCCACATCAGCAGTGATCAGTGTCATTTCTAGCTCTTCTAACAACTCGTCATCAATGGTTTTTTTGCCGAGTACCAATGCACCTAACTTGTCACTAAATTGATTGCGGGTCTTACTTAACCCTGCCCTCAATCTCCCAAACCACTTCTTTTGAGGTTTCGGTTCATCTGCTTTTTTTGGGGCTTTGACAGAGGGCTCTATTTGATGAGGTATTTCATGATCAGTATTCTCTTGGGGTTCGTGCTTTGGTGGGGAGGAGGTCTTTTCGCTATCAGTATTCTCTTGAATTTCGTGCTTTGGTGGCTCTGCTACTTGCTGGTTCTCATCTATTTGCTGATCTTGATTCTGTTCCGCCTGAGTTGATTCAGACTCAGGCTTCTTGTTCTTCTTTAAGAATTTAAACATTGGGGGTTTCCTGCTATGCTATGTTGCGCGCATTTTAGCACGAATTTGCACAAGGATTAATATTTTGGTATTTCGCAAAACACTTCTTCTACAGTCACTGCCCCGTATAGTCGCTATAGCAATCGCAAGCATGGTGTCACTATCGGCCTGGGCTGACACCACCTACGATTTAGTACAAACGCAACTTGATAACGGTCTGACTGTTATCATAAAACCGGATCACCGCTCACCGGTTGAAGTGACAACTGTATGGTATAAGGTGGGTGGCGCTTATGAGCATGATGGGCTAACTGGTATTTCTCATGTATTGGAGCACTTAATGTTTCAAGGTACGAAAGAAGTGCCTGAAGGCGAGTTTTTAAAAAAAATTACGGATGTTGGTGGACGTTATAATGCTGTAACTACCAATGACTATACGAAATACTATGAAGTATTAGCGGCGGATAAGTTGGAGCTGGGTTTGAAGCTTGAAGCTGATCGTATGCATAATTTGGTGCTAACACCGCATAAAGTAAAAAAAGAGCTCAAAGTCGTGCGCGAAGAACGCCGCATGCGTACCGATGATAATCCGATGGGCCGCACTTATGAGCGATTTATGGCAGCGTCATTTGTAAACAGCCCTTATCATCACCCCGTAGTTGGTTGGGAAACTGATTTGAATCACATGACAGTAGCCAATATTCGACAGTGGTATAAGGATTGGTATCAACCGAACAATGCGGCGATATTAATTGTTGGTGATGTAGACCCACAAAAGACAATTGCGCTGGTAAAAAAATATTTTGCTAACATACCACAACGCGCCGTGCCGTCGTTGAAACCGCGCACCGAAATTCCATCACTCGGTCAAAAGCAAGTGAATGTGGATATCCCAGCAAAAACACCATGGATGATTATGGGGTATCACACCCCATCAGTCGTTACAGTACCTGAGTCAAGCCAAGCTTGGCAAACGTATAGTTTATTGGTGGCTAGTGCCATATTGGCTGGGGGTGAAAGTTCCCGACTGTCTCAACAACTGGTACGTGGCAAGCAAATTGCGGCAGGTGCAGATGGCAGTTATGATTTTTTAAGCTTATATACAGGGTTATTTAGCATATTTAGTTTGCCAGCACCCGGGCACAGTGTGGATGAATTGCGCTCCGCAATCTTGACTCAAGTTAATCAAATGAAAACTGAGCCGGTGACACAAAAAGAATTAGATCGTGTCAAGGCACAGGTGATTGCTGCTAAGGTTTATCAACAGGATTCTGTGATGGCGCAAGCTGATGAGCTTGGTAGTTATTGGGTGGTGGGATTGCCGGTTGAGTTAAGTAATGAATTTGTTAATGGTGTTATGTCAGTAACCCCCAAACAGGTTATGGCAGTGATAAATAAGTTTTTCAAAAAAACCAACTTAACCACAGCTATTTTACAACCCCTTGCTATGTCTACAGGAGTTAAGTCATGAAATTATTAAAAGGCTTATTACTATTGTGCTTACCTGTGTTAGCTTTTGCTAAAACAGATAGCAAGTTACTTGACATCCAGCAGTGGAAAACCAATAACGGTACAGCGGTTTATTTTGTACAAGCGAAAACCATTCCAATGATAGATCTCAGCGTGATTTTTGCTGCAGGATCACAGTATGATAATCAACAGTTTGGTTTGGCAAACTTTACTTCATCGCTTTTAGGTGAAGGCACGACCACAAAATCAGCCAATCAAGTGGCTGATGCTTTTGCTTCAACGGGTGGGCAATTCAGTGCACACACCAATCGTGATATGACCGAAGTTAGTCTGCGTACATTAACCGAAGAAAAATACTTTAATACTAATGTCGATACGTTTTTGGATGTGTTAACTAAGCCAAGTTTTGGTGAAAAGGCTGTTGGTCGAGTAAAAAAACAATTATTAACCGCCATTAAGTTAAAGCAACAAAGTCCTTCAGCGGTAGCGGCAACTGCTTTTTATAAAGCCGTTTATGGTGATGCCCCGTATGGTCATACAGTGTTGGGTAATCGCAATACGGTACAGCATATTGAGCGTAAAACAATCGTTAGTTTTTATAAACAACATTATGTCGCGGCCAATGCTGTTATTACTTTGGTCGGTGACTTGTCTGTGGATAAAGCTAAAACATTAGCTGAAAATATCAGTACACGTTTAGCATTAGGCAAAAAAACCAAACCACACACAACCGCACAGGCTATAAAATCAGCGGTTAGTGTAAAAATCCCATTTAACGCGCGACAATCAACGGTGATATTGGGGCAGGTGGGTGTGTTACCTTATGCAAAAAATAAGGCCGCTTTAAATGTGGGTAACTTTATTTTAGGTAACCCTGGTTTGGTTTCACAGCTGGCTTTAGAGTTGCGTCAAAAACGGGGGTGGGTGTATGGCGTATCAAGTCAATTTAAAAATCTGCAATTAAAGGGACCGTTTTATATTGGTCTACAAACTAAGGCGTCACAAACACAGCCAGCCCTAAAGTTATCACGCCAATTGTTGGCTGCTCTTGTTAAGTCAGGCCCGACTGCAAAGCAAGTGAAATTTGCTAAGCAGTCGATGGTAGGCTCGTTTCCATTAGCGATGAGTTCTAATGCACAAATTTCAGGTTTATTAACAGGTATCGCCTTCTATAACTTACCACTCAATTACTATGATACATATCTACAACGATTAAAACAGGTATCGGCTAAAGATGTAAAAAGTGCGCTGCAATCGGTGATTTATCCACAGCGTATGGTATCTGTCATTGTAGGACCGGAGAAAAAAAATGGCGCGCGTTAATCGTAAATTAGGCCAGTTGCGAATTATCGCTGGCGAGTGGCGTGGACGCTGCATTCAGTTTCCAGCAGACTCAGGACTGCGACCAACGCATGATCGTATCCGCGAAACTTTATTTAATTGGCTGCAAATTGATATTGCCGGTGCGAATTGTTTAGACTTATTTTCAGGCAGTGGCGCATTGGGTTTTGAAGCATTGTCACGCGGTGCAAAACACACTACCTTTGTTGAGCGTGATATCACTGTTGCACAGGCGCTGAAAGTATCGCAACAAAAATTACAAACGGATAGCGTAAGTATTTTTAATCAACCATTTTCGCCTGATATGCCAGCTTTATCCACAGGGCCTTTTGATATTGTATTTTTAGATCCGCCTTATAATGAAGGCTTAATTGAACAGTCGGTGTTGTGGTTATGCAATAACGATATGTTAACTGAGCATGCGTTAGTATTTATTGAATGCGAAAAAGAGTTCGATTTGTCGGTTGTGGATAAGTACTTAGAGCAAGCCAAGCTTAAACATACTCGCCATATTTGTTATGGTTTGTATTCCAAGAAAGTTTGGTAGTTTTATAGCTTATCCAGACAGTTTTTGATTTAACAGGTGAATAAGTTTCGACTGAAAGCGCTGGAAAGCTTTCTTACTATCAGGCACTAATAACTTAATATCTGGATTGGTTCCGCCGACTGCATTCTCACCGTTTTTTCGATAGCGCGTGCAGTTCGGCATCGAGATTTGCATTTTTGTGTTGGTTAAAACGACTGGGCCTAATAGGTTGTGATAGCCACAGCCAGCACCACGTGTTTTCTCGCCAATTAATGTTGTTGGTCGATTATCTTTGAGCATATTGATAACATATTCAGCTGACGAGGCTGAGCGGCGATTCATTAATACAAATACAGGCCCTGAAAAAAGATCGGGCTGGTAGTTGTAACTAAATAGACTATACAGTGCTGAAAAATCTTTTTTATTGGTTGCTTTTTTTTGGTTTAAGTAACCATATAAACCTGGTGGCCATAGGTCACCGCTGGTTAGGTTTGAACAACTGGCTGTATAAGTTGTTTTTTGCCAAATTGATGATAGCTGACAGGGTTTTTTTATGCTGCTAGCTAATGGGCCCAGGCGTTTTTTCCCCTGCCGTAGCCATTTTTTTTCTAGCTTATTTAATTTATTCTTTTTGAGTTTATTGAGAGTTGCTTGCAGTGATGCAAGGTATTGATCTGATTCCGCAGTCTTAACGAGCCTTAATCGTGGTGAATGTATACCCTGTGGTGAAAACAGGCGAGCTAATACATCCGCTGGATCACCGACGCCGCCACCGTTTTGCAATACATCTACTAATATGGCATCGACATGGTGCTTTTTTAATTGTGTAATAGCAGAGGAATATGCATCGATTACCTTTTTCGATAAATAGACATCTATAAATTTACGTTTACAGCGCGCATCACAGTTATTATTTTTTTTAGTGTATATGCCCCAGTAGTGCGCACAAAAATTATTTTGCATGCGTACAGGGTTAAATGAATTTATCTCTAACACCCCGACCTTTTTTTTGTGTTTAAAAGAAATTAACCCGGTTTTGATATAGCCCTCGCCGTCATTGAGTATTGTGATATTAGGGTGTGGCACAGCTAATAATTGAAACCCTTTGTATGCTTCGGGTTTTTGACAAATAGGTGGTAATTTGCGTTGCACTAGTGGTAGTTTGTTTTCGACGCAGGTGATTTTTTTACCGTTGTGAATACCGGTTACTGTTATCGGGTAGTTGAGAGCTATCGAGGTGCCCACCATTAAATCTAACGCCTCCTCATTTCTTGAGCGTAAGTCACGAAAACGCACATACTGTTGGTATTCGGTTAGTAGCTTTTTCATCGAACGGTTGTTGAGTGAAATTATTTGATCGCCTTGATTTAATTTACAATGAGATAATGTGGGGCTTGCTTGTATTACAGTGTTGTTACGTAATTTGAGTCGAATCGGTGCGCGGTAATTAATCGGGTCAAACACAGTAAAATGATCATCACGAAAGTGCGCAATAAACCAATAGATAGCCTTTTTGAATTGCTTTTCATTTTTGGCGTGCTTTATTTTATCGATGGTTTGTTGGCGTAGCTTTGGTAAATTTAAATGTTGAATTTTGTAGGTGTAGAGCATGTTGGCATAATGCAGCTGCATCTTTGTTGTTAGCTGATCAAAGTCTTCAAGCCACTTTTTTTGAGAAATATCAGTGTTTGCAAAACATTGGATAGATACAAATACGAAAATAACTGCAAGAAACCTACGCCACATAATTCTTACCTTTAGAGTAAACGAGACATCAAAACTCTACATTGATCGTTACTATCGCGCAAGGCTTGCGATAATACGTCAACCTCGCGGCCCAACAGCCAACCTATTGAAAAATATAGGTTTATTGCCGCGAGATTATGCTTTTTGTAACCGGATAAACGACCTTAATGGTGGAGGTTAAGTGTCGATATTCTCAGCGAGTAACGCGTTCGCTTCGATAAACTCACGACGCGGCTCCACTTGGTCACCCATCAATGTGGCAAAAATAGCATCAGCGCCAATAGCATCTTCAATATTCACTACCATCATGCGGCGTGTTTCAGGGTCCATTGTGGTTTCCCATAATTGATCAGGGTTCATTTCACCGAGACCTTTATAGCGCTGTGTAGCCAGGCCTTTTTGTGCTTGTTGGGTTAACCACTCCATTGATGAATATATATCAGTGATTTCATGTTCGGTATCCCCCATTTTTATAAGGGCACCCTTATCGGTTACTTCGCTAATCGCACGGTAGTAATCAGCGATTAGTTTGTAATCTTTTGAGTTGATTAACTCATTATTGATAGCTGTGCTTTTGGAATTACCGTGCGTGATTACTTGAACCTTTACTGTGTAATTATCAGTGTCGCTTGGTGGTACCAATTTTATTTTGTAATTAACGTTAGAGTGTTTAGCACAACGTTGCTGCAATAATTCGACTAACTCATTTGCCCAGCTTTCTATGACGTCCGGTTGTTGCAGCGTGTCTGTTATCAGCGGTGTGTGCCTAGCCAAGGTCTGTGCCAGTTCTACAGGCATGCGTTTACTTAATTTAACTAAAGCATGTGATGCATCCTTAAACTTGGTTGCAATCATTTCAAAAGCTTGCCCTGAGATTGCTGGCGAATCCTTGTCAGGATGCAGAGAAGAGTTTTCTAGTGCTAACTGAATCAGATAAGATTGCAATGCGTCGTCATCTTTAATGTAACGTTCCTGCTTACCTTTTTTAAGCTTATATAAAGGCGGTTGTGCGATAAAGATATGGCCACGCTCAATCAACTCTGGCATTTGGCGATAGAAAAAAGTTAATAGCAATGTTCGAATATGCGAGCCATCGACATCGGCATCGGTCATGATGATGATGCTGTGATAGCGCAATTTATCCGGGTCATATTCTTCGCGACCAATACCACAACCCATGGCTGTAATTAAGTTACCAAGCTCTGCTGAGCCAAGCATTTTATCAAAACGCGCTTTTTCAACATTAAGAATCTTTCCGCGTAATGGTAAGATTGCTTGTGTACGGCGATCACGTGCCTGTTTAGCTGAACCACCCGCAGAGTCACCCTCAACGATATATAACTCAGAGAGTGCTGGATCTTTTTCTTGGCAATCAGCTAACTTACCAGGTAAGCCGGCAATGTCTAATACGTTCTTGCGACGCGTCATTTCACGTGCTTTACGCGCGGCTTCACGAGCTCGTGCCGCATCAACGATTTTCATTACGATGATTTTGGCTTGTTTCGGTGTTTCTATTAAAAAGTCTTGCAGCTTAGCAGCAATCGCAGACTCAACAATGGGCTTGACCTCTGAAGACACGAGTTTGTCTTTGGTTTGTGATGAGAATTTAGGGTCTGGTACTTTGACGGACAATACGGCGGTTAACCCCTCACGGGCATCATCACCGGTTGTCATTACTTTGAACTTTTTGGCAATTCCCTCTTTCTCGATGTAGTTGTTCAGTGTGCGTGTTAAAGCGGCTCTGAAACCAGATAAGTGAGTACCACCGTCTTTTTGTGGGATGTTGTTAGTAAAACAGAAGATGTTTTCTTGGAAACCGTCGTTCCACTGCATAGCTACTTCAACCGTAAGCCCTTCTTTTTCATCAGAAAAATAGAAAACATTAGGGTGGATTGGTGTTTTGTTGCGTGACAAATGTTCTACGAACGCTTTGATACCACCTTCGTACTCGAAGTCGTCGTGTTTGCCGCTGTTTTCATCAATCAGCTCAATGCGGATACCTGAATTAAGGAATGATAGTTCGCGTAAGCGTTTTGCAAGAATGTCGTAATGGAACTCGGTATTGGTAAATGTGGCCGTGCTGGGTAAAAAGCGGATCTCTGTGCCCTGCTCATTGGTTTCGCCAGCTACTGCAATCGGCGCCTGTGGTTCACCATGGCGGTATTCTTGCTCATATAACTTGCCGTTTTGGCGGACTTTAAGTTCTAGCTTCTCTGATAGCGCGTTTACCACGGAAACACCCACACCGTGTAAACCACCAGATACTTTATAGGCGTTGTTATCGAATTTACCACCCGCATGCAGCACGGTCATAATCACTTCAGCTGCTGATTTACCCTCTTCGTGCATACCTACTGGAATACCGCGACCATTATCCTTAACGCTGACGCTACCATCTGTATGAATAGTAACGGTAATTTTTGTACAATGACCTGCTAAGGCCTCATCAATTGAGTTATCCACCACCTCGAACACCATGTGGTGTAAGCCGGTGCCATCATCGGTGTCACCGATATACATACCGGGTCGTTTGCGTACTGCATCGAGCCCTTTTAGTACTTTAATAGTGGATTGGTCGTATTCGTTTGTTATGTCATTCATCCAGCTTAGCCCTTTGAAAAATCAACGTTCTATCGTTGCTAAATAGCAGCCGATTATACCATGGTTATGGGCTTTTGTTGATATTTCAGCCGCTGTTTTTAACGGTTATTTGTGGTGTTGTGTTTGCTGCGTGGCTTACTGGATGAGCTGCAATTATTAAACAAGGCGCACGCTGTCACCCTGCGTCCCGGATAATTGTTCCGCATTTCGGGGCGACATTGTCGCCATATGGCTTATTCTGCTCAGCTTCACCACGCTTTTACTTCCGTAAATGAGGTGACCTATATAACTTGACCCTACCACTCAGCCTCGCCCTAGGTTATGAGCGTCGAGCTTATTGTATAATTCAAACCTGAGTGCATGCAGAGCGTGCAACCTTATTATTTGCCTTATAAATAAACAAAAGATCAATTAATAATCAGTTAATCATCAAGTTAATGTTTCACGTGAAACATTAGGTTGTTAATCCAGCCTGTGAAAGTGTAGTGCATCACCTTCACTCAGAGCCAACAACAGCAAAGGTATATATGTTGAAGGGGAGTTGCCCTATTCGGGTGACGCGCAAATAGGTTGGGGGCTGTTAATATGTGGATCCCTGGTCGGGGCCAGGGATGACAGGAGATGAGCCTGGGATAGTGGAGGCGAGGCCAGGGATGACAAACTTGAGGTCTGGATGACAAGCTCAAGCTTGAGATTACAAACCTATAGTCGGGATGTCACACCTGTTGATGGGCTGAGATACAGCCATTATTAACATGGTGTGTTTCGGTTGGCAGTAAGTCAATAATCGGTTGGAACAGGTGTTGGTGAATACCAGTAATCAGTGTTTGCGCGTTAATTTGCTGTAAAACCCGTGCTAAACACTCAATTTTATGGCTATCGAGCTCGGAAACCAGGTCATCAATCAAATAGACCGGGGTAGTGTTGCTGTGTTGGCTGAGCAATAAACCCTGGGCAAAGCACAGGGCATAAACGGCGAGCTTTTGCTGTCCTTGAGATAACACCAAGTGAGCGGGTAGGTCGTCTAGATACATCTGCATATCGGCACGGTGAGGCCCTTGTGTGGTGTAACCTAGTTGCGTATCTCGAAAATAAGCTTGTTCCAGTGCATTAGCATAAGTGATCTGAATGTCCCAGCCAGCCTCATAACGCAACTGCAATTGATAGCCATCGAGCAAAACAGCTAATAGTTGCTGTAATACAGGCTGTAAGGCCGCAACATAGGCTAATCGCAGCTGATGAATGCTTTCTGAATGTAAAATAAGCTCTGGATCCCATGCGCTGACTTGTTCACGTGAAACACGTTCTTTTAGCGCAGCATTGCGCTGCTTTAAAGACTTTTGTAATCGTGACCATAGCGAGCCAAACTGAGGGTCTTGATAAAATACCCCCCAATTTAAGTGACTGCGGCGCAACTTGGGGCCATCAGTAAAGTAACGGTAGCTGGTAGTGGTTAACAACTGGCTGGGTAAATGTGCCGATAGGGCAGACAGCGAGGTTTTATTGGCGCCATTGATTTTAATTTGGCTTTTTCCGAGAGCATTGCGCTCGTAACCCAGTGCGTAGTCTTTACTGCCATGACTCAGCTCTGTGAATAAAGTAAAGGCTTCGGTATGGCGTTGGATTAGTCGCTCTTGTGTGCTGCTACGAAATGATCGCCCATAAGATAGCAAATACACCGCTTCTAAAAGGCTAGATTTACCCGCGCCATTTTCGCCAATAAATAAATTAATTTGTGGACTTAAAGATAGCTCAGCCTGTGCAATATTACGAAATTGTTGCAGCACCAGTTTGTTTAGTTGCATTTGAGTCTACTATAGCAGCGTTAAAGTCGCATAGGCATAATAACGTATAACGTTGCGCCATCGTCTTCATCATCATCAGACTCCACCAGTACACTACTATTGCTGTCAGTAAAGGTGAGTTTAATCATGTCTGAACGAATGGTATTAAGCACGTCTATCACGTAGGTTACATTAAAACCAATATCGATAGCGTCTTCATCATAGTTAACAGCAATGTCTTCTTCTGCAGCTTCGTGCTCAGGGTTGTTGGCTAAAATGCGCAACAAATTGTCCTGCAGCTCAAAGCGCACACCACGGAATTTTTCATTGCATAAAATGGCGGTACGTTGCAGTGCGGACTTTAATAGTTCACGCTCTAATAGCAATACCTTTTTACCGTTACGCGGAATAACGCGCTCATAATCAGGAAAGCGGCCTTCAATGAGCTTTGAGGTGAAAGTAAAGTCGTCACCAGTAACACGCAAGTGGTTGGTACCAATGGCCACTTCAACAGGCGTATCACTGTTATCGAACAAGCGCATTAATTCAACAATACCCTTGCGCGGTACAATAATTTGGCTTTGGAATTCATTATGAATTGATGCGGGTGTTTCACTGAGCGCTAAACGGTGACCGTCGGTGGCTACAGCGCGCAATTTACCCTGACGGGTCTCTAGTAACAGTCCATTTAAGTAATAACGAACATCTTGTTGGGCGATTGCAAAGTAAGTGCGCTGGAATAAGCCTAATAATTCTTGTTGTGGAATAGTAAAAGTAACTTGGCTGCTGTAGTCCTCAATATTAGGGAAGTCTTGTGCTGGCAGTGTCATTAATGTAAATCGACTGCGGCCAGACTTAAGTGTCATCTTATCGTTATCTTGCACTAGCTCCATCTCAGCTAATTCAGGTAGCGAACGGCAAATTTCCATTAATTTACGGCCTGGCAGCGTGATTTGATCCGCTTCAGTTTCTGCATGTAACGCAGATTGGCCTATAACTTCGACTTCGAGGTCAGTACCGGTAATTGATAAAGTGTTTTGTTGTGCAGTTAGTAACACATTCGATAAAATCGGCAGCGTTTGTTTCTTTTCCACCACACCCATGACACGTTGTAAGGGCTCTAATAATGTTTCGCGTTGTAATTGAAGCTTCATCATCAAAGGTACTCCTGTTAAGCCGATAAGATCCGCAAAAGGTTTTTATAGTCTTCTTGTATATCCAAACTGCTGTTTAATAGTTCAGCAATTTTACGACAAGCATGTAATACAGTGGTGTGATCACGCCCCCCGAAGGCATCGCCAATTTCAGGAAGACTATGATTTGTAAGCTCTTTTGATAGTGACATGGCCACCTGGCGGGGGCGTGCTATCGAGCGGCTGCGTCGTTTCGACAGTAAGTCAGCCACCTTGATTTTGTAATACTCAGCGACTGTACGTTGAATATTTTCCATCGTAACCAGCTTGGCTTGCAGTGTTAGTAAGTCTTTTAGTGCTTCGCGTGCAAAATCAATCGTAATCGGTTGGCCAGTAAAGTGAGAATTCGCGATAACTCTTTTTAATGCGCCTTCGAGCTCGCGTACATTCGATTGAATATGCTTAGCAATAAAGAACGCCACTTCATGCGGCAGCTGTGTTTTTGATTGCTCCGCTTTGGTCATTAAAATAGCAACACGTGTTTCTAATTCTGGTGGTTCAATCGCAACCGTTAATCCCCAGCCAAAACGTGATTTTAAACGCTCTTCAAGGCCATTAATTTCTTTTGGATAACGGTCACAAGTCAAAATAATTTGTTGTTGGCTATCTAGTAAGGCGTTAAATGTGTGGAAAAATTCTTCCTGTGAGCGATCTTTACCAGCAAAAAACTGGATATCATCAATTAATAGACAATTGACACCGCGGTAATAGCGCTTAAATTCATTCATCGCATTGCGCTGCAGTGCTTTAATCATATCGGCGACAAAGCGTTCAGAGTGTAAGTACAGCACCTTGGCGTCTGGGTTATGTTGTTGAATAAAGCTACCCACTGCGTGTGCTAAGTGAGTCTTACCCAAACCAACGCCGCCATATAGAAAGAGTGGGTTATAGGCCTGACCAGGATTTTCGGCCACCTGCATCGCTGCAGCGCGTGCTAATTGGTTGGATTTACCCTCAACAAAGTTATCAAATACAAAATTAGGGTTAAGGTTTGAGCGTGTTGGTCCGGATGGTGCGCTACGGCGATTGCTGGCCGCCACACTGGTGGCAACGCGTTGTTCAGTTGGTGCGCTTGTTGATTGTGTTGTTGTGTTGGCTTGGTTGTTATTCGTATTATTATTGCTAGCGCCACCGGCGTTGCCGCCTTGGCGGCTACCAATTACCAAACGCACGGACGGTGCTTCACCGTTAGATAATTCTTCAAGCAGCTGCTTAATGCGCGCCATGTATTTATCGTTGACCCAGTCAATCACAAAACGGTTAGGTGCATATAACACTAGGCAATTGCCTTCTTGTGTTTGTTGCAGCGGTCTAATCCATGTGTTGAATTGTTGCCCAGCAATTTCTTCGTGTAGGCAACTTAAGCATTGCTCCCACAGTTCTGCAACAGTTGTTATAGATGCGTTCACACCGTTTTCCTTTTTTATTTTATTGACATGATATCAACAGAAGTGGATAGGTTATCCACAAGGAAGACTATCATAATACAGACAACTCTAGAGGTCTATAGTTAACGTGCATTAGGCTAAATATCGACTATATTTGAGCAGATGGGCTGCAAATGGTTGCGAGCGGTATTGTAAAATGAAACTATTCAAGCAAATATTAACCACATCATTATTGCTGCTGTGTGGACAGCTAACAGCGAATGTTAATGATCATGCAGTGCCTGTAATTTTTTCAACTGACATTGCGACCGGCCTAATTGATACGCACGGCGCTATTGGCGCTATGCCAGTAGATGTAAATCTTAATGACTATGAAAATGATGCCGCATTTACCGTGCAAGATGTTGATGATGGGCTGACAATTGCGATGGCGTTAAATTTGCAAGCACAGGGAAAGGTAAAGGTGCTGGCCATTATTCCGACGTATGGCAATGCTTCCTTGCCAGCAGAAACGTTAGTGGCACATAAAATAGTGCGTGAGCTTAAAAAAAGCGACACACCAATCGTGGCCGGTGCTGTGAGTCAATACAGTCAAACGTTACAACCTGCACCGCAGTGGTCGGGCGACAAAACAATCATCTCGGTTGAAATGGCGTTTGCGCTATCCTGTAAAAATCTCGGCGTTGAGAAAATGCAGAGTGTATTGCAGCACGCAACAAAGCCTGTAACCATTTTGGCTATCGGCCCATTAACGGATGTCGCTTGTTTGCTGGTGTCATATCCAAAAATAAAGCCTCAGATTAAACGCATTATTATGATAGCTTCACAGTTAAGGGGGGAGTCACTGAATATTAATGGCAGAATAGTTAATGATTTTAATTTCAGAATGGACCCAACAGCTGGGGCGATTTTGTTGCGACACGCCGATGGTGTACCTATTACCTTGATGCCTTTTGCGCTAACAGGTCAAACATCAAATAAAAAACGCCATATGTCATTTAGCTCGGATACGTTAAAAGGGAAGGATAATTGGCTTATTGCGGCAGCAGAAAAAAGGAACTATTTTTGGCGTAATGTGTTTGGTTTAGATGAGGGCCCGTTTGATCAATATGCATTAATGCGCGCACTATATCCTGAGTTGTTTAGTTGTGAAAAAGCTAAAGCTTATGTGCAGATGTGCCCTCACCCAGCTTGGAGCAAAAGTTATGCCGACAGTGCAAAACCGTATAATGCACCTAATAACCCCTGCGTGGATCACGGCACAGTTAATGGTGCTACTTTATCGACTATTCCGGCACAGCTAATTGTTACGGACTTTAATGATAATGGTGAATTAGTGCGAGGAGTGATGGGTGTGGATGGTAACGTACCTGCTTTTAAAGGCAGCAAGTCAGTGACAGTACAGGTATGCAAAAATTTCAAAAGCGACAGAGCTTTTGAACGATTCAAGCAAATCATTTATCGAAACACGTGGTAAAGCCTAGTGTCCAAATGGGTCTTTTGCCTTCACTGGTGGTTTTGCATAACGTGCAACCATGCTAGCAATTTTACGTGCGATACTGTTGGCTGCTCGCGAAGTAGCTAACACGCCACCGTAGGGCGCATTCGATTCAGCAGTAGTTAACATTTTAAATGTGCGTGTAACTAAAATATGGTTATTGCTGTTACGAATCAGTGTCGCCTTTAGAATCAGGCGTAGTTGGCTGTCTGGCTTTATAAACTCTTGTTGTAATGCAATCAATTTGGTATCGAGCCGGTATGTGGTGTTGCCACTAAATGGTGGTGTAACAATCGCATAAAAATGATGGGTATTACGTATCGCGCCTTCAATGATGGGTAATAATAATTTTGCTGGTGAGGCTACCCATTTGTTTTTAGTAAAAGTTTGTAGCCGATAAGGTGTGCGTACATAAATCATTTTATCGGTTTTATACCCCGACTCAGCTGTTGGGTTTGTTATCAGTAAAGATTGTGCTGTACGCCCCCTACCCATACCAACCGCTTGTTGATTATTGGTAATGCTAAATTTAGCAATCGGTGGTAATTTGACTGGCGAGCAAGAGATTAAAAAAATACTGCCCGCTGTGATCAATCCGTATTTTAATAGTTTCATGATTAATTCCCCCCTTTCGCTGGACCTTCACCAGGGCCTGGTTCCGGCGGTTCAGTACCGCGAAGAATAATAGATGGGTTACGTGAAATCTCATCACTGAGCGTGGTAAAGCTGCCCATCATTTGATTAAGTCGGCTTAACAATTGTTCGGCGTTCGGCATTAGTTGATCGCTAAAGTTTTGTATCGTCGTGTTGGTTTTCTGTAGGGTTTGATTGGCCATATAGCCTGTCTTACCTAGCGACTGTGCGGTGTCTTGGAACGAAGCTAATGTTTCACGGGTTTGTTTAATCATCGCCGGGAATTGCTGGCTTGCAATAGAAGTATTATTTAAGATCTTCTGCATTGAAGCCAAGCTTGCATCGATGTGATCAGCGTTGTTTGCAATGGTGGCAGTAATCTTGTCGATATGCACCAAGCTTTGTTGTATTGATTTACGGTTTTTCGGTCCTAATAAAATATTTAAACTCTGAATGGTTTGCTTCATTTCAGCAGTGACTTCTTTTAGGGATGACTCTAAATCATCGATCAAAGATAATTGGCTGGGGATAACTATCCATTTTTGTCCGGGCTTTGGTTTAATTAATGGCGCTTGCTTTTTATTCGACTTTAAAGCAATAAATTTACCGCCGGTTAAGCCGGCTGATTCAATTTCTGATGTGGTGCTGATGGTGACAGGTGTGCCATGTTTTACTTTCATGTAGATCATGACATCTTTATAGTTTTTTGGGTCGAATTCTATTTTGGAAATGTGACCGACAGTGATGCCATTTAATCGCACCAGACTTTCTCTTTCCAACCCAGTAACGCCCTCACCAAAATACGATACGTAATGGTCGTATTTTACAGACCGATCCATGGCGGTCATCCAAAACACCATAAAGATAAAGGCGCCTACCAGCAAGAAGCCGATAATGCCGATGATCGTAAAATTTACTTTAGTATCCATGCTTCACTCTCCTAGCACGCGGGGGGATCTCGAAAGGTAGCATGTGTTCGCTCCCCCATGAAAGTCACAACCACTTGTTTTTGTGCTCGTATAATATAAACAATCCATTTTATTACACCTCTTCTTTCGGGGTTGGATAATCCATTTCATTAATGTGCGCACCATAGAAATACTCTTGTATTAATGGGTGCGGATTTTTGCGAAGCTCATCAACGGGTGCAAAGTCTATGACTTCACCTTCACCTAAAAATAATACGCGATCAGTTGCTCGACGTAAGGAGTCTACATCGTGTGTGACCATAACAAAAGTAATGCCGAGTAAGTCACGTAGCTCTTTAATCAAGTCATCAAATAAACGTGCGCTAACGGGATCCAAGCCGGATGAGGGCTCATCCAAAAAAACCAGTTCGGGATCCAGCACAATAGTGCGCGCTAGTGCGGCACGTTTTGCCATGCCGCCACTAAGCTCAGAAGGCATTTTGCCAGCGTCCTGTTCTTTAAGACCGACCAATTTTAATTTTAATAATGCTAATTCTTTTTGGGTGGATTTTCTTAGCATACTGAATTGGCGCACAGGGAACACAATATTCTCCCATACCTGTAGTGAGCTGAATAATGCCAGGCTTTGGAACATCACGCCCCAGCGTCGCTGTACTGCGATGGCTTGTGCATCATTACAAGTAACAACGTCAGTATCGAAAACATTAATGGTGCCGGAGGTGGGTTGGCGCAACATTAAAATACTGCGCAACAACGTTGTTTTGCCGCAACCACTGGAGCCGATGATAGCAATAATTTCACCACGATTAATCGAAAAATTTAATCCTTTGTGCACCCATTGGCCGCCGAGCTTATTTTTTAAGTCAATGACTTCAATGATCGGCTCTTCGTGGTCTACGATATGCATGTTACACGTCCCAACTAAATAATACGGAAGATAACGCGTCAGCAATAATAATCAAAAATAATGCTTGCACCGCACTTTGAGTGGTACGCAGACCAACACTGTTAGCATTTTTCTCAACGCGAAAGCCCTGGAAGCAACCAACCATAGTGATTAAAATAGCGAATACTGGTGCTTTTAGTAAACCAATAAGAAAGTATCGTAAAGGCACTTGTTGGTGGAAGTGAGTGATAAACGTGTAAAAGCTAATATTAGCCGCGACTTTGGCTGTCAGCATTGAACCAAACATGCCCCAAATATCAGCCCAGATAGTGAGTAGTGGTAACGCAATGGCCACACCAATCAGCTTAGGAATAACTAATAACTCTAAAGGACGTATGCCCATCGTTTTAAGGGCGTCGACTTCATCATTAACAATCATCGTACCGATTTGGGCGGAGAATGCCGTACCGGTTCGACCGGCGGCAATAATCGCTGTCATCAAGGGGCCAAATTCACGCAGCACTAACAAGCTAGAAACATTGACAATAAACAGTTTCATGCCATAGGCTGAGAGTTCTTGCAGCATTTGATAGCCAAGCACAACACCGACCAAGAATACCAATAAGCCAGCGATTGGCATTGCCATATAGCAGTTCGTATGGAATACCGAAGCAATTGCACGTACTGAAAAATAACGCGGATGACGAATGGCATGGCCAAAACAGAAAATGATTCTGCCGAAGAAAGAAAACAGGCTGAGTAGCACCTCGATTTTTTTATAAATCCAGTTGCCGAACATATAAAAGGTGCCGGGAAACGGATGCGGTGGGATCGTGTGATCGTAATCCATTTCTTTGGCGATGATCTTTAGTAGTTTTGTAAAGTTTTCGGACAGGCCAACGATCTCGACATCTTTTTTCTTTTTCTTAAATAGGTGGATTAGCTTTTGGATTAACACTGCGCCAGCACTATCAAACGACTTCACCTCGCTCATATCGATAGTAAGACCGTGTGTACCTTTTTTGGCTATGGTTTTGATTTCCGCTTCGATGCGCCCTAATTGACCAATAATCCACTTGCCGTGGCACTTGAGGTGGCGGTAGTCATCGACTACTTCGAAGTCAGCAACGCCTTGCTTTGCCGTCACGTCCATATGACATCCTTTTTACTGCATATTTTGAGGAGCAATTGACACTATAGTAGTGTGCCATTGTTTTTACCATGGTTCTACTTTAATTGGTGAAAACGTAAACAATGCACCTGTTCATTTGTTTTTTGTATTAAATTTGACAGGCCATATGGCGTGGGTTTAACCAAAAACATAATCAATCACCGCCATGCGCACGGCGGTACTGTTTTCCACTTGTTGCAATATCACCGATTGCGGGCCATCGGCAACGGATGAAGCAATTTCAATGCCGCGATTGATTGGGCCCGGGTGCATAACGATGGCATCAGCTTTAGCAAACGTTAGCAATTCTTCGGTCAATCCATATTGCGAATGGAAGGTTTCATTGGTGGGGTGTTTGCGTTTATCGATGCGCTCTTTTTGTATACGTAGGCAATACGCAATATCAGCATTTTTTAGGCCTTCACGAATACTGGCATGGTGCATAACCCTATCAGTAACCAATTCAGGTGCCATCAGCTCGGGTGGTGCAATTAAACGAATATCTTTAATGCCTGCGGTTTGCATTAATGGTATTAAAGAACGAGCAACACGCGAATGCTTAATGTCTCCTATTACGGCTACTGATAAATCTTCCAGTTCAGGCTTATATTGCGTCATGGTCAAAATATCGAGGATAGCTTGCGTAGGGTGATGTGACATGCCTGAACCGGCGTTGATTAAGCGCGCCTCATCACTTAAGCAAGGAACAATATCGAGAATCGCTTGGTGGTCATCGTGGCGCACAACAAACAGCTTTGTGCCCATTGCCTGAAAATTAAGTACCATATCATTAATGGTTTCGCCCTTGGACAGCGCGGACAAATCCATGTTGGGGGTTAGCACCAACATATCGTGACGCATTTGGGCTAATTGAAACGAGTTACAAGTACGTGTGCTGTTTTCAAAAAACAGGTTGGTGGCAACTTTGCCTTGATGGTGCTCTGCTGAAGTTTCGTTAGCTACTACAGAGCTTAAATATTGTTCAGACCTTTCAAATATATCATGCAAATCATCTTTGCCGAGTTCAGAGATATCAACCAAGTTAGGCATAGGTTATTCCAGTTATTTTTTAAACCATGCTTCGAGGATAAGGGTTGCAGCGACAGAGTCAATAGATTTTTTGCGCGCTTTCTTTTCATCAAATACGATTCGGCGTGCTTCAATGGTGGTTAATCGTTCATCGGTTAATTCAACCGGTAACTTAAAGCGTTCTTTAAGGCGGCCGGCAAAACGTTTGGCGGCATGCGATATCTGTTGTGGTGTGCCATCCATATTTAAAGGTAGGCCAACCACTAAGGTATTTACTTGCCATTCATCGATTAATCGCGAAATCTCTTCCCAGTTGGGAATGCCATCTTTGGCATTCAGTTGCGGTAATGGGTTGGCTTGTCCGGTTACCGACTGACCGACAGCAACACCAATGCGTTTCATGCCAAAATCAAATGCCATTACTGTATTAGGCACTACCGCATACCCCACTGACTTGGCACATATCAACGCCCAGCGATTGTGCTGCCATATTCCATTTCAATGCGTTCGTGGTCTCAAATAGGGTGTGCGCATTATATGGTACGACTAACCAAAAATTATTTTTAATTTCATATTCGAGTTGCCCGGCATCCCACTGCGAACACCCCAAGGCAACGATGGCTTTTTTATCCCGGTTTTCTTGAGTTAGTGGGCCTAGTTGTTGGCGACAGGCCGCTAAAGACAGCGTATGAATATGCGGAAACTCGCTATCAGGCGGCTGGCTAATGATATAGGTTTTATTGTGATTAACGGGACCACCATAATATAGACTGACGTGGCGTAAGTGCGGTAATGGTTTCTCCATACGAATTTTACTCAGCAAGGCATTCAGCGACAGGCTTAATGTTTTATTAATCATTATGCCTTGGCTGTATTTTTCGTTATGTTGGTAAATGTAAATAACCGACTGGCTAAAAGCATCACTGCTGAGGGTTGGCATAGCAACGAGAAAATGGTTTTTTAGCTGGTTAACTCTCATGCGCGCTAGTATGCTTGGCAAAAGCTGAAAGCGCAATACCGTATCTTTAGTGAAGCTGCGTAGCGGGGTGCCATCAAGGCGAACAGCGTATCCATCTTACTTCATGGCTCGGATCGTAGATCCTGCGCTTTACTTCCGTAAAATGGACACCCTATCCACCTTGATGCCCTCAGCGCAGTTTTCAAACATGCGAGCCTAATTGGGTCGTTGCTAAAGATGACATGGCTTAAGAGTTCTGCAATAATGCGCCCTAATTGGGCTTACTAACACAGGTGACACAAATGCCAGCGCTATGTGCTGCTACTCAGCAGCAAAATTTGACCGTCGATGAACTACTCGAACAAGCATTAACCCGCGGCGAAGGAGTGATTGCGGCCAATGGTGCATTATGTGTGAACACCGGCGAACGGACGGGGCGTTCACCTAAAGATCGCTTTATTATTAGAGATGAATTAACAGAAAACACCATTGATTGGGGTACAGTAAACCAGCCGATGACTACCGCTGCATTTAATGTGTTGTGGGCGCGAGCTGAAGACTATATGCAACAACGAGAAACTTTTGTCTCCGCTCTGCATGTGGGCGCTGATCCAGAAGAGTATTTACCGGTCGAAGTCGAAACTGAAATGGCTTGGCATAATATTTTTTGTCAAAATCTATTTATTCGCGCATTGGAATATAATCCAAAATTAAAAGCCGAATGGAAAATTATCAATGCCACGCATATGCCGATTGATCCGGTCAATGACAATACCAATAGTAAAGCGGTGGTTGCGATCGACATGACCCAACGTAAGGTGTTGGTCTGTGGCACACAGTATGCCGGCGAGATGAAAAAGGCGATGTTTACCGTTTTAAATTATTTCTTACCAGCTAAAGGTATCTTGCCCATGCATTGCGCAGCAAATGTGGGTGGCGCTGGTGATGTGTCATTATTTTTTGGCTTGTCAGGCACTGGTAAAACAACGCTGTCTGCTGACCCTGAGCGTTTCTTAATGGGTGATGATGAGCACGGCTGGGGGGATAAAGGCACTTTTAATTTTGAGGGTGGCTGCTATGCCAAATGCATAGACCTATCAGCTGAACGTGAGCCTGTTATTTGGAAAGCGATTAAGCACGGTTCTGTAATGGAAAACGTGGTTTTAGATGCCAATAAGCAGCCGGACTATAAAGATGGTAGCTTAACATTAAACACACGTGCGGCTTACCCGCGTGATTATATTGAAAAGTGTGTGGCCAGTAATCAAGGCACCACACCAAGCTCGGTTATCTTTTTAACTTGTGATTTATATGGTGTGTTACCACCGGTTTCTTTGTTAGATAAACAACAAGCGGCGTATTATTTCTTAAGTGGTTATACCGCCCTCGTCGGCAGCACCGAAGTCGGTGCGGCGAAAGGCATTTCACCAACATTTAGTACCTGTTTTGGCGCGCCCTTCTTTCCGCGTCCGGCGACTGAATATGCCGAGCTATTAATGCGGCATATTGAAAAAACAGGTTGTAACGTGTTCTTAGTGAATACCGGCTGGTGTGGTGGTGCTTATGGTGCGGGCGGTGAGCGCTTCTCCATTCCAACCACGCGCGCTGTGATTAGCGCAATACATTCAGGTAAATTAAATGACGTTGCAACGGATACATTGCCTGGATTTAATTTATCGATTCCTTATGCTGTTGACGGTGTGGATACTGGATTATTGGATCCACGAAAATCTTGTCAAAATCAAGATGATTATAAACAGCAATTGAATAAATTAATTGGCTTATTCCAACAAAACTTCACGCGCTTTGATGTGTCGCAAGAGATTCAAAATGCCGGACCAAACACTGTCGAATAAAACGGAAACGATAGCTAGCCGCTTAGCTGCGGTGAGGCTACGTATGGCGACGGCTTGCCAAGACAATCAGCGTTTGAATGATGGTGTGTTTTTATTGGCAGTAAGCAAGCATCACAGTGCGGCAATGATTCGACAAGCATATGAAGCAGGCCAAGCCTCATTTGGTGAAAATTATGCGCAAGAGGCGGTTGAGAAAATTCAACAACTGAAAGATTTGCACGTTACTTGGCATTTTATTGGTAAGCTGCAATCGAATAAGTTAAAGTTGTTGGCACAATATTTTGATTGGGTACAAACCGTTACATCCATTAAGCAACTGGATTTGTTGTCGCAACATGCGCAAGCATTGTCAAAAACCTTAAATATTTGTATACAAGTTAAGCTGGGTGATGAAGGCAGTAAAAACGGCGTGAATCTCGAGCAGGCGAGTGAGCTGATGCATTATGCGCATCAATGTGAAGGGCTGCGGCCTCGAGGCTTGATGGCGATACCGCCAGCAACAGCGAGCTTTGATCAGCAAAGCCAGATGTTACAACCATTAAAGCAATTGCTGGTTGAAATGCAACAGCGCTGGCCCAATCTAGATACCTTGTCGATGGGAATGTCGAATGATTTAGAGGCGGCAATTGCACAGGGCTCGACAATGGTGCGGGTTGGTACGGCGATTTTTGGGGCTAGGTGATAGCAGACTGTTTTGTCATCCCGGAAGTGACACAGTCATTATGCTGTCATCCCGGCCCCTGAGCCGGGATCCAGGATAATATGTGGATCCCGGATAATTGCTTTGCAATTTCCGGGATGACAGGCAAAAGAGACAAATAAAAAAGGTAAAAGCTATGTCAGGACCAATAAGTACAGCGGTATTGTTTTTAGTAAATGTGATTTTTGGTATATACATTTTAGTGGTGGTGCTGCGTTTGCTTATGCAAAAAGTCGGTGCTTCCTACCATAACCCGATTTCACAGTTGGTGATTAAAGCTACGCAGCCAATAGTAAAGCCATTGCAGCGTGTGGTGCCTGGATACAAAGGCATAGACTTTGCGATCGTATTTTTCTTATTTGTGCTTGAGTTGGCTAAGGTAGCGATATTGTTGGCGATTACCCAAGGCACATTCCCCGACGTGGGTGGCTGGGTAATTTGGGCTTTCGCTGATGGCTGTAATGATATCTTGGATGTGTATTTTTATCTGATCATCATTGGTGCGATCTTAAGTTGGATTACATCGATGCATCATCATCCGATCACACATGTAGTGGCTAGTATTACGGATCCGTTTTTAGGCGTGTTCCGGCGATTTATTCCAGCCATGGGTGGCATGGACTTCACCCCTTTAGTTGCGATTGTCGTGATAAAGTTGGTACAGATTTTAGTGTTCGGCCCATTGGCAGGCGTCGGTGTGCAGATGGCATTGGCTTAGAGCGTTTGAAACCGGTGGCAAATTGAATTACGATTTGTCTTCAATAACTTAATATATTGTAGGAGTACCCTTATGGGAGAATTTGTAAAAGCAACATCAGATGCGGCGTTTGATGCCGAAGTATTACAGTCAGACACACCTGTGCTTGTAGATTTTTGGGCTGAATGGTGTGGACCGTGCAAAATGATCACCCCGATCGTTGATAAGGTCGCTGAAGATTATGCGCAACGTGTATCGGTATTTAAAATGAATGTGGATGATAATCCAGATACGCCAACTAAATACGGTGTTCGCGGCATCCCTAGCCTATTGATTTATAAGGGCGGAGAGGTTGTTGATACTCATGTGGGTGCGTTAACTGAGTCGCAACTAACGGCTTTCCTAGATAAGAACTTGGCTTAAAACCCCAAGTTCTTTTGGAAAGACTTGAAATTTAATTAAACAGGCTCTAGAATAAGAACTCGCAAGAAATTTTCCAGAGATTTAAGAAATTTTCCCTCCATGCCAGAGAGTGTTTCACACAAAATAACTAAATAAATGGGTCAACCTATGAACCTTACAGAACTGAAGAAGAAATCGGCTGCTGAACTGAGCGGTATCGCACAGAAGATGGGTCTCGATAATTTATCACGTATGCGCAAGCAAGATATAATTTTTTCCTTATTAAAAGCGCATGCTAAGAAAGGTGAAGATATTTTTGGCGATGGTGTTATTGAGATTCTGCAAGATGGTTTCGGTTTTTTGCGCTCATCAGATACTTCCTATTTAGCAGGCCCTGATGATATCTACGTGTCACCTAGTCAGATTCGCCGCTTTTCATTGCGTACGGGTGATACAGTGTCAGGCAAGATTCGTCCACCCAAAGAAGGCGAGCGCTATTTTGCATTATTGCAAGTTAGTGAAATTAATTATGATAAGCCTGAAAGTACTAAGAATAAAATCTTATTTGAGAATCTTACACCGCTATTCCCGGATGAGCGTCTTGAGATGCAAATCGGTAATGGCAGCACCGAAGATATTACGGCACGTATCGTTGATTTAGCAGCGCCTGTAGGTAAAGGTCAACGTGGTTTGATTGTATCGCCACCGAAAGCTGGTAAAACAATGATGCTGCAAAACATTGCGCACTCGATTGCTGAAAACCATCCTGACGTGTATTTAATTGTGTTATTAATTGATGAGCGACCTGAAGAAGTGACAGAAATGTCACGCTCAGTGAAGGGCGAAGTGGTTGCCAGTACGTTTGATGAGCCATTAACGCGTCACGTGCAAGTGGCAGAAATGGTAATTGAAAAAGCCAAGCGTCTAGTTGAGCATAAGAAAGATGTGGTTATTTTATTGGATTCGATCACACGTTTAGCGCGTGCTTATAATACGATCGTTCCTGCTTCTGGTAAGGTGCTAACCGGTGGTGTTGATGCAAATGCATTGCAACGTCCTAAGCGTTTCTTTGGTGCTGCGCGTAATGTTGAAGAGGGTGGCAGTTTAACCATTCTTGCTACCGCGTTGGTAGATACCGGCTCGAAGATGGATGAAGTGATTTACGAAGAGTTCAAGGGAACCGGTAACATGGAAATCCACTTGAGTCGTCGTATTGCAGAGCGTCGTATCTTCCCGGCAATTAATATCAACAGCTCGGGTACGCGTCGTGAAGAGCGCATTACTAAACCTGCTGAATTACAAAAATTATGGATCTTACGTAAGATCTTGCATCCGATGGATGAGTTGGCGGCTGGTGAATTCTTGATCGATCGTTTAAAGCTGTCGAAAACCAATGATGATTTCTTTGACTCAATGAAAGGTTAATACGCGCTATCATGCCTAAGCAGCATAAAAAAACGGTACTGATTGTTGATGATGAGCAGTCTATCCGTAATATGTTGCGTTATGCATTACAGATTGCTGGCTTTGAAGTAATTGAGGCTGAAGATACGAATGCTGCTAAAAAGCAACTGCAGTTAGCTGCCCCTAATATTATTTTATTGGATTGGATGTTGCCCGGCACCAGTGGCATTGAGTTTGCAAAGCAATTAAAGGCATCGAATAGCACCAACGATATTCCCATTATTTTATTAACGGCTAAAGCTGAAGAAGACAGCAAGGTTGAGGGCTTAAATACCGGTGCTGATGACTATGTGATTAAACCGTTTTCACCACGTGAATTGATTGCTCGTATTCATGCCGTATTGCGTCGTGGGCCACTCGAACATCCGGATGGTACCGTGCGGATTCGTGACCTCTCTATTCATATGGACCAACATAAAGTGGAGTACCGTGGCGAGGTAATGAAGTTTGGTCCGCTCGAATATCGTTTGTTATGTTTTTTCATTACCCATCAAGATCGGGTGTATTCGCGGGATCAGCTATTATCACATGTGTGGGGTAATGATGCGTATTTAGATGAGCGCACGGTTGATGTACATATCCGTCGTCTGCGTAAGCGTTTAAGCACTTGCGGTTACGATGATTTAATCGAAACCGTGCATGGCATTGGTTATCGTTTTTCTGACAAAAAGAAAGTCCATGACTGAGCAGGATTTAGCGGAGGCGTTGTCTGATGGCATTGTTTGTTTGCAACGCGATGGTCAATGCGTGTGGTGGAATTCTGCAGCAGAAGGTTTGCTTAAACTTGAACAGCTCCCCTCTTACAACAACATCACTAAAATCATCCCCAATGTAAAGTTTCGCCGATATTTTAAACGTCAGCCGTTTAACGAGGTATTAGAGCTACCCTCGCCTAGTTATACTAATCGTCAATTAATAATCCATCTGCGCCCTTACGATGATCATTTATTACTAGTAGTGCGTGATGTTACTCACACGCATCATTTAAACAGTATGCGCCAAGATTTTATTGCTAATGTGTCACATGAGTTGCGTACACCTTTAACCGTTTTTCATGGGTATCTTGAGATTTTGCAGGATAATGATTTAGATGATCCGATATTACTGCGTGATATTTTGCAACAAATGCAGATACAAAGCCGTCGTATGGAAGGGCTAGTAAGGGATCTATTGTTGTTGTCTCGACTCGAGGGTGATGAACCGGACATCGCACAACACCAGCAAGTGAATTTGGCGGGATTATTGCGCATCATCATTGATGATGCCAAAGCATTAAGTGGTAAAAAGAATCATCATTTTGCGGTGAGTTTAGATGAAGATATTGAGGTGGAGGGACACTCGGAAGAGTTGCACAGTGCATTTTCAAATATCATTTTTAATGCCGTACATTATACACCTGAGAATGGTGAAATCCAAATCGACCTTTATAAAGATGGCGACGATTTTACTGTAAGAGTAAAAGACAATGGCATAGGTATTGCTGAAGAACAAATCCCTAAATTAACTCAGCGTTTTTACCGCGTTGATGAGGCGCGTTCGCGTGATGATAGCCGTCGTGGCGGCACCGGTTTAGGCTTAGCGATCGTGAAGCATGTGTTATTACGCCATCATGGTGAGCTGTTGATTGATAGTGAACCGGGCGTTGGTTCGACTTTTTATTGTCGCTTTCCGGTTTCTTTATGACGATCCATGCAATCACATGGTTGATCACTAGAGTTGAAGGCCGTGTTTATAGCTATAAAGCGCCTTACTTTGATCGCCTAACGCCTCATATACTCTGCCCAAGCTAAGATAAGCACGCGCTTGTGGGTGTTGCTTAATACAGTCTTCGAGGTAGTCTTTGGCTTTGCCCCATAACTGTAATTTTTCACAAATTCGACCGAGGCAATACAGCAGGTTGGAATTCTTAGGATGGTTTTTATATTGTTGCTCGCACAGTTGCAATAATTTCTCATTATCAACTGAGCCAAGTTTTGGGATAAACTCGAGCAGCTCAGAGTTCCAGCTGCGTTTTAGCGCATTTTCTATCATGGTAAAGGCTAACTTATCTTGGCCTAATTCAATCAAGTGATTGAGGTAAGCGCTCATCACATCAAAGTCAGTATAGAGATTTTTACTAATTGACTTCCATAGAGACTGTAAATTCTCATAGTCAGAGTTATCTGTTTTAAAACGTTGCAAGCGGGCAATCGCGACATGCTTTTCTAGTGAGTTAAACTTCTGTATCGATAACACCTTATATTTTTTCAGTTGCGGTAATAGCGTTTGCAAGCTATCCCAGTCTTCTACTTTGGCGTAAACCACTTTTAGTAATTTCAATACATAGTTGTGGTTAGGCTTAATCTGCTGCAAGTGGCGCAACGTGGCCAAGGCTTGCTCCCACTGTTTAGCTGAAATTTGCAATTGCGCCTGTGTTATACCAATCGCCATTTCTTCATCTTTACTGGTTTCAAAAGCGATTTTTAAATATTCATCACGCTTTTGAAAGTTTTGCAGTTCTTGTGCAGCGCGAGCACTGGCTAAATAGTTAATTAATGGTGCGGGTTGGTTCTCAGCGGCTTTTGTTAATGCATCCTCAGCTTTCTTCCAGTTGCCTTCAGCCAATAAACAAAGCCCACTTTGAGTGAGCTTTTGTGATTTACTGGTACGGTAATTGCCACACCAGCGGCGATAGCGGCTGGATAAGTTAAGTAAGCCATTAATCAATTTTATCAGTAAATATAAAACAATGACGGTGACTAATATTGCAACGACAGCAACCCATATGCTGGTTTCTAGGCTCCAATGATTGTATGCAACTAATACATAGCCACTGTCGTGATGCATTAATATCCCCAACCAAATACCCAGACCCAATATGATTAGTGTGATGATCAGTGCTTTCATGTTTTAGATCTCCACACTTTTATTGGTTTTGGGCAGTAATTTTTTTAGCGATGGTGTATCGTCTTTTGGCTTGGCTTTTGTGGGCTCAGTTGTGCTTGATGACTTTTCGCTTAATATAGAAGGCAGAGTTTGTTTGGGTGTTGCTGCCTTGGTAGCTGGCGATGTGTTGTCATGCCCCGGCTGATGTAATTGCTGCTTGGTAGTTTCAATCAGCTTTAGTGTGTCTAATAAATTGGGGTAATTAGGTTTTGCATTGAGTTTAGCGAGTTTTTCTAATTGCTTGATGATTGGCCCAACAGATGCCTGGTTATGATTGTCATATTTATTTAGCCAATTTACGGCATTTATTAATGACTGTTGATACAGTGCATTTGATTGATGTAGCACGGCCCACTGTGCTTCGACTAATTGTAGGCTGATATTTTCTTTCAAGAAGTTAAACCGCTCAGGTGTTAATAGTGGCACAATATTTTGATCTTGATGACGGATCACAACCAGGGATTTAAGTTGCTTCCATGCATGATTTAAGCCACCTCGCCAATCGCTTGGCATTTTTTCTTGTTTGTTCGTTGATTTAGCTGGCAGGCCGTTAGGTATGACTTTAAGTTTTATTACCTGATCGATAAGTTGATTGAGCTGTAATAAGGTAGAGGTGACATCAATATGATTTTGGTTAGTGAGTTTACCGATATCGGCCAATATTTGTTGCCTAACTGGGTTTAGTGCAGGGTTATCCGCATTGACTAATTGTTGGTCGGCTTGTTGCAGTATGCGGCTTGCCGTTAGTGGGTTATGTGAGAAGTTCAGGCTAAGGTTGGCCATGCGCACAAAGTAATCAGCTTGATTGAGTGCGCGCATGCTACCACTTTGACTGGCTGCTTCGTTAACGCGACGAGTGAGCTGGCTGACTTTTGATGTCATATTGGCAAACGTAGTGGCATTTTGTTGATTCAAGGTTTGCAGTTGCGAATGTAGCTGTTGTTGTGATTGTGACCACTGTTGCTGCGAGCGCACCCAAATAACCCAGCTTAGGGCGATAGCGAGTAGAGCTAAAACCACGCTTAAGATGATGCCCCACTTAGCATATGGACAACCGCTCTTTTTTTCCGGCTTGGATTTGTTCACTTTGTTGTCTTTGTTATTGGCAACGGCGGTGTCATTGCTCATAGTCACATCCCTTGGTGTTTTTTTTTGATGGATCGGCTAATCATAGCACTAATTTGTTAGGGATTCAGCTGCATCACATCACTGATGGTTTTTATTACGGCAGCATTACTGGCGTTATCAGCTAGCAAAATGCGTGATTTTAAAAAGCCCATTTTAATTGCCAGTTGTTGCATGTTGTCGTTGATAACGATAAGGGGCTTCCCCAGTAACCATGCCAAGTGTTGTGGTGCTAGTATGCGGTAAAGATTCAGTAAGCTTTCAAGGCTGCAGGTAGCTATGCAACTAATCGACTGTTGCATCAAATATTGCCTATCTTCAGCGGATGGTTGGGTGCAAGTGCGACGGTAGCAAGTAACGACATTTACGGTGGCACCTGAGGTGCGCAATGTTTTTTGTAATACTGTTTTAGGGTTCTCGCCACAAAAGATGCTGATGTTTTTTCCTGTAACTGATTCTGTTTGCATCGACGGAGATTGTAATAAGCTTTCACTGCTTGGTGGCTCGGCAATCAGGTCGACGATGTACCCCTGCTGTTGCAGTGCGGCGGCAGTTGCGGGGCCTATAGCTACAATAGAGTGCGGCGCCTGATGTTTTGGCCACTGTGTTGTGGCTGGCTTCACTGCGTTTGCACTAACAAAAATAGCTATATCGATGTGATCAAGTTGCTCGGCTGTTTGTTGTAAGTTGCTTGTGTCGCTGGCGGGTAAAATATCGATGCTTGGAAAGCTAAACCCTTCCAAGCCGATAGCCTTGAGTTGGTCTAATAAAACCGCAGCTTGATGCGCAGGTTTAGTAATTAAAACTTTAGACACAGATCTTATGCGCGTGTTGTTGCAAATTAGAAATAGCACTTGCTTGAGCGGGTGTTAAGTCTTCATGCTTGAGCTGTTTACTATTGCCGCTATCATTAACCTCAAAGTCTGCATAAGCTTTACTGATGTCATAAATATTTTTCAGTTTGGCATGTGGATTAATGCTAAAGTAGGCCATTTCAGCAAATGAGCTTAACCAGGCTTTAGCCAGTTGTTTATTTTTCTTGACGCCATTGCCCTTTACATAATCCATGCCGATGGCATATTTGGCGCACACATTACTGCGCATGGCACTGTCTAGATACCATTGCGCGGCTTTTTTAGCATCTTTAGGTACACCGATCCCCTTTGAGAAGTGGCGTGCAATTTGATACATCGCATTGGTGTCACCTTGATTGGCTGCGCGGTGATACCAAATCACAGCACGAGTTGGGTTGGCTTTAACGCCTTTGCCTAAATCATATAACTTCGCCAGCTCAGCTTGCGCCATTGGATTGCCGCGTTTGGCAGCTTTTTGTAACCAAGGCGCTGCTTGTTTAGGGTTGGGTTTAGTGCCGATGCCTTTTAAATATAATTCACCCAATGTGGCTTGGGTAAGCGCATCCGCTTTATCTGATTTTGCTCTTTGTAATAGCGCATTAAATTGTGTGGCATTTACAGCAGCTTCAATTTGAGGTGAATGCTTTCTTAGTGAACCTTGAATATATTGCACACTTTGTAGATTAATAATCGGTTCAAGTGAAACCATTTTTTTACCACTATTGGTTTGGTAAAAGGCAATGGCATTATTCATGTCATCAACGGTTAACGTGTCTTGCATGGTTTGGATAAATTGCTCTTGCAATGGTTGCCATGCAAAGAATTGCTTTGCTAGTTTCTCAGCTAACGGAGCCGCCGCAGGATTTTTATGGCGACCAGTGAGCGTGCGTGTTAAGCCGCTGACAACGCTTTGTTCAAAAGTATGCCGCGCTCGAGTGATGGAGAAATATTGCTGTGCCTTAGCGGTAAAAGCTTTCTGCTCACCGGCCGATGTGGCGGCTGTTGCGTTAATGCTGGTGGCGAGACTGGCGGCAATAATAGCAAGAAATACATTCTTCATTTATAACTCTCCTTTTTTTCATAACATATCATGCGCACCTTGGGCGATCAAATCATTGGCAACACTAATGCCTAGATGTTGTGCATTCTCGGCATTACCTTGTTGTTGGCTGCGCAATATAATTGAACCATCGGAACTGCCGACCATGGCAATGATGCTTAAAATATTATCGTCATTCAGGGTGGCGTAGGCCCCCAGCGGTGTATGGCAGTCGCCGCACAGTCGTTGATTAACGGCACGTTCAGCGGCAACGCATAAATGTGATGGCGCATGATCTAATACGCTAATGATTTCTTGGCTGTCGATGTCTACACCACGGCATTCAATGCCGAGCGCGCCTTGACCGATTGCTGGAATCATTTGTTGTGGTTGAAATAGATATTTCACGCGGTAAGCCATATCCATGCGTGTTAAGCCAGCAGCTGACAATAAGATCGCATCATACTCGCCATCATCGAGTTTTTTTAAGCGCGTATCGACATTGCCCCGGATTGGTTTAATGCTGATGTCGGGACGTAAGGATTTTAGTTGACTCTCGCGACGTGGGCTGCCAGTACCAATTGAAGCGCCAGCGGGTAAATCTTCCAGACGCTCATATTGATGACTGACAAAAGCGTCGCGTGCATCATCGCGCTCACAGATAGCGGTTAATTGTAAACCAGCAATGCTGTGTGCCGACATATCTTTCACGCAGTGTACGGCGATATCTGCATTACCCTCAAGCAGTTGTTGCTGAATCTCTTTTACGAATACATTTTTACCACCGAGTTCAGCCAACGGTGTTTGCTTGTCACGATCACCTGAAGTTGAAACACCCAGTATATCAATGGTGAGTTCGGGATGGAAAGTATGTAAACGTTGTTTAATATGCTCGGCTTGCCACATTGCCATTGGGCTTTTGCGTGTGGCAATAGTTAGTTTTTGCTTTGGCATTGCTGGTCCAATTCGTTTAATAGGTTATCTTTGTCTTGCCAAACGGCGTTTAACCATTGTTGCAGTTGGACACGAAACTCGCGATTTTTATGGTAGTCACCCACCATGTGTGGCTCAATAGGTAGCACACGGCTCCGTACTTGAATCTGATTAAATCCGCCTTTACAAAAATTCCAAAAGCCCATGTCTTTCGTGTCGTAGTGAATAGTGACGTCGATAACGCCAGCTAAATGTTTATGCATCTCTTCAATAACGATTGATATACCGCCGGCCTTGGGTTTGAGCAGGTGTTTGTAGGGTGAGTGTTGTTTTTCAGCTTTTTTACGCGAATAGCGCGTGCCTTCAACAAAGTTCATTAGCGATGATGGAATCGTCATTAAACGTTTGCAGCTAGCACGGGTTGTTGCAATGTCTTTACCCTTGAGCGATGGGTTTTTCTTAATGTCTTTGCTGGAGTGCCTTTCCATAAAGGGAAAACCAATGGCTTTGCAGCAAATGCCCGCCATGGGTAATGACCACAGTAATTCTTTTTTCATAAAAAATTTAATCGGTTCGATTTTCCAATTGAATATTTTAAAGATGACAATAATGTCAATCCACGACTGGTGGTTGCTAATAACCAAGTAGGGCTTGTCACGTTGCATATCTTCAGGTAATTGGATGTCCCATTTTTTGCGGTTACTGATATTCATGATCGCGCTATTAATGACTGTCCATGGGAACGGAGCACAGGCTAATTTGCGTAAGCCGGCTAATCGCCAACGTTTGCATGGCATTAAATATACGATAGCTGCGAAGCTTAATATAAAGATTGGAAAAATGAGCACGTTTAAACAAAAAAGAAATACCGATAAAGCGCCGCGTAATATATCAAAGAAAGATCGTATCATAGATTAGAAGCCTTCCATCGAAGGGGATGGGGATGAGGTACTGTTTGATTTTATATCTATTGCTTCTTCATATGGGTTCTTTTTTGGTTGCTGGGCTTCAACAATCAACGGGCAATCGTAAATGCTTCTGCTGGCGCAATTGCTGTAATGTTTTTTTGCGTTATATTTCCATTTGCCACCTTTGGGGGTGATCGGAATATTGCTGCTCTGCATTAACACCGGAAATGTTCCTTTGGGCGTGCCGGTATATACACACGTAACATGACCGATATTTATGCCCTGCCATTGAGCAACTGTAAAGGCGGTTAGTTTGGTCGCAAACGATTGAGCATGACTGTCCCAGCCGCCAGGCGCAGACCATTTAAGTGATTTTGGGTCTTTTTTGAGTGTGGTTAGTTCTGGACAGTAGATTAAGAAATATTTTGGGTGCTTGGTAATGACTAATTTACCCTCTTTGTTTACTGGCGTATGTGTAACCAGCGCGAATGCTTGGCTGACAGTAAATAGTAATAAAATAAACAGTAATTGAGTTGCTTTACGCATACTTTTAAACCTCATTGCTCTGTATATTGTTTCTTTTTATCCATTATACCTGATTGGCGCATTCCTTGTCCCATATGAAAGTGTTTACGGCAGGTAGAAATATAGCTGCTGTTGCCACCGATAAGTGTTTGTTCGCCTTCACGAATAGCATTGCCCTGCTCGTCAATGCGCATATTCATGGTGGCTTTAGCACCACAATGGCATATGGTTTTTATTTCGAGCAACTGGTCAGCTAGCACCAATAAGTACAAGCTGCCTTCGAATGGTTCACCTTGGAAGTCAGAGCGTAATCCATAGGCCAGTACAGGTATATCCAGCTTATCAACTACTTGGCATAGTTGATGTACGTTTTGTTTACTTAGGAAGTGTGCTTCATCTACCAGCACGCAGTGAATATTGGGGTTATTTTGCAGGCACAGCTGTACATGTTCAAATAGATTCAGCTCTTTATTAAACACAGTAGCGTCAACTTGTAGACCGATTCTGGTGGTGATTTTGCCAACACCATGGCGGTCATCAATCTCAGGACATAACAGCAGCGTATCCATGCCGCGCTCACGGTAATTGTGGCTCGATTGCAGTAAAGTCGTTGATTTACCAGCATTCATTGCCGAGTAGTAAAAGTGTAGCTTTGCCATGTTAACCCCTCCTTTGCGTTGATCGCCATGGTATCGTACTTTTTGTTGTTTTTGTAGCGCGTTTGACATGATATACTCGCGTCCGACAAAGACATTTGGGAAGAGTGGTGCTATGAATTCAGAATCAGTAACAGCTTCAAGTCGGGTGGTTTCTATACCTAATTGGCAACCCTGGGTGGTTTGCTTATCCAGTGCTTTATTCTTCTTTTTTGTTTTTATTCAAATCAATATGTTTAATGCGGTTAGCCCTTCGTTGATCCAAGCATTTGGTGTTAACGCTGAGCAGCTGGGTCAAATTTCGGCCTCATATTTCTATGGCAATGTGGCCTTCCTGTTTTTAGCGGGAGTTCTACTTGATCGCTTTTCGACTCGCAACCTTATTATTGCGACATTATCGGCTTGTATTATTGGTACGCTGTTGTTTTCGTTTGCGACAGGTTTTTGGTCGGCACTCTTGAGCCGGGTATTGGTGGGGATCGGTGGTGCATTTTGTTTCTTAAGCAGTGTGCGTATTGTGTCACGCTGGTTTCCACCGCGTCGTATGGCCCTGGTGATTGGTTTGATTGTGACGATGGCAATGATGGGCGGTATGGTGGCACAAACACCTTTAACAGTATTGACTGATCATTTGGGCTGGCGTCAAGCGATGTGGATAGATAGCGCGATTGGCATCGGCATGTTGTTCCTCATTATGGTGTTTGTTAAAGATGCGCCTGCAAATTATGACTATGCGGCAGAAAAAGGACATGTGAGCAACCTCAGCATGTTAGCCTCGATTTTGCAGGTATTAAAAAACCCCCAGAATTGGTTTGCTGGCTTATTTACTTCGATGTTGAATTTGCCGGTGTTTTTATTAGGCGCTATGTGGGGTGGATTATTATTGGTAGAGTCGCATGGTTTAACTCGGGCTACTGCTAGTACTGTAACGATGATGATTTTTGTCGGTATGATTTTTGGCGCGCCATTTTTTGGTTGGCTTTCAGATCGCATGCGTAAGCGTCGTCCTGCGATGATCTTTGGAGCCATCGTGACGATTGCTACGTTGATAGCGATTATTTATGTACCGAATTTGAGTTACGATGCATTACTAACATTATTCTTTGTTTTGGGTTTTGCTTCTGGCGCGCAGGTATTGGGTTATCCGGTTGTGGCTGAAAGTAATCCGCTGTCATTAACGGGTACGGCAGAAGGTATGGCATCCACCATGATTATGGCGGGTGGTTTTACACAGCCGTTATTTGGTTGGTTAATGGATATGGGGTGGCATCATCAATTTGTAAATCATATCCCTTTATATACCCCGGCAGCATTTCACCATGCGATGTTAATTATGCCGATTGCAGCCGTGATTGGGTTGGCCATGTGCTTACTGGCTAAAGAAACAAACTGTCAACACTTGAAGCGAATCGATGACTGAAGTAACAGCAAAACATACATTAAGTGACTCACAACATGAAAGCTACGCAGCTCATCCTTGGCGTGCCTGGGTTGTTGTATTAACGGCTGGCTTATTTTTCTTTTATGAATTTATTCAAATGAATATGTTCGATGCCATTAGCGGCTCGCTCATTCATGATTTTGGCATTACTGCTGGGAATCTGGGGCAATTATCTTCTTATTATTTTATTGCCAATGTGGTTTTCTTATTTCCTGCTGGTATTTTATTGGATCGGTATTCAACGCGTATTGTGATTGTGGTTTCGATGGGCGTTTGTGTGTTGGGTACAGCGTTGTTATCTTTTGCGCCTAATATGCATTGGGCAATTGCTAGTCGTTTCCTTACTGGGGTCGGCAGCGCATTTTGTTTTTTGAGTAGTATCCGCTTGGCTTCGCGCTGGTTTGAACCGCGGCATATGGCATTGGTTACGGGTGTGCTGGTGACGATGGCGATGATGGGCGGCATGCTGGCTCAAACGCCTATGTCATTATTGGTCGCGATATTCTCTTGGCGTGAAACTCTATTGATAGACGCCTTTTTGGGTATCATATTAATGTTGGTGATAGCCAGTATTGTGCGCGATTACCCTGAGGGTTCGGCTGAGCTGATAAAAGTACAAGAAGCAGAAGCAGAGAAAATCGGTTTTTGGTCTTCGTTGCGTTTGGCTTTTGGTCGTTGGCAAAATTGGACGGCAGGAGCCTATACCTGCTTAATGAATTTGCCCCTTAGTTTGCTGGGTGGGCTTTATGGAGCGATGTATTTAAAAAGCTCATATGGGCTTAATCAATTGCATGCCACCAATGTGATATCGATGCTATTTTTGGGTACTATCATTGGCGCGCCGTTAATGGGGTGGTTTTCTGATCGTATACAGCGCCGTCGTAGGCCTATGTTGATAGCGGCATTAGCGTCGTTTGCATTAATGCTGTTGGTGGTTTATAGCCACGGCTTGAATTACAGTTCGTTAATTGCTTTGTTTTTGTTGGTTGGTTTTTTTACCAGCGCACAGGTGTTGTCTTATCCTTGGGTGGCAGAAAACAGTTTAACTGTTATTACGGCAATGTCAGTCAGTGTGGTGAATATTTCAGTGCAGGGTGGCCAAGCTATTTTTCAACCGATCTTTGGTTATTTGTTGGATAGGCATGCAGCGGTTAGTAGCTCGGGTTTAGTAAGCGCGAATTATTCAATTGCTGATTTTAGAGCTGCCTTATTATTGCCGGTGATTGGATTTGTTGCGGCTTTTGTGGCAGCCTATTTAATTAAAGAAAGCTATTGCCGTCATGTTGAAGATTCGGTGGCTGATACTCCCTAGGCGTGAGGAATATGATATGGGGTTAGTTCGCACTTTTTTTGCGATTATTTTTGTTGCCTGTGTGGCATTGTTATCCGTCGGTTACTATATCCAATATTTTGATGGTTTATTACCTTGCACGCTGTGTATTTTTCAGCGCATTGCTTATGCGGCGACGGGTGTTATAGCGCTATTGGGTTTGGTTATCCCTTATCGGCGTAATGGTTTTCGTGTGATTGCTTTTTTTGGTTTATTAACCTCATTAGCAGGTGTTGGTTTGGCGTGGCGTCAAGTGTGGTTGCAGCATCAGCCATTGGATCCGAATGCGCCTTGTATGCCAGGTTTGTCTTATTTATTTCAAGTGTTTTCATTTCCGCGTGCATTAGGCATGGCCTTACAGGGTACGGCTGACTGCGGTCAGGTTCGTTGGACTTTTTGGTCGTTAAGTATGGCTGAGTGGTCATTGGTGTGTTTTATTGGTTTGGCTTTGGCCATGCTATTGGTGATGTGTTGGCAGCCTAAAAGGGCATGATGCCAGGAGGTAATTATTGCAAGCACCACTATGGGTTGCATTGATACAAACCTTTCACGTGATGTGTGGTGTGGTGCTGATTGGTTTAAGTCTCGCCAGTTATTTTTATGTAATGAATAGCATGCGGCGACGTGATGTTGCCTTGGTGTTGTATGCGTTACGCCTTAGTTACTACGCTGATATCATTTTTATTCCGTTAATCTTAATTCAAATTATTACCGCTTTGGTGTTGATGATGGCTAAGCATATTGATCTTGCTACGCCGTGGACGGTGGTGGCCTTTATTGCTTTTGCTGTGGTGGTTGTTTTGTGGATAATTGCTGTGTTTATTAAGTTTGCTTTTGTTCGCTGTTTGCCACACAAGATTAATGCATTGTGGTTTCGTATTAGCTACAGCCTGGTCTATGGATTGATGACGTTGATCTTTATTTTGATTGTGCATGATGCGGTGTTGCATCAAACCTATTTTGCACCGCTGGTTAGGAGGATGTTGTCATGAAGGTAATGGTGTTAGGTGGTAATGGTTTTATTGCGCGAGCGATCATTTATCGATTATTAGACGCCGGCCATGAAGTAGTGGTTGCGGTGCGTAAAGGTGCGCACTTATGGCAAGCTGCTGATCCACGCATAGCGGTGATGACTGTCGACTTTATTAAGGAGACCAATAGCGAGCAATGGTTGCCACGACTCAAGGGCGTTGATGTGGTGATTAATTGCGTTGGTATTTTTCAAACGCCTTCAGCTAAAGACTTGTGGAAAATTCATTACGACACCCCCGTCGCTATTTTTAATGCTTGCGTTAAGGCAGGTATAAAGCAAGTGATACAGATGTCAGCATTAGGTGTTGATAAGATTGATGTGGCTTATGCGTCGAGTAAGTACAAATGTGAACAAGCATTGGCTGAGCTTGCTATTGACTCAGTGACTTGGCGCCCATCGTTTGTGTATGGTGCTGGTAGCTACGGCGGTAGTTCACTATTTCGCGGTTTGGTGGGCTTGCCGTTTGTGATTCCGTTACCTGGCAAGGCGCAACAAAAAATGCAGCCAGTGCATATTGATGATTTGTCTCGTATGGTAGTTGAGTCGGTGGGTTGGACGGGTAAGCATCTATTAACCGCAGTGGGCAGCGAACGTTTAAGTTTAAAATCAATATTAAATAAAATGCGCGGCTGGTTAGGCTTTAAAAAAGCGATTAATATTTCTGCGCCGATGATGATGATTAAGTTGGTCAGTTGGTTTGGTAATGCTTTTTATAATTCGCCGTTGAGTAGCACTGGTACTAAGATGATGCAGCTGGATAATGTTGCTACTGATGATGAGCAACAGACACTACTATCAAAGTTATCCTTTAAGCCGCGTTCGTATAGTGAAGGTTTATATGCACAGGTTAGCCAGGTGCAGGACCGTTGGCATGCGCGTTTGTTTTTTCTACGGCCAGTATTGCGCTTATCGATTGCATTTTTATGGTTGTGGAGTGGTTTTATCAGTTGGTTTCATCCGGTGGCGGGGTTGTCGCTATTGTCGGTAACCTCATTATCATTCAGTGGCAAAATGGCGCTTATTGTTGTCGGTGGTTTGATTGATATCTTGCTGGGTTTATTTACGTTATTAAATAAAAAGCTGGCCTGGGTGGGTAGTTTGCAAATCGCGGTGATGATTATCTATAGCGTTATAGCCAGTTGTTTGCCGCTAGCCCTGTGGGCAAATCCGCTAGCGCCGCTAGCAAAAAATATACCGTTGATATTTGCTACTTTGGTAATGATGGCTCTGGAGAAGCAGCGGTGACTTGGTATGATGCGCTTAAAATAATTCATGTCATCAGTGCGGCGATATTGTTTGGCACGGGTTTGGGTACGGCGTTTTATATGTTGTTGGTCAATCGTCAAAAAGATACCACCTTGATTGCGCAGGCAACGCGCCAGGTGGTATTTGCTGATTGGCTGTTTACGGGTACATCGGGGGTGGTGCAAGCGACAACGGGGCTAGCAATGATTTATGTGAAAGGTTATAGCTTTCATTTGCTATGGGTCTGGGGCTCGATTAGTGGCTACTTAATTGCCGGCGCTTGCTGGTTGCCGGTGGTGTGGTTGCAGATGCGCTGCCGCGATTTGGCTTTGGCGGCCAGTGAATCACAACAGCCTTTGCCAGCTGTATATCACCGCTATTTCACCACCTGGTGGATTCTGGGTATTCCTGCATTTCTCGCTTTATTGCTGGTGTTTTTTCTGATGAGCAGCAAGGTAACATTCTGATATATCATGGTATTCTTTATTTTGTGTTAGAGGCCTGGTGCACAGCAAGCTGGCAGGTGATTACTCTTAATCGTTCATATATGTTACAGTAGAGCTTGTGAGAGTAGTTAAAGAGACATTCCGGCATGGCCAAGTTCCGTCAACAAAACCTTATTATGCTTTGCCGGCAGTTGCTTCTAAACCCAGCATTTCAACTAAAGATACCTGAGCATAAGAAAGACGATGACATTGGTCGCACATACTGCGCGCAGGTAGTGTTTACTATTGGCTTACTAAAAAAGCACGCCATGCTCGTTGCTAAAGACTATGAACATGCCGTTAACGATGATCCTGAATTGACTGCTCTCTTGGCTGACCCAGGTTTTTTGTCGGGTACGAAACGGGTTAAGTTAACTTTGCTTGAAGGCTGGTTTTCGCTATTGGCCTATATATCGGATGTACGAGAAGGGTTAGGTGTATTGCGTGGGCATCGTAAGGCTCACGGCGTATCGAACAAAACCACAGATGCTGCTGAGAAGATATTATCTCAGCTATTGTTAACCTGTGCAGAGTTAGACCTGTCACTGGATCCGGGTAATAAAGTGTTGCCGCAAGAAGTGGCAAAGCTGCAATACCTGGCTGCTATGCAGCGCTTTGGTAAAGTAGCTGCAAAAGAATGTTTGGCAGAGATCCATCGTGGCTATGAACCTGGTTTCTTTATGGGGCATCCGCTAGCTGATGTGGACTGTCGGCCGCTGTATCTGGTGTATGCAACACATCGAGCACCGACACCAGAACTGCCTCCTTCGCCCCCGCCACCGCCTACACATTTATTATTCGGTGAATTTGTTGCTGCCGAGCCACCGGAGCTGATGTTATCAAAAGACGGTGTGGCCCATGCGGAGTTTAAGCCTTAATATTCTGCGACCTCTCGTGGCTTACGCCAGCGAAATTTAAAGATGATGACAGCTATCAGGCAAGAAGCGGCAGATGCTACTAAGATTGACTGTTTGGCAATATCTTCAAACGGTGTTTGGTTGAATGCTAATGAACTTAAAAATAAGCTCATGGTAAAGCCAATACCGGTTAAGCAGGCAAAGCCGATTAAGTGGCGGTAATTAGCGCCGGTAGGCATTTCCGACCAGCCAAAGAAGGTGCACGCACCAGCAAACAAAAATACGCCAACCGCTTTACCGACGATCAAGCCAAATATAATGCCGAGCGAGACAGGGTTGGCCAATTGTACTAAACCAAAATCAGCAAATGGTAAGCCACCATTACAAAACACAAACAGTGGCAAGATGCCATAGGCCACCCAGGGGTGAAGTTTGTTCTCTAAATCTTTAAGCGGTGAGTAATGGCTGTCTGATTTACCTTTCATCGGCACAAACAAGCCCACTATCACACCCGCCAAGGTGGCATGAATACCAGACTTTAATACACAAACCCAAATAATGGTGCCAATTAACATATACGGTGCTAAGTTTTCGACCTTGCAGCGATTGAGTACAAATAAAAATACAATCCCCATGGCGGCAACCATAAGAGATAGCTCTGAAAGTTTGCCTGTATAAACCAGCGCAATAATCATGATGGCTAAAACATCATCAACAATTGATAGCGCTACCATCGTGACGCGTAAACTGCGTGGCACCGATTTACCTAATAGAGCGATGACACCAAGCACAAAAGCAATATCTGTTGTAATGGGGATTGGCCAACCGCGCACCATATCAGGGTTATGATGAGTGAATAACCAATATAATATAGCGGGAACAATAATGCCGCCAATAGCGCCCATTAAAGGGAGGCGTACTTGTTTTACCTTAGACAGTTCGCCCTCAATCATTTCACGTTTCATTTCGAGTGCTAGCAGCATAAAAAATATGGCCATTAGCCCATCGTTTAGCCATAGCACCAGTGGTTTTTCGATTACCAATAAGCCAATGCGGATATGGATAGGTAAGTTAGTGAGGGTCTCATAAGTGCTGCTCAAAGGTGTGTTATTAACGATTAATGCAAATAGCAGTGCAAATAATAGCAATAGGCCGGAGAACGCTTCTAAGGTTATAAAGCGTTCGATAAAAGATTTATTTTGATTGTTTAAAGTTTCACTACCCATTGGTAAGGATCATCTCTTTCACACAGTTGTATTGCTCGATAGAGATCATAGACTTGTCTAGTGACCTCGCCTACTTCATTATTACAGAAGATAGTCTCGTTGTCTTTATAATGTATGCTGCCAATCGGTGTGACAATGGCAGCGGTGCCTGTGCAAAAAACTTCATCGGCGGTTAGCGCTTCTTCAACACTGATCTGTGTTTCTTCGACCTCAATGCCCAGTTGGTTGCGCGCTAATTGAATCACGCTATCACGGGTAATGCCGGGTAAGATGGCGCCGAGCTGTGGTGTTTTGATTTTATCGCCAAAACGGAAAAAGATATTGGCTGCGCCCGCTTCTTCAATGTATTTTGTTTTAGCGGCATCTAAATAAATACAAACGGCAAAACCTTCTTTTTTGGCTTGCAGTGTTGATGGATAGCAACCGGGGTAGTTACCACAAAATTTGGCATGACCGGTGCCGTGAGGTGCGGCGCGGTGATAGTCGGTGGCGATTTTTGTACGAATGGGTGCTAGACCACCGCTAAAGTAATTGCCTACCGGAGAGGCGAATATAATAAACTGGTATTCTGACGATGGTGCATTGCCTAACAAGGCACCGCTACCAAAAGCTATGGGTCGAAGATATAAAGCGCCTTTGCCATAGGGGGGGATATATTCACGGTTATCTTCGACTACGGCGCGTACGCCTTCTAGGAAGATATCTTCGGGAACCGGAGGAATGGCTACTTGGGCAGCACTATTGGCAAAGCGCCTAGCGTTGGCTTCAGGACGGAATAATACCACCTCATCGTTTTTTGTACGGTGGGCCTTCATGCCTTCAAATATGCCTTGACCGTAATTGATAATGCCAGCGGCTGGTGACAAGCTGATATCGCCAAAGGGCTGCAATTTTCCCGGTTGCCATGGCTGGTCAATAGTTGTTTTGGTGAGATACATGGTATCAATAGGTGTTAATGAAAAAGTAAGTTTGTCCCAATCAATCTCAGCTGGCATCTAATCCTCCTTATTGGCCGAAAGCTACGAAAGTATAACACAGTCTGTTAATACGATTACGAGAGCGGTTTGTCATCCCGGACTTGAGTCTGTCATCCCGGACTTGATCCGGGATCCAGTCAAATAGCATGCAACCATTAAGCAGTATCATGCAATATATCAATGCCATTACGAGCAACGAGATGTAAAAGCTTTAATGATGTACCCCTAGGGTGGCGGATACCTTGTTCCCAGTGCCTAACAGTAGATAATGTTGTATTTAATAGTTTAGCAAATACTGCTTGGCTGACTTTTTCTTTGAGGCGAATGGCTTTTATTTTTGTGGGTGGTAAATCCTCTACAGGTGCAATGCTCCATGCTTTGAAGTCTCTCAGTGTTTTTATATCCATTGCACCAACTTCATGCAGGCTTTCGGCTAAGTCTAGAGCATCACTTCTTAATTTTTTCCCTGTTTTATCGATACGTTTTTTCATGAGATCACCTGTTTAATTTTAATTAAGTCACCTTTTTTGACGAGTTTGTTAATATTTTCTTTTGTGGCCTTTAATAATATTTTTGACAAGGTTTTATAAAATTCTTTTTCGCTAATAGTAAAGTTGCCACGATCATTTTTTGCCAGCCCAATCATGAAAACGGTTCTGTGCTCATTTTTAAAAGCAACTAAGCTTCTAAAGCTGCCACGCTTGCCTTTACCTGATCTTGCAATGCGTTTCTTATAGAGCCCTGCTCCAAGGTTTGTTTCGTATTGGCCTTCTATTAATTCTGCCGTTACATCAGTTGGTGTTTTATCTGTGATTCGTTCCGACCGGGCCCATTTAGCGAACTTCTTATATTTAAATATTTCCATTGCCAGTTCCTACATTCTAAGGGTACTACTTTGTAGTACTGCTGTCAATTGGGGGAGTGCTATAGATAAAACTTGGTACTCCTGTGTCGGTGTCATTTGTGGACAACGAGCCAGGGTCCGGTTGTTTTTTGTTTATGATGCGAGACTATGCAGCTTGCAGTTTAGCGAAGCTGGCGACCAGCCACTTGGTGCCAAAGCGATCGAACTTGACTTGGATGCGGGTGTGTTCGCCCTGCCCTTCGTAATTGAGGATAGTGCCTTCGCCGAATTTCTTATGGCTAACGCGCTGGCCAATATTAAGCCCCGTTTGGTCAATGCTGGCTTGGCCTAAACTGCTGCGCGACTTTTGTGGGTGGCGTGAGCCGGTTTGCATGCGGCTCACACGGGCTGTTGGACGCACATGTTCAAGCAGCTCTTCAGGCATTTCTGATAGGAAGCGTGACGCTTTTTGGAATTGTTCACGGCCATAGAGGCTGCGACTTTCAGCATGACATAAATACAATTTTTTCATCGCACGTGTCATGCCAACATAGCATAAGCGACGTTCTTCTTCGAGGCCGCGGCGCTCTTCGATTGACATGCGATGCGGGAATAGGTTTTCTTCCATGCCAGTAATAAATATTAATGGAAACTCTAAGCCTTTAGCCGCATGTAATGTCATTAAGCTGACACTGTCAGAGTGCTGATCGGCTTGACCCTCACCGGCTTCGAGTGCAACGTGCGACAAGAAAGCAGACAGCGGTGTTAATTGCATGTCTTGATCTTCAGCATCTTCGCTGGGTTCGTATTGGCTGGTAGCGTTAATCAATTCTTCCAGGTTATCGACGCGTGATTGACCACGCTCAGAGCGATCTTTTTGATGGTGTGCCAACAGACCACTTTGGCTAATGATCAATTTAGTTTGTTCACCAAGCTTCAATGTTTCGGTATTGGTATCGAGCGCATTGATGAGTTCTATAAATTTACTGAGTGCATTGAGTGCACGTGCGCTTAATGATTTTTCTTCAATAGTCACCAAGGCGGCCTGCCATAAGGCGCAATGATGAGTGAATGTAACGCTGCGCAAATGACTCATCGTCGCATCACCAATGCCGCGTGTCGGCAAGTTGACTACGCGCTCAAAAGCAGCATCGTCTTGACGGTTATTCACCAAGCGCAGATATGCTAAGGCATCTTTAATTTCTGCACGTTCGAAGAACTTTTGGCCGCCGTAAATACGGTAAGGAATTTGGCTGTCGATTAAGCGTTCTTCTAAAATACGTGACTGTGCATTCGAACGATACAGGATGGCGATTTCTTTTAGGCTATTGCCTTGATTCACCCAATCTTGAATGCGTGCCGCAATATAGTAGGCTTCGTCACGTTCATTAAATGCGGCATACACAGTAATAGGGTCACCGCGACTGATCTCAGTCCATAACTCTTTGCCCATGCGTTCGCTATTAAAAGCAATCACCGCATTAGCTGCTGCTAAAATATTTTCAGTCGAGCGATAGTTTTGTTCCAGGCGCACGGTTTTAACTGGAAGGTATTGATCGATAAAGCGCTGTATATTTTCAACTTTTGCGCCACGCCAACTGTAAATTGATTGGTCGTCATCACCTACCACCATCATCCAGGTGTTCGGGCCGCATAAGGTTTGTAGCCATTGATATTGTAGTGAGTTGGTATCTTGAAACTCATCAACCAAAATATGTGAAAATCGCTGATGATAATGTTCAACAAGATCCGGATTGTTTTGTAATAACTCAAGCGAGCGCAATAACAATTCTGCAAAATCTACCAGCCCACCCTGCTGACAAACGTCTTCATAGGTGCTGTAAATCTTAACCATCATTTCATTGAAATAGTCGTCATGGGTATCGATATCACCGGGACGACGTGCGTTTTCTTTATGGCCATTGATAAACCACTGCGCCTGTTTGGGCTGCCAGCGTTCTTCATCGAGTTCCAAGCTGCGAATAATGCGTTTGATCATGCGTTGTTGATCATCGCTATCAAGGATTTGAAAGTGTTGCTCAAGCCCTGCTTCATGCCAGTGCGTACGTAACAGACGGTGTGCTAAGCCGTGGAACGTGCCGACCCACATACCTGTTAACGGTACGCCGCGCAGTTTTTCTATGCGTGAACGCATCTCATTCGCGGCCTTATTGGTAAAGGTCACCGATAAAATGCTATACGGCGAGACAGCCTGGGTCTCCATTAGCCACGCAATGCGGTGGACTAAGACGCGGGTTTTACCGCTGCCGGCGCCAGCCAGTACAAGGCAATGGCTATTGGTAACAGTCACCGCATCACGTTGCGGTGGGTTCAGTGTTTCAGTTAGGGATGTATTCATCATGCGCGGCATTGTAGCACTTTAGCGGCCGGGTTTAAAACGTGTAATGTGATGAACTAACGGTATTATGTGTTCGCTGGGCAGCCAGGCACGGGCGCTTCATCATCTGTCTCTTCATCTGTGCTCTCATCACTCATCAATGTGCTGCTCGCTGGTATGGCGTGAAAATATTGGCTAAGGCACAGTTCGCCGGGGGTGGTTAGCATACGCCTTAATGTGATTTGCACTTGTTCGGGGTTATGCTCTGCCGCTTGGTTGAGCTCTTCGATGAGTGCAGAGGAGGTCAGTATAAGGCGAGCGGGCATGGCGGTGAGTAAACTGCGGTATTGTGCTTGTAAATAAATCGGGTGAAGTGTTGCCAAAGCATGCAAGCACTCATTGTTGGCTAAGTGCGGTGGCAAGCTTGGCCCTATATCCAAGCGGCGCAAATTAAGCAATTGATTGACCAGTTCCAAGTCGATATCTTTAGCGGTTAATACAGAACGTTTATGCGCAGTGTCGCATCGTTTTTCCATAGCGATGGGCGCCATATTGGTGGAAGCTGTGAAATGCAAATAAGGCATGTTAGGCAGTGTCTTATGCTGTGCCAACATAAATTGGCCTATGAGCTGGTCAGCTGTTAACCGTTTTGGGGGCTCAGGGGGATCGATGACACAAAAATCATTTCCAGTAGCAGGGTCTTGGCCGGTGGCTAACTGTATGCTGGCAATAACTGCTTGATCCAGCGGCTTCTTGTGTATGGCGTCGACTTTTAAGTTTTCTATAGCGAGTTTAACAGCACTCTTGTTGATATTTGAATCTGGCTCTAATAACAATGTTGGCATTATGCTGGTTAGTTTTTCTAATTGCGTTTGCAAAAAATCCCTTTCATATTGCCAGTGGTCATCGTTACAGCCAAACAGGCAATAACGATCACGCCCTGTTGTGGTAGCAATGGATCGTAATCGCTGTTTTATTAATAGCATGGCTGACTGAATGGCTAATTCAGGCTGGCTGTCTGTTCCATCGAACAAGTGTTGGTTAAGGTGATCAATCTGAGTCAGTGCGGTGAGGCTCATAGGGTACGGCGACGACCAGCTAAAAGTGCCTTCGAATGTTGACTTTAAGTGGGTTAATAATTGCTGACATTGTTTAATAGTTTCAGTTCGTGACATTGTTCCACCTTTCGCGTGATGTGTATAGTCTATTGCGGCGCTAGCATAACGGTGTGATATTGTTTTTTGTAATGCCCGGGGGTGCTATCTAGTGAGTAGTGGCGAGAGTTGATCGGTGGCAGTTTGTAGTGCTCTGTAGTGGGCTAAGCGTTGACGCTTATGAGTGGTGCGCCAAAATCCTGCGCACCCTTCTAATCCTGCTGTGTAATATTGTACTTTAGTGTTAGCGCGTCGAGCATGGTAGTGAATGCTTTGCTCCAAGCTGATGCGATGCCGTGAGGCGTATTGGCTTATTTGCCGCAGATGTGCGGGCGGAACACGCATTAAACGATCTAACTGGACGTCGTGGCGTGATAGCAGGGTGAGCACCTTGTCTAATAGTGCTGTGGATAATTGATAAGCCATCCTGTTGAGTTGTGTTAGGTACCTTGTGGCATTGTTGATGGCGATGTGGTTCACATGTTTAATTAAACTGGGTTGTATATAGCGTGGGTGTAATCGACACAATAGGTCGATGCCGGTATCGGTCAGCCAGTGTGGGTGCAGCTGCCTAGCAAAGCGGGGGTGCCGTAAGCGCTGTAAATTTAATAAGCGGTTAATTTCATTACAATCAATGTCGGTGGTTGAGTGTGCATCTAGAATGAGTGAGTATCTTAACCCCTCCCTTGTTATCGGGTCTTTGCGCTGAGCGCGGTCCTGGTTTTTTAGGATCCTTTGAAATGTAGTATGTAAATAGACACGACCATTGATAAGATTGACACCAAAAAGCACGCACAAATCTTGTTTGTAAATTGGGTTATTTGTTGCTTTTATGCAGGCATCATCGTCAGTAAGGCTGATGTAGGGGGCAAGTTCAATCGGTTCATCATGAAACATGATATAACGTGCACGTCTTGTAGCATCTGTCGGCAATGCATCATCTTCTGCCGCCTGCAGGCGCCTTTTAATACGCCCAATAAAATTTTTTCTGGTAATTTTTGCATGAAAAGAGCGGCGTTGCAGCACTAAAGCACTGCGATTTTTACGCTCACTATCAATAATTGCACCATTTAGCGGCAGGTCGGGCTCTCCCTTGGCTTCATTTGTCGCATTACTGCGTTTGGCAATGTATTCCACATAACGTTTGCGCTGCTCTTCTGGGGAGGCGGCAGGCACCAGTGTTTGCAAGTTGTTTAATAATGTGGCGGTGACTCGTAATGCTGTCGGGAGCAGCGATTTTTTTATTCGTCGTAGTTTAAGCCCAGTAATTTTGCTTTCTTGCGCGAGAATATGCATTTGCAATAAATGAACCATGGCAGCAATACGGTGCGGTGGCTTGAGGGCGTTGGTGCCAGCAATATAGTGCAGTTGCTCGGTTAAAGAGCGAAGCTCTGCGGTCGCTTCTGGTTTGGCAGTGGTATGTGCACGATAATTGGCCTCTAATGCTTCACACAGCTGGATAGCGCTTTCTAATGGAGACAGGCCTGAGCGCATCAATACTCCCACAATATTTCGTGTGCCAAAGGTAACATCATTGGTTTTTTGTTGTAAAGTGTAAACCAATGCTTTTTTTATTGGCAGAACAATGATTTTGTTCGTGTACATTGTATGACATAGTTGCTAGAATTTTTTTTCGGGAGTAAATGAAAGGTTCAGAACCAATCACAGGGAGACAACGTGTGAGTAGATCAACAGCACCAGCAGTATTACCAGAGCCAGTTGAAGCAGAAACAAGTTATGTAGAACCAGCCAGAGTTAAAGCAGAAAAGCATAAAGCGGGAGCGGCAGTATTCGGTAAGTTTTTTCAACGACATGACCAGCAGCAATTAAACAGCGGATTTCGAGCATTACAGCAGAATGCTGAGAAATCACGCATGTTGGAACTGGCACATGCTGAAGAGCGTGCTGGACGACTTAGGGCTGCTAATGCTGAAGCCGATCGGCGTGGTGAGCAACATCGGTTAAAAAGCATGCGAGGCCCTTTCGCCGCTATAAAGCAAGAAGTGCTGGCCAAGAAGTTGTCGGAAAGTTTTGCCAAGCGACGGTTAGCTGTTATTGAACGTGCGACTGTTTCAGGTCGAAACGATGGTTGCGTTGATATCAGCGATGTACTCATACAGGCAAAATTAGTAACGGATTTTAATGATTGGGTTGTGGCACCACAGAATTTAGCCTCTGTTGATGCCGCGTTGCATGCGGCTATTGAGGTTTATAAAAGCGGTGGCTATAAGGTATCTGTTGCGGGGTTCTCTTATGATCTTAAGCCACGCCACCGCGCAGCTGAAATTGACGGCATGGTAAGTCCTGAAGTGGCGGGTACCATAGGAACACTGGGAATTATTACCAAATTGCTGCAGAAAGGTGAGTGGAAAGGTGATGGCCATTTGCATGCTGGTGCAGGTAAAGCATCACTTAATATGGTTTTATTTTCGATGCTACTGAAACAGTATGGGCAAGATCGTGCGCGACAGCTGGAAATGGGCGAGCTTGCTAATCATGGCGGTGAGGCATTTCAATTGGTGAGTACGGTGTTAGGCACAGATTTTATTAGGGATAGTGACTTAACTCATGGTTTGTTTATGAGATCTCCGTTAACCAGTGAAATAAAAGGTTGGGTACCAGAGGTACCTAAGGCTATGGTAAACGCAAAAGAATTGGCCGCTAGTTACTTTGAAGCTGAGTCAGCTAATATTGCGCAACGCATAAGGCGGTGGGTTTTAGAGCCGAGAAATCATGCTAAGGTAGCAAGCGTTTTGAGTCGATGTGTTGGTATATATGAAACACGTGCCTTAGCTGCTGGCGATCGTTCGGCGGAAATCAAGGTCAAGTTCGAGCAATGCATAGCTAGAGAAATTTCGCCTGTATTGTGGCTCGGTATATTGATGGGTACCGGTAGCTGGGTGATGCCAGGCCATTTAGGGCCGGGAGCTGGCTACGAATCGTTTAATATGCTAGCCATGACGGAATTATTTCAAGCCTATGCAAAGGATATGGCGTATGACTTGGCAACAGGTGTTAAGCCTGGTACCGGAGCGCATAATCTGCAGGATTTAGAGTTGTGGTTAACATGTGCTAAACACCCGCAGGAATTTCAAGTAGTGGCTAAAACCGTATTTGATAATGCGGGCTTTGTGATGATTAAGCCGGAAGATTATGCGCCGGTGGAAAAACACCATGCAGCAACGCAGACCGGTGAAGTCGGAGCGTCGGAATCCAAGCAGGCATGTACGCCATAGAGGAACCCTTGATAATATTGCAATGTAGTGCGATGGCATCAAGGTGTATAGGGTGCCCCTTTTACGGAAGTAAAGCGCAGCGTAGTGGAACGAAGCGAGCCATGAAGTAAAAGGGGTACGCTGTGCGCCTTGATATCGGGCATTGATCTACATTGGAATAATGGCTATTGTTGTAACTGCCCAAGGTGCGCATGCATAACGGAACCATTAATCACCGCGTGATTCGCGCAGAAAAATAATAGCTCGGCAATTTCATTCGGTTGGATTAAGCGATTAGCGCCAACTTTAGATCGTGCCCACTCAAGTGCCTTTTCGGTGGGTAAGCTGTCGCGCAACATGTCTGTGTCGGTAAGGCCGGGGCACACACAGCAAGTATGTATGCCAGTATCAGCCAGATCTTGGCAGGTGGCACGCATCATGCCGACCACGGCGTGTTTTAAGGTGATATAGCTAGCGTTTTTTGGCACACCCATTTCCGATACGGTTGAGCCGCTATAGAGAATGCTCGAACCTGGCTTCATTTGTTCGATTAATAAATTATTCAAAATACTGGCGCCGACAATCATGAGTTGAAAGTTGGCGTGTAAAATATCTATTTTTTGGTCGCCAATGCGATCACGGATCATATGGCCGGCATTGTGAATTAAACAGCATTGGTCGGCTTGACTAACAGTGTCTTGCAGCCGTTTTTTATGTTGGTTTAAAGCATCAGCTTGGCTAAGGTCAATGGCGAGGTTATCGACACCCTCGATGTCGCACGTGCTGCGCGACAAGTTCAGTACTTGCCAGTCTTGTTGTACAAATAAGCTAACGGCGGCTTTGCCGATTCCTTTGCTTCCACCAGTGATAATGAGTTGTTTTTGCATGCGGATATTATAACACCATTGTGATATACTTCCGCCCAATGTTTGAACAGCTAAAGCAAGGGATATCGGCATGAGTAGCGCTAATAAAACAAAGAAACGTTTATTAACGGGTGACACCCCTACAGGTCAATTGCACCTCGGTCATTGGGTCGGTTCATTAGAGAATCGGGTAAAATTGCAAGACGAATACGATTGCTATTTTCTATTGGCTAATCTGCATGCCTTTACTACGCGTGCTAAAGACCCAGAGTCAATTCGTCAAAGCACGCTCGATATTGTATTGGATTATTTAGCGGCCGGCATAGACCCAGAGCGTTCAACGATTTTTATTGAAAGCGAATTGCCATCGATTTACGAGCTGACTTCTATTTTTAGTATGTTACTGCCCTTCCCCCGGGTGATGCGTAATCCAACCATTAAAGATGAGATTCGCGATAAACAGCTGGGCGAAAATTATTCGTTTGGTTTCTTGTTATATCCCGTGATGCAAGTGGCCGATATTTTAGCGTTTGAAGCCGAATTAGTGCCGGTTGGTGAAGATCAAATTCCACACCTGGAAATGACCCGCGAAGTCGCGCGTCGTTTTAATCAAATGTATTGCGGTGTTGATTCGCATTTGCCAGATGAGGAGCATGTAAAAGCTGGCGGCTTGTTTCCGATTCCAGATCCATTAATTGGGCGTGTTAAGCGCTTAGTGGGCTTAGGTGGCCCGGCTGAACATGGCGCACTATTAAAAATGAGTAAGTCGTTAAACAATGCCATTCTATTATCCGATGATGCAGATGCGGTGAAAAAAAAGGTCATGAGCATGTATACCGACCCCAATCGTTTACGTGCAACCGATCCAGGTACAGTAGAAAATAATCCGTTATGGATTTTTCATGATACGTTTAATACTGATACTGCATGGATCGAAGCGACCAAAGAACGTTATCGTGCTGGCACCGTTGGTGATGTGGAATGCAAGAAAAAACTTATTGAAGTATTGGTGTCGATATTAGAGCCGATGTGGGAGCGTCGTAAACAATTTGCTAATGATCCCGCGCAAATCGAGCAAGTATTAAAGGCCGGAAACGAAAAAGCTAATGCGGTAGCGGAAGCAACATTGGCTAAAGTAAAACAATATATTCGACAAGTATTCTAATTGACTAGGTGGGGGTGAGTAATGGCAATGCCAAGAATTATTCAGGTAAATTTCAAGCGTAAATATCCAGTAGATACGGATGGTTATGCTTCTGATGATGGCAGTGTTGCTAGGCCGTTGAGGCTGTTTCCGCTGTCGACAGTTTCTAGCTTAGCGATGAGTGTTGAGCTGTTTTTTAATATGGATATAAAGGACCATTTTCCTTTTAACGATAAGCATAAAATTGATTTAACGCATACTTATGCGCTGCTGCATTCCACAGAGAATAATCGCTTGTGTTTATTTGCCTATCGTAAAGGGCGTGAGTTAGATACTGTAAAAGTGCTGCAATCGATTGATGAGCTTCGTGGGCATGCAGCTTTTTGCCTTGATGCTTCTGATAGAGCTTTTGTTGCTGCAGCTATGATGAAATTTTTTGCAGGGTCAGCCGTGAGCCGGCCTTATGATTGGTTGCAAGCGAACCTAGGTGAAAAGAAGGTATATACCATTGATGATTGGCATGCAGATATGCCGCGTACGGTGGGAGGGCGTGAAAATTTATTTAAACAAAAGAAACATGACCGTGAGCGTTTAAGGCGAATAGAAGCTGGAGAGTTACCGAAGGAAGGGGCAGAAGAGAAAGGCATGGAGCTGATGGATGATGATGCAGATACTTTGCCTTATGATACTGGTAGCCCGAGGTTTTAAGCATGATATATAACGGCGATGCATTAACAATAGAGTTAGGTCATGTCAGCATTGCTGCCAAGCAATGGGGTGACCCCAAAGGTCGCCCAGTATTGGCCTTGCATGGTTGGTTAGACAATGCCGCCAGCTTTGATTTTCTCGCGCCTGAATTAAAGGATTGTTATGTGGTGGCGGTGGATTTGCCGGGGCATGGTTTGTCGGGCTTTATTCCGGAAGGCGTTAATTATCACCTGACCGATGCGGTGGCCAATACCGTCAAGATGCTTGATGAGCTGGGCTGGTCACAAGCTACCTTATTAGGTCATTCGATGGGCGCCGCGATTGTTTCAATTGTGGCCGGGTCTTTTCCTGAGCGTGCCGAACGCTTAATTATGATTGATGCCATCGGTCCGTTATCCGAAGCGATTGCTCGAGGACCTGAGCGCTTAGGCCGCGCAGTGAGTAAATTATTGGCAGCCGGTAAGCGTCAGCGCACGGTTTATCCTTCCCTTGAAGTGATGGCTAAATATCGAGCAGAAACAGGTGGGCTTAGTGTAGAAGCGGCAATGGCCCTGACAGAGCGCGGTTGCGAGCAGGTCGAAGGCGGTTATACCTGGCGCTTCGATCGCCGATTATTACTACCCTCGATGACTTACTTCAGCGAAGAGCAGGTTGCTGTATTCTTACAAGGGATTACGGCACCGTCATTATTGCTGGTTGGCGACAATGGAATCATGATTGATAATTCTCTTTTAGAACAGCGAATTGCAGAAATAAGTAACATCGTCCATACTAGCATACAGGGCCACCACCACTTACATATGGATTCACCCAAGGCGGTAGCACAAGCGATAAATCAGTTTTTGGTATAAGGGCAGATGGCCCTACAAAGAGAGGGCTGTATGTTACGCTACAAATTACTTCGAAATGAAGAGCACGAAATTGCCTCCCTGCAAACCAGTTTATACGGCGCCATGTTATTGCACAGTTCGCATTTAAACAAAGGCAGCGCCTTCGATCAGCGTGAACGTGAAGAATTAAGGCTAGTGGGTCACTTAGCTGAAGCAGCAGAAACCATTGAGCAGCAAGCGGCACGTGCCTATGACCAGTATCTCGAAAAAAACTCCAACCTTGGCAAGAATGTGTACCTAAATGGTCTGCATGATGTAAATGAAACATTGTTTTATTATTTAGTAAGCCAACATCTTGAAGAGATGTTACCCATTATCTACACCCCGACTGTTGGCGATGCTGTGATGAAATACAGTTTAGAGCTGCGTATGGCGCGTGGATTGTATTTTGCATATCCGCAACGTCAGCATATGCGTGAAGTATTAAAAAACAGAGTCAGTGAGCATGTTGATTTGGTCTTGGTGACTGATGGCGAAGGCGTGTTAGGTATTGGTGATCAAGGCGTTGGTGGTATGGATATTTCTATCGCTAAATTGATGGTATATACCTTATGCGCCGGTGTGAATCCAAATACCTATTTGCCGATGCAGTTGGATGTAGGTACCAATAACGAAGAAATGTTAAATGATCCGATGTATTTAGGTTGGCGGCATCCGCGCATAACCGGTGCTGAATATGACGATTTTATCGCTGAATTTGTGCAAACCTTACAAGAAGAAATTCCAGGTGTATATTTGCATTGGGAAGACTTTGGACGTGACAATGCCCGTAAGAATTTAGAGACTTATCGCGATAAGATTACTAGTTTTAATGATGATATGCAGGGTACCGGCGCTACAGCTTTGGCCTGTGTTTTGTCCGGCGTGAAGGCATCCGGCATTGATTTGAAAGATCACCGTGTTGCAATATTAGGTGCGGGAACCGCAGGTTGTGGTATTGCCGATCAAGTGTGCACGATGTTTGCTCATCATGGTATGACACCCGAAGAAGCCAGAGAGCGTTTTTGGTTAGTGGATCGTAGTGGTTTATTAGTGAATGATCAGACGGACCTACCTGATTTTCAGAAACCCTATTTGCGCACACGCGAAGAGCTAAGTGATTGGAAGGTTAAAGACAGTAAAAACATCACACTGCAAGACGTGGTTGAGAATGTACACCCTACTATATTAATAGGCTGCTCTACTTGCCATGGGGCATTCACTGAATCGATTATTAAATCAATGGCCTCTCACTGCCCTCGCCCAATAATTTTGCCATTATCTAACCCGACTAAATTATCTGAAGCCGAACCAAAAGATTTAATTGAATGGACGGACGGCACTGCGCTCATTGCTACCGGTAGCCCCTTCGACCCTGTGGAGTATAAAGGCAAAACTTATGTGATTGGTCAAAGCAACAATGCATTCGTATTTCCAGGTTTAGGTTTGGCGGTGATTGCGACGAAAGCGAAAAAAGTATCAGATGATATGCTATGGAAGGCCAGTGACACATTAAGCGATCACTCACCGGCACGCAAAGATCCAACCGCATCACTATTACCTCGCATTGATCAAACATGGGAGTTAAGTCGTGAAATAGCTATCGCGGTAGCTAAGCAAGCACGTGAAGAAGGTTTATTAGGCGTGGCAGAAGATACTGATCTAGAGCAGGCAATAGATCATATTCGTTGGAAGCCACAATACGTACCATATCATTATGTCAAAAGCATAGGGGCAGACGAATGAGAAAAGCATTTTATTGGTCAAGTTTAATTTGTTTAATTGCTATCCTGGTGTGCGGTTATTTTTGGCCGTGGGTTTACTACTTTTTTATTCCGTGGGTGCCCATCACGTTAATCGGTGTTTATGATATTCATTGGTCAAAACATTTGGTTACACGTAACTATCCGGTGATTGGCCATTTACGATATATGTTTGAATTCATTCGCCCTGAGATTCAACAGTATTTTATTGCTACCAACCAAAGTGGTCGGCCTTATAATCGTGAAACACGCACGATGGTGTATGATCGCGCAGCCAAAGAAGAAGGCGTTTTACCTTTTGGTACGCAACAAGACATTACTACGATTGGTTATGAATCCGCTAATCACTCAATGGCACCCAAAAAAGTACCGCATGAGCAGAGCCGCATTCAATTGGGTGGTGAGTTTTGCAAGCAACCGTACTGCGCCTCTCGCATGAATATTTCTGCGATGAGCTTTGGTGCGCTTAGTGGTCGCGCTGTTCGTGCATTAAACCTTGGTGCGAAACTCGGTAATTTTATGCATAACACCGGTGAAGGTGGGTTAAGCAAATACCACTTAAAAGAAGGCGGCGATATTTGTTGGCAGCTCGGTACCGGTTATTTTGGTTGTCGTACTAAGGACGGTAATTTTGATCCGGACTTATTTACCGAAAAAGCGAATTTAGAAGTAGTCAAAGTGATTGAGATAAAAATTTCACAGGGTGCAAAACCATCGCACGGTGGTTTGTTGCCAGGTGCTAAAGTCTCTAAAGAAATTGCTGAAGCTCGTTTGGTTGAGCCTGGTCAAGATTGTGATTCGCCGCCGGGACATCGTGAGTTTTCAACACCTATAGAGTTGCTAGAGTTTGTGCAGCGCTTGCGTGATATGTCAAATGGCAAGCCAGTTGGTTTTAAATTTTGTTTGGGTCGCCGTGGTGAGTTTATGGCGATTGTAAAGGCAATGCTGGAAACGGGTATATTGCCAGATTTTATCACCGTCGATGGTGCCGAGGGTGGTACGGGTGCCGCCCCAGTAGAATTTTCTGATTATTTGGGCGCGCCGATTAATGAAGGGTTAGTGTTTGTAACTAGCGCATTAATTGGAGCGAATTTACGTGACAAAATCCGTGTGATTGCTAGTGGTAAAGTCGCTACAGGTTTTGATTTAATTACCAAGATTGCCCTAGGTGCCGATATGTGTAACGTTGCTCGCGGTATGTTGTTTGCGGTGGGCTGCATTCAAGCGACACGCTGCAACACTAACACTTGCCCGACAGGTATCACCACTCAAGATCCGGTCAGGCAAAAGGCGATTAAGATTGAGGCTAGTGGTGATATGGTGCGAAACTTTCATGATGGTACCATCGATTCAATGTTGGCGATTGCCGGCGCGATGGGGCTTGATGATTTAAAAGGCCTTAATCCAACAATGATTATGCGTCGCGGTGCGAATGAGCTTAGTGTGCCTTACGATGTGCTTTATCATTACTTACGCCCAGGTGAGCTGATTGAAAACAGTCATCACCTGCATCCGATATACAAACGTTATTGGGAAGCAGCTCGCCCTGATACTTTTGCTTATCACTACGATATGGAGCACTAGCTCCTTGTCATCCCGGCCTAAAGCTTTGTCACCCCGGACTTGATCCGGGGCGGGATCCAGTCTCAAGAATCCAAACCCAGTTCCCGGGCGCGTTATATTCTTAATGTTTGCTTAATTCCTGCAAGTTAGAATAAGCATGGCCACTATAAGTGTCCACGTAGATCAATGTAGGTTAAATTAAATGCGCGAAAAATCAAATGGTTCCAGCAAGCAGCAGGTCATGGCTAATCAAATAGCAACTATATTGCAGTCTGGTGAGGCTTGGCGATATTTTATTGATGGACCAGATCAAAAATCTGGCCGACTAAACTACCAAGAAGGCGGGTACTTAAATGCTTTAATGCATGCTTTGGTAACCTTGCCAAGCTTGGCTGATAAGCGTTTAGCAGTGGATGATTTGAATGCATTGCATGCAAGGGCTATGACTAAAGTGACCGGCACAGCATATCAAAGTGAGGACAAGGCTCAACACGATGTTCCTGGCCGTTGTCGCAAACAATATTCAGATATTGGCTTTGGCCTGACGACAGAGAACAGCAGCATGACAGGGCTGATCGAGTTTCTACAAAATATGCGTGACTTAGATGACAGTCGACATATTTTGCATGTTCATCAATCTCCACCACTGCCTCCTTTAGACCGTATAACAAATATCTCGCTTTCAAATTTACCAGATGATGCTTTAAAGATGGTGGCACAAACGCTTTATAACGGAATCGAAAATCAAACGCTACATTTAGCTCTTGAGGCGCCGTTGCCCCGCAGTGATGAGGATATACCGCAACGCTTACAAGCTGTACTGGACCAATACTACGCCGCAATTGAAACGGAGAAGTCTGACGATGACAAGTTAGTGGCAATCGCCACATGCTGTCGTCAAGCGGCTCAACTTCACCCTTACGTAGATGGTAATGGCCGACTTTTTTGCATGCTATTGCCATATTTACTGTGTATGCAGAATGATTTTGTTATGCCAATGATGGACCAAGTGAATCATTTTGGCTGCTTTAGTGTTGCAGAGATAGTGTCATCTATAAAACACGGCATGCAAAAAACACAACAGCTATTATCAGGCAGAGCATTTATGCCTGAAGATCTAATGGCACATAAGCAAATAGCAGCCGATAATATTGAATATACTGCATTGACTGATGAGTGTCTGCAGCGATTGGCCAATGAGCAGCCAACAGCGTGGACTCAACTGCAAGCAGCTATTGTAAAAGACAACCCCGCGTTATGCCCCGACATGAAAAATACATTTTTTTCGCTAAGCGTACAGGCTAAATCAAGATTAACTCAACAAATAAGGCAGTGTTACGCAGCCAGATGTTCGCAGCATATCTTTGATGAGGCATCGCCAGATTTACAGTTGCTACGTCGCGCTGTTGATGGCGAACGATTTTGTATGGCGACTTTGGTTGAGGAGATAAAAGTAAGTGGCGACGATGCTGAATCCGTATTTATGCAAGCACAATATGAAGCGTCGCGTTTTGGTCACGTGGGCTTTGTAACGGCTTTGCGTAAGTTGCACCCAGTCAAAGACGATCTAATCGAAGGTCAGGGAGTCGATGAGGCTGTGATGAGTGAGCCATTGTCCCCTCCCCGCATTTGACCTGGCTCAGCATTTATAATATTGTCCTTGGCTGATTCAAGGATGATACTGTACTAACCGTAACTTATGTATTTGTAATGCGAATAACACCATCATTAGCGAAAGACTTTGATTACTCAGACTTGCCTGGCATTGGTTCACGCCGTGTGAAAGGTAGGCAAAGCAAATTGGCGTTAAAGCCCGGCAACTCAAGCGAAGTAGGTTTTAGAGAGCTGTTTCATGCGATGCGGCATGATGCGATTAACAAATGCCAGTTGAGTATTTCAGAAATAGATGGTACTCCCTTACGGCGCATTGATCGCGACTATCTGTGTAAGGAAAAAGATCTTAGGCGTTTAGCTAAAGAATGTATGGTAGCCGTTAACAAAGAGCTATCGGTGCAGTTAATCAGTTCCTATCCTCTCAATGATGCGGAGGTGAATGCAGATATAAGTCACTTAGTTTCATTTTACAACGTTGAAATGGTGATGGCGCCAAGTGAGGAAAAAAAACTAAAAGCAATTGTAAAATATTGCCGCGGTATGCTGCAGTATCAGCCGTATGAAAAGGGTAATGATTTTATTTATGGCATGTTAGTGCCCTATTTGCTGTGTTTTCAAAATGATATTACGTTACCGAAAATTAAGCCTTACGTAATAGCCAATAAAGGTATTAATGAAATGGTAACCACTATGGAAGTGGATATCGAAAAAGTAAGTGCTTTCATTGAAGACAGTATGTTGCCTCATGTGATGCCATGTGGCATTGTCGATATGCAGTTGATGTATTGTGCACAAACAGATGATAGCGCTAGCTTGCATAGATTAATTGAGGGAGTAGAGCCAAGCATATTGGTGGAAGCGCAATATGCAGCAGCTTGTTGTGGCCATGTTTCTTTTATTGGCGCATTGCATACGGCGTGCCGTGCAAGTGGGATTACAATGGGAATTCGAGCGCGGGCCTATGATGGCCGGACACCTCTCGAAGGAGCAAGACGTCATGATAAGCCTGAAGTTGTTGCTTGGCTGGAAAGCCAAGCAGTAGGCGCGCGTTTCTTTTCCATGTCAAGAGATATGCCAAAACGGGAGGTAGTAATAGACCCTCCCGCTGCAGCCTCAGCTCGAATAACTTAAGCTTTTTTATTTTTCTTTTCTTTATCGCAAAACGCGGTGCATACCCGATGGGTAATTACCGTGCCACCACAAGTAGAATAGCATTGGCGATACATGGCAGCACATCGGTTACCTGAGCTGCAACTCCAATCTTGGGTAAAGTCGCTAACACTGCGATCTACTGGTTGATGTGTGCGGCGCTGATTGACGGCATACTCATGGTAGGCTTCTTCGGCAGCGGAGCTGGCGCGGTCTTCGCAACGTTGATAGTTTTCTTGTGCGTTTTGCTCACACAGTAAACGGTTACGTTGGCAGGCGACAACACAGCGGCGTGCTTTATTGCTCTTCGGCGGCTGGTAAGTGTAGCTGGTTTTGTAAATAGGACCGCAGCCGGTTAAACCGGCTGCAGCCGCTGCGATTAAACATACGGACAGTTTTTTCATTGGAGTTTTAGTACCTATAGTGCTCTGGTTTAAATGGTCCTTCCCGTTTCACACCGATATATTCGGCTTGTTCCTGTGTAAGCTGCGTCAGCTTAGCGCCCACCTTCTCTAAATGCAAACGCGCCACTTCTTCATCTAAGAATTTCGGTAACACATACACTTCGTTATCATATTTTTCATGGTTTTTGTGCAATTCAATTTGTGCCAACACTTGGTTGGTAAAAGAGTTTGACATTACAAAGCTGGGGTGGCCAGTAGCGCAGCCTAAGTTCACCAAACGACCGCGTGCTAATAAGATAATGCGCTTACCGTCTGGGAAAATAATATGATCCACTTGTGGTTTGATGTTATCCCACTCGTATTTTTCTAATGAAGCAACATCGATTTCCAAATCAAAATGGCCAATGTTAGACACAATTGCTTGGTCTTTCATCGCTAACATATGGTCGTGAGTGATGATGTGTTTGTTGCCAGTGGTGGTAACAAAGATATCACCACGTGCGGCGATATCATCCATGGTGACGACTTCATAACCTTCCATTGCTGCTTGCAAAGCACAGATCGGATCAATTTCAGTGATCATTACTTTAGCGCCCAGAGCTTTTAATGATGCGGCACAACCTTTACCAACATCGCCATAGCCAGCAACAACAGCTACTTTACCGGCAATCATTACGTCAGTGGCGCGTTTTAATGCGTCAACTAATGATTCGCGGCAACCATACAGGTTATCAAATTTAGATTTAGTTACTGAGTCATTTACATTGAACGCAGGCATTTTTAACGTACCTTTTTTTACCATTTCATATAAATGATGCACACCAGTAGTGGTTTCTTCAGAAAGACCCTTAATGTCATCTAATAGTTCTGGGAATTTTTCATGCACCATGGTGGTAAGGTCGCCACCGTCATCTAATAATAAGTTAGGCTTCCAGCCATCAGGGCCAGTAACGGTTTGCTCAATACACCAGTCATACTCCGCTTCGGTTTCACCCTTCCAGGCAAACACAGGAATGCCCGCTTTAGCCATCGCGGCTGCCGCATGGTCTTGAGTGGAGTAAATATTGCAAGAAGACCAGCGCACTTCAGCGCCGAGTGCCACTAAGGTTTCCATTAATACGGCAGTTTGTACGGTCATGTGTAAACAACCAACAATACGTGCGCCTTTTAATGGCTTGTCGTTGCCGTATTTATGGCGCAATGACATTAAGCCAGGCATTTCGGTCTCTGCAATGGCGATTTCTTTACGACCGAAATCTGCCTGCGTAATATCGGCTACTTTGTAATCAGTTTCTACTGATGCTAGGGGGGCTGTGCTCATGAGTGCATTTCCTTTTGTTCTAAAGAGGTGAGTTCGGAGTTTAACGCATCGGCTTTGTCGGTGCGTTCCCAAGTAAAGCTAGCTTCTTCACGACCGAAGTGGCCGTAAGCTGCTGTGGGTTGATAAATCGGTTGTAATAATTGTAAACCTTCAATGATGCCTTGCGGTGTTAAATCAAAGTGTTCACGCACCAATGCAGCAATTTGTTCATCTGCCAGTTTGCCTGTGCCAAAGGTATTGATGCTGATAGAGGTTGGTTCAACCACACCAATCGCATACGATACTTGGATTTCGCAACGTTCCGCTAATCCAGCAGCAACGATATTTTTAGCGACATAGCGTGCCATATAAGCGGCTGAGCGATCCACTTTGCTTGGGTCTTTGCCTGAGAAGGCGCCACCACCGTGACGAGCCATGCCGCCATAGGTATCGACAATGATTTTACGACCAGTTAAACCGCAATCACCCACTGGGCCACCAATCACGAAACGACCGGTAGGGTTAATATGATAAATGGTGTCTTTCGTTAACCATTCTTCAGGGATTACTGGTTTGATGATTTCTTCCATCACCGCTTCTTGCAATGTGCTTTGGCTAATGTCTGGGTCGTGTTGTGTGGATAAAACAACACAATCAACAGCGACCGGTTTATCGTTTTCATAGCGGAAGCTTAATTGACTTTTAGCATCGGGACGTAACCAGGGTAAACAGCCATTTTTGCGCAACTCAGCTTGGCGTTTGACCATGCGGTGCGCATAAGTAATGGGGGCTGGCATTAATACGTCGGTTTCATTGCTGGCATAACCAAACATCAAACCTTGGTCACCTGCGCCGAGTGATTCATCGCTGCGGTCAACGCCCATGGCAATATCAGGTGATTGCTTGCCAATCGCATTAATAATCGCACAAGTATCACCATCAAAGCCGTAGTCAGAATTGTCATAGCCAATATCATTAATAACTTGGCGCGCTAACGACTCTATATCTACCCATGCGCTAGTGGTAATTTCGCCGGCAATTAACACCATGCCGGTTTTGACTAATGTTTCACAAGCTACGCGAGCTTGCTTATCCTGTTGTAAAATAGCATCTAGTACTGCGTCAGAAATTTGATCAGCAATCTTATCAGGATGGCCTTCAGACACTGATTCCGATGTGAAACTTGTAAGGCGTGAGGTAGTCATGGTTCTGTTGTCTTCGCTACAGTTAATCAAGCCCGCCATAATATCACGCCTTTGATTTAAATGCGATTGGTTGTACTAAAGGACCATTTTATTTTTCCGCTAAATGCCCGTATAAAGCGTAACGATGTGTAGCAATGTTGATTATGCGATAACCCGCAGGCGCAGGTTGATTCTTATAGGCTAAATAAAAAGGTGCCGCTTGGTCTCGCACCAGATTAATTCGGTGATAGCGAGCAAAGTAGCCGACTAAAACCCAATATGAGTTAGTGATTGCTGGTGCGGCGAGAATGTTTTCGCCAGGGCTAACGACAGAGCTGATGGTTTTAATATCCTGAATCATTGTCAGGTCACGTTTAGGTTGATCATGCTTGAGCATGAAGACTGTCAGTGAGGCGGCGAAGCTGATTGTGCTAACAATAAAAAACATGCGTACTAGGTAACGATGCTGGTTTGCTTTTTGAGAAACAGCAAATAAAGCGGGTGTTGCATATTGCGCGATTGCTAGTGCAAAGTAAGGCATTGCGGGCAGGATATAGTTTGACGATTGACGGTGAGCCAATGCAATGGGCACAGAGGCGCATAGGCCTAATAGTGCATAAAAAGTCGCATCGCGCTTGATGGTCAGGCGATTAAAATTGGATAATTTCATCTGGCGACATAGCCATAAAATTACCAATAAGGCAATGGCGGGTAATATCTTTTCAATGACTTTTTTTAGGATCAGTAATCGTCCCAGGCCGGTTGTTTCGCTACTGAGACGATTGCCGACAGTGCTGGGTAGCACTTGGGTAGTAATGTAGGTTTTAATGTTGGCCCATAGGTTGGGATATATAGTAAATACAATAAAAGCTAAAGCCGCTACTGTTAGAAAAACGACACAGGTTTCCGCTAGTGCTGTCTGAATTGTGCGGTCTTTGCGTATAAGGGCGTTTAGCAGTGGAATTATTAAGGCAAAAAATATAACGGGCCCATTGCTGAGAAACCCAGCGAAGACTAACCCTGCTGCCAATATGCAAACGACATAACGCCACAGCCCCATGCGCTCAGTGTCAATTAAACACACGGCGGCTAATAAACCAAAGCAAAGCACTGTGCTATCAAGCATATTTGAATACAGATTGCTTACCAGCAGTGGATTTAGCATCAGCAATAATATTGGTACCCAGAAATACGCTCGCATGGTATGTTCACGAAAACTACGGCGCCATAAATATGCCGTAGCGGTAAATGTGATAACAGCCTCAAGCAGGCAAAACAAGCGCTCGGTATAGTAGTGGTCGCCAAGTGCCTTGAAGAAAAATGACTGCAGCCATAGGCCCAGTGGTGGATGTTCAAAGAAATGTGGAAATACACCAGAGGTGAAATAAGGTACTTGTAATGAACCGATGCCCATGGCCATATTGCGTGCAATTGTTGCATAGACCACACCGTCGGAAAACATGCCACGTTGGAATAACGGCAGCAGAAATAAACCAATGATGGTGCTTAGCAGGGCTAAGTAGAATGAGAGCATTAGTCGTTTTTTTTGCATATGGCTATGGCTTTTTCTTGTCAGCGCCTACCGATAAGTAGGCGTTAGGGGTTGTTTGATCTGGTAGTGCTGGTTTAGCCATAGTAATTGCACAGGTTGCTGGCCGAGCATAAAGCCATAGATCTCTACAAATTGACGAGGTTTGGCTGGCCAGTGTGGTATTGCCGCAAAGGCAATTCCGACTACTCGTCGTTGTTGATTGAGTAGCAATAACGAGTTGGAGCGTGTGGTAGCAGGTGCGCGTAATCGAATCTGACCTGTAATACTTGAGCCAGTATATGTAAAGTCGATATGTGCTTTATTGGTTGTTGGTTTACCAATAATCAAGTTGAGATTTTCAGGCCTAACCAATGTGCCGTGCTGCTTAATCCAGTCGGGTGAAATATGCCGACCTAAATAATTTGGTTCTGGCGTTTTGAGTGGATAGATGGGTGAGTTTTTATAGGCTGATAGACGCTGCTCATAGCGGAGAGTGCTGACTGGGTATAGACTATTGTCGGCTGGCAGAAAAACATCATAGGGCAGCGCGATCTCTTGAGGGCTGTAATAACTATAGAGGTAGCTAGAAACCAGATGATACGCTTGTACTATAAAGTAAAATGCAAAGGTGGTCAGAATAAAGCGTAGAAGCCATTGTACGCGTTTTGAAAAATATGGCCACTGCACTTTAGTGAGCACTACAATGGCAATATAGAGCATTGTTGTGATACAAACGTAACGGGGGGAGGTGCTTTGTGCAATGCCTAGGTTGACACGAACAACTGAACCCATTAGTGCATTACACAGTGCAAACAAGCTGAGGCCCACCCAAGGTAAAAGCGCTTGCTGTTGTGCGTTAAAGCGTTTATAGGCGGCGTGGCTTAAGAGAACGACTGAAACTAATGCAACTGCCCCGAATATTCTTGGCACAATACTGCTGGTGCGGTAGCCAACTGGATTGCCGAGAAAGGAAATAAAATATTTCATTGACATTAAGGGTCTATCAATAATAAAGCCGGTCGCAGTGTGAGTATTATATCTATATAAAACAACTGATACGATGGAAATAACCGCAAAGGTAATCAGCTTTTTTGGCTGGCTGCGGTAAGCAAGTAGTAATAGCCAGGCAATTGGAAAAACGGCCATGCCATTAGCGCTACTAAAACCTGCCAACAAGCAAAAAGCGCTACATATAGCGATTTGTTTCCAGGTGCAAGGTTTTTGTAAACTAAATATTGCTACAGTGGCAAACAAGACAGTTGCTGGAAATTCAATGTTGATTGGCCATCGCCAAAATGTGATTGAGGCAGTAGGAAATATCAACATTGCTAACAGTAGGTAAAACCACGGACTAAAAGTAGATGCTTGAGGCTGCAATACAGCACAAGTTTTTTTTATGCAGTAAATGGTGTAAAAGAAATAGGTTATAACGATGGCATAACAGGCATATAAAACAGTGTGGGTTGATTGCGGTGTCAATATGTAGCTAGCTAAAAAAATAACGCGGTTAAATAGCATGCGGTGCTCATTGTGATGTCGAAGCATGTCATGCAAAGTAAGGTTATGGTGTAAGTAGTGGAGATACACAGGTATGTTATCATCCCACTCATCCCAAAAGGGTAGATGAAAGTGAGTAAATGCCATTGCCAATAGTGGCAATATTACTGCTACTAGCGTTGTTAGTAACCAGGCGAGAGTTAAGGAGGAGTTTTTTAAAGTTTTCATAGGGCTATTCGCTTCATCAGGCTTTCAGGGATGCACTTAATGATCATCATAATGTAGCGCCAGAATCCAGGAACATAGACAATCGCTTTATTATTCTGCATAGCTTGTATCACACGCTTAGCAACATCATCGGGTTGTGCCCATAAAAAACCTTTTTTAAACGCCTGGGTCATGGGGGTATCAACAAAGCCGGGTTTAACTGTCAATACTGAGATACCTTTTTTAAATAGTCGACTGCGTAAGCCTGCACTAAATGCACTGATTGCTGCCTTGGTGGCCCCATACAAATAGTTGCTTTGGCGGCCGCGGTCGCCCGCGCAAGATGAAAATACGACTAGGTGCCCTGCCCCTTGTTGTTCTAAGTGCTGGCCAAAAACGGTCATCAAGCCAATATAGCTGGTGGCATTAACCTGAAACTCTTGCAAAGTAGCTGCTAGGTTTTGTTGGCAGTCCTCTTGGTTTGGTAAAGTGCCATGAGCAATCACTACGTTGTCGATCTGACCTAGGGCTAATGTTGCTTGTTCTAAACAGTCTTTATATAGCTCATTTGATTTCGCATCAAAGGCAAAAGTCTGACACGGCTGTTGGCTTCGAATGGCTACATCATCGGCGAGTGTTTGCATGTGGGCGGCATTGCGCGCCACTAAAAATAATTGGTGACCCGCCGAGGCAAGTTGTTTTGCTATTGCCTGCGCAATGGCTGAAGTCGCACCAATAATGACAGTGTTGTTTTTTTTGTTCATGTTGTTTCCATTGTTCGACGCCAAAGGTCCGAGCAAAAGCCTGGGTCCTTGTGCGGTTTAAATTGATTTAATGCGTGTTGATAGTAATGATTAAAATGTTTTGGTTGCATATGTGCGTCTTTAGCGGCATATACGCGACCATTGGCGTGCATAACTATGTCGCCCAGCCGGTCGAGCAAGTCTAAAGTTTTTTTGCCTTGATTAGCAAAGTCCAAAGCCAGTGTAACGCCCGGCATTGGAAAAGATAGTAATCCCGGCGATGGTTGGTTGCCAAAGATTTTTAGTACGGATAAAAAGGAGCCCTGCTTAGATTGCACAATGGTTTGTAATAACTCAGTGACGGTGTTTAGGCCGTCATCTAATGGCACGGCGCATTGAAATTGCAAAAAGCCACGTTTGCCATAGATGCGATTCCAATGCTGGATGCTATCTAGCGGAAAAAAATAGGGTTGGTAATGCATGATTTGGCGACCGCTATTTTTTTTCCCCTGTGTAAAGTAGCGTTGATTAAATAGTCGAATGGTCAGTGGGTTTAATGCGAAATTAGGCAGAAAACATGGCACACTGCGTGCTTTATGTTGATAAGGTTTAGTATAAGCTTGTTGTGTAAAGTTGGCTTTCATAAATAAACCGCGACCTAAATGTTTGTCATTGGCTTGACTATCTAGCCATGCTACGGTGTATTCGTAATCATTTTCAGCCTGTTGTGATAGGCTAAAAAACTCGCCAAGGCTGTTGAATGCTTGTGTTTCAACGCTTAAATACTGACTGGCTTGTCGTGTTAATTGGATGTCAGCCGTTAATATCAAGCCGGTTAGTCCTAATCCTGCGATGGTAGCTTGAAATAATTCACTGTTCTCAGTGGGTGAGCAACGATAGAAGCAAGCATCGGAGCGTAATAGTTCGAGTTGTTTGATGTGTTGGCCAAAGGTGCCGCGCTTATGGTGATTTTTACCGTGCACATCATTGGCGATGGCGCCACCTACCGTAATATATTGCGTTCCTGGTACCACCGGCAGCGTCCAGCCATGTGGCACAACAAATGCTAAGATATCAGCAAGTAATGTGCCTGCCTCGCAACGTAATATACCGCTGTCTTGATCAAAAGCAATAAAGCGATTAAGCGCCTTGGTTTGTAATAACGTGCCATCTTTATTTAAACACTGATCACCATAGCTACGGCCATTGCCATATGCCAATACTGGTAACTGCGTAAATAAATCCAATTGGTCACGCCACAACACAGGCTTGGCGTGCTTGTGTTGTGGTGTTGGATAATTTCCCCAGCTGCTGGTCATGGTGATTTCTTACCTAAATGTAATGTATTTGTGGCCCAAATAACTAAAAAATACCGGCGCACAAATGCCAATAAAGTGCGCCACTTCTTCGCGTAAAAAGCGATCAGCAATAAATGCTAGGCCATAATTAAACAGTGTCAAGGAAACGATGAGTGTAAGGCATATTGCGAATACATTAACTAATGCAAAATAAAAGATTTCATGGTGCGTCTTATTTTTTTTTGATTCAAATACAAATTGCCGGCACAAAAAATAGGCGGTAATAATGCCAACTATATAGGCGGCAACAATCGACCAGGCATATGGCATAAACAAACCAAATAACATACGAGAGCCAAAGTTCATTGCAGCTGCAAAGGTATTGGATGCCAAGAACAGCAGAAAGTTCTTATTGATGAATTGTTGTTTAAACGCAGTCTTCATGTACCAGGCTCGCTAACGTTGAACCGACCTGGACGCTCTCAGAAATACTGCGATCTTCAGGGTAATAATAAGCGGTGTCTGCCATATAAAAGCCTTCGATTTCCGAACGCATCGGCGGAAGTTTGTCATAAAAGTTAGGGCCGCAGACAGTTTGTGAAAAGGCGTATCGCGTTACCTTGGTGGCGATAATGTCATCCGCATTGAATTGATCCGAAATCATTTTTAAATATTGTGTGGCTTCATCAACAAACTGCTGATCACTCCAGCCATATTTAGGGTGAGTGCTGGGCATGTAGTAAGGAACGTACAGAATTTTTTCTTTTTGGTCTTGCAGGCCAGGGTTTAAGTTGCTGTATTCAATGACGCCAGGGATCTCAATGCGATCATCGTTAATATTCACCCAGAAGTGTTTTGTTAGTGGCTTTTTTAGTTTAAATAGCACACAAGCGACACCCACATTTGCAATAGCGTCGATTTGGTCACGGGTTTTTTGTGACAGGCCGGGGGTCAGCTTGCTTATATAGGGCAAGGGAATGGTCGCTACTACTGAATCAAAGCGCTGAATGTCGTCTTTCACCCGCACCCCAATGGTTTTGTTTTGCTCTGTGACTACTTCACGTACATCGGCATTTAATTGAATGTGGCCACCCAGCTCGTGTATACGTTTCTCCATGACGTCTAGCAGAATATCTGAGCCGCCCTCTAAGTAACCCAGTTGTTCTTGAAACAAGCTGCGACGTGATAGCCCTACGCGCTTAATACGGGTGCCTAACCAGGCGGCAGACAAGTCATTTTTATGTTCATAGAATTTGTAATGAAATAATTTATGCCACAAGGCATCATAGCCTTTGTTGCCCAACCATTTTTTTAACCAGGTGGTGACATCAATCTTGTCTAACTTGCGCCAATCTTTAATACGGCAGGTGTTCCAAGCCAGTAAGCCGTAACGCAATTTAGTCATAAAACTCAGCTTGGGAAACGTTAGTAGGCTAATAGGATTGCCCCAGTTATACAGTTTGCCATCATAATATAACCCCATGCTGGTATCACGCCATTTGAGTTTATGTTGTAATTTAAAGTCGGCCAATAAATCAAACATGGGTTGATCGGGCTTGCAAACAAAATGATAAAAGCGCTCGATCTTTGTGCCGTCAAAATCAAATGAGGCAGACATGCCCCCGATGCGGTCATCACGCTCAAACAGCGTTACGTCATAGCCTTTTTTTAGTAGGTCATAGGTGGTCATTAAGCCCATCGGGCCAGCACCAATAACGGCAACTTTATTTTTATTCATATTTATCTCTCGATCACGATATCGCAGTAGCGTTTGTCGCTGAACGTGCTGTCGAATGCTTGTTGTAATGGTGTGGGAGTGATATTAAATATTGTGGCAAAGTCACATCCCTCGAAGTAATCGCCCGCCGTTAATGCCGTTAGTTGGTCGGCAGTAAAAGGCGGCTTGTTGCTGAATAGCGCATACAGTTTGAGTAACGCATAAAAAATAGGGTATGGCAGTTTTATTATCTTGGTCGATAATTTTTTGGCCGCTTTAATCTTGCGGATCATATCGATATAGTCGATTTCTTCTAAGCCGACAATATCATAGCTTTTTCCTGCGGGCTGCTGCTGCATTGCAGCGATGATTACCTGGCAGAAGTCGCGACTAAATAATGGTTGACGTAAAAACTTGCCATTACCAGGAATTGGAAATACAGGCATTTTAGCCATAAAGCGCGATAGCCAGCCCAAGTGTTTAGGGTCAAACCAGCCAAACATTAGTGTAGGTCTCAGTATGCAGCAGGTAATGCCGCTATCAATAACTAATTGCTCTTGCTGCTTTTTGGTTTGGGTATAGTGATCGTCAGCAATTGAATTTACGACCGAAGAGCTAATGTGGACAGTAAATGGCACCTTGTGCTGTTTAATTGCTTGCAGCACATGTTCGGTAGCGATGATGTTGTTTTTAATAAACACATCAGATTGTAAGCCAGTAATTTGAGCATGTAATACTAAGGCGCGCTTAGCATCGGCAAAATGATCCATCCACTGCCCTGCTTCGCTTAAGTCAGCCAGCTGTGTGGTAATTCCGGGATTTAGCTTCGCTAATGTTGCGAGATTTTTTGGGTGCTTATCGAGCGCAATGATATTGCTATACCCCATTTCCTGTAGCAACAGCACTAGGTTTTGTCCAACCAGGCCGGCGGCACCTGTAATCACTATTTTATCGGAATGCTGCATTAAGGTCTCTTTATAAAGTTGCACAGTAAGCGATAACTGTAATCATGGCGACTATCAGATAAGTAGCGCGATCTTTAATGGCAAATACAACTGGGTCAGAATGCATTTTTCCTTCAGTTGTAATCATCCACACGCGAGAGACCCAGTACAGTAGCAATGGGCAAATTAAATATAATAATTCGTTCAGTTGATATAATGCGATCGATCGTGCTGACTGGATGTAAAGTGCAAAGATCATCACAGAGACATAACCACTGCACATGCCCATGATTTTTATTTCACCGCTGTGGTCGCTATGATATGCCCGGCCGGGAAGTTGTACTTTTGAAGACGGGTCATGTGTCGCTAATTCTGAATAGCGTTTTATAAACGCCAGGCTTGTAAAAAAGAAAAACGAAAATAATAGCAGCCAATCGGAGTAACCAGCAGCGCCGAGTATCGCCATGCCAGCAAAGATGCGAAGTGTATAGAGTATTGCTAGGGTAAAGACGTCGATTAGTAACATGCGTTTGAGTTTAAATGAGTAAGCCAATGTGCATGAGTAATAAAACAACAGTACAGCGACAAATGCTATTGGCAGTAACCATAGGGCTAAGCCTAGGCCAGTAATAAAGCATAGCGGTGAGCCAGCCAAGCCGACACTCAGAGACAGTTGGCCACTGGCAAATGGCCGTCGATTTTTTTTATGGTGTTGGCGATCCGATGATAGGTCAATGAGGTCATTCAATAAATAAGCGCTTGATGCTAATAAGCTAAAACTAACAAATCCAAGCACAGTTAAAAAAAGCACATGCAGGTTGGTGAAGTAGTGACCAAGTAGTAATGGCAAGAATAATAAAACATTTTTTGCGTACTGGTGCGGGCGTGCGGCTTTAATGACTTGTTGTAGGCTGTTGTCACCTGACTTAAATATTTCGCTGACTTTTGATACTTCTCTAGCTTTACTAATAAACGAACTTTTGTTGTTAACAACTACAGACTGTTTGGCGTGTTTAAAAATGCTCATGTCACATTGGCTGTTGCCAACATATACATATTCACCTTTGCCAAATTGTTGGTCAAGAAAGTCGCGTTTGTAGTGTCCTTTTAAATTACGCTTACCATCGCTGGCATGTGCCGCGTCAAATATTGGCAGCTGCCCAATAACGAAATGAGCGATACGTTGATCTGCAGCTGTGACCAAATAAAGCGAGTGGCCTTGTTGTTTTTTTAGTGTAAGCCATTCGATAAGTGGTTGGTTAAAGGGCAGATGGAAATCAGTAAAATTAGTTTTTGCTGCAATGCGCTGTTTGCAATACGACTTACCTTTAAATAGGAGCCAAAAAACCGCTAGGATTCCCGTTAGCGGATTGCTCTTTAGCGCGCTAATAAACGTTTCAAGCAACGTATCGGTATAGGTCAGTGATCCATCTAGATCGACGCATATGGGTGATTTGTTCATAGCGCGGGATTATACCAGGTATTCCCTTTAAAGTAAGAGGTGCGGTTAGGGTAATATTCCGGATTGCTGACAGTTTTAACAATGTTTTAAGTAGTGAAGGCACTATGATAGAATCCATCGATTTTCGTCGCGAATGGGCTGGCAATTGTTTGTTGGCTAAAGCATCTCAACTCAAAGGGTACCGCAGCAGTGTTAAAAAATTTGAAGGTAAACTCTCAGTTTAAGTGGGCGCTTAACTTGTTTGTATTGTTTACAGTGGTAGGGCTTATGGTGCCCTTTTTTCCCAGGGTCGTTGGAGCTGGCCTGGATCCTTCATGGGTTATTGCGCTTAACCAGGCGGTTACGAAAAATTTGCGCTTTGGTCAGGACCTTATTTTTACTTATGGCCCTTTTGCTTCCGTTCTTACGAAGGCCTATAGTCCGGGCAGTTATATAAGGATGATGCTAGGCAGTATCTACTTGGCTGTAGCCTATTGGGGGGCTTTCCTTATATTAATGAACGGGGTTAAAGTGCGCTGGGTGGTGGCCTATTGCATAGTGATTGCTGCGCTAGCTGGTTATTCTCCAGACCCACTTTATTTTTCATTTGCATGCGTTTTGGGTTTAACATCAATCAAATTGGTATTTCAACAGCCAGAAAGGTTAAAAAATGAAATGTCAGTTAAAATAGTGTTGCCTGTTTTGTTTTCGGCGCTAGGCTTGTTGGTGCTTATTAAGGTTAGCTTTTTAGCGATTGCTATGGGTGCTATGGTTGTGTCAGCAACTGTAATGTTAATTAAGCGTTTCTATGCCTTAACCGCGGCGATTATCGTATTACCAATATTATCTTTTGTCTCTCTATGGGTAGTGTCAGGGGCATCACTGGAGGGGCTGTCGTATTATTTCACTAGTTCTCATCAAATTATGTCCGGCTACTCATATGCGATGATGTGGGTGGCTCCTGGCCCAATATGGACAATGGTAATGTATATTATTTCAGCTGTGCTCATCTGCCGCATTATTTATAAGGACAGTGAAAAATCAGTTTTAGAAAGAAGTGCAATTATTCTTTTATTAGCAATGTTCTTATTCATATCTTTTAAGGAAGCCTATGTTCGTCAAGATGGACATGAGCTAAATGCGATGACAGCTTTGGTTGTCGGGCTTTTTTTGTCACCATTTATTACGCAGCGACGCAGTATAATTTCCTCATTTTTTATCGTACTAACCAGTTTGATTATCTTGCATTACTATGTAGGGGGAGGGCCTAGTAAGGCAATTACAGCGGCTTTATCTAATTATGAAAAACCTTGGCAAGCTTTGAATAAAACCGTACAGCAGCCAAATTGGCTGCAACAAGAATACGTGGAATCTTTGAAAAAGGTTAGAGCGCAATTTCCACTGCCTAAAGTGGTAGGATCCACGGATATTTACCCATTCGACCAAGCTTATCTTTTTGCTTCTCATGCTGTATGGGCACCTAGGCCTGTACTACAAAGCTATTCGGCGTATACGCCTGCGCTAGCGGAATTAGATAAAGAGTACTTGTTGGGACCTTCGGCACCAAAAAATATATTCTTCGCAGTTAAGCCTATAGACAATAGGGTGCCTACTTCACCAGACGGGGCTAGTTGGCCGGTGTTGTTAAATTCTTATCAACTTAAGGGGTTGACCCATGGATTTGCTTTTCTGCAGCGGAAGGTTAGTTTCGATAAAGATGAAGGTAGTCTTTCTGTGCTATTAAAGCGGCATGCTCATTTAGGCGAGGCGGTAAAGGTGCCCGTCAGTAGTAAATTGGTTTATGTAAAGTTAGATGTTGAGCCGACATGGTTTGGTCGTTTGGTGGCGTTATTTTTTCGTGCTCGTCGTTTGGATGTTTTATTTCATTTCGCGGATGGAAGTTCACAAGAATACAACTTTATTCCTTCGATGGCAAAAACAGGTTACTTGATTTCACCCTTGATTAACAACACTAAACAATTTGCGATGTTATATCGTAAAAACCTGGACTCGCTTAAGAGTTTGAAGGTAAAAAGCTTTGTTATTGCCCCTAAAATTAAGTTGGGAGTGTTTTGGCAAAAGTCATATGCCATCACATTTTTGGTGCCTGCTTAAAAGTAATATGTTGGTGATAGTTTTAGGTGGTTGTTTACAAAGCGCATATTTCATTGACCGTGCGGAAGCAGCTTGCTACCATCGGTGCTTGCCTTGAATTAAGGGATACTATGAGCTTTAGCTTTTTAACAAATATCGAAGACCATCAAGCGACGATTGATGGCCTAAAGCCAATGGCGGAACATATCCACCTGTTAGCTAAGTTGTTAGCTGAGCGTGTAGCCCAAGGTGGTACGATTTATTGGTTGGGTAATGGCGGCAGCGCTGCCGATGCGCAGCATTTAGCCGCTGAATTGGTAGGTCGATTTAAATTGGAACGTCCAGCTATAGCTTCCGTGGCGTTGCATACCGATACATCAATCCTTACCTGCCTGAGCAATGACTATGACTATAGCATCGTATTTGCACGCCAGCTCGAGGCGATGTGTAAGCCTGTCGATGCAGTGATTGGTTTGTCTACATCGGGTAATAGTGAAAATATTTTACGTGCCATGGCTGTGGCAAAAGATAGAGGTGCTTTAACACTAGGATTAACTGGTGCCAAAGGTCAAAAATTAAACCAAGCATGTGATCACTGCGTGCTAGTGCCCTCCACTGATACCGCGCGCATTCAAGAAGCGCATATTTTGATCGGCCATTCTTTGTGTCAATATATTGAACTTCAAGTAGCTCAAACAGCAGCAAAAACCATGGACTCCATGACATAAAAAAGTGCTATATTATCAGGCAGTGACTACTGTGAGGGCCTGACCATGATTGCATTGATTGTTATTGTCGTTATTATTGTGCTGCTGATTCTGTGGGTTATTGGCATATATAACTCATTGATTAGATTGAAAAATCAGGTGCAAGAAGGCTGGAGCGGCATCGATGTTCAGCTCAAACGCCGCCATGATCTTATCCCCAATTTAGTCTCCACAGTCAAAGGTTATAAAGAGCATGAAAGTTCAACTTTAGAAGAAGTCACTAAGTTACGTGCCAATGCCATGCAAGCCATGAGCGTTGCTGATAAAGCTAAGGCGGAATCGGCGTTGTCATTGGGTTTAGGTAAACTGTTTGCGGTTGCTGAAAATTACCCCGATTTAAAAGCCAGTGCCAACTTTTTAGATTTGCAAAAAAGCCTTAGCGATGTTGAAGATAATTTGCAAAATGCACGTCGCTACTATAACGCGACAGCGCGTGACTTTAATACTAAGGTGCAATCATTTCCTGATAACGTCATTGCTGGCATGTTTCACTTTACCTCACAACCCTACTTTGAGCTAGATAGTGAAGCAGAAAAAGCAGTGCCCAAGGTGTCATTCTAATGAAATACTTTTTACGAGCATGTATAGCTTTATTGTTGTGCTTACCATTGATTGGTTTTGCCGCAAGTGCATTGCCACCTGTGATCAATGAATACAGCAGTATTATCAAAGTGCAAAAAGATGCGAGCTTAATAGTAACCGAGCAAGTCATTATAACCACCGCAGGTCGAACCGTGCGGCATGGTATTTATCGTGACTTCCCTACTCTATATCGAGGCCGACATGGTGGTACGGTGAAGGTGGGCTTTGATGTGCTTAGTACAAAGCTCGATGGTAAGAAGGTGCAGCATCACACGAAAGATTTAAGTAATGGTGTTCGTGTTTACTTAGGCAGTAAAAGTATGCAGCTACCAGCTGGAAAATACACATTTGAAATTACCTATAAGACAACAGGTCAACTCGGTTTTTTTAAAGATCATGACGAATTATATTGGAACGTCACCGGTAATGGTTGGGCGTTCCCAATCGATCAAGTAGAAGCCTGGCTAGAGTTGCCGGATGGCGCACGCAATAATATATTAAAATACACCGCTTATACCGGCGCACAAGGTCAGCGCGGCACAGCTTACTTAGCGGATGTGAATAAAGAAAAGCAGGTAGTTTTTGTTACAACACGCCCCCTAGCGGCGCATCAAGGCTTAACTATTGTTGTGGGCTGGAAGCCAGGCTTTATAACTCAGCCGAGTTTCTGGGCGGCTAATTCCAAGGACCTTTTTGTATATCTGATTCTGATCGTTGGTGTTATCTTGGTATTTGTTTATTACTTGCTGATGTGGTTGCGCCATGGTCGAGACCCACAAGCAGGCGCGGTTATGCCAGAGTACTACCCGCCCAAAGGATTTACGCCGGCCGCCTTGCGATACATTTTAGATATGGGTTATGACAATCGTGTGTTATCTTCAGCCATATTGAATTTAGCCGTCAAAGGTGCGCTTAAGATTGAGCAAAAAAATAAGAAAGATTATACCCTGATCAAACAAAAAGACTTCAATGGCGAGTTGTCGGCCGCCGAAAAAATATTAATGCAAAAACTATTTTTAGGTAATGACACATTGCATCTTAAGAAAGGTGTAGATATTCGAAAGACGATCGAGTCTTATCGCGGTGAACTAAAAAAAGAATTCGAAAAAACTTATTTTATTACCAATAACACGTATGCGGTAGTTGGTGCTGTCATCTCGATATTGGCCGTCGGTTTAGGAATCTTGTTAAACTTTAATTTAGTTCCAGCCGCCATCTTTATGTTGGTGTTTATGTTTATTTCTATGGGAAATAAAGGCGCAGTTAGGCAATCATTAAAAAGCAAATTGAAACAAGGTGGCTGGAGTAATATATTCACAGCCGTAGTGATAGTGCTTATTATCATTTCATTTGCACCAAATGTTTCACAGCTCGATATTATATATCCATGGCTATATGCGTCATTATTGGCTGTTTTAGTAATATTAAATCTGGTTTTTGTTGGTTTATTAAAGCGGTTAACTGTGGCAGGCGCGCATTTAATTCGCCAAGTAAAAGGCTTTAAAATGTTTCTCGGCGCCACCGAAAAAGATCGCATGAACTTTCGCAATCCGCCCGATAAAACTCCCGAGTTATTCGAAAAATACTTACCCTTTGCATTAGCGCTTGGTGTTGAACAAAAGTGGGGTGAGCAATTCTCTGATGTATTAGCTAAAGCTAACTATCAACCGCAATGGTTTGTTGGCAACTACATGTTGTTTTATACCGGTAATGGTTTCACCAATAGCTTTGCTGATTCATTCACGTCAACCGTTAGTTCTGCTGCATCACCACCGGGATCAAGTTCTGGGTTTGGTGGTGGTGGGTTCTCCGGAGGCGGAGGTGGCGGCGGCGGTGGTGGCGGCTGGTAAAAATCCGTTTTATATTTCTACTATATTGGACAAATTTCACTAATTGTTTGTGCTCCGTTGCTCATTTAGCCAGCTGTAAACTCCGCTACGGTGCTCAACAATTAGTGAAATTTGTCGCAATCTAGCGAAATATAAAACGGATTTTAAGATTCCCAGCGGAGGAGTAATTTCATGCTGATTTTTTTCCGCTTCGCTACTCATTTAGCGATTTATTGCATCACAATCTAGCGAACTTAGGTATGCTTTTTACATTTTTTTTAGGAATGAAAATCAATACTTATCAGGAGTAATTCTTTTGATAGTAAACTTGATTAATTTTGCTAACAATGTCCAGTGGTGAATTTTTTACTTGTCTAGTCGCAATCTGCGCGCTAGTGTGTGTCCGGTAGAGTGGTAGGGGGCAACAGTAAATAAAAGATGAGGGTATTAATGTGAATAATGTTACATCAAAAATTTTATTAATCATTGCAGGTGCCAGTATATTGGCGGTCTCAAGTTTGAGTTATGCAAATTGTCCACGGCCGAATGAAATTCAATTAGACACTAATAAATATTGGGTGAGCCATGCCGAGTCGGATTCATGGAAGTCACGGCAGCCATCGCAATCAGGCGGCCAAGTTAGTTCCTTTGTGCAAGCTTTTACTGTTGCGTACGACACCACATCCTATCCACCAACGACTTACAAGGGCATGGTATGTATGTATAAAGATACTACCGGGAAAGAGCTGACGTTGACCGAGGTTACACCTAGACTGCACCAGTTAGGTGAGTATGGTACTGGCCATTGGCAGCGACTAACGATGATGTATGCTAGCTGTTTGGCTGGCGATGTCAGTAGTTGTTCGTTTAGTTAATATGCATAAACGGGAAGGGATTCCTGATTTTCCATACTTAAAATACAATCCGTAGTATTTACGCTTTTGATGTCAATTGATTGATCTCATCAATAGCGTTGAGAATTTATCATTAAGCAGTATGATTGCGAAAATTACTAAAGGGGCACAGTTATGAGTCTATTTGAAATCACAGATGATGATAATCAATTACTACACAATAGATGCAGCAAAAATACCGCTGGACTTAGCCGGTTGGCATATGACCAAGCTGCATTAACTGTTGGATGGGTAGCCACTGCTGTTGGGGTTATCATTCAAGCGATGGTACAAGTACAATATAATGTTGACTATGACTCAACTGTAGATGTGAAGCCACCGAGTAGTGTTCTTCCAGCTGTCGCTGTAGTCAGTGTTCTCGCTATAGCTGTTCGCTTAATGCTGTGGAGCATGTCGTCTAGCCGACAATTGGAAAAAGCTATAGGACTGCCGGCAGCCATCAAGCAGGAAAAACCTAAAAATAATAGAACGCTTTCTGCATTAACCTATTTTTTTGTTGCTAACCGTGCGGTCACGATTCCTTTGTACACTCTGATGCTACCTATAGCTTACAGCGTGATATATCAACCACTGGTTGAGAAATCCTCAGAAAAGTGTGGTTATTTTGGGGCAGAGGCATTGGAGTGTAGCTTTAATTTCATGAAAGATAATATGCTGCAAGTGTGCAATGTCGCATGGCCCACGTTAGCGGTTACCTCTACGATTTTGTTGTTAGATACAATATTAGTCTGGTGTGGAAAGCACCCGTCACAAGTTGAAGCGGCAGTTAATCCTGAAGCGCAACCGTTAAATGAATCGGCTGGAGAGTCTACGGTTGCGCATTGCTAGCGTGTTAAAACGGTTAACCGTGGCATGCGCCCATTTAAATCGGCAAGTAAATGGCTTTAAGATGTTTCTCGGCGCCACCGAAAAAGATCGTATGAACTTTCGAAATTCACCCGATAAGACACCTGAATTATTTGAAAAATATTTGCCTTTTGTTTTAGCGCTTGGTGTGTAACAAAAGTGAGGTAAGCAATTTTCTGATGTATTGGCTAAGGCTAACTATCAGCCGCAATAGTTTGTTGGTAATTACGGCTGGTTGTCTGACACCCCAGATAATTACGGCCTTCTTATGTTCCGCAATTCATTTCATTTTCACTATCAATGACGAGACTCCGCAGCTTTATTTCGGGGGCTGCTGTTTTAGCAAATACTCCTCTAAGGCATATTGGACTGGTTACTGGCTCCGACAAATATTCATCATCCACCATTTTAAGATCGTCAATCTCCGGCAGAATTTCATCATCATCCATACGATCCAAGTCACCGTATTTTTCGATATAATTGGTTAATGTATTTGACACCTCCTGACTATAGGCTAGTGAACGTTTATAAGCTATCTCTAACTTAACAACCTTAGCTGAAAGAGCTACGTTATTGTCTTTAGTTGCAGCAAGCTGACGCTGAGTCAATAACAAGTTGCGTGTAATTGCTTCTATCTGCTTCTGAAGCACTTCTTGTTGTGATAAGTCTGTAAAGCGCATATAGCCCCCATGTTTTTTTATTTATGTGTGTAATTGATTGATATTGTAGTGAGCTATGCTTAAGTTTAAATTAAGGCAATATATTATTTTATGGTTATGAATTTCTATCTATAAAACATAAGGATAAAAATAGATTCAACAACGAAGAAACCCCGGTGTTTTTGTTGGTTATGTGTATTACCTATTTTTATCAAGGCTATTCATCAATAGGGCGCGAGCGATCATCAAACTCATGTTCACGGTGCCAATAGGTATAATCATCGATATCATGCAATGCTTTATGGATGAGGTCAGCGTCTTCTGTTTCGAGCTTTTCGCATAGTGTATGTAACTTGCGTGGGCTGGCGTGTAAGGCATCATGAATATGTGCCTCGGTTAAAATAGCTTCGATCATTGATTTCGCGGAGGCCACGGCTAACTCTGCGGAAAGATAATCTTCAGGTTCTTTTTCGTAAGCTTTGTAAGAGGCCTCAAGTTGTTGCTTAGCGGCTTGAATGGTTGGGTTGCCGTCATCGACATAGCTTGACATGGTGGCCCAAAGATCTTTGATCGTAAGGTGCTTATCTTTATGATCTAGTGATTCTGACATGACTATTTCTCGCTGTGTCTTTAAATTCGTTTCCCAATTATAGACCAGAATAGTGCGGTGAACGCCATTCACATTTAAGTGTATCTTATTGAACTTTATACTTAAAATATCGAATCTTTCTTACTCAATGGCTTAGCGTATAAAGCTGGTGCGAAATAATTTACTATACCTGGCCATATTGTTGGCATTTATGGTTATGCTATGACGCAGTAATGCGGATAGGTCGGAGGTTCATGTGTAAACCGAAGCTGTAAATAGAGATCAACGGTTTTATGCAATCCTTTGCTGCGTGCCAAATCTAATTCACTGTCTGAAACTTCAATGAGTGACAAGATTTGTTGATCTGTTAGTCGACTGTTGAGATCAAAAATAGCATTCATATACACTTGTAGCGCTTTACTATGTCCGTAGATAATCGCGGTAAGTATCCCATTGTTTCCAGTAGGTGTCTCTGCTTTCAGTAGCTGTACGAGTTGTTGATCTGTTATAAATTCCATAGAAGTTATTGAGGTAATATAGTCTGTGATCGCGCGCGAATTGTTTAAATAGATCAGGTTATTTAGGAATGAAGTGTTATCAGGGATTACTGCTGTAATTAGCTCGAATTTTTTACTGTCGCTTAAAAACGGTGCTTTTGCTACTTGTTTAAAGTAGAGTTTTGCGGCCTCATAGTGATCTTGGGTGATGGCAATATATGGGCCCAACAAGCCGTCAGGCCGGGTGGGTAAAAATATTTCAATTTTTTTGTCAGTGCTGATAAAGCGAGATTGAGCAATGGCTTCCATATAGGTTGTAATGGTGTCGGTGGAACCATATTGAAATGCAATAAATAAAGCACTGTAGTTTTCATGGTTAATTGCAGTCAGTAGCTCGGATTTATAGGCCGCTGTAAGCGGTGCGGTTGCCACTAAGTCCATATAGGTTTGAACGGCGATACTATGATGATTATTTAACGCCATAGCTAAGCCTGGGCATCCCTTAAAACTTTTAGCCAGCAAGCATTCAAACAGTATTCTTTGATCGGCTCCAGCCAATTGATGGATGACTGCAATGGCTTTTTTGACAGATTTATATTTGCCGGTGGCCAGTGCATGGTGTAATAAGTTGGTTGCTGATTCGAGTGACCACTCATAGCATTCAATTTCTGTTGATGGTGTGTACGGTGTAGGAGCTTGAGGTGATTTATATTCAGCTAATAGTATGCTTTTAAATGCCCGGAAGTAGTCCTTTATCCTTTGTGGGCTTAAAAAGTCATTGATACTGAGTTGACTGATAGCCTTTAAGTTTTTGCAGATAACGCGTTGATGCCGCAGTGTTGTATTGGGATCATAAAATTTAATCACATATAAACCATTTTTTTTACGCCTTATAATGGCAGCCATAGAATGCCCGGCTGTGCTTAATGTGGTTTTCTTTGTTTGACCGCTTTTCATGTTTTTACTCAATAAGTAGAAGCCGTAGCCTAAGCCATTATCATTTATTGATACTTGTATATAACGGTCGGCACGAGAGCAATAGCCGTCTTTATCGTAATGACTGTTTATGATATTGCTGTGTGTAATCGCCTCTTGACTAGCAAATAGCTTACCAAAATGCATATCCAGTTTTCGGTTATGTAGCATAAGAAATGCAAATGCTAAATGCCGGCAGACGATTTTATTATGCCGTTCATCAGTAAACTTGCCATTATTATTGATGCTAGGATAGCCTTTGGATGGGTATGTTAGAGTGTCAGCGCGGGGTTGGTAGATATAGGCACCGCTTGGTTTTATTGATGCTGTTTTTAAATCACAATATTTTTGAAAAAAGCAACTTTTGCTGCTTGTTTCGCTCTGTATCTATACCCCGGTTTAACTCGTTGCTGCAAGTTTTTTGGTTTATAGTCAAGGATTTGACTCAGTTTCACTACATCTCTCATTGGTTTATCACTATTAATAAATACAGTTATTATGCGTTAGGGTATATGTGTATTTAGTATACTTCAACAGCGGGGGTTGTATAGGAGCGGCAGACTTGTCTTGATCAATTAAATAGTTGGTAAACCAAGCATTTGCATAATGCTGTTCATTAATAGATAAGTAGGGACTTGGATTAATTTACCTAATAAACCAATGAATAATAAGCCTAATAAAATCCAAATGCCGAACGGCTCAATGCGATCATAATAGTAACGCGCTTTGCCTGATAGCATGCTGCTTACCACACGGCTGCCATCCAAGGGTGGAATGGGGATGAGATTTAAAATAAGCAAAATGCAGTTAATTAAGATGCCGTATTTGCCAGCAAGGTAAAAATAGGTGGCTATCATTTGTGTGATGCCGGAGGCATCGCCAGCGATTAATAATTCAGCACAGACTTTAGCGACTCCTCCCCACAAAAGCGCCATGACTAAATTAGCCCCCGGGCCGGCCAGGGCTACCAGTGCCATATCACGTCGTGGATGACGCAAGTTACTCCAGGTGACCGGTACAGGTTTTGCCCAGCCAAATAAGAAGCCGCTAAATATCATCATCACTACGGGTAAGATAATGGTACCAAATAGATCAATGTGTTTGGCGGGGTTGAGGGTCACCCTGCCCATCATTAATGCCGTCTTGTCGCCTAGTTTGGCGGCGATCCAGCCGTGGGCTGCTTCATGCAGCGTAATGGCAAAGATCAGTGGCAATGCCATTACCGCAATGGTTTGTATGATATTGGTGAAGTTCATAGAGTTAATATATCACAGCTTATGCGGGGCTTCTCGCATAGAATAACTGCCAGCCTTGCGGTTCACTGCAGGTCCATATATGACAAGCCAAGCCAGGGATGTGTTAGTCAATCGCTTGCTTAAGATCCGCAATCAAGTCATCGACATTTTCGATACCGACGGATAAACGAATAAAGCCATCAGTAATGCCGAGCATTTCACGGTTTTCTTTGGGTACGGAAGCGTGCGTCATAATCGCTGGATGTTCAATCAAGCTTTCAACACCGCCTAAGCTTTCGGCTAGCGCAAAGATCTTGCAGCGCTCTAACATGCGTTTGGCCCCTGCCTCATCCATATCCAAGTCACACGATACCATGCCGCCAAAGTCACGCATTTGTTTTTTGGCTAATTCATGTTGCGGGTGACTGCTTAAGCCGGGGTAATAAACTTTATTCACTTTCGGGTGTTGCTCTAACCATTGGGCGATCTTCATCGCGCTTTCGCAGTGACGTTGCATGCGCAGTGCTAAGGTTTTAACGCCACGTAATGCTAAGAAGCAATCAAATGGTCCAGCAATGGCGCCGTCTGCAAACAGTAAGAATTCTAATTGCTCGGCAAGATCGGGTCGATCACCAACAACGACGATGCCGCCAATCATGTCTGAATGACCGTTAATATATTTAGTCGCTGAGTGCGTTACTAAGTCGAAGCCCAGTGTTAATGGGTTTTGTAGCATTGGTGTGGCAAAGGTGTTATCACAAACGCTAATCAGGTTATGTTTTTTAGCAAAGGCGGCAATGGCTTCGAGGTCAACCAGTTTCAGTGTTGGGTTGGTGGGTGTTTCTACCCAAATCATTTTGGTTTCAGGTGTTAATGATTTTTCTAAATTAGACAAGTCGGTTAAGTCAGTGAAATCAAATTTCAATCCAGCGCTGCGTGAATAGATTTTGTCGAATAGGCGAAAACTACCGCCGTATAAGTCATCCATGGCGATGACGTGATCACCCGGTTGCAATAATTTCATAATGCAGCTGCCGCCAGCAAGACCTGACGAAAAGGCAAATCCTTGTGTACCCGATTCTAAATTGGCAATGCAGTCTTGATAAGCGGTACGTGTTGGGTTGCCGCTGCGCGAGTAATCATAGCCTTGATGCTCACCCGGGCTTTTTTGCACATAGGTTGATGTCGCATAAATCGGTGTCATGATCGCGCCAGTGCTTGGGTCTGGCTGTTGACCGGCGTGAACGACGCGGCTGTCTAAGGCGAGTTTATCTTTGTTCATGCGTTTTCCTTTTCGAACTGATGCTCGTGCATCCATTGGTTGTCGGCAAATTTAGTCAGGTAATTGCGAATTGAGTCGGGTAATAATACCAAGCAGCGCTCGCCCTTCTTTAAGCGCTTTGCTGCTATTAATGCTGCCCATGTGGCTGAACCACATGAGCCGCCACACAGTAGGCCTTCTTCGGCGATTAAGCGGCGTGCCATTAAGAATGAATCTTTATCGTTTGATTTAATGTACTCATCGATTAAATTATTATCCAATACTTCAGGGAAGAAATCATAACCAATGCCTTCCACTAAATACGGTTTAATTTCTGTGCCGCCACCTAGAATGGATCCTTCGGGGTCAACACCGATAATTTGAATGTTGGGGTTAAACTCTTTGAGTTTTTTTGCCACGCCCGTAATCGTACCGCCGGTGCCTACTCCCATCACCACCATGCTTAAGTTATCGCCCATATCATCAATGATTTCTTGAGCAGTAAATTCATAATGTGCATTAGGGTTATCGGGGTTGGCATATTGGTCTAGGATATGTGAGTTGGGTAATTCTTTTTGTAATTTAATTGCCACACTTATATGACTTTCAGGATCGTCCCAGGCCGCTTCGGTCGGTGTGCGAATAATTTTTGCACCAAGTGCTTCGAGCACGACTTGCTTTTCGTGGCTCATTTTTTCCGGCAAGGTGATAATGACCTTATAGCCCTTTACCGCGCCGGCCAATGCAATACCGATACCGGTATTACCAGAAGTGGGCTCAATCAATGTGTCGCCTGGCTTAATCCGGCCCTGCTTTTCAGCTTGCTCGACCATTTGGTAGCCAATGCGATCTTTGACAGATCCGCCGGGATTTAAAAACTCACACTTGGCAAACAGTTGACAGTCGAGGTCGCTACCGATGCGGTTCAGTTTCACAATAGGTGTGTTGCCAATGGCTTGCAGTATATTGTCGAGCATCATGAGCTTTCCTCTTTATATAGTGAGGACTCATGGTAGCAGAAGCAGCTTAGTGAATCGAGCGCCTGTTTAATACAGCGGCTTAGAGGCATGTTTAGGGTCTTTTTTAAGATGGGGAGTAAGGCTAATTCGTTTAGGTGGTAGTAAATTACCTTAGCTATTTGCCCAGCATTTGTGGTGAGGAGTCTGAGGTGTGGTAGGGGGTTGAATGGGTTTCTACGGCGGTGACTTGGGTGGTCCTTGAGGCAAACCAGAGTGAGATTGTAGCAATGATAATGCCACCCACGATATCGGCTAAAAAATGCCAACCTAAGGTGAGGGTTGATGCAATGACGCATAGATTTAATACGCATACTGGAATGAAAATTATTTTTCTATTTTTCAGTAAATAGGTAACTAGTATCGCTGAGATCACGTGAAAAGATGGGAACCCGATGATCGCACCTGTATGAACAGTTAACGGTTGATGGGTATGAATTTCTCTAAATTGTGTTAATACATCGTATTCCATCGTAAGAAAGTTAGCATGCGTAAATACGGCGGCTGGGTCAGTGGTTGGGAAGAAATAGTATAATGAAAAGCCAATTAGGCACGAAAATAATGCAGCAATAAAAAAAATGTCTAATGAACGGCGTTCACCCAGAAGTGCTAATAGTACTGGAGTTATGACTAACTGATACGCCAAAGAATTATAAATGAGACGTGACCACTCAAAAATCATGGGCTGACTCTGCGACCATTTAAATACGGTCGCGGTGTTAAATGAAAAAAATTGGTCAAAAATCAATGCCGCGTTATCAACCCGTGGAAACGGTGTATACTGAATAACAGAACCCAATAGTCGAACAAAAAATACCACGAAAAATATCCGCGCTATAGAGCAAAAGAAAAAAGAAATTTTAGGCGCATCGTCACGAATATACCAAGCTACGCCATACAGCAAGGCCACAGCGGGAGCAATAATTACAAATCGCTGATTGCTATTGTTCATCACTGCAATCCCTTGATAGTGAAAAAACAAATGATTCGTAAGCCAAATAAAAAACACCTCTACAAAAAATAGAATCGCTAAATAGCCTTTAATATCGATGCGTAGCTTCATTGCTATTTCTGGATGCCTTTTTCACAGTATGAGTGTGCCTATCATACCTATTGACGTAAGTCGCTTCTATAAATTTCTTCAGCTCACTAATGCTCTGTCAGTGCCAAGTACACTAAGCAACATTTAAGCAGCTTGGTCTTTAGTTGCTTTTTAAGGCGGTGCAGAATGTATGGTTTCATCACACTATAGTGCTAATTAAAAAGACAAGTTGCACAAATTATGTTACAAATAAGTTTGGGAGGACGAGGAGAATCGGTGTATGTCACGTTTTGATTTCTTAAATGATGCTGAGCTTTGTAAGCGTCTTAAAGAATCATGTGCTTTGGTGATGAATGATCTTAATTTTCATGTTGAATTTATTGATCGGGCATTACGCGCTTATCAAACCAGTGTGAAACTGGTGGTATCGCGTGCGCGCCCTCGCCCCGACGCTGAAGATACTAGTGTGGTGTTGCAAAAAGTGGTGCAATTTGAGTTTGCTCCACTGCTTAATCGTCTGAATGCTGAGCAGCTTGGGGTATTTATATCAACTTTGGCTTTTTATTCAGAAGCGAGATTTCAGAAAAAGGAACCGGATGAGGAACTCTTGCAATTGCTGGTGAAGCACGTGATGTCCGGTTATGGCATAGATGAGCCGCCGAGCGACGATGATATTGCTCGTGCGCACTATCGCATAAATGCCGTGATCGCCATGATTTCTTTGTATGACCCAAAGCAAGGTTTGAATGCATTAGCTAGCTTGTATCGCCCAGCTTATCGTCAACTAGCGGAGTTACACGCTAGAAAGTTCGACTTGCAAGAAAGGTATTTCATGCTGGAGAGTAATTATGAGAGTCTGGTAAGTTCTTTTTCTGCGATCACAAAGAAAATAGAGGCCTTAAATGGTGAGCTGCAATGTTTGGATGCCAGATTACAAAAAAAACTAGGTACGGATAAAAAGCTTGATAAGGTTTTTGGTTGGGCTACTAAAACAGGGCATTTGAATCGCTACCCAACGTGGCAGCAAAGTATTTTGGCTGACGTGGAAAAGGTAATGTTAGAAATCAGTAAGAAAGTTAAGGTAAAACGCAGGTTATATCAATCTAAACTGGATGGTAAGGATGAGCTAGACGAGCTCGCTACTGAAATTTGCCGGGTCGAAGATGAAATAACTGCTAGTGTATTTTTAACAAAAGTTTATGCGCGTGTTAAGCAACGTTTCGATGTCGTCGAGGAGGCTGTCGATGAAGCGAAAGCATTTGAAGCTGAGACAAGAGAAGAAGAGGTGCATTGGTTAGCTGGGTTTGTGGCCGACAGCGTGTTAAAAGATACAGCGAAAACAGTTAAGCGTATTACCGCTGAACGACGTGAAGCCGAAGAAAAAGCAGCGCGATTGAGAGAGATCGATGAAGTGCGAAGCTTAGCGCATGGTGTGGCTGAGAGTGCTGTCTCGAGCATGTTAATCTATCATGCGTGTGTAACATCGATACCGGCGGTTGCAACAGACACTTCACTACCTGCGTCAGCTAGTGCATCTCCTGATGATGAAGGCTTGGGCGTGATTAATAGTATATTCCCACTAAGAGCCTTCGGTATCTTCCCGGCGCCAGCACCTAAAGGCCCTTCACCATTGAGGCTAGATCAAGAGGAGCAGTTTAGTGATTCTGATACCGATGGCGCAGACAGCCCGCCCTGGTGGAAAAAAATCAGTTCGCGATTTCACTAATTTTTTATAATGACAAATTTTTTGTTGTTCGGGCATACGCGGGGTTGGTAAATACAACAGTGGGTGGCACGGTAATATGGCAGTCTTTTATTAACTTACCTAAGTCGCCTTGTTGGCATGCCTTAATTTCTTCAGCAGACCACGTGACCATCTTTTCTTTATTTATAAAGACATTGATTAGCTTATTGGTGATAGCAAGCGTTTGGCGATGCTTGGCATGGCCAAAAACACAAGGGGCGTGGTCTCTTTTGTATTGGCGGAACTTGAGTAATTGAAAATACACGGGCAGTTCGCTATCGAAAGTTTGTTTAAAACATTTTTCTAGTGCTTTTACGCTGACAGGGTTTTGCATGACGAACGGCAGCAATGGATCATATAAACTATTGCCTTGCTCAGCTAGTGTAATGCGTTCACCTGTTTGTTTGCGCTGCGAAAATTGTCGGCACTGCATTGCAATGTGCTGGCAACAAGATGCGTATCGGTCAATTGATCGAGTCTCAATTGTGGCAGGAGCCGTAAAGTCATCTGTTCGTCGCGTTTGGTGGCTAAGAGCAGATAATTGATAGCCGTGTTGCAGTAGCTTGTGTATGTCATCATGGTCTACTTCTGGGTGTCTGCCAGCGGGTAATGGCCCGCGAGTTGGGGTGCAGAAGTGACGATAAAACACGGTATCTTTAACTACGTTTTGATAGTTTTCTATTAGACTGGTATCAGTAGCTAGATTTTCACTGTCATGATAAAAGCCGTCTGTTCGTTCTAGGCGCATGCTAATGTGTGGCATGGCATGCAGAGGTGAGTCGGTTGCCATCGGCGCGGCTGGAGTTGCCTTTAATGTATTCAGTAGAAAATCATTTAGCTGCTCAACAAAGTGATGGATGGTTTCAAGTGGCGCGTCATTTTGGAGGTATAGGGTAAACTGACCGGTTGAAATATATTCGTCACTGAGATTTGACTCGATGCGCTTGGTTTCGTCATTGGATAGTACGGGGTGCTTAAACCCCTTGATGGCCGCTCGAAATTCGCCATGCTCAAGAAAGTGGATCATTGCCGGTTTAAAGCGCTGGAAATCAGTATGGCTAAGATTAATGCGTAGTTTAAATTCGTGGCCTTGTTTTGCATGAGTGACTAGGGTGGAATAGGTATCACACCAGGTGTGCATGGACCAGCCACCGGCTTCATATTGCATTGCTTCAGTCTCTCTACGCATGTAAGAATTATAAGGATTTGGTATTAACGGGGTATTAAGTAAGCCGTAGCGTTAATTAAATATTATTGTTTAATATCAGAAGGGTATGTATTAATGCTCGTGCGATTAGCCAGTGGACGCGCAATTATTGGACAGAGTGTCGTCGATGTGGTAAAAAGTACGTTTAGTTAATAAAACCAGGTTATGTACAGATGTCTAGACAGTATTTATTGGGTGACCCAGCATTTGATCGGTTATTCCTGCAAACCGCATTAGTGACCTATATAGAGGCTTATCAAGCTACTATTGCTAGGGGGCGTAAAGAGGGAAATGGTAGCGTTGGTGCTGATGATGTGATGGAAGCTGTAGAAGAGCAGGTCGTTGAAAACCTAAGCCGGCTTTTTAAGCGATTTACCCCGCAAAAGTTCGAGCGTTTTTTACAGGGTTATATACAGACTACTTTTGAACTTAACGATAGAGTGTCAGCTTTGGATCAATCCATTAAGCAAATTATTGCTGATCTTAACTTAACAGATATTAGGGACTCATCAAGGCCATTGGATAGTGCAGAAGCCGCTTATTATTTGACGAGCTCGTTTTCGATGATGCAGTTTAAGTTGGAAGCGATTTTACCAGAGCGATTACGTACATTAGTGCCGATATATAAAACAATAATCGAGCTAGGTACTGAAAGGCAATTCAGTGTAGAGGGATTGGAAAAACAGTTAGTAAAAAAAGCGGCATTGCGCACAGAAGCTGATACTGCTATGGCAACAGCGTGTGAAAATGAGCGCGAAGTATTGGAGCTATTGGTTGATGAAAGTAAGAAGATTGTTACAGCCGTATCTGGGATAAAAAAGGCTAGCAAGGAAGTCAGTAATGCAACAGAGATTTATAACGATGCAAGTAGACAGCTTGAGCAGCTGAGTCACAATGATTTTTCAGAATTGCCACACTTAGCTGCATTACAGCAGCGGATAGATAGCAAGATGGCAGAGGTTGATTCGCGCATTGAGAGCTATGAGAAGGATATTGCTGCTGGCGATTACCAGCTAAAACGTTTAAAAGAAATGGCAAAAACTAGATTTGAGCTCGGTAGTTACTGTCCAAGATTATGCTCCTCTAAAGTAAAGCCGCAGGTTGCGGTGGAAGACGCATTAGCGACGCCATCATCGCATGGGCGTGAACGTGCCAGGGCTTTTGATGGTAGCGATGAATTTGGGTTGTCAGATAGTGATACAGACGATGAGGTGCGTTCGCCTTAGAAAACATTTGGCGCAGGCCTTCGCGAGATGAGCCGGTGACTGCACTTCATCTAATAACAGAATGGTTTTTTTGTGTTTACTCAGCTTATCTATAATGGCTTGTAAGTTAAGTTCAAGGTTTGTTTGGCTGTTGAGCTCTACTTCGGCTTTTAATGCGCCTGCTTGACCACCAATTTTTTTCACTTGGCCCATGATGCCGGATTGGTTTTTTATCGCGCCGTTCTTGATTGCGAATTCCAGTATTGAGCGAGTGTATAGCTTTTGTGAATTTCCGTTTGATTCCAGGAAGCTAAAATAGTGCACAGCCCATTTATGTTTTTGTGCATACGGCAGAATGTCTTTGCGTAAAAACTCGGTTTTGCCCATACGGCGTGGCGCAAAAAAGGTTAGGGCGCTCGATAAGCCAATATCAAACATATTCACGACTTGTTGAGCTAATGTTGTGCGAGCAAAGTGCCAAAGATCCTTTTGCATGGCACCACCACTGTCTGATAAATGCGCAAATTAGATTGGCGAAGTACAATTGTACTGTCAATGTATAATTAGCAAAATCCAAATAATTTGATCTAAAGTACCTAGTTGCAAGCCATAGCGCTGTCTTTGGTCATCAATGCCGATAATTGCTGACAAGCCGTAACGATATCGGGCATAGCGATATCAGCAAAGGTTTGCGGGTCTACACTGCGATCACGTTGGAATACTTCCAGGGCTTTGCCGCCATCAAAATCGACTGCGGCAATACGTAAACACAGTTGCTCAGCGGGCAAACCAAATGCGGTGCCAGGCAGGGCGGCGATCTTGGCTTTATTTAATAGCCACAACGCAAGCTCGTCGCTAGTTTTTACACCTTGTTTAGCTAACCAGTCTTTTTGCGATTTAAAATCGGGCATTAAATAAAAGGCACCTTGTGGTGGTATGCACTCGATACTGTTTGCAACGAAACATTGATAAATGGTTTCACTAGCGATTTTTTGAATGGCTACCATGTCAGCAAAGCTATCACGCAATTGATCAAAGTGTTGATAAGCAGTGACGGCGGCATATTGAATCGGTGCGCTCACACAGCTAAAGGTTTCGCTGGCTAATGTATCCCAGGGCGTTAATAAAGTTGCGGTTAAGTTTTCTGGCACAATGCAAATGCCTAAGCGGTAGCCGCCTGCACCAAATAATTTCGATAGTCCGCCAGTGACAAATGTGCCTTCAGGATAGCAGTGTGCCATGCTATGACTGAATTGATGATTGAATTCGACCTTGGCATAAATTTCATCTGAGATAACTAGCACGTGATGGCGGCGACATACTTCGGCGAGTTGTTCTAAGTTTTGTTGACTGTAAATCGCTCCAGTTGGATTGTTTGGTGAATTTAAAATTAAAACTTTTGTGCCTGGCACCTTGCTTTGTTGGCACGCTTGTTCTAATTCATCGGCGGATAAGCAGTAACGATTGGTGGCTTCGGTTTGAATATAGCGATAGGGCTTGTTGAGTAATTCAGCTTGCGGCGCATAGCTTACCCAGCTGGGTGCGGGGATTAATAGCTCGCCTGGAATCAAATACAGCAAGTTGTAAATCAATTCTTTACTGCCGGGGCCAATCACTACTTGTGAGCCTTCAGCATCGATATTAAATTCTTGTTGGTAGTATTCTGCAACCGCGTTGCGTAATTTAGGCAGGCCCAAGCCGGGCAGATACAGTTTTTTATCAGCATATTGCTGCAGCGAACGTACAATGAGCTCAGGAACCGGAAATGGGGACTGACCGAAACCCCAGTGATGAACATTTTGTCCTTTTGCCCTAAGACGATTTACCTGTTGGTTAATGGCCAAAGTGGCAGATGGCTTGAGTTGGGTAACATGAGGATTTAATTGAAGTTTAGCCACGGAGCGATCTCCTTTCATCAGTGGTTGAGCATGTGCCATTGTAGACAGATAAAGAAACATTAACAACACATTAAAAGCACACATTTGGTTTGCTAAAAATGTTGATAAATAATACATTAGCCTGGAGAACAAATATAAATAAATAGCAGGTTTTTTGTTGGGGAGAGCCATGTTGAATAAATCACAGATTCAAATGAGAGTTATGTTGCGTGATATAGCGCGTATTATAACTTTGCCTATAGCCGAGCAAGCGGCATTTGAAGCGCAGTATTGCGCAATCGATCCAAATTATAATGCAACGGTTGTGCGCGCACATGAACGCGGAAAGGGGTTAGGTGCCGAAGAGATGGTGCCCTTTGTGGCTTTAGTGGTTCGTGGAAAGTACGGTCCTCAAATGCAGCAATGGTCTGCTGATCAGTGGCATGACCTATTTGAAGAATTACGCATAATGAACAGTTATGCTGGTGTCGATGGTGATGGCATGGGTTATATAGGCACTATGCTTTCTTCAGCATTTACTGCTCCTACAACCGAACAAGAACGCCGTTTATTTGTTAGCGATGACATGGCAGCTTTTTATCGTTTGTTGGTTGAACGCCATACAGCTATCGGTTTGCTTGAGTCGAGCTTTATGACGGGTACTGGTCATGCCGCTATGAAAATCAATAGTCAAGCCTGGTTAGAGCACTCTTCTGTAGAGCTTTTACCTGCAGATTTTGATCTGATGATTGCTGTGCATAAAGATAACGGTAATGGTGTTGAGGCGTTGAATGAACACCAGCGTGCGGTATACGATATCTTACGAACAAATTCTCACTTCAAGGTAGGTGATGATGTTGAGAAAACTAAATTAGCGCAGTTAGACGAGTTGCAACGATTACAGCGGCTAGCTGCATTGCGTTATGCACCAGTGATAAAGTCTATGCAGCAAGAGCACCAGACACTCACCAAATCCATGACTGCATTGCAGCAATATGCTAATGCATTAATGGATCGTGGTTATTTTAGAGAAGCGGTGAATATTAAGTCTTATGTGGGTGCTATAAGCGGATATTCAAAACACGCTACTGAAACCTATACCGCATTGCAGCAGGCAGAGAAAGCATTAGCGAAAGCGAAAGAAGCCGATGAGCCGGCTTGCCAGGTTGAAGTGAATCGTAGACAAGCAGAGTATAAAGCGGCATATACTAAAATGCATGCGGCTATGAAGGTGTTCCATAAATCCGAACAAGTGCGTGATGTTAACAAGCTTGCGCGGCAGCCACGTAATGGCAATCGCAAAACCTTGCAGGTTTTTTTACAAGTGGCGCAAACGTTATCAGTTGTTGGTGGCCTGTATGGTGCCTATCGCCTGGCTAAAGGTAAGCGTTATGCCTGGTATGATGTGACGAAAAGAAATGGACATAATCGTACACACTCCGCTGATTTGTTAGATAAGGTGCAAAATGCAGCAGAAGCAAATGGTGCCGTGCAATCGTCTAAATCGTCTCATCCGGCAATCGATGTAATGGCGAAAAATCGACAGCAGTATATCGCAAGACAAACTACTCCCAGGGGTAAATCGCGATTGCAGGCGGCAAATGACTTAGAGGCTCAAGTGGCTGACGCGTTAGCGCGCAATGGTCATGTGCCTAATGCAGATGTATCTCCGGCAACAACACCTACATCGGTTACGACGACTGGTTCACTTAGTTCGGTTGCCGTGTCGAGTGATGGCGGCGGCGGTTATTCCCCTCGTTTTGTTGGTGGTGCGACTCCCAAAAGGGTCGAAACTGTTGAAGCAAAAACAACTCGTGCAGTCAGTTATGCTGACGCGGTGAGAAATGTTAGGCCTGGTGGTTGTGGCGCGTAAGTCACTGTTAGCTTTCCAGATTTAATCTAATCGACTACACTAATGCCTCCTACACGGAGGCATTTTTTATGGATGAAGGTGAAAAAGCTAATAAGACTGGATGTCGGATCGAGTCCGGCATGACAGGCGCTGGATACCAGTATTCTATCGAACACCCTGATGACTTTTGGCGCGAGGTGGCGCAGCGATTGGATTGGGTTGAACCTTTTATTACGTCATTTAGTGGTGATATGGCACAGGGTGATATTCGTTGGTTTGAGCAAGGTAAGATCAATGTGACGTTAAACTGCATTGATCGTCACTTAGCAAAGCATGGTGATAAAACTGCCATCTTATGGGTCGGTGATGAGCCGGGGGTGGAGCGCCGTATCTCGTTTAATCAGCTGTATGCATCTGTTTGTCGTTTTGCCAATTTATTAAAGTCACGTGGTATTAAAAAAGGCGATCGTGTTTGTATTTATATGCCGATGATCCCTGAATCCGCTTTTGCGATGTTGGCTTGTGCGCGCATTGGTGCGATTCATTCAGTGGTGTTTGCGGGTTTCTCAGCGGATGCATTAAAGAATCGCATCTTAGATGCGGATTGCCATTGTGTGATTACAGCGGATGTTGGTAAACGCGGTGGTAAAACAGTTGCTATTAAAACAGCAGTTGACCAAGCGTTGCAGGATTGTAGCAACGTGCACAGTGTGATTGTGATTAAACAAGCAGAGCAGTGCGAGTGGGTCGCCGATAGGGATGTTGATTACCATCAAGCGGTGCAGCAAATGGAGGCGGATTGCCCGCCTGAAGTAATGGATGCGGAAGATCCACTATTTATATTATATACCTCGGGTTCAACTGGTAAGCCTAAAGGTGTGCTGCATACCACGGCGGGTTACTTATTATATGCCAGCTTTACGCATCAAGAGATTTTTGATCTTAAAGACGATGATGTGTATTGGTGCACGGCGGATGTTGGCTGGATTACTGGCCATTCCTATATAGTGTATGGGCCACTCTGTAATGCCACAACGACACTGATGTTTGAAGGGGTGCCAACCTATCCAACCCCCGAGCGTTGTTGGCAAATCGTGGATGAATACCACGTAAGTATTTTTTACACGGCGCCGACAGCGATTCGGGCATTAATGTGCTCGGGTGATCAACCGTTGCAATCAACTCAGCGCGATAGTTTGCGTATATTAGGTACCGTGGGCGAACCGATTAATCCTGAGGCATGGCAGTGGTACCATGATAAGGTGGGCAAAAAGCGCTGCCGTGTTATTGACACTTGGTGGCAAACTGAAACCGGCGGTGCAATGATTGTGCCGATGACTGATGAGACGATCCCTGGCGCGGCGATGAACCCCTTTTACGGCATTGAAGTTGGCTTGGTGGATAGTGAGGGAGCAGAGCTGAGTGAAGCAGCAGCCGGGTATTTGGTAGTAAAGGAGCCGTGGCCGGGGATGATGCGATCGGTGTATGGTGATCATCAACGGTTTATTGATACTTACCTCACCCAATTTCCAGGTTTTTACTGCACGGGTGATGGTGCTAAAAGAGATGAGCAGGGCAATTATACGATCACGGGTCGTGTTGATGATGTATTGAATGTGTCAGGTCATCGATTGGGTACTGCTGAAATTGAAAGTGCTTTGGTGTTACAACCCGAGGTAGCGGAAGCAGCTGTCGTTGGCTTTCCGCATGATATCAAAGGTGAAGGTATTTATGCTTATGTCACCTTGATGCAAGGACAAGTTGCTGATGAGGAATTGCAACGGCAGTTAGTGCAAGCGGTGCGCAAGGAGATTGGCCCAATTGCTACTATTGATCATATCCATTTCACTGATGCATTGCCTAAAACCCGTTCAGGCAAAATCATGCGTCGGATATTGCGTAAGATTGCTGCAGGGCAGCCGGATGAAATTGGTGATACGTCGACTTTGGCAAATCCCGAGTGTATAGAGGAATTGTTGCCCCCCGGATAGTCTTACAGGCTCACGGTGTCACATATAGGCCGGAAGGAGCGTGTAACCTTATTGTTTACAGGCCAGAGTTTGCTGTGTTAGATATGGATGACAACTAACCCCAAGCTTAGTTACAATAGAATCACTATCACCAAGGATCAGGGCCCACATGCGTAAACGGATTATCATCGCTATTGTTGTTTTTATCGTCATTGTGATCATTGCAGTGGTGGCCTTTTTATTTTGGCGAGCAATGGAGCCTAAGCCTGCCTCCCCTCGAGCCCCGATTAGTGTTACTACGACGGTAGCAAAAAAGAGTGCTTGGCCGAGCGAAATAAAAGTGATTGGTCATATTTCAGCATTACATGGCATTATGCTTAAATCCGATTATGCGGGATATTTGACCAAGGTGTATGTTAAGTCAGGTCAACGCGTAAAAGCGGGCCAGCCATTGTATCAAGTTAACCCGCGTGGATTAGCAAAACAATTAGATGCTGCTGCTGCGCAAATGGCGCGTTTGAAGTTTGATTATGAAGAAGCGCAGAAATTATATGCAGACAATGTGGTGTCCGAAAATCGCTTAGTGGCTGCTCGAAATGATTATAAGGCTGCAGTAGCTGATTATAACAAAGTCGATAAAGTGTTGGCGTTGACTTTAGTGACGGCACCCTTTGATGGCACGGTGGGTTTGCGCATTTTGCATTTGGGGGACTATGTGCCAGAAGGTGGTAACTTAGTTAGCATGCAAATGCATAATAAGTACTATGTCGAGTTTCAGTTACCGAGTAATTTTGTCAATATATTAAAAGTAGGTCAGGTGGTGACCTTTACTTCAAAAGCACTACCTAGTAAAACCTTTAATGCAAAAATATACGCTGTCAATAATCGTATAGATCCATCCACTGATTTATTGGGTGCACGGGCGATGATTAATGATCCGACAGAGCAGGTGATGACAGGCTTGGTAGTGAAGGTATTAGTTAAATATAATTTGGCTCAAAAGGCGATTGTTATACCGCAGGATTCCTTGGTGTTTACCCTAACAGGGCCAACAGTATTTATTGTAAATCACAATCGTGTCAAACAAATGCCTGTAACTTCTGGTGACTTGCGTAACGGAATGGTAGCTATTTTAAAAGGGGTAAAAGTCGGCGATGTGATAGTAACCTCCGGCGGCTTTAAGTTAAAACAAGGCAGCGTAGTTCGTGAAGAGAGCAGCCCATGAAGTTTACTGATACCTTTATCCAAAAGCCTGTGTTAGCCATTGTGTTAACGATAGCTGTATTGATGATTGGTACATTGTGCTATCTGAAGTTACCACTGCGTGAATTTCCTGTTATTAATTTACCAATTATTACTATTACTACGAACTATCCTGGTGCCAGCCCTTCGACAATGGAAGGTTATATTTCTAACCCGATTGAGAACTCATTAACCGGTGTGCAAGGCATCGATTATATTAGTACGCAAAACGAACAAGGCTATAGCATTATTACCGTCTGGCTGAATATCAATCAAAATATCAATGATGCTATGACGGAAATCATGAGTCGTGTTAGTTCTGTATCATGGAAGTTTCCGCCAGGTACACTAACTCCAGCTATTGTACGCACGACCAAAGGAACGTCGGTATTTTTTGCTGCGATAGGCAGTGATACGTTGTCGATAGAACAAATCAGTGATTATTTTCGACGGATCTTGCAACCGCAATTTTCGGGCCTGCCCGGCGTGATGAATTTATTTGTCCAAGGTGAGCGCGATTATGCCATGCGATTATGGTTTGATCCGAAAAAGTTAGTTCGTTATGACATGACAATGCCGGAAGTCATTAATGCCGTATCTGCTAATAGCTTGCAAACGGCGGTAGGTCAGTTAAAAAATACAGTAGCTCAATATACGCTGTCGATTAATAGCAGCATTAATACTGCTCAGGGCTATAACGATTTGGTCGTGAAGTCAGTCAAAGGCCAAAATATTAAGCTGGGTGATGTTGGACATGCGGCTTATGGCACACGCTTTGATAACGCCGATTTCATCGTGCCAGGCTTTAAAAATGTGATGGTGTTTGGCTTGATTCCAAATCCCAAGGCGAACAGTATAGCGCTGACCAGTAAGGGGTTAGCATTATTGAAAAAAATTGGTGCAAAAATGCCGCCTGGTTTGCATACGCGAGTGATTTGGAACACAACTACATTTAGTGTTGATGCTATTAAGTTAGTGTTTTCGACGGTATGGCTGGCGATTGGTTGTGTAGTGGTAGTGATATTTTTATTTTTAGGTTCAGTACGATCGCTGTTTATTCCTATATTAGTAATTCCTTGCTCGTTGATCGGCACCTGTATATTAATGACATTGCTCGGGTTTAGTTTAAACACAATTACATTGCTGGCGTTTGTATTGGCTATTGGTTTAGTGGTTGATGATGCCATTGTTGTGGTGGAAAATATTCATCGTAACATGGCCATGGGTATCGGTCGCATGCGTGCCGCTATTAAAGGCACGCGTGAGATTAATAATTCAGTGGTGACCATGACGCTGGTGGTTATCGTTGTAATTGTGCCTATAGGATTTTCTGGTGGTTTAACGGGTGCCCTATTTAAAGAGTTTGCATTTACTCTAGCTTCAACGGTATTTTTGTCGATGGTGTTTGCGCTCACGCTAACCCCTATGCTGGCAGCGCGCACGATGGCAGTTAGTAATAACCCTAAAGCATTATCGAATCGAATCGAACAATTTGTTGAGTATTTTTCAGAAGGATATCGTCAGTTACTAAAGAATATTTTGCATTTGCGTTATTTTGCTATTGTTTTAATTGTGGGTCTAATGACTTATTGCGGCTGGTTATTAACTATCATTCCTTCAGAGTTAGTGCCGGATGAGAATCAGGGTGTAATTTTAGTGAATGGCATGGCGCCCACGTCAGCCAGTATTGGCTATATGAATAAGCATGCGAGACAGATTGGTAAGGTGTTTGACACAGTTAAAGAGCGGAGAGACTGGGGGGTGGTAACTGGTTTTGGTGGAAATTATATTCAAAATCTCGGTTTTGTTATTTTGCGTCCACACCAGCCGGGTGATTTAACTGAAAGCCAATTGATTCCCATTGTGCGTAAAAAGGTGGCGAAAATTCCTGGCTTGCGTGCGTTTGCATTTAACCGTCCCGCATTAGCGGATGTGACAGGTTTTGATGCGCCAGTGCAATTTGTTATTCAAACTACGGGCACCTACGATGGTTTAGATAAGGTTGTGCACGAGATGGAGGCAGCTGCGAAGCAAAATCCTAACTTATTAAATGTTGATACGGATTTGCGGATCAATAAGCCGTCAGTAGATATTACTATAGATCGAATGCGTGCCGGTACTGTAGGTGTCTCGATTGAGCAGATCACTAATACGCTAGAGTATTTATTTGCTAAGCCGATTATTGGTTGGTACGACAATACGGGTCAAAGTTATCCAGTGATACCACAGGTGTATGATGCATTGCGTATTCAACCTAATCAGCTGCAGGACATTTATGTGCGTACTATTAGTGGCGATTTGGCGCCGATTTCGAGTCTGCTGCATTATAAAACAGTGGTGATGCCGCAGAAACTAAATCATTTTCAAAAAGTGCGCTCCGCAACTATCACGGCTCAGCTCGCGCAAGGGTATACCATTGGGCAAGCGTTGCACTATTTGATTAAAAAAGCCGATAAGATTTTGCCGAATAATATGACTTATGACTTTGCTAGCACTTCACGTCAGTATGTCCAGTCCGAGGGTAAATTAGCCGTTATCTTTATGATTGCTTTAGCAGCGATATATTTATTGTTAGTCATTAAGTTTAATAGTTTTGTTGAGCCATTGGTGGTAATGCTATGTGTGCCATTGTCATCGGCTGGTGCGTTAACGGCGATGTTTATTACTGGAAATACCTTAAATATATTTACTGAAATTGGTTTGGTGATGCTGGTTGGGCTTATTAGTAAGCACGGAATTTTGATTATTAACTTTGCGCAAGAGCAGCAGCTCGAAGGTGAGTCGATTGTTAGTTCAGTGCTAGACGCTGCTAAAATTCGTTTGCGTCCAGTGTTAATGACAACTTTCGCTATGGTGTTTGGTGCTGTTCCTCTCGTATTGTCCAGTGGTGCAGGCAGTGAAAACTTGAAAGCTATTGGTTGGGTTATCATCGGTGGATTATCATTTGGTTCCTTAATGACACTGTTTGTAGTGCCTTGTATGTATTGTATTTTAGTAAGAAAGCCTCAGCGTGTTATCTCGACAATTTAACGAAAAAAATAGACTATAATGAAACGGTATAAAATTTCATATTGTATATTATGTTGGAGAGAAGTGATGAAAGTAACACATGATTTTGATCATATGCCAGGTGCATTATATTGTAAGGACTTAGATGGTCGCTACACTTGGGTTAACCAAGGGCTATTAGATATATTGCGTTTTGAAATGGATGATGTGATTGGTAAAGATGATTGGGAAGTGATTAAAGAGCCAGAGGAAGTAGAGCATATTAAAGCAATGGATAAGGAAGTGATTGATCGTCAAGAACTGTTAACATGCATAGAGACAGTTCATACCGATGGCAAGGAAAAGCAATTTCTTACCTATAAGTCGCCCTTACGTGATGAGCACGGTGAGATTATTGGCATACAGGGTTGTACGTTACCGCTTGAGCCTGAGCATTTCTCTGATTTAAGAGGTTTTTTATAAGCTACGAGTCTATTTGATAAAAAAAGCCTGGCTATGTTAAGTAGCCGGGCTTTTTTATAGTTGCTTCTGATTAGCCTTACGCATGGGTGGGTAAGGGGGTATAGCCGGCTTTTTAGGTTGTGCGATATTGGTACAATTGATATAGTGCACACCGAGATTGTGTGTAATCCGCATTAGAGGCGTTCAGATGAAAAAACTAATCCTGCTGTTGTCATTTTCGATATTATTCGCCGCAACCGCGCAAGCGGCCACTTGGGGCGTTGGGCTTAAATCATCAGAGCATGCGTTTAAGATTGGCCATGAGGCGAATGGCAGAGGATTATATCTGTGTCGCGCCCAATATATGGGCAGTGAGCAGCCGGGTAAAACTTGGCACGGGTATGATAAGTGCAATATTCCATTTGGCGGCCGTGAGATTGAAGCGACAGATTATTCGATTTATTTGCAAAGTTATAAGGAAGGTCATTGGGTTCGTGGTGGTCATGGTATTCCAGAAGGTGCGATGAAAGTGGGCCGAGACCTTAAGGGTCCAACTTTGTATTTATGCCGTGCTTATTTTGAGGGCGGTATTCAGCCGGGTAAAACCTGGCGCGGTTATAACAAGTGCAATGTGCCTTATGCAGGCAAAGAAATTTATGTACAACGCTTTGATATCTACCAGTTAAATGGGGCACCAAGCAATAAGCCGGGTCGACATCACCGTCATCACCGCCCTCGTCATAATAGCCGTGCTTGCCTGAGTGATAATTTTGGTAACCAGGCCTGTGGTTATGGTTGCGTTAAGAGCATCAAAGGTGTGAAGTGTGCTTCACGTCGTGGTCAGGCTTGCCTGGCTGATGACTTCGGTAATATTTCTTGTGGTTTTAATTGTGTTAAGACCATTAAGGGTGTGTTCTGTGCCAGTCACCGCAATGATAACTGTGTTAGCAATGCCTTTGGTGATGTGCGATGCGGTAAGAATTGTTCAGTGAATAATTTTGGGCAATTTCAGTGCGGTTAGGCTCTGTTGGCATCTATAAAGTATTTGGCGATTGTGGTTAAACCAGCTACACTACGCCGCGTATGTCACTTTTAACAACTGCCAAGGACAGCCTGATGAGAAAAAAATTCAAAATTTATGGTATGGGTAATGCATTGGTTGATCGTGAGTATGCGATTGATGATGCCAAATTGGCTGAGTTAAATATTGATAAAGGATTGATGACGCTTATCGAAGCGGACCGCCTTGATGAGCTGTTAACTCAACTGGGTCAAGAGCGCGCCAAAGCGGGTGGTGGCTCTGCAGCTAATACCATGATGGCAGCTCAGTTATTAGGCGCCGATAGCTTTTATTCTTGCAAAGTGGCTAACGATGCGCAGGGTGATTTTTTCTATAACGAATTGACGGCCAAAGGCATAGTGACTAACTTATCGGCTAATGAACGCCCGAGTGGAAATACCGGCACATGCATTGTTAAAATCACTCCGGATGCCGAGCGCACGATGTGCACTTATCTTGGCATTACAGCGACCTACTCAGAGGCGGAGTTAGACAGTACAGCTTTAGTTGATTCTGAATACCTCTATATAGAAGGTTATTTAGTAGCGGCAGAAAATGCTTGTAAAGCAGCGATTAAAGCCAAGCAACTGGCTGATAAAGCCGGGGTGAAAACCTCTATTACTTTGTCTGATCCTAATATGGTGCAATTTTTCAAACAAAACTTATGCGATATCATTGGTGACGGTGTAGATTTACTGTTTTGTAATGAGCAAGAAGCATTGATGTTTTGTGAGACTGATGACGTGGTTGTGGCACAAGAAACCTTAAAAAGATATGCAAAAACTTCGGCTATTACATTGGGTAGCAAAGGTGCATTAGTGTTTGATGGTGAAAACAGTTACCAAGTAGCTACAGCTAAATTTAATGTCATTGATACCGTTGGTGCGGGTGATACTTTTGCGGGTGGTTTTTTATATGCTTTAACCCATGGGTTAGACTTTAAACAAGCGGCTAAGATTGCTAATCACGCAGCAGGATTAGTGGTCAGTAAGCTTGGGCCTCGTCTAAATGAAAATGAAGCACAACAAATCTTAAGTGCCACGGCTGCAGAGCAAGTGTGATACAACTGAAGTTTAAGTGGTGGCTTTATCGCGAATCCTCAGATAAAACTGCTGGCATATCTCCACTCTTGTAAATGCCTAAAAAGTATAAATGTAGCTGTTCATTTTCCTGGCAGGCTTGTAAGGTTGTTAGCATAATTAATCTTGTTGCTGTATCCTTAAATGGCATTATAAGGAGATTGGCATGGGAAACAAAATAGCATGGGAAGCCCCGTATTTAATTTATATTAAGTCAGCTGCGCTAACTCACGGAAAGCTTCAGGATACTATGGAAACTACGACTGTTCAGATGACTACGCCGATACCCCTCGGCCCTAGCTGACGGATCGTATCGAGCTATTTATTAAGCACAACAAATCTTAAGTGCCACGGCTGCTGAGCAAGTGTGATACAGCTGAAGTTTAAGTCGTGGCTTTATCGCGAATCCACTTTTCATCCAGCGTGGGTGTAAAGCCTAGCAGTGATAGCACTAAGTTCTCTGGCGATGTATCTACCAAAATAGCATCTTTGTGTGCTTGTTTCATAAAGCCCTCGTTAATCGCATGGTCAATGAAGTTAAGTATCGGGTCATAGTAGCCATTAATATTTAAAATGGCGCAGGGTTTATTGTGATAACCCAATTGCAGCCAGGTAAAGATTTCAAAAAACTCATCAAGTGAACCTGCGCCACCAGGAAACAAAATAAAGCCATCAGAAATATCCGACATCTTCGCTTTTCGTTCATGCATGGTTTGCACAACAAATAATTCAGTCAGGCCTTGGTGAGATATTTCGATATCAACCATCGACTCTGGGATAACGCCGGTTACTTCGCCGCCGTGTTGTAAAACGGCATCGGCAAGTATGCCCATTATGCCAACGGTGGCGCCACCATAAACAAGTGACAAATGATTGTTGCATAAGGCGGCAGCCAGTTGTTTTGCCGCTTGAGCATAGGCATCATTAATGCCTTTGCTTGAGCCGCAAAAAACCGTGATTTTTTTAGCTGTATTCATTGTTATCTCCCGCCACAACAGCGTTTAAATTTTTTTCCGGATCCGCACAGGCAAGGCTGATTACGTTGTGGCAATGATTGCTGCTTCCCGTCAGTGTAGTACCATGCTTCATCGATGCGCCTAAAAGAACTTTTTTCATGTATGAACTGTGTGCCATTGGCATCGCGATAACGCGCAGCAAAAGTGACGCTCGCTTCATTGCCTTGAGCAGTATGATCGAATACTTGTAGTCCTAGCCACTCTATGGATTGTGCCCATTGTTGGGATGATAATGGGTCGTAGCCAGCAGCGGCTTTGCCTTGCATGGTCTGTTGGATGTAGTCTGTGTTGGCTTGGCTATAGGCACTGTAACGTGAGCGCATTAAGGCTTCGACTGTGGGTGCTGAGGCATCGCCATTAATATATGGTTGGCAACATGCGTTATAGGCTTTGTTCGATCCGCATGGGCATTGCATGGTTTGGCTCATTACTACGGTATGTGTTTTATTTCAAGAAGGTGGTAGTATCTCATAGTGTAATCGTAAGAGCTATGAGGAGTTTAACGTGATTAACCGCAAAGATATTAACGATACGGTGAAGGGCATTTTGGATTCGATGCCAGAAGGGGTTAAAAACTTGGGCAAGGATGTGGAAGATAATGTCAAATCAGCAGTTACTGCGGGTTTTCAGAAAATGGACTTAGTGACACGTGAAGAGTTTGATGCGCAAACCAAGGTGCTCGAGCGCACACGACAAAAGTTAGAAGCCTTGATGAAACAAGTCGAAGAACTCGAGAAAAAATAACCTATGCCGTTAGCCACAGTTTATGGGCGCGCATTATCAGGTATCCAGGCTTTACCTGTAGCTATTGAAGTAGATATCCAACCTGGCATGCCATCATTCTCGATCGTAGGTTTAGCGGAAACAGCAGTTAAAGAAGCACGGCATCGTGTGCAAGCGGCGTTTCATAACAGTCAGTTAGTATTTCCACAACGTAAAATTATTGTCAATTTATCACCGGCTGATTTGCCTAAAACCGGTGGTCGTTTTGACTTAGCTATCGCGGTGGGTATTCTAGCGGCTTCAGATCAATGCCCACAAGCTGAATTGGCTACATATGAATTTTTTGCTGAGTTGTCGTTGACTGGTGAGCTGCGTTCAGCGCCGGGTGCCTTACTGATGGCAAACGCTGCAAGCCAAGTGCAGCGTTCACTGGTGATGTGTGCGGAAGATGCTGAGCGAGCCGCATGGGTTAAGCGGGCCAAGGTGTTTGCCGCAACGCATTTGACAGAGGTCTTGGCGCATTTGCGTCAAGTAGAACAATTGTCAGTGGTTAAGCCAAAACAGAATAAACCAGTAGCAACGGCCTATCCGGATTTGGCTGATGTTAAAGGGCAGCAGCAAGCTAAGCGCGCGTTAGAGGTAGCGGCGGTTGGTGGTCATGGTTTGTTATTAAAAGGGCCACCAGGCACCGGTAAAACTATGTTGGCCAGCCGTTTGCCGAGTATCTTGCCACCAATGAATGATGAGCTCGCGTTGCAAGTGGCTATGGTGCACTCGATGACGACAGGTGGTTTTATTGCGCAGCATTGGGGTGCTCGCCCTTTTCGTGCGCCGCATCACAGTGCTTCTATGCCGGCTATTGTTGGTGGTGGCAACCCGCCGCGTCCGGGTGAGATTTCATTAGCGCATGGCGGGGTATTATTTTTAGATGAGCTACCGGAGTTTTCGCGTTCAGTATTGGAAGCATTGCGCGAGCCAATGGAGATGGGTACGGTAACGATTGCACGTGCTCAAGCGCAAGCCCAATTTCCAGCGCAAGCGCAGTGGATAGCTGCAATGAATCCATGTCCGTGCGGTTATGCAGGTGATGAGCGTGGTTTGTGTCATTGCAGTGATGAGCAAATTAGACGGTACCAACACAAATTATCTGGACCACTGATGGATCGTATCGACTTGCATGTTGATGTATTGCCGCAATCGTATGAAGTGGTGTTGAGTTATGAAGGCAAAGCTGTTGAGGGCAGTGAAGTCGTGCGGCAGCGGGTAAAGCAGTCGTACGTTAGGCAGCAAAATTTAGGCCTTAGTAACGCACGACTAAACACTAAACAAATTGAAAAATATTGCCAGGTAAGTGCTAAAGATAATAAGTGGCTATTAATAGCGATGAAGCGACTGCAGTTATCCACGCGACGTTATCATCGTCTATTGCGTGTGGCGCGTACCTTGGCAGACATGGATGGTGAGGATCAAATACAAAGGCCGCATTTAATCGAAGCCATTAGCTATCAACCTAGGCAGTCAGTACATTAGGCCAAATAGGTAGAGAGGGATTCGATTAGCATAACCTATTTCAATACCGTCTATCGCAAGATAGCTTTGTTTGATATTTTTTATTTGAGTGGCCTTCTTTGATTGGCCACCAACTTCAAATACGTATTGGTTATCTATAATGAAATCCGCTTTTGCATGTGTTTTTAAGCTATGCTTTTCTGCTATCTGGTTGGCAAAAAATGTTTCTCTGACGCCGCCAATATCCACAGGTAATTTAAGTTCATTGTGTATGACTGAGATTAGGTTGGTATTGTTTAAAAAAACCTTTGCTGGCTTTCGCACTAATCGTAACCCCTTTTCTGGAGGATAGACACTCTTTAGTAAGCAGGAGCGATCAAGGTAGTTTAAGCAGCTATAAATGATTTCACGCGACACGTGCATATCTTTGCTGATTTTATCAATATTCGGTTGTAAGATTTTCGAGGTGGCAACAAGCCAAAGTAATTTTTTTAGTATAATTACAGTGCTGTTATTAATGTTTTCGCTGCTAGCAATATCTTCGTAAATAACTTTTTCAATCACGTTGTTAAGTTTGTGTAAGTAATCATTGGTTCCTTCTAAGAAAAAAGGAAAATACCCGTATATCAGATAGTCTTGAAAATATTTCAGTATAGGCGCGTTGTTGAATTGCTTTGCAAGCGCCTCATGGGATTTAAGGATGTCTTGCAATGCAACAGGTTCAATGCTGATATCATATTGAAAGGCTAAAAATTCACGGAACGACAGCCCTGATAGTTGATAGTAATTAACGCGACGTGATAAATCATATTTGCTTTTTTGTAGTTCAATAGCTGAACTGCCAGAGAACACTATTTTCTTTTTGCGGTAGGTATCGATGATGTTTTTAATTTCTTGGGACCAGTTGGGGTACTTGTGTATTTCATCGATATAGATGGCCTCTCCGCCGTATTTGAAGTGTTCCGTGGCAATTTTGAGCAAGCCAATGGCTGTGACGTTAATGTTGTCTGCTGATATGTATAATGCTTTGCTGTGTGAAGTGTAGTGATTGTTTAAGTGCTGACAAATTAGTGTGGTTTTGCCAACTCCACGTGCGCCTAATAGGCATATTGCTTGAGAGTCCCAGTTAATTTCAGGGTAGAGGTATCTTTGGTGTGATGTGTCTAAATCCTCTATGACCTGGTTGTGGCTAGCTATCAAGTCTTCTAGCATGTTATGGCCCGTTATCTTGTAATGGCTGTATGGCAATACCATGCCATAATTGTAATACTTAATCAACAATATTTAATCTATATTGTCATGCATATATGACAATATAGGCATGAATTCTCATAATATATTGAATAATAATGATAAATTATCCTGTCATCGATAAAGCTAGAGGTTTGATTGATGTTTATTGATTTAAGGCCTTGCCAAGCACCGATCCATGCAGTTTTGTCGATTAGTATCTGCTTGCGATTTGCCAATAGGCCCAGTCGCAGTGGGTGCAACATAGGGGCATTGCAATTGACATTGCTCTTGTTTGTTTTGAATGCTTCGATGGAGCATTGGTTGAGCGGGGACTGTGTTTTCGCTTTGAGTGCTTGTTGTCTTTTTTGAGGTGCTATTGGTCGAAGCGGAAAAACAAGTCAATGGTAGGCTAAGGGCTAATATACTGACAATTAGTGTTATTTTACTCATGTTGTTTGCTCCATACCTTATATTGATATCATCAAGTATAGCCATTATAAGGGCCACATCCATTCGATTAATGGGATGGATATAACGATTACAATAATCTCCAGTGGCAAGCCGATGCGTATATAGTCGCTGAATTTGTAACCGCCGGGGCCCATGACCAATGTATTGTTTTGATGGCCGATGGGTGTTAGGAAGGAGCAGGAAGCGCCTACAGCAACCGCCATTAAGAATGGATCGATAGCCACCCCAATGCCGCGTGCAATGCTGATAGCGATCGGTGCCATCACAACAGTGGTTACCGCATTGTTCATAAAGTCGGACAGTGTCATGGTAACAATTAATAATAAAGCCAGCATGCCAATGGGGTGAATAGTCTTGGCAACAGCTAATAAGCTGTGGGTGATTAGATCGGTGCCGCCGGTAGTGACCAGTGCATTACCAACGGGAATCATCGCCGCGAGTAAAATAATGATTGGCCATTCGATGCTGTCATACAATTGACGAATAGGGATAGTACGGGTTAATGCCATCAACAATACGGCGCCACCAAAGGCGACTTGAACTGGAACCCATTGCACGGCTGCAAGTACAATGGCAATAATAAAAATAAGCAGAGGCAGATAGGCAAAGTTCTTTTTTTTGGTTTTTATGCCACGACCAATCAAAGGCAGCAGGCCAATGTGTTGGCTAACGCCTTGTATTGTTTCTTGTGGCCCTTGCATTAAAACAATATCACCGGCTTGTAACTCAACATGGTTCATGCGTTCTTTAAAGGGTTTGCCTTTTCGTGCAATGGCAAGTAAGTTAACTTGGTAGCGTGAACGCAAACGCGCCGCTTGCCATGAGCGGCCCTCCATGCGACTGGCTTGGGGTATCACGGCTTCCATGGTTGCCATGTCTTCATTGCGTAGGTCTTCACTGGTGTTGAGTTTGTTGCCATATATTTCGAGTTTGGTTTTGCTGAGCAGTTTTTCAATCACAGTGCTTGTTGCTTCTACAATTAACACATCGTTTGCTTCAATGATCATGGTAGGCTTTAGCGCAAAGCGTTTTTGACGGTTTCGTATGATACCTAGGACGATATACTCTTCGTCAAGTAATTGGCTGAAATCGTCCAGCGTTTTGTCGATTAATGATGATTTTTCGTTAACCTTGAGCTCAGTGATGTAGTCGCCAATTTGAAATATGTCTTCGGTGTGACCGGCTGGTTTTCTGATCGGCAGTAAGCGCCAGCCAACAACAATGATAAAAATAACACCACCAATGGCGACCCATAGGCCGACCTTGCCAAAGTCGAACATGGCAAAGGGTTGCCCTAAGGCTTGTTGTCGAAAGCTTGAGATTAGCAGGTTGGGAGGTGTGCCAATCATCGTGGTTAGCCCGCCCATAGCAGAGGCTAGTGCCATCGGCATTAATATGATCGCAGGCGAGCGTTTGTTTTCAACCGAAGTGCGAATCGCTATTGGCATCAATAAAGCCAATGCGCCGACATTGTTCATAAACGCAGACAGCACAGCGGTGATAAAGCACAGGGTGGTGATATGCAGAAATTGATTTTTTGTGACATGGCTTAGCTTATCAACGGCTGTATTGAGGATGCCGGACTCATTGAGCGCAAAAGAAATCACCATCACACAGGCGACGGTAATTACCGCGCTATTATCTAGTCCACTGTAAACCAAGTGAAAGGGCACGGCACCAATAATGACTGAAACGGCTAGTGTGAGCAGAGCGACAATATCAAAACGCAATCGGTTGGAGATAAACAGGATCATGGCCAGCAGCAGCACAATCAGTATGGAGTAGGGCTCGAGTGCGTCGGGCAGCATGGTCATCCTTGCATGACGGGTCTAGGTTTGAGCAAGTGATTGTAACATTAGGGGTTTATTAATTCGAGTGTTGTCATGCCTTGGCTATATTACTTTAATTTTAAAAATATTGGTGTTATTATTGCGCAATTAATATGATAATGAGGAATGGGTGATGAGTCGAACTGACCTATATAGCCGAGCACAGCAGCGTCATCGGGCAAAACATGAAGAACGGGGTGAGGAATATTTAGGCCGTTACAGAGCGGGAAGTGCTGATTTTGCTAAGTATTCTGCACTAACGGGCCTTTTGCTGGCAGGTTTTGTGGCGACTATTATTGCGTCTGCTTGCAGCAAGAGCGAGAAGGTGAAAGCAGATATAGCTGTCGTTATAATTTGGTGTGGCTTTCTCGGTACGCTCTCAGCAGCCTGGTGTGCTCTCGGACCTTTTCCTTACTGGCGAGAAAGTCGTGCTAATTACAAACGCTGGAAAGATGAAGGGTATACTCCGCTCGTAACTCTTGGGCGAATCAACGGTAATCTACTGCACGAAGACGACTACTACTTTATATTGGATGATCTCATGCGTGGGAATAGTTCTACGCGTGCGGTTCCAGACATTGATAGGGATGTCGTTGATGGCAATGGTGATAATGAATTGGCGATATATGTGCCTCCTAACATTGTCTAAGACTGCAAGCGTACAATTAATGCATTTCGCATCGATCAAGCGCTAGTAGGGTAGTTGTGATCATGACAACTTCGTGAGATTATGGTGGCCGTTCATATCATGCGCCTGTAGCTCAGCTGGATAGAGTGTCGGCCTCCGAAGCCGAAGGTCACAGGTTCGACTCCTGTCAGGCGCACTCCTTCGGATTGCTGACAGCAGTCGAACCTTCCTTTTTATGATCGCTTGTCGAAGCAAGTTCGACTGACGCGACTTAAAGGGAGCGCACAAAGCTCCCTTTAAGAAATCCCACTGACCTTAACTTTTGTATATTTCTCGATCGAGGGTTCTGTTCCCGATGGGGATTTTTAAAGGGAGAACCGGGATTCTTCCCTTGATTCGCCGTTCACGCGGATTCACTCCGCGTAGGCGAAATCATTTCAGTAGCGTTAGCGGAGTCGAACCTTCCTTTTGATTTAAGCGTGCTAGTGCTGCGTTGGTCCACAGGACCAACGGTCACTGACGCACGTCCGTGTCAGGCGCATTTAAATCAAACCGCCTGGCCATAATTAATCTAAGATTCAGCACTATTTGCAATAGTCGTGATAATTTTGCCTGGACAGGCAAGTTATCATGATAATCTGCCAGGCTAATGCAGATTATCTTAATAGCTAGCCATAACCTATGGATTTTAGTTCAAGCAATCAGCCGCTAACGATTCACACATCGATAGCTCAGAGTGTGAACAGGTGGGCGAGAGCTGCTTGGCCAATTGGCGCAAAGCAGTGCGCATGCCTTCTTCCACCACCGGATGATAAAACGGCATCTGCAATAAGCGGAATACACATAAATCTTGCTGGATAGCCCACGCCAATAAGTGCGCCATGTGTTCACCGGCCGGTGCAATACCCTCAACACCTAATATATGGGCGGTTTTCTTATCAGCATAAATGCGCATTAAACCTTGATTAGCCATCATCATGCGTGAGCGCCCTTGGTTACTAAAATCGATTTCGCCTACCACAAATGAATCAGGCGCCAATTCGAAATAACGTTTGCCAGCCATAAAAATATTGGGGTCGGAAAATACGACAGCGATAGGTGTACGACGATGAAAGTGAACCGGATCTTGCACAGCATTATACCCGGCAATGCGACCATCATCAGAAGCTTCATGCAGTAAAGGATGCATCACATTAGTGTCACCGCAGACAGTCATGTATATCGAGTGACCTTCGACCTTTAATGTTACCGGATCAATCGCTGGCATGCCGCGCTCATTTAAGGAGATACCGATATCAGCTAAGCCTAATTGGTCGATATTGGGACGGCGACCCATGGCAGCTAATATGCTGGGTATGGCAGTGGTGTCATTATCAGTTTTAATTTGGAAATGACTACCATCATGTGCAACATCAGCTCGCACATTTAAATGCAGATCCATTTCTTTGCGCATGATCTTAATTGCTAGTTCATTCACTTTAGGGTCAGACAAGCCACCAATCTTATCGTTCCCATGAAATACAGAGGTTTTGATGCCAAAGCGGCTGACACTTTGCCCCAGTTCTAAACCAATCACACCTGCGCCAATCACTGCTATTTCATTGGCAAGGTCAGCTTGTTCAAAAATATTGTCGCTGGTGATTAATTGCTCAGAAAAGCCTGCCCACGCATCGGGTATCACTACGCGCGAACCGGTGGCAATAATGACATTGTCAGCAATAATGCGATGCTTTCCGGCTTGTAAAACATTGGGTTCGACAAAATGAGCGAATTCACGAATCAAGGTATCACCTAACGCTTCGGTATCTTTGACAATTGATAACCAAAATCGGTCACGTAGTTTGCGAACGTGTTGTAATGCTTTAGGGATGTCTAAGGTAAGATTTTGACCGCCTTCGATTCCCATTTCCGCAAATACGTTGCGGCGATGAAAGTCGTGAGCCACTTGAATCAATGCTTTCGACGGCATGCAGCCAACATGAGCGCAAGTGGTGCCTAAGTCGCCACCATCAATGATGACTGCATTGTTGGTTATTTTGCGCACTTCTTTCAGCGCTGATAACCCGGCGGATCCTGCGCCAATAATGGCAACGTCTACATGTTTTTCCATCAGCTCTTCCTTGTGCAGTGATGTGAATTGATTCTTTAATAATGAGAGGTATTGGGTGTTTAATCAATAGCTCTTGGTTTAGCTAAGCTTGCTGCATGGCGACCAGATTTTTTTACGTCGTACATTGCCTTATCAGCGGCTGTTAATAAGGCATCCGGCTCGTTTCCATTGTTAGGGTAGCAAGCAATGCCAATGCTGCAGTTTACGGATAGTGTCTGATCACCCGCTGTTACAGAGCTAATGGTTAGTATTTTTTCGGCAATGCCTAAAGAGTCTTGTTCATCACTGATGCCAGTAAGTAAAATGACAAATTCATCGCCGCCAAAGCGTGATAATGTATCGACTGCACGTAAGTTATTTTTAACTGCCTTGGCAAAGGCGCATAAATACAGATCACCTGTGTCATGGCCATGTTCATCATTGATGCGTTTAAAATGATCCATGTCAATAAACAGCAGGGCAAGCTGGTCTTTATTGCGTTTCGCGTATTGAATCGCTTGCGATAAGCGTTCCAGAAAAAATCGACGATTAGGTAGGTCTGTTAGTGGGTCATAATAGGCATAATGTTTTATTTTGTCATCAGTTGCTTTTCTTGATGTGATATCAGTAAATACGGCTACATGATTAATAATATTTTGGCGGTTATCTTTGATGACTGAAATTGAGAGCCATTCAGGATACAAATCACCATTCTTACGGCGGTTCCATAGTTCGCCATGCCAGTGTCCGGTTGATTGCAAGCTTTGCCATAACGCTTGATAGAACGCTTTATCTTGTTTGCCAGAACTGGCGATGCTAGGATTTTTGCCAATTACTTCTTCTGCCGTATATCCAGTTACCGCGGTATAAGCAGGGTTGACATAGATGATGCGATTGTTGTGATCTGTTATAACCACACTTTCACGCATGGCAGTTAATGCAGCTAGGTCGATAGATATTCTTTGTTGTAGATTCAAAATGGTGTGACTAAGCCAAGCGCCCATTAAGCCAAATAAGATAAATAATGCTGAGATAATGCAACGCATCCATATTTCATTGCTGTCTTGAGGGAGGAGTTCATTTATGAAATGCGTGTGGTTGAACCAATAAGCGTGAGCAACAGCCTCCAGTACCCAAAAGCCTATAGCGAACAGGATGCCCAGTAAAAATATATATAGGGGTATGTATCGCTTCGTATCAGGCTGCATTGATTACCCTCAAGTTGATGCACTATGCCTGGCCTTTATTATAGAGTAGAATGCTGCGCATTATGATGATAAAAACAATTAATATAATTGGTGCAGGAAGGCTGGGTTTGCATTTGGCTTATGTGCTAAAACACCAAAATAATACGATTATTCAGGCAGTTTGTAACCAAACCTTAATTAGTAGTCAGCGGGCCGTTGAGTTATTGGCTGCGGGCAATGCTGTTGCGGGTATACACGACTTACCGCCTGCTGATATGACGTTAATTACAGTGCCTGATGATGCGGTTGCTGCAGTGGCAAACCAATTGGCGTTAAGCGCTAATTTGCAGCTGAACAGTGTAGTGGTGCATTGCAGTGGCGTGCTGTCGTCACAGGTGCTAAATGCGACGAGAGCAAAAGGTTGTGGTATTGCTAGCATGCACCCAATGAAAAGCTTTGCTTCGCTAGAGCTGTGTCGTGATGGCTTCAATCAGGTGTTTTGTGCGCTGGAAGGTGATAACGTAGCTGTTGAATATATAAAAAATCTTTTTGCTGCTGAGTCTATTCGTTGGCTGTCGATTGATAGTCAGCAAAAGGCGGCATATCATGCGGCCGGTGTGTTTGCATCGAATTATTTAGTTTCTGTTGCGCATTCGGCTTGCCAATGTTTGCAGCAAGCAGGTATCAGCCAGCAGCAAGCATTGGAAGTTGTAGCTGAATTAATGCAAGGTACGCTGAATAATATTCAACAGAATGCTTGTTTGCGTAGCAGTCTAACAGGTCCCGTAGAGCGAGGTGATTTAATGACAATAAAGCAGCATATGCAGCATTTAAATCACAGTGATCAGCAAACGCTATACGCGGAATTAGGCCGTAATATTCTTGAGCTTACTGACCATAACGAAGACCTGAAATCGCAAATCGATGCTATTTTGCAGGGTTATAATTGATGCAATGTTATCCTGCACTTGATTTGTCATCCTGCACTTGATTTGTCATCCCGGCCCCCGAGCCGGGATCCAGCTCTTTCCTTAATATACTAGATCCCGGATAATCGACTACGTCGATTTCCGGGATGGCAAGTTGTGTGCCTTGACCTTTCGTATAAGGTTGGTAATTACCGCAATTAAACTGCTTTTATTAGCAAATTACTTTGCACCACATCAAACATCTTTTGTACGGTATTACAGTTCATTTTCTTACGCATCGCTAATAAATGATCTTCCAGTGTTTTAATGGAAATGCCCATGCGCTCGGCAATTTTTTTACGTGAGTTGATGTGTTTCATGTGCTTGAGTGCATCTACTTGACGTCGGCTGAGCTCAAAAGTATGCAATGTGCTAACGATCATGTAGCGCTGCTTGCTTTTTAAAAAGCGTTGCTTGGATACGGTTGTCGCTATGCCGTGGAGTTTTTTAATAAAAACAAAGTCGTTATAAAATGCTTGTACGGATTGTTGTACTGAAATTTGTTCACACCGCATTTTTTGGTACCTCTCACTTATACATCTATATTCTTAGTAACATCACTCTTCTTGTTGGGTATACGATACAATGGATTGAGGGCGAAAAAATCAGTAAAATTTACGTATATTGTCGCTTAAGGAGACAATTAGTCCTTTGTGTAATATTGGCACAAAGGCAAATCACTCAGCTGAAAGACTCTATCTTATTGATTTATTGAGTGGATTGATGCTTTCGCCCATAATGGGCAAAAGCTGGTATAATCGCACCAATTTTTAACACCATATAATAGAGTCGATATGCCAAATAGTTTTACTAGTCAATGCGTCACGCAGCACCCTAACAAGGCGGCCCGTATCATGAAGATGACTACGCCGCATGGTGAGGTAATGACCCCAGCTTTTATGCCGGTGGCCACTCGTGCTGCAGTTAATCAAATGACACCACCACAGCTGCAACAGGCAGGTAGCCAGATTATCTTGGGCGGTAATACCTACCATATGCTGGTAGCACCGGGTATGGAAGTAATCAAAAATGCTGGTGGTATGCATCCCTTTATGTCATGGCAACAACCAATGCTTACTGATAGTGGTGGCTTTCAAGTGTTTAGTTTGTCGAAGAATGGCAAGATTTGTAAGATCGATGACAAAGGGGCTCACTTTAAACATCCGACCAATGGCAAGGTGATTCACTTAACGCCGCAGTCATCAATAGAAACGCAAAAAATTATTGGTGCTGATATTATTATGGCGTTTGATGAATGCACACCCGAGCAAGGGGGTCGCCAAGCCGCATTAGCTGCATTGGATCGAACCCATCGGTGGTTAATGCAATCGAAAGCAGTGCATGATAATGATCCTAATTCGGCTTATGGTAATCGTCAGGCATTGTTTGGCATTATCCAAGGTGGAAGTTTTCGTGATTTGCGAGACAAGAGCACTGAGTTTATTGTCAATGCAGACTTGGATGGCATTGCGATTGGTGGTGAGGTGATTGGTTTTGACATGCAAAAAACCGTTGAGATTATCGATTGGGTACGGCCGCAATTGCCAACAGATAAAGTACGATACACCATGGGTGTGGGTTTAAACCCGCAAGATTTAATTGATGTTGCCGAACGTGGTATCGATATTTGTGATTGTGTGGCGCCTACGCGTAATGCGCGTCATGGTGCGTTATATCATGGCGTGACGGTGCCGACTGGTGATTGGGTGCGATTTGATAACTTGGGTGAAGAGGCGGGTCGTATTCTGATTAAGAAAAGCAGATATGCTTTAGACAACGAGCCTATATTGAAAGGCTGCAGTTGTTATACCTGCCAAAACTTTTCACGCAGTTATATGCATTATTTATTTAAAAACCGCCAAGCGATTTATTGTAACCTTGCTAGTATCCATAATGTGCATATTATGCATAAAGCCACGGAAGCAATGCGCGAATGTATAGTGCAACAGTCAGCTACAGTTGCGGAATCAGTTCGCGGTTAAGTTGCTGTTGCAAGATATGCTGTGGCGACAGTTTATTGTTATTCATTGCGCTGATGGGCAAGTAAAATGTTTGCTCTAAACAAAATTGTCCGGCCATTGCGGCATGTGACACAGAATCTGTAAATACCATCCAACAACTGTTCGCCGGCAGTTGTACCGTAGTTTGCGTTACTTGCTGTTGATAGTTGTCATCGGCTTTCATTTTATTGTGTAGCTTTAACATGTAGTGGTCATAACGTGTGCGGTATTTGCGCGTTAAATGTAGCCACTTCATTAGTTTGCCTGTGCCTGGTGTTGGCGCATGAATGTCAGGAATAAAGCGTTCAGCTAATTGTTCAAATGGTTCACCAATTCGCCATGTGCGTGGTTGATTATTTGGGTTTATATTGGCGAAGAAGCGTAATATGCGTAAGTCTTGCATCGGTGTTGAGGGGAATGCATCGACATGCAGCCGGCTGTCGTCTTTACGGTAGGAGTCAGCTTGCCGTCCTTCCACTTTGGCAGGTCGATAACTGGTACGACCTGGAATTAAATGATCCTGATATTCGGGCAGTAGTAAATGCACCAAATGTTCTGCTTGTTGAATAAAGCGGCGCATCATTTGTGTCAAGAGTGCTTTATCTGCTTGTTCGTTGCAGCCACCTAATTTTTGGCTGTATTTATCAAAGCTAATATTTTTGCGTTTGCCGCTTAGTAGGCTATCTGTGAGCAATGCGCGTTCGTCAGCTAACAGGTTAAACGATAACTGAGGCAATAGCAGTAATTGGTTGGCTTCAAGGCTGCTAGCCAGCTGCTGTTGCTGTGCAAATTCTGCTTCAGGTTGCCACTGCTCAAGAGGAACTGATTTAACTTGGTTATTCATGCTGGCATTGTAAAGGGCTGTTAGATGGCTATCAACCCCTAAAGCTTTCCCTAAAGCTTTTGCGTGGAAATACATTTTTAGTGTCTGTAGACTATAGCTATGAATACCGTTAGACAAGATTTGCCAACCTTCGCGGTTGTTATATTTATGATCATTGGCGCCTTTATGGGCGTTGATATTCATCTGGCATCGATGCCGCATATACAAGTGTTTATGCATACCAATCAAGAGCACATGCAACAATCAGTATCATTTTTCTTAATCGGTATGGGGGTGAGCTTGTTTTTCTATGGGCCGCTGTCTGATAAATATGGTCGCAAACCGATTGTTTTATTTGGCTTGGGGCTAGCTACTATTAGTAGCTTTGCAGCAGTGTTCACGACACATATAGCTGCTTTTTTGATTACTCGAATTTTTCAGGGGATTGGTTCAGCGGTTTGCTCTGGCATTGGTCGTAGTATTTTAGGTGACCGGCATCAAGGTAAGGCACTAGCAACGCTTTCTTCTTATTGTGGTATGGCCGTGTGTATGTCGCCATTGCTTGCGCCCATGGTGGGTGGTTACTTGCAGCATTGGTTTGGCTGGCAGGCTAACTTTATGGCGCTGGGTATTTATATGTTGGTGGCTTTTATTTTATTTTTGCTTGTTGTGCCAGAGACTAACATGCATCGCAACCCCCATGCAGTGACTCTAAATGGTTTGATGGCGGCTTATCAGCACTTACTAACGCATCGCCTGTTTTTGGGCGCTGCATTTCTGTCAGGAATTGGCTTAGCTGCAACGATGATTTATGCATCGACTAGTGCATTTATTTTGCAGAGGGGCTTCCATATGACGCCGGTGCTCTATGGTTGGTTAACGTCATTGGTTAGTGTGGGGAGCTTGCTAGGGAGGTTCGCTTCAGCGCGTTTGGTGCATCGCTGGGGTGGCTTTAAGTGTGTGGCGGTTGCGCAATATTTGTTATTGATGGCTGGTTTATGGTTAGTGATTATATTGGCTGGTCATATCGCGACAGTGACACTATTTTTGATCAGTATTTTAGTGGTTACTTTTGGTCAGGCACTGACGCAAGGAAATACAACCGCGATGGCATTGAGTGAATTCACGGATAAGCGTGGCATGGCTGCTGCATTGTATGGAGGCTCACAGACATTAACGGCATTTGCAGCGGCGGCCATTGTCAGCACAATGGTTGGTAGTATTGCTGTATTGGCTGGTGGCTATGTGATACTGGGATTGCTGGGTTTGGCATGCTATTATTTTTTGCTCAAAAGACATCATTGATCGGTCATGATATGATAAAGCCATGTCTGAAATACCTGCAAAAATAGAAATTGCCCCTGATGGAGTCAGCATCCGTTGCAGTGGTGATTGGACCATACATGGTATTACTGAGATTCAGCATCAAGTAGAGAAAATAACCACGATTGAAAATCTACAACATGTGCAAGCTTCGGGTATTGTGCACATGGATACGTCAGGTGCGTGGTTACTGTATGCGCTTATTCAGCGTTCCAGTTTAGAAAGTAAATTAGCTAAATTATTGGGCTTAGATCCTGACCAACAAGTTTTATATGATTTAGTCACGCATGAAGAACATGTTATTTCTTCACGGCCGCGGCCACCAAAATCAGCAAAAAATATACTGTATTTATTGGGTAAGCAGGTTATCGATAAGTGGCTAAACTGTATTCATTTCTTAACCTTTTTCGGTGAGTTGGTCGTTATATTATTGCGTCAGTGTAAGCGCCCAGCTAAATTTAACTGGCAGGCTATTTTTGTTGCGATTGAGCAAAATGGTATCTATGCGTTGCCGATTGTTGCGCTGTTATCTTGCTTGATTGGTGTGGTGTTGGCTTATCAGATGGGCCTGCAGTTAGAGATGTATGATGCCAATATTTATATTGTTGATCTGTCGGGTTTAGCTATTTTGCGTGAATTTGCACCGTTAATCACGGCGATTATTGCGGCGGGCCGTACCAGTACAGCCTTTACCTCGCAAATTGGTAGCATGAAAATCAATGAAGAGATTGATGCACTACAGACCATGGGTATCGGGCCTATTGAGCGTTTAGTGTTACCCAAGGTGATTGGTTTAATTATTGCCTTGCCGTTATTGACAGTATGGGCAGATGTGTTTGGTATTTTTGGTAGTATGTTGATGGCTAAAAACATGCTGGGAGTGAATTATTATGATTTCTTATCACGCTTTCATCAGGTGATTAGCACTAAAACTTATGTGGTTGGTTTGGTCAAAGCGCCAGTGTTTGCATTTGTTATCGCTGCTGTGGGTTGCTTTCAGGGTTTTCGTGTTGAACGCAGTTCAGACAGTGTTGGCAAGATGACTACTCGCTCTGCGGTGCAGTCGATTTTTTTAATTATTATTTTAGATGCTATCTTCTCCATCATTTTTAGTATGGAGGGTATTTAATGGCGGCGGTGATTGATGTGCATGACTTGGGTAATTACCTGGGTGGCCAATGGGTGCATAAGCATTTGGACTTCGCTGTTGAGCAGCAGACTATTGTAGCGATTGTTGGTGGTAGTGGCAGTGGTAAGACCACGCTGTTACGCAGCATATTAATGTTGCAGCAACCACAAGAAGGGTCGATTAAATTATTTGGTGAAGAAGTGGTCAATTGTAGCCCGGTGACAGCTTATAATATTCGCCGCCGTTGGGGGGTGTTGTTTCAACAAAGCGCGTTGTTCTCTTCATTAACGGTATTAGAGAATGTGATGTTTCCATTAAAAGTTTTTACGCAATTGGATGAGCGTTCTCGTATAGAAATTGCACTATTAAAGTTAGTGATGACGGGTTTGCCTGCTGATGCGGCGGACCGTTACCCTTCGGAGTTGAGCGGTGGTATGAAAAAGCGTGCGGCATTAGCCCGTGCTTTGGCGCGAGACCCTGAGTTGTTATTATTGGATGAGCCTACTTCAGGACTTGATCCAAAAAGTGCCAGTGATTTTGATGAATTGATTCTTAAGTTGAAAAACAGCTTAAAGTTAACCATAGTAATGGTATCGCATGATCCTACATCTTTGTGGGACGTTGCAGATAAAGTGGCATTTATGGGCGAGGGACGTGTTTTAGCAATGGAACCAATGCAACAGCTGGTCAAAAAACGTCATCCTAAAATTCGTGAATATTTTTCCAGTCCACGCTTACAGCAAAGCAGTGCTAGTGTGACAGGAGGGCAAGATGGATAATAAAGTGAATTACACGCTCGTCGGTACCTTCGTCATTCTTTTGGTGGCTGTATTAGTAGTGATTTTTATTTGGTTGGAAGGTCTCAATAAGCAAGATGAAGCGGTGCATTATCAAGTATTAATGAATGAGTCGGTGGCGGGTTTAACACCCAAAGCACAGGTAACATTTAATGGTGTGAAGATAGGCTCGGTGCAAACGATCGAGCTGGATCCCAAAGACCCACAAAAGGTGCGCTTGGTGTTGGCAGTAAAGGCGAATACACCGATTAACCAAAGCACGGTGGCGATGTTAAAGTCGCAGGGTATAACGGGTGTTACGTATGTTGGTTTAAGCGCTACTCGGCGTGATGCTCCTGCATTGAAAAAGCAGCCAGGGCAGACTTATGCCACTATTCCATCTAAACCTTCCCTATTGGAAACATTAAGTGATGCGTTAGAAGATGTAACACAAAACATAAAACAATTGACGGTGAGTGTTGGGAAAATTGTTGATGATAAGAACCGTAAGGCAATTGCTGACAGTTTGCAAAGCATTAAACAAGTCACTAAAAACTTAGCGCAAAATCAGCGTAACTTTAATGAGATTATTGATTCTACTCAGGTGCTGACTAAAAATATTGCGGTATCGACAAAAGACTTACCTGAGACCGTTAAGCAATTAAATAAAACCTTGATTGCGCTTAAGGGCATGGCGAGGAAGATTACTAAAACAGGTGACTCTATTGATAGTACGATGGAAGGGGCTAATGCGTTAGTGCAGAATGTATCGCAACAAGTAGTGCCACAAACTACGGAGCTAGTGACCACCATTAATGCTACCATTCGAGAGATTAATCATTTGACTAATCAATTGCAGAATAACCCATCGATGTTATTGCGTGGTCAAAAAAGTCCACCTTTGGGCCCAGGAGAGCGCCGATGAAAATACAGTTAGCAAAAAGAGTGCTCTTCGGTATATTGGCTGTATTGATGTCGTTATCATTAGTGTCATGTTTAAAACCATTGGATGTGCCTAATGAGGCAAACTATACGATTAAAACGTTAAAGCCTAAGGTAAATAATCGCAGGCCGCGGACTAATTTAACGCTGTTGGTATCTGATCCTGTCGCGTCACCAGGTTATCGCAGTGATAATATGCGTTATATGATTACACCGTATCGTTTAGAGAAGTTCAGCAAAAATAAATGGATTGGTACGCCGGCGAATATGATGTTGCCGGTATTCGTTCAGGCATTGAGTAATGTTGGTTATTTTAAGGCGGTGGTAACGTCGCCGTTTTCGGGCCTAACCGATTACAACTTACAGACTGACATTCTAGAGTTTGAGCAAAACTTTATGTTGCCGCAAAGTCGTTTTATTATGACGGTGCAAGCTGATTTAGTGAACAGTAAAACTAATAAGATTCAAGCTAGCCGACGCTTTAGTGCGGTGGTTACTGCACAGCAAAATGATCCTTATGGCGGGGTGCTTGCTGCTAATCAAGCCGCGGCGAAAATTAATCGACAGCTCGCTCAATTTGTTATGCGTAACGCGCGTTAACGGCCTTTCTGAGTTTTTGTCGGTCGTGTTTTTCGCTGATATAAAATTACGATGAAGTTGGGAGATGGTATCAAAGTGGATAGGGTGCCTCTTTTACGGAAGTAAAAGCGCAGTGGAGCGGAGCGTAGTGAGCCATGAAGTAAAAGAGGCGCGCTGTGCGCCTTGATGAATAATTGTAACTCATAGAGTAGTATAAAAAGAGTCAGCCGCCGAACATCGGAAGAATGTTTAACATTAAGTTATTAGGCAGCTGACGTAGCAGGAATTTACTACAACTACCATTATACCGATGCAATATTAACGAATGCTGACGTGATCTGTGTTATCAGTGGCGTAAATATTATCATTAATCATAAGCTTAAAAACTGCATATTTCATGCTATGATGCGCGCTTTGCATAGCGTGGGGATGCAGTGATGCGAGCAGGTTTCTTTATGATGTGCGGTGGGCTATACGCCGCTTTTAAGACGGTGATCTATTTTAATAGCCAGTTGGAGTCGGGAGCTAGCTTATCTATAGTGCCCTCTGATTACAGTGATTTAATGCGAACCCCAAGCGGGGTTTCAGCGTTGGCGGTATGTGGATTTTTCAATGTATTTCTATGTGCTACCTATGGCAATACCTATATCAAAAAAGCCAATCGTTACATGACCGGAAAAGAAAGCCGCGGCTTGCCTGAGTCGTGGGCTTTAACCTCGACTTCTGTTGGATCTATTACTAAGGTGCTGACATCAAATGCATCGGCAGGCTTAACGGTGTCTTGGTTAATTGAAATGGGGCTGGAGAGTACAGGTCATCTATCAGCAGGTGGAAAGTTAGCCACTCGCTTGCTTTCAATATTGGTGATGAACCTATTTACCTTGCCTTCTTCTTTGTTGGTCAATTACGCGATTGGCTACAACGAATCCAGTAATAATGGTTCGCTGCCACCGATCAGCTCTAAGGTGAGTCGGCTATTACAGTGGATTGACGGCCTGTATTCGCCGGGTGCGCATGCGATGATTACCAATACACCAAGCAATGTAATGTATGTTATCGAAGGTATTGCTATTGCTGCATTTACAGCGCGATTTGCTTTGAATGAAGATATTAAAAGTTATTCATTGCCGCTTTCTTGGATGATGATATTGGGCTGCGTTAACTTGGTATTTGTTGCTGCCATGCAAATTGGCTATGACGTTAAGTATCAGGATGAAATCATGAAGTTTCAGCCTGCCTTGTATGGTCAAGGATATAACTTGCTGAGTTCGGGTGAGGCGTCATGCACAACCAAGTTAATGGCTAAACAATATCAATGGATAGATCGCCATAATGGCGTCATCAATGGCAGTTCCGCGATATATACTTCTGTGATTATGACAGCTGGGGCTTTTATGTTGGTTTATGCCTTGGCATCTGATAAAACATCATTTGATGCTGGCAAGATTGAGTGGCCTGCATTTGCGGCAGCGACAGCAACGGCTGCGCTCAGCATTGTTGCGGGATTTGTGGCGGACTTATCGTTTCTTTTTGAGCCCAGTGCAGCAGTGCCTGTATTGCCAGTAACTGCTCTAGCTGCAGTACCTGCAGCTCGGTAGTTGTTGGAAAAAACGTGTAAATCATCACGTTTTTCCATCGACTTTCGTGTGTATTCCCACGTTTTTCCATGGTAAAATGTGTAAATAATCACGTTTTTCTAAGGAGTCTCGAGCTGTGCAACGCGATATTTACCATAATTTATTGAAATGGAAGAATAAAAAGGATAGAAAGCCTTTGGTGCTAAAAGGGGCTCGCCAGATTGGTAAAACCCACATTATCAAGGCCTTTGCCAAGGCAGAATTTGAGCATGTTTTGTTCCTCGACTTTGAGGAAAACAAGCTATTGTCGAGCTTTTTTGAACAGCTTACACCTAAGCGTATTATTGAAAATCTCAGTGCGCACTTTGGTCAGGCGATTGATCCTGCCAATACGGTATTGATCTTTGATGAAGTGCAAGCTTCACCTGAAGCATTAAACAGCTTGAAATATTTTTACGAGCAAATGCCAGAGCAAGCGATTATTGCTGCAGGGTCATTGTTGGGTGTCAAAATCAATAATACGGGCTTCCCAGTGGGTAAAGTTAATTTTTTGTCGATGTATCCGCTCTCATTTTTTGAATATTTAGATGCGACGGGCCATTCGTCTTGGCGTCAATATTTAGAAAAAGCAAAACCAACAGAACAAGTACCTGAAGCAATGCATCAAGAGTTACAGCGTGAGCTGCGTTATTATCTTATGGTGGGAGGTATGCCTGAAGCAGTGAATGCTTATATAAGCAGTGGTGATTTGGTTGAGGTGAGGCAGGTACAAAAGGATATCTTAGCTGCTTACCAAATAGACTTTGCCAAACATGCGCCAAAAGGCGACGTGATGCGCATTCATGAAGTATGGGAGAGCGTGCCGAATCAGCTAGCCAAAGAAAATAAAAAATTTATGTTTTCTGCAATTAAGAAAAGCGCGCGTGCACGCGAATATGAATCTGCAATTCAATGGTTAAAACAAGCCGGATTATTGTATTGTGTTGAGCATGTAAGTAAGCCCGCTTATCCATTAAAAGCTTATGCGGATAAAGGTACTTTTAAAGTGTATTTATTAGATGTTGGTTTGTTATCTGCGATGACAGATGTGCCAATTAGCAGTGTTACTGCTAATGATCAAATTTTGCAAGAACTCAAAGGGGCAATTACTGAGAACTATGTATTGCAATGTTTGGTTGATCAGATTGAGAGTTTATATTATTGGAGCAGCGGTGGTACTGCTGAAATTGATTTTTTGATTGAGCAAGTATCTGATATATTGCCATTAGAGGTAAAGTTGGGAGTGACAAAACATAAGAAGAGCTTGCAGGTATACCGTCAAAAGTATCAGCCACCATTGGCTTTACGCACGAGCCCACTTAATTTTGATGGTCAGGATTGTTTTTTGAATGTCCCGCTATATGCTATTTCGTTGTTGAAGAGCGAGTCTTTTCTTGAACATAACGCTGATGCACATCGCGAATAATATCGAACAGCATTTCGGGTGTTTCAATCAATTGTTCTAAGTTTCTGGGTAAGTCTTTAACGATTTTTTTCACCGTGCGTTTAACGCTATAGCGTTCGCGCATCCACTTTTTCAAGATCGGCTGTGCGGTTGCCCACAAGTCTAATTCAGGGTAGAGGTCGCGACCGAGTCCTTCAACATTTAATAGTGTCTTTTGTAACAACAGCAATTGTGGTTGTATTTTCATATTAAAGCGCTCTGCCGTTTGGAATAAGCGCAGCAATAATTGGCCAAAAGAAATTTCATTCAGTGGCTTTTGGAATATGGGCTCACATACGGTTCTAATCGCTGCTTCAAATTGATCAACACGCGTGTCAGCAGGCACCCAACCGGATTCAACGTGCAAGGTAGCCACGCGGCGGTAATCCCTTTCAAAGAATGCCATGACATTTTCTGCTAGGTAATGTTGGTCTTCGGGGGCGAGTGTGCCCATGATGCCAAAATCTACGCCGCAATATTTCGGATTCTTTGGGTCTTTGATATCAACAAAGATATTGCCTGGATGCATATCGGCATGAAAGAAGCTGTCACGAAATACTTGCGTAAAGAAGATCTCCACACCGTATTGTGCCAATTTTTTCATGTCGACATCTTTTTGTTTAAACAGCGCAATATTAGATACTGGTTCACCGTAGATGCGTTCCATTACCATCACATTGGTTCTGCAATAATCCCAATAGACCTTAGGCACATACAGTTTTTTTGAATCTTCAAAGTTGCGGCGCAATAGTGAGGCATTAGCTGCTTCGCGCATCAGGTCGAGTTCATCAAAGATGGTTTGTTCGAACTCTTTAACTAACGCTGTTGGTTTAATGCGTTTACCATGGCGCCAAAATTTTTCCGCTAAACGTGCGGCGGTATATAGTACCTTTATATCGCTAGCGATAATGTGTTTTATGCCGGGTCGTATAATCTTTACCACGACTTCGCTGTTGTCTGCTAACAATGCGCAGTGTACTTGTGCCACAGACGCAGAGGCTAATGGCTTAGCGTCAAATGATTTAAAAGCTTTATCAACTGATTGTTTTAGTGATTTTTCAATAATCGAGATAGCCAGCTCGCTTTTAAAAGGCGGCACTTGGTCTTGCAATTTAGCTAGTTCGTCGACGATGTCTTTAGGTAGTAAATCGCGGCGTGTTGATAGTAATTGGCCAAATTTAACAAAGATAGGGCCGAGGCTTTCGAGGCTTTTGCGAATAGCTTCGCCGCGTTTGAGTTTATCGGTGCCCCAACTCCAGGGGTTGAATTTACCCAATAAGCGGAAAAATAGTGAGCGAGGTGCTAATACGCGGGTAACGACTGAGTAGCGCATCATGACCCAGTTAATTTTATATAATCGCATAAGAGTGATTGGTTTCATGGGTTGTCACCCTGGCTTAATAGATCAATGCGAGCGGCGATACGTTCAACGTCATCACGGCATGCTTGCACATCGCTATAAAAGTCTTCGACTTCTTCACGGCAAGGCAGCGCTTGTGTTTCGTATTGCAAGTATTCGGTTGTGCTTTGACAAGTGGCGGTGCGGGTTTGTTTTAACCAATCACCAAAGCGCTTGGCACTTTTGCCGATATGATGTGCAATGCTATCGCCGGTGATGCGTGAAAGGTGTTCCTCCCAATCGATATCAAGGTTTTGAAATAAGGCGCGTGCCTTTTCGCCAGTGGTGGTATCGCCTTCGATTTCAATTTTTTGTTCAAATAGCGCGGTGGAGTCACCTTTAGCGAGACCGACTTTCATTAAGCTAAACAGCTTGCCATTAATGTGAGTATCAACAGTGGCTGGTGCCGTGCTGCTCATTTGCACGCCGTCATCATGGTAGCGGCAATACATATCGATATGCCAATCGCTGATATGCAGCGCAATCGCTTTGCCGGCAAGTGCTTCTAAAGCTGGTTTGGTGTCTGGGTCCATCGCGAGTGCCGTATTAATCGCTTTCTCTAAACCAAAGCAGGCGATCTTATCAATCAATATTTAAATCCTCGGTGGCAGGCGACAATGCCGCCAGTGAGATTGTGATAATCAACATCTTCAAAGCCAGCACCGCGCATCATATCAGCCAATGTGTTTTGGTCAGGATGCATGCGAATCGATTCGGCAAGGTAGCGATAGGAATCCTCATCGCCAGTAACGCGTTTGCCAATTTTCGGCAACAGCTTGAATGAATACTGGTCATAGACCTTGTTGAGTATTTCTGCCGGTGGTTTGCTGAATTCTAGAATCAAGCAACGACCGCCGGGTTTTAATACACGAAACATTGAACGCAAGGCGGCGTCTTTGTCAGTAACATTGCGTAGCCCAAAGCCAATCGTAATGCGATCGAAGTAATTGTCTTCGAATGGTAATGATTCAGCATTCGCTAAAGCAAATGACATGTTATTCGACAAACCTTTGTCGAGCATGCGATCACGACCGACTGATAACATCGATTCATTAATATCAGACAGCACGACCTGACCATCAGCGCCGACCATTGGGCTCATTAAGGCGGCAATGTCACCGGTGCCGCTGGCGAGATCCAGGATCTTTTGGCCTTTGCGGATATCCAATAGGCCAACAGCAAAGCGTTTCCAAATGCGGTGCAGGCCAAATGACATCAAGTCATTCATCAGGTCGTATTTGCTGGCGACCGAATGAAATACTTCCGCCACCTTGCCGGCTTTGTCAGCCACAGGTACGTCGGTATAGCCAAAATGCGTAGTTTCGGCCTGCTGGTTATTTTCTGTATTTTGTTCTGTTTTCATGGTTCCAAATGATAACTATATTTAGTGCAACTTACTATGCTTGTGCGCTGATATCTTGCTGATTTAATTGCTACTAGACGGTCAAAATGTACGCATCACTTTGTTTGTAAATTATTTTGTGATATTTATGCATTGCTTATAACAAAAGCAATCCGTTGTATGATCATTCACCATACCGGTAGCCTGCATAAATGCATACATAATTGTCGAGCCAACAAAACGAAAGCCGCGTTTTTTTAAATCTTTCGATAGTTGATCAGAAAGGGGTGTGTTGGCGGGTACTTGTTTAAGTGTTTTCCATTTGTTGATAATCGGTTTGCCATCGACATAGTTCCAAAAATATTCATCCAATGTGATGTCTTCATCTAACATTTTTAAATAAGCTTTAGCATTGCTCACCGTCGATTCAACTTTTAAACGATTGCGAATGATGGATGTGTCTTGTAATAATTTTTCAATTTTCTTTGGTGTAAAGCGTGCGATTTTATGTGCATCGAAATCAGCAAAACATTTTCGATAACCTTCGCGGCGTTTTAATATGGTGATCCAGCTTAAGCCCGCTTGCGCGCCTTCTAAAGTTAAAAATTCAAATAAGGTTTTGTCATCATGTACTGGGCGGCCCCATTCATTGTCATGGTAGTCAATATAGAGAGGATCGCTAGTGCTCCACTCGCATCTTTTTTTCATAGGCTACCTTTTATTGTTTCCTGGATACCGGTTCGGGGGCCGGTATGACAGGTTCGTCATTGCGAGCGTTAGCGCGGCAGTCTAAGCTTTTGTCATAAAGATTGCTTCGATTTTCTACGAAAACCTCGCAATGACGGACATTATCTATTTATCTTTTAAGAATAGTAAGGCTATCACAAAAGCAGCCAATTGGCATAAGGGAATAATGACTAAAGCGATATGAAAGCTAGAAGCACTATAAACATTAGTCAATGTAACGCTGTCTTGATTTTGGACCCAATCTAGCAAGATGCCAATGATGGGTTGTAACAATGCGCCGCCGATAATCAGTGACATATTAACAAAGCTAATGGCCGTACCTGAATAATTGCGATGATTACTGTCTTTGGCATTAGCAAATGTCAGCACGTGCGCGCTTTGTGCGAAGCCGAATAAAAAGCAGATGATATATAACAACGCGATAGGCATGTCATTAATAAAAATAATCAATGTGGTGCAGATCAAGCCAAGGATGGCGCTAAAGATAAGAAATATTTGGCGCTTACCTAAGCGATCAGATAGCCAGCCAAACAGTGGGCTGCCTACAGCTACGCCAAAGAAAATAATCGACAAAGCACCGGCTGCGATTTTATGAGATACATGATCAGCAGTGACTAAGAATTTTAGCCCCCACAATGCAGCAAAGGCTGAAGTTGGCCCAACCATTAAGCCGCAATAGGCACCGTTAAACCAATTACGCGCATTGCCTAATACATGTTGTAGGCCTTTAAACATGCTGGGGATTTTTTGGTTGCGAGTACGATTCGGTAGTACCTTATGTGGCACCGGTTTATCTTTCACAATAATCGCAATCAAAATAAATAAGATGATACCTATAAACACGGTATAAAAAGCAGTGTCGCGCCAACCAATTTTATGCACAGCAATAGCCAGTGGCACTTCACCAGCAGTAGCGCCGATATAACCCATAAAATTAGTCAAACCGGCCAACTGAGCGAAGCGACCTTGTGGAAACCAGATAATAATAAATTGCAGTGTGCAGACAAAAGCAAAGGCTGAGCCGGTACCAATCAAAAAACGCGCAGCTGCACCGCCGCCAACCGTATTAATGGTGCTAAACCATAAGGTGCCAATGGCAACTAGGATTAAACCTGTTAGCACTAATTTTTTAGGCCCATAGCGGTCAACTAATGTGCCGGCAGGCAGTTGCATAATGGCATAGGCGTAGTAGTAGCAGGAGCTCAATAAGCCAATACGTGCCGCACTGGTTTGTAAGTCGGCGAGCATTTGGCTAAGAAATACACTGATCGATACGCGCTGTAGAAATTCATAAGCATAAAAGCAAACGGCTAGTAGCCATACTATCCATGGCATGATACTGCGACTGGTGCGTAGTCCTTTAGCTGAATCTTTTTGTTCCATGGATACAGAGTATCATGCTGAGGGACTGCAAGCGAGATGGCGAGACAGTGTTGAGGATTAACTGCAGTGGTGAGTAAGCTTAACGGGGGTACCTTTTAAGCGGCGTGTGGTATAGGGATGTAAAGGAACACGAGGGCAGGGAAGCCCGTTCGCGAGAAAGGTGGCCCCCGATAGGCTTACGTTGAGTGCAGTGGTTAATTGTTATGTGGACTGGATCCCGGCTCGGGGGCCGGGATGACAAATGCGGGGCCGGGATGACAAATGCGGGGCCGGGATGACA
>JARGPC010000001.1:788746-901650 GCA_029212885.1 Coxiellaceae bacterium
GGGGCCGGGATGACAAATGCGGGGCCGGGATGACAAATGCGGGGCCGGGATGACAGGATTGCCGCGTCACTGCGTCACTGCGTGACTCGCAATGACGCGGCTTTTCGGGATGACGGGTCTAAAGTATGTACTTACTCAAGTCTTCATCTTTAACCAATTCACCTAGTTGCTTATCAACGTACTTGGCTGTGACTTTAACTTTTTCTTCGGTAGCATCACAGGCATCAAAAGAGATACTTTCCAGCAAGCGCTCCATCACGGTATGCAAACGACGTGCGCCGATGTTCTCAGTGGTATCGTTCACTTGGAAGGCAATTTCAGCAATGCGTTGCACGCCATCTTTAGTGAAGTCTAAGTTCAAATCTTCCGTACCCATCAAAGCGGTGTATTGCTCGGTTAATGAAGCATTAGGTTCAGTAAGAATACGTACAAAGTCTTCAGTTTTTAACGCGTTCAATTCAACGCGAATTGGGAAACGACCTTGTAGTTCTGGTACTAAGTCTGAAGGTTTGGATAAGTGGAACGCGCCCGATGCAATAAATAAGATATGATCGGTTTTGATCATGCCATATTTAGTAAATACGGTTGAGCCTTCAACTAAAGGTAGTAAATCGCGTTGCACACCTTCACGAGAAACGTCACCACCACTGGAAATGCCGGTAGGTTTGACGATTTTATCGATTTCATCTAAGAACACGATGCCGTTTTGTTCAACGTTAATTAATGCTTGTTGTTTGATGTCTTCTTCATTAACTAATTTACCAGCTTCGTCTTCTTGTAATTGTTTTAAGGCATCTTTGACTTTCATGCGGCGTGTTTTGGTGCGCTGCGTTGACATGTTTTCAACCATGTTTTGCAACTGTCCCACCATTTCCTCCATACCAGGAGGACCCATAAATTCCATGCTAACCGGTCCAGATGAGACATCGACATCGATTTCTTTATCATCGAGTTGGCCTTCGCGTAATTTTTTACGGTATAGCTGCTTAGTGGCGGATTCTTTGCCTTTGTCGCTTTCTTCTTCTTTGGGCTCGCCATCGAAACCGCCGCGAGATTTCGCTTTTGGTAATAGTGCTTCTAATACGCGTTCTTCAGCCGCTTCTTCAGCCAATGATTTCATTTTAGCCATCGCCGTTTCGCGAGTCTTTTTAATCGCGATATCCATTAAGTCGCGAATGATCGATTCTACGTCACGGCCAACATAGCCGACTTCAGTAAATTTGGTCGCTTCCACCTTAACAAATGGTGCGCCAGATAGGTCCGCTAATCGACGAGCAATTTCAGTTTTACCCACACCCGTAGGTCCAATCATTAAGATGTTCTTCGGCGTGATTTCTTTACGCAGATCTTCGTCCAGCTGCATACGACGCCAGCGGTTACGTAAAGCAATCGCTACGGCACGTTTAGCTTCGTGTTGGCCAACAATGAATTTGTCTAGTTCACTCACGATTTCTTTTGGGGTCATCACGATTTCGGTGGATGTCCAACCGGCATCAATGGCTTTTTCATTTTCAGTAGTAGTTATTGTATTCATAGGGTTTAAGCTTCACTGTCGAGGGTTTCAATTACAAAATTATGATTCGTGTATACACAAATATCAGCGGCAATAGTTAGCGCATTTTTTACCAGCTTATCGGCATCCATATTAGTGTGATCCATCAGTGCGGTTGCAGCGGATTGTGCAAAATGACCGCCTGAGCCAATGGCCATGATATCATTTTCAGGTTCGATTACATCACCATTACCGGTAATGATTAATGAGCATTTGCTATTCGCTACACATAATAAGGCTTCTAAGCGACGTAGGATTTTATCGGTACGCCAGTCTTTGGCCAGCTCAACGGCGGCACGCATCAGGTTACCTTGATGTTTTTCTAGTTTCGCTTCGAATAATTCAAATAAGGTAAAGGCATCAGCGGTAGCGCCAGCAAAACCTGCAATCACTTTATTATTGTATAAGCGCCTGACTTTCTTGGCATTTCCTTTCATAACGGTATTGCCCATCGATACCTGCCCATCACCGCCGATGACGACTTTGCCGTTTTTACGCACCGATAGGATGGTGGTGCCGCGATATTGTTCCAAATCTGTTCTCCTGGTCGCTGAATTCGTCACTAGCATATGGGGTTAGCGTGTCATTTTTCAAGCACAATGTGTTTGCAGCTGCAGACAGGTTTACGCTTTACATAGGTTTGGGGGCTTGGCTTGTAGGCATTGGCGCCACTCTAGTTCTTTGTTTGCGGCGCATACCGAATAACGAAAACCTAGAAGCTGCTGTTGGCCGAGGGGGGTGCCCTCGTTTAACAAACAACGGCGGTGTCGCAGCTGGATCTTTACTTTCTTCAGGAGCTGCTGCTAGTGCTATGCCGTGTCTACTCCGCCTAGGTGGGGCTGTTACTACGGGCGAGAGTATCTCCGCTGCGGAAGGTGTGTCACGTAAATACGGAGGGGTAAGGTGAGCACTAATAGCTGGCGAGAGTGATGCATCGTCTGCTTCAGGATCTGTATAGTCTTCATCTGTCCCACTATCGCTTACGGCTATATTTGCTGGGATGCCAGTATGCCCCTGAGTTGAAAGGGCATCATGATCATCTGATAGCGCTTCAGATTTTAATCCGGAATGGATGGACGCGGTGGTAGAGCTTTTCAGGCTGATAGGCGTGCCCATTAAAGTCACTGTATCCTTTTCTTTTCGTGGCGCAGAAAAAGGACTGATTGCATTGGCAACCATTTGGTCGGCATCCAGCATGGATATGTGGCTAATATCATTGTGGCAGATTCTGCCGATAGCTTCTTTGGTGGCTTCGCGCTCAAAGCGATCAGCGACTACGGTTATATCGCAGTCTTCAAAATAATCATCAGCAACAAGCTCGGGCTTTCCTATTAAAATTGGATAGGTTGCATCTGGCTTGTATTTATAGCGATGTAGAAACATGCCCTCAGTGGTTTTAACTAATAATGAAAAGCGGTGCTGGCATTCTTCAATGTGGTTGAGCTCGCCAGTCAATAATGCATTTGAAAATACATTCATCGCAATGACAGCAACATCTAGGCTGTGTTGTTTAAGAACTTCGGAATATATATAAGGTGCACCTACCGTTCTGCCTGATATGATCAGTTGCCGGCGAAAAAGCGTGGGTTCGTTGGCGATAGGTTGATCTAAATAGGAAACGTCATAGTAGTTTCCAGCATTATTTAAAACTTTTGCAGGCACTAAGCGTGTTTCTGCACCCTTAGTCGGTTTAAATTTTGTCGCATCAATGCTTTTTTCGGTGTGTGGCAGATACATAGGGCGAGTTAAATCAACGAAACCAATTATATCCTTCTCTCTATTTAGGCTTTTACTGCCAGTAGCAGACCGCAAAGCATTGGTAAGGATGCGGTGAGGTGGTCGTGGGCAAATTGCAGCTTGATCTGAAAACGTATGGCAAATCTCTCCCCAGCGATCACGTCCTTGCATATCGGTGTTTGATATGGCTGCCATAGAAACAATAATTTTTTTAGGTTTTCGAGGGGAGCTTGAAAAATCCGATGCCCACACATCGCAAGGGGATAAAGCGCGTCTGTCTACGTTTAGCTTTAGAAGTGTATTATGCCAGTCACCTGAAGGAGCCGGCCCTAAGCTTGGAATAGCAACGGCAGTACTTGGCACCTTACGTACAATCGGCGTGGCAGCCCTATCGGCTAGGGCTAAATCAAGGTTTGACACGTTGGGCAAATTTTTACGAGCAGTCTTTATGCTGGATAAGCCTGCGCTTAGTTTGGTCAGTTTTTTGTCGACTAACGCTTGGCTATCATTATGGCAAATGGTGGTGAAGTATGTGTGGGGGTGTACGCCTGCAGTATTGTGTTGTTGAATGCTGTTGTCGGCAGTTAATGTCACCAGGTATTGTTCTGATTTATTGACCACCAAAAAGTTCATGGGTCTGTATTCTTTGAGTCGACTTGTGGCTAATAAGCCAATTAAGTTATCCGCTGTGATATCAAATTCAGGGTTTCGGTCGGTATCGATAGTAATGATGGCCATGCCAGGCTTATCTGGATTATTCACTAGACGATGAATACCTTTACGAAAGCGACTATAGCTATCGCTTGTAAATATATCTGAATCTATAAAAAATACACTGCCGCCCAATATGCAGGATGATGTCGCTCTCATTAGTTCCCCAACTAAATTACAATAAACTATTAATTATCAATAAGTTATAATATTTAACGTTCTAGGTAGCATTGTATCAAAAGCATGTTAACAAGAGAAGCATTTTGCGCATAAAATGGCTAAATTAATGTTGTGTTAAGAAGATACTTGATCTAGGTCAGCTGCTTCGAGAAAGCAGGCTATCGATGTGCTGTGCATGTAGCATGGCTTGAGTTTGTTTGGCATTGGCGTAGCTATCGATGGGGCCGATCATAACCCGATACCAAGTGGTGCCATCAGGGTGCAGGAATGGTTGGATCGTCGACTGGAAGCCTAACGTTAAAAGTTGGCGTGCAAAGCGCTGCGCGTCTAAACGGTTGTGCAGCGAGGCGGCTTGTAATTGATAGCCTTCACCGGTTGCGGTGTTATCAGAAACAGGTAATGTTGCCGTCGTACTTTGTTGCTTGGTCTGTGTTGACTCGGCTTTTTTCGACAACAATTGATAGAACTCAAACTCGGTGGCAACCGGTTTGGCCTGTTCGGCTTTGGCAGTGACAGGTTTAGTGACAGGTTTAGTGACAGCGGGTGATGGTGGCGTTACTTTGCGTTTGGTTTTGTGTTGTTGTGCATGCCAATGAATCTGGCTAATTAAGCCAATTAACAGTGCTAATGCGACCAGGGTCAATAGAGACAGCGGCAACCAGCGCGTTACTTTTTTAGCGGTGGGTTGTTGTTGCTGCTTTAGCTTAGCATAGTCCTTTATCATGGCTGTCCTTACATCTTGTCGGGGCAAGATACGCCAAGCAATATCATGCCATTCCATATCACTTGCTTGGCGGCTAGTATTAAAGTCAGCCTTGCATTACGCAATGCATCTTGGTCAATAATAAAGGCGCTGTTATTGTAATAGCTATGGAATAGATTGGCTAGCTCATACAAATAATGTGCTAAGTGATGGGGCGCATGGTTGTGGCCGGATTTTTGTATGGTCTCTGCATAGCGTGACAAGTGTTGCAATAAGCTTTTTTCGTGTTCGCTATCGAGTGCATCGAGTGCGGCTAAGCCTTCAGGTTGGTTATATTGTAAGTCTTGCTCTTGCAGTTTACGCATGACGCTACAAATGCGTGCATGGGCATACTGAATGTAATATACGGGGTTCTCATTGGTTTTTGATGTGGCGAGTTTTAAGTCAAAGTCGAGGTGCTGTTCAGGTTTGCGCATAATATAAAAGAAGCGAGCAGCATCGTTGCCGACTTCATCACGCAATTGGCGTAAGGTGACAAACTCACCGCTACGTGTCGACATTGATACTTTTTCATCGCCGCGATATAGCACAGCGAATTGAACTAATAGCACCAATAGACGACTGGGGTCTTTGCCTAAGCCTTTTAAGAAGGCTTGCAGGCGCGCGATATAGCCATGATGATCGGCACCGAGTACATCAACTACTTGGTCGTAGTTATTATAAGAATGTAAATGGTATGCCACATCAGAAGCAAAATAAGTCGGCTGGCCGTTTTCACGAATTAACACACGGTCTTTATCATCGCCGAAGTCAGTGGCTTTAAACCATTTGGCGCCATCTTTTTCGTACACAAAGCCTTGCTCGGTTAATAGCTTAATGCCTTTTTCAAATGAGCCGTCTTCATACAACTGACTTTCGGGGTACCATTCATCGTAGTCGACACCAAATTCATGCAGGTCAGCTTTGATGTCTTCTAATATTGAGTCTAAGCCGAATTGTTTGATCTCCGCAAAGGCAGAATCGCCAATCAGTTGTTTGGCGGCAGCGATAATAGCATCGATATACGCTTCTTTATCATCGCTTGAGTTTAAGTCTTCAGGTATTAGAGCGTTTATTTTATCAGCAGGCATGCTATAAGCATGGCCTTTGCGATCAAGAATGCTTTGTGCGATATCAACAATATATTGACCTTGATAGGCGTTGGCTGGCAGTTCAATGGTTTCAGAAGCCAGTTGCAAGTAACGTAACCAAATACTCACCGCAAGAATGCGCATTTGACGACCAGCGTCGTTGACATAGTATTCGCGGTGTACTTTGTAACCATTGGCAATTAACAGGTTGGCAACACAGGCGCCATAAGCCGCACCGCGACCATGGCCAACATGCAGCGGGCCGGTGGGGTTGGCAGAAACATATTCAATGTGGATGCTAGTGTCTTTGCCGCTTTGGTTTAAGCCGAACTTGTTTTGTTGTTTTAAAATCTCACTAACAATGGCATTTTGTGCGTTGGCAGCGATGGTGAAATTAATAAAGCCAGGTCCTGCAATTGATACATCAGTGATCTGATCATTAGCCGGTAAGGCTGCTACTATTTTTTCAGCCAGTTGGCGCGGATTGGTTTTGGCCGCCTTGGCTAGTGTCATTGCCAGGTTGCTGGCAAAGTCACCATGCTGTTTGTCACGGCAATGGTCAACCATAATATTGGCTTGAATATCATCATGCAGCACACCTTGTTGCTGCAGTTCTTTTAGTGCTTGGCCGAGTAATTCGGCAATTAATTGTTTCATATGTTTTTTAAGCCTGGTCAGTGATTGCACCAGTATAGGGGAATTGCGTCAGAAGGGAAGTATAAATATAATAAGGTCTCATTAATCTCACAAGGACGTCACACATGACAAATCACCAGGCTACTTTTCGTGACTGGACTGCACTGATCGGTTTGTCATTATTGGCATTTACCGCCTTTTTGGATTTTACTATCGTCAATACGGCACTGCCGATTATTCAAAAAGACATGCATGCCTCAATCATCCAATTGCAGTGGATGATTAATATTTTTACTCTGATGCTGAGTATGCTGATGATTACAGCAGGGCGAGTGGGTGATATTTTTGGTCGCAAGCGCGTGTTTTTCACGGCGGTCATTATATTCGGCTTGGCAGCAATGGGTGCTGGGTTATCGCCCAACATGGGTTGTATCATATTTTTTAGGGCTATTCAGGGTATCTGTGCCGCGGTGCTGTTCACCGTTTCAGTTGCATTAATTCCGCAAGCATTTCCCGATCAAGGCAAGCAAGGTCATGCCGTCAGTGTCTATACCGCGATGACTGGTGCGGGTTTGGCGATTGGTCCTTTCTTAAGTGGTCTGATTCTCAGTGTCACCACATGGCGCTGGGTGTTTTATGTTAACGTACCGATTATCATTATTGGTTTAATTATGTGCGCTCGTATGGCGCCATCGCCTAAACCTAATCACAATATTAAAGTGGATATCTGGGGGGTGATTTTATTAGCCATCACGCTGGGAAGTTTGGTGTATGGCTTAATGGCTGGTGAGCAATATGGTTGGGATGCTTTCTGGGTGTGGATATTATTCGCCATTACTGTGGTGGCGCTTATTTTATTGGTCATTGTCGAGCGTAAAGTGTCATCGCCGTTATTGGATGGTGATGTGTTAACCAATCCGATGATCATGTTAGCAGCCTTGGGCTGTGTATTGGCGGGTGTGGTTACGTACACGCTGTTGTTTTTTGATCCGCTGTATTTGCATGTGATTCGTCAATATTCACCGTTTTATATTGGTTTGATATTATTTGCGATTCCGGTGGTGCAGGTGTTTATGTCAGCCTGTTTTGCCAAATTATCTAAGGCGGTATCTATACCTTATTTGATTGCATGGGCGCAGGTATTTGGTTTGTTGGCTTCATTGATTCATATCTTCTTAAATGGTGCTAGTTCAGTCGGATTGATTTTAGTGGCGTTCTTCTCGATGGGTATTGTCTGGGGGTTAGCAAATACTGGTTCAGTATCGGCAGTCAATCGTTATGCTGATCCGCAACATGCTGGCAGTATTATCGGCACGATTTTTACCGCATGGAATATTTCAGGTACGATTACTTTGGCTGTGGCGACAGTCATCTTTCATAATGTGTCGCACGATAAGATGGACGCTGGATTATTAAAGCATCAAATTAGCTTATCGCTACAGCAGAAAAATACTATCCAAGCCTTATTGGCAGATCCTTCGAATGCAATGGCATTGTTGAAGCAGTTTGTTGGTAAGCTACACGCTGAAATTTTCACAGCCTTTAAAGCCGCATTTTTATCCGGTTATCATGCGGTAGGTGTTTTTGCTTCGATCTTTGTGTTTATCGGTGTGATTATTGCCTTTAAGTTGGCGGTGAGTGCTAAACGTTTAGTAGCAGATAAATGAGCTTATTACGCCTCATACCATGAACTAATATGTTGAATAAATAGCTGCAACTTTGCCGGCATTTTTTTGCGTCGATAAGTGGTGATATGAACTTCAGCTGGTTGGCAGGTGGTGTCGTTAAGCAATGTAACCAGTTCACCAGATTGCAAAGAATCAGTCAGCATAAATGCAGGCAACATGGTAATGCCGCAGCCGGCCTTGGCTAAATTCATCAATATATTTGTTCTGGTGGCTGAAAACCGACTGCTAACTTTTATTGATGTGAGCTTGTCATCTTGTATAAAGCTCCATTGGTTAAGTGGCTTTTCATAAAGAAAGTGTAATAGGCATTGATGTTGGCTAAGCTCTTGGGGGGTAATTGGCTCGCCCTGTAATTGCAAATACATCGGTGCTGCCGCTAGCTTAACCGGATATTGTTTAAGTAATGTTGATGTGAATCGGGTGCTTGTCATGTCCTGGTCAGTAAAATAGAGATGAAAATCTTTTTTCACAATATCGATGTCTTTGCTCGCGGTGAAGGCTTGAATTTGTATATCAATATTGGGATTGGCTGCCATAAAAGCAGCGACAGCTGCTGAAAAGCGCTCGTCATTAGCGAGGTATGAAGCAATGCCAACTTTGAGTTGGCCAACGACCTGTTTGTTTAAGTCGGTAATGGCTTGTAGCGCTGTTTGAAAGCTTAGGTCAAAATCTTTGCATTGCCGATACAACACTTGCCCTGCCTCAGTTAATGACAACTTGCGCGTGGTGCGCTTAATCAGTTTAGTTTTTAAGCGAGTTTCTAGGTTATTTATTCGTCGACTAACGGATGGTTTAGAGATCTGTAATTTTTTGCTGGCGGCACTAAAGCTACCCTCGTTAATCACCTCGATAAAAAGTGCTACGTCATTGATAACTTCATGATACATAAGTATTTCTCGTTTATTGGTAACAAATACAAAATAGTATGTTTTATTATAGCCTCTTAATCTCAATTCTGAAACAATGTACAATAAATCTCATATTAAACAGGTAAGGTGTAGAGGGAGTACTTATGCAGCAACCACAACAAATGCCAAACAGTGTTTTTAAATTCGTATGGTACTACTTAAAGCCGCACAAGCTAGCCCAGCTGGGTTTCTTTATTGTTGCGCTTTGCTGGGCGGTTGAGCTGACTTTAACGCCTTATCTATTGAAACGTATCATTGATGTTGCTGTTCAGTTTCATGGTCCAGCAATGGTGAAAAATATCTTGTTACCCTGCGTGCTATATGCCGTCATGACGCTGTGGATGAATATAAACTTCAGGTTGTTTGATTATATTGTGCTGCGACTGTATCCAGCGATAAAAGCTAAGATTGGTCAGGATATGTTTGACTACCTGATGTTTCATTCGTATAACTTTTTTCAAAATAACTTTGCGGGTACGCTGACTAAAAAAATATTTGATATGTGCCAAAATGTGGAGCGTATTATACAAATATTTAATGAGTGGTTTTATCCGCGGCTGTTTTCATTAATTATTGCTGCGGTTACAATGTCCTTGGTGGTAAAGCCTATTTTTGGTATAGCCTTAGTAGTCTGGACACTGGTTTACTTAGTGCTGTCTTTTATTGGCTCAAGATGGGTTGAGGTAAAGGCGCATAAATTATCTTTGGTACGCGCAAAAATGAGTGGGGTTATTTCAGATTCTATATCGAACGTTATTTTAACCAAGTTGTTTTCAAATATGTCACATGAGAGCGAGCGCGTTGGTCACTCTTTATCACGGCTGGTCTTCTGGGATAGAAAAGTTGCCTGGATGCAGCTTATATTGAACACTGTTCAAGGGCTTATGGTGCTGATATTAACAGCAGTGATGTTGTTTTTATTGGTGCGCTCAAGTGTTAGCGGAGATATAGATGCAGGTGATTTTGCATTTATCCTAACGTTAAGTATGTTTATTGGGAATTCAGTCTGGCAGCTGGGCACCCAGATGCTGGAGTTTTCAAAAGCCATGGGCGAGTGCCGTCAGGCATTGAGTTATATGATTCAGCCGCATGCGATTAAAGATACGCTGGATGCGCAGCCATTGCAGGTGTCCGCTGGCAAAATTGAGTTTACCCATGTGGGCTTTGGTTATGAAAACAGTCAGCCGCTGTTTAATGATTTACATGTGGTGATTAAGCCAGGCCAAAGAGTGGGCTTGGTTGGCCATTCGGGTGGTGGTAAATCAACATTCATTAATTTGATTTTACGCTTGATGGATGTGCAGCAAGGTGAGGTGTTGATTGATGATCAAGCTATTAAGCAGGTGCAAAAGAAATCATTGCGGCAACAAATTGCCAGCATACCTCAGGATACGGAGCTCTTTCATCGCAGCATTTTCGATAATATTCGTTTTGCGCGACCTGATGCCAGTGATGACGAAGTGATTGCAGCTGCTAAACAGGCACAATGCCATGAGTTTATTTTAGCGTTGCCAGAGGGTTATGAGTCATTAGTTGGTGAGCGCGGCGTTAAGTTATCCGGCGGGCAAAAGCAACGTATTGCTATTGCTCGTGCCTTTCTTAAGTCGGCACCGATTATTCTATTGGATGAAGCGACTTCGGCATTGGATTCAGAAACTGAAAAGCTGATCCAGGTTGGCTTGCATGAGATTATGCAGGGGCGCACAGCGATTGCTATTGCGCATCGTTTATCAACATTGAAGGACATGGATAGAATTTTGGTGTTTGATAAGGGCCGCATTGTGCAAGATGGTAGCCTGGATGAGTTGATTGCCGATAAGGCGGGTGTGTTTAATTCGCTGTGGCAAATGCAGTCGCAGGGGTTTTTGCAGTAATTATTTTGCGCAGGGGCTATTTACTTTAAAATCAGTTACCTATGATATCTTCTGTGAGTTGGGCGTTTTTTACCTTTCCTTTTGTGACAGATTGGCACATATTCACCCCTTATTTTGTGACCGGGGAGTGTTTTGCGGGGTGTGATTTATTTAAGGTGACATGCTTTGAGTAGCTGCGTGATGTAAGTCCGCATCTGCTTTATGCTCAGTAACGCTTGAGCTCCTATCTTCACTTTCTTGTTGTTTGATATACAAATCTCGAAATAGACCTTCTTCAGAAAAAACAATTACACAATGTCGAAAATGTATTAACAAAAGGCAGCTTTGACATCATAGAACAACAGCTTGTTAATAAGCCCGAATCACAATGGCCTAATTTCATTTGGTCAGTGAGTTTTTATTGTATTCTCAAAGTTCCAATCACGAGTTAACAATACATAAAAAAAGCAGGGCATTGATAAATGGTTGGCGGATATTGTCGCGCACTATCAATCAACGAAAATTAAACTGAGCTATGAGTGTGTAGATGCTAGTGAAGTTGTGGTGAGTTTTGATGCCAAGCTGCTAAAACATGCAATTGAAAACATCATTACCAATGCGTTAAAGTTTGCTCGCCATAAGATCGCCGTTACCTTGCAGGCTTCGCCGGACGAAGTGCGGATCGCTATCGATGACGATGGTCCAGGCATACCAGAGGCGGATCGAGAAAAAGTGTTTGAACCGTTTGCAACGCTAAATTCAATTGATGACTATCAAAAGCATATGGGTTTAGGCTTAGCAATTGCTAAGTCAGTCGTTGCGCTTCATTCGGGCTCGATAAGCATTCAATCTTCAGCCTTGGGCGGCTGCAAGCTTGCCATTGATTTGCCGCGTTCGATCATATAGCGTACGTCTTCATTCGCATTAATATAGTCAATTGTAATATTGCCATGTTGATTTTTATACACTCGAAAAACTTGATCAACAAAACCTTGGCCAACGGCTGATACATTTTTAAAGTCGAGCGTGACGTGTTTAAATTTATCGAGGTTGGCGCATACACGCTTGGCTTGAGAGCGGGCAATAAGGCGGCTGTTTGGTTTTTTGGCGAGTTCAATAATGATATCTGTTTTAACAAATTCCAGCGAGTCTTCATTTTGATAGGCCTTGAATACGTCTGCGATTTCGCGTTGGCTATTTCGATTGTTTGTCAGTATCACTTCAGTGCCAGCTGTTTTGGTGCAGCTAATAAAGCTCCAATCATCTTCTGTATTTATTTTAATGTAGTGGTAGTCATTGGTAATGACTTCAAATTTATCAAATATGCGTGAGGTAAAGAAAATTCCCTCGCCTGAGTGATTGTTGGGGTCACGTGTAAGTTTGCCCTTGCTAAGCTCGAAGAATAGTTCGCGTGGGTCATTGATTTTAATGGTTTCTTGTAGTGTTTGTAAGATACCCAGGCCGTTATCTTTTACGCGGATAATTATATCGTGTGCAGTTATGTGTAGTGATATTTCAGCGCGTTTGCTTTGAGAATGGTCTTTGCAGTTATTGAGCATTTCAGTAATGCCATATTCACAGATGTTTTCTGTTTTGTCATTGCAATATTGTTTTATAAACGTTTCACAATAAATGCTGTAAAAATCATGCTCATCAAAAAGTGGGTTGAGTGATGCGTTGAAGTGAGGGTGTAAGCTTTTACTGCTTGTATATCGTGTTTGTTTTGTTGTTCCAGTCTTTATGAGCTGGCCGCTATCAATAAGGTGCTTGATATGTCTATGCACAGTCGTTCGTGTAACAGAAAAATGTTCTGCAGTTTTTTTGACAATATCAGTCGGGTGCTTGTCCACCTGACTTAAAATATATTTTTGTATTTTATTTGCGCTGCCTATCATGATTATATTATAGTCATTATTGTAACTAGTTACAATAATTATTACCACTAGTGGTAATAATCTAGCTTTACCCGTTTTGCATTGGTTAACGATTAACCTTATAATCTGCCACTTGCAATTGGTTGAAATCATTAACCCTACGGACCGAATTAATGGACGCTATCGTCGATAAAAAACCTCAATTATTGAAAGGCTTATACAAATTAACGCCTGCCCAGCGCTGGCAGCGCTTGGTTGAGGGCGGTTGGTTAACGGCCGACGATCAAGCGGTACTAGATCAAGTCACCAGTGAAGAGTTGCATCAACTGGCTGATCACTTTATTGAGAACTCGATTGGTTGCTTGCCTATCCCATTGGGCGTGGTGCCTGGTTTGGTGGTTGACGGCCAAGAAATTGTCGTGCCGATGGCGGTTGAAGAGACCTCGATTGTTGCTGGTTGCAGCAAAATGGCTAAATGGTTGCGAGAGAGCGGTGAGGTCACTACGCGTACTGAAGGTACCTGTGCCATTGGTCAAATCTATTTTCCGAAAGTAAACGATATCATGGCATTTATTGGCCAAGTCGAAAAACAAAAGCAAGCATTAATGGCCTGTGCGAACCAAGATGTCGCAGAAGGTTTGGTCAAGCGCGGTGGTGGTGTGAAAGATATCATGGTGCGTACTTTATTAGAAAAGCCTGGCGAGATGAAAGCGGTCGTGCATGTGATGATTGATACCTGCGATGCCATGGGTGCCAATATCATTAACCAGGTGTGTGAGTATTTGCGCCACCCATTGCAAGAATTGACCGGTGAAGATGTGGCGATGTGTATCGTGTCTAATTTGCCGGATACCAAACTGACCAAAGCACGTATCGTGATTCACGAGATTGATCCGCAGCTGGGTTATGCGATTGAAGAAGCCTCTCATTTTGCAGAGTTGGATCCGTACCGTGCAGCGACTAGTAATAAAGGCGTAATGAATGGTATAGATGCGGTATTGATTGCGACCGGTAATGATTGGCGCGCTGTTGAAGCGGGTGTGCATGCTTATGCGGCACGTTCAGGTCAATACCGTTCAATTACCCGCTGGCGCATGCAGGGTGATCATTTGGTTGGTGAATTGGAAGCGCCGGTTATCACCGGTTGTGTAGGCGGTGTGACTAAGTTGCATCCGATTGCCAAGATTGCATTAAAGCTGATGAAGATAGAACATGCGGATCAATTATCACGTGTGGTTGCTGCCGTAGGTTTGTTGCAAAACTTAGCGGCGATTAATGCTTTGGTTGGTGATGGCATTGTTAAAGGTCATATGAAATTGCACATTAAAAATCTATTATTATCAGTGGACGCAACGGCTACTGAGCAGGTCAGTTTGCAACCGCTGTTAGAAAAACACTTGCAAACCCACAACAAAGTGTCGTTATCCGATGCGATCCACCTTTTGGCCCAACTGCGAGTGAAATAAATGTCCTACAGTGTTTCCGCCCCTGGCAGCGTCATGCTCATGGGTGAGCATGCGGTTTTGCATGGCGAACCTGCCTTGGTGGCCGCCATTGATAAACGTATTAGTGTCACATTAAAGCGTCGTAGCGATGAAGTCATTACCATTAATTCAGAGCTGGGTCAGTACCAAATAACGTTGTCTGAGATGATAGAAAATGAGACGTTTGGATTTGTCGTGGCAGCGATTAAGCAATGGCACAATGAATTGCCGTTAGGGTTTGAGCTTAGCATAGAGTCAAATTTACCGCACTCCATGGGTTTGGGATCATCAACCGCAGTAGTGGTTGCGGTAACAGCCGCGTTAGCGAATTGGTTACGACCTGAATTGGACTTTGCATTGGTATTTCAACGCGCATTGGGTGCGGTGCGTTCTATTCAGGGCGGCTGCTCTGGTGCGGATGTGGCGGCCAGTGTGTATGGTGGTGTGCTGGCATATCGTGCTTTGCCGTTTGAATTGCAACCATTGAATTGGTTGCCGAGTTGGGTGTTGTTATATTCAGGCAGCAAGATGAAAACGGCGGATGTGATTGCGCATGTGCAACAGCAGTTTGTTGATAAGCCAGAACAATTAACCGCTGTCTATCAGCAGATAGGTCAGTGTGTACGGCAAGCAATAGAGGCGGTTGCTCAAGGGGATATGCAAAAGCTGTATCAAGCGATTGAAAAAAATCAACAAGCGATGCAAGACTTAGGCGTATGCAATCAAACTTTAACTATTATGCTGAATTACTTGATGGCTCAGCCTCCTATCGATGCAGCAAAAATATCCGGTGCTGGTTTGGGTGATTGTGTCATCGGTTTTGGTGAATTAAATGCCGATGATTGCCCCTACGATATTGTGCCAGTGGGTGTGAGTGCAAAAGGAGTGTTGGTGGAATGAAAGTTGATGTCAGTTGCAGTAAGCAAGATATGGTCAATTATTTATTGCGTGATCAGTCGCATGATATTAAACAAGCGTCAGTTACCTGTATGGCACCAACTAACATTGCGCTGTGCAAATATTGGGGAAAACGTGACCAACAATTACATCTGCCTTGTAATTCGAGTTTGTCTGTTAGTCTCGGTGATAAGGGGTGTACCACTAGCTTAAGTCTTATCGATGCGGCGCAAGATGAAGTGATATTGAATAAAAAAAAGTTAACTAGCGATAGTGAGTTCTATATCAAACTGGTGACTTTTTTGGATTTTTTTCGAGGGCCACAACAGCATCATTACCGTGTTGAGACGATTAGTAATATACCGATTGCAGCTGGTTTAGCTTCATCAGCTTGTGGTTTTGCTGCGATGGTTCTGGCCTTGCGTGACTTATATGGTTGGCAATTAAATGATGGTGACCTTTCCATATTGGCGCGTTTAGGCAGTGGCAGTGCAGCACGGTCACTATGGCAGGGCTTTGTTGAGTGGCGCCGTGGTGAGCGAGCTGATGGATTAGACAGCCAAGCATTTCCGATTGATGTTGATTGGCCGGAATTTGAGATAGGTATTTTATTATTAGATCCACAGCAGAAGTCTGTGTCTTCTCGATTAGCCATGCAGCGCACAGTGGAGACCTCTGAATTGTATAGGGTCTGGCCACGCAAGGCAGAAACGGATTTTTTGTGTATTAAGCAGGCGCTGCTTGAGAAAGATTTTGATCGTTTAGCCGCATGTGCAGAAAATAATGCGTTATTAATGCATGCGACGATGCAAAACGCTCAACCGTCGATAAATTACTGGACGGAAGATTCCTTGTTGGCCATGCAGCAAGTGTGGCAGTGTCGACAGCAAGGCTTGCCGGTATATTTCACGATGGATGCTGGCCCAAATGTTAAGCTACTATTCAAAACTCAGCACTGTCAAGATATCCAGCGAGCATTCCCTGGTTTATTAGTGGTAAACCGAAACCCATAACCTTTATAGACGTTTTTTTTAATATTCGTTATCTTAAAACAATAAAGTATTCACTTTATCTTTGAGACATGGATATTGTCGCTTATCGCAGGGCGACTTAGTGGGAGAAATGGATGAGCCGTCACCCTTTAGTTACGGAAAGAGCACTTGCGTTACCACCAGTAGAGCGCGATGAAGGCTTTGAGCAACTCAAACTTGATCGTTTACGTCAATTGTATCAACTTACAGCTCCACGTTTACCTAAATATCGGCGTACCGATTCGCGTTACTGTGCGTATAAAATGGAAATGGTGCGTTTATTAGAGGCTTATATTGGGCTAGCCGCGTCTGTTGGCGTAGGGTTTGTAGGGTTTCAATCGACTATTGCTCGCTTAAGGTCAGTGCCTAACTATTATCAAAAAGGTCAGCGTTTTTACAGCGATTTAAAGCATTCGTTGGAGCTAAGTTTAGTTCGTTTTGAGCAGTTGAAGGCGGGTGATTATGCGTCACAAGCGAAATTACGTACACAGCTAGCCTTTATTGAAAGGCAGATTGAAGTTTGCCCTGGTGGCTTATTTACTAGTACAAATCAGATGGCAATGGACTTGGACCCTGCCGGTTCAGAATTGGCTTCGTTAGAAGAATGCCGTCAGCACATTGTTAAAGATATTGCTGAGGAATTTAATCGTCGTTATGCTATTCCGCATGGCAATAGTATTCACACCACTATAAAAGTAAAAAAAACTGCATATACCTATGGTTTTTCCTTGAAAGATGGAGCAGCCAATGCCGCTTATCAAGATAGAAACGGTGGTTTAATACCGTATAGTCATGAAGATGAGCTTGATCATGGTTTGCAGATGCATGAAGCTTACACGCCAGAATTAATTAGGCAAAACCTTGTCGTATTTTATACCGAGCGCATGCTGGATTTTAGAAAGTCGGCAGCTGATATGGCAGTGCTGCCAGATGAGGGTGCAGATGGTGGTGCGATTGAGCAAAAAGAACAACCGGTTGAAGCTGCCGGTGGTGGTTTGCAGATTGTGATCGAGGCGCACGCACCAGTAGCGCATGTTATGCATATTCCAGCGCCCGCAGCTCTGGAACCACCTCCACGACATCGAAAAAAATTAACTAACCCAGACAATGTGGCTGAATTGCAGCGCGTGTTGCAACCATTATTCGATACGGGTGTGATTTCAAGTATTCATGATGTAATTGAATGGAGTGAAGACTTTACCGATGGCTGGGTTGGTTCTGATTTTATGCAAAAGTTGCCGGCTGTAATTGCAGAGCATGTGATACGGCAGGGGTATACGTTGTCACCTGAATTAGTGTATTTAAATGAACTCAATAGCAAGATGGTATCGCTGATATCAGAAGATGATCGCATTATGTCGGCTGAAAACCGGGTTATCGTGATGGAATGTTGTAAAGAGCTTATGGCGTTTAATTACATGCCGTATTTTATTCCGGATGGTGAGTTACATGGCGATGGCATCGCTCCAGCGTGCGTTTCTCATGTGGCGCGAGGTGAAGCGGCGTTACATATCATGCAACAATTGCTACTGGCTTATCAGCCTAATAGGCAATTACAACTGGATGAAGACTTGGAGGGGATTTCTGTAACGGATGATGTTTTTTTATCGCAGCTGAATGTGTTGGTAGCGGAATACGCGCACACGGCAAAGATTACAGCTGATCCAGCACAATGCACCGAAAGTTATAAGCAAGTGCAGCTGCAAGCAGAGCGTGTTGTAAAGCTTGACCAGCATCAAGCGGAATTGCGCCAGGTGGCTAAATTAGAACAGGCAAAACAAAGCGTCGCTACAAATCTGCAGTCTGTTATGCGACGCTGGCAGGTAAAGCAGCAATTTCAACACAGCAATGCAATGGCTACAAAGATACAGCAGGCAACGCGTGGCTATTTAGCACGCTTGCATACGGGTGATTGGCAAGCCGATCGAGTTCGCCGCGTGGTGAATGCAATAGTAGAGCCTTATAAAACAACAGAAAACAAGAAACAGGCCTTAGCTTATCAATTAGCTTTTCATGACGACAGCGCGGCACCTGCTGAAAGCAACCGCATGCTAGTAGCCATAAAAGACAAGCCGGCTGGCACATTATTATCAAAATACAACAGTGATTTTAATATGGATCCCTATTATTGGAGGAGTTATTGTGTAACAGAAGATAATGAATTGCATTTATCTTGTCACGCTACTTGGGGGCTTACGCCAACTACCGGTTATGTCACTATTACTGACGAAGCGGGTGTTTCAATGTCTAAAATTGTCAGAAGCGCAACAAGGGATGATTTCAATGATTTAAAGCTCAATCGGTTGATGAATCTGCACTTAATGCGTGATGAGTATGCAGAAATGATTGCTGGTCAGTGGCGTCCCGAATGGTTAACAGCTGAAAATTTTAAGCAGTTAAGTGCTTTGGGTTTTAATAATGTTGAGCCTGATAGGTTTGGACAATGTCTGCAAGTTATCGCCGCTATCCTGCCCAAGTTGCCAGGTCAGTGCTTAACTGATGATGTAATGTCCTGTGTTAATCGTTGGTTGAGTCAAAGGTATAAATCGGATGTATATCCAGTCAGCATTTTTCTGTCTGATATAGAGTGCCTGGCTGCCGGTGAAAATAACTTTGTGCAAAAATTATTTGAACTTCCATATGATTTTGTAACTAATTTTAATATGAAAAAGCTAGGTGGCATTTCGGCTTTTACGCCACAATTGATTAGTTTGTTAAAGCGAGTGAAGTTTAATGCATGGGAAGTAAATGACGTTCATTTTAGCTCACAGTTAACAGACCGCGCAGTAGCAATAATTCATCATTTGCTTGGCATGCCTGAAAAAAGGCGAGAGCAGCATATCGCTAGAATAAATAGTTACGTTGGTTTTGGTTGCCATGCAACAACGATAGCTATTACTTTATTTCCGCAATATTGTAGTGAGTTGATGGCGCCTGTGTTACCCGCAGTGCCTGCGCAAGCCGTGCCGACGCCGGCTGCAGCGGCAGGTGCTGTGGGAATGTTCGCGCCACTGCCGCTAGCCAGAAGAATTGAACCCAGAGAGCAAGGCATGTTTGATCGGGCTATGATTCGTTATATTGATGCGGTTCATAAGGAAGTGGCGGTGTTTATGGCGGATGGTATTCGTACGGTCGAGCTGGATTTTTATGATAAGCAACTAGATACTTGGGGTAAGCCTTATCAAGCCGAGCACTTACACAAATTGTATGATTTAGTCAGTTATATGCAGTATATAGCGCAATCAGATCGATCAAGATACCGCGCTAATCCTGAAGCGAAACGAGCAAATTGTGAGAGATTGTTTGTGCGCATTGAGACAGCTTGTACATCATATGGGGTAATGACTCGTGTTTTAGCGAGAGAGGATTTTATTCACATGCGAGATCGTGCGCTTGCATCTTTTAGAGAGCTTGATTTGGGTGGGGGTCTTGATGACGTACCAGTCTACCAAGTGCGCTTGTAGTTAATTGGGTTTTAATACAAAGTCACCTCGCTCAGAGCTAGTGACTATAAATCCGCGAAATACACGGATAGTTACATTACGTTCGGCTGGTGTTTTGAATCGTAATTGATATTGGTTATCTTTATGCGTTGCCATCGTATTAATTATCAGTGTTCCTTGTTGAGCGCCGCCATCTCCCCAGGCTAACTGCGAGCGTGAAAGCAGGGTGCTGTCGTTTGGTCCGAGTTCTTTATTTTGCGAGCCACCACCAATACTGATGCTTTTTATCAAGGTTGAATCGTTGATTATTTTTATATCGCCATAGTCACCGGCAAAACCGATACTGATAAATAGTGTTGAAAACACAGAGATTAGCAATATACTCATACGCTTAGCTATCATAACTGTCACCTAAATATAAAATAATATGGACTTAATAATAGTAGATTTTGGCGTGGTTGCTTGTCATCCCACACTTGATCCGGGATCCAGTCATAAAGCATAAAACGAATCCCAGACGGCTTAGTGATTGCGCGGAGGTTATTTATCAAGGCGCACAGCGTACCGCCTTGTCATTCCTGGCTTGATCAGGAATCCATGGACCTCGCCCCGAGCTAGGACCCGGGGGTGTGGGGTGACACTGTGGCGTATAAAATCTGATAAGGCCTAACAGCCGTAACATCTAGTCCATCAGTTACCCAACACTTCACACCATCAAAGCTGCCAATATGAATGTTATTTTGGTAAATCGCACGACAAATTTTGAGTGGGCTATTTTGTTTTGCGTTGTCAGATACATGAATAGCAAAGTGATTATTATCATTCGACGCAGGATATTGGCGCCAGGCAGTATTGCTGCCGCCGGCCAATATTTCAAATTCATCTACATCATATGCTTGTTGATTAGCAATTAGAGTGCAGCGACCATTTTGCAGCTCGCCATTATGTAAGGCATCTTCAATGGTGGCGCGACAGGTATAGATGGCACCATTTTGGTTATAGCCAAGTACCACGGGTTTGGTTTTGAGTAGTTGTTGTGGTGTTACCCACTTAAATTTGGCATCGGCGAGTGTGTGTTTTGTTGGTGGGGGTGCAATGCCGTAAGCATGCTGTGCTTGTTGCGCTGGTTTGGGTAAAAACGCTAAAGCAATACTAATGATAATGGTAAACCAGGCCAAACTAATATTGCCGATTTGCCATTGTTGCTTGTGACTAAAGAAATAACACAAATGGTAAAGCAGCAGGAGTAATAGGCCAGCAACGGCGCTGAGGCTGATAACATGGACTGCAAGGTTATCGATGCCAATGCTGTGTAAGGTAAAGCAGCGATTGTATAAATCACGAATCAATAATAAGCTCATGCAGCATGTTAATATTAGCGCCGATAGTTTAAAAAATAAGTGCACGCGCTCTTCGCCAGTTTGGTAAGTGGCGTTAATAAATACAATGCCTAAGAAGGCGAGTACGGGTAGTAAGCTGTGTAATACGCCAATATTGTTAGCGCTATTAGCCGTTGAGGACCAATCAATAATTGAGGCGATGATATAGAGTACGCTGATCAGTGCTAGTAGTGGTAATAACAAGCGACAAAAGCTGAGTAATATATGGCGTGCGTTATCACAAATGGTTTGCAGTTTTAATACGGTAAATAAACCAATGGCAAATAAAGCAGGTCCAACTAAACAAGAAAATAATAATGATTGAAATAAGCGGCTGAAAAAGTGAATGCCGATGGAATAAAATAATGCCGCCCACAATGCTAAGACGCCAATGGCTAAGGCTACAAATACGAGAGTTAATAAAATCGCAGCCATATTGTTCCAGACGGCATTAAACAAGCGGGTATAGTTGAGTTGGCTTTTGCCCTGTTGTTGGTATTGTTGTAGAAAACACAGTAATGCAAAGTCGCTGATCAGCGCAATTGAGATGCCATAAGGATTGTCCGGAGCGAAGTGCAGTAATACACCAGCGGCAATGCCATATAAAATCGAAATAATGGTTAGTTGACCGCGTTGTTCGCCGTTGTCGCTGAGGGTGTAAAACACACCAAACAAAATTACCCAAGAAAGCAGCCATGGGTTGTTCAGCGTCGAAGCGTCAAACCATTGTTCGCTGGTTGGCGTTAACCATTGGTGCGGTGATAAGGGAATAATGTGATAATAAGCAAAAAATAAAACCAGCAATAATACAGTCTGTATTATGCTTACCCACATAAATCCTTTTAAGTCAGGTATTTTTTTCTTCATGTTTTAGCAGCGGCATTAGTTCAAATGGCAGATCATCCGGTGGTGATCCTTGCCATAAACTTAACACATAGCCGCCGCCACCACCAGAGCCAGTAGGCTTAGCAGCGACTGCCCCAAGTTTTTTCAACTGTTCGATATGCTGGTCAAGCTCGCCTTCGATTAAGCCCCACTCACGAAAGCAGTCATGTGCTATCGTAATGGCTTTTTTCATCAGATTGTAACCATCGTGTGCTAATTTGCTGAGACTATTTTGCGCAAGCTGCACGCTTTCGCTCATTAGGTCGTGTAAACGTTGCGCAACATCGGGATTCGTCTTCCATAGCTTTTCAGTATTGGTGACGCCTTTCACCGTGATGCTTGAGCTATTGCAATACGACAGATACAGCTGCGGCTGCCAATTGACTTCCACCTGTTCGGGATCATCACCAATACGATAATGCGTTGGTTGATCACTCATTACGCCAATCACGTCAACACCGCTGCTTTTGCCGTGGAATAAATCTTCTAAAGAGCGCGCAAAGCTAAACACCTTGGCTTCTTCTAAATACTCCATCCATACCAGCCAACGACTAACGGCAACGCAAATTGTCGCAGAAAAGCCTAAGCCAGCAGCAATAGGTATGGTGTTTTCTAATACAAACTTGCCAGTGATGTCGCTCATGGAATGACCAAGCATGTTTAATGCTTTTTCTAATACTGGCCAGAATAATAATAAGGTGTTTTCACCATAGCTCGAGCCATGATCGGCATGCAATTTTTGGTCATCAGTTTTTTGATAGCTGAGACGAAAATACTTGGATGAAACAGGAAACACTAAAGCGGGTGTGCCACGCAGCACGGCATGCTCACCGGTTAATATGCATTTGGCATGTACTGTGGTTTGAAAGTCAAAACTATCCATGTGTTGTCTCTTCATTCATATGGTTTAAAGCCATTTGTAGCGCTTGTTGAAACCAGGGGGTATAACTTTTTGGTTGTTGATTTAATTCGCTTATTAATTGGCTAATGCGTATCCAGCGAAAATCAGCCGCCTCATTGGGATTGGGTTTGACTTCACAGTCGCTATTAACAAAAGCGTAATAGACGTGATCGACTTCGTTTTCAGTCAAACCATTCTTAAAAGGCGCCGTATAATGGAATACACCTGCGTGAGTTAGGTCGGTTTCGATCCCCATTTCCATTTGTAAGCGGTTTTTTGCGGCTTGCTCCGTGCTCTCATTTGGAGCCGGATGGCTGCAACATGTGTTTGTCCATAACCCAGGTGAATGGTATTTGCTTTTGGCGCGTTGCTGTAATAACAACTCCAAGCCATGGTTGTTGCGGAAAATAAGTACAGAAAAGGCGCGGTGGCATAGCCCCAATTTATGGGCTTGTAGTTTCTCTTCTTGGCCAACCGGATTATCGGCTTCATCGACCAAGATGACCATTGTAGAAGTATCTGCTGTCACGATCATGCCTGCCTAAAAACTGCCACTATACACTGGTCAGGAGGATACAACAAGCACCGCTCATACTGCAAACGGAGCAAGGCAGTAAGTAATGGATGAACTGCGTACCCATTTTACTTCATGGCTCACTTCGCTCCGCTCCGTTGCGCTTTACTTCCGTAAAATGGGCACCCGATCCATCCTAAATCCACTATGCGCCTTGAAATATGTGTACTTGTTGTGGCCTCTAAATGACTACCCGAAACACTCACTAAAGAAATCCTGGCAATACTGCCAACTGCGTGCAGTAGCTGTTGCACTGTATTCGCGACCCATTTCAGGTGCGCCAATTTTAGCTGCATCAGGGTCAGTAAAGGCATGTTTGGCATTGCCAAAAAATAATACTTGCCAATCGACGTCTTGAGCGGTCATTTCGTCAGCAAAGCCAGCCAATTGATCGGGTGGCACTTGCGGATCTTGGTAGCCATGTAAGGCTAACACCTTCGCTTTAATGTCGCAGTCTAGGCCTTCAGGAGCGGCAAATACACCATGAATTGATACAACGCCTTTTATATCAGCACCACTGCGCGCTAAGTCCAAGCAGGTCATACCACCAAAGCAAAAGCCCATGGCACCAATATTGCTGCTATCGACTACATCAAGCCCCTTGGCTGTTTCAAAAGCAGCTAAGATGCGTGCACGTAAAGCGGCACGGTCTTGAAATAGCGGCATCATATATTCCATGCAGCCTTCAAGATCATGGGCTACATTGCCTTCGCCGTACATGTCGACCGCAATGCCTACATAGCCAAGTTCAGCTAGCTTATTGGCATAGTCGCACGCTAATTGGTTGCGGCCTTCAAAGGCATGCACGACTAAAACACATGGGCGAGCTTTGTCATGACTGTCGTCATAAGCGAGATGACCAATACAGCGGGTATCGCCATCGTGATATTCCAAATCTTGGCTAAACATGAGTATTCCTTGGTTAATTATGCTGGTTCCTGGATCAAGTCCGGGATGACAACCAGCGCTTATCTTAACGTTGACAAAAGCACTTGACAATATGCGATAAAATGCGCAAAATTCCCAGCTTCATATTGATATGGCTATGTAGCTCAGCTGGTTAGAGCACAGCATTCATAATGCTGGGGTCGGTGGTTCAAGTCCACCCATAGCCACCACTTCGTTTTCTTTTCTACTATATTGGCCATTTTGCTTTGAATTTCTGCGCTTCGTTGCTCAGTTACCGAGAATGTAAATTCCGCTACGATGCTCAAAATCCAAAGCAAAATGTCTCAATCTAGCGAAAATAAAACGACGTGGCGCTGCTCCATTTGTTTTGCTTATTTCGTTCCTTGATATTATCGCTAGTTGAAACAATTTCGACTGACGCGAATTAAAGGGAGCGGACAAAGCTCCCCTTGAGAAACCCCACTGAATTCAAGTAAGGCAGAAAAAATTGTCGAGGATTCCTTGCCCGATGGGGTTTTTTAAGGGGAGAATCGGGTTTCTCCCCTTAAATCGCCGTCCACACGGATTTATTCCGCGTAGGCGAAATCATATCAGGAGCGTTATTCGCGTAGCGAATATTAGCGGACACAGGTCAGCTAAACGGCTAGTGTACGCAACCGTTAGATCAGTCATTGTAGGAGCGTCAACAGCAGTGTGTGACTGAAGGCGCGGATGCAGAAGAATCAAAACAAGATAGGGGTGTGAGGCTATGAAGCATCCGTCTAATCACTCAGTACGTTTATTTGTTTCAGCAGTGTCAGGTCATCTGTAACGCGCCAATGTTCGACTAATTTACCATTTTCAATGCGTTCAATTTGCATTTGCTGTACTGAAATTTTTTCATTGCTGGGTGCGATACCAAAAAAATCACCGGTGTGTGTGCCATTCATCATGGTATAAACAGCAACATGGTCACCGGCATCGACAATATTTAGAATGTCGTAATGTAAATCAGGGATACCTTGACGGATGGCTTCTATGATCGGCTTTAAGCCGGCAGGACCAGGTTCAGGATCAGCAACTGCAGCAGCATGGTTAATATAATTGGGTGCGATAATTTCATCGAGCACGTTAAGGTTACCTTTGTTCCATGCTTCATTGAAGTAAGTTTCTATGAGTTCTCTATTAGTCATGATCATTCCTCACCATCTTTGTCTGTTGCAAGTAAGTGTAGATGATTATCTGCACTAATGATGCTTTTTCCCAGTTCTTTTTTCGTATATTCCCTCTTGAGTCTGTAATTTCAACCCGTGACAATTTGTCACGGGTTGACTACTTTCCTGGTTAAGGCGTTGTTTTAGTTTTCGCCCGCCGTAGTTCGGCGGATAGTTTAGACATTAAAGCGGAACAAAATCACATCACCGTCTTTCACAATATAGGTCTTGCCTTCCTGGCGCCATTTGCCGGCGTCTTTCGCGCCTTGCTCGCCTTTATATTTTACGTAATCGTCATAGGCGATCACTTCAGCTTTAATAAAGCCTTTTTCAAAATCGGTATGAATCACGCCGGCGGCTTGTGGAGCGCTGTCACCGACTTTAATTGTCCAGGCGCGTGCTTCTTTAGGGCCACAAGTGAAATAGTTTTGTAAGCCTAATAATTCATGGCCTGCACGGATTACACGGTTTAGACCTGGCTCAGTTAAGTCTAAGCTTTCTAAAAATTCTTTTTGCTCATCTTCTTCTAGCTCAATGAGCTCGGCTTCAATTGCTGCACAAATGCTGACAACGGTAGCGTTTTCTTGTTTGGCGCGCTCAGTCACCGCATCAACATAAGGGTTGCCATGCAAGCCACTTTCATCCACGTTGGCTATATATAGGGTGGGCTTTGAGGTCAGAAATTGATAATGATTAATAAGCTCCAGTTCATCTTCCGATAAATCCAAACCACGTACCGGTAAGCCTTGGTCGAGCTGCTTTTTGAGCTTCTCTAATACATTACCTTTAGCTTGTGCGCTCTTTTGTCCGGTGCGTATTTCTTTGTTGATTTTGTGTAAGGCCTTATCGACAGCTTCTAAATCAGCTAATGCCAGCTCAGTGTTAATCGTATCGATATCAGCTAAGGGATCGATCTTGCCAGCAACGTGAGTAACATCATCATTATCAAAGCAGCGTACCACATGTGCAATTGCCTGTGTTTCACGGATATTTGCTAAAAATTGATTGCCTAAGCCTTCACCTTTCGAGGCGCCTTCAACTAAGCCAGCAATATCTACAAATTGCATTACTGATGGAACTACCGATTTGGATTGTGCCATCGCCGCAATTTGATTCAAGCGCTCATCGGGGATCGGCACAATGCCTACATTTGGCTCGATGGTGCAAAACGGATAGTTTTGCGCTTCGATGCCCGCTTTGGTGAGTGCATTAAATAAAGTTGATTTACCAACGTTGGGCAAGCCAACGATGCCACATTTAAATCCCATCGATTATTCCTCGCTGTGTAAGGCGTGCATAGCTTTTTCAAATTCGCCGTGCATTAAGTCAGGCATCCAGGCATTAACGGTTTCAATCCCTGAAATAATTTTACGTTCTTCTGAAGCGGTTGGCTTATGTAATACATAGCCGGTGACGCGATTGCGGTCTCCAGGGTGTCCAATGCCAATACGAACGCGGTAAAAATCTTTTTGGTTGCCGAGGCGTGAAATGATATCACGTAAGCCATTATGGCCACCGTGACCGCCACCCGCTTTTAGTCGTATATCACCCGCATCAAAATCGAGCTCGTCATGTGCAACCAGAATTTCTTGCGGCGCAATCTTATAAAACTGTGCAATGCTAGCAACGGCTAATCCGCTGTCATTCATATAGGTGGTGGGTATTAATAAGCGACAGGCGCTATTGCCGATTTGTGTTTGCGCAACAAAGCCGTGAAACTTGGTTTCTTTTTTTAAAGTTGCGTTGTAATCATTGGCCAGTTGATCAACTAACCAGGCGCCAACGTTATGGCGGGTGTGTGCATATTCAGGCCCCGGGTTGCCGAGGCCTACAATCAGTTTAAGCTTGCCAGCCAATCACTATTCCTTGTTGTCTGCGTCGCCTTCAGCTGCTTTACTATCACCAGCTGCATTGTCGCCTTCAGCCGCTTCACCTTCTTCAGCACTGGCTTCAGTTTCTTCAGAAACAGCGCGCGGTTTGTGGATGCTAACGATTGGTTGGTCGCTATCGTCAGTTAATTCTGTTGCGAACTCAACACCTTCAGGTAGTTTGATGTCTGATAAGTGTAATGAGCTGTCTATTGCTAGTTCAGCTACGTTAACCTCGATGTATTCAGGTAGGTTGGCTGGTAAGCAACGAATTTCCACTTCAGTCATTAAGTGAGAAGCAACACCGCCTTCTTTAACGCCTGGGGCTTCTTCTTCATTCATGTAATGGATAGGCACATTCATATTCAATTTTTCTTTAGCTTTAATGCGCAAGAAGTCTGCGTGCATAATGACGGGCTTGTATGGGTGGCGCTGTAAATCCTTCAATACCACTTTCTCTGCTTTGCCATCAATGTTTAATGTCAAAATATGCGAGTACATCGCTTCGTTTTCCAGTGCCAAAGAAAGTTCTTTGTGCGATAGGGTTAGCGCAACAGGGTCTTGGCCACCACCGTATACAACCGCTGGCATTTTATTTTCCAGGCGGCGTAATCGACGGCTGTTTGCTTTACCGTGATTGGCGCGTGTTTCTGCGTTCAGCTCAAATGTGTTAGACATGTTTTTTCTCCGGTTAGCGCAGTGACTGATTCTGCGCCCGTATCATCAAATTCAGTAGATCGTGCATTGTAACAGTGTCCATCAAAAATGCAATGGATTAGATTGGGTAAAAGTCCACTAGTCTGCGAACATTGAACTCACGGATTCTTTCTGATTAACCCGGTAAATTGTCTCTGCAATCAGTGAGTTAAGCGAAATTTGGCGGATCTTAGAGCAGTTTTTGGCGGCTTCGCTGAGTGGGATAGTGTCAGATACCACCACTTCGGTAAGATCAGATTGGGTGATATTGTCGATGGCGTTACCTGATAACACAGGATGGGTGCAATAAGCAGTGACGCTAGAGGCGCCTTGGGCTTTAAGCGCGGCAGCCGCTTTGCATAGCGTACCGGCAGTATCAACCATGTCATCGGCGATAATGCAGTCACGATTTTCGATTTCACCGATAACGTTCATGACTTGTACTTCATTATTTGCTGGGCGTCGCTTGTCGATGATAGCCAAGTCGCAGTTAAGGCTCTTTGCGAAGGCGCGGGCACGTACAACACCACCAATATCGGGTGAAACCACGGCCATATTGGCAAATTTTTTGGCTAGGATATCTTCGACCATCACTGAGCTGGCATAGATATTATCCACGGGCGTATAGAAAAAGCCTTGGATTTGGTCAGCATGTAAATCAACAGTAATAACACGTGAAATGCCGACTTTGGTTAGCATGTCGGCGACTACTTTAGCAGTAATTGGCACCCGCGATGAGCGTACACGACGGTCTTGGCGAGCATAGCCAAAGTAGGGGATTACGGCTGTAATGCTAGCAGCCGAGGCACGGCGTAGCGCGTCAGCCATGATTACCAATTCCATCAGGTTGTCATTGGTTGGCATACAGGTCGATTGGATGATAAATACATCGCGACCACGCACGTTTTCTTTGATTTCGACACAGATCTCGCCGTCACTAAAGCAGCCCACCTCGGCTTTACCGAGCGAAAGGTTTAGATTGCTAGCCACTTGTTCGGCTAAGACGGGATTGGCGTTACCAGAAAAAATTTTAACGTTGGCCACGGAAGTTGTTCCTTTGATAGTTGACGAAAATGGCTGGGGTGCCAGGATTCGAACCTGGGAATGCGGAGATCAAAACCCCGTGCCTTACCACTTGGCGACACCCCAAAATACTGGTCGGTTGACGACCGATTTCGACAGAGGGCTATTTTGCAGATTGAACAGCGTTCTGTCAATTCCTTTCTGAGTCAAAAACGCTGTTTATATTCCCCACTGTTTCACGACCAGGCGTAATTGCAAGTCATGGCCACTGACATTCATCAATGTCGGTAGCTCTACCCCCTTAATGCGTTGGTAACGGTTGTAAGTTACAGTCCAGGCGCCTTGTTGTATTTTTTGTGTTTGACCAAGGCTGTTATATTGGGTTTTGGCGCTGCCAGGTGCCGGCAAGCTGCGGATCCAGTAGTTAAGGTTGTTGACGGGCAAGCGCCAGCCTAGCTGTTGTTGCATTAGGTTGTTCAAATTATTTGATGTCACCACTTTGCCATCGGACGAGCTAAGTGTTACGCGTGATCGGTTGCCGACCAGCTTAACGCTGGCTATGTCTAAGTTGCTGTGGATGCTGATGTTGTATCGGTCGCCATTCTGGCGCCAGGTGTAACGAGCAATAAAGCTACGTTTTGGTTGTTTTACACTGACCGCGCCTGAAATATTCCATGATTTCAGCGCCCTGAGTTTTTGCTCGCGTGTTAACGGTGCGCTCTTTTGGTAGGCTGTTTGTTGTTTAGACAATGTTGGTGGTGTTAAGCTAACACAGCCCGATAGCACAACTCCCGCCAAAATGGCTATAATAGGGCGAGTGTAAAGGCGACTGATCAGCATGGAATAACTATACCATGACTGCTTTTATCATTGAACCAGTCTATCTCTTTCTATAAGATGACCGCGCTGATCAGCAAATAAACAGAGGCAGGAATGGGCATATTGGCTTGTGGTATTAACCACAAAACAGCAGCAATTAATTTACGTGAACGTTTAGCGGTGAATAAATCTGGCGTGGTTGAAGCGCTGGAAGACTTGATCAGTACGCCAGCGGTCAATGAGGCAGTTTTAATTTCCACCTGTAATCGTACCGAAATCATCGCAGCCAGTGATGGTGATCCGGCGGTGGATGGTTGGTTAGCGCGTCGTTATGGATTGCAGCCAGCTGAATTGCAAACCCATTGTTATCAGCATGCGGGTTATGATGCGGTGCGGCATTTGATTCGGGTGACTTCAGGCTTGGACTCGATGTTATTAGGTGAGCCACAAATTTTTGGTCAGGTAAAACAAGCTTATCAGGTGGCTTGTGATTACGGTTCAGTAGGTGGTCATTTACAGCAATTATTTCCAGCTATTTTCTCAGCGTCTAAGCAAGTTCGCAGTGAAACGGCGTTAGGTGAGCAGGCGATTAGTATTGCCTTTTTGGTGATGAAGCTGGCTAAGCGTATCTTTGCCGATATTGGTAGCTGCCGAGTGCTATTTATTGGTGCTAGTGAAACTAATGAATTAGTGGCAACGCATCTTTATCATCAAGGTGTGCGTCAAATGGCGGTGGCTAATCGCTCAGTATTAAAGGCAGAGCCGTTTGCTGAACAATTTGGTGCGCGTATTGTGACAATGACTGAAGTCAGTGATCAGCTCGCTGAAGCAGATATCGTTGTTACTGCGACTGCGAGTCAATTACCTATTTTAGGTAAGGGTGCAATAGAATCAGCGCAGCGCCAGCGTAAGCATCGCCCATTATTATTAGTGGATTTGGCCGTGCCGCGCGATATTGAGAAGCAAGCGACTGAGCTGGATAATGTTTATCTCTATAATATTGATGATCTGCAAGAAATTATCCTTGAAAATGAATCCACTCGCTTAGAAGCGGCAGCTCAGGCTGAGCAATTGGCGGCTGAGCATGCACAACATTATATTCAACAGTTGCGTGTTGTTGATGCAGCGGATATGATTAGCCGCTATCGTCAGAAGGCGGTAGAGATGCGCGAATTTGAATTATCGCGCGCGGTGAGTCGGCTGCAGGCAGGAAAGGATCCTGAGGCAGTGATGCAGGAACTAGCCCGTAATATCACCAATAAATTAATTCACCAACCGACGGTTCAATTGCGTCAAGCGGCTTATCAGGATGAAATGGAAAAGCTGTTGATCATTAAGAAGCTGTTTGATATTTAAGAGCCAGTAAGAATCACCATGAAAACCTCACTTATTCATAAATTAGAAAACTTGTGTCATCGCTATCAAGAAGTCGGTGGCTTGCTCAGCGATCCCGATGTGATGAACGACCAAAATCGTTACCGCGAACTGGGTAAAGAATATGCGCAGCTTGAGCCAGTGGTGCAATGCTTTAAGCGTTACGTTGAGGTGAAAGACGCGATTGAAAATGCGAATGCGATGATTGCGGACGAGCAAGACAGTGATATGCGCGAATTGGCACAAGAAGAATTAAAAGAACTGACGACTGAGCAGCAAGATTTAGAGCAGCAGTTGCAAGTGCTGTTGTTACCGAAAGATCCGAATGATGATCGCAATGTGTATTTAGAAGTGCGTGCCGGTACGGGTGGCGATGAGGCTTCTATTTTTGCCGGCGATTTATTCCGTATGTATTCACGTTATGCTGAGCAAAGAAAATGGCGAGTCGAAGTGATGTCTGCCAGCGAAGGTGAGCACGGTGGCTATAAAGAAGTGATTGCGCGTATTGAAGGGCAGGGTGTTTACTCACAATTAAAATTTGAATCAGGCGCGCATCGTGTGCAACGTGTACCAGTGACTGAGTCGCAAGGACGTGTGCATACGTCGGCGTGTACGGTAGCGATTATGCCGGAAGCTGATGAGGTCGATGCCGTGGATGTAAATCCAAATGATTTGCGCATCGATACGTTCCGTGCCTCAGGTGCTGGTGGTCAGCACGTGAATAAAACCGATTCAGCGATTCGTATTACGCATATCCCCACGGGCGTCGTGGTTGAGTGCCAGGATGAGCGCTCGCAACACAAAAACAAAGCGCGTGCCTTGTCGTTGTTGTCGAGTCGTTTATTAGCGGCTGAGCAAGAGGCGCATCAAAAAGAACAAGCTGCAGCACGTAAGAGTCTGGTGGGAAGCGGTGACCGTTCGGAGCGTATTCGTACTTATAATTTTCCACAAGGTCGTGTTACTGATCATCGTATTAACTTAACATTGTATAAGTTGGATGAGGTGATCGAGGGTTCATTGGATGATGTGATTCAACCGCTTGTGCATGAATTGCAAGCGGAACAATTAGCCGCATTGTCTGAGGATTAAGCTGTGCAACTCAAATTATTATTATCGCAATACACTGAAATTTTAAGTTCTGTTAGTGAATCATCGCGTCTTGATGCTGAATGTTTAATAGCGGCATGGTTGAATAAGCCACGCAGTTTTTTATTTGCTTATCCCGAGCAGGATGTGTTGCCTGATCCACAGTTATTGCAGTGGATGCGTCGTCGCCAAAAAGGTGAGCCGGTGGCTTATATTATTGGCCGTAAAGAGTTCTGGGCTTTGCCGTTTAAGGTGACGCCGGATGTTTTGATTCCACGGCCGGAAACGGAGTGTTTAGTTGAATGGTTAATCACTGAATACCAACATCCGGTTAAGTGTGCTGATTTAGGCACAGGCTCTGGTGCGATTGCGTGTGCGCTTGCGCATGAGCGACCTGAATGGCAGGTTGATGCTACGGATATGTCACCTGAAGCATTGGGTGTTGCTGAATATAATGCAGAACAATTAAAATTAAACCGTATTCGTTTTTATCAAGGCAATTGGTGTGATGCATTGCCGGATAATGATTACGATGTAATTGTGTCGAACCCGCCTTATATTGCTGACAGTGATTCGGCATTAGAGCCTGCCGTACGTCATTACGAGCCAACATCAGCATTGATTGCTAATGACTCCGGTTTATCAGATATTAAAACCATTGCTGCACAAGCCAAAGCCTATTTAAAATCGCAAGGCGTAATAGTGTTGGAACACGGTTACCAACAGGCAGAAGCCGTGGCTGAAATTTTACGCCAAGCGGGTTTCAAGCGGGTAATGAATCATCAAGATTTTTCTGATTTGCCACGTTTTACCGTTGGGCATCTTCCGTCATTGTAGCGCTATTTTATTGCAGTCGTTCCCGTCATTGCGAGGAGTTTACGACGAAGCAATCTGACGAAGTCTTGTCATCCCGGACCCCGATCCGGGAACCAGAGTAATATATGGATCCCTGGTCGCGGCCAGGGATGACAAGGCAGCGCAGCAATGACAACCCAGTACTCAAATGATACACTGGCTCTCTCCATAAATTCATGTGTAACAAGGCAGGAACCCATGACAGATCATCCCTATAAAAAATTATTCGAACCGCTTGATTTAGGCTTTACCACACTAAAAAATCGTGTGTTGATGGGTTCGATGCACACCGGTCTTGAAGAAGGCAAAGAGTTAACACGTTTAGCGGCCTATTTTGGCGAGCGTGCCAAAGGCGGGGTAGGTTTAATTGTTACCGGAGGTATTGCGCCCAATTGGTCTGGTCGTGCCTATCCAAAAGCGGCGAAGATGACTAGCCGTAAAGATGCGGCTAAGCACCGCGTGGTCACTGATGCAGTGCATCAACACGGTGGTAAGATTGCGATGCAAATTTTGCATACTGGTCGTTATGCCTATAGTCCACTAGCGGTTGCGCCTTCGGCGATTCGTTCACCCATTTCACCGTTTAAGCCGCGTGCATTAACCAAGTGCGGTATACGCATGACGATTAAACACTTTGCGCGTTGTGCCAAGCTAGCGCAATCGGCTGGTTACGATGGCGTTGAAGTGATGGGCTCGGAAGGTTATTTGATTAACCAATTTATTGTTGAGCATACCAATAAGCGCAAAGATCAGTGGGGCGGCTCGTATGAAAACCGTATTCGTTTGCCCATCGCGATAGTCAAAGCAGTACGCAAAGCCTGTGGCCCTAACTTTATTATTATTTATCGCTTGTCGATGTTGGACTTGGTGAAACAAGGCAGCACATTTGAAGAGGTGATTCAGTTAGCAAAAGCGATTGAATCGGCAGGTGCGACGATTATTAATACCGGTATCGGTTGGCATGAGGCGCGTATCCCTACGATTGCCACCATGGTGCCACGTGCTGGATTCGTATGGGTGACGAAGCGCTTAAAAGGCGAAGTCAATATTCCGTTGATTACCACTAACCGTATTAATATGCCAGAAGTTGCCGAGCAAGTGTTACAAGATGAGTGTGCCGATATGGTATCGATGGCGCGACCATTTTTAGCGGACCCTGAGTTTATGTTAAAGGCAGAGGCTGATCAGTCTGATCGTATTAATACTTGTATTGGTTGTAACCAAGCCTGCCTGGATCATACCTTTAAATTAAAAACCGCTTCGTGCTTGGTTAATCCGCGAGCTTGTCATGAAACAAAAATTAATGTTACGCCTGCCAAGCAAAAGCAGCGTTTAGCTGTAGTCGGTGCAGGACCTGCAGGTTTGGCTTTTGCTACGACAGCGGCGCAATGCGGTCATGATGTTACTTTATTTGAAGCTGAGGGCCAGATTGGTGGGCAGTTCAATTACGCTAAACAAATTCCAGGTAAAGAAGAGTTTCATGAAACGCTGAGATATTTTAATAAGCAGTTGGAGTTAACCGGTGTCACTGTGCGATTAAATCATCGCGTAACCGCAGCTGAATTGACGCAAAATAATTTTGATCAAGTTATTTTAGCTAGTGGTATTACACCGCGTGTGCCAGAGATTTCAGGTATAGATCATCCCAGTGTGTTGTCGTATTTAGATGTGTTGCGTGATCATAAGCCAGTTGGTAAACGTGTTGCCATTATTGGCGCCGGCGGTATCGGTTTCGACGTAGCGGAATATATTAGTCAGCAAGGTGAGTCGGCAACATTACACCTCGATGAGTTTTTGAGTGAGTGGGGTATTGATAAAACCTTAACACACCGTGGCGGTTTGATTACCGCAGAAGATGAGCATTCACCACGCACGATTTATTTATTGCAACGTAAACCTGGTAAGCTCGGTGGTGGTTTGGGCAAGACGACAGGTTGGGTGCATCGTTTAAGCTTGCGCAAGCGTGACGTTAATATGCAGGGCGGCGTAAGCTATACGCACATCGATGATCAAGGTTTGCATATGCGTATTAGTGGTGCTGATAAAACCTTAGCGGTTGATAATGTCATTATCTGTGCTGGTCAATTGTCGAATCGCAGCTTGCAAGCAGCGCTTGAATCACAAGGCATGCCAACGCATTTGATTGGCGGTGCTGATAAGGCATTAGAACTTGATGCCAAGCATGCGATCAATCAAGGCACACGATTGGCGATACGGATATCTGAAAAAGTTGCTGATTATCAGGATGTTGCTGTTGCTTGATGCCAGGCTGCTTAAGATAGGTGAGTTTGCAAAACAAGCTAATGAGAATGTGTCTACCATTCGGCATTGGGTTAAGTTGGGGTTGATTGATGTCACTGAGATTACACCCGCGGGTTATCAGTTATTTTCCGCTGATACGTTAAATAGAATCAAAAAAATTCAAAGCTTGAAGCAAAAAAGATTTACGCTAAAAGAAATCATGCACAAGCTAGAAAAAGATTAGCTAACAGTTAACGTAGCTGTTCGTGCAAGCGCCACCAGATACCGTCCAACTGGTGCCGTTGGTTGCACTCCACGTCGGGGTTAGTATGTAAGTGTCACTGGCAGTGAGCCCGCCAGATACTCGCGGTGTTGCTGTGATGACGCCATCAGTAATGCTAATTGTTGAAAGATATCCGGGGCCAGATGTGATATTGGCAGGGATGCCTTCAGTGCCGCCATCACAATTGGCTGCGGTGCCAGCGTTTTGATCGAGACATTCGGCAACAGCTGATTTGTATTTATCGGACATGGTGACGATTTCGCTCATGCGCGATTTGACCATATAACTCATATAAGCAGGGATGCCTACTGCTGCTAAGATCGCGACAATGGCTATTGCCACCAATAATTCAATCAGTGAAAACCCAGAGGTGTGGCGGTGTTGTTCAAGCATACATGCATCCTGAATGACCTAACTGCTTAATAGTATGTCAGAAAATGCCTACTTGGTCTACAAGGGGGGTGGTCTAGCATATAGGTGAAATTAATAAAAGACAGGGGAGGTGATTAATTTGCTTATGATTCTTTATTTCTAGGGTCATAAATGTACAATTGGGCTCCGGTGCGGTTGTGTGTGACTGCGCATGATAGATTAATTATTTTTGAGGAATATGACGATGAGACAAGTAGGTGATTTAGTCAGAGTTGAAGTACCATTTAATGCGGCAGCTAAAAGCAAGCAGGCTGATTATGTGGAGCAAGCGCATGCATTGCTTGAGTTATTAAGGTTAGAAATGACGCGACAAAAGGCGGCGCACTCAGGAGAGATTCGACCTGTATCATTAGCGTTTGGTGCCAATGGTAGCCAGATTAAAGAGTGCCGTGAATATAATAATGGTAAAAAAGCAACTCCTCACATGGGCAGAACCGCTTCTAACCAAGCAGCCGTGATTGCTGAGTTATTTAAATCTTTAGATTTGTTTGATAACGCGGAATTAAAGCGATATGTAAAATTAACACCAATCGTCACTTTAACTGCCGGGTGTTGTGGTACTGGTGTGGGTGTTAGTTCTTCACTGTTTAGTAGTGTTCCTCCAGCTTCGATGGCGGCTACTATTTCAACAAGCTTTATGACTCCAGTGTTAGAACAGCAAGGCAAAGTATGGTTCTTAACCAATCAAGGTTCGCCTGCTGATAAACTCGGTGACTTTGGTAATGGTGTTGCCAGCGGCAGAAAAGGAATGAGAATGTTAGGTAATGCTTATTACGCTGAAGTTGAACGTTTACTTGATGAGGGTCATCGCTCATTAAGTTTGGCAGCCGGTAGTACAGAAGCTCCTGTAGAATTCATGCATGTTCCAGCACCAGCTACAGTGCCAGCTACAGTGCCCGCTGCAGCTACTGAAGCGTCCAACGCGCCACTTCTCGAAGTGCGTCGTTCTTCTTAGTAATGAATGATATTTATAAAGCCGGGCTATGTCCGACTTTTTTGTATCTTGGTTCCGGTTTGGTATCCCGGTTCCGGCTTAGTATCCCGGTTCCGGTTTAGTATTTCGGTTCCGGTTTTGTCATCCCGGCCTCCGAGCCGGGATCCATGCCTCATTCATAAGATCACTTTAATTACTGTGCAAAAATGTATACTATCTTTCAAGGCACACAGCGTGGGAGCAAACAATGTCTAGAGATCTAACCGCACCATTATTAGGTGATGTTGAATTAACATCAGCAGTAACAGACGATGCAAGACTGGTTGCAGAACCAGTGCCATCAGGAACGCCACTTGTTATTTCAGCTTATATGCCTACCAAAGACCATATGGTCGATAAGTCAATTGGCGCACAAGTGGATATGTGGATTGAGCGCTTGTCTCATGTCATTGGTGCAAACCCATGGGCAAGTTCAGTGACGGTAGTGATTCCTGGCAGCACAGAACAAGCAGAGTCGTTGCAATCACAGTTTAATGCCAGCTTTGGTGAAACTGAAAGAATATGCAAGGTGGCATGGGGGAAAACCCATCATCAATCTGAAGTGGCGAAAGCGTTGTTAGGGCGCTTAAATGCAGCTCAAAAATATGTAAAAGAGAGTCGTCGTCCAGGGGCTGCAGATCGTGCGGCATATCGCGATTTCTATGACCACATGCAACGCTTAGTCAGTTTATTGCAACGTTTACAAATAGTGGTGATGCCGATAGTAAAAACAACTGCATCAAAGATAGCAACGGGAAGTGGTTGGTTTTGTCGTCGTCGTGCAGCTTTTGCACTGACAGCTGCAACCGTGGAGGATGTTGATGCATCGCGGATTGCATTAAATAAAAGCTTAGATGAAGGTGGTATTGCGGTGCCGATTTTAACCGAAGCTAGTGAAGTTGATGATGCGGTGGATCGCATTGGTTGTTTTAGTGATGGTGCTCCAGTTGATGTGAAGGATGTGAGCGCAATGGTCACTATTGTTAATGTCACTATGGGTGTGTTGGCTGAAAAATATGGCCATAGTGTGTACGCATTCGCTGATGTGCCGGCGTGGCTTGCGCCAGCGGCGAGAGGGCCGCTGCGTAAATAGCATTGCAGGAAAAAAGATATATGCGATCATATAGAATCAATGTAGTAGCTATGGCGCATCGACACTGCCGCTATTGGGTAACGGCGGGTTCGTATGTCAAATGGGCGCAAGCCATTAGGTCGTGTGAGAATATCACGACACTAAAAGCAGAAGTGGATCGTCAAATAGCTAATTTTAATGGTCGGATCACCGGTTGGTGGCATCGTAAGTCATTTCCTTATTATCATGTTTTACAGCAAATCTCTGCCGACTTGCAACATGAGAAGGCTTACCAAGATCGCACGAAACTATTGCATCAAGATCAGTTATGCCAGGATGAGGTGAGTTCTTTAGTTGATTATTATTTAACGCGTGTTGATGGTGCTAGCTATGGCTTGACTGAATTGACGTCCGAAAAATTTGACTTTTTGTTTATGCCTAATGAGCGAGTTTTTTTCTCATTTAGCGGGGGCTGGGTGACAGAGCAATTATTGAGAGCAGTGGAATTGCCAGATCTCACCATCAACCCAGCGTTAAAAGCGACTATAAGTGACTATCTTTATTTATTGCCACAAGCGAGATTATCCTCAACCGTGAAAGATGTATTATACAATGATACGTATATAAACAAGCTATTTTCACGTATTGAGGCTCAATTGGCTACAGGCAGCCTTTTGTCAAAAAGTAAACTGTATTTAGAAGTAATAAAAAATCTTGACCGGAAAGAGTTAGCGGATGAGTTGGTGTTGCGTCTATCACAATTGGGCTTGGCGCTAATGCAAAGGTTAGGTGATGATGCATTGTCTGATGTGGATAGATCTAATGTAGAGGTATGGGAAGGAGAGGTTGATTTTGATCGTGTACAAACGATGACAGTTCATGCCTATATCGTTGGTATAGCTGAAGGCGTTGTTTTTGCTAAAGACTATGATCGGTCAATGGGTGGTGGTATTTCATCGCTCTGCGCAAGGCGAGTGATTCTCAAAAATATGGAGGCCTATGTTGATAGTCATGCCATAAGAGACGCAGGCAAAACACTATGGCAAGAATTGCAGCAGCAAATGCGCCTGGATACTGAAAAAAATATTGATGAAATTAAAGCAGTGCCAATTTTAAGAGCTGGCCGTGTGTTTTCTATTAGGGGTGGATGGAACTGTCATGCTATATCTATCACGTTGTGTTGTATTGCTGGCATAACTTATTTAGCTATAGCAAACCGTGGCGAGGGTTGTGGCGAGGAGCCTGGCATTCATTTGTTTAAAGTGAATAATCCAACTTTTTTAGCTAGAAATGGTGTTATTAAAAAGCTTCATCGTAAAACGGATAATCAGGCTTATATGTTGGATGTAGATAAAGAGGGTGATGGCATTGGCAAAGATCTGCAGTTAGAAAGAATGTATTACTTTCGTCAGTCATATCAGCGTGGCCCGCGTTGTGCGCCACTTTCCGTTAATAAAGAAATACAAATGCGTATGATGTTTTTTAGGGCGGCTGAAATGGCTGGGCGCCTCGCAGTGGCTGGTCGGCGATCAGTGTTAGCGGTTGATGATTTTAAGGCTGCTTATCAATATGCCAAGCCGTTATATAAAGACTTTCACCATTTTTCGCGTGCTCATTCCGCTGATCATTTAGAGCGGTTAGCTAGAATCAATGAGCAACAAATGAGAACGTCATTTGCTCGTGGTTTGGTGGGTCGTGCAAATACGCAACTGTTTAGCCATGTAGAGGGATACGCATACGGTAAGTGGACTGCTTCGGGTGATTTTGATCGTTGTGAAAAATTGTTGGCTGTGGTCGATCGACGGAAACGCTGGCGTGCATCGCTGTTAGCTCGAAAACCTACGGCAGGTGCAGGTGTGGAGTATTCAGGTGATAGTGCTGAGCGCAGGATGACAAGCTAGGTTATCGGTGTTTAGCAGCATATTTTTGATGATACTCTTCCGCCGGATAAAACACACTGGCTTGCGTAATCTCCGTCACAATAGGCTTATCGAAAGTGCCTGATGCATCGAGTTGTTGTTTGCTGCTTTTAGCCAGTTGTTGTTGATTTTCATTATGATAAAAAACCGCAGAGCGATATTGTGATCCGACATCAGGGCCTTGGCGATTCAGCATTGTTGGCGTATGACATTGCCAAAAGTGATCGAGTAGCTGTTGATAAGAGATGATATCTGGATCAAATACTATATCAATGCATTCAGCGTGGCCGGTATCGCCACGGCAGACATCGTTATAGGTCGGGTTTTCTGTGGAACCACCGCTGTAACCAACGGTGGTTTGTTTGATTCCATCTAATTTATCAAAGCCAGCTTGCACGCCCCAAAAACAACCAGCGGCAAATGTTGCGGATTCTGACATGAGGATTCCTGTTATTTATTTAAGACATCATCACGAATACTTTCAGCAACACCAGCTACGTCATTGATGTCATCATCACCAACGCCTAGTTGCTTTAAAGTAGCAGCAAGATGACCGACAACAGCATCAAAGTGTTCGTCATTGAGGCCTTCACTCACTGCTTTGGTGTGGGCATCACGCATGTTGCGTCCACTGTAATTACCTGGACCACCAAATGCCATGGTTAAGAATGCACGTTGCATGCGCTTTTGTTTGGTCATATCGGTGTGAGCGAAGAATGGAATTAATAGTGGATCAGCGAGCACTTTTTCATAAAAAATGTCTACCGCAGTATCGATAGAGTTTGCGCCGCCTAGTCGTTCGTATAATGTTGCCATGTGTTTTCCTTGATTGCCTGATTCAGTAGGCCCATTATAGGCCATCTGTTCATGGCTTGCGCTGATCTGAATCAGAGTAAGTGCTCAAGGCCATAGACTAGTTGGTTGAGTTGCATGACTTTGTTGCAGGCCAATACAACGCCGGGCATTGCCGCTTTGCGATCGCTGCAATCATGGGTGATGGTGAGGGTTTCGCCTTCACTACCAAAAACAACACTTTGATGGGTGAATAGGCCTTGCAATCGAACGGAGTGAATAGGAACGCCGTGTTGATTGTCGCCGCGCGCACGGTCTTCCATATACGGCTGTTCGAAATGAGGATTTACTTCATGCATCATCTCGGCTGTGCGGGTAGCCGTACCGGAAGGTGCGTCTTTTTTATGTGGATGATGCATCTCAATGATCTCAGCATACTTATAATAGGGTGCCACTTGTTGTGCTAGCTTCATCATTAATACCGCACCTAAAGCAAAGTTAGGAGCAACAACGCCACCTATGTTTTTTGCTTTACACAGTTCGGATAGCTCGTTGACAGTTTGTTCGGTTAAACCGGACGTGCCAATGATAGGGCGTGAGCCATGTTTGATGATCGTCTTAGCATTTTCAAAAGCGCAATCGGCTACAGTGAAGTCTACGACTGCATCCGCTTTGGTGATATCAATCATTTGGCCCAGGTTATCATCGTGATCAGCTGCGCCAACTAAGTCGAGGCCATCGGCTTGTTCAATCGCTTCAACGGAATGGGTACCCATTTTGCCTTTGGCGCCATTGACGATTATTTTGATTGACATAACTGTTCCTTATTATATGGATCCCGGCTCGGGGGCCGGGATGACAGTACCGATGCCGGGATGACAGTACCGATGCCGGGATGACACTGCATTATATGGATCCGTCATTGCGAGGCTTCCGAAGGAAGCCGCGGCAATCTCAGTACGAAAGTGCTTTAGTTATGCGATTGCTTTGTCGCAGGCTCCTCGCAATGACGACATCATTTAAGCTAAATACTGCGCACTAACGAAATCCCAATTCACCAGATTCCAAAAGTTCTCAACGTATTTTGGTCGAGCATTGCGCGTATCTATATAATAAGCATGCTCCCAGACATCGCAAGTCATCAACGGTGTCTTGTCTTCAGTCATGGGGTTGCCAGCATTTGGGCATGAAACAATTTCAAGTTTACCTTTCTTGTCTTTAACCAGCCAGACCCAGCCAGAACCAAACAAGCCGGCGCAAGCGGCATTGAATGCCTCTTGAAAATCTTCGAAAGTTTCAAACGTATTGTTGATTGCTGTAGCTAATTCGTCACTCGGCGCACCACCGCCATTGGGGGTCATGCAGTGCCAATAAAAGGTATGATTCCAAATTTGAGCCGCATTGTTAAAGATGCCGCCGTCAGAGTTGCAGACGATCTCTTCTAGTGATTTGTCTTCAAATTCTGTGCCTGGGATCATACCGTTTAATTTATCGACATAAGCTTTGTGGTGTTTACCATAATGGTATTCAAGTGTTTCTTGTGAAATGTGTGGCTCAAGCGCATTCATTTCATAGGGTAGTGGGGGCAGTTCAAATGCCATGGGTTTCCTCCTTACACGGGATAGTTTATGTGCCAAGACATTAACTCATTTTAATGAGATTGACAACGCGGCTGAATTTGCCACAATAGGCGCTACTGTTAACACACATCATATTTGGAGAAAATAATGGCAGTTTTAGTGGGCCGTGAGGCACCTGACTTTACCGTTTCAGCGGTATTGGGAAATGGCGAAATTGTAGACAATTTTAATTTGTATAATGCAATCGATGGTAAGTATGGTTTGGTGTTTTTCTACCCATTAGACTTTACCTTTGTTTGCCCATCAGAGTTGATTGCGCTTGATCACCGTATGGATGAATTTAAAGCACGTAACGTTGAGGTGATTGCCGTATCGATTGATTCGCAATTTACCCATAATGCATGGCGTAACACATCAGTTGATAATGGTGGTATCGGCCCTGTGAAATACAGTATGGCTGCTGATATTAATCACGGCATATGCCGCAGCTACGGTGTTGAGCATCCTGAAGCGGGTGTGGCGTTGCGTGGTGCGTTCTTAATTGATCGTGACAAAATGGTGAAAGCACAAATTGTGAACGATTTACCTTTGGGTCGTAACATGGGTGAAATTTTACGCTTGGTTGATGCACTGCAATTCACTGAAGAGCATGGCGAAGTATGTCCTGCTAACTGGAATAAAGGTGATAAAGGTATGCAAGCCTCACCCGATGGCGTTAAAGAATATTTAGCTAATAACGCCGAACAGCTTTAATAGCTTAAAATATACACAAAGAGCCTCGCTTTATGCGGGGCTTTTTTGCGCCTATGCACATCTTGCTAATACGGTGCTTTTTTTTTGACATCTCCTGGTATACAATGCGCGCTCTTTTGAAACATGCAAATATGCAAAATCAAGTCTAGGGCCTTCAACGGTCCAAATAGTCTTAGGAGAAGTAAACAATGAAATTAAAAGCACTGATTGCGGCCGTTGTTGGCGCAAGTGTGGCAGGTATTGCCGTTGCTGGTGGTGCAGACCATCATAAACATCACAAACCACGTCCACCGGTAAACCCGATGATGGCTGGTGTGGTACAAGGTAATTCGGTATGGCCATCGAATATGTTGAAGTTGCTTAATGGTCGATTGACCGTTGGTGGTATGGCTAACTTAGATGCTTATTGGGCGAATAATACTAATTACACATTAGTGCCACAATTCTCAACAAACGTTGGTGCGGGTGGTAATTCTAGCTCTATTTATATTAATAACGCTAACGTATTTGTTGGTGGTGATATGGGTTTTGCGCATGCGCGTTTAAATCTGGGTTACTTTGATCGTTTGAACGTAACAGGCCCTGCAGCAAATACCGTGAGTCGCTTAAACAACTTTACCTTAGACGAAGGTTACATGAGCTTATATGATGCGAGCTCATTACCTTTGTATTTAAAAGCGGGTAAATTTTATGACTCAGTGGGTAGCTATAATCCATACCAATTAATTCCAGATTTAACTAACTTGATGACACAAATGGGTGCCACAGGTGTTGAGGTCGGTGCAGTATTACCGATGGGCCTTTATGGAAATGTGACTGGCTTCTCAAATAGCAGCACTGCCTATAACGGCATCTTGCCTACCACGAATAGCCATATCAATAACTTCAGTGCGAAGATTGGTTACGGTGCAACTAACAAAGGTGTGCATTGGGGTGCTGACTTAGGTTTTATCTCAAACATGCAAGGTTTAACTTATTTAAACTCTAATGATTTCACAACCAATGTTGTTGGTGGTGTGCCTACCTTTAGTTCAAATCCTTCATTGATTGCTGCCGATGGCTTCTTCAAAGTGGATGATTTTGACTTTGTAGGTAAATATGCGCGTGTGAATGGTGATAACCTTCTTCTTACTAACCCTCAAGATACTACAGCAAACTTTGCGGTAAATAACCCTTGGGCGTTGGTTTTAGGTGGTGGTTATAGCTTCCATACAGCAAATCACCCATCACATGTTGGTGTTGGTTATCAAATGACACGCCATGCGAGTTATTTGTTTATGCCTAAGAACCGCTACTTGGCAGATTATAATGTGGGCTTGAATAAGTACTTGAGTTTTCAGGTTGCTTATTACTATGACCAAAATTATGGTTACACTGCACCAAGTGCTGCTCGTATTGCCGCGGGCGATAGAAACTATGCGACAACAATGGTTGATAATAACAACACCGTTGCTGCGCGTTTATCAGTGGTATTGTAGTCTTTTATATTCTGGGAGGGGTGTTTTTAGGCCCTCCCAGGATTCCATATTTAATTCAGTCAGTTAGATATTTCGAATTATTCATATAATAAATGCTTATAAGTTTTGGTATTAAAATACTGAAACTGTTAAGGAAGGTTTAAGCTGTCGTCGTTATACTGGCTCTAATTACGATTAGTAATAGATATATGTGATGTGTCTTCTTTGTTGTGTGGAGCAAAGAATTGGAAGTGACTGTAGAGTCAAAACACTTCTTAGTGCCAACCTCTTTGGCACAGGTTCATCAAAATTAAAAAACATGGGTTGTTGTAGAGCTTGCTTTATAAGCTCGGTTTATTCGTGTGATTTTTTTTTGAATATAGAGGTATTGATGTGATGAGTGTATGTGATAGAGGTATAGATAAGGTGCAGAAGTTCAATAACGGTCAACATATGGAACGATTTGGTTTTAGTGCTGGTTTTGCTGAAGAGAATAAGCATGCTTTAGATAAAAAAGATTATGGCTACGAATTCAGCCTGTCTATTAATTTATATCGGAATCCGGATAACTTTACTGAAGTAGCTGCGCCGGGCGATGATGACTTTATTGATCATCGAAAGGCTATAATAGATTACTTATTATGTGATGAACTAGAACAATCTGATGACGAGCAAGCTAAATTGAAAAATGGTCATAGTATTTTTACTTCGTTTTCACATTTAGAGCTGACATCAGAAGGGTATTATAGCGAAGGCTATGCGCGCAAACAAAATAATCGCCGCAAGCATTCGGGGCAGATTTTTATTTTATTACGCCCTCAGGTATCTGTCGAAAAATTACGGGCCTTTATTGATGATCTTCAGCACTTTTTACATCAGCTGGGTATTGATCGTGCACCTGAATGTCTAGATACCGAATTTGCTCTTGATGGTGCACCAAATATCAGCATGCAGCTTGCTTATGTGCGCGGTGAGGCGCAGCAGATGGAAGACATGAAAAATGCCACTATGTTATCAGTGATGCAGCAATTGGTGAAAGACACCAGTATGTATGCCCTATTTGCTAAGGGCGGCAGTGGTGTAGCGCGCGAACATGAGTTTGATGCGATACATGAATTATTGTTGTATAGCTATCGACAATTGGTGGGTAAAAGAAAGCCAACGGCTAAACAAGTTGCCTGGAGTCAGTCTTGTCAAAAGATGGTAAGGGTTTGCCGCTATTTGCAGCTGAATCCTGAGCAGTTTGGTGATGCCCATGCGTTGTTGCCAGCAGGTGAGATAAAAATTATTGATATACTGGGTGAGTTTTTTAAGCGTGCCTTAAAGCGTCATCAGCGTGGAGACAGCGAGATAGAAATAATTTTAGAGGCGGTTATTCATCAGCTGCCGTTATTATTAACTTATGGAGCTTTTCTTTATGCTCGTGAAGAACAATACTTGGAAGCGCTGTATTGTAAATCACAAATCCCGGTTCATAGTAAGCGGGGTTATGATGAAGATTCATATGAGATGCTGCAAGCACTGTCACGCCAATTGGTGGTTGAAAAAAATTAGGTTGAAGCAGGCATCGCCAGGGATGGTGTTTCATTTATAATTTTGCAAAATAACTCAGCGGTACGTTCGGCATCATATAAAGCAGAGTGAGCTTCATTTTTATCAAAGGGTATCTTGGCTGCTTCTAGTGCTTTGGCTAGAACTGTTTTGCCATAACGTAATGCTGATAAAGTGGCGGTATCGAAACACGTAAAACGATGGAATGGGCTGTTTTTAATATTGCAGCGCTGAGCCGCCTGATTGAGAAAGCTTAAATCGAAGTGGGCATTATGCCCAACCAATACGGCGCGTCGGCACCCCGCTTTTTTTACATGGTTAGCAACTGTCTGATAAAATTCTTGCATGGCAACCGGTTCATCTTTGGCTAAGCGAAAGGGGTGGTACGGATCGATGCCGTGAATCTCCATGGCTTCATCATGTAAACAAGCACCCTCAAATGGCAACACATGATAAGCATCGGTGCTGATCGCTGAAATAAGGCCTGAGGTTTCCATTTTTAAAAATACAGCTGCAATTTCTAATACAGCGTCGGTTTGTGGGTTAACGCCACCAGTCTCGATATCGACTACTACGGGTAAGTAGCCATGAAATCGTTGATTCATTTGAGGTGGGTTAATCGCTTCTTCAGTCATGTTTGTATCTGCCATTGGAGAGTTTTACCTGCATAAAATGGGGTAATGGTTTCGTTATTATAGGGCAGTTCCTCGGGAACCTGCCACGGCTGCTTGATTAATGTCATGGATGTTTGGTTGTCGGCCAATTGATAAAAGCGTGGGCCATTTAAGCTGGCAAAGCTTTCAAGCTTGTCCATGGCATTATGGCGGTCAAACACTTCGGCATATAACTCCAAGGCGCAGGGTGCGCTATAAATGCCGGCACAGCCACAGGCGTTGTATTTTTTGCTTTTAGCGTGTGGTGCGCTGTCGGTGCCTAAAAAGAATCGCGGGTGTCCAGAGATGACAGCTTCGATTAAGGCGTGTTGGTCTTGCGCGGTTTTAAGTATTGGTAAGCAATAATAGTCTGGGCGAATGCCGCCCATCAGCATGTCATTACGGTTAAGTAAGAGATGGTGTGGCGTGACTGTCGCTGCTACGTTTTCACCGGCTTGTTTAACAAAGTCTGCCGCTTGACGCGTGGACACATGTTCGATAACAACGCGTAAATCTGGAAAAGTATTGAGTACCCAGCTGAGTTCGTGCTTTAAGAAGTGCGCTTCACGATCAAAAATATCAATTTGGCTATCAATGGATTCACCATGCACTAGTAGCGGAATATTGAGTTGCTGCATCACGGTGAGCTGGTCACGCAGGCTTTGAATCGAGGCCGCGCCGGCATTGGAGTGCGTCGTTGCACCAGCGGGGTAGTATTTGCAAGCGGTCATGTATTCAACGGCGTGCATAGCATGCAATGTTTCACTGGTAATACTGCTATTTAAAAACAGTGTCATTAATGGTTTAAATGCACTGTCGGCAGATTGGTGTTGCATAATGCGCTGATAGTACGCTTGCGCTTGTTCGATGGTGGTGACTGGTGGTACGAGATTGGGCATCACAATGCTGCGTGAAAAAATCCGTGCTTGGTCTGGTACCGTGCGTTGTAATGGTGTACCATCACGCAGATGACAGTGCCAATCGTCAGGAGTGATTAAAGTCAGTGTTTGCATAAAATTTTTTTCACTTGTGAGATTACGGGTATTGTAACAGAGCCGACGCTTGCATTATACTCGAACGCTTAATTTTAGATGAATGATTATTTGACCACGTGAAAAGGACTCACGTCTTGCTAGCCCGATGGGTAACTACGGTAATGGATAGATCGTAACACTCAGGTGCATTGAGGAGAAAAACTTGAAATTATCGTTGAAGGCGGCCGCTGCTATGGCAGTGACTGTGGGTGCGGCGACTGCGGCTGCGCAGGGTTTGGCAGCAAGCAGTATGACTGAGGCGCAATTAGCAAGCGAACTACAAAAGGTCAGTGCGCAAACTGCGGCATTACAAAAACAGGTAAGATCACTGCGAGCACAGCTGCACCATGTAAAGGGGCATAAGGTTGCTTCGCATTCTACGCCAAAGAGTCAGGCAAATGTTACTAAAAAATCCGATAAGCATGCTGAAAAGCACGCCAGTTTATTGGGGTATATGAATGGCGTAACTGTGTCGACATCGCCGATTTTGGGTCTGCGCAGCAAATACGATGCCTCGGATTTGATTACCAATTTGCCGACCATGAACGAAGATCTGCGCTTGCTAAGCCAGCGTGCACATTTGGAAAATATCGCGCATCAGCATGGTTTTACTTATGCTGAAAAACCGTTTTTGATTCTCAGCGGTCGAGTTGAGGGTCAAGCGATTGTCGGTGGTAATTTTGACGGTTCACCCGGTAGTGATATTGATTTAAGTGCAGCTGAATTAGATATTGAGCCGATCGTATCACGCTGGGCAGCAGGCTTTATGTCGATGCTGTATGATGGCTCACCGCCTATCACTGGCTTTAGAGAACGCGTTAGTAATTCACGTATCTTCTTGCGCCGTGGTTTCTTAACCATTGGTGATTTAAATGCCTTCCCACTGTATTTCACCATTGGTCAAATGTATATGCCATTCGGTCGCTACTCCAGTGCGATGGTAACGGCACCGATGACCTTATCAATTGGTCGGACATTGCAACGCGCTGCATTGCTTGGTTTTGAAAAAAGCGGTGTTTATTCTGAAGCCTACGGCTTCCGCGGCGATACCCGCATCAGTGGTAATGCTACCATTAATGAAGGTGGTTTCAATATCGGTGTTAAGCGCCCGTATGCGCGTGGTACGTTTGATGTAGGTACTGGTATTATTTCGAATCTGGGTGATTCAAGCGGTATGCAACAAACCGGTTTTGGCAATGCGAATGCATTCCAAGGTTTTGGTGTTAGCACATCAGCAGAAAGATTAGACCACCGTGTGCCAGCAGTGAATGGCCATGTTGAGCTAGGTATCAATAACTGGAACCTATTAGCAGAATACGTTGGCGCTACTCGTCGCTTTAGTCCCAATGATTTGACGTATAATGGTTTGGGCGCATCACCAAAAGCGATGCATTACGAGTTGATTTATAACTTCCCGATTTCAGGCAAGCCAAGCAACTTGGGTATTATGTATGGTGAATCTTGGCAAGCGCTGGGCTTAAACTTGCCAAAGAAAAGCTATGCTATCTCGTTTAATACTTCACTGTGGAAAGATACATTGCAAGCGCTCGAGTACCGCCATGATATTAATTATGGTCAAAATGATACATCATTTGGACGCAATGCAAGCACTAGTGGCTTTGCTACGCAGAGTGTATACCTTGGTGGTAGGCATTCACGCAATTTAGTTACTGCTCAAATCGGCGTCTACTTCTAAGTTCTGTCATCCCGGAAATCGACGCAGTCGATTATCCGGGATCCATGAGAATATATGGATGCCGGATCAAAACCGGCATGACAAAGCTAAACGTCCAACCTTCGAGCGCCAGCACTTGCTCGGGGTATAGATACAGTTAGCTCCTCCTTTGTTGTTGGTCTGCTTATTGTTTTTAGTAACCTGCTAAATAACCTATGTTCCAGTAATAGTTTATAGCTTGTGTCGGGTTGATTGCGTGAATCCCGGTATGGCCGACTTTTATGTTGCAAAGCTTCGCTTTGAAAAATCGAATCTACCGTATCATGCTCTGTGTCAAGAATGGCTCCTTGTGAATCAGCGCGTACTAAGATGTTGTTGTCCTTTTGGATAAAAGACTCTATGCCTGTTAACGTATCTGCAATTTTTTTAGGGTGAATGTTAAAGTCACCCATCACTAGCACAGGTAAGGTCGTATGTTGTGAAAATAATGATTTAGAAAATTTGAGCAACTTAGTGGGGTCCTTTGATTTTGCAATGTCATAAGGTAAATGTAGATTGACCAGTTGTAATTGCTCAGTATTGTCTCTGGCTACAAGTTCAAACTTTTGTACTCTGTTATTGAGTGAGCGGTAGTCGTCATCAAAGCGTAGCTTGATTGCTGTTACACTAAAATACTGATGATTGATAAACGTTGCAACGCCCATAGCACTAAAGTGGCTTGTGGTAAAGCTGGGCATGAATCCTGATAAACTTGGATGTTTGCTCGCTTCTTCAGTCATGAGAGCTATATCGGATGACCTAATGGGTGCTTCAGTTAAGCCTATAAACATAATATGCGGATTCATATGCAGTGTTTCTGCTAATAAGCGCACGGTGTACTTGATCCGAGTTTGATAGGCTTTATCGGTTTCAATTTTTGCAAAGCCATTGTTATAGCGCGACTTTGCTTCATTCCATCGTCCTTGCATCATCATATTGAAGAATAGGGTGCGGCCTCGAATTACAACGTTGTGATCTGATAATCTGGCTTTAATCGCTGATTCACGATTTAAAAAAAGTGAGGTGGGTACGATGCTTGTCTCTGTTCTCATGTGTGTCTCCTGTTAATTTATAACCAGGAGTATGCTAGAGCTGGAGGTATAGGTTAAATTGATTAATTATATTCTGTTAATAGTTATTGACTATTAGCGTGTTGTATCTCAATGATTATTAGTTGTTTAAATCTATTCGACTAGTTTGCGAAGCAGTTGTAGGTATTCACTTTCTTTCGGTGCGCTACCGGTTTGTTGTGCTTGCCACAAGGTGGCAGCAAGGATGGTCATCATGCTGTGCTCAGCTTCATGCGAGTTACTGGTTTTGCTGGCGAGAGCTTTGTAAATATCTAGAATCCCTTTGGGTCGATCGGTAGTGATTTGTTCCATCAAGCTAGCATGTAAGGCCATATGAAAGAATGGGTTAGTGCTCGCCTCCATTGGCTCATAATCGTGTTCAAGGTATTTTTTTGGGTCTTTTAAGATGTAATGATATTCGGGATGTTGCACGATAATATCAGATAGCTGCTGTTCAAGTGCGGATAGTGGGTTGCCTTCATGCTTCTTATCGAACGCGTCAAAAAAGTGTTGTCGCATCTTGAGTCGTTCTTCTTTGGCTTCTTTGTTCATCTTTTTTTTCATAGCCTTTATTATAGTGTTTATTCAGTTTTATGCTTATATTCACACAGGTCTGCGATAAGGCACTCATTACACTTGGGTTTTCGAGCTACGCAAATATAGCGGCCATGCAATATTAGCCAATGATGGGCATCGACCATAAACTCTTTTGGAATGGTGCGCAGCAATTTTTTCTCTACTTCCAAAGGCGTTTTACCCGGCGCTAAACCAATGCGATTGCCAAGACGGAATAGGTGGGTATCGACAGCGATGGTTGGTTGACCAAATGCCGTATTTAAAATTACATTCGCTGTTTTTCGACCAACGCCAGGCAAGCTTTCGAGGTCATTGCGTTGATCGGGAACTTCACTATTGTATTTATCGACCAACAATCGGCAAGTCGCCATCACATTCTTGGCTTTACTGTTATATAAGCCAATGGTTTTAATCGAAGCTTTTAATTTCGCTTCACCTAGTTTTAATATCGCTTCAGGGGTGTTGGCTTTTTTAAATAGTATTTTTGTCGCTTTGTTAACGCTAATGTCAGTCGCTTGCGCCGATAGCATTACAGCAATCAGTAATTCAAATATAGAACTGTATTCCAGCTCTGTAGTGGGGTGAGGATTGGCATCACGCCAGCGTTCAAAAATTTCTTGTCTTTTCTCTTTATTCATTTCTTTTACTACCATCTACTCCCAAGCAGCTTCGCTGTTTTTTTACTACTATCTGCACCATTTATGGTTAAGCTGGATTCTTATTGCTAACTCGAGACATCGCTGCTTTAATGGCCGCTTGGCGCGCACTAATGGTTTGTTGGCGATCACCCTGCGTATTTAACGTGGCTTGTTTATGTTTTTGTTTGCGCTCCACCTGAATGCGTTGCAATCTCACTTCGCGTGCTTCAAAGCGTGCTTTATTATTTTGATGGTTCGTTTGGCGTTGCGTGGGTGTTGGCTCTGCCAGCGCAACCATATCAATGCAATCAACCGGGCATGCAGGAATGCACAGCTCGCAACCATTGCAATCTTTATTGATCACCGTATGCATTTTTTTGGATTTTCCAATAATCGCATCAACCGGACACACTTGAATGCATTTCGTGCAGCCAATGCATTCGTGTTCGCGAATCACCGCTAACTTAGCGGGCTTATAGTTTTGTTCAACTTGCGCTTTGTAGGGTGTGGCATCTTTATCAAACAGAGTGGCTAAATCAATTAAGGTTTGCAGGCCACCCGGTGCGCAGCGGTCGATATCGGTTTCGCCGTTAAGCATCGCTTCAGCATATGGTTTGCATCCAGCATAGTCACAGTCACCACATTGCGTTTGTGGCAGTACTCGCTCAATTTTTTCCGTCATTGCGAGCCGCGAAGCGGCGCGGCAATCTAGTGTCTTAAGCGCTTTCATTAGTCGTATTACTTTGCATTAGTTGCTCAATAGCCTCCGGATCGATGCGCTGCATCAGTGGTTTGAATTTATTTATTTTATGATTCAATAGAGGCTTATCTAAATCTGTCCATTCGAGTGGTTCGATATTTAAAAACGCTTCACTTTTTTCGGCCATGGTTGGCAATATTGGTTTTAAATAAACCATCAAAATACGGAAAGCATTAATCGCTTGGCTGCAAATCAATTGCACTTCATCCATCTTGCCATCTTCTTTGGCCAGTGCCCATGGTTTATGCTGATCGATATATTGATTGACTAAGTCCGCCAGGTGCATTGTTTCACGTACCGCTTTGCTAAATTCTAATTTTTCATAACATTCGGCGATGGTATCGCTAGCATCTACTAGCGTTTTTTGCAGCTCAGGGTTGTGCAATGAATCACTCAATTGCGCATCAAACTTCTTGTAAATAAAGCCGGCGCTGCGACTGGCGATATTCACCACCTTGCCGACTAGGTCAGAATTAACGCGTAGCATAAAGTCCTGCATGTTAAGGTCAATGTCTTCAACGTGTGGACTCAGTTTAGCAGCAAAGTAATAACGGATATATTCTGGATCTAAATGTTCGAGGTATTGGTCAGCCGAAATAAAGGTGCCGCGTGATTTCGACATTTTCTCGCCATTAATGGTTAAAAAGCCATGCACATTCACCGCCGTTGGTTTGCGAAAGCCTGCGCCTTCCAGCATCGCTGGCCAAAACAATGAATGGAAATAAACAATGTCTTTACCAATGAAGTGATAAAGTTCGGCATCGCTGTCTTTATTCCAGTAGCGATCGAAATCAAGATCATCGCGCTTATCGCAAAGATTTTTTAAGCTTGCCATATAGCCAATTGGCGCATCCAGCCATACATAAAAATATTTACCCGGCGCATCAGGAATTTCAAAACCAAAATAAGGCTCGTCACGTGAGATGTCCCATTGCTGCAAACCGGTTTCAAACCATTCTTTTAATTTATTCGCCACTGATGATTGCAAGTGGCCGCCATCGATATACTGTCTTAAAAATTCTTCATACTTATCTAATTTAAAAAAGTAATGCAGCGATTGTTTTTCAATCGGCGTTGCGCCTGATAGTGCTGACTTGGCATTTTTTAATTCAGTCGGTGCGTAGGTGGCGCCACACACTTCACAGCTATCGCCGTATTGATCTTCGGCATCACAACGTGGACACGTGCCTTTAATAAAACGATCAGGCAAGAACATGTTTTTTTCAGGATCGTATGCCTGTGAAATTTCACGTTGGTCAATATCATCATTGGCTTGCAATGCTTTGTAGATTTGAGTAGCCAGCTGTTTGTTTTCTTCTGAGTGCGTAGTGTAATAATTATCGAAGCTAATAGAGAACGCATTAAAATTTTCCGCGTGCTGCTTTTGAATGCTTTCGATTAGCGCTTCGGGTGTAATGCCTTGCTTCTGTGCCGATAGCATAATCGGTGTGCCATGCGCGTCATTGCCTGATAGATACAGGACGTTGTGTCCGCGCATACGTTGAAAGCGCGCCCAGATATCCGCTTGAATCGATTCAAGCAAATGGCCTAAGTGCAGTGGGCCGTTGGCATACAGTAATGCCATTGTTAGTAATATATCGCGTTGCTTTATCATTTTGTTACTTATCATCTTATAGTTGTTTCATTAGCTGCGTCATTGCGAGGAGCTTGCGACGAAGCAATCTCAGGACTAAAGTGCTTTATTTCGAGATTGCCACGGCTTCCTTTGGAAGCCTCGCAATGACGAACACCACCGCAGGGGCGACGCCCACAAAATAGATCAATATAAATGCCAGTCCGGCTCAACATTAAGCGCCACACTATATCATAATTTGCCCTTTTCTATATAATGCACCTTTTATATATTCGGATTCTGTTATGTCGACATCACCCCAAGAGCAGCTCAAGCATCTGATTAGCCAGGGCATCAAGGCGCATACTGTGCAGCCATCGCTTAAGCCATTGAAAAACATCAAGAATATTATTGCTATTGCATCCGGCAAGGGCGGCGTGGGTAAGTCGACGACCGCGGTCAATTTAGCCATATGCTTGCAACAAGCTGGCGCCAGCGTGGGTTTATTGGATGCTGATATTTATGGGCCCAATCAACCGATTATGTTGGGGGTGAGTGGTAAGCAGCCGGTGGTGGTCGACGGCAAGTTGCAGCCATTAGAGCGTTTTGGTCTATATACGATGTCGATGGGCTATTTGGTTGAGGAAAGCACGCCAATGGTATGGCGTGGTCCGATGGTGACTAAGGCGCTGCAGCAGTTGCTGTTTGATACCGTATGGCCTGAATTAGATTTCCTTATTATCGATATGCCGCCAGGCACCGGCGATGTGCAGCTGACATTAGCCAGCAAGATTCCTGTGGCAGGTGCGGTGATTGTTACCACGCCACAAGACGTAGCGGCGATGGATGCGCGCAAAGCAATCGAGATGTTTTGGAAGGTTGATGTGCCGGTGGCTGGTGTGGTTGAGAACATGAGCACGCATACCTGTTCTGAATGTGGACATCAAGAAGCAATCTTTGGTGATGCTGCCGCCAAGGCACTTGCTGAATTGTGTGAAGTGCCTTTACTGGGGCAGTTGCCATTAGCGATTGAGATACGCGAAAACGCTGATGCCGGCGAGCCTTTGGTTAAAAAAGAATCAGAAAGTGATATTGCGCAGGCTTATTCACAGATTGCTTTCAATTTGGTAGATAATTTATCTAGGCAAGGCGTCGATTATTCCGTAAAATTCCCAAACATTGTTGTTGAGCCTAAGGAGTAAACATGACAATTAAATCGGACAACTGGATTCGCCGCATGGCAATGCAGAACGGTATGATCACCCCATTTGAAGCGGACCAGGTGCGCGATGGGCCTAACGGCAAGATTGTTTCTTATGGTACGTCGAGTTATGGCTACGATGTGCGCTGCGCCGATGAGTTTAAAGTGTTTACCAATATCAACTCAGCCATTGTTGACCCGAAAGACTTCGACGATTCGAGCTTTCTCGATCTCAAGGCGGATGTGTGCATTATTCCACCAAATTCGTTTGTGTTGGCGCGCACTATTGAGCACTTTAAGATTCCACGCAATGTACTAACCATTTGTGTTGGTAAATCCACCTATGCGCGTTGCGGCATTATCGTCAATGTCACGCCATTAGAGCCAGAGTGGGAAGGTCATGTGACTTTGGAGTTTTCAAATACTACTAATCTTCCGGCTAAGATCTATGCTAACGAAGGTGTAGCGCAGATGTTGTTCTTGGAATCGGATGAGGTGTGTTCAACATCGTATGCTGATCGCGCGGGTAAATATCAAAACCAAAGCGGCGTAACACTGCCAATTACATAAAGCTCATAGCACTGTCATCAACTATGTCATTGCGAGGAGCTTGCGACCCCGGCTCCTTGGCCGGGGCAGGCTAGCAATCAAAGCTTCTGTCATGAGATTGCTTCGCCACTACGTGGCTCGCAATGACGATCTGTCATCTCTGGCTCTGCCTTGTCATCTCTGACTCTGCCTTGTCATCCCTGACTCTGCCTTGTCATCCCGGCCGCCGAGCCGGGATCCATATATTTCCCCGGATCCCGGATAATTGCTTCGCAATTTACGGGATGACAGCGTCGTTTTATGGGCGCTGCCTTTGCGGCCAGTCTTAACAATTGTTACGTGGATTCAGTTATTAATGGCTGTTATATCAGATGGTTAAATTATTGCTGGTGAGCGGCAGTATGGCTGAGCTGTGCCATAATACTAGTTGCGACTGTGTTGGGATATTATGAGTGAGTAAAAAGTGCCTGAAAACAATGACCAAATATCGGCGGAGATAAATCAAATTTGTGCTGAATTATGTAAAGTTGTTGATGGTGATTTTAGTGTATATATTGAACCCAAATATAAAAATGACGCGGCAAATAAAATCACCATGATGATCAATTTTCTGGTGAATAGTGTTGTTGATGCACTGGATGAGAAAGAGAAACTGCATGAAAAGATTTATCAGACTAAAAAATTAGAGTCAATATCCACTATGTCGGCAGGTATCGCGCATGACTTCAATAATATTTTAAGTGTTACCCAGGGTTATATTGAGCTACTAAAGAAAGATGCATCCAGTCCGCAAAGCGTCATAAATCATGCGGAGAAAATTGAACATGCGCTTAATGATGCTAGTGCCATGGTTAAGTCATTACTAACATTTTCATCGTCAAGCGTTAAATCTGATGAGGTGGTCAATATAAATGATATTATTCGGCAAAATAGTCAATTGCTAAAAGGCTCGCTGGGCCAGTTTCAACAGTGTGAATTGCTTTTGGCGTCTGATCTGCTGCCAGTCAATGCTGAGACAACAGCAGTGACTAGCATGCTGGTGAATTTTCTGATCAATGCAAAACATGCGATGGCAAAAGAGGGCAGGGTTCAGATAAGAACAGAGAATGTAGTCGATTCATCGCAGCCAACTGGAAAGAAAGTGATGATTGCCGTTAGTGATAACGGATGTGGTATAAAAAAATCTGATCAGAGTAAAGTGTTTGATCCTTTTTTTTCTACAAAGCAAATAGGTAAAGGGCATGGCTTAGGTTTGTCATCCATTTTTGGTATTGTGAAAAAATACAACGGTCAAATAAAGTTGTACTCCAATGAAGGTCGGGGGACAACGTTTAAAGTGTACTTCCCTGTTTGCGAGCAAGCGCATTTAACGACGGGCAATAGTACTGCTGAGGGTGTTGAAGAGGAAAGCAAGACACACAGAATTTTATTTGTTGACGATAATAAAGATATTTGTGAGGTATACCAGCAAATTTTTGAGTCGCAAGGATCCGTTGTTCAGTGCTTCACGGATGCTGTAGAGGCATTGTCCTATTATCAACAGCACTGGCGCGAGGTTGATGTTGTTATAACGGATTTAATGATGCCCAACTTATTGGGTACTGAATGGCTTAAGCAGGCATTTGAAATTAATCATAATCTAAAAGCTATTTTATGTACTGGGTATGGGTCTGATAAGGTCATAGAAGAATTAAAAAACGCATTAAGTAATCAATTAATTGTCTTGCATAAGCCTGTTAGGTCAGGTGATATGTGGCAGAAAATTAGAGAGTTATTGCAATGAATAAGGCTGGACAAATAAAATGTTTAGAAAAATAAGCTTTGAGCAATGTCTTGAACATATGAAGAGGTGCTCTTGGCAACTTGATGATATTTTCAAGGAGGGAGAGCCTCTTGATTTTTCCAAAAGCTTTATACCGCAGGCGTTAACCGCTCATGATCAGCTTCGTAATTTGCTTTCTGAGAAAGCTATTTTATTGCTTAATCATATCACTGCGAAAAGTTATTTAAATTTTTTCTATTTTGTTGAGGAATTTATTATTCAAGAAGCTGAGAGCCTAGAGTTTGTATCTGAAGCCGCATCTGCTGAGAAGCTAGCACTGAAAAATTTTGCGAGTGAAGAGCGTAAGCATCAAGCCCTTTTTAAGCGAGTGATGCGATCGATTGATGCGGGCTTAGTTGCTTCGCCCAAAGTGATTGATTTTGAAAAAGATGCGGCAAAGGATCTACTTGCATTATCACCTATGGGTGTTTTGCTGTTGACGTTACATTTAGAGGTGATAACACAAGAGCATTATATTCAAGCTGTCAAAGATAATTTGGCAATTGATCATTTATTCGAGCATGTGTTGCAGTGTCATTGGATTGAAGAGTCGCAGCACGCTAACATAGATTACTTAGAGCTTTCTAAGCTTGTGCCAACATTGTCTCAGTCTGAAAAAGTCGTAGGTATTAATGACTACATTAGTTCTTTGGATAAGTTGCTTTCCGCTTTTAAAATTCAGTCTGAACTTGACGCTGAAAATTTATCAGCGCTGTGCGATCAGTCATTGTCTGAGAGTCAATTATTGGCTATTAAACATGCTCAGGAGCGGGGTTATTGTACGATATTTATTTTAAATGGCCTGCATCACAAGCAAGTGTCTAATGTATTTGAATCGTTTTTACCAGATTTAATGTATGTGTTGGCTAATAACCAAACGCGATTTGATAGTTAGTGGATTGAGTTCGATTCTTGAGGTTTCGCTGTAAAAGGCGGATGAGCTAAAGGCCATAAATAAAAAAAGCCGGAACAAGTCCGGCTTTATAAAGACTGATATTTGGAGATTATTCTTCATCATCATCCGTATCTTTAATGGGATGCACGCCACGGCTGGCATTCACGCGCTCGCGTAGCTCTTTACCAGGTTTGAAGTGTGGTGTGTATTTTGCTTCGGTATAGACTCTGGCACCAGTTTTTGGATTATGCGCTTTGCGAGGTGGGCGATAGTGCAGTGAAAAACTGCCGAATCCACGGATCTCAATACGCTCGTGACTAATTAATGCATCACTCATGCGTTCCAGGATGTGGTTCACGCTAAGCTCCACGTCCTTCATAGAGAGCATGTCCTGTTTTTCTGCTAATAATGCGATCAACTCTGATTTAACCATGGTTCCTGTCCTCTTTTGGCTACTGTGCTTTTTGAGCACCATTTAATCATCGAATAACCCAATGATAGCAGAGGATATGAAGATTTTTCCAGTTTAATCAAAAAGAAATGGCGATTTTGCCTAAGGCGATACCCGAGACCACCTGGGGGTAGAGCTGATGCTCTAAGACTTGTACTTTGGCCTTTAAGTTATCGGCGTTATCTTGTGGGTCGATAGGGCATTTGAGCTGGGCTAATAGGGGGCCAGAGTCCAGGTCTACAGTCACCACATGGATGCTGACACCATGTTCACTATCACCGGCATCGAGTGCTCGCTGATGGGTATTCAAGCCTGGGTATTTAGGCAGCAGTGAGGGGTGGATGTTAATGACCTGGTTGGGAAAGGCTTGAATAAAGCCGGGGGTGAGCTTGCGCATAAAGCCAGCTAGCACGACCAGGTTGGGGTTATATTGCTGAATGCACTTGATCAGCTCTTGATCAAAAGTGGTGCGATCAGTGTATTCGGTATGATCAATAATATGGTGTGGGATGCCTGCTTGTTCGGCGCGTTGTAGACCGTAAGCATTTGGTCGATTACTGATCACGGCGCTAATGGTAAATGGAGCCCCGGCCTTTTCGGTATCGATCAATGCTTGCAAGTTGCTGCCATTGCCGGAGATTAATACGACTACTGAGAAACTCATGAGTTAAATACCACAGCAGGCTGTTCGTCTTGCTGATCAATAATGTCACCCAGCAGCCAGGCATTTTCGCCAAGGTCTTTACATTGCTGAAGGGTCGCATCGACTTGATCGGCAGGTACGACTAATACCATGCCAACACCACAGTTAAAGGTGCGATACATCTCATCGCGATCGATATTGCCTTGTTCAGCTAGCCATTGGAATAGCGGCGGCCATTGCCAGCTATTTTGATTAATCATGGCGCAGGTATTGTTCGGTAATACGCGTGGCAAATTGCCCGGCAGTCCACCACCGGTAATATGTGCCATTGCTTTTATATCGATATCGTTTAGTAGTGCTTGTGTGGTTTTGGCATAAAGGCGTGTCGGTTGCATTACCAGGTCAGCCAGTGTTTGGCCGCCGACGTCGGTGCATAGATCTTCACCGCTGGTTGCGATCACTTTGCGAATCAGTGAATAGCCATTCGAATGAGCGCCACTGGCGCCGAGTGCAACCAGCTTGTCGCCAGCGCTAACACGGCTGCCATCAATGATTTTAGTTTTTTCGACGATGCCAACACAAAAGCCGGCGAGATCATAATCTCCTTCGCTATACATGCCTGGCATCTCGGCGGTTTCACCACCGGTTAATGCGCAACCTGAAAGTTCACAACCTTTACCAATGCCGGCAATAATCGCTTTGGCTTGCTCAACATCAAGCTTGCCGGTGGCATAGTAATCGAGGAAATACAGCGGTTCGGCACCACAGGTAATGATGTCGTTGACACACATGGCTACCAAATCAATACCAATGGTATCGTGTTTGTTGAGTTCAATGGCAAGTTTTAATTTGGTGCCAACACCATCGGTGCCACTGACTAATACCGGTTGTTTGTAGCGATCGAGCGGCACTTCAAATAGCGCACCAAAGCCACCGATACCGGTCAGTATTTCTTTGCGTGACGTACGTTTGGCAATTTGTTTGATGTCATCCACCAGCGCATCGGCTTTATCGATATCGACACCGGCATCTTGATAGGTCAGTTTGGTCATATTGTGCTGCTCACTACTCAATCCAGCCGGCATTGTAGCCGGTTGGTGGAGTGGGGGCAATGCGGTTTATTGTACAATGCTTGCTGATTGTTCAATATTTATTAAGCGATTGAGGTTGATTTTTTGCTCGTGATTACCGGCATACACGATATACCCTTGTCCTACTTGATCCCCTAGGAATTCACGAAACTTGTCGATCCCCTTAGAGAAGCGTTGCTGGTAGGTTTTACTGGCTTTGATTTCTATTGGGGTGAGCTCTCCGCCTTTCTGATAAATCGCATCTACTTCATTCCCTTGGGCGTCGCGATAATAATATAAATTTGGTTCTAAGCCTCTATTAAGGCGAGATTTGATTAATTCATTGATGCAGAGGTTCTCAACTAAGGCGCCATGTGCTGCATGATGAAACACTTGATCAGTAGTTTCTAATTTCATTAAGTAGGAGGCAAGGCCCACATCATAAAAATACAATTTGGGTGATTTTACTAACTGTTTATTGATATTAGCAAAGTACGGTGGTAGTCGATAAATAATAAAGGTCGCTTCCAATACTGATAACCACTGCTTAACGGTGTGATACGAAACGCCTAATTCATTTGCGATATTTGAATAATTAATCATTTGCCCAATGCGAGCTGCGCATAAACGAATAAAAGTTTGAAATTGCTGTAGATCTTTTACATTGATAATTTTGCGCACATCACGTTCAACATAGGTTTGTACATACTGCCGATACATCTTGGTTGGGTTTAATGTATCTTTATAAATGCGTGGGTAAAATCCTTGCAGTATATACTCATCCAATGAAAAGTTTTCATTCAGTTGTTTTGTTTCCGCAATGGTCAAAGGCAACAGGCTTAACAGAGCCGTTCTCCCCGCCAGGGATTGTGTAATAGCTTGATGCAAATCCAGCTGATGGCTACCTGTTAAAATAAATTGACCTTTTTTATCTTGTTGGTCAACTATTACTTGAATACAAGACAGTAGCTGCGGCACATTTTGAATTTCATCAAAAATAGCACCAGTTTCAGCATAAGCTTCAATCATGCCTTGTGGGTCTTCAAGAGCTGCTTGTTGCTTATCGAGAGATTCCAAATTTATATACGGTAAATCTGGGAAGCATTCTTTCACTAGGGTGGTTTTTCCTGATTGTCGCGGCCCAATTACTGTGACTACTGGATAGCTGTTGGCCATGCTCAGCAATTCAGTGGTCATTTCACGCTTTATGGTCATGGATTGCTCTATAATTTAGAATTCTAACTTCTAAATTATAGCACTGTTGGCGGCCCATAATCTAATAAATTAGAAGTCTAACTTCTATATTATAGACTTTGCCAGGTGATGCCACTCATTTTCAATGAGTTATGGTTAGGATAAAATGTGCGCCGATTACGCTTATTTACTGCTCAATCCAGCCGGCATTGTAGCCGGTTGGTGGAGTGGGGGTAATGCGGCTTATGCTTCGCCGCTACCTTGCGGTGTGGAAGTATGCTGGGTGTCACCTTCGGCAGGATTGCTTCGTATTTCAGCTGCTGCTGCTCCGCGATCGCTTGGTTCTCGTAGGCGAGCATCTTTTTCTTCAGCTGTCTCCACTGCCCTTTCTTGCGATTCGGTATCTGCTTCTTCTGTGACTCTGGCAGAACTGCCAGAAGCGGCACCGGCGATGGCTGTGAGTCCATTGCTTTCACTTAATTCATAAGTGGTGCCGTGTTGGTCGGTGAGTTGGCCTTTTTCATTTATATCGTAGGTTTTATCATTTTTTTCATCTCTTAATTGGCCGTCTTTAGTAATGGAGTATTCATTGCCAGCTTTGTCAGTAATCTGTTGAATGCAGTTAAGGGCAGTTTTTATTCTGTTGCCATCCCAGCCAGCCTGTTTACCAGCGGCGATAAAGCCTGTGGCATTGGCTAGGGTAGTTTTTGGTAGGCCTTGAAGTCTCATTCCTTCAGGTAAGCACTTCATAATAGCCGCATGTGCTGCAATGGTATCTTTACTCCATGTTTGGTGGCTATCCGCTTTAAACGATGGGTCAGTTTTAGGTAATGAGACAGCTGCAAGGTTGCCTTCTTTATCAAGATGCACATCAAATTCTACTTTGGGCTCTTTGAGTGTGACGGTAAAGGAGTCGCCATCATGTGGCTTGCCGCTAATAAATAAGGCCGGTGTGTCGCCGTCTTTGGCCTTGTCTTTTTTAGGGGTAATTTCGCATCCTTTATCGAAGAGTGTTTTAAAGTTTTGCGCAAGTGCGGCAAGAATTTTCTCTTGAATCGCTTTTTTTTCTGCGCTGGCTTTATCTACAGGACTTGGCATTTTTTATCTCTTACAGTAATTAATATGATAAATCCAGTATGATTGTTAATTCTTAGCAAAGTCTTAGGTCAATCAGAAGGTTGGAGCATAGGAATATACTTTATTAATTAGCTGATTATTAAGGGGGAAATAATGACCATGTCTTGTGGTGATGAAATTATTTTTAAGATTTAACCCCGGTGTTGGGGTGTTGTATAGGGTATTTTAATTGCGCTGATTTTAAGTCGAGGTATTCGATGACATCGCCATCCTCGAATTGTTCGTCAAAGTCTTTTGCAGCTAAAGTTTTTTTGCTTGAAGCATTCATAATCACTCCTTTTTAATGTTGTAATTGTATTGTTTTAAGGTGTTATTTGTACATGCCGTATTTTGGTGATTTATATCACTTTTGGTCATTACTCTCACTGACAATGAGTCTTATTCATGGTATTTTCGATGACGTCATGCGAGCCTGGAGGGGGAATAGCCGTCATTGCGAGGAGCTTGCGACGAAGCAATCTAATAATTAAGGACGACCTATGCGCGACAGAATGGCAGCCATCTCAGACATGGTGGCAAACATACAACCCAAGCTCAATGCCATCGAATTAAAGCTCAGCGATCAGCTTAAGCAAGACCAAGAAAATGTTGATGTGATTTGGCGCTTGGCAGAAAACTACCGCAAGCAAGGCAACTTATCGCAAGCATTGGGTGGCTATCAAAGACTATTACAGTTACAACCTGATCATCATAAAGCCGAGTATTTACGCCGTATTTTAAGTGGCGAATCAATTATGGATTATGTTAATGATGAAGACTTTCCAGCGTCGCCATTTACTTTGATTGATGATTTTTTAACGGCGGATCAACAACATCAAATATGGCAGTTGTTAGAAAAAAACTACCAGCATTTTGATCTTTCAAAAACACTGAATAAGCAGGGTGTGGGCAAGCTAACCGATTACCGTTTGTCAAAGCTGCTGCCACAAAAGTATTTAAAGCCAATAGGCAAGTGGTTCCTGCCATTGATTATTGATCAGCTGGATCACATATTGCCACGTATTGGTTTAGAGTCATTCGAGGTGGGCCGTAAAGAATTACAGCTGACCAAAAGCCAAGGTGGCGACTATTATAAAATCCACAGTGACAAGGGCGGCAACTGCAAATCTGCCACACGCAATATGACCTTTGTCTATTATTTTCATGGTGAGCCGAAAGGTTTTAGTGGTGGTGATTTATTATTGTTTGATACCCATGCTGAAAAAAAGAGTTTTAATGCGCGTTTTACGCGCGTAAGCCCCAACAATAATCGTTTGATTTGTTTCCCCAGTGATCGTTATCACACTGTTCTGCCGGTTAAAGCGCTGGTTGATGATTGGCAATTTGCGCGGTTTACCCTCAATGGCTGGTTGCATAATGCGGTTGCTTAGCAGCAATAAACATTTACCGATTGATTTTAAATAAATTAAATGTAACTTATAAGGAGTGCACTCCGTAAAAGTTAAACTTCCAAGGAGTACGTTCCTCAAAAGTTTGTTTTTTTTGTGGGGTAGGCGAATGACAATTTTTTCAAGTGCCGCTAAAATTGTCAATATTGACTATTTTAGTGCGTTGCTAATCCTCTCGAGCTCAAAATCTGCTTGTTTGGGATTTGTTAAAGTATTGTCAATTTTTAATCGATACCGACATTTCATGTAAATACGCAATTTAATTGCGGATTTACATGACTATTTATTGCTTTTATGGGCGTATAGTGCAATAATTATGTAATTCTGCAGTTAAATTGAGGATTTACATAAAATGTTAAGCCGCTCGATGCAAGCCATATTCGAAGAAATGATGTCACAATATCCAGTGGTGACGATAATGGGGCCGCGCCAATCAGGCAAAACCACGCTAGCAAAAAATGCTTATCCTGGCCGTGCTTATTTTAATCTGGAAAACCCAGACACACGCGCCTTAATTGAAAAGGACCCACGCGGTTTTATCGATAATATTAATCTTAAGCAGGGAGTTATTCTTGATGAAATCCAGCGTGTTCCTGACTTATTGTCATATATACAAACCAAAACGGATGAAAACAGAATACCTGGTTCTTTTATATTAACCGGCAGCCATCAATTGCAGCTTAACGAAGCGATTAGTCAATCACTAGCAGGGAGAACGGCGTTATTACAGTTATTGCCATTATCATTAACAGAGCTTGAGGCTGAGCATATCGAATACGATATGAATGATCAGTTGCTTAAAGGCTTTTTCCCTGCTGTTTATCAGCATCAGCTGGATGCTATTATGTATGCGAGCAATTATGTAAAGACTTATATTGAACGTGATGTTCGACAAATTATTAATATTAAAGATCTGGATTGTTTTCAAAATTTTATCAAGCTGTGCGCTGGCCGTGTCAGCAGCACACTGAATTATGAAAGCCTCAGTAATGATGTTGGCATGTCGCAAAATACGATTAAAAGCTGGATCACGGTGCTTAAAGCTTCCTATATCGCATTTACTTTGCAGCCATACTTTGAAAATTTTGGCAAACGCGTGATCAAAGCGCCAAAGCTGTATTTTATGGATACCAGTATCGCCAGTTATTTGCTGGATATTCAGTCATCACAACAAATGGATCGTGAAAAATTACGCGGTGCTTTGTTTGAAAATATGGTGATCGTTGAGTTAATGAAATACCGCTACAACCAAGGCAGAGATGCTAATTTATATTTTTATCGTGATAGCAATCAAAATGAAGTGGATGTGGTGATGCAGCATCATGACAAAATTATTCCCATAGAGATTAAATCAACCGCTACGTTCAGTGGTGCATTAATTAAAAATATTGAAAAATTTCAGGCGATGGCGGGCAAAAAATCAGCTGTTGGGTTTTTGATTTACAACGGTGAGCTTGAGCAGAAGGTGAACAATGTTCATGTTTTGAATTATAAGAATATGCATAAATTGTTTTCGATAGTGGAAGGTTACGTTGACGGATAAGAAATTGATATCATTGCTAATGATAAAGTGGTGTATGTTGGTGTGTCTCATTTACGAATGTTAATATTAATTCACTTTTAAGAAAGGAAGGGGAAAAATGCAAAAAATAATGACCGGAATATTTTCTGTGGTCTTAGCAGGAATGGCGACAAGTGTTGCTGCAATGCCAGTGCGGCAAGTGAGCATGGGGGTAAATGAGCTTTTAACCACTGGACAGCACACAGGTAACGTAGGTAATATTAACATGACTCTTGGGGATCCTGCGGGTAGTGCGCCGTATGTAGTTGACCAAGTCCAAGTAAAAGTCTGTACAGACACTACTTGCACTTCATGTTTGGCGTTTGGGGTAGTTAATAGCCCAAAAACGGTTACATTTTCACCTGCGACTACGGGTACCACGGTAAGTTTGCATTTAGATGGTACTGGCGTAGGTCGGCTGATTAATCTGTGGGGTGCTGCGGATACGGATTATACTTCAACTCAAATTCAGCTTATTAGACTTACCGCTAATGGTAGCAACCCTGGTTCTAATTCGCCTTCTGGAGAGTGCACGATTATGAACGCGTGTACAAAATCGTCCGGCACATGTACGGTGGCGACAACACCCAGCACACAAACAATTACTTATGACTACTCATGAGTACTTACTTTAGGGATGTTAAGATGCTTAAGCAAGATTGGAAAAATGGACCGGTTTTTTACATGCTAGATTCTGACTTGACAAATTCTGGTGCTAAATCAGCGATTGAGGAATCTTGTTGTGGTGATGGGGTTCTTGCCCCATAGCTTATAAGTAGGATAAAAGGGATAATTCATGCAAAATGCACATCGAGTTTTTTGCCTGCCGCATGCAATAAGTGTCATTTTTATAATTTAATTCAATAGGATATATTGAATAAAGGGGCGCCCATTGTAATTACGCGCCTGTTTTTCACTTTGGCGAATGCTTTCAAGGTGAAGAACAGAGCATTTGTCTCCTGAATTTCTCGCTATTTATGGTAGGCGTAGGGTAGGAAAAACATTTCTAATAAGAAATTTTTTTAGTGAGCAGGACGTTATATTTTTTGATGTGACTGGAGCAAAAGATGCCTCATTAAAAGAACAGATAAAGCATTTTACTCAACAAATCGGAAAAATATTTTACAACTATAAGCGTGCACGTTTAATACCAGGGAAAAATTGGGATGAAACCTTTGAGTTATTAACGGAAGCAGTTGAAGATATTAGTGATAATAAAAAAATAGTTTTATTTTTTGATGAGTTTCCTTGGATGGCAACAAAGAATTCAAAACTATTGCAACATCTTGATTGTTATTGGAATCAACACTGGTCAAAAAACAATAGAATGAAGTTGATTATTTGTGGTTCTTCTGCTTCATGGATAATAGAAAAAATCGTGAATAATAAAGGTGGGTTGCATAATCGATTAACCAGAAACATTCACCTGGAGCCCTTTCAGCTATATCAAACAAAGGCATTTTTGAAGAATCAGTCAGTCAATTTAACAAATAAACAGATACTACAGCTTTTTATGGTGATGGGGGGAATACCATTTTATTTGATGAAAATAGGAAGGAATTTGTCAGCAACTCAAATCATTGAAAAACTTGCTTTTAAGCAAAAAAGTTTTTTGTTAACAGAATTTGATAATTTATATGCTGCGCTATTTAATAGTTCTGATGTGTTTATTGAGATAGTTAGGGAGATAGCCTCTTGTCGATATGGTATAGGGCAGGAAGCTTTGTTAAAAAAACTCGGGAAAACTTTGCAAGGAAAAGGAGGTGTTGAGAAGCTAAAAGCACTACAAGATACCAGTTTCATTATGAGCTTTAAGCCACTTTTCCATAAGACCAGAGGCATTTACTATCGAGTGATTGATGAATATTCTTTGTTCTTCTTTTATTGGGTTGAACCAGTAAAAGATAGTTTGCTTAAGAAAAATTTGATTTCAGGTTATTGGGATAAGTTAAAGGTAAAGCCGGCTTGGAATACATGGGCAGGCCTTGCTTTTGAGTCTGTTTGTTATGAGCATTTACCGCAAATCACAAAGGCTCTTGATTTAAGCCCGACAGCAGTGCCTAGTACTTGGCGGTATTCACCAAAAAAAGGAAGTGAAGAAAAAGGCGCTCAAATTGATTTATTATTTGATCGAGATGATGATTCGATCACAATTTGTGAGATCAAGTATAGTGATAAACCTTTTGTGATTACAAAAGAATATGCTCAAAAATTAAAGCAAAAGCTAGAAGTATTTAAAAAAATAACTCGAACTAATAAACAGCTGTCTGTAGTTATGATTTCAGCTAACGGTATTAAGAAAAACAAGCATTCAGAGGGTTTGTTGAGTGGGGTGGCTACACTTGATGACCTATTTAAGGATGTAACTTAAGTTCAATTAAGCAGTGACGGTTTCAAGCTGTATCTGATTAAGTTGCTTGGTCACTAATTCTACCACTTGCTCAATAGTTCTCACTTCCGCCGGCCTTCGAATATGAAAAAACGGTACCGTTTCCGCGAGTTTAGTGGCTCTATCAAAATGCACATCGAGTTGTTGCATGCCTCTGATGTGTCGATAGCCATAACTGTTATGCCGGATGCTGAGTAGAGCATCGGTGGGGGTGAGTGCAACGTATTCTACTGCGTCGATATCTTCCCGTGAGGCTAAAAAGAACACCGCATCGAGTCGTACATCCTGTTGGATGGTTTGTTCATCGGATAATGGAATAAAGCGCTTTTCTAATAATGGGCTCAGTTGATGATGGGTTTGATCGTGCAGGCCTAAGAGGTCAAAGGTTTCTGGCCATAATTTACTAAAAGGGATGCCGGGGGATACCCAGGGTTGGCCATCTTCATCAAAATGTATGGGGCTAATATCATCGGCAATGACTTTAGCGCCTTTTTGTAATAGTGCTGTGGTGGTGGTTGATTTGCCCGCACCGGATTTACCACAAACAATAAAGTTACTGCCTTCATAGTGGACAGTGTTGCCGTGAATAATAAGAAAATTGCGTTGATTAATGATATTTGAAATGCCGGTACCAATGGCGAAGATAGCGCAAATCTTCGGGTCAACATCAGGTGCGTCAATTTTAATCGTTGTACCGTTTTCTACTAATATACGCCCACCGGTTTCAGCCATTTTGGCTAAAAGCTGTTGTGGCTTGGCTTGAAAAAAGGGCTTTACTTCGCTGGGATCTTCTAGTTCTTCGGGAAGCTCCGCATAGCTAATCGTTACATCAGCTTTTTTAGCATCAAAGCTTGCTTTGCGAATGGCAGGTAGCTCAATTTCTGAGGCGATGTTTAAGTGGTAGGCGGTGTATTGGTACAAGTTTTTCTCATTCTATAAGTTAACTTAGATTGCCGCGCCACTGCGTGGCTCGCAATGACGCGGTGTTAATGCAATATAACTGGATCCCGGATAAACAACAAGTTGTTTTCCGGGATGACAGCGGCACAACAAGTTGTTTTCCGGCGTGGCGTCTGTCATACCGGCCTCCGAGCCGGTATCCAGAAATAATATTACCTGGATCCCGGATCAATTCCGGGATGACAATGATCCTTGATCATTGTCAGTTGCATGGGCAGGCGAGTATGTTAGCATGACTGCGTGAATTAACAGGGAAATGGATCATATGGAAAAAATATTTGAATGGACAGTCATCGGTGCCGGGCCTGCGGGAATTGTTTCAGTGGCAGAGCTTTTTGATCGGGGTATTGATCCACAGCACATTGCATGGATAGATCCAGCATTTAAAGTGGGTGATTTAGGCACGCATTGGCGTTATGTGAGCAGTAACACGCCCGTTGAATCTTTTACCAAAGTGTATAACGACTTTGAGTCATTCGAATACCAACCCGAAGACAAAAAATATTTTATTGATCAGCTTGAAGCGAATAAACGTTGCCCATTAATGGTAGCGGCACAGCCTTTGCAAGACTTTACCGAAAACTTTAGAAAAAAAATAACCAGTTATACCGATTTGGTGATTAAGTTATCTAGGGTTGATGATGCATGGCAAGTGACTATGGCGAGTGGCAAAGGAATAAAAACCAAAAAAGTGATTATGGCACTAGGCGCAGAAGCTAGAGAGTTGCCATTTCCTTCATTAGAAGTCATTCCATTAACCACAGCAGCTAACCCGGGTTTGATTTCTAAAGCGGTGAATAAAGACGATGTGGTTGCGGTATTTGGTGCTTATCAATCGGCGCGTACGGTTGAAGAAAACCTAGCCAAAACGGATGCTAAAACCATTTATCATTTTTATCGTTCCAAGCGTGAGTTTAATGGCCACGTTGGTTCATTAGAGTTAGAAGAGCGAGTGGTTCCAGTCGAGGCCACGGCAGATAATCTGTTGAAATATGTTCCACTCTGTAACAAGGTGATCTATGCGGTAGGTTTTCAGCGTCGTCATGTCAGTATTGAGGGGCTGCCAGAAGATTACTCTTATGATTATGATACAGGTCGCATAGCGCCAGGTATTTATGGTTTGGGCTTGGCATTCCCTGAAATTATGTTACACAGTCATGGTCGCCCTGAGTATAAAATTTCAGCTGTTAGGCCTTTTGCCAAACATCTAAAGGAAATGTTTCCGATATGGCAACAAGAGCAGCCTTGGCCGGTGGTATTGCAGCAAGAGCCAATGGCAGTGTAATCTTTTATATCTAGCTGAATTTAAGCAAGGTAATATGCTTTGCTTAGATGAGCGATTTATAGGTGTTTTATAAGTGGCTCATCTAATTCGTCGGCGACCAATTACGTATGATTATGTAAATTTAGGTAAATTACCTAATTTTACATAATTCAACGTAAAACAAGTAACATGTGATTTATTATAATTTTTTTAAGTGGTTCATGTCGGGTCATTCTGGATGCCGGAACGGTGTTCGGGATGACAAGATCAGGGCCGGGATGACAAGATCAGGGCAGGGATGACAGGCTTTGTTGCGGGATGGCATCTTCGGGTTCGGGATGACTGCGTGGTACTAGCTATAAATCATCTCAAGGTCCTGAGTATTTTCTAAAATATTAGCTTTACCTTGATCAAGTAAAATAATTTGATCGGCGTTCGCCAAAGAAGTAACACGATGGGCAACCACAACAATGGTGATATCGCCCGGCAAGGCTTGTAAGCTTTGTTGGATCAATTGCTCATTCGCCATGTCTAATTGACTGGTGGCTTCATCTAATATCAGTAACTTTGGTTTTCTTAAAATAGCTTGAGCTAAGACGATGCGTTGGCGTTCACCGCCGGAGAGTTTTAAACCGCGGTGACCAACAACGCTATCTAACTGCTGTGGCAGTTTTCTAACAAACTCAGCAGCGTGCGCTAGTTCTAAAGCATGCCAAATTTGATCATCGGTCAGTGTGTCTGAAATCCAAAAGAAGTTATCACGAATCGATGCATGTAATAAAAACGGATCTTGGCTAACGTAAGCAATCTGGCTTTGCCAGTTTTTTTGTGTTTCGGTGGTGAGTAAGCTGCCATCGATGAGGATGCTGCCTGATTGGGGCTGCAGTAATCCAGAAAGGCAGTCCATTAAGGTCGACTTGCCACAACCTGAGCGGCCAGTTATGGCTGTGACTGAACCTTTAGGGATGATTAACGATAGATTAACCAGCGTTTGATGATTTTGTGCGGGGTGTTGATAATTGATGCTGTTTATTTTTATCTCGTTGTCGAAGCTGATGGCTTGGTGTGATTGAGCTGTATTTTTTTCCTGGCAGTCTTTATAAAATTCATATAATGCACCAGCGCCACTCATATTGTTCAGAACCATTTGATACGATTTTTGCACGGTAGACAGTTTGGGGATAATGCGTGCAAAGGTGATTAATAAAACTAACACATGGCTAAGCGCAATATGTAATGTTACGGCGCTAAGGTAGAACAGTATGCTCACAATCACCACGCCACCGCTGGTAAATAGCCATTGTGTGGCAGCTTGGCTGCGCGCAAAGGCAACTTGGTTTTTATTTAAGGTGGTGGTTTGTTCATCGAGTTGGTCTAAATATTGCGCTTCGCTTTGCCATAATTTAGCTTGCTTTAATCCACTGAGTGTTTGCTCAATCGTGGTGTGCATTTGACGAAAAAACTGAAAGGCGTATTTACCATTGCGTTTGGCATAAATGGTTTGGGTGCGAGTAAATAATAATAAAAGTCCACAGGCGGCCAATGCAATCGAGGTGACTTGCCAGGATAAATACATCGCAACCGTTAAATATGTCAGTAGCACAATACTATTAGCGAGTAGTGTAATGCTTTGTTGCAGTGCGCCGCTGATACGTTGAATTTCTGTGGTCAGCATTTGAGTAATATGTGGAATGGTTTGTTGCGATAAAAAACACCAGGGGGCATAGCAAGTAGCTTTAAATAATGTACGGCGACAGCTTTGGATTAGGCGTTGTTGTAAGCGTGATACTGATAATGCTTTCACATAATTTAAACAAGCAAAGCCAATAACAATCAGCATATAGATTAATAGAACTTCTGTTAACGTAACATGGCTGTGCGGCACCATGTTTTGTAGCCAATTAGTATGCGACGAGCCGCCATTGTGTGGCGTGATGCCGGTGTAATGCAGTAAAGGGATCAGCAGTAACAGACTAATGCCTTCACCAAAGCTGGTTAATAACATTAAGCCGAGGGCCAGTAATATTTTCGGCCGAAAGGGTTTGGTAAATTGTAATGCGGCGCGTTGCAGTGGTTTCATGTTTTGTTTCGTCTAATAGGTTTAATCATAAAACGGTCAACCCAATCAAAGGGGCGGATAAAGCGATACAAAAAGAATAGCGATGGCGGTAATGGGTGCTTGCTCCATATTTCAAATCCATGGCGTGTACTGTGTATTAACTTGTGTAACCAAAATATTTTTTTGGCACTTAAGTGCCAAAATAGTTGAAATTTTTCCAGGCGTACGGTGAAGTTATTGCTGTGTTGGCTTTCAAATAGAATATTTTTCATTATTTGGTAAGCTTTGACATCTGATCGGGTTTGTTGATTAGGTTCTAGTATGTAGTGATTATCAACGGTAAAGATTTCTTGGCAGAGCAGAATCGCATGCTTGACATGATGCGGCACATTAAAAGCATGGCTTAGTGGTAATAGTGTTTTTAAATCACATAAACGCAAGCAATGATAAAAATCAGTCAGCCACTTGTAACAACTCCAGCCATGCAGCGAGCCATGAAAGGCTAAGTAGCAGCAGTGCGCATGCGGTTCAAGTGTTGTGAGTTCTACCTTGTTCCACTGTATAGATTTGCTATAACGTTGTTGATGTTGGTTGAGCTTTTTTAACACCCTTGGGTTATATGAGTAGTGCCAATGCATTTCAAATAAGGCATTTGAGCTTTCAAGCCTAATGGGAAGGTCTTTAAAGTATTTTAATTGATATTTAAATTGCTTCGGTGTGAATTCATGTTTGAATTTTCCACCGTAGGCTTTTAGGGCAGGCAAAATAGTGGAGTGATATTTTTTATCAACAAAAGCATCGATGTCGCTGTAGATGCGCAAAGTCGGGTCGTTATACAGCTGAATAGCTAATGCTGTCCCTTTAATAAAGCTGATCGGTACTTGATTATCTGCGCAGAGCTTGTTGAGTCTTACGCATTCAGCGGTTAGTTGCAAATTCCGCTGCGCAATCTGTTGATAACGATTTTTTAATCGTTCCATGATATCAGCAGGAATAATATCAATTAATAATTGCGATCCATTGCGATAAGCTAGTGGCACTAAGCCATGTCGATTAGCCAGTTGAAAAAAGTTCAGCCAATCGAAATTACTGGAGCAAACTAGCGGGCCAAATTGATGATTAATAAAGCTAGCATCGGCCGATTCACATAGCCACAGCAGCGCACGTTGTTCGGCTAGCATGTAGCTTTATCCGGTTGTGAATGGAAGGTACGAACGACGGTATAGGTTCTTTCTCCATTGCCACCGGTAACAAAGCACGGGCCACAACGCAGCCAGGCATGTGCTTTCATGTCACTGCCTTCTTTTAATACGCCAAGGTATAGAGTGGTTTCCACACCGCGGCGTCTCAGCATATTTTTAGCAGCCATGGCTTGTACTAAGCATTTGCTTTGCCAGGGTACGACTGCGGCAACGGCTTTAATGCTTTTTGCGACAGGGCGAATGATGGCTAGTGCTTCATCGGTTAATTCGGCTTCTGGGCCGAGTTTATCTAATTGACCTAAATCCGGAGCAATTTTTTTAAAGGGTTTGGTAAGTAATGTATAGCGTGCAACAAACAACTCCCGGCAAGCTTCATTAAAGTGTCGCTTCATATCGGGAGTAGATGTGTACCAAGTTTTAAATTTACGCATCTTTAAAAGAAACTAAATTAGCTTCAGTAGACTTATCCAAAAAAGTAGCAACGTCGGTTTGGCATTGATCTAGCGATACGTCATATTCGCTGGTTAAAGTTTCGCATAATTTGCCAAAGCTGATTGGTTGTTCAATCAAAGCCCAAATGCGAGTAGCGATAGGATCCAAGCCAATATATTGTCCGGATTCAATATCCATCATCACGGTTTCATTGTTGATTGAGCTGCTTAAGATTTCTTCATTGCGTTGAATGACGGTGTCATTGGCGATAGCGCAAGCTGTAGTCATAGCGTATTCCTTCACGTTTTTTTTGATGTGCTTATGGTAGTCAAATTGTAGGTGCTATGCAAATGATATGTTATATTGCCTCGATGAATAATTTCTACTACTTACATGGACTGTTTTTTAGCAGTGAAATTGTATTACCGATGCCGAGCATCGCGTCTCCTGATCATATTGATGTAACTATAAAGCGTGCGCCTGTCGATCAAGTCATTGCAAAATGTGAACATCAAGGTGTGGGTTGTCAGTGGCAAGAAAATACCTTTGATTGGTATTTGCCGAATGTTGGTCGTATCACGGTCAAAAATGGTGACACACTATATATACAGCAAGCGGCGGCAACAACCGATGATGATATGGCGTGTTTTATCTTGGGCCCTGCATTAGCGGCGTTATTGATTCAGCGCGATTGTATTCCATTATTTGGTAATGTCGTTGCTTACGATGATCAGCATGCCTTTGCGTTATTGGGTAATGGGCCGTGCAGTAAATCGACATTCAGTTGGTATTGTCAGCAAGCAGGGTTGCAAGTAGTCAGTGATGGTTTGATTGTGGCCAAAGCACATCAAGATAATATTCAGGTGTCTGCTGGCGTGCCTGTATTGCGACTGTGGCATGACGTATGTAAAACACTTGAGTTGGATATGGCTGATTTACAACCGGTTAGGCCAGCACTTAAACAATATTACTTTCCAGTCACTCCTTGCCAACAAGCGAGCTATGAGCTCACGCATGCTTTTGTATTGCAGTCGACGCGTGTCAATGAGGCGGAAATTAAAGTGACTGAAGGTTTGGAAGCGTTTCGATTATTACAAAATCATTTGTATGGCGGTGTGTGGGTGAAAGGCATGAAAAAAATGCCAACACAGTTTCAGCAGTTAACCCAGATGGCACAGCAAGTTAATTGTCAGCGATTGGTGCATAAAAGTGATGACTACCCGGATCAAAAGACGTTGGATGAAATTTTGCAGGTGATTGGTGTTGACTGTGTTCGTGGCCTTACGTTGTAAGGCTTTTTGACTGGATCCCGGATCGGGGTCCGGGATGACAGCGGCGACGCTCATATAGATAGATTAATGACTGCTTAACGGAAAGATTGCCACGCCACTGCGTGGCTCGCAATGACGGCAGGGGGGCAAAGTGACAGCTAATATCGTTTGGTTAGCATCGTATCCAAAATCAGGTAATACTTGGTTTCGCATTTTTTTGGCAAATTTATTGGCCGATAAAGACGAGCCGTGTGACATTAACAAATTGGAAATTAGCACACCGATTGCGGCATCGCGAGGATTGTTTTTACAAACCGCTGGTTGGTCATCGCGTGACTTGACTATCAACGAGATTCGTTTATTGCAGCCCTCGTTTTATGACGCGTTATCAGAGCAGCAAACGGAAACCTGTTATTTAAAAACGCATGAGGCGTATTCGTTTAATGAGCACCAACAGCCGATTCATTCGCCTAAAGCAACTAAAGGCACAGTGTACTTTATTCGTAATCCTTTAGATGTTTGTATCTCATGGGCCAATCATTGTGATAATGAAATCGACAAGTCGATTAAATCTTTAGCTAAAGATCAATGGATTGCACAAAAGCGCAAGGAGCAGGGTTCGCAGTTTGCACAATATACCCAGTCATGGTCGGATCATGTGACCGGTTGGACGACATTACAAAACGGACCTACCTTAGTATTACGATATGAAGATATGTTGGCTGACAGTGTGCAGTGGTTTACAAAGGCGGTGCAATTCTTAGAGCTGGAATATACTGAAGCACAAATAGAAAAGGCGTTGCATCATGCGCGTTTTGATGAATTAAAACAGCAAGAGCAAGCGAAAGGTTTTGCTGAAAAACCAAAAGGCAGCAAAGCATTTTTTCGCAAAGGTCAATCGGGTGATTGGCAACAGCGTTTAACAACGCAGCAAATCGATAAGGTCATTGCAAAGCATCATGATGTGATGGCGCAGTATGATTATTTACCTTAAATTATCTTGGTAGAGGGTATGAGCGATGAATAAAAAATACACCGTAAGAAACATGTCTGCAACTGAAGTACAAACAGCGATTGATTGGGCGGAAAATGAAAACTGGAATCCGGGCTTGCACGATGCGCAGACCTATTATCAGGCCGATCCGAATGGATTTTTTTGTGGTCTATTGGATGACAAGATAATCGCTGTCGGTGCTTTGATAAAATACAGCTCTGAGTTTGCCTTCTTTGGTTTGTATATTGTTGATCAACCGTATCGCGGGCAGGGTTATGGCATGGCGTTGACGCAGGCGTGTTTGGATTATAGCGAGGGCTGTAATCGTGGTTTGGATGGTGTGTTAGAAAATGTGGATACTTATGCCAAGATTGGATTTAAGTTTGCTTATACCAATCAGCGTTATCAGCTTGAGCAAGCGATCGATGAGATGCGCCCAGATAATCGTGTAGTGGATTTGTCGCAAGTGCCATTTGAGCAGGTGGTGACATATGATCGTTACTGTTTCCCTGCGCCGCGCGAAGCATTTTTACGTGCGTGGTGTTCGCAAGCTGATGGTGATGCGGTCGCATGGCAAGAAAATGGTGAATTGAAGGGTTATGCGGTGATGCGTCGTTGCGTATCGGGCTATAAGATTGGGCCGTTGTTTGCTGATAACGTTGAAATTGCTGATGCTTTGTTTCAAACACTGTGCACTAGGGTGGATCACGGTCCGGTAATATTAGATGTCCCGGATATAAACAGTGCGGCGCTTGAGTTGGTAAAAAAACATTACATGAATTTAGTGTTCGAAACCGCGAGGATGTATACAGGTGACGTGCCTGTAATAGATCATGCGCGAGTGTACGGTGTGACTACCTTTGAAATAGGTTAGTGGTGTATAATAGCGCCCTGGATAGTATGGGTAATTTTGGAACGTTATGATACACAGTTTAAAAGCTATTATTTTATCGCTGATGTTGGCGCTTTGCCTTGGCGTGTCGACTGCCGTGCAGGCAAAGTCAGACTTTATGACCACGCTTGTGGCGGTGAATAATTATTCACCTAAGGCATTGCGTCAATCATTAACGGATGCGCTCGCCCAGGTGTTGATAAAAGTCAGTGGTAACACGGCGGTGATGACGTTGCCGCAAGTGCAAAATGAACTGCCACATATTAATGAGCTGGTATCGGCTTACAGCTATCAATCAAATGATAACCATGCTGACAATCAAGCGAATAACACGCCGCCATTGCAATTAAAGGTGGCATTTAATCAGCGTGCGATTAAGCGTTTATTGCGTGCAGCGGGTCAATCAGTATGGAATGCTGATCGTCCAGCAACGTTAGTGTGGCTTGATGTGCACAGCACACAAAACGAGGAAATGGTGTCGGCAGGTGGGGCTAACGCACAACCGGTTGCGCAGGCGTTGGTTCGTGATGCTACATCACGCGGGTTGAATTTGATTTTTCCGATGATGGATCTTAGCGATCAAAATTATTTTGCTGTTGGTGCGACTGATCAATTACTTAATGTGGGCCAAGTGCAGGCAGCTTCAAAACGTTACAGTGTGAGTTCCATTTTGTCGGGTAAAGTCACGGAGGTTGGCGGTCAATGGCAGGCGGATTGGGTATATATACTGGATGGCGCACCTATTCGTTGGCAAGATGAAGCTGATTCTGTTGATCAGCTAGCTGTCGCGGCAGTGAATAATTTAGCGGGAACAATGATTAGCCAATTGGCAATGGCCTCCTCGGATCAGGGGCAATCATCGGTGTTATTGCGGATTAGTGGTATTGCGGATTTAAGTCAATATGCGATGGTGCAAGATTATTTACAGAGTTTAAAGCCCATTTCAAAGGTGACGGTGGAGACCGTAGACCCATCACAAATGGTGATTCGCTTAGAGTATCAAGGTCAGCTCAATCAACTTAAGCGTGTTTTGCGTAATGGGCAACGTTTAGGTGCGGATCAAACTGAATGGTTACAACAGGCTGATAATCCAACCTTGGCTTATCACTGGATTGGGGGTGTGAGTTAATGGCTATGCAATTACCGTTAAATGTCTCATTAGACGATGATGCTACTTTTCAAAATTTTTATATTGGCGATAATGCAGCGGTAGTGAGCGCGTTACGGCATTTAGTTGAGACGCGTTCGGATCAAGCTATTTATGTTTGGGGTGCGAGTGGCAGTGGCCACAGTCATTTGTTACAGGCCACTTGCCATTATATGCAAAGCAATAGCGGCACAGCGATGTATTTATCATTGAGCGATTATGCATTGCTATCACCCGAAATTTTTGATGGTATGGAGCAGTTCGATTTGGTGGTGTTGGATGACATCGATGCGATTGCTGATAATATGTTATGGCAGGAAGCACTGTTTCATTTTTACAATCGAGCTAAACAGTTTGATACACAGCTGGTATTTGCAGCGCGTGGTGCGCCACGTGCGCTGCCCTGGAAGCTGCCTGATTTGCAATCGCGCTTAAGTCACGGTTTGGTTTTTCATTTACAGCCATTATCAGACAAGCAAAAAATTGCGGCGGTGAGTTTGCGTGCTAAGAACCGCGGGTTGGAGTTATCATCGGGTGTTGGCCAATTTTTGTTGAATCATTATCAACGTGACATGAGTGCTTTATTTCAATTATTAGAGCGTTTAGATGTGGCGTCGATTGCAGCGCAACGTAAATTGACATTGCCCTTTGTGCGTCAGGTCTTGAATGACAAGGAGAATGTTATTGCGTGAGTTTGCTCACCAATTAGTACCTTGCTTGGACCTGACATTGTTGTCATCGTCATGCACATCCGCCGATGTAATGGTGTTGTGTGAGCAGGCGCATACAGCTTATGGCGATGTTGCGGCGGTATGTATTTTCCCGCAGTGGGTAGAAATAGCAAAAGAGGCGCTGGAAGGTAGTCCTGTGCGTGTTGCTACAGTAGTCAACTTTCCACAACCCACCTTGTCAATCGACGAGATACAACAAAAGATAGAAGCAGCGATTGAGCACGGTGCTGATGAGTTGGATGTGGTGATGCCTTATGATTTATTAGCGCAAGGTGGGCAGGCGCGAGTAGAAAAGATTTTACAGCGTTGTCGTGAAGCCTGCGGGCATCATATATTAAAGATTATTATAGAATCAGGGGCATTGCAGTCAGGTGAGTTGATTCAACAGGCCACGCAGTTGGTGGTTGATAGCGGTGCGGATTTTGTTAAGACCTCGACGGGCAAGGTGCCGGTGGGGGCAACATTGTCGGCAGTTGAGTCGATGTTAAAAGTGTTGCAAGCCAGTGGTGCAACAACCGGCATTAAATTGTCGGGTGGTATTCGAACTGTAGTGTCTGCCTATGAATACGTACAGTTAATTGAGCGTTATCTTGGTGTTGATGTGCTACAATCAGCGCGCTTTCGTATAGGCGCTAGCCAATTGTTACAAGACATCACTCGTCAAATTGAGCAACCATTATGATGCAAACTTTATCCCTTTTTAGTTTAATGATGTTGATTACCGGTGCGATCGACAGTATTCGCAATTTGCCAGCGACTGCCTTATTCGGTAGTACGTTGATTTTCTTTTTTATCTTTGCTGCGATTTTATTTTTAATTCCGGTGGCTTTGATTTCGGCTGAGTTGTCATCAAAGTGGACGCATAAAGGCGGTGTTTATTTTTGGGTAACCAAAGCTTTGGGTGAAAAAGTTGGTTTTCTGGCTATCTGGCTGCAATGGATTAATACCATGGTGTGGTATCCAACCATGTTGTCTTTTATTGCGGGTATATTGGCATATATTATCGATCCGGCTTTGGCGCAAAATAAGTATTACTTAATTAGCGTTATCTTAATTGTATTTTGGGCTTTAACCGCGCTAAATTTGCGTGGCTTGCGCACTTCTGCTCGCTTTGCAGCTGCTTGTACGGTGATTGGTATGGTGATACCGATGATACTGATTGTTGTATTGGCTGCAATTTGGATTGTTAAGGGCGAGCCGATGCAGATTCACTTAACGGCGAGTAATATTTTCCCGAGCTTGGCGCATCCACAAAATTGGATTTCGTTAACAGCGATTGTGGCCTCGTATTTAGGTATGGAGCTAGCTACGGTACATGTGAGTCATGTTAAAGATCCGTCGCGTAATTTTCCTAAAGCGTTAATGTGTTCGGTGGCTATCATATTGATTACCATGATATTGGGCTCTTTGGCGATAGCAATGGTACTGCCGCACGATAAGATTAGTTTGGTAACCGGTGTGATGGAAGTATTTAATAGCTTTTTCCATTCGTATCATATGCAGTGGTTTGTGCCGATTATTGCCATTATGATTTTAATTGGTAGTTTCGGTGGCATGATTAACTGGATTATTTCACCGGCGCGGGGTTTGCTGCAGGCAGCAGATCATCACTTCTTGCCGCATTTTCTGCAGTACCGTAATAAACATGATGTCGCTGCGGCTGTGTTATTGCTGCAAGCTATCTTGGTTAGTGTGATTTGTTTGGTGTTTTTGTTTGTGCCGAGTGTTAATGGCTCATATTGGTTTTTAACTGATTTGAGTACCGAGCTCTATTTATTGATGTACTTATTGATGTTTATTGCGGCGATTGTTTTGAAGAAGCGTTTCCCTCGTGTCGAAGGTGCCTTTCATTTGCCGGGCAAGCAATGGTGCTTTTATCTTGTTTGTGTGTTGGGCATGATGGGTTGTGGCTTGGCACTGTATGTTGGCTTTTTCCCGCCGGCTGGGATAGATGTCGGTGGAGATCATCACTATCGTGTGATGTTTACTTGTGGCTTATTAGCCATGATTTGCCCGGTGGTTATTTTTTACATTTATCATTTATGGAAAATTCGCTGCGATAGTAAGTGATTTCTAGTGATTATTTCTTCAAACACTTAGGCGCAGGTGTAGCGAGAGCCGTCATTCTGGTGATTAAGACTTCTTGGTATTCACACAACGCACGTATCTCAATAGTAGTTTCAACAGAGTTTACGCTGGTATTATCTTTTTCAGGAGATTGTAGCTGCCGAACCAATTGAATCGCTTGTTGAACAAGTGAAGTGCAGCGCACGCTGCGCGTGTTGAAAAAGGAAATGGAGAAATCGTTGTCGCTGCTGCTATCGCTGTCGCTACTACTACTACTACTACTACTGCTGTCACTGTCTGTGCTGTTCATGCGGCTGGGTGCTATAAAGCTATTCAGTAATAAGCTTTTATGAAGTGTAGCAGTGTTAAAATCGCGGTCTGTAACCATAGCTTGGACTAACTGCCTTAAAACCAAAGCAGCTAATTGTGTACCTGTTCGTCCGTTGCCCGCTTTGCAGTGAATAGCGGTCGGACATTTTATCGATGCGACTAATTCAAAAACAGCATCAAATTGCTCTACGGTGGGTCGATCCCAGTCGCCAATCGGACAGTGGAAGTGTTGTAGTCCAAAGCGTTTTGCCGCACTTTCAACCCGGTCTATGTCGGTCATATCCAGTGAGATAAGTGCACCATAGCCAGCATCACATAGGTATTGTAGGTTTTTTTCGATGGTTGTTTCGGATGTGCTGTCGTAGCTATCAACACCACGATAAGGGTGGGCCATGCCGGCAATGGTGAACTCACACTCGGCTGGTAAATAATGCTTATGTAACTCACGAAAACGGTATGACATCTCTTTTCTACACTACTGATGTTGACTATGGCTAACAGGGTAGCAAGCCTAGATTAATGCAGTATTAAGATTGAAAAAACTAGTTTTATCAGTGAGGTAGGCGGGCTATTTTAGTGCATGCTTGTAATACAAATTCATCACACCCAGTTGCCGCCATTAAACCCAAGCCCTGAGGTACGCTGTTAATATGGGCAATCGGTAGTGATACTTGGGGGCTGCGTGCAAAAGCAGCTAAGCTCGAGATTCCTGATAAGCGTGGGATGTAATCACCCTTTGTGCGATCAGCGTTCACTTGACCTTTAATCGGAGGGATTGCTGGTGTGGAGGGCAGTAGCAGCAAGTTATTATTAGCGAGAAGTTGGTTTATATGCTGATTTATATTATCGCGAAATTGGAACGCTTTAAATAAATGGGTACGATCAGCATTTTTAGCGAGTTGAAAGTTAATTTTAGTGGCGCTACCCAGTTCGGGTTGATGTTTCTCGACCCAGTCACCCAGCGATGACCAGATCTCGCACCAATGTATTTGGCAGTAGTGATTGAATAGTTCACGCAGGCTGGTATCAGTGTGTAAGCAGTCACTGAGCGTGACTTCACGTACGCTATAATGTTTTGCCAGCTGATTAAACCATTTATCGGCACAATCAGCTACTTCAGTATCGCATTGTTTAATAATGTCGATTGGTAATAAAATCTGATTGATTTCTTGGTCATTGCCGTTGTCGTTACTGCCGAGTAAGCAGCGTGTGGCAAGGTTGAGTGTATCGATATCTTTAGCGAATACGCCAACGCTATCATAAGAAGTGGCTAGTGGGTTAACACCTGCTACTGATATGCGAGCAGTGGTAGTACGCATGCCCCATACGCCGCAATTACTGGCGGGAACGCGTACCGAACCGCCGGTATCGGTGCCGAGTGCAAAGTCACATGCGCCACTGGCGACAGCAGAGGCAGAGCCTGCAGATGAACCTCCTGGTATACGGTCGGGAGCATTTGGATTAAGCGCGGTGCCATAAAAATCATTTTCGCCGGTTAAGCCAAAAGCAAACTCATTAGTCTTCGTTTTACCCACACAGCGTGCGCCAGCCGCTAAACACTGATCTACACAGACAGCATTGATAACAGCCGGCTCATGTTTTTGGTGCCAGCTGGGGTTGCCGCAACTGGTGACATCGCCTTGGGTATCAATTAAGTCTTTAACTGCAAATGTTATGCCATCCAAAGGGCCAGATTGATACGGCTCAACGATTTTTTTTAGACTAAAGGCGCTGGTACTATTGGGGTCAAATTGGCTCAATGTATGCTCCTTTTTGTATTGAACGCTCTATCCTAGCGCTATCAATGGCGATTGTCATCCTCACATTCACACCGCGGCAAGCTTGTGCTAAAATCGCCGCAGTTTATACCTTAGATTATAGAGAAGCATATATGTTATCCACAGCAAATTTAACCATGCAGTTTGGTTCCAAGCCGCTATTTGAGAATGTATCCGTAAAGTTTGAAGAAGGCGGTCATTATGGCTTAATTGGCGCAAATGGTAGTGGTAAATCCACATTTTTGAAAATTTTATCCGGTAAATTAGAAGCAACGCACGGCAGTGTGACTTTTGGACCAAATGAGCGTGTTGCCTCGTTGAGTCAGGATCAATTTGCATTTGAAGACGTTAATGTCATTGATGCGGTGATTATGGGCCACAAAGAATTGTGGACGATTAAGCAAGAGCGTGATGAGATTTATGCTTTGCCTGAGATGAATGAAGAGCAAGGCATGCGTGTAGCTGAGCTCGAAATGGAATATGCCGAGCACGATGGTTATTCAGCTGAGGCACGTGCTGGTGAGTTATTATTGGGTGTTGATATTCCATTAGAGTTGCACAGTAAAAAAATGAGTGCACTAGCGCCGGGTTTAAAGTTGCGAGTGTTGTTAACCCAAGTGTTATTTTCAGACCCCGATATTATGTTGCTCGATGAGCCGACCAATAACTTGGATATTAATACCATTCGTTGGTTAGAAAGTGTTTTGCGTGAGCGTAAGTGTACGATGATTATCGTCTCGCATGATCGTCACTTCTTAAATGCAGTGTGTACGCATACGGCTGATTTAGACTATGGTGAAATACGTTTATTCCCTGGCAGTTATGATGAGTATATGGCTGCAGCGATGGCGGCTAAGCAAAAAATGCAAACGGATAATGCACGTAAACAAGCGAAGATTAATGAACTGCAGGCTTTTGTGCGTCGATTCGCGGCTAATGCAGCGAAGTCCCGTCAGGCTACATCACGCCAAAAGCAAATTGATAAATTGCAGCTGGTCGAAGTTAAGCCCTCCAGTCGTCGTTTTCCTTATATTAAGTTTGAAGACGGCAAGCAGATTCACCGTAAGGTGTTAGAGACTAATAAGTTAACCAATGGCTATGGTGATGAATCACCATTATTTAGTGACGTTAACTTAATGATTGAGCCGGGTGAGCGAGTAGCGATTATTGGTCCCAACGGTATTGGTAAGTCAACGTTAGTAAAAACATTGGTAGCTGACATGCAGCCGATCAGTGGTGAAGTGAAATGGTCTGACAATGCTACCCCTGGTTATTTTGCGCAGGATCATAATGATCAGTTTGAAAAAGGCGAGTCATTATATGAATGGATTACCGATTGGGGCCAAGAAGGTGATGACGAACAAGTGTTTCGTGGCGCTTTAGGCCGTATGTTATTTTCCGGTGATGATATTAAAAAGTCTGTGAAGGTAACGTCAGGTGGTGAGAAAGTCCGCTTGTTATTGGCGAAGCTAACGTTGCAGCGCCCTAATGTTTTGGTGCTTGATGAGCCTACTAACCACTTGGATATGGAATCGATTGAAGCGTTAAATATGGGTTTGGAAGATTACAAAGGTACGATTATTTTTGTTAGTCATGATCGCGCATTTGTGTCTTCGTTGGCTACGCAGGTTATTGAGATTAAACATGGTGGCGATGTTGTGCATTACAAGGGCCATTATGACGACTACTTGGCTTCTCAGGGTTTAGCTTGATTAAACGCCCATCTGCGGGCAATCTTGGACGAAAACGATAATTAAAAAATTGTCATTTATGTATTATAAAATCCGCATTTTTAATTATCGTTTTCGTCCAACCTTGCCGCACAGCTGAACGTTTAATGACTGTGGCAGTTGTTTGATTTTTTTGATTATTCAATTTTGTCGCACAGCTATGCATTTAAGTTAAGTGCTTATCTGCGGGCCACTTTGAAGAAAAAGCGGCTGTAAGATCGGGGCTGTAGTAGTGAATTGCACTGCGGTATTAAGGTGGGCAGCGTACCTGTTTTACGGAAGTAAAGCGCAGTGTAGCGGAGCGGAGCGAGCCATGAAGTAAAATAGGTACGGTGTCCGCCATTAAGGCTACTAGTGCAGAATTATTGCGTACTTTATTGGGAGATTTTTATTTGTGAAAATCAGTATACGGAAAAAGCAAATCATCGATCGGCCTGCGCGACATGTGTTGGCGTATATTCAGAATTTGGCTAATATCGGTGACTACGAGCCTAAGCTGAGTCACGTGACTTTACAAACTGAAAGTATGACCTATGACGCCAAGGGGCAGTTTATGGGGCTGGGTTGGCAAGGGCGTTTTGCTTATGAGTTGCGACCAAATGGTTTTCATAGTTGGATGATTGATGGGCCGTTGGATCATATGCAAGGTGGTTTTGCTGTACGGGCATTGGATGGCTCACACAGTCAGTTGATGCACTATGAGGAATATGACTTGCCATGGTGGTTGTTTGTTTGTGTGCCAGTTGTTAAGTTATACCTGAATTTTTCTTTGCAAAAAGAACTGAATACCATTAAGGAAAAACTATGCTCGCATTAATTGCTGCGATGGCACAACAACGGGTGATTGGTTTGAATGGCGATATGCCATGGCATATGCCCGAAGACTTAAAACATTTTAAGCGCATGACCAAGGGTAAAGCCATTATCATGGGGCGAAAGACTTTTGATAGCATCGGCAGCAAGCCACTACCTAATCGTCGCAATATTGTTATTACACGCCAACAAGATTTAATGCTTGATGGCTGTGATGTATTTAATAATCTACAGGATGCGATTGCCAGTTGTGATGATAAAGACGAAACCATGATTGTTGGTGGTTCGACTTTGTACGAGCAAGCCTTGCCGATCGCTGACCGGCTATATCTCACTTTTATAGATGCTGAAGTGGAGGGCGATACTTTTTTCCCCGCATGGGACAGTGATCAGTGGGTGATGGCTGATCGCCAAGAGCACCAAGCCGATGCTGATAACCCCTATGACTACCAATTTGTCACTTTAGCGCGGGTGAAGCAGGAACAGAATGTAAATTAATTGATTTATCATCATCGATTTTTAACGCGGTGAGTTTATTGCCCCAGACACAGCCGGTGTCGGTGGCGTAAATATTGTTAGCATCGCATTGACCTTCGAGTGATGCCCAATGACCAAACGCCAAGCGGTAATCAGCGAAATCATGTGGCCAATCAAACCAGGCTTTATAATCTTCCAAATCAATAGTTTTAGTAGATTTTAGTTTTAATTCGAGTGTGCCTTTGGCATCACAAAAGCGTAAACGCGTAAATGCATTGGTAATATAACGCAAGCGATCCCAGCTTTTTAAATCGTCACTCCATTCAGCTGGCGTATGGCCAACCATGTGTTGTAAAAAATCGAGATAATCAGGCCCGCGTAAAATATTTTCGAGTTCTTCGGCGTGTTGCTTTGCTTGCGACAAGCTCCACTGCGGTGGAATGCCGGCATGGACGGCGATTAAGTCAAGGTCGTCATCAATGAGTAAGATGGATTGTTGGCGTAGCCATTCTAAATGATCATTTAAATCGCCGGATTGCAATAAAGGCCCGAGCGTATGGTGGCCATCATAAGTGACGGCTTGATAGCCTAATGCTAAAAGATATAAATCATGATTGCCGAGTGTAACGCGCACATTTTTCAATGAGCGTATTAATTCAAGCGTTTCTAATGAGTGCGGTCCGCGATTAACTAAGTCACCAACAAAAATTAATTGGTCGTGGTTGTCGTCATAACGAATGAGCTGCAGTAATAACTGCAGCTCATGCACACAACCTTGCACATCACCAATGACGTAACACGCCATTAGCCATGCTCCGCCTTAATCGGTGTCATGTGGTTATCGACGAAGCCAAAGCCGACTTCTGATCGGATATCACTAATGATATCGCGCAAGAATGATGGGCGATGACTGTAGTCGCGGTATTGTGTCACTTTGAAATTATCTTTCATGACTGTCCATAACTGACCAGTGCCATCGGCTAAGCCGAGCTTAACGGCTTCACTGCCAATCCAGAAGTCACCGGAAAATAATTCTTTAGGGTCACCGTGCAAGCGACCTTTACGACCTTCGGTTACATCTGCAATAAAGTGTTTATGCACGGCCTCTAGTACATGGTCAATTTTTTCTTTTGAAGCATTGCTGAGTGGTTCGAATGGATCCATGCGTACTTTATTACTGCCGGCAGTAAATACGCGACGTGTGACACCCAGTTTTTTAATCGCATCAGTAAAGCCAAAGCCACTCATTACCACGCCAATTGAGCCCGTAATGGTGTCAGGGTTGACGAAAATTTTATCGGCAGCGGTGGCTACTAAATAGGCGCCAGAAGCTAATGAATCAACACCGATAACCACAACAGGTTGCAAGTAACGTTTTTTCAATTGCAAAATTTTATCGTGAATAATGGATGCTTGAACGGGGCTGCCGCCGGGTGAGTTAATGACTAATACCACGCCTCTAGTGCGTGGGTCACTGAAGGCGCGTTGCAGCAGTGGTAACACTTTTTCAGCTGAAAACGGTTTATCTGGCATGATTTCACCGTTAAGGTGAATCAATGATACATAGGGTTTTGCTGGATTGAATTTTTCATTGGAGCTGCTTTTTTTATTTGGCATCATTAGCACTAATGATGCATAGATAATAATGACTAACAGTATCAAGAAGAAGCGAAAGTTGCGCCAGCGTCGGTCTTTGCGGCGGTCTGCTAATAGCTCATCTACGATCACCTTTTGTAGTTTTTCGTCTTCCATGTCACTCGTTTCCTTCTAAATGTTGTTGTAAATATTCTCTGATGCTGTCGGGTATCTGGCATGTTCTTTTTTTCTTCATGTGATAGCACGCCATACGCGCTATACCGGTAGCATTAATGCAGTTGGGGTCTTTGTCGGTAAGTATGTTGTACTTTAACTCAAAATTGGTATCGCCAATGCGGGAGGTTGTTTGCTGCATGATAATATTGCAAGGGTAGGTAATGGGCTGCTTAAAGCGACAGCTGGTTTCAGCAATAACAAACTGTATATTGGGATCCGACTCTAGGCCTAATAAGGCAAGTGCGCGTATTTCGGTCATGTAGTCAAAGTACTTGGCGTTATTGACATGGCCATAGCTATCAACATCGACCCATCTTGTCGGTATTTCAAATTGCTCCATGTTAGCCTTCACCCATGCGAACCGTTAATACATCGCATTTGGCCAAATGTAGAACCGCATTGGCTTTTGAGCCTAATAATTTTTCAATGCCGTGATGAGCGTGCGTGCCAACGACAATTAGGTCGCAGCCTAAGTCGTTTGCTAGGTCAACGATAGCGTGTTTGATGGCGCCTGTTTCCAAGTGTCGATTAGTGGCCGGGATGCCGTGTTTATCCGCTTGCGCATTGAGCATTTTTTGTAAGTTTTGTTCCAGTGTTTGCTCATATTCAACATCGATATTGATGCTGAACTCACCGCCGTAGGCCGCTGTAGTTTGCTCTAATACATGCGTTATATGCAGTGTGGCCTTATTTGATTCAGCTAACTCTTGTGCCCGAGCAGCGATAGCATCAGAATGAGGGGTCAGACAAGTAGCAACCAAAATATTTTTGTAATTTAGCATCAGTGTTCTCTGTGTGTTGACACGAATCGTGCTAGTGTAACAAATTTTTCAACGCTTAGCTCCTGCGCACGTGCGCCGGGGTCAATGTCACACTGTTTAATTTGTTCAGTATTTAACAAGGGTTTGAGTGTGTTGTTGAGTGTTTTTCGTCTTTGGCTAAATGCGAGGCTAACCACTTCAGTTAACGTGCGGCTATCAATGTCGTAGCGCTTGGTGTGTGGTATCAGACGTAAAAAGCCAGAATTAACTTTCGGTGCGGGCTCAAAGGCTTCAGGTGGAATGGCAATGAGTTGTTCAACTTCGCAATAATATTGCACCATCACACTGAGTTTGTTGTAGTTGGAGCTGCCCACTGGCGCAGCCATGCGGCTCACTACCTCTTGTTGCAGCATAAAATGCATATCTTTAATGCAGTCGATAACTTTAAATAAATGAAACAGCAATGGCGTTGAAATATTGTAAGGCAGGTTGCCAACGACACGTAATGGCCCGGCGTTTGCCAATACATTAAATTGGAATTGCAGCACGTCTTGTTGAAAGAGTTGCAGTTTGCCTTGTGCGCCGTATTGCTTTTCTAGTTTTTCTACTAAGTCGCGATCGAGCTCAATGGCATTTAAATGGTTCAATTCGGGTAACAGTGCATCGGTTAGTGCGCCTAGGCCTGGGCCGATTTCAACCATATTGTCATTGGGGCGTGGCGCGATACTTGCGATGATTTGGTGGATTACACCTTCGTTAGTCAGAAAGTTCTGACCAAAGCGCTTCCTTGCGCGGTGGTTTTGTGTCACTTCATTACCTTAATGTAAGCACTTTTGCGAATACCCTTAAGCCATTCAGTTACAGCTTTTTGGTATTGTTGGTTTTCTAGCATTTTGCGTGCTTGGTCACGAGAAAGTGTTTTGTCGCTTTTTTTGACGCCTAACAATTTTAAAATATGGAAGCCATTACCGGCTTGGATAGGTTTGCTGATTTGATTTATTTTCATGTGTTCTAGCTGATCTAAAAATAAGTCAGGGATTTCACTAGCAGTTTGCCAGCCTAGGTCGCCATCACTGGGGCCATTTTCATTATTGGATTCTAATTTAGCCACTTTGCTAAAGTTGCCACCTTTAGATAGTTTTTTATAAATATCTTGTGCGCGGTTTTTAGCGTTAGCAATCTGCGTATCTTGAGCATCATCAGGTACAGGGATGACGATATCAGCTATATGGTAACTTTGTTGCTTGCTTTGGCTTTTATTGTACTTCGCAATGGCTTGATTGATTTGACTGTTAGTCACATTAATTTTATTAGCCACGGCAGCATGCTGCACTTTGCTGGTTAGCATTTGCTTTTTAATATCACTTTTGAAGTCAGTGAAGTCTTCACCCTGCTGCTTCACTTTTTGTGTGAGCTGACTGACTGATAATTTATTAGATTTGGCGATATTGGCAATCGCTGCAGTTACTTCGGCGTTAGTTACTGTGATATTGGCGCGTTTAGCCATCTGGGCAAGCAGCTCTTCATTGATTAGTGTATTAATCACTTGTTTGCGGATCACTGTATCATCTGGCATCGCAACGTGAGCAGCCTGCATGTGTTTTTTTACATTGCTGATTGCTTGTTGCACTTGATATTCGGTAATAACACTTTTATTAACGATAGCGGCAATGTTATTGACTGATTGTATAGGCGTGCTATTGGCGGCTATCGCGATGCTGCAGGATAGGGTAAGGCTAAGTAGCCCGCTTAGGATAATTGAACTCATCTTTTTTAACATACGCTTACATTCCTTATCGATTATCGTAGGTCCGGATTATAGCCTGGAAGCGTATTCATAAACAAACGGTCTGTGTTCTTATTTGCGAGTGCCCCTAGGCCTTTCAGGCTGAGCTGGACATAATAGCCGGTTTGGTATGAGTTGCCGGTGCCGGGTGCGGGTATATTGTTCTGCCATAACCGGTCGGTGAGAAGGCGTAGGCTCCAGCAGCAGGTGTTATATTCGACGCCAAAGTAGTAACTCTCAGGGTGTTTATCCGTTAAGTTGTAATAGGCGTATGCAATGCCATTCCAGTGAGAGGTTAAAGGAAAGTAGGTGCCGCCAACCAAGTTGCTGTGGGTTTGTCTGCTAGGTATATCTACGGAGCCATCAGTTTCTCGTACGTAATTATATTGCAGTGAGAATAAGTGCGAATTATCACGAATGTAGTTAAACGTCACGCCAGCATTGTTGGTTTGTTTCGCGTTAGGGTCCCACGCCCACGTGGCTGTAGTCGACCAATGGTTGGCTGGGTTAAAGGTAACATCACTTACTATGGGCGAAAAGTTATTCGTGGTATGTGCGCAGTCCCTATTCAAGCAAACTTTGGGCTCGGCCATATAATAAATGGTACCGATATCGAAACGAAAGCGTTGTGAGCCATCATAGGCATTGAGAAAGCGGCTGGTAAAGCCGAGGCTAAATTGATTGGCGTTTTGTATGCGATCATAGCCGGTAAAACGGTTGAGCGAGAATACTTGTGCAAATGAAAACGGCAAACTGTAGGTGTCAAAGTTTGGGATGTTGCTTTGGTTTTTATATGGTACATATAAATAGAACACTTGTGGTTCAAACGTTTCAATCAGGTGATGGCTACCAAAGTGCACGGATTTATCTAGGTAGATGCCTGTGTCGATGTCGATAATCGGTAAGGTGCGAGCGATGTTGCGGTCTTGGTATGGCAGTTGGTGCTGCACGACATAGTCGGTGTTGTCGATATAAATCGATGGCGTGACATAACCTGCTGCCCAATTAATAGGTATGCTAAAGCTGGGGCGTAAGTGTATACGTTGGCCGACCGGCAAGTTTGGCACAAAGAAACTGTTGTAACCAAAATTGATTAGCGACGTAGACATATTAAAGTCTAGCCAGTTAGTAAGGGCCGGGTAATTGGCTGTGCTGTCTATTTCTGGAATACGTTGGTATTGATCAGACGTGACGGGTTGATTGATGGGGTGCAAGGTCTGGTAACCTTGGAACATCCCAGTGAATTCCCAGTGCTGGCCTTGATAATGCAAGTCTGCCTGGTTGAGTAATTGGTTGGCGGTGGCACCATTGGCCGTAATATCGAAATCTTTTAAATAATAAGCGTCACTAACGCGATTAATATTAAAATCAGCTGACCAACCTTCAGAAAATATAGAGTGTTGGTTGATGGCAACCATCCAGCGGTTGTTGGTGTAGTTTCTAATTGCATTCAGGTAGGGTTGGTTTTCTGGTGAGTCTACAGTGGTGTCGAGTGTATCTTGCTTGAAAGTTTCAAAGGCTTTATCACCGGGTAAGTAGTTAGCAAAATAACGACCGCGCGTGGTGTTACTGAGAAAACGAAATTGACCATTTAACTGGAAGCCACGTTTGGTGAGTAAGCGTGGCGTAATGGTCATGTCGTAATTGGGTGCCATGTTCCAATAAATAGGCAGCGCAATATCAACGCCGGATGGTCCGGTGTGGCCAATGATGGGTGTTAATAACCCAGACTTTCTTTGCTTATTGATCGCAAAAGAAAAGTAGGGTGTATACAGTAATGGTATGTTGTGAAATTTTAAAACAACACCGTAAGCTTTGCCTTCGCCTTTATGTTTATCCAGGTGCATGCGTCGGGCATGAATCATCCAGGAAGGTTTGATGGGTGGGCATGTGGTGTATGAGGCGCGCCCGTATAAATCAATCACGCCATTGGCTCGACGTTTGACTTGGTAAGCGCGTCCCCAGGCGCTTAAGTCATTATGCTTTTGGCCGTTATAGAGTACATGGTAGAGACCATCATCGAGTACTGATGAGCCATCGCTTAAATCGAGGTAGGCGTGTTGGCTAACAATTAGCTTGTCTTTTTGTTGAAAGCGAACGTGTCCAAAAAGCTCGATAGCTGAAATCTTTCCATTGTCCGCATCGCGATAAATGTACGCCTTATCAGCATTTATTAAACGACCCGGTTGGGTAACTACTACGTTTTGTTGTAAAATTGAACGGCCGCTGGAGGAAAAAAGTGCTGGACCATCGGCAGTAACGGTTGTGGCATTATCCTCAACCCCTGTTGGCGTTGGGTTATCTACAATCAGCTTCGGCTCTTTGTAAGAGCCGCCACAAATGTTGCCGCTATTTTCACTGGGAAGCCAACCGAGCATATCAGCAATTTGTTTTCCGCTCAGTACTTGAGGTGTTATGGTGCTTTTGTTAGCCTTGGGCGATGCAAGCGCAGTACCCACGTAAAACACGGCGGATAGCGCAATTAATTTGCAAAGCGCATGCTTCATGTGAATGTTTTCTCCAGCTATATGCGATGAGTATGGTACCGGTTATGACAGATTTATCAAGTAAACAACAAGTACAACATTGGTTAGCAGACCATTGTGCATTGCAGTTGACTGAGCTGCAAGATTTACCGCAGGTGATTAGTAGGCGTCACTACTACCGAGCGGTTACTCCGGCTCAAACGTATATAGTGACTGATGCGCGAGAAGTGCCCGAAAGTATTTTGAGCTTTGCTTCTTTAGGTGAATTATTAAAGAAAGTCGGTTGGTACACGCCGGAAGTTTTTCAGGTTGATAGCGATAACGGTTATTTACTGCAAGAAGATTTGGGTGGTTCGCATTGGTATGATCGCATGCAGCACCAGCTGGTGGCTAAAGATTATCAATTAGTGTTGGATGATTTAATTAAGTTACAAACCTTTCGTTTGCCTGCTGAGCAACACATTCCGAGTTTTGATTGGCAGATCTACCAAGTGCGGGCAGTGGATGGTGTGGATTACTATTTGTCTCAGCAGCATGGCAGTGAATTGAATCAGCAAGAGCGACAAGTGCTTGAGGCGTGTGTGGCGAGGTGTGTGGATATTTTACAGAACAGTCCTCAGGTTTTATGTCATCGTGACTTTCATAGCCGTAACATTATGTTGAAAAGTGATCAGCAGATTGCGCATATCGATTTTCAAATGTTATGCATTGGGCCATTGAGCTATGACCTCGCATCTATTCTGCGTGATGCCTATGTTTGTTTGTCAGATGAGCTGGTTTTACAGCTGCTGTTAGGCTATTTTGAGCAGCTAAAATCGTGTGAGCATTTGGCAATGACCAGCTGGGATGAATTTTTATTATGGTTTGATGCAGCGACCTTGCTTCGACACTTGCGTTGCATTGGTTTGTTTGCGCGCATGTCTGACCGAAGTTTGTATCGGCAAGCACGCGATTATGCCGCGCAGTATTTGCAAATAGCTGCTGCGCGCCACGCTGTATTTGCTGATTTAGCACAATTATTGAGTGAAAAGGAAACGAATTGAAAGCGATGATTTTAGCCGCGGGTTGTGGCAAGCGTTTGGGCGGTATTACGCAGCGTATACCTAAGCCATTGGTTGAGGTGGGTGGCGAAACGTTGATTGCGCATCAAGTGCGTTGTTTAGTGCGTGCTGGCTTTAATGATATCGTGATTAATGTGTGTTATATGGCGTCATCGATTATTGAGGCGTTAGGTGATGGTAGTCGCTTCGGTGCCAATATTGAATATTCTTATGAGCATGAAGTGGGTGGTCTTGAAACGGGTGGGGGTGTTTATCAAGCACTGCCGCTATTAGGTGATGAGCCGTTCTTGGTAACTTCAGCCGATATTTATACCGATTTTCCATATGAGCATTTGTTGCAACCAATGAAGGCTGATGCGCACTTGGTGTTAGTGCCTAATCCGCCTTATCACACAGAGGGTGACTTTGCTTTAGATGAGCAGGGTGCTATTACCTTGGAGGGTGATAAGCGCAACTATGCAGGTATTGGTGTTATAACGCGTGCGCTATTTGAAAATGTTACCGAGCGCAAATTTTCGATCAGTAGCCGTTTGATGCCAGCTATTCAAACACATAGCGTTACCGGTGAGCTGTATGAAGGTGCTTGGTTTAATGTGGGTACGCCAGCCGAACTGGATGCATTGAATGCCTATGTGACTTCATCACAACGTAATAGTACGGCTTAGCCACGACGACATATCTTTGATTTCATCCAAGCACATTTCATGACCCATTGGGTATTGGTGCGTTGTTATGTTGTAGTCATGACGTTGTAATTCAGCAATGGTTAGCTCGGAAAGCACGTAAGGTAGCACGGGATCAAAAGTGCCATGTGCAATAAATAGCGGTGTCTGGTGGTTGGAATGATGTCTTTCAGCCTCCAGTAAGTCTGAAACGGGTAAGTAGCACGACATTGCCATAATGCCGCCCAAGGTTTTGGGATATCGTAAGCCAGTATGCAGTGCCATTGCGCCGCCCTGTGAAAATCCAGCTAAGATAATGTGATCGTTGGCGATGCCATTATTTATTTCCATATCGATTAGCGCTGTAATGGCTACAGCGGATAGTTGCACGCCGTCGGCATCTTGGTTGTCCAGTCGATCTAAATCATAAATGTCATACCACGCTGGCATGGGCATACCACCATTAATGGTGATCGGTTTGGTGGGGGCTTGCGGAAAGACAAAGCGTACGTTGGCATGCTCAGGTAGTTGCAATGCAGGCACAATGTCTTCAAAATCGTTTGCGGTGGCACCTAGACCATGCATCCAAATCACACTGTAATTGGCTGGCTGTTTAGGTTCGATAACAAAAGTTTGTAGTGGTGTATTCATAGCGAAGGAACATAACAATATGTGGAATAAATTACAATGGCTTGTTGGCGCGATAGTGGTGTTGGCAATGGTCGCGGGTTGTGGTCAATACGGTGCATTGTATATGCCGCCGCCGCCAGTAGCGAAAAACAAGGTCAAAAAGAGCGCTACCGCTCAGGTTAAGCAGGGTAAGCTGCCTCAAACTAAGGCGTGATCGAGGTAGTTCTCGAGTAACGAAAGTGGCGATAGCTGTGGGTTTTGTAGCGAGCTAATGGGTAAATAAAATGTTTGAGCCAGCGTGTGTTGTCCATTTAAGCTGGCATGAGATACTTGATCAGTAAATGCCATCCAGCTGGATGCGGCGGGAAAATCGAAGCGCACGGGTTTAATCTGCTGTTGGTAGTCGTGGTCATTTTTCATCATGCGATTGAGTTGTAGCATAAAGTAGTCGTAGACGCTGCGTTTGCTGAGTAGCAATTTCAGTAAAAATGGTTTTTTAATCTTTTTGGCAAAACGCTGCATCACTTGATTGAATGGTTCACCGACATGCCAGGTCTTGGTTTGACCGTCTGGGCTAATGTTGGTGTAGATGCGCAGTATGCGCTTGCCATGTAACGGCGAGGTGCGAAATGAATCGATATGCAAGTTAACGTCACTGTGGCGTTGCGAACTGCGGCGATCAGCGGGAATAAAGCAGGTATGACCTAATGAGATACGGTTTTCATATTGTGGAAATAACCGAGTGACCAACTGTTTGCTGTGGCTGCAGTAGCTACGTAATAATTGATACAGCTCATTCTTGTTTTTTTTGTGGCCCTTTAGCTGGTGATTGCGTGGATCATAATGCACGTAATGATTCTTACCCTTTAAGACTGGTTGTTCTAATAATATCTGCTGCGCCTGGCTCAGCTGGAACCCTAATTTCGGAAAGAATAGTACGTTTCCGTGCTCAAGGTCATTTAATAGGTTCAGGTTGGGCTGAACGAGGTCAGTCCACTGATCGGTTTGGCAAGAAATTATGTCTGTCATGTTTAATTTATATCCGATGCAGCGCATTGAAGCAAGTAACGTTTACCAAGTTGCACAAAGCAGGGTAGCTGATTACAATGCCTGCCTTTCATTTGTCGGAGGGACACCGCATGTTGCGCTGGATTTTACTGCCTTTATTACTTCTATGTACGTTGTCGGCGTGGGCTTCAACGGAAGGCACTAAGTTGACTAAAAAGCAGGCTGAGCAAAAGTCTGAAGCGATTGATAAGTCACATTGGGATGGTACCAGTGCTTCGTTGGGAGCGAATGCTAACACGGGTAATACGCGTACAGCTACCATCAATGCTGGCTTGAATGCTCTGTATAAAAATGACCCCTGGTCAAATACTGCTAATTTCGCGGTGTTGTGGGGGAAAGCTGATGGCTCAGTCAATAAAGAGAAATTCACAGCGGTTGATCAATTAAATTATAGTTTTCATAAGGAAAATAAAAGTTTCTTCTTTATGAATGGTGACTTTACCGCAGACCGTTTTAGCCCTTACAGTTACGTATTTGTTGGTGCGTCGGGTTATGGGCGTGATCTGTATCGTTCAAAAAAACTGATATTGAGCGCACAGGCAGGCCCGGGTTGGCGACGTAATGAAGTGCGTGAAAATGGTGACCCTAACAGTAATATTATTATTGTCACGCAGGCTAACTTAACATGGAATGTGACTGATAAGGGGGTGTTTACTGAGTTGTTTCGTTATGACCTTGGTGCGCCTTTCGACTATATGCAGACCATTACCGCATTCCAGAATAAGATTATTGGAAATTTAGCAGTTCAGTTGTCGTTTGAACTGGATTATTACTCTAAAATTCCACCGAATAGTACGTTTACTCAGAAAACCGATACGATCAGTGCGGTATCACTGGTATATAATTTCTAACGAAATGATATAGTGGGTGAAGCGTAGCAGTTAAGGTGATGGCGTGACTTTTGAATTTCATAAATTGCACAGTCTAGGCAATGACTTTGTTATTATTTTGGCAAAGCCTGATCAGGCGGTGTTTTCCACAGAATTAATACAGCAAGTAGCAGACCGTCACCGCGGTGTTGGTTTTGATCAATTGATGTGGGTGTCAGCAGCGAGTGATAGCCAATTAGCTGATTATAATGTCCGCATCTTTAACAGTGATGGCAGCGAGTCTGGGCAATGTGTTAATGGCATGCGTTCAGTGGGTTATTTACTGCAGCGACTGATTGATCAAGAAAAATCTTCATGGTTGTTGTGTGCTGGTGGTGTTGATTATACCGTGATGCAAACCGGTGAGCATGAATACGGTTTGCAGCTAGATGCGCCGATATTAACACCAAAAGATGTGCCGTTTACTGCAGACAAGCAGCAAGATTTATATGACCTAGCGTTGGCTAGTGATCTTGCCGTGCCAATAGGTGTCGTCAGTGTTGGTAACCCCCACGCCGTATGGCGCGTACAAAATGCTAATTCCGATGAAGCAAACGAAGTAGCTTATTCAATAGCAGAACATACGGCTTTTCCTCAAGGGGTCAATGTCGGTGTTTGTTATGTGAAGGCGGATGATCATATTTTTCTCCAGGTATTAGAGCGAGGCGCAGGTTGGACGCAAGCCTGTGGCAGTGGCGCAATTGCAGCGGCAACTGTGGCACGTATTAACCACTGGACTAATTCTAATACGGTTACGGTGACTCAACCGGGCGGTGATGTAAAAGTTACTTGGCCTAGTGAGGGTTTAGCTGTTAGTATATGCGGTCCAGTCGTCTGGGTTTATAGTGGCGGATGGTGTGGTGACTAAATAGGGATGTTGCCATCAACCAGTGGGAGACAGACATTGCGGACAATGTCTCACTGTGGGATGTACACAAAATTTATGCAGGAGGTGCAAGATGCCGAAAAAGACAACCACTAAATCTACCAGCAAAAAAAAGACGGCAAAAAAATCGACGGCACGTGCAAGCACGACAGCTGCTAAAAAGGCAACGGCAAAAACAGCTAAGAAAGTAACTAAAAAAGTGACCAAAAAAGTCGCTAAGACAGTAACTAAGAAAGCGACAACTAAAAAGCCAGCTACTAAAAAAGCAACGACGGCAACACGAGCTACTAAATCAACGAAAAAAACTGTGAAGAAAAAGACTGTGACAAAAAAAGTAGCAACACCTAAAACAACAGCCAGTGCTGAAAATAAACCAGCAGTTCGTAAACGCCCAGTAAATGCGGCAGCCGGACCACTCGGTTTTACACCTTATGTAGAAAAAAAAGGTGAAGAATACATGGCCCCTGCTCATGTGGAACACTTCCGGAATATTTTGGAGCTCTGGAAGCGCCAATTAATGGAAGAAGTGGATAGCACGGTTGGTCATATGAAAGAAGATGATAACAACTATGCTGATCCAGTTGATCGAGCTAGCATGGAAGCGGATTTTAACTTGGAATTACGCACACGTGACCGTGAACGCAAATTGATTCGTAAAATTGAATCTGTGATGGATGATTTGGATCGTGGTGAATACGGTTATTGCGAAGATTGCGGTGCGGATATTGGTATTCGACGTTTGGAAGCGCGGCCGACTGCGACTAAGTGCATCGATTGCAAAACGTTTCAGGAAATCAAAGAAAAGCAAGGCGCTTAGCAGTGCCATCAGCGGGCAATCTTGATTAAAACCCCTTCTTGGAAAACTCCTCATGTATTACCTATACATTCCGGGTTATTCCAAGAAGGGGTTTGAATCAACCTTACCTCGCTGCTAACACTGCTAAGTAGTTACCCTATCATTTCTGGCCCGGGTCCTTGCCTGGGGCAGGCTTTGACCAGGAATCCATGTGTTGATAGTGTCATCCCGGCCCCGAAATTTGTCATCCCGGCCTCCGAGCCGGGATCCAGAAACAAGGCTAACACTGCTAAGTAGTTACCTCGTCATTCCTGGCTTGATTAGGAACCCATGTGCTGATGGTGTCATCCCGGCTCCTGTGTAGGATTAACTAATTTAAGCATTTCGTTGATATCGTCGAAATCATATTGGTTGAAGCCACGTTCGGCAAAGTTTACTTTGAAGTGTTCTTCCATAAGCGCAGCCAATTCTACAATGTGCAAAGAATCTAGTCGCCTAGTGAGAACCAGTGAATCACTATCGGAAAATTGTGCATCGTCTTCAGTGCGGTCTAAAATGTTTTTAACCAATGCTCTAATTTGGCTGCGTGCTTCAGCTTCGTTCATGTTGTATTGATCCCGAATAGATTAAATAGTAATGTGAAATTTATCCAGATATGACTTGTCTCATAAGTCTGGGCGAAAATTGATATCAGGCAATAAAATGAGACCGTGAATAATGGTGCAACAAATCGCCGTTTCAACCAGTGTTTCGGTGTTTTTATATTGGCTTGCCGTAGCTGAGATATGCCGATGGCAGTTGCTAGTATCAGTCCATAAACAATAAATACGTAAAAGTGTTCAAAAGCTTTGAATAAACCAAGTTTCATTGGATACTCAACATACTTCATAAAGTGGTAAAGGGCATTGCCAAAACAGGCTGCAGCCAATGTGGCTATAAAAGCTCTGATGCGTGGGTGCTTTTTAAAACACCTAAAGTAGGTTGGAAAATAGAAAAACTCGACTAACAACTCTTTATAGTAAAAATAATAGCGATTCCAAAAATCAGCGATACTGACGGCTTGTAAGGGGTTGTTAGTATTACGCATGGCATTGAATCCAGCCATGCGTATGGTTGCTACAATAATATGTCCTTTAATAGGTAGGCTTAACATGCTGAATGTAAAATTTGTCGCAACGGCTATCCAAGCTGTTTGTGTGGATACGTGGTTGCCATTGGCTATGGTATTTAATACATAGGACAGCGAGGGTAAATGAAAGCGTAGATATATCCATGCGAGTGATAGAAAAAAAACATATAAAACACAGGCCCATAGTAGCAGTGTAACGCCGTTCAGCTGTGTAACAGCTAAGTCATGTGAATTTTTTGCTTCAATTTTATCAAGGTAGGCAGCGCCTTTTGGAAACGGCACATTGGTACTGCCCCAGAATGGTTGAAAAATACCAAACTGTTTAACCAGGCCTTTTTTTGTAATGGGCCGCTTATCCATCAGCGCATAACCAATAAACCAAAAGTATTTAGTCATCACCATGATAAATGCCCATAAATATATTTTGTCGTAATTATTTATTGGCGCATATGAGGCTATGGCTTCTAGTAAAAAAAACACGGCAAATAGTAGCATTATGGGCCTTTTGAAAATCGGATGCCCCGAGTATTTTTTAGTTAAAAACAAATACAGAAAAGCAAACAAAAATAATGCGACTATGGATTCAAAGTGTAACCATTTAATGCTATTCGGGTTTATATTATGGGCGTGTGAAAAAGTTGTTAGGCTCCCCCAGGGAGCGGCGATTGCCTGAGTTATGAGAGTAAGTGTGCCGAATAACAGCAACTGCCGCCTATACTGTGGGAAGAAGGTCATAAATGACAAGATGCTAATAGCAATTAAAGTCATTTTTTGGGAATGTAGTTTGAAGGAAAAAAAGTGAAAAAATAGAATGCCAAATATGAATAATAAGCAGACTTTACCTAACGTTGTTTGCAGAAAATCAATCAGCGATTTGTCTTGATCTAGTGCTGTTAGTTTTGTAAGCGCACTAGTAATCATCACTTATACCAGCTCTTTTAGTGCATGACGATCAATTTTCCCGTTGCTATTGTATGGGATGCTATCCAGGCAATGCACTCGAGAGGGCACCATGTAATGAGGTAGTAGTTCCTGCAATTGCTTTTTTAGATTATCGGTACTTAATGAGGCATTAGAAATAAAAGCATGTATATGCTGAGCTATTCCATTTTTTTCTTTAACCACGACTGCGGCAACTTGTTCGCTGCCACTGGTTTTCCTAAGGTAAAACTCTATTTCCTCTAATTCAATGCGAAAGCCGTAAATTTTATACTGGTTGTCAAAGCGCCCCATATAATGAAAAAGTCCATGTTCATCTTGTTTGCATCGATCACCGGTTAAATATACTGTGATCAGGCCGTGCTCAGGATGGTTGATGCGGATGTATTTCTCTTTTGTAGCAACTTCGTTATGCCAATACTGTCCGCTTAGTTGGGCCCCTGAGATAACAAGTTGTCCACTTTCTCCTGGTGATAAAAATTTATTGTTTTTATCGATGATTGCCGCGAATGTGCCGGGGATGGCTCTACCAATAGCTACATTGCCCTGTATAGCTTGATCGGTTTTATTCTGACAATAGGTATGAGAAATACAAGAGACTACTGTTTCTGTGGGCCCGTATAGATTGTCAATTCGACTATTAGGTGAAGCCTTGCTCCAAAGTTCAGCATTCACAATGGATAATGATTCACCTGCGAATAAGCTTAATCGCAGTGATGGAAAGCAATCAGGCTTAAGCATCTTCATTTTATGCATGATAACAATCATGGTGGGAACAGTAAAAAAAATACTGATTTCATGTTGACGAATAAAATGATAAGGGCAATGACGTTGCTGCTTTGGAACTGCATACAGTGTAGCGCCTGCATGCCAGGTTACAAATATATCGAAAATAGAAAGATCAAATGAAAGATAAGAGTGCGCAAGTAATCGGTCTTGTTGTGTTAATCGATAGTTTTTTTGCATTTCACCAATAAAATGCGAAAGATTTTTTGTATAGATGGGAACACCCTTTGGTTCACCTGTAGAGCCTGAGGTGAACATTAAATAGGCTAGGTCATTTTCCCCCATCGCAACAGGCTGTTGCAATGGTGTTAAATCGCTTAACTGCTCCTTGCCCTGAATGGTATTTATAGATTGTTCTAACGATGGTGATAATATCTCCTTGGGTGCAACAGCCAGCAGATCATCGTCTAATAATTTTAGAGAGTCCTCATCAATAATTAAAGCATCAATGTCAGAAGATTTTATTAGGCTTTTTATACGCTCCGTGGGAAACGTTGGGTTAAGTGGCACATAGCCGGCACCCATCCAATGAGCACTAAGCACACCCAAGTAAGTCTCAAGGCTTCCCGAGGCTAAAATACCAACACGCTTGGCTGAGTGTGATTGTAGCCATGCAGCAATATATTGTGCTCTGCACACCAATTCCGAATAAGAGTAGGTCTTTTCTTTGACTACTAGGGCGGGATGATTGGGGATGTTCTGACTGTGTCTGTATACTGAGTATACAGGATTGATTGTTTGTGTTTTCATTTGACCTGATTGCATTGTTTGTATCACTCTATCAGTAACTTTATCCAGCTATAGACGAACGCAAAAACCGCAAATCCCAATGCAGCAACAAGTATGAATAGCACCGCTGTGGCGGGTAGTTGTAGCACGGTTGAAATCATCGGGTAACGCCAGCAGGCAATGACAAGGACGATCATCATGATGATCGCTTTAATGCGCAGTCGGCGCATTTTATTTATGTCGTATTGATTAAGCATGCGCTATTGTACTGTGAATAAGCTCGTGATGTAAAATGATGCTGTACTTTATTTAAATAAATCATTATTATTTCTAGCTGATTTTGAGATGATAAGTTTTTATGGGAGAAGGGTAATGCGATTGTTTAGGTGGTGTGGGGCCGGGGCTGCGGCAGACGCCATAAAAAAAGAAATGGATAAGCTGGCTGAAGAGGCTATTCGTACTCCGCTTGAGCGTGATGATGACGATTATGCGCGCCGCCTAGAGCGACTGCAGCAGCGAGCAGGGGCTATAATCTTAGAAAATGGAGCATACTGCACGATTGATCAATGCAGTGCTTTACTTAATCGAATGGTCGTAGGAAACCCTTACGGTTTTATGCAGGTAAGGCAGCCGGGCAGTAACCGCCCTGAGCATTATTGTGTGTTGGTGCAGGGTATGCAGGCTCATGTGGTCAATAAATTTTTGTTAAAGCATCCTTATCGTGATGGCCAATACGCCACCGGTAAGCACAATGGTACGGTGACAGCTCAACAAACGTTGCAAAGAATTGAAGCGAGTGGTTTGATGAGGAAAGAGCTGTTAGCGCCTACTGCTATGGGTGGTCGTATAGCGGTATTGATTGGGGTGACTACAAAAATTGACTCATTGCATCGTTTGCATTTTGAGCAGCTAAAAAAAGATGTGGCGGCTAAAAGAGCGCCAACTACGCTAGAGGCGCTTGAAGCTAAAAACCATGCTCGAATGGTGGTACGTTAGTAGTAAGTAATTACCTAGGATTGCTATATGACCATTAGCCTACCAGCCCCGAATGCTGACCAGCAAGCGCACAGCCAATTACTGGTTAAGCATATCAATCGCCATATTGTGAACAATGGTCCATTACCATTTGTCGAATTTATGCAAATGGCGTTGTATGAGCCAGGCATGGGTTATTATGTCGCCGGTTCGCATAAAATTGGTGAGCAAGGTGATTTTGTTACCGCACCAGAAATTTCTTCGTTATTTAGTTATGCGTTAGCCAATCAATGCGCGAAAGAATTAAAGCAGTTCGGCGGCGGTGATGTTTTAGAATTCGGTGCCGGCACCGGCCGCATGGCGTACGATGTTTTATTCCAGTTACAACAACTCAATCAATTGCCCGAGCATTATTATATTGTTGAAATAAGTCCAGAGCTGATTGAGCGTCAGAAAAAAACATTGGGCGAAACCCCTGAATTGCTGCAGCGTGTTAAATGGCTATCAGAGCTACCGCAAGGTTTTAAAGGTGTGGTGTTGGCTAATGAAGTACTCGACGCTATGCCAGTGGAGTTATTTTGTTATCACGAAAATACTATGCATCGTGGTTTGGTGGGGCAGGTTGATAACCAATGGCAATTGTTGTGGCAAACTTGTGAGGAGGATTGGTTGCCAGCTGACATAACCCAATATAAAAGTGAATGGCCGCAACCGTATTTATCTGAGTTTAATCCAAGTATGCAAAGTTGGTTGCAACAACTGAGTGATGCGATGCAGCAAGGCACAGTACTGTTAATTGATTATGGTTTTAGTGCTGGCGAATACTATCATTCAGAACGTAAGCAAGGTACGTTGATGTGTCATTATCGTCATCATGCGCATGCCGATCCGTTATTGTACCCAGGCTTACAAGACATAACCGCTCATGTCGATTTTACAGCAGTGGAGAATGCAGCAATTAAGGCGGGTTTTGTCGTTGATGGTTTAACAACTCAGGCGAATTTTTTATTAGCCAATAATGTTATCGATTTTCAAACCGCTAGCGATCCTGAGCTGGCATTAAAACAGTCGCAACAATTACAGAAGCTTTTGATGCCAAATGAAATGGGTGAGCTATTTAAAGTGATGGCTTTGTCAAAGCATTAGTGTATATGTTTTCTAGTATGCTGAATTTAATAAATATTTATGTGGATTAGTGCTGCAAATTACGCCTGATACGTTGTTGTTTAAATTGACTCGGTTAGCACTTCATTTATCTCTGTCGCTTGCAATTAGTGAGTAATGATTTTAAGTATCTTGCTGAGCAACAGTGCAAGCGTAAAAATCAGAAAGGCAAAGCAATTGGTGATATTTTCCTGCTATTCGGCTGCTCCTAAAGGTTGTTTCGGTGCGTCATTTGATGGGTTTATTGTGGCTTTGGCACGCTTATTGCATCATATAAAAATAAATATTAGCGGGTACCACGGTGCTATTCATATGGCCACGGGCATAAAAACAGGAAGAATGGAAATGGATACAGAGATTATAAATCCTGAGACTGGAGCGATAGAAAAGCATGCCGCTGCGAAAGAAATGAAAGTGACAGTGAGCACACAACAGTTTAATGAGGTATTAGGTGTAGGCAGAGGAGCAGGCTTAGATACGGGAAGGCTTTTTAAGCCGAGACTGCAGCAGGAAGTGGAAGCAAAGGCGGCGAGTGCCTCTTTTCCGTTAGCGTCCTAGCTGCAAAGTTTGTTGGCGTAATTGATCAATAGCGTGTGCCAATTCCCTGCCTTGTAGGCCTTTATCCAGCAGCGGTTGAATATCAATTTGTTGCACTTTATGCAGTGCGGCTGTTAGCGTGTTGCGATGATCCATGCTATCACTGCAGGCGCGTGCGACATCAATAAATTCAAAAAATCGTTCGGGCCGTCGTATCGCATCGCAACTTTTTAATAGTTGTAAGGTTTGCTCAGCATCCAAAGTATCTTGCTGATAGTTTACTAGTTGTTGTACGGTTAGTTGCATTAACTCACTAAATGGCTTCGGTGGTTTAATGTGTTTGATTAGCTTTTTAATATGATCAATATCCAGCGTATGACAAAAACTTGCAAAGCGCACCGCAGGGTTTTGGCTTAGTATGCAGGCTTTAATTAAAGCCTGGCTATTTTGTGTGGTGAGTTGTAAGCCCGGCATGACTTTTTCAAGTGCATTAATTTTGTCGAGTAATTGGAAAAAGCGTAATGGTTCGACTTCTTGTAAAGCTTTATAGCATTCGGCCCACACGCGCTCAGGCACTAAGGCATCAATTTCGCCATTGTTCACCATGGATTTCATTAAAAGAATGGTTTCATCAGCAATGGTGAAGTCGGGGAAACGGGCATGAAAGCGAGCCAAGCGCAAAATACGCACAGGGTCTTCGCTAAAAGCGGTGGACACATGGCGCAATAGCCGTTGCTCAATATCTTGCTGGCCATGATAAGGGTCGATCAGATTGCCGTCTTTATCTTGCGCAATGGCGTTAATCGTGAGGTCACGTCGCATTAAGTCTTGTTCGAGTGTCACATCAGGGTTGGCATAAAATTCGAAGCCTTTGTAGCCCAGTGCCACTTTTTTTTCTGTACGTGCTAAAGCGTATTCTTCTTTAGTGTCGGGGTGTAAAAATACAGGGAAATCCTTGCCGACCGGTTTAAAACCGCGTGCAACCATGTCGTCAACATTGCTGCCAACCACTACCCAATCGCGCTCATTAACGGGGCGTCCCAGCAAGCTGTCGCGTACGGCGCCACCGACTAAATAAATATTCATGCCTTCATTTTATATGGCATCCATTGATATTGCATCATATAATGGCCAATCATTCATATGACCAAAGTGAGATAAGCGTGTTATTTGTGCAATACATAGTGCCGCAGAAGTTATTAACTAAAATCGTTGCCAAGTTGACCCGTATAAAGATGGGTAAATTAACCACAGCCTTTATACGGTGGTTTGTGAAGCATTTTTCAGTGGATATGCAGCTGGCGCTGCAGCCGGATATTGAGCAGTATCAGACGTTTAATGCATTTTTCACCCGCGAACTAAAGCCAGGCGCGCGACCGAATCAAGCCAGCTCGATACAACAAATGATCTCCCCGGTTGATGGCGCGATTAGTGCGCATGGTCAAATACAGCGCGGCACGATATTACAAGCCAAAGGCTGTGACTATACCATTGATGCGTTATTAGGCACGGGCAATGATTGGGTATCTTACTTTCAACAAGGCGCATTTATGACGGCGTATTTATCACCACGTGATTATCATCGTATCCATATGCCAATATCGGGTACATTGCGCGCGATGAACTATGTGCCAGGTAAATTATTTTCTGTTAACCAGCAAGCAGTGGCAGGTATTCCTGGTTTATTCGCTCGCAATGAGCGCACAGTATGTTTATTTGAAACTGATCAAGGGCGTGTGGCAGTCATCTTGGTTGGTGCTATGTTGGTGGGTAATATGGAAGTGGTGTGGCATGGGACCATCAACGCCAGTCACAGTGATCAGCCAGCGCATTGGCAATACAAAAATAATGAAGTGCAACTGACTCAAGGTGACGAGTTGGGTCGTTTTAATATGGGTTCAACTGTTATTATTCTAACCGAGCACCCTGATTTTACATGGCTGCCATCATTGGAAACAGATACGCCATTGCAAATGGGGCAGGTCATCGGTACGTTCAAGGGGTAATGATGAGAGTGGCAGAGTCAAAACTGACTTGTGTGAATTGACAGTGATGGTAAGTGAATTGCGTGCTGCAAAACGGCCCGTCACCCATATTAATAATTGCCGCATTAAAGCCATTATCACCTACCAGTGACACAGCATATTTAGGAAACGGTAAAAACGGCGCTGAAATCACCGAGGGGGTTTGTCGTATGACTCGGCCAAGGTATTGGCCAAAGCGTGTTGTTGCTGTGAAATCGGTGTTGGTGTTATTGGTAATGGTTAGTAAGGCGCTATTAGCAACAATGACTTGCGTGATTGCAATTAAAGGCAGTATTAATAAAAGTCTCATAAAAATGATTACTCGGTATTAGTGGGTTTTTTACAAGAAAACCACACATTGCTGTTAGGCATAAACAATATAACAATAATAATGACCTGTAGGAAAAACCAAGTAAAGACAAATATATTATCGACGATTGTCGCACCTTCTAGGGTGTGGGTAATATAATTCAAAAAGGTATGGATCAGGATATATAGAATCATGACAATGCGCGCCCAATTTTTTCCTTTATGCATAAAGTAAACGCAGCAGGCTGTGATTATGATATAGGTGGTTAAATTTAGCAGGCTAAATCCAATATTGTATTTATAAAACGTTAACGGCCTAACGTAAGCTAATTTTAAAGCGGTGTATTGCAGTATGGCAGTTAAGCAAATAACGAACAGCGATAAGATTAGTAATTGACAGGCTATTCTAACGGATCTAGGTGGCGAGCTATGCATCGTTGGTTCCGGGGTGTTTTTTTGTTTTTTTATTTACAAATTTAAACCAGCTGTTGCTGCTAGGGCAATATAATAGGGTTAAGCTGATGGCATTTAGCAGTAAAAAAACATTCACTAGTGTTTCAATTGTCGTCGTATAGCCCATAAGGTTGTGGGTATAAAAGTGGAACAATATGCGATAAATGGCATAGATAAGAAATATGGTGCGACCCCACTTTTTTTGTCGAGAGATGGCTATTAGTAGAGTAGTCATAAGGATTAAGTGAATTGGTGTGTCAATTAATAGCTCGATAGTGCTATTGGTTGAGAATAGCCAAATCGGCTGGTTGATTTGGCGGTAATAAAAATAAGCTAATACAGCGGCTGCAAGAAAAAAAACAATGTTGAGTAACTGTAATTGCACGGCGAGCACTACAGTTTTTGGCTTTTTTCTAACGGGAATATTGTCAACAGGTTGTGTTTTTTTTCCTTTAAACCAGGCGTTACTGTCTGGTGAGAATAATAAGGTGATGCTAATGGTTACTAAAAGGAAATAGCACAATAGAAATATATCGGCCGCTAAGCTGCTGGCTAGTAACGTATGCTTGCTATAATTAATAAGAGCGTGACCTAAGATATATATTGAAAAAAAAATTCGACCCCATTGATTTCTTTGGCTGACAAGGAAGATGGCAGTACAGATGACGACTAGATAAAGGCCAACATCAGTCATCATTTTGGGCGTGCTATAGGTATAATAAGTTTCAGGCGATGTGCCGAGCACTTTATAGACTGTATAAGCGAACAATACAATCAAGAGCTGATCGATGACGGTTAGGCACATCAGTTGAATGGCAAGCTTAATGGTTCTGGGGGGCGGGGTCTTCACTTTTGTTTTGGGCATAGGCTAAACCATCGATTGCTTTCGGGACAGAATAACAGTGTGGCGCCAATAATATTGAGAATTAGAAATAAGTATATTAAAAGCTCAAATGAATAGGCGTAGGGCAGCAGTGGTACGGTATAGAAGTGGTACAGTATTCGCACGCAGATATAAACAATAATGACAATTCGTCCCCAGTTTTTTCGATAATATACTGCTAAAAGAGCGGGCACCATGATAATTAAGTTAATCGGTGTGTCGATTAGCAAGGCTAGTGAGCTATCAATCGGTAATCTTAATTGGCCGGCATCAACATGCGGATGTCTGTAGAAAGCAAACGCAAGTGCATTGATTAGTATAAATAATAACAGGCTAGCCGAAAGCGTGTATATGCCAACACTCATGCTCTTTGGTCGTGCGGTTGATGGCGGTGTAGCTGCTGTAGTGCCTCGAAACCACGCGTTACTTTCAGGTGTGAACAATAACGTGAATGCGATGATTAGTATGCCTATATAGGTAAGAATAAGCATGGTTTGCATGATATCAAGGGTGGTTGTTGTGTTGCTTAGAAGGTGCATTATTACGCGAAAGCTAGGGTAGAAAACGCCAAGCAGTCGAGCCCAGTTTTGACCCTGATAAATAAAACAGATGCACAGTATCATAATGATATAGTATTGCACTGCATCGAGAACCATGTCGAAGCCAGTTGTGTCTTCAAGGTGAGTGGTTGGCCTAGCTACTAACTTAAACCCCAGGTAATATGTTAAATAAATAACCAAGGCGGTAACGAGAGCTAAGCCAATCAGCTGAACGGCAACCCCTACCGTTTTAGGAGGGGTTGGTTTCATCATTGTCCTCAGGTGCATTGGTTGGTTTGTTGGGTGTTTTAAACCAAGTATTACTTTCTGAAGTAAATAGTAAAACGATTGCCACTACGCCGAGTACATAATTAACTAAGGTTGCTAAAGAAATTAACATGCCTTGTTGTAGGTACATTTTCAAATGCCAGCCAGTACTGAGTATGCCTAATACAAACAAAATCAAGTAAATGATACGAGCCCAATTGCGGCCGCGACTGATATGGAAAAATAAGAACCAGAAAATAGCTAGGCTGATGATTAAAATAGCAACCATAGGGCCGATGCCTAAGCCTGCAGGTGCGCCAGCTGGATTGCCGTGTATTTGTATGACATTAATAATGCCACAAACAAAAGAAATGATTAAAGTGATATAAAGTAACTGTATTGCTGTAGTTACTCCGCTTGGTCGAGTGAACTTTCCCATGCAAAAACCTCCCTGTGAATGGAAACCATTCTTAGTATATATTAAGAGCGAGACCAATCAAAGCTCAACACATCGGCAATGTTTTTTGTGTTTAATTGAAGCATCAATAAACGATCTATGCCAAGTGCAACACCTGCGCAGGCAGGAAGCCCTTGTTTTAGTGCGTCGATTAGATATTGATCAATTTCGAGTGGTGATTTGCCTAACTGCTGGCGTTGTTGATTGTTAAGCTCGAAACGTTGAAGCTGTTGTTGTGCATCGGTAAGTTCATTAAAGCCATTGGCTAATTCTACGCCATCGATATATAGCTCAAAACGTTGGGCGATGGTGGGATTTGTTGGGTCCAGTTGTGCTAAAGCCGATTGGCTAGCAGGAAAGTCATGGATAAATGTTGGCCCCAGTTTGGCCAGTTGCGGTTCTATGCAATAGCTAAGAAGCAGTTGTAGCCAATCATCAATGGTGCTGGGCATGCTGCCTGGTTGGCAATGAATACCTTGTTGTTGTGCCTCTTGTTGCAACTGATCAATGGTGCAATCAAGTGGATTGATGGACAATAATTGCTGGAAGCATTCGGTGTAACTAAAGCGAGTAAATGTGTTGAGTGATAATGCTTCGCTGACCAATTGCTCGACTTCATCCATTAAGCGATGGTGATCAAAGTCGATGCGATACCATTCAAGCATGGAAAATTCGGGGTTATGTAAATGCCCAGCTTCGTCTTGGCGGAAGGCTTTGGTGATTTGATAGATGTCACCACTACCCGCCGCTAGTAAGCGTTTCATGGCATATTCGGGTGAGGTCTGTAAAAAACGACCCTCTGACTGCAGGCTGTCAATATGCGGATCGGTCACGCCGTGTTGGCATAACAAAGGTGTTTCAACTTCAAGCACATCACGCGCACTAAAAAACTCACGGAGATGCTGGTAAAGCTTGGCGCGTGCACGTAATGCGTTTATGACTTTACTCGCGAAACATATTCGCCGGTGCGCGTGTCAATTTTTAGCACTTCGCCTTCATTGATAAATAAAGGTACACGCACTACAGCGCCTGTTTCTAGTGTGGCGGGTTTATTGCCGCCGCTGGCGGTATCGCCTTTTAAGCCGGGGTCGGTCTGCGTTACTGTGAGCTCTACAAAGTTAGGTGGCTCAATACTGATCGGGTTGCCATTGAATGTGGTGACCACGCAAGTGTCTTGTTCTTTCACCCAGTTTTTAGCGTCGCCCATCACGGTAGCGGAAAGTGCGTGTTGGTCAAAAGTGGTGGGGTGCATAAAGTGCCAAGATTCGCCGTCGTTGTATAAAAATTGCATATCATTTTCCATGACATCAGCTGCTTCGACTGATTCGCCTGATTTAAAGGTGCGTTCCAATACACGGCCAGTTTTTAAATTGCGCAATTTGACACGATTAAAGGCTTGGCCTTTGCCGGGCTTTACAAATTCGTTGTCGATAATGCTGCAGGGGTCACCATCTAACATTACTTTTAATCCGCCCCGAAATTCATTGGTGCTGTACTTGGCCATGTTGTCCTCGGCTATTCGCTAAAAAGGGGCTATTGTAGTGATAACTGTATTACTTATCAACGGGAGTATCGTCATCCGGGTATTTTTCATCTTCGGATTCTGGTTCTGACGCTTTGGGTATGAGGAACCACAAGATAATATAGAGTAGCAAGCCGGCGCCATAGAATAGGGTGGCAATGAGAAAAACCAGGCGAAATCGTGCTGGACTGATACCAAAATATTCGCCTAATCCGCTGCAAACGCCGCCAACAATGTTTTCAGTACATGAGCGTCTTAGTTTCTTTTTGGCCATACCGGTATCCTCGTGATCTTTGCTGCTGTGCTAATTGTAGCATAATCATGGCGTCAATTTATCTATTCCCGCTGGCTTAACCTTACGCGTGGGGGATTTTTAAGGGGGAGCGTGTGTTCGCTCCCCCTTAAAAGTGCACAATCACTTGTTCTTGTGCACGTATCATACCAGGAAGCTATTCCCGCTGGCTTAA
>JARGPC010000012.1 GCA_029212885.1 Coxiellaceae bacterium
GGTGGGATTACTTGCGCCTATTGTTACCTAAATCCGACTGTTTCTGGACCATGCCCGAAAACACACCATTCTCATCAACCACTGCGGTATCCAAACCGGTCCCATTGTAATAAAGGTTCCACATTGACGCTTGCTTGATATAATCCTGTTCAAACTGAATGGCTTGCTCTTGTTTTCTTCGCTTCAAAATCCGGTCGTTAACACGTTCAGTTTGGCTATTAGAGCCTTGTTCAAAAACATTAGGCATTATACTGCTCCCCAACTGCATACATTTCGCATTTCTTCTATATTCTCGAATTCTATGTTACTGGTATTATCTTATGGAAAGCTTAAATCCAGGGGGATTAACCTGCTGTTAATATTTTATAATCGCTGAAATTGACGTTTTGTACGCCAGAATGTGAGAATTAGGGTTCCATCAAATTTCGATTATTGATTAAATTAGTTTAGACGACAGCGTACTGAGAAATGAAGGAATCGAATCAAGTATTATTTACCTGGAACAGTTGTCACACGCTCACCTGGCAAATCCTTACTAAGCGCATTAAGCATTTCAATCAAATCCAAATGATCAGCCTCTACAGCAATTGATAGCGCAGTCCTACCCTCAACACCAGGCATATCAGCATCAAAACCGCTCTTCAACAACCTTTCAACCACATCGGTAAAACCAAATTGACAAGCTATCACCAATGCATTATTGCCATTTTTTGTAATGCCCCTATTAAGAGCCATCGGTGTTAGTAATATTCTTTTTAGCGTACCTTGATCAAGATAAGTAATCGCAGCATCTACCGCGGTATAACCCTGATCATTAGGAGTATCAACTGCAACACCGCTTGCTAATAATTCATCAATCATATCAGAATAACCATGCAGGCAAGCAATCATCAACGGTGTTGCATGATTAGCAAATACAGGCAAGTTAAGATCTAACTCAGCCTCAATTGCTTTTTCAATACCCTCTTTTACACAGCCATAATCAGCAGAAAACTGCAAAAAAGTTTGCTCAAATACATCTTTATGATGCCTTAACACCAAAGCCTCTGGGTTATCACGTCGTGCAGCATTGATAGCATGTCTAAAGTCTTCAAAGCGTGCGCTCATGTGAGGTGCTTGTGCAGCCCTGCACACCAAGTGACTAACTATACATAGTAAGTGATCTTCCGCTCCTGCCTTATTTTGCTGAAACAAAGTAGCAACTAGAGCATTTATGCCAATGCCCGTGTGAGGGAATACCTGGCCAGGCAAACTATTAGGATTCTGCAGCAACCATTGCTGCCTTGTTGAATCATAATGAATAGCGATCGCATGTCTTTTTCTTATTAATCTTATGCTAAAGTCATCACACTCACCTTTAACCAACATATCAGCCATTAAATTCAAATGAAAAACAAAGTCTTGTTGGCGATAGATATCAAACATTGCGCCACATGGCGTAGCGATAGCTCTCGGGTGTATCTCAGTAGGCACAACAATCTCATCAACTGCCTTTTCCAACTGCAGCTGAAGAGACCTATGCTCAACTGAATCATCACCCGCCATCAACATACCTGTATGATTCTCAGGCGCCTGTGTTAACCCTATACTGTCAATAAAGGCGCGTAGATCAGTATGAAATGCTCGCAACACACTTAATCGCTTTCGCAGAATAAGTATATCATCTAACCTCAACCGCCTCGGCTCAACAGGAAATGACTTAGATTCAGATTCAGATTCAGATTCAGATTCAGATTCAGATTCAGATTCACGCCTATTTTCTATAGGCTTAACTCCGCCAGCCAGCGATACTTTTTTAGAAAAAATCGACATTAATCTCCAATCGCCTTTTTCTTTAGCCCGAGCAGAGAGCAATTCCAATTCCTTTAATCGGAACTGTTTGATTTTTTGTTGCAACTCTTCAAGAAAAAAATGAAAATCTATTGGCTGAATACAACTTAATGCATGAACACGCTGAACATAAGTAGAAATATCTGCTAGTAAAAACGCTTTAATTGCAAATATGGATAATGCATTACACACACCTTTACTATATTTATTGTATCCAAGCAAATGTAGCATATCTAATATTCTGCCGTTCATACTTCTATCAGATGTTAACTGCCTTTCAGCCATCACAGCTAAACTTTCTGCGCTGCAATCTTCTCCAACAGGCAAACGCACTTCAAAGTCACCATTAATGCTACGTAATAAATTGCTGTGAAACACAGCCATTTGGATTTGGATATATTCGATTGAAGTTTTACCCGCTAACAATCCAACCATATCAATTTCAATATTACCCACGCCTTTCGGTAACGCTTTTAAGCGCTCACAAATCGACGCAAACGGTTCGCCAGGTATCAGCTCAAAGGCTTTTGAATCTATTCTCACATTAAACTCATACAATAATTTCTTATAACGCTATTCTAAGAGACTCACCTTAAGACTTTGTTAGATTAGAAGACTAAAATGACTTATCGTCAACTAAACCTTACCCCTGGAGGTCTTTGAGGCTGCCCAACATACTGTTTCTGTTTGCTCACCACTACACGCCTGCCACTATGAGCAGATCGCTTACCGCTACCAGCTACTGTAAAGAGACTTGCTGCATTTGGTGACCTTTTAAGTGTTTTGTTGCAAGTCGGCGGCGCAGGAGTTAGCGCCTCCTCTTTACGGCAAGTTTTCAGAAGCTCTGCAATTCTTCGCGATTGCGTAGTATATCGAGCCAGAGATAAAGGCGCCTTTATTCCAATCTTTATTGAACGATCTGCCCCTTTTTTTAACAGCAACTCAACCATACTCGCGTTACCCGCTTCGCAAGCAACGTGCAAGGGCCTGAATCGATCATTGGGCCTTTGCGCTTCAATATTAGCGCCCGCATTAATTAATAGTTTTGCCACACCCACATTGCCTTGCTTACAAGCGACCATCAAAGGCGTATCACCATCGGCTCGAACACGGTTAATATTAAGCGCCACACCCGACCTAAAAAACTCTTCTACCACAGCAGGATTGCCAATATCACATGCCAAATCAAAAGCTGACTTGCCATTAGGCTGAAGCCTGTTGACATCATCACCATCCAAGATAAACGCACGAACCTTCGCAAGGTCACCACGCTCACAAGCGTCATATAAACGATATTGATTTCGCTTGGCTTCATCAAGTATATCCACAATCTCATATTGCCTATAATGCTCAGCCAACGCGCGCGCCGTTTGACCAGTAACTTTTTCAGGTTTATCTCTGCGGCGATCAATATCAGCGCCTCTTGCCAACAGCTCTATCACCGTCTTTTTATAACCGTACGCGCAGGCCACCATTAAAGGTGTTAAATTGCCTACAGTTATAGCTGCATCTACATGACTACTCGACAGCAATAATTTTTTAACCATTTCGCCATCCACCGGACGACGCCACAGAGCATAGTCAACAGCAGATCCTCCATGCTGCGTCTTTAAATCAACATCAGCACCCATCGCCAAAAGCTTATCAACTAGCACAGCTTGCCCTGAGGCACTGGCAGCCATTAGCGCTGTATAGCCATTAGGGCGCCTCGGAACATCCAGACTAACTTCTGCTGCTAATACTTTATCAACCGACGCTTCAGTCAAACCTCGCTTAAGGGCAAAATCAAAAAAGTTAGTACTGTTCTTACCAGCGCATCGGCGAACAAGAATATTTTCTGGGCCTTCAGATCGATAAGCAGACAACTTAAACTCAACTTCAGAAAAAGCCGTTTTCATCGCTTGATATTGCCCTGTCTTACAAAACAATTGTTTTTCAAGAAATATAACCTCAGCCGGACTTAGTCCACTTAAGTGATATATTTCATCAACCAAGGCTTTTCGCCCAGTAGCCGTGTTATCGAATAATTTCCCCGGCAGTGCATTAGGATCTTGCAATAGCCAGGCCTGACTATCACTATTAAAGTGCAATGCACTGGCATGATCCTCTGTGCCTAAGACCATTGAGAATTTACTATCAGTTACCGTGTCTTCAACCAGCGTCTCAGCCAATATCTCTAAACTTTTGACAAGATCTTGCTGTCGAAAGGCATCGCTTGTTTCAGCAAACTTAACGGCTTGATCAATGCTATCAACTTCAGTAGCTGCTATCAAAGCTTGTGCAGGATAATGTGCTTGCGTTAACGTAGCTGCAACCCCTCTCTCATCCTCAAAAATATCAGCATGATTTTGTGGTTCTTGTATTAAGGTGACACCGTATAAGAATGCTTGTAAATCCGTATGAAAACCTTGAAAAGTTTTCATACGTGATGTCAACTGCTCAACAAAGACAGGATCCGATGCTGCTTTATCGGAAATATAATTAGCTGCATAGGTTTTATAACGCTTTATAGTAGCCCTCAACTCAGTCAGAAAACCAGGCAACTGTATTGACGGCAATAGGGTCAACGCATGTGTACGCTCAATATAATCACCAAGATGGCCAGATAAGAAAGCATTGATTGATAATTTAGCTAAGCCACAACATACGCCTTCTGATTGTGCGTAGCTTACATTGTTTAAACCCTTAGCCAACTCGCCATTGGTCGATCTACCACCCTGCCAATCTGTAATTTTTCGTAATCGTTCAGAAGAGTATCCAGCTATTTGAGTAGCACCTGCTGGCAACTCTATAGCAGCTGAAGAACGCAAAAAAGCCTCATCCGCACTCACACCGTTAATCATACGAGTCAAGCAAGTAAAATACAGTGCCATTTGAATTTGCATGACTTCAATTGTCGTACGACCAGCAAATAAAGCAGGTTCATCAGCAACAACAATATTAACCACGCTGCCAGGTAATGCTTTCAGGCGTTTACATATCGTTGGCACAGCCTCACCAGGAGTGGTGTCGAAAATTTCGTAACTTAGTGATCTCATGACGCTAGTATATAAGAAGTTGATTAATGCTTTCTTAGCTCGATAATATTAAAAAAAGCACTTAGTAAGAAATCAACAAGATAGCGGCGTATGACTTGGCAATACACTTAAAACAGTTCGGTTTGTAGCCTTTCTAGCGTCATATGTCGGCATAGCCTTAAATAAGCTCAAACCAGATGACGATTGAAAAGGCTTTCTTGCCTGGTGCTCTTTCAATAACTTAGCAATAGCAGAATGATGCTTTGCAATAGAAGCTGGTGATTTAATTTTAGCTTTAGCGTGCTTATCCGCGCCTGCTTTTAGCAATATCCCCACTAAATTCGCATTAGCATTTTGACAAGCGACATGTATCGGGCGATAAGCATCTGACTGACGCACGGCCTCAACATTGGCACCAACAGCCAGCAGTAACTTTACAATCTGTAAATGGTTTAATCGACACGCCAATAACAAAGGTGTTTCGCCACCATAACCAAGCTCTTCAATATTGTCACCTTTGTCAATAAACCGTGCCACGGCATCAACATCTCCAACTCGGCAAGCATACAATAACGTATGACATAATTTAGGTGGCTCTATCGATTCTGGTAATTCTCGTGGGCCCGACGGCTCATCTAACCTTATTTTCCTGAGTGGTTTTGGTGGTTTTGGTCGACATGCAATCAGTGCACCTTGAATCAGTCGCGCAATGATATTAAAACCATTTTCTCGTGCTAGCGTTAATGGTTTCTTACCTGTTTCATAAGCTGTCGCATAAAGATCTGCACCTGCTGCTATCGCTTTTTGACACGCCACAACACTACCCGTAACACTTGCATACGACAGCAGTGTCTCACCAAAAACATCTTTACCAGCGCGCATTTCCACTCGATCAACAGCAGCAATATCACTGCTTTGAATGAACTTGTCATACAACGGCATCCTGGATGCAAGAGCCTTAGCTTTTTTTGACTTAGCATATAAATGACTTTCAAAGCAAACAACACCATCACCAGCAAATGCTTTAATTTGGCGATATAAAGTCGCAGCTAACACAAGCCTACCCGCATAAGTATTCATGAATACCTGACCAGGCAGCGCGTTAGGATCTTGCAATAACCAACGATCATTAGCCGCACTATAATGCAAGGCTATTTCATGCTTATAAATACCAATAGCCACCGAAAAATCATCATCATTATCCACCACAAGAGACTCGACCAGGACACGCAAATGCTCAGCAAAATGTGTCTGGCGATACATATCTACCCTATCAGCAAATTTCACTGCCTGCTTGTTTTCAGCCACTGCTATTGGTCGAGTAATTGCTGCAGCAGGGCGTTCAGATTGCCGCAACCGATCATCATGCTTATTATCAGAACCTAGAATAACCTGAGGAAAACGCTCAGGCACTTGCATGAGCACAACACCATCAAAGAAGCCCCAGAGATTCGTATGAAAATCACGCAACTGCTGCAACCTAACTCTCACAATAGACAGCTCATATTTAGCGAACGGTGATTCACCCAAGCCTTTTTCAAAATCAACATAACGCGCAATCAGTTTTTTTAAATCAGCCAAAAACAGCGACAACCTCAAAGGCTCAATACAATTAAGCGCATGCACACGATCAATAAATCGAGACAATTCATCAGCGCTGTGCGCCTTTATAGCTAAATCAGATATTGCAAAACAACATCCATCAACATTTATTTTTGCCCGACGATAAAGTGTCTTAACTTGTTCAGCAATTCGACCATTCGGACTTCCAGGGTCTTCTTTTGCCATCAGTTCCCTCAGATAATCAGCCTGCCAAATACCATCTGCACTCGATTGATCCACCAACAATTGATGTGAGCCATTAACCGTACGTGTTAAGTTTGTTTCAACCATCACCATTTGAATTTGTACGCATTCAATCATGGTACGACCTGCAAACAGTTGATCAACATCAACAGTAATGTCGGTAATCTCTTTAGGTATTTCACGCAATTTTGCACATAGCTGCTGAACGGTATCAGATTTACTAACAGTAAAAAGATGGCTTTGTACACTTATTCTCATATTATTTATTCCCACACTGTAGCTCACACAGTGATAACAGGGTAATAAGATATTATCAATACCAGGCCGTTACTTTTTACGTACAGCAAAGCACAGAATGGCATTAAAAACCGAATACTAAGTTAGCAGTGTTTTCAAAAAACGTGCTGTATGTGATGTTTTATGCTTAGCCACTTGCTCAGGCGAGCCGACTGCAACGACTTGACCCCCGCCATCACCCCCTTCAGGGCCCATGTCGATAATCCAATCCGCCGTTTTAATCACATCGAGATTATGCTCAATCACCACAACGGTATTGCCATGGTCTCGCAAACGATGCAATACCGCTAACAATTGCGCCACATCATAAAAGTGCAAACCGGTAGTAGGCTCATCTAAAATGTATAACGTCTTACCGGTATCACGCTTGGATAATTCACGTGACAGTTTAACTCGCTGTGCCTCACCACCCGACAAGGTAGTCGCACTTTGACCGAGGGTAATATACGAAAGACCAACATCCATTAGCGTTTGCAGCTTACGTGCAATTACCGGTACCGGCGCAAAAAATTCCAATGCATCTTCAACCGTCATCGCTAACACTTCAAAAATATTCTTACCTTTATATTTTACTTGCAATGTTTCGCGGTTATAACGCTTACCATGACAGACATCGCAGGTGACATACACATCCGCTAAGAAATGCATTTCAACTTTCAAAACACCATCGCCTTCACAGGCTTCACAACGCCCACCCTTCACATTAAAACTAAAGCGGCCTGGCTTATAACCGCGCGTACGCGACTCCTCAGTACCTGAAAATAATTCACGGATCGGTGTAAATAAACCAGTATAGGTAGCTGGATTAGAACGCGGCGTCCGGCCAATCGGCGATTGATTGATGTCTACCACCTTATCCAAATCATCTAAACCCGTGACGGATTTATATGGGCCAGCTGTTAATTGGGTTGCTCGATTCAAAGCCGTGGCAGCAATGGGATACAATGTATCATTTATCAAACTTGATTTACCAGAACCGGATACACCAGTGACACAAGTCATTAAGCCCAACGGAATACTAACATCAACGTTCTGCAAATTATTGCAAGTCGAACCTTTTAACACCAACTGTTGCCTTGCAACATTTTGCACTCGCTGCTTAGGCACTTCAATTTGTTTCTTACCCGACAAATACTGACCAGTGATCGATCGCTCAGCTTTGATAATATCTTTGACCTTACCTTGCGCCACAACTTCACCACCGTGCACACCAGCACCCGGCCCCATATCGACTACATAGTCAGCATGGCGAATCGCATCTTCATCGTGCTCAACAACAATCACCGTATTTCCCAAATCACGCAAATGGACTAATGTTTTTAACAAACGCTCATTATCACGCTGATGCAAGCCAATCGATGGTTCATCTAATATATACATCACACCCACCAGACCAGAACCAATCTGACTCGCTAATCGAATACGTTGTGCCTCACCGCCTGATAACGTTTCCGCACTGCGTGACAAGGTTAAATAATCCAAACCAACATTCAACAAAAAACCCAAACGTGCACGCACTTCTTTTAAAATCTTTTCAGCTATCTCCTTGCGCTGGCCTGTGAAAGTGACCTTATCAAAAAACTCATGCGCTTTAGCAATCGACATATCAGCAATTGAAGGTAAGTTATGCTTTTTAATAAATACATGGCGTGCACTTTCATTTAATCGCATGCCTTCACACACCTCACAATCACTGGTAGTAAGGTACTTAGTCAGCTCTTCACGCACAGCCATCGAATCGCTGTCACGGTATCGGCGCTGCATATTTGGTATAACACCTTCAAACGGCCTAGTACGCTCCATCGAACTACCCGTATGATTAACATATCGCAGTACAATTTCTTCATCACCCGTACCCTGTAAAATTAAGGCTTGATGTTTTTTACTCAGCTTTTCAAACGGCACTTCAACACTAAAACCATAATGATCTGCCACCGACTTTAGCAACTGAAAATAATACAGCGTACGTCGATCCCATCCACGAATAGCTCCTTCGGCTAAACTTAAATCCGCCTGACGCACCACCTTGCCTTGATCAAAATATTGCTGCACCCCCAAACCATCGCATTCAGGACACGCACCAATTGGATTATTAAATGAAAATAGTCGCGGTTCTAATTCTGGCAGACTATAGCCACATTCATTACACGCCATCTTAGCCGAAAATGTTCGTGGCTCAGCTTTATCATTATCCATTTCCATCACAGCTGCCAAACCATCTGCTAAGCGAATAGTGGTTTCAAATGACTCAGCTAATCGCTGTTCAATGCCCGGCTTAACTTTAATACGGTCCACCACCACTTCAATCGTGTGTTTTTTACGTAAGTTGAGCTTAGGAACGTCCACCAGCTCCATCACTTCACCATTAATACGCGCACGCAAAAAACCTTGCGCCTGCAATGAGGCCATTAACTTTACATGCTCACCTTTACGATTTCGTACCACCGGCGCTAGCAACATCACCTTGGTGTCTTCTGGCATCGCCATCACCGCATCAACCATCTGCGTAATGGTTTGCGCTTCCAATACCTGGCCATGCGTTGGGCATTTCGGTTGACCCACACGGGCAAATAATAAACGCAGGTAATCATAAATTTCTGTAATCGTACCCACGGTCGATCGTGGGTTATGCGATGTGGATTTTTGTTCTATCGAAATCGCTGGTGATAAACCTTCAATCACATCCACATCAGGCTTTTCCATCATCGACAAAAATTGACGCGCATATGCCGATAACGATTCCACATAACGACGCTGACCTTCAGCATACAACGTATCAAACGCTAATGACGACTTCCCCGAACCCGATAGCCCCGTAATCACCACCAGCTCATCCCGCGGAATATCCAGCGATATGTCTTTTAAATTATGGGTACGCCCACCGCGCAATGAAATTACCTCTGTCGCTCTCTCTGCCTTAGACACTGTCAAATACCTATATAAATAGTGTGGATGAAACCGATCATTATGATATGATGCGCGCATGAAAGCAAAAGAAAGTCGCGCCGTTTTATCCTTAGGTTCTATCATGGCATTCCGTATGCTCGGTTTGTTTATGATTTTGCCTGTATTTTCATCCTATGTGCACACCCTGCCGGGGGCCACACCAGCACTAATTGGCTTTGCTCTAGGGGTTTATGGCTTAACCCAAGCCTGCCTGCAAATACCGTTTGGTACATTGTCCGATAAAATCGGCCGCAAACCGGTGATCGCATTTGGCTTAGTGCTATTTACCATTGGCAGTGTCATCGCTGCCTTAAGCCATAGTATTGGTGGTATTATTATTGGTCGCGCCATACAAGGCGGTGGTGCAGTTGGTAGTACGGTATTAGCCTTAGCAGCTGACCTCACCCGCGATGAGCATCGCAATAAAGCCATGGCTTTTATTGGCCTAACCATCGGTATGTCATTTATGCTGGCCATGATTCTTGGACCGCTGGTTAATCACATCTATCACCTCAGTGGCATTTTTTGGTTAACCGCAATAATGTCTGTTTTAGGCATATTAATGCTATTTACCTTAGTGCCTCACCCGCCAGAATTAGTGGTTGATGAAAATATTGAACCCACACCTCGCCGCCTTAGCGCCGTGCTAAAAAACAGCCAACTGCTTAAACTGGATGCCTGCATTGGCCTGCAACACGCCATCTTTACCTGCATTTTTATCGCCATTCCAATTCTACTAACGCATGAACTCAAACTGAGCAGTGACCACCAGATCTGGTTATATGTCGTCGTGTTAGTGCTCGCATTCTTTTGTATGCTGCCATTTGTTATTATCGCCGAAAAGAAACGCGTCATGCGACCACTGTTTATCGCCGCAGTGTTTGTTATCTTTATCTGCCAACTGGTCATGTTATTCTTTGTTAATAGCGCCATTGCTATTAGCATCAGCTTATTTTTATTCTTTACGGCGTTTACATTTTTAGAATCCTGCTTGCCTTCTTGGGTATCTAAAGTTGCACCTATACGCCAAAAAGGCAGCGCCATGGGTATTTATTCGAGCTCGCAATTTTTTGGTATTTTTGTTGGCGGTACACTTGGCGGTATTGTATATGGACATCTCGGTGTTCATGGTGTTTTCGTTCTCGCCGCTTTACTCTCTTTTATATGGTTAGTGGTCAGCTACTGCCTGGATAACCCGCCTTATTTATCAACCATGATATTCTCCAGCACAAAACCTGCCACAGATACCATGCAACAGATTCAACAAATGGTCGGTGTTAACGAAGTAACCTGGTTTGATCGCGAGAATCTCCTATATATTAAGGTAGACAAACAAAAAATTGATACTCCCCGGTTGCGCAAATTAACAGAACAAGGTAGCCTAGACCACTAGCCGCGAACTGCGGGTGCGAAGACTTATAGATTAGGAGAAAAAAACAAATGGCTAGAGGTGTTAACAAGGTAATTTTAATAGGTAATTTAGGCGGTGATCCAGAGGTTCGTTACACCCCAAGTGGCAATGCCATTGCAAACGCAACACTAGCGACCAGCACAACCTGGCGCGACAAACAAAGCGGTGAATTACAAGACCGTACAGAATGGCACCGCATCGTATTTTTCAATCGCTTAGCCGAAATTGTTGGTGAATACCTTCACAAAGGTTCTAAAGTATATATCGAAGGCAGCCTAAGAACACGTAAGTGGCAAGATAAGAGCGGCATCGATCGTTACACAACTGAGATTATTGCTAACGAAATGCACATGCTTGACAGCAGACAGCACAGCGAAGCTTCTGGCAATCATCATGAAAAATCAGCTAACTCGAACAATAATCAGCAATCTACTAGTGCTCCAGTTGATGCCAGCATCAATGATGATGATATTCCATTTTAATGCTCGGCACCTAACTAACTAAAACAGCTGAGCTTTGTAATGAGAACGTGAGATACAATAAATTTCGATATTTGAATTGAATTTTGAGATTTATTTCAATAATGGCTTATAATTGAGACTATGAATATTAGCCAATTTAATTTCAATCTGTTGCGGGCATTAGATGCTCTGATATCAGAGCAAAATGTCACCAGAGCCAGCAAGTTGCTCAACATCACGCAATCTGCCATGAGTAGCTCATTAAACCAAATACGTGACGTATTTGAAGATGAGCTACTGGTACGCTGCCAGCACGGCATGATCCTTACACCAAGAGCACAAGAATTATCCAAGCAAATCAAGCCAATAATGCAACAAATCAATGCATTAACCCAAGGCGCTAATCACTTTAACCCGAAACAGTCTACCCGCAGTTTCTGCATTGGCATGACAGACTTTGCTTGCTCCATATTATTGGAGCGCTGGTTAGACTTCGTTAAAAAAGAAGCACCTCATATTGAGATTGATGTTAGACCTATAGATAACTCCATCGACCAAGCTAATAAGCTAGGCGATCCATCAGTTGAACTATTTCTTGGCTTCTCCGGTTCTGTGCCAAAAAACTTTATGCAAGAGAATATCTTTGAGATTGATTGCATCGTAGTGGCTAAAAAAGGCCACCCGCTAATGAAGAAAAAAATTAGCATGAAGGAGTACCTTGAAGCTGAGCACCTTGAAATCACATTCGCGGGTCACAGCGGCTTTAGTAATACCAATGCTTATCTGCAAATCATGGGGGAACAACGCAACATTCGATTATCCGTTCCACACACTCTCGTAGCCATTGATATTTTACCGCACACTAATTTATTAGCCACCATGCCGGAGCAAGCGCTAGCTGCCTTTGGCAAAAATGCTCCGGTTGATTATCAAATGATGCCATTTAATTTTCCGATTGGCTTTTTATCTCAAATATGGCACCAACGCTTTGATCAAGACCCAGCGCACCAATGGTTACGTGACACCTTAAAGTTAGTAGCCACAACCGCAGTTAAACCGGCTAATAGGTCAACGTCATGAGTGATACTCTAAATTTAAATTTGCTCAAAGCTTTCCAAGCTTTATACGAAGAGCAAAATGTCACGCGAGCCGGCAAACGCCTATGCATTACACAATCAGCCATGAGCAACGCACTCACACAACTACGTAAATATTTTGATGACACGCTATTTATCCGCGAACGTTACGGCATGCGCCCAACACCCAAGTCAAATGATATTTTTGCCAAATTACAGCCTATTTTGGCGCAAATTGACGAAGTAATTAATTCTGTTGAAACATTTAACACAGCAGAGTCAACTCGCAAGTTCACCATTGGCTCAACTGACATCATGAACTGCGTTATCCTGCCTAAGCTAGTAGAAAAAGTTCGCAAACTCGCTCCCAACGTTGACTTAGTGATCAAAGACTGTGACCCACTCAATTACGACCAAAGTATCTTAGACCAACGCAACATTGAACTATGTATCGGCACCTCTGGTAAATTACCTACCACCGTTTGCAGCAAACCCTTACTGACAGCTTCTGCTATTGTGGTCGGCAAACACGATCACCCAATGATGAAAGGTAAGCTCACACTGGATAAATACCTCGAAGCTGAGCATATGATCATCAATGTCACTGGTTATAGCTTTAGCAGCTTTGCCGATGTTGCATTACAAGAATCTAACAAATTCCGTAAAATCCCTTTACGCATTCCTTATGTCAGCATTGCTTCACGCATACTGCCAAAAACCGAATACTTAGCCACTATTCCTGAGCTATTGCTCACCGCATTTAAAAATCCAGATAAATTAAGCATTCAACCCTGCCCGGTTAAGATTCCTGATGCAGCTTTATTAATCGCTTGGCATAACCGCTTTGATAATGACCCTGGTCATTTATGGTTACGCAATTTGATTCTTGAAACCGCTGCTGAACTGATTGCTTCTAATCCGCACCTGAATTAAACATCACCAATATAAACTTGCTGACAGCATGAGTCTATGAAACACTCAATAGGTAGGCGTGTGGCTTACAAACTTTTTAACCAGGAGACCACTTCTATGCAAAAACAATGGATCGCAGGCGCAACCTTAGCACTTAGCGTAACAACAGCATTAGCAAATCCTAGCATTACATTAATGGGCAATGCCAAAGGCACCTACTCCGTACCTTTAAGCAATATTACACAACTCATCAAACAAAATATCGACACATCCGCAAACTCCCCATATGCCGCGATTAAAATACAGCCCATTTACAACCACAATGGCAAAATAAATTACTTATTGGCTTATTTACCATCAAAAACCAATTATTCATTTAGCATTACACGCATTAATTTGAATCAAACCCACGGCACGCAATACACTGCCGGCAATGTGATCAATAACTACCACTTAAGCACCGCAGATTGGCAACAACAACCACGCACTAAAAGCCTTGGGGTCTGCCCTGACAAAAACGTTGAGTTTGTAGCCGCTACTTCCGTGCCACAATACCCGACAGCCAAAGAATATGTTGAAAAAGTATTCGATGATGCCGTTAGCCATGGTTATAAAAGTGTCAAGCTTGAAGGTGATGAAGCATCGGTCGGCGCTTATGAGAATTATTTAAGCTGCCCTAACTTAAAAGGCTTTTTTAATATCGGTCACGGCGGACCAAGTGGCATCATGCTATCAGACGGCATGCTCGGCAGTTATCAATTCAGCCAAATGCACAAAGAATTGCATGAAAAAGCTGTGATTTTATTAAATTCATGCGAAGTATTTAATGACCCATTGAAATCTGCCGTATTAAACGGTTCCGATCCACAAAAATACGCAGGTGGTATTAGCACTTTGGGCATAGGTACTTCCGAACCGGCCAGTGCTTGCTTTTGGGATCATGCATTTAATGGTAAGCCATTAACCGACTGGCTAAATAAATGTGCAACAACTATCGATGCCAATGATACTTGGGGTATTGGCGGTTTAGGTGGAAATACACTAAGCCAAGCGTAATTACAATAAATACCAAAAAAGCCCCGCGCCAATAAACTGGCCGGGGCTTAACAGTACAACAACGCGTACTATAGCGCCCCACCATCCAGACTAAAGAACGACACATTTCCGGTCTTTATATTATGCATAGCGCCGACCAACAATATTTTATGCTCACGCACCATCTTGGCTAAAGCTTGGCTATTCTTCAGCAGTGCATGCATTTGATTAACCACATTTTGCTTAGCTATTTGATCGATATCGGTCATGTTACTGCAATCTGGTTTTTTATGTTTTGCAAACTGCTTAACCGCCGGCTGTATTTTACTGAGCAGCAGATTCAGTTGCTGTGGCTTATCAACCGCACTGCAAGCACCCGCTACCGCACCGCACTGCGTATGCCCCATAATCACCACCAACTTACTGCCGGCGTATTTTGTTGCAAATTCCATACTGCCCAGCACATCTGTGCTTATCACATTGCCAGCAATGCGTGAAACAAACATGGCACCAACGGGTTGATCAAAAATCACCTCCGGCACACTGCGTGAATCAACACAACTAAAGATAAATGCATATGGCGCTTGACCTTTTTTACTGGCTAGCTGACTTATTTGTCGCTGATTATATTTCACGGTTGCGCCATATGTGTAGCGATGGTTACCTTGCTTCAACTGATGTAGCACATCTTGCGCAGATAGACTGCTCTGCTGCTGTGAAGTTACCAAGTGCTGCTTGACTGCTTTATCAGGTTGCGCTGCAAATAGTACATTTGTCGCACACGCTAAGACCGCTGCGCTGAGTATAATTGAAATTTTGTGCATGAGTTTCATTCCTTTAACGTCCTTGTTCTTCATGATGATACCAGATTATATGCCATTACATATATATCCTCATTTCTTATGCGCATTAAAAATAAAAATGATCGCGGTCAAGAAAAACTTAAAGCCGTGCAGCATGAGGCGGAACAACGAGATCAGTCGATGGATCGTGGGATAGATAGTTAAAAATACAATGTATTGTAAAACGTCAAGAAACAAAGACTTCTATTTTAACAATATATCGCAAATCAAATATTAAATATTTATGATAGCCGTAGATCTAATATTCAGGCTTACATATAATGCGCTAATTATAAAATTAGAATTTGTCACAGCGGTATGGAGTGATGAGCTTAATATAATATCCAGCCTAAGGTATAGCTATGAGAAGAATTCAGCGTATTGGGTTATTTACTGCTAGCACAGCATTTCAGAGAGAACGGCCTCCTGAAAAAGTAGCAGGTAATAGTGAATTCCCCTCAGACACATTGAGCCCAAACATGTTTTCAAGGCTATTGCGTAAAACTGCATATGCCTATAAAGGAATACGGAGTTTTTGGCTTACAGATAAAATCACAGCTGATATTTATCGCCATATAGGTCACCTGAAATCTTTTAAACTCATTAATGAAATGAGCACTAATGATCTCGCCTTAAGTTTATGGGCATTAGCTACTATGCGGTTGACTTGGGGTCGACTGGAAAAACCCGCTCAGGCAACCTGCCTAAATGCTTTAGTTCGCAACGCGCCGCGCATGAATCCTCAAAATATTGCTAATAGTGTATGGGCATTAGCTACTATGGGGCTAACCTGGGACCGACTGGAAGAATCAGTTCAGGCAGCCTGCCTAAATACTTTAATTCGCAATGCGCCGCGCATGAAAACTCAAGAGGCTGCTAATAGTGTGTGGGCATTAGCAATTATGCTGCCACCAACTGATAGCATTGGAATTCCATCAACGCTGAATGCATTATTCACGCGCTTATGTTCTAGCAAGCCTGAGCATTTAACTATAAAAGGTCGATCCGCAATTTTACTATCAATGCAATATTTTAAACCTTCTCTTACGTATGAAGTTATAAAAGCAGTAAAAGAATACATTGGCCCATGCAACCCTACTAAAACAACAGAATCGCGCGCACAAGCTCATGTCAGCACCCATCTTTCTGAACGCCTGAAAGATAGTGACATAGGTATTTGCTTCGAAATAGATGTCGGCTCGGTTCCAGCGGATATTTTCATCCCTTCTCGTAAGCTCGTGATTGAAATTGATGGCCCCCACCATAAAACACGAAGGCAGCAGTCCACTGATCGACTGGTGAATACCATCAGAACGCGTAATGGAATAACAGTGCTTCGTATTGATATTACTGATTCATCATATAATTTTGCATTGCTTGATTCACTATCTGCATCTATAAAAGCAAATTGTTATACGGCCCTAGATGAAATTAAATGCGTGGCAGCCTACTACCCCTCCCCCGCGCCAGTTAAAGCTGTTGATCGTAGGGACTACAGGTTATTTAGTAGCCAACCAAAACTCGCTGCTCCAGAATCATCACGCCTTAACGCTAAGGCTAAAGAGTTTGAGTATCACAGCTCTGGCGCTAGTGAGGGTCAAGACCTTGACCCTGCAGCTAAGCCTTACGAGCCAGTATGGCGTACATCGCATAAATAGATGTCGACTGAGCGCTGATTACGAACGATACGCTATTAACTGCGTAAATATTCATAGAGTACATTACAGGTCAAGACCAAAGCTTCTCTTTGCCGTTACCGGCATTTTGTGACAAAAAATAAGTCACGCGCTTAATTATTCGTTAATAAGGATCTGATACCATTACTCACGAATATAATTTTAGAATAGGGGGAGTAAGTATGAGACAATCAACAAAATTTGATGATGAAAATTCACGCATGCTTGTGCAGCTGAAGCAAGAGCTACAAGCCTTTGTTGCATTAACAAAACATGCAGCTTCAACAGAGCTGGCTACCGACATGAACAATAAACTTGCGACAATTCTTGCCGGCATGAAAGGGTTAATAAACACTGTTTTGGGTGATAACCGAGAGTATGATGTGATTGAAAAAACCTCAGCATCAGTAAAATTGTACGATAAATTACAATTGTTAATTGCATCGCGGAGCCGCTTAGAAACTGAGCTATCAAAACCATCGGTGGCAGACCCTGCTCCTGTGATGCCAATAAGCATTCATCGACCTTGATGTTAAGTGAGGCTTTGTCTTAGCAGCGTTCCATCATTTTTCACCATGCTGCTGGTTAAATGGGTGGGGTGGTTCATTACAGTAAAGCCAAATATATGGATCCCGCATCGAGTGCGGGATGACAAATTCAAGTGCGAGATGACAAATTCAAGTGCGGAATAACAGCATCGTGAGTTACCTACACCGCAAAATGGTATTCACCCGCTAGCATAACTAAGTTGTCTGTTGGGGTTACTTTTGAATTAAGCGTAGTACCCGCCAAAATGCCCTCACCCTGAGCAGACCAGGTAATATTGGAGAAACGGCGATAGAGGTAGCGCAAATCAATATTAAAGGCTTTGTTCATTTGCACATCAACACCCACGCCCATCGAGTAACCAAACTTACTCTGAGTTAATGAACCAAGATCACTGGCTAAATTATAAAAAGCATTATTTACTTTAAAGCCCGCATAGGCACCACCACCATAGAAATAAATCAACGCTGTATTATAAACAATGCCACCTAACTTAAAGCCCAAACCTGCTGACCAGGTTTCATACACCTCATCGATCGTACCAGTATTAGTGCCAGCCGAGTTGCCAAGCGTAAAAACATTATTGCTACCACCACCGAAGTTATAACGGCCATTACCTTCAACGCCTAAATAAAACTCATCCCAGGCATGCCCCCAGCCAATAATACCACCAGCAATCGCATAAGTTTCACCACTTTTGCTTGATAAAATATCGGTAGTCGCATTACCATCGGTATCATTATAAGAAAACCCAGCTTGCGCAATATTCGCACCGGCTTGCAGGCCAACATACATGCTATTAAAATCATTTTGTTGCATTTGATTTGGATCATCAGTCGAGTACACATAATAACCCATGCTGTCATAACCATCAGCATCACCGTCTTCACCACCGGCCATGACAACGGCTGAAGCAACAGTTAAACCTAAAGTGATTCCCAGTAGCAACTTTCCTTTGAACATCAAGCACCTCATGTGGTCGAGCGAATAAAGAATAATTAAAGCACATTCATATGATGACTGCAATTTGTCAGTATTTATAGTGCTGCTAAAAATCTGAGCTAGGCACTATCCAGGTGTATTGGGTGCCTCTTTTACGTAAGTAAAAGCGCAGTGGAGCGGAGCGGAGCGAGCCATGAAGCAAAAGAGGTAAGCTGTGCACCTGGATAACGCATAGGCAAATGCAAAAGAATACCTGATGGTCTTACATTGTAAGTTTATTTGACTGGATCCCGGATCGGGGTCCGGGATGACAGCGTCGGGTCCGGGTGACAGCGTCGGGTCCGGGACGACAGCCAGAAAAATTACTAGACAAAATCTAAACCGCAACTATAGAATGAGCGCGTGGGAAATTTAGGGAAGGGAGACGCTTATGCGTGAAACGCGAGCTATGGCTCAAAATACTGCTTTATGGGGATTAAACTCAAGTGCTGATTGCTTACTGTATGCACTGCAACAAGTTGGTGCCATCCCTCACTTTGTTCACACGATAAAAATCTCACCACATACACGTCATTTATTCGCTAACGGTTCACGCGTATTTATTCAACACCTGTTACCTTTAGTTGCAGCGCATGCCATACATCAAAAATTACAGCGTCTAGTATATTCTGGCCATGCATTTAGTAATTCAGATTGGTTTAATACAACCGTCAGTGTTCCGATGACATTAATCAGTGTCGCCATGACCTGCTTTCATTATCGTCATATGTTAGCTGTCACACTAAAATCTGCCGTTTTGGTATTAGATCACAAAAAAGCATTTCACAATGCCTCTCATCCGAAACCTTCAATTGCGCAAAAAGCACAAAAAACACACGAAGTATGCCGCGACTGCACTTCGATGCGCTTTATCAAGGGTGAAGTGCGTTCATATATTGCCTACTTTTTTATGCTAAGCGTCATTGGTGCTGTGAACAGTGTATTACCAACAGTTGTTGGCAAGCCACTCGCATTTTTATTAGGTTGCCAGCTATACGGCGAACTGTTTTTAGAATACCGCCTAGCAGACGAAGGTGTCTGTGACCGCCATCGCAGTGTATATTTTCATCAAAACCCTGAGCTGAGTATATCCTTAGGCGCTATGCTCGCACTGAGTTGCTGGGCTATCACCTCTACTGCGGAAAACTATTTAGGCATCCAACAAGATACGTTGGATTTTGGTATCAAATCCTTATTCAGTCTTTTTTTCCTTGGCCTTACTTATCATATGCCATTACCCACCCCCACCAAGCAAACTGAACGCTGGTTAAGCCCGTTAAGCTGGTTACGCGCGGGAGTTGCTTTTGCGGTGGATTTAACTGCTGATGGTGTTAAAAAACAAACCAAGCAACTATTACGCCAACGACGCAAACAACCATTGCATCTTGAAGAAAAATTAAACAATGTCGCTACTGCTTTAAATCACGACTATGTTCAAGCGGTGAAACCCTATGTGATTCCCAAATTTTTGCACAGCATACAAGATGCCTTACAAGATTCCGTGCTCAAAGATTATGTCGGTGACATATTGCAATATGGTATCGACTTTTCTGTTGAAGTAAGAAAAAACAAAGAAGGCTGGAAACTCAAACTAGTAAAAAAAGCCCCGCTGCCCAAATCATGGCGACACCAATTAGTAGGCAATGCCTATGGTGGGTCACGAATGATTGGTGAAGCAATATTGGCCTTATTAGAATCAGATGAGGTATTAGGGCTATTAGAAAAAGGCGAGCTAAAAGCACAAAATATATTATACAGAATTAAAACAGGTGCAAATGCACCGGCTCAATCTGCACAACGTCGACGCTATGTGGCAGCTCCTGAACACAAACCAAGACGGCATAAGTTAGTTGCAGCCTCCCCAGTGAGTGAGCCGATAGTACAACACCAAATAAGAGAGAGCATTCAGTCGCCATTGACCGAACCCTCCCCCGAGCCGGAACCTCAACCCTCTCCAAGGCCAGCAACTTACAAGATTGGTGAGCATGAAGTCGATGAAGATTACTTTAACACCGCCTATGAGAACAACCCTTTTGGGCGCCCCAGCCCATAATCAGATTAGCCACGCCGACCGCGATTACCAAAGGTCGGTGTATTAATGGCGTATGTTTGAATGTCGCCATAAGTCAGCGGCTGCCCTTCAACTGCTGCTACCTTATCACGCACTATGGTAGCAAATACCGAGAAGGATTTATTTAAAGCTGCCACCGCCGCTTTACCCTCATCCGTATGTTTCATTTGTACTTTACCATCACGTGTACTGACCGCGGCTAATAAAATCATTGCTAAGTAAGGTGACACTGCACGATATGGCACACCTGATTTTTCAAGGCTTAATTTAGCTAACACCGTTTTAAACTTGCTCGACCTAAACAAACTAGAAAAAGCAGATTGAGACTTGTTCAGCAAAAGCACCAATCGTGACATTTCACTCAAATATTGATGTGGTGCAATCATTCTATGCTCACGCGCATGTACGCTCTCCCTTGTTGCTGCACGCGCAACACGCGCCTGCCGCGCTGCGACCGATGGCGCACGTGGCGGTGGCGGCGGCGGAGCAAACGCAGGTGGATGTGGCACCGGTGATGCTGGAGGTGTCACTGCAGTAACCGCAGCATATGGATACAACGGCGGTAAGTTTTTCGCTAAAAATCCAACGACTGAACTATCACCGTGTTTCGCTACATTATCCAACGTAGCATCTGGCTTTTGCTCCGTCGAGCCATCGTCATTAACGGTAACAGCTGCAATCGAACTAAAACGTAAATGTTCCGGATTCATGCTGGCGCATTGGCTATACATTAATGAGGTGACATGTGCTAGCTGCTCTTCAAGCGCCATGGGGCCAGGATTAAAGCCTCCAGGTTGATTACGCGCAACACCGTCAAAACGTGAATAAGCTGCCATTCCATACAAATTTGAAGTACGCTCACTATAACACCCGCCTCCTGGAACATGGTCAGAAGCTGGGTTAACCAAAGCAACATCCATGGTGTCACGGTCAAAGCTTTCATGCGCATAAGTGCGATAGGTCAAATCAAATAAATCCGATTGACTAATCACCAAGCGACCATTGCATAATGGCAACTCAGGCAGAATCGATTTAATATATTCAAAAGCACTATCACGATCACCAGCGCCCATCTTCGGCAAACATAAATGCAATTCAGGCAAGTGTGGTTGCGGTTGCGCATTATAAGCGGTAATCATCGCCAATATATTTTGCTTAATCGCATCCAGTTTAACTTCCGCTGGTTGGCCGGCTAAAAACGCACCGCCGCCTAATAACGGTGCGACAACAATGCTACGTTTACCATTGGCCATGGCTTGTTGGTTTAGCGCATGAAAGCTCAATGCCCACGCAGACAACATTGCTTTATAGTAAGCGGCTTGATCTAACTTATCGCCCTGCATAAAGGTAGCCCCATCAGCTGGGCTATCGTAATCATCACCAATAGCAGATAAAAGGCCTATGCGCTGACGTGCTTTACGTAAGTTGGGCGCAGCAACAGTCACTACTGAAATCGGCAAAATGATCGTGTCATCTTGATAGAGTTGAGCCGATGAGCAGATAACGCGGCTCTTAGTGTAACCTCGCTGAAGATTTTTCATTTTGTAACCAGTGACACGATCAAGCCCCAAAAGCAGGGCGTTATCTTTTAAATCCCTACAGCTATACACTTTTACACTGGTTTGGTCAGTATGCCCATCGGTTGCTGCATAAGTCGCTTTAAAATACTCATAGCCACGTCTTCGCCAGGCCATATGCTGACGCCGATCAACCGCAGCAATATCAAAAGCTTGGGTTGGTAACTGAGCCAGCATTTCGCCATCGCTATTACCATGCTGAATCACCGCATTTTCTTGATTCAGGTGTTTTAACATCAAAGCTAAACGTTTTATTACAGCCGTCAATTCATCAGACATCACACAATCCAAACAACGTTTTATCAGCTGCACTAGCTGTTGATATTGCTCAGCAGGTAAACTTAAGTCAGATTGATTAGCAAAGGCTGTGTGATGAGGCAATGCTTGCAAAGCCTTACTCAACTCAGCTAACGGTTCCCGTGCTTTCGTTTGCCGCGGGTGCCTAAAATTCGACATCTCACTAACCTGGTGATAAAAGTGATCGATCACCAAGCTGTAGGTTTGAATTTTATCAACGGTTAATGCCCTAGCCACAGACAACACTTGTTGATCTTGCATCGCCAGCGTTTCCCAAGGGAATAAATGGAATGCATCTACATTGCAACTCGCCACGCGCACGCAAAAAATATCGAACTTGCGTCGATTTTCTATCGGCGCATACAAATCAAATGCCTGCACAAAGTGCGCGATTAAATGTGACCGCACCTGAGGTGCCAATGTTTCAAAACCAGCAGACAACAAGAATCGCGTGACACATTGACGCGTATCATCATCAGCAGTCATCAACGGAAATGCTGGATGTAGCAATACAGTGGCGACATACTGAGGATTACCACGTAACATTAACGAATCTAACAAACTCACGCGCTGCACGGCCGTGAGAACCTCAACAGCCTCATCACTAGCAAACAATGACTGCATGATATTTTTTTGCATATCCGCCTGTAATTGCGCATAGACTTCCGGCATAAACAATACAAATTGCAAATCAGTCAATGGCAGATCACGCACCATTATTTGATTCTGCAATTCGGTTAAAAATAACCTCTGTGTAGCAGGAGACATACGCAAACGTTTTATATTATTTAACGCATGCTGCATTAAAGCAATAAATGCGGTACTTTCATCGCTGCCATCCTGGCTTTGTTTAGCACTTAATAAATCTTTTAGCCACTCACCATTTAGTGTCGTGATGGCAGCGGCAAACGATTGACTATGCAACAGTTGACAGCCCGCTTCACTAAAACCCACGGCAGCAGGAGCATCTGTCGTTAATTGTGCTTGTGCCGATAACGCTTGCAATAAATCCAGGTTTCTACCGGCATGCACCGCTTCTACCAACTCTCGAACTATGGGCGGCCATTCCGGCAAATGCCGGAGATCATATAATTGCTTCACTACCTCTGTTTCACCAGAGAAAATCAAATCATTGGTTAATTCTCCACTGCGCACGATGCATTCGATAATTGAATGCTTAGTATGCTCATCCAGCACCTGACGATAATCACGCCAGTTAGCTAGGATATGCACTAACACTTGCGGATCAGTAAATGATGCACCGCACTGCAATAAGGCATACATGGCATCGCGGTTATCGCTGTAATCCAGCATAGCTTTCATTAATCGTGGGTCAGTTAAGCGATTGTTAACCGATGCATTGACGCCGTATTGACTAAGCATAAATTCAAGCGCATTTTTTTCTGCTTGCGCCGGTGTTACGCCCGCCGGCATTAGTGCCACTAACGCCGGAATCACATCAGCATTCATCTCCATCAACTGGGTTGGCATATTTTTCACTAATTCTGGATACTCTGCTTGCGACTGAAACAACACTTGCCATTGTTGACCAAGACCAATCAAACGCAAGCCAGCATCGGTCGGCCCTTTATCTACAGTCGGCACATTAATTTTTAACTCGGTTAACACATGCAGTTTTTTTTGCATAGCATTCAATATACCAAGGGGACCTTCCGTGCTAGCACCAGGCACAACAGTAGCACCTGCCGAATCAGCCGTTGGCTTAAAGCGGCAATCATTATGTAACAAATGACTGTCATCGCTAGGTGGCACAGTCTGCAGCGCACGCAATTCATCAATCGACATTAAATTTGGGGCACCCGAAGTAGCATGCTTAGTGCCACCCATGGCATTACGCACAGCAGCAGCACCCCCCAACCATGGCGCACGACGACCATACATATCATCAGGTGAACAATGCACCACCTTACTACCGTTAGTCGTATTTGCACTGAATAACCAACCCACTTGTCGACCTGGATAACTGTAACTGCTGCGATCAAAATGAGCTGAATCACTACGAGCCAAGCGACCCGTCGCCGGATCAACACCGCGACAATAAGCCATTTGACCGTGTGGTGGTAATAAAGAATAGTGCCCCGCTTTAATCGTACGATGCCCCGGCTTATCACGCCCTCGCCTTAAGCCGCCGATATTGCGCGTAGACCACCGCTTAGCGTGTGGGTCATACCATTGGCTGCGATCACGCGGATGATCACCAACGGTTGATTGATGATAAGCATCGCCATATTCACTTTTTCCATACACGGGACGTTGAGTTGTGGGCTGCTTGAATTGATCGATTAGATAATCCCAATCACTGGTATCCCAACGACCGTCACTGGTACAAGCATTTTCATGCCGGCCACCATGACCCGACCAAATAATTTTAATCATCGCACGGTGTGCACGGTAGTCTTCCTGCACACTCTCAAACGAAACCACTCTGGCCGGCGCACGCACAGTCAGCTGATCAAACTGTATTCGACTCATCCCATTTCCCCCACTGCAAGTTTACTTATTTACCGTATCGAGGCGCTGGTTCTATATCACTATATTCAGGCAAGCCATCAATCTTGCTTTGAAGCAATACATATAAATGAGCTGAAGTTCGTACCGTAAATAACCCTGAAAAACGGTTTTTATCAAAGCCTTTCGCTTGACTAGTATTTCCAGGTCGTTCTGAATGCAGCTCATTTTTACTGACAAAATGCCGTGCGGCCCCAGCCGTTGCAAACTGAAATTGCGCCCAACCATGCTGGCCTTTTTTCAAGCCAACCGCATCAAGACCCCGCAAAGCAGCCGCCATGGTAACTGCTTCTACAGCAGCAGGTGCTGGAGGTGCAGTAGCCGCAGCCATTGCAACAACCACAGCATCTGCCGCTGCCACCTCGTCAATCTCTACTTCTTCCGGTCTATCATCCGCACTGGCCACAGCACCACCACTAGGCAAAGTCATATCCACCATTTCAAAAACATTATTATTATCATCATTATCTTCAGCTGATAGTCTTACTGGTTGTCTAGGTCTCATTACTACTTCCTCTTTTTATGTTTATAAAATTAATTTAAGGTGCATAAACTGGCGCTGCAGGCAAACTGCTCACATCATCCGGTAGCTCAGTGAGTTTGCTTGCTAACAACGCATAGCGTGATTGACTTAACCGCACCATGGCTTTGCCTGGATAACGTTTGGGATCTACTCGCTTTAATTGGCTAGCATCGCGATCAGCACGCAAATCTTCAGTTTTAATAAAATTATTTGCTGTTGCAGCTGTATCAAATACCAAATGCAGACAACCTTTACCGCCTTGGTATAAGTTGATGTTGCAAGCGTAACGGCCAATGGTCACTGTGCCGGGCGGTGTATAGCTACGAGTTGTTGCAGTGACCGGTGCCGCAGCCGCTTCAGGCAGAGCTGCAACCGCCGCGCCATAACCTGTACCAACAGCATCACCTGCTGGTGCTTCAGCCGGCAAAGGTGCAACTTCTCGATATAAACGCACATCGGGGTCATCGAATTCACCGGTAAATCCTGGGTTTAAAATAGTAACATTTTTATAAGTACGAGCTGCATTATAGCTAACTGAATAAATAAATTGAGGCGGTATACCGGTCATAAAATTCACTTCAGCAAGGTCAATGCGCTCTTGTTCTAAGTAGCGCCCTCGCAACTGATTGGAGGAAACTATATCGATCGCAAATAAACGTGGGTCCTCAATGGCCTGACCTTTAAATCTAATCGTGTATCCGTATCCGTCTTTAGCATACGCAAAAGCCTGGCGCGGATTTTTCGATGTCGAGACACCATTTGTACGTGTAAAAGATGCAGAATAGCGAGACGATAAATCAGTCGTAGGTTGCCCATACTTTGGTTGAAAACCTTTTTTAAAAATAATATCTGAAGCTCGAGTATCGCCACGGTACAGTTCAACATATTCTCTGCTCGCTGAATTGTCAAAAAAATTAATCTGATACGTTTTTGCAACCACGGCCTTATAAACATATGCATCATGCACTTTTAATTCACGTAAAAAATGGCTGCCCATGACATTCTCTACAGCAGAGTTCCACTCACACCATTTAGACTTTAACCACTCAGAGCAAGTAGCAATAATATCGGTTGACGTTGCTAAACGCTCTCTTAACACATCGAACATTTCTGGGGAAGCAACCGCGTCATACAATGCACTAAACATACCTCGACTCTGCTTATACTCATATTCAGCAGCACAGCAGGCCGCCAGTACCGATGCACGTTGTTCAGCTGTCGTTCGACTCATCTTTGCATACTCCCCAACCAATACACTAAAATTTTAGAATGACTCATTGTACTGCGAACCGCTGATTATTCAATATAGCTAGAAGTAAACGGATTGTTTCCTGAACGGCAACAATCAAAAGATTGATCACCTTACTAGGACACGTAAATTTATTACTAATGTAATTCAATAGATTAATGCCACCATAGATAATGGCATCTACAACAATATATACATTATGATCGAAAAATATAAACCGGCAATACCAAAATTAATAGTCAGTTAAGCATGTCCATGATGCGCATATTGTACGATATGTTGATAACGCAGGTGCTCGTCGCCACCCATACCGAGCTTGTTATGAACCTCTTGAGAAAACAGTGGATATGAGCTATTTAACGCCTTCACCACCGCCTCACCACTGCTAGTGAATTTATGTTTCAACTTACCATTATGCGAACAAACCGCAGCCAACAAAAGACACGTCAAATATTTCGGCACTTCCTCTAGCGGCACGCCACCGTTACTTTTTGAAACTAATGCTGTTAATTGCTTATCAAACGTTTTAAATTTATCACGATGCAGTACACCACATGATTTACCCGCATAGCAGCTACGTAATTCAGCCAATAGGAATAGGAATTGGCGGTAGTATACCAATGGTGTTGTTGTCTCAGGCTTAGGCACATCGGCGCTAACCGCTGTCACTTTTGCTGATTTTGACAGTTGTGGTGCAACAACAGCTCCAGCTGCGGCTGTCTGTACACGCTTAGGAGCGCGCGGTGGTGGCTTATGTGGTTTTCGAGGATCAGGCGCCCCGGTACTGTAACGCATAGGATACAGCTCGGGTAATTTGGTTGCCAGATGGTGCTGCACTGACCTATCCTCACTAACACGTTTATCCAATGTATCACCAGCAGCAACAATGGAACCCTCTTCACTCATTTTTACCCGCTCAATCACACTAAAACGTAAATGCTCGGGGTTCATGCTCGCGCATTGGCTATACATAAACGACGTCACTTGACCTAATTGTTCTTCGAGTGCCATCGGGCGCGGATTAAAGGTTCCCGGTCGATTAGTAGCAACAGCATCACGATGCGAATAACTTGGTCGACCGAAGTGACTCGTTTTACGTTCCGCATAACAACCACCACCCGGCACGTGATCAGAGGACGGGTTAACTAAAGCGACATTATATTCATCCGCATCAAAACCATCCTGCGCATAGGTCTGATAAGTTAAATCGAACACATCGGATTGACTGATCACCAGTCGACCTTTGCAAGGTGGTAACTCATGAAGAATCGTTTGAATATATTCAAATGCGCCCTCTGGATCGCTAGCATTCATTTTTGGCAAACACAAATGCAGCTCTGGTAATTCAGGGCGTGGTTGCGCATTGTAAGCTTTTATCATGGCAATCACATTCAGCGCTATCGCGACGTTTCTTACTTTGAGCGGATGCCCCGCCAAAAATGCACCACCACCTAATAGCGGTGTTACCACAATACTGCGCTTATCATTGCCTTTGGCTTGTTGACTTAACGCATGAAAACTCAGCGCCCAAGCAGAATACATTGCTGCATAATAAGCCGGCTGATTCAAACCTTTACCAGTCATAAATTGCCGAGCATCGCTTGGGCTATCATATTGGCCAGGTGTATTTTTACGTAAGTTAGGTGCCACCACTGATACTATCGACACAGGTAAAATCGTTGCTTCATCTTTATATAAACGAGCAGATGAACAAATCACGCGTTTCTTTGTTTCACTGCGCAGATTATTTTCCAACCGATAGCCACTAGATCGATCAAGCCCACGCAATAACACACCACTGCCCATATCATCCAATGCATATACTTTAACACTGGCTTGTTCTGTATGACCTCCACTAGCCGCATAGGCTTGTTTAAAATAGTCATAACCACTTTTACGCCAAGCAATATGTGCGTCGCGATCAACACGGCTGATGTTCATTACTGAACGTGGCAAACAAGCTAACATTTCACCTTCAGTTTCGCCCAATTGAATACAGCTGTTTTCTTGCTGAACTCTGGCCAGTACCCCAGTTAAATGTTGCAGAGCTTGTTGTAAACCATCGCTAAGTTTATATTGCTTACAGCGCTGCAGCAAATACTCTGTTTGTTGATATTGCTCAATGGACAAGATCACGCCACCACGTTCAGTAAATTCACGCTGGCTGGGCAATGAGGCCAATACCTCTACCAACTTTGTTAATACAGAAATGGGCTTTCTATTTATAATAGAATGCGCTTGCAGTGGCTTAATGAAATAATCAATCACATGAGCAAGCAGTGATACATCACAAGCCACCATACGACGACAAAAGACTCTAAATTGCGCGTGGTCTGAATGCGGCACATACAATTCAAATGATTTCAATAACTGCGAAAACAAAGCCCCTTGCGATACAGCTGTTAAATCCGAAAAACCATCAGATAATACAAACTGCGTTACCTTAGCTCGAGTGGCTGGGTCTAGCACCTCCAATGGAAAATCATCACGCAATAAAACTTGTGTTACATAATCGGGGTTACCATCCGGTAGCAACAGATTCAAAAGCGCTATTTGTTGCGTCACGTTAAGCGCCTCAAGCGCAGGCACACCATCTACAACAATAAACACAGCGTCCATAACCTCTTGCTGAAATCCCGCTGTTAGCCGCTGAAATATCTCTGGTATAAACAACAATAACTGCAGGTCTTTAGCAGCAATATGACGCCGCACTATCTGCCCTTGCAACTCTGCAATAAATAAATCTTGATTAGCTGGAGTTAAATGCAGTTGCTTAATATTAGTCAAAGTCTGTTGCATTAAGGCTAAAAATGCCGTTTTTTCATCACAACCCTCACGAGATTGCTGCTCCTGCAGCTGCCTATGCAACCAATCACCATCCAATTTTACCACTGCCGCCACAAATGCTTGTAAGTATAAACGCTGGCGCCCTGCATCACTAAAGCCAATATCAGCGTCATAAAGCGTTTTAAATACGCTAACAGCATTACCCGCATGTGCATCAGTCACTAGCTTACGCATAAGCGGTGGCCACCCAGGCAAATCCAATAAAGCATACAGCTGTTTAATGAAATCCGTATCACCTGAAAAAATTAAATCATCAGTCAGTTGCTCACTCAGAATACTAGCAATAATACGCTGCTGTGTCTGCTGGTCTAATACCTGACGGTAGTCACGCCAATGCTCAAGTACATGCTTTAATACAGCAGGATTATCTACTGATGCGCCGCATTGCAATAACGCATACATTGCATCACGATTATCGCTATACCTCCACATTTCTTGCATTAAACACGGGTTATTTAACTGATAATGCACGACAACATTAAGGCCATAACGAGACAAAACAAAATCCAGTGCGTTTTTTTCTTTCTGCTCATCACTGCTACCAGGCACCAAAGTCTTTAAATGTAACAACACACTGTGATCAACTTCCATCAACTGCGTTGGCATACTAGCCAGCAATTCTGGATATAATCTTTTGGCTCTATACAGTGCTTCCCACTGCACCGCAAGGCCATAAGTACCTATCTCTTTAGCAGTAGATGCCTTATCGACCAACGGCAAATTAACTGACAACTCCGACAATACGAGCAACTTCTTCTCTACCCCATTCAATATACCCAGCCAGCCCTCAGACTTGCCACCAGGCACTACAATCGCCGCGGCTGCTGCTAACGTTGGTTTAAAACGGCAATCATTGTGTGCAAGCTGTTTGCCGTCAACTCGTGGGGCCGAATGCAATTTACGTAACTCATCAATCGACATCAATGGGGGTTGACCACTTGATCGATACACTGTGTTATTCATGGCATATCTAACCGCACTAGCACCACCCAAGTGAGGCACACGACGACCATACATGTCTCCGGGTGAACAGTGTCGCACCTGACTACCATTAGCAGGATCCGCACTGAATAACCAACCAATTTGTCGACCGGGAAAACTAAAACTGCTTTTATCAAAATGTGCGGGATTTGTTCGTGTTGCCAATAATCCCGAACTCGGGTCCATGCCTCGACAGTATTGCATCTGCCCATGCGGTGGTAATAATGAGTAATGCCCGGCTTTAATCGTCTGATATCGAGGTTTATATGCCCCACGTGGCTTACCAGCTATCGACCGAGTAATCCAGCGCTGATTCTTATAGTCATACCATTGACTACGATCGCGCGGATCATCATTAAAGCTCGATTGGTGGTAGCCCTGGCCTTTGAAGCTCCCGCCGTGAATGGGACGAACTGTCGCTGGCGATTTAAATTGCTTAATTAAAAATTGCCAATCGGCATTATCCCAACGACCGTCTGAGTCAGGCGCATTTTCATGCTCGCCGCCAAAGCCCGACCAAATAATTTTAATCATGGCGCGATGCGCACGATAGTCTGCAAGCGCACTATCGTAGCTAACCACTCTGGCACGCGCACGCACATTTAACTGATCGAACTGAATACGACTCATCGGCTTACCTCTCCCACATCACTCAAGACTATCGTTTAAAACGCGGTGCTGGCTCTAAATTATGGTATTCCGGTAACTCAGTGCGCTCTCGCAGTTGCTTAAATGAATCATATGACAACCTAACAGTACAAACACCTGTGGTGCGGTTTACATCAAAACCCTTTGGCTTGTCACGGCGAGTAGGATTTTCTGAGTGCAAATCAAACCGAGAAACAAAGGCGTTCGCTTCGCGTGCGATTGTAAATTGAAAATGCACCCAGCCACGTTGGCCCACTTGTATGCCTGCAGCGTTGAGATTATGCAATGCTGCGCTCAATATAGCTGCTGTTGATCGAACGGGTACGGGTGATGCTTGAGCCAACACAACCGGCGCTGCGGCGTCAGGTGTTGATGGTACTGACGGTGCCGCTACTGGCGCTGCTGCCCTGAGTACTGGTGGCATTTCATGATCTGTGGCTAAAGGCTTAGATTGTACAGGTGCCGACGCGGCAACAACGCCATCATCATGCATCATTTCATAACGTCGACGACGCGGCAAACAGCCAGAAAACAAGCCAGGCTTAGCCTTTCCTGTATGCACAGCACCTTCTTCCGTTTCCTGGTCAGCAATCGGCCCTGCAAGGCTAGCCATTTCAAAATGTTGTTGCTTATGTTCCATTTTGCCATCAAGCAATTTCTTTTTATCTTTTTTTTGTCTATGTCGCATTAGTATCTCCTCATTATTTTATAATTCTTCTAGCTGTAGCTGCTGGTGAGTCACTCACAGGCTCCTGCAGTTGTGCAGATGGTCTACGTTTTTTAAATAAACTAAAAGTAACGCACCGTGTTGGCTCTATTGGCATACGAGGCCCTGCTTCTACGGTCACTCCATCAAACACACTACTACTTGGTGGCGGTGTTGATGGTGCTGGTATTGACGGTGGTAATGGTTGTAAGGATGTCAATTCCGGCAGGGGGCAAAATACTGATGCCGATGCTTTTGCAGGCCTACGAACAGGCAATGATGCCATAGGTATAGGTGGCAACTTCTCGGCAGGTGCTGAACTTTCACCCACGGCTGCTGCTTCCATAGGCAGCAATACCACTGATCCCATTGCCACCAATGGTTTTGGCCTCAGCTCTTCTCCAGCTCCAGCTCCAGCTCTTGATCGTCCAGTCCTGGGCAAAGCTGACGCACTTAGCACAGGAGTAATCATACTTGCAGGCCTCGTTTCACTCAGCAGTGGTGGAACAGGTTTATAGGTCGGTGTATGTGGAAACTTGCCAGTATAGCTTGGGTTTAGGTGATAATCTCCCTCTGCCGTTTTCACTGAATGAACCACCTGTGGTGGGATATCATGCAGAAAATTCACCTCCCGTAAGCTATGCAAATCGCTGCGTTGCTTGTAAATACCACCCCGCTTAGAACGAGTTTGGGCTATGTCTACCGCATAAGTGCCAGGTCCAGTGATCACATGACTGTCGACCCGTATAGTATATACGTGATGAGTACCCTCCAATGGAAATTGCGCTGCTTGCTCGTACCATTGACTGGTTGATACGCCATATGACTCAGTGTATTGATCACAAAAGGTACCCAACAACTGGGTTGAACCGGCATATGGCTTTCGTAATGTAAAACCTTCACGGAAAATGGTTTCGTAAGCACGACTATCACCACGGTATAAATTAACATATGAGCCACTTGCTGATGCACTAACAAATTCAACACTGTAAGTTGTCGAAATCACAGCTTTGTATACCACACGATCATGGTCTTCTAGCTGCTGTAGAAAATAACTGGCTAGACTATTAGCTTCCTTTGAATTCCACGGCGTATCTTTACCCCATAACCAGCGTGCACATACAGTAGCTAAGTCTGATAATTTCAACATGGGTCCAAGCAAGCCTTTACGCAATACTTCAATTGATCCCTGCTCTGCTGCAGTAATGGTTTCTGGTTGCGGTCGAGGCCGATCATGCACTTGACGATAATAACCAGATCGCGAAGTTTGAGCATCCCACCCTTCCTGGTCCCTTCTATACAGCCTATAGGCCTTAGCAATTTTTTCTTTATACTGCCCTTCAGCTGCACTCAGTGCTGCAAAGACTGAAGCGCGCTGCATCTCTAACGGCCTACTCAAAGTATCAATACTCCCACATCGATATAATATATTTTTTTAATAAAGGCGATTCTATAACAGTTCGTGTAAATATAAAACAATATGTTCAAATAGATGTATAAAAATACACGATCAAAATGTTGCTAAAGAAAAAAACGTACGTAAACTAAAGCATCAAAACATCTTTGACATACATTGACGCCATCTCTAAACTGATTTGATAATGGAGGAATGCAAATGGAAGTAATAACGGATTTATACCCTTCCCGTACTGATGAGCAAGAACGCCTATCCGAACGTATTGATCCAGCGGTTTATGGCACAGCCGATGACGGCCCGCTCGATCAACAACAACTCGATTTTTATGATGATAATGGTTACTTAGTTATCCCAGGTTTAATGCAAGACTGCGTCAATGATTGCCTAGTGGATATCCCCACCATGAAAGAGCGCCTACAAGGGCAGGATGAACTGATACTGGAGCCTGATAGCCAGGTGTTACGTTCCGTTTTTTCACCTGAACTATACAGTGATGCTTGCAAACACGTGTCACGTGATCCACGTTTATTAGGTGCTGCGGAACAAATACTACATAGCCAAACCTATATTCACCACAGCCGATTAAATATAAAGTCTGCATTTGATGGCAAGTCATTCCCTTGGCACTCTGACTTTGAAACTTGGCATGTGGAGGATGGCGTTCCACGCATGCGTATCGTCACCGGCTGGGTATTTTTAACCGAAAACAATGAGTTTAATGGCTCACTGTATGTGATTCCGAAATCACATAAAAAGTTTGTTGCTTGTGCAGGAGCAACACCTGAAGATAACTATAAAACCTCATTGCGCAAACAAACCTATGGTGTGCCCAGTCACGATGCCATGCGAACGTTAGCGGATGAGGGTGGTATGGTGGGCGTTTATGGTCCTCCCGGCACCGTGGTATTCCACGAAGGCAACTTAATGCACGGTTCGGCAGATAACATCTCTGCTTATGCCCGTACCAATTTGTTTTTTGTCTATAACAGTGTGGAAAACATCCCGGATAAACCGTTTGGTGCTGATAAGCCACGACCTGAGTTTTTAGCCCGTCGGGATTATACGCCCTTATGATTGGGTATCATTAAGCTACACCGCACAAAATAATTGATCTATTGGCTCAGAGTACGACGTATTACCAAGTGTAAGGAGAGCAGTAAATAGCTGAGTTTTCGATTCTTGAGGTTGTGTTTTAACTGGCTGATGAGCAAAAGGCTGTAAAAAAGCCGGAGCGTGTCCGGCTTTTATTATGATTCTGGATCCCGGCTCGGGGGCCGGGATGACATTCTAGGAGTCAAGATGACATGCTAGGGGTCAAGATGACATGCTAGGAGTCAAGATGACATGCTAGGGGTCAAGATGACATGCTAGGAGTCAAGATGACAAGCAAGTTATTCTTGTTCGTTGCCAACCAACTCGACGATTGCCATAGGTGCTTTATCACCTGGGCGATAGCCACATTTCAACACGCGTAGGTAACCACCTGGACGTTCTGCAAAGCGCGGTCCTAATATGGTGAATAGCTTGTTAACCATTGCTTTATCACGTAGACGTGAGAATGCTAAACGACGGTTAGCAACGCTATCATTGCGACCCAATGTGATTAAAGGTTCAACCACACCACGCAGTTCTTTAGCTTTGGCTAGTGTAGTCTTAATAGTTTCGTGTTGTAACATTGAAACTGACATATTACGATACATAGCTTTACGATGAGAACTATTACGACCTAATTGTCTTCCACTTTTACGATGATGCATTTTACTAGCCCTTTATTATTGTTCGACGCCGTACTCAACAGGCGGCCATTGTTCAACCACCATACCCAGCGTTAAACCACGCTGAGCGAGTACGCCTTTAATTTCCATTAACGACTTCTTACCTAAGTTAGGTGTTTTTAGCAAATCGTTTTCTGAACGCATTACCAAATCACCGATGTAGCAAATATTTTCTGCTTTTAAACAATTCGCTGCACGTACAGTTAATTCTAAATCATCAACTGGACGCAGTAATACAGGATCAACAGTACTTGAGCTGTCTTTCGATTCAATAAAGTCTTCATGCTTTAATTCAACGAAAGCTGTTAACTGATGCTGCAAGATAGTCGCACAACGGCGAATAGCTTCTTCAGGATCCAATGTACCATTGGTTTCCACTTCTAAAATCAGTTTATCCAAGTCTGTACGATTTTCAACACGCGCATTTTCAACCTGGTAAGTCACGCGACGCACTGGGCTGTATGAAGCATCCAGATTTAATTCGCCTAATGTTTTACCTTCTTCAAGATCATCACTTAACACACGGTTAGATGGTTGATAACCACGACCGGTCTTAATAGTAAGGCGCATTTTCAAATCACCTTCATCAGTCAAGTGAGCAATCACATGTTCTGGGTTGATGATTTCAACATCGTGATCCAACTGGATATCACCAGCAGTTACAGGACCAACACCCGTTTTATGCAACACTAACTCAGCCACTTCACGATTATTCATTTTAATCGCAACGTCTTTTAGGTTAAGTAAAATATCAACGACGTCTTCACGCACACCATTAATTGAGCTGTATTCATGCAATACGTTATCGATACTGATATCAGTAATAGCAGCACCTGTCATAGAAGACAAGAGTATGCGACGTAATGCATTACCTAATGTGTAACCAAAACCGCGCTCTAATGGTTCAAGCACGATACGTGATACAAAAGGCGATAGCGCCTGCACTTGAATATTCTTTGGTGTAAGAAAATCTTTATAGATATCTTGCATTATTTCACCTCTACTTAGAGTACAATTCAACAACAAGGTTCACTTTAAACTCGGTAGGCAATTCATCAATATCTGCCTCAGCTTTGTAAGTACCTTCAACTTTCTTGCTATCAACATCTACCCATGAGCATTGTTGACGCTGCGCAGCAATTTCCATCGCCGCTTTAATGCGTAATTGTTTTTTCGCACGATCACGAATTTCAACCACGTCACCAGGCTGTACATGGTAAGAAGCTACGTTAACAATTGTGCCATTCACTTTAATTGCTTTATGGCTAACCAATTGACGTGCTTCAGCACGTGTTGCTGCAAAACCCATACGGTAAACAACGTTATCTAAACGCGCTTCCAATAACTTTAATAAGTTATCACCGGTAGAACCTTTTTGACCGTCAGCAGTTTTGTAATATTTTCTGAACTGCTTTTCCATTACTTCATAATAACGACGAATCATTTGCTTCATACGCAATTGCACACCGAAGTCAGTGGTACGACCACGACGTTGCCAGTGCACACCTGGAGTACGTTCCATATTGCATTTAGAATCGGTGCTACGCACACCACTTTTGTGGCCTAAATCAGTTTTTTCACGACGTGATAAACGACACTTTGGACCTCTATATCTTGCCATTATATCTTCTCCTATACTCTACGCTTCTTACGTGGACGACAACCGTTATGCGGCAAACGTGTTTTATCAGTAACACGATGAATTGCAACACCAGCACTTCTTAGACCACGGATCGCAGGTTCACGACCAGCACCCGGGCCACGTACATTAACGGCCAATTTAGTCAAACCGCAATCAGCTTTTAATTTCTTTGCTAATTCTTCAGCAGCTGTTTGAGCAGCAAAAGGTGTACTCTTACGAGCGCCCTTAAAGCCTTCACTACCAGCAGATGCCTGGGCGATCTTGTCACCTGACATATCAGTGATAACAATCAATGTGTTATTAAAGGTAGCTTTAATATGAGCAATACCTTCGGTAATCTTATGCTTACGCTTTTTGCGAGCTGGACTATTCTGTCTCATTCTCTATGACCCTTCTATTTAGCTTTAACTACTAGTTTGCGTTTACCTTTACGCGTTCTAGCATTATTTTTAGTATTCTGACCACGAACGGGTAAGCCCTTTCTATGACGAATTCCAGTATAAGTACCTAAATCCATTTTTCTCTTAATATTCATAGAGATTTCACGTCTTAGATCACCTTCTACAGTAAGTTTTGCTACTTCTGTACGCAGTGACTCTAATTCTGCCTCAGTTAAATCCTGTACTTTTTGATCTGGTTGTACGCTTGCTTGTTCGCAGATCTTAAGCGCTTGAGTTGCTCCAACACCATAAACACTACGTAATGCAATACGAGTATGCTTATGCATTGGTATATTAACTCCTGCAATTCGTGCAGACATATGACTTTACTCCGATTTTTATCTAAATTTAAACTTGTCAAAAGCCGCTAAGGATAACCTTCTGCGGGCCAAAATGCAAATATTAACCTTGTCTTTGTTTATGACGTTTTTCTTTGCAAATTACGCGCACGACACCCTTACGACGAATGACTTTACAATTTCTACATATCTTTTTTACTGACGCTCTAACTTTCACGTTTTTTCTCCTGACAACTAAATTAAGCTCATTTTCGAGCCACTGCCCTTATTTTTCATAATCGACTGATACTGATGGCTCATCAGGTGCGCTTGCACTTGAGCAATGAAGTCCATCAGAACAACCACGATAATCAGCAGGGATGTACCACCAAAGTAGAACGGTACACTCCATACAATGATCAAAAATTGCGGTAATAATGCCACAAGTGTTAAATAAATGGCACCCACTACAGTTAAACGGGTCATCACTGAATCAATATATTCTGCTGTTTTCTCACCTGGGCGTATTCCTGGGATAAACGCGCCAGATTTCTTTAAATTATCAGCTGTCTCTTTAGGGTTAAACACTAAAGCGGTATAGAAGAAGGCAAAGAAAATCACAGCAACCGCGAACACTATAATATAGAGTGGCTGTCCTGGTGATAATGCCAAAGCTAGATCATTTAACCAACCAAAACCCTTTACGCTGGAGAAAAACTTAGCAATCGCGCCAGGGAACATAATAATACTGGAAGCAAAAATCGGTGGTATAACACCTGACATATTGATTTTTAACGGTAAATGGCTAGATTGCGCTTGATACATCTTGCGCCCTTGCTGGCGCTTAGCATAATTAATCGTGATACGACGCTGCGCGCGCTCAACAAATACCACAACTCCCGTGATGGCTAAAACCAAAACCGTAATCAAGATCAACGAAATAGCTGCCATTTGACCTTGATGCACTTGCTCAATAACTTGGCCAACCGCTGATGGGAAGCGCGATACAATACTAGCGAAAATGATCAGCGAGATACCATTACCGATACCACGTTCAGTCATTTGCTCACCCAACCACATCAAAAACATGGTGCCAGTAATGAGAGTAACCATCGCGGTGAAATAGAAAATTGGGCCCGGGCTAAGTACAACATTACTGCTCACTAGCCATTTGGCGATACCCAACGCTTGGAACGCCGATAAAATCAGTGTGCCATAACGGGTATATTGGTTAAGTTTACGTCGGCCAGACTCACCTTCTTTCTTTAATTGCTGTAACGAAGGGATAATCGAGCCAAACATTTGGATAATAATCGATGAAGATATATAAGGCATAACCCCGAGCGCGAATATTGTCATCCGCGATAAGGCACCACCTGAAAACATATTAAATAAGCCAAGCAACCCGCTTTGGTGCTGATTGAATAAATCAGCTAACCGCGCTGGGTTTAGACCAGGCACAGGGATATAGGAACCAAGGCGATACACCAGGATACCAATAAACACAACGAGCAAGCGGCGCTTTAGCTCTTGTAAACCGCCGCCTGCTAGTGCTGATCCTAATTTAGCTGTTGCCATGATTCCATCCTACTACTTATGCTTCCGTTGTTTCCACTTTGCCGCCGGCGGCTTCAATCGCTGCCTTAGCACCCTTAGTCACAGGAATATCACGTAAAGTTAATGCTTTAGTAATCTCGCCACTAGCAATCACTTTAACTGTTTTAATGTTTTGGTTAATCACACCAGCAGCTTTTAATGCTGCAAGATCAACCACATCAGCAGTAACTTGGGCTAGCTCATGTAAACGTACTTCCGCACGTGTTAATGACTTACGTGATGTAAAACCAAATTTTGGTACACGGCGTTGCAAAGGCATTTGACCACCCTCGAAACCGCTCTTGTGGTAACCACCTGAACGCGAATGCTGACCTTTATGACCACGGCCTGCAGTCTTACCTAAACCACTAGCAATACCACGTCCAACACGTTTTCTATTCTTTTTAGAACCGTCGGCCGGCTTTATTGTATTTAAATGCATTATGCTGACTCCTCAACCTGTAGCAAGTAACTCACTTTGTTAATCATGCCGCGATTTTCGGGGGTATCTAATACTTCAACGCTATGATTAATGCGACGAAGACCAAGACCCTTTACGTTTTCTTTATGACCCTTAGTGCGGCCGTGCATGCTTTTCTTTAATGTCACTTTGACACGTTTATCATTAGCCATCGGTTAGTCCTCCAAGATTTCTTCTACGCGCTTACCACGCTTCTCAGCTACCGATTCAGGTGTTGCCATTTGAACCAAACCGTTAACCGTAGCACGTACCACGTTAATTGGATTAGTTGAACCAATGCTTTTCGATAACACGTTTTTAACACCTACCACTTCGAAGACAGCACGCATCGCGCTACCTGCAATCACACCAGTACCTTCAGAAGCTGGCTTCATAAATACTTTACTTGCACCGTGATTAGCAGTAATTGCATGATGTAATGTACCTTCTTTAAGGTCAATATATACCACGTTACGACGTGCATTTTCAGTGGCTTTTTGAATAGCTACTGGCACTTCTTTTGCTTTACCACGACCGAAACCGATACGACCGTTACCATCACCGGTAACGATTAATGCGTCAAAACCAAATACGCGACCACCTTTAACCACTTTAGACGTACGTCGCATGGTAACCAGTTTGTCCTGGTATGTGTCTTCAACTGCTGCTGTATTAGCACCCATATAAACAATCCCCTATTAAAACTGTACGTTACCTTCGCGGACTGCATCAGCTAATGCTTGAACGCGACCGTGATATTTGAAACCTGAGCGATCAAAAGCAATGCTTTCAACACCCGCCTGTTTAATTTTCTCAGCTATCGCTTTACCCACTGCAGTTGCTGCTTCTATATTTCCACCGAATTTAACAGCAGAACGTAGATCTTTATCTAACGTAGAAGCAGAACATACAACCGTACCACCACAAGGTGTAATCAGTTGCGCATAAGTATGACGCGGTGTGCGCAATACAACTAAACGATGTTTAGGAGAACCTTTTCTTGCTTGATCAGCGATCTTTGATCGCGTCAAGCGAGAACGTCTTAATCTTGCTTTCTTCTTATTTATCATTTTTTCTTAGCCTCTTTCTTTACAACCACTTCATCGCTGTAACGAATACCTTTACCTTTATAAGGCTCAGGTGCACGAATCTTACGGATGTTAGCGGCCATTTGGCATACACGCTGCTTATCAATGCCTTTAATGACAATCTCAGTTTGAGTCGGTGTTTCAACCGTCAAACCTTCAGGCATTTCAAGATTCACAGGGTGTGAATAACCAACATTGATTTCAATTGATTTACCTTGTGCTTTTGCACGGTAACCAACGCCAACCATTATTAGTTTTCTTTCAAAGCCTTCACTAACACCTTGCACCATATTGGCGGCCAACGCACGGCTGGTACCTGCTAATGCATTAGCGGTTTTTTTATCGTTCGCTGGAGCGAATTGTAATGCATTATCGGCTAATTCAAATTTCACCAAGTTATGATTAACTCTTTCCAACTCGCCTTTAGGGCCTTTCACTTTTAAAAGCTGGCCCTCGATGGTTACATCGACTCCTGATGGTACGACCACCGGGTTATTTGCAACTCTACTCGTCATGGCTGTTTCTCCTACTAGCTCACATACAATAATACTTCACCACCTTTACCGGCGCGGCGAGCTGCTTTATCGCTCATCACACCTGCAGAGGTAGAAATAACTGCCACACCCAAGCCATTATTGACTTTGGGCAACTCATCTTTGCCTTTATATTTACGATAACTAGGCTTGCTTTCGCGTTGTAATTTTTCAATTACAGGCTTGCCATCGAAATATTTCAGCTCAATTCTCATTGTTGGTAAAGCCGCACCTTCGACTTCACCGAAACCAGTAACATAACCTTCATCTTTCAACACAGCTGCAATAGCCATCTTGATACGTGACAAAGGCATTTCTACTGCTTTTTTACTCACAGCCTGCGCATTGCGAATGCGAGTTAACATATCTGATATGGGATCTTGTAATGACATAATATTCTCCTACCAACTCGCTTTCTTTAAACCAGGCACATCGCCACGCATCGCTGCTTCACGCAAGTGAATACGACACAAACCAAACTTTCTCAAGTTTCCGTTTGGACGACCGCAAGCACGGCACCGATTACGCACACGGCATGGACTCTCGTCACGACGCTTACGTTGTAATTTCACGATGGCTTCATCACGATTATCTTCATCTTTCTTGATAATACTTTTCAATGCCAGACGTGCTTTACGAGCCAGACTTGATAATTTCATACGCTTTTTATTACGCATAATTGAACTTGTTTTAGCCATTATTCAACCTCTTTATTGGCTTTTTTCAAAGGAAAGTTAAATGCTTTCAATAAAGCACGGCCTTCCTCATCATTTTTAGCACTGGTTGTGATACAAATATCCAAACCGCGAATCGCATCAATCTTATCGTAATTGATTTCTGGGAAAACGATTTGTTCCTGAATACCCAAGCTGTAGTTACCACGACCATCAAAAGCATTTGCTTTAAAGCCACGGAAATCTCGAATACGTGGAATCGAAATATCTACTAAGCGTTCGAAAAAGTCATACATGCGCTCGCCACGCAAAGTAACTTTAGCACCAATTGGCCAACCATCACGAATCTTAAAGCCAGCGTTTGATTTACGCGCTTTAGTTGCCACTGCTTTTTGACCAGTAATGGCTGCTAAATCACCTAAGGCATTTGCAATCACTTTCTTATCACCAACAGCTTCACTTAAACCCATGTTTAATGTGATCTTAGTGATCTTAGGCACTTGCATAACCGATTTAAAGTTAAACTGCTTTTTCAGCTGATCAACAATCGTTTCTTTGTAATACGTTTTTAAACTCATCATCGTATCCTTTAAACATCCACTACTTCGTCGTTAGACTTGAAGTAACGTACTTTTTTACCGTCTTCTAATTCACGAATACCCACACGATCGGCTTTATTAGTTGTTGGATTCAACAAAGCAACATTAGAAATATTCAATGCAGCTTCCTTATCAACAATACCGCCTTGATCTTGTTTGTTAGGGTTTGGCTTAACATGCTTTTTCACCATATTAACGCCCTCAACAAACAAGCGAGTATCTTTCTTTTCTTTATGAACTAGACGTGTAACACGCCCAGTCTTGCCTTTATCTTTACCAGCAATGACAACTACTTCATCACCAACTCTTATCTTTGCAATACTCATGATTACAACACCTCCAATGCTAAGGAGATAATCTTCATAAAGTTACCTGTACGTAATTCACGGGTAACCGGCCCAAAGATACGCGTACCAATCGGTTGGTTTTGCGCATTCAATAAAACCACTGCGTTGGTGTCGAAACGAATCAACGAACCATCAGGACGACGCACACCTTTACGGGTACGCACTACCACTGCGTTCATTACTTCACCTTTCTTCACTTTGCCGCGAGGAATCGCTTCTTTCACAGTTACTTTAACAATGTCACCGATATTAGCGTAGCGACGTTTTGAGCCACCTAATACTTTGATGCACATTACTCGTCTAGCACCGCTATTGTCTGCGACATTCACTAACGATTGTGTTTGTATCATGCCTTATCTCCACTTATACGCATCAGCTACGCTGCGCGCTCTTTAACTTCTACCAATCTCCAACTCTTAGTCTTTGAAATTGGCTTGCACTCTTGAACAACAACAACATCACCCATTTGGCATGTGTTTTCTTCATCATGTGCATGTACCTTAGTTGAACGCTTAATGAATTTACCGTAAATCGGGTGCTTCACTCGACGCTCGACATAAACAGTTATGCCTTTGTCCATTTTATTGCTCACGACTTTACCCATTAGGGTACGTGGCAATGATTTCTGTTCCGCATTAGCCATTTTCACGCTCCTTTTGGTTCAAGATAGTTTTTACACGTGCAATTTGACGACGTACGTTTTTAAACAAGTGAGGCTTAGGTGTTTGACCCATGCCACGCTGCATACGTAAGTTAAATTGCTCCTGCAATAGTGCCAACAATTCAGTTTGTAGTTCGGCGGCAGATTTTTGCTGTAGTTCTTGTGCTTTCATTACATCACCGTTCTTTTTACAAATATGACCGATACCGGTAATTTCGCAGCCGCACGAGCAAATGCTTCGCGTGCTAACTCTTCCGGTACACCTTCAATTTCAAATAACACACGACCTGGTTGCACAAGTGCTACCCAGTATTCGACGTTACCCTTACCTTTACCTTGTCTAACTTCTAATGGCTTCTTAGAAATTGGCTTGTCAGGGAAAATACGAATCACTGTTTTACCACCACGCTTTACGTGACGGGCAATCGCACGACGAGCAGCTTCTAATTGACGAGCAGTAATACGGCCACGTTGTGTAGCTTTCATACCGTACTCACCAAAGCTGATTTTATTACCGCGCTGTGCTAAACCGCTGTTATCACCTTTAAAATCTTTACGAAACTTTCTTCTTCTTGGTTGGCGCATCGTTTATTCCTCACCTGCCTGTTTACTGTCTTCCGCAGCACTGTCCGCATTCAAGTTTTGCACTTCACCCTTGAAGATCCAAACTTTGATACCAATCACACCGTATGTAGTATTGGCACGCGCTGTTCCGTAATCAATATCAGCACGGAAAGTATGCAGTGGTACACGACCTTCGCGATACCATTCAGTACGTGCAATTTCAGCACCACCCAAACGACCAGCCACGTTTACACGCACACCCAGTGCGCCACATTTCATGGTTGTTTGTACTGCACGCTTCATTGCGCGACGGAACATCACACGGCGCTCTAATTGCTGCGCTACGTTTTGTGCTACTAAATACGCATCCATTTCTGGCTTACGAATTTCTTCAATTGTGATATGCACCGGCATATTAATCATTTTTGAAATATGATCACGCAACACATCAACTTCACCACCCTTCTTACCGATGATAACACCAGGACGTGCAGAGTGAATCGCAATACGTGCATTACGTGCAGGGCGATCGATTTGAATACGGCTAACAGAAGCACGTTTCAATTTTTCACGTAAGTATTCGCGAATTTTCAGATCAGCATTTAAGAAGTCTGAATAATCACGTGAGTTAGCATACCATTTAGCCGTCCAGTCTTTAGATATACCTAATCTTATACCGGTTGGATTAACTTTTTGACCCATGAATCGATCTCCTTAACTATCCGCAACCATCACAGTGATGTGACAGCTACGTTTTAAAATACGGTTAGCACGACCACGAGCACGCGCACTAAAGCGTTTCATCGTAGGACCCTCGTCTACAAAAATTGTAGATACCTTCAATTCATCAATATCAGCACCGTTATTGTGCTCAGCATTGGCAATCGCAGATTCCAAAACCTTTTTAACCAAGACAGCGGCTTTTTTCTTGCTGAATGCTAGCAAGTCTACTGCCTTTTCAACTGGTAAGCCGCGCACTTGATCAGCAACCCATCTGACTTTCTGAGCTGAAATTCGTGCATGTCTATGTTTAGCTGCTACTTCCATCTCTTAATCCTCTATTTCTTCTTCGACTTTTTATCGCCATGGCTACCCTTACGAGTAATCGCAAACTCACCGAGTTTATGACCAACCATGTTTTCAGTAATATAAACTGGCACATGGTCACGACCATTGTGCACCGCAATAGTTTTACCAACCATCATCGGCAGAATCATTGATGCACGCGACCAAGTTTTAATTGGGCGATTCGAATCTCCCGCCGCTTCAACCTTCTTAATTAGATGGTCTGCGCAGTAAGGTCCTTTGTATGCTGATCTTGTTGACACAGTTAATCCCCTCTATTTCTTACGTCGATCACGTATGATCATTTTGTTAGTACGCTTATTGCTACGAGTTTTCTTACCCTTAGCTGGTACACCGGTTGGGCTCACTGGATGACGACCACCTGAAGTTTTACCTTCACCACCACCGTGTGGGTGATCAACTGGGTTCATCGCCACACCACGAACGGTTGGACGACGACCACGCCAGCGGTTAGCACCCGCTTTACCTAATGAGCGCAAGCTGTGCTCTGAGTTAGACACTTCACCAATCGTTGCACGACAAGTTAATAGTACCTTACGCATTTCACCTGAACGCATACGCAAAATCGCGTAGATGCCTTCTTTCGCAACCAATTGTGCAGATGTTCCAGCACTACGCATCATTTGAGCGCCCTTGCCAGGTTTTAATTCAACACAATGAATCGTTGTACCTAAAGGAATGTTATCTAATGGTAAACAGTTACCCGCTTTAATCGGCGCTGCTTCACCTGACTGCACTTCTGCATCTTTCAACACATTTTTAGGTGCAATAATGTAACGACGCTCACCATCCGCATATAATACTAAGGCTAAATGCGCGCTACGGTTAGGATCGTATTCGATACGTTCCACTTTACCAATGATACCGTCTTTATTACGTTTAAAATCAACTTTACGGTAGGCTTGCTTATGTCCACCACCACGATGACGCACAGTAATACGACCAGCATTGTTACGACCGTTGGTACGGGTTTTCTTTTCTAATAAAGGACCGTAAGGTTTTCCTTTATATAACTCAGGGCTCTTTACGCTTACGACAAAGCGACGTCCCGGTGAGGTTGGTTTTGCTTTTACTAAAGGCATTAATTCAACTCCTACGCTTGTACCGCAATATCGATCTCAGAACCTTCACCCAAGGTAACCATCGCTTTTTTCCAATCTTTGCGCTTACCTTGAATTCGGCCAAAACGAGTCGACTTACCCTTCATTTTAATCATACGAACCGAATCAACCTTCACACTGAACAATTGCTCTAGTGCTGCCCTTACTTCAGGCTTAGTTGCGTCGATCGCTACCTTAAATGTGTATTGACGGTTACCCATACTTCCTGAAGAACTTTTCTCAGAAATATGCGGTGACATCACTACTTTTAATAATCTTTCTTGTTGTGTGCTCATGCTAATTTCTCCTCTAGCAGTTTGACACTATCAACAGTCATCACTACCTTATCAAAACCAATCAAAGCCACTGGGTCTAATTGATTTACTGAGTAAACATCAACAAAAGGTATGTTACGAGCTGCCAACATAAGCTGGTCATCTTGCGCAGCTGTTACTAATAATACACTTCTTGCTTCAAGCTTTAAGCCATCGATTAAACTAACCACTTGCTTAGTCTTAGGCTCTGTAACTGTCAATTCATTAATCAACACCAAACGGTCTTGACGAATAAGCTCAGACATAATCGATGCCATCGCTTTACGATACATTTTCTTATTAATCTTTTGACTGTGATCACGTGGACGCGCAGCAAAAGTTACACCACCCGAGCGCCAGATTGGGCTACGTGATGTACCCGCACGAGCACGGCCAGTACCTTTTTGGCGCCATGGTTTTGCACCACCACCGCTAACATCACTGCGATTCTTTTGCGCTTTAGTACCTGCACGACCGGATGCCATATAACTAGTCACCACTTGGTGCACAAGACCTTCGTTAAAGTCTATCGCAAAAGCATTGTCGGCTAATTCGAGTGTACCTGCATTAACTACCTGAAGTTCCATTAGCCTTCCCCTTTCTTAACAGCATTCTTGATGATGACTTGGCCACCTGGAGCACCAGGAACCGCACCACGAATAAGAATGATTTTACGATCGGCATCAACTTTAACGACACGTTGGTTCTGCACGGTTGTACGTACGTTACCCATTTGACCTGCCATTTTCTTACCTTTGAATACGCGGCCTGGTGTTTGGCATTGACCAATCGAACCAGGAGCACGGTGAGAAATCGAGTTACCGTGAGTCGCGTCTTGCATTGCGAAATTATGACGTTTAACACAACCGGCAAAACCTTTACCGCGTGATACGCCTGTTACGTCGACCATTTGGCCTTCTTTGAATAATTCGAGACCGAGCTCATCGCCACGCTTAACGTCTTTATGCTCGTCTTCTTGAAGACGAAATTCCATTAATACGTTACCGGCTTCTACTTTAGCTCGTTTGAATACACCTGCACGAGGTTTATTAACCTTTGAGGCTTTGATTTTACCCGTGGTGACCTGCACCGAACGGTAGCCTTCACGTTTTACTGTTTTTACCTGTGTAACACGGTGAGGTAATACCTCGACCACCGTTACTGGTACTGACTCGCCGTTTTCTAGGAAAACGCGGGTCATACCGCACTTGCGGCCAATGAGTCCCATTGACATGTATGCCTTCTCCAAATTAGAGGCTGACAACCTTCCTTAAGACATGCTTAAAGGAGCGTAGTCTGCTTAATCACTAACAAGAATGACCCCAAACTGGGGCCATTCTCAACTTTAATTCTGGTGGGTCGTAGGTTAAAACCTAGTCATATTCACCCAGGGTGCTAAAGATACATGAAAATCAACTAAGTGCCAACTGTTTTTTACATTAATTTTGAGACACTATATATATAGGCCGAGTGATGCCAACCCTTAGCGCAACACCAGCACTACACGAACAAAACGTACATGTAAACACAATAAAGATCGATATCTGTTACACTAAAAAGCTCACTACCAAACACCGCAATACTTACAAGGGCCCGTGAATGCAAACACAGTATCGACTGAACACCAAAAAACCACACCTGCTGTGCCTTATTATCCTCATTAGCTTCCCATCAGTATCCGTGGTATTACTCAGCCCTGCTCTGCCCGCCATCAGTGACTATTTCGCAATCTCAAACAGCTATGCCCAACAACTCATCACGCTGGCAATTATTGGTTACGCGCTCGGTCAATTAATCTATTCTCCATTTGCCAATCGCTACGGCCGAAAAGTGGCACTTTACCTCGGGCTCAGCCTGTACGTATTTAGCTGCTTATTATGCCTGCTGGGGATTTATCTTCACTCGCTGCCAATTATACTCATCGGCCGCCTTCTCATGACCTTAGGCGCCAGCGTTGGCATGATTATCAGCTTTACGGTCATCAATGATTTCTACCACCCACACCAAGCGCGCTCAGTGGTTAGCTATACCGTATTAGCCTATGCGCTTATGCCAGCCTTTGCCATTTTACTCGGCGGATTTATTACCACTCACCTCTCTTGGATTAGCTGCTTTTACTTTTATTTGCTGTACAGCCTTGCAGCTACTGTAGCCGCCTGGCGACTACCCGAGACATTGATAAAAAAAGACCTGCAAGCACTAAAGCCAAAACCTCTCATCAGCGGATACAAGCAAGCTTTTTGCAATGGTCGCATTATTCTATTTTCCATTATTTATGGCCTAATGACAGCATTTATTTATGTCACCGCCAGTGGCGCGCCATTTATAGGCATCGACACGATTGGTTTAACACCTGCCGTGTATGGCCTTGTGTTGTTATTTCCTTATTGTGGCCAGATCATAGGCTCACTAACCGGTGGTAAAATTAATAATAAATATTCTGAATATTCAGTATTAGCCTTAGCCTATATTGCTGTGATTATTGGCAGCGTACTGATGCTGGTTTTCTTTGCTGCTGGCAAAGTGAATATATTTAGCTTAGTAACACCGATTTTTATTATTATGATTGGCCTACCGATTTCTTATAGTGTCGCAACTGTTAAAGCCCTGGCAGAATTCGATGATAAAGCCACCGGCTCAGCCGTGATGAGCTTTATCACAATGACAATCGCGCTATTAGCGAGCCTTGCATTAAGTGTGCTACCCACGAGCAACCCCGTCATGCTACCCGCGGTCTATGTCGGCTTAGCTTTTGTTGCTTCGATTATTTTTGCAGTGGTGTATAAGCGCTACCCTAACTAAAATACCTTTATGGCTGAACGACACCTTGATCAATGGGGACATTATCCAACATTATCCGAAACTTACTATAGCTGTCTGGGAAGGAATGAAAATTGCGGTTTATCTCAGTTTGGCAGATGGATGGTCGATACATGAAATGAAAACTGGCACGTTTCGTCAATGATAATTGGTTGTTATGACTGGCAAAATTATCGTAACTAACCGTAATCGGTATAGTGGTTTCCATCGCTAGTCCAGGGTGGACTATTGTAAAGTTTTTCAAAGCATCACAAATATATTTGGCAGCGTTAGAGTTATCCGCTAAACACACCAGCGGTGCGCTTATTAATAAGGTAAACAGAGATATGACTGGTATTGTTTTCATGACTATAAGCATAGTACGACCAATGAATAAATCTATTGTTAACAGTGCTCTTGTAAATATTTCTTTAAAAAAAACCCCATCAAACACCAAGCTAAGCAACTGTTATTCGTCTCAGACCCACATCGACCTGCCTAGCACCAGCACAACAAGCATTTATGATTCCAGATTTTGCCATTTTAAGTAACGTTAACAGCAATAACGTAGCACGAACCACACAAGTTAAACCCCACTGAATAACATTCAAAAAACCACTTTTGCAAATAAGCTCACCCAGTGGTATAGCACGGTTAATATGCACCTCTGTATTCGGCATACCAGCAAACACACCGATATGCTTCATTAAGAGCTTTTTAGGAACTGGCAAAAGCCTAGTTCCTTGCTTCATCTCCGCACCCAAACCCAACTCGACTCGCCCCCAACCAAAGGGATAATATCCACCTGCTAAGCTAAGCGGATCACCCGCCTGGGTAACCACATTCCAATTTCCACTATTTTCAACTGCCTTCGCCTTATTGGCAAAAAGCTCGTAGACAGGCGGCAACACAAGTGGCGCAGGGTTAATCGCCGTCACGCGATCAAATACCGTTGAATCAGGCGCATGCCGTGATGTCATTATCGCCAGGTTGGCACCCAAGCTCACTCCCGACATATTCACTTTAAACCCCTGGTCTTGCATTTCCTGCAACCACGCATGAATATTATTTTTGCCACTCCACCATAACGCACCACCCACCTCAAGAAAGAACATATAGTTAGTCAACCTTTGAGTTGTGCAACCACTCGCCGTAGGGATAGTGGTACCCATATGCAAAAGATGTGCTCGTGCACCCTCATTAACCTCACCCTCACCCGCATCACCTGGAATCAAACCAAATGAAAAAACCTTGTTTCGTTGATTAACCGAACTACCAGTTAATTCAATCGGCTCTATGTGATACTCCACTTGCCGCCACGCGCCATTGATTAACTGAGGCACCCACAAGCTATCCATATCACCCGGTGTAATAATGGGAATAAAATTTAATACGTGCTCAATAAACAACTGCTGCTGGAATTGCTGATTCGCACGCACGTCAAGATCATCGGAAACATTATGCTCTAAATAATTAAATGCTCGATTTAAACCACTTTGTATTTCCAACCGCAACTGCTGCAATAACTCTGAGTCCTGCTGCTGAGTCAAGGCCTGCTTCAACACTTCATTACCAATAATTTCATTCGCACCAGTCTGTGGCCCATGAATCAAAAGTCGTAATAAATTCCTAGCAAGCACCTGCTTATAAGCTAACCTTTGAGCTGGGTTATTTTCTTCATAATCAGCAAGGGCTTCAAGTTGAACCCTAACATCTCGCTCACCATCATCTGTAGAGTAAAACATAACTGGTGTATCGATAGTGAATCTAGACATATAGAACCCCGCTTTTATTTAGTATATGGACTCATCACTGATGTACCGCTTCCTATAATAACAACAGTCAAAACCACCTTGTTTTAAATACAAACAATCTACATGATATCAGGGTACAAAAACACCAGGGAGATAGGCAAGATGAAATACTTCCAACTTAAAAGACAATCTCTATGATATAAAAAAACCCGCAGATGCGGGCTTTTTTAGACTCTGGATCCCGGATCAAGTCCGGGATGACACAGTACATCCGATATGGAAGCTACTATTCGACGCTGATTTGAACGTCAACACCGGCTGCTAGATCCAGCTTCATCAAAGCATCAACAGTTTTCTCTGTTGGTCCTTCGATATCCACTAAGCGCTTATGCGTACGGATTTCATATTGATCACGTGCATCTTTATCCACGTGAGGTGAAATCAACACCGTATAACGCTCGATGCGAGTTGGCATTGGTATAGGACCAATCACTTGAGCACCTGTACGTTTTGCTGTTTCGACAATTTCTTTAGTAGAACGGTCGATTAGCTTATGATCAAACGCCTTTAGACGGATCCGAATGCGTTGATTCTTTTTTACCACTGCCATGATGACTTACCTCTTCAATATGTTATTCGATGATCTTAGCTACAACACCCGCACCAACAGTACGGCCACCTTCACGGATCGCGAAACGTAAACCGTCTTCCATCGCAATCGGTGCAATCAAAGTTACGTTCATCTTAATGTTGTCACCCGGCATTACCATTTCTACACCCTCTGGTAATTGCACCGCACCCGTTACGTCCGTTGTACGGAAGTAAAACTGTGGACGATAACCTTTGAAGAATGGTGTATGACGACCACCTTCATCTTTCGATAGGATGTAAACTTCTGCTTCAAATGTTGTATGTGGTGTAATTGAACCTGGCTTTGCTAACACTTGACCACGTTCAACGTCTTCACGCTTAGTACCACGCAATAAAACACCAACGTTATCACCCGCTTCTCCGCGATCTAATAACTTACGGAACATCTCAACACCAGTACATGTTGTCTTCGTTGTATCTTTGATACCAACGATTTCAATTTCGTCACCAACGTTTACAACACCACGTTCAATACGACCTGTTACCACAGTACCACGACCTGAAATCGAGAATACGTCTTCAATCGGTAACAAAAATGGCTTTTCAATATCACGTTCTGGCTGTGGAAAATACTCATCCATTGTTTCAACCAGTTTAAGTACTGCTGGTACACCGATATCAGATGTATCGCCTTCCAATGCTTTTAGTGCTGAACCACATACGATAGGTGTGTCATCACCAGGAAAATCGTAACTGCTAAGCAAGTCACGGATTTCCATTTCAACCAATTCTAATAACTCAGCATCATCAACCATGTCTGCTTTGTTTAGGAATACTACGATGTAAGGCACACCAACCTGACGCGCTAACACAATGTGCTCACGTGTTGTGGCATTGGACCATCAGCTGCACTACATACTAAAATCGCGCCATCCATCTGCGCCGCACCAGTAATCATGTTTTTCACATAATCCGCGTGACCTGGACAGTCAACGTGAGCATAGTGACGCTTGTCACTTTCATACTCAACGTGTGAAGTAGCAATCGTGATACCACGTGCTCTTTCTTCTGGGGCGTTATCGATTTGATCAAACGCTGACGCTTGGCCACCAAATTTTTCTGCTAAACACTTAGTTAAAGCCGCTGTTAATGTTGTTTTACCGTGATCAACGTGACCAACTGTACCAACGTTTAAGTGTGGCTTGCCTCTTTCAAATTTTTCCTTAGACATCTAAATATACCCCTTGATTAAGATTTTTCTTTAATTACCGCTTCAGCTACATTATTTGGAGCTTCAGCATATTTCAAAAATTCCATCGTGTAGTTAGCACGACCTTGCGTCAATGAACGCAGATCAGTTGCATAACCAAACATTTCCGATAACGGCACTTCAACGTTCACGATTTTACCAGCTGGACCTTCATCCATACCTTGGATCACACCACGGCGACGATTTAAGTCACCAACAACATCACCCATGTAATCTTCTGGCATCACGCATTCTACTTTCATGATTGGCTCAAGCAATACAGGTCTAGCTTTTGCTGCACCTTGCTTAAAGCCCATCGAACCAGCAATTTTAAATGCCATTTCATTCGAATCAACATCATGATAAGAACCATCGAACAATGTCACTTTGACGTCTACTACTGGATAGCCAGCAATAACACCGTTTTCCATTTGCTCTTTAATACCCTTATCGACCGCTGGAATGTATTCACGCGGAATAACACCACCAACAATCTCATTAACAAATTCGTAGCCAGCACCCGCTTCTTGTGGCTCGATCTTCAAGACCACATGACCGTATTGACCACGACCACCGGATTGACGTACAAACTTGCCTTCTTGCTCAACCGCTTCACGAATAGTTTCACGGTAAGCCACTTGCGGTTTACCTACATTACATTCAACACTGAATTCACGCTTCATACGATCTACCAGAATATCCAAATGTAACTCACCCATACCAGCAATAATGGTTTGACCCGATTCTTCATCCGTATGGACTCGGAATGATGGATCTTCTTGTGCTAATTTACCTAAAGCGACACCCATTTTTTCTTGGTCGGTCTTAGTCTTTGGCTCAACAGCAACAGAAATCACTGGCTCAGGAAATTCCATACGCTCTAAAGTGATAATGTTATTTAAATCACACAGCGTATCACCAGTCGTTACATTCTTAAGGCCAACGGCCGCGGCAATATCACCAGCGCGTACTTCTTTAATCTCTTCACGTGAGTTCGCATGCATTTGCAATAAACGACCAATACGTTCTTTTTTACGTTTTACTGGGTTATAAACTGAATCACCTGACTTCAACACACCTGAGTAAACACGCATAAAAGTCAATGTACCAACAAACGGGTCAGTAGCAATCTTAAATGCCAATGCCGCAAAAGGCTCATCTTCAGAAGCTGGACGAGTATCTTCTTTGCCGTCATCATCTTCACCTTTAATCGCAGGCACATCTAAAGGACAAGGCATGTATTCAATCACCGCATCCAACATGGCTTGAACACCTTTGTTCTTAAAGGCTGAACCACAGAACATCGGTACGATTTCATTATTGATTGTACGCTGGCGAATACCTGCTTTAATTTCTTCAACAGATAACTCACCTGTTTCAAGGTATTTTTCCATCATTTCATCAGTGGCTTCAGCCGCTGCTTCTACCATGATTTCACGATACTGTTCGCATTCAGCTTTCATATCTTCAGCGATTTCACGCGCATCGTACGTCATGCCTTTATCGTCTTCATTCCAATAAATGGCTTTCATACGAATCAAGTCAACAACACCTTCGAAGTTTTCTTCAGCACCGATAGGAATTTGCATTGCAACTGGACTAGCACCCAGACGCTCTTTCACGTGATCACATACACGCAAGAAGTCAGCACCGGCACGGTCCATCTTGTTAACGAAGCCCATACGAGGCACGCCGTATTTATTAGCTTGACGCCATACGGTTTCAGATTGAGGTTCAACACCACCCACCGCACAGAATACCGCAACAGCACCATCAAGCACTTTTAGTGAGCGCTCAACTTCAATAGTGAAATCCACGTGACCGGGAGTATCGATAATATTAATACGGTGTTGTGGGAACTGCTGATCCATACCAGACCAGTGACAAGTAGTAGCAGCAGAAGTAATAGTAATACCACGCTCCTGCTCTTGCTCCATCCAATCCATGGTTGCCGCACCATCATGTACCTCACCAATTTTGTGAGAAACACCGGTGTAAAATAAGATACGCTCGGTAGTTGTTGTTTTACCTGCGTCAATGTGCGCCATAATTCCGATATCGCGCAATTTTTTTAGATCAAATGATGCTGCCATTATTATTCTCTAGTTCCTTTACCATCTATAGTGAGCGAATGCTTGGTTAGCTTTCGCCATACGGTGCACATCTTCACGCTTCTTCACTGCACCACCTCGGCCTTCAATGGCATCGATCATTTCTGCTGCTAATCGTTCCTTCATGGTTTTCTCACCACGCTTACCAGCGTATTCAACCATCCAACGCATAGCCAATGCCATACGACGTGCACCGCGAATTTCAATCGGTACTTGATAAGTCGAACCACCTACACGACGTGACTTCACTTCAACAGAAGGCATCACGTTGTCTAATGCTTGCTTGAACATTTCCAGTGCTTTTTCACGCGCTGAATCACTCGTACGGATATTACCGCCAGCACTACCACTGCTTCCGCCTTCGCCTTCGTCGTCTTGTTGCTTGCTTTTCTTAGTGCGATTCATGATTTCATCTAATGCACCATAAACAATACGCTCGGCTACAGATTTTTTACCGCTGTCCATCACACTGTTGATGAATTTGGCCAGTAATTCACTTTTGAATAATGGATCTGGCAAAATACTGCGCTTAGGGGCTGCTTTTCTTCTAGACATTTGTTAGTTCCTCAACTCATTACTCTTTTGGCTTCTTTTCACCATATTTAGAACGACCGCGACGACGACCTGATACACCTGCTGTATCCAAGCTACCGCGCACAACATGATAACGCACACCTGGTAAATCCTTTACACGACCACCGCGGATCAATACCACCGAGTGCTCTTGTAAATTGTGGCCTTCACCACCGATATAGGCTGTTACCTCATTACCATTAGTAATTCTTACACGAGCCACCTTACGTAAAGCTGAGTTAGGCTTTTTAGGTGTCGTGGTATAAACACGTGTGCATACCCCGCGTTTTTGTGGACAGGCATCAAGTGCCGGCACATTTGTCTTTTTAATCTTAGGCTTACGTGGCTTACGCACGAGCTGATTAATTCTGGCCATTTGTATTTTTCTCCAATATTCAATTTCTATCGCAATATCCAAGACATAGCAACGGATCGTGGATTCTAAGAAAGCTTGGCGTCAGTGTCAAGCTCTTTCTCAATCACTCATCAAGGTGCACAGCGTACCCATTTCACTTCATGGCTCGGCTCGATCCTCTCGCCTGCGCTTTACTTCCGTAAAATGGGCACCCTATACACCTTGATAGCCTTATTCAGCTAAGTATCACCATCACGTGTCTCAGGTGCATCATCGGCAGGACTTGCAGTCGGTGAGGACTTTAACGCCTCACTTAGTGCTTGCTCTGCTTCTGCTGCTGTTACTTTTACTTCTTCTTCAACTTCCATAACTTCAGGCTGATGTTTACGCTGATGATATGCAAAACCAGTACCTGCAGGAATCAATCGACCTACCATCACGTTTTCTTTCAAACCGCGTAGGTTATCGCACTTACCCGCTACCGACGCTGCCGTCAATACACGTGTAGTCTCCTGGAACGATGCCGCTGAGATAAATGACTCAGTAGCCAACGATGCTTTAGTGATACCTAATAATACTGGCTGGTATTTCACTTCCAAACCACCATCTTTACGGATCTTATCGTTTTCTTCCAAGACGTTGTACATCTCAACTTGCTCGCCTTTCAACATCAATGAATCACCAGAATCATCAACTTCGGCTTTACGTAACATCTGACGAACAATAACTTCAATATGCTTGTCATTAATCTTCACACCTTGCAGACGATACACTTCCTGCACTTCATTAACGACGTAGTTTGCCAAGGCTCTAACACCCAATAGACGCAAGACATCATGCGGGTCAGTCGGACCATCAGCAATCACCTCACCCTTTTGCACGGTTTCACCTTCAAACACGTTCATGTGACGCCATTTCGGAATCAGCTCTTCATACACCTCACCATCAGGTGATGTGATAACCAAACGACCTTTTTCCTTAGTGTCTTTACCAAAGCTCACCAGACCACTGATCTCTGCAAGAATCGACGCATCTTTAGGCTTACGCGCTTCAAATAAGTCGGCTACTCGTGGCAGACCACCGGTAATATCACGGGTCTTCGATGTTTCTTGTGGAATACGTGCAACCACGTCACCAACGTTCACATCGGAACCATCACTCAAGTTAACAATCGTGCCTTCTGGCAAGAAGTACTGAGCAACCACACCACCTGGTAATTTCAAATCATTACCAGCATCATCGACTAATTTAATCGTGGCGCGTAAGTCTTTACCCGCACTACTACGTGCTTTCGGCTGAGTCACAACCACACTGCTCAAACCAGTCATATCATCGGTTTGTGTGGTAACTGTTAAGCCTTCAACCAAGTCAACAAACTTAACCTTACCTTGCACCTCACTGATGATTGGATGCGTATGTGGATCCCACTGCGCAACAATCGAACCACCATTAACGCTATCACCGTCTTTAACAGAAATGATTGCACCGTAAGGCACCTTATAACACTCACGTTCACGACCATTCGCATCTTGAACGATCAACTGACCAGAACGCGATACCGCCACCAAATGATTATTCGGATTAACCACTGATTTTAGGTTATCTAATTTAATAGTACCGCTTTCTTTAATTTGAATATTATTCGCAGCAGTTGCTCGCGATGCAGCACCACCAATGTGGAAGGTACGCATGGTTAACTGTGTTCCAGGCTCACCAATCGATTGCGCCGCAACAATACCTACCGCTTCACCGATATTCACCATATGACCACGCGCTAAGTCGCGACCATAACACAATGAACAAATACCAAAACGCGTTTCACAAGTAATGGTTGAACGCACTTTAACGCGATCAACACTATTATCTTCCAGCAACTGAACTTTTTTCTCATCCAGCATGGTATCTACTGGTAATAGCTCATCGCCTGTTTTCGGATCGATAATAGCTTCAGCCAATACACGACCCAATACACGATCACGCAACGGCACAACCACGTCACCACCCTCAATGTGAGGACGTAACTCTAGGCCTTTATCCGTACCACAGTCATGCTCCATCACCACCAAATCTTGTGCCACGTCAACCAATCGACGAGTCAAGTAACCCGAGTTCGCCGTTTTTAACGCCGTATCAGCCAAACCTTTACGCGCACCGTGAGTAGAGATAAAGTATTGCAACACGTTTAGCCCTTCACGGAAGTTCGCTGTAATCGGTGTTTCAATAATGGTGCCATCCGGTTTTGCCATCAAACCACGCATACCAGCTAGCTGACGAATCTGAGCAGCACTACCACGCGCACCAGAATCAGACATCATGTAAACTGAGTTAAATGAATCCTGTTCAAACTCTTCACCTTTACGGTTAGTCACTTTTTCTTTCGCAATAACATTCATCATCGCTTTAGCCACTTGATCATTAGTGTGTGACCAAATATCGATAACCTTGTTATAACGCTCACCGTTTGTCACTAAACCAGAAGCATATTGCTGTTCAATCTCACGCACTTCTTCGTCAGCTGCAGCAATAATAGCTTCTTTATCTTTCGGTATAATCAAATCATTAATACCAATCGATACACCTGAGAAAGTTGCATAACGGAAACCGGTATACATTAAATGATCAGCTAATAGAACAGTTTCTTTTAAGCCTAAACGACGGTAGCAAAGGTCTAATACATAAGACACCGCTTTCTTTGTCATGGGCTTATCAATTTCTGAGAAAGGAATACCGCGTGGAATGATTTCCCACAACAATACACGACCAACAGTGGTTTCAACCGTGTGATCCAAATCTTCAATGCAGTCGTCTTGTGTCCATATGCAATCATGCAAACGCACTTTAACTTTTGCTTGTAAACCAACAGCATTACATTCGTAGGCACGCTTCACTTCTTCAGGGTTTGAGAACAACATGCCCTCACCCTTAGCATTCACCGCTTCACGCGTCATAAAGTAAAGACCCAAGACCACGTCTTGTGTTGGTACGATAATCGGCTCGCCATTCGCAGGTGATAACACGTTATTAGTCGACATCATTAACGAACGCGCTTCAAGCTGCGCTTCTAATGTCAACGGTACGTGAACCGCCATTTGGTCACCATCGAAATCGGCGTTATAAGCGGTACACACCAATGGGTGCAACTGAATCGCTTTACCTTCAATCAATACTGGCTCAAATGCTTGAATACCTAGTCTATGCAAAGTAGGTGCACGGTTTAATAAGATCGGATGTTCGCGAATAACTTCTTCCAAGATATCCCATACTTCTGCTACTTCCATTTCCACCATTTTCTTAGCAGCTTTAATCGTAGTCGCTAACCCGCGGTGTTGTAACTTACTGAAAATAAACGGCTTAAATAACTCAAGTGCCATCTTCTTCGGCAAACCACACTGGTGCAGTTTCAAGCTTGGACCCACCACGATCACTGAACGACCGGAGTAATCAACACGCTTACCTAGTAGGTTTTGACGGAATCGACCCGACTTACCTTTAATCATATCAGCCAATGATTTCAGTGGGCGCTTATTCGAACCCATGATCGCACGACCACGACGACCGTTATCCAATAACGCATCAACCGATTCTTGCAACATACGTTTTTCATTACGCACAATAATATCAGGTGCGTTCAATTCCAACAGACGTTTCAAACGGTTATTACGGTTAATGACTCGACGGTATAAATCGTTCAAATCAGATGTAGCAAAACGGCCGCCGTCCAACGGTACCAATGGACGCAAATCTGGCGGCAACACTGGCAATACATCCAGAATCATCCACTCAGGTTTGTTGTTTGATTCCAAGAAAGCAGTAAGCACTTTAAGACGCTTAGTGATTTTCTTAATCTTAGTTTCTGATGAAGTTTTCGGTAACTCATCACGCAGACGATCAACTTCTTCTTTCAGATCAACTTCTTTTAATAGACGCTGGACCGCTTCAGCACCCATCATCGCTTCAAAGTCATCGCCGTATTCTTCTAAAGCATCGAGGTAAGCTTCTTCAGATAATAACTGCCCCTTTTCCAGCGGGGTCATACCTGGTTCAACTACAACGAATGCTTCAAAATATAAAATGCGTTCAATTTCACGCAGCGTCATATCCATCAACAAACCAATACGTGATGGCAATGATTTCAAATACCAAATATGCGCAACAGGACAAGCTAATTCAATGTGCCCCATGCGTTCACGACGTACACGGGAAAGTGTGACTTCAACGCCACACTTCTCACAAACAACACCACGGTGTTTTAATCGCTTGTACTTACCACAAAGACATTCGTAATCCTTAACCGGACCAAAAATCTTGGCACAAAACAATCCGTCACGCTCAGGTTTGAACGTACGGTAGTTAATGGTTTCTGGTTTTTTAACTTCACCAAAGGACCATGAACGGATTTCTTCAGGTGACGCTAATTTAATGCGTAGTGCATCAAAATCCCCAGCAAAGGGATCACTTTTAAGTTGCTTGAGTAGGTCTTTCATTACTGCGGCCAAGACATTTCTCCTCTAGTTGCATTCAATAGCTATTCGTTTTCCAAAGTCATATCGATACCCAGCGACCTGATTTCTTTAACTAACACGTTAAAGGATTCAGGCATACCAGCATCCATACGATGATCCCCATCCACAATGTTTTTATACATGCGGGTACGACCATTGACGTCATCTGATTTGACCGTCAGCATTTCTTGCAAGGTATAAGCAGCACCGTAAGCTTCAAGTGCCCATACTTCCATCTCACCAAAACGTTGACCACCAAACTGAGCTTTACCACCCAGCGGCTGTTGCGTAACCAAACTGTATGAACCCGTTGAACGCGCATGCATCTTATCATCCACCAAGTGATTCAGTTTCAGCATATACATGTAACCAACCGTTGTTGGACGTTCAAACTGGCGACCCGTACGACCATCAGTCAACCAATGTTGACCACTCTCTGGTAGATCCGAGTATTTTAACAATGCTCTAATTTCGTCTTCAGTGGCACCATCAAATACTGGTGTCGCAATTGGTACACCGGCTTTTAAGTTCTTCGCCAATGTTTTGACTTCTTCATTGCTTAATTCATCAAACGCAAACTTAACACCTTTACTGGTATCATAAATCGGTCCCAGGTAATCACGAAGTTGATCAACCGTTGGTTGTTTCTCCATGATACGGCCTAACTTACGACCTAAACCTTTCGCTGCCCAACCTAAGTGAGTCTCTAACACCTGACCGATGTTCATACGAGAAGGTACACCCAGTGGGTTTAATACGATATCAACCGGTGTTCCGTCTTCAAGGTATGGCATATCTTCAACAGGTACGATTGTTGAAATAACACCTTTGTTACCGTGACGACCAGCCATCTTATCACCCGGCTGAATACGACGCTTCACTGCAAGATATACTTTAACAATTTTGATCACACCCGGTGCTAAATCATCACCTTGCGCGAACTTCATGCGTTCGTTCTTCAAACGTTCGTCACGTTCAGCGTGAATTTGCTTATAGCTATCTTCCGCTTGCTCTAAACGTTTTTGTACATCTTCGCTCTTCATGCGTAGCTCGAACCACTTATCACGTGGTAATTCTTCAAGATAATCTTGAGTCAATTTGCTGCCCGCTTTTAATTTATTCGGACCGCCATCAACCACTTTACCTAACAAGAATTTATCAAGACTCATAAAGATAGCATCTTCACGAATACGCATTTCATCGTTGATATCTTTTTTGGCTTTGCTGATTTCGATTTCATCGATTTCTAAAGCACGCTTATCTTTCTTAACACCATCACGTGTAAATACGCGAACATCGATAACCGTACCAACAACACCTGGTGCAACACGCAATGAACTGTCTTTAACGTCAGATGCTTTCTCACCAAAGATCGCCCGTAATAATTTTTCTTCTGGTGTTAATTGAGTCTCACCCTTAGGTGTGACTTTACCCACCAAAATATCACCGGCATTTACTTCAGCACCAATATATACAATACCGGTATCATCCAATTTCTTCAGTGCACTTTCACCAACGTTTGGAATATCCGAAGTCACTTCTTCTGGTCCCAACTTGGTATCACGCGCCACACAAGTTAATTCTTGAATGTGAATCGTTGTGAAACGATCTTCTTCCACTAAACGCTCAGAAATAAGAATCGAATCCTCAAAGTTATAACCGTTCCACGGCATAAACGCGACCAGCAAGTTCTGACCTAACGCTAACTCACCTAAGTCAGTAGAAGGGCCATCAGCCAACACGTCGCCTGCAGAAACCACATTACCCACTTCAACAATCGGGCGCTGGTTAATACACGTGTTTTGGTTAGAACGAGTAAACTTAGTTAAGTTATAAATATCAACACCAATATCATCACTCGCTACTTCATCATCGTTAACACGAATAACGATACGAGAAGCATCAGCTGAATCCACGATACCACCACGGCGCGCACTCACTGTCACACCGGAGTCAACCGCAACACGATGCTCCATACCCGTACCAACTAGTGGCTTTTCAGGGCGAATGGTAGGTACCGCTTGACGTTGCATGTTTGATCCCATCAACGCACGGTTAGCATCATCATGTTCTAGGAATGGTATCAACGAAGCCGCCACCGATACGATCTGTTTCGGCGACACATCCATATAATTAACTTTATCGGATGAAGTTAATGTAGTTTCACCCTTGTGACGCACAGAAATTAAATCATCAGTCAATTGACCATTTTCATCAATTTCGGTACTCGCTTGGGCAATATAAAACTCCCCCTCTTCAATCGCTGATAAATAATCAATTTTGTCCGTCACTTTACCATCAGCTATTCGACGATAAGGACTTTCCAAGAACCCATATTCATTAGTACGCGCATAAGCCGCCAACGAGTTAATCAAACCAATGTTTGGGCCCTCTGGCGTTTCAATCGGACACAAACGACCGTAGTGCGTTGGATGCACGTCACGAACCTCAAAACCAGCACGCTCACGTGTTAAACCACCCGGGCCTAAAGCTGATACACGACGTTTATGTGTTACTTCTGATAGCGGGTTGTTTTGATCCATAAACTGCGACAGTTGACTAGAACCAAAAAATTCTTTTACAGCAGCTGACACTGGCTTAGCATTCACCAAGTCTTGTGGCATCACCGTTTCAATATCAACCATGCTTAAGCGATCTTTAACCGCACGCTCAACACGCACCAAACCAACACGGAATTGGTTTTCTGCCATTTCACCAACACAACGTACGCGTCGGTTACCCAAGTGATCGATATCATCAACACCACCGCGACCATCACGAATATCCACCAACAGCTTCATCACTGCCACGATATCTTCTTTGGTCAACACGCCTGAGCCGGTAATTTCTTCACGGCCTACACGACGGTTGAATTTCATACGACCCACAGCTGATAGATCATAACGATCTTCAGTAAAGAATAAGTTTTCAAACAAAGACTCAGCTGCTTCTTTTGTAGGTGGCTCACCTGGACGCATAATACGGTAGATTTCTACCAACGCTTCTAATTGATTAGTCGTTGAATCCAAACGCAATGTTTCAGAGATATAAGGTCCACATTCAATTTCGTTAATATAAAGTGTCTTAAAGGCTTTAATTTGATTGTTACGTAATGCTTCTAATAATTCTTCACTGATTTCAGTGTTAGCAGCAACCAACACCTCGCCGGTATCTTGATCAATAATATCTTCAGCGATCACTTTACCTATCAAATAAGTATCAGGTACTACTAAGTTCTTCACTTTTGCTTTTTCAAGCAGTCTAATATGACGACCTGAAATACGGCGACCTTCTTCAACAATAACTTTTCCATCTTTATCGCAGATATCATTAAAGGCTAATTCACCGTTCAATCGAGCTGGTACTAATACTTGTTCAGCACCTTCAGCCAATAACTTAACGTCATCCGTTTTATAAAACATTTCTAAAATATCATTGATGCCATAACCCAAGGCACGCAAAATAATAGTTGCTGGCAATTTGCGTCGACGATCAATACGCACAAATACACAGTCTTTTGGATCAAATTCAAAGTCTAACCATGAACCACGGTAAGGAATAACGCGTGCAGAAAATAGTAATTTACCTGATGAATGCGTCTTGCCTTTATCATGCTCAAAGAACACACCCGGCGAACGATGCAGTTGTGATACAACAACACGCTCAGTACCGTTGATTACCAAGCTACCCATTTCTGTCATCAATGGGATTTCACCCATATAAACTTCTTGCTCTCTGATGTCTTGCACAGCAGCACCGCTGGTGGCAACATCTTTATCATACGTTACCAATCGCATGGTAACTTTTAATGGCGCGGCATATGTTAAGCCACGTACTTTACATTCGGATACGTTAAATAACGGTTTACCTAATTGGTATTTCAAGAATTCCAGCTGGATCATGCCAGAATAACTGGTGATCGGGAATACAGATTCAAACGCTGCTTGCAAACCTTGCATAGCACGCTTCTCAGGATCTACTTGAGCTTGTAAAAAAGCCTCATAAGAATTCAACTGAGTTGATAGCAAAAATGGAATATCCAAAACCTCTGAACCACGCTTACCCAATCTTAGTCGTGCGCGCTGCTTTAAAGGGTAAGAAACTGATGTATTCGTTCTAGTCACCTGAGCCATGTTAGCCCTCTCATTCTATGTTCACTAAAAAAAACCACCCCCCAAGCATAAACTTGGGGGGTAGCCTGTCATTCAATCGCACAATTGTGCGACTAAGCATTACTTAAGGTCGACTTCTGCGCCAGCCTCAACCAATTGCTTCTTAACTTCTTCTGCTTCGTCTTTGCTTACACCTTCTTTCACAGTTGCAGGCACGCCTTCAACCATGTCTTTGGCTTCTTTTAAGCCCAAACCAGTGATTGCACGGATTGCTTTAATCACAGCAATCTTGTTAGCACCGAAGCTTGTCATTACAACATCAAACTCAGTCTTCTCTTCAGCAGCACCTGCATCAGCAGCTACAGCTGGACCTGCAACTGCAACAGCAGCAGCAGAAACACCGAATTTTTCTTCCATTGCGGAAACTAAATCACAGATATCCATAACACTCATCTCTGCAATTGCATCCAAAATTTCTTCTTTATTTAAAGCCATTTTTCTATACTCCAAAATAAGTTATCTAGTTAATTGTTAGTCTGCTTGCTTCTGATCACGAACTTGCGCCATCACACGTACTGCGCTCGCATATGGCTCAGCCATTGTACGAACAAACTTAGTGATAGGTGCCTTCATGACAGACATTAACAAGGCTATTGCTTCGTCGCGAGAAGGAAGATCTGCAACAGCTTTTAATTGGTCGGCGCCTAATAACTCGCCATCCAAAGCCAAAGCTTTCACTTCTAACTTATCGTGATCTTTCATAAAATCACGCATTAATCTCGCGCCAGCACCAGGTTCATTTTGTGAAAACAACAAAATGATTGGCCCGACTAATGTTTCGTTCAAACAGGCGTAATCTGTACCTTCTACTGCACGTTTTGCCAACGTATTACGTACCACACGCAAATACAAACCTTTATCACGCGCTTGCTTACGTAAATCAGTCATCTCACCCACGGTTAAACCGCGGTAGTCAGCAGCTACTGCTGAAACTGATTCTGATACAACAGCTGAAAGTTCAGTAACGATTGCCTTTTTAGCTTCTAGGTTCAACGCCACTTTCTAACACCTCTTTTTTTTTATTATCAAGATAAGAAGTTCCAACTCCTTATCCACCTATTTAGGTGAGCGCTTCAGTATAAATACCTTTGCAGCAACACCGTCTGCGTAGGAAATTAAGTTGCGTGCGTAAAACACCCCTGCAACACCTACGGTCTTCGACAGCCGGTTAAACTTCAACCGATGCCAAATCTACTACTAAACCAGGACCCATGGTCGTAGAAAGAGTAATCTTCTTAAAATAAGTACCCTTCGCCGAAGCCGGTTTAGCTTTCTTCAAATCTACAAGCAATGCTTCTAAGTTGCGCTTAATATCAGCTGCTTCAAAACTGACCTTACCCAGAGTTGTATGGATAATACCATTTTTATCAGTACGATAGCGAACTTGCCCGCCTTTAGCGTTCTTAACGGCAGTAGCAACATCTGCTGTCACAGTACCCACTTTAGGGTTAGGCATTAAGCCACGCGGACCCAAAATGGTACCTAATTGACCAACAACGCGCATCGCATCTGGTGCAGCAATAACCACATCAAAGTTAAACTCACCGCCTTTCACATCAGCAGCTAACTCATCCATGCCAACAACATCAGCACCCGCTGCAGTTGCAGCTTCTGCTTGAGCGCCTTGTGCAAATACTGCCACACGCACTGTTTTACCAGTACCCGCAGGTAACACAGTCGCACTACGAACATTTTGGTCTGATTTACGTGCGTCAACACCCAGGTTAATCGCCACATCCAAACCTTCAGCAAATTTCACAGTAGAGCATTCTTTGAGCAAACTCATTGCTTCATCAAAAGCATAAGATTTACCCGCTACTACCTTTTCACGAATCGCTTTTTTTCTTTTTGAAACAGTAGCCATTATGCAACTCCTTCTTCGAATTCAACACCCATGCTACGCGCTGTACCAGCAATGGTACGAATCGCTGCATCTTCGTTCGCCGCAGTAAGGTCAGGCATTTTGATCTTAGCAATTTCCAATAATTGGTCACGCGTGATCTTACCAACCTTATTAGTGTTAGGTGTCGCACTACCACTCTTCAGCTTCAATGCTTTTAAAATCAACACAGCCGCTGGTGGTGTTTTTGTGATAAACGTAAAGCTGCGATCTGCATACACAGTAATCACTACTGGGGTCGGTAGACCTTTTTCAATATTCTGTGTTTTTGCATTAAATGCTTTACAGAATTCCATAATATTCACACCGTGTTGACCCAATGCTGGACCCACTGGTGGACTTGGATTGGCCTCACCGGCTTTAATTTGTAGGCGAATATACGCCGAAATTTTCTTTGCCATTTTTCAATAACCTCTTCGAGTTCAAGCGCTTTATTCAAGCTCCTCGTCTAGTTAAAATTCACATTGCAAATGCAATGCACTAAACCTACCCCTTTTCAACTTGACCAAATTCAAGTTCAACCGGCGTAGAACGACCAAAAATCGATACCGAAACACGGAGTCGATTCTTCTCGTAATTCACATCTTCTACCACACCATTAAAGTCAGCAAATGGGCCGTCATTAACACGTACCACTTCACCTGGCTCAAACAACACTTTTGGTGTCGGTTTGTTTTCACCTTCTTCAACGCGCTGCAGGATCGAATTCGCTTCTTTATCACTAATCGGTGACGGCTTACCAGAAGTACCACCAATAAATCCTAATACTCGCGGCACATCACGCACCAAATGCCATGTTGTGTCATTCATATCCATTTGCACTAATACGTAACCAGGGAAAAACTTGCGCTCGCTCTTGCGCTTCTGACCCGCACGCATTTCAATTACTTCTTCAGTCGGTACAATGATTTCGCCAAAACACTCTTCAACCTTGGCCAACTTAATACGCTCTCTTAGTGCACGTACTACATAATTTTCAAATCCAGAATACGCATGAATCACATACCAACGTAATTTCACGCCGCCTTCATCACTGCTGTTTGACTGCTCGTTGTTTTCTGCCATTTCTGTCATGCCTTATCCTCTTTGCCCAGCTATCAAACTGATCAACCACATAAAAAATGCGTCCAATCCCCAGAGTACTAATGCGGTCACTAATACCATTACGACAACCATCGCTGTGGTTTTGATCGTTTCATCCCGTGTCGGCCATACCACTTTACGCAGCTCATTACGCGCCGCTTTTACAAATCCCCAGGCCACCTGGCCCTTAGTAGTAGTCGCTGCAATACCTAACACAGCACAACCCACGACAATACCTATCGCTAATCGAATGGCCCATGCTACTGTATCGGTATAGTAATAATTCGCTACCACTCCACCCGCTAGCAAAATAAATACCAACAACCATTTCGCTATATCCATGCCTTTAGTCGGCTCTGCTACTTTGCTGCTCGGTGCTGCCATGTCTATCCTCTTTTATCTTACCTAAATCTATCTCCGCCAACCCATCTTCCAGGTTGGCAGGCCAGGAGGGAATCGAACCCCCAACCTACGGTTTTGGAGACCGTCGCTCTACCAATTGAGCTACTGGCCTTCGTTTGCCGCTAACGCGTCAAACTCATCCTTGTATGATTTCGCCTGCGCGAAGTAAATTCGCGTGGCGGCGATTCAAGGGGAGAATCTCTCCCCTTGAAAAACCCCATTTATGAGGTCAACCAAGTCAGGACGGTTAAAACTTAGCTCCAAATTCTAAGTTTAACTGCGTTAAAGCTACATGCTAAAACGCAAAAAATCTTTGACTCTCTGCCTTCTTAACCACCGGACTAAAACCGAAAGCTAAAATAACTTATTTTTGCTACCACAAAAACAAGACATAAAACGTTTGACTCTCTGCCTTCCTTGACTCGTCATCCCGGCCTCCCGGAACTGTCATCCCGGCCTCCGAGCCGGGATCCAGGACCTAAACTACAGCCCTAAAACAAAAACAAAAACAAAAACAAAAAAACAACAACTTTATTACTAAAAAACTTCTGTATTACAAAGTCAAAAACAGCGAAGGCAAAACCAACGCTGTTTTTGGGTAATGAGTTACCCGACTACCGTCATAGTCGAATTACTCAATTATTTTAGCAACAACACCCGCACCAACAGTACGGCCACCTTCACGAATCGCAAAACGTAAACCGTCTTCCATCGCAATCGGTGCAATCAACTCTACGTTCATCTTAATATTATCACCAGGCATCACCATCTCAACACCTTCTGGCAATTCTACCGCACCCGTTACGTCTGTCGTACGGAAGTAGAACTGTGGACGATAACCTTTGAAGAATGGCGTATGACGACCACCTTCATCTTTCGATAAGATATAAACTTCTGCTTCAAACTTAGTATGCGGTGTGATTGAACCTGGCTTCGCTAACACTTGACCACGTTCTACGTCTTCACGCTTTGTACCACGCAATAGAACACCAACGTTATCACCCGCTTCTCCGCGATCTAATAACTTACGGAACATCTCAACACCAGTACATGTTGTCTTCGTTGTATCTTTGATACCAACGATTTCAATTTCGTCACCAACGTTTACAACACCACGTTCAATACGACCTGTTACCACAGTACCACGACCTGAAATCGAGAATACGTCTTCAATCGGTAACAAAAATGGCTTTTCAATATCACGTTCTGGCTGTGGAAAATACTCATCCATTGTTTCAACCAGTTTAAGTACTGCTGGTACACCGATATCAGATGTATCGCCTTCCAATGCTTTTAGTGCTGAACCACATACGATAGGTGTGTCATCACCAGGAAAATCGTAACTGCTAAGCAAGTCACGGATTTCCATTTCAACCAATTCTAATAACTCAGCATCATCAACCATGTCTGCTTTGTTT
>JARGPC010000013.1 GCA_029212885.1 Coxiellaceae bacterium
CAGCACCAGCACCAGCACCAGCACCAGCACCAGCACCAGCACCAGCACCAGCACCCACATACGGTAAGGATAATTGATGCCAACATTCAAATAACTGCTTTATCACCCCATCTTCATCTAGTTTTTTTATATGAGCGTCTTTAGCACCAGAAAACATTCCCGCACCACGTGACATTTGAGATTGCATTGGCTCTGATGCAACAGCGCCAAAATGGTCAGGAAAAACCTCGAAAAGAAATTTTGCTACGGCAGCATTTCTTGTGGCATCATGAACTCCATCGCTGCGCAACGCTACTGCTCGGTTTTTTACATTCTCTTTACTTCTCGACATGACTTATACACTCCATACATACGTTATAACGACACTAAACAACACACCACCTTGTTGAGTATTTGTAGTATTGATTAAGGCATGTAGATTTTTAGATACAGAATTAAGGCACTTAATGTTTATCATAGCCGACACACGCCACCTGTCGTGCACTCAATCGCTTTAGCAGCCTCATCTACATCACATGATATTTCACGTCGCACACCAAACAACCTTCTCAATCTGACCACGCAATGAAGCAATATAAAGCGGTGATTTGCCCAGCTTTAAATGCGCATTCACATCAGTCCCACTCATGATTTATTTATCCAAATACATATTATTTAAGTTATATATGAAGGAATTATACTTCCATAGCAATTAATTAAAACCACTATCATTAAAATTTAATATCATACGCTTTATATATTACTTTTATTTCAGCGCCCAACCTTTTCACTAAAAACATTGACACTGTCATTGGTCACGTCTAATCTGCCGAGATATGAATGAGAGAGGTGAAATTACATGAGAGAATACAGATTTGAAGATTTTGCGAAGCAAGTAATCCCTGAGCGATCACTGAAAAGTGATTACCCTAAGCTCGATTTTTTAACGAAAGATGCTGTATTAAAAATCATGGGCACTCCTAGACACCAATTCTCTGGACGCTTCCCTGTAGGTCTAACAATTAAAAACGACCAAGGTGATGTCACTCGCTATGCGCAGGTATTACAATCACTTAAAAATAATCAACGAGCGCACTCATATAACATCATCATTGACATCTTCACCAAACCCATTAAACCTAAATTTAACAGCCATAGAGGAAAATATAAAAAGCCACCCTATAGAAATATAGATATCACAGACGACACTTTTAATATCGACGCTGATCTCAGACGATCATTTCACAGCGATCATACGCTACAAGGGTGGTGCAGCCATACAATATTAAGAATTCTTGAATTCAGTTTTTCACATGAATGTTTGAATGTGCAACGCATAATGGCAACACTCATACCTATCTATTCAGCTACCCGCCTGGCACATCTACTAAAAGTACCATTGCCAGCCGGCAACATGACTAGGTTGTTTGATACTGAAACACTCCAAATAAATCTTAGACTCTTGATTGAAGAAAGACAGCAGATCAAAAATGCTTATAACCACTATACAGCCAAAATTAAGAAATCACCCATCAGCACAAATAGATTTCATCTAACAAAGACTGAAGAAAAACAAGACACGCTGAGGCACATATTGATAGGATGCGAATACTTAATAGCACAGTATGTTGTTTTAGCTACTCAGCTCCTCAGCAACCCAGCAACATCACGCAGCGCAACGCGCTTTACACCACACACCATGAAGGCACTGCAAGCTTACATAAAAACAGGGGCTAACAGAGCAGTCGCCACTGAAGATCAGCTTAAACTGATCTTACGTGCTAAAACCCGTACCGCAGTAAGCACAAGCGCCTTTTCACGGATCCGATTAAGATTATGGAAGCACTCGCCACCGCCTGAATCGCTCAAACAAAAGTTATTGGATGCATCATGTGATGAAACTGTTGATACAACTTCTCTAGGCTCAACCGCAAAATGCTAGGGTATTATGAAAGATAGATACATCACCGGCAGACGTGACCGAAGAAAATGGACTGCTCGCCACTTCGCGGAACAATTTTCTTTGTGTTACACCCATCATTAGTCGCATACTATACCTCAGCCTATGTGCTTTATTTGCGCAATATTGGCATGTGGCATTAACAGAGGGTCAAGCCTTAGAAACTTAGAATTACAGAAGTTTCGAATAAGCCAGCATTTCTAAAATATCCGGTGATTTGCGTCTTTAACACAAATCTGATCAAATAGTCTAATGACACTAACCGAACTTCGATACATCACCGCGCTTGCGCGAACTAAGCATTTTGGCCAAGCCGCCAAATTATGTCACGTCAGCCAACCAACACTGAGCGTTGCCATCAATAAGCTAGAGAAATCGCTCAAGGTTTCACTGTTCGAACGGCGACCCAATGAAGTTCGTATAACCGATATTGGCGAGAGCATTGTGCAGCAAGCGCAGCGGGTACTCGAAGAAGCGGATAAAATAAAACACATGGCGGCGGTGGATCAGTCGCATGTTCAATCCCCTTTAAAAGTAGGTGCAATTTATACCATTGCACCGTATTTATTTCCGTTACTAATCCCGCAAATCAAACGCACAGCGCCTAAAATGCAACTTATTATACAAGAAAACTATACAGCAGTATTACGTGAAAAGTTACAAACAGGTGAACTTGACGCCATTTTTATTGCTATGCCCTTCTTTGAACCCGGAGTTGTGGTTAAGCCACTGTATGATGAAACCTTTGTTGCACTCATGCCCAAGAAACACCCACTGGCCCAATACGATAAAATCAAAGCGAACCAACTCAACAATGAAAACGTATTACTACTCGGTGAAGGACACTGCTTTCGAGATCAAATATTAGAGACCTGCCCACAATGCTATCACGCCACCGATGAGCAACAAACCATTGAAAATAGCTCACTCGAAACCCTGCGTGCAATGGTAGCATCAGGTTATGGCATTACCATACTACCCAGCAGTGCTACTCAAGTGAAAAATTACAGCAAGACATTAACCACCCGGCCATTCACTGGCAAACAACCACAACGCACCGTTGCCCTTGCCTGGCGTGATAGTTTTCCACGCACCAAAGCGATTACCGCGTTAATTCAAGCACTGACTAAATCAACATTAAATGGCGTGTGCTTGATTGATTGATAAAGGACTTACCGATGACAGACCAATCCTATCAAAACCTTAAACAACACATCAGTGATACATTAACCATTTCATCGGATGATCTAGAGCAAGTATCAGCCGCCTTTTCCGCATTGTATACCAGCTTTCAAACAGAAGCCTGTCAAAAGGTATACGTTGAAAAAGTAGAAAACACTTGTTATAGCTGGATAAAAGCCAACAACAGCGACCAGAATAAAATATTAATTTTTTTACACGGTGGCGGCTATACCATGGGTAGCACTGCAGATCATTTAGAATTGATTGCACAATTGATTTTACAAGCCGGTGTAACCGTACTCAGTGTTGACTACCGTTTATGCCCTGCGTTTCAGTTCCCCACCCCCGTTGACGATGCAATTGATGCCTATCGATGGCTGCTCGACCAAGGATACAACACAGATCACATAGGGTTTTCAGGTATTTCTGCCGGAGCATTGTTAGTCACCCAATCAATTTACCAATGCCAACAACTAGCATTGCCACTACCTAAGATTGCCTTAGTATTATCTGCACCTCTCGATCTGCAATTTAAAACACCGTCTTGTCAATATAACCTCGACCGTGATTGGATTTCTACTGAGCGTTTACAAAACATACAACAATACTACTTACCCAAAAGCATCAATCACAAATTACCGCTATTAAATATAAGCAGACAAAATTACTCAGCTTATCCTATTACATTATTTCAGGCGGGAGATTATGAATTACTGCTAGATGATAGCATTCAGCTCTTTCATGCGTTGCGCGAACAACATCATAACGTATACCTACAAGTTATTTCTGGCTTGCCACATTGCTGGCAATTTTTTGCCAAAAGCTATGCACCGGGGCGGTTAGCTATCGAGCAAGCAGCGCAATTTTTACATCAATATTTCTAGCTACGCCAGTGATTGAGCTATTTCAGGATTTTTTTTTAGCCGAAATAGAAACGGTAAGACTGTCATCACAATTAGACCGAGCCATATCAGCTCTTCGTAATGCAAAGTACCTCCAACATCGATATTGTCTGGTGGTATAAAACCAATAATAAAAGTAACCAGCGCACCGATAAAACCCATGCCCGACACAATGGAGATGCCCATTTTACCGCCAGGGATACGGTAGCCATCTTCGTTTTGATTAGCTAGGAAACGCCAACGCATACCGGTAACAAACATTATCATATACATCAACATGTATTGTTGCGCAGCCAATGCAGTTAACAACCAATAAGAACCATTAACACTCGGCATCAATAAAAACGCCATTGTCATGATGGTGGCAATCACTGCTTGATACAACAACAAAACCTTAGGTGCACCAAAGCGATTACTGGCTTGAAAATGCTTAGGTAAGTTGCCATCTTTAGCTGCAATCTGCAAGCCACGTGTTGGCGCAATAATCCAGTTACTCACACCACCTAAGCCACCAATCACCAACATCAATGCCATTAACGGTAAAATCCAATGCATATGATAGGCGTTAAAAAATATTGAAAACGCCTGCATGATACCAGCCACCAAACTGATTTGATGTTCGGGGATAACGCTGGCAATCGACAATGAACCAGCCATTAAGGTAAACACCAGCACGATCACTGATATCAGCATGGCTCGAGGAAACGCTTTCTTTGGATTATCAACATCACCGCTGTGTACCGTGGCAATTTCCATACCGCAAAATGACATCATAATACCAGTCAATGCCACCCACATACCGCTGCTGTGCCCATGCGGTAGCATCTGTTGCGCTGTAAATGTAATTTGGATTGGCTTACCAGCATAGATCCATACGGCACCTAAACCAATAATCAATGTCATTGGTAACAGCAACCCACTCAATGCCGCAAAATTAGCAAAACGTGCAGATGAATTAATGCCAAGCAAGTTAATAATAGTAGTGCCCCAAAAGGCCACCAAAATAACACTGATTAAAAATATTTTGTTTTGCGCCAAACTCGGTGAGATCAAATAGCCAATACTGCCCGCCACGAAAGAAAGAATGGTGGGGTACCAAATCACATTTTCAGTCCATTGAAACCATACCGCCAAAAAACCCACTTTAGGACCAAACGCTTGTTTCACCCAGCTATATATACCGCCATGAATCTTACTAGTCGATGAAAGCTCAGCCGAAATCAGGGCGCTCGGCAATAAGAACATGATGGCACCGAGTAAAAAGTAGAACACCAATGAGCTGCCAAATAGCGCGGTGGCCGGTAAATTACGAATACTATCAACAGACCCCAGCGTTATCATCGCGAGGCTAAATACACCCAATTTCTTCAAAATATTTTCTCAACTGGTTAAAATCTAACGCCATTTTCGGTGAAAGGTGCTCAAATGTCAACCGAACTCAGCGCCATAACGTGATGGGATTTTTGACCGGATCCGAGATGACAAGCTCAAGTACGGGATGGCAGCATCAGCAAATCAAGCCCTGGGTGACAGCGCAGTAGCCTTTACAAACTCAGCTAATTGCTGAGCCGTGGCTTCCACTTCTTCAGCATCACGACCCTCAACCATGACACGAACTAATGGTTCGGTACCTGATGCACGCAATAAGACACGGCCACGATCAGCAAGCTTTTTTTCCGCTGCTTTAGCGGCTGTTTGGATTTCATCAAGCTCTATAACTTTATCCGGATCTTCAACACGGATATTAATTAAAATCTGTGGACACTTTTGTATGGCTTGCTTTAATACCGCCAAATGACTTTCGTGCGACTGCATCACTGCCAACACCTGCAGTGCTGTAATCATGCCGTCACCCGTTGTGGTTAACCCCAAATCAACAATATGCCCCGATGACTCTCCACCTAAACTCCAGCCTAGTGCTTGTAATCGTTGCATCACATAACGATCACCAACATTGGCACGCTCAAAACCGATACCATGCTCTTTTAAAACCAGCTCCAAACCCAAGTTCGTCATCAACGTGCCAACCACACCAAACTCACTCCCTAAACGCTTAGAACGATCAAGTGCTAAAACGCCAAGGATTTCATCACCATCAACTTCCTCACCTTGGTGATCAACCATGATCAAACGATCACCGTCACCGTCCAATGCAATACCAACATCGCACTGCTGCTCGAGCACAATCGCACGCAATTGCTCAGTATGTAATGCGCCGCAATTTAAATTTATATTTAAACCATCGGGATCATCACCAATGCTAACCACTTCTGCGCCCAGTTCTCGTAAAATACATTTAGCCACATAATAAGTGGCACCATTAGCACAATCGAGAGCAACCTTTAAACCACCCAAAGTTAATTGCGAAGGAAATGTCGACTTACAAAATTCAATATACCGCCCTGGGGCATCATCAACACGTGTCGCCTTACCCAGATGCAATGAGTCAACCGTTTCCATTGGTTGTTCAATTTGCTGCTCTATTGCCAGCTCCATCTCATCAGATAGCTTGAGCCCCTCACTTGAGAAGAATTTGACACCATTATCTTCGAAAGCATTATGCGACGCACTGATAACAACACCAGCTGCAGCGCGTAATGTTTTAGTAAGGTAAGCAATCGCTGGTGTTGGCATCGGGCCGAGCAATAATACATTAACACCAGCAGCAACAAAGCCTGCTTCTAAAACAGACTCTAGCAAATAACCTGAAATACGCGTGTCTTTACCAATCAGTACTGTTGGATTAGCATCTTGCGCTAAGACCTTGCCGGCTGCCCAACCAAGTTTTAACATAAATTCTGGATTAACTAAGGAGTGCCCTACTTTGCCACGGATACCATCGGTACCAAAATACTTTCTCACGTTAAAGTCTCCCTGTTATCAATAATCAACTAGCATAAGGTAGCCGAAAAAACTTTAATCGCATCAACTGTTGGCGCCACATCGTGCACGCGCAAAATATCAGCACCTTGTGCTGCAGCCAGTGTAGCAGCCGCCACACTACCATACAAGCGTTTGTCGCCACTCACACCGCCCAGTACATCTCCGATCATCGACTTACGAGACCAGCCTACCAATAGCGGATAACCTAAATCATGCAGTAATTCCATATGCTTTAAGAGATAAAAATTCTCGGCAGTATCCTTGCCAAAATTTCCACCACCAAAACCAGGATCCAATACAATGCGCTCACGCTCAATGCCAGCATCAACACAACGCTGCGCCCACTGCGCTAACTCAGCGGCAATTTGCTGCAACATGGCTTCATTCGAATTACTTTGTGGTTTACGCTGCGGTATAAATAAATGCATGAGACAAACAGCCACATCACTGTTAGCCGCTACTTCCAGCGCACCCTCACGACGCAATGCACGCTGATCATTGACCATATCCACACCCGCCTCAATCGCCGCCTGCATGACAGCGGCATTGCTGGTGTCTACAGATAGTAAAATATCAGGATGACGTTGCTTTAACGCAGCAATCAGTGGCACTACGCGCTCAATTTCTGCAGCAATCGCTGGCGCTTCAATAGCGATATCAACGAATGGATTAGTCGCCTCTCCACCGATATCCAACATATCAGCACCCTCGGCAATCATTTGCTCGGCCTGCGCCAAACCCTGACCAAAGCTTTCACACGGTTGATAAAATGAGTTCGGTGACATATTAATCACCCCCATCACCATTGGCTGCTCAAATGTTTTTTTAACTCCTTTGGAGAGTTTAAGCGTAAGCGTCATGCTACTCCTAATACATAAATATCAATGGCAGTAACATAGCGGTTTTAATCATTTTTGTACAGCATCGTAAGCTTTTTGTATTTTCAATGGGTTAAACTCATACTTACAAGTAATAGTAATGAATAGTATTTGATCATTAGTTATAATTATGGTTTAATGCGGCATATATAAGTAACTTAGGATGTGAATAATGAGTAGAGCTGTAGCCCCCCACCCCCCGCAGGGCGATAATATATTGGCGAAAGACATATTTAGATACAGCATTACCGGGAGCACTACAGCAACGCTTTTTTTATCAGCAAAAATAATAGCTAATTATTGGCTTAATGAAGAAATCCCCAACCCAGTTAAAAAAGCCGTTAATGCCTTAGGTGTTGGAGGTCTAGTGTACTTGGTCGGTAATATATATGGTGTACTGAATGATATTCGCGCTGTTGGCCAATGCCCAGAGTACTTTACGATAGGACATACTGGCATGCACAAGCGCATACTGCGCACAGATAACAGGATGGCGAATGCAATTGTATGGGGCTTGTGGGCGACAACAAAACTCTCCTATCTATTCTCATTGATAGTTACACCGATGGAGCTGACGCTTAACTATACCAATTGCCCTGTTGAAAACGTTGATATATTTGCTGCCAGCGCACTGATTGGAGTGCTTGGATCCTTAATGGCAGGGGAAATTGCTGCTAGCATATCTATGCGCAACTGGAAAGCACCAGAAAAACAAACTGAATTGGATGCTCGATTTGATAGTAAAACATATCAAGTTTTTAGCCGACCAATAAACGCATTTATTTGTTGCGGTACAGTAAGCAACTTCGAGAGTGTTAACCTTTCGTTAGTGCCGCATGATAAACGGGCTGCATATTTTGCCACTGGTGCGAGGAATTCAACAGGATATATATGCATGCCTATTTTGGCCTTTGCATTTATGGTTTCTCGCATTGTTGTGCGTACCTATGCTCAACAAAAGGATGATTTCGCTGATTCGGATTTTTTGAACTTAACGCGATTTTAGCCTGTAATTAAATCGATTAAATATGTAAAGTTACTTATTCAGCATATCAAGAAATACGCAAGGTGCATTATAGTCACTTTAAGAAAACCTTAAAGTTGATGATGTATAATTTATACCTATATATTATTACCTATTGGCTATATGAATGATAAAGCGAGAAGTTCTTGTTGATTTAATCAAAAAAGCTGGGGAAAAACTGCAAGATGCTCGAGGTGCCACAGCAGAAAACCTCCCCGAAAGCATACTACTTAGACCACCCGAAGTGATCATTAGCCATGTCTTATATCAACTAGAAACACTACAACTTAGAGCACCCGATAGCCAAGCTATCGACATCCTTCAAACACTGATTATTTCTTGCATGCAAGCCGGTAGCACCGCTGCTGGAGATTGGTTACTGCAGCACCGCAACAGCTTAAGCCCTAACACAATCACTGCCTTCTATTCACTATCTGCCGAAGGCAATCAGACAGCAACACAGATTTTAGGCCTATTAGCCGAACAAAACACGGCTGAAGCTGGCCACCTATTATTTCCTAGTCGTTTAGCACATCACTACTACCACAAAGCAGTTGGAGTGAAAGACCATTGGTGGCAGTTAGTGCCTCGTCGATTTATTTGGGCATGCTACCTCAAAAATGATAGCGAAAATATTTTTTTTTCTGCCGAGGAACTCGATGAATTACGCGCAATGCATTGGCACAAAGAGGCTAGACGTAAAGGCAAAAGACGGTTCGATGACCTAAGCAATCGTATTAATCAATTACTCAGCGATGAAAACACCGACAATCGTTACACCCTCCATGAGCTTAGCCTACTACACGCCTCGACAAACCAGCGTGACAATGAAATTTATGAACATATTATTCGTGAACTTAGCAAACACACTCAAGCTATCGATATCATGATCACAGCTGGTAATCACCATCACTATAAAATAGTACATGACCTTGCCGTCAAGTTAAAAACAAATAACAACACATTACGAGTAACTCGAAGCCTGTATTACCAAAACCCAACCAACCGTGACTGTATCGCCGCATATTACAAATGTCTCAACGAACACAGCAGCAATACAGCAGGCAGTGCAGAAGCAAAAAAAATACAGGCTTTAATTCCTATTGGTATCGACCACAAAGTGGATAACATTACTTTTGAGCACGTTTTTAAAAGGCGTTGCCAAGAAAAAGGTGCGTTTGAGGTGATGCAACAAAAAGAAACCTTGCAGATCTTGCGTGACCCTGAGCAATCAACTGCATTAAAGCAACGAATATTCCACTTTTTGCAGTCAAAAGAACACGACCTGTATTACCTGTTCACCACAAATAAATTAATGGCGCAATGCTATGAAGAAGGCTTGGGCTGCACCCCCGACCCAGCAAAAGCGCGGCAATACCGTGAGCATGCAGCACGTCTAGGTCATATAATTTCCTATGACAAGACCTATCCCACACTGCAACATCCAGACAGTTTATTGATAAAAGCGCGCAATGGTTACCGTGCCGCATTACTCAAACTACAAAAACACGTTGATGATCATGATCCGTCTTATGAACATCTTACTGCGGCTCGACAATGTCTCATCGACTGCTATGCCTTAGGTTACAGTTGTGCTCCTGACTATAAAAAAGCAGAAGCACTGCATCAACAGTATCCTGACTGCAGAAAGCCAAGCCCTTTATATAAACACCACGACCCGACACCAACATTTAAATATGAGCTAACCTATACGATTAATCGACGCCATGAAGCACTCCAGCAAGCATTCAGACCAAAGCTCATTAAAAGTGAGTTCACAAACTTCTTATTAATGGCTATTGGTGCAAGCAATAAGTCATACCAACTGATGGGATCTCAACATATAGCCAAAGGGCATGTTCAATCGTTTTCCCAGCTAAATTACGCTGATCTTAGCCGTACCTATATCGAAAATTGCAGCGATTCAGCCACAGCGATACAATGGAAAAAAATAGTGGATAATAGTAATTGGTGCTTAAATTACTTTAAAGCAATACCTGAAATAGCTGATACAGATACTGCCGCATGGGGCCGCCTTAAGCAAGGGCTGCCGATCAACATCAGTGTGAATTGGTACGCAGACAGTAGCGGACATGCAATGCAGCTGGTTTTTTTCAAATACCAAAACCAATATTACCTAGCCAAATCCAATCGTGGCGCCAGAGGCCCAGGTGAAAAATCAGGAACCACTTTATATCATATCGGCAATATCGACTGTTTAAAAAATAGAGGGGTGACGAATGAACTAATTGAAAAATGTAAGCAACGTCAATACTGCGATGGCATGAGCACAAGAACTGTCGACACCATGGGACATGATTTGCAGTTAACAGCCATAAAAGACGGGCATTTTAAACAAACAAGTCAAAAAGGGGGAACATGCGCCCTCTCATCCGTACAAAATTGCTATAGAACGCTGCTAGCAGTATCTCACCTGCATGAACAAACCGATCATATTGAAAGCAAAGCAGATGATGGCCTCGGAGCAATTAACCTTACAGGCGATAAATTCATTAGAGCATTTGAAACATCCACTGATAACTATAAAACATGGCGTGCCGCAATGCGTGTTTTATCAGTAGAACAGCTTGCCACCGCTGGCAAGCCAGATGACCCTTGCTATCTTCGACCTACTGAGCACTTACCTATCTTGCAACATGTCATCAACTATTTATTAAATAAATGCGATCGCACTAATGAACGTTCTGAGTCAGTCTATCGATTGTGCAAAGATTCAATCACGGCCATAAAAGCATGTCTATTTACCGCAAAGTCACCTTATACTGCAGAACAAAAGCAAGCATTACAACGTGAGATGAACCTAGTAACAGCTAAAATTGAGAGCTTAACAGATACTCACTCTGCAACGACAGCTTCAACCTCAAGCACCTCATCACCTTCATCAGCTTGACGATCAGAAAACACAGCCACCCACATAGCATTGACTACTACATTTGTTAACGTAACAATGGGGTCAATTGCTTGACTGATAATCACTAAGATGGCAACAGCCGTACCAATGGGCAACCCAATCGGTGTAAACAAAATACCTATCATCGAAAAACTCGCGATAGCCGGAATACTGCCTACAGCAATCGACGTCAGCACTGATGCAACTAAGACAATAATACATTTAGTAAAAGATAAGTCCTGCCCATAAAAATGGGCCATAAAAACCGCCATCAGTGAAAACAAATAACAACTGGCCACAAAATTCAAACTGATGGTGATCGGAAATAATAAATTAACATCATCACGGGTAAACTTTAGTTTTTTTTCTAAAATATTTAAACCAAACGGCAATGCTGAAAACCCATTACTCGATACAAAAGCAATCGTCATCATTTCACGCAAATGCACAAAGGTCCGCAGCCAGCCTTCCCCCGTGCGTCTGGCAATAATCCAAACAGCGACCACCAACATAACTATGCAGGGAATATAAATAAACAACACCAATCGATAGAGTGCAATAAAGCTTTCAATGCCTGATTTCGAAACCTGCTGCGCAAACAATGCAAACAAACCAATCGGCAATAAATACATTAAACCATTAACCAACCTCAATAAGGCTTCGAACAAACCATCAAACACTAACATCGTGGCACGACTAGCACGCGAAGTAATTAAACCCAATGATAGCCCCAGCAAAACAGAAAAAATAATGAGCGTTATACCCTGCCCATTGACTGCTGCCTTAAACACATTATTGCCAATAATGGTATGCAATAAACTGTGCAGATTGCTTAGTGCAGAACCATCAACTGAGCCTGGCACTATATTACTATAACTGGTATGGATTGCGCCGCCGATTTTACGACGAACGCTTTCTTCTATTGAGCCGCCAACGCCTCCAACTCGACCAACGATAATACCCAACGCACTGGTGGCCAACATACCAACAACAAATGCTACAGGTAAATAGATAATACGCTGTATTCCCTGGCGATGACGGGATAATAATAACTTAGCAAAACTACCAGTGACAGCCGTGATTATCAGTGGTATCACGCACATTTCTAATAACGATAAAAAAATATAAGCAATCGAGTTAATCAACGCCATCTGCTGATGATGGCGATACGCATAAGCACCGGTACACAACCCAAGGCAAATACTGGCTAAAATAACCCATGGTGACAATAACCAACTGAGTTTATTTTTTTCCAAGCGTCACCGCCTTAGAAAAATATGCCTCAGTTAATCGATCCATATAGCCATTCATACGCATAGTATCTACAAACACATTAAGAGTGCTCAACAAAATAGGTGCGTCATAAGGTACAGCAATAGAAAGAGGATCATGGATATATGGCATTTTAATAGGCCTCACAGAAATCAAATACGACGGATTTTTACCCAACCAATAGCCGCCGCTAAGCGCATCAATTATACACATATCAGCTTTGTGTTCAGCAATGGCATCAATTTTTTCTTGCGTTGTTTTAACAATAAATTTTGCTCGATGATGCACATATTCCAACAACAAGTGAGAAAATTCAGATTTTGGGTAAGTGACATAGCTATACTGATTCGGCATTAGCACTTTAGCAACAATTTGCTTATCGGTTAATCCCGCAAACTGTAAGCGACTTACCAACAACCAAATATCAGGCGATAAATATGGCGTAGTAAATGCAACAGAAATTGCCCGATGAGTCGAGCGCGTTAACATCGAGATAGACATATCGGCTTTGTGCTCACTAACAGCTAAAACAATATTATCAAAATTAGCCGCACTGGTATAATACTTCACCTTAACACCCAAAATTCTGGCAAACTTGTCAGTAAGATCTACCGATAAACCAAAAGGCTTACCGTGACTCCAGCTGACAAATGGTGGCAGATCACGCGGGTACATAGCTGAAATAATATAGCCACGCTTTATAATGGCTGGTAGGTCAAAATGTTTAGTCTCAACAACTGAAATAGGCTTTGCAGTCTCTGCAAAGCCTATTAAGAAAAAAGAAGTTAGTAGCAGGCCAATCCATAGCCTAAATTTCATAGGCTATCCCTTAAGTTTCAGAGGGTGCATCTACACCGCTGTCGCCTTTATTTTGTTGCTCATGATCTTTATCTGGTGCTTCATTAGCCGCGGCATTAGCACTGTCTGCTTTACCCGCCTTATCATCAGATTGAGTAGCGGTTGTTTCTGGCTTAGCCTGACCAAGATCATTTTTATCATCCTCATCCCAGTTTTTTGGTGGATTTGGTGTTTTACCTTGCATGATATCAGCGATTTGGTCTTCATCGATAGTTTCGTATTTCATTAAAGCGTCAGCCATTAAATGTAAAGTATCCATCTTACTTTTTAGAATTTCTTCAGCCGCTTTATAGTTAGTGTCAATGATATTACGGATTTCTTGATCGATAGTAGCATTGGTTTCATCAGAGACTTCTTTGCGTTGTGACATCTGACGACCCAAAAATACTTCACCCTCTTCTTCACCATAAGTCAGTGGACCCAACTTTTCAGACAGTCCCCACTTGGTTACCATATTACGTGCCAATTCAGTAGCACGTTCAATATCGTTCGATGCACCGGTTGTCACGTTTTCTTCACCGAAGATAATCACTTCAGCTAAGCGGCCACCAAACAAGCTTTTCATTTGGCTGTGCAAACGCAAGCGTGAATAGCTGTAACGATCTTGTTCAGGCAAGAACATCGTTACACCTAATGCGCGACCCCGAGGAATAATCGATACTTTATACACCGGGTCATGTTGAGGCACTGATAAGCCAACAATCGCATGGCCCGCCTCGTGATAAGCTGTGAGTTTTTTCTCATCTTCATTCATCACCATCGATTTACGCTCAGAACCCATAATGATCTTATCTTTAGCTTTTTCCAGCTCATGCATATCAACCAACTTCTTAGCAGAGCGAGCGGCAAATAAAGCGGCTTCATTAACCAAGTTGGCTAAATCCGCCCCCGAAAACCCAGGGGTACCACGCGCTATATTTCCTGGCTTAACATCAGCATCGGCAGGCACTTTACGCAAATGCACTTTAAGAATTTCTTCACGGCCTTTAATATCAGGTAAAGGCACCACCACTTGTCGATCGAATCGACCCGGGCGTAATAAGGCTGGATCCAACACATCCGGACGGTTAGTGGCAGCCATAACGATCACACCATCGTTAGCACCAAAACCATCCATCTCTACCAATAATTGGTTTAATGTTTGTTCACGTTCATCATGTCCACCGCCAAGACCAGCACCACGGTGACGACCCACCGCATCGATTTCATCGATAAAGATAATACAAGGTGATTGCTTTTTGGCCTGCTCGAACATATCACGTACCCGTGAGGCACCAACACCAACAAACATTTCAACAAAGTCTGAACCGGAAATAGTAAAGAATGGCACCTTAGCTTCACCGGCCACTGCTTTAGCTAGCAGGGTTTTACCCGTACCTGGCGAACCCACCAATAGAACACCGCGCGGTATGCGACCACCGAGCTTTTGGAACTTGCCAGGGTCTCGTAAGAATTCAACCAGCTCGACCACTTCATGTTTAGCTTCGTCGCAACCGGCCACATCTTTAAAAGTGACCTTCACTTGGTCTTCGCCCAAGAGCTTAGCCTTGGAGCGTCCGAATGACATGGGGCCACCCTTACCGCCACCGCCTTGCATCTGACGCATGAAGAAGATCCAAATACCAATTAATATGATAAACGGTAGCCAACTGATCAACATATGAGCTAAAAGACCACGCTGTTCTGGTGCTTTACCAGTAACATTGACGCCTTTTTTGATTAACTCACTCATCAAATACTGATCTTGCATCGGCAAATAAGTAGTAAATTGGCGATTATCAGAGGTGGTCCCTCGGATACTATCACCTTCTATGAGCACGCTACTGACCTTACCAGCCGCTACATTCTTAATAAACTCAGAGTAGCTGTATGACTGCGTATTAGTATGACGCGGACCAAAATTGCTAAATACCGAAATCAAAATGATAGCGACAAATAACCAGAGTAAAATATTTTTATATTTATTCAAGGTGACTGACCTCTTCCGAAACTTACTTATTGATTATAACCTATAAAATCAGTAGCGAGTATAAAGATCTCACTCGATTTTGCTCGAGAGGCATTTGGCTTACAATATTTGACCAATTTGAAGTGACCTCTCAATTGCTTTACCAAAACATCTAACCCTTCACCATGAAAAATTTTGAATAAAAATGTTCCACCAGGCTTCAGTATTTGTTGTGCTAAATCGAGTGCTAGTTCCACCAAATGTATCGCTCGCGGTTGATCAATGCCTTTATTACCAGATAAGTTGGGGGCCATATCAGAGATTACAAGGTCTACGTGCGGACAATCAATCAGTTGCAATAATTGATCCAGCACCTCATTTTCAGTGAAATCACCTTGCAGAAACTCAACCCCGACACTGGGATCCATTTCTAACAAATCCAATGCTACCACTCGCCCTTTATCACCAACCCGCTCTTTCGCCACTTTTGACCAGCCACCAGGCGCTGCCCCGAGATCAATCACGGTCATGCCAGGCTTTATAAAGTGGTATTTATTATCGAGCTCAGTCAATTTATACGCTGCCCTGGACGGATAGCCATCCTCTTGGGAGCGTTTTACATAGGGATCACTGACGTGACGTTTAATCCAGTTTTTATTCGATTTTGCCATGGCGCAAGACTAGCACAGTCTGCTTATGCAATAAACTGCAAAGACTTAATCCCAACAGCTAGCGTATAAAGTCACTTAAGAAATACGGCACAACCACTTATCATCACCACCAGCAAAACCAATATCATCAGCATCTGACTGATCAGCTTCGCTTGTCGCGCTCGAAGTAGGCGCCAGCACAGCGGCCATCGATGAGGCCAAAGCAGGCACATCGACACTGACTGCCGCCGGATTGCTTGTAGCAGTGGCTATGTGCTCAATCAACATCAGTACATTTTCTTTATCGACCATATCATACGATCTAGGACTATCCGCGCGGTCTTGGCTAAATAAATCTGCCGCTATATACCCAGCATGAGCAACAGCACCTTCCATCAGCAGGCGATTAAAAATAGCTTTATCCTCATCCGAAATAGCTGGCAGATCAAATTGCAAATCCATTACTTGACCAATTAACTCGGGTTCGCTAATTGTTAATACCGCACGCGTTTGTGCTAATAGCTTATTAAAAATAATGTCTAATTTAGGTGTTTTAATACGTGAACCACGCATAGTAAGCGTCATTAAATGCAACAGTATCACCAACTGTGCTTGTTGTTGCATTGCGGGATCAGCTATCGCATTTATAGCTGTCACATAGTCGGCAGTATTAGCCGACATCATGGCTGTAACCAGCTCACCTCGATCAACACTTGGCTTTAATAACGAAGCGGTTATTGCTGGAATAACCCCTATAAACGCAGGCTGACTTCTAGACATAACGCATACCTCTCTTTCATACATTTTAAATATTATCGACATAAGTGGTTACTATACGTACGTTTCGTTAAGGTAATCTTAAGTTAGGCAAAAAAGGTAGTTTCTGGTACACTGCGCGCATGAATCAGACAATTAAAAAACATTTAAAACAGAAGGCGCATAGTTTAAACCCGGTGGTTATCTTAGGAGCCTCAGGTTTGACCGATGGTGTGCATAATGAGATTGAATTGGCTCTAGAATCGCATGAGCTGATTAAGATACGGGTAAACGCCGAAAATCGCGAGCAACGTCAACAGCTTAGCGAAATAATATGTAAAAAGCACAATGCTGAAATGATCCAGGCGATCGGGCATATTATTGCAATATACCGTCAGCGCCAGGATTAATTTACTCTAGATTGAAGGAGCGGGTGGCATTGGCCTCGAAGCACTGGTTCCTTGTGACTTTAAACGAGCGAATTCACAGCGCGCTTTGATTGCAGTTTCACGATCATCACTAGCTGAACCAATAGGCTCAATCGTGTAAAGTGTACCCTGTACAGTTCGATTATGAATAGCTTTAATAGCAAGCTCATCATCTATCAACCCCTGCCCCGCCAGGAAAACATATACATTGTCATTCCATTTAGTGGCTTTTGCAGGTCCAACGTTCATTCTAACCACATTTAGCAGCTCACCAAAGCTCTCACTCAAGCCTACCGCTACTTCGGGAGACTCTTCTCTTACCCTAGCAATAGCATTTGCCAATATCTCAACAAAATCCATTTTTAGAAAAAGGTTACCTTCTTGAACCACCTTACGAGTGATATCAGATTCTGTTGGGGAAACCTTCAAATAACCTTCAAGCTCCCTACCTAATTCAGTAAGCGCAGAGCCAGAGACAAACTCAGCGTCAATACCTATAAATTTATACTCAATGTCGTCTAATTTTTTTTTCGTTGGATCTTCATGCAATCTCATCTCATAATACTCCAAATTGATTTTTTATAGCACCATCATATAGCCGTTACCTTAAAATAGAATTATCATCAGCATTAATCTTTAGTTAATACTCATATAACTAGTTGATTACTGAAAAATACAGCCAATTAACACGCACTTAAGGTTGCTTCATACGCTTCATTAACAGTAAACACCACATGACTGAAGGTGCTAAATAGGCTGAGTAATAACCCAGCGACTCGATATGGCCAATGCGCCTGACAGCTCTTTGGGTTAAAACTATCGACAAAGGTCTCGGAATAACCAAACCAGGTATTAATCGTTTCTAGGCAAGCTAGCAAAGCTAACGGCAGCACGATGGCATAACGCCAATGCGCCACTGGGGTTTCAGCTTTATCGGTAATGCCCGATTCGAGCTCAACATACTGATCTTGTTCAGTGGGCCATCGGCGATCAAACCAGTGATAGCAAGCATACGAACGGGTCAATACATTAGTAAATAATATCGCCGTTGATAACATAGCTGCAGCGAATATATTGAGTGTGTGCTGCAACTCAGTGCTGTCTGATATAAAATAGCTTTCGGCTGCGAGCAACGCATCGCGATTAGTAGCAAAGCTATAAAATGCATGTTGAATGGATCCCAGCACACCCAATAAGACTGTCCACAGCAGGGCTTTTTTATTAATCGTTTGATCGCCGACCATCACACGGCGCATATGCTGATAATTAGTCTGTGCTTTGCGACGATTAAAACGACTAAACGACACCATATTCGCCACTGCAAAACCGAGTGACACCATTGCCCACCACGGCTGGTTAGCATTAAAACTGCGTGCGCCTAACCAACCCGACAAACTGACGCTCAATGTGGTTAATAGCAAACCAGCATTTAACAAGGTTGATTGATACTCTTCAGTTGCTGTTGGTTTACGGTGTCTATAGCGCCAAATCGCAGGCCCACGTGCAGCAAAGATAAAACCGCCACACAACAATGCCGCACTCCAAACATACACATGGCGGCCAATAGAATCTGGCATTTGCCACCAACACTCGCTGTATTGTTGACTAAGGTATTTGGCTTGACCGCCATTGAGTATAGGTTTAGCTATAAGGGTAAAAAGTGCCAAGCCATTATCGGCATAACGCATACAAAACCTCCCTCCGGCGGTACGAACCGCATCAGGTTAAAGGGTTAGCGATTTGCGCTTCTCAGCTGCCTACACCGGCAGCACCCCTGGTTAACATTCAGTGTAGCTTAATACCTATTGCTAGCTACAACAACTCCAACTTCAGCACCATGCTCATCATCATATCGCCATGGTTCCGGCATTTCATAACGCTCCCCACCCACAAAGGTTGAACCATCGCCTAATTCATGAAAAGGCGGAATAATAGCGGTATAATCAAGCTCAACCATTTTTTCTTGCTGCAATCGAGATACCATCATACCGAATAACCTGTGCTGACCTTCAGTCGCACCAAAGCGCGCATAAGCATCAACGATTGAAGATATCACTGATTTAATGGCTCCAGAATCAACTTTGCTGTGTTTAGCAAAATCACAAGCATATATTATCGTCTTATTCGCATCCAGCGCCGAAAGCTCACGCACTTCCATCGCTAGTTTAATTAAATACATAAATGTCATACTGAGAATAAATAACGGCGCATCAGTTTTGGCTACCGGTTGTTTACAGTTACCACGAATAAAGCCAGCTAAAAAACCACGATTCTCTATAAGCGCCGCAACTTGCGTTTTGACATTTGCAGGCAAAATCTCAGGATGCCTTAAGCTTTTAAAATTGTTCTTTAAGGCTACCCTTGCTAAGTCAAATCTTGCCAACTCATCCAACTTAGTTGAAAACAAGCGTGGTGAAGCAACCCTGCTCACTGTTGGCGTTACTGCAAGATCATTCGCCTTAACCACTTCATTCAGATTATCCCGTCTACTCATGCCATCACCCTTTCCGTTATCCCTAAAGAAGACGAGAGTATACATGAAGCTATAAGGGGTCAAGTTTCGATTTAACTACAACATACCTTTAATCAATTCGCGCGAATTCAGCGGTTTAGTGCCAATATGACAACGTAGCAAATAACGCATGATTTTTTTAGCATCTTGTTGCACTTGAGGATTGGAATAGTCGTCATTGGCAATCGCCACGATATTCGCACCAGAAAACACCGCATGTTGATGCTCAACATGACCGGTTACCGCATAAAAACCACGATCAGCTGCTAAGCTATAAGACTGCTCGGCTTCAATGGGCTGTTGATGACTGGCATCGTGCGTAAATGAAACCCCATAACCCAACTCTTGCAATAAACGTTTTTCAAATAAACGTAACGTATTTTCTAATATGGCGTCGCTATCTGACAATTGCTGCAGTGTTTGTTGATAGACTTCAAATAATTTTTCATAGGGGTCATCTTTCGCCAGTAAACGCATCAATAATTCATTGAGGTAATAACCACAAAACAATCGCACACCATTTATACGGTAAGGCATACCACGCAGCTCAACCTTACCCAGGCTTTTTAATTCACGCGCCCCAGACCAATCAACTAACAAACAACGAAAGGGCTGCAATACGCCTTTATAACGTGACTTTGGTCCGCGCGCACTGTTGGCTACAACAGTCAGGCGACCATAATCTTGGGATAGTAATTCAACCAATAAGCTTGTGCTGCGATAAGGGCGGGTATGTAAAATATAAGTTGGCTGCAATGCAATCCGTTGCATTATTCAGTATACCCCAGCTGATTCAGAATTTGATCATTATCAGACCAACCGCTTTTAACTTTTACCCAGCAACGTAAATAGACTTTCTTTTCAAAATACTGCTGCATATCAATACGCGCTTCGGTACTAATCTGTTTTAATTTCTCACCGCCTTTACCAATCACAATCACTTTTTGCGAATCTTTCTCAACCCATATTACTGCTGCAATACGAATCAAATCATCTTCTTCAGCAAATGCGTCGATGGTAACCGTCGCTGCATACGGCAGCTCTTCACCCAAAAAGCGCATCAATTTTTCACGCACAATTTCAGTAGCAATAAAGCGATCATTACGGTTGGTTAATTGCCCAGGCTCAAAATGATGGCCACCTTCAGGCATATCAGCCACCAGCTTTTGCTCAAAGGCTTTTACGCTGACAGAATCTTTAGCACTCAATGGCACAATGGTTTTAAATTTATATTTTTTATTCAGCTCTTCGATATAAGGCAATAGTTTCGACTTATCTTTAATTTTATCAACCTTATTAATCACACATATAGTTGGCCGATCAATTTCTTGTAAAAAATCTGCGATCTTTGTGTCTTGTTGATCCCACGACAACCCACTGACCATAAACACCACCAAATCGACATCGTATAACGCCGCTTTAGCCGCACGATTCATATAGTGGTTCATCGCTTTATGCGCATTGCTGTGAATACCTGGCGTATCAATATAAACAATTTGCACATCTTCAAAGGTATTTATACCAAAAATTTGATGGCGTGTGGTTTGTGGTTTCCGCGAAGTGATACTCAACTTCACACCCAACAAATGATTCATCAATGTTGATTTACCCACATTGGGTTGACCAACAATGGCCACATAACCCATGCGTTGCACCGATTCACTCTTTGTCATTTATTAACTCCAAATAATGCCGCGCTGCAAATTGCTCAGCCTTGCGGCGACTACTACTAATCCCTACCGATTTATAATCCAATCCCACCACAAAACAACCTATAGTAAAGGTCTGTTCATGTGCTTTACCATCCACCGAAATAATTTGATAAATCGGTAACGGTAACTTATTCGCTTGCGTCCATTCTTGTAATGTTGACTTGCAATCCTTGGCCACGTCAACGCTGGAAATATCATCCAAATACATTTGCCACCAATGCAATACGGTTTGTAAGCAAGTTTCAAAATCACTGTCCAGATATACGGCCGCTATCATCGCCTCAACCGCATCGGCTAAAATCGAACGTCGTGTACGACCGCCACTGTGCTCCTCACCTTGACCTAACTGCAAAAAATCATTCAGTTGTAACGTGAACGCAATGTCCGCTAAAACTTCACCATTCACCAAACTAGAGCGTAAACGACTCAAATCGCCTTCTGGCATATCGGGATAACGTTGGTATAATTCACGCGCGACAACAAAACCTAAAATTGAATCACCCAGAAATTCTAAACGTTCATTGCTGCTGCGACTAAAGCTGCGATGCACCAGCGCACGCTCACACAAAGCCATATCTTTAAATGTATACTTCATGTGTTGATATAATTTATCGTATTGTGTCATTAGCCTATCCGCCTTCCTAAGCGTTGCCACTCAATGGCATGCCTTTGATTATTCCAACTCATCCAAATCATGCGTGCCTTACCGATTAAGTTAGCATACGGCACCGCACCCCAACCACGACTGTCATTACTGTTATCGCGATTATCACCCATAACAAAATACTCACCTTTCGGTACAGTATAATCAAAATCATCACTTTGGTGTGTGTATGGATTAATTAACACATCATGCTTAACACCCAATAAATTTTCACGGTATTCGTCAACAATCAAACCACCGCCTGGCTCTTGATCAATCGCTTGGCCAATAAAGGTTAATGGACACGGTTTACCATTGATCGTTAGATGCTTATTAGCATAATGAATATGATCGCCAGGTAAACCAATCACACGCTTTACATAATTAATCGATGGATTGACGGGCCAACGAAATAAAACTATATCACCGCGCTTAGGTTTGCCGGTTTTATAAATCACCTTATCACTGATCGGCAAATGCAAGCCGTAATCAAATTGGCTAACGGCAATAAAGTCACCCGGCATAATCGTTGGCTCTAAGGAGCCTGTTGGCACGCGGTACGGCTGCATAACAAAGCTACGAAACAATAATACGATTAATAACACTGGAAATAATGAGCGACAAGTGACAACCCAGCCAGGTACAGCGCCTTGACGGTGCCGTCGCCACCAACACAGATCCAGCACGCTAACAATGCCCGTCAACAATACAATTAATGTTAAATAAAATGCAAAATTAATAGTCATCCGTGCTATTTCTCGTTTTTATTCACACGTAACACCGCCATAAAAGCATCTTGTGGTATAGAGACCTTACCCACTTGTTTCATGCGCTTCTTACCAGCTTTTTGCTTTTCTAGCAATTTGCGTTTACGACTCACATCACCACCATAACACTTGGCTGTCACGTTTTTACGCAGTGCTTTCACCGTTGAGCGTGCAACAATTTTACCACCAATGGCTGCTTGAATCGCCACATCAAACATTTGCCGCGGGATAAGTTCTTTTAACTTGCTCGTAATTTGCATACCGCGTGAATGCGACTCATCACGGTGCACGATCGCAGCAAGTGCATCCACCTTTTCACCGCTGATTAAGAAGTCCAATTTAATCAGGTCGGCTTTTTGAAAATGTGAGAAGCCATAATCCAAAGATGCAAAACCTCGACTCACCGATTTTAAACGATCAAAAAAGTCTAACACCACTTCAGCCATCGGTATTTCATAGGTGATTGCTACTTGGTTAGTCATGTAATGCAGTTTCTTTTGCACACCACGGCGCTCGACACATAAGGTAATCACAGCGCCCACATAATCCGACGGCACCAATATATTAGCGGTAACCACCGGCTCGCGTAACTCATCGACCAATGTAGGCTCAGGCAAACCACTGGGGTTATCAATATAAGTAATATCACCTGACTTTAATAAAATTTCATAGACCACCGTTGGCGCCGTGGTAATCAGATCCATATCGTATTCACGCTCTAGGCGTTCTTGGATAATTTCCATATGCAGCATACCCAAGAAACCGCAACGGAAACCAAATCCCAAAGCTTCAGAAGATTCCGGCTCATAGGCCAGTGCCGCATCATTCAATTTCAATTTGGATAACGCATCACGGAACGACTCATAGTCATCCGAGCTAACAGGGTACAAGCCAGCATAGACTTGGGGTTTAATCGTTTGGAAACCAGGCAACGGCTTTTCAGCACCGCCTTTGGCATGCGTTAAGGTATCACCCACCGGCGCGCCAAAAATATCTTTAATACTGGCACACACATAGCCCACTTCACCCGCGCATAATTGCTTTTGCGGTACACGCTTAGGCGTAAAGATACCAATATCATCAGCCACATGATCTTTGCCAGTCGACATCACTTTTATTTTTTCGCCTTTCTTTAAGGTGCCCTGCACGATACGCACCAATGACACCACACCCAAATAGGAGTCAAACCAAGAATCAATAATCGAGGCTTGTAACGGTGCATCACGATCACCTTCTGGTGATGGAATTTTTTCGACCAACTGCTCAAGCACATCATCAATACCCATACCCGATTTGGCGCTAATCGCAATCGCTTCGCTAGCATCAATGCCAATCACATCTTCGATTTCTTGCTTAGCTCGATCAGGATCCGCTTGTGCTAAATCCATTTTATTGAGCACTGGCAATACTTCGAGATCTTGCTCGATAGCGGTATAACAGGTGGCCACCGTCTGCGCTTCCACCCCTTGAGCCGCATCAACCACCAGCAGGGCGCCCTCACACGCCGCGAGTGATCGCGACACTTCATAGGCAAAATCGACATGACCCGGTGTGTCAATAAAGTTCAACTGGTATGTTTCGCCATCTTGCGCCTTATAATACAGCGTAACACTCTGTGCCTTGATGGTAATACCTCGTTCACGCTCAATATCCATACTATCAAGCACTTGCGCTTTCATTTCACGTGCAGAAAGGCCTTCGCACTGTGAAATAAAGCGATCTGCTAGTGTGGATTTACCGTGATCGATGTGTGCAATAATCGAAAAATTGCGGATATGGTCCTGGGGAATAAGCTTTGCTGCCATTATTTATAAATTCGCTGTCCAAAAGGCACGATTCTATCTTATATAGTGTCGACATACCACGGATAGTCTCTACACTCTACGGCCAAGCCGGTCGAAAACTTCAAAAAACTACCCTAGCCTTTTGATATTTAGCTGGTTTATTGATCAGCCCTAACTAATGCCCAGCGGAGCGCTGGATGCAATTTAGCTTGCTCAATCAAATGTCCGTCCTCAACAAACAATTCAGGCATAATAGCTTGCCCATCAACAATATTTTCAATAAACTTTTTTTCATGGAAAGTAAACGGCAAAAGCTGCTTAAAACCATTTTGAACCACTTGCAAAATATTTTTCGCCCAAGTTTCAAATGATGACGACTTACCCCGGAAATTATTTTTTATTACAGGTATTAATTTATTCTTTAAATCCACCCAATCAATCGCGATATCATCAATACCGATAGTTAGCATATTTTTCTTGGTACACATAGCAGCATACAAAACAAACATTGTTCGAAGCGTAGCAACATCAATATTTTTATATTGAAACAATTCATAAGCATCGAAAAAATCCCTGCCTGCTTGCCGTTCAAGTAAAGCAGTCAGTTTCCCTGCTGCTATCTCATGAATATTAAGCAATTGTACATTCCTAACTTGATTACCCACAACCATAACACTGTTTTTTCGTTCAACAGGCAGCAAGGGGATACGGTACATAAAATTCAAATCCACCTCGAGATTACCCTGATTACCTAACGCACTTGGATAACGCCAAACCATTTTTCCACCCGCATGCTTTACTGGGTTTCGTGCCATAACTAGCCCCATGCGTTCTAACAATCCTATCATCCGTTTTTGCATTAAGGGACGCTCTTGCAACATTTTATCTCTATCAACTTCACCAATGTAATTTAAATCGGCATCAACTGATAATCGAGGTAAATTAAAATAAAAAAGATTAAGGGCTGTCCCTCCTTTCAATACCAGTCGCTCAGATAGATAACTATCCTCCGCAATAGCATTAAGAACATCTACAAGCCACGCGACTTTTTCTATAATTTCAATGCGAAAACCAGTCAAGCTGTGTTCTTTAGACAAGCGCTCCTTAGATATCATCATTATATGGTTCTTCCCATATTTTATTGTAAACAGACAATGGAACAATTAAATTCCAACGCTTAAGGTTTTTAACTTCTTCGCTAGCGTTCTTTTGCATATAATGCCGTGATTTCGGCCGATATGTCATAAGGACATCTAACTGACTTTCCTTTACTAAGAACTGCTCTTTGTGTTGCTCTAAAAAAAATCCGAGTTTAGCTATCGTAGTTCCATTACCTAAACGCAAAGCATATTGTATCAAGCGCTCAACATCAAGATACCGTATTGACTCAAATGATCGCCATATTTCTTCCCAACCGCCACAAAGCTCTGGTCGATGCAGTGCGTCGACTAAAGTACGCTCAATAGAAGTTACTCGCATATCCATACCCAAGCGATCGTGGATTTTAGTTTCAGAAAAAATATCATTTGGCATTAATGCTTTCGGGTGTGCTATTTGTTGAAAATCTCCATACACACTTTTATAAACCCCTATTCGCTCACTAGAATTAAAATAGACCGTAGGGTGCACTGAGTATGCCAATGCGTGGTACTCCATCGCCGTGTGATAACTAATAACGGCATCAATAGCAAAATGACTCGCAATAAGCTGCTGGTCATTTTCCACATGAATCCCAGTTAAATAATTATTTGTAACCAGATAGTAGCCTCGACGAATTCGAGCTAAATGCTTTTTGGAAAAATGATATTGCAAGGCCGCCTTTAACGTATTTTCATTATATGAACCTGATGATTTTAAATGAGCAACCAACTCTTCATGATGAAATAGATGGTGCTCTTTAAAAAATGCTTCGTACCTCATGATATGTTTACCTTAATGCTAAAAGATACTAATAAGATTAGTATCTTATTACATCAATATCAACACAATAAGGTGTTTTAGTTGAACATTATTCAAGTTAATACTAACATTTTTAGTAATTTCTCACCTTACAATCAACTTAATCATTATAAAGCTAATCACGCTACACGCCGTTTAGGTCATATTTCTGTCACATGAGCTTGTTAGCATGCTCTCGAGACAGTGTAATAGTGTATTTGCGAAAGGTTTATAAGTTAATGAATAGCGAGAATATTTTTACTGTTGCCCGGGTGATCGTCGCTGGCTTAAAGGGTGCCTGCATGGCACCGAAACAAACCAATCCGATTACGCACTATAAAAACTACCAACAAACCAGCTTTTGGGCATACTCAGCCTTTTGGCTGGCATCTGCAGCCACTATCTCTTACTGTAAAATGACTCAAACGCGCAAACCTCAAGCAAAGCCGCAACAAGATCTCGATGACTATGTGCCATTTGATGACAGCACCGCCCAACCAGGCAAACAATGCAATCGGGCAAAAGCTGTGACTGCGCTAACCATTGGCTTACTGTATACCGGCTGGGAATATTTTCGCTTTTACGAAACCTTGCGCGATGGCACGGCCGATATATCACCAGAAAGCACCGCTAATGGCCTCTTCTACACGGGCATGCTGTTACTGCTTACGACGGCGGTTGAAAATATTCAATTGGCGTTATTTGCTGCAAACAGTCATGATCCATCATTAGCAGAAAACAACAAAGCATTACGTAAAACAGCTGCATTCCCAGGCTTATATATTAAACCCATCGCTACGCCAATGCGCATGGTGATTACGCGCTTAAGCATTGCCAAACTTACACTTGAAAACGACTCAGCGCTGCAATTTAATAACTTTAATTTGGGTGCCATCATTAAAGGCATGGCGCTATGGGGAGCACTGGATTTATTTGTACGTGCCTCAAATAATAGTTACCAAGCCAGCAATACCAATGAAGCACCAAAGCAACTGGCCAGCTGCTCCTGCAGTAAACGCGTGATGATTACCGCCGCCGCTATCGCCTGTAATTTATTTTATGCGATTAATGACTCTGCACAATACACCAACTTCTTCGGTCAAATCAGCTGGTATCTTGGTATCTTTTTACCACTGACCGCTTTGACTGTTGTGGGTTACCATCAAAAAACTGCACTGTATGCCGACTCCACTTCGCAATCCATATCGATGTGGTGCAAGTCAAAACAAACGACGCGTCAGCCGTTACTCTCTCAAGATAAAAATGTTGACACCGCCTCACAGGATACAAGCTCGGTAAGAAGTAGCAGTGGTGAAGAGTTCGGCACGCCAGATTATTTAGCTACCGCTGTATAGGTTACACTCTTCACATGCACTAGACGTATTATCAAGGCGAACAGCGTATCCATTTTACTTCATGGCTCGCTTCGTTCCACTACGCTGCGCTTTACTTCCGTAAAATGGACACCCTATCCACCTTGATAACGCCATGCAGTTTGGCGCAGGCACGACACCATTGTATAATCAAAAAAATAAATAACTAGCCATTTACAAAACTGTTATCGTTGCAAACAAGTACAATCATCGGCATGCTGGCGCTCGAAATAATATTGAGCAAGGCATTAACGTGAACTTTTTTAATAGCTATGACCCAACTCGGCCGGGTATACCTAATCCGATGCAGTCGTATAACACCACCAATAACCCGCTGTCATTAGCACAACAAATCAGCATGTGGTCTGTTATTAGTGTGCTTAGCACATTAATTATTGTCATGAGTGGCTTATACATAAAAAACCAGTGCCGAAAACGCTGCAGGAAATTTGATGATAGCCAGGTAATAAAAATACACAATAACTCTATTGTTAGTGCGAGCTCTTATGATAGCGAGCCCGAATACACACGACTAGAAGAATTAAAAAAGTATATAGTACGCCAATGAATATCAGCAGTAACAGCACATTATTTCAATCACCACCGCTGCCATCTTTAGCAGACAGACAGTATTGGACTTCTGTTGTATTAGCGGCTGGTATTTGCCTAGGTATACTCACCGCCTCTGCCTTTGTATATTTGCTATGTAAGCGGGTCGTAAAAGATTGCCATCAACGGGTGGCTACCACTCCAGAAGTTGCTATGACCTCATTGCAGCTACGGATTTAATAATTTTTTAACTAAAACCGTATAACTGATATCTTTGATCTGTTGATCATCATTGTAAAAAATCGGCATCAAGCCGCGCAACCATGTCGGTATATTTTTCGATTGAAAAAACTTTTTAATCGAAGCACCGGATTGATTCCATTTGACCTGCAGTGATTGATCAACATAAGCCACATTATCACCAAAAAAATCCATATAACTAACATCAATATCTTGAGTGATAAGCAATGGTTTCTTTGTATCCCACTCATTCTGGGACTGCAATAGCTGATGATTTACGGCTGGCGCAATATACAAAAAATCACGGTAGCGACGAGCCTCTACACTAACACCCTGGTATGTCCAAGTTAGCAATGGTTGCGCATCTTCAGCCGCGGCGATAACCGCATCAAACAGCTGCTGCATCTGATCTTCACTGGGCAAAGGCAATTCACGCTGACGCAACCAATAACGAATAACATGCTGCTGCCTTACTTGCGACAACGTTTGCAAACCAGCTATCGACAAGCAATTGGGCCAATCGGATAACACATGAGGCAAATCAATCGCTGCCAAGTCATCCAATAGCTCAAGACTATCCGCCAATAAACGCGCACTGCGTGCCATGGTTTTATTCATCTCCGGCCAACGTCGAAACAATACTGGCACCACTTGATGCCGTACATAATTACGATCAATTAACGTATTCGCATTGCTAGGATCGTTAACCCATTTGAGCTTATGCTTTAAAGCATACTGCAATAAATCTTGTCGCGTCTCATTCAGCAGGGGCCTGAGTAATTTAGCATTACCTAACGCCTTTACCCATGGCATGCCAGCCATACCATAAGGCCCGGCACCACGTAAGCTTTGCAATAATAGGGTTTCAACCTGGTCACTTTGATGATGCGCAGTAATAAACACATCATCGTCTTGCGCCATTTGCTGAAAAATACGATAGCGCTGTTGCCGTGCCCACGCCTCCATACTGTCCTTAGCATCGCATGCTTCGCTAACAGTATGCGTCACAAATTCAACGCCCCATTGTTTGCACAAATCCTGGCACTGTTGCTGCCATTGGTCAGCATCAGTATGTAAACCATGATCAATATGCACAGCGACTAATTCAGGCTTGTTAGGTAGGTATTGTTTAAGATGACGCAAGCGATGCAAAAGAACCGTTGAATCCAACCCCCCACTAAAAGCCACTAACCAACGTGAAGCACCGCTATAGCGGTGCATAATAGTTTGAAAGTCAGTGGGCATAGACTAGCGGCCAACAGCCGTGAGCTTTTGATAACGGTTTTCTAATAACTGCTCAGTGGTTAGCGATTCAAGACTATTAAGATTCGAAATAATATGCGACTTAATCAGCGCACACATCGCCTTGGGATCCCGATGCGCGCCACCCAAAGGTTCAGGCAAGACTTCATCCACCAAACCGAGTTCAAATAAACGGTCAGCGGTTAAGCCTAACGCTTCCGCAGCCTCGCTAGCTTTTTCAGCACTGCGCCATAAGATCGACGCGCAACCTTCTGGTGAAATCACTGAATAGTAAGCGTACTGCAACATGATAATACGATCACCGACACCAATCGCTAACGCACCACCAGAGCAGCCTTCACCAATCACGACACAAACAATCGGTGTACGTAATTGAGACATCTCTAATAGATTACGCGCGATCGCTTCCGATTGGTTGCGCTCTTCAGCACCAATCCCCGGGTAAGCACCCTTCGTATCAATAAAGGTAATCACTGGCATATTAAAGCGCTCAGCCATTTTCATTAAACGTAATGCTTTACGAAAACCTTCAGGGTTCGCCATACTAAAATTACGTTCAACATTTTCTTTTGTTGTTCGGCCTTTTTGATGACCAATAATCATCACTGGTCGACCATCCAAACGCGCCATACCACCAACGATCGCTTGTGCCTTCGCATAGTGTCTATCGCCTTCCAACTCATCAAATTCAGTAAAAATAGCGTCAATATAATCCTTGGTATAAGGGCGTTGCGGATGACGTGCCATCTGTACTACTTGTGAGGCTTTTAATGACTCAAAAATATTACGAGTCAAGCTATCGCGCTTTTCTTCCAACTTAGCAATTTCTTCAGAAAGGTTAATATCTTGATCATTGCCAACACGGCGCAATTCTTCAATTTTTTCCTGCAACTCGGCGATCGGTTGCTCAAAGTCTAAATAGTTTAAATTCATGGGATTCCCGTTAACTCAAAACATAATCGCAATTATAACAATTTATTGCGTATAAGCTAATAATACCTTATAGTCTGCGCTAATTTTAATCAAACGCGGAACAACTATGAAGCGATCAATTATTGCACTAATACTGAGCTGTACACTATCAATGAGCGCAGTAGCCTTTAATATCACAGACATACAATCCAATCTGGAGTCAATGAATATTACGGTAGTAAACACCTCAAATCACCCACTGTATATCATAAGCCATATCAACAAGACTCACATGCCATCAAATAACGTCTATCGCATCCAATGCTTGATACCGATAAATGGCAGCCACTATACAAACTTCCCAGTAAAGGACACGGGTGGCGCTACTGCTCAGGGTTTTGAACTGGATCCACAGCAATCCTTTAAAATGCATTTCAACAGCCAAAACTTACACTGCCAAAACCTTGACTCAGTTGCTGACTCACTGGCCGTAATGAAACTCGACCCTAGCATCGATGAATACATTGATGATGACTTGAACTTTCAATTTTACGACGCTTTTAGCCATACGATTTCGTTCTATGCTGATATTTATGTAGAGCCAAGCAATATCACCTTAACACCTAGTCAATCGATTATTGCTATTAGTTAATAGTATTCATCACGGACTTGGCTCTGTCATCCCGCACTTGACTCTGTCATCCCGCACTTGATGCGGGATCCATATATTATCCTGGATCCCGGATAAACGACTTCGTCGATTTCCGGGATGACATAGACCTTAGCCAAAGCTACATAGAAGCAGTAGGTGAAGCATGAGCCATATCTTCGAAATCCACCTTAGACTCAATATCCGCAGTCGGGTTCTGATGATGCTGCAAACACTTAGCCTCAATTAAATAATCATCATCATGCTGATAACGCAAGTTACTGTGATCCACTTCGGCTTTTCCATGCTGATAGGCATCTAGCCAGGCAGCATAGTATTCGACAGATTCAACAACGGATTGCATATGACCGACACGGCGCTTAAATGATGACAAAGCACTGAGTTGGAACATATTGCCTTTATTCGCCTTAACAGCTTTGTGAACGCCATCAACAGTAACGGTATCGCTTCGAACCGTTTCGTACAAAACTGTAGCAAGCCTTAATTTACGCTGCAGCATACCTTCTTTCATCGTATTAGGATCTTTAGCTAAATCAGCCTTAGCTTTATCAATAGCATGTTGTAATACACCCAACATACGCGCTTTCATTACCGATGGATCTCGAGGTTGAGGACGTGGCACTTGAACATGATCATTGCGCAAAGGTGCACCGGCAACGACAGACTGTTTAAATGTTCTATGCGTCACTGGATGAAATAAGGCATGGCGATAATGGTGACGCAAATCATAACTCCGCACACCTGAATCACGATGTAACCGCTCATGTGTTTCACTCCATGCTTTCACCGCATCAGTATGCTGTTTTTGCTCAGCTGCTGGGGCACGCTTAATCTCAATATGATTAGATACGCGCGCACCATGCATCACCGTCTCGTTTGGATTATTGGTATTGTTTGTCACCGTTGAACTATCCGACAGTTTTTTTTCATTCGCCTTTTTCCTGCGACTAAAAAACCGACCTATAATAGGCGCCACTTGCGCTATAGCACTAACAGCTGCTGTTGCAATTGTCCAACCAATAGCAATGACCGGAGCGAAAGTAATTAAAATAGCGGTGCCAACGACACCAACGGCATGTAAGCCAGCTGCCTTCAGGTGTTGATCACCCTTCTTAACGTACGTTTGATAAGCTCGGCTATTCATTTTACCTCTTGAGCTTAATTTCCTGGCATGCCAATAATTCTGCACTGCACTTGAGAGTGACTTAACAAACATTACCGAATTGACCACCAGAAAAGCAATAGGTCCACCAGCAGCTAATGCTTTTTTAGCAAACCCACCAAATACAGTAGTACCAATCGTTGCAGCGACACCGGTTTGAATACTAAGACTGGTTAATTGATGGCGATTAACATTCGGCGACTTAGCCGTTTGTGCGACGCTATAAGCCCATCCACCCACCATCATCACACCAACATAAGAGAATGCAGCAAAATGTGCTGAATTAAAATGGTGCGTTTGTGCCGATGGTTCCATCAAATACTTAGTGGCTGGCTTGCTTGCTAGTGTAGCAAGAAACGCCCCCATACCCAGTCGTGTGCCGGTATCGATCACTACTCCAACAGGTGCTGATGCAGGTGCTGGCTGGAAATTACTAGCACGTAATGCTGGTGGAGTCTGCTTGCTTTCTGTTGCTGACTGCGTTTGAGGCCGCGCCTGCATCCACCTTACGCGCATTGCACGCCGGCCCTCTGAGCTTTCTTGATAAGCTTTCTGCTCAGCCGCTTGACGAGCCTCAGCTTGTAAAAGATTAAGCTCTCTTTGCCTTCTTAAAGCTTTAGTTTTATTTCTTACCTTACCCATAACACACCACTCTGACTATTCGCTTAGACTCTTAACTATTGTATTATTATTTAAAAATATTATATCACGCCAGGATTAACGAAATATTACGCTCTAGAATGAACGCATTATTATGATTTTAATGGTTTTATTGAAACCCCGAACCCCTCCCTCCCAGGTCGGGGCCAGGGAAGGCTGCACTAATCGTTAGATTTAGACAACTTAGTCTTAATCATACCCTTCATGAAGTTTGTCACCAAAGAAACTGTTAATTTATTCGGTTTAATTAACTCATCACGCCTGGTATGCACATCAACGATGCATGGCTTACCACAACTAAACGCTGCTTGAATAGTTTCCTCTAATTGCTCAGGCTTAGTAATAGTAAAACCTTCAGCGCCAAATGCTTTGGCCAAAGCAGCGTAATCTGGGTTGGTGAGATGGGTATAGCATTGCGCTACGCCCTCTTTCATTTGCTCTAATTCAATAAAGTGGTATGAAAAATTATTGTAAATAACAACAATCACGGGCAGATCGTATTTAATCGCCGTGGCAAAATCACCCATAGTCATATGGAAACCGCCATCACCCACCAAGGCAATCACTTGCTTTTTAGGTTCAGCAATTTGACAGCCCAATGCTGCAGGCATACCAAAACCTAATGTTCCTAATTCAGTGCTACCAATTAAACGTTGCACCCCATTCAAGCGCAACCAGTTATTCGCCCATACCGATACGGTTCCAGCATCAACAGTAAAAATGGCATCGTCATCAGCCAAACGGCTAATCACATCAGTTAAAATAGGCGAAGAAATATCTTTACCTTCTTTGATTTGCGCCTCTTTTTCTAACACTTTAATTGCATTGGCATGATCTTTTTGCGCCTCTTCAAGAAAAGCACCTTCCTTTTTAGCCTTTAACTTCGTCGCCAATTCAGCTAACGTAAGCTTTGCATCGCCAACCAAACCCACCTCAACCTTGCAACGCACACCAATGCGTTGAGCATCTATGTCAATTTGCACAATCGGCACATCATCCGGATAAAACTCACGCCAAGCAAAAGCACAACCGACAATTAATAAAGCATCACAGTCTTTCACAAAGTGACAACCATTCTTTGAGCCTTTAAAACCGATACCACCCGCATAGTGCGGATTATTATTATCGACGATTTCTTTTGAACGAACGGTATGCACAATCGGCGATTTCAATAAATCAGCACATTGCAACAATTCATCAACCGCACCACGGCAACCACCACCATATAATATGGTGACATTACTTTTACCATTAAGTGCATTGGCTGCTTTATTCAATAAATCATCTGTAGGCACAACACGGTGTGGCATATTATAAACTGCCGTACTTGGCATGCGCTTTACTGCTGCTTTACGCAATACATCAGTGGCAATCGACACATGTGAAACACTGCGGTGGACTAAGGCAGACTGAATCGCTAACTGTAAAATATCAACTAAGTTTTCAGCCGTACGCACTTCGCGATTAAAACAGGTACAATCTTCGAATAATAAAATTTGGTTTATTTCTTGTACAGCGCCGGTGCCAATTTGTGAGCTTTCGATTTGTCCCGTTAATACCAACATAGGTACCTTATCCAACTTGGCATCGTACATGGCATTAGGTAAATGAGCAGAACCTGGGCCCTGACAGGCAAGGATCACACCCATCTCACCGGTAAGCTTGGCATGCGCACTGGCCATAAAGCCAGCGGCCTCCTCATGACGGCACAAAATAAAATCAAAATCATCACGGGTATGAATAGAGGCCAACATCAAGTCAGTCGCATCACCCGGCACGCCATAAGCCCGCTTGATGCCGGCCTCGTGCAAAATTTGAATCACTTGATCACTGGTGGTATCGCCCATGAGTTACTCCTCGTCCATAGTATTAAGGTGTCACTCAATGATAGTAAGGGGATACCTGTTTGTCCAGGTCAACCATCCATCCCTGAACACGCTCAACTATTAATACGCCTTATGCTTTAGGTCCATGCTCGTCTAAAAGCTGTTCAAGCACATCAGGATCTTCATACATTCCTTTATCTTCTGGGAAAAGTGAAGCCCAAGCAGCCGCTTGGCGTGCTTCAAATTCTGGAGTTGAACGGTACAGCGCCTGAGAACAACTCACTACATTTCCTCTTAGGCTAGACAATCGGGTAAAACTCGCTTGCAAGTCTGGCATACTTGGCGAAGCCCCTAAATTAGCTAAATCAACACGCCACTCAAGCAAAGTCTCGCTAAATTCGCCTTTAAAAGGGGCTGGCAATTTATTTATTTTGCCTTGCACCAAACGATCAAGTCGCTTTATTTTTTCGAATAATTGCTCTGTGCGTCTCATTCCAGCTGTTATTCCGCTTCTCGTACTTCTCATGTTTACCTCTGCTTGGTCATAGTTCATTTGTGATATCAAATATTACTTACCTAATACGAATATATTAGAGTTATAATAATATAGCATGACTTAATTAAGGTAACATTAAAGCGGCGCAGCAGATGATGAGACACTCACTGCGCACCGAGAGTTAGGCCACTTGAAAATCCCCACCCTGTCCATTATCCAGATACTGGCACTTAGCACCATTATAAGTGCTAACACGCACATCGGGATGCCCAGGACTGCTGGCACTGACATTAAACTGACACGTCGGTGAAGCAAAATGCGGTGACGCTAAACCGTTGTGTTTGGATTTAACCACAGTGACTACATAAGACACATCAAAATCGGTGCCGGGGATGCTAAAACCAAAACCAAAATAATACGGCACTTGACTGGATAGACTAAACACAGGCTGTGTTGGTAGTTTATTATCGTCTTTGTCGGTAAAGAAACCCGCTTCATGTGGCGACGTAAAGCTTAACATGCCACTCCAATCACCATCCGTTGCTCGCACATGATGATGGGTATGCACATCCATCGCTTGAACAGAACTAACGGCAGTTAACGCTACAGCACAAAAAACACTCGATATAAAAGACAGTTTCATTTTCTCTCCTCATTGAAAATATAACTGCCTGCCTCTTAGCAGGAATTGTATCAATACGATTCCCTAAAAGATACTTACTTATCGGTTGAATACAACTGGCGGACCAACTGGAGCAGGATCAGCTCCACCCACATGAAAAGCTTGGAGTTGACGCCTTACCGCAAAAATATTAGGGGCAGCAGCCGGCGCTTCTGTCTCATCTCGCATTCGATCATGCTCAATAGCTTCAGCTTCCTCATACCTTGCTGCAACTACTTCTGGCGAAATCGCTTTAATGTACTCAATCGCACTTTTATAAGCCACTTCAAGCTGACTGACTCGCTCACGAAGACCAGTATTTTCACCTTTCAACCTACTAATCTCTGTTCCGTATCTTACAAGCTCAGACTTTAACGCAGCAATTTCGGCTGTTAGACTATTTATGCGCTCATCAAGATGAACCATCAACAAATTTATTCCATCAACACTATATCTCATAATAAACCTCTCTATTTCTGATGAATTTAATCTTACTAGAAATAACTTAAGGCTATATTAAATTAAAAATAAATATATTCTTTGAGTTAATTAATACAAATCAACAAGGTGTAACATTACATTGCCCAAACACCAATAACCCCCCTTCATTATCAACCAATTCGAAGGCATTATCTTTATAGAGCAATTGTATGCTTTGACCAACAAACATGGGGTTGCAGTAAGTCATATTTAATTCCGATAGATTTAAACCTGCTTCAGTAATTAAAGCTTTCATCACCCAGTTCCAGCCACACATGCCTTGAATAAATAAATTTTTCACTCCAAAGCAATGCATTAAAACACGCGAGGTGTGAATGGGATTAAAATCACCTGAAACCATGCCATATTGTTTACCCATATCATGCGGGATGGTAAATACTAAACGGTTCGCGTCAGTATTATATAATTGCGAGGTTCGTTTAGAGATCTTACTGATGTTATCATAGGTTTTATTATTAAATTGCGGTGACGACAATAACTGATCAATTGCATGCTGCGGCACTTTATTAGCAAACAAAAAATCCCTACCCTCTAATATGCATTGACCTTGTTGACTATGTGCCGTAATCCCCATCACAACAGCAATACGCTGACCAGAAGTATAAGCAAGATCTTCTAACCCAACCGTCACTCGAAACGGCTCTTCAGGCTTAATACAAACTCCTGGATGTGGAAAACGCATTTCACTGCGCAGGTGCAACACATGACGATAGCTAATCTTAAGCTGTTTAAATACATCACAGTAGCGTAATACAATATACGGTGATGCATAAGTAAACGGTAAAACAGGTTGCACATCTTTTATATCATATAACTTGAGCCACTTTTTATACATAGCATTTGACAGCACATAATCAGCACTATAACTGATCGGTTTTGTCGGTATGTGAACACGATGCAAACGCGCAATACCAGCAAAGGTTTTGCAATAAAACGCTGGAATATGCTTTGCTAAATGATAATGATGTGTCGCCATAATAAATCCTTATTTCCTGACGACAACATGGTGGCCGATTTAAATCCAACAATCAAGCTTATTATCAGCCTTAACGTGGGCCGCCAGATTTTTTCGAATCTTCAATGCCATCCGCATTTAAAAAACCATCAGCGTCAAGCCCTGCTGTATATTCTGCTAATGCTCGTTCAGCTTCTACGTCAGAAACCGGCACTATGGGTTTAATACCAAATCGTGTAAGCGATAAAGTAATTGCCATAGGATCTCTTGCTAAAAATCCTGAAAGCGATACTCTCTTTTTAGGAGAAGGGGTCTCAGGTGACATATCGGGTATATCAGCAAATAAAGTAATACGTGGTGTGCTCATACCCAAGTCAATTGTATCTTCATTTTCCTTTAACACATTAAGCAAACGACGCAAACCGTCATTTTCATCACTTACAAGCTTTAAGGCTTTTTGTATTTGAAAAAACTCATCACTTGAAGCAGAACCACTCCGCGAATCTTCTGTCTTTTGCCTTTTATTACCAATACCACCCATATCACTTTGCAACAGTTTCGCAACAGCCTCTGAAGAATCACTTGGGGTTTTAGATAACATTGATCGAAGTTCTGTATTCGATTTCATAGCTTCATATTGCACCCGATACGCCTCAAGCTCTTTTCGCAAATACGTATTCTCATTCTGTGTTAGCTCAATCTCTTCAAGCATATCGCTAGCACCTGCCATTCTTTTTCTACTCATACCATACCTCTTATTTTAATTACATTTCATTTAAACCAAACACATCGAAAAGATCATCGTCACTTACAGTCCGTTGCTGAAGCTCAGGCACAGGCCTAGCAATAAAAAAGCGCGGGCTTGCTTGTGGTGACATTGCAAATGATGAAGCGCGCATCAGGTCATCCAATCCGTCACCATCCGAAGATACCTGACCTAAGCGATCATCAATACCAGCTAAGAATGCGCGCTGCTCAACTTCTTCTTCACTCAGCCCCTTGATAGCATTCGCAGCATCCATAACAGCATCACCAAAATCACTATCATCAGGGAAATCATTAAAAACTTGCGCGTTACGAACAGAGTCAGCTTTTTCAACAGATCCTACTTCACGCACAACTCTTCGCTTTTTAGTTGGAGGAGACGCGCAAGCGCTTGGTGGAGTAGCACAAGCGATAGGCGCTACAGGTGCAGCGCTTGCACCTTCATCAACATCGAAAGCTGCGCTTGCCGCTTCAATTAGTTTGACTTGATCAGGCGAACATGTAACGCTATGTTCTGTCACTTTTGGTCGTCGAGATACCTGGCTATTTAATTGTTGTAGAAGCCTCCCCAACAACACCTCTTCATTTTTATATATCTTCTTTATTTTACCAGATGCCTCAATCAATAAATTATATCTTCTGCGAGAAACTCGATGACTTAGATTATTTTTTATTTTTTTTATTTTCGCTTTATATGCATCAGAAGTTATACTTCCTGTAGTTAATTGATCTTCAAGCTCTTTATACAACCCGCTGAGTTGATTATTTTCTTCGGATATATAATCCCCGACCTCTTTCTCTACCGCACGTATAGCGTTGTCATATACCTCATTAAGCCCATGCGTATAGTGTCGTGGTATGCCTAACTTTATATAAGCGCTATTGATTCCTCTTTGTAACACTTCTACCTTTTTTAATATTCTTTCAATTTCTTTAGATAAACGTTGATATTGTTTTCTATGGATAGCATCTGAATTTGACATTCCTCTCATAAATCACCTTTTATACTAGCTAAAATACTTAAAATTATTTCATTTACAGTTTCAGTGTAATCGTATAAAAAAACTCCAGCCACACAATACCCGGGATTAAGCAGCTACCCATGCCAAACCCCACCATTGCTACTATCAAACACATCATCAACATCAGTCATTGCATCAGAAATCGATGGATCCACAGCATCAGCAGCTTCAACTACCGCCGCGCGAGGCTGTGAAAAAAAGCTCGAGCTTCCTAGTGAGCCAACTTCTAAAGAAGGCGAAACTGGCGGCGCACCAACACCAGCATCACTACCAACATTCAAATCATCTAACGACACAGGGTCAATACGCTCAGCCACTCCTGCCGCTAAGGCATCGAACGCATCCTTCTCCTCGTCCACATCGCTCATCGCATCAAGCGCATTTTCAAGCGCCTTCGATAACACCTCACTAACCGTAATAGTCACTTGCCCCAAGCTCCCGTAAAGCACTGCAAATTGAATAGGATCATATTCAGGGTCAAATATCAGCTCAATTTCGTCAACGTCCAAATCTTCAAGAACCCTAACCAACACACTTTCGGCTTGCAGATACACCGGTTCTGCTAATACCCTCAAGGCGTGCCTTAACTGCTCAACACTCACTTTCTCTGAGAATAGCTCATCCCGAACTTCATCCAACAAAGGAGCATCAAACAATGAAGGTGCTGCAGAACTCTCCACTACTGCAGCTGCAGCCGACCTCATACTTATTTTCTCTATCTCTTCATCGATCCGGTCTAATTCACTTTTCAGGAAGGCGTTTAGACTCTCAGTTACTTGCTTTTTAATTTTCACATTTAATTTAGCTATTCTTCTTGTAATGCGCATAGCGCTTGCGCTATCTAATTCTAGGTGAAATTCGACCCTTTGATCACATAAGCCTTTCCGCTGTGCCTTATAGATACCCTCAACAGCCTTTTTATTTCTGGCGCGTATTTTTTCTATAGGATAAAACGCACCCTGATCTGCTTTACTTACTGAACGCTGAACATACAGCTTTTTCAGGGCTTCATATTTTGAACAATATTCGCTAGCTAGGACTTCATTCTCTTGCTCAACTGCATGCAAGCGAGCAAGTCTACGAAAATACGGTGTCATTGCTCGCTTTGCAGGCTGACTGATCACTTCGGGTTCATAATCACTATCACTATCACAACCCTCTGCCAAGTCAGCACTTTTTCTTTTTCTTGACATTATTAACCTCTTAATTCAACTACAATACCGGCTGTATTCAAACGTATAATTCTGCAGTGATCGTATATATAAAAAACCAGGCAATCAATACCCGGGATAGTTTTGAAGGGGGTATAACTAAATCAATGTCGCACGATACAAGCTACGCATAACGTGTTGATGCTGATCATTAGGTGAAAAATATAAACCTAAGCCAAGTGCTGTATTTTGATAAATAACAACCACATAGCCGGTAGTGAAATCAGCGCTCACCTGGCTCTCACCAAGTTCGATATCTTCTTTAGCTAAATAAGCATCACGCTGTTTAATGTCGACATGCACCACATGACGCGCAGCCAAATGACCAATCAACATCGCGGCGGCGGTAGAAAGCTTGGGAAACTGAATGCTGGTTTTTAAACAAAACAAGCCAGTTGCATCGATGTTCATGCGTGCCGGCGGCTGGTTATCACGATTAATGCAATATAAACCCTTATTACTCAAGCGCGCAAAGCGGAATTGCTCGGTGATATTTTCAGGCAATCCAAATCGTTCAATCACATCGTTATGATAATCATGCAAAGCATCATCGGGTAATGGCGCTAATTCAAACGGACGTCGATTTGTGGTATGCAACTTTTCCAACACCACAATAAAAAACCCACCGGTATTATTTTGATGTGGCCATAAGCGTATCGCTTGCTTTAATTGCGGATCAAAAACCTGACCTTGCCATTGGGTTAAACCATTAGCAGTATTCAAATGCTCAATAGTAACTGGCACTACGCGCAATGCATCACCCATCGCTGTTAATACTGCACTCACCACCGCTTCGTTTTCAATTGGTGAGAAAGTACAAGTCGAATAAACAATGCGACCACCCGGTTTACATAACTTCACCGCCTTCATTAAAATATCTTTTTGACGTTTTGACATGGCAACAGCTGACTGTTCAGATGTGTGTAGCGATGCCTTATTATCATTCTTTCTAAACGTACCCTCACAACTGCAAGGCACATCCGCTAATACACGATCAAAAAACTCACCGACATTTGGCAAGCTCGACGCATCATTAATCGTTGTGCTGACATTAATTAAACCTAAACGCTTAGTGATCTGACCAAATGCCCGCATACGACCATAATTAATATCGTTAGCAATCACCGTGCCTTGGTTCTGCATTTGAATCGCAATTTGTGCCGTCTTATTACCCGGCGCTGCACAACAATCCAACACACGTTCGCCCGCTTTAGCGGCTAATAAATCACCCGCCAACATCGACACTTCTTCTTGAATCTGGAATAAGCCTGCCGCATAAGCCCAGCTTTTCGCAATCGATTTTTCGCCAAAATATCTAAATGCATTAGCATGCCACGCAATCGGCTCTAAGCCATATCCGTCTTGTTGCATTAACGCAACAAAGTCCTCAGCATTGGTTTTGATTGGATTTAACCACAACGTTGTCGGCAATGGCTGCGACAATACCTCACTGGCCTGATCAAGATCAGGAATGATATCAGCATAGTATTGGTAAATTTCAGGTAAAGTATCAGTGCTCATTAGTTTGAAACAGCTCCACTGGGGCCTGCCCTGGCTGCCAAACATCGACCTTCTCCATTGCTTTTAAATAGCAATCAGATCGCAAGATAAAATCTAACCACGCTTGCACACGCGGATAATGCAAACCATCAAACCAATCGGCATCGACTAATCGACACTGACGGAAGAATGGAAAAATAAATACATCGTTTAAGGTTATATGATCCGCGACTACAAAAGCGTGATGCTCCAAGTGATGCTCAAGATCAGCAATGTAACGTTCAACGTTATCTTTCTGACGATCGATATTAATGTTCTCATCCAAATAACGCTCAGGGTATTTGTAATGCATTACCGCACGTGAAAAGTCACTCGCAAAAGTACTGGCGATATCATCGTATATCGCTTCACCCCACAAATCAGGATCATTTTGCTGTATCGCCCACCGCATGATTTCACGACTCTCTTCCAAGACCGTTCCATCTGCAAGAACCAAAACAGGTACGGTGCCTTTGGGTGAAGCCTCTAGCATCTCTGCAGGCTTTTCTTTAAGCCACACCTCACGCAACTCACACTGCACACCGGCATAAATCAACGCCATGCGTGTCCGAATGGTATAAGGGCAACGACGAAAACTATAAAGTATCGGCAATGTTGCTGTCGACATTGGGTAATCCTCCACGCTGATGACAATAAGGACACTCACCACCACAAGTATCCAGCTGCTCCATAGTCAATGGCTCTCGGCAACTGTAGCATTGCACGTTATCAGTTTCTTCTAATTTCGCATTCAATGCCACTCGCTTATCAAATACAAAACAATCACCGTCATAATGATCACCACCGCATTTTTCAAAGTAATTAATAATACCGCCATTTAGTTGATACACTTCTTCAAAACCAGCACGCTGCATTAAATCCGCTGCTTTTTCACAGCGCACTCCGCCAGTACAAAAAGTAACAATCGGTTTTTTCTTAAAGGCTTCAGGCAAATTCTTAATCGCTTCAGGGAATTTACGGAAATGATCAATATCCAAATCAACTGCATCTTCAAATGTACCCAAACGAATCTCATAATCATTACGGGTATCCAGCACCAACATATCCTTGCCGTCATCATACCATTGCTTAAATTGCTCTGGCTCTAAATGCGGTGCCGTTTGCTTTTCTGGCTGGATCTCATCACAACCCATCGAAATAATTTCTTTCTTTAAACGCACCAACATGCGATTAAACGGCTGATGATCACTGTAACTGTCGCGAAACCATAGGTCTTCAAATTCTGCAAAACTGGTCACAAAAGCTTTCATTGTATCCATGTTGTCAGGCGTACCCGACAAAAACATATTGACGCCTTCATTACTCAAAAGAATCGTGCCCTTTAAAAAAAGCTCATCCGCTTTTTGCTTAAACTTAAAACGTAAGTCTATCGTATACTCAGGACTCAAAGTCACAAACTTATAAGCCGATATATTTACAAACCTCATTTCTTTTACCTCTTCATCATCATTATTCTTTTAAACATACCAGTTGGTAACTAGACTAACACTCTTCGTGCTCTTCAACTCTCTTTACGATTAAACATCGTCGCTGACGACTGATCGACAGGGAAAACACCCATCGTTGTTATATTCACATGCTCTGGCTGACTCGCACAAAACACCACCGTCTCAGCAATATCTTCAGCACTCAAAGGCGTGATATTTTGATACACCTTATCAGCGCGATCACTATCACCTTTAAAGCGCACACTCGAGAAATCCGTTTGCACCATCCCCGGCGCCACTTCACTGACGCGAATCGGTGTGCCGTGCAAATCCATTTTCATGCCTTCGGTAATACCACGCACAGCAAATTTTGTTGCGCAATAAACCGTGCCATTTGGATAAGCCTGATAACCCGCAATCGAACCCAAATTAATCACATGACCTTTTTCGCGTTGAATCATCCCAGGCAATACAGCACGTGACACATACAACAAGCCTTTAATATTGGTATCGATCATATCGTCCCAGTCTTGGGTTTCACCCACCTGGATCGGTTCCATACCACGCGCTAGACCCGCATTATTAATCAAGATATCAATATCACACCACGGCGATGATAACTGATTAATTACGCTTTCAACTTGATCCGCATCAGTTACATTCAACTGAATCGCATGCGCTTGAATACCATATTGTTCCACTAATCGTTCAGCTAATGAGCGTACACGCTCCAACCGGCGCGCCGCCAACACTAGATGCGCACCTGCTTTAGCAAACGCCTCAGCACAAGCCGCGCCAATTCCTGCCGAAGCACCTGTTATCAAAACCATTTTATTAGCCAATAATGACATCCTGCCGCCCCTAATCTGTGGTCATAAAAGCCGCTATTCTACCACGCAACCGCCAAAGGCGGTCAAGTCATGAAATGACATTCTAACTTTATGATTTATTTAAGATAACACCGAGCACTGTCAATCACGGGGCTGCTTGGTTTCCATCTCGCGCACTTCTGGAGCTATTTTATCCAGCACGCCATTGATGTACTTATAACCCTGGTTAGCACCAAACTCTTTGGTCAGCTCAATCGCCTCGTTAATCACCACACGATAAGGCACATCCCAACAGTATTTCAACTCATAAACGGCTACACGCAATACTGCTAACTCTACCGGATTTAATTCCGCTTTATCTCGATCAATCTTGGTGGCAATTAATGCATCTACCTCATCAAGATTTTCAAACACACCTTCGGCAAGTTTAATAAAATAACTTTGCTTAGCACCGGTAAGGTCTTGCTCCGCCATAAACTGACTAACAACTTCATTGCTGGCTTGACGGGTCATATCCCACTGATATACCACCTGCAATGCTAATGCACGTGATTTATGTTTTGGGTTTACTTTATCGCTTTTTTTACTGTTCTTGTTCTGACTCATGCTGTTGACACTCTCTCACTTTCTGTAATTCTGCTATTTCCCTACTAAATTCTTCGACATCCTGAAAACTGCGATAGACCGAAGCGAAACGCACATACGCCACCTGGTCTAACGCCTTTAATTGTTCCATTACAAGCTCACCAACAAAATGTGAATCGATCTCACGTTCACCGGTAGCCCGTAAACTCTGTTTAATATGCTTTATCGCCGTCTCAATTTGTTCCATATCCACTGAGCGTTTTTCTAATGCTTTGGTCAGACCGGCACGAATTTTTTCTTCATCAAATAACTCACGCGCTCCATCACGCTTTACCACCCGCGGCATGACTAACTCTGCCAGTTCAAATGTAGTAAACCGTTCTTGGCACTGCGCACATTCGCGACGACGTCGTACTTGACTGCCTTCACCAACCAAACGTGAGTCAATCACCTTGGTATCTTCTGCATTGCAAAACGGACAAAACATTCACCACCCTCCTGGCTATTTATGAAATATTTTCTACAGCTGGTGCATACACCGGAAACTGACGACATAATTCAATCGCCTGGTTTTTAACCCGGACTCGTACACTCTCATCTGACATGCTATCTAAGATATCACACATCCATTCAGCTAATTGTTGTGACGCTACCGCATCAAAGCCACGAGTCGTAATCGCTGCGCCACCAATTCGCAAACCACTGGTGACAAACGGTGAACGTTGTTCACCGGGCACAGTATTTTTATTTACAGTAATATTAGCCTCACCTAATGCAGCCTCAGCATCTTTACCGGTAATATCTTTATCAGTTAAATCCACTAAGAATAAATGATTATCAGTACCGCCCGACACCACTTTATAACCCCGCGCCATCATGGCATCCGCCATCGCACGCGTATTAACCACGACTTGCTTACAATAATCTTTAAAGTCTGGCTGTAATGCCTCTTTAAACGCTACCGCTTTACCAGCAATCACATGCATCAATGGACCACCTTGATTGCCCGGAAAAATACTCGAGTTTAATTTTTTCTGTAGTTTCTCATCACCATTCGACACAATCAAACCACCACGTGGACCACGTAAGGTTTTATGCGTTGTTGTCGTTACCACATCAACATCATTAATTGGCGAAGGATAAATGCCCGCCGCTACTAAGCCCGCCACATGTGCAATATCAGCCATCGAGCAGGCACCTGCCGCCTTAGCCGCTTCACCCATCTTGCTCCAATCCAGAATGCGCGAATAAGCAGAGAAGCCACACACCAACATCGCTGGTTTATGTTTTTTGGCCAAATCCATCACTTGGTCATAATCAATCAAACCGGTGTCTATATTCACACCATAAGGCACTACATTGTAATACTTGCCTGAAAAATTCACTGGCGAACCGTGGGTTAAATGGCCACCATCACTCAAACTCATCGCCAAAATGGTATCACCCGGCTTAATCATCGCCATATAAGTGGCCGCATTAGCCTGAGAACCAGAATGAGGCTGTACATTAGCGTAATCAGCATTAAATAATTGCTTAGCACGATCAATCGCCAACTGCTCCGCCACATCAACGTGCTCACAACCACCATAATAACGCTTGCCCGGATAACCTTCGGCATATTTATTTGTTAAAACAGTACCTTGCATCTCCATTACACGCGGACTCACGTAGTTTTCAGAGGCAATCAGCTCCACATGGTCTTCTTGGCGTTGTATCTCATGATCCACAGCCTCAGCTAATTCTGGATCAAAATCACGCACATTCATCGATGAATCAAACATGGAGCACTCCTCAGACAGTCAAATTAAGCGGCCATTCTATCAAATAATTATCGACAGGTCTTGGCCTCATTTTGCTGTGGCTCTTCAACTTTTGCTACCGCAACAGTCGTTTTATCCGGCTGGCGCCGAACCGCACCACACACCAAACTCACTATTGAACTATATCTTATGATCTGGTAGATTCCATTACCTTTGAGAATACTAATAAAAATATTATTGTGACGGGGGAAGTAATGAGAACACTAAAAAACCTATTATCTACGATTGAATTTGACAAAACCACCTGCAAAAACGCCGGCGCTGAACTTGCGGTGCTAGCAGCTGGCGCAAAAGTCATGCAACCATTGAAGCTACTAGGCATTACTAACGACATACACACCCTAACATCAACAGCTGATGCAATAAAACACCACCATGACATCACCGACATTATCGACAGTATTGTTGCGTTATATATGCGAGACCGCCACTGGGAAATAGTTAGGCCTCATATAGACGCACTTAGAAAGGAAGTTCAAAAGGCGCTTGAGATTGTATGCATGACAGTTACCCAGAACAAGCTTACGAAAACCTACAAACCTAGTGCTGGCGCTGGCAGCAGCGTATTTAAACCTGCACAAAAGGAAATTACAGACATATCACACGGCGACACCATCGAAGTGACCAACTCAAACGTTACTATCGATGGCGATGTAAACGGCCGATTGGTTTTACACGGCAAAGGTAAAGTAATTATTGGCGGTAAACTTGGAGCTTATTCTGAAATCATTATGGACGACGATGACAATAATTGTGGCTTTGTCGTGGTTCGGGGTAAGATAAGCACAAAGTCCCGAATCAGCACCCAGCGTCAAGACATACTGCTGTGTGGCGATATTGCCAAAGACGCGAACATCCACTCTGAACGTGGCGACATCACCACATTACAAACGGTAGATAAGAAAGCAACACTAAATACCAAAGGATCCATCATCCGGTTTGATCACTCCCCTGCTGAATACGCTGAAAAAAAATCTGATGACTACACACTAACACTGCACTTAACAGAACAAGAACAAGATGCGCTAATTCGTAGCAGCAAAACAACAGGGCCATTAAAACTAAATCCTGTCACCACAACAGTCTTAGCCCCACGCGAAACCGGGCATCCTAAAGTCAAAGACATGGCGGAATCATTTAAGAAAGGCGAATCGATATTTTGCTCCCTCTCTAGGCAAGGCTCTGTATTAAAAGACTATGAGCGCATGAAAGACCATGAATCGATAACTGCAATACATCAATTACTTCGACAGGCATTAGAAAAAATCCAACAACAATATTTATCATCTTACAGTGTGTTAAACGTTGCCGATTACGCAAGTGAGGAAGAACTAAGAACGACAGCTAAAAAAAATTACAAAAGACTAGCGAGCACATTCAATAGCGACCATTTACATGGCGTTACTGACGAAACACGCACAATATTCAATGAAATCTTTGCTGCAATTAATGAAGCAAAAGACCGCTTACTCTCAGGTGAAGACAACAGAACTGAGTATCTGCGAGCAGAATGCGACCGATTTTCACTCTATCGTTGGATTGTCGACGGATCGAAAACGTTACGCGAAATCCTCGGCAATGATCCTTCAGCCTCTGCAGCAGCCGAGGGTGAAGAGTCTAAACACGAACCCATCAGTGAAGCCGACCTTAGTCAAGCCTCAGAACAATGGATTTCACGGCTATTTCAGCTTAATTCATTTGCCATAAAACATGACTTAAGCGATACCCAATTATTCGGCGCTCTAACGCTTGAACAAATCAATCTCGGCATATTACGCTACCAGCATAGTCAAATCATTTCTGTCTTGGAATTTTTAGCCGACCGCGTAAAAGGCTTGAAGGAGAGCAACCCTATCGAAGGCAGAAAAGATTTCGCACTGGGTTTAGGTCAAAAACTACTGGAAAAATTTAAATCCGCTTATGATAGATTAGTTACCGCAAAAAAAGAGCAGATATCTAAAACACTAACCACTGTAGATTTTTCACATTACCCTTCACTGCTTGATGCAATCAGAACTGAATATGACAAAGGCATTCTTTATGTCACGAGTGAATCAATTGCAGCTCAATATACCCGCGAACACTGGCAGCAATTATCCGGTATTTTATGCAAACAATTTGCTTTGCGCCCAACAGACAGACCCGGCGAACCAAAGCAACGCATATTAGGCGTGCCTGAAGCCGCATTAGATCCAAGTCTGTGCGATGGGCCTTATGCGGATATTATCGGCCGCTTGTTTATGGCACCGATAACCACAGAAACACTGCAGCTCGCCACACTGGCAACACAATCGATGGAACACTTAAGTTACCACGCTAAACTGGAGCGCTTCTGCACCATGGTTGGACTTCATGACGCTGAATCAACCGTCATTCTAGAGCCTGGTAAAATAAATACGCTGCAATTGCAGAACTTTATAGAAAGCTTGTACCCGGGCAATGAACAAATCGAGCGCTTATTGACAGAACCTTTTCGCCTGTTTGGTCACGAAAGCTGGGAAGCCGCAGCAAGCAAGCAAGCCTCAATTAGCCGCATGATTACTGACCTACAAAAAGTACTTTGCAGCACAGCTTTCGCAAAACAAATCGGTAGCAGCTTTATCTATGTCAATACGATCAAAGCATTCTGTGAATGCAGTAGACAAATCATAGAGCGCTTAGGCATTTCTATACCGGCACCCACCCCTGCCGTTGTTGAAAGCGTCGCTGTTCCAGCAATGAGTACAGCATCCGCAGGTGCAGGTGCAGGTGCAGGTGCAGGTGCAAGCTCAACCACCGACCGTTTGCTCACTACGAGAACCAGTTTATTCAAGCTGGTCTGGGACACTAGCTTACGCACCCCTTTTCTCGATGGCCTCAGGGGAACCATCAACCTAGCCAAGCTAAGAGGGTTTTGTCTTGATCCAGAGGTCGCTGATAAAAAACAGTTAGTGGTTGAATCACTTGAAGCCGGAGAAACATATCACTTTGATAAGGACAACCATTACATCGACATTCGTTGTGAAGTACCCGCTGGCACAACTGTCATTGTGAAAGGCGTAGCCAGCAACTTATTGCTACGCCAAAATGTTTACGGCAGCGTGATGTCAACAGGCAGCGGCGTACTCGCTTTTGGTGATATAGTAGGCAAACTGATTACCAGAAAAAACATCGCCAGTGATGACATCATCGCTAGCGCCATTTTGTTAGGTAAAATCGATCCAGCAGCGGAGCTAGATATCGCAGGTTCCTTATTCTGTTATAATCCTGATCAAAACGTTTCATTGATCGGCGCCAATACAGACGCTTCACCTGATACCGCTATACTCTATCCAGTCGTAAAAATCGATAGCATCACCATGTCAGCAACGCAATTGGCCTACAGCAATTGCCAAAGCGGTTGCACCAGAGTAAGTGGTGGTGGAACATCCATAGGCAGTATAAGCGCGGGAAGAATCGGGCACATTGGCGGCATTAATATTACGAACTCTCGTGTATCAGGCAGCGTAATATCATCTACCAGCGTCGGAACAGTCAGCCCACTACTATCATTCCATGATCTTTACTTTGTCAAAACGGCGGCATCTCGAGTAGACCTCAATCAAGCAGCCCAAGATGCGGTAGCAGGCAGTTGTTTTACCAGGAACACATTTGTGGGCAGAACTATTTTCGGGTCTGTGGCTGTTGGCGGCGGCAGTGCTAACACAACATTCACCACAGACGAAGGCGGGTACACTGATTATGCTGATGAAACTGGTACATACCGCATTTACCACTAAGTTTTGACCTAGCTATTCGTTTATAGAGCGGCCAGTACGTCCGATAGCTTATCAACGGCAACCACCTTCAAACCGGCAATAGCCGATTTAGGTGCATTGCCTTTAGCTATAATCGCGCGCTTAAAACCATGTTTAGCGGCTTCGCGTAAGCGCTCTTGGCCGCTCGGCACAGGGCGCACCTCGCCAGACAAACCAACTTCACCAAACATAATGGTATCGTTGGGTATGATTTGATTTCGCAGTGAAGACACAACAGCAACAATCACCGCCAGATCAATCGCGGTTTCTGTTACCTTTAAACCACCCACGACATTAACAAACACGTCTTGATCGAAAGTCACAATACCACCGTGACGATTAAGAATTGCCAATAACATCGACAAGCGATTTTGGTCTAACCCCACCGTCACACGACGCGGGTTACCCAGATGACTTTCATCCACTAACGCTTGCACCTCAACCAACAATGGCCGCGTGCCTTCCCAGGTTACCATCACTGCGGAACCCGGCACTTTGGATTCGTATTGCGACAAGAAAATCGCCGAAGGATTATTAACCTCACGCAAACCGCGATCGGTCATGGCAAACACACCCAGCTCATTCACCGCACCAAAACGATTCTTCACCGCACGAATCACGCGGTAACGACTGTCACTTTGACCTTCAAAATATAAAACCGTATCAACCATATGCTCCAATACACGCGGCCCTGCTAATGCGCCTTCTTTCGTCACATGCCCCGCCAACATCAAGGCGGTACCCGTTTGTTTGGCATAGCACACCAAGCTCGCCGCAGACTCGCGCACCTGACTAACACTGCCCGGCGCGGACTGCACACGATCTGTAAACACCGTTTGAATCGAGTCAATCACCACCACTTGCGGTTTATGCTTTTGCATTAATGCCATGATGCGTTCGACTTGCGTTTCCGCTAACAAAGTCACACCCTGCTCACTCAAGCTCAACCGCTTTGATCTCATCGCGACTTGTTGCAATGACTCCTCACCAGTAACGTATAACACGGGGAAATTCTTCGCAATTTGCGACAGCACTTGCAATAACAGTGTTGATTTACCAATGCCTGGGTCACCGCCAATCAACACCACTGAATCAGTAACTAGGCCACCACCCAACACATGATCGAACTCCGCTTGGCCTGTACCTAAACGCTGCTTTTCATCTAACGTAATGGAATCTATCGGTGTTAATTCAGAAACGGTACCCGCATAACCACTCTCACGTGGATTATTGGATTCTGCTGCGGGTGTCTCTTCAACAATGGTATTCCACTTTTGACACTCGGCACATTGCCCCTGCCATTTATTATATTGCGAACCACAATGCTGACAACTGAAAATGGTTTTGACTTTGGCCATGACTTATCCCTGAGTTTTTTGTAACACTTCATAAGCAGATGAAATACGTTGCTGAAAGCTTTGATCCAAATCACACCACTCAACTACATCTACCCTATAACGCAAATCTGATTCAGATAACGCAAAAGTAAACAATGAAAGATCTTTTGTTGCTATTGGCATATCGTTCATAATTACCACATCAATATCTGAAAATGGTTTTATGTTATCAGTAATACGCGAGCCAAATAATCTCACTTCATACTGAGGCACATATTGTTGCAATAATTTTTTCAAAAGAATGAGCTGGTCTTGTTCAAGGTTAATCATTGATTTTTTTGTTCCAACACAACCACTAATTTTTGCAACTCATCAACAAACTGTAATGCCGTACCATACACACTAATGGCTTTATCTTCATTATAAGTATGCGAAGAAATATTACGCTGCTGACGAAACACAATCCATTGATCAATGTCTACCAACAACCCTTTTTCTGCTGCATCACGCAACAATTCACGATAGGACATTTGATCTACTTGTTCCGGATTTTCTGAATCCACCTCCAATTGACGTCGCAGCATCTTCCACGCCAGCTCATAGCTGTATTCAAAGCGCTGGATAACGGCGTCACGCACAATTGCATCATCTTTTTCCTTTTTAGACCGAGCTACCGCTTCTTTTAATGAAGCACAAGCTTTAGTAATTGCTGATATATCTAACTTCATTACCTCACCCACTTTGCAAAGTCTTTCGCAAAATAATTAATAATAAAATCGGCACCCGCACGCTTAATAGCTGTTAATGATTCCAGCATCGCTTGTGTTTCATCCAACCAACCACGTTCAGCAGCGGCTTTAATCATCGAGTACTCACCACTAACAAAATACGCCGCCAATGGAATATTGGGGTGTTGCTGTTTAACTCGGCAAATCACATCCAAATAATTTAATGCCGGTTTTACCATGAGCATATCCGCACCTTCAGCAACATCAAGCGCCGCTTCACGCAAAGCCTCACGCCCATTCGCTGGGTCCATTTGATAACTACGGCGATCGCCAAACTTCGGCGCACCTTCTGCGGCATCGCGAAATGGTCCGTAAAAACTCGACGCATATTTTACGGCATAGCTTAAAATGGTTACGTGCTGAAAACCCGCCTGATCCAAGGCAGAGCGTATTGCTTGAATCGCGCCGTCCATCATACCACTCGGTGCAATCACATCAGCACCAGCCTGCGCATGCACCACCGCTTGTTGCGCCAATAAATTTAAAGTTTGATCGTTATGCACATCATCACAACCGTGCGCATTTTCTTGAATAACTCCACAGTGGCCATGATCAGTATATTCACATAAACATACATCACTAATAACCAACAACTGCGGTGCAATTGCTTTAATATGCGCAATCGCGCGCGCGATAATACCTTGATCACTCAATGCATCAGAACCATTGGCATCTTTGTGCCCCGGAATACCAAACAACAATACGGCTGGAATTCCTAGCGAAACGATTTGCTCAATCTCATGATCGAGTTGGTCAACACTGAATTGGTATTGCCCTGGCATGGAGTCGATAGGGATCTTAAGCTCGTGACCTTCTTTAATAAATAAAGGCATCACCATATCTTTAACCGATAAATGCGTCTCACGCACTAATTGTCGCATCGCTTCTGTGGCACGCAAACGACGCAAACGCACTTGCGGAAAGCGCGCTTCATTCACTGCAATAGATTCATCGAGCTCAATTGTCATCAGTGTACTCCTGCAAAATACAAAAATGAGCACTTTCATGCTCATCCTTGTTGCTAGTGACAGAAGCCACTAACGGTTAATTTTTGATATTCCACTTGCCATGGGCATCGCGACACGCTTTGCCATAGGCTCGTTCTTTTTTGCCATCTTTATCAACAGTCGCTTCGTATTCACGGCATTGTTGACCTCTGGCATTGCTGTAATCACGTAACGGTGTTACAGAATATTTAGCATGACGTCGTTTATTACCCCATTGCGCTTCTTGATCCAATGGCGTATTAATCACCGCTTGCTGCATATTCATTTGATCTTGACGATCCATCGCTTTACCAACATCACTATTTAACACACCTTTTAGTAATGTACCACCCGTGATAGTGGACTTGTCTGGGCCACCGCGATAATGCGATGTGCCGCTAGAAGTCACTACACCACCAACCACGTCACCGTGCTGTGTTGTATCACCATATGGATAACCGTGATGATCAGTTTTCTCACAACCAACCAAGGTCGCAATCAGTGCTGAACATGCCAAAACTTGAATAATTTTTCCCATAAATACACCTGCTTAAAGTCCATTTGTCGAGTTGCAATTTCATTCTACTCCGGTTTATTAAATTTGTGAAGGCGATTTTCCGTCACCCATAGCAAACCTTAAGCCAGCATTAATTGCGCACATATAATGCATATATTCTAGAATCACCCACCAAACAAGCGTACTATTCGAACATAAAAAATAAACAGCATGTAGAGACGTATGAGACCAACAGACCAACAACTATCAACCTTTTCTGCTGGCTTACTGCCATCATTGATCTTACCGCAGCCAAGCATTTATACACAGGCAGCACATCACGCCCCGCACGTCACCATCTCTAATGATGACACCTTAATTACCACACAAGAAAGCTTGCGGGCACAGGCGCTTATCTTTGCTGGATTACTTGCTATATGTAGTTCCGAACACACCACCTCCGAAACAAGTCTACCTGCAGATGGCAGCTCTAAAGAAGTGATGATAACGATATCAAGACGAGAAGCGCATTCTCTTTCAATAGATCCCACCATCAATGCCATGTTGGCACCCATAATTGCTGCCTGTAATGCCTCCTTTTATCAAGAAGTGATTATCCACACATATGCCGATGGTGAATCCAGTCGTAGTAGCATCCATGAATTCAATCCAGACAATGGCAATAAGCGACACACCTGCTTTAACCTGCCTACTGGACCTTAAGCCATAACAGCAACACCATTTCCACAATACGGGTGTAGGGTGTTATAATATCCCCAGTTCGATTTAGCCTATATCACAAGGAGCTGTGCATGAAATCGCTAGATGACCAATTAGCCGCCTACGGCGCGCATCACACCAAGAAATGGACAAAGATTACTCACTTGATTGGTATACCTGCCATTGTATTAGGCTTGATAGTTTTATTTACCTGGGTTCGCATCGACTTCTTTGATCGCTACACCATTGCCTTAGCTTGGTTCTTCGTTGTTGGCACATTAATCTACTATTATATGCTCGACGCTAAAGTCGCCGGCATTATGACGATTGTTTTTATACCCATCACCTTACTAACCGTTTGGTGGACCGGACCCGCTCCCACAGAAGCCAGCGTTATTGTGTTTTTTGTTTTATTCGTGGGAGGCTGGATTGTGCAGTTTGTTGGCCACGGCATTGAAAAGAAAAAACCCGCCTTCTTAGCTGGTGCTTTTCAAATCTTTATTGCACCGGTGTTTATCGTGTTAGAAATCCTTAGCATGTGCGGTTTACATATAAGAGACACTAAAAAACCACAAGCATAAACAGCTCACGAGTATTATTACTAACTGCAGCGGCAGCATTATTGAGTAGTACGATTTCGTGTTATTTATCATTACTGCAGACAGTGTTGCGCTGCTAATTGCCGCGTTGCCGGATATAACAAACCCGTATTTTCTACTCTAACAGTCCAAGCCCATATAGATTACACTTCCTTAACAATAAATATTGATAGTAAATCCGAGCTAAGTGAGTGTATTTTATGTATATATTAGGTATTGGTGATGTAACGCATGATGCGTCGGTTTGTTTGACTAAAAATGGTGAGGTTATTGCTGCCATTGAAGGCGAACGCTTATCACGAAATAAACACGGCATGTGCCCCAACCCCAACCGTTATAGCATTGAGCAGCAAGGCGCTCATATTAAATCAATATTAGATAGCCATGATATGGCTGCACGCGAGTCAACTCAACAACAATTAATTAACTATTGTTTAGAGAAAGCTGATATTACACACAATGAAATCAGCTACATAATTAACTCATCACTACATTCGAGCCCAACATTCCAACATCATGCCGCATTCATTCATCATCATGTTGCTCATGCAGCCAGCGCATTTTTTCCTTCTCCATTTGAGAAGGCGGCTGTATTAGTTATTGACGGTTATGGGTCCATGTCTGAAGGTGAGTCTGATTGTATTTTATATGGAATCGGATCGAATACTTCTTTGACCACATTGGATACCGTAAAAGGTAAACACACACTATCCGCTGATGAAATACAACGCGGCATACAACCACCACATATGGTTTTCAGCAATTCAATCGGCGTGTTTTACCAAAACATGAGTCTACTGATTGGCATGGGGTATTATTGTGAAGGCAAAACCATGGGGCTGTCATCATACGGAAAACACCATGATGCTATTGATGTGATTCGAAAAAATATTAAATTGCTTCCAGAAGGTCAAATACAAATAGACAACAGAACTATTTTTAATTATATAAAATCCCTGCTAGAGAATAATAAGCATTTAGACACACAACAGACTTTCCAGTTAAAAGCGGATCTAGCCAACTGCTGTCAACAACTAACTGAAACAATGATTTTTCATGCATGCAACCATCTATACAAAATTACGCAAAGTAAATCCATTTGTTTGGCAGGCGGCGTAGCACTGAATAGCGTTGCCAATGGCAAAATACTGCAAAACACCCCCTTTGAAAATATTTTTGTCCAACCTGCCGCCGGTGATAATGGTATTGCAATTGGATGCGCATTGTATGGCGCACATATGCTGAGTAAGATGCCACGTAAATATTCTGCTAAAAAGCCTTTTTCGCCCTATTTAGGCAAGACTTACCAATCAATAAATTTTGATAAATACAAAGGTCGCGTAAGCATCACAAAAAGAGTCAATAACCCTCACGCATTAGCCGCACAATATATCAGCGAAGGAAAAATAGTCGCATGGTTTAATCAAGGCAGCGAAATTGGGCCAAGGGCATTAGGTAACCGCTCTATACTGGCCGACCCTAGAAATGCAGAAATGAAAGACATTGTAAATCGACGCGTTAAGCATCGGGAGACTTATCGGCCATTTGCACCTGCTGTATTACAAGAAAAGGCTGCGAAATATTTCAAGCCAATGCCCCTCTCGTATTATATGTTGCTGGTAGCATCAGTTAAAGAGAACGCAAAAAAATTAATACCTGCCGTAACACATATTGATGGTAGTGCGCGCGTTCAAATGGTCAGTAAACTTTTAAATCCTGACTTTTATAAAGTCATACAAGCTTTCGAAGCAATCACTGGAGTTGCTGTTGTGTTGAACACTTCATTTAACGATGCGAATGAACCCATTGTAGAAACCCCAGATGATGCGATTCGTTGTTTTTTGAACACAGAAATAGACGTGTTATTTATTAATAAGATACTCATAACAAAAAAAGAGTAACGAAGCTTATGCATCGCCACCACTTACCTTCATTAACGCTGCATTTCATTACAATAAACCCATGTAAAACCAAAAACATAGAATGACCTAGCCTAACTTTTGAGACTCATTGGCTTTTATGATAACATGCAGTAACTAGATATATAGTATATGCATGTGAGGCAAGTAAAAATGAATGGTAGCGAAATAAGAGAATTAGTGAAACCCTATTTGCAGTCTTTGGGCATAAAAGATATGGCCTATTCCTACTTTTCACCCGATCGCAGTCGTTCGGTTTTTACAACAAATCCAGAGCATGCTGATATATTCAATCAAAAAACACTGAATAATATATTTAAAAAATCAGTAAAGTGGCCCGACACAAGAGACTACCAAGAGTCAGGGTGGCACACACCGGAAATGTATTTTAGCTCCATCCCTGAAAATGCGGCCCATTTTTGCCGTACCATTATGAGCTTTGAGCGTGAACAATTTGGGCTAAGGCAGGTACTTACAATAAAAAATCACTTTCACGATGGCGGCCGTGAATGTTTTGAATTTTTTTCCGACGTTAACAATGGCGCAAACAACATACTGCATAAACTTGATATTGCTGAGCAGCTGACCGTTTATTTTAAAGACAAGGCAAGAGACATCCTTGGCAAAATCATACAAAAACCGCTACTACTCTCTGCGCATGTCCAAATATGTAATCACACAAAAGAAGAGATCAAACTACCACAGCCGTCTCGTTATTATTTGATGTCTAGTGACCACAATACCTACCTGACACACCGACAAGCGCAATGCTTTAAATTATTATTTCAGTGTTATTCATCACGCGAAATCGGGCAGGCTTTATGTATCTCAATGCGAACAGTGGAAAACCATATAGCCGCAGTAAAAGATCAGTTTAACTGCCGCACAAAATCCGAATTATATAAAACCTTAACCATGCTGGGCTTTAAGCCTGATTTAGTTTCTATCTAACAGCTACAACAAGCACTGCCTAGACAAGCTTGAAGTAGCTCAGACTCCGACTGCAATACAGTTCATCGTCATGTCGGTTATCAGTTGCTCGATATTATATCGCTAACACTAACTTGCCGCGCACATACCGATCTAGGTTTTTTTGCAGCGCCTCCATCGCATTGACCAAAGGCATTGCTTGCGTATTGACGGGTTTAACAACACCCTGCTCAATCAAAGCAGATATTTGCTGTAACTGATCCGTATTCGGTGCTACAAAAACAAATTTTATATATTTCTAAAAGACATCATTAATGAACTCATAGTAATGGTAAATAGTTCTATAAGATTTATTGAGAAATTAAACTGGATCCCGGCTCGGAGGCCGGGATTTGGCAAACACTACATCAAGAAGTTATCCGCATCCAGCTCGCTGGCACTCACACCATTTAATGTAATTGACTGCTGATCAAATCCTAATTGAATCACTGCATTACCTTCAGCGTCTTGATCAATTTCAACGTTATTGTATGATTGGTTAAACGCCGCTAAATCGATCACACCAACATCGGCATCAAAGCCATCAATTTCATTATTGGCACCATAGTCCCAACCGTAGTGATAGTACTTAACCGCATCGCTCTGTACCGCATCATTATAATTACCGAACAGACCATTAAATGAATCCGCCGATAACTGATCAAGTGAAGTATTTTGCAATGTAATCGTTAAGTTGTTTAAGTCCAACATATCGATTACCACATTACCTTCACCATCACTTTGTAATGACAAGTGACTGTAATCGGTCCAAAAGGCCGATAGGTCAATCGTGTCATTGGCATCAAAATCAGACACCACTTCACGACCACCCCAATTCCAGGTAAACGCATGCACCTCACCTGCTCCACCCTCATCATCTGGCTCAGGATCTGGAACCGGTTCAGGCTCTGGCTCTGGCTCTGGCTCTGGCTCTGGCTCTGGCTCTGGCTCTG
>JARGPC010000017.1 GCA_029212885.1 Coxiellaceae bacterium
TTTATTTGGCATTATGCTGTCCTGCATCTGTCGATTTGCTGGCAGATTATACACTAAAATCCGTTAAGGAGCAGAGAAATGAGTTATTTTTGGGCTAATCAACAAAGCCAGGGTATCCATGGATTGTGATTCAAGTGAAAAATCGGCAACGCTATTTGGCAGCACTTGAGAGCGCCTCTATAGACATCGATCTTGCACCATTTTGTCAGTTAATCATCGATGAGATGCAGGTTGGGCATTAGTCGGCACGGCTCTATTGTAATGAACCACCGGGTTTAGCTCAGTACCAATGTCGAGCTTGTGGGTTGTACTGTAATGAACCAGTGCCAATTGTAGGGGCACCCTCACTCGCTCCTCTGCCAGTAGGCTGCGCCGGACGAGTGCACATAATACCCTGTGCTCTTAGTTGTTTTGCTGCGCTTGTGCTACTAGGGGCGCCTGCTGTGGCATTACGGCGGCGACGTTGAGGTCGTCTGAGACTGCCAGCTGCTAAGTCATCTTCAGAGTCTGGATCAGTTTCAGCTGTTGCTACCGATGTTGCGGCTGGTGTTGAAAATGCGGTTAGTACTGTGACTGCATTAAAACCAGGCGAGGTAACTTGCTCGTTTAAATCAGCTATATTTCGCGCGGTTAAAATAGTAGTATCCATTGAATTCAGTGCTGGAATGACTTCAGCCTGTAAGTAGGCTGGGTGCAATAAGGCGAGCACTTTGGTGGCTTTTTCAGGGTGCCATTTTTCAACTAATCCAGCAGTTTTTAGTTTTGCGATTCGTTGTATATTGAGGCATGAGTTTAGTGTCGCAAGATCAACAGTATCTGCTGATACAGGTGGGAATTTCGTATCAAACTCACCAACAGGTATAACCTCACGAGTCATTGGGTGCGTTGCTTCTGGTGAACGCTGTAACCAAGCTATCAGTTGGGCGCGGTCAAATAGGTTATTAGCTCCATCTTTAACAATCTTAGCGGTTGGATCGCTTGTTGCCTCACGAGACTGAGTTACAAAATATCTATTGGTCGTCACCAGCTCGTCTTGTCTAATCGCTATTATTGGGCCGTCGCTTGGGTCGTGGGCTCCAAATTTTACCTCCACAAATGTTTGCATAGTGATAGGGTCAACTGTTTCAGGGTCGGTTAGTGCTTTTGCTAATTTCTGTTCAGTTGTCTCTTCTTCTGGGGCGGTTCGGTCAATTACTGATAGGGCAGTTTCTAAGCGAGCTACTTCAGCTGCTAATCGGGCCTGTTCTGCAGCTTCTGCGGCTATGCGCGCTTGTTCTGCTGCCTCTGCTTCAGCGGCAGCAATAGCGGCTTGATATTCGCGGTGTGCCTGTTCTTCTTCAGCGGCTTGTTGTGAATATGCTTGGAATGCGTCAATGGTTGCTTGAATCTCATGTAAACCAATACTTGGATCTGACAAGCTTGTAACAATTAGCATTCCAGCCACTTCTAAGTCTTGTCCGCTAATGGTTTTTTCTGCCGAATTAATGTCGCCGAGCAATGCTGTCGCAATAGCATCTATTTTCCCGAGTAGCCCTACATTCAGTGGGTAACTTTTGGCAAGCTCAATCAGGTGTTGCTTTATTGTGTATATCGCAGTGATTTTCGCTGTGTTGGTACCCACTGCTCCCGCGCCACCTCTTGAAAAGTAGTATTGGCGATAGAATTCTTCCAGATGATTGGTAACTTCAAGTGTTGTGGGCATAATATATTCTCTCAGATCATGGTACATGCTTGTAGCGTACATATTATACACTTGAAGCCTGAAGGGAAGATTAAGAGTGTTGGGTATTTACGGTTTTGTTGCAGAATTCATATGCTGATTTTTCCTCAATATATGATGAAGCTCTATACCCATCAGCGTGGCATGCGCTGCTTGAAATCATTTAAAGCCTTTGGTCGGTCGCGCAATCTGCTTAACAAATCGATGATCCTGTTCAACAATGTTTCTGTAGCTTAATGAGTAAGCCAAAAATCAGCGGATAGCCATAAGAATAATCGTTTTTTTGAAGTGCCTTCCTTTGAAACTGATCATTTGGTAATCCTATAACGGGAGCTTGGTTGGCAAGATTAACAAATCAGCCCTCAGTTTGCGACAAAGCCAGAATCAAGCTTCCCTTAAATAGGTCACACACTTGTCTTTGTAACCGTATCATAACAAGGAAGCTAGCAGGAATAATCTCGCATACAGTCTTGCATCTCTGACAGCCAGCGCATAAGTTTCTCTTTATAAGTCTTTTGCAGTAGCTCAGCATCACGAGCAACAACAGCATCAACAAATTTTTGGTGATCAACAGAGTGCTTATGCAGAGCGACATGCCCTTGCTGAGAAGACCAATCAAACCAGAGACGACGGTAGCGCTCAGTTTGATCGTACAGTTGATTATTGAGTTTAATTAACGTGCCTGAATGGCAGCCTTTAATTAATGCAGAGGTAAATTCACGGTGTTTTTGCTGCCACTTAGAGAAGTTAGTGGTATTCATTTCACAGCGTTCAATTTTAGTGAGCTGATGAACCGCGGCCACTAATTCAGCCTCTTCATCGTCCGTGATACTTTCAATCACCTGCTTTAACGTTTCAACAACGATAATAATACGCGCCTGATAGATATCATTCAGATCATCCATAGACAACGCTGGCACACGAAACCCCTTCATTTGTTCACACTCGAGCAAGCCTTTAGCCACCAAGCGATTCAGCGCTTCACGCAACGGGCTGGTGCCAATATCGTAACGCTCCTTTAGACCACAAATTGATAACTTCTCTCCAGGCTTAAATTCATTATTCAATACAGCTTGCTTGATCGCGCAATAAGCCTGTTCAGATAGTGTTGCTTTGGTCATTCGTTATATCTCCTGAGCGCCAGAACGAGCCCGGCATGACAATTTTCGACATTGTTACAAATCTCAATTCATATGTACACAATGTAACACATAATCGACAAAGTCTCAATTAATCGTCTTTTACAAAATAAACGATTATTATTGATTTGTCGATTATGCTGTGATAGCATTGTACACAATGAAACCAAAGGAAATAGACATGTTTACTAGCAAACGATTTGATTTAATACTGCTTTTACTCGCTCCACTGATCACCCTAGTCAATGGTATTGCGATTGACCTCTACACCCCCTCACTGCCAGCTATTGCACACAGCTTCGCAATTAGCGCCAGCTTGGCTAAATTTACAGTCAGCATCAGCATGATTGGTTTTGGTATCGGTGTATTTACGTTTGGTGGCTTATCGGACAATTGGGGGCGACGCTATATTATATTGGCTGGTTTAAGCCTGTTTATGCTGGCATCGGTATTAGGCATGAACGCCACCAATATCGACACCCTACTCGTCGCTCGCTTCTTACAAGGTTTTGGTGTGGCCATGGCAGCCATGCTCGCACGCGCCACTTTAGTCGATCACTTTACTGGCAAACAGTTGCAGGCTGCCATGCTTTATACCACCATTGCTTGGGGTTTAGGTCCCGTTATCGCGCCGGCGATAGGTGGTTATATTCAACAGTATTTTGATTGGCAGGCTAACTTCATTCTTTACACCGCTGTTAGTGCATTTGTATTACTGGCCAGTGTTTTATTTTTAAATGAAACCCTGCCTTCACATAAACGCAACAATCAAAGTCCGCTAACACGCTATAAAGCTGTGCTTAGTAATCACCAATTTCAATTATTCGCCGCTGTTTGTGTCTTATGTTTCACTGGCTTTGTTTCCTATGGCATCGTTGGACCCTTCGTTGTGCAAACACAACTGCATTATGATCCTGTTACCTTTGGTCATACCGCATTAATGGTTGGCGCTGGATACTTAGGCTCAACACTGATTAACCGCGTACTGATAACACGCTTCAAATCCAGCACTATTGTTAACGCTGGCATAGGTCTAATAATAGTGAGTGGCTTACTGTTATGGTATTTTGTTTTTAGTCACAACCTAACACTAGTCAGTTTTGTTACACCATTTGTGATCTTAACTGCAGGAGTTGGTTTAATTTTCCCGAATGCTATTACACAATGCTTAGCACCGTTCACTACTAATGCCGGCTCTGCCGCTTGTTTACATGGCGGTGTGGTAATGACACTAGGCAGCATTACAACCGGCCTCGTTGGACTAATCCCGATCCATTCATTATTACCAATTGCACTGGTGGTAACCGGTATTGCCGTGGGTGTTACCGTGCTGATGAATATTTACATAATCACTACCCGCGACGACGGTGGGCAGTGATTTCTTTGCCCTGACCAGACTCCTCATCAACCGCATCCTCCATTAACAACGGCTCTGTAGCATCTAACCAGTTATCTAACTCATCAAACTTTTCACGCATAGGGTATACGTCAAATGTATCTGCAAAACAGGAGACACCCACCTGCGCAGTAGAAGAACGCCTTTTAATTAAATCTCGCCCTTGCTGATTTGACATAACATAAGCCATATAATCCGCACGACTCTCAGCAAGCACTTTGATATATAGCAGCGGATTAAAGCAATACAGCGTAGCAACAATCAATATATTACTAGCTGCCGTGATACCTACTTGCTTAAAATTATTATGACAACCCAACATTAGCCCATTCATTGCTAATGTCACTAAACCAAGAGCAACCAACACAGGTGAAATCAATGGATCTTTATAATAACAGTGCGTTAACTCATGAAACATGGTGAACCGTAGGTACTCCTCGTTTTCACCTTCATCTAACTCCTCGTGCTTAGCTTTATTTAATACAATGATATTTGGTGCACAAGTTAGTGGCGATGAAAAAGCGGTAGCGACTGCCCGTATATCGCTGTCAACTTCATTCGTTTTATAAAGATGAACTGGAGCATACCACTGCAGCCTTCCCTGCATCTCTTCAACCGCTTGAAGCTCAGGATGTTGAACCGCATCATTTACAACAAGGTCAACTCCCTTCCACCCGAATGACCAAATAAGCATGTTTGTAATGGTCAACAAACCCATAAAACTAGAGGTCGTTATACCTACAAGCACAGGTGTTTCTAGATTTGTGGTTCGACATGCATTGACTAGCATGGCTGAAAAGAAAATAGCTGCATAGCATTTAGCAGCTAACATTTTTCGATTAATACCATGAATCATAGGGTGGTGCTGAACTTCTCTCATATACCTTACTCTTAATCTTATGTAACTTAACTTATCGCTATGTGCACTTAACGATGCTAATGTACAGTAGAAAGGCGTCGCTTTCAATATTTATCGTGTATAAAGAGGAAAAAAAGCCAGAGATACATTTAACCAAATAGCTGCATTTACATGTATAACCAGTAATGCCTAGCAACCGCCCCGTACCGTAATAAAAATGAGACGCGGTACAACACCCCTTGACCTCCGCGTTTTTGTAGCACTTAAACACACTGGAATTCGACCTAAGCTGTTGTGCGGTAAATGAGTTAATGACACCCCAGGGCATTCTGTGTATAATCCGCACAAACGTACGAAATCCCTTATAAACAACCAGTCGCCACGCTGATGAATACGCTTAAGGTATTGTATTTAAACATTAATTAAATGGATCCAAACATGACATCAGCTACATCTTTCAAGCAACTTGGCTTAGATAGCAACATATTAAAAGCGCTCTCAACATTAGGTTATGAACAACCGTCACCAATCCAAGAACAAAGCATCCCGATTTTACTTGAAGGCCGCGATTTAATGGCTCAAGCACTCACCGGAACAGGTAAGACGGCTGCCTTTGCTTTACCCATTTTAGAAAAGCTCGACTTGAATGAAAAGGACCCTCAAGCACTGATTTTAGCACCAACACGCGAACTCGCGATCCAGGTCGCTGAAGCCTTCCAAAGCTATGCTAAAAACATCCCTGGCTTTCATGTATTACCGATCTATGGAGGACAAGAATACAGCGGCCAGCTGAGAGCACTCAAACGTGGCGTGCATGTGGTAGTCGGTACACCTGGTCGCGTGATGGATCACTTACGTCGCGGCACGCTAAAAACGAATGCGTTAAAAATGCTAGCACTCGACGAAGCCGATGAAATGTTACGTATGGGCTTTATCGAAGACGTAGAATGGGTATTAGAACAAATTGATCACCCACACCAAACCGCCCTATTTTCAGCAACTATCCCCGAATCTATTCGCCGCGTTGCAAAAAGATTCTTAAAAAACCCAGCTAAGGTGCATATTGAACCCACCACAAGCACAGTAACAACCATTCAACAAAACTACATGTTAGTCACCAAGAAGAATAAATTAGATGCACTAACACGTTATTTCGAAGTCGAAGAGCTTGATGCCGCGATTGTATTTACCGGCACAAAAACAATGTCCGTTGAAGCTGCTGAGAAACTAGCTGCTCGTGGTTATGCTGCCGCTGCATTGAATGGCGATATGAGCCAAGGTCTGCGCGAACAAGTCATCAAGAAATTAAAAAAAGGCGCTCTCGATATCATCGTTGCCACTGAAGTGGCCGCACGTGGTTTAGACGTTGAACGCTTAAGTCATGTCATCAACTACGACATCCCTAATGCTGCTGAATCTTATATTCATCGCATTGGCCGTACCGGTCGCGCTGGTCGATCAGGCAAGTCTTTATTACTCGTGACATCACGCGAGCAACGCATGCTCAACGAAATCCAACGCGCTGTTGACAATCAAATTGAAGCAATCAAACCACCATCAGTTCGCGAAGTGCAAAAGAAACGCGCAGCAAAGCAAAAATCAGAACTGCTGGAAATTCTGCAACAACAAAACGTTTCTGCTTACCGTGAATTAATCTCTGAAGTAGTTGCCGAAACACAATATTCTGAATTAGACGTTGCCGCAGCTGCATTATTATTATCACAAAACGAGCAAACCGGTGCGATGCGTGACTTCGGAGACATCAGCTTTGATGATAACCAAGTACGCGAACGCCAACGCTCAAGTCGACCTCGACGCTCATCACACCCTGCAGCACGCCGTAAGGTAAAACGCGAAAAGCAAGGCAAGGCTGGCGGTGGTGAAAAACGTCACGCCGAAGGTGCAAGCAAAGGTAAAGACAACAAAGCCGCGAAAAGGAAAAAATCAGGCGCCAAGAAAAAAGCTCGGCGCTAAGATTGATTTAGCCTGACACCGAACCATCAGCATTTTCTATTGGAATGTGATGCGACTGACAGTAGTTAGCCGTAATCACTTGTTGATGCTGCTTATCTAAAAAGTGACTGCAAGGCGGGTTAGCTTCTGATTGATACGCCAACGCTAAACACGATGCTTGACTAGGAGCTGAAAAATCTCCTGCTGGACATTGCGTAGCACCTGCCTTAAGCGGCTTACAGGTTAATTTTGCGCCGAAATGCAAACAGTGTGTGCGATTAGCATTGATTTGATCATAAGGAAAACACATGCAACCGATATCGGGATGATTTAAGTCGCAACCATCTTCATCACTGCCACACACTAAATAACCACCACCTGCAAAACTTAATGTAGCTGATAACAACAGCGCCACCGCAGTAACACGCTTAAATACTTTATACATGCTTCATCCTTGAATTATTGTTTGGACGCTTATGCTATCAGCCACTCTTTTGAAGTCAATAAATGCCAACGTTGCACGTTTACAATCACTAACTAATTACACAGCGTGATTTTTTGTCATCACGCACTTGAGCTCCTGCACCAACAGCAGCACGACGCACCGAACCGAACAATCGATGACGACCTTGCGCTGCTACCTCATGCCGATATTGCGCTGCTGTTAGCAAATCACAAATGGCAGTATGATCATTCTCCTCTGCTAACCTATGCGCCGTCCAACCCAAACGATCCACATGGCTTATATCAATGTCAGTACTTGCCGATAATCTCTCAACAATATCAGTCCAACCATGCATTGCTGCATACATAAACAACGTCCTGCCATCACCTACCGCGACTTGAGTAGTATCAGCCCTGCCAGTCGCCAACAATAAATCCACCATCGGTCTATTTCCAGCTTCCGCTGCATAAAGCAATACTGAATCTCCAGCACGGTCAACTTGGTTTATATCTACCCTGCTATCACCCAACATAAACTGAACCGCTTCTTCGTTATAACTCAAGACAGCCCTAAAAATCGCCGTTCGTCCGAATGCATCAACCCTACCCACTTCCAAGCTGTCTTGCGCAAAAAGAAGCATCAACATAGGTAGTGGCCCTTGAGATACGGCTTCTTCAAGTACCGATACACCCTGATAATCTGTTTTATTAACGTTAGCATGGCCACGCTCGATTAATAATCTTGCTGCTTCTAAATGGCACGACTCTACCGCATACATTAATGCTGTTTTTTGATTCCAATGCAGTGACCCAGTAAAAACCTGCTCATGTTACAATCCACCAGAAATTGGAG
>JARGPC010000014.1 GCA_029212885.1 Coxiellaceae bacterium
ACCGCAGTTATTGTAATGGAACTGGTGGCTGTGTCACTACTAAACGCTGAAGTGGTGCCGCGCGTACTAGCATCCGCATAACCACCGGCGGTGCCAGAGGTTTGATCCCAAGCATAAAACGATACGGAGCCTGAGCCGGCGTTTGAGCCGTCTGGAATTACTCGTAATTTATCTGTGCTTTGTAGCAATAAGGCATTATCTTCTGCAGCATTTGCCACTTGTGTCCAGCTCGTGCCGCCATCAGTTGAAAATTCCCACGTACCAACAACGGTGTGCACCGCAATGCCGCTTGAAGCTCCCGCATCCACATCACTGCTGCTCGCAATGGATGATACTAATTGGCCTGCACTGCTGGTTTGATCTTCAGTGATCTCGGTAAAGTTAGTCGCACTTGGACTGGTCGGTGCATCATTAACCGCAGTGATAGTAATGGAACTGGTGGCTGTATCTGAGCTAAACGCTGAAGTGGTGCCGCGCGTACTAGCATCCGCATAACCACCGGCGGTGCCAGAGGTTTGATCCCAAGCATAAAACTGTACATTACCTGAATCTGCATTTTCACTATCAGGTATTAAGCGAAGCATGTCTACCGCTCTTAATAAAAGCGCACTGCTCGAACTCACTTGCCCAACTGCTACCCACGTAGCGCCGCTGTCAATTGAGTACTGCCAAATACCATTACCACTATCAACTGTATGTATTGCGATACCAGCTGAAGCATTACTATCTGCATCACTAACACTAACAATTTCAGATACCAATTGACCAGAGTTACTTGTTTGATCTTCAGTAATACTGGCAAAGCTAGAGCTACTACTAACTACAGGAGCATCATTGACCTCAGCAACAATAACCGCAGCACGTATTGAAATTAAAGTGCTGGTTTCAGCAGTAGCGCTCTGTATTGGCTCAACCTCAACAGTTACTACAGGCTCTGACACTGAATCAATACTTAACTCAGTGGTAAAAATTGCATCATTTGCTAATGCTGGCTTAACAACTTCTACTGCGTCACTTAAAGAAAATATCTCTGATGAAGTAATTGGATCACTAACTGTTAGCGTCTCTGCTATTGATTCAGACGAAACTTCATAAATCGGTTTTACTTGCTCTATCTTGCTTCCTAGTATATCAGCCCTCAACTCCAACGGTTTACTAATAACAACACCATCTCCATGCATTGTCCCATATACAAAACCATGCTCACCTGCCGTCTGCCCAGCTCCCCCACTGAAAGTATTGTAAAAGTATTTTGATGTGCCAGCGGATAGATTTGTTTTCGTTAAACTGGAAACAATTGAATTAGCACTGTGAGTAGGGTTGAAATCAAGAGCACGGCCAATTGTAGCTTCTTTAATTCCAATATACATGGAGTCGGGTACTGCACTTTTAAACTCTTCTGCATTTATAACAATTGCTTTCTGGATAGGCTGATATGATTCTCTAGCCGCAACACTTACCGCACTTTCTAAACTTTGTTTCGAAACTTCAGAAGTCGCTTCAATAGAAATCGTATTTTCATCATGAAATCCCATGATGGAACGACTAACTGGACTTGAGATGTCATTTGCACTACCAAATGATTTAGCATTTATACCCATAACCACACGACCGCTCTATTTTCACTTGTTTATATATATTTCATTCTGGGTATAATTATAGTATGGATATTGCAATCTATTCTTTATATCAATTGGTTAGTGAAATTACATAATAAAACCTTAACGTTCTCGCAAAGCCTTTTTGGAACCACGCTGTAATGGCTTTAATATATAATTTAGAATGGTTTTTTTACCAGTTAAAATATCCACCTCAGCAGTCATACCTGTAATAATCGGTAATGGCTTTTCTTTCGTGCCAAGATGGTCTTTATTAGTTTTAACTTTAATCAGATAATAGGATTGATTATCATCAGGATCAGTGACGGTATCAGCACTGATATGCTTAACAATACCTTGTAATCCTCCATATGTAACAAAGTCATAAGCCGTCAAACTAATCGTGGCTTTTTGACCAGGATGAATAAAAGCGATGTCTCTAGGCTTAATCTTCGCTTCAACCAGCAAAGTATCATCAGAAGGCACTATCTCCATGATTTTTTCACCCGGCCTAACAATGCCACCTATCGTATTAATATAAATCACATGCACTATACCATTAACCGGTGATTTCAAAGAGGTTCTTTTAGCGCGATCACGTAGTGTAATATTGGTTTCTACTTGTGATGCCAGCTCAGCCTTAGTAAGTACTAAATCCCTAATCGCATGACTACGAAATTCGGAACTTGACTCTTTCACTCTGTTTTTTGCTTCCAATATTGAGGATTCAGTACGATCTACATTTTGCTCTAGCTCATCTAAATCACCCTTCAAATCTTGCTGTTGTCGCTGTAAACGTAGTACTTCAACTCGTGCTGCTGCGCCTTGATCAAAAAGTTTCTTTGTCATGCCATATTCTTCGTCAACCAACTCCAAACTAGCCTTTAACTTCTTTTTGCGTGCCCCTAAACCTTCAAGCTCTTCTTCGCGCTGTTTAATTTGATGACTGTATGATTGAATACGATTCTTTAATAAATGTTGATTGGCTCCATATGCCTTTTTTTCACTTGCTAAGAAGCGTTTATACTGCTCTGAAAATTCATGCTCAGGATTAAATGGTGTACCGTTTGCCTCAGCAGTTAAACGTGCCACTCGCGCTTTCAAAGCAGCTGTTTTTAGTAAACCATTCTTGTAAAGTGAAGTGTAGTTAATATCATCAATAACAGCTAGCGTCTGTCCTTTGTCAACTTTGTCACCCTCTTTAACTAGCATTTTACTTACGATCCCCCCCTCGAGATGCTGAATCACTTGCACCTTACCTGAGGGTATAACTTTCCCCTGACCACTAGTCACCACATCAATTTCAGCCAGAGCTGCCCAGAGAATTAATATACAAATAAGTAATAAACAACCAATCAGCAAATAATGACGTGAGCGACCAACATCACCTGTATGTGATGAAAAACCCTCCATAAACTCATCGGCAAGGGTTCTTTTTTTCCACTTTATTTTAATCCAGTTTTTCCACTTCATTATTCATATCTTTTTTAAAGGTTACTCTTCATTTTTCTGCACTTTAATTGAGCGTTCGTGTAAAGATTTCAGTACTTCATCTTTAGGCCCATCGGCAGCGATTCTGCCATGATCCATCACAATAAGTCGATCTACGATACTCAACATACTTGCTTTGTGAGTGGACAATAATAACGTTCTATCACCCATAAAGCCTCTGATTTTCTCACAAAACCATTTTTCACTAAGCTCATCCATTGACGCTGTTGGTTCATCAAAAACGAGGATCTTAGGGTCTTGCAACAACGCTTGCGCAACAATAACCGACTGTCGCTGCCCACCAGAAAGGTTTTTACCGCGCTCACCCACCTGCATTTCAATCCCATCCTGATGCCGATCAATCATCTCTTTAACACCGGCTAACTTAATAGCATGTAATATTTCATCATCACTCGCATTTGGATTACCTAACACAACATTATCTTTGATTGAGCCACTAAACAATTCAGGCTCTTGCGTTACATATCCTAACTTTGACCGAACTTCCATCGGGTCTAATTGTTGAATATCATTTCCACCCCAAGTGACTTTACCTTCATTTGGCTCATAAAAACCGATCAATATTTTTAATAGCGAACTCTTACCAGAGCCTACGCGACCTACCAAACCTACCTTCTCTCCCGGTTTGATTTCCAAATTAACATCAATTAAAGAATCCATCTTTGCACCGGCATAACGCAGCGTGACGTGTTTACACTTAATGGTTGTATCAATCACATCAGGATAAAGAAATTTTTTCTCTGTTGGTCTTTCGATCGGTAGACTCATCATCCTATCTACTGATTGAAGACTCGTAAGCGCTTGGTAATAACGCATGATATAACCAACCACCTGAGCGATTGGAGCAAGCGCTCGCCCCGTCAAAATAGTACAGGCAATAAGTGCACCCATACTCAACTCATTATCTGCAATCTTGTAAACACCAAATATGACAATTAAAATACTTCCCAGAAACTGAGCGAAAGTTGAAAAATTAATAGCGATAGAGTTCAGAAACTTCACTCGCATATTCAAAAATGATGCAAAGGCAACCAGCTGATCCCACCGTTTTTGCGTACTTGCTTCCGCATTTTGAGCCTTAACCGTACTAATACCTGACATCGTTTCTACTAAGGTTTGCTGCTTAGCACCAGATATTTCAAAATTCTTATTGACTGCATTAACTAGAGGCTTTTGAATTAAATAACTGACAATTAGTATTGCTGGCATCAATACCAATGGTATTAGGAATAAACTACCACCTATCAAACCAATAAACAGTATAAACAATAGTGTAAATGGGAAATCAATTAACATGGTAACAGAAAATGAAGCCATAAATTCACGGAAAGTCTCATAACCCTGCACTGTATTAACCAGATAGCCGGTTGAGTTCGGCCTGTCTTTCATCTTAATGCCTAGTACATGCTCAAATATTTTTCCAGATAATTTAAGATCAACGCTATGGGCCGCACTATCAATGAAGCGTGTGCGCAAAGTTTTTAAAACAAAATCAAACAAAAGAACCACAACCACACCCAAAGCTAACACCCACAATGTAGCAATGGCGGTATTTGGTACCACACGATCATATACATTCATTACAAACAACGGCATGGCAAGTACTAGCACGTTAATAAAAAATGTAGCAAATAACACTTCAGCATATACTGACCACGAACCTTTAAGCGCTGGCCATAACCAACGAATATCAAAGAAGTTTATTTTTTGTGGTGCTTCTGTAGATTCAGTAAATACTTTCGGCCTGACAAGAATAATATACTTGCCGTAATTTTCTTTAATTAGAGCTAATGACACCACCTCTTCTTCTTGATTTCTTATCAGAGTTGCATCATCACCTTTTATTTTTGATAACAATACATACTGATCATGCTCTTTAAGAAAAACAACACAAGGCAATAGGTTTCCATTAATATCATCAAACTTTAATGGCACTATCTTCGTCATAAAGTCAGCGCGCTGTGCCGCTTTATCAAATAAATCCGGTGGTAAAATATTATCTTTTAAAGGTAAACCAGATGTTAATGCCGACTGTGTTTTTCGTCTTTCATAAAAGTAAGTGAGATCGACAAGGCAATCAAGTAATGGAGATTCAACTAGCTCATTAACACTCTCTGTATGTGGAGCATTATCACTCATTTAGATCACCCCATGCAATGAAAAATCAGATGGTTACATAAATAGTGTAAGCGTTAGCTGGCAAAAAAACAAAATTTTAGTGCACTAATGTGTAATAAAATCGTCAACATAGAAACAGCTGCTCATACATAGACACAACACCGATACCATTGATCATTTATTGTACTATATTAGTCTCACTATATATATGTTAATTGAGGATGACACAAATGACTAGTCACAAGAAAAATGGTTTCAAAAAAGAAGAGTTACTGATTGACGGTATGGGCGCCGCCTCATTTCTCGGTGGTCTCATTCGTGCAGATCTTGTGCGATTAGAACACAACAAAGAAAATCCTAAAGAACCGCTCACTGAGGTGGTTCAAGAAATGATCATTACACCGCAAGGTTTCTTACAAATGTATGGTGTTATGACTGACTTGGCTCAAAAATTGCAAGAATCCGGTGTATATCAACAGCGCAAAGGAAAGCAAGGTAAACAACAGGAAAAAAGAGCATAGTCATACAACCATAGTAGCTAACAAAAAAGAGATTTGCACCCATGGTACAAATCTCTTTTAAAATCCACCCCCCGCAGAAATTAACACTTAAACATAGGTAACACGCAGTGTAGCTGTGCCACTAAAATTACCATATTCCGTATCGGCTTTTACATGCGCCACACCACCAACTCGAATGTCAGTTAATGAACCATTAACATCAAATGCGCCCTTACCGGAACCGTCGACATTGCCACCATAATTCCAATCATCGACCACAATTTCATTTTTTGAGCCCTTGCCACCATTACTGATCTTAATCGACTTTTCTACCACCCCAGCAATAACTCGAGCATTACGATCGCCGCTGGCATTGAATTTAGCAACACCTGCACTATTGGAGTTAACCACCACATTTTTAGCGCCACCCATCAATACATCACCAAAATTTAAGTCAGCAACTTTCTGCACTTTAATTGAAGAATACAATGTCAATGAGGCATTGAAATTGGTTTCACCAAAACTGCCAGGTTTAGCAGCATAAGCTGAAGTCACCATTACTGACGCCACTATGCAACCGGTAAAAAGAAGTTTGTTAAATGTTTTCATAGCTATTCCTCCGTGAGCAAAATGAAAGCATCAGTATGCTCTTTAGGAAAATAGCGATCAATACACTTACCAGCCATATGCAAACCCCTTTGCTACAGAGGGTTTGCGGCGCACTCGGTAACGCCTTACAGCAGAATAAAAAACAAACAATTAAAAATAAGTAATCCGAACAATACTTTTGCCATTATATTGGCCAGGTTTAGCTTGACGCGTCAATTGCGCAATAGCTCCTAATCGCACGTTATTTAATCGACCAAAACGATCCAGTCGGCCTTTGCCATCAACCGAAACATTACCACCAAAACGAAAATTACTGATTTTTATTGGTGCATTTGAATATTGATTACGTAATTGAATTTGATTACCCACCACCTGCAACTGAAAACGTGCATTCGCTTCACCGTGCATTTCAAATAATGCCGCTCCCTCATCTGAAGGAGTAACCACCGCCTGCAATGCCCCTCCCGCCACATAGGCGCCAAAGTTTAGCCCCTTTAATACAGTGATCTGTGGCCTTTTAAGGTGTAGCACTAGCGTTTCAATCGCGCTCACTGAATGACACATTAACAATAGCACCACCCCTATCGCGCTGTATTTACGCCAACCCATGATGCACCTCCGGTTTTGTTTTATTAGCTACAAATGTAACGTCTGACAGCCAGTCTGATGAAGTCGGTATACTGACCTGTTGAATTACTTTTTGTGGCTGCGTAGCTTTATCTTGTAATACTAACTCATAGTCACCAACGGCTAATTGATTAAAAACAAAAAATCCATCTGCTTCTACCGTTGTTTCAGCTATTTGTTCACCCGTTTTTTTATCCAACGCAAGAATCTTTGTATCTGTTGGAATCGCCACATCCGATAGCACTTGACCATCAATACCACCCGCCCATTGAATCTCTGGGTTGTAATTAAGGATCGTACCAGGACGCAATTCTGCAACTTCCACTTGGTCTGGCAACATATATTCAGCCGTTAATGTTCTAGCATCTACTTTGACACGCTGTTTTTCCTCCACCGGCACTCCAGCAATAAAATAATGCCCGTCTTTATCAGTGATCGCAAAAGCACTGCCTGCCGATACACGCACACCTTCTAAAGGTATACCGTCTTTATGCTTACCATCATGACTTGGCGCTCGAACATAACCCGTAATACTGCCCGTGCCGAAGTCATTGTAGTTACGGAAACGGTATCCAGTGCCAAATATCCCCTGAAATGATAATACGGCATTGATACTCTCATTATCAAATGTGGCTGACAGTAGCCAATGATGGCGCGCGCGGTAAGACAAAGTACCTGAAAAAGTTATTTTCCCATGGTTAGGTATCAATAAACCAACATTAGTATCCCATTGCGTTTTGCCATTACCTTGCAGTCGATACATCACAAAACTCTGCCCAACATTGTCGGTTTGCCATGAGTGACTCACCTCAATCAACTGCGCTGATGTCATACGAAAATCAACCGTGGCAATAGCAAAGCCACTGTTACTGCTGTCATCTTGATTCCAACTGTAACCCCCTTCAGTTGAAGTTGACCAACGCTGATTAAAGTTACCTGTAATATCTTCACTCAACGTATTACCGCCGATATCGTTGGTGTATTTGCTCGCGAAGCGCCATGTATCTCGATTATAAATATCTTCAACAGACCAACTCTGATCTGAATTAATAATATTATCAGCCAGCGACGCCGTTGGCGCTAAACTGCGCATATAAACCAGTGGACTATCGTCATTGATATGATTAATGGCCAAACGAATATTGTGTTTGTCAAAATAAGTAATATTACTTTGTGCCGAATAGTCAGTATCAGTGTTGTATCGCAGCGTTTCAGCAATCACATCGACCCACGACTTTGGCCGCCACGCTAAGTCAATCATGCCAGCTGCTGAACTGGTGTTAGGACCATCGGGAAGCTCCAATAAATGCGCCCCTAAGGTGGCACTATTAAAAAAGCCATAACGCCAATCCATGTGCACATAACGCGGTGTATCACCCTGATCAATCTGACCAACCACTGCTTGTACATCAAAATTCTTATGCGCCAAGATCAAACCATAATCATTTGAGATAACGATATCTTTTTGCTGACTAGTCCCATCACGATTGTAAATCTTAATCGTAAAAATATCCCCTTGAATCGCTGATGGCGTATTAATAATATAGCTACCACTATTACCAGCGATTTGTGTCGTTAGTAATACACCGTTACGATACACATCCACTTCCGATGCAGGCATAGCACGTCCCACATACTTAAATCCACCACCACCGCCTTGCGCTGGCTTTAAACGCTCAAACTCCAGTGAACGCTTTAACACTAAATACGGCAACAACAAGCTATTTTCCGTTTCGGTATGACCCACTCGCAATAAATTTACCTGCCCCGGCTTGGTCACACTGTAATTCCAATATATCTTATCTGTTTGTGATCGCGGCAAATCGTAACCCGCATTACCATTGACGTATAACGTTCCTTTAAATACATCCAGGTTGGTTTCCGTGCTTAGACCCAATTGCGAATGTAAATTTTCATCTAGCGCCCAATCAAAGCGATAGCGGCTCTCGATACTCCAGGGATCCTTAGGCTGATCAACTGGTGCATGTTCAAATTCATTTTGTTGACGCTTTAATAGTTTTTCACGCTTGATCGCCAGATCATGTCGGCGCAGTACTTCTTTCGGTAAAATAAATTGCGGCACCAGTTGCAAGCTATATTGCTTTAAATTCCACTGTGCGTTCAACGGTAACCAACGTACTAAAGCGGTATAGCTTAGCCACAACTTACCATCTTGATGCACCAAAGCATCAGGTGGCAGTTGCTGTATTGTCTTACCATAAATCAGTTGCTTTTTCTTACCATCAAGTACGGCTATTAAGCCATTGGGAGGAATGAGCGCAGTACAGCGCAAAGCAGTGACATCGCAGTGCGAACGCAAACCGAACCATTGCCGCAAAATATTTTCAACATTCAAGTAAGGCTGTTCATGTTGATTCATTTTAACGGCATAAAATTGACTCTGTAAATCTTCTGCTACAAATAGGGCTATGTCTTCATTTTCTAATTGAATCGGTTTAGCAGTGGCGGCCGTTGTTAATAACAACAGCAGAATGCCTATGCACCATCGAAACATGCGACTTAACTCAAATTACACACCGCATGACCTTTACCTTGATAAGGCGGATCGGCTTGCCAATTCAGGATATATTGTTTCGAGCTTGCTAAAATTTTAGTTGGCAAGCTGCGTTTACTATCTCGTAGCAATACCAAATCAACAGGCGTAACTTTGGTATGCGATAAGGGCGTAACTTTCAGAGTTCCCTCAAAACGCCATGGACTTTCATTGGTCGCAGCAATAGCCAAATGACCATCTTTTAAACGGCGACATTGAAATGCTAACTTAGCATCGCCAGTACCTTTCGTGCCATAAATACTAATCGCCATTTCCATCATCATATTTAAATTAAATTTAATCGATTTTTTATCACCACGCGCGGCTACCGATGCAGGTCTCTGATTAGCATGAATCATATGAAATAATAAGTGCGAACGATAGGCGCCTGAGGGCAGATTATGTGGCGGGCTAATCGACATGCGCACCTCTCGCTCCTCGCCTGGCGATAATGATAATGCGCGCGGACTCACAATAATGTAAGAAGACAAATCATAAGACTTTTCTTTTTTAGGAAATAATGCTTGACCTAATTGTAGGCTACGTGATGCCACCGGCATAAAAATAGGCTTGATCTTAATATGAACACGGTCGTCGCCGGTATTTGACACAATAAAGGTTTGAATTTTTCGGTGTGACAGATCGATATTTACATGTGTGGGCGCTACCAAAAACGAACGTTGAGCAACAGCCATATGAGTGATCACTAAGATCAGTCCACACAACACTAAGCGCAAAACTGGCATTCCGATTCTCCTAGATAAAAGACCTAGTGTAAAACATGTAGGCTATGTGATCTAGAAAAATCCTATATCGATGCTAATTGTTCCTGCAGTGTTTGATAAATACCAGCAAAAGAACGGTTACTCATGATCACTACATGATCACCTGCCCGCGCTGTGTCGACAATGCCCGCAATTAGCTGATCAATATCGGCTGAAACACAGGCTTTACCTTGGTAGGTTTTGGTCCAAGATTGCGCATCCCAACCCGATTCTTGTGGCGCCAGCATAAAAGTCGCATCTGCATCATCAAATAAACCTTGCAACCTGTCTTGGTGATGCCCTGATCGCATCGTATGCGAAGCAAATTCAATCACAGCGATGACTCGTTCATCTTTTTTCGCTTTGGCACGCATCGCGGCTAAGGTATAAGCTACCGCCGTGGGGTGATGCGCAAAGTCATCATAAATTTTAATATCATGTACACAAGCAATTTGCTCTAAGCGGCGTTTAATACCTGGAAATTGCTTAAATGCAGACTTCAATTGAGCATCACTCACCCCTAAATGGCGCGCAGCGATCAGTGCAGCGGTAGCATTTTTAACATTATGCTCACCCAACATCGGCCATTCTATATCAATACGATGATCGCCTTCAGTCACTGCAAAAGCAGTACCATCATCCGTCAATAATTGCCAACGCACATCGCCCTGCTGTTGCCCCCAACTAACGGTTGGTGTCCAACAGCCACTCTCTATTACTGATAGCACATCATCATCTTCTTCAGGGTGTATCACTAATCCGTTCTGCGGAATCGTGCGTAACAAAATATGAAACTGCCACTTAATCGCATCCAAGTTGGCAAAGATATCAGCATGGTCAAATTCAAGATTATTAAATAACAATATATTCGGATGGTAGTGCAAAAACTTTGAACGCTTATCAAAAAATGCGCTGTCGTATTCATCAGCTTCAATCACAAACGGTTTATCATTACCCAAGTGAGCCGAATGTTCCAAACCTTGTGGTACACCACCGATTAAATAGCCGCAATCGATACCGGCTTGCTTCAATAACCAGACTAATAAGGTAGTGGTCGTGGTTTTGCCGTGCGTACCGGCAACAGCTATCACCTGACGTTTGGCTAAAATATTTTCATACAACCAACGCGGACCCGACGCATAAGAAATCCGTTCATTTAATACATATTCGACACAGGAATTTCCACGCGTCATGACATTACCAATAATCACGCAATCCGGTGCGGGTTGCAGGTGTTTTACGTCATAGCCTTCATATAAGGTAATACCCAAATCACGCAAGCGATCCGACATCGGGGGATAGACATTTTCGTCTGAACCGGTCACTTCAAAGCCAGCCTGAACCGCCAGCTGCGCCAAGCCGCCCATAAATGTGCCACAAATACCGAGAATATGAATACGTTTTGTCATGCTGTGCACTCGTTAGTCATTAGTGCCGACATGCTAACATATAGCACGCTTTCAACAAACCGCATGACCTAGACTTGTCACCAAGCGAGGAGTTTACGACGAAGCAATCTATTGCCTACTTACAATCCCGGACTCGATCCGGGATCCAGTAATTCCATTCCCGGGTATTTCCCCCACCCAACCTTTAGTGTAAGTTTTGGCCAATACATAATCATATAAAGAATACACAATGCGTCCGGCAGAACAGACTGCAAGAATCACAGATAAATCAGTTGCCTTAGCAAGGGATGGCGTGCATAACACCACCCGCAATGCAGCTATTGCTAAGTTTTTATATGAAGTATTTGCAAACGATTTTGGTGGCACGGTGGTCGCACCCTCACCGCGTCGCGAAGGCGTGACGCTATTTGCGCGCCCCGTGAGTGGCGCCGCACACGGTGTTGCCGGACGAGTAGAGACCGTCTGCGATGATGATGAATCAAAACACGGCTCTAGCATGCCACCGCCGGATGGCAAATCCACCTCGATCATTAATATTGCAGAAGACAGCATAGATGAGCTATTTGCAGAATTTAGAAAGCTTGGACCATACGAATCAGTTATAAAATATTGGCAAGATAAGTTCAAAGAAGGAATACAACCCGCTCTAGACAGCGGTGTATTTTATTCAAAAGCTTTAGAAGAAAAAATTTCTGTTGTCATGCCAATAAAAGATGTAGTCGCCGCTATTGCTACCTTAGTGCTTGATAATGAGAACCTCTATTTTAGAGATGCTAAAGATCGCAGCACTCGGATACAAAAATTATTTAACAATATGCATTCTGTATCGGTTGAGAATATCTGTCACACCGGCCAGCGCGATGCTGTGCTAAATGCGATCGACTGTGTGGAATTTTATTGCGGCGACACCAAACGCAGCTATCGGTTTCCAGAAAGCCTACCCGCCTATATGTCATCACTGCAACACACCTATATTGAACGTTACCTGGATGAAAAAAAGCAATCCAACTTTAACCAATACAGCCAATTAATGCTGACATGGTGTAAAGATGGACTGCCTGAAACGGAAATTGGCCAACTAGCTGATTATATCAAAAAGTATGACGACGATATTAATCAAACGCTGATGACTATTGGCCTTTGCCCCAGCGACCGTGAAATTGGCGACCTTAAGAAACAATATTTTCGTGAATATTTGCAATATATCGACCCTATTTTAGGTGAAAACACGTATTGGCATTGCGTAGAAGAAATACAACATATGTCTGAGGGAAGCAATGAATCACGCAACAAGTATCTTCATGAATTGAAGACTGCTATTTTGAAAGCGACAAAACCCAGTGAAGTAACACAGCTGGAACCTCAGCTTAAAGCTTTGTTAATGATTGAGTCTAGCCAAAGAAACATAAAGCGCTATCGCCTTGCGTTACAGTATCACCTCAATGAAGAGGGGATTAGTATTATTACTACAGCGCAGCAAGCTATCGCTGATTACTACGCCATTGGATCACCCGCTGCAAGCCTAAAAGATAAAACCACGCGAGACCTGCAAACACTCCATCAAGCTGTCAGTGCTTTCAAATCCCAAGGCTGGGTAGATGGAATCGAAAATTTCTTTGCTCGTTTATTTCCGAGCCCAAATATGCTCTACTTTAGCCCAGCTCAAGCGAGAAAGCTGGATAGTGATTTTATCACCGATATGACTGTAGATGATGCGTGGCTAGATCACCACTTTCCTAGCAATCGTGGCACATCGGTTATTGAATTTTCTGTCTATACCGCTAACTATTTTTTAATCTATTTACTAACGCATTCGCATAAAGATTGGCCAGCGCGAGCACCCGATATCTTAACTGATTTAATTCGATACTTTGATGAAAGCTTAGGTGTCGACGAAGAAACAGAACAAGAGCAGCTACAACATCAAGCGCTTAAAGAAAGCAGTTATAACGCACAATTTCTATGTTTTTTGCATGTGGTTAGCGATATTGCGACAGGCCATACAGAGCATGAAAAATTTAATGATCAAAGATTTATTTTTTCATATTCGATGCTCGCCATATACTGTAATTTCCATGCGTCGTTTGAAATGCTGTGGTCCTATCTAGATGAAGATCAACAATATAAGATTATATATGACACAGAAAATAGAAGAACCCAACACACCGGTGATAATCCTGCCTTACTGATCACCACCAAGTATGGGTATGCAAATACTAGCCAACAACTAGTATCACTGCTCACTCCCCCCTTTAGAGACTACACGATAGAGCGGAATTTAATCGAAGATACACTGCGCTATGCCGTTAGATCCAATCGAATTGATATTGTTAAAGTATTTTTAGATGCTGAAAACATTCCTCAAGAGCTTATAAACACTCCCACAAATATTTATTCCCTCCTACCAGACAGTCTGATGAATGTAACGTTACTACATATGGCCGCAAAATTGAATTTAGCTGATATGATCACACTGCTATTAAATCATGAAAAAGTGGATATTACAGCTAAAGCTGAATACTATGAACCACGCGTTGGTGTACGCCCTATAAACACACTGGAAATTGCCATTAAATATGGCTCCATTGCAACCGTTAACACGCTATTATCCAATGATAAAATTGAAGTATCTATTGATGATCTACACCAAGCAGCAAAACTTGGTAATATTGAAATATTTAAACGAGTGTTCTCGCGCTTTAAGATGCAGCATTATGAGCAACGTCGCATCGGATTTAATAGCCTCACATCTGCATATTTCAATTTAACCACAACTGCAATGGAAAACTCACATACAGATATATTAAAAGCCATACTCGAATACGAAAACGAGAGAGTAATAGCACAAGGATCTCATCCCTCATGGCATGTGCATCACTGCCCTTTCCGCGAACTTAATTATGCGGTAAAAAAACGTGACATCGAATTAGTTAAATTACTATTCAGCTACAATCATACTTTTCACCGTACATTGAAACAGCCAGAATTATTTGGAATTGCATTTGTAACAGCTATAAAAAATGGCGATACCGACATAGTTAATATACTAATGGAGCAGAGTGACTGCTATAAGAAACGGGGCGTACTCGAATGGGCTGACGAGTCTTACAAGTGGGGCCAACCAAGATATTCCATGTCATCTTTATTGCACGTTGCCGCAGAGCATGGTCGTACAGACATAGTCAAACTGCTACTCGCTGATGGTGATTATAATGTGAACCATACAGACCCCGATGGCTGGACCGCGTTACACATCGCTGCCTATTATAACCAATCAAAGGTAGCCAAATTGTTATTAGCAGATGGCAGAATTAATACAGGCATACGAAGCGAAAGAACGAGAGAAACCGCACTGCAAATAGCACTCAATCGTGGAAATAGCTCCGTGGCTTTTGCCATTAGTCCAATAGGATGCGTCTTCAACTGCACGATTAGCTAGGCGTAGTTATATAAGCGGCATATACTGATCAGCATCAGCATCATAGACTGAAATCTCGCCAGACTTGATATCAAAAAACCAGCGGTGAATCGCTAGTTGTTGCTGCTCAACACGTTCAGCAATCCAGGGAAAGGTAAGGCAATTATTATACGAATGAGTTAAAGCATGACGCGAACAGTGATCAACATCAGACACGTGGTCATGCTGACCTAGCACTGACACCCACTGACTGATAAAATCATCCTGCTCAGGGTTAGCGCCCTGCAGTAAAGCTTGAATACCGCCGCATTGGCTGTGCCCCAAAATAATCAGGTGTTTAACATTCAGGTAGCAAATACCAAATTCCAAAGCCGCGCTGGTACCATGGAAATTTTCATCCGCTTCATAAGGCGGCACAATGTTGGCCACATTGCGCACCATAAATAATTCACCCGGATCAGTCTGTAATATTAATGCAGGATCAACGCGGGAATCACTGCATGCTACCACCATATATTCAGGTTGTTGCCCTTGCTCAGCTAACTGCTGCATAAGGTTTACTTGGCCATCAGCATACAGCCGACGAAACTGACGGTAGCCACCTAATAATTTTTCCATGGATGCTTTCATGCAAAATAGTCTAACTGAAGTTAGCTTTAATTCACAGAAAAACTGAACGAGGCTGTGGATAAATGCTTAGTAACCCAGTTTTATATATTACTTTCAACAACTTAATTACTCGACCATTAATTGCACAGTATCGATTATACTTAGCTAGGTATTCACTCTCTATACAAGGATATAAAATGAGCAAGGCGCCCCTCAAAGGCATTACTGTTTTAGACCTAACCCGCGTTGTATCCGGCCCATACTGCACCATGCTGCTAAGTAATTTAGGTGCAACCATTATTAAGGTTGAACGGCCCGGGAGTGGTGATGATACACGCAGATCGGCACCATTTCAGGGCGACACCTCCACCTATAACGCTATCTTCAATCATGATAAGAAAAGTATCGCTTTGGATTTGAAAGATCCTGATGATAAAAAAATACTCGATGCATTATTACCAAGAGCTGATGTACTGGTTGAAAATTTTCGGCCTGGTGTCATGGAAAAACTGGGACTGGGCTGGGAAACGCTACATAAACAATATCCTGAACTCATTTATGCAGCGATCTCAGGTTATGGTTTAACTGGCCCCATCGCTGACCATGCATGTTATGACTTAATTGCACAAGGGGTATCAGGGCTGATGTCACTCACCGGTCATCCAGAAGAAAAACCGACTAAGGTGGGCACCGAAGTGTCAGACATTGTTACTGGTATCTTTGCTTCCTATGGCATCAATACCGCGCTATATCATCGCGCGATGACCGGTGAAGGCAGTTTAGTCGATGTGGCTATGTTAGATTCTACTTTGTCGCTTTTATACAGTGCCGTTAATCGTTACACCTCCAGTGGTGACATCCCTACCGCTATGGGTAACCGCCATCCAATGGCCGTTCCCTTTAATACATACCCGACTAAAGATCGACCATTTAATATTGCCGTTGCGAATGATTCGTTATTTATAAAATTATGCGATGCGTTAGAGCACCCCGAGCTAGCACAAGATGAGCGCTTTAAGAATCTTAGCGCACGCGCTGAGCATCGTGATGCATTAGACGAAATTTTAATTGATATTTTACAACACAAAACAGCGAAAGAATGGTTAGAACGTTGTGTTGCTGCTGGTGTACCTGCGGGGCGTATTTATGATATGCACGAGGTGCTGGAATTTCCACAGCTCAAACACCGTAATATGGTGGCAGAGTTTAAAGATGGCTATTTACCTGGCATCAAATTTCCCGGCACACCAATCAAAATGTCATGCCTCGACGATAACAATACATTCGGTCCTGCACCCAAACTCGACGAAAACCGCGACGAGATTTTGCGCTTTATCAACACCGGAAAATGGTAATCAATCATGTTATAATCCCGCCCACTAATGGACAACAAAGGGCGAAACAACATGTCAGCTAACAATATCTTTTATGCACAATCCGGCGGACCGACAGCGGTGATTAATGCCAGTGCTTGCGGTGTGATCGAAACGGCACGTCGTCATAGCGATAAAATCGGTAAAGTCTACGCCGGTCAAAATGGTATTTTAGGCGCGCTGAATGAAAATTTAATTGATACTAGCCTTGAATCCGCGGAAGCCATTGCTGCATTAAAACACACGCCCGCCAGCGCATTCGGCACCTGTCGTTTTAAACTTAAAAGCATTGAACAAGACCGTTCGCAATATGAACGCTTGATTGAAGTGTTTAAAGCACATGACATCGGCACCTTCTTTTATAATGGCGGTGGTGACTCACAAGACACGGCTTATAAAGTGTCACAAATCGGTGATCAGCTCGGTTACCCAATGACCTGCATCGGCATTCCTAAAACCATTGATAATGATTTACCTATTACTGACTGCTGCCCGGGCTTTGGTTCGGTGGCTAAATACGTGGCTATCTCCACCCAAGAAGCGGCACTCGATGTAAAAGGCATGGCCGCCACCTCAACTAAAGTATTTGTACTTGAAGTGATGGGTCGACATACTGGCTGGATTGCTGCAGCCGCTGGCTTAGGTAAAAAACGTGAAGACAGTGCACCGCATATTATTTTGTTCCCCGAAATAGCGTTTAACCAAGAAAGATTTTTAGCTGAAGTGCAACGCTGTGTGGATCAATACGGCTACTGTGTGGTGGTCGCCTCCGAAGGCGTACAATATGAAAACGGAGAATTCCTAACCGCTAGTGGTGCCACCGATGCCTTTGGTCATAAACAGTTGGGTGGTGCCGCACCATTACTCGCCGAAATGATTCAACAAAACCTTGGCTTCAAATATCACTGGGCGGTATCAGACTATTTACAGCGTGCCGCTGCACATATCGCATCAAAAACCGATGCTGAACAAGCCTATGCCATGGGTAAAGCAGCCGTTGAGTTTGCTATTGCCGGTGAAAACAATGTGATGGTGACTATCGATCGTGCCAGCACATCACCCTACCAATGGACTGTAGGCAAAGCCGCTTTAGCCGATGTCGCCAATGTTGAAAAAACCGTGCCACGTGAATTTATTAGTGAAAACGGCTTTCATATCACACAAGCGTGCCATGACTATATCCAACCATTGATTGAAGGTGAATCTTACCCACCCTACTATCAAGGCTTGCCACAATACGTTGAATTGGCTAACACATGCGTTGAGAGAAAACTAGCACCTGTTGCATAGCAATAGATCAAGAGGTACGAGACACCTGAGCCAATAAATCCAATGGGTCAGGTGTCTGAGACAAAAATTGGTTTACACTAGCGGGATCGAGCAACAAATTTTGCGGGTGTAAACTGAATTGTGACACTTGCAACTGCTGCAAACATTCGATTTCCTCAGCCGTCTGCACATCCCTCACCACAACCGACCACCCCATAGTACTTGCCAATGAAATCAACAGAGACAATTTGGAATGCTCTATATCGCTAGAACATCCGACAGTGTCAGCTTCAATAATAACACTACTAATAAAGGGCATTTTAATTAATCGATCTAAATTCATTTCAGCTGAACCAAAGCGCCCCATCGATACTTGACAGCCTAATTCGACTAAAGGTTGCAATGAAGCAATATCAACAGCACCCTCTAGGGACCATTGCGCTTGATCAATTTCAAAAATTAATTGATCAGCATTCACATTACAATCACTTATCAAGGATTGCACGGTAGGCAAAAATTGCTGGTCACTTAATTGCAGAAAAGTTAAAGGTATACTGTATTGCAATGACCGAGCATTACTGGATTGCTTTTGCCATAAGTTAATCTGCTTTACTAATTTCAACATTAACCAATAACCAATATCGAGCATCACATGGCTCTGCTGCGCTATCGGCATAAATTCTTTAGGTGAGACGATACCGTACTTGCGATTCATCCAATTAATGCTGGCATTTAAAATGGGGCAAACATGGTTATTGATTGTGAAATTGGGCTGCAAGACCAATTGCAATTCATCATGCTCAATCGCACCATCTAACTCACGCTCAAGTGTCATGCGCCGCACCATTTGGCGATTAATTTTGTTTGTGAAAAACTGATAACGATTGCGGCCACCGCGCTTTGAACGATACAATGCCATGTCGGCATGCTTGGATAATTGCGCAACCGTATCACCCGCGAAAGGATAACAAGCGATACCAATACTCACCGTTATATTAATTGTATAATCTTCGAGCTGATAGGGGGTATCACTTAATGCCGTCATTATTTTACGTGCAACTAAACCCGCTGCCGAAGCATTTGCTATTTCTGTCAATAACACAGCAAACTCATCACCACCAAAGCGCGCGACCAAATCTTCATCACGCAAAACCTGCCGTAAACGCTGGGCTATTTGTTGCAATAGCTGATCGCCCGATGGATGCCCATAAGTATCATTGACTTGTTTAAAGTGATCGATATCAAAATACAACAATGCTACTTGCTTTTCATGGCGTTGCACACGTGACAACGTGGCACTAAAAAACTCATTAAACAATTCACGTGTTATTAAACCGGTCAGACCATCATGGTGCGCAATTTTTTGCAAGTAGTCATTTTGTTCGCGCACTTTCTTCAGCATTAATGCGCTTTGCTCAACCCACTCGGCATCTAAGATTTTGGTTACACCAGAGACATAATCTGTTGGCTGAACGTCCATGGCCTTCAGCTTACCAATCAAAGCTGACACTTCACGCCCCTCATCCTCCATCTCTTGAAGCCGCCGTTGGCGTTCAATGGCGTTCTCGAGAAATGGAATAAGCGCAACATGCTGCAGCTCTTCAACTGACCACACCGCTTGCACACCAATAGCAATCAATGACTCACGATCAACTGGCTGTGTTGTATCAAAAAGCACAATGATGGGCTGACTCGAAAATGCACTAAAAAAAGCGATATTATCTTTGGTGGTAAGATGAACCAACCACTTATACTCAACCAACACCACATCAGATGCTTCACGATCAGTGGCTGATACCGTCGACCAGCCGGCGGAATATGACACATCCACCTCCGGCAATTGATACCAACACTTAAACCCCGAAAAGTCCTTCGCACCTATCAACAATACCGCGTGCATATTCATAGTTAAATACTTTTATAAACTGTAATACAAATCGAACTCTATCGGGTGCGTTGTTGCTAACAAACGATACACCTCTTCATTCTTAAGTTCGATCCACCCTTGGATTAAATCTTCAGTAAACACTCCACCTTCCAATAAGAATTCGTGATCTTGCTGTAAGGCAGTAACCGCTTCAGTCAAGTTACCACACACCCTAGGCACTTTTTTAGCTTCATCCGGATGCAAGGTATATAGATTAGCATCCATTGGATCACCTGGGTGAATTTTATTTTTAATGCCATCAAGACCAGCCATCAACATTGCCGCAAAAGCTAAATAAGGATTACCACAAGCATCAGGGAAACGCACTTCAATACGGCGGCCTTTTTCTTCTGGCACATACGGAATACGAATAGCAGCCGATCGATTACGCGCTGCATATGCTAACATCACTGGCGCTTCGAAGCCCGGGACTAAGCGCTTATAACTATTCGTCGATGAATTAGTAAATGCATTCAAAGCGCGAGCGTGCTTAATAATACCACCAATATAATGCAAAGCCGCCTCAGACAAGCCCGCATAGACATCACCGGCAAATATATTTTTACCATCTTTCGTAATCGACTGATGGCAATGCATACCGCTGCCATTATCGCCCACCAATGGTTTTGGCATAAAAGTTGCGGTCTTACCATAAGCCGCAGCTACGTTCGAGACCACATATTTCAGCAACAATACCTGATCCGCTTTACGCACCAATGTATCACAGCCTGCACCAATTTCATTTTGGTTACCAGTAGCTACCTCATGATGATGAGTCTCAACAAAGGTTCCCAATTGCTTTAGAATTTGGCACATTTCCGAACGGATATTCTGTGAAGAATCAACCGGTGGCACAGGGAAATACCCCCCCTTCACCGTTGGGCGATGCCCCATGTTACCTTCAGGATAAATCGTTTCTGAGTTCCATGCTGCTTCCTTTGAATCAACTTGGAAAAACACGTGATCCATGCCAACCGCAAAACGAACATTATCGAACAAAAAGAACTCAGGCTCCGGCCCAAATAATGCCGTATCACCAATGCCGGTTTCAGCCAAATAACGCTCTGCGCGTTTACCCACAGTACGCGGATCACGGCTGTAACCATGCATAGTCGCTGGATCAACAATATCACAAGTAATAAACAACGTGGGGTGGTCATAAAATGGATCGAGCTTAACGGTTGAAACGTCTGGGCGCAAAATCATATCCGAGCTGCTAATATCTTTCCAACCAGCTAACGATGAACCATCAAACATTTTACCTTCTTTGAAAAAGCCTTCATCAGCAATGTGACTAGGCACTGAAATATGCTGTTCTTTACCTCTAAAATCAGTAAAACGCAGATCGACAAATTCAATATCGCGATCACGAATGGTTTGTATTACATCTTTAACAGTGGTGGTTTTTTCGGCACACATCTGGAGTTGTTCCCTGGTGAAAATGGATAAGCGACAAGGGTAGCTGATGTGTTATCAAATCACAAGTTCTAGCGCGAGACCTGCAGTTATTTATCAAGGCGCGCAGCGCATCATCCTGGATCCCGGATAATCGACTACGTCGATTTCCGGGATGACATAAACTTAGTACATACAGCCTCAGGCCCAGTATCGATACTTAAAACACTTGATACTAGGCACCCAGAACATCAAACAAACTAAGGAGCCGGCGCAGCTGCTGGAGAGAAGTACCCGTCCAGCTCATCGCTGGAGCTCCCATCACTAGCACTAGTAGCATGTACAGGTGATAATCTCAACAAGCCACTTCTTGCCAGTGCTGATAGAGAAGGACTTTGCGACGATGCCTCAGGCGAAGAAGCCAGTGGTGATACTAATGGTGAATCTTCAGATCGCGGATATGGTTCAGTGGCTGGTGTTGACGGTGAAGCAACAATAACCTCGCCAACATCTGACACGTCCTCTTCTCCCTCAACAATAGTTGACAACGATGAACTCGCCGCTTGATTTCTTCTTGCTGCTAGATTGCAGTGTGATGCAAATTGCACCAAAGCTTGCAGCTGACTTGGGCTCAACGAATCCATATTTACAGCCTCACCCGGCGCAGCTGTCACTTCATCAGCCACTTCAGATTTTGGCGAAGTACCGATACCTTTCTGCACTAATTGCCTAAGCGCTAACGCGCCAGCCACCATAGCTGCAATAGTGGTAAGCCAACCACCTGTTGAATTATTTATCGACTTGATTGCTCTTAACATCAACCAACCCGCCAGCATACCCGCAGGTAAGTAGACTTTTGGTTGACCCAGTGTATCTTTTGCAGATTGTAAAATTGGCATATAAAACTCCCACAGTTTTTTTAGTTGCCGGTCTCTCGGCAATTACCTTCCAGTGAACACCACAAAAAATGTAGTGACTTTACTGGCCTTTATATCCCACGGCCTGGCATAACGCATTTTAATCATCGCTACGCGCGGCACGCTATTGGATAAGTTTGGTACATTGAACGTCCATTTTTCGACACCGGGAGCACCCATCATTTTGGTTTTTGATGCGATGTATTGGTGACTTAATACTTTTAACCAGCTTGGTTTACTCGATTGGTAGAACCAACTGTAACCGGTGGTCGGATTCGATTGTAAGATTAAGGTAATATTTTTGGCACCTGGTTTTACCATAACGGCTTTATCAGGATTGGTGAAGGCTACAGAATCTTCAGCATTTGCAGCCATGACCACAAATAAGCCAAACGCGAATAAAACAATATGCAGCATTTTTTTCATAACAGCCCTCCTAGTTGTTCGCAAGGCATTATAGCGGAATCAAACTAAATTAGTCGAGCACAAATTATACCAGTAAGCATATTCATCATTATTTAGAAATACATCGCATTTCAAAAGTCACTTAAATTGGCTGTAGCTGAACATTAGCCAAAGCAATAAGCTGAGGTAGTCGCTCTAACATATAAAGTGGACAATTTAAGATAACACCATCTAATCGTAGATTATTTGTCGACGCCCTGATTGCAAGTTTAGGTATATATTTTTCATTGTATACCAGCAAACTTTTTTTCTTATTAGATAATCCCGACTTCACCTCCAGCGGATAAATCACATTGCTTTCTTGAAGGATAAAATCGAGTTCAGCACGCCCACTACTGGCCCAGTAATAGTTATTAGGCGTAGTCAAAACAAGAAGCTGCGCAACAACATTTTTCAGTTAATGATCCTTTAAATTCAGAGAGTATATCGTTCTCACCCAGCAGCATCTTTGCAGATAATTCCACTTTAGCTCCCAACAAGCCAACATCAAGCAGGTACGCTTTAAAAATAGTGAAATCAGTGTAAGCCTTTAAAGGGAGCTTAGGGGCAGTACATTGATAAGTTTTATAAATGAGCCCTGCCTCATTAAGCCATTGTATCGCAATCTCAAAATCACTAGCCCGTGCACCCTTGCGAATAACGGAATAAATAAATTATTTATTTTCTTTAGCCAACTGACTGGGGATATGTTCCCAGACCTGATTAACTCGCATAATTTGTTCTTGCGGAGCATGTTTTGAAAATTCCAGTTGGTAGTTATTGAGAATAGTATCTTGAATTTCTCTTACCAACTCGAAGTTTTTTTCTTTAATATATGCTTTAACAGCCTCTGGCATGCCACCAATGAAACAATAATACTTGAAATATTCAATCAGTTTTAAATGAAGTGATTGATAGGCTGAATGCTATTGATGTTTTCTAAATGCCGACGTAGTGAGAGCTCATCAAGTGCCGATAAGAACTCAAAAAAACTTAAGGGATGCAAATGGAGCTGCTCTACCTGTCCAACAGGAAAGCCTTGTGTATTTTTTATTTTCACACCAAGCAATGAGCCAGCCGCACAAATGTGATAGTCATGCTTACTTTCATTAAAATACTTAAGACTATTGAGCGCATTCGGGCATTCTTGAATTTCATCAAAGATGATGAGTGTGTCAGCGGTGATGGTTTTCCCCACCTGACGAGCCCCCATTATAATAAGAGGCTTTCTTCGCACCTTGCTTTTCCAGCCAATCAGCTCTTTAAAGATATCTCGTTTCATACAGATACTGCAACACATGCAATCAACAAGTTACAATTATTGTCACGAAAAAGTGTGATATTTTACATTTTTATGTACGAATAAATGTAGAAATATGCATTTTTCCTATCATACCTGAGACAAAACTCTCTTACATCGCACGCCGAGGAGACTTATGAGGTGCAAACAGAGGCAGCAAAGGTTCAGGCTGTTTGCTTTTACCGAATAAACCCTGGACACCGCCCAACGCATTTGCACCAACATAGTTCACACAAACATGCGCCAATCCATTAGCTAGCTCTGCCACACCACCCAATGACAGATGCTTACCTGCAGCCATTAAGCCAAAAAAACCATGCCATAGGTAATCGCTTTTGATAGCACCAGCCATTTTCTTTAGCTTTTTATTTTCACAAAGCTGCAATCCAGATGCAGCGGCACGCATAATCAAAAAAGCCGCCAAAAAAAGACCGTCTTCGCGCCTCACCACACCAGCACACTGAGCGACAAGCACTATCCATAAATCCACCGAAAACCCTACCAATGCCTGAGCAACATATCGATCCTTATGAGAGGTTTTATTTTCTGGACCATACTGCCTATCAACACAATAATGTTGTAAAACCTCTTTAATTACACTAGCCGAGAACATTATCAACCCAAGACACACAAGACTAGACTCAGTGTTTTGGACCTCTAACATTTGCTGCTGCGCATTTATCGTTGGAAGCCAGCCCGCCTTAGGGTCATAAGCTAAGTTTAAAAAGCGCTTATCCAGAGGTCCTGGAGCAGTGGCATAACCTACCGGACAAATATCAACGGGGCAATCGGACTTAGCCGATCTAATAAGGTGCTCATAAGGCATCACCGAACATGCTTGTCCATATACCGTGTTACGCAACACCTCACCAGTCTCACCCTCATGAAAATGACCAGCACCCAGTGCGTGAAAGATTTCATGATGCAAAGTTTTATTTGACTCAGCGCTTTGCCCTTCTATCGCCCCCTCAGGAAAACAAACAATAACCCGTCTAAAATACTGAGAGTCATCCCATAACCAATACTTGGCCATCCCAAGTGTATTTGGAGCATACTGATTAAATTGCTCTTGACTACCACAGCTCGTCAACAGTATTCCAGATTGACCCGATGATAAACTTGGCACTTCCTCAAACTTTAACAGCCCTCCAGAAAACTGCTGCCAATATTGCATCGCACCACGAGCAATCTGCGTGAATTTTTGAGTCGAATGGTAAGGCGGTCGAAGAGTCGGTGGCATGCTTAGTGCTTCATACAGCCCTAAATCACCACCAAAGCTGTATTTAATCGCATGCGGAAATTGCCACAAGCCATTCAGATGCTGTGACAAGTGATGATCAGAAACAGCGGAACAATCAACTAACTCAGGCATACCTACTCCCACTCAAGTATCTATATTTCAGTGGATGATACCGTTCTTAAGCTAACAAAATCAACGCTATGTACACCTATTAAGTTGACCTTAAGGAAAGAGCTTGAGCATACCCGTCAAGCCGGACTAGATGTGGGATTCAGGATAATATATGGATCCCGCATCAAGTGCGGGATGACAAGCTGTGAGTCAGGATGACAAATCAAACAAAGGTATAACTAACGCGTGCAAATACACTATCAATAGAAGCCGTTTGATTAAAGTTTGTAGTCGTTGGAGAGCCAACCCCACCACCAAGTACCGGTGCCGAAGATTGCGTACCAAACACATGCGAATACAACACGCCGAGTTGCCAATTTGGCGTGATATCATAACCAGCCCCTAACCCCAACGATGGGCGCACACGCGTATTTCTTTCACCCACCAAAGGTGAAGGCAATACCGGATTAACCACCAGACTTTGATTATACGTTTTCTGAATAATCACATTAACACCGCCCTGACCTTCTACGAAGAAATGGGTCGGTTTATTTTTTGGCCCGTAATAACGCAACACACCCGATAAGCCTACACCATAACTGTATAAACCAAACTGAATAGTTGGCACCGCCCATTTTTTGGCACCATAAAAATTACCAGCCAATTCCAAACCATAATTTACCGATGAATTGCCCCATAGATAACCGGTATACAAACCACCCGCCATCAGTTGGTTATAAACATTAGCGTTACTCGCCGCTTTAGTCGTATCATAGCTTGAAACACCATAATTAAAACCAACGTAAGGACCCGGATGGGCTACGGCCACTGAGGTCGCTACACCTAGGAGCGCGGCAATTGAAAGCTGTGATAAACGATGCATACTGTATTCTCCTTAGTCAGTAACTTTATGAAAGTGATGGGTTTGTAAATATTTTTTTAATAACGACGATGTTATTGGACTTAAATCTGCCATAACAATATCCGGCTGGCCTGATGCTAAATTAGCATCGGTCTGAATATCCATATCGGGTTGATGCAACGTCCAATTAAATCCTCCTTGATACAGGCATACATCAAAGTAATATAAAATCGACCGATCATTTGGATCGCTACCAATAAGTGCATGGGGATAATCCACTGTCACACTGGTCTCTCCTGCAGCATCAATATCAGACTTACAACGTGCAATAGCATCTGCACTGGTAATTGAAGGATTGAAGACACCACTTGGATCTCTAAACATACAAAAAGCTACAAATGGAATAGCTGGTCCTCGCGCAGAAAAAGACAGACGGGAAGCCACAAACCACACACCTGGACTGCCACCCGGCCCAGGGATACCCGGCGCAAACTCTGGGTCATCAATATCGACTGGATAGGGCATTTTACCATTAGCTGGAAGAGGGTTAGTCAAAGCAAAAATGGCGCGAAGCTGGGTAATGCTTGGGCACTGCTCAGCTAATACGGCAGTAGCAAATGAAAAAGTGAAAAATAAGACGGCAATAAAATACTTTAAGCCACGCATGGTTCCCTCCAATGTGATTTTCAGCAAGACAACATCATAGTGTTATTTTTTCATTATGTAAACGTGTCATCCCGGCCACTAAGCTTTGTCACCCCGGACCTGATCTGGGGCGGGATCTATATATTACGCTGGATCCCGGATAAACGACTACGTCGTTTTCCGGGATGACAGAGGAGCAACCCCATTCAAGTTCAATGTCCGATTCTTGCCGCCTTCGCATTAAGAATGCAGATAAGACAAAGGGCGTAAAATTACCAAGAAAACATGGTGGCATCGAGCTTGCGGTTGATCGGCAAAAATGCTCTTTCATATTCAAACTTAGCGGCAAGCTTTTCATCGAAATCAACACCCAAACCAGGCTTGTCAGTAACATCCAAATAACCATTACTGAGACTGTATTCGTGCGGGAACACCGCATCGGTTTCAGGGGTATGACGCATATACTCTTGTATACCAAAATTATTAATCGATAAATTAAAGTGAATCGCTGCAGCCATATTAACTGGAGATACGTCTGTTGGACCGTGACAACCCATACGGATATGGTACATTTCTGCGAGTGCCGCCACTTTTTTCATGTGTGACAAACCACCACTGTGCACCACGCACATGCGCACGTAATCAATCAATTGTTCGGTGATTAAAGTTTGCGTATCGTAGACTGTATTAAACACCTCACCTACCGCCAATGGTGTTGTCGTGTGTTGACGAATCAAACGAAATGACTCTTGATTTTCACAAGCTACAGTATCTTCCAACCAAAATAAGTGATGAGGCTCTAATGTTTTACCTAAGCGCCCTGCTTCAATAGGCGTTAAGCGATGATGACAATCATGCAATAAATGTGGATCATCACCATAAGTATCTCGTAAGCGCTCGAATAATTTCGGGATGTGATTTAAATATTTCTCAGTTGACCATTCGTTTTCAGTTGGCAAGCCTTTCGATGCCGGTTCGTAATACATTTTATCCTTTGACACACCGTAAGTGCTATTCAAACCCGGCACACCACATTGCGCACGAATCGCCAAATAACCTTGATCGATATATTGACCTACTTGATCAACCGTATCTTCAATATCCGATCCATTAGCATGACCATAAACCATCACACCTTTACGACAGCGACCACCTAATAAATTATAAACCGGTGTGTTAAGTGCTTTACCTTTAATATCCCATAACGCCATATCAACCGCGCCAATCGCCGTCATATTCACCGGACCACGACGCCAGTACACGCCCTTATATAAATACTGCCAAATATCTTCAATTTGCGATGGATCGCGACCAATCAAACAGGGCTTTACATATTCCTCTAAATAAGTAAACACTGCTAATTCACGTCCGTTGAGTGTGGCATCACCTATCCCATAAATACCTTCATCGGTTTCTATCTTTAACGTAACAAAGTTACGACCTGGTGAACAAACAAATACTTTTACATCAGTTATTTTCATTTCTTTTGTACCCTTCTGCTAATGTATTCTTAACAACAATTTCTCAAGAATCGAACCTTGCCATACCGCACTACCCTGTCATTCCTGGCTTGACCAGGAATCTATATATTACCCTGGTTCCCGCCTCGGGGGCCGGGATGACAATTAAACCGTCTCTTCAAGCTCAACATGATTCAACAAATTCCGACCAATCAGCGGATATTGCTCCAACTCATACACCTGGCCATTCGCCGGTGCTGAATATTCTGACCCCCAAAATACTGCGTGACGCGCAATGTCATCGGGGTATAACAACTTACCGGTTGGCGCGTAATGCGCCGGCACTCTACTGTCCCAACCATCAGGAAAACCACGCTCTTTACGTGTTGCATCCTCGGTTTCGGTTTTAGTCCAGCCCACATTTAATTGATTCACCCGAATGCCTTCACTACCTAACGCATCACCTAAGTTACGCGTCATGGTCATGAGACCACCTTTCGTTGCTGAATAAACCAATAAATTGGTTTGACCACAATGCGCGTTAATCGAACCAATATTTACGATACTGCCACCGCGGTGATTATTTCTAAAATGCTTTACTGCCGACTGGCACAAAAACATTGGTAATTTTAAATTAACATCCACTACCCAATCAAAAAACTCTTCATCCAAATCATCAATATCATTGCGTGGGTATATGCCAGCATTATTAATCAAAACATCAATACGGCCAAATTTCTCTACCGTAGCATCAACTAAATGCGAAGCTACTTTTACATCACTTAAATCCGCCAAATGAAACGCAGAACGCTCACCCAACTCAGCCACTAATGTCTGAGCACGATCAGCATGACGACCATGCACCATCACCTGTGCACCCTGCGCAATCGCTTCACGCGCAATCGCTGCACCAATACCTGTGGTCGATCCCGTAATCAACACCACTTTATCTTTTAATAACATCACTTACCCCTTCTGTATCGCTAATGGCTGTCCCAATTGCCGTGCCGGTAATCCATGACGCAAATTATCTTCAATTTCTTCCAAAGTGCAACCTTTAGTTTCAGGGATTTTGTAATACACAAAGACGATACCCACAACAGCAGCTACGGCATAAATTAAAAACGTTCCACTCGGACCAAGCTTTTCGATTAATGTCAAAAACGTTAGCGCAACTACCATATTAAAACCCCAGGATATCGACACCCCGACGCTAGTGCCCAAACCACGGATATGTAATGGGAACACTTCCGCAATCACCACCCACATAATCATGCCCAAGCTAATCGCAAACGAAGCAATATAAGTCACCATCGCCGTTAAACACAAATACGGCAACCAGGCCCCTGCTGAATGCTGCCAATAAAAGCCAGCGCTTAACATCAGCAAGCTCGCCGCCATGCCGGTTAAACCAATAAATAATAATGGACGCCTGCCCCAACGATCAACCAACGGCAAACCAATTAATGTAAACAATACATTAGCAATACCAACACCCACCGTTGCTAAGATCGCTACACTATTACTATGGAAACCGGCTAATTTAAAGATCGTTGGTGCATAATAAATAATGGTATTAATACCGGTGCATTGTTGCAAAAAAGCCAATGTAATCGCAATCATCATCGCCGGCCTTACCCAGCGAGCCAGCAAGTCACGCCAATTGCCATCGGTTGCCTTTTCCAAACTCTCTTGAATCGAATACAACTCAGCATCAACTGCTTGTGTGCCTCGCAACTTACTTAACGTGTCACGTGCACGATCGGAATATCCAGCTAACACCATCCAACGTGGGCTTTTAGGCAAAAACAGCAGGCCAATTAATAAAATAAGCGCAGGAAATACCCCCATCCCTAACATCCAACGCCACGCATGTGTTGCGGCAAATAAATGATCAATGGCATATGACATCACAATACCCATAGTAATCGCCAATTGATTGAGCGAAACCAAGGCACCACGAAAGCGCGGTGGCGCTACTTCAGATATATATAAGGGTGACACAAACGACGCCACACCAATAGCAACACCAATGATCACGCGACTCAAGATCAAGACCGCTATCCCAGGCGCCCAACTAGAAGCCAGCGTACCAACAATAAAAATCAGTGCCGTTACTAGCAACACATTGCGTCGGCCGAACCAATCAGAGAAGCGGCCACTAAATGCTGAACCTAGCAAGGCACCCATCAGCACGGCTGAGACTACCATGCCGTTTTGCAGAGCAGTCAGCTTAAATTGTGGCGCTATAAAAAGTATCGCCCCAGAAATCACCCCGGTATCAAAACCAAATAAGATACCACCCAGTGCTGCCACGGCCGAAATCAAAATGACGAACGCATTCATGGGTGCTTTATGTAAGGTTTGTTGGTCTTCAATATGATGCACGCTGACTCCCTCTGCGCTAGTTATCTTCAATAGAATTTGAGCGGCACAATGTAGCAGCTTGGTTAAGGATACTCAAGCTGCAAGTATTATTACAGTTATCTATTGGTAGCACTCATTGTTTAAGAATATGTTAAGTTAACGCCTTTATAATTACTTGTAATGATAGTGAAAAGGATTATACCCATGTCACAAAGTGGCAAAATTACACCAACAAAAGCCTGTAAAAAGCACGGCGGCTTAGCCAGCACACGCAAACCTGCTGTTCGCTTTAGCTTATATACCCCACCACCAGCTGCCATCATTCCCTCAGCAGAAGACTCAGCAAAATTTCAGACTAACTTTACAGCCAATTAAATTCTTCATTTGATTCTGTTATCATGGGCTCAATTCACAGCAGAGAGCCGAAAATGCCTGCCATTACCGACCTATTACAGCAACATCGCATTATCCCAGTTATTGCCATTGATCAAGCACAAGATATTGTGCCATTAGCTAAAGCACTGATGGACGGTGGCATTTATTGCCTTGAAATCACACTACGCACCGAAGCTGCAATGGAAGCTATCGCTTTAGCGAAAAAAAACGTGCCAGATTGCTGCATTGCTGCCGGCACCGTCGTTACTGTTGATCAATTATTGGCCCTGCAATCACTGGATGTCGATTTTGTAGTGAGCCCTGGTAATACAGCAGAATTAATGGCAGCCACAGAACACCTGCAAATACCCTATTTACCCGGGGTCATGACACCTTCTGAAGTGATGAAAGTCGCTGAACATGGCATAGCTTGTGCTAAATTGTTTCCTGCCAATTTAGCCGGCGGATTAAGCGCACTGAAAAACTACCAAGCGCTATTTAACAAAATGCAATTCTGCCCAACAGGTGGCATTAATGCCGATAATTGCCAATCATTCTTAGACAGACCAAACGTGATTAGCATTGGTGGCAGCTGGTTAACGCCACGCGAGTTAATCCGATCCAAAAATTGGTCGGCGATTACACAATTAGCCAAGCAGGCTTTAGCGCTGGTATAATTACTCACCTACACATCAACGAGAATAAACCTTGACCCCAGAAACTTTAGAACTGCATAAGCCGTGCGAACATGTATTACAAATCACGCTCAACCGACCCGATGTTTATAACGCCATCAATAGCGTCATGATGCATGACCTTTACGAACTATGGCATGAATTATCACAAGACAATGACGGTATTCGCTGTGTGGTATTAACCGGCACAGGCACCAAAGCCTTTTGTGCAGGCGCCGACCTAAAAGAACGCAATAATTTAAGCCGCGATACCTGGCGCGAACAACACAGCTTTTTAGAGAAAGCCGCCACTACCATGCTGAAATGCCCTATCCCTATTATCAGCGCCGTGAATGGCGTGGCTTTTGGTGGCGGCTTAGAGCTGGTATTACTCAGTGATTTTGCTATCGCCTGCCGCGCTGCAACTTTTGGTCAAAGCGAAACAAAGTTAGGCCTAATGCCAGGCATGATGGGCACACAATTATTACAACGTGCCGTTGGCGTTAGGCGCGCCAAGCAATTGACCTTTACTGGTGAGACCTTTACAGCAAAACAAGCTTGCGAATGGGGCTTGATTAATCAGGTCACCACAGCAAAAGCGTTAATAGAAACAGCTATTGAAACAGCTAACCAAATTGCCGCGAATGGCCCAATAGCGGTACGCGCTAGCAAAAAAGCCATACTGGCCAGCCTTGATCAAGGCCCAATCAAAGGCTATCAAACTGAAATTGAAGCTTATAATAGCCTGCTGAATACCCGTGACCTTGAAGAAGGTATTACGGCGTTTAATGAAAAACGCACTCCTGAGTTTACTGGCGAGTAAACCGGTCATCCCGGACTTGAGCGTGTCATCCCGGACTTGAGCGTGTCATCCCGGACCCCGATCCGGGATCCAGTCAGAAAACCACACAATATAAGTCATTAATCCTATTTCATTCGAACTATCGATCTGATCAATAATGATGCACCCCTCCAGGTGTCGCCGTATAATATAGTCAGCATAAAAATCATGTTAATTAATAGTTGATAAGGCAGCATAATGAGAAAACATACTATCGAATATTTACTCAAGCAACTCACAGCAATCCACCCACTGGATATTTCACCAACTCAAACAGACAGCTTAGATTCAAGTAGTGAATCAAAATCAGAAAGTGAAGGTTACACCAGCGATGATGAAGATGAACAAATTTTAGCAAACAACCTACCATCAAATAAAGATGAATTGATTGATGTAATTAGAAGCGTCCATAACTTCGTCATGGTAAAAGACCATTCCCGACGAGACAATAAAGCTATACGTGATTTACTCGACAGTCATGAAAAAAAATTAAATGAAGCACAAGCTAAATACCACAAAGCCACACAACAGTTTTTAGCAACACCAGCTCCAACTCCTATTGATATAAACAAACTTATCGCTGAATGGGGAGCAGTTTATGATATCTTCCATGCACAAATAACCAACCCCACACCTGGCGTTCTACAACCCTTTTTTCTAGAATATAAAAATGAAATTTACAATTATGATATAGCTGGTAACAATACAATAACTGCACCTCGACTTAAAGAAATCCTTGAGGCCGTTATAAATAAAATCAATCAACGACTCAATGAATTAAAACAAGATCGCAACAGTCAACGCAGATTACTACCTAAAGAAGTCGAAATAGTAAAAGCTCTACAATCGGCATTTCCTTCACTCCAGTGCGTACTTAAAATGCCATGGAAACGTGAAAGCTGTTTTCGCGATAGAGAACGGGGCGTAAAAAATGAAGATGGACAATACTACATGGCCAGGCAACCTAACGAAGAACCATTGACAGTTAACAACAACATTGCCGCGCAACTAATGCCTCACACTAGCAAGGGGTTGCCCACATTGTCTCTTGCTAAATCATTATATAAAAACGCAAAAAATTACAAGTTTTTTATCGATTCGATTAAAGCTATCAAAAAAATCGGTGAAGATACTAATTCTTTGGAACGAAATAATAAGAAACCCATCCTTGAAGAAACCAAAACACCTCAGTCATCACCAATCTCGCAACAAACCACAAGCAGTATAATCGAAGAAACTCAAGAAGCCAAAACTAATACTATCATCGAACCGCATGTTAAATTTTTACTTGATCTTGCTGATCAGTTATTTTCTAACGAACACCAATGGCGACAACAGGCTCAATACCGAGGTAGCCGGTTATTTTGTTGCTCTAAAAATATACCAAAACACGTAAAAAAACTACAGCAAGTACTGCGAGAAGCAGTAGAAAACAAAGAAGATAAAAAACCTATAGACCTTACGGAAATACAGCGTCGCATTCCCTTTCAAAATACAAATTTTATAGTTAAACAATGTGAAGAAGTTTTAGATGAAATAAGCATCACTGACGAAGGACAAAATAACGATTACCAAAATTTTTTCCAGCGTAAGATTTGTGGTAAACAGCGATCAGATAAAACATTTACATTTTACAAAACAAGCAAAGAAGCACTCAACATGCTTTATATTGATATTGACACCAGCACTACTACCAATAGGTCACCCTAACAATCAAATGAAATATCAACCTTCATTCAAATCAATATCTCGTAATAAGAAATATCAATTAGTTGATATTTCTTAGCTCTGCTAGCCTTAAACCGTTTTGCAATATCAAAACCATGCAACATGACCGGAGCGAATAATGACACAAGAAATAATGAGACCAAAGATTTATAATAAATATATAAGCAGCCTACCCGCCAATGATGAAGACACTGATCAGCCTAGCGCCGCAGATGACTTGGTGGCCCTGTTAAAAAAATACAGCCAATCTGAATGGTTCACTTATCGTCATCATAAAGCCTCTTGCTTAAATCTTACTCATGCAATTGAAAAATTCATTCAAGAAAACGACAATACGGCCACTGCTGAACAATGTATTGCACTTATAAATAAACACCTAGCCAAAGATGACAACGAACAAGACACAGCTATCAGCAGCGATGGTGACTTAGCTTACTTATTGGCAATATGGCTTAAACTGCATGATCTTAACACCGATTCACTCGATGCTCGCTTTCAACAAATTGATTTCGACCAACTGGTGCCCGTAGAAGCATTTGAAGCAAGCGAGGCAAGAGAAGCAAAAAAAGCACACAGGGCTGCAAGTGTGCATAATGATCCAGAGGGAGAAACAAAAACCACTAGCAAGCCTCGACGGAGCAGCAGCATCGATGCTGAAGCATTAATCAGTTGCGGTGTTATATCAACCGAAAGCGCAATGGCATTAAGGAAAGCAGAACAGCAAGAGCTTCAACAAGCGGCCGAAACTGAAACAGTAAACGAAAGATCAACTGAAAATAATCACCTGGATAATGAAGGCTTTTCTCCTTCAGACCTACCGATAAGCTTATAAACTACACTTACGCTTACACTAGGCTTGCATACATCTTATGTCATAATAATTTGTATGCAATCCCTGTCTACCTCAATTAAATAAAGCCAAAAAACCAAATAAAAACTCTATTGCCGAATATACCGAGCTGTTATGATGCGAACTGGGAGCAAACAGAACAAGGGAGTGTTATGTCCATTACCGCCGAGGAAGTCGCCACTTTATCACCTGGCCAATTTCCTTTTGTCGAAAACATGCTCGGTAGCTTTGATCGCTGCAAACAAAGCTTATTAGATAGTCCTTTTCATTGCTTAGATGAAGCCAAATATTTTCTCGATAAAGATGTCGGCGTTATGCATAACATGCTACTTGCTATTGAAACTATTGAGCGCCCTATTCAGCAAGCTTTTGTTTTACTATTAATTCAACACTGCGCCGACAGCACAAAACTAAAAATGACTTTAGACACCATGGCGACCCAAGGGTTTATGCTAAATGATAATCAATATAAAAACGTCATCTACTTACATCAATTACTGCATAATGCAGCTATTGATGACCCCAGCGACCCTTCCCGAAAAGCTGGCAGCTTAGTGATTCACCTAGAAATTAATCCTGGCAATATTTTTTCACGCCTTACCGACCCGGTCACCAAAAAGCGGTTAGACAAAATCCAAACTGGCTTAACCGAAGTAGTTACCCACCTGATTAATAATAAATTACATTATTGCATTGAAGGTATTACAGCGAAAATAACAATCAATTCCCATAGCGAAAGACCACTACCGTCTACAGTAGAAACCGCCATAATCGCGGGCTTACAGAAAGAATTAGGTTCGATCAATCAATGCGCAACAATAAATACGCAGCAAAAATTACGCGCATGCGCATACCGCCTACATCGCGCCATTAAATCGCTGACAGAAAATCCTCTTCAATATACTTCAATACCACGGTCAAACGAGCTCATACGCACCACTCTTCAACAATCACTAGATACCCTCAACCAACTGATTGTGCCACAAGAAGATATGGCGAATGGGCACGAACAATATATGCGCTTTTTGCAGACTCACGCCGCTGATGACCTTCCGGGTTCAATAGAATTAAACAAAGAGCTTGAACAATACAACGCCAAACAGGCACATATCGCAGCCGTTACTGCCTGCATTGATAGCGCATTGACTACAGCAAAAGCGACTAATGGCTTCGATACAGCCATCGCACGTGCACAATATCTCTTTTTTGAAATCGATATCTTTACATTCAATCCATTACTGCAGCTTAGCCCAGCATCGGAAGAAGCCATATACGTAGTACCAGAAGAATGCAATGTAAGCATTAACAAATTAAATAAACACTTTAGAATAACACCAGCTAATGGTGCGCTATACACCAAAGACGGCTTAGATGATCTTGAATCAAACGCACGTAAAGCAGGACAGGTCGCACAAGATCCTATTTTAAGAGCCGACATAAACTACAGAGAGCTTGATGATAAAGATGTAGATTGCTTTGAAATAGACCGCTTATTGAATTTGCAACGTTTAAAAAACAAACCTGAATTGTGCGCACAAATCAAACCTGAACTATTACGTCCAGAATACCTAAGCCAACTCGCTAACTTACCTAAAAAGTGCTTTTTAAATGATTCCGTCAATTTACTCAACCTATTTAGCCCCAGCACAATAACCGAACAGCAAATAGAATATATTGGCTTGCTTGTTGAGCAATACAGTGTATTCAATACCTATCGTATTTTAGAACATTTCAATACACACAACATCAATTGGAACATTTTATGTAGCATTCCAAAACCTTTTCTTGAGGCAACCATCGGAGAAGACGATCCCGTAACCGCGTTACTGCAAAGAGTACAAAGCGCGCATTCAGCAGCCCATAAAGCAATGCAAGATTGCAATGCGCAAATGAGCTACTGGGATCCAAGACTATTTCTTCAGCGAGCCACCATACAACAACAACTCAATATGCATACCAAGCACTTTGAATACATTGAAAAAATATTAGCCGCTTTAACACCCGAACCTGAAGTAGCTCATGCAGCTGCTCTAGCTTAAGATTTAATATATTGCTCAAATATTTTAGGCAACCAAGGTCGCAAAGCAACCACCAACGCTGAGCCTTGCGTTTCATTAATCGGTAATGTTGCGCTGCGTTGATTAAGCTTAGTAAAGGTAGCGGCTAATGCGCGTAATTGTTTTTGTAATTGCGCATTATCTTGTGGTGACAACATGCCGTTCAAACATAAAAATAACTCTTGCGGTTTGTCAAAATGCGATTGCATAAAATCGGTTTGCAAATGTTGTTGAAAAAACTGTTGAATCGGACCATTAGGTAACCATGAAAAATCAGAAGAGACTTTTAATTTGATAACGTTTGCCGGCAATAAATCTATTATATCTAATTCGGTAAGACGGATTAATTTTTCGATACATTCACTCGCAGTAAAGTCGTAATGATCCAAGATATCTTCAAAACGCCAATGATTCAAAGCACATGTGGCCACTATTAATAATTTAGGCTCGGTAACCAATTGTTGTTCTTGTTGCAGGCTCAACTGATTTATTCGTTTAAGATTTTGTTGGGCTAGTTTAATTAAATCGGTTAATTCCAAACCAACTAATTGAGCAATTTGCTCTAAACGCGCCAGTGAAATTTGGCCGCTGCTGAATAAACGTTTAACGCTCGATTCGGACAGGTCCAGCACAGCAGCCACCTCACTATAGGTCTTACCTTGCTGACGTAGCGCTTGCTTAAGCGTTGATAAAACGGTATTTATTTGGCTCATTTTATACTCATACACTCAAAAGGTATCGTATATTAGTACTTTGTGGCCCAAATATCAATATATTTGCATTGTTTGTTGAATATTATGCACCTTGTGTTAGGATTGCTCCATATTTAACCAGCATGAGAACGACATGAATAAGCGCATTTTTATCCCCTACCTACTGGTGGTGTTTTTTAATTCATTTGTCGACCTAGGTCACAAGATATTAATCCAGGACACACTGTTTCAAACAGCCAGCGCCAATCATTACACACTGCTGTCATCAATCTTAAACGCGCTTATCCTGTTACCTTATGTATTTATGTTTACTCCCGCCGGTTTTATCAGCGATCATTTTTCAAAAGTTAAAGTACTGCGCCTCTCAGCCATCGCTGTTATTCCGATCACCCTATTAATAACATTATCTTACTACAAAGGCTGGTTCTGGTTAGCCTTCAGTTTCACCATTATATTGGGCTTACAAAGTGCAATTAACTCTCCAGCAAAATACGGTTATATCAAAGAAATTTTTGGAAAATCACAAATAGCAAAAGCAAATGCCTACGTGCAAACCGTGACCATCATTGCAATACTAGCAGGTACTTTTGTCTTTACCTTATTGTTTAGTCACTACATCGCCACATTTGTTAATAATCATACGGTGAGCAAATCAACACTACTAATGGCATTTGCGCCTGTTGGATTTTTATTAGTAGCGTTTTCAAGCATTGAGTCGCTGTGCACATTTAAATTAACCTCCAAGCCTGCCTCCGACCCTAGTTCTGAATATCAAATCAAAAATTATTTCAAATGTTTTTATTTAAAAAGCTATATGAGTGAAATCATACACAATAAAACCATTATCACCTGCATTATAGGTTTAGGTTTATTTTGGGGTGTCAACCAAGTACTACTCGCCAGCTATGGCGCCTATTTAAAAACCTATGTACCCAATGCATCAGCATTATTCGCTCAAGGGTCATTAGCGATGGGCGGTATTGGTATTTTATTTGGTGCTTTATATGCCGGACGTGTTTCTAAAGGCTTTATTGAAACTGGCTTAATCCCACTTGCAGCAGCCGGCTTAACCATAGGACTATTGCTGCTTTCTCATCTCACTAGCAAACCACTTATCATCGCTTTGTTTATTGCTTACGGCTTTTTTGGCGGCATGTTAATCGTACCACTGAATGCATTAATACAATTTAACGCCAAAGACTCCAGCCTCGGAAAAGTATTAGCCGGTAATAACTTTGTACAAAACCTATTTATGATTGTCTTTTTAGTGTTAACTACCATCGCCAGTGTACTGGGTGCTAACAGCGTTATAAATTTGCATGCGCTGGCCGTGTTTATGTGCATAGGCACTATCGGCTCGATTATTTTACTGCCTCAATCATTAGTACGTTATTTAACTTACTTAATGATCTCAACAGTCTACAAAGTCCGCGTGATAGGCTTTGATAAAATCCCATCAAATGGTGGGGCGTTATTACTGGGCAATCACACCAGCTTATTGGACTGGGCCATTATTCAAATTGCTTGCCCGCGCCCGATACACTTTGTGATGGAACGCTCGATCTATGAACGCTGGTATTTAAAATGGTTATTATCACGCTTAAATATAATCCCTATATCTGCTGGCGCCAGTAAACAAGCCATAGCTCGTATTGAACAAATGCTAAATGATGGAAAAATAGTTGCCTTATTTCCGGAAGGCTGCCTAAGCCGTAATGGTCAACTGGGTAAATTCCATACTGGCTTCGAACGCGCTGTGCAAAATACTAGTGCAACTATCATTCCGTTCTATTTAAAAGGCTTATGGGGCACTGCCAGCTCTTACGCAACCGATCGATATAAATTGATTAACAAAACACGACACCGCGATGTCACTATTGCTTTTGGTGAGCCACTGTCAGCCGACAGCACTGCGGCGCAAGTAAAACAGGCGGTAACCACATTATCGGTAATAACATGGCGAGAATCATCTAGAGCCTACAACACTGTAATAGCAGAGTATATTAAGCGTGCAAAACAAATGAGTGGCAACCTAGCCGTAAAGGATACAACCGGTACTAAACTGACACATGGCCAATGTTTAGCAGCGGTTATTTATATGTCAAAAAAACTCGAACCACTCTTACGCGATCAACAAACAGTAGGTCTTATGTTACCTGCGAGTGCTGGTGGCATTATTGCTAATTTAGCTTGTATGATGCTAGGCAAGACCATCGTTAATTTAAATTACACTAGCGGTAAAGCTGCACTACAATCGGCGATTGAACAAGCTGAAATTAAAACCATTATCAGCTCTGAACGCTTCATGAATAAACTTCAGACGAAAGGATTTGAACTAGATAACATACAACAAACCGCCACTGTAATATCAATGGAAAACTTAAGATCTCACCACGCTAAATGGACAATTGCTGCCATGATGCTTGGTTTAAAACTAACGCCCAGCAGTGTCATAGAATTGCTATTTAGCAAATCCTATAAACCCGAACAACCCGCTGCTATTTTATTTAGCAGCGGCAGTGAAGGTGCACCTAAAGGTGTGATGCTATCGCACCAAAATTTACTAAGCAATATTAAGCAAGTGTCTAGTGTATTTAACATTCAAGAACACGACATTATTTTAGGCTGTTTACCATTATTTCATGCGTTTGGCTTGATGGCCACCACGTTAATGCCATTGATCGAAGGTACGCCAGTTATTTGTCATCCAGACCCTACCGATGCCAGAACCATTGGTAAATTAGTATTTCAAAATAAAGTCACAGTAATGTGTGGCACATCAACCTTCTTAGGCATGTATGTTCGCAATAAAAAATGTGTGCCTCAAATGTTTGAAAGCCTACGCTTTGTGATTGCAGGTGCTGAAAAGTTATCTGATAAAGTGAGAAATGACTTTAAACAAAAATTTAATCTACCTGTTTATGAAGGTTACGGCTGCACTGAATTATCCCCGGTAGCCAGCTCTAACTTACCAGATATGCTTAACCCAACCGACTGGCATATCCACCACGGTACAGAGTTAGGCACTGTCGGCTTACCGCTACCAGGCACCGCATTTAAAATCGTCGATCCTGCAACACTAGAAGCATTACCGCTAGGTGAAGCCGGTTTGATTTTAATCAGCGGACCCCAGTTAATGATGGGGTATCTCAATAACCGTGAAAAAACTGATCAAGTGTTATGTAAAATTGATGATGTCACTTGGTACAAAACCGGCGATAAAGGCTTTATAGATAATCATGGCTTTTTGACTATTGTTGATCGCTATTCGCGCTTCGTTAAAATTGCTGGTGAAATGGTAAGTTTATCGGCGGTAGAGCAACACATCTTAGCTGCGCTAAAAAATGAGTCAGCGGATATCATGGCAATAGGTATAAAAGATGAAAAAAAAGGAGAAAAGATTGCACTGATATATAACATGGACATGTCTGCTGATCACTTAAAGCGGAAATTAATCGAGCACGGCATTGAAGGACTATGCTTGCCTGCACAATATATTAAGGTAGATGAACTGCCCAGACTCGGCTCAGGCAAAAAAGATTACCGCCAAGCCCTTGCACTGCTGTAGCTATTCAAAACAATAACCGCTAATATAAGGCCTGTTATAATAAACCATACCTTTTGAAAGTAATGAAATATAGACTAAAAGCAGCCGGTCGTCGGGTGTACAACTTCTTTTGCCAAGTACCTGACATTAACGCTAGCATTCGCTCAGCATATAACCAGCTGGACAGATCAGACAAAATCATTTGGTTATTTTTTATAGTCAGTTATCTCACTGCAGCGGTTATTATTATTGTCAACATGCTGTATATAAAATACACCGCCATGTCTAATATGTTACTGTTCCCACCAGCAGGTGCCGCTGGCTTCTTACTGCTGTATATCAGCTTTTTAAATTTACGAAAAAAGTATCATTACATTAGTTCGTTTCTTATTTCAATAATGTATACCATTCTATTTATCTATACGATGTTCTTAATTTGCGGTGCCGCCTTATTAACACCGTCTAACCATTTATTAAACTATCAATTGTTAAACTGGGATTTAGCACTTGGCTTTGATCAACTGCCGATTATTAAATGGGCTGACAAACATGTCATTTTGCATAAAATTCTCACCTGGGGATATGACTCCTGGACATTCCAAATAGGCCTGGTTGCTCCGGTTTTGGGTTTATTGAAACGTTATAAAGAAATGCGCCAATGGGTTGTAGCCAGTATTTTAGCTATTTTTATCGCTGCCATGATTTATTATGTATGGCCAAGCTTGCCACCCGCTTCTGTTTTCACCAATTACACCTTTAATTCTAGCTGTTATACCTGCATAGATCGCTATTACCTAATTCATGCCTATCGACCATTTAATTATGTTTCATGTGGTTTAATCGTCTTTCCTTCATGTCATGTGATCTGGGCTTTACTTAATACCTACGCCTTTCGGCATATCAAATGGATACTGTGGCCAATGATACTATTAAATTTTTGCTTGATAGTCGGCACAATTGTATTAGGTATGCATTTCCTTGTCGACGCACTCGCATCATTTGCCATATTTATTCTTATTACATGCGTTGCTCACTGGGCAACTAAGAATGACAGAGACATAGCCTGCTAATATGATAGCTGCCAATAACCTTTCTTAAGTGATAAATTAACTGTAGTGGTGTGATACTTACCATTAACCTGTAAGTCTTTACTGTGAGGCTGCAAAGTTCGCAGTAATGTTAAACGCGACTGCGCTATTTCAAAAGCGTGAGCATGATCATCAAAATACTGCAATGATTTATGGCTTAGCCATTGCGATTGATAGCCTGCAATAATAAGTGCAGAAGCCAAACTACACAGCACCATAGCAACCACTAACGCAAATGCTCGCTGTTGCACTCGCATTACTTTATCCGATTCTGCAAAGCCACATAGCTATGCCAGATTTTATATAAACGCGAACCTGTTACCGTCTGAAGCTCTGGATTATACGTTTCCAAACTAACTGTTATTTGAACGCTTTTAACTTTCGACCAGTCACGTATTACTGGCGCACCCACATATTGATTGACATCTTTTGCTGTTGGCTCCGATTGACCATAACTAAAACGCAAACCATCGAGTCCTGTCGTTATTTCGACCGCCTTTGAACCCATCGCTTTCTTATACAACGCCGTAATCGGCTCACCTAAACCTGTTTTGCGATTCGTATCAGCCAAATAAAACGCAAAGCGCCTAAACTTTTTAACCCCTTTAACTGACGTGCACTCACCCACGACAATCATATCTGTATCCATTAAAGTTTTAACCTGCCATTTTGCTGGCACACTCCGACTGTGATAACCAATCAAAGCTTGCTCCGCTGATATTTTCTTTTCTGCAGGCAAACAACTGGTATCACCCGCCGCACGAATGTAGCGATCTAACATGGTTAACACCAAATGCCCCTTTTGCTGCATGCTTTCTATCGTTGATTGTATATTGCGATTTTTGGTAATGCTAAGGTAAATCTTCACCATACCAAATACTATAAACGACAACAGCGCTATCGATATAATCACCTCAATAAGATTAAACGCTTTAGTAGAAAATGGTTTTGTTTGCACAAATATCTCCTTATGCTATACGTGCTGCCAGTGAATAAGCTTGCGGCCCCGCAGCCCGCCAATGCAATGTAACCAAACAATGATGATCGAATTGACGACAACTATAATCACCATGACCTTGCGGTAATACGTTCATATTAATGTCATTCCATAACACATATTCACGCTGTCTGGCACTGTCGCTGTGATTAACACGCAAACGCTCTAACATAGATTGCGTTTGCACAATAGCCACACTGCGAAAATAATCTTGGTAGCTGTTACGCAACAAATCTAATTGCCATGCCATTAACGCTAGCAATATCACAGAAAACACTGTGATAGACAACAGCACCTCTAATAAGCTAAAAGCCGAATATTTTGTTACGCTGTATCCTTGCTCCATATAGTACCAGATGCTCCATCCTCAATAACAACCGACATCTCAGTCAATTGATCACGCACCTTGTCGGCACGCACCCAATCTTTATCAGCCCGTGCTTGTTGCCGCTCTGCAATAAGCTTTTCTATTAAAGCTACTTCATCTGCATCAACACCACCCTGCAAAAAGCTTTCAACCGGCTGTTGCACTAAACCAAGTAATTTAGCCATTGCCTTAAGTTGATTAGCCACCCCAACCGCATGCTTATCATTACCCTGCTCACGCGCACGATTAATGGCATGACTCATCTCAAATAACACCGCCAACGCTTCGGGGGTATTAAAATCATCATCCATAGCTGCCTGAAACTTCTGCCAAAACTCGCAATCAGCATCAATAGCCTCATCAGTCAATTCCAAGCCACGCAGCGCTGTATATAAACGCTTCAAGCTCTGTCCGTTAGTTTGCATAATTTCATCAGAGTAATTCACTGGACTGCGATAGTGCGCCGACATCATAAAATAACGTATCACTTCATGCGGATATTTTTTTAACTCATCTTTTATGGTCGAAAAATTGCCTAGTGACTTTGACATTTTTTCCGAGTTAATTTGCAATAAGCCCACATGCATCCAAGTATTTGCAAACGCATGATCACAACCCGCCTCTGATTGTGCAATTTCATTTTCATGATGCGGAAATTTCAAATCCATACCACCACCGTGAATATCAAATGGTTGACCGAGCAACTCTGCAGCCATGGCAGAACACTCAATATGCCAGCCTGGGCGCCCATCACCCCACGGGGAAGGCCAATGCGGCTCACCTGGCTTAGCAAGCTTCCATAACACAAAGTCAAGCGGGTCTTCTTTACCATCGGCAACATCAACACGCGCTCCCGAGCGTAACTTATCTAAATCACGCTTGGATAATTTACCGTATTGATCAAAGCTTCGTACCCGAAAACACACATCACCGTTACCAGCAACATAGGCATGATCATCACCAATCAATGTTTCAATTAAGTTAATCATCTGCGGTGTATATTCGGTGGCACGCGGCTGATGCTCAACAGGTGTAATATCCAACGCTTCCATATCTTCAAGCATCGAGGCTATATTTTTTTCGGCCCAATCTTTAGCAGTCGCATTATTTTCATTGGCACGATTAATGATTTTGTCATCAATATCAGTAATATTTCGAACATACGTCACTTCATAATTTTTCTGACGAAAATAGCGAGCAATAATATCAAACAGAATCCAGGCACGTGAATGGCCCACATGGCAATCATCGTAAACCGTCATGCCACAAACATACATTTTCACCTTACCCGGCTCTACCGGTATAAATTCACGTTTCGATTGGCTAACACTGTCGTATATTTGAATCATTTTAACTTGTCTCTTTATATAAATTGGCTGAATGCTATGATACCTAAATCAAAACTAACTAGCTACCGTGGTTATTTATATGGCATACACATTATTTCTGTCCGACACACACTTGCAGCCCAGTACGCCGCAAGCTAATAAAGCGGTATTGCAGTTATTACAACAATCATCCGATGCGGACGCAGTGTACATTTTGGGTGACTTTTTTGAATTCTGGGTCGGTGATGACGACAACTCAGCATTCAACCAACAAATCATCGCCGCACTCTGGCAACTAAACGAACAAAATGTTGCAGTGTATATTATGCGTGGCAACCGCGATTTTTTGCTCGGCAAGCAATTTGCCAAACAATGCGGAGCCACATTAATCGAAGATCCGACGCTAATTGACTGCTATGAACAAAAAGTGTTACTGCTACATGGCGACAGTTTATGTACATTAGACACCAAACACCAAGCGTTTCGGCGCAAAACACATAACCCGCTCTATATTAAATTGTTTGGCTGGCTGCCTTTATGGCTACGCCGCCGCATTGCCAAACGCGTGCGATATATCAGTTACCAACGCGGCATGACCTTACCCGATGACATTATGGATGTGACTGACGACGAAGTGGTCAATCAAATACGTCACTACAAAGCAGACTTAATGATACATGGCCACACCCATCGCCCAGCCATCCACCAACACCCAATTGATGGTAAAGATATTCCTCGTGTGGTACTTGGCTCCTGGCATCACAATGGCTGTGTGTTAAAGCTGTCTGCAAATCAAGCACCCAGCTTAACCGATGTTGTATTTATCCAAGCCACTGCCCATAAAAACAAGACCTTACCCGATGATACAACTACACTTTAAAGCCTTAATACTCTCATAATGTTAGTTCTATAGTATATATATTGAGTGTAAATGATGCGTTGAGAAATAATGACAGAAAGCAATATATCCCGGCAAATTCAACAGCAAATGAATGCTTTTGATAGCAATGATATTAATGCAATATGTCAACCAATGATGAAACATTTTGCGGTTGATTATGTATGCTATTCGCGTGTCTATAGAGATAGCAGTGAAGTCAGCTTAACTACACACCCACAATGGCTTGAGTATTACCTGAATCACCAATTATATAGTGAAAATCCACTTGAAAAATCAATTGAGAATTACACAGACGGATTTACGTTCTGGTCGAAAGAATCGGATGGTAGCTACTTGAGTAATATGATTGAGCAGCAATTGCAGATTAGCCAAGCGTTTATTATCATTAAGCCAAATCTATTGGCTGGCTATTGTGATTTTTATTATTTTGGCAGCAAACACAATAACACATTTTTCAAACAAAACTGCGTGACTAATACTGATTTGTTTAGTCGGTTTATTGATCATTTTGGTTATCACACAACTGACATACTAAATAGTGTAGAAAAAAAGCGCATTATAATACCCAATAAATTTGAAAGTAATGTAAGCACGGATGATCATATGGTTTTTTACCCGACGCATGTGAATCGCCAACAATTTATGACAGACTTAATGCAAGATGGCTTGGCGCTAAACTTAAATAATTTGTTATTCAAACTTACTAAGCGAGAGACTCAAATGGCTCATCTTTTAGTATCAGGTATGTGTGCACGTCAAATTGCAGAGAGTTGCCATATATCACGTCGTACGGTTGAAACACATATTATTAATATTAAAGAAAAATTGCATGTTCGTAAAAAATCAGATTTGGTCAGGACTTTGATGGCAGCGTCATTACATCATTCATCGTAATGTGAAGCATTTAAATATCCGAATGAATCAAAACCACCAGCTTATTGCCAATACCCTGAAAATCCACTAAATATAAAAACACACCCAAATTAATTAATATTTATCAGTAACCTAGATAATAGTCTATACTTGAGAAGTGCCTGCTAAGGCAATGATTAAGGAGAGCCCGATGAAAGATAGTCACTTTATTATACAGCCTACCAGCCAAGCCATTTGGCATCACGTCGTCAAAGACGCTCATCAACAAAGCGGTTATCAATACAATGAAGAAGTCGAAAACTACCTAGTCATGACCTTAGAAAAATTCCTTACCGATAATCAATTCGCCTGCGAAACCGTAGCAATTAAACTGCTGGAGGGATTGACGGATGATAGCTTTGCGCAAGGCGATCGTTTACGTGATGTAGGAGATGAGTGTTTATTGCTGTCTGGATTATTTCCGGAACGCGCATTAAAACGCAATGTGTCACTCAGCTATTATATCGGCGCTGGACGCCAAGCCTATAAAACACTATCACATCAATCTTCAGAGTCATTCCATAATCCAGTATTGTTCGCCGCGTTAAGCACACACTTTACCGGCTTAATGGATATCTTGCATTTGATCCGCAAAAAACCGGTTAAAAATTATCAGTAAACTAACTACATTGATGGTCCCGAAGGATATGAATCTTTAGTATCACGCAGAACATTAAAACCTAAGGTAGGATTAACGGTTCCATCATTTCTCAGTACGCTGTCGTCTAAACTAGTTTAACCACTAACAGT
>JARGPC010000015.1:0-10452 GCA_029212885.1 Coxiellaceae bacterium
TTTCTGCGTATTTATTTGGCATTATGCTGTCCTGCATCTGTCGATTTGCTGGCAGGTTATACACTGAAATCCGTTAAGGAGCAGAGAAATGAGTTATTTTTGGGCTAATCAACAAAGCCTATCTATCATAGAACCACTATAATAGGTATATTGAAGGAGAAGCCAATATGACCACTCGCAGTTATGCCACCCATGCCGTCAAGCAGCCACTTGAATTATTTGAATATCAAGCAAAGCCACTGAGCCCTCTCGACGTAGCGGTAAAAATCAGTCACTGCGGCGTATGTTACAGCGACTTGCGCGTGATGGAAACCGATCAAGGCAATAACTACCCCATCGTGCCAGGCCATGAAGTGGTCGGCACTGTTATAGATAAAGGCAATGCAGTTGATCATTTAGCCATTGGCCAGCGTGTTGGCATTGGCTGGCAAAGCGGTGCATGCATGCATTGTCAACGATGCCTGCAAGGTGACGAAGTACACTGCAAACAATTTAAGCGTACTTGCCTCGATGGTTATGGTGGCTTTGCCGAAGCGATTCAAGTCAATAGTAATTTCGCTTTTGCCATACCAGACGAGTTAAAATCTGAATACGTCGGCCCATTGATGTGTGGTGGCGCTACTGTTTTTCGGCCGCTGTTTTACCATATCAATAAACCGCTAATGAAAGTGGGTGTTATCGGTATTGGCGGCTTAGGGCATATGGCCCTGCAGTTCGCACATGCTTTTGGCTGTGAAGTGACTGCGATTTCCACTTCATCAAGCAAAGAAGCTGAAGCCAAAGGCTTTGGTGCGCATAACTTTATTAATAGTAATGATGCTGAAGATATGCGGCAAGCGATGCATTCACAAGATTTAATCATTAATACCGCCATTGCAGACCTCGATTGGGAGCCGTATTTAATGCTGCTGCATGCTCATGGAAAAATTTGCGTTGTCGGCATTCCAGATAAACCACTGAGCATACCCGTACGGCCATTGATTGATATGGAAGCTTCCATTGTCGGCAGTCATATCGGTAGCGTGCCAGATATTCATCGCATGCTGGCCTACGCTGCAAAAAATGATATCAAACCACAAATTGAACAGTTCTCAATGAGTGATGTTAATGTCGCACTTGATAAATTACGCGCTGGAAAAATGCGCTATCGCGGCGTGTTGGTCAGTGACTTCTAATATCTGTGCCTATTGTCAAAAAGGCAATTCATCGCGACACATAACAGGCATATTACTGAAAGTAACCGCGCTAAAATTGCCTACACCGAACGCATAGGGGGTAAGCTGTTATTCGAAGCATTATACTTTTCATTAATCGCCGTTAAGTTTTACATACGATAAGTAAGGCTCAAATTTTTCTGCAATACGAGTAAAGTAACCACTAACAATCAGGCTATCGCCATCCACCAACATATGATAAACAACGCTATTAGGTTTTGGGTCAAAGCCCATGTCTTGTTCAGCCGTTACGCTATCTAAACGCACCAGTGATCGATTCGTACCAACGTAAATAAAGCCACCGTGCTTTGCTAAAGAAAAACCTTCGCCCGTGATATTGGGTTTGAATTTTGGCCGCCGTCTGCCAGTGCGTGGATTTAACCGAACCACAACCTCAGGAAAATCGCCCGTCGCATACACATGATCAACATCGAACAGTAGCCGTCTCACTCTGCCGTTTATAATGGGTTTAAACTTGGTTAATTTAATCCCGGTATCCAACGAATAATCATTCAGGTGACCGGTGAAATCACCACCAACATATAAGTGCTTACCTTTAAAAGCGACATCCCACACCGTATTATCCTGACCAAAGGCAAATCGGCTGTCTTGCGATAAATCTTCTAATTTAAAGCGAGCTAAATAATCTTCCTTACGCCCGCCGATATAGGAAAACTTGCCGCCAACAAATAAATAACCGCGGTGTTTTTTGAGGACATACACCGCTCCATTGGCTTGAGGCAAAAAAGATTGATCAAGCTCACCGGATGTGGGTGATAGTAAGGCGATCCTGTCTGCATATTGCCCATTAACAGCAGTAAATTCGCCACCAACAAATAAACGCTCATGATCTAACAATAAAGCATACACCGCACGATTAATTACCGGATTAAAATGTTGATCGAGCATACCTGTTGCTAAATTAATTTTAGCTACATACGCCGGCCCTTCACGGCCAGCACTATTAAACTCACCACCTACAAATAACCGATCATTATTGTGTGTCGCTGTTATCACTTTGCCGGACACCTGCGGATGATAATTTTCATCACGCACAAAATTAAGCTTATCAAACCTTACAATCCTAGCGCGCTTGCTGCCACTATGAATAGGCGCAAAACTTCCGGTTAAGTACATATACTGGTTATCGAAGGTAATAGTGCTAGGTGCTTTATCAACTTGCACTGAGAAATAGCTATCGATATCTCCCGTTTTAGCATCATAACGACGAATATAAGGCGGCGAGTCAATCGAGACATATAGCCAATCATTGTCAGCAGCCACAACCAATGGCACCTGAACGATACTACTGCCACAGAAATCTAAATCAATGGTTCCAGCCGACTTGTGTAGCTTGATAATTTTCAGCGGCGCCGCATAATTTGATATATACAAACCATCATTCGGTGTCGATAGAATTTTATTAACAATCGTGTGCGTTTGATAATACCCCTTATCAATCACACCCGTATTGCGACTCGCTTTAGCAAAATTCGCCCATGCAACGCCATTCACATGCTTAAAATTCCCGCCTATATACACACCATGCGAATCGGCCTGCATATCATATATGAAATGATCAACACTGAGAGAGAAGGCTGGCAACACTTTTCCCGACAACAAATCAACCTCATAAACACGGTGGTCAGTCGCCACATACAACCGGGTAGACACTTTCGCAAGATGCCTCACTGGACCATCGATAGCTGGCTTAAAATGCGCATCGATAATACCTGACTGTGTTAGGTGAGCTAAATACTGTATACCTGCGGTGTTCACCTGTGAAAAGTTACCACCAACGTAGAAGCCCCCTTTGCCATCTGCAATTGCAGTTAACACACTACCACTGAATATTGGGCTGTGATGATTCAAGCTGCCATTCGATTCAAATAACGCCCCGCCCCCTGTTTTCATACCAAAACCAGTAAACTGTCCTGCGACAAATAACGCATTATTCGCGTCATCATGCACTATATTGAGCACAGCACCGTTTGGTATGAATTTATTGACCAGCATACCAGCGTCGCTACTGGCATAAGAAGCCATGGCTATAAACACCGTACAGGCAACCATCGAACGTAAAAACATCCCTATTTTTTTCATCACCACATTCCATTTGTAAGCGCAAAGAGAAGGATTCTAATCATAAGATGACCCACCGTACAAGCCTGGGACAACCTAGCGGTCAACAGTCGGGCCACGATGCTATCCATCCTATGAATACCTTAACACCCACTATAAAGGCTGCTTACCGCCCGCCCCACCCGGCGTATCAACAACATAAGTCGGCACACACAATCCAGAAAACTGTTGACGCAACTGCTGCATCAACTCAATGCCGCGTTGTGGATCGACACGAAAATGTCCGGTGCCACGCGCTTTATCAAGCTGGTGGATATAATACGGCTTAATTTTCAACGTCACCAATAAACGCATTAAATCAGATAACGATTTCAAATCATCATTAACACCTTTTAACAATACTGACTGACTCAGCATCGGAATACCCGCATTCACCAAGTCACCACATGCGCGCTTAGCTCCTTCATGAAACTCATCCGCATGATTGGTGTGTAATACCACATAGGTGGGTTGGTGTTGCTGCAATACTGCAATCATTTCATTATTAATACGCTTTGAATCAACCACCGGGATACGCGTATGAACACGGATCACTTGCACATGTGGAATGGTGCTGAGCCGTTGAATAATTTGTGAAAGCTGTTTAGGTTTTAACAATAATGGATCGCCACCGGTTAAAATCACTTCCCAAATTTCGGTGTGATCTTCAATATAAGCATAGGCACTTTCTAGTTGCGTCGGTGTCATTGCTGCACTACCTGGACCAACTTTTTCACGCCGAAAACAAAAACGGCAATACACCGCACAAACATTAATAGGCATTAATAGGCAACGATCACGATGACGGTGTACTACGCCTTTTACCGGTGAGTGTGTGATATCACCAATGGGATCACTTAATTCATCTTCAGCGATCATTAATTCATCGACAGTCGGGACAAACTGGCGCGAAATGCTATCACTTGGGTTATCGCCAATCAGCAACTGCATTTCAGGCGAAACAGCCACAGAAAACTGCTCAGCTACTTGATTTAATGACGACATCTCATCGTCAGATATCAATCCGGCGGCTAGTAGCTGTTGATTGTTTTTTATTGCCCTGCTCATGCGCGGCATTGTACCGCGAAATAGCGAGCAAGTCCTGACCTATTCCTTTGACAAAATGAACTCAATAATAACCTTGACCAAACTCGATGAAAATCATAGCCTTGATACTAGAGTAACCGTACAGGGACGAACCACGATGAATACTATAAAAAAATTGATCACCACTGCTTTATTCTGCCTCACAGCCAGCACATACGCAGGATTACTGCCGATCGAAAAAGATACCATTGACGTGTTTAAAAAAATCTCACCTTATGTGGTCAATGTACATCCTTATAAGCAATCGAACGATTTATACTGGCAGCCTAAAAAAATACTTGCTGGCACTGGCTCAGGTATCATCTGGAATGGCAAAGGCTATGTGGTAACCAACTACCACATTATTGGCCAGCATAAATATTTTGAAGTGACTTTAAAAAACGGAAAAACCGTCAAGGCTAACTTTATAGGTGGTGATCCGCGCAAAGATGTTGCCGTACTCAAATTAAATAATAGCAAAATAGTAACCGCCAGCATTCCAACCAAGCCCATTGATGTTGCTAACAGTAAACATTTACAAGTGGGCCAAATCGCGATCGCCATCGGCAACCCGTTCGGACTAGATGAAACCCTCACCGAAGGAGTTGTCTCTGCCATTGATCGCGAAATTTTTGGTTATGGCGGCGTAGAAATCAACGGCATGATTCAAACCGATGCATCAATTAATCCCGGCAATTCAGGCGGCCCCTTGATAAATAGTCGCGGCCAGCTAATCGGCATGAACACCATGATGTACTCACAAACCGGCGGTTTTTCTGGCATTGGTTTTGCTATTCCCAGCAACACCATCATGCGTATTGCCAATCAAATCATTAAACACGGCAAAATTATCACCGCAGGCATTGGTATTATTCCAGTACCTGATCGTGTTGCAGCGCAAGCTGGGGTAGACGGCGTTATTATTGCTAAGGTGGCACGCGGCATGCCAGCCAGTAAAGCCGGACTTCGCGGTATGACACAAACACGCAATGGTCAATACCGTGTTGGCGACATCATCACCGGTATCAATGGTCACAAAATTAAAGACTATAACGACCTTTACCAGGTGTTAGATAAAACCAAAGTAGGCGAAAAAGTGACACTGACGATTCGTCGCGGCAATAAACGCAGAAACATTAAAATCACCACTGTTAACCTGCAATAATGCAGCTATTTTGATTAGTGTTTTTTAGCCTTATCAAGGTGTTTTTGCAGTATTTTTTTACTTGATTCATGCCCTTCACGCTCAGCATCATCAAAAGGCGTATTGCCCCAGCGATCTTTGGGGCATGGATTAACTTTCTTATCAACCAAATAACGCAACACATCATCGCAGCCATTAGATGCCGCCAGGTGCAACGGTGTACGCCCATCGTAATCACAATCGTCAATATCAACCCCTGAAGCAACAATACGAATCACTTCATGCAGGTCATCCTCACTAGCCGCCGCTAATAAAGCAAAAATCGTATTTCGCTTAATGCCATCTTTACGATAACGTGGATCAGTTTTCTTACGCTCAGTCAGCAAGCTATCGTAATTATGAAAGTTATAGGTATGTATAAATTCACGGTAAAATTCAATACCGCGCGCTGAGTTACCCAAATCATCTAAAGGTGGTGACCATACACAAATCCCTAACACACCTGGCACCACAGCCATAATCCCGCCCGACACGCCACTTTTAGCTGGAATACCCATAGTAAACGCCCACTCTCCTGAATAATCATACATGCCACAGCTGTACATCAATGATAAGCAATTCTTTACAGTACTCGGTTGCAGTACATTGACATTCGTCATTGGGCAATTACCACCGTTAGCTAATGTTGCAGCTAAAACAGCAATACTACTGGTATTTAATTCAATCGAGCAACACTGAAAGTAGAATTCTAATGTTTTTTGCAAATCTGTATTTTTAGGAAAAGCGCCATGCTCATTCATAAAATAACCTAACGCATAATTTCTATCAGCATTTTCACGTTCTGACATATACACCGCATTATCAAAACCTACTTTACTGTTACCTGACAATAATTTTATCTGGTCCATCACATATGTAAACCGCTCAGCAGAGTCTTGCTTCGACTTGATTAAAGCACAGTCCATAATAGCGCCGGCATTAATCATTGGATTATGCGGCAAGCCTTTTTTATTCAGCTTAAGCTCACTAAAACCCTCACCACTGGGTTCGCGCCCTATATGCTTATGCACCAGCTCTTCGCCATTTTCCTCTAATGCTAAACAATACAAAATGGGTTTACACATAGACTGTAAACAATAATTAGTTTTATAGTCGCCAAAAAAACACTGCTGGCCATCGGCCGTACAAATAGCCACCGCGAATTTTTCAGGATTTAATTTAGCTAACTGAGGTATGTAATCAGCCACCTTACCGGACTTGACTGATTTAACCCGTTCAAATATATCCGCAACCGTATCTGACATCAGATTAAAATCACGAATAATAAAACTACCTTCCAACGCTTTTTTTACGATTGCCAAGTTGCAGCCGACAATACCAACGAAGTCATCATAGGTAATGGGTTGACTGCTTTCATAGTCAGATAACGCATCAAACACCTTAGTAACTCGCGTATCTTTACTCTGCAATCCACATTGCTGCAAACGAATCAAAATGTCATTTTTGACAATCTTGCCATCATCATCAACATCAATAGCATCGAATAGTCGCCTGACTTCGGGGTTTTTCTTCAATTTATCATGGGGTTTCATACTTGCTGGCACCATCACGTCTGTATACAGTACCTATAAAATAGCATAGTTAGTCGATGGTGTATTGGATATTAGTACCCATTTAAATAGGCCTATAACAAGTTGATACCGGGGTTAGCAAAGCTTCTTGATGCTTTCCGCTATATCTTGAGGAATTACCCGATCATGCTGATCTCTCCAAGCGAATCCACACCTGCTAAACAGACCAAACGCTTGACCAAACATCACCTGCTTCACTTTACTCTTATTCTCATCAATCAATAAATTCTGCGATTGAACACTATCATTCAAATCAAAATACCGCCGCAGTATTTGCACTGTGCGCTCAGCAGACATTACACCATTTTTTTCTTCTTCATCCATACCACACCTACGATTATGTTTATATACTTTTCACTTTTATAAATGCTAGTATACAGAATGTATACAGTGTAACTGAAACGCTTATTTCGAATTTCTATAGATTAATTTTATTAATATCAATTTGGTTGTATGCTCTGCGTGCACTATTGCTCAATCATGGGGACAACCACAACCGGATCCATTTTGTAGCGATAATACCACTAAGAAGCTTGCTTACTTACACTCAAAAGCTGCTCCGCTATATACATGTGAATATTCTGGTGTTGCAGCAAGCACATCGGCAAAGTCTTCTGACAGAGAATGAATATTAACCGCTCCCAATCCTCCATTTAAAACGCTCTTGAACGACAACAAGATTGCCTTATCGGCGTCTGGCACGTGCGACTGAATCCATTCTTCTATTTGTGCCTCAACTGCTTCCGCGCTCAATGATGTCTCGGTTACAACTCGCTCAACCAATGCCACATAACTCGGCGAAAGTGTTCCCATCAGCTGCGAATCACTAAAGTGTAACTCAGATGCGCCCATCACAATAAATCTAGCCAAACATAGATGGCGCGTTAAGGTATCGAGCGGTAAATTATTATGAGCTAAGATTACCACAACATTTTCCACCCCCCGCGCTTTAACACCTGCAATTGCTTGGCACAAAGTGGTGCCTGTTGCTGTCTCATCATCCGTTAGCAAATACACATCCTTGTCTGATATTGAAACACTACTTGCAGACATGCCTTCAATTACCGCGCTGCTATCGCTGTGTGAACTTCTTTGTTTTTCACCAACAATTCTTGCATGACAATATCTTTCACCTAGCGCCAACTGTAAATGTTGGTTTAAAAGCTTAGTGCGCTTCTCTGCACCGGCATCAGGAGCGATTAAACGAAGCTTTATCGCTGAATCAGCACCTATAGATTTTAACCATGCTTGCGCTACTTTCATCGTTATATTAGACATCGCTGGAATAGCTGTACTTCTTATTTTTGATGTTGTGTAGCTGCCCGAAAGCGTATGACTATCGTGGCACTCAGCCGTCACAATATGATTAATGCCCGCCGCCTCAAGCAAACGAGCATTTAATTGCACAAAAGCACCTACAATACCTTTCTGATTATCTTCCGCCTTGTCAGAGCGAGAACCAAACTGATAGGGGTTAACAAAATTGATGGTCTTTGCCCCTCTTAAACGGCTTTGATTTGCCAAACTTAGCACTTCAAATAAATAAGGAGTTGCACCACATTGCGCATACAGCTTGCATGCCTCGATATCATCAGGATCTGGCCGAGTCGTATGCAGGATAGTCACCTGACTCGCATGCAACAAAATACCTTGGGGTAATTTTGCATGAATGCCTTTGCCTTCATAAGGTGATATCAGCACGTCCTCTCCAAGCGCAAGCAATTTATCATGTATGGCCTCTGCTTTGCTTTGATCCGCTGCACCATAAAAGATGACATGTGGAGACTCCGACCTTTCATCAATGTCTAAATGATCTGCAAGCATTACTTCACTGAGCTCAGTTACAATATCCACCTTTTCTGGGTTTATTTTTAACCATGCCTTTGTAAATTTCTGCCGCCTTAAAAAATTTTGAATACTGTCATCTGCACTCGCTGGAGCGCCGAAAAGCATTTCCGATATTTTTTTCTTATTAAGCGCAGAGTCATCTGTCTCACTGCGGTAATCTTTAGCTAAGCCGCCCACATGGTCTGGTCTTTTAAAATAAGCTTCATGCGCGCCCGCCGCTTTAAATAGCTTAAGCAATAAGAAATGAAAATCTTCAGGTTGTAAGATAGGGTGGAACATCTCAGGCAAACTCACCACAACAGTTTTAGCGCCATGCTCATAGGCGGTACGGCATAACTGCAAAGCTTCATGAATACTCAGAAGTAATGTATTTTCATCTAACCCTGCATCAACATGAACATGTACATCTTTACCTCTCATTCGCGCAGAGGGTGATACAGTAGAAAACAAATCTCCAGTTGAAAATATTTTCATGTGATTTTTTCCCACTGGCAATCCAGGTCTAGCCGCAGGACACTCCGACATTTTTTTAGTATAAAGATCCACCACCTCGCGCTCACTTTCTTCAGGTTTACCAAAGAAAGATATCCCTTTTTTATTTTGTTTGCGGATGCCATCTTTTTGATTTAGCCGAATGCAGCGTTTTAATGTAAAAGGTCTCATTGCTTGTCTCCCGTTCTTGCCTTAGTCCCACCCAAAGATAATATTCATTTATGATACAATTGGCATCCCGTAAAAAATACGTAGTAATTAATACTGATGAAAATATACTTAACAACCCAGCACCCCAGAGAAGCAGTGGAATGGTCAACACTATCAGCTCTGCCCTATAACGTATACTTACTTGATACAGAAAATAAAACTATCCTGATCAATATCACTGGTGCCCATATTTGTGGTTTTGAAACTGTCAATGCCGCCATTGGAAATACGATCTCATCGGTTTCAAATGCACAATCAGCTAGCTCTCTGCTAGCTAATTGCAATCAAGTGATGCTAGATCAAAAAGAGCAAATCTTTGATGAGCACCATACTCGCCATGATGGACAAGACTTGCATTTTCTCTCTTTTAAATTCCCCTGTTTTCAGGCAGATGGACAACTGATCGGCATATTGGGCATATCATTGGTTGTTGGACAACACCCTCTATCTGATGCTTTAGAAACACTTAAAAACCTAGGCTTATTGCATTCAAATAAACAGCCTACATTTAACTTACATGGCTTACATCTAACCGAACGAGAACACGCTATTTTGCAGCAAACCGCACAAGGACTATCTGCCAAATCTATCGCAAAATATTTAGAGATCTCACACAGAACGGTAGAAGAGCACATAAAAAACATCAAGCTGAAATTTAATGTCAGTAGCAAGCAAGCTTTACTTCATAAGGTTAGAAACTAAAGGA
>JARGPC010000015.1:10552-46066 GCA_029212885.1 Coxiellaceae bacterium
ATAACCGGAGTTTACTAGACGTAAATGAGGATTATGATTGAACTTTTAACACAGCCAATCATCATTAGCGCCTACTTAGATTGCGCTAAATGATAAGTAGCAAGGCAAAAGTGAATGAATAACCGGAGTTTACTAGACGTAAATGAGGATTATGATTGAACTTTTAACACAGCTACTTATCATTTAGCGCAATCTAAGCGCAAAAATAAATGTGGGCTTTTAATGTTTCCCTAAGCAACGATTAAGTTTTCGTTAATACTGGCTTGTTAGACTTCATTACATACAAACGATATCTAACGAATAAAAACAGATATTGACCGACATTAGTTAGAAGCCCGCGACCGAACCCCAAGTAGCCGAATATTAGTATGTAAGAAGCCCAGGACAGCTGGCTAATGTGCGTAAACACATTAGCTGGCTGTCTACTTTTCAGCCTTCTCTTGAAAATCCCTCATTCGTAAGGTAAAAGTACCTCACACGTTAAACCAAAGCCTATAAGGGATAATAATGATTGAATGGCATAATTTTGAATCGACCGCAATTAAAGGCTTCCCCATGGGTGACGCACATCAACGCCAATTTCCGGTGTATTTACCGCCCAATTATGATGCCAAGCGCTCTGAACCTTACCCAGTAGTTTTTCTGATCGCGGGTTATGGCAGTTACAGTTCGCAGTATGTATGGCAACAGTCGGTATTCGAGAAATCATTACCTCAAAAATTGGATGAAGTCATTAACAGTGGCGATATACCAGCTGTTATCGTTGCATTTCCTGATGGCAGCTCCAGACTTGGCTGCAGTCAGTACATTAATTCACCTGTGCTAGGGAATTATATGGATTACATCTGCGATGAACTCACCGCCTTTATTGATCAAAATTATCACACCCATACCAATGCCAAGCAACGCGGCATTCTGGGTCACTCCAGTGGTGGCTTTGGTGCCTTAGTCACTGGCATGTTACGCCCTGACACTTTTGGCAATATTTGCAGCTCTGCTGGTGATTCATGTTATGAAGCTTTGTTTCCACCACTGATCACACCCACCATCAATGCAATTGAAAAAGCTGGGGGTATCACTGAATTTGTTGAGTGGTTTTTAGACTTGCCTAACCCTGGCAATAGCGGCTGCTTTGAAGCCATGATGGCATTGGCGATGAGCGGCTGTTACGCCCCTAACCCTAACGTACCGACGATTATGGGCGATTTATTTTTTGATATGAATACTGGCGCTATTATTGATGAAGTATGGCAAAAATTCCTAGCCTGGGACCCTGTGCATATGGCTGATAATCACATGGATGCACTAGCACAGTTGAATTATATACAACTGGACTGTGGCCTGCAGGATGAATATGGCATGATGATTGGTCAGCGCCAAATTGCAGCCAAATTAGCCAAAAACAAGATAGAGTGCAATCTAAATGAATATCCTGGCAAACACGGTGGTCATAGCTGGCGTAATGTAGAAAGAATCGGCAACATGCTGAACGCGATGGCTAAATAGCACTCAACAGCTTATCCACCCAACACTGATTTAATTTTTGCTAATAGCTCGGCTGCGTCATAGGGTTTTTCAATATAACCCGCTGCACCCAACGCCATGGCTTTTTCTTTTAAATCGGGTTCGCGACTGGCCGTGATAAAGATAATTGGTATACCTGCTGGCAAATCATTAATACGCTCAGCCAATGCAATACCACCCCCAGCTGGGATCATGACATCCAACAAGATCACATCGGGCTGTTGTTTTACTGCACTGGTAATTCCCATTAATGCGTCATATGCCACATATACTTCATAGCCCGCCGCTTTTAAACGCACTGTCAGCGCAGTCGCTATGTCTTTTTCATCTTCTACTACTAATACTTTAGCCATCATTTTCTCCCGCTATCGGAAAAGTAAATGTAAATGTTGTGCCTCGCCCGAGCTGACTCTCAACAGAGATATCACCACCATGTAACTTTACGATTTGTTGACAGATATGTAAACCCAAGCCTAAACCGCGCTCAGCATGCACATCTGAACCCTCCACCTGATACAAGCGATCAAATATTCGCAGTGCATGTTTTTCACTAATACCCGCCCCCGTATCCACCACAGACACCTCAACGAACCTTTTATCTTTTTTACTGCGCTTCGTTTTCACTGTAATGCTGCCACGCTCCGATGTAAACTTCATTGCATTACTTAATAAATTATTCAACACCTCAGTAATACGTACATCATCGCCTGCAACATCTGGAATACTTCCCAGCTTAGCCGTTAGCTGTAACTTCTTTTTCTCCGCAATCGGCTGTATTGATTTAACCACACGATCAATCAACTGCGTTAAGTCCAGCGGCTTAGTATGCAAAATGAATTTAGCCGTTTCCATGCTCGCAATGGTCAATAGATCATTTACACAGGTTGTAATCTGCGTGCAATTCTTTTGAATAATGTGCAAATATTCTTGTTGTTTTATATTAATGGGGCCTGATATTTCATCTTGCAGTATGGAAACGAACGAGACCACTGATGTCAATGGAGTTTTTAATTCATGTGAAATAGTTTGATAAAATTGCATGATTTCTTGGTTACGATGATTCAGCTCCTGATTAACCATCTTCACCTCAGACAATAAATGCACATTCTCTTTAAGCACTTCAGATTCTTTCATAATACGATGTCGCTCCAACGAGCGTCGAAAAGTGCGCTTTAAACCTACAGGAGTAATTTTGGAGAGCGGCAAATAATCTTGAGCTCCCACGTCCAATAACACTTCTTCAATCTCGGCATTATAATCATCACCAAACTCAATCACTGGCACTTCGGGAAAATCAGAGATTAAAACCATTAAGCCATGATTATCCCTATCATTTGGCAGGTGACTGTCTAATAAAATGAGGCTAAATTCTCCAGCTTTCAACAGTTCTTCAGCGCGATCGATCTGGTCTACCACCTGGCTTTCCACATTCAATTGCTCCAATTGCTGTAACAATTTTTGCAGCAAAGCAATACGCTCATCAGACTGACAAATTATCAATAAATCAATGGTAGATCCCGTTTTCATGAGGGTAACTATAGCATAAGGGCACTTATCTTATGGCTTTGAATGAAAATGCAATTGATTGATCTTACTGGGTTTAACAAATAAAAATTCAAGCTGTTTTATGCTGAGGACAATTTCAAGGTAAATGTATGATTATCTTTCGCCAGCAACACTTCGTCATCTTTAATGGCTAAGACCTTAGCGCCGGCAATTTTATCGCCTTCATGGTAGGTTTGGCTATTGATTAATGCAATGCGTTGACCATCAGAGGCCATGATGCCACTGAGTGTTAAACCATTGGTTGGGTCAGTAGTAAAAGCTGGCGATAATTTGGTGTGTGATACTGCTGGTGTTGTCTTTTGCTTATGATGCGGCTGAAATGTTTGCCATACCAACAAGCATAATAGCAACGTCGTTAAGATTAAAAAGCTAAAATGGCTTTTACGTGGCCGTGGTTTCTTATCATTTTGCTGTAAGATTTGGCTAATACTTTCCGTGGCTTGTTTTTCTGTCGTGGTACTTTGTACCTGACGGCTTTGCAAGTCTTGTTGGGTTTTTTTCAGTGCGTTATCGATAATACTCATATTACAAATACTTCCTCTGCAGATAGGCGCACCATATCGGCATCGATGGTACGTTTTTCTTCAACGAACCCAGCTAATAACGCACGATCACATAAAATATTAATCATACGCGGTGTGCCGGCTGTTAGCTCATAAACCACATCTAACGCTTGGTCAGTAAAGCTTGGCATCATATCAAAATTATTGGCTACCAATCTTAGGCGATGTTTAATATAAGCAACAACATCTGTTTGCGCTAACGGTTGGATGCGATAACGCACTGCGATACGCTGATTAAGCTGTCTTAAGCTGGGCAACTTCAATTTTTTTTCAAGTTCTGGCTGACCTAGCAAAATAATTTGCAGTAATTTTTGTTTTTCTGTTTCCAAGTTCGATAACATACGCACTTGTTCAAGCTGTTTCACACCTAAGTTTTGTGCTTCATCGATAATTAATACTAAATTGTGCCCTTGACTGGATTCACGCAATAAAAAGTTATTTAGCGCATCGATCAAATCAAACTTATTACTGCACTCTTCTTGCTCAACGCCGAAATCCTTCAGTATAAAACGCAGCAACTGGATATCTGAGAAGCTGGGATTAAGGATAAACGCTGTTTTTGTTTGTTGATTGACTTCTTTTAGTAATCGCCGGCATAGCGTGGTTTTACCGGTACCGATTTCACCGATCACGGCCATAATGCCCATGCGTTGCTCAATACCGAATTGCAGGTGTGAAAAAGCTTCGCTGTGTTGCGAGCTAGAGAAGAAAAAACTGGGGTCTGCCGTTACATTGAACGGGTTTTCCTTAAAATGGTAGAATTCCTTATACATCTATCGAGTATAACATTAGGTGATAGGTATCAAAAGCACCGGGTGCAAAGTAATAACTAAAATGCATTATCTGGCAACGCCTTAACGTACAAAATGAAAACAACTTCACACATATCACGGAATACTTGACCAGCAAGGTAACATCACATAGAATCGCTCTTTCTCGACGAGATCATGCTTTTGAGGCGTGGGCTCAGGTCGGGATGGCTATAAAAGATTAGTTATTCGTAATGAAGTTTTACTCTCTGCTTTAGCAGCTGACAGTGGACTTTGGTGGGGATGGCTATAAAAGATTAGTTATTCGTAATGAAGTTTTACTCTCTGCTTTAGCAGCTGACAGTGGACTTTGGTGGGGATGGCTATAAAAGAGCTGGTGTAGCTCAGTTGGTAGAGCAGCTGATTTGTAATCAGCCGGTCGGCGGTTCGAATCCGTTCACCAGCTCCAATTTCTTGGAGTCCGTACCGGAACCATTTTTACAGGCTTATGATTAAAAACATAAGCAAAATAATCACCTATACTTCCCCTCATTATTGACAAGCAATGAGGTAACATCATGAAAACACCATTAATTGCCGCATCTCTATTAGCGTGTGGATTAGCATTTGGGCCTACACTAGCTAGTCCTACTCCTCAAAAGCCAGGCGCAACCAACCTAACCACTGATGGCAGTCCAGGTGGAAAAGTACAGCAAGGAACGGGCACTAAAGGTTTGGTTCCAGAAGATGATCCAGGCAAACAAGCTAAAACACATCGCAGCTGTGGTGGCAAAGGTTCAAAATTATCGAAGCCTGCAACACCACAACAATAAATCCGCATTAACCACCCCACTTTGTTAGCGAAACCAACGCCAAGTGGGGTGCGATTAACACTCGCCACTCAACATAAACTAACTGACGTCTTTAAGCTGACCAAGCTGTTTTAGCTTTTGCAAAGGGAAGAATGGCTTTAACGTTGTGCCTTGTATCAAAATCGAAAAAGCCACCACCGCATAAACCAGCGGAAGCAAGCGATCTTTGAGACCACCTTCAGGCAAAGACAACACCAACGCAACTGCTAATGCACCACGCAGCCCTGCCCACGTAAATAAATTCACTAAGCCAAAGCGTAATTTAAATTTGAGTCGGTGCTCTAATCGCAACAACAACATGGAGATGGAGATACTCAAAAACCGTCCGAGCAACACGCAAACAATAGCAACCACACTACCAATAATAGCCACCTTCGAAGGTACACCAATCATAAAGGCAAGCAAACCAATCAACACAAACAGCACTGCATTGAGCACCTGATTGATCATATCCCAAAAAACATTAATCATATCTTTGGCTTTTTTATCACTCAACTTTGCCAAACTCAGATTACCTACCACAAGACCCAGCACCACACTGGCAATCGGACCTGACACGTCTATCCATAATGCTAAAGCATAGCTAGCGCTAACGGCCGCCAATGTTATAAGCAACTGAGTAATGACATGACTTGCTCGTGTGATAAAGTAATGTACGATAGCCGCCACAATCAACCCTAAAACAATACCGCCCACCACTTCACGTAGAAACAACGTCGATATATGCAGCACAGTGGGAGTTGCATGCTCGAATGCAATGCCGGTTAAGGTCACAAAAATAACCACACCAATGCCGTCATTGAACTGCGATTCGCCATCGATCACCAACTCAATATTGGCGGGTAAACCGATACTTTTTAATATTGCCAACGCCGCGACTGGATCCGTCGGTGAAATAATCGCACCAAAGATAAGCGCATGGATATAGGGGATAGCAAAGCCTAATGCATTAAAGACCCAATAAATTAAGCTACCAATAATAAACGTCGCCAATAACGTCGCTAATACGGCTAAAGTTACCACATCCCAGCGATACTGATTCAGATTAGCTAGCGATATATTTTTCGCACCGGCAAAAAGTAAAAAACACAACACCCCCTGTAAAACTACCTGACTGAAATCAATTTTCGCCAACACACCACTGAACTGTAGATGGAAGTAATCAACACCCAAGTAGCTTAATACCGTAAACAACACGGCAAAAATAAGTGACAACAGCATCAAACCAATCGTCATCTGCAAATGCATATGACGCTCATTGATAAAACTAAAAATGGCAGCGAGTGATAATAATATAGCGATAATATCTAGCATGAGTCTTCCTTAACACAGACACCAGTATATCGTATAATATCAAACCATGAAAACCTTACCCAAAGATCGACGAGCACGCTTTAAAGCACAAGCTATTGTTATATTTATCGCCATGAGTGGCATCATGGGAATTGACATTCACTTAGCTTCGCTGCCTGCCATTATGCGCTATATGCATGTTGACGCCACACAAACCCAACAATCGATCACGTTTTATATTTTTGGCATGGGCGCCAGCTTACTGATTGCCGGCCCAGTCTCAGATAAGCTTGGCAGGCGGCCGGTGGTCATCACCGGACTCATCATTGCTGCTCTTGGCAGCTTTTCAGCTGTCTTTACCCAACATATTACCCCCTTTTTAATCAGCCGCCTTGTACAAGGGTTAGGCGCCGGCGCTTGCGCCGGACTTGGCCGCACCATGTCAGTCGACGTATTTTACGATAACCCACGCGAACCAGCGCGCGCCTACTTTGCCACAATGCTTGGTTTATCGCCGCTATTGGCGCCGATGATTGGTGGTTATCTGCAACACTGGTTTGGCTGGCAAGCTAACTTTGTTTTTCTTGGCGGCTTTTTTCTGGTGCTGCTCATTATCTACGGCGCCTTTTGCCCAGAGACTAACTTGCATATCAATCACAGCCTGCAACTCGGTAAAATACTATTCAAACAATACACTGACTTACTACGCCACACGGGCTTTATTCTAGCCACCGTCGCTTGCAGCATTGCCGTCACCACCAACATTGCCTATGCCACCTTGAGTCCTTTTATCTTTCAACTGCACTATCATCTATCACCAGTAACTTATGGCTGGCTAACCACTGCCGCCTCGGTCGGCATAATACTGGGACGTTTTGTTAATGGTCGTTTAATTAAACACTTTAGTAATTTACACACAATTCGAATTGGCTTGTGTCTATTATTAGCTGCGGGTATTTGGTTAACGTTTTTTGTGCTGACCGATTTGGTCAATATTGCTCTCATTTTGGTCGCGGTATTTTTAACCCTGTTTGGACAAGCGTTAATTAGCGGCAATGCGATGATTTTGGCTCTTACCGAACAACACAATCGCCGCGGCATCGCAGGCTCATTATTTGGCAGCTTTCAGTCCTTTATCATTTTTGCTACTACACTGATTATTAGTCTTTTTTCACACGAAGGCACCGGACTTTTAGCTGGCACCTACCTGGTAATGGGCTTGGCGGGTTTTGGAGTTTATCTGCTGCTTAGCAAACAATTTATAAGTGAATAAGATCATATTCATTTCACTAATGACCAAGGCTTTACATATACCTTACATAAATCATCCCTTAATACGCCATTAATCTAGATCCATTAAAATAGATGCCATAGTGAATAAAGATTTTTTGGTTTATGAGTATGAATCACCGAGGTTACATAATAGCTTGCGCTCTAAGCGTCGCCACACTAGCTGTGGGCACTGCAACTGCAGGTCAAGCCGTATTTGAAGTTGGCGTGCAAGCCAGTTACTTCACCACGAACGGTCATGGTCATAGCAATCATTTGTTTCTTACCTTAAACAACATTAACAACGAGACCGATGCATCAAGCTGCACCAGCGGAGCTAATGTGCCTATGCCTCTGCGCGCACCCCGCTTACGAATAGAAGCAAGCCCTCGCCATAAACTGCAGTTCACGCTTTTTCACTCCGACGGTAAAGGCATTTGTTTACAACCAGGATTATCCAGTGCGACTTACCTTATTCCAGGGGTAACAGACCAACAACCGCTATTAGTACCACACAACCTAAAAAGCAACCGAAACCTCACCTATGTATTCATTACCTTTAACGACCAACACAGCCACTTAAGCCAATCCGCTTATCAAGTCGCTAATAATAATGCACAAGCTTTGTGCCAAAAAGCGATCAGCAATGCGAGGCCCAGCGTTATCAGTGGCACCTGCTACCCAATCCCAAAATTTAACACTAGCCGCAATGCCGGTTACTATGCGGTGATGGCGCAAGCGGCGAGCTAAATACCTCGCGCTATTATCAGAACTTTGCTAACATTGACTGCATTATGAGCACCCTAACCAATCAACAACGCCAACAGGCGATCAAGCAACGGCAGCACTTTATTTCATGCGTTGTGCCTATGCACGATGAGTCCGAATTAATTGTAAAATTTTGTACCGAACTCGAACAAACACTGCAACAACTGACCGATCGCTATGAAATCATATTAATCGATGATGGCAGCAAAGATGATAGCGTGATGCTAGCTAAACAATATATCGCTGATCACCCCGCCGTTAAACTGTTGAACTTGTCGCGTAACTTTGGCAAAGAGATGGCAATTGCTGCCGGTCTCGCGCATGCTAGCGGTGATGCAACCGTTATCGTTGATGCTGATTTCCAGCACCCATTAGAATACATTGCACGATTTATTGAGCAATGGGGTGAAGGTTATGACAACGTCTATGGCGTACGTAAAAATCGTAAAGACGAAGGCTTTTATAAACGTCACAGCACCAACCTTTTCTATCGCATCCTCGACAAAATGACCGAAGTACCGATTCCACGCAACGCCGGTGATTTTCGTTTACTCGACAAGCAAGTAGTGGCCTCACTCAATCGTTGTCAGGAACGCGCTCGGTTTACTAAGGGTTTATATGCCTGGGTTGGCTATCGCTCAATCGGCATACCCTTTACCGTACAAGCACGCGCCGGCGGTAAATCATCCTGGAAATATGGGCGACTCACCAACCTGGCGATCACTGGCTTAACTGCCTTTTCAGATATACCACTGCGCATATGGGGCATGATTGGTGGCCTCATCTCATTGCTTTCTTTAGCCAGTGTAATCTTTATTATCGTCGACACATTAGTTACTGGCGTAGATGTCCCCGGTTACGCCACGTTACTGGTTGTATTAATCTTTTTTGGCGGTATCCAATTATTATCGATTGGTATTTTAGGTGAGTATATTTCACGCATATTTAACGAAGTAAAAAAACGCCCCCCGTATATTATTCAACAGAAAATCGGCTTAGATAACGACAATGATCAAACAAGCGATTAAAACGCATAAGCACTTATTATCACAAATGATGCGCTTCGCCATCGTTGGTATGAGCTCAACGGTTGTGCACTTTAGTAGCGTAATGCTATTAGTTGCTTTAGGCGGCATGAAACCACTGATTGCCAATATATTTGCATTTTTAATCGCATTTTCCGTTAGCTTTTTTGGTCACTGGCTGTGGACTTTTTCTGGCACAACGCAAAATTTTCGCCAATCACTGCCACGTTTTTTTACCATTGCTGTCATTAGCTTTGCTGTAAATGAAACTTTTTACTGGTATCTACTGCACCGCGTACACATGCACTACTCAATTGCCTTAGTAATTGTACTAGCCTGCGTATCTATTTTCACTTTTACCGCCAGTAAATTGTGGGCATTCCACTCAAGGGAAGACGCATGAGCCAGAAAAAAATTATTTTATGCGCCGATGACTATGGTTATAACGAACCCGTATCAAAAGCTATTTTACAACTTATCGAAAACAAAAGAATCAACGCCACCAGTTGCATGGTGAATATGCCTAACTGGCAGCAACATGCGGAGCAATTAAAAGCCGTTGCTAAAGATGTTCAAATCGGCTTACACCTTAACCTTACTGAAGGTGAAGAGGCGATCTCACATAAAAAACTGGTGCTGCGTAGCGTCATTGGCCACATACCTTACTCAAAATTATCACGCCTTATAGAAAGGCAATTTACTACATTTTTTGAAACCATGGGCCACGCCCCTGATTTTATCGATGGCCATCAGCACATCCATCAACTGTCTGGCATCCGCAATATGATTGTGATGTGCTATAGCAAATACCTCAAAGACAATCATTGCTGGGTACGCCTATCCGCCAACTCAATCAATAAAATGTTTCTGCTGCCGTTCCCACAGAAGCAGTTACTCATTTATTGGACTGGCTATAAAAGATTAAAACGGCTATTAAATGTTGACAGAATACCGCACAACAAAAGTTTCGCCGGTGTCTACGACTTTGAACAACACCAAAACTACCGCGAATATTTCTTGCAATTTTTACAGCATATCGATAATCAAGGTTTGATTATGTGTCACCCCGGTCTCGACAACCTTCAAACGCCTTGCCGTGATGAAATTGCTGAGAGTCGAGTCACTGAATATCATTATTTTAATTCGCAACAGTTTGTTGATGATTTGGCTAGCCACAATATAGCGCTGGCTTCGCGGACACGAGATGGGGTTTAGATAATTCTACACGGGATCCAGTCAAATAGCCTACAACGTAGGCCTGCCATAAAGTAAAATGGATACGCTATGCGCCTTGACCCCGTCACACCTTCATACCTTCATGCAGCTCAGTCTTGCACTATGACTGCGAGCACGCTTCACCATTACGCACCTTGCCCCACAATTTCTGCGCCCAAGCATCCACCGCTTCTTCCAACTCAGTAATGCAATGCGCATAATTTTCACGTGCACGGCGATAAGGATCATCGATATCGCCGCAGGTCCATTTGCCCAGCAACTGAATACGACCGCGCGCCATTGGGAATTGATGCTCGATAAATTTTTGATGCTCTTGCTCCACCACCAATATCAATTCAGACCAGCTAATCATTGGTGAATCCAATAAAGCCGAACGGTGTTGGCTGAGATCAACCCCTTTTTCAGCCATCAATTCAATCATCTCAGGTGCTGCAGGGTAATTCGGTCTCGCCTGTATACCCGCTGACTTTACTTCTACTTTGTCGTTAGAGGCTGCATTACGTAATAAATGCTCTGCCACTGGGCTGCGGCAAATATTAGCAAAACAGACGGTAACAATACGATTAAACATAAGCGCTCCTGCTAAGAATAATGGACTGATTGTAACGTCTCTAGTATTTAATACAAGTAATACAAATAGCTTTTAACCACCAGTAACGCATAGGCCAATGCATTAATGATGCGGTGGTCAGGCCTAAACACCACCACTGCAGTGGTGGTGCCTATGCGCGGCGGGCGGCCTTTAAACTGTGACACATCAACATGAATCCATACCGGAAAACGCTGTGCCAAGCGTATCCAGTTGGGCGTCTTTGCTACATATGGCAAATACACCGGAGGTACAATTTTGTGCACATTCACACCTTCCGGCAAGCGCGCCACCTTGCCTTCATACATTCTACCAGGGTACATGCTCACACTGAATTTTGCTGTCTGACCTAGGCGCACACCGTGCATATTATTTTCTTTCAGATTCGCTATCACCCACCACCGATCAGTATTAACAAATGTTAGAGCAGCAGTTCCTGCATCGGTGTACATACCTGGTAGTAATGTGACATTAGTTACATAACCATCAGCAGGCGCCGTCACTAACGTTTGATGCAAATCAAATTCCGCCTTTTCTAAGGTAGCTAATGCTTGTTGACTTAGTACATTCTTGTCATTGATTAATGCATCTATGCGTGTAATGGTCTTGGCATACTCCACCTTGGATAACTGCAAATCAGCTTGTAATTTTTTCAATTGATCACTAGCAGTAATAGCGGTTAATTGTGACACAGCCCCATCTATAGCCAGCTGCTTAAAATCTTGGTAACGAATTTGCGCCAGCTCCACTTGCGCCATCAATGACTCTACATTGTCTTGGGCCTGCTTTACGGATTGGTGCAATAACTTAACAGCATAAACCTGTTTCACATACGCCGCTTTCAGCGCATCAACACGGTGCTGGTAAGGGCGCGCATCAAGCTGAAAAAGCTTTTCTCCTTTCTTCACCTTTTCATCTTTAAGCACAAAGACCCTTACCACACGGCCACTGACCTGAGGTGAAATTTGCACCACATTGGCATATAAGTAAGCATCATCGGTGTTAGGGGTGATGTTATCAAAAATGATAATAGCGATTGCCAACAATACCAAAACAGCAATAACCCAACAGACCCAAAACCGCAATGGTCTTGGCGGCTTTATCGCTACTTCTTCAGTTGTCTGCTGATTTTGTACTGGCTTGGTCACGCGTAATAATTTCCCTATAGTTCAATTGTGCCAATAGCCGCATTGCTTCGACTAATTTTTGTACCAAGATCATCCAATGACCTATGATCATAGCATAATCTGCACGTGCTTGAGTGCCACTTTCAGGAATGCGCTGACACAATTCACCACTGGAAATCTCTAACTCGATAGCGTGTTGCATTTGCAACACCTTATCAAAATCAGCAGGAGTCAACCGATAGCGGTATAAGCTTTGCGAAAAATATTGATAGCTCTGCAGCAATGGCTGAGTAAATTCTGATAACAGCCCAACAATACGCTGCCGCCTTACTGCGGGTATCCATTTAAACGCAAGTACCATAGCATTTACAGCTAAATAATAGAATTCAGCCGCTTCGGCTAATGCTTGCAAGCGATCAAACTGCTGTTGACTAACAATGCTTTTATAATCCGCTAATAACACACTAATGCCCGACAACATGCCTTCAATAGTAAGGCGCCGCGTTCGATATAAATCCGTTGGCATCTCGCCATCACCCAATGACACAACCGATTGTAATAGCAAGCTACTCTCTTGCACAGCAAATGAGAGCTTTTTCATCACGTGTCTTTCTGGGCGCGCAGGCCAATACAGTAAATTAATAAAAGTCGCTAAACAGATGCCTAAAAAAATCCCCTCTGATCGGTTAATCATTAAATTCACATCAACTGACAAATTTGCCCCATCTAGCATGATAATTAACGACATGACTGTCATCATTAATCCTGCATAGGGATATTTTGCATCTGGACGACAAAAATAAGCAGACAAATACATAATGAAAAAAATAAATACCCACAACCAAACAACATTACTAAAGTGTGCATACCCCATCAAACCAACAACAGCTAACACCAACCCAACAAACGAGCCACCAAGACGCATTAATGCTTTACGCAATGATCGCACTAAATTAATTTCAATTGAAATAATCAAAACCGTGGCAATAAATTGTGCTGGAGGCACAGGGTAAACGTAACGATACATCATCAAACCCGCTAAAAATGCCACCACTAATTTTGTAGCATAAATCAGTGCTGGCTTTTGGCGACTAAAATCTTTAAACGGTAAGTTAAACACGAAATGGCTAATACTTTTATTATTCTCTAAATAAAATGCCATCCATTCCAGCAGCATATTCACAATAACCTTATTGGCCGCATAAAATTCACCTAACACCAATTGCTGCTTAGCAGGAATTTGTTGCCAGGCAGGGCTATCACGTAACTGATCAACCGCATGGGCAAAAGCAAGCAAATTAGCCTTTAAAGCAAACAAAGCATAACCATACCGTGCTGGCTTCAATAAAACTTTCTTTCCTGTCGCCTCAAGTAATTGACACAATGTATGCTGTATCTGCTGCACCAACACAAAGCAGTGCTGCAATTGCGGTGCATGCTGTATGGTGCAATAACAGCGGCTTAATTTTTCACTAAAGCCAGAAAGATTTCGCAACCACATTAAATTACTCATCCAAAAAATTTCACGATCACGGTTTCCGGCATAAATTTCTTTAATTTGAATCATGGTTTTATTAAATAATGCATTATCCAGCGGCCATTGCTGGCGCGCCATTTGTAAACGCTTAATGATAGGCTGCAGTAACGACGCACTGCGTCTTTCTAACGGTTGCTGGTAGGGAAAAGATGCTGAGAATATGCCCACCACCATCATGGCCAAAAAACCCATCGTGACCTGCACAAACCAATAAGTTGCTGCAGATACCGCCTGCTCTGGCGCCGTCATCACAATTAAAAAGACAAACGGTGTAAAAGTTGTCAAAAAAATGGTTTCTAATACAGGCTTACCAAGTGCAAATAAATAAGCACCGGTAAATAAATACAGACTAAAGCCAATCACCATATAACTGAACTGGTGAGCAGTAATATACGCAATCAATAAAACCACTGACATATGAATAAGTGCCGCTAGTATACCCGACAAACAACGCTGCCAACTGTAAGTTCTATAGATAAAACGAACAGCCATACAAATAATCGGCGCCATATAACTCATTTCCAAGTGCGCCACCATTGACACCATAACGCACACTACTCCGGCCGCGGCGGCCTTCAGAGATTCAACGCAAGCGCGCTGACGAAACGTTTGTTCAATAATATCCATAACTATTAATAAACCATTGATTTTGCGCATAAACAAGCTATTTGAACCCATTTGCAGTCAATTGCTGCTGAAATTAACGTCCTATTTTGGCTAAAGGTGAACTTAAAACTCCACAATTGTGATAGAATCGCCACGTTTTTATTTGCTAGTAAAGGAACACTATGCCAAATGTTGATGTCATTATTGTTGGATCAGGCCCTGCCGGCAGTTGCTGCGCCATTGAATGTGCGCAAAAAGGGCTCAAGGTTGCCGTCGTCGAAAAAAAACAACACCCTCGAATTAAAGTCTGTGGTGGTGGTGTAGTAAAACGTGCTTATGACCTGTTCCCGATCGACATCAGCTTAGCCGTTGAACAAACAATTTACGAAACTGATTTGGTGTGGCACAAATCAAACTTATGCTATACCGCCAGCAGTGATTCGCCTTATGTCTACATGGTTATGCGCAGCAAACTGGACAAATTATTAGCGGATCATGCCAAACAACTCGGCGTACAGTTTTTTGAAAATACCGAACTGACATCGCTATCACAAAATGAACAAGGTGTCTCAGCAACAGCTGACGATCAAACCTTTAACGCTAAGTGGCTCATCGCTGCCGATGGCGCTAGCGGCAACACCGCTAGACTGGCTGGCTGGTCAGCTTACACTGAAAACAATGCACCAGCAGTTGAAGCAGAAGTCGAAGTCACCGATGAAGCATTTGAACGATTAAATCGTGCGCGCTTTGACTTTGAGGCGATTCCACAGGGGTATGGCTGGCTATTTCCGAAAAAACATCACTTATCGATTGGTGTTGGCTGCTTTCATTTTGATAGCAAAAAAGCGGCATCACCAAAAACTTTCCTAAAAGAGTATTATCAAATCCTCGGCCTAAAAGACAGCGACATCCTATCAGTGCAGCAAAAAGGTTTTGTTGTACCACTGCGCGCACGACCTGATGGCTTTAATCGGGGCCGTGTCTTATTGGTGGGTGATGCCGGCGGATTTGCCGACCCATTAACCGCGGAAGGCATCTCTGCTGCCATTATCAGTGGTCGCTTAGCTGCCAGCACCATTAGCAGCGCCACATCAGCCCAGCAAGCCAGCGATATGTACCAGCACATGTTACAAGAGGAACTGCTCACTGACTTACATTTTTCAGCCAAACTATCACACTGGCTTTATACCAAACCCAAACTGGTGCGCAACTATTTAAAACTACGCAAACAAGCCCCTATCCAACGTGCGATGCAAATCTTCAGTGGTGAATTGCGCTTTTCGGAATTGTACAAAAACGCAACCGGATGGAAAAAATTTGTTTTAGAACAAATGAGTTAAATCCAGGTATTTAAGTGAACGCTTATTACTTAAGCTTCACAACTCGAAGCAGCACTAGGCCCCTTACCTTCATCCACCATCACTTCACCGCCTGAGAGGAACCGGGGATTTTCCTGAGCAGACTTCATCTCTGCTATCTTTGCAGCTGCTGCTGCAAAATCAAAACGATAGCGAGTGTCGATTTCAGGGTCAGTAGGTGTGCTTGGAAAGCTTTCTCTGCCTTCAGCAAGCTTAGCGGGATCTAGTTTCTTCCCAGCCCTGTAGTTTTGTCTACCTCTCATATTATAACTTCCTAAGTATTATTTATAATTATTGCGTAATAATAACACCATAGTATTAATGAAGTATTAAGGACTAAAACCCGTCAATCCTATACCACGAAACCATACTAAAGAAGGCACGAGTAAAAAACACTGCAAATACAACAGTAAAGCCTTAACAGTTCATACCAGACAAGCGTATACTGAGCTTATGAAAAACTCACACTATCAGTCTCTGTACTGGCAAAGTTTAGACATCGCGTCTGAAGGCGAAGGTGTAACACTACCGCTCAGCATGCAAATCAACTTATTGGCCAGCCTATTAGGCAGTGCGATCCTACAAAAAGCTGGCGAAGATGTCTATGAGCTGGTTGATGGTTTGCGCATTATTTGCAAAGATGAAGAGAACAGTGGCGACACCCCTAATTTCAAGCAAGCACGCGCGATTATCGACCAATTAGACCTTACTTCAATCCGTTGGTTGCTATGGGCATTTTTAATCTTTTTTAATTTAATCAATCAAGCCGAAAAACAAGAGATTATTCGCATCAACAAGCAACGCGCCATCGATGCCGATAAGGAGCATCCCAAAGCCGAATCGATTGCTGCTGCCATATATCAACTCAAACAAAAAGACTTTAGCCTGGAGCAAGTGCTGTCATTATTAGAAAAAATTCAGATCCAACCGACTTTAACTGCGCACCCGACTGAAACCAAACGCCACACGTTATTACACAAGCAAGTGCAGATTTCTGACTTACTCAATCAGCTATCTCAACCACAGTCCAATCAGGCGTTCAATGAAAAACAAGTGGCGTTGTATGAATTAATTTGTTTAATGCTGTATACCGAGAGCATTCGCCATATACGACCAACACTTGAAGATGAGGTGCACAATGGATGTTATTACCTAGCCGGTAGCATTTGGCAAAGTGTACCAATGATATATCACGACATTCGCTACGCGCTTAAGCTTTACTACGATACAGACATTCACGACTTACCAATCATTACCCGCTACCGCTCATGGATCGGCGGCGATTGTGATGGTAATCCGTTTGCCACCCCAAAGGTGATGAATAACACACTACATTATCACCACAAAAAATGCATTGCCAATTATCAACAGCAATTAGTAAGCCTTTGGGATTTGCTCAGCATTTCCGAAGCCGTTACCGACGCACCACAAGAATTATTAAACTCAATCGAACATGACAGCACAAAAGTGCACAGCGAACTCTTAGCCAAAGATGCTTATGATCACGAACCTTTTCGACGTAAGGTTGGCTACATGCATGCCAAATTACAACACATCGAAAATTATAATAGCGAACAATTTTATAACGATTTGATTTTGATCCAACACAGCTTAAGTAGCATGGGCTTATCGCGTGTAGCCTATCACAGCAAACTGAATGATTTAATCATCCAAGTAAAAACCTTTGGCTTCCACTTGGCCGCCTTAGATATTCGTCAACACAGCGACGTACACCAGCAAACCATTACTGAAATATTGCAACAACACACTGATATTGATTATGCGTCACTGAATGAAGATGAAAAATGCAGCACACTCAATCGATTATTAAATGAAACCTCCTCAATCAGCTACGATCACAACAAGCTGACTGAAGTAGCGCAACATTGCATCGATAACCTAAAGGTTATGCGCGAATACACACACAGCGAACCGAAAGCTTATGGCAGCTATGTCATTAGCATGACACATGCAGTAAGCGACATGCTGGAAGCATTATTTTTATTAAAGCTAACTAAGCTTGATAAACTCAGCGATATCGCGCCATTATTTGAAACCGTGGATGACTTACAAACCAGCCATCAAACCCTAGCCACATTATTTGGAAACACTCATTACCAACAGCACCTGCAACAACGCAAAAGCTTTCAAGAGATTATGCTGGGTTATTCCGACAGCAATAAAGACGGCGGCTATTGGACATCGAATTGGTCTTTGCATAAAGCGATTCGCTCGCTTTCAGAATTATGCCGCCAACAGAATGTCGACTATTGTTTTTTTCATGGGCGTGGTGGCAGCGTAGGTCGTGGCGGCGGCAGCATTAATCATGCCATCATGGCATCGCCTTCGATTTGCCATACCGGAAAAATTCGCTTTACTGAACAAGGCGAAGTCATATCCAGCCACTACAGCTTGGCGGATTTAACCCATCGTCATCTCGAAAAAATAAGCAATGCGATGATACTCACCACCGCTGATGTTTATAAAAAAGAAGCCAGCGATTACTGGCAACAACCAAAAATAACCGATATCTGTGATCGCTTATCTAGCGATGCACGTCGACATTATCGCGAACTGATCGATCACCCAGAATTTTGGTCATGGTATATTAGCACCACACCAATTGAATTTATTAGCAAGCTACCGATTGCATCGCGACCCGTATCTCGCAAATCAGCCAGCGAAGTGGATTTCGAAGGGCTGCGCGCCATTCCTTGGGTATTCTCATGGATACAAACGCGTTATAACATTCCCGGCTGGTATGGCGTTGGCTATGCATTGCATCAATTACTAAAAGACGATGACAGCGCACTGAATATATTGCAACAGTGTTATCAGCACTGGCCATTTTTTCAAGAGCTGATTAACAACACCAGTAAAGAATTAGCACGTACGCACTTACCCATAGCACAGCTTTATCCGCAAAATACACGCACTATTCATCAAATGATTGTCACCGGATACGAGAATGCCTGCCAGCATATTAATGCCATCACACAACAAACACATTTTCTCGACCACTTACCCGTGTTGAAAAAATCAATCCAATTACGCACACCATATACCGACGTACTCAATCTACTGCAAATTGAGTTAATGCAACGCTACCACAAGCAACCTGATGATAAAGAGCTGATTACGCAATTATTGATGCTCAGTGTTAACGGCATTTCTGCCGCTATGCAAAATACCGGCTAAATAAACCTATCACTGTAATGGAACAATCTGCCCACGTAATTCACCCAACTCATTTAAGCATGTGTGAATATTGACATACATTTTTCCATCAAGAAATGCTTGTTTTTCTTGCGCGGCAGTCAGCTTATCTTTTACATTACCTTGCATCTTATATGTACCTGAGAAAAAACCACTGGTTCCTTTAGGGCAAACATGGCCATCAATAGCTGGCGCTGAGAAACCTAATGCCTTAGATCCTTTAGGCGGCATGCCGCAAATGCTTTGTACAATTGGACCGCCAACACCGACTTTACCAATATGAAAATGCGCCATAATAGGTGAACCACTTAAACCACGATAAGTAATCGCATATTTCATCGTATTGGTTTTGGGGTTATACCACACAACCGCTTGACCACTAGCAGATGAATAACTTTTAGGTTTTGATTTGTCACATTTCTTCTTATAAAAAGGATGCGGCACCTTCGTAGCAGATGGTTTGAATAATTTATGTGAAACCTGAGTCAGCGATAATTTCGCTGTCATCAGTATCGGAGCATCTGTGCCTGCATAGGCAACAGCTGAACACGTTAAGGCTAAAGCAGCCACGGAAAGTTTCATCATCGGTAAGACTCCTTGTCTCGGTGATATTTCAAAAGCAGTGCCCCTACTATTACACATAAAACTCAATATGAATAGTTAGGATAAAGGTTGCGGTGCTCTATAGGTCAAACTCAATGCCCTGTGCCAGCGGCAACTCATCACTCCAATTAATCGTATTGGTTTGTCGTCGCATATAAGCCTTCCAGGCATCAGAGCCCGCTTCACGGCCGCCACCAGTAGCTTTTTCACCACCAAATGCGCCACCAATCTCGGCACCCGATGTGCCAATATTAACATTAGCAATACCACAATCAGAGCCCACAGCCGATAAGAATCGCTCAGCTGTTTTGATCGATTGAGTAAATATCGCTGAAGAAAGTCCTTGGCATACATTATTTTGCATCGCAATCGCCTCATCTAACGAATCATATTTCATCACATACAAAATCGGCGCAAAGGTTTCTTGCTGCACAATATCCCAATCGTTCTGCGCCTCAATTAAAGTTGGCTGCACATAGAAACCGGGTTGATCCAATACCTCACCGCCAAATAGCACCTTGCCGCCTTGCTGTGTAGCTTGTTCAATAGCACTTTTATAACTGGATACACTGGCGGTATCGATTAATGGCCCCATTAGGTTTTTAGCATCCAATGGATCGCCAATCGTTACTTTTTTATAAGCCGCGACTAATGCCTTAGTCACTTTGTCGTAAATTGATTTGTGCAACAATAAACGCCTAGTCGTCGTGCAACGTTGACCTGCTGTGCCGACAGCACCAAACACAATCGCGGGAATCACCAAATCTAAATCCGCATCGGCTTCAACAATCATGGCATTATTACCACTACACTCTAATAAACTGCGGCCATAGCGTTTCGCTACCACTTGCGCCACATCAGCACCCACCCCACTAGAACCAGTAAACGACACCAAAGGAAAACGATCGTCAGCAACAAAACGTTTAGACAATGCAATATCATCCGAAATCACACAATTAAATACACCCTCGCAATTATTTTTTTTCATTACCTGATTACACAAATGCTGCACGGCAATGGTGCATAACGGCGTTTTAGGGGAAGGTCGCCATACAACAGTATTGCCGCATATTGCCGCGACAAAAGCATTCCACGCCCACACTGCCACTGGAAAATTAAACGCTGAAATCACACCGACAATACCTAACGGGTGCCACTGCTCATACATGCGATGAAACGGTCGTTCAGAATGCATGGTGTTACCATACAACATGCGCGATTGACCTACGGCCAAATCAGCCATATCAATCATTTCTTGCACCTCACCATCACCTTCTTGTTTTGACTTGCCCATTTCTAAAGACACCAAACTGCCCAATGCATCTTTATGTTGACGCAATAAATCACCGAGCTGACGCACCACTTCACCACGCTGCGGTGCTGGCACTTTATTCCATCGCTGCCCCGCCAATTCAGCAGTTTCCATCACTCGCTCGTAATCTGTTTCACTGCAGTTATACACATGCGCAATGACCTTGCCATTGGCTGGACTGATAGACTCAATAACGCCTTGATCAGTCGTTGTTGACCATGCGTCATTACCACTGCATGCCGAATGGTTTTTTTCAGACAAACCCAGCTGTTTTAGTATATCCATTACAATCCCTACGATTTATGATCGGCCGCTAAATACTCACCAAAGTGATTTTGCAAGATATTGGTCAAAGCAAACTGCTCCTGCTTAACAAAACCCTGATAACGATTAGGGTCATTCATCACTGTATCGATTACCGCACAAGCACCCGAAGCCGTCGTCGCTTGAATGGCGGTACACTCAATGCCAGCAATTTTCTGCGGATAAAATTTTTGTGAATACGCACGATGATTTAACTTATCCTTTTGAATACCATCCACCGTAACATGAACAATCACCACATCCTGTTGTGTGGTAGGTATTGCCGTTTCCATAATACGCTTTAAAGTTTCACGGTCATCATTCAGTCGCAAATCATTCATTAAGAATTTCATTTTTTCACAATGCCCCGGATAACGCATGGTTTTATAGGTAATGCTTTCCGCTTTATCGCCATAGGTTTCAAACAGCGTGCCAACACCACCTGAGGTATTAAACGCTTCATAGTTTACACCATCAATAATGATGGTTTCTAAATCTTCGAGCGGATACAACGGCACCAACTTACCATCCAGCATACCATGGCACATATTGCCGTATTCATTAATTAAACCATCCGTCGACCAGGTAAGCGCATACTGCAAAGCATTGCTCGCATCTTGGGGTAACGCACCACAACGAATTTTTACCGAGCGCACCTGCTCATCATATTGCAATAAATCACTGGCAACGATATTGACGAATCCCGGCGCCAGGCCACACTGCGGAACAAATGATTTCTTACTATTGCTGGCTAACTGAGCAATCGAACCAGCGGACTCAACATCCTCACTCAGGTCAAAATAATGCACATCTGCTGCTACTGCCAACTCTGCCATCGCCTGGTTACAGGTATAAGGCAACGCGGTAACCACCGCCTCAATACTGTGCTGTTTCACATAGGCAACCGCTTTTGCTGTATCATTGATATCCAACTGATCCAATTGCAAATGTTCCGAAGGCGCGTGCGTGGCATGAGGGTGTGCATTGTCAGTTGCTATGTCTACCAAATGCACACGATAATGACCACTGTAACTCAAAAATTGCGCGATGGTTGAACCAATTTTACCCGCCCCTGCGACCAGTATCGATTGCATAAATATCCCCCATATAATCATGTCACTGCCAAGCAATAGTGTATGTTAGCTTACTTAACCAACCAAGCAAAATCTACGACACAAGAACAAGTGATTGTGCACTTTACTTCCCCATGCGGAAGGTTAGCGGAAGGTTAGCGGAAACCGCTGAACTTACGCTATAATTGAGCAACACAATTTGGAGAGCAGGCATGTCATATAAAGATTTATTCGATAAACTCTGGCAACAATACTCCACCGAGGTGCCAGCAGCTGGTGATATTTTTCAACTGTTTCGCGATGCGGGTGAAGAGGTAATTAATGACCACATTGCTTTACGCACCTTTGATGATCCACGCGTTTGTTTAGATGTATTAGCACAACCGTTCCTAGCAGAAGGCTATGTTGAAAAGGGTGAGTACGGTTTTGAAAAAAAACACCTGTTCGCCAAACACTTCGAACACCCCGATAAAGATGCGCCTAAGGTTTTTATTAGCGAACTCATTGGTAAAGAATTTAGTCCTTGGCTGCAAACATTCACCACCGAACTGGTTGACCGCATTCCTTTAGAGTTATTAGACAACCCTACCGAATTATTGTTCTGCAAAACACCCTGGGAGCCTCTATGCCATAAGGATTACGAAAAATTATTATCCGAATCCGAATACGCTGCGTGGTTATATGCTTATGGTTATCGCGTTAATCACTTTACTATCAATGTTAATCACCTTAAGCAATTTGATACTATCGAAAAAGTGAATGAGTTCTTGCTCGCTCATGGCTACGATCTTAACGAAGCTGGTGGTCGAGTCAAAGGCACCCCCAAAGACTTATTAGAACAAAGCAGCATCTTAGCGCAACATCAGCTAGTTTCATTTATGGAAGGTGAGATAGAAATTCCTTCTTGCTACTATGAATTTGCCAAACGCTACGAAGACAAAGATGGCCACCTTTATCAAGGTTTTATTGCCGCGTCTGCTGATAAAATTTTTGAAAGTACCGACCGTCAACACTAAACATGGATACACATGTCACGATCAAATTCCATCGACTTGTTTCTTGAGGCTCTGCAAGCAGCTGGATTCGATGGCGATATTGAAACCGATTTATCTACCCGCTTATTAAATGCCACTGACAACAGTGCCTACCAAATCATGCCTCTGGCTGTTGTGATGCCACAACATGCGCATGATATTCAAACATTGTGTCAGTTGATACACCAGCCACCCTATAAACATCTAGCCGTCACTGCGCGCGGAGGCGGCACCGGCACCAATGGACAGTCACTATCTGAATCGATTATTATCGACTGCTCAAAGTATATGAATGGCGTTGGTGAACTTAATCTTGAAAAAGGCTTTGTTAAAGTACAACCCGGCGTAGTACTCGATCAGTTAAATGATTATTTACGGCCACACGGTGTTTTCTTTGCCCCGACACTATCAACCAGTAACCGCGCCACCTTAGGTGGAATGACTAACACGGATGCTTGTGGCAAAGGTTCACTACTCTATGGAAAAACCAGTCAGCATATATTAGCCATTACCGCTATTTATAGCGATGGCAGCCAACACACCAGCCACGCATGCACGCTAGAGCAACTTGAGGAATTTAAACAACAGTCTGATTTGATTGGTGGCATATACCGTCAAGTAGATGACACCGTATGCCGTTGCCAACAAACCATTGACCAGCAATTCCCCAAGCTAACTCGCTTTATGACCGGGTACGATTTAAAGCATGTGTATAATGAAAGCCGTGATCAGTTTAATTTAAATTCTATTCTATGTGGCTCTGAAGGGACGTTAGCAATTATTACTGAGCTGACATTGAAACTCACCGCCATCCCTAAGCATACCAACCTAATGGTGCTGCAATATCAAGACTTTGACCTAGCATTACAACATGCCACGCAATTACTCTCGATCCAACCAGCAGCAATAGAGACCATTGACCAAACGATTTTAGAATTAGCAAAAACCGATATTATATACGATCTAGTAAAAGACTTTATTAACACGGCTAATCGTGAAACTGCAGCGATTAACTATGTCGAGCTTGTCGCCGATGATATACAGCAACTGCAAAGCAAACAGCAAAAATTAACTCAACTATTAGCATTGGATAGCAATCCAAGTTTTAATGCCGTGTTAGCTACAGAAAAACAAGATATTAAAAACCTCTGGGATTTACGCAAAAAAAGCGTTGGCTTACTCGCCAAAACTAAAGGACCGCGCCAACCGGTATCCGGTGTTGAAGATACCGTAGTACCACCAGAAAAACTCGCTGACTTCATAAGGGAGTTCCGCGCATTACTGGACGAGCATGGCTTACGCTATGGCATGTTTGGCCATGTAGACACCGGCTGTCTGCATGTGCGCCCAGCTTACGACATGAACAACCGTGATGATGAAACCTTGTATTTTGAAATCATCGCCAAAGTTGCCGCATTAACTAAAAAATATGGCGGCCTGATGTGGGGTGAACACGGCAAAGGCATGCGCAGTCAGTATGTACCGATGTTTTTTGGTGACGAACTGTATGATGAGCTGCGAAAAATAAAACAAGCATTCGACCCTGACAATCAACTCAACCCAGGCAAAATAGCGACACCTCATAATAGTGATGAAACGGTTGTACCCATTCAAACCACATTACGAGCAGACTTTAATCGTGACATTCACCCATCCGACTATGAGCTCTACCATAAATCACTCAGCTGCAATGGTAATGCAGCGTGCTTCAATTACGACTACAACAGCGCGATGTGCCCCTCTTATAAAGTATCACGCGATCGTTGTTATTCACCCAAAGGGCGCGCCACCCTATTAAGGGAGTGGTTACGCCAAAAATCCGTTGGTATCGATGAGGATTTTCAACAGCAAGTGTTCGACAGCATGGATCACTGCCTTGGTTGCAAAGCCTGCGCCACTGGTTGTCCGGTCAATATCAATATCCCGAATGAAAAATCAAAATTCTTACATGACTACAACCAATTCAATAGTCAAACACTTAGCGACTACATGATCATCAATGCTGAAACGATTGCCAAAAAACAAAGTGAATGGCCACGCCTTAGCCGTTTTTTATTTCAACTACCCCTGGCAAATTGGATAAGCGCGAAGTGTTTTGAATTAACCGATTTACCCACCGTGAGCTCACCTAACCTACAGCAACATTGCCAAACCAATACCATCACTACTCATGACCTATCGTCTTTACAACACATTAAACCTGATGACAAACAGGTGGTGTTAATTCAAGACAGCCTCACTAGTTTTTATGAAGCAGAGCTCGTTATGGACTGCATACAACTATTACAGAAGCTCTCATTCCAACCATTACTATTTAATTGGTTCTGCAATGGCAAACCGCTGCACGTAAAAGGTATGCGTGATGATTTTAAGGTACTCGCACAAACCAATGCTGAAACCTTATCGAAAATTGCCCAACATCAACTGCCAATGATTGGCATTGACCCCAGCATCACACTGAGCTACCAGGATGAATACCCTGACATATTGGGTTCGGTTGATTTTACTGTGCAGCTAATCCAGCACTGGCTCAATAGTCAGCATCTGGATCTAACGATGAAGCCTGCCGACAAACCCATCCTATTATTAGCACACTGCACCGAAGCCACGCAATCAAACCAAAACACATTGGAATGGCAGCAATTATTCGCGAAATTTGGCTTACGGCTAGACATCGCTTCCGTAGGTTGCTGTGGCATGGCTGGTTCGTACGGTTATGAGACTAAGCACTTGGATAGTTCAAAAAAATTATTCGATATGAGCTGGCAACAACACATGCATGATGACCACACCATCTTAGCCACCGGCTTCTCTTGCCGCTGCCAAATCAAGCGCTGTAGCGACCAACAACCTCAGCATCCGATCAGTTTTTTACTCAAACAACTGCAATAACTCCAACTATTGATAAAACAAATAAATAGTAATTCATAAATTTTGTTTTGATTGTATACTTAGCAGTAATCCGTTAGCTTAAGCACAAATGATCAATAGAGGGTATGCACATGCAAGCGGGTATTTTTAAGCGCATCACACCAAATAATGGAACCTTACCAGATTCCAAGGATGCCTTTAATGTGTTTGACCAAATCAGTAATGGCTGGATATTGCCCATCTTACTCGTTAGTGCCAGCATCCCAATCATTATTATTTTAAAAGTATTCATCAGTCAGCGAATATCAGAGCGCAGAGCTACTATTGATGGCTTTGTACGTATTGACGATACAAACAATGATCTTGAGCAACCCTTAAGCTTAATGCCCAGTACACCTCAGCCATAATCAGCGCTTTGACGCACCACGAACGCCCGCAATCTACTGAGTTTAAACACAATAAAACCATCAGGTTATTAATACTCCCTTAATACCAATAATATAGAATATAACAAATAAGAATAACTATATTGCACGTGAATATTATGCGGACTAGCACCCCCCTTGCAGAAAGCAGGGCACAACAACATATAACCTTACTACTACTCTCTCAAGAGGCTTGGCGGTATTTTATTGATGGCCCAGACCAAATATCTGGCCCCTACGGCTATAAAGAAACCGGTTACTTAAGTGCTTTAATTGATACCTTTACACAACTACCCAATTTCGTTGGTCGTCGCCTCACCCTAGGTGATTTACATCAATTACACACGCTTTGCCTGAACGACGTAAAAGGTACAAATTACTCACGCCAAACACGCCACAAACCTGGAGCATGCCGTTTACGTGGCGTTAATATGAATTTTGGCTTAAATAGAAATAACACATCTGCTAATGGGATGTTTGAGTTATTGCAACACCTAAGGGATTCGCCAGATTGCAAGCAACGCATTGAAATAAACTTCAGACCCATTTATGCTGATTCACTAAAAGAAAAGTCTGATGAAGAGTTAAGAGACCTAGCAACAGACTGCGTCGATCCAAAAAAAATAGTTGTATTTCATACAGAATACGCACAGTCTGATACTGACACTGAAGAAAAGCTTGCGCAGTTACTCGACAAATATTACGAATCTATCGCAATCGCCACAAGCAACCGCGAGACATTAACAGCAATAGCTGCATTTTGCCGTAGCGCAGCGCAGTTACACGCCTACATTGATGGTAATGGCCGTATGTTTTGCATGACTGTACCTTATTTGCTGTGTCTGCAAAACGGCTTACCCGTTCCCATGATGCGGCAAGCAAACGTATTCGGTAATTTTTCAATCGATGAAATCGTAGAGGAAATCGAGCAGGGACAAGCAAAAACACGCCAATTGCTATCAACAAAAATGTCACCTCCAGATGCTGACTCCAACCTCTGCACATACACGTACAAAGCGATAAAAAAACACGCAGCGCATACAAAAGAAAAAGCAACACGAATAATAAGCGACACTAACAGCTTATTTAGCCAAGTACTGATCGCGCTGATAGACAATAATGCTGAGCAATTTTCAATGTTATGGAACAGATCATACACAAATAAATCCTTTCAACCGCATCACCGACGCAGGCTTGTTCAATTTGCATTTAAATATCATGCCTATCGCTGCTTGACTATCATAGATGAAGATCAATCTACTATCGATGAACAGGAACTACTGTATTGCATAGAACATAATTTAGTTGAACAGCTAGATCAGGTACTTTTGCGCTTAGAGCCTGTCACTGAACACTCAACACTACTACCACAAGCCCAATATAACGCCATCATACACGGACACCTTGACTGCCTAAAAGCAATCAGAGAAACTTCAACTCCACCCCACATTGATGCTAAAGCTGACAATGGCGAAACAGCGTTGATGACAGCAACAAAAAATAATCAGCCAGCTGTGATTAGCTATCTACTGGAACAGGGTGCAAATCTCTTTATCGACCACGACGGCTTTACCGTATTTGCACACGCTGCACATCAAAAAAACCTAGCACTAATGCAAACCATGGTAGATATACAATTACAATCTCCACATCTGTCACTGGGGCGCTTAACACCTCAGTCACGACAATCATATATAGTCTTAATCAGGCAGATGCTGACAACACAAAAAATATTTCACAGCATAGAAAATAACTTAGTAAAATCACTTAAAGAATCACTTAATGCATTACCATCAAGCACAGATCATAGTGAATTGTTAGCTTATGCCCGACAAAAAGCAGTCATATATGGACACGCCGACTGCCAAAAAATTATCGAAACGAAATTAGTGCCACCACATGACACAACTGCCCCAGAGACAGCTGAAGCCAAAAGTGGAGCGAGTGAGCCTACTGCGCAAATAGAAAATTTATTTACTCATATTGACTTGCAAAGTGAGCCAGAGTATATAGCCGCTTTCCTTTCCGTCATAAAGAAGGAAGTAACAATCCGCCCTACAGAACTGGCCACATATAGAGAAACTCTGTACGCCAAACTATTCAATGCGCCCCAAAAAATTCTACACAATATATTTACTAACAAAGATTTTATTTTTTTTATGATGCTAGTGGGAGGACCATTATTGGCAGAACCTTATACTAATGAAGTAAAGCGACTAATCGTCACCGGACAATATGAAAGCCGCCACGCTGCCTATCCTCTCCTCAACGGCATGATTGCCTCTAATGCTAACAGCCACATCCTTCGCTATGTTAAGGTGATTTTAAAAAGCAAGCTACCTAATCCGCTGCCTTTAATCATGACAAAAGAATTATCAGACCACCTTACACATAACCCAGATGTATTAGCTCAATATTTACGTGAAGTATTATACTCAGAACTGAACCCAACCGAGAAAGTGCAACTTATTAAGCAATTCTCAACGGTTATGTTACCCCTAAAGTACCAGAAAGCTTTAGAAAAAATCTGTATGGAAGTAATGCAGCAACTCAGCTCTGACAACCCGATGAGCATGTTTAGTCACGATCATCGAACAGTAGGGAGTTACTTTTTATATCAACCCACTGCCGATTCAGAGCAAAAAACAACAGGCCACTCACCTTAAAAATTATTGTTTACGCGCAATACCGCTATCAATCGCTGCTTGCTTAACTGCTTCCGCAACAGCCGCAGCAACATGGGTATCAAACACACTAGGGATAATATAATCAGGATGAATATCCTCATCACTAATCACACCAGCAATCGCATGCGCGGCCGCCAGCTTCATGTTTTCGTTAATATCAGAAGCTAAGCAATCCAAAGCACCACGGAAGATACCTGGAAAACATAAAACATTATTGATCTGGTTAGGGTAGTCACTACGACCAGTAGCAATAATCGCTGCCACACCTTGCGCTTCTTCAGGCATAATTTCCGGCGTTGGATTCGCCATTGCAAAGATAATCGGATCTTTTGCCATTGTTTTTACATCGTCCGCACTAATCAATCCCGGCTTTGATAAACCAATGAATACATCAGCACCTGCCATTGCTTCATGCACATCACGGGTTTCACCTTCTGGATTGGTATTATCTGCATACCATTGCTTCATAACATTTAAATCTTCACGGCCTTTATGGATCGCTCCCTTACTATCAAAGCCAATAATATTTTTCACACCAAAGTTCAATAGCATTTTAGTGCATGCCACACCTGCCGCACCGGTACCGACCAACACAATCTTTAAATCCTCCGGCTTCTTATGCACAATCTTTAATGCATTAATCATCGCAGCCGTTAATACCACCGCCGTGCCGTGCTGATCATCATGAAATACAGGAATATCCAACTCTTGCTTTAAGCGTTCTTCAATCTCAAAGCAACGCGGCGCACTGATATCTTCTAAATTAATACCACCAAAAGTCGGCGCGATATTTTTAACCGCCGCAATAATTTCATCGGTGTCTTTTGTATCTAAACAAATAGGAAAACCATCAACACCACCAAACTCCTTAAACAACATCGCCTTGCCTTCCATCACTGGCATCGCCGCTTCTGGACCAATATCACCCAAGCCTAAAACCGCTGTACCATCCGACACAATCGCCACCGTATTCTTTTTAATTGTGAGCTTAAATGCTGCCTCCGGGTGGTCATGAATACGCATACAGACACGCGCCACACCGGGGGTATAAGCCATCGATAAGTCATCGCGTGTTTTCAAAGGAAAGCGTGGTTTGACTTCGATCTTGCCACCCAAGTGCATCAAAAACGTACGGTCTGATACTTGCTCAACATGTGTGCCCGGTAATTGATTAACGGCCTCAGTGATTTCATCCGCATGCTCAGGACCACGCGTATAGATAGTGATATCGCGGTATAAACACTCACCCGCTACCTTAGAGATATCACTGGCTCCTATGTCACCACCAAGCTTCTCAATCGTGGTAGTCAGTTGAGCAAAAGCGCCTCTAACCTTTTTATCAAGCTTTACTCGCATGGTGATGCTGCCGGCAGCTGAGGTGGGTGGTTTAGACATGTGGATTCCTTATTTTGAATTGCTATTCAGTATACGATAATATGGCGCGCTTATTATACTACAGTAATAGCAGCCCACCCTAATCAAGAAACCTATTGAATATTAAAATAAAAACCCTGGAGTGACACCACTAAGCTGCCGCTGACACCACGTGACCGGCCGGCAACTGTGGGTTCTCTGTGCTGTAACCATCCATTGAACCGAACAAAGCCACTTTTGACCGCCAAGGGTTTGGCTTTTCCTGTTCTTCTACTATTGCATCCTGCTGTTTCACCTCATTAACAGTATCGACAACAGGCGGCTGATACGCACCAGAAGATGGAACGCCACCAAACAAACCCAGATCTTGACGTCTTTTCAATTCTGTTTGTTTTATTTGGTCTTGTAGCATACCGGCTTGCTGACCTGCCACCTGGGCCTTTTTTTGCGCCACGGAAATAAATGGTTCTACCACCGACTCATCACTAGATGACATCTCAGTGGATGACACAGGGCTAGGTGTACCACGACCATCAACCATTGAGCCAAGCGACCCCGATATTTTTTGCTCAGTCATGTCGGAATCTAATGTCGCAAGCTGTAATTGGCGATCTGCTAATGCTTTCGCTTCAGCCTGTTTACCTTCTGCTACCGTTTGCCTATTCACCGGCTCAGCACACTCTCCTCGGCAAGCATCATAATTTGGCGAACCAGAATACGCAAACTGACCTGGGTAGTATGCGTAAGCCATTTGATGTTGGAAATACTTTGAACCAATTCCTGTATCTGTTGACATACCACCGGCTTGCGCCTGAGCATTAGCTACTGTGGACGCCACTAAAACCCCCATAGTCACCTTGGCTTTAACTTGCGCATAACACGCTATTGGGCTGACTTCAGCCTTAACGGCTTTCGACTCATCGGCACTAGCAGTGCTTTTTTCTTTCTTAGAAAAGAATGCCTTTATTGATTTTGCAAAGCCTCTCACTTTACGGCCAACATAACTAGCGGCGGAGCCAATTAATTTTCTAGTCAGTTCCATGCTACGGCCAGCAAACAAACTATTCACCGGCGCGGCTAATGCACTCACCACATAACCGACCTTACTTGCCGTATGTCCGGGCGATCTAAAGAAACTTGTCATCAACGATAACGTTTTACCGTGGAACTTACCAAAGCTACATAATGTCACTAACGATGTTAAGCCAACAACGAATAATGCTTTACAGCCTTCCCACAACACTCTACCCACAGCATGGCCATACTTGCCTTCTTTCCAGTGTTGAGCAATTTCACTGCCTGTTTTTCTATAGTAGCGACCCAGCTGCTGCGCACGATCATTCTTAATAAAGTCTGCCACTGATACATAAAATAAGGTGGTAATAGCGACGGCGGTAACCGTTGCTACAAAACCGGCTAACACCATTAAACCTAAGGGTGGCGCAGCTAATGATGCCGCCGCCGTTAAGCCAAAGAATAAACCACCCAGACCAGATAATGCTGAACCAAACGACAATACGCCGTAACATAATCCAGCCGCTACCACAAAAATACTCGCTGCCGAGATAGCTATTTTCTTACCTTTCGAAACGGTTTCACCGTATTGATTTTTAAAGAAGCGACCTAAAAATACTTCTTTCAGTGTTCCACTAGCCGCACCTTTTAATAGGTAAAAATTCACTAAGAAGGCAGGTATGCCAATGGCTAATGCACCAACCAACAGCGGCAAGCCTGCGAAAACCACAGCCACCAATGCTTCACCAATACCCACGGTAATAGCGATACCTAAAGCGACACGCTGAAACCACTTTTTCCAACCACGCTCTTTGGCTTTCTGTTTCGTTGCGTCTGGCGAGTAACCTGTACTGTCACGGAATTCGTACACTTTACGTAAGGATTTCTCACCGTCTTTATACAGTGCTTGCTTACGCACCACCTCAATCCGACAGGCTAACACTTGCTCACGCGCATAACGATTTAAACTTTGCTTTATGGCTTTACCGGAAGCCGCATCCATATATTGTTGGTTTTGAACCGCTAACTCCCAATACATCTGAACCAATAATGTTTTTTTGGCCTGTTCTAAATCTTTATGCCCTATTTTGGCTAAATTATTATGAATAACACCTGAGCTTAACTTCGGATTCGCATTGTATGCAGCCAGAGCCTGATCAGACCATTCCCGATCTTTCTTATCTTCAAGGTCTTTTGCAGCTTTTTTATATCTCTGCAGCAAATCCGGCAGTTGTTTATGCAAACCAACCAGATGCATTTGATATAACGCTTCAAATAAATGTTTATTCAGATTATCGTTAAAGTGTTTCAGCACGCCTTGGCCAAACATCACCACCTTAAATGGGTTCTGCGCAACATAATCAAACGTTTTATCAATGTGATGTGTATCATCGTGCAAATCTATCTCATGCTTACGCGAATATCGTCTGATTGATTGCTTAAGTTTGACGCGAGGCTTTGTATCAATCGCAAATGATCGATCATCAATAAATTTTTCTAAGGCTTGAACTAAAGCAAGCTGGGTGCCTTTGATTAAAGTAGGCATATGCCTTTCTTTCTGATCCTCGTATACATCAAAAGCACTACTAAGGGGGGCGGGATTTGTATTATGTACTAAGCTTCTGTTCCGCCGCCATAGCCTTTCTGACGAGTTCTTAAGTTGTGCTGCTTCTTTTTGATAGCCAGCTAAAATAGCCGCTATTTGTCTGCCATAACCTAATGACTGCAACTGAGATAATATATTGAATAAATCTGAATCCAGGTGATTATTGAACCGTTTTAGCAAGCCGTGGCCTAATACTTTAGCCTTATTTGGGTTATTTTGAACGTATTCAAACGTCCTTTCTATGTGCTGTAGCTTGCTCTTATAACGCATTTGCCTACCCTTTTAAAACGACCACTTACTCTATATTTCACCTATTAAAATGAGTTAAAAAATGTAAGTACATATCCAGTATGTAAGTGGTTTATTAAGGAAGTCTGAAATAAATACAATAAAGTAAGATATCGCGCAATTAATACTGACTTAATGTTCGGGTTGTTTACATGCGATTAAAAAACAGTTAGATAGTACCTATATAGCAGCAATTAACGGTAAGCATTGAAAGCAGAAAGACCTGGTGACGGTGTTTCGCCTCGCAGTCGAACAGGTGCATTATCAGTTAGGTTTACCATCACTTCACCATCCGAATCATACTCTACAGGCGACGGAATCCCCCATAAACGACAAAAGCCTGTAGCAATAGGTCGCATAAAATGAGTCGCGATAGAACTTGCAGTATCACGTTGCTCAAGCGCTTCATCACGCTCATCCTCAACTGCCGTAAGCTGATCCTGCAGATCAACAGTATCGTTCCAAAGCGCCCTATTTTCGCACTCTAGCCGGTAAATTCGAAGACGTTGAAAATGTATCAGCGCCTGTTGTGAGGCTGAAGATGCATAGCACTCCTTAATGAGAGCAACAATAGCAAACCCAACAAATGCAGTGGCACTAAAAGCCAATACACGGTTTAATAAAACAGGTGATGCCCACTCAGGTAGTTCATATTGCATAGCGCTACTCCTACAATTCACTTAAGCGAAAGTATATTCAAAGATGGTAGTGCTAAACAACACCTATTTAATCCAGATGCACTCACAGGCGACAATCATTGAATACAGCAAACCGAGCCCATACCACCCAGCTCAGGATGTTCAAGTTCGCGCTGTATCGCTATCGCGTTTTGATTATTATTCTCTCTGAACAGCCTATTTTCATTGGTGCCTCCTGACCGCCGCTGAGAAACAAGTGCACTAAGCGTATACTCAACGCCAAGCGCGATTGCGCCCCCCATCAACAACAAGCCGAACATCGCTGCATATTTTGATTCGCCAACGGTAATAATCAAATCGATAACCTTAAATACGAGATGATCTGGAATGCTTGGTGCACTCATGACAACCCCAGCCAACTAGTAAGGCTAGTGTTCGGTTGTTCATTGGCATTGGCATTTACTGCGGTTGGTTGGTTGTTAAGTAGTCGAAGCCCATGAGATCGCTGAAGATCACGCTCCTGCAAAAGTTCACGCTGGTGCATGCGACTGCAATCTTTGTAAAGAGCTTGAATGCCACTGATTAATATCGGCGCGGCTAAAGCAAACATACCTGCATCTACGGCGATACTAAGCATATCCGGTAACGTACAAACATCAAAAAAATTATTCGACAAACCTATACAGGCCTTTAATGACATCCTATTCTCCCACTAAAAATAAAGGCTGAAGTATATACCTGGATCCCTGCCGTGTCATTCCCGCGAAACTATGTCATTCCAGCGAAAGCGGGAATCCATACAGCGCGAAGCGCTGTCTTGATCGCTTCGCGATCAATGGATCCCGGCTCGGCGGCCGGGATGACAAGCTCAGGGCCGGGATGACAAATTTTTCACATAAAAAAAGGCCCACTGCACGTATGCAATGGGCCTTCAAAAAAAAACCTGGCGATGACCTACTTTCACATGACAAACGTCACACTATCATCG
>JARGPC010000003.1 GCA_029212885.1 Coxiellaceae bacterium
TAGAGTGATTTTAAATTTTATAAAATCAACCAATCATTTTTTTTGCAACAGTGCCATACTTAATCTTTGTTGCATAAAAACTTTTCCATTACATACCCCAATTAATGAGAGTAAAACACCTCACCAACACGCTTTATATGATCAATAAGATCAGCATTCTCAATCTTATGATATAGTGAAAGATCAAACGTGTATGGCAGCAATAAATCATCTAATGCATTATCTATCGCTACCAGGTCGGTATATTCAAGCGTATCACCCTGTAAAGTCAGATCAATATCGGAGTTAGGGCGATAATTTCCTTTTGCCCTTGAGCCATATAAGATAGCTTTTTTCACTTTGGGATATGCTTTTAAAACACGCTGAATTTCAGCAATATTACGCTCACTCAATCCATAGCGTGGCAGATTCTTATCGGTCATGCTTTTAAGCTTTCCATTTTTTCACTAAATAATATAAATGCTGGATAATAGTTCACGAGAATCTTATCCGCAATCTCACCAGCCAGTAATTTATTATAGGTATGCGAGGTCTGATTACGACTCTTAATCATTTCCATCCATACATCACCATCTTGCAGCAACCCCATCTTAAATGCTTCACGAGTAGCATCACGAGACCCCGCAATCGCTACATTTCCTTGAAAATGGGCATAGTCCTTCATTACATTCCAAGCAAGCTCATGAGTGAACTCAAACGCCTGGATTAAACCCTGCTGCTCTAACAGCGACAGTTCACGTTTTTTCGCTAAATCAGCCGCATCAGCAAGCTGTTGCATAGCACTATGTAAATTATTTAATCGTTGTTGCCAACGGATATCATCTTGCCCCATAACATCACCTAAAGCACTGCATTAAAGTTGCAAAGAGTATATCAGATTTTTACTTCAAGTAGCTCACAGCCCACGACAACTACCTTTTCGAATAGCTTGAGTGCTACCTTAGCCGAGTATTTTTACTGATATCAAGGCAAATTATTTGTCGCGAAGAGGAGTGCCTAATTAATTACATGACTCGAGAGAGAAATAATTTAACGACGATATCAGTAAAAAGACGAAGGATAAGGAGTGCCCGGGGCCAGACTCGAACTGGCACGGTGTTGCCACCGAGGGATTTTAAGTCCCTTGCGTCTACCAATTTCGCCACCCGGGCACGCAAACTACTTGATCAGGCTGGGGTCGGAATCGAACCGGCGTCCACGGCTTTGCAGGCCGCTGCATAACCACTCTGCCACCCAGCCAAGCAATCAACAAGGCGGCTATATTAGCCGTATTTTTTAGCAAATACAAGCTTCTATCGCATCATTTTTATTTTGTTTTTTTTTGGTGGATTTTAAATCTTGGAGCGGGAAACGAGATTCGAACTCGCGACCCCAACCTTGGCAAGGTTGTGCTCTACCACTGAGCTATTCCCGCATAATATGGTAAATTTACTTCAACTGTAACGACTCATTTTGATAATGACCCCTCACGTTGAAGAGGTGTCTATTATTGCTATTCTCCGTGCAAAGTCAAGTCCGGCCAAGCAATTTTTAGATAAATAATCATAGTCCAAAGCGTTAATGCTGCTGCGATGCTTAATAACACTACACCAATGTATAGAACGTACACTGGCATGTGCGGGCGATACAATAACAGCACCCCTATCGCGACCATTTGCATTACAGTTTTTAACTTGGCAACAAAGGTCACTGCAACGCTTGTGCGCTTACCTATTTCAGCCATCCACTCCCTTAGCGCCGAAATAGTCAGTTCACGACCAACTATCACCGCTGCTGGCAACGCCAAATACGGCATATATTGTTGACTTAAAATCATTAGCAATGAAATCGACACCAGCAGCTTATCAGCCACTGGATCTAAGAAGGCACCCAACTTGGTGCATTGATCTAAATTGCGCGCGACAAAGCCATCCAACCAATCTGTGATTGCTACCAAAGCAAACGCAATCGCGGCAACTAAGTGCGCATTACGAAAAGGCAAAAAATAGACTAACACAATCACCGGAATGGCGAATATTCGTGACCATGTCAGTAGTAGCGCGAAGTTCATTACTCGATTGTACGCGAACAATATATTAGATCAAGTCATCAGCCTAAACTTGATTAAAGTATCAGCCGATATTTATCAAGTCAGCGCATGACCATTCAAATTAAAAATTTTTCTTAAACCCAGTGACCATGTAAAATAAACCCATGAGCCCTGCTGATCCCATATTGCGCAAAAAATCCGATGTCATTTCGCTTTGTGGCTTACCAAGCTTTATTGGATTAGTGGAATCAATGACTATCGATAGGTATGTGCCCTCGCTACCTTATATTTAATCACTTACGGATTAGGCCATCTGCGACACCACTAGTTAGATTAACTAAGGTTTTTTTTGATTTCTTCTGCGATCAATAAAGTAATACCACGTACTTTAGCAATTTCGGCGGCACTGGCTTGTTTTAAACCTTGCAGCCCTCCAAAATGCGCCAACAGTGCTTGACGTTTTTTTGGACCAACACCTGGGATTTGCTCTAACACGGACTGTGTTCGAGACTTATCACGCTTATTGCGGTGTGCACGGATGCCAAAACGATGTGCCTCGTCACGCACAAATTGAATCAGGTGGAACGCTTCGCTGTGTGGCGGCAATTGTAACACTTGACCACTGACCAATATCAGCCTTTCTAAACCCGGCTTACGCGATTTGCCTTTGGCCACACCCAACAAACAAATACTATCGATCTGTAATTCCTGCAGCACCTCATCCGCTTGTTTTAGCTGGCCTGTGCCGCCATCGATCAACACCACATCAGGCAATGTCTCACCACGCTTCAATAACCCTGTATAACGACGATAAACCGCTTGACGCATCGCCGCATAATCATCACCAGCGGTGACATCTTTAATATCAAATTGACGGTAGGCTTTTTTACACGCCCCCTGCCGATCAAACACCACACATGAGGCTTTTGTGGCTTCACCCTGCGTATGGCTGATATCAAAGCACTCGATGCGTTGTGGCGTGTTACTCAACCCCATGGCTTTGGCTAAGCCTTGCAATTGACGGTCTATTTTAGTCTTACCGGCTAACTTTTCAGCTAACGCCTGCTTTGCATTACGCTCAGCCATCGCGCGCCATTGCTTTAGCACATCATCACTGCGTGACATTAAGTGCACTTTACGATCACAATGTTGCTTAATCGCCGATTCAATCACCGTTTTATTTTCAATCGCAAAGGGTAGTAATATTTTCGCTGGAAATAAATTAGCTACCGTTTCATTTAAGTAATAATGATTAATAAACTGTAATAAGACTTCCGTTTCATCCGCATCGACTGGCACTTTAGGGTAATAACAATGATGAGTAAGCAACTCACCGCCCCTCACCAATAACACAGACACCACCCAAATATGATGCGTCTGCACTAATGCGATTACGTCAATATCGTGTTGATCGTGACTAAAATATTGATGGTGCTGCAGCTTGCGTAGTCTTTCAACATCATCTCGCAGCTGCCCTGCACGCTCGTAATTCTGTTCTATGCTGGCTTGCTTCATCAGGTCAATAAATTCATCAATCAGCGTTTCACTCTTGCCCTCTAAAAATTGTATCGCTTGCTGAACTGTCACTTGATAGTCTTTACGATCTATATAGCCAACACACGGCGCTTGGCAGCGTTTAATCTGATATTGCAGACATGGGCGCGAACGATGACGAAACACGCTGTCCTTGCATTGACGCAACATAAAACACTTTTGCAATAAGGCTAACGTCTCACGCGCCGAACCAATACTCGGATAAGGACCAAAATAGCGGCCCTGCTTTTTCTTTTTACCGCGCACAAAATCCATTTGTGGGTAATCATTTTGAGTTGAAATATAAATATACGGATACGATTTATCATCACGCAATAAAATATTATATTTCGGCATATGCCGCTTGATTAATGTCGCCTCAAGGATTAACGCATCGACTTCACTTTCAGTAATTGTCACTTGCACATCGTCAATCTTCGCCACCATCAAGCCGGTTTTTGTTAACGGGTGCTGACGTTGAAAATATTGCGATACGCGTTTTTGTAAATTACGTGCTTTACCGACATAAATAATATCACCCTTGCTGTTTATCATACGGTAAACACCGGGCTGCGTGCTAAGCACTTTTAGAAAGGCAGTGTGATCAAAGGCCATGAGTGGCTCGATTACTTAGTTAGATTAAACCTGTTTCTTCTGACTCTACCAAACCATGGCGAATCGCTAACAGGGTTAACTCAACATCATTTTTAACATTGAGCTTTTCAAAAATTCGATAACGATAACTATTGACTGTTTTAGGGCTTAAGCACAGCTTATCGGCAATTTCTTGCACCTTCATTCCCTTGGTGATCATTAACATCACCTGCAGTTCACGTTCCGATAAGGTTTCAAAAGGAGATTCATCTTTATCAGATACATGCTTAAACGCTAAACGATTAGCTATTTCAGGGCTAATATAACGCTGACCAGCGTGCACAGCCTTAATCGCTTGCACCATTTCATCCATGGTAGCACCTTTAGTTAAATAACCAGATGCACCCACTTGCAGTAAACGTGCTGGATAAAGATCGTTATCACAAACAGTAACAATAAGGACTTTAATATCAGGATCCATGCGGATGAGTTTACGAGTGGCCTCAAAACCGCCAATACCTGGCATTTTGACATCCATTAACACTACATTGGGCTTTACTGAACGAGCTAGTTTTACTGCTTCTTCACCTGACGTCGCTTCACCAATCACTTTAATGCCGGCCGCTTCGTCCAACATTTTTCTAATCCCTGTGCGAACCAAGTCAAGGTCATCGACCAACATCACGTTAATCACTAAACCACCCCTTAATCAGTTTGTTCCAATATGTGGCGGAGAGACAGGGATTCGAACCCTGGGAGGGGGTTACCCTCAACGGTTTTCAAGACCGCCGCTTTCAACCACTCAGCCATCTCTCCACTCAGACGCGTAATCCAATATTTAACCACTTGAACTCAGCTGCAGGCATTATTACACATGTCAGTAAAAAATAGAAATCCTTAATGTAAATTTGGTATAATGGCGTGAGATATTAATGATTCAATTAACAAGAGGTTATTCCATATGGATCAAAAACAGTCATCAGTGATTCAAAGACGTAGCGAATCAGTTTTAACAACTAACAGTGTGATTCGTAATACATATTTATTACTCAGCCTAACCCTGGTATTTAGCGCATTTACCGCTTGGTTTTCAATGAGCAGCAACGCCCAACCCGGTGTAGGATTCATCCTCATCGGCTATTTCGGCTTGATGTTTGCCGTAAATGCTTTACGAAAAAGCGCCTGGGGTATTTTGGCCATTTTCGCCTTTACTGGATTCCTCGGCTATACACTCGGACCGATCCTAAATTCGTATATCCATAACTTTAGCAACGGCTCAGAAATCATCATGACTGCCCTTGGCGGTACTGGTGTAATCTTCTTTGCATTGTCTGGATATGCATTGGTCACACGCAAAGACTTTAGTTATATGGGTGGCTTTCTTTTTGTAGCATTTACCGTAGCCTTTATTGGCGGCCTTGCAAGCATGTTTTTTCAGCTTCCTCTGCTAAACTTATTGGTGTCTGGAGCTTTTGTATTGTTATCATCTGCGTATATTTTGTTCACAACCAGCCGAATGATTAATGGCGGCGAACGAAATTACATTATGGCCACTATGGCTTTATATGTAGCTCTGTTTAACATCTTTATCAGCCTTTTGAATATATTAGGCTTTATGGGTGGCAAAAGATAAAACACAAAAAGCTCCTAGCAACTGGATAGTTATTGAACGAAATTAATTTTTCTGATAACGTTTGCCCCTGAGTACAAATTTAAATCAGGGGCCTTGCAGGGAGCTTTTACATGAAAACTTTATTAGCCCGAATCGCACTTATTACCCTCACTACTTTAATTTTTAATCCCATACTCGCCGGTGTATTTCCATTACCTAAAAATGGCGACGTTGTTGGTCAAGTTTTTTTAGTGCACAGCGCACGCGGCGATACCTTGCACAGCATCGCTAAGCGCTACGATATCGGCTGGCTGAAAATGCGTGACGCCAATCGACGCTTATTATATAAACGCCTTCGACCCGGTACCGAGGTGGTTATCCCTTCTCGATTTATACTGCCGAAGCAACGTCGCGGCATTGTAGTAAACCTGGCTGAATTAAGATTGTATTACTTTCCTAAAGGACAAAATGTTGTATACACCTACCCTGTTGGTGTTGGCCGCAGCAAATGGCGCACACCAACACTAGAAACCATCGTCTATCGCAAAAAAGAATTACCCACCTGGTATATTCCCGAGTCTATTCGCGAAGAGACCATGAGAAAAAAAGGCAAGTTCTTACCCAAAAAAATTGGCCCAGGCGAAAAAAACCCTCTCGGTCCTTATGCCATGTACCTACTAAAACGCGGCTATTTGATTCACGGCAATAACGCACCTAACAGCATCGGCACCTATGCAAGCTCAGGATGCATACGCCTATTTAATCACGACGTTGAACAATTATTCCATATGGTACCCAATCGAACTCCGGTTCACATTGTGCACCACGCCAATAAAGTCGGCTGGCGCGGTAACTCACTTTACCTGGAAGTGCACCGCCCAATGGCACACAAAGAAGATCCAACTGATTTGAATCACACGGACGTACAAAATGAAATAGCGATTAAAACCGCTAATACGCGCGCACATGTCAATTGGCGAAAAGTGGCTTTAGTAGAAAGGCAACGTCAAGGCATACCTACACGCATTGGCTCACTACACTAAAAGGCACCACTAAATGATATTCACTGCGCGGTTGTTGCTCGGATTACTGATTGGCTTACCATTATCCACGCTAAGTTATGCTAAAGACTTTACCAATATCCGCGGCTTGAGCGAAAAAGCATTACAACTCGCCCAACAAGCCTATCATTGCGAAATGCGTAAAGGATTAATCCATAACACCCACTTAACCGTTGTTGATTTCACCAAACCATCCACCCGCAAACGTATGTGGGTATTAGATATGAAACACCATAAAATCAACTATCGCTTACTGGCCTCACACGGTCAAGCTAGCGGCGACTTATATGCCACCCACTTTTCTAATCGCACCAATAGCCATCAATCCAGCCGAGGATTGTTCTTAACAAAAAACACTTACCGCGGTAAGTTCGGTTATTCATTACGCTTAGATGGGTTAGAAAAAGGCATTAATGATAACGCCTATGATCGCGATATCGTTGTTCATGGCTCAAAGTGGGTTAACAATAGCTTTATCAAAAGATACCATCGCATTGGCCGCACCTGGGGATGCTTAGGGTTAGACTCACATATTTCACAACGTGTAATTAACACCATCAGCAATGGCAGCTTGGTGTTTGCCTATTCCAAACAAGAAAATTCGGACCCTAACTTAAAACACTGCTAGTCCTTTCATGCCGCCTAGAGGCTAAGCAACTCAATGAGACAACAAACGCTTTATGCACCGATCCTGCCAATGCGCAAATACAGTCACAGCAATTATCGCGCCAATCAAAGCCAGCAACATATCACTCTGAGTATCCCAAATGTAACCCTGAGTTCCTAAAAAGCTGTCCGCTGAGCCACCCATAGATACAGCCGCCCACCACTCCAGTATTTCATAAAATGCGCTAAATGCCAGACAAAAACAAACGATAAAAAATGATTGCCAACCGCGTCGAGCAAACACACCTAGTCGAATTAGAAGCTCACGCGCAACTAACGCGGGGATGAACCCCTGAGCAAAATGCCCCACCTTATCGTAGTTATTCCTCGACCAACCAAACCACTCCTTAAACCAGTCAAACAATGGCACATTAGCATACGTATAATGCGCACCAACCAACAAAATAATCATATGAACAAAGATAAAAAAATAGGTAAAACGAGTAAAGCAAAAGCGCTTATACGTTGCCATTAACACGACAACACCAATAACCACCGGGCTCGCCTCTAGCACCCACGTAAGGTAATCATGTGGATTATATAAAGACCAGGCTGTAACAATTACCAAACAACACAACAGTATCGAATTAAAAGTAGCTGCTTTATTCATTTTTTAACGCCCTATCGTTGTGAATTATTTCACCAGCTTTTCAAGTTGCGTAATATAAGGCTGATCTAATCGTGATACCAAGGCAAATTGATACATAAGAAACGTCCAAATACCTAACACTAAAAAGTCCCAACCGACCGGTAACCACCCCTTACCACCGCCAAACGAACCTAAACCTGAAAAGATAAATAAAATTGCTAAATATAAGACAAACCAGATTAATGCCAGCCACTCCCCTTTAGTGTGCTCAGTTTGTTGACGATGCATAAAAAATAAAGCAATCAAGCCTACTATGAGACCTAACATCAAGTGCCAAACGGTATCGAAACCCGACCAATACAACACTAACGTTCCAAAATAAAATGCTAGCCAACCAGTAAAGAAACCACCCGGCATTAAAAATGGCTTTTCACGACTAGACGTTAAGCGCTGTTTACGAAGTGCAATTACCGACACAGCGCCTATCGTATAAGCAACTAGTGAAGCATCGACCATAATACTGATCATACGTTGCCAACCATGAAACGGTAAGAAAAACAACATGCCTACAATGAAATTTAGCCACAACGCATGCGCTGGCACATGAAATTTATTGGTCTTTTCAAACCATGCAGGCAGGTATCGATTTTGGCTCATGGCATACACCACGCGGGACGTTGATGTATTCGAGATCATGCCCGCACCCATCGGCGAAACCATCGAGTCAACATAAATCAAACCAATCAACCATATAATACCCACTGTTGTAACAACATCCAATAATGGACCACCCTCACCTTGAAAGTTGAGATGCAACCATCCAGCAGTGAAATCTTCTGGCAACAAAGCACCAATAAAAGCTAACTGTAGTAACGTATACAGCACAACACAAAATATTAATGAACCCAGCAGCGCGCGAGGAATTGCCCGGCTGGGGTTATCTGCCTCAGCCCCTAACTCAACGGCAGAACGAAAACCAATAAACGAAAACACAATACCACCGGTTGATACCGCCGCTAAAACCCCATGCCAACCCATAGGCATAAATTGCTTAACAAACAAATTTGTCCAATTAAATTGAAAGCTAAACAAGGCCGCCAACAAGATAATGGGCACAATTATTTTCCAAACCGCAATCACACTATTAATACGCGCGGCAAATTTCACCCCAATTAAATTGATAAAGGTAAAAATTAGCATCAAGACAAGCGCCCACAACAGCCCTATATGGGTTAGTGCTTTAGCGCCATCATTAGCAATATGAATTAAACCCGGAAAGAAATGACTCGAATATTGCAACGTTGCTTGCACCTCAATCGGTGCCACTGCAACAAAAGCCAACCAATTTGCCCAACTCACCAAAAAAGAAATTGGCATACCGTGCGTAATGCGCGAGAAATGGACAATTCCGCCCGCCACTGGAAACTTTGAGGCCATTTCAGCAAACGGCAAAGCAACAATAAAGATCATAACAAAACCAATAATCCACGAGATCAACGCCGCTGGGCCCGCGGTTTGTGCGGCATAAAATGGACTAAACAACCAACCAGATCCGACAATGCCGCTAATAGCAATAAACAATAAATTACGGGGTGAAATGTCACGCTTGAGAGGCATTTTTTATAGTCCTTATATACAGATAGTCCATCTGGCGTAAGTGTACCATGTTACCTGCTTTTCTAGAACTTCAACTTACATTGGGTGCTGTGCGCCTTGATAAATAATGCAGTCATTCAGTAAGACTGGTGGCCTTACATTGTAAGGCTATTTGACTGGATCCCGGATCGGGGTCCGGGATGACAACACTCAAGTCCGGGATGACCAGACACAAAAAAGGGGCTAAATAGCCCCTTTTTTAATAATTTTACTGAACCAACTAAACGCTCGCCATACCGCCACCTGGACGTGGTGCAGTGCCTACAAGAAGCTCAGGCGCTTGACCCTGAACTGGATGCTGCACAACAGGAGATCCAGCACTACCATGAGGAGAACCTGAATCAACAACCACTGCAGTTGGAGTAGATAGTAATGGCTGACCGCCTGTACCACCACCAACGTTTACTTTACGATTAAACACTGCATCACGGCATGAAGATAACGCACCACCAGTAGATGCTGCGCAAGCACCAACACCATTCAAGCAACCAGCAGCAGCTCGCGCCAATAACGGTAACGCGTACTGCGCTAAAGAAGCTGCAACGAATAAGCCAGCTGAAGCTAAACCTTCATAACCCAAAGCATCAGCCAATTTACCTGACGTTTTAAAGCCTTTATCTTCCAAGTTAAATAAATTAAAACCAACAAATGCAAAACCTGTTACAGCCGCAGCTAATGTAGGTACAGTTACCAACTTGCTAGGAGCCTGCTGTTGCTTCATGTGCGCTACTGTATTCACCGAAAAAGCAGTCAAAGCAGTGGCTAATGTTGACAACACAGCAACATGCAAACCTTTTGTTAAATTTAATAAGTTTTGATCCTTAAAATAAGCATAACTAGCCACACCAGCAGCACCTAATAAAGCAGCGTTTGCAGTAAAACGACTAAAACGCTCAGTTTTGCTAGCATTTGCTTCACTATCTGCTTGAGCAGTCGTATCACGCACCTGTTTAATTAACTGCATAGCAGAAGCAACAGCCACTGCAGCAAACGCACTAAAGACTACTTTATTGGCCGTGTTCATGTAGTTCAGTTGGTCGGCTTGCTTAACAAATTGTTGATACGCAAACGCTGCAAATGCTGCAGCACTAGCTAATAAATTAACGTTGTTATAAACGTGATGACTGGCTGCATCACTCACTAAAGGCTTTAAACTAGGCATAATGATATGTCTCCCTAAAATATATTTCCTAGATCAGAAAAATTTCTGTCTTCTCCCACAGCGCAGCACTATAGCATCATGTTATCAGCGAATACAATCACTCAAAAAAAATTTAATAAAATGTTAAGGAAAGAAATAATATTATGCTTACTTGTTAAGCAACTTGTTCAGTTCGTCTTGATTTAAGACTGCTATACCAAGCTTTTCTGCTTTACTGCGCTTACTACCACCGCCTTCACCAGCAATCAATGCGCTGGTTTTTTTTGAAATACTGCCACTGACTTTTGCACCCAACGACTCGAGATCACTTTTCACCTGCTCACGACTCACACCATCAAACGTCCCCGTTAGCACATAGGTTTTCCCAAGTAAGGCTAACTCTTCAGCAGATTTTAATTCTATATTTGGCCAAGACACACCGAGCTGCTGCAAACGTGCAATTAAATCGCGGTTATGTTGCTGATGAAAGAAACCGACAACATGCTCAGCAACAATCGGACCTACGTCATTAACGTTTTGTAATGATTCATAACTGGCTGCTTGTATTTTCTCAATAGAACCAAAGTGATTCGCTAGTGATTTAGCAGTAGCTTGACCAACCTCACGAATACCCAAAGCATATAAAAATCGCGGTAACGTGGTTTGCTTGCTTTTTTCCAAGGCATCCAATACATTTTGCGCGGACTTTTGCGCCATTCGCTCCATACTCGCCAACTGATCAACCTGAAGTTGAAATAAGTCAGCCACATCCTTCACCGTGTCGACATCGACTAACTGCTCGACCAGCTTATCACCCAAGCCATCAACATCCATCGCCTTGCGAGACACAAAATGCTTTATCGATTCACTTAATTGCGCTTTGCAATATAATCCGCCCATGCAACGTGCCACCGCTTCATCAGGAAATTTTATCACTTCGCTATCGCATACCGGGCAAGCTTTTGGCAAAGTCGCCTTTTTGGTTTTTTCCGGGCGCTTAGCCATCACCACCGAAACCACTTCCGGAATCACATCACCTGCGCGCCTTACTATAACTGTATCTCCGACACGCACATCTTTGCGCGCCATTTCATCAGCGTTATGTAACGTAGCATTACTAACAACCACCCCACCCACTTGTACCGGCTCCAATCGAGCTACCGGTGTTACGGCACCTGTCCGCCCCACCTGAAATTCAATCGCATTTACTGTGGTTAACTTTTCTTGTGCAGGGAACTTATAAGCAATCGCCCATCGTGGGGCACGCGAAACAAAACCTACTTGCTCTTGTAAACTAAATGCATTGACCTTAATCACCACACCATCAATATCGTACGGCAATTGCTCGCGTTGTTTTTCAATTTTCTTGTAATACGTCTCAGATCCTTCAATACCCGGAACTACCTGACGCAAGTCAACTACCGGCAAACCCCAAGTGGCAAAACGATCCAATAATTCACTATGTGTTAACGCTACATTTTCTTCACTGCTAGCACCATGCGAATAAGCGTAAAAACTTAATGGGCGCCTAGCTGTTATGCGCGAATCTAACTGACGCAAACTGCCCGCCGCCGCATTACGTGGATTAGCAAACAACTTCTCACCCGTTTGCAAAGCTCGCTTATTTAATGCCTCAAAACCCGCCTTAGGCATGTATATCTCACCACGCACCTCAATCAGATCAGGGTAATCATCGCCACGCAACTGCAAAGGTATTGCAGCAATGGTTTTAACATTTTGCGTTACATCCTCACCACTCACGCCATCACCACGTGTCGCGGCTAAAACTAACCGTCCTTTCTCATACGTCAAACTAATCGCTAAACCATCGAACTTAGGCTCACACGCATATTCAACGGCAGCATTATTAGCAAGTAGTTTTTTAATCCGCTGATCAAATGCTTCTAATTCCTCAAAATCAAAAGCATTATCCAACGACAGCATCGGTATACGGTGTTTTACGCTAGTAAACGCATCTAAAGGTTTATCGCCGACACGCTGAGTCGGTGAGGCAGCAGATTTAAGTTCAGGATGCTCAGTTTCAAGCTGTTGCAGCTCACGAAACAACTGATCATACTCACTGTCAGGAACAGTAGGGTTATCCAATACATAATACTGGTGATTATAATCACGCAATAACTGCGTTAACTGTTCAACACGGGCATAAGGAGATTTAGTCACGGCTAGAAACTCGAGCCTCATCCGTGTGCTGTTTTACAAATTCATTAATTTGTTGTTCATAGTGCTCAATCACCGCTTGATCTAACGGCTGACGATCACTAGCTAAAACATGACCACCCAAATCTTCTTGCATCATCATCGCCGCTTCAATCATCGCATGAAATGCCTGCTGAGGATCACTGATATTGTCATAGCGCATAAAAAAGCTAACACCACGGCAACTAAAGCCACCAATATTTGGCAAATCAAAAGTACCAGGCTCTGAGATTGATGACATGCTAAACAAAACCGGGCCACTGCCATTGCGCTCTTGGTGACGATGGAATATCTGCATATCACCATAACGTAAACCTGTAGCTAGAATCGCCTGCAATAACTCATAACCAACATATTCACGATCGGCAGCCGCCACCAAATGAATCGAAATAATTCGCGGCTTACTCACCGCTGAAACTTGAGACTCCGCCGAACAATCATGGGCAGGTTTCAAACCTAAAATCTCATCCGGATCGTTGGAATTAGTATCAGAAAATGTTGGGGCCACACGCCCTAAATGCGGTTCTTGCTTCGACTTGCGACGACGCTTATGCTTATAACTGTTCGATGACTTATCTTGCGGGCTCATGATTCGTGCGGCAATCATACCCACCACCACTAGACCAATTAAACATAAAATCGTCACTAACATAATAGCTCCCTTATTTTATCCATTAGTGACAGCTACGCTTCAGCCATTGCCACCGCTTGTTCAATATCTACTGCCACCATACGTGACACACCTGCCTCTTGTTGAGTCACACCCAACAAGCTATCAGCAGATTCAATCGTTACTTTATTGTGACTAATCACCAAGAACTGAGTTTGACCAACCATTTCCTTGATCAATGCGCAATATCGCCCAACATTTAAATCATCCAATGGCGCATCAACCTCATCCAATACGCAGAATGGCGCTGGATTTAATTGGAACAATGAAAACACCAGCGCAATTGCCGTCAGTGCTTTCTCACCACCTGACAACATATGGATAGTAGAATTACGTTTACCCGGCGGCTGCGCCTTAACTTGCACACCTGCCGTTAGCATATCTTCATCCATTAACGCTAATTCCGCTGAACCACCACCGAAAACCTTAGGAAATATTTTTTTGAAGTTAGCACTTACATTATCAAATGTAGTTTTGAAGTTCGCACGCGTTTCTTTATCGATTTTGTGAATAGCACCCTCTAACGCTTCTAGCGCTTCACGCAAGTCAGCTTGCTGCTCATCTAAATAGGTCTTACGCTCATTAACCTCATCGTACTCCTCAATCGCTGCCAAGTTGATTGGTCCTAGGCGACTAATGCGTTTCTCAAGTGCTAACAAGTCATCCGCCCATACTGCAATAGTTGCTTCTTCGGGTATAGATGGGATGATTTGCTCAATAGTATGCTCAGTTTCTTCTAGCTGCTCAACAATCGAAGCTTGCTTAACCACTAAGGTCTGCTTATCCATGCGCATTTGTTGCAATTGATTTTGTTGTTGCTGGACTTGACTCGCGACTTGATGTCGCTGACGATCCAGTTCTTGAATATTTTGCCGACATTCTTCCAATTGCTTCTGCACAGCATTCAACTGCTGTTCAACATTAATATTCTTACTCAAGTGCTGTTGCAATTCTTCCTGCAATTGTTCTAACGGCAAGTTTTCATCCTGCAATTGTTCTTGCAAATGCTCTTTACGCTGATCCAGTTGCTCGATTTGCTTGCGATCTTGATCGAGGGTTTGCTGCAACAATAACAATTGATTTTCTGAAGTAGCCAAACGTATCGCCACCTCATCAGCTGACTGACGTGCTTGTTGCAATTGCTCTCGACAATCCAACACCGATTGACGCTTCGTATCACGTGTATTCAACAGGTGTTCACGTTGATCTTGTAACTGTTGCTCAGATTGTGACGAAACATTAATGCTGGACTCAGTCTCTTGAATCGTATCAGTAGTCTGCATCAGTTGCTGTTCAACTTGTTCAATATCATCGGCTAATTGACCTAAACGCTGCATCTTCGATTGATATTGTGCATTATTCGAAGACAGCTCAGATTTATATTGCGACAACAATTTACTGCACTGTTGGTATTCAGACTGCAGCTGATCACGTTGAGACTCATACGCTGATAACTGTTGTTTTTTGTTATCTAAATCATTTTGATTCTGCTCAATACCTTGCTCTAAAGCTGTCATATCAGTACTGATTTGCTTTAATTCTTGCTCACGCTGCAACACACCGCGCTTAGCATCATCGGCTTGCACTAACTTCACCCAATTGGTACTTAGCCATACACCCTGAGGGGTAATAACTGATTGCCCTGGCTGTAGTGAGCCCAATTGTTGCTTAGCTTGCGCCAAATCCGCCGCGACTAACACTTGATTTAAATCGATAGGTAATGCGGCATTGCTTTTAACTTTGCTGGCTAATGTTCCTGTTGCTGCATTAGCTGTGCTATGCCCTTTGGTCAAAGATACATTGGCACCCGTCATCGAAGCTAAGGCATCAAGGTGCGAAATGGTGTCATCAACACACACCGCCTGAAAGCTATCAAACATCACAGCTTCAACCGCCGCTTCCCAACCACTTTCAACAGTAATGGTCTCACCTAAACGCTTAGCGTTTTGTAAGCCTTGATCAGACAGCCACTGCTTTACTTGCGAATCATCATCATGCAATGCGGATTGCTGTAAGGCATCAAGTGACGCTTGGCGCCCCTTTAACGCTTGCAGTTGTTGACGATCTTTATCGAGCTGCTGATTTTGCTGATTAATCTGATCACGTTGCTCAGCAATTTGATCAGCCAATGTAGACATCTCAGCTTCGTATTGTGCAATCTTGTCACCATTACTGGAAACATCTTGCTTTAAGCGATCAATCGCTGTTTGCAATTCATTTAAATCAATCTCACCATGTTCTTGCTGTAATTGTTGCTGCTTGCGCTGCAAGTTCTCACGCTGTTGGCGCAAATGATTGAGAGTATTCTTTTCAACTTCCACTTGCTTGTGGGTTTTAGACAACTCACCTTGAAACTGATCCCAGCTTTCTTGCCAGGTTTGTTGTTGTTCCTCCGCTTGTTGCAGCTGTTGTGTCAATTGATCCACTTGCTGCTTATTACTGACTAACTGTGGAGATAACTGCTCAATATCTTGTTCTAATTCTTCACGCTCCGCCGAATGCTGCTCAGCGCTGTCCGACAACTCTTGCCATAACGAACCCGTCGTCTCTAATTCTTCATGCCACTGCTGAGCTTGCTGTTGTAAATGACTTATACGCTGCTCAACTCGACTGACTTCAGCACGACTGCCGTAGTAATCTTTCTGCACATCTGATTGTTGTTGATTGTACTCATTGAGTGACACACGCGATTTATCAAGCTCCGTCTCTAGTTGTTGAGACTGCGCACGCGCTTGTTCAAATTCTGTCTCACTAGCAGTCAGCTGTTGCTGCTTGCTTTGTAGATCTTGTTGCAATTGCTGCCAGTGCAGACCTTTTAACTGCAGCTGTAACTCTTCTTCTTGTTGTTTATAGATTTTGTATTTTTCAGCAGACTTAGCTTGACGCTGTAAACGACCTAATTGGCGCTCTAATTCTTCACATAAATCATTTACGCGATCCAAATTTTCATTAGTATGGCGCATGCGATTTTCAGTTTCACGTCGACGTTCTTTATATTTAGAGATACCCGCCGCTTCTTCAAAAAACACCCGCAGCTCTTCTGGCTTAGCTTCAATTAATCGAGAAATCATGCCTTGTTCAATGATCGAATAACTGCGCGGGCCAAGACCGGTGCCTAAAAAGATATCAGTAATATCCTTGCGACGGCAACGCGTGCCATTTAAGAAGTAACTCGACTGGCCTTCACGCTCTACTTCACGTCGAATACAAATCTCAGTATATGCAGCATATTCACCGGTTAATTTGTGGTCACTGTTATCGAATAACAGCTCTACCATGGCTCGACCTAACGGTTGGCGCGTAGCCGTACCATTAAAAATAACGTCAGACATCGACTGTCCGCGTAATTGCTTGGCTGAAGATTCACCAATTACCCAACGAATAGCATCAACAATATTTGATTTTCCACAGCCGTTCGGCCCAACAATCGCATTCAGTGGATTACGAATTGGGATAATGGTTGGATCAACAAATGATTTGAAACCAGCTAATTTTATTTGCTTTAAATACATAAATGCCCAGTGCTTTCCATTGCTTTTCTATTTACAACACGCGTCTCCTATGGAAATTCGCGCACAACGAAGCGTAGTGTACCGAATTCGCACCTGTTTTGGTAGCTGAAATCACATCTTACCGGCTGTTAACATCACTATTAATGAGTACATTTAAGCGTTCTCGCAGTTTGATAAATGTTCACATTGATTTTTTACCCATTTATACTTTATAGTCAGTAGCTTATGACACTGTAAGAGATTTGCTTGATCTGTGCATTTAGGCAAGTTTTTACTACCTTATGAGAAAGATTCTTGCCTATAATTACGTCATGGCACTAACAGGCTAATCTCTCATCAAACAAACTGAATAAAGAGGATACAAACATGAACATTATCAACAAAACTAAGCAAGCCGGTTTCACGCTGGTCGAGCTGATAATCGTCATCGTGATCCTGGGTATTTTATCCGCGTTCGCGATTCCAAAATTTATTGATGTTGCTGCAGATGCACGCAAAGCAACAGTAGATGGCCTCACTGGTGCCCTTCGATCTGCTGCAAATGTTGGTTACAGCATGGGTAAAGTGAAAGGCATTTCTGATGCCGCTGTTACAATGGGTGGCGGCGATGTGACGCTAGCAAACGGCTACCCAGCAGGAACAGCTGCCGGTATAGGTGCAGCTATTTCCGGTCTTTCAGGCTTTAGCTCATCTTACTCTGGCACAACAGCGACATTCCAAGCCACTGGCGCAACCACTGCAACTGAGTGCCAAGTAACCTATGTAGGCTCAACAGCTGCAGACGTGCCTCCAGTCATTACAGCAACTACTACCGGTTGTTAACTAAAGTTGTTAAGCAAATAAGCTTAAACAAAAAAGCCCCTTCTGGGGCTTTTTTTATCCATCTAAGGCAATGCAGCCAACATCTTATCGAATGACTCTTGTATCTCAGCCTCTGGCGGCTGTGTCCACAAGCTCACAAGCCATATGGCCAGTGAAGACAATATAAAGCCTGGGATCAATTCATATAAATCGAAAATACCGCCATAAGCATGCTTCAAGACCGACCAAGCAATCACTGTAATAGCGCCAACAAATAATCCAGCAATCGCACCCGCACGCGTCGTGCGCCTCCAGCGTAAACTAAACAACACAATTGGCCCAAATGACGCACCTAAACCCGACCAGGCATAAGCCACTAACGCCAATACCGATGAATCGGGGTCACGCGCCAAATACATCGCAACCAGGGCAATAATCGCTACTGCTAAACGACTGGTCCATAGTAATTCAGTCTTTTGTGCCTTACGACGCCAATACACGCGGTATAAATCCTCAATGATCGCACTGGATGCCACCAGTAATTGTGCCGCAATCGCACTCATGCCCACCGATAACATAATCGCAACCACAAGACCAACGATGCCTTCACTGCTCGACAAAATCTTAGTTAAGGCCACCAAGATCAATTGCGCATTAAAATGTGACTGATGACTAAAGCCATTACCCAATATGCCAGCCAGCACACTACCCGCCATCGCCACTAACATCCAACTCAAAGCAATCCAGCGCGCAACAACTATTTTACTAGCGCGCTTAATCGCCATAAAACGCACCAATATATGCGGCTGCCCCATATAACCCAAGCCCCAGGCCAATAACGAGATCACGGGGATGAACTTCCAATCGTGAAATAACTGCAAAGCTAACGGCCGATGCTCCTCAATCGCATGCACCGAACCGTGCCAACCACCCAACGAATACATCGCAAAACAAGGCAATGCTAGCAAAAACAAAAATACCAATACACCCTGAATAAAGTCGACGTAACTAATGCCCAAGAAACCACCAAAGCAAGTGTAAACAATAAATACAGCGGTAATGATATACAAGCCCGTAGAATAGGTATTATGAAAAACAGACTGCAGCAATATAGACGCCGCCACAAAACCTGATGACGCATAGAAGGTGAAAAATACTACAATGATAATTGCAGTCAGGCTGCGTAACACGCCCTTACCATCCACAAAACGTCGCACTAAATAATCCGGAATGGTCAAAGCATCATTCAGGATTTCGGTATAGATCCGTAAACGCATGGCAATAAAGCGCCAGTTATAGTAAGAGCCCAACCACAAACCTAATGGCAACCACAGCGCTTTTACGCCAGTCACATAAGCCAAACCCGGCAATGCAATGGTTAACCAGCTGCTCATATCCGATGCGCAAGCACCTAAAGCAACCACGGGCGCGGCAAGCCGCCGACCACCCAGCACGTAATCAGACAGGCTGTGCGTTAAGTAATACGCAACAAAACCAATGATCATTACACCTACGGCATAGGCCAAAATGATCGATAATGTGACGATGGTATGATGTTCCATGCAAATCCCTTATATCATGCCCCGGGCAGGACTCGAACCTGCAACCTATCCCTTAGGAGGGGATTGCGCTATCCAGTTGTGCCACCGGGGCGTGTAGAACGTTCGTGATCATTATACGCAGGCTACAAATTGATTAAAACCGTTTTACCAAATTAAAAAAAGACGAATTGATGCAAACCCTCGCATGAAGTAACGCATGTGATACAATTAATTTAGTTGTTCACAACAATTGGCTCTTGCTCACCACGGTGAGTAACGCATACGGGAATTGTTTGAGGCCTTGCGCTTAGCTGTTCCCACCAAAACGTGTCACAAATACCCAGTTGTTGTGTTCAACCCATTTGGATTAAGCAATAAGGAAATGCATTGTCCAATAAATTGCACAGATTAGCAGCACTGCTGCAACAGCCTGAAACCTATCTTCATCAGATCCATCGTTTGCAACAAAAATTACTGATGCGTAACCGCTTATATGAAACCCAACAAGATGACGTTAGCTTTTATCAGTTTTGTATGCACGATAAAAAAGTCGGTGGAATTCTAGCCAATAGCATTAAGCAACAAAGCTACCACTACGAGCCCGCAACACCTCGTACGATTAAAACAAAAACCAAAGAGCGCATTGTTTACTCGTTCCGCCCTACCGATCGCATTGTACAATCGGCGTTATCATCAAGTATAACGCCCTATGTACAACAAATTATCTCACCCTCTGTGTATAGCTATATTCCTGGGCGCTCGAACTATCAAGCCGCACGCAAAGCCGCCGCTTATTTTAAACAACATAAAAGCTTACATGCGCTGCGCAGCGACATTGTCGCTTATACCGACAATATTCCCACCACATCCGACTCCGTGTTGTGGGCGCAATATAAACAGCTCATCCAGCTTATCGACCCCAACAACACATTACCCGATTATTTATGGCAATTAATAACGCTCGGCATTAGGCCGGTGATTAGAACCGGTGATAATAACCTGCATCAACTATGCAAAGGCTTACCACAAGGCGCGCCACTCACTACCATCGCGGCTAATCTATATCTACAGCCAGTCGATAATTTATTAAGCTCAATCCCCGATGGTTTTTATGCACGCTTTGGTGACGATTTATTGTTTGCCCACCCCGACCATCAAACACTACTTGAAGCTGAGGATTTACTCAATAAACAATTAGCTCAACTGAAATTGCATCGCAACAGTAACAAAGACCAATACAGCTTTCTTACCAACAATGGCCGCAAAGATCAAACCGACAATCAATTCGAAGCGTCACACTTTATGAATTTTTTAGGCTTTCGCATTAATAAGGTCGGCACCATTGGTATTGCCAAACATATTAGTCATCGTTTATTAGGCGAACTCAAACAACGCATTCGTAATACTATTTATTTAGTCGGCCGCCAACATGACGAACAACACGGCAAAACACTGTGCAAAATGCTTAATCATAACTTTCAACACACCAGTTTCTTAGATGAGCCACGCATGAAGCAACTACTAGACTGCTGCACCGATCGCCAGCAATTAAAAGATATGGACTATCATCTCGCGCTATATCTTTCGCAACAATTAACTGGCTGCCGCGGCGTGCGCGCCTTTCGACAAATCAGTTACAAAACTATTCGCGATGACTGGGGCTTGCAATCGCTGTGTCAATTACGCAATCAGGTCAATTGGAGCGCCCATGCTAACACTTAACCAATGGCTCAATCGACAACGCGGCGTCCAAGGTCGCCTTGTCACCATTCAACAAGCCTTACTCGGTAATAAGCTGAATGCCTATATGTTATTTCGCTTGCGATTTTTTACCTTTAGTACGTTAATCGTCACATCAGTACATTTAATCGAATTCTACTTATTAACCATTATATTTTCGTTTAGTCACATCATTTCAATACTGATCTTACGCAGCATTAGCATGGTAATTAATGGTAGCTGGTGGGGCACACTAGAGCTTCTACGCTCTGACGTACGTAGCAATCAACGCGCCGGTAACCGTCAAGCGATTAACGGCATCATTTCCAGCTGGTTAACCCTCGCTACACTGCTCTCAGTTATCACCATGGCCTTATTTATCAGCTACATTCTTGCTCACATAAAGCAAATCGCAAACAACAATGAATATTTATTTTTATTGTATGTAGCCATAGTTGGCATTAGCATTGCGGCGCAATTTATCACACAAACATTACACGCTGGCGCTTACGGCTTACGCCGAGTCTATCGACCCTTTTGGTCAATCAGCATTGCTAACATCATTGGTTTAATTATTCTTGCACTCGGGTGGCCGTGGATCCATCAATACAGCTTGCCATTATCAATGTTGATCTCCTCACTAGTCGCATTAGCATTAACAGCGACCTATACCCTAAAAACCTACCACGTTCTAGGTATCGAGGATTTTTATCGCATTCAAATAAAACCACTGATTCAATTGCTAAAGCAATTTTCAAACCATGAAATATGGATTGCTAGCTTAAGCAGCTTATTTATGCGCACAGAAGGCGTATTAATCTTAGTGATGCTACTAGGCGGCGGTAATCACCACAACTTTTATGAACCCTTTATCATCTTCTATTTAATTGCACCACTGATCAGCGCCAGCTTTGAATGGCCACGTTTATTTTATTTTGACTTAAAGCGGTTTAACCGTGACAGCTTCCAGCATGTATTATCTAAGTTAAACACTCACGTACTAAAAACTTCCATCTGGATCGGGCTGGTTTTATGGATAATTACAGTACTTGTTACTGTCGCCTATTTTCAACACTTTTATACTATTTGCTTTTTATTATTGCCATTTTTTTTAGTTCGTTCATATACGGGCTATCAGCAAATGCTACGCTTTACTGCCAATCATTATAATGATGTTTTATTTTGCTCGGGAGCTGTACTGGTAATGGCGGTGATTGCACGTTACCTGAGTTTTTCCATCGACGGTGCTATTGCCAGCCTTACACTAGTCACCCTCATCGGCATTGTTTATTTATTTAAGCCACACTCCCTCAGCATAAAGACACTTGACGAAGACCCACTACCTAACTTATACCAATGGATTATTGACTGGAAACAACATCGCAATGAGCCCTGCGCAGAAATCGTTGAGCTTGGACAAAACTACGCGGCTCATGTTAGTCAATTAGTGATGCGAAAAATTAACACCGAACTACTGGGTAAAGGCAAGGCCTGCCTAGTCAGTAAAGGCATTATTCTTTTTTATCAAGATACGAAAAAACCACTCATTACAAAAAACTGGCTTAGCTATGAACTCGCAGGCATAGCTTGCAAACATCGTCGCTTAGAAGAACCATTAGCCAGCTACCTCTACCGCATAGCAAATGAGCCACCACAGCACGCAACTGGTTATCTGATTGAGCAATTTAAGCAAGAGTTTACAAATGGCATTGTAATTTCTTTTCAGGATGAGGATAAAAAAAACACCCCCTCCTTAACCAAACAGCAATCAACTCAAATTTACTTTAGCATGTTACAAACATTGGGGTCACCACTACAGCCGCAACCACGCAGTTATTATCATACCTTAGTACTATACGAACATGGCATACAAACTTTATTATCCATCCCGCAATGTGACGCCCCTGGCAGCCAGATCAAACGCTGGGCGCGACAAGTTTTTATCGCCAACTTAAACCGCTTAATATAAAAAGAGAAAAGCATGCACAGAATATTTAAAAGCATTATATTTACATTGTTTTTTTTATTAACAATCAATCAATCCACCCTTGCCAAACCTGCCGGCACAGCACAAAAACCAATATTAAGTAGTTTTTATTACCTTGCTCAGCAACCGGTTGACGAAAAAACCTTAGACCAATATAAGCCCGCCATGGCTCATCTGAACGTATTAAACTATTCAGTCTTATTGATTAGCGATGACAGCACCTTGCCCGTTTCGCGCGCCAATAGTGATAACTTAAAAACGATTCATAACTGGCTCAAGAAAAACAACCTGCAAACTAAAATCATCGCCTCAATTGGCCATTGGGAAAACGACGCTGCAGACCAAATATTTCTCGACACAAAAAAAAGACAATTATTCGTTAACTCGGTAATTAAAATGCTGTCTAATAAACAATACGGGCTAAGCGGAATCAATATCGACTGGGAAAACTTTTTTGATAACGATCTGACAGATGTAAAGCAATTCCCGACACTGATTAAAGACTTACGCCAAGCGATGAATAAAGCGGGCTTAGAAAATGACTATATAACCTTAGATCTACCTATTGGAGTTAAATTCGCTAAACGATACGCCGACCCTAGCACGTGGGCTAGATATATTAGCTGGGCTAATGTAATGGCTTATACCTTTTATGGTGGGGTCGTTCCTTATGCCGAGCTAGACGCCACCTTAGGAAAAGTCACTGCACCTTACGGTGGCCCACGCCCAAGCTACAACACCATTTCAATTATAAACACATTACAATACTACCGCCAACACGGGCTAAGCAAAGATAAAACTGTGATAGCATTACCTATGTATGGCACAATGAACATCATCTATCATGGCGATAAAAAACACCACTATGGTTTACGTCAACCCGTTATTAAAGTTAAACACAATCACGTGCCGCTGGTTAATATTCCATACTACGACTCGTACGCACAATACGGCACCTATCAGCACGCTAAAATAAAATCCAGCATCCACCCATATACATTTAGCAAACCTGCTAATATTGCAGGCTTGCACTCCTACTGGGTCACTGTTAGGTATAAAGATAAACGCGTTGCACGAAAAACTTATAAGTTTGTTAGCTACCCCGACCCACTCTACATCAAACAGACTGTAGGTTATCTTATCAAAAATCACTACCATGGCATTTCTACCTGGGCATTGAATTATGACATCCCCTATAGCAATCCAGATTCATTACTGCAAACGGCATACAACTCTATGCAAAATAATCAGTAAAAGCAGTTTTTTAAGGGGAGAAAACACTCCCCTTAATACAGACCATTCCACTACCTAACCCTAACAGCAGTTACCTTCTCTTCTAATCGCCCCGGTATAACTGGCATCACTTTATTACTTGGTACTTTAAATAACCGAGCTGAGTGCGTTGCCGCCACAGGTGCTGACAGCGGCGTACGCCCCGCTGCAACCATTGTCATGCTATCCCAAGGCTGGGAAACGAAAGCATCATAGTCAAATGCTGCATGCTGCTGGGTATGACCTGGATCCCGGCTCGGGGGCCGGGATGACACACTCTCAGCCCGGGATGACAAAGCAGCTAAACTTAATAACAAACGCTGTTGAATCAACTTTTGCTGTGAGGCATTAATATCACCCTTCGCACCCACGCGATTAATCAATGCTTGTAACTCACGTTGACTTTGTGGCAACGTTATTGATTGATCTATCTGCAACATATAATCCGGCTGTTTAATATACGGTGACATCAATAACAACATATGTATTTCAAACGAAGATAAGTTGAATTTGACACCAGGCAAGCGACTTTTTTTACGACGCTGCTGAATACGCTGATCCAGCAACTTAAAACAACGCTGCAAGACATCATCTATGGTATCCTCTTCTTTTATTGAAAAGCTTAATTCACCCAACCAATTTCTCACCTGCTCTTGTGCGCGCTTATAACCTGTGTCTGATTGTTTAAAATCATGATAACTGCGCACTGCATAATCAAAAAACAGACTCATGTTATTAATTAATTCACGTGTCGTATTTTTAGGTATTTCACCAGTTGGCATAACAGATTTATCAGACTCAATCACATCATTTTTTTCTTCATAGCGCTTTATATCCGGTTCCTTCTCTGGTTCGAGTTCAGTCTCATCTTGCACTTGTTCCAAGTAGTCTTTAATTTCATCCAATAATTTAGCTGGAATAGTGACCACCGGTTCCGAGCCAGATATTTCGCGCATTGCATGACCTTGAATCATAGATAGCAAATGGGGTGACAATACAGTAGGGCTATCGAATAGATCAGCAACACCTTTCAAAAAAAGATTTATTCTTACAGCAATATGCTCATCTGGCGCTTGAGTTAATGCGCGCTTCAAATGATTAATGTTACTGGCTATCGTTGCGAGCTTAGCCGACATACGGTAAAACTGTGTTCTCACCAAATTATCATGCCAAGCCTCTGTTGCTTTTGTTCGCACACCATTTTTTATCGTGCTTTGAATAATAGTATTCACGTACGAGTGCTCTCCATTCCTATTCAATAACTCAAGAGTTGCTCTAACCCCAGCAATCGCCCTCTCCGCGACCTGCAAAACAGAATGAACCACCGCACTCAAGCTATTAATATCCGCTTGACCTAAATTTTTAAATAAACTAACAGCAACACGCAATGTGGCAACAACCTTTTCTATCTCCTTTACCTGCACAACCATCTTGAATAATCCAGCGCTATAACCCTTAAGGACGCCCTGAATCTCTTTTTTATGAGATAATAATTTTGCTATTCCTACATGATGAGTTTTACTTAAATCTATCCAACTATCAAATAATTTCCCCCGTTCATTCACATGGTTTACGGGGTCTGAAACATAACCATCAAGGTCTCTCAATACACGTTTTGCTCCTGATCTTATCGCTTCGGTAGAGCTCAAAGGGACACTAGGCGAGAATTTCGTTTCATTTTTTTCTTCGACAGGCTTATCACCGTGCGATCGCATAATATGGCTGATACTTTTCGTTGGCGCCAAACCAAGATCCAATAACGCTTGCTTTCTAAACTCAGTTGGCAAGTTATTCGAATCAAAAACGGCATAACTAAGGTCCCTAAAGTCTGAACCAACAAAATACAATAATCGATATAACATAGCTTGCTCATCTCGATCTTCAGACCGAAACGCATGAAGCAGTGGCTCTAATTCACGACGATTACGTGCTGGCGTATCGAACTTTTCAGGATCCCGTTCAAATAACATCATATAAAGCATTTGTTGCTCATTAAAATTATTCGTCTCATCATCAACCTCTGAAAACAATTCCATATAGAGTTGGTCTGATAAACTTCTTTTACTCTCCACTCGCCTAGCAATAGAGTAGCATCGCGCACGTATTGCTTGATATTGATCGGTAGATACCCGTATTGCATATAACGGGTCACCGGATTTTGCTAACTCTGATATATGATGTATTTTTTTCAACAAATAAATAGCATTCATTGGCAGTGGCTTAGACAAAACATGTGACATGAAAATAACTAAACTTGCATTTGAAAAGCGGTCGAGAATTTGAATGAGACTCTCCGTTGCCTTGACCGGAGACGGGCGCTCTGGTTGCTGAAACTTTTTAATCGACGTATGCAGTAAATCAGATATTTGCTGCAATACCCCTGAAAAACTTACCGGTTCACCACCTGTTCTCCAAATTTTTTCGCCACTCTCCGCTTCATCAATTATACCCTGAGAAAATTCAAGCACATTTTTTAAGTTCAAAATGGCCTCATCTTTATTGTTGGTCGTCTTATACTCATCGAAAATAACATATAACATATTCATTAATTGCGACACGAAAAAAACCTTTCGATTATTCACCTCTTCATCTTTACGCCTGAACTTGAGTTTGTTTTTCAATCGGGTTCTTTCATGTTGAAATGTATTGATGGCATAATCAGCGATAGTTACAAATATAATACGAAAGCGCTCATCATCATACGTATGATAATACCTCTCCGCTCTAGCAATAGTTGCTTGATTCTTTAAGCTTGGTCCACGAAAAGTCCATCTTTCCGTATTTAACCCAAGAAAGGTTTTCTTGATATGCACTGGCTGTAAGTACGGTTGCAAGCGATCACGTGCACCTTCACTAAAACTGGCTGATAAATCACCTAATCGTCTGATTATATTATGATTATAATCAGTCATGTTCACCACGGTTAATACATCGGCACTATATGCTGCTGCCTCTTCAGCTTTACTTTCACCCTCATCAGTTAAACCTGCTACGACTCCCTGAACAGCTAATCCCGCTACACTACTGCCAGCCCCATTTAACGCTCCACTCACAAATTCATCTCTTGACATAGCCCTGCTCCCACCAGTTGAGCAAACTCACACTCAACTTTAGTTAGGCTTTTTGGCGCACAGCAAGCAGTACATACACGGTGATAAGCATGCGGAAGTGAAGTGTCTTATGATCAGCTATAAGTCTCCTACCAATAGCCGAGCCTCCCTGACAGTCGCCTTATACGACGTTATTAATTTATGATCTATTAATAAGTAATTCCATTTGCTAGCATTGAACTCCCACGTTTTTATCGCTTATCTATTTTCATCCAATAAATGTTTCTGCTTAAAAGCGCTCATCCCTAGCAAAAAGCGATTAATATAATTTTACGATCAGAACTTCGAACTAGCACTTGATGAAAGGAACGCAACAAACTAAAAAAACTGACGACGAGCAATAAGTGCTTTACGACCACTCCATCCTTTCAGTTGCGTCACTGTACATACTATGTCAGAATTAAATTTTCGTCAACAAAAATTGTGCAATATTTAATGAAGCGTCTAACGGAACTAGCAAGCTTAACCTTTGTCATTTTAATACTTCCATTTTCAGTTATCGCCCGCAGTGATATCGTCACCTGCCCCACGCTGTTTGAAGTGCATGACAGCGAAGCCAGTGGCAAGCAGTACTACCGCTGGTGGACCGAAGACTACCGCCTCTACTGGCGTGGAGCTGGCGTTAAACTGTCACGCTACACCGTTCGACAACGCGACCTGGCCACCACACAGATGACCATCGACATGGATGACAACGGCTTTATTCATTGCGACTACAAATTAAACAAAAAAGTGCTCGGCTCACTCAAATTTTCCAAGAGTGGCCGCTACTGCCACTTTATGGCCGAGAGCTATCAAGAAGAGTGTCACAACGACCAACGCATGTGCTGCAATAAACCACTAAGCGCTCGCTGCCAAGTGATTATGTGCTCTGAATAAAGTATACTTTCGCTATCTGTAAACTCCGTTATATATAAGGAAACCACAATGACTGATAAAAATATGCGCATTGAAAGCGACAGTATGGGTGAAATCGAAGTACCAAACAGCTGGTACGGTGGCGCACAAACACGTCGCTCAACGATTAATTTTGATATCGGCCGTGAAACCATGCCACCCGAAGTGATTAAAGCTATGGGCATCTTAAAGAAAGCCGCAGCTGAATCTAATCACGAACTTGGCAAACTCGATGAAGAAAAATATAAATTAATCGTACAAGCTGCCGATGAAGTGATCGATGGCAAATTAAATGCTCACTTCCCTGTGCATATCTGGCAAACCGGCTCAGGCACACAAAGCAACATGAATACCAATGAAGTCATCTCAAACCGCGCGATAGAAATTTCTGGCGGCGTCATGGGCAGCAAAACACCTGTGCATCCAAATGATGATGTCAATATGTCACAATCATCGAACGATACCTTCCCCACTGCTATGCATATCGCCGCGGCGAATATGTTAGTACACCAATTAGTGCCGGCCGTAGAAAATTTGCGCAATGCTTTACACGCTAAAAGTGAAGAGTTTAATGATGTGATTAAAATTGGCCGTACACACCTACAAGACGCCGTGCCAATTACTTTAGGCCAAGAATTCTCAGGTTATGTGGCACAACTCGACCATGACCTCGAAGCCATCCATCAAGTATTGCCAAATCTATACCGCTTAGTCATTGGTGGCACAGCCGTGGGAACCGGATTAAATACTCACCCTAAATTTGCCGTCACTACCTGCAAAAATATTAGTAAACTAACCGGCTTGCCATTTACATCAGCTAAAAATAAATTTGCTGGCATGGCAGCTCACGATGAAATCGTATTAGCCAGCGGCGTACTAAAAACACTCGCCTGCTCAATGATGAAAATTGCCAATGATGTGCGCTGGTTAGCCTCAGGCCCACGTTGCGGCTTAGGTGAAATCAACCTACCCGCTAATGAACCCGGCTCATCCATCATGCCAGGTAAAGTAAACCCAACTCAATCCGAAGCGATGACCATGGTCTGCGTGCAAGTACTCGGTAACGACGCCGCCATCGGCTTTGCCGGCACACAAGGCAACTTCGAATTAAACGTATACAACCCAGTAATGATTTATAACCTAGTACAGTCGATTTATTTATTAAGCGATAGCGCCAACTCGTTCGTTGAACATTGCGCTACCGGCATTACCATCAATAAAGAAAAAATCGACTACTACCTGCATAACTCATTAATGTTAGTAACAGCATTAAACCCAGTTATCGGCTACGACAAAGCATCGAAGATTGCCAAGTTAGCACATAAGAACAAATCAACACTGAAAGAAGCTTGCTTGGAATTAGGATTCTTGACTGCTGATGAGTTCGATAAAGCTGTCAATCCAATTAATATGGTTTAAGAGATAACCCATTAGACAACACGTTTTTTGCCAAGCCCTCAGCAGATGGCTTGGCAACTTCTTCACCCCAAAAAATCCTATCACCAATAAAAATAACCCATCAACACAACATAAAACTAATGTATATAATTGATTCTATATTACTAATTACAGAATGCTCAAATCCCACACGGGATGTTATTGATATATTGACAGTTTTAAATGTACCATTTAGTCATCTTACTTAATATTACTTTAATGGTCGTCTGGTATTCTTGTAAACAAATGAGATCAACAAAACGAATTAAAGATTTCTAGCTTCAAACCACGTTGCTCTTCGCCCCAACGTTCTCATTTCTCCCCTGCAACGTGGTTTGTCTTTTTTCTTTCACTACCCCCGATCTAAACCAAGCTACAATTAACTCAAATGCCCTCAATTTCCTCGGAAGAACACCAAGAACTTTCTTAACAACATCGTCCACAAACACAAACACTAACACAACGATTTTTTTACATCACTCGATAAGCCCAACAGAGTAACACCGTTTATCAGCTTCGATTTCCTCGGAAAATTGTCATGAGCATTTTTTACTTCTCTCGACAAAACCAATAGAACAACAAAGTAAAGAAGCACACCACCGGCATGCTTCATAGCCTCATCAGCCTGCTAACTACCTATAGACATAGTTGCCAGTGGACTAGCAGACGTAGCCGGAGAAGAAGGCCTAGGCTCTTCACCCGATACTGGAGAACTACCCCCTGCTGCCGCATCAATAGCAGCCGGAGCCTCCTCAACAACCGCACTAGTCGATGATTGAGCTGGACGATTAACAAGATATGCCGATACAGCAGCAAGTAGAGCAGTCACACCCGCAAAACCTAATCGCACATTACCCTTTGCTTTAGTTGCTGCCAACGTAAAGCCAGCTATTGTACCAGCCGCTACCGCCGAGTTTTTCGCTGCTTTTTCTGAACCAAATAATTTAAATTTCATTACCAAATCTCCTTATTACTCCATATGAAAGTCACCCTTCATCACAGCCGCATAGCATAAATAATTATCGACTTATAAACAAGATAAGATTAATTGCTGTATTTTACTAGCTATATTGTATTATGTGGATCCCGGATCGGGGTCCGGGATGACAGACTCAAACCCGGGATGACAGACTCAAACCCGGGATGACAATCCGCTGCACTAACTACACACTCATTTCACTCATCTTTGGCACCAACGCAGCCGCCTCATTAAACAGCTGACGCGCATCATCACAACCACCCAAATGATAAGTACAAAACGCCTTACTGGAAATCAAATCAAACTGCTGTCCAAACAACGCTTCTGACTTAGCATAATAACTCAACGCAATCGAATACTGTTTAATCTGCTGAAAAAAGCGACCGATCTCGAGCAAGGTATTTATTGATGAAGGCATATAATAATAATTAGCTTCAATTTTAGCCATATTACCCGTCAAATATCGCCTAGTAGCTAAAGAAGCCTTATTAATTAGCACATTTATTCGCACAGAATATTGATGAAAAATCCATGGATCCCAATGCGATAATTTCAACAACGAAATCAACTCCTCTAGCCTCAACTCATCTACTTGCTTCTTCTTACTCTTTACCAATACCAAGAAATCCGATGGGGAGAACTCCACCACCCGCTGCTCAATAGCAAGCTTGGTGTGAGGTAAGTTATCAAACTGCTCACCCAATAAAAATACATTTGTGCTTATTGCTTTGCTATGCGGCTGCAATTTCGCATCACCACCGAGCAACTTAAAATATTGAGCTATTGCATCATAATTCACCATCAATGAAAAGCTGCCATGAAATGCCATACGCGGATAATTCAACCCCTCTATCTGATCAATATGCGTATAAGACTTATCAGATGAAATCAATAAAATATTGCCATCACAATCTCCCACCAATTTTCTAATCGCACGCATGCTGGCTATTGGTAATAAAAAATGAGAGTTCTTTAAACGACCTTGGTAGCTGTGCAATACTTGATTAAAAATATCATCGTCATAGTAAGATGACAAATCAATTGATTTATTACAATAGCCTATATCAATTTCATCCCAACTTTCTACTTCACCACCAACAATATTGTTAGAATTAGTTTTCAATGTGAGCAACGACTCACTTACCTTACCATCCTTAACCGTAAAAGCATCAGAGCTGATTGAATCGAATATATAGTTAGCACAGAGCAACAATGGATTAACTAAAACATCTTTTGATAAAAACTTATTAGACCGCAGCAAATGAATATCTTCTTTTGTTTCCATATTAAAAAAAGCAAAATCTAATAAATCGCTATCCAGATAATACTGAAAACGAGGATGTTGTTGCCAATAACTCAAATTACTTGATGTGAAATCCGTCATCACATAAACAATTTTTACATCGTCCATTTGCAATTGCTCACGCAATTCATGCATGGCTTTAAGCATGTAAAAACTAAACAATCCCGAGCCAGTACCCAACTCCATAATGTAAAAAGGATGATCGATAGATGACGGATGTAATTTCAACCAGTCTTTAATAAAGCTGAGCGCGATAGAAGTGTAACTATTGGCAATAAATGGATTGCATGTGGCGTGAAATGGTACTTGTTTATTCCATGCATTAATACCCTGCTTATCAAAATATTCACGCTGCATACGCCAAAATATGCACTCTGAAAAACGTTGGTTTTCCGCAATGGTGATTTCCTGATCCGTCATATAAGCTCCTTTTTGCTGAGCTTACGATATAGATCTCACCTCATGACGTCAAGTCATGTCATCCCGAACGACAAGCTCACTCCCGAGATAATAAAGTTCAGCAGAGATTTCGCCAGAATGAAACACCAACGCCGTCATCAACTATGTCATTGCGAGCCATGCAGTGGCGAAGTAATCTCATAAATCAAGCAGGTTAATGATGAAGATTGCTTCAGCCTTCTATCGAAGGCTTCGCAATGACATAATTGATGACAAGGCACTTACATGCGCTTAGTGTCTTCAGTCTCTACAAAAGTAATCCACTCTTTCACTTGCTCAGAATTTGGATCCAAGATCAACGCCTGCTTAAATAAAGCTAACGCTTGCGCACTCTCACCGAGATAATATTTACACAACGCCTTATTGAAGAAGAGATTAAACTGTTCACCAAATAACTGTTCAGACTTTTCATAAAAATTTAAAGCAGTGCGATAGTCTTTAGTGGTATGAAAGAAAATGCCGATATCAAACATCGTATCGTGCGACGCTGGCATATAGTAATAATTGGCTTCAATTTTAGCCATACCATCAGTTAAATACTGACGTGTTGCTGCATCTGCCTGACCCAATACTTCATTAATACGCGGCGATAATCGATGAAACATGTAGGGATCCCAACAAGCAAAATTCATATGCGAAGCTAAAATATCCGCTTGCAAATTAGTATATGAATCACTGATATGGCGGTGATAAACAAAGTAATCAGATGGCCCTACCCCTTGTACATGCCGCTCAATCGCACGCTTAGTTTCAGGTAGCTCGCTAAAGTGCGCCCCTAACGTAAACACATTTGTTTTAAGCCCCTTACGGTGAGACTGCATAATCACATCACCGTCTTGAAATTTAAAATATTGCGCTATAGCATCGTAATTTACCATCATCGAAAAGCTGCCATGAAATGCCAGACTCGGATGATTCAAACCCTCTAGTTCATCAATATGCGAATACGCCTTATCTGACGAGATCAATAACATCTTGCCATCACAATCACGTGCTAATTTACGAATCGTGCGTAAACCAGCAATAGGAATCAGAAAGTTCGTATTCTTTAAGCGCCCTTGATAACTTTGCAGCACCTGATTAAAAATCGAATCATCGTAATAATTAGCCAAATCACAAGCCTTAGTGTGGTGGGTAATATCCACCTCATCCCATTCCAATGGCTTTCCATCTTGCATATTGGCGTGATTGGTTTTTAATGTTACCAACGACTCTTTAATATCACCATTCTCTACTGAGAAAGCATCATGCGATACCGTATCAAAAATATAATTACCACAAATCATTAACGGATTAGCTAATTCTTTTTTCGATAATATTTTATCCGATTGCGTTAACTTAATCTCATCATCATTCTCTAAATTGAATATCGCGAAATCCAACAAACCATTATCAAGATAGTACTGCAACGCCGGATGATCCTGCCAATAGACTAAATTGTTTTGGGTAAAGTCAGTCATGACATAAACAATCTTCACCTCATGCAAATTTAATTGCTGACACAGTTCATGTATGGTCTTCATTACATAAAAACTAAACATGCCAGAACCCGTGCCCAACTCCATAAAATAAAATGGATGCTCAACAGACTCAGGATGCAAACGCAACCAATCTTTAACAAAGCTCACCGCTATATTGGCGTAGCAATTCGCAATAAATGGGTTACTAGTAACATAGAAAGGGACCTGTTTTACCCAAGCGTTAATACCTTCTTTATCGAAGTAGTCACGCTGTAGCTCCCAAAGGATAGATTGTGAAAAGCGCTGCTGATTTTCAATCGTAACTGGTTGATCTGTCATGAGGACTCCTTAAATATATACCCCATAAAATAGCAGATAACTGTCGATGTGTCATTGCTGACAATAGTAATCTGTATCCCGGAAATCGACGCAGCCGATTATCCGGGATACAGGATAATATATGGATCCCGGCTCGGAGGCCGGGATGACAAGCTCTGGCCGGGATGACAAGCTCTGGCCGGGATGACAAGCTCGGCCGGGATGACAAATAAGAATTACGTGCGCAATATATCAATCGCGTCAACAAAATCCAAACCAAGATCACCAGCAACCGCAGCATGCGTCACATGACCGACATGAATATTCAAACCATTCATCAAATGCGGATCTTCAATCAATGCGCGACGATAACCTTTATCAGCAATATCCAATACAAAAGGCAATGTGGCATTATTTAAACCCTTAGTAGCTGTGTATGGCACAGCGCCTGGCATATTGGTAACGCAATAATGCACAACACCGCCCTCAACATACGTTGGCGACTCATGCGTTGTTGGACGTGAAGTTTCAAAACAACCACCTTGATCAATCGATACATCGACCATCACAGAACCTGGGCGCATTTCATCCAACATCTGACGCGACACCAATTGCGGCGCAGAAGCACCAGCAGTCAACACCGCACCAATCACCAAATCAGCATCCAATACATATTGTTCAACAGCTGCTTTAGTAGCATAAATCGTATTCAGACGACAGCCAAACTGAAAATCCAGTTGTTGTAAGCGTGTTAAAGATTTATCCAATACAGTGACATTAGCCTCTAAACCCATCGCCATGCGCACTGAGTTTGTACCTACTACACCACCACCAATCACAACAACATTGGCAGGAGCAACACCTGGCACACCACCTAACAATACGCCACGGCCACCTTGTGGCTTTTCTAAACATCGCGCCCCGGCTTGTACCGCTAATCGACCTGCCACTTGACTCATCGGCGACAACAACGGCAAGCCACCTTGATGTGACGTAACGGTTTCATAAGCAATTGCCACACAGCCTGACTCTAATAACGCTTTAGTCTGTGCTGGGTCTGGAGCCAAATGAAGGTAAGTAAACAGAATTTGATTTTCGCGAATTAACGGAAACTCTTCAGGCTGAGGCTCTTTAACCTTAACAATCATTTCAGCTTTAGCATAAACATCAGCAGCACTGCCCAGCACCTCAGCGCCGAATTCAATATAGCTTTCATCGGTAAAGCCTAAAGCCTCACCCGCTTTAGTTTCAACCACTACCTGATGGCCATGCTCAACCAACTCACGCACACTGTTAGGCGTTAAGCCTACACGGTACTCATGCACTTTAACTTCTTTTGGAACACCTACTAACATAATTAAACTCCTAAACGTTGTTGCAACTCCGGCAACACGGTAAATAAATCGGCTACCAAACCATAGTCAGCCACCTGGAAAATTGGCGCATCAGCATCGCTGTTAATCGCCACAATTACTTTACTGTCCTTCATTCCTGCCAAATGTTGAATCGCCCCTGAAATACCAATAGCGATATATAAATCTGGCGCAACCACCTGGCCGGTTTGTCCCACTTGTAACTCATTCGCCACTAAGCCTGCATCTACAGCCGCACGCGACGCCCCCATAGCCGCACCTAGTTTATCCGCAATCTTTGCCAATACGTCAAACGTTTGCTTGTCTTTCAATCCACGCCCCCCAGAAATGACAATACTGGCATCGCTTAATTCTGGTCGGCCTGAATTCGACAACTGATCACTAACCCATTCAGTTTTTAACTCTAGCACACTAAACTCAACCGAGTTAATCTCAACAGCCGCCTGATCACATACCACCTTATCAAAAGCACTGACACGAACCGTGATACACTTAATCGCATCTAATGACTTGACTGTCGCTATCGCATTACCCGCATATATCGGGCGTTTGAATGTATCCGGTGATTCAATCGCAATAATATCTGAAATCTGCCCTACATCCAGCAATGCCGCAGCACGCGGCAACGTATCTTTACCTAAACTACTTGAAGCCATCACGAGATGACTAAAACCATGCTTTTTCGCTAAGTCGGCAATCAATGGCGCCAAATTTTCCGCCAAAGGATGCTGGTAAGCTGCATTATCACAATGCCATACAGCCGATACGCCGTTAATCGTAGCGCATTGCTCAGCAACAGCGGTTGATTGATCCCCCGCCACCAGTACATGAATATCATCCGCTAATGCTTTCGCTGCACTAACACAGTTTAATGTGCTGGCTTTCAACGCTTTATTATTATGTTCAGCAATCACTAATATCATGACAACACCCCTACTTCATCGCGCAGCTTCTGCAATAATTCATCAACATCTGCCACCTTAATACCTGCTTTGCGTTCTGACGGTGATTCCACCTTCAGTGTTTCAACATGTGGCTTTAAATCGACATTTAATTCAGCTAATGTAATCGTATCTATCGGTTTCGATTTCGATTTCATAATATTAGGTAAGGTGACATAACGCGGTTGGTTTAATCGCAAATCTGTACTAATCACTGCCGGCAAGCTGAGCTTTAATGTTTGTAAACCACCATCAACTTCACGTACCACTTCAACCGTTTCACCATCTAGCGTTACTTGCGAAGCAAACGTCGCTTGCCCCCAACCTGCCAATCCGGCTAACATTTGCGCCGTTTGGTTGCAATCGTCATCAATAGCCTGCTTGCCCATAACAACCACCTGTGGGGTTTCACGTGCCACGACGGAGTGTAAAATTTTGGCAATATGTAAAGGTTCATGCTTATCGTCAGTATCAACACGTATAGCTCGATCAACGCCCATCGCCAATGCGTGACGCAGCACATCTTGGCAAGCACTCGAACCAATGGTTACCGCTACCACTTCTGATACGGCACCGCTCTCTTTAAGCTTGAGCGCTTCTTCAACAGCAATTTCATCGAATGGATTAATCGACATCTTCACATTGTCAGTCACAACACCCGTCTGCTCACTATTAACGCGAACTCGCACGTTGTAATCAACAACCCTTTTTACCGGCACCAATATAACCATTTTTCTTACATCCTTTAGCTCATCTGCTTTTTAAAGCGAAATCTCAAGAATCAAGCATTGCTCGGTCACCCCGCACTTAATGCGGCCATGCACTCTTATTTCTAAGTCTAAAAATAGCGTGCAGTTTGACTTGAAAGCCTCAAAAAATCAATAGCAGCAAGCACCTCGCAATACCCGGTGATGTTAGTTAAAATAGGGCAACTTAATCATAGAAGGACTATTCATGTCATCGCGTGAAAGCATGGAATTTGATGTGTTAATTATCGGCGCAGGCCCTGCCGGATTATCTGCCGCTATTCGTTTAGGCCAATTAAATAAAGAACACAATAATAATCTCAGCATAGCGGTGCTCGAAAAAGGCGCAGCTGTTGGCTCGCACTTATTGTCCGGCGCCGTACTCGAACCACGCGCTTTGGATGAACTCATTCCCGATTGGCAGCACGTCAACCCACCACCTCATACCGAAGTCAGTAGCGATCATTTTTATTACCTGAATGAAACAAAGCACTACCGTTTACCCACCACTAAAGCATTAGATAATCGCTTTAACTTCATCATTAGCTTAGATAACTTTGCCAAATGGTTAGCTCAGCATGCGGAAGCACTCGGCGTTTCCATTTTCCCAGGTTTTGCAGCCAGTGAAATCTTATATAACGATACCCACAGTGAAGTAAAAGGCGTGATCACTGGTGATATGGGCCTGGATAAAGACGGCAATCCCACTGATCGCTTTCAAGCAGGTATCGAAATTCACGCTAACCAAACCATTTTTGCTGAAGGCTGTCGCGGCAGCTTAAGTCAACAATTAATGCAACACTTTAACTTACGCGAAGAATGCGACCCTCAAACCTATGGCATTGGTATCAAAGAGTTATGGCAGGTTTCAGATGATAAGTTCAAGAAGGGATCAGTAACTCATACCGTAGGCTGGCCATTAGATTCAAAGACCTATGGCGGCTCCTTCATGTACCACTTTGATGAAAATCGCGTATCGATTGGGTTAGTCATTGGCCTAGACTACCGCAACCCAACCCTAGACCCCTTTCAAGAATTACAACGCATGAAGCTTCACCCACTATTCAAAGACGTGCTCGAAGGTGGCAAGTGCCTTGGTTATGGCGCCCGTGCATTAAATGAAGGCGGCTGGCAATCGATACCTCAGCTAACTTTCCCTGGCGGTTTATTGGCGGGGTGTGCAGCTGGCTTTATGAATGTCAGCAAAATCAAAGGCAATCATACCGCCATGAAATCTGGCATGCTAGCTGCTGAGTCAGTGTTTAGCCACCTTAACCAGGTGACCCAAATTCGCAACGAAGTCGAGCAATACACGACGATGATTCAGCAGTCATGGATCGATGAGGAATTGTATAAAGCACGCAATGTAAGGCCTTCATTTCATAAAGGTGCATGGTATGGCATGGTGTATTCCGCTATCGATCAAGTGATTTTACGTGGGAATGCCCCATGGACTTTCCGTAATCATGCCGACTATTTATCCCTCAAACCCATCGACCAAGTCGAAAAAATCGAATACCCTAAACCAGATGGCAAACTCACCTTTAGTAAACTGAATCAATTATACCTATCCGGAACCAACCACAACCACGATCAAAAAAGTCACTTAAAGATTAAAAACCCTAGCGTTGCTGTGTCCGTTAATATTGACAAATACGGCTCACCCGAATCCTACTACTGCCCTGCAGGTGTTTATGAAGTCGTAAATGATGAAAAGGGTAACAAAAAATTACACATCAATTTTCAAAACTGCTTGCACTGTAAAACCTGTGACATCAAAGACCCCACTCAAAATATCGAGTGGACCGCCCCTGAAGGCGGCGATGGGCCAAACTATCAAGATATGTAATAGGGGTTATCCAATGCATAAGTCACTTATACAATCGGGCCGCACCCATCACATTTGATGAATCTCATCGACCTTGGCAGCGCAAATAAAATCATTCTCAGACAAACCATTAATTGCATGCGTTGAGTAACGCACCAAACAGTGACCGTAACCCACCTCCAAATCCGGGTGATGATTTTCCTTATGCGCCATCCAAGCAATCGCATTCACAAATGCCATGGTATGGTAATAATCTTTAAATTTATAATCACACTGTATTTCAGTGTAATCCGCATTAACCTGCCAATCATCGCTCAAGTCTTTCATAAATTCTTTTACTTGTTCCGCTGTGGATGGATCCACTCCACCTTCACACGGCACGCATTTCTTCGCTGTTAAATCGCAACTGCTCATTTTTTTTGATTCCTTTTGTTTATTACTGGATCCCGGATCAAGTCCGGGATGACAACTCATGCGCGGGATGACAACTCATGCGCGAGATGACGCTTTAGCAAACCCTAATATGCATTGTTGTAATGCTCTCATCCACCTCAAATAACGGCGCATGCTCACCTAACTCATGAGCCCTAGCAATTAACGCCGCCGGATCACCATTGATAATGTCATACAACTGCTTAAAGCTTTCAATATAAAAATACACCGGTTGCAATATGTCAATCCGAAACGGCGTACGTAACGCCTCAATGCCATCACCTAATGACACCCGCTTTGGCACATCACTATCAACCGCATATTGCGTTTCTGAATAGGATGATAAAATTCCACCACCGTAATTACGCATACCTTTAGCTGTTTTAAATAAACCAAACTCAACAGTAAACCAATACAGTCGCTGCATCATCATGCGATCAGCATCATTCATTTTTAAAGTGATCTCGCCATACTTTTGTGCAAAATCCGCAAATGCCTGATTGGTTAATAACGGGCAATGCCCAAATAATTCATGAAAAATATCCGGCTCTTGCACATAATCCAACTCCTCAGGCGTACGAATAAATGACGCAGCTGGAAATCGTTTATTGGCAAGTAATTCAAAAAATCGGTCAAGTGGTATTAACGCCGGCACCGGCTCAACACCCCAACCAGTTTCAGCTTGTAGTCGTTGATTCATTTCAGGCAGTTGTGGAATTTTTTCACCGGTAATATTTAGCTTAGCCAAACCTTGTATATACTCATCGCACGCGTAATTGTCGATAATGCCCATCATGCGATTGTATAATGTCGACCAGGTCTGATTTTCCTGATCGGTATAATCAATATATCCGTTTTCATCCGGCATTTTTGCTGTGTATTTACTGTGAAATTCGTCCATTACGTACCTCATAAAATTGAGCTGTCGGACAGTATATCACGAGTATGTTAAAATGCTCGATTTTTGAGACTTAGTTTTAATAGGCAAATAAGCGAAAGGATGTAAAAAATGGTAACTTGGGATTCAGTATTACATGAAGAAAAGCAGCAACCATACTATCAGTCAACGCTTGAACAACTCAACCAAGCCTATACACAAGGCAAAACCGTTTATCCCGCCAAAGACGACATCTTTAATGCATTTGAATTAACACCGTACCAAAATGTAAAAATGGTCATCATTGGCCAAGACCCTTACCACGGCCCCGATCAAGCACACGGCTTATCTTTTTCGGTGAAGCATGGCGTAGCCGTTCCACCCTCACTGAAGAACATATATAAAGAATTGCATACTGATACAGGTTTTGTTATTCCCTCGCATGGCAACTTAGAAACATGGGCCAAGCAAGGTGTATTATTACTCAATGCCACTTTAACCGTAGAGGCCGGTAAGCCACAGTCACACGCTAAATTCGGCTGGCAAACTTTTACCGACAACGTAATTAAATTACTCAATGATTATCCCGAACCACTGGTATTTCTGTTATGGGGTGCTTCTGCACAACGCAAAGGCCAAGTGATCGACACCGATCGTCACCATGTACTGAAGTCCGTACACCCTTCACCGCTCTCTGCCTACCGCGGGTTCTTAGGCTGCAAGCACTTTTCTAAAACCAATGAAATTTTACGCTCGCTTGGCCGCGAGCCGATCGAGTGGCAGGTGTAGGAAGGAACTGCATAGATTGCGCTAGAACGCGTGGAATTACTTTGTTTTGTGAGTACCGTAGCGGAGTTTACACGCAGCTAACTGAGCAGCGAAGCGCAGCCTACTGCATTGTCATTCCTGGCTTGACCAAGAATCCATATAGTACCCTGGATCCCGGATCGAGTCCGGGATGACATAGAGTGCCGAGAAGAGGACTTGAACCTCCACGGGGTTACCCCCACTAGCACCTGAAGCTAGCGCGTCTACCAATTCCGCCACCTCGGCATGAGATGAAAGTCAGCCGCGAGTATAACAAAACAAATCGCAAACACAAGCTCTGCAACTTCCTGATCAATTGACAAAATTAGCATTAGCTCCTATGCTTGGTTGAGATATTTTTACAAGGATGGTCAAAAAATGTCAAACCCTATCTTTCGCTTTATCTGTGGCGTATCTAAGCCGTTTTTATTTGTTTTAGACTGGATAAAGCCTTTCATTGCACTAGTTGCTCGCTGCTGGATAGCGTATGTATTTTTAAAGTCTGGTATCTTAAAAATACAAACCTGGGATTCGACATTAGCTTTATTTATGTATGAATTCCATATCCCACTGCTATCTGCTGAAACCGCAGCCGTCATTGGTACATTTTGCGAGATTGCATTACCGATTTTAATTATCTTAGGCTTGGGTGGCCGCTTAGTAGTCGCTGCATTATTTATATTTAATATTATCGCTGTCGCCTCTTACCCCTACCTCTGGTCACCTGATGGGCTGAATGGCTTATTACAACATATTAATTGGGGTGTAATTTTAATGTTATTGATGTGCTTTGGCACCGGCAGTTGGACATTGGATCGCCTATTTATGAAGCTGTGCAAAAGCGAAAAATGCAACTCGAACTAAACCGATTTTAATTTAAAAAACGACAAGGAGCTCAACATGAGTAAGATCGTAAAATCAACCTGTGCTGCAATTGTTAGTGCTGGTTTAACCTTAGCCGCAACACAAAGCCTTGCGGGCAATCAAAAGCCCATGGAAAAATGTTACGGTGTTGCCAAAGCAGGAAAAAACGATTGCGCTGGCAAGGGGCATGGATGTCACGGCCACGCGACAAAAGATGGTGGCTGGTTATACCTACCTAAAGGCGCGTGCGACAAAATCGTTGGGGGCAGCACAACCAAACCAAGTGATAGTTAATGCCTTCATTTAATAGCAGGCCCATACAGGGTGTTGGGTTGGGCCTGCGTTCTTGTCATTACAATTACATTTTCGAGCACTGGCCTGACATTACTTGGTTTGAAGCACTAAGTGATAATTACTTTAATGATGCCATACAACTGCACCATTTAATGCTGATACGTGAGCGTTATCCCGTCACACTACATGGCGTGGGCTTATCGATTGGCTCTGTTGATCCATTAAATCAAGACTATCTAAAAAATCTAAAGCAATTGGCCGACACCGTTCAACCTGAAATGATTTCCGACCACCTGTGCTGGTCTTCAGTTAATCAACAATATTTACATGATTTACTGCCACTGCCATTTACACAAGAAGCAATCGCTCATGTCAGCCGTCGCATTCAGCAAGTGCAAGATTATTTAGGCCGACAAATATTAATTGAAAACGCATCTAGCTATTTAGCTTACCAACAAAATGAAATGCCAGAATGGGAATTCATTAATGCCATTTGTGAAGCATCTGGCTGTGGTATCTTACTCGACATCAATAATATTTATGTGACAGCAGCTAACCAACCATTTAGTCCTGAAGACTACTTACAACTGATTAACGCCAGCTATGTTAAACAGTATCACCTTGCTGGTTATTCAGATGAAGGCACACATTTATTTGATATGCACAATCAAACGATACACCAACCAGTGTGGCAACTGTATCAGCAAGCTTTACAAGAAGTTGGCATTAAACCAACGCTAATTGAGCGCGATGATAATATTCCTGAATTTCCAGCATTACTTGCCGAAGCTAAACAAGCCGAAGCACTGATCAATGCCGCAGAGGTTAGTCATGTCTGACTTGGCAAAGCTACAACATGACTTCCTTGCTGCCTTTAATCAACGGGATGAATCATTATTCACTGCATATATCGATAGCAAAACAGAATTAACCGCGCAACAACGCTTTGCTATTTACAGCGGCAGCATTACTGAAGGCATTGCATCGATCTTGCGTGAAACGTATAGGGCTATTGAAAAACTAGTCGGCGAGGAATTCTTTACTGCCATGGCGTATCACTACATCCAGCAAACACCCTCACGGGAAGCGGACATTGCTAACTATGGCGAAAAATTCGCTGAGTTTGTCGAAACATTCCCACCTGCACAACAGCTACCCTATCTTGCTGATACTTGCCGCTTATGCTGGGCCTATGATCGGCTATTACCTCAATTGCCGGATGCCGCTTTTGATATTGAGTCGTTTACAGCATTAACGGAAGCACAACAGACTCACGTAAAATTTCAATTAAAACCACAAGCCAAACTCATCTCTTCACCCTACCCATTAACAAAAATTTGGGCCTTATGCCATAGTGACTCAGATAAAGAAACGATTGATATAAATAGTGGTAGCATAAATTTACTTATATGGCGCACCGACGATCATGTTGCCATCGACGAATTAACCGCAGAACAATATGCACTAGCTCAAGCATTGCAACAACCTAACACTCTCGACCAATTAGCCAGCATTCCAAGCTTAGAAACCATCAATTTTCCCGAGTTGATTCCTAGCTTTCTTCAACGGCAATGGCTTGGCATATTCAGTTAAGGTAGATTTGATGGTTATTATCGTTTTTATAAATACCTGATGCACTACCCAATAGATTTTCCAATTTATTGTTTATTTTATGCTTTAATAATTATTTAATCTGAATCGTATACACTGCTGGCTATAAAAAACAAACACCGTTTTTGTTTACAAAACCATGCGAGAATTAATGATGCGCAGTAACAGTGATAACCCTAACCCTAGTGACACCGATGAAGAGCTTAGCTCTGACAGCTCTTTTGATATTGATAGTGCGCTTGAACCTGTGCCCGCTGGGCTATGGGGTGCTTTAGAGAGACACGGTGGCCCTCCAGACGCAGAAATGAATCTAGTTGATGCGCTAGGAGATGGTGGAGCCGAACAGTTAGCTAATGCTTTTTTTGCACACCAAATGGCTCCTCTAATTGCTGCCGCAGCAGCTCCTGCCGCACCCATAGCAGCTCCGCACATACCCGCAGAAGCTCCACACGTAGGTGGAATTTTCGCGCCCGCCGCCGCAAACCCAGCAGAAAACCAAGCTCAGCATGCCCCTAACCTGGGCTACGAGGGTGACAATGAAGAAGGTGAAGATCCAAGTGTCGGCCCTAACACTCCCTAGATATAATACGCTAACAATAACCCATAGCATTGTGTTCAATCCCTTTTACACGTACAATGCGCAAATATTTATCAAAAAAAATATAAGTGAGTGAAAACAATGAGAAGTAACGAAAGTGGAAGTGAAGCCTTAGTATATGCAGCAGTTAACGGTAGCTTGGCTCTACTTGCCTATGCACTCTATAGAGCGTGCAAGATGAATGCCCAAGCTATGCAAAACAATGGTCCTGGAGTAGTTGTGGCCAACCCAGTAGGCGCTGCATTTTTTATCGCCCTACCAGAAGAACCAGCTGAAGCGCACCAACCTCCACAACAAGAAATGCCACCACGCGACCCTCAGGCTACCGGCCTAAGCAGCAGCCAAGTATAAGCACTTAAACGCTATATGCGGCACGCGACTGATCGCCAACTAAAGAGTCAACGTACTCTGTGACAAGCGCCTCTTGAGCCAGCACATTGGCCTGAAGCATCACCGCTGGTCGACGACTGCCGCGACTGAATATCCCTGAAAAACACTGGCGACACTTTAATCGAGTAAGCACATCATATTGCGCCTTGATTAACTCAAGATATCGCTTACCTTGATCCCCCATAACTTGACAAATGCCTCTTTCAAGTTTCTTAATAATCGGTAGTGCTCCCGACCCTGCATGCTTAAGCAATCCTAGTAAACTTATACAATCAGCATTCACATTACCTAACATAGAATGAATATTTTCAGCATCAACAGCCTGAATACTTGCCTGCATAGCTCGTAGCGTGTAAGCCATTAACTGAATCCCTTGACCAATAGCAGGAGATCTAGCATAAATTAAAGAGAAGCCGAGCCGATTTAAAGCATGAATTTCATCACTTTTAGTAGCACTAATAGAAATCCCTAAATGAAAGCGTAAATACATATCGGTATCGGCTTGAAGCCTTACAAATGAATTCGCCAATGTGCGATCTCTCATTATTTTTGTAGAGCATATATAAGCTTTAGATACACGCTCAAGTCGCATACTGACATTGTCCGTATCTCTAATTGAAAAATCACGAGCCATCGGTTTGCACCTGGAGACCCCCAAACCCGTCAAAAAATGCTGTAATGGCAGAATAAACTTATCGAGATCCTCATGACTATGTGGGTACTGGAGATACAAAGTGAATTGACCAGAACCAAAAAAAGAATCACCTTTAGACATATAAGTTCTACAATTTTTTCGTAGCACTTTAAAACTCGAAATAACACCCAACCCCTTTTCTAAACTGCTGGTTTCATCGTGATCCATAAGATAAGTAATGATTTGTTTTTTATAGGCTTTATAATCTGCTTCGCTCAGATTAATGCGTAACTTATATGTATAGCCTTCAGGGTTTTTTGCAACAGACATGCTTGGCGCTATTAAATGTCGATATGTCCAAGCGCTGCCTGGTTTACGCACAATATATCGGGTTAGTGGCATACTCTTTTCTCTCTACACTTTAGCTTCATACAATAGTCTTTCTTGTTCGCTCATTATACGTACATTAAGTTCGTTTTCAACACAAAATCAATAATATTGCTCATATTTAGCAAATATCAGTTATCACAAAAAATATTATATAGAACAATAAGATACAAGCCATTGAGGACAAGAGAAATACAATGGGCGGCGATGACCCAAGTCCAACACTAAACAAGATTGCCCAGATACTTCCACCAAAATAACAAGAACCAGACCTTAAACCATTGCGTGCTTAAGGTGCTTCTCAATTCGTCAATCTGCCACGCTAAGCGTGGCAGATATCCTCCTGGTATTATACGGGCGCAAAGACAAGTAATTGCGCCCTTTCAAGGGGGAGCCTTTCGCTCGCTCCCCCTTGAAAATCCCCCACGCGTAGGGAAGCGCCTAAACCACTGCGTGTTTGAGGTGCTTCTCAATTCTTCAATCTGCCACGCTAAGCGTGGCAGATATCCTCCTGGTATTATACGGGCGCAAAGACAAGTAATTGTGCCCTTTCAAGGGGGAGCCTTTCGTTTATTCCCCCTAAACCACTGCGTGTTTGAGGTGCTTCTCAATTCTAATGGTATGTGCGCGGTCAGGGCCAGTGGAGACAATAGACACCGGAATACCAAGCCACTTCTCAATGCGCTCAATATAACTACATAAAGCCGGTGGCATTTCATTAGCTTCGGTTAAACCAAAAGTGTTGCACTGCCATCCGGGCAAGGTTTCATATACCGGTTCACATTCGGCCAATAAATCAGAATCGTATGGCGGCAATTGAATTTCTTTACCATCAACTTTATATGCCACACACACCTTGATTTCATTCAACTCATCTAATACATCTGATTTGGTCAACACTAATTGCGATACACTATTAACCTGTAATACTCGACGTAAACTCACCAAATCTAACCAACCACAACGACGCGGCCTACCAGTCACCGAACCAAACTCTTTACCGCGCTCAGCCAAACTTGCACCAATTTCATCATGTAATTCTGTCGGAAACGGACCCGAACCAACACGCGTGGTATAACCCTTAACAACACCTAACACTTCATCGATATAACACGGCCCAAAACCAGCACCCGTAGATGCCGCACCCGCCGTGGTATTTGAAGAGGTCACATAAGGGTATGTACCTAAATCCAAATCCAACAAAGTGCCCTGCGCACCCTCAAATAAAATACTTTCACCCGCATCACGCAATGCATGCAACTTAGCTGACACATCCGACACCAACGGCAAAATTACCTTCGCGTATTCCATCAGATCAGCCCACACTTTATCTGGATCAATGGCATCTTGTTTAAAATATTCAGTTAATTGAAAATTATGATAGTCCGCTAACGCATGTAAACGTTTCTTAAGGCGCTCAGGATGATACAAATCCATTACACGCAAACCACGTCGCGCCACTTTATCTTCATAAGCAGGTCCTATACCACGACCGGTGGTGCCAATCTTTTCTTTGCCAAGCTTCAACTCACGCGCCTGATCCAATGCAATATGATAAGGCAAAATCAAACTACTCGCCGGACTAATATGCAAGCGATCCGCATACTTCACACCCTTCTTATCCAGCTCACCCAACTCACCAATCAACGCTTCAGGAGAAATCACCACACCATTACCAATAAAACACTGCACACCTTCACGTAATATCCCAGAAGGAATCAAACGCAAAATAGTTTTCTCACCATCAATAATCAATGTGTGACCAGCATTATGGCCGCCCTGAAAACGAACCACCGCCTTCATGCGATCCGTCAGCATATCAACTATCTTACCCTTACCTTCATCACCCCATTGAGTGCCTAATACAACAATATTCTTCGCCATTTGTTATTCCTTAGTAATCGTAGATACGCCATTCATATACGGCACCAATGCCGCCGGGACAGTCACACTGCCATCTTCATTTTGATAATTTTCTAAAATCGCCACCAATGTACGACCCACCGCCAAGCCAGAGCCGTTCAAGGTATGCACCAACTCAGGTTTTGATTGATGGCTGGATTTATGCCGCGCTTTCATGCGACGTGCTTGGAAATCTAACATATTACTGCAAGAAGATATTTCACGATAAGTCTCCTGACTCGGAATCCAAACCTCAATATCATAAGTGGTCGCCGCACTAAAACCTAAATCACCGCCACACAAATTCACTAAACGATAAGGTAATTCGAGCAATTGCAATATACGCTCAGCGTGACCAGTTAAATCTTCCAATGCCTGCCAAGAATCTCCCGGCTTAACAATGTGTACCATCTCAACTTTTTCAAATTGATGCTGTCGAATCAAACCACGCGTATCCTTACCATACGAACCCGCCTCACTACGAAAACACGGCGTATGTGCCACAAAACGCATCGGCAAATCATCGCTATTAACAATTTCATCACGCACTAAATTCGTCACCGGCACTTCAGCCGTCGGTATTAACGTTAAATCCCAATCACCAGCAATTCTAAACTGATCATCAGCAAACTTAGGTAACTGACCCGTACCATATAAACTGTCATCTTTAACCAAGTAAGGCACATAAATTTCTTGATAATCATGCTGCGTAGTATGCACATCCAACATAAATTGAATTAAAGCACGGTGCATCCTAGCAATCGTTCTATGCATAATAATAAAACGCGAACCAGAAATTTTTGTGGCATTCTCAAAATCCAACATGCCCAAACCTTCACCGACATCCACATGATCCTTCACTTCAAAGTCAAATTCACGCGGCGTACCCCAACGACGCATTTCTACATTATCAGCATCATCTTTCCCTGGTGGCACACCAGCAGCCGGCACGTTTGGAATACCCATAACAAATGCATGCAACTGTTCCAATAATTCATTCAACGCTTTTTCGTTGGATTTCAGCTGCTCACCAACATCATCTACCTGCGCTAATAATGGCTGAATATCCTCACCCTTCGCTTTCGCCTGACCAATCGATTTGGATACACTGTTGCGCTGCTGCTGCAACTGCTGCGTTTGTTCCTGCAAAGTTTTTCTTTTTGCATCTAAATCTTGGTAAGTAGCAACATCCAACTGAAAGCCACGCTTCTCTAGCTGCTTCGCCACCGCATCGATGTCTTGTCGTAATAATTTCGGATCTAACATTTCTCTCTCTTAACCATGCATAAACAACCGGCCTAAATATAGACCCAAGGCCGCTGCTGCTAAACACATCAACAACGACACCACAATATTGGCGAATCCATATAAATAATTGCCACTTTCAAATAAAGTCATCGTATCTAAACTAAAACTGGAAAAAGTCGTAAAACCACCCAAGACACCGATAAAAATACCAGCTCGCCAAGGTGGCCCCAAATGGTACTTTCCAACGAGTAAGGTAGCCAATAGACCAATAACAAAACTGCCGATAATATTAACGCTTAATATACCAAAAGGGAACCCACCCTCGAGCGGTAATCGCTGCACAGCTCGCGTTAAGGCAAAACGCATACAGGATCCAAGCGCCCCGCCGATCATCACCGCTACATATTCAAATAGTGTTAACATTTTTTTACATCCTTTTTCTATCCGTCATTGCTTATCCGGCACAATCGTTATCTGACCCGACGGTGATTTCTGCGTAACCCACAGCAAATCATAGGCATGGTAACTACCACCTTTTAAATAATGTGCCACACTGATCAACATATCATCCAACCCATCCCCCTGATAATCACCCCACGCCAACACATCAACCATCGCCACCTCATCCTCATTGACCAACTTAATAGAATAAGGTTTCAAAAATTCAACCGTAGCATGCGGATACGCATCACCAAATGCACCCTCAGGACCTTTACCCGTAATACTCGGCATAACCGCCTTAGCCGGTAGATTCTTATAATCTAACCACAAATTAAAACCACGAATATCACTAATCTTCGCAGGCTTCACCTTGCTTAACATCACTAACGGCTTACAATAATTAATATAAAAGCTAGCGAAAGACATTTCGGCATTATTCGACGGCTCATAACCACTATTAGTAGCAGCCAAATACTGCAAACAAGTTTTTACTGTTTTCTTCTGCTTACCATTATCCATCTGCACAGAAAGCTTCTCACCAGCCGGTGCAGGTGGCGGCTGCTTTAATAGCTCTGGAATATCAGCTAATGAATTAATTTGCAATGCACCCGACCATTTTACATCAAATTTTTCAGCATAGCCGATTGTCGACGCAGCAAATAACACAGCCAATAATAATATTTTCTTCACGTTAATCATCCTCATTTAAACGTTGTAACTGTTGTAACTTTTCAGCAATCTTAATTTCCAAACCACGATTTACCGGCTGATAAAAGCGCGGCGCATTGATGCCATCAGGAAAATAGGTTTCACCTTTCGCAAATGCACCATCCTCATTATGTGCATAACGATATTCCTTACCATAATCCAATTGCTTCATTAACTTAGTTGGTGCATTGCGTAACTTTAATGGCACCTCTAATGTTCCCGTCTCTTTGATAAATTTCATGCAATCATTATATGCTGTATAGCAAGCATTACTCTTTGCACAACATGCCAAATATATAACCGTTTGCGCAATTGCTAGCTCACCCTCTGGTGAACCCAAGCGCTCATACGCCTGCCATGCATTTAACGCCATCTCCATCGCACGCGGATCCGCATTACCAATATCTTCCGACGCCATACGCAGCACACGCCTAGCGATATAATGTGGGTCACAACCACCATCAATCATGCGACAAAACCAATACAATGCCGCATCCGGATCCGAACCACGCACCGATTTATGTAACGCAGAAATCTGGTCATAAAACAATTCACCGTGATGATCAAAGCGACGTAAACTATGCGCCAACACCTGGTCTATTATTTTATCATTCACCTCAGCCTGCAACTCTTCAGCCGACAACAAATCAGATAACACCTCAAGTAAAGTAATTAACTGACGTGCATCACCATCAGCAGCTAACACCAAACGCTGCTTTTGCGCTTCTGTCAATAATAACGGAGTGGCTCCCAGACCGCGTTCCTTATCAGTCAACACCTGCTGCAATAAGCCCATTAAATCTTCATGAGATAACGGTTGCAATACATACACCCGCACACGCGATAACAACGCATTATTTAACTGAAACGACGGATTCTCCGTGGTAGCACCCAACAAAATAATCGTGCCATTTTCAACATGCGGTAAAAAAGCATCCTGCTGCGTTTTATTAAAACGATGCACCTCATCAACGAATAATACCGTCGGCTTACCCATTTGCTGCGCCAATTGCGCGCGCTCAACCACCGCTCGAATATCTTTAACACCCGCCAACACCGCCGATATTTTTTCAAATACCGCACCAGCATGCTCGGCAACTAATTGCGCCAACGTGGTTTTCCCCACACCCGGCGGCCCCCAAAAAATCATCGAATGCAAATGCCCACTATCAATAGCACGACGCAAAGGCTTGCTGCTGTCTAATAGATGTTTCTGCCCTGCAATTTGGCTTATTTTTCTCGGGCGCATACGCTCCGCTAACGGCGTATAAGGGTTACTTGCCATTATCTAATACATCCACACCTTTCGGTGGTTTAAATTTAAATAAGCTGTCAGCAATGGGTTGGTTATACGACACCTTACTAAACATAAATACCGTGCGCTGCCCCAATGCATTGGTGGTTTGCATGCTTAGCAACTGCTGCCCCTCAAATGATAATTGTATCGAGGTAAACGACGTTTGCGCATTTGGTATTAACATAAAAGTTTTTTCTTTAGTGCCCTGAGTCGGCTCTTGTTTAATTTGAAAGTTATTTGCTAAGTCTTTAGCGTCACCACTCAATAAACTCGCCGCATTTAGCCCCTGCGCTTTTGATAAGTGTTGCTTAGTTGCCTGCATTAAATCCTTATCATAATTCCAAGCCGTCGTACCGTTAATAATTAACAAGGTTTGCATTGGCTTAATCACTGACCAACGAAACTTACCCGGTCGTTTTACCGACATCTTGCCAGAAGCACGACGCAATACACGCTGACCTGACAATGTCGCCTGCTTAAACTGTGCTTGCAGCGTTTGAAACTTTAATAATGATGACAACTGATCCGCAGCTGTGTTTGCCCAACCGAGTGTGGCTAGTGACGCTAGCACTAAAGCTAATAAATATTTTTTTATTGACATAAAAACCTCTTTTTTATACATGGATCCCGGCTCGGAGGCCGGGATGACAGCACTCTCGGCCGGGTTGACAGCACTCTCGGCCGGGATGACAGCACTCTAGCCACCTTGTCATCCCGGACTTGATCCGGGATCCATATCATATTCAGCAATCATCCATCCCGCGGTGGTGGCGCCAACACCTCGCGTCCATTACTGCCAGCTTCCATCGAGCTCACCACTCCAGCCGCTTCCATCGCTTCCACGATACGTGCTGCACGGTTATAACCGATCTTAAACCGACGCTGCACACTCGACACCGATACACGACGCGCTTGTGTCACAAACTCAACCGCTTGATCATATAAGCTGTCTTTCTCCGCATCTTCATCAGGACTCATCACAGCATCCACGACCGGATCGCCACTCGATCCTTGCAAACCCATATCCAAAATATCATCTAAATATTCCGGGCTCGCTGTTTGTTTCAAAAAGTTCACCACACGATGCACTTCATCATCACCTACATAGGCACCGTGTACACGTACCGGTACACCACTACCAGGCGGCAGATACAACATATCACCATGCCCTAACAACTGCTCCGCACCTTGCTGATCGATAATGGTTCGCGAATCAATCTTCGACGACACCTGGAATGCTATACGCGTCGGGATATTCGCTTTAATCAAGCCCGTAATCACATCTACCGAAGGACGCTGCGTGGCTAAAATCAAATGTATCCCCGCCGCACGCGCTTTTTGTGCTAAACGCGCAATCAACGTCTCAACCTTTTTACCCACTACCACCATCATGTCAGCAAACTCATCAGCCAACACTACAATCTGTGGTAAAGCCTGCAACTCCGGTGCGCGCGCTTTTTCAGCTTCAGGCACAAACGGATCTCGCAATGGTTCACCGCTTTTTTTCGCTTGCTCAACTTTAACGTTATAACCCGCGATATTACGCACACCCAGTGTCGCCATTAATCGATATCGCCGCTCCATCTCAGCCACACACCAGCGCAATGCACTAGCTGCATCTTTCATATCCGTTACAACGGGTGTTAATAAATGCGGAATGCCATCATATACCGCTAACTCCAACATCTTCGGATCAATTAAAATCATGCGCAATTCAGCAGGCGATGACTTATATAACAAGCTTAATAACATCGCATTTAAATTAACCGACTTACCCGAACCTGTTGTACCAGCCACCAATAAATGAGGCATCTTAGCTAAATCTACTATCACCGGATGACCAGCAATATCTTTACCTAACGCTAAACTCAAAGCTGACTGTGATTGTTTATATTGCCTTGAAGCAATCACTTCCTGCAAACGCACCACTTCACGCGACACATTCGGCAATTCTAAACCAATCACCGATTTACCAGGGATCACTTCCACCACACGCACACTCACTACCGATAACGAACGCGCCAAATCTTTTGCTAATGCACTTATCTTACTCACCTTAGTGCCAGCCGCTAATTGCAACTCAAAACGAGTCACCACTGGCCCTGGGTGCACTGCCACCACTTTGGCATCCACATTAAAATCGGCTAATTTAACTTCTACTTCACGCGACAACTCAGTGAGCTGCTGGTGAGTAAACGTCGACTTCGGTGCTGGCTCAGGGTTATCCAATAAATTAAGTTTTGGCATACTACCAACACGCGGCTTTTTAAACGTTACCGTTTGCATAGTTTTTATTGGTGCTGTAATAACTGGTGCCGCTGGTTCCTCTGGCACTTGAGGTGCCAAACGCGAGATACGCTCCATAATCTTCGGCACTTTTTTCTCAACAGCCGGCATCATGATTTCAGGCTCAACTCTCTCAAGTTTTTCAAGCTTTTTAGCGGCGCGCTGCTCTCGCATGGTAGCTATGCGTTGCTTCAACGCCTGTGACCAACCACTCCAATTGATATCACCAAATTGATCCCGCAACCAGGCCAACCCGGCAAAGGTTCCGCGACCAATGTATTCCATCAAATTTAACCACGACAAACCGGTCAGTAATGTGATACCAATTAAAAATACTGCTACTAAAATTAATCCTGTGCCCACAACGCTAAACGCCGTCATCATATGCGTTGAAATTACATTACCGATAATCCCACCAGAATCAAACGGCAAGTGTACCGGTGATGGCATTAAATATAAATTCGATAATCCACTACCAGCAACCACAACAAATAAAAAGCCCGACAATCGCAACACCATCATCGAGTAATGTGGCTCACCACCCTCGCTCTTTTCATGACGATAAAACACCCATGCCAAATAACTCAAAAGCACCGGAATGCCATAGGCTAAATAACCCACCATATATAGAGTAACATCGGCAAACCAAGCGCCCACCCTGCCAGTTACATTTTGAATCGGTTGTTGCGCAATGTAGTGCGACCAACCCGGATCAGCACGGTGATAACTGACTAACGCCATCAGTAAAAAAGTCGATACAGCTAATGTAATTAAAAATAAAGCTTCGCGTAAACGATGATTAATATGCGCTGTGATCACAGTTCGCATGGGTGCATCGCTGCTTTTTTTACGTTTATTTACTTGGGTCGCCACGTTAAATCCTTATGCCGTCTAGCCTTGTACTGCAGGTTGAGAGTAGTATACTATTCCTCGCTTATATTGAACACAAGCAAATACTATCTGAACAAATAGGGAAAAACATGGCCGACAGACAACAGCAACATCACAAACTTATTATTCTAGGTTCCGGACCTGCCGGTTACAGCGCTGCTGTTTATTCTGCGCGCGCCAACGTAAACCCGGTGCTACTCACCGGTATCGAACAGGGTGGGCAATTGATGACCACCACCGATGTTGATAACTGGATCGGCGGCAAAGAAGGCCTGCAAGGCCCCGAATTGATGGAAGAGATGAAAGCCCATGCCGAACGCTGTGGTGCCACCTTGGTATTTGACCATGTTAATACCACAGACCTCAGTCAGCGCCCATTCAAGTTGACGGGTGAATATAACGATTACACCTGTGACTCACTGATCATCGCTACAGGCGCCTCAGCACGCTACCTAGGCCTGCCCTCAGAAGAAGCCTTTAAAGGTAAAGGCGTATCTGCTTGCGCCACATGCGACGGATTTTTCTATAAAAATCAAGATGTTGCTGTAATTGGTGGCGGAAATACGGCTGTTGAAGAGGCTTTATACCTCTCCAATATCGCCAAAAGCGTCACCGTTGTGCACCGTCGTGACAAGTTCCGCTCAGAAAAGGTGTTATCTGAACGCCTTATCAAGCGCGCCAAAGAAGGCAATGTAAACATCGAATGGGACCATGTGCTGGATGAAGTACTGGGTGACGACAAGGGCGTTACTGGTATGAAGATCAAGAACGTCAAAACCGATGAAGTCAAAGAGATCCCATTAGCCGGTGTGTTTATCGCCATTGGCCATACGCCGAACACTTCGATCTTCACCGACCAGCTCGATATGAAGAATGGTTATATTTCGATAAAGACCGGCCTTGAGGGTAATGCCACCGCCACTAGCGTGCCTGGTGTCTTTGCCTGTGGTGATGTGGCTGACCAAGTCTATCGCCAAGCGATCACTTCCGCTGGTTTTGGCTGTATGGCTGCTTTGGATGCTGAGAAGTTTTTAGACGAAGAGTAAACTCACTCGTGTGTCATATCAAGGCTAGAATCATGAGCACGAATAACTGCCATACTACGCAAAGCTGTCAGTGTATATTCGATAAGCACATAATACAGCGAGAAATAGCTGCACTATAGCATTGAATCAAGCTGGGCAAAGCCCCTGTTTTACGGAAGTAAAGCGCAGTGCAGCGGAGCGGAGCGAGCCATGAAGTAAAATAGGGGCGGTGCTCAGCTTGATGACCCACATAACGGAGCCTTACCACAACCACAGATGGCTTGATCTGTGCATGCATTTCAGGCACTATGTGCCCTCTATAATCGACCGGAAAGAGACTGAATATATGCCAAAAGAAGACCATATCGAAATGGACGGTGTCGTAATCGACAGCATGCCTAATACCACATTTAAGGTAAAGTTAGAAAACGGCCATGTCGTTACTGCACATATTTCTGGCAGAATGCGCAAGCACTACATTCGAATCCTTACTGGTGACACAGTAAAAGTGGAACTCACCCCCTACGACTTATCGCGCGGACGCATCGTTTACCGCGACAGCGGCAAAAAGCGCCCTGGTGAAGGTGATCAACCACCTCCAGCTAAATAATAATTCCGTCTTTACTAGATACGTCTTTGCGAGAAGGTAGAATGAAATTCTACCGACGTGGCAATCTTATTGACTAAACCGCTTAAGTCCTGAGGTTGCTTCAACCTTCTACCGAAGGCTTCGCAATAACGAGCCATTTGACTCAGCAAACCATTCGCGCTAACTTTGAGTTAATCATTTAATCACACAAGGACGTCGTGTTATGTTAATTCGCCACTTACTTTCTTGCACACTTGCTGCTGGCTTAATAATCACCGGTACCGCCATGGCAGCTCGCCCCGTTAGAGCACCTGCTGGACGAGCTGCCGTAAGAGCACCCGCCGGCCGAACAGTCGTTAGAACCGCACCCGCCACTACTGTAGTCAGGCCTCGCGTGGTTCGACCTGTTGCACCTGCTGTTATCTATAAAAACAATCACGACAATAACTCATCAAGTAGCAACAGCAGTAAATAACAACCTACTGCCATACCGAAAAGGAGTTACCTATGTCATATTGCGCCAAAATACTACCCTGGGTTGCTACTGCAGGTTTAGCTGCCAGCAGTTCTGCCATCGCGTTTTCACCACAAGACTTCCACCCCCTTGGGACACAGCTAAACCAACTGCAATACACACATAACACTAATGCCCGCGCTATTCCACAACAAAAGCGCACTTGGCAAAAACCAAATGTACACGGACGTGGTGATAGTACGTTGCATCTAATTGCAAATGCAGCGAGTGCAGCTACCCCTAAAGGTAATCCAAAAGCCTTCCCTGGCGAGATGTGGAAACCCAAAAACGGCAAAAACAAATTCCCTGGCGAAATGTGGAAACCAAAGGCAAATAAACAAGCACCTAGCAGAGAAGTAAAGCAACGCGGTGACAAAATGTTCCCAGGCGTTATGTGGAAACCGAAAAATTAACCTTACATCACTGAAATAATAATATCGATTCCTTAATTCAGCATTAAATGAAATGTTGATGATTTTTTTTGCGCATTTAAAACCTCTTTAACATTACTCACCTAAAATAATCCCTTAATTCTAGTAACTATTAGTAATCATAATCGTATGAGGAAATCATGAGTAGAGCAGCCGGCAAAGATGAACACATTAAACATGTCACCCAGCACCATACCGAGCAAAGAGTGACTAGCGACTTGTTAAGCAAAAGCATGCAGAGCATATTTGAGCAACAACCAACTTCTATAAGACGTAACCAGGGCTGCCTTGACCTATCTGCGTTAGACACAAAGCGACATGATACTATTCCACGCAATGATGGCTGCCTTGATCTGGTAGCTTTAGGGAATAGCGGCTAGAACACCGCCCGCCAGATAAAAGAAAGCCCCAATAAATTGGGGCCTTCAAACACCCTGCACGAATGTTAAACTTTCTCAGGCTTCTCAGCTGGAACAATTTTGACTGACAACTGATCACCTTCCACACCAACTCGGACACTACCCGCTTCGTTTGCTAGCTGACCAAACAGCAGCTCATCGGCGAGTGGTTTCTTAATACGATCTTGAATGAGACGCGCCATAGGCCTTGCACCCATTTTGCGATCATAACCATTTGTTGCTAACCAGGCTTTAGCTTGAGCAGAAATGCTGAAACTGACACCCTTAGCACTCAATTGCTGACGCAATTCCTTCAAGCACTTGTCGATCACACGACCAATCGTTGTGGTGTCTAAGTGTTTAAATTGAACTACAGCATCTAAACGATTACGGAACTCAGGGGTGAACAACTGCTTCAATGCACCCATGCTATCGCTATCGTCATCTTGTTGAGAAAAACCAATGGTGTTTCGTTCGAGGTCTTGCGCACCAGCATTGGTAGTCATGATAATAATAACGTGCTTAAAGTCTGCCTTGCGGCCATTATTATCAGTGAGCTGACCGTAATCCATCACTTGCAACAAGATATTAAATAAGTCTTGGTGAGCCTTTTCGATCTCATCGAGCAACAACACACAGTGCGGATGCTTGATCACGGCTTCGGTTAACAGACCACCTTGATCGTAACCAACATAACCTGGAGGTGCACCAATCATTCGAGATACGGTATGTTTCTCCATGTATTCGGACATATCAAAACGTAGCAGCTCAACACCTAATTCATCAGCCAATTGGCGAGTCACTTCGGTTTTACCGACACCTGTTGGACCAGCTAATAAGAATGAACCGACAGGTTTATGTATCTCACGCAAACCTGAGCGCGACAACTTAATCGCATCACATAAGGCTTCGATGGCATGATTTTGACCAAACACAGATTTCTTCAAGCGCGCTGGCAAGCGTTTTAGCACCTGCTTATCGCTAGCACTGATTTGCTGCACTGGTATACGAGCCATTTTCGCGATCACACTTTCAATTTCATGCGTATCGATGATTTTTTTAGCCCGCGTGCTGGGTTGAATCTGCTGGAATGCGCCGGCTTCATCGATAACGTCAATGGCTTTATCGGGTAAATGACGATCAGCCATATAACGTGAAGACAACTCAACCGCTTTGGTCATGGCTTCTTCGGTATATTTGACGTTATGGTAACGCTCGAAACGTGATTGCAGCCCTTTCAATATCTTCAAGGTATCTTCAATGTTTGGCTCTACCACATCAATTTTTTGGAAGCGACGCATAAGCGCATTATCTTTGGCAAAGAAGTTACGATATTCTTCATAGGTTGTTGCACCCATGCAACGCAACTCACCAGCACTCAATAATGGTTTGATCAAATTTGACGCATCCATTGTACCGCCCGTTGCTGAACCAGCACCGACTAAGTTATGAATTTCATCGATAAATACGATCGCACCTGATTGTTTACTTAAGGCTTTCAATACCGATTTAAATCGCTTCTCAAAATCACCACGGTATTTCGTACCCGCTAACATAACCCCAAGGTCTAATGAATATACGGTACAACCGGCTAGTGTTTTAGGCACCTTATGATCAATGATCATTTGTGCGAGACCTTCAGCAATGGCAGTTTTACCCACACCGGCTTCACCGACAAACAGTGGATTATTTTTGCTACGGCGGCACAATATTTGCACACTGCGTAACACCTCTTCTTCACGACCGATTAACGGATCTATCTTACCCAGACCCGCACGTTCATTAAGGTTGACGGCATACAGCTCAACCAACGACTCTTCTGAAGTACCCTCTTTTGGAGCAGACTCGATTTGACCACCAGGATCCATACCTGGGTTTTGCATATCGGAAGGTGGTATATCAGTGCCCCCTTCTATAGTCTTATCGTGCTCTTTGGTAACTCCTTGAGTAATATAATTAACCACATCCATACGGGTGACATTCTCTTGACTCAAGAAATACACCGCTTGGCTTTCTTGCTCACCAAAAATGGCGGTTAATACATTAGTACCTGTCACTTCTGGGCGACCGGTAGTTTGCACTTGATAGATGGCACGCTGTAACACTCGCTGAAAGCTCAACGTTGGTTGGATATCACGTTCGACGTTCATGGGCACATGAGGAGTTGTTTCGTCGATAAAGATTCCTAAACCAACGCGCAAGCGATCCAAATTTGCTCCGCAGGCAGTAAGCACAGCACCTGCCTCTGGGTTATCAAGCAGTGCGAGCAACAAGTGCTCAACTGTAATGAATTCATGACGCTTCTCTCTCGCTCGAGCGAAGGCGCCGTTTAATGTGAGTTCTAGGCTTTTGCTAAACATGGCGATCTCCTCAATCTTATTAAATCCCAAGTCCTGTGCCCGACTAAATAGGGACTTTCCCTAGCTAGTTACTTCTCAGCTTATGTACCTTACCTCACTTTCTAAAAACACTTTGCAACTATGTCTAGAGGATGCGCGGTAACCTAATTTCAACCTAAAATACAATCCCTTCCCTTACTCTAAAAGGTAGCCGATAATCCCAGATATTTCCTATGGAAATAAGGGTTATTTTTACTATCGATCAAAAAACTACCAATGTTCAACCGCTAAACCGTTAACATTAGTTTTATTTGTAAATAAATGAATCAAACTGTTATGTAAGTGTTTTTTTATCGATCAGAGTTATCACTCAAACGGTTTACGATTCATCGTTTCGATCAATACACTAGACGCACTCGATACAAACATAAATAATAAATTCGCTCAGATTTTTTTCGTTTCCGTTTCCGATCTTGTTGTTTTGATCTTCGTTCTTCGCGCTTTCGTTTCGTATTAAATTAAAAATAAACATACAGGAATGCATTAATGAATTCAAATAAACAGAATTGGCGCACACCAGAGTTAACTTTTTTGAGCAAAGCTAGCACCTTAGGTGGCAATGAAATGCCATTGGGTGAGACTGCTATGGATTTTGAGCATGAGTCGGCTTAGTTATCACCTGTACTTGAAGGGCTATAACCCGGTATATCAGTTATATACATACTTGGGCTAATAGAATTTGCTTCATACCACTCCATAAAATTACTTAAAGCAGAATTATTTGAAGTTGAAGTTATGCTATTCAAAACAGGAATGAGCCCACACCCCTTGATGGATTTATTAGCATTATATTGATCAAGGCACTTAGCCAATAGCGAGGAATTGTTGCTATCCAATCTATATATAGCTGGCCCTATCATTGTGCCATAATCCGCCCGTTGATACGGAAAGACTAAATTCACTAAATCAGGACCATTAACTGCAGAGATACGCGTAACCACTGACTTAAATTTCAAAGGTTGATTACTCAACAATCGATCTTCTATAGTACAGAAATTTTCAGGTTGAGCTGGTTTGCTACCAGCAGCTTTATTACTGTATATGAAAGTAATCGCATTTAACTGCGTGCATATGTACTGATTTAAAATATCAGAACCAGTAAAATAAGGAAGCTTCGTCTTGCTTTTATATGGTGGAGGTATAAGCTCTTGCTGGATGAAGACGGCGCAATTAGGCACCGACTGATAAGCCTTTCCACACTTATTAGCTATAATTTTTGTGACTGGAGGCTTATTATACCCCCTCTCTGTAGCACCACCCCAAAAGTTTCTTGAACCAGTTAGTGTTTTGGTCGTTTGAACACTGTCAAACGTAATGTAACTCGAAGCATTACCATACAGGAGCTTCTCATCATCAGTATTTTCTGCATCAGGCACAGAAAGAACAGTTCCACTTGCCATTACACCTAATTGATAATAACCAAACGGCGGGCCAAAACTTCCTGCACTTAATTTAATAGGATTAATTACATATGGATAAGATTTCAAACCGCCACCATATACGACACCATCCACTTCCGCTGCAAATACCGATATCATTCGCATTTGATATGGAAAATCACGAATTGTCAAGTTAAATGCCTGCTTAACCCTTGTTCCACCAGTTTTAGATATAAATGGATACCAATCAATCGATTTATTATAGAGAGGATAAACAAACACACCCATCTGACACTTTGACTGGGAAGAACAATCAGAACGATTAGCACGATTAATAGCAGCCCAAAAATTCCAATTATAAGATACCCCAACCTCTACCGTTTCATCTTGTGAAAAAGGTAAATATCCAACAACTCCAGCAGTAATATTTAACATTTTATCCTTTGATAGCAACAGGGATACCTCCTCAGCTAGGCTTTGCCCTTTACTGTTAAGTAAGGTTGGCACACTGATAAAAACATTATCATTACTACCGAAGTCCAACAATACTCCAGTAATGTTTCCAGTATCGATTGCATTAAAATGATTCACTATGGCATTTGCAGCAAGGATATATTCTGGAATAACATACTTAGATGCCGCGTTTTTATATGCGTTGGAATTGATCTGGTTTATAGCCAAACCATCAAATTTAAATGTTACGAAGTTTAAATCCATATCATCAGCTGAAGCTGTTAATATGTTCAAAGACCTTCTAACTTCTGACAAACTAACAGAAGCTTCTTTACAGGAGAATTTACTATCAGCATACGTTATGGTGCAGGCACCATATTGTGTGTTTGTATAGTATGTGTACGTGTAGTAATTAGACTGCGAATCGCGCCTTAATTGAGGTTTTGTTGTAGATGGTGGTAAGCCATAGAACACACCTAACGCAGGATGTTGTGGAGGAGTGCAGTCTGTAGTATTAGAGGGACTGCATACGCTTATTGTTTTAGGACCAGCGTGTACACCTCCAACCCATAAAAACATAATCATACCAATACCGACAATAATTTTAATAGATAAGCCTCTATCTAAAATAAACATTCGACACTTCCAATTCAAATACCTCATAATCTTACTAAATATAGACCACAGAAACACAAACTCACCATCTAATTGCATTAAGAAAGACTTTATGCGATATTAAAGCTATCAATAACATGAGGTTAGACATGGTGCAAACAACAAGCCAAGATACTAAAAACTGGTCAACACCCAGCTTTTTCTACCTAAATAGTATATCAACCCTTGGTGGCAACGTTGGTGTACAAGCAGAAACCGCCTTCCCATTCACGCAATTCACCCCCAATTCAAATGGCTAAAAGATTCATTGCTCAAAGCCAGGTATTTTTTGAATGTAAGATGAAGGCGCATAGCCTGTATTTGTTATATCACCACCATTCCCTTCTAACCACTGAATAAACATATCCCAGGTACCTTTTGTAGGGAAAACTTTTGCAGTCTGAATCGTGCCATACACTGGGATCAAATAACATGAACTCGTAGAGTAATTTGGGTACTGACTCAGGCATTTTTCTAATAACCCAGCCTGTAAATCACTAATTTGGTACAACGCAACTCCAACCATTGCATTATAACCTTCCTGCAGAAAACCAGGCGGAAAGGTGTAAATATTAAACACCTTGGAAAAGGTCGTTAAGTATTCTGGTGCATCCCGATCTGCCATACTACAAAAATATTCCGGCTTAGGAAGTGCTTGCCCATTACTGTAAATATATGTAATTGCATTTAAGTAAGTGCATAAATACTGGTTTGTTATATCAATAGGAAAGAGCACATCCTTACTTGACTTCTTTACCGCACTAGAAGGAACGGAGGGCACCATCTGATTCTGGTAGTAGAACGCACAATCTGTTTTACTGTAAGTAGCACCACATTTCGTCTGCTTGATATATGGCATACTCTTCATTGTTCCTGACGTACTACCCCAATACCCTGGCTGTATAATCTTGGTATCAGCAACTTTAGATGACAATGTCGTATAAGCTGCTGAATTATTTGCCGATCCGGAGGCTGTAATTCCAAGCTGATAAAAACCAAAAGGAGGATTTATTTCAGCTCCATTAGGGAAAGGCGCAGTTAACGTGCTGGGTGCCCCATTCTCACTAATATAATCTTGGTTGTATGTAATCGGCTTCAGGTAGTTTTTATTAGCTACTTGATAAGCAAAATTCGACATTAACTTCATTTGGTAAGGGAAATCCCTAATGCCTAAATTAAAGCTTGTGCTACCACCTTCGTAGTTATATGAACCAATAGATATATCGTACAAAGAATAGATAAATACTCCCATTTGACATGGATCGCTCTCAGTACATTCGTATGCATTTGTTTGTGAATTAAACTTGGTACTTCGATTCACTGCTTCCCATAAATTCCAAGTATAGCCACCACCACTAATTTCCCCTGGCTTGCCTGCAAATATAGAAATCATTGCTGAGTTTGGCATCAACCTCGAAAGATTACTTGCAAACGCCGCCCCGCTCGCACTAAGAATCTGATTTGTTTTTGAAGCATCACTCCCCTCGAGATCCAACATCAAACCAGCAGCATTCAACTTATCACTGGCGTTATAAAAAAAATCATTAACGGTAGCTGCCGCATCAACAATAGATTGTTGCCCCCCAGTTGCAATTTGCCCAATTGCCGTATCATCAAACTCTACACCAACAAAATATTTAGTGTTGGGATACCATACTTGCGCATCCATATACGCGTTTAACTGCTGAATAACGCTTTGACTTCCAGGGTCCATAGCTTGCATATTAATACATTGCACATTATATTCTTCTGACTGGCTTGTGCTATTAGGTGGGGCGTTATAGTATAATGTACAAAGCCCTCCCAGATACAAATACCAGGTAGATTTAATTAATTTAGCCTTATCATTAAAATAATCCTTCATCAAATTATCTTTATTATTGGCAGCCTGTTGAGTAACATATAAGAATATACCCACCGAAAACGAATCAGGCATTTTACATGCTGCATTATCATGCTCAAAAATCTCCTCTGGGGAGCAAACCCACTTTCTACTATCGCTCTTGATACCACCTGACGACTTCACCAACGAAGTTTTCGTTGTAGTGGCGGCTTTCTTTGCTTCAGTAAAATAACCACTCAACGGCACCAGCAATAAAAAACTGGCCGTAATAGATATTATAAAGGCGCTGACTTTACCGATTGCTGTGATACTCATATGCGATACCTAAATACTTCAGTGTTAGAAAGTATAGGGTATAACTGCGTTAGCGTGGCTTAATGTTTATGGTGTTTTGCCTTTAATATATGGATTCCGGATAATTGCTTCGCAATTTCCGGGATGACAATAACGGGAACCGGGATGACAGACTGTACGTAACTCGCAATGACGGGGGCTAACGCCCAGGGATACTCTTGACATACCCCGCCGGGCGATCCGCATTGGCATTGACGAGCAACCACTGCAAAAACATATCCCAGGTGTTATTAGTCACGCCCTGCTGGATAGTGGCATTCTCTGGAATCAACAAGCAGCTCTTGCCTGAGGCATTAGTGCTGCATTGCTCGATGATTTTTTTCTGCATGCCAGGATCGGTGATCTGATACAGTGACACCCCCGCCAAGGTGCCATAACCGTCTTGCACAAAAGGGTATATGGTACTGGCGGCAGCGGTGCCTGATCCTGCCTTGCCCCAAATCAAATAACTAAACACCAGCTTTTGTGGCGCATCGTTAGTACCGCGCTGCATGATATTACAGTAATGCGAATTCCATTTTTTTTCTAAGTTTAGTGCGTGGCCATTACTGTGGACGTAAGAGATGGCATTGAGTTGTGCGCATAAATATTGATTGGTGATATCAAGCGAATCAAAATTATTAACGGGTGGCCCACCCTTAATTGCTTCAGGTGGAATCGCTTCTTGTTGGAAATAGGTGCAAATCTCTTGCTCTGTGCCTTTAATTTGTTTACAATTTTGTGTACCACTTAACATAGGTAACGCCCCACCCCAATATTCCTGACCTTCTAACATCGTTTTCGCTTTGGTTTCATCAAACGTATAATACGCCGCTGAATTATTATTCGAACCCGATGCCACTAAGGCCGGTTGATAATAACCAAACGGTGCACTGTAACTACCGATACCTGGCACTGTAATGGGCTTCATCGTTGGCGAGCCACCGGTATTACCCGGCATGCCTCTGTATTGGTTTGATAGATTAGAAATCAGCTTCATCTGATAAGGGAAGTCTTGAATACTGCTATTCATATGTAAGGTTTTACCATCTTCAGGGTAATTCTTAACTTCAGCAATGGGGTTGTCGTAAATCGATGGAATAAACACTCCCATTTGGCAAGGTGAAGCGATCGTGCAGTTGGTATTCGTGCTGCGATTCACGGCTGACCATAAATTCCATACGTAATGATCACCCACCAATTTACCAACGCTACCAGCATAAATATTTAACATCTGACTATTAGGCATTTCTGCCGATAACGCATCGGCGAATTGAGCTGCTTTCGGGCCCAGTAATGGCACTGTGCCATCGGGGTTTGATCCTTCAATATCTAGCACCAGCCCTGCAAATGCCGAATTGGTTTTACCACCGGGATAAAAGAACTTATTCACGGCCTTGGCAGCAAGCTCAGGGCCATTCTTTACTGCGGGAGATGTGATGGCATTAATCGCGTCGGGTGAAAATTCTAAACCGATAAAATATTTGGTTTTGTTGGGTGACCAGGTTTGCGCATTAATCACATTTGACACCACTTGGTCTAAAGTATAATTCTGCGTGCATCCCACACCAAAGCCTGATGCTGACCCCGTTACTTCAATATAATTGACTGTGCAGATACCACCCAAATAAATATACCATGTCACGTTGACTGAACCTGCTGCTGGAGCTGCACCATAGTCCTTTAATACATTGGTCTTATTTTTAATCGCATCAGGCGATAAATATACCCACAACCCTGCTGAGAATTGATCAGGGGCTTTGCACAACTTACCGTACGATGTTATCGCTTGCGGAGAACAGGGAACGGTTTGCTTCGGCTCGTTAGGGTTATGCTGTTTTTGATGCTGATGCGCCAATGCATGACCGAATGGCAGCAATAAAAAAATACTGGTGAATAAGCCTATTAATAACAACTGGGATTTATTAATAATGCGACTGATCATGGCTACACCTCAAATGCGTTGGTGATGCCAATTATAGATCACACTAGCAGACTCATTACCCACGCAACTAATTGATTATTCGTCAACAGTATCCCTATGGATAGGGATATAAATGTGCTATTATATCCCTACACAAAAGGACACATCACATGAAAGAACTACTTGAAACCTTATTATCAGAGTCACTCGAAACGCTAAAACGCGCCCAAAATAGCACACCAAGGGATTACACATTTCCCGAAGCTGCCAATATGATCAAAGTAGCCACAGGCATGCGTCGTAGCGGTAAAACTTATTTTCTCTATCAAACAATAAATAAACTCATCGATCAAGGCATCAACCCCAAACAGATTCTATTTATTAACTTTGAAGATGACCGCTTATTACCAATGAATGCAAAACAAATGGGGCAATTAGTTGATCAATTTTACAGCCTCTACCCCGATAACCACCAAAAGCAATGTTATTTGTTTTTTGATGAAGTGCAAAATGTTGAAGACTGGTATCTAACTGTTCGTCGACTGTACGACAGCAAAAATGTGCAACTATACTTAACTGGCTCATCATCAAAATTACTCAGTAAAGAAATTGACACCTCGTTGCGTGGGCGTGCCTTATCAATGGAAATATTTCCTTACAGTTTTAACGAATTTTTATCTGCTAACCATATCCCACCTCCTACTGCACCTTTTGGACAGGCCAGCCTTGATAATATGAAACAGCATTTACTGGATTATTTTGCAGTTGGCGGTTTTCCAGCAGTCACTCAACTACCTGAGAACGAATGGCGTGAGTCCTTGCAAGGATATGTAGATACCGTCATTTTACGTGACATTGTTGAGCGTCACAATATATCTAATGTTGCGCTATTAAAATATCTAATAAACAGCCTACTGAAAAATACGGCTGCACCTTTCTCTGTTAATAAATTTGCAAATGATATTAAAAGCCAAGGCTACAAGATAAGCAAAGACACCTTACATAATTATATTGCCTATATACAAGACGCCTATCTCATTTTCACAGTTCCCTTCTACTCAGAATCAGAAAGAATTAGACAAAACCGACCTAAAAAAATATATACCATCGATAATGGTCTAAGCAATGCTTGCTCAATCAATATACACAACAATTTTGGCAAACTATTTGAAAGTCTTATATATCTTGATTTACGTAGACAAAATAAAAAAATTTACTACCATCATACTGCTGAAGGCTATGAAATTGACTTCATAACCATTGACGAAAAAAATCAACATGAAATAATTCAAATTTGCTGGGACAGTAACGACAGTAAAACCATGGAAAGAGAACAACGCGCAATAGACGTCTCTGCAAACTCATTAGGCATCAATGGTAAAATCATAACAGTGCGAGACTACCTAAAAAATCTATGCTGACTAATTTACGACGCATCGTAAAATAGTCGTGATTTTTTTACGATACGCTTGATAATCGCCATAAAAAAATCAACATATATCAATTAATTGAGGAATATAACAACGATATGGATCCCGGATAATCGACTACGTCGATTTCCGGGATGACAAGGCTGTGTAAGATATAGTATTAGATTTCGCTGTAATGCGACAAAACGCGCTGATATTTCGAGCATCGCAGCGGAATGTACACGGTAGTACATGAGCAGCGACGCGCAGGAAATCAGCGCGTTTTGACCAATACAGTAGAAATATAATTTACATACGGCTAATCATAGAATCACCAAAGGCAGAACAGCTCACTTCCTCTGGACTATCCATCAAGCGTGCAAAGTCATAAGTCACGACTTTAGCGGCGATTGAGGCCTCTAAGCCTTTAACCACTAAATCAGCGGCTTCTAACCAACCCATATGACGTAACATCATTTCTGCAGATAAGATCAATGAACCAGGGTTCACTTTATCTTGTCCGGCATATTTTGGTGCTGTGCCGTGAGTCGCTTCGAATAATGCCACGCGATCACCGATGTTGGCGCCTGGTGCGATACCGATACCACCGACTTCAGCAGCCAATGCATCAGAGATGTAGTCACCGTTAAGGTTCATGGTAGCGATTACATCGTATTCCGCTGGGCGTAATAAGATTTGTTGCAAGAACGCATCAGCAATCACATCTTTAACAACGATGTTTTTGCCGGTGTTTGGATTTTTAAATTGATGCCATGGACCGCCGTCTAATGCTTCTGCACCAAACTCTTCCACTGCTAATTCATAACCCCAATCTTTAAACGCACCTTCGGTAAATTTCATGATATTACCCTTGTGCACGATGGTCACAGAATCACGATCATTATCGATAGCGTATTGGAATGCACGACGCACTAAGCGCTTAGTGCCTTCACTAGATATTGGTTTAATACCAATGCCGCTGGTTTCAGGGAAACGGATTTTATCGACACCCATTTCGTTTTGTAAGAAGTCGATCAATTTCTTGGCTTCAGCAGAACCTGATTGCCATTCGATACCGGCATAGATATCTTCTGAATTTTCACGGAAGATCACCATATCAACATCTTCAGGTTTTTTCACAGGGCTTGGTACACCTTGGAACCAACGCACTGGGCGCAAGCAAGTATATAGATCTAATTTTTGACGTAACGCTACGTTCAATGAACGAATACCACCACCGACTGGTGTGGTCATTGGGCCTTTGATTGAAACCACATAATCACGTACCGCCTCTAAGGTTTCTTCAGGTAACCATTCGTTTTCACCATAGACGTGTGTTGATTTCTCACCAGCAAACACTTCCATCCACTCGATCGATTTATCACCGCCATACGCTTTTTCAACAGCAGCGTCGATAACTTTACGCATCACTGGCGTTATATCCGCACCAATACCGTCACCTTCAATAAAAGGGATGATTGGTTTGTTTGGTACAGTTAATGACAGATCGTCATTTACGGTTATTTTTTCGCCATTGGCGGGTACTTTAATATGTTTGTAGCTCATTTTTTTTCCTTTTTATTATACAGCCTAAGCTCTCAGATTGCTTCGTCGCAAGCTCCTCGCAATGACGAGGGTATGACATTCAATGTGCGGCAAGGATACCACTAAAGCCTTGTGAAATAAATCACCCCTCATGATGCTTTATACCGTAAGCTACCGCTTTGCAAATTCGTTTCACGCGCTCATAGTCGGCGCCACTGCCAATCACCTCCTGCCCTTTAGGGGTATTGATGCAATCACACAGGAACAGACCTTTGCAAGCACCATAATAGAGGCTCTCAAACATTTCATCACCCAAATACCCTCTAGCCAACTGATCAACTTCTTGCTTTTGCTTAGCTGTTGGTTGGTTATTATTCGTACTATTTGCAGCGATAGCCGTGGTTACGATTAAAAAGTTCGCGCTTAACAACAAGATTAGAGTTTTAACTATTTTCATCATCTCTCCCCATAACCCGATCATTGCTCGGGGTATTTCAAATCATGTTTTGCTTTACTGCATTGCTGAATAACTTTTGGGTAGTAATCACCCAGCACCATTTCGGCTTGGTTATTACCTTTAATGCATTTACATAAGTACTGGCCTTTACATAGCGCCAATAATCTACCCACTATCTCTGGCTGTATTTCACTGAACAGCTCTTGCTTAGTTTCTGCTTCTAGCTTTAGCTCTGATTTAGATATTTCAGCTGCTGCGGCCATGCCAGAGAATAATAATCCGATTGATATTAAGGTAGTTATGACTACTCGCTTCATCATCTGCTCTCACCCACTCTGTATATATACACCCCGCCATTATAGTGCATATCGCGACATAGATTTAATCAATACATGACACAAGACATACGCATTAATTCGATCAATTTTTTACTGTAAAACAACTCAGTAGCAAACATTGCCTTAATTCTTAACTATTAAAATACTCATACCTATAAATAAATAGTCGATGCACTCATGCGATTACCAAGAAACTACCGTGAAGTAGATATAACTTTACACCATAAATTCAAACAGAAAACGCAAATCATTGCCGGTATGGGGCAGCCACTAAAACAACTCCCATCAAATGAAGACAGCAGTGAAACTAAAGCGTACTCCGGCGCCGAGGATGGCTGCATGCTTGAAGAGTGCCCTGAATATGTGAACGAAACAATGCATTGGTTAAAAACACATGGAACAACAACAATACTGAATTTGCATGAGACGAGAGATGATCATGCAGCGGCTGAAGCTAAAGGATTAAAATACATAAACATGCCACTGAAGGACTTCGAGTCAGTCACTTCAAAAAATTTAGACCAAATATACAGCAGTGTTACCGAAGCCATGTCCAATAATGAGCAAGTCGTTATTCATTGTGGCGCAGGCAACGGCCGAACAGCTGTTGCACTCGCTAGTTTAAAGATACATGAAGCATTACAACAACAATTCATTACTGGTAAACCATTTAAAAAAGTCACTGCAAGTACAAAAATAGCCCTTACTGAAACTGTCACTTTTACAGATAGCGAGCTTGATGCCAGGTGTACACCAATCACCAAGGCTGCAATTGACCTTATCAGGGCTGCAGGATACGAGGGCACAAACAATGGAGCCAACTCAATAGAAAAGCCTGGCGATATAGACGATTTAAATAAACATGAAAAAGTTCTGAATATACGCTACGGATTTTATACAAGCAAATTGGATAAAGACCCCACAGGTCAAACAGCCTACACTCTGGCCTTAGATAAAAATATTGAAGAATTAGCTACTTTATTAGACGCGAGAGGCTACAAATTAAGTGCTGAGAATATTGAAAAATACCGCGCCCTACCGAAAAAAAGTCAAACCCCATTAATGAAAGCTGTAATCGCTAGATCTTCAGCAAAAAGCGCACCCTCATGGATACCTCAGACAGGCATACAGCCAACCCGAAGCCGCATACCGCCACCGCCACCGCCACCTAAAGGTGTAGAAGAATTCAAACAACCACCGACCGCCGCTAGCACACCTCGCATGTAACGACACTTGCCCTAACAGCGCATTTGGTGTTTAATCAGCGCCATGAATAGCTCAGAAAACAAACAAACAACAGTTGCTGTAGGTATCTCCGGCGGGGTGGACTCATCGGTGACCGCTTACCTATTGAAACAACAAGGTTATCGTGTGTTTGCGATTTTTATGCAGAACTGGGAAAGCGAAAATGATGACCCGCATTGCACGGCTGAGCAAGACCTGAGCGATGCTCGCACCGTCTGTGATGCGCTTGGTATCGAGTTGCATACCGTGAACTTTGCACAAGACTATTGGGATAATGTGTTTAGCCATTGCCTTTTAGAATTTAAAGCCGGGCGCACACCTAACCCCGACATTTTATGTAATCGTGAGATTAAATTTAATGTGCTGCTTGAGCATGCCAAATCATTGGGCGCTGATCTATTAGCCACCGGCCATTATGTTCGTCGAGGACATGCCAACAACCAAGCGACCTTACTCAAAGGGGTTGATGATAATAAAGACCAAAGTTATTTCTTGTATGCAATTACGCAACAACAAGTGGCGCAGAGTTTATTTCCGATTGGAGAGTTAATTAAGCCCGATGTGCGTAACATTGCTCAGCAACAAGGTTTTATTACCAGCACAAAAAAAGACAGTACCGGTATTTGTTTTATCGGTGAACGGCGGTTTAAAACGTTTTTAAGTGAGTTTATTTTAGCGCAGCCGGGTGATATGGAAACTGAAGACGGCAAGGTAATTGCCAAACATGATGGCATTATGTTTTACACCATTGGTCAGCGCAAAGGGTTGAACATTGGTGGTGTTAAAAACGCGGTTGAAGATGCATGGTATGTGCTGGATAAAGACATTCAGCGCAACGTGTTAATAGTAGGTCAAGGACACAACCACCCTCGCCTATTTAAATCCGCACTGATCTGTGATCAATTGACTTGGATTAGTGGTGAGCTACCCGCCCTTGCGAAGGCCTATCGCGCTAAAACGCGTTACCGCCAAGCCGACCAAGCCTGCACTATCGAAATCGTTTCGGACAACGGCTCAGCCACCCCAGGCAAAGACTCTGTCATCCCAGGCAAAGACTCTGTCATCCCGGACCCCGATCCGGGATCCAGTCAAAAAGCACGCCTCAAAATAACCTTTGAACAACCTCAACGCGCCATCACTCCCGGCCAATCGGTCGTACTATACAATGGCGACATATGCCTCGGCGGCGGCATCATCAACTAAACAATATTTTCGGATTCATACGTTGCCAACACCCATTTAGTCAACGGATCGATAATCTCATAGTGATTATTCTCTCTCAGCAGTAACGCCTCATCCTCTAAAATTTTCAATGCTGCGGTAATCGATGCACTTGAAAGATCCAGCCTGGTTTGATTTTCTCGCCCAGATATCGGTCCCTTGACACCGATGGCTATGACTGTCATTACCTTGAGCTGACTGGTATTTAATTGTGACAGTTTCATACGCACATCAGGCAAGCGTACTTCCACCAAATGCTGCCAGCCCTCTTGAACATCTTTCACCGTGAATTGTCCCTGCCTTTTTGATAACCACAACTGGTGACACAAGTTATAGGTCCGCTTTGGGTGGCATTCGGATAGCTTTATAACCTCATCCAATACGTCCGTATCTAAAGCTTGCTCAAAACTTTGTTTAGCGGCGTGATTAATGTATTTTTTATAAATCGAAGCTTCAATTTTTTCTAGTTTAATACGCTCACACAATTCATACAGAGGCATCGAGTCATCATCAAACATATGCTGTAATAAGCGTCGATTACTGCCCGAAAAAATAAAGGTCACGTGTTTAGCTTGTTGTGCAAATTCACGAATAGCACCTTGAATTTGTTTGCCCTCTTTCAGTAAATCAATTTCCTGAACTTCATCTAAAAACAAAACAACGCTTTCACCCAAGGATCCCAATACACTGTCTAGCAAAGCAAATGCGGTAAAAATATTTTCAGCCACATCGTCTTCTCTATCGGGTATGAGCTCTATCTCAGCCAACCCCTTGAAGCCGAAGGTCCAGTGTTTGTCTGATTGCGTAAAAAAAGCCTTCAAATGTGTAATCAGCTTTTCTAGCTGGGTTTGATTCTTACCCAGCATTTTCTGTATGCATTTACGTATTTTGCGCTCTACCGCTATTGCACTGCGTGATAGAAAGAAGTTCAGCTCTTCATATGGCAGTTCCATTTGCTTAAGCACATGGCGTGCCAAACTGGTCTTACCAAAGCGCCTAGGCGCTATCAGCAATGTATGATGCCCTAGTCGGATATTTGACTGTAAAACCTCTGATTCTTGCTCTCGCCCCAAAAACGCATGGCCGCTGGCTACCCCTTGCGGGAAAAAATCTTTATTCATTCAATACCTTACTATAATTATACGGATTACTTGCCAATCACCTAGTAGGTGATTGGCTACTTATAACTTACCAAGCAAAAAAGCTACCGTCAACTTTTTTCGCGATGTTAATACTACATTAATAGAGGTAAGGTATGATCGTTAGCAAGCATTAATTAGACATGTAGAGATAGAGCGTATGCCAGCCGGAAGAAGTCAGATGGATCCGTATATCGGAGACACATATACAACAAATGAACGTGTCGCTGAAATTGACCATACTATTCTAGAGGCTTCATTATACCCAAACAATAAGCGCATTAAATTAAAGCTGGTAGCCTCTACCGGTAACACATCAACAACTTCTTTCGAGTCAGCAGATGCACTTTATCAAGCCGCAGCTTCACAGCCTAAGTCTACACAAGAATTTATAGTCGAATGTGACCACCAGAATGCTCGACAAACACTGCTATTAGTAACACAATTATTAATAAAGCAAAGCCTGCAAACTCTTTTCATTAAAAACGAATTACCGCAAAATGACTATGAAGTGGATAAATTAGTAAAGTTTCAACTCAAGCGCGCAAAGGAAGCCTTATCTGCTGCAGGTATAAAAATATTCGATCGTAAAATTTTTAATGAATTACAGCAGCACACTGATTTATTAAAGGCAAACTACCAAGCATACTCAAGCTCACTGAAGCAAGATTTAACAGGCGAATATGCGTTTGAACAAGCCATGAGATCAGATGATGTAGAAATGTTAAGCCTTTTAGCCAACGGCAAAAAATACAGTATCTCTTCAGCCCTTGTTGAACGATCAATTAATAAAGAGCTTACTGGCACAACACGCACTATTCAGGCATTAATTAAGCATGCAAAACCAACACTAAGCCAAACTCAAGCTTATTATACTCAAGCAAAAAACAATAAAACTAAAAAAGCATCAAGCCTTTTAAAATATGCACCTTCGGCAATTTTTATTCGTAAATTAAAACGCAAATTATCAACATACCAAACTGATCGCGTAGCAAAACAAATAACAGCACGCATGGATGATTCACGCGGTAAGGCTGTGGAAGCTTTAAATACACGCCTTACTGATTTTGATCCATTAACCTGTAGCTATGCTGACGTTGAGGCTTTAAAAACAGCTATTAATGCGGTTAAAGCCACAGGCAACTCAACACCCACCTTTTTCCGATCAGGTAATAGACTGTATTTTGATGTAGTGGTCAAGCCTCTGCAAAAATTTGTTGATAATGCCTTACAAGAATTACAAAAAACAGAACAGTCTGTTGATTCGTCGACATCATATGCGCAAATGGTGCAGCACGCAGCAGAATCTATTCACTATAAAACACCAGCACAATGACAAACCATACGCCTCGGATCACTACTATCGTTTTTATAAATACCTACCAAAATTAACATTAATAAAACACCACAACCCATTGTTTTAATGCAATTAATTAATATCTATGTTACTCTTGATCAATGCGCGCATAAAACAAAAAGAGAAAGCAATGCCAAAAGAAATACCAAATCATATAAACAGAAGACACGAACGACAGTCAAACCGCATGAGGGAACCACTTGAGCCGATCATTAAAACCATACCGGCAATGGACCAAACAGATGATCACTGCGAAGAAGATAACCTCTCAGTAGCCCCCGCTATGGACCAAACAGATGATCACTGCGAAGAAGGTAACCTCTCAGTAGCCCCCGCTATGGACCTCACTGTAAGTATTCGACCATACAATTCTATATTCACAACCTCGCCAGTAACATCCACAAAAAAACACACGGCAGAAGAAAAAGCACCACCACTTACTGGACTCAGAACTCAAGGTGAAATCGAAACCAAAGCAGATAGAACCTCTGAAAATACTGACTTTACTGTATCATCGTACCGTGGCTAAACTTTCTTAGCGTAATGCAGCAACATCAACTCGTTATACATCACGAGCACTGCTGCATAAACCCACGGACCGAGAAGAAACATCACTAGCACTTCCAGAATGGATAACATCATCTCTGGCAAGTGCAACAGTTTTGCCATCGTCAGAATCACAAAGATCAATACATTGGGTGCAATGATCACACCAAAGGTGCGCATCACATTACCCCACACCAATTCAAAGCTGGCTTTTATGGCGGTAAAAGGTTTGACCTGTTTAAAAATCACCAACGGCATCACCATCGAGGTGACTGTCATCACAAACAAACCTGGAATAACAAACAGCACCATACCAACTGCGGTTAAAAAGTACACCACCACAATAGCCATGGTTAAACCCAAAACACGCGGATGCGCGTAAGCGATTGATGAGGAAAGCGGCACCGGCTCATCACGACCAACACTCATCATCTGATGCATAATGATAATCGACGAATAACAGACCACGAAGATACTAACCACGATAGCCAACAACACCGCCCAACGCACACCGGTGGTAGAATCTTCGATACTGATCATCTGTGGCACATGATTAACCAAAGTAGTAATTAATGCTGAAATAAAACTAATCACCAACACGCGCAACAATGAAGCTCGATACAGCTGCACACTGTTTACAATCAACTGCTTTACGGTTTGTGAGGTTTTCATAAATAACATCGGCCAATAGCTCCTATTACTTTTGTTTGGTCGCAAATCGCGCTACTATGAGCAACCATAAATATAACGACCGTTTAGCCATGATAGCATACAAGCCAAGTCAGTCTAATACACTGAATAATAAAAAAGAATCAATTAAATGGGGTAACTGTATAAACAGTGCACCTGCGCTATTAATTGCTGAATACCTGCAAGTGCAAACACAGCCATTGCTCGTGATAACAGAAAACAACCAAGCTTGTGATCAACTGTCAGACGAGCTTAGATTCTTTGGTGTGAAGGACGAAGATATTTATTTATTTCCCGATTGGGAGGTCTTACCTTACGATGCTTTCTCGCCGCATGAAGAAATCGTATCGGATCGTATTCGCACATTATATAAAGCTAGCCAATTGCAAAGCGGGGTTATTATTGCGCCGATTACCAGCTGCATTCAACATTTACTGCCAGTAGATTATTTACAGGGCAACGTATTAAGCCTTGCCGAAAAAGACACGCTCAATCTCAGCGTATGGACCAAGCAATTAACCTTAGCGGGTTACCTGCGTGTGGCTGAAGTGATCAAGCCGGGGGAGTTTGCGATTCGCGGATCGATTATTGATCTATACCCACTGGGTAGTCCGCACCCGGTACGCATTGATTTATTTGATGATGAAATTGATAGCTTGCGTTACTTTGATAGTGAAACACAGCGTTCGATTGATACATTGAACTCGATTGAAATTTTACCAGCCCATGAATACCCGCTAACTGAAGAAGCCATTACTCACTTTCGTGGTCGTTGGCGACAATTGTTTAGCGGCAACCCGAACGACAGTGTTGTCTATAGTGGTGTGAGCAATGCTGAAGTCGTAGCAGGTGTGGAATTTTACTTGCCGTTGTTTTACCCGCAAACCAATACGCTATTCGATTACTTGCCCGATAACAGTCATATTTTATTTATGCCACACGTTGAGGAACGCCTGAAAAGTTATTGGCACGATATCGAACATCGCTATGAGCAATTACGCTATGATATTCAACGGCCTATTTTACCACCAAAAGATTTATACCTCAGCAAAGACGAGCTATTTAGTGCCGCCAAAGCGTTTAGTCAAATCAAAACACAGCTAGAAACGCTACAAGCCAAGGCGAGTCATGTTAATTTCAAAATAAAACCGCTGCTCGATTTAAGCATTGAACATAAGCAGCAGCAACCATTAAAACGCTTGCAAAATGCATTAAACGGCTACGATGGTAAAGTGATTTTTTGCGCTGAAAGCGAAGGTCGACGTGAAGTACTGCATGATTTATTGAGCAAAAGCCTAACAGGTATTACGCCGTGTGACCGCTGGCAGCAAGCGGTAGATCAACAAACACCGCTTGTATTAATGGTTTCACCATTGCGTGATGGTTTTATGGTACTCGAGCCTAACGTTATGCTGATTACCGAGAATGACTTACTTGGTGAGCATGTCCAGCGCCGCAAGCGAAGCGCGATTCAACAAGACCCCAACACCATGATCCGCAGCTTAACCGAGCTTAACATTGGTGATCCTATTGTGCATATTACCCATGGTATCGGTCGTTACTTGGGTTTGAAGCATATAAAAACTGGCGGTGTTGATAATGAGTTTGTTGAATTGGAATACGCGGGTGGCGATAAGATCTTTATTCCGGTAGATCGCCTTAACCAACTCAATCGTTACATTAGCAGCAATATCGAACACGCGACACTAAACAAGCTTGGCAGCAAGCAATGGAGCGCACAAAAACAAAAAGCACTCAAACAGATTCAAGATGTGGCTGCTAAGTTATTATCGATCTACAGTGAACGTGCTAGCAAACCTGGCTTTGTATTCAATAAAACCACTGACGAATTTACGCGCTTTCGGGCCAGCTTTCCGTTTGAAGAGACCCCTGACCAAGAACAGGCCATTGATGCAGTAATTACCGACATGGCGACTGATAAGAGCATGGACCGATTGGTCTGTGGTGATGTTGGCTTTGGTAAAACTGAAGTAGCAATTCAAGCGGCGTTTGTGGCTGCCATTAATAATAAGCAAGCTGCTATCTTAGTACCCACCACCCTACTCGCTAATCAACATTTACAAAGTTTTCAAAATCGCTTTGCTGATTGGCCAATGAAAGTCGCGCACTTTACTCGCTTTAATACGCCTAAAGAGCAAAGCGAAGTCATTAAAGGCTTAGCCAGTGGCAAGATTGATATCGTGATTGGCACACATAAACTGCTAAGCGAAAGTGTTAAGTTTAAAGACTTAGGCTTATTGGTGATTGATGAAGAACATCGCTTTGGTGTCAAACAAAAAGAAAAAATAAAAGCCATGCGCGCTAATGTTGATATTTTAACGTTAACTGCCACACCAATACCACGAACATTGAACATGGCATTCCACGGCATACGTGACCTCTCCATTATCGCCACACCACCACAAAAGCGTCTTTCAGTAAAAACTTTTGTTCGCGAAAACAGTGATGCCTTAATTCAAGAGGCGGTGATGCGTGAGCTCATGCGTGGTGGTCAAGTGTATTACTTGCATAATGACATTGCTACCATTCAAGCCACCGCTGAAAAGCTACAAAAATTGTTACCCGACATCAAAATCGCAGTAGCGCATGGCCAAACCGCCAAGCAGCAACTTGAACGCATTATGTTGGATTTTTATCATCAACGCATTCACTTATTATTATGCACAACCATTATTGAATCAGGTATCGATGTACCCACTGCCAATACCATCATCATGGATCGTGCTGATAAATTAGGTTTAGCGCAACTGCATCAATTACGCGGACGTGTCGGTCGCTCACACCACCAAGCCTATGCGTATTTATTGGTGCCGACACTTAAAGCCTTACGTAAAGACGCCAAATCGCGACTCGAAGCGATTGCCGCTTGCGATGAACTCGGTGCAGGCTTTAATCTGGCGAGTCATGACTTAGAAATCCGTGGTGCCGGCGAAATCTTGGGCGACGAACAAAGCGGCCATATGCAGGTCATTGGCTTCTCTTTATATATGGATATGCTAAATCAAGCGGTCGAAGCGCTAAAACGTGGCGAGTCGATTTCGACATACCATACACCGCCAGAAATCGAAGTAGAGCTGCGAATAAGCGCCTTAATTCCAGAAACCTTTATCCCTGATGTGCAAGCGCGTTTAGTATTATACAAACAACTGGCCGACTGTAATGATGTGGCGGCTATTGATGAGTTTAAAGTGAGTATGATTGATCGTTTTGGCGCATTACCTGAACCGGTCAATAACTTATTAGCCATTAGTAAACTCAAGTTGCAAATCAAACCGATGAAGATCACCAAAATTGAAAGCAATGGCGAATTCGGCTATTTGCATTTAGATAAAGAGCCCAACATCAACGTACCGAAACTCTTAGAGCTTATTCAAAAACAATCCAAGCAATACCAGCTTATCGGTGGCAGTACACTACGTTTTCAGTTGAGCCCCAAAGCGGCGCAAGACAAACTAAAGGTCATTCATTCGCTGATTGAGCGGCTGTCTAACAAAAAAGTTAGCTAATGGTTGTCGAACTCGGAAAGTGTCTTCCCGCACTCGGAAACTGTCATCCCGCACTCGGAAACTGTCATCCCGCACTCGATGCGGGATCCAGTCTACACATGGATCCCGGACAATTGCTACGCAATTTCCGGGATGACAAACCAGAAGGCCTGGATAAAAAAGCTATTTAGCAGCCTCACCAGCAGCTGCAGGCTTAGCCATATCAGACACCATCATCGCATTTCGCATTTGCGCAGAGATATCAGCCAACCCGCCTGGTGTATGCGGAATCAAAACTGAAGTGGTTTTTGATGTTTCACCCAAACCTTTTAACATATCAAAATATTGGGTTAATAAAACCAAGTTCATCACTTCATGCGCACCCGTACCACCAACGGTTTTTTGGAATTCATCGATTGATTCTTTTAAACCATCAATAATTGCTTTACGTTGGTCAGCAATACCGCGCCCTTGCAGCGCATTACTTTGCGCTTCCGCTTCAGCAGCTTTCACACGTAAAATCTTTTCCGCTTCACCGCGTTCATTAGCTGCGACACGTAAACGTTGCGCTTCATTGATTTCGTTCATCGCCGCTTTCACCTTCGCATCAGGATCGATATCGGTGACTAGCGCTTTGACAATACCGTAACCAAAGTCGCTCATGATTTCCATTAATTCAGATTTTACTGCATCGGCAATTTCATCTTTCTTTTCAAACACGCCATCGAGCTTCATTTTTGGCACACGAGCACGCACCACATCAAATACGAACGAGGTGATTTGTTGCTCAGGGTTGTCTAATTTATAAAATGCCTCAAAGATCTTTTCCATCAACACATGAAACTGTACCGACACAGAAACGCGTACGAATACGTTATCTTCGGTTTTGGTTTCAACCGGCACATCCAATTGACGCACACGCAAGCTTAAGCGGCCGCCCACTTGCTCAACCAAAGGAATTTTAAAATTCAAACCCGCATTTGCCATGCGCACATAACGACCAAAGCGCTCAACAACCGCTGTCGTTTGTTGCTCAACAATAAAGAAACCTGACCATACAATGACCAGCACGATAAAGACAATAATACCAATAGTAATCACGTGAATCTCCGCTTATTTAGAATAACAAAGCCGAAGTTTAACACACTATTAGCTATCCGCGGAAACCGCCGACGGCGAAGCATACAGCGCGACCATACCAACGATAATGGCTAAAGCGAAATAAGCAACCACGCCCCACACTGTGTGCGTGTGGTGAACAATCGCGGTTAGTACTAATGGCGCTGTTCCACCAAACAAACTAATACCCACATTAAATGAGGTCGCAAAGCCACTAAAACGATACTGCGGCTCAAACAATAAAGTCATTAACGCATTCACTGGAGCAAAGGCAACAGCAATGCAAAACGATAATATTAATAGTGCTGCCAACACAAAATCACCATTATTAAAATGCAGCATCATAAAAATGCCGGGCAACAATACCAACATCAGAGCAGACCCCATCCAAATGATATTTTTTTTACCATAGCGATCGGCTAACATTGCCATAAACGGCTCCACTACGGCATCGAATATCAAAGCATAAGTCACATAACGAATCACCGTCGACAAATGCAGCGAGGTGGTTTCAACCAGATAGGTATTCATATAAACAAAGCTACCAAACGTCACCACACCCACAAACCACGCCAACCCTAACACACATAAAATGCCGCGTTTATTGTGTTTAAACGCCTGCAATAACGGGCCTTGCTTTACGGCCTGTGCTGTTTTGCAGTGTTGTAAAAAGCTATCCGTCTCTTTAACCCGTGAACGTAGAAACAATACCAACACCGCACCCAGTGCGGCAAAAGCAAACGCTAAACGCCAAGCCCATTCCGGCATCGATGGTGCCACTAATAGCGAGCACACAAAAGCGCCTAGCGTCATACCAACACTGTATGACGAGCTTGTTAAACTGGAATAAAAACAGCGTCGATGCACCGGTGCATGCTCTACCATAAAGATGGCCGAGCCAGCGAACTCTGCGCTTGCAACAAAGCCCTGCACCAATCGACAAGCCACCAGCACAATTGGCGATAACGTCCCCCACTGCGCATAACCAGGCAACAGAGCTATCACCGTGGTAGGTATAGTCATTAACAAAATTGACCAGGTGAGCGCTACTTTTCGACCATGCCGGTCACCCAAATAACCAAAAAAAATTGCGCCAATTGGCGCTAATAAGTAACCAACAGCAAATACCGCAAAGGTATTTAAGATCGCAATAAAAGGACTGGTCGTATTAAAAAACGTCTTGGCGACCACTGGTGCCAAAAAGCCAAATAACGAAAAATCGTACCATTGTAGCAATGTGCCTGAAATGGCAGCGATGAACTCTTTTTGCTTAGCCACGTATTTATCCCTGTGTTGAATGGTGATATAGTCAATGGGCGTTTTTACCACAATCTAAGAGCCATCACCATGTATTTTAAATCGACACTTCGTTTTGTTTCAGCCTTATTGACATGCTGCGTTTTAAACAGCGCCATAGCTGAAGGTGATAATACAAGCGATGCCAAGCAATACCAAGTAGAATTAATTATCTATTCACAAATCACACCGCAGGCAGTGCAATCGGAGCAATGGCCAATCACCCCAGCCTTTCAATTACCCGAAAGCCGTTATACTTCTTTAGTAAAAGGAGGCACTGATGACAGCGTCAACCTATCGCAAAACAGCATTCAATTATTACCCGCCAGTCAATTTAAACTTAAAAACGTGCAACGCCACATTAATAATAACCCGCATTACAAAACCATTATGCACATTGCATTTCGCACCGCCGTGCAATCACCTCGCGCAGCGATACCAATCCATATCAAGGGTGGTCAGCTGTATAATACCAATGGCGATATCGCCAACACTAGCGATGATTCCAACGCACTGCAATCACAAATTGATGGCATGATATCAATCAATGTAAAACGTTATTTTAATGTCGCCTTTAATCTAGTGTTTTCCGCACCACTGAAACAAATCGCCTCAATGAGCCAAGATGACTACTACAACACGTTGGATAGCGGCGTGATGCATTTTAATTTACTGCAAAACCGCCGCATGCGCAGCAATGAGCTGAACTATATCGACTACCCGCTGTATGGTGTTGTAATGGAAATTTTTCCTCTATCCTAACGCACTAGCATCCCGCACGCACTGTCATCCCGCACTGCTCTGTCATCCCGCACTTGATGCGGGATCCAGTAAATATCATGTGGATAATTCACTCTTTGTAGCCTACGCTTGATAACGTATATATAAGGTAAGGAATCATAACATGAAGACGCGCCAAGACTACTTAGCCTGCAACCTTGACCCTGAACAAATCCGTCGTCATGGAGCAATAGGCAACCTCAACGAAGGCATTGAAATTACACTGCATAACATCCCTACCCGCTTAATTGCTTGGCCTGGCAATGGCTATCAAACAGAGAGCATACACGTACTCACCCTATCACCCGGCATGTATAGTGGCATGTATAATTACCCGATTTCTGAAGAAGCGCTCATGTGTGTAGAGGGCCGCTGCGAGGTATTCATACATAACAAATGGCTGGAAATCTTGCCCGGCGATATTGCTTATTTTCCTGAAAATGTGCCCCATGCTATTCGCGCTAAAGAACAAAACGCGGGCGATACTTTTGTTGTTAGTTCTATCACTCCCCCTTTGATTAGCCTATATAAAGACGCGGGATTCTATATCGAAAAATTAGGTCGCTTTGATTATGAAGCGGCTGAATCCGCTAAGCACAACAGCAAACCTGGCAATCTCACCGCTAAAAATTACTTACGTTACAATGCCAGTCACTCAGAATCACGCGCGTGGAATATGAAATCCCTTGATATACGTAAAAAAGGCGCACTATTTAATATGTTCCGAGGTGCAGAATTTGATGCTAATGGCAGCCCTATGCGATTTGTTTTATGGCCCGGTCACGGTGTGCGCCAATGTGGCTTTCATTTAACTCGCTGTGGCACCGGTGATGAGTTCGCCGCACATGTGCACCCTGTATCGGATGAGTGTGTGATTGTCTGGGCTGGTCAAGCGCGTGGTCACTTAGATGGTCACTGGATTGAAATGGATATTCACGATTGCTTAATGGCGCCCTGCGGCGTGCAACATGGCGGACCACTCAACATCAATCTCAATGCCAATGATACAAAAGAAAAACCGGGTGATACCTTATGGGGTGGCTTTGCTTCACCACCACAGGGGGATCTATACCTACGCAGTGGTTATGTGGATCACCGCCAAGTAAAAGACCCTAAATCGATTCGGTTTAAAGATATTACACCTTTAGGTAAGTAATTATTTACTCAGTTATGAATTATGCACATTGACATATCCGTTTGTATTATTGTACTCAATAAAGCGATAAGGCGTATCTTTAAGGAACATAAAGTAGCAAACCGAACTTGAACTATCAATAACAAGGTATTGATCAGAGCCCCGCTCAGTAAATGATGATGTAGTCTTGGTGCTAGTTGACATAATGCCGTGCCACAAACTAGCGCAGTCGCCACTTGGCCAGCCTTCGGCAGACATAGGAACGGTGCTACCTTGCATTGTAATACTACTGGGTTTACCTTTCGCTACCCACTGCGCATGCGCCAAATTAATCGCAGATTTAAACGATGCGAATATACCAGCATTCGCAGCCTTTGAAGCATCACTACTTAAATCAATGAATTTAGGAACGGCAAATGCCGACAGAATACCCAAAATAACTATTACTATGATTAATTCTACGAGCGTAAAACCACCTGATTTTCTTCGATTAAAATTCACAAACACCTCACCTTATCACATCATCACTTATTCACTATGCTGTTATATTAATGAGGCTTTCTTAAGCAGGTATTAACCGATGTAGTATATGTTACCGAGAGTATCCAGTTTAGCTATAAGTTATTGTTTTGTTATCTTGCCATCCCGGGCGCTGCCATGTCATCCCGCACAAGGTTCTGTCATCCCGCACTTGATGCGGGATCCACATATTATCCTGGATCCCGGCTCGGGGGCCGGGATGACAAACTCAAGGCCGGGATGACAAACGCAAGATTAACCAATGAGAACTCACTCAATAGAACCGTCAGATTTGAGGTAAGTTTGGCTGATTAGTGCTATGAAAAAACCGCAATGTATAACTAATACCTGAGGATTTTAAGAAATACGTTTTCGTTCAAGATTAGCCAAAGATAGCCTACTCAATAGAACCGTCAGATTTGAGGTAAGTTTGGCTGATTAGTGCTATGAAAAAACCGCAATGTATAACTAATACCTGAGGATTTTTGAATAGTGCTAATCAGCCAAAATTGACCAAAGATGACGGTTCTATTCGTGTTCAGGGGAGACCATGTAGATACCAGGTGCATTTCGGAGGTAGTCTTTATAGTCCATCCCATAACCAAACACATAATGATCTTCAACTTCCAACCCGCAGAAATCGGCTGATTGCACACCGTTTTCTTCACGCACATGTTTTTTATCTACTAATACGGCGGTGTAGACCTTTTCTGCACCTTGTTGTTTACAAAAATCTACAATACCGGCTAGTGTGATGCCGCCATCAAGAATATCATCAACGACAACAATGGTGCGGCCTTTCATATCGCGGGTGGGCTTCACCTTCCATTGCAGGTCTTGCCCTACGATACCACCGCGGTAACGTGTTGCATGGACATAATCGACCTCTAGAGGAAACGATAGGCGCGGTAATAAGTTACCCAGCGGGATCATTCCACCCACTACGACACACAAAAAAATCGGATCGGAATGCGAGCATTCGTAACTGATTTCGGTAGCCATTTTATCCAGCGCAGTTTCAATTTCCGCTTTTGTATATAAACAGGTTGCTTTGGCAAATACTTCACGAATAGTATCTGGAACAGATTGCAGGTTATCTTGTTCGGTTTTGACGTCTACTGACTCAGTCATGATGTTCTACTTCCTCTTGCTTTTCTATACGGATGCCATTGGGCACTTCCAACGTAGTGGTTGGGAAGGCACATTCAGCACCGTGCTTAGTAATAATCTCTATGACCTGCAAAAATACATCTTGCTGGATGGATTGGTATTTTACCCAATCCGTGGTTTTTGTAAAAGTGTAAATCAAGAAATCGAGCGATGAAGCTCCAAATTCGACTAATTTCACGAACATGGTTTGGTTCATATCCAAATCAGGGTTATTTCTTAGCGCGGTTTCCACCTCTGCCAACATCGGCGCTACCACAGTAGCATCGTTATAACGTACACCTACCTTGGTTTTAATCCGGCGATTACTCATGCGCGATGGGTTATTAATCACGATGGTAGAGAACAATCCATTTGGTACGTATAGTGGTCGTTTATCGAAAGCTCTGATTTTAGTTAATCGCCAACCGATATGTTCAACTGTGCCTTGGATGTTACGATCTGGCGAGGCGATCCAGTCACCCACTTCAAAGGGGCGGTCGACGAAAATCATAAAGCCACCGAAAAAGTTAGCCAGCGTATCCTTGGCTGCCAAACCAACAACCAATGTGGAAGCACCACCAAATGCGAGCAATGCCGACATAGGAATGCCAAAAGATTGCATGACTATCAATACCAGCATCACAATTATAACAACACGAATCAACATACAAACCGCTGTAACGGTGGTTTTATTGACATTAAATTCGCTATCTTTTGTGGTGCGACGTATTATGATTTTTTGCACATCGTTGATATAACGCTGAATAAAGACAAACACAAATACGATCAGTATAAGCTTGTAGGCCACACCCCAATCAGGTACGAGCTTTATGCCTAACAACGCGTTAAGACCGATACGCCAGATACAAGTAGCAATATAAATCCAAATCAACACCAATAACGGCCGATGCATGGCACGCACTAAGGCGCCATCCCATAAGCGATGAGATCGAGAAAAGCGTGGCAGCAATGAACGATATACCGACATTTCTATCCACGTTAGCACCAAACCAAAAAATACTGATATCGCAATCTGCACCAATGGCACATAATTGCCAACCCAGTCTTTTAAGAAGCTAGTATAATGATCCATTCCACGGCCCTCGTAATTGTTCTACCCAGCGGGTAATGCGTTCAACATTGACTGAAAGCGAAGACAAGGATACCCCATCAACCGCCTTTATGGTAGCTGCACGATCATTGCACAATAACAATAAATCGCAGCCGGCCTCTGCCGCCTGTACACATCGATCAGCAGGCGAACTAAATTGGGAAGCCCCCTGCATCGATAAATCATCACTAAATATTACGCCATTAAACTTCAGTTGATCACGCAAGATATCGCGCAACCAACGCGTTGAGTAGGTTGGCGGCAAATCATCAACGTGTGGAAATTGCACATGCGCTGTCATGATGCCAGATAATAGCGGTGCAAGCTTAGTAAATACCAGCATATCGTTTTGCGCAATGTCATCAAATGAACGATCATCCACCGGCATCTCGATATGAGTATCTAAACTCACACCACCGTGACCTGGGAAATGTTTACCAATCGCTGGCATATTAAATTCATTCATTACCGCAATCACCACTTGCGCCAACTCCACCACTTTTTCTGGGGTTGCACCCAAGCTGCGCTCACCGATCACCTGGCTAACGCCATCATCCAAATCCAATACTGGCGCGAAGTTCACATTCATACCGCAATTAGTTAATTCGGTCAGTTGCGTTTTTATCAGTGATCGTAGTTGCTGCTTTGAGTCTATCGAGCGCATTGCGGGGATATCAGTAAAACCCTCATGAAAACGCTGCACTCGACCACCTTCTTGATCGACACCAATAATTAGTGGTGAGCGCACTTTATAAATCGCTTCAGTCAAGGCTTTGAGTTGCTGTGGATCTTCGTAATTGCGCTCAAATAAAATCACCCCCGCCATTAAGGGGTGCAACAACAATTCTTTATCTTCTGCGCTAAGTGTTGTTCCCTCAATATCAAGCAATAAGCAACCTGGTTGCAATGGAATTACTCCTAAGGGAATTATTTGTTTTGTTTGCTGCTGGCTTCAGGATCAAAGCCGCCACCGTGAATATGCGCCACGTTAGTGTTCTGCCCTTCTTTATCACGAATTCGCGCTGCACCTTGATCACGTACTTCATCAATACGCAAGATGGCATGCATTGGAATATAGCTACGCTTTACACCTTTAAATTCGAGCTTTAACTTTTCTTCAGCTGGATCGACTACCACTGTGGAGGTATCAGAAAACACTAACTCATCAACTTCAATAAAGCCCATTAACGTATCTTCAGAAATGTATTTAGCATACACCTCATATACTTTTTCAAATTGGGTAAACACTACCTTATACATTAAATCACTGGTATCGTTATTATTATTGTTATTATTCGAGCTGCTATTTGACATATTTTCCTCTACGTTAAAAACTAATTTTCTAAATGTTGATCACATTCGGCTAAAAATGCTTGTTCTTTTTCGTTCGATTCACGTTGCATGATTTCATTGCGACGCGGAAAACGACCAAAGCGTTTAATGATATCGTAATGATAATTCGCAAATTTCAAAAAGCTATCGTATATCGATTGCGTTTCTTCCAATGCATATTGCGACAACAAGTAATACGCATTCACCGATTGCTCTTGCATATATATATCTTCTGAATGTAACAACGGAAAATAATAAAACACGCGTTCAATTAAGCTCAGCGAATGCTCTTCTTCATTCTGCGCGCCATCCAAACAAATCGCTAACGCCTTTTCATCTTGACCGTAAGCATCCGGCGTATCACGATAAATATGACGCGTGAATTGATCCAATAATAAAATCAAACCCAATTGCCCACGTGCCGTTTGCATCCAGCTGTTGTATTTACCTTTGCATGCATCGTGCAAATCATCAGTAAAGCGTTCGCGCATTTCTTCATCGATGGCAGGATCTTCAGCGAACCAGATACGAGCGCGGCGTGGTGACGGTGCTATCGTTTCCTCTACGTGCCCAAACCAAAAGTCTAATATCTCCGTTAAGCGATCTTGGTGTTCCATAGCCCCTCGTTGTCGGTCATTTCAGTCATTAGCTGCATTTTAAAGGCATTTGAGGGGGATGTATAGTTAAATGGGACAATTCCTCGCGATGAATAGCAGGCATATTTCATATGCTGGTGGCCAACAATTGTCATCCCGGAAAGTTGCAAAGCAACTTATTCGGGATCCAGGATAATATATGGATCCCGGCTCGGGGGACGGGACCCAGGATATAACCCACCTCAATGTTTACACATTTAATATAGTGATAGTTATTTATACAAACCTAATCCCCATCCATTCAGGCAATTACCCCCCAAATTGTAGTTTATTTGCCTTAATGTTTACAAAGGCGTATAGTCCCGCCAAGTTGGGTGCGCAAATAGCACGCCAACCACTACAAAAAATACTGCGCTACCAGGCACAAGCCGCAAGCCAGTTAAACATAAAAACAGGAGTCTAATTAATGAAATTAGCAAAATTCTTAGTCGCTGGTTCGCTCGCTTTAGTAGCCAATTTAACTATTGCCGGCGGTTTATCCTTCGTAAACAATACGGAAAAGACATTTACGCCAAACTGTAAAAACACAGTGACTGGCCAAAACTTTAAGCAATCAATCCCTCTACCTCCATCTAAGAATGGCCAACCCACTACACTGCCTTGGGTATTATTGAGCGTTGATGGTGCAGGTGTAGGCCAATTAGCCGCTTGTGAATTTAACGATGGTACTGGCGACGTTTATCACGCCGAGTTTACTATCCATGCCGATATGAACAGCGGCGACGTAAGCAAAGCTTACAACACTAACGGTAGTAGCTATAAAGTAAGTATCGACCAAGGTAACCCACAGAATATTACGGTTACTTTGAATAACGGTTAGTTTTTACTATTATTCTGCGCCCCGGATCAAGTCCGGGGCAGACTTAGCCGCGACCCATGAGGATAGACCGCCGTTAGCCTGCTGAGCAACCACTCTTTTTGTATTTCAACATAAGGGCAATCCGAACTTCGAACAAAATCAACAATGCCTTGAAGGATGTATTGTCGAATCGATGCCGTACGCTCATTTGCCCCCGAGTATTTCTTATCCACCTCTTCAATGACCTTTGCCATTATCTCACAGTGTTCATTGGGTGTTATCGCTACCCTACAACCTTCTGCCGCACTGCCTAAATCACAAAGTGTTGTTACGGCTGATGCACGCAAGTACTGTCGCCACGGTTTGTATTGCTCCGCTATCACATTCGCAGCAGTTGCCTTCACCTCATCAGCGGTTAACACACCACCCCCATGATTTTGCGTGAGTTGCTGCTGTATTAAATGAATTAACACCGCAGAATATCCGGACTTCAACACACAATTACCCGTTCTCTGCCTGGTTTTTTCAATAGAGCATAATGGTGTTAATTTAAGATCAGCTACTAAACCTGGGTTACCTGCGTCTAGCGCACACATGTATTCCTCATCAAACTCACTGCTCTGTATCTTGCTTAACCATGCTTCATCATTTAATAACGTGGGATCATTTATTTGAAAAAACTTGATAGCCCCCTCACCATGCTGGCCTTGGTTGCTATAAGCCATATAATGCACGCCATCTATTTTGAAAACTGATAGGGTAATAGCGTGCTTGTACCAACCAGTAGCAATGCTAGCCGCTTGCTGACTGTCCAATTGATGGCGCAGCGTTTGCGGCGTATACCCGTTATCCATATTTTTTAAATCGCTTACGATATGACTCCAGCGTAATTTCTCATCATCACTGGAAACCACTGACGCATATTGTTTGCTGTAATAATGTATGGCATTGAGACCCACAGCTTTAGTTGTACCTTCCCTACCATCGTCCTTCGTATAAGGGTCGATCTTAAAGCTTCGATTTTTTGCGCCGACAATCATTAATTGCACATTGGTTTGATTAGACAAGAAAGTGTAAGCATTGCGGTGACGCCTTACCTTCGACCGCATCTCCATCATTTTGGTTGCTTGCAATTCATGCTCATCCGCAGGTGGTGTCTCAACAGAAAACAAGGCAGAGCCGGTTCGAGCAGTACGACAACGCACAGCACCATACCCCTGCTCCAAGCAAGTTTTTAACATCAACTGTGCACGTCGTCCCTGTTCACTGCCAGACTTCGCCACCTGCTGAATATGCAAAAAAGCCGCACGGCAATCTTGCTGCGCCATCACAAAGGCGTCCTCAAGACGAATATCAGGATGCCTACGATCAAACGCCCCCTTGTCACCCAGATCCATAGCACGCCTTTCAAAATACTGTGCTTTATCGCTATCACGCTTACAACCATAACCATTCCAATACAGATAAGACAACTGCTGTAATCTCCGCAAATCATCTGGTAAGCACGTACGCAACAACCGCTCAATAACATCAACTGTTTTGTTTGGCGCTTTCTCTTTCATTTCATGAGCGACAGTAAAAGCTATATCACATGCCTGCTTGTAATCAATGGGTACATGACCAGCACCTGTCATCAAATAGTGCACCCAATCCATTCTTGCCTCTGCAATATCGTTTTCATAGGCAATACGGCATAGCTGCGCTAACTCCGCACGTACTGGACCTGTTTTCTCAGCAAAAGACAGCGTGTTAAGCATCGAGAAATAACAGTAAGCCGTCTCTGTATGGCCAGGGTGTTGTGAAAATAGCAGATGGGTCAATTTTGTTAATGGTAGATGATAAGCAACATCTTTTGAGCCTTTCACATGACCTGCCACCAAACGTGATGTCATCTCGACTAACCGGTTTAACAGATCAGTTTTTTCAGCACTGTCATCTAACAGTTGAATGGAGGTTAATTGCTGCTGAACCAAGTAAACAAATTGATTCAGCATGGCTACGCGCTGCGCAGAATTCACTGGTGAAGTCAAAATCAAATCAACCAACATCGTATCATTTTTCACAGCGAATAAGTCATCAAGAATATTCATCCGCGGAAAAGCTTGTGCATGACTACTCAAACATTGACGCAATAGTTTTTGATCGCCCCTATTCCGACTTACCGCCCACAGTTGCAATTGGTTTAAGTAATCAGCCACAGTATCAATTGCTAAAAAGTGAGCTATATCGGTTTGCACCCTATGTGAAACAGTCGTATCCGCTGCAATCGTCTCCTGCACCTTCCAAGGAATTTTTGCTAAAGTGCCACGCTCAGTTAATGTGAGAAAAGTAAAAGACCCTCGTAGTAATTTGTCCAATCTCCTCAAATTCCCCGAAGGGATTGAATGACTCAACAATGACCAAGGACGGGTGTCCTTATATAACCACAGCTTTTCCCGCAATACACATCTAGGCAAAACAGGCACGATCGCTGCCGGCGCTCTGTCCGCGGAAGCCCTTAGTGCAACCGTAACTTCACTGTCCAGCTGCGCATAGCACCCCCTTAGCTTGTAATATGGTTCAGGGTTATAACGACTGGCCTCATAATACAACGAAACTGAATCAAAACTTGCAACAGAATGGCGCGACATAATTACACTGATAACTTTTTATTAATATATAATAAAAGTATATCATCGCAACATTAAGGTGAAATTAACATAGGTGCTAGAAGGAAGTTTTGGACTAGATCCCGGCCAAAGATCTGTCATCCCAACCAAAGATCTATCATCCCGACCGAAGATCTGTCATCCCGGCCGAAGATCTATCATCCCGGCCCCCGAGCCGGGATCCATTTATCATTAAAGCGTATCAAGCTCAGCATTTAACTGAAAACCCAATACATCAGCATTTAGTCGAGCAGAACCTTGCACATCCACCGGATTGCCAGACTGCAGGTTATCGACCTCTACCTTTCCTGAGAAGAAGTGAGCCCAACCGATATTGGCAGTAATTGACTTAGTTAACTTGGCCTGAATACCCAAGGCGGCAGCAATGCGGTTACCGTCCGGTAAACGAAAATCGCGGTAACCAAATCTCGTAGGCGTAAAATCAAAACCACCACCCATCTTCAGCGTAATGCGCTGCGAGATATGGTAATGCGCACCGATCGCAAAGTTCCAGGTGTTGCGGTAACTTTCTTGAATGACCAGGTTGTCTAAATTCAAACTAGCAGGTAGCGCAGTGTTGTTCAACGCCAATGTATTAAAGCGATTCCAATTGACCCACATCGCTGTGCCCATCACATCCCACTTCTTAGCAACATTAGAAAACATCGATAAAGTCGCATAACCCGGCAAATCAAGCTCAGCATTTAAATTATCCGTTGATCTATTAGGGAATAAAAAAGCTATCCCTGTATTACTCACCGTGCTTGTACCAGTGGCTTTCAGTAAAACATGAGAGCGATAGGTTAATCCAATTCGGTTACGCGGATTAAATTGAAATAACATGCCAGCATTCCAACCCCAGGCAGTATCTGATAAATCATTATCGAATTGCGCACTAGCGCCTGGAATACCTACCACATTATCATAGGTAGCCGTACCATAGACATAATCAACACCAGCAGCAACAGATAGTTGCTTAGTAATAGCAAAAGCCAAGTTGGGGTTGATATTAATTGCCTGCAAGCGCGTTACTGTTGCACCAAACGCCACATTATTTGTCCAAGGGTAACTGGTAGCCAAACCAAACGGTACCGTGACACCAAAACCTGCGGACCAACGACTCGAGAAGGGGTATACCACATGGAAGTTAGGCACAAAACTGGTAGTATCACCACCTTGCCACCCCCCTGTACTCAACGGAGAACCCACCGGTGTGTTATTTATCACCTCTTGAATATCACCATTAAAGGACACACTCAGCGGAATCAACACACCACCAGCACTAACCTCAGGGTGTTTTAAACGTGTCATACCCGCCGGGTTATAAAATTCGGTGCTGGCATCATCGGCTTCAGCCGCATAACCCGCATGATAATCACCAGTTTGTGCACCACTTTGTTCGTACAATTGAAAACCAGAAGCCAAACTCGAAACGGCAGTAAAAGATAACGCCGCACTGGCTGCTATCATCGCGATCTGTTTTACGGAAAATCTCATTAAAAAACCTCCTAATGGTTTTATGCTGTGGTTCGGAGAGAAAGGGATTCGAACCCTTGTGGAGCGTAAGCCCCCAACCGATTTCGAATCGGTGCCGTTATGACCACTTCGGTATCTCTCCCTGCAGATGGCTTGGTTCGACGTGTATTTATTTTTTATACAGACAATCGGTCAGCAATGATTTGATATGATTCAACTACACCACCCAGATCTCGTCGAAAGCGATCCTTATCCAATCGCTCTTGTGTTTTCGCATCCCATATGCGGCAAGAGTCTGGACTAATTTCATCGCCAAGACATACGTTACCTTCTGTATCAACACCAAATTCATATTTGGCATCGACCAGCATCATGCCGGCATCAGCGAATAGCGACGATAATACGTCATTGATTTGTGCTGTCAACGACTTCATTTGATCCAGCTGTTCACGTGTTGCCCAACCAAAACTCAACGCATGATTTTCGGTCACTAAAGGGTCATGCAACTCATCATCCTTTAAAAATATTTCATACAACGCTGGATCCAATGGCGTCTTTTCTTCAATACCTAAACGCTTGCACAAACTGCCCGCCGCCATATTGCGCATCACACTCTCTAACGGGATCATGGTCAAATGTTTAACCAACATATCACGGTCGCTTAAATGTTTTACAAAATGCGTTGGGATACCCGCTTGTTGCAAGCGCTCAAAGATAAGTGAACTAATTTGATTATTGATTCGGCCTTTATTCGCCAACTTAGCAAGCTTAACACCATCAAATGCGGAAGTGTCATCACGAAACTCGCTAATTAAATACCCCGGATGGTTGGTTTTATATAACGACTTTGCCTTACCACTATAAAGCAACTCACCTTTTTCATATTCCACTTTTTTTGTGTCCTTTTGCTCTTCTGCCTATTAAAATCTCATCTCAAGAATCCAACAACTGTCATCCCGGGTGAGAATTGTGTCATCCCGGACTTAATCCGGGATCCAGTAATACATGGATTCCTGCTTTCGCAGGAATGACAGACTTAGGACCTTACTTTGTCATCCCGGACTTGATCCGGGATCCAGTAATACATGGATTCCTGCTTTCGCAGGAATGTCAGTCGTTCGCAGGAATGACAGTCGTTCACAGGAATGACAAACTAACCTATATGCTTTTGAATCTCATGCAACACACGATCAGAAATTTTGCTATCTAACTTGGCATTATCATGACTCGCCATCGAGATCGCTGTCTGTTGATCGTTTGCTTTTAAATTAACTCGCAAGATCGGTGTTTGTTTTGTAATTTTATTATGGGTTTCTTTAGCATCTAAAATAAAGTACGCACCCATTTCACTGTCTTCGTCCAATACTTGGTAACCACTCGCTTTTAGTGCCTTACCTACTTTCGACCAAGCCACACGATTATTCGCTGCCATCACTAATGTTTCATCACCAGATTTGGATTTAACCAAACGGGTTTTACCTTTAGGCACGCTGACACTGCTGGTTTGTAAACCGCTGCCTGGTGGCTTGATTGATGGTGGCTTGCCATGTAAATCGGCGTGTGAAGGCACTGGGTAATATTCGCCCATGCTATGCGCGCGCGCACCAGCCGGAGCATTCATATGAGCTACCGTACCTGCACCACGCGCATAATCATTATCATGACGATGCAATTGGCGGCTGGTATAGCTACAACCCGCCAAGCTTACTACTGCACAGGCAATCCCTGCTGTTATTATTATGCGCATTTTTCATTCTCCACCGTTTTAATATCAGCTTGCTGTAACGCTTCCACAACTGCTGATTTGTACTCTTGTTCCAATTCTGCCAATGGCATACGAACGTTGTTCTTGATCATTGCCATTTGTCCTAATGCGTATTTAACCGGGATTGGGTTAGATTGCAAGAACAAATTTTTATGCAATAGCGACAATTTGTCATTTATCGCATTTGCCGCCGTGCTATCACCCGCTTTGGCGGCATCTATCATCATACGCATTAATTGCGGTGCAACGTTAGCGACAACAGAAATCACGCCATCACCACCTGCCAAAATAAATTCACACGCATTGCCATCCTCACCGCTCACTATGTCAAAATCACAACCTAAATCACGCAGTTGCTTAACGCGAGCCACATCGCCGCTGGCTTCTTTAATACCATACACGTTAGCATTTTTAGCAATCACTGCAGCGGTTTCAGGGAGTAAGTCAACACTGGTGCGCGATGGAACATTATATAAACATTGCGGAATCGCAACCTTAGCCACTTCGCCAAAATACTCGATCATGGCCTTTTGTGGCGGTTTGATGTAATACGGCGTTACAATCATCGCCGCATCAGCGCCCAATTGCTTAGCTTGCTCAGTTAACTCAATCGTTTGATTAAAACAATTGGTGCCTGTACCAATCATCAACGGCACACGCTTATTGATATAAGCGACAGCGTGCTTAATCATTTGCACACGCTCTTGATCGCTGATATTAGCCGATTCGCCAGTGGTGCCTAACAAAACAATCAGCTGAGTGCCTTGCTCGATATGCCAATCAAATAGCTTTTCAAGCGCCGCATAGTCAACTTCATTTTGTGCGGTAAACGGCGTCACGATCGCCACCATACTGCCTTTAAACATTGCACAGTCCTTATGTTAAGATGCAAGTCCATCATAGTAGCATGACAACAATCACAGGAACAAACATGAGCAAAACAGCCACACTTAACCGCGTAGTACCAGCACAAACCTTTAGCAGCACTGACGAAAGCGTGTCCGATTTTAAATCACTGCGCGGCAAAAATATCGTGTTGTATTTTTACCCAAAAGACAACACGCCCGGCTGCACCACCGAAGCCAACGACTTTAAAGCCGCCTATGCAAAACTAAAAAAATTAAACACCGTTGTGTTGGGTGTATCACGCGATAGCTTGGCTTCACACCACAAGTTTATTGATAAATTTAAACTGCCTTTCCCATTAATCGCCGACACCGAAGAAAGCTTATGTCGCTGTTTTGACGTAATTAAACCAAAAAAACTTTACGGCAAAGAATACATCGGCATCGAGCGCAGTACGTTTTTTATTGACGATAAAGGCAAACTAAAACACGAATGGCGCAAAGTTAAAGTGAAACAACATGTCGAAGAAATTTTAACTTACATTAAATCCATGTAATGATTACATAATTTAATTAAAAACTTAGCGATAAAAGTTAAATTAACACTGTAGACTATGGAAATGTATTTTTTAGCCTCCTATAGTGGCCGTTAGTGGTGCCATGAAAAGCCGTGCGTATCCCCTCTTTCGATCAAGACACCGGATCGCGTGAGAAGCATTGTGGCATCACTCTCTATAACCCCCCAGTTAACTCTATACATTGTTGCAAGCTCAATCATCATCGGTTATGTATGACAAATACACGCCCTCAATTCTCTCGCTTGCGCCTCGTCTAGAGTTAACTGGTGATGTTATAGTCATTGTTGCAAGCTCAATCATCATCGGTTATGTATGACAAATACACGCCCTCAATTCTCTCGCTTGCGCCTCGTCTAGAGTTAACTGGTGATGTTATAGTCATTGTTGCAAGCTCAATCATCATCGGTTATGTAGGCAATTAAGCTGTAGCAATATTGGCATGATCAAGCATCACTTGCAGTAATGGCGTGACTTGTAATAAATCATTAGCCATTGCAAAGTCCATGAGCTGATCAAAGGTTTTGACATTGAGCTTTGTTTTGAAGCGAGCGATATGCTCTTCAATAGTGCGCGGAGAAAGACCCAATTGGCGCGCCACTTGTTTTGGCGACGCGCCTTGGATTAAAGCATGAAAACACTGCAACTCACGCAGCGTTAAAGTCTCCACTCCCCCCCCAGGTGTAATCGTGCTATCTGTCACATTAACGCTATTAGCTCTAGCGTGCGACATGATGTGTTTTAAATCGTTATTCCACATAAAAAAGTTGCTAACTATTTTACCATCACGGCACTCGTATTGATTCATCGAATCAACTGTCTGCAATATCTTATTGTCTGCATTACGCATTTCATATTCAGACCATACCACCATGCTGTCATCCGGCTGTAAAACGATAGTAGGCTCATTCTTTAAATGAGTTGAAACACCCAACTCACGTGATTGCTCAACATAGGAATACACTTCGTCGATCGACATGCGTGAGCCCTGTGTACAAAAGCTAATATCGCGATCAAAATACTTTAATAAAGCATCCGCATCACGCTGTTGCCACACCTGGCTATTCATTTGATTGACTAAATGCCGAGCTTCACTGAGTTGCAACATATTACACCTCCACCGCCGCATGCAATTGCGGTGAAATATGCAGCAAACCACCACTAAAGGCATAGCGAATCGCATCGCTAAGGTAGGTTAAACCCAGTTTTTGCTTCATATGGCTTAAGTATTCTTCCACTGTGCGCTTAGACAGCTGCAATTCACTGGCTATTTGCTTGGCAGTGCGCCCTTGTACCACGTATAAGAAGCATTGCAGCTCACGAGGCGTCAGTTGCGCTCTGATTTGGTCAGCCGACAATGCCTCTGTAGCGGGCATGGATTCAAGCAATATCGTCAGTTGTTGTAGGGGATAATCCCACATATAAAACAACTGAGTGACCAATTCACGCTCAAACACATAACTCATCATTGATTCGACCACCAGCCGTTCGCAGCCACAGCGATCGATAAACTTCCATGACGAAATCACCATCAAGCGATTATCACCCTGCACAATGGCATCCTTCACTTCGATGACGAGTTTTAGTTCACTGCTTTTTAATGCGAATAAAAAGCCATGCCACTCATCTACCGATTGCTCAGTTTGGCCAGCAAATGCCTTAAATTTAGGACTAAAATGATTTTTGAAAGATTGGACTGAAGCATCCGACCACACGTTTTGATGAATTTTTTTAGACAATGCCAGTATTGTATTAATCCCACTCATCGACTCAACCCCACATCTACTTTACTCTATACCTGCAGCACATGCTCAATTGTGCTCACCCCGTTACATATCTCCTAATCCACTTTTTTAGACTACGCCCTGAACCTTAAGGCAATATTAAATCAAGATAACTAATTATAGATTTTTTATATATCTAAAATACATATAATGGTGATAGTGAAAACATTAAGGCGAAAATATCATTAAAGCAATGGCATAGCTTCCATGGGTATAATGGCACCTGAATAGCCCAAAACCGTCGATGCCAGCCGATATCCGAAACATCCGCAATTGTTTAAGCTTTCACCACGTAAAATACCTAATAGAAAGCCCGCATTAAAGGCATCACCCGCTGCTGTACTATCAACGACTTCGGTGATTGCTTCCACCGTCACGTAGTCAACTTCACTACCAGGTGTTGCCAGCCAATACCCTCGCTCGGCTGCCTTGATTACAGTATCCTTAACACCCGATTGCCTCAGTTGTTGAATTAAATCTACAGCAGATAGTTCATGATGTGCCGCCATCGCCTGTGCATCCGCCAACGAATACAGCACCAAGTCCACCACTCGCTCAAATCGCTGCAATACCTGACAACAATCGGCGCCATCAAGCCATAAACTAGCACGGTAATTATTATCCATCACGATGCGCGCCCCGCGATGCTTAGCTTCGAGCAATAGACTATATAAGATGTCACGCGATGCGGCGTCTAAAATAGCCAAAGTAATGGCCGATAAATAAATCATATCGGCATGCTGTACCGCTTCAGCAATGAGTTGATGGCTACATTCATTCGCCAACATATACCGAGCCGCTGAATCATTGCGCTGATAACGAAAGCTACGCTCGCCTCTTTGATCCAATTCAATCCAATATTCCCCCACCGCCTTATCCGCCACACACCCCACAGCCGATAAGTCGATACCAGCTTGCTGCCATTGCCGTTTCATTAGCTTGCTTTTATTATCACCCGACAACGCGGTGGCATACTGTACACACACTTCACTTTGCGCCAATCGAGCCAAATAAACCGCCACATTGAGCGTATCACCAGCAAAATACAATTGATCATCATTTGGCCGATGCTCGATTAAGCATTCGCCTATCGCTAAGAAAGTGTTTTTCATCTGTCAGTATTACCGTTATCATTGCCGCTTGGATCAAGGAGTTTAATCGATGTGGATTTATTTCGCTATCACAGCACCGTTTATAATCGGCATTTTAGCCGTGATTATGTATTTATTACTGCAAAAACAAAACGTACAACTGTCATTAATTGCTGAACGCTTACAACAACAAGCTTCAGATAAAGACAGCATATTGCGCCTATTGCAAGAATCGCAGCAACAAGCGGTTAAACAACGTGAAGCCTTTGACCAACACCAGATTAAAAGCTTAACGCTAATCCAAGACAGCTTGCACAAAGCGGCTCAAGAGCTGCGCCAGCAAATTACCACCACCTTGCAACACAATACACAATCGATGAATCAACGTGTGGACCAGCTGACCAAGCAAACCGAACAACAATTACAGAGCATCAGTCAACAAGTCGATAAAAAACTCAGCCAAGGCTTTGAAAAAACCACTGCCACATTTAATGATATTTTAAAACGATTAACCATTATCGATAGCGCACAACAAAAAATCACCGAACTCTCAACTAATGTTGTCACCTTACAAGAAATACTAGCCGACAAGCAATCGCGCGGTGCTTTCGGTGAGGTACAACTGAATGCATTAATTCGTAACATGATCCCTGAAAATCACTTTTCATTACAACACACCTTATCAAACGGTAAACGCTGTGATTGCATATTGTTCCTGCCAGAACCAACCGGCAATATGGTCGTCGATGCCAAGTTCCCACTGGAAACCTATAAAGCAATACAGAAGGCCAACGAAACGAATTTAACTACACTGCAATCAGCCTTCCGTCGCGACATTAAAAAACATATTAATGATATCTCCAGCAAATATATAATTGATGGTGAAACAGCTGATGGCGCGATGATGTTTATCCCGGCCGAAGCCATCTTTGCAGAAATTCATGCTAACCACCCCGATTTAGTCGAATATGCCCACCAGCAACGTGTTTGGATGGTATCCCCTACCACGATGATGGCCGTGCTCACAACAGCACGCGCGGTATTAAAAGACGCGGCGACCCGCAAACAAGTGCATATAATCCAAGAGCACCTGATCGCACTCGGCAAAGACTTCGGGCGATTTCAAACGCGCATGGATAATTTGGCCCGGCATATTAATCAAGCCAATGACGATGTGGAGAAGGTGTATACCTCATCGAAAAAAATCAGCTCACGCTTTAGCAAGATCGAACAAGTGGAGTTAAATAGTGACGAAGAAAGCACACCAACCCTACTGGAAACCGACCCATCATGAAATAAGGCATTTTCCAGGTGATACCCCAGCTTCGTCATCGTCATCATCGTCGCCACCACCCCATTCAGTCACTCCCTTTTCCTTGGCTTCAGTGATGCCACCGATAAACCGGTAGCCTTTAGCGTGCAATGATTTACTACAGCCATCCGTGCGAGCCAGCAGATCATTAATATCATGCTTATTGACTGCGTCCAGGCTTCTGATATGACGCAAGTCGGCATGTAATACCTCTGGGTCGGAGTGATTATTTAATAAGTACGACACATAGCGCTTGGTTAATACGCTTAATGCGGCTGGGTTAGCTGAGCTATTAGCTATTAAAGCGCTGTTTTATCATCGATACCTGCAGCATTCACCTGACAGTCTGGCTCAGATAAAATAAGCGTCAATTGATCAATATCACCCGCTGTAGCGGCCTCTAACAGTCGGTGATTACTACTTACCAGCTCTCTCATACTAACAACCCTAATCAATCAGAATGTGTTGTTATAATACTAGAGATGCATTAATATTATATTAAATATTATAATAACTTGTAGTTATGCTGGCGTGAATAGATCGCTGTTAACGATGCCTTAAGGTTTCGAGCTAAGTGTAAGCGTCTACAAGCCTAGCTGATCAGGGAGAGTTCGGTACTCCGCAACGGGAATACGTTCGCCAAAACCGTCATTAGAATACGGCAGCTCAAGATTCCGGTTTCTTCGAGCTGAAAACAAACGGCAACAACTGGTAACACAAGAGCTCAGATTAATATCAGGACACATTCGATCACCATCTCGATAACGACGAGCCGCTGACGCAACACAAACAACAAGCACGCTGACACCAAGCGCTGCAACAAGCGGCACCCACAGTGGGAGATCTAAATGTTGTGACTGACTCATACATACCCTTGAAATAATACGAACACAGCAAAAGCAGCAACAAATGACATCCACAATGGAATATTCAAATGCTGCTGCTTACCTTTACAATACCCCAACGTATTGTATTCTTTATTAATTCCGTTTCATTAAGGTCATGCTAACACAACATTTCAGCTGCATTTCAACTTTGTTACTCTCTTAAGCATTCGTTAATGTAAGCACCGTGCGCGCATTACCCCATAGGAGAAAAGACAGATATAGATTCAGCTTCAGGTGTTGTTTCAGCATGACTCTCTATATACATTCGCAATTCTGCTTCAACCTTATCACCACAAACCACTAGTTGATCCGACAAAAACCTCTTGATACTAGGATCAAAACCGCCAGGCAACACACTTTCAACCCTCTTTAACCACAACACCAATATACAATTAGAATCGATCATTTGCTCGAACCTGAACTCAATCATACGAAACGCCAGCATATTCACAGCAGGTTGAAAAGTGGCGCCCTGTGCGATCGCAGAAAAATCAGCCCCACTTAATTCATTAATAGGGAAGCGGTTAACCATCAACATCGCAAGATCACCGAGATCTGCTCTTTGCAGTACAGACACAAGCGGCGTAGGCCCGCCGAATGCACTCGGGACCATAAACAGCGAAGGATCAACCTCCTCTAGCAATCGCGCCACATCACGCATAGAAGCGTCACAAGTCGCTGAACTGAGCTGAACTGGCAACCAATCAATCAAATGAACCAACACCTCAGAGCTAATTGTTTCAACACATACCTTATTAATTAACAACTGCAGCACCGATGCTTTAACAGACCAGCCCTCTCTATTATACAAAGCAGTAAATAGGTCATGCCCACTTACTTTTAACCCTTTATCCAATAGCAACCTAAACTCCCCTTCAGAAAACTCTTTATTCAGCGCGCAATACAAAATAGGTATAGGCCTCCCCTCATCGATCGCATTAAGATCACCAACTTTATCATGTATTTTATCGAGTAATTGCATCTTACTCGAGGTCTTGGCAGCCTTTAACAAGCAGACAATGATCTCAGGGCTTATTTCATCTACCGTAAAAGCATCTACCAGCATATCAAGTATTCCATCATTTTCTTTTGCATAAATCTCAGCTATGAGATAACAATCGCGAGCCGTTACCTTCGCGCCACGTGAAATCAATTTAGCAACCTGACCAAAAGGCACTTTAGACTCTATAGACAGACTTAACAATGAATAACCCATAAGACTCCTTGCGTTAATATCATAGCCCAAGTCCAAGATCGTATCTAAATTATATAACGATTCATTCTTCTCATGGTTAGCACAAAAGTCACAAACAAATCCGGGGGTGAATTCCTCAACATCCACAGCGGCCAATAGTATCCTCATTACATCATCAACATCTTCTATAGCTAAAGCATCAACCAAGTTACGATACTTAACCTTAGCACCGAGATTGACTAATAACTGAATGCAATCTACTGATAATTCATCAAGAGCATACTCCAAAAAAGATGGATAACTGTCATCAGTCAGTCTTGCCCCACCTGCTATCAAGCTTTCCAACATACCGAGCTGACCGAACACATCGAAACTACATATAATCTTGATGGCCAGTATTGGTGAAATCTGACGATAGTCCACATGCTTAAGCAATAGCGACACACACGAATCATCAACACCCCTATCTAGCGCTCTAGTTAATATCGATACGTTGCACAGCGCACCCATATCAAGCAACTTTTCAACTAGACTCATTTCAATGGCATGACAAATCGCACTATAAATAAGTGATTTAAATTCTTCCTCATGATAAGTTAGAATAGCAGGATAGACTAACATCAGATCGAGTATGGCTTCTTGCTGTAGCGGATGTTGATGCAGAGCTTTTATCACAAGTTCAAAACTACGCGGCCCAATCTGCTCCATTGATAAGTGCTGCTCTATGACAGATGCAACATCAAACTCACCAAAACGACACATGTATAGCTTAGCGATAAAATCAGGCCTTTCATCTACCAACACCTCCAACCTAACATCGGCTGTATTTAATTCATCAGGCATGTTTTCAAGTAAAAATTCCATTTTATCTGCATGCATACACTTACAAAAAGCAGCCTTTATATTATCAACACTCAACTTAGCACCGTAATCAAATAATACTTGTAATGTGTCAATGTTAGCGCCCATGCTTATAGCTATTGTCAATAATGCATCACAGTAGTAACCTTTATTACTATCAGGGATTTTAGCTAATAAACTGTTAAACACTGCTTTATTAAAGCCTGAATGCAATGAATGTCTTAAAGCGTGAAAAACAGACTCACCCTCAATTCGATTAACCAGCATCATCATTACATCTGATTTCTGCTCATTAGCAGCCGCATAGAAAGCATTTCGCCAAACTATGGATGGAACAGCGTTCGTACGACGGCAATAGCTGTGTATAACTGACGAATACGCGTGCTTTGACCTTATGACTGCCTCCAACGGACTCATCGAATACAGCTCTATAAAATCATTAATTTCTTTTGATTTAAAACGTAACAAATAGTTACTCACTTGATCAATTCGGTATTTGTCAACAGCCTGCATAAACATTCTTAACACTAACCGACTTTCACTATATTCTTTGATAGCCGACATATATCCTTGCTGACAAACATGCCAACAAGTATCAATCTCTGCATTACACTGCAGGAATAGTTCCTTATCATAATCAAATGACATGAATCCATGACTACCGAATGTTAAGTGATCACCGGTGGCTTTAATCATTGACATAGCAATATATTCAAGCTTTTCTAACGATTCAGCTTGATGATCGCTTGGGCATACATAACCCACAGTCGAACCTGATAGCTCACTACCATCGTACCCTCTCATGGAATTTTGATATTCTACTTTAGTGTAAACACGCGGCAGATCCAACTTATGAGCGAATGCGGTAATATGATTTATATATAATTTGTGATGCTTTGCTTCGCCGATTTCCTCAGCCAGAATCGAAGGATAAGCGGGGTTACCCATATTGATCATGATTTCAGCGTAATAGGCAATCGTGTGTTCATCACAACCCATTTCATCACGCATAAAATCAGCCAAGTGACGAGCTGACGCATGCTGGTAACGCATATATATGTCAATATCATCATTCGGCCCGATCTCCGATTCACGCCCGGTTTTAGAAAAAATCATCATCACTTGCATTATCTTCAAATCAAACGCTGTGATCTGATCACAAAATTTCTTAAACTCTTCCGACTCAGCGTGCTGTTTAAAATATTCAATAACGGGCTCAACCAAAACACAAGCACGTACATGGTGAGCTAACGCATGATTATGTCGTGCAATACCAAACCTCTTATCCTCACGCTCCTTATAAGGCTGCTGTAGAATCACAGCGGCTTGTTGCAAAGCTACTTTTAGCAGATACTCTTGCGCATACTCCTCAGCCACACCACTAACTATTCTTGCATGAAACACATGCTTACCGCCGGGTTCTGCATCATAAGACGTGACTTGAAATAATGATGGCGGAAATAACACTTCACGCTCAACCTTATATTTAGCAATATTATCTATGCACGCTTGATGTTGGCGTGCATTTTCAAGAACCAACCTATTCTTATGATGTTCAAACACACTGCGTTTAGAAAAGCTCAATAGTCCAGTACGAGTCACGAGTTGATCAGCTGTTTGCATGCGTGCCAATATATCCAGCGGCAAATCACCCTCATGACGCGTTAGTTTATTTCGCTCACCGCAATTGCTTAGCCTCTTATTTTTGTTAACACCGCTGATAACCAACATAGCCCTTATAAAAATCTGCTTGATCTCATCTACACCATACGTACAAGACATACCTCTCAATAAAGCATTCACTTTTTTATATCCGAAATCGACATCTGCTTCTTTTGTGTATTGTATAATTGCCTGCTCTTCGGCAGCGTATATAGGCATCACCTTAGTTTCCACGTCACGGCTATGTTGCGGTAGCTTACGACCAATATCGGATCGCATTTTATCAGCAATCGCTGCTTGCGCCACACCCCGCCCCATTACCTCTTCACAACGTTTAATTAATGCTATAGCTGCCTCACTGTCGTCTAACTGAAAATAGTTTAGATTGGCATGCTGCAATGCCAAAGATAAATTATAACGTCGCCCATTGGGACAATGCGCCATGACCTGTTCAGCTGCATTTTTTTCAAATCTAAAGACATAAGGCACTCCTGCTGCATCCATCCGGTCTTCAAATTCAAGCCGGCTTTTGCTATCACCAATATATTCGGTAGCAAGCATGCAATGAAAAATATACTCAACATGCTTTAAGGCTATATTCTTTTCAGAGGGCCCCTGCCGCAAGGGCTGTGAAATTACCGTAAACGAATCATCGCCGCCCGCACCTGCCCCAGCACCAGCACCAGCAGGTGCACTCCTCTCTTCTCTCGACATAGCTCTACTCACACTTATTTTATATTTCGTACAAATTGTACATGCACAAGCTTAAGGCAAAATTAGAAATGGATTATAATATGATGATTAATAGCGAATAATTCTAAATTCATTCAATGTGAAAAATTAGGTATAACTTTTTTTGATGACTGCACTCATATGCTTTTATATATCCTGCAGAAGCTTCATAAAGGCACTTACCGTGACGGCCTTATTACCTTTTGGCTGAATTAATTGCTTATAAACCCGGTAACCAATAATCGTTTTTGTATTATTGAAGCGCGCAATCGAATAAAAACTGTCACCGTGTTGCGGCTGAATCAATACGGGTGCTTTACGTGTTTGGTCTTTCGAGTAGGCATACGCCATACCCAGCAATTTCGCCTCACTTAAACGCTTACCTAACAACTCCATCCCTACCGGTAACGGTTGCTTTCCATTGGTAAACCCAGCAATAAACTCCACCTCAGGCAAACCAGAATTTGAAGATGGCACGGTATAATAATCTGTATTCAACACAGCCACAGGCACTCCATGCTTGCTTGTTGGCAGTAACAATGCATCTAAATGGTTTTTATGCATAATATCGGTAATAATATTTTTATTATGATCAAACATCGCCTCTACGTCACGATACTTCACGCTATTTAATTTCGGATCATGTTTAACATAAGCTAAGCATGACTTTACATCACCGAAAGTAATCGTGCGATTAGAACGGCAAATATCATCAAAACTTTTTCGTGTCGATACAAAGGATTTAAAATAACTATTGATTTGTTGCACTTCACCCGCTGCATTATTTTTACGATGATAATTAAAATCTCTTAATTTAATATTAGGCACTAAGGTTGCACCCAACTTTTGAAGGCGTTGTTGCGCATGATTATAAATAGCAGTTAAGGCTTTCGAGTCACTTTCAATCTTTATGCCGCCATATGACGCAAGCACACCAATGCGCTTGCCCTTTAGCGCATCTGCGGTTAAAAAGTTGCGATAACCATTTTGAATCGGGTTTGCAATTATATCCATCACAGCTGCAACATCTTTTATACTATGAGCAATCGGTCCTGCCATGCCATCTAAATTACCGCGTGGAAAAATCCCCGCCTGACTAACCATACCGCGACCTGCACGAATGGTATACACCCCATTAGCAGCAGAAGGTATACGCAACGAACCACTGTTATCCGTTCCAATCCCTATCACGGCAAATCCTGCACTCACCGCTGCAGCAGGCCCCGACGAAGAGCCACCGGGTAAAAGATTGGTATTGTAAGCATCGCCCGTACGGCCCAAGCGCGAATTAATACCCGAAATCCCCGATGCAAACTCATCCATGCTGGCCTTGCCTACAATAATCGCACCCGCAGCACGCATTTGATTAACAATAAATGCGTTCGTTTTTGGTTGAGAACCTAACAATGACAACGAACCACAGGTTGTTGGGGTATCGACAGTATCAATATTATCTTTAACCACTACTGGCACGCACAACATCGGCATGCGCTTATTGCGCTCTAAATGCTGATCAATTTGGCTTGCTTCAGTTAAAGCAAAAGGGTTTAGCGCAATCATTGAATTGATTGGTGCTTGATTGGCGGTATGAGCCAAATCATATGTCATGATGCGTTGCTGATAACGTTGAATCAAATCATGGCAACTGATTTGTTTGCTCGCTACTAGTTGTGTTATCTGCTCAATCGTTTCATTCGAAAAATCAATCAGTGGTTTTGCACACAATGTTGCGCTTACAAACAACATAACCAAACTCACTATCGATTTATATTTCATCAAACACACCTTATTAATAATTGCAGCGCATATTCAACAGCTGCTTGACGAACAGCAAACCGGTCACCAGGAAACAATTGACGCTCAGCGATAAGCTGATCATTATTGGCCACACCAAACCACACCGTACCCACCGGCTTTTGATCTGAGCCGCCATCAGGTCCCGCTATACCGGTCACACTCAAACTGATATCAGCCAGGCTGTGATCAACTGCGCCTTGTGCCATTTGTTTAGCGGTTGCTTCACTGACCGCGCCATCGCTATCTAACGTCACAGCCTTTACTGACAACATATCCATCTTCGCTTGATTACTGTAAGTAACAAAACCGCGATCAAACCAAGCGGAACTGCCGGCAATGGCTGTAATTGTCTGCGCAATACCTCCGCCTGTGCAAGATTCAGCCAGCGCCAATACGCGCTGCTGCTGTTTTAATAAATCACCGAGCTGTTCGCTCAACGCCAAAACCGTATTGTTCATAAAATGCCTCTTGAGCTCAACGCTAAGTTTGACTATGCTGTGTGCCATTGAATAGGACTTCCGATGGATAATAACTCATGTCGACTGAACAACACACCCCAATGATGCGCCAATATTTAAAAATCAAAGCACAGTATCCCGATATGCTGCTTTTTTACCGCATGGGTGATTTTTATGAACTATTTTTTAGCGATGCCGAACGTGCATCAAAGCTATTGGATATCACCTTAACCGCACGCGGAAAATCCTCCGGCAGACCGATACCAATGGCAGGAATCCCCTACCATGCTGCTGATAATTATTTAGCCAAGCTAGTTAAAGCAGGCGAATCGGTAGCGATATGCGAACAAGTCGGCGACCCGGCAACCAGCAAAGGCCCCGTAGAACGTGAAGTTGCGCGCATTATTACACCCGGCACTGTCAGTGATGACAGCTTAATCAATGCCGATCACGACAATGTGCTATGTGTCATCAGCGAATCAAATAATCGTTTTGGCTTGGCCAGCGTTACGTTAACCAGTGGTGACTTTATTATTAGCGAGTTTGATACTGCCGAAGCACTCAGTGCGGAACTGCAACGCTTGCAACCAGCCGAATTATTAATATCCGACGATAGCCCGCTCGACCAAACACTCAACCTACAAACGGCCATCACACGCCGCCCAGTATGGGAATTCGAATTTGAACATGCCAAGCAGACACTAAGCCAACACTTTCAAACCGATAACTTAACTGGTTTTGGTGTTAATGATTATCCATTAGCTTTACGAGCCGCCGGTTGTTTAATTCAATATGCGCAATACACTCAACGCACCGCGTTACCGCACATTCACAGCATTCGCGTTGAGCAACAATCGCAATATATTATTCTGGATGATATCACCCAAAACAATCTTGAACTGATTCGTAACTTACATAACACCAAAACCAACACATTATTAAGCGTGATTGATAAGTGCCACACCACCATGGGCTCGCGCTTATTGCAGCGTTGGATCACACGTCCATTACGAGATCATGACACATTACAACGTCGTCAATCTGCGATTGCTGATTGTTTAAAATACCAAATCAATGATCAAGTCAAACCGGTACTCGACACCATTGCCGATATGGAGCGCATTTTATCGCGCATGGCGTTACGCACTGCCAAACCTCGCGACTGCGCGCAATTACGTGACTCATTATTACAGTTACCCTTACTGATTGAACACCTGCACCCTTTACGTGACCCGCACATACAACTGATACAGCAACAGCTGCATGGATTTGATCAATTGGCTTCGCACTTAAGCGTGGCGCTGGTCGATAACCCCCCCGCCGTGATTCGCGATGGCGGTGTAATAGCTGAAGGATTTAACGAAAAACTGGACGAACTACGCCAACTCAGCAACAACAGCGCACAATTTTTAGTTGATTTAGAAGTGCGCGAAAAAGAACAAACCGGAATCAATACACTCAAGGTAGGTTATAACCGTGTGCATGGTTATTATATTGAAATCAGTCGCGCACAAAGTGACAAAGCACCCGCCCACTACACCCGACGCCAAACGCTCAAAAATGCCGAGCGCTTTATTACTGAAGAACTGAAAATCTTTGAAGATAAAGTGTTAAGCAGTAAGTCACGCGCATTAACACTAGAGAAACAACTCTACGTTGAATTAATTGAGACGATTAATCAAGAACTATTAGCGCTACAACACTGCGCTGCCGCATTAGCTGAATTGGATGTATTACTGAGTTTCAGTCAATGCATTAACTTTCATCACTGGGGCACAGCTCAATTCCAAAACGATGCTGGCATGGATATTAAACAAGGCCGACACCCCGTCGTTGAAACGGTGATTAGCGAACCGTTTATCGCTAACGACACCAGCTTCGAACAACAACAACGCATGTTAATGATTACCGGCCCCAACATGGGCGGTAAGTCCACTTATATGCGTCAAACCGCATTGATTGTTATCTTGGCTTACGTCAGTGGTTATGCTCCCGCTGCCGAATGCACACTCGGACCGATCGATCGCATATTTACTCGTATTGGTGCCGCCGATGATTTATCCAGCGGCCGTTCAACTTTTATGGTTGAAATGACAGAGTCTGCCAATATCTTACATAACGCCACTGAACACAGCTTGGTATTAATGGATGAAGTCGGTCGCGGCACCAGCACCTTTGACGGCTTGTCGTTGGCCTGGGCATTCGCTGAATACCTGGCGCAGCAATGCAAAGCATTTACTTTATTCGCTACACACTATTTTGAACTCACCACGCTGGCTGAACATTTACCACAAATGACCAACGTGCACCTCGATGCCGTTGAACACGGTGAAGACATTGTTTTTATGCATCAAGTCAAACCAGGACCCGCCAATCAAAGCTATGGTATTCAAGTCGCCAAGCTTGCCGGCATACCGCAAAGCGTCACGCGTAAAGCACGACAAAAACTGCAAGAACTGGAAACACAAAATCCAGTTAATACCACTCTGGCACCTCCGCAACAAAGCGAATTATTTACTCCGTCACCGCATCAAGATGTAATTGATCAGATCCACGCTGTTGATAGCGATACTTTATCACCGCGCCAAGCGCTGGATTTAATTTATCAATGGCAACAAGCGATCAATAAGGATGATATCTATGCGACCGAGTAACTACCGCCACCTACGCCACTTACTAAAACCGGTGCATCAAGGCAATAAAAAACCGGTTTACTCCGTTGCTATCTTTGATTTCGATGGCACTTTGGCGGACACCGAGGGTCACTCTGAAACCAGTTTAACCAAAGCGGTAAAGCTGCAAAAAGATTTACATCTCACCGCCGAACAACAACAAGAAGTAGCAGACTATTGTTACGGCCGCTCATTGCATGCGATTTTAGATTATATATCGACTGAATTTGCACTCGATCACCAACGCTTAATCACTGAGTACCGTGACATATGGCAACAAGCTTTACACCAAGACATGGCCATTGCCGACTCCGTCACGTGCGCAAAGTATTTACATCAAAATGATTTCGAGCTATCGATTTGCACCGGATCTGAAGCACATCAAATAAACGGCTTGTTAAACTTGATTGGCATCGAAGATTTATTTAGTCATTTAATAACCGCTGAAAATTACCCTGCTGAACATGGCAAACCGCATCCGCGACCATTTGAATTAGCGATTGAACACCACCAGATTGATCCAGCCAATGCTGTGGTATTTGAAGATTCGATTAATGGCGTCACAGCAGCCAAAGCGGCCAACATCGGCTGCATTATTGCGCTGACTGATAACAAAGAATACGGCGAGCAACTGTTAGCAATGGGTGCAAACCAGGTTGTCGACAGCCTGCATCATGATGATGTTTACCAACTGTTGAATGTAGCCAAGCCAACAAAAAGCGGCTGACAAGGCCATATAATTCATACTACTCAATCACTTACTAGTTAAGTATCTGGCTATCTGGCAGGATCAGACTATGAAGCCTCATAAAAAATCAGCTTGAATAATGCACGCTAATATTATAATATACAGCTATATTATATTAATAAAATATCATTTATATCAGCACATAAACGCAGGCACAAGTGATGAGAGCAATAGATTTAACCGAGATTACGCACCCGCTACTAGACGCAACCCGAAGCTGTAAAGCAAATATCGGTAAAGCACACACACCCTTTCGCTCAGGCAAGCGGTGGTACAAACCATTTAAAACGCCACCCTTTTACAACATACGCTTGCAAGGTGATGGCGATATAGTACGAGCTCAAGCTCTTTTTACCGATAATAAGAATGCACCTCGCTATGTATTAATGACTATGGCTGCCGTGTTAATAGCACAACACCCACAATGCAAACTAAATAACAAACCGCTCGCTATACCCTGCAGCGGTGCATCAATGACCACAAAATACCATCAGCAAGCCTCCGAGTTACTCAAACATAACATCACACAACTACGAAACGCATATGCCCACTATCGTTATAAATTATACAAAGATAACACAGCACACTGTTTAAATAAGATAAAACAAGTCCAACAAATGTTGGCTGGCGCGCTTTTTTTACAACAACAATACCTATTAATGCAGACTAATAGTGCTGGTAATATGCTCATGATTGCTAGCGGATATGAACAATCGGAATTAGCTTCACGTCAAATCGCAAAAAGATACTGCTCAGCCGGATTGAATGACCTAGACAGTCAACCCGCACTACACCAAGCAGCGAGCAGCGGTAATATCGAGCAGCTGCAGATTCTACTAAATAACCCAGAGACTGCCATTAATCAACGTAATTACTCGCAACGAACCGCTTTATACATGGCAGCTCAAGCCAATCAGCTGGATGCGGTTAAACTACTAATCGCTAAAGGTGCCATATATTCACAAGCCACCGAAAGCCATGACTCTGCATTAACCGTTGCATTACTGAACGGACACCACAATATCGTTCGCTACTTATCTAGCTGCACTCCAGTAAAATTGAAAAACAATGAGCTTCCCACCCTCCATCATGGACCATCAAAAAAGAACCTGGCGTTACGGCACGTTGAATACATCCTTCACTGCCTACTCGACATAGATTTTGTTAGTTATCCTGAGGAGGGTGATCACTACACAGCAAAGAATGATGGCGCAGGAAGACCACCGACCTTTCGCTTAGCAAAGGATGAAAATAATTATATTATTGCCCATTGCAAAAACGGCAAGCAATATAATCTTTCTTTAGCTCTAAAACATGCCAACCTATGTTATTTCCAACTCACCGAAAGTGAGCACGACCGTAACATTATCAGGCGATGCGAAACGCTGCTCGGAACAGCACCCAACACTGACAGTGCCAATAAACTCAGCTCCAGTATCGGTAGAAATACAACAGGCGCAACCCAGAACGTGGCTTGTTATCTAGCTGAACAAAAAGCAATATTCGAATATACCGGCTCCAGATATCAACACATGAATGAATTGCTTCGTGGTGCGCCATCAGGTGAAAACATTGGTGACTTGCCCAAAATCATCATATCCTCACTGCTTGCCATAAGCGGCGTCAATAAAAACATTCATGCAAATGCATTCGAAGAAAGCAAACAACTAATACGTGGTGAAAACGAACTACCCGACGATATGCTTGCACGCATGCAAACAACAGGAGCAATTATCAGAAGATCAGGCTTCCTGAGCTTTACAAATAAGACTGGCTCACGTGATGAATCAAATAGACTGGTAATACAGTCTCAACATCAGTGGCAAGGCAGCGTGTCGCATATTTCTGCATACCAGGATGAAAATGAAGTACTGCTTCCACCATCACACCTAAGATTTAATGGAGTTTATCGCGACGACACTAGCGGCAGGAGCCATTTCAGCACTCAAATAGTGCGAGGCGCTTGTGCAGATTGGCTGGATGAATACCAAATCACTCTCGCCATGGAACGCGCATTTACGATATTGAAAAGTCCTTACAAAAATGGCTTCGATGCGCGGTTTGGTATTCCACGCCACAATCACGCGTTAGCACACCATACTCGTGCTAGTTTTTTTATTCAACCAGTCATCGACTACTTTAAACTACATGCAGAAGACCCGAGCTTTAAAATATTTTGCGATACATTGCAACCCAATGAATTCATTATGATGAAAATCATGATGATATTTTCAAAAACCGGGCGAGAATCCGAGGCAAGCCCATTGGGCTCCGGACTTGCAGAGTATATGGAATACCAGCAAGCATCTGCTCAAAACCTATCGCACTTTATGCGAGAAGTGATGAAGTGTGATGAAGCAACAATTGCCTTCTATGCTGAAATCATGCTTCACATGGGCAACCCAAACTACCCAACATTAGTCACGGGTGCGAATGAAGAAGAAAAACAACGCAAACTATACATCAATCATATCACCGCCCTCGCTCATAAACTGGATTTACCGCGCGTTTATATGAAAAGCGAATACGACAACAGCATGTCGGGATATAATGGCACACGACAAAATGAAACAGACGCATTATATATTCGACCTTCAGCAGAACAACAAAGCAACCTTCGTCAACTTGAGTCAATCGCACTGTCCTGCATAAAAGCTACCGGCGACAATTTATGTTTTTCAAAACACGGCATTGACGCGACAAACTATAACGAAGAACAATTTATAAAATCTAACACCGATATTAGTTATTGCATGCAACAGTGTGCAATAGCGACCACCCAAGTATTGCAACAGTCTGGCATCAACCATGGTGTATTAAATAAATTTAAACGAGCGCTGAGAGAGCATAAAAATCGTGATGCCTTAAAACTATTGTCACAGCTTTCCATTGATCAACTGTTTAATACAGCAGGACCCTATCCCTCTGCTTTTGAAATCTTAATATCAACAGATGGCGATCATACCTTGGTTGTTGATGCAATGTGCCAACTGGCAGTGTCATTACCGCACACTTTACTACAATGCTTACACAGAGCCATGAAAAAATCGAAACACAGCTACGCGCATAAAATAATACAGCAGCTATCAACTGAAATGCTCAATGAAAATATACAAGGAGAGTATGCCCTTATTGCAGCAATACGCCACAACAGCGCACCGGAGATATTAGATCTACTATTAGCCAAAGGCGTAAATGTTAATGGAAGTGATTACCTTGTTAATCTAGCCATAGTTACCGCATGCAAGTGCAAGCGGCAACTTGCCTTATCAAAAATACTCGCACACGAATCTTTCAAATTATCGACAATGAATGGCGCAACACATTCCAGAGCACTAATCACTGCTTTAAAAGCACACACCCCATTAAGTATGATTCAAACGTTACTAGAACACGGGTTAGCCATCCAACTGCATGATATTCCTTTCGCAATAGAACACCCTCTTTTTGATGTGCCACTATTATTAATAAAAAATATACACCAAACACAATTACAAAACCTAAGCGCCAATAAAGGATATGAATTTACAAAAGCAATATTCGATCTATTGCACGACCACAGTTACATGTCACATTATATTGTCCCTGCTATGCATGCACTCAGTGAGCGTGGTTTTGATTGGTATTTTCATAGCGATCATGGCACAGCTCTTAGCAAAACCATTTCTACCAGCCCTGACAACTTGAGCGCATGTAAGTACCTTATCACTAATGGACCAGCGGGCTACATAAATACACCAACAGCCCCCTTCAATAAAACACCATTAATGATAGCTGCAGACTACAACCGTATTGAAGTCGTCAAATTATTACTCCAACACGGCGCTACTGTTGACAACCTTGATCATGAAGGCAATTCAGCACTGATGATAGCCATCAAAAGAAAAAACTTACAAATATGCCGAGAAATATTACCTTATTGCAACCCTGAAATATTGCTAAAGAAGAATAATACCGGACACTCAGCCATTTCTCGGGCTATGGGGCACCCAATATTGCACAAGCTCAGCATTGAAATGATGGAACGTTGCTCATTATCACAATTAGACGTTTACGTTTTTTTAAGATGCTTCGAGCATAGCTATATACACCATGGTCAAAACGCTTTTATGCAGCACTTCGACAGCGCAGCAGTGATAAGCTACTTAGAACAGTATTTTCTCGATAAGAAAACAATGAGCAGGCTTATTGAATATAATACACCTCATCTTAAGGATATACTGCTTCAGCTAACGAAAACATCAAACGACGTGGTTTTAGCTACACTGCAGAATATCCTTGCTAAATCGCAAGCTTATCTCAGTACTGAATTACAATTTGAATGCATTAGAGGCATTGCTATTCAAAAAGCCTTGCTTAGCAAGCCACTTAATCATGAGATCAATCATATAATTGACACTTTGAGCGGAATGCTTAAATCCCTACCCGACGATCATGAGGCGTTTATATCGGCTCTATGCGACCCTAGCATGGTGGATAAAATTATTACTAAAATACATGATTGCAAACTATACATTGCACATCCAGAAAACCGAATAAAGGCACAAAACCTTATTAACGAAATAATACCAGGGTCATATCCCCAAAGTGAAACTGGCTTTCAAATAAGTGATTTCAACCGCTCATCCCTATTTACTTCTTGTAAAGCGCTGGACTATGATGACAACGTCTCAATAGGTGATGACCAATGCCTGACACAATAAAATATAAAGCCTAAATACCCCCAAGCAATCTCGATCAAAAAATAACCATCACTATCATGCCACATCAAATCACCTTAATTAATATATGAAAGTTAATATATTCTTAATTAAAATAGTGTAAAATACCTACGAACACTTGTAGGTAACTCTAATTTAAGGTGATTTTATGCCGACACATAGCAAAAAAGTCTCGTTTGGCGATGTCACCCTGCATGAAACAACCGATGAACATAAAAGTCGTACAACTTTAAAAGTTAATGACTTTGAAGCCCTCAACCAGCAGGATCCGTTCCGCACTGAAACAGACACCTTCAGAGAGCAATTCAATCAAATATTCGAAATTAACTACGAATGGAGAAATAAAACATTACAAGATATAAAGCGCTTAGTTCGAACTATCAAGCAGTCACCCACTCCACGGGGCGCCAAGGGTATTGAGCGCTATCTTTCAGCAGCAACTCAGGTCAAAAAATATAAATTAGCGCACCTAACAGCAGCACAACGAGTCCAATTACAACAGCGTGTCGCCAACCCCAGCTTAATAGACCAACTAGACGAACCCACCCATAGATTAATAGAAGCAACAGCTAAATGGTTAAAAGCACGAAAAAAGCGATGGGGACTCAATGACACTGAGCTTTTGGTGAAAAATTTAGATTTATTTCACCCCGCTACTCGTGATTTTTATAAATTAAAAATCTTTGTATTCAAAAAGAAAAATGCCACCCGGAACCATCACCAACAACCAGCGGAGCCTGCCAATACCGAGTACAAAAAGTATCACCAGACAATGACAAGCATTATAAAACAGGTGTCGGATATAGGCATAAAAAAACTTACCGCAAAAGACTATAGCGCTGCAGTCAATCGTTTACATCCCATCTACCTTCTATTTCCAGAAAACCAGCGAGAAAATCTTACTTTTATAAACCAAAATGAACCCGTTAAGGCTGAAAAATCACGATATATTTTCGTTTGGCTTCGATGGCAAGTATATGAAAAGCTAAAAACCAGAACAGTCCATAAGCATCTTAACAGCGACTTTTCTAATCTAAACCTAGCAGCATACGACGGTGATAGTGCAGATGAATATAACTTACTGTTGATGGCAACTATTATCAAAGCAACGCTAGAAGTAGGAAAAAACACTCTTACAACAGTCGATTATATCGCAGCGATTGCGTCGCTATATCCGATCTATATCCACCTACGTGAATACCACCCACCTTTTAGTGGTATATTTCGTAGCGACAAAGCTAAAAACATATTACCCGTTCGCCTGCCTTATTTTTTAAGCCAAACACCATGGGACAAAAGAAACTACCAAAATAGGGTGAGCACTAAAGTTCGTGCTGCAATCCAGGAGCTGAAAGAAAAAAGAAAAAAACCCACTAAAAACAGAAATTGGTTTATTAGAGCCTGCTATGGTGTGGCACGTCGAATTGGACGGATGTTTGGCATAGTATCAACCGTGGTAACCGATGAGCAAGCGCTGCCAACTCGTGCAGATACACCTTTAGATAAGAACACAAAAGCTGATATAGAAGCATGGAAACGTATCTCCCCCGACTTCAAGCAATTGAACACAGCGACTGTTAAAAAATTGGCAGATGACTTTGTATCATGCTTTAAACGTGCAGATGTGCACCTTACCAATATCCCTGCAAGCACACCATTCGCGAATAAAATACGCAACGCAGATAATATATATAAACGACTAGATTTATATCGCTTCCTACTGTATAGAAATCCCAACCTCCTTATGGCACTTGCTACAGCTTACGGACCTGAACTACAAGAGCATCTAGGGGTTGCATCCAATGCTCAACTGATGGAATTATTTACAATAGGCAGCATGGATGGCCCCACAATAAAAATTACACCTGAGAATAACCAATACCATATATCGATTGGTTACCGTGCATGTGAACCTTACGATCAAAGCCTGCACGAACCTGAATACCTAAAAGCGTTCCATGCTACCGCAACCGTAATGCCGGGTGGAAAAGTTGAACCCAGAACTGATGTAATTGTAGATTATGATAGTGCCGACTGGAACGAACGACAGCTGGCAGCCCACAAGACTGAAACTGTGCTAGAGACCAAAGACGAAACGGTATTAGAAAGCAAAGGTGGCAATGCTGATGGTTATGATTCTGACGAAGAACCAACAGCAGAAGTTAAATACGACCCAAACCAAACAAAGCCTGTAACCGTTGATATCGAAAGCAATAACCTTCATCAATCAAAGCTATTAGAAAAACAGGGGATCTATAAAAAAACAAAGTCCACTGCTGCAGCTCCCAATCCTAGCCAAACGCCGCTAACAGAGTCACTGCCATTGGTTAACCCGTAGTAGAACCAAAACCAAGATAGCTATCTTGTTCAGGCTGCGCTTCTACCCGTATCTCTACAGGTGCAGAGACTATAGGAGCTGGGACTAACGGCTGAAGGAACAGCAAGCGCTTGAAAGCCTGCTTAGCATAAAAACTACGCTTAACAGGAGTAGAATAATTTAAGGCTTGTTTACGCGAATCAGGATTGAATAAACCGGCATTACTTCGGGCGAGCAGATCCAATAAGTCACCGCTCTTATAGGCAGCAATCATTAACACCACCATTTGCTGACCTACCAGGTAATATTGCGCTTTCACACTGCCTCGACGTGAAGCCGATACGCTAGCCGCATAAAACATATAAGCCAATAAATCATAACCAACGGCGCCATGCATTTTGCAAGCACGTCGCGCCGCACCAAACCCTTGCAATAAAACACCTGGTGTTGTTACTCCAGGCTGGTTTACTGCATTAGCAGCATGCTTAACCGCATAAGCCAAGGTTCGATAACGCCCCATCATCAATGCTAAATTATGATAGGACTTTTCAAGCTTACCGCTTTTGCAATATTGCTCTGTCGCCCATTCAGCGCAATAAATCTGAAAATTGCTTCGGCCACTCGCATGCACAGAAGCTGGTTCAGGCTGCACACCGTAGGTTTTCATTTGCTCTAACCAATGCGTTTGCAACGATGGGTGATTTAATACTGTATCTAATTTTCGAAAAGCTTCATTGCTAGGATTAATCGACAATTCCGCATAATGCCTAAGCAGGTGAACTTGTTCTTCCCGCATTAAACTGGTTGGCAATTTTTTATAGACTTCAGCAAGCACTTGTTCAATTGTCATGGTTTACTTTCCTATGAAGCGACATCAATGTCAGTGTGCGCACGCAATTTCGGGCTAGTATCGAACGATTAATAGCCAATCATTCTACCGAATCATTTACTGGTTGACAATAAATATACGACTATACTTTAGGGTATATGCACTTATGATAGAGAAAAGATTATGAAACTATTCAGATATTTAGCATTCAGCATGATATTTACCACACCTTATATAATGACCGCCTATGCAGTCGATGTCGTTAACCAACAAGTCACTGATGGCATTACCCAAGCCAATGTCAAAGTGCTTGGCGCTCAATCAGGCCTATCCACTGGCAACATGTATGAAAAAACAGCTCACACTGAGCAACTGATTGTCGATCATTGCAAGAAAACCTCAGACGTTTGCTTTTGTTTAAAAGACTACGAACGCAAACATGCATTGTATTCAAGCCAAACATCACCAGTAGAGCAGACATTACGTAGCAATAACTGCCAGCCTTAACTAAAATCATCACTCCCTACTTGAGCTGCTACCCCGAACTGACGCTGTCATCCCGGACTCACGTCGTCATCCCGGACTCACGTCGTCATCCCGGACTTGATCCGGGAACCCATTGACACAACGACATATAACTGTTATATATTATATTATAAATAATTAATTGTATCGTATAAATAAGACCGGCCCACTAATGAGAACCGAGAACTGGCTTACCGCCTCACACCCACTACAACACACAGCCATCGCTTGCAAATTCAACAAAGCTAAGCCTTTGATTAATATGAGAATCAAACGAAGCTGGTTCAGAAAGAGTAATCAAACGGTACTTGATGGCATTCACACAAAAGTAGACAGCGATCTTGTGCGCAGCCAAGCGTATCTCGCTGAAAAAAGCAATATTCCCCGCCATGAATTGATGTCCATGGCAGCAAACCTAGCTGCACACCTCAAGCTTTTTAACATAAACAAAAAGCCAATGTTAATTCCTTGCCGTATCCCCGTCATTACACAGCATTATCATAATGCGGCCACTGAATTGCTACTCAAAAACATCAACAGCCTGCAACAAGCATATTCACAATACATAGAAAAACTGAAGACTATACAACAGGAAAGCGCTGATAACCCAAGAAATATCGATCTACTAAACTGCTTAAACCACTTAAAACAAGTACAACAAATACTAGCTGGCAGCTTGTTTTTGCAAAAGCAATACCAGTTAATGCAAAAACGCCCCGATGGGATCATGGCAATGACCCTAAACGGTTACGAACAAGCAGAAGCGGCCTCTCGTCACATTGCTTTGAAATATTGTGCAGCAGACCTCAACTCAACAGATTCACCCTCCGCGCTGCACCTAGCTGCCAGCAGTGGTAACACCGAACAGCTGCATATCATATTATCCAAGCCAGAGACACAAATTAATCGACGCGATAACTTTGGGCATTCAGCACTGTATATCGCCGCCAAAAACAATCAACTCGATGCCGTCAAATTACTCATCAACCAAGGCGCGATATACCTACAAGCAACAGACACCTACGACTCAGCATTAACAATCGCACTACTTAACGGTCACCAAGAGGTAACACGTTACTTATCGAAGTTAACACCAACAAAACACAACACAACCATCACACACACTGCTTTACACCAAGGGCCAGCAAAGAAAAACCTGGCATTAAGACATGTTGAATATATTTTTCATTGCTTACTAGGCGTTGACTTTATTAGCCACTCCAGCGAAGGCGGTCGTTACAAAAATAAAGCTAACCACGAGGGCAACCCTAACACATTCAAGCTAAGCAGAAACTCTAGCAATCAATTGATTGCCTTTTGCCCCAACGGCAAAACATATAATTTATCATTAGCACTACAGCACGCCAACCTTTGCTACTTTCAACTCACCGAACACGACCAACACATCATCAGCCGATGTGAATCCAGACTTGACAGACCAAGTGCGGCAAATGCAACACGGGCTACCAAACTCAGCTCTGACATAGGCAAAACAGATGATGACCGTACGAGATTGCCTTGCTACGCAGCCGAACAAGCAGCCGTAAATGAATACACTGGAAATGAGTACAGTGATATCAACGCCTTCCTACGTGGAGAGGTAAATGGTTCTAGCATTGAGAAAAATATTAGAATTTTTATTAAATCGATGCTATCTATCAGCGGCATTAACAAAAACATTCATTTCAACGACACAGACAAAAGAAGAACACTAATACGTGGTGAGGACTGGCTACCTAAACACCTTATAACTCAAATGAAGACCACAGGCAGACTGGTAAAACGTTCAGGCCTTATCAGCTTTTCTGAAAAAGACCTCTTTCCAGCAAGTAGTAATAAATTATTGCTACAGTCCAATAATCAAGTGCAAGCTGGCGTCGCTAGCATGGCATATGATAGATCCGAACGTGAAGTGATATTCCCACCAACACACATGAGATTTACTGCCTATAAATACGACACTAGAAGAAGTCAGAATATATTTACCACTAAAATTGTACACGGGGTAGCAACCGATTATCACGATGAATACCTCACCACACTAGCTATTGAAAATGCATTTGAGCTACTAAAAATGCCATACAAGGATCTACCGGATCGCAGATTTGACGTCGCACGGCATAACCATGCCTTAGCGCATCATGTGCGCGTCAGCTTCTACATAGAACACGTGATAGAATATTTCAAGCATTTTGCCGCAGACAACAAATGTCGTGAATTTTGCGATACATTATCACCTGACGAGATCATTATGATGAAAATTATGATGATATTTTCTAAAACAGGCCGAGAATCAGAAGTAAGTCCGCACAGTGACATTGATACCTATATGCGATACCAACAAGCATCAGCGCATAATTTAGCGGTGTTTATGCGAGACCATATGGGTAGCGATGAAAAAACCATAAGCTTGTATACTGAAATAATGCTTCACATGGGCAACCCTGACTACCATTCATTAGTCACCGGATCAAGTGAGCAAGAAAAAAACCATAAACTGTATATCAACCGCATCACCGCGTTAGCTCATAAGCTCGACTTACTGCGCGTCTATGATGACAGTGAATACAAACTTTCAATGTCAGGTTATAACGGCCTCCCACAAGCAACCACAGATAAGTTATTTATTCAGCACTCAGACCAACAGCGTAAAGCCCTGAACAAACTAGAGTCAATTGCTATGACCTGCTTAAAAGCCACCGGTGACAATCTATGCTGCTCCAAACATGGTATCGATGCAGGCAGCTATAACGAAGAAGCATTCAAAATGAGCAATAGCGACATCGAGCACTGCATCCAACAATGTCACACCGCTACCATGCAAGCAATACAAGACAATGAGCAAGAAAAAATAACATTAAAAGCATTAATGCAGTCAATTAAGGATAACCGAACCAGTGATGCGATTAGACTATTAGCACAAATACCAACTACCGCATTAGCAAAACACAACTCATCTGATCAAACAGCTCTTGATATCGCAATTAATTGCGACCATGATTGCTCAACCATCATAGATAGACTGCTTTTATTAAACAATCATGAACAATACACCATATTGGAGGCTTTACATACGACCATCGAAAAAAATAAGACCGGCTACTCCTTACAGTTAATTCGATCGCTAACCACTAAAACACTCAACTTAAATATCATCTATCGTAGGGCGTTGCCATTAGCAATCAATTCGCGCAGTAATATAAAAATAATATTAGCACTATTAAAGAAGGGTGTTGATATTAATCATTACAACGATGCTATATTAGCCGCCTGTATAACAGATCAGTTAGACGTATTACAGATACTGCTCACTGATCCCTCTCTCGACATGAGAAGCTTAAATCACACCACCTCCACAAGGCCACAAAACATATTAACTCGCGTCATTGCCATAAATCCACCACAAGATGTAATCATGATGTTAATTCACTATGGTGCCACAGTAACACAAAACAACATTATTCAAGCCATTAAACTTCGGTCAAAAGTACTACTAGAGCTACTCATTACAAGAATTTCTATGACCGAACTAAACTGCATATACAACACATTCAGCATCATAGACCGCCTCATACACGAACTAACAGTGCAAAGCCATGTGATAGACGTTACAGAGCTGTGTTGTTTTATTTTTTCTGCACTAACAAACAAAGGCTATGATACACTTCGACTCACCGGCTGCCGGGATACCGCTCTTCATAGAGCGCTTGTCAGTGATGCTCCTGCCATCATATTGCAATTGCTTATCGAGCACGCGCCACTTAACTACTTAAATCATGAAAATGCATACGGACAAACACCGCTGATGATCGCAATTGAGAATGGCAACAAAGCTGCCGTCACTTTATTACTAAAAAGAAAAGTTGATACTGAAACACGTTGCCTTGGTGGTGATACGGCATTAATTATTGCTGTTAAAAAAAGACACTACGGCATATTTACTCTGCTATTTAACAAATGTCACTCTGCCACATTTAACAATAAAAACGATGCGCATCATTCAGCCATCTATCACGCTACTTTAGTATACACCACCATACCCGAAATGGCTGACCGTATGATTTTACGGTGCACCATACAAGACATCGACTTTATGGAGCTACTATATTACTTTAACGTGCTAACATCACCCGAACAGAAAGAAAAATGCTTACAACACTTTGCTGGCAAACATACAATAAAATATATCATAGCCACTATCAGCAAATACTACAGAGTAATCAGATCTAATATATCGGCTTTTACGGGACTAGTAAATTTAATTTCACTGCTTACAGGCACAGACCAGGTCGATACACAAACCAGACTGCAAAGCTACCTGAAGGAATCAAGCCCAACACACACCAAGCTTCACCGCTTATTCAAAGCTGCCTCTGACCGGCAAACTGAAGACCATGAGCCAACAGCCTATTCGCCAACATTAACGTTGCTACACTAAGCCTTTACGCCACTGTGCTCAGCCAAATACAACCACGTCTCAATCACGGTGTCGGGATTCAATGACACACTACCGATACCCTGCTCCACCAACCACTCAGCAAAATCCGCATGATCCGATGGGCCTTGGCCACAAATACCAATGTATTTACCTTGCGCATTACAGGCCTTAATCGCCATCGACAACATCGCCTTCACCGCATCATTGCGCTCATCAAAACTGCCTGCCACAATACCTGAATCTCGATCACAACCCAGTGTTAATTGCGTCATATCATTCGAACCAATCGAGAAGCCATCAAAGTATTTTAAAAACTGATCCGCTAATACAGCATTCGAGGGGATTTCACACATCATAATCAGTTTTAAATCATCACGACCGCTTTCTATATTGTTTTGTTTTAACAGTGTCACCACTTGCTCGGCCTCATCAACCGTACGCACAAATGGAATCATCACTTGCACATTGCGCAAGCCCATTTCATTGCGCACTTTCTTAATTGCTTCACACTCCAATTCAAAGCACGGTCTAAATGAGTCATCGATATAACGCGCAGCGCCGCGAAAACCGATCATCGGGTTTTCCTCTTCTGGCTCAAAGTAAGTACCACCAATCAAGTTAGCATATTCATTAGATTTAAAGTCTGACATCCGCACAATAACCGGTTTTGGATAAAATGCTGCGGCTAATGTCGCGATACCTTCCGCTAACTTATCGACATAAAAATCACGCGGTGTAGCATACGCGGCCGTTTCCTCTTTAATCTGTGCAACTATATCAGCTGGCAAGTGCTCAGGCTGCAATAATGCTTTCGGATGAAAACCGATGACAGAATTAATAATAAACTCTAAACGCGCCAAGCCAATGCCCTCATTCGGCAAACTGGCGAAATCAAATGCACGATCAGGGTTAGCCACATTCATCATAATCTTAAATGGAATCTCAGGCATACTATCGATATTAACAGTTTCGACTTCAAATGGAATCTTACCCGGATAGACAAAACCGGTATCACCTTGCGCGCAGCTCACTGTAATTTCATCGCCGTGCTTAATACGGTCAGTCGCTTCACCACAACCAACAACCGCAGGTATACCCATCTCACGTGCAATAATCGCCGCATGACAAGTACGGCCACCGCGATTGGTTACAATCGCTGATGCAATCTTCATTACCGGCTCCCAATCAGGATCAGTCATATCCGTCACTAACACATCACCCGGCTTGACTTGATCGATCTCATCCGGTGATGACACCACACGCGCCACACCTGCCCCTATCTTCTGACCAATACTGCGTCCGGTAATCAATGGCTCAGCGCTGGTTTCAAGCTGGTAATTCTCAATCACCTGACTATTGCTTTGACTGGCTACCGTTTCTGGGCGTGCTTGCAAGATATACAGATGACCATCTTCACCATCTAATCCCCACTCAATATCCATCGGCCGTTCATAATGCTTTTCAATCAGCACCGCATATTTAGCTAACCGTAAAATTTGCTCATCATTTAATGAGAACTGACGCTGATCCTTTTCATCAACATCTTGCTTAGTCACTGTCTTACCAGGCTCATGCAGATCGGTATAAACCATTTTAATCGCTTTCGAACCCAATGATCGCCTAACGATAGGAGCAAAGCCCGCCTGTAAGGTGGGCTTATGCACATAAAATTCATCAGGGTTCACTTCTCCCTGCACCACCATTTCACCCAAACCATAGGCTGAGGTAATAAATACCACTTCTTCAAAACCTGATTCAGTATCGACAGTGAACATCACGCCACTGGAACCAATATCACTGCGCACCATGCGCTGAATACCCACCGACAAAGCCACTTCATTATGATCAAAGTTTTGGTGTTGACGATACGAGATCGCACGGTTAGTAAATAACGAAGCAAACACCTTGTGCATCGCTTCTAATATGGCATCCGCACCGCGGATATTTAAGAAAGTCTCTTGCTGACCAGCAAATGATGCTTCGGGTAAATCTTCGGCGGTCGCAGATGACCGCACCGCCACGGCTGGCGATTCTGCTGCATCGCCTTGCATCGCCTTGTAACTATCACGCACCGCTTGCTCGAATTCAGCTAAAAATGGCGTATCCATTACCCAACCACGGATATCTTTACCCGCTGCTGCCAAATCAGTCATATTATTAACATCAAGATTATCGAGGCGATCAGCGATTTTTTTATCCAAACCACCTTGCGCAAGAAATTCGCGGTAGGCATCGGCCGTTGTGGCAAAACCATTTGGCACTTTAACGCCCATTTCGCCCAGCTTACTAATCATTTCACCCAGGGACGCATTTTTACCACCAACACGCGGCACATCACCCATACCAACTTCCTGAAATGGCAGTACATATTCCATGCAATTCTCCTAATTAATCAGTAGCCAATTAGCCAAACCGTATGCTAGCGGGCATTGCCGTTAAACACAAGTCAGACAGCATCAACCATAGATATTGATAAGAGTGGTAACCAGTAATTTACCCAACCAATACAATTGCATGATGGTTTTTTTCATACTACAGTCAGCGATTAACTGTGTTAATGACTAGGTAATATAATGCAAAGATCGGATATAGAACTCGTTATAAGTGAACAACCCCAAGAAGACAACAGATCCCCGAGCGTTTCACTCACACGACAACAACTCGAGGATTTATTTGGCAAATGTAGCGTAAGTAAAGACGCTAATAGCCACCCCCTGTCCGAGTTCTATGAGGCACTTCAAAAAAGGGTAAGAGCTGAATCTGCACCACCTTTAGCAAGCAGCCCAATATACGGCGGTCTATTTGACCCAAATAGCCCGAGAGCCAGAGCCGCATCAACACTAGCTGCACCTCGTGATAAAACCACAAGCCCTGTTCCCATAATAGGCAAAAAAACTTTTAAATAGAGCGACAGACTTATGTGGCAAGAATACCTTCAGAAAGAAACGAAACCAAAACCAACCGTCAGCGACATCTTTAACGAACGGCGCAGGCAGTACAAGCTAGCTATGCTAGCTAAACTAAGAGAAGTAGCTAGACGCGATACGAGGTATTCTACTGACCCCGATACAATAAAAGATCGAAAAGCAGCAAAGTTGCTTTCACAGCTGCTTACTGAAAATCAAATCAATGATGCACATAAAGCGACCAAGCAACGCCTCAGCGATAACATACGCAAACCTCAATACAAGAAAGCTTGTCGCTTAATTAATCAGGCTTTTAGAAATAAAACAATTGATGCAAAACGCAGAAAAGACTTATTTAGTGCGCTGAACTACTGCTATGAAATGACCAACGGTAACCCCCTTAAGTTTATAACCGTTAGATTGAACCCCAACTATACTCCCTTCCCTCACAGACCACGATCAACAACAACAACAACCATTGAAGCCAGTGAATCAAAACAAACCTCTAGTCATCCTCGCACACAATCCGAACCACGACCCAAAACGGTGCCAGCAGAACATACACAACCAACAGCGGCCTATAGCCAACGTTATAGACGTAGCTTTCTATACGGAAAAAAACCATTTGATGATCGAAAAAGCCCACTCGCTCAAGCACTAGAGGCTGGAGCAGACAAGCTCTCAGAATTCAGATTCAAGCCTATCTAACCGCCAATACACAATAGTTGCATTTCAATGCCTTAAGCTCTATCGTAATCCCCATCGAGCAGCGACAGAAACAAGGGATTATTTATGACACAAGAACGCCATGTGTTTTGCTTATCAGACGGTACCGGCATTACTGCGCAAACTTTGGGCCAAAGCTTATTAACCCAATTTGATAACATAAAGTTTGTACAGGTCAATATTCCTTATGTCGATACCGAAGAAAAAGCCAATGAAGTCCTAAAACAAATCCAAGAAATCTATCGCGACACACATAAAGATCCGATTATCTTTACCACCATTATTCAAAAGAATATCTCTAAAATTATCCATCAAGCCCCTGGTGTGGTGTTGGATTTTTTACAAAGCTTTATTGGGCCACTGGAAGAAACCCTAGGTGAAAAGTCATCGCATACCATTGGTCGCTCTCACAGCATGACCAACTATGAGAAATATAAAAAGCGTATCGATGCGTTAAATTTCAGTTTAAACACTGATGATGGCGCTTGTACACATCAATATGCCAATGCAGACTTGATCTTGGTAGGTGTATCGCGGTGCGGTAAAACGCCTACCAGTTTATACCTTGCGCTAAATCAAAGTATTTTCGTCGGCAACTACCCGATCACCGAAGAAGACCTCGATAGCTTTATGCTACCTAAAAGCCTACAAAAATACAGCGATAAACTGTTTGGCTTAACCATTGACGTGGAGCGTCTAATGGCCATCCGTAATGAACGCCGACCTGATAGTCGCTATGCTAGCCGCAAGCAATGCGAACATGAAATTAAACGGGTTGAAAAACTATTTAAACGCGAACGTATTCCGCATTTGAATTCAACTCACCTGTCAATTGAAGAGCTAGCCACTCGCATCATGGCCGCTAAACATTTGTAGCTAACAGTCAACTCCAGCCGAGCGGATCCTTCCTCTTTGATTCAGGCGTAAACGAGCCTGCTTACGCTGCCGGGGCTGCATGTAGCACAGGTGAAACAATATCACTTATATCGTAACGTCCAGGGACTGCTTTTTCTAGAGAATGATATGCTTCGTTAATATATCGAAATGCTTCACGAAATTGCTCTGTCGTAATCTGCTCTGTGTTCCAAAGCTGTATTATTTCTTCTGTTTTTTCGCGATAGAGATTAGCCTCTGGCGTCGTTTGGCCTGACACATTGAAGATCCTCGCAAGAGGTGGTGGCCTTGTAAATAGAGTGGGCATAATCAACTACCTTTGTTATTTTCTATATAGAAAGAGTATAAGGCTAAAAGCTTAAGGTTTTTTTAAATCGACTGAAAACAACAAATCCCACACCCCGTGACCTAAACGCTCGCCGCGTTTTTCAAACTTAGTCGATGGGCGTAGTTGTTGATTATCAACATATTGCTGATCACCACAGGTGTTGCTTAGCGATGCATTCGCTGATAACACCCGCATCATTTGTTCAGCATAATCTTGCCAATCAGTTGCACAATGAATCACACCTTCATCAAGTAGTTTGGTTACCAGTAGATCTACAAATTCAGACTGAATCAAACGGCGCTTATGATGACGTTTTTTATGCCATGGATCAGGAAAGAAAATCTGAAAACAACTCAAGCTGCATGACGGAATCATTTGCTGCAACACCTTCACCGCATCGTCCTGAATCACACGCAGATTAGTTAAGCCTTGCTTTTCTACACCAGCCAATAAGGCACCCACTCCCGGGCCATGCACCTCAATACCCAAGAAATTGCGTTCAGGATATTCAGCAGCCATAGCAACCAAAGAATCACCCATACCAAAACCAATTTCAATCGTCACCGGTTTGGCGTTACCAAACAGCTCCGCAAAATTTAACAACTCATCACTGAGCTTAATGCCATATAGCGGCCACAGATTTTTCAACGCCTGTGACTGACTAATCGTCATACGCCCTTGGCGTAAGACATAACTACGAATTGTACGTTTTGGGTAATCTTGTTTCATGAACAGGGATTTTACAGGGCTCTACTCGACATTACCAGCCAACAATTTACACTGGCCCAACAAGAGGAGCCGCTGCAGCTGTATCAGCATCGCCAGCTTCGTCCCGAGGGGCAGCCTCTGCTCGACAAGTCTGTATTATTAATTCCACCTTGGCTTCTGGCGTGCCCCGAGATTCAAGAATATCTCGTACATCCTTCGGCAACCCATTACAAATATCGCGATATAATTTACCCTGGCAAAGCGCAGCGCAGGTTAGACGATAATCAAAACCTCCTGGTCTTGCGGCATTCGTTATTCCAACATCACCACGTATGGCTTGAATCAAATAACGTGCCGCACCAACCTTAACCATTTTACTAAAACCTTTCTGCTGGAATAAAGCAAATCGCCTGGGCAAATGACGATCTCCAGCATCATCCAATCGAACTCTCTGATACTTTTGAAGCTTCGCAACAAGCGTAGCAATTATCGCTTCGCGTGGTACCTCATCTACTGATGCAAGCACGGCACGCGGAGGTGGTGGTAGAGATGATGGTGGCGATGGGTGCGCCGCGGGCTCTTCTAAAGTAACCGGCGTTACTGCTGCAGCTACAGATGGTGGTAATGGCGGCACAACAGGCGATTCTGGTTCAACCAGTACCGCTGCTGATGCACCTCCCTCCTTAGCTTCAACCACTGGTGCGTCAACTACTGGCGCTTCCACCACAGGCAGTCGTATCAAGTCTTGGTATCTATCTATTAACGGCTGTAAATTAGCCATGCTGTTGAGCATATTTTTCTTAATCCAACCCAGATTATTAATATCAGCCTGAACAGGTTTCATCATATTCAAAATAACGCGTGCCATAACAGCCTGCGGCTCTGTCAATGCTCGCTTTGGCAGAAGCGAATCTGACAATTCAGCTAACGATTGCCTAAAAGCCTTAATGTCACTAATCGCAGATTTAATTTGTGGAATGCCAATCGACGGCTCAAGTAACAAACCCAACAACGGCTGCAATGCAAGCCGCAATGGAATAAATTCAGTCTCTCGCTTGTAAGGATGCTTCAGCAATGCCAGCAATAAACCCATATGTAATGTGGTTCGGGTATCAGTTGAGCGTCCATCGCCTGATGGCACCACCGGTTGCAAAAACCCTATACCACCGACCTCTCCCTGTCGTAATACAGCGTGCGGGGCGTCTAAGATAGTAAATAAATTAGCTAAATAAGCATCGCCTCCGATTGGTAACCAATGACCATTCTCAGGCATTGCTCGCTTTTGCGCATCTAAATTAACCAGCGCAGTTAAATGTAAATCTGCTTGGAGCTTATCCAAGCTTACTGGGGCACTTGCTCTCGACATCAATACTTAACCAATTACTATATTACTATATATAGTAATTATTATACTATTGTTTTATTAAAGAAAAATTAGCATTCGAAAGCAAAAACTTACCGGCATAATAGATTGATTTACATGTATTTTATCTCATGCCTGGCGACTTCGGAACCGGCTGCTCCGCGGCGTCGGCACCACGAGCTTTATTCGCTTGATTAAAGATGATATGCCTGTTGCCACTGTGGTTATTTACCGGTGTCAACGTGCGATTGTTGAAAGTGACATCACAGCCACCATGTTGAGCAGCATAGGCCTGAGCTGCAGATGCATTAATATGAGTTCCTGAAACATCTAAATGCTGTAATTCCATCATAACCACCTTAATCCATTATCAGTGATATTGTTATTCGATAAGTCCAAGTGGGTTAGCTGAGTTAAGCTCGAAATATACTCACATGACTTATCAGTCAGTTCGTTATTACTTAACGCCAGGTGCTTTACTTGCGGATAAGCCATCAATCCTTCGACTAACTTACGCACACCTTCATCACCCAATCGGTTGTTATTTAAAACTAATACCTCAACCTCTTGATTACAAGCAATATCATGCAAGATATCGTCGATATCAACGAGCGATAAATTCTGGCTGTGGCGAAATAATGTTTTGGTATTCATAGCATCTATCACTTTGTTATTTCTTCATATATCCCACTCCTGTATAAATATATTATAAGTTTCAGCGATTAACCAAGTATTAAGAACATTTTCCTGTTCGGTGGTCTTTTTTTGATCAGAAAGTGCAATTTATTTCATAACGACATGTCACAGCAATGCACTTTACCCTTGATGAAAATCGTGTAGCATAGATCGTCTATTCATCAGCAAGGGGTTGCACCATGAAATCGTTGGCTAAAGTCATTGGCTATATCATACTTATTATTATCGCCATCCTTATTATTGCCGCTATTTTGCTCAAAATCATGGTTAACCCGAATGATTATCGTGACAAGATCACCCAACTGGTGAAACAAAAAACCGGACGCACACTGCTTATTCAAGGCAAAATCAATCTGCAGTATTTCCCTTGGTTAGGTGTAGATGTAAAACAAGTCACACTGGATAACCCTGCAGGTTTTAGCCCCAACCCATTTGCCAAAGTTGGTGATGCCGCAATTAAAATGAAATTATTCCCTCTATTTTGGGGTGATGTCCAAATCAAAAACATTGCACTTAATGATGCAACCATTAATTTAATCACCCAAGCTAATGGCACCACCAACTGGCAGTCATCAGCAGTAAAGAATAGCAACACAACAAATACCAAAAAATCTACAGATAATAACGCTCCAGTAAACAATAAGAAAAGTAAAAAAGTAGAAATCAGCATTGCTAATATCGAAATCAACAATGCTAATGTGCATGTAATCAATCGCCAAAGCGGTCAACGTTTTGACCTGACTCACTTTGACTTAGACAGCAGTAATTTCAATCTTAATGGTGACACTTTCTTTATTAAAACTAAATTCTCACTAGCTCAAGCAGCGCCGCAAGTGAAACTGGACATGAAAGCCTCGGCCAATATAGCCATCGATCAAAACAACAGCGGCATTAAAATGGCCGAAGCCAATATATCCGGCACAATTTACAACCTATATGCCAAGCTGAAAAAACCGGTGCACTTTAACACCAGCTTAGAAAAACTAGTCGTTAACCAACAGAAATTTGAACTTGAAGGCTATGTATCACAACTGGCAAACTTAACCGTTAAAGCTGATTTAAATGCTGACCGCGATGATGGCTTAAAGCAAGTCAAAGGCACGATTGAAATACCAAGCTTTGATCCTAACCAATTCGCCCAAGTACTAAATCTTCAAACTAAAGGATCACAGCAATTCCAGTTAAAAAAAGCATCGGCCGATATTCAAATACATACCAGTAACAACAAAATCATCCTAGACCCATTTAATATCAAACTGGATGATGCAACGGTTACTGCTAAAGCGGTTTATACCACTAAACCAAAAGCCAATTTACAATTTTCAGTCAATGCAAATAAATTAAATTTAGATGAAATCTTACCAGCAGGTGATAACAAACGCGCGGCAATGGCAACACCTACAACTAGAGCCATTGGCCAACCATCAACAGGTAAATCCAGCCCAAGCGCTAAAGCGAATACCGGCTTAGAAGCACCTTACGATACTAACTGGCAAGGTAAAATCAATATCGGCTCGTTAATAGTCAATCATATTAGCTTTAATAACCTACGCATCAATACAACCAATAATGCCGGTCACGTCACTCTGGCCCCAATCACAGCCAATTTATACGGTGGCGATGTAAACGCGCAGGCCACCATGCTAACCAATAAAAACATACCTGATTACAGCCTTACCGCATCAATCACCCACGTAAACTTAGGGCAAGCACTGGACAGCCTGGCACATAAAAACATCATGGATGGTAAAGCCAACTTTAGTGCGCAGTTAACCAGCTCAGGCAACACACAGGGCAGCATGATGCGCAACTTGAATGGTAACGGTCAACTGCTAGTCAATAACGGCAAGCTGTTTGGCTTTAATTTAGATAAACTGGTTGCCCAAGCATCGGCGTTTTTAAAGCAAGGCAAGGTCGGCAAACCTCACTTAAGCAAAGGCAATGAAACTGACTTTTCACGCTTAAGTGGTAGCTACCATATTAGCAATGGCGTGTTAACCAATAATGACTTAGCCTTATTAACTAACGGCGCCATGGCCTCTGGTCGCGGCCAAATCAACATGGTCAATCAAACCATTAACTACCGCATGCAAGTTGGCCCCAAAGCGCCTACCGTATCGCAGCAACCATGGACATTCCCTCTGGTGATTAATGGCTCATTAGATAACCCTAAAATTACACCAAACATTGCTTCAATAGTTGGTCAAGTAATTAAAAAAGTGATTCAAGATCAAACCAAAAAAACCGGCAAACAAATTCAACAGTTCTTTAAAGGATTGTTTAATTAAATGAATGCATTTGCTCGCCGCCTGATTCGTTGGCAACAACGTTACGGGCGGCATGATCTACCGTGGCAACATAACCCCAGCGCTTATCGTGTTTGGATTTCTGAAATTATGTTACAACAAACACAAGTCACCACAGTTATCCCCTACTATCAGCGCTTTATGCGTGAGTTACCATCGCTCAAACAATTAGCCGCAGCACAACAAGACCACGTACTGCATTTATGGTCTGGGCTCGGTTATTATTCACGCGCACGGAATTTACATAAAGCAGCACAGATGATTCAATCTGATTTTAATGGCCGATTTCCCAAAGATGTCGACACACTGATAACACTACCAGGCATCGGACGCTCGACCGCCGGCGCAATAGCCAGTTTTGCATTTAATCAACCAACGGTAATTTTAGATGGCAATGTAAAACGCGTATTAGCACGCACGCATGCCATCGAAGGCTGGTATGGTAAAGCTGATGTATTAAAACGCTATTGGCACCTGGCAGAACAACTAACACCCAACAAATACACTCAAGCTTATAATCAAGGCATGATGGACCTCGGCTCCAGTGTCTGCAGCCGCAGCAAACCAAACTGCACCGAGTGTCCGTTAAGTAATGATTGCATTGCGTATCAAAGCGATACCATTAAAAAGTACCCTACCCCTAAAGCCAAAGCGAGCAGCCGCCGTATTGAGCAACGCTACTTTATTATCATCACTAACAGCAATAACGACGTATTACTCTATCGCCGCCCCGAGTCCGGCATCTGGGGCGGCTTATGGAGCTTACCCGAATGTGATCTCAGCCGCGATATTCGCACAGTAGCGCAAGACGAATGGAATATAGACCTAGAGTCAATCAAACATCTAACCCCACGCAGCCATCAATTCAGCCATTACCAATTGGATTTATTTCCGCTGATTGCGGCAGCAAAAAAATCAAACATAGATCTTAAACCGATAGTTTGGTATAACTTCGAACAACAACTACCGGGCGGCATTGCGGCGCCGATCCACCGATTACTGCAGGAGTATCAACATGAGCAATCAAGTACAATGTCAACGATTGGGTAAACAAGCCGAAGCATTAGACTACGCCCCCTACCCGGGCCCTCTAGGACAACGCGTACTTGAAAATATTTCTAAAGAAGGCTGGCAAGACTGGATTAATCATCAGACCATGCTGATAAATGAATATCGCTTAAACCTTACAGACAAAAAATCACGTGAATTTTTAGAGACCGAAATGGTAAAATTTTTATTTGAAGGTGGTGACGCAAAACCCGAAGGCTTTACACCACCCGAAGACTAATACCTTAACCACGCTTACCATGATGTTTGGTCAGTGACTGTGGCACATCAACTAGCAAGTGCACCGGCGCCATTCTAGCATCGGCATCGCCGGGAATTAGCTTAGGGCCAACACAAGTCGCCAACCCTCGCAGCCCCCGCCATTTACCACTCATGACCCTCAACTCAAATGACCCATCGACACTTCGAGGATCTGTTGGGTTAGTACGATCATTTATTTTTGAAGTGTAAGACTTTACATTGTTGTGCCTGCCGCAGCGTAAAACACCACCGATTGCGAATTGTATCGCATCCAACTGGCGTGAATTTTTAAATTGTTTCACGGTAAGCGCACAAGCCATATATGCCACTCTTTTTTTATCACTTACAAAGTCAATTTTATATGCCGTGTAATCCCCGCCATTAGTATGATGATAAATAAACTGTTGAGGATATTTATGTTCCCTCTGTGAGGTTGGTGCGACACCAGGGTCAAGCTCACCCCCACCAGTATAAGCGAGCTCCCTACGAATCGATGCTGCTGTTCTCATTCGCCTAACAGTATAAACCTGATTAGCCTCAATATTGCTCTCAGGACTGTAGCAGCTGCTAGCACTAGCACTAAGTCGTCGTTGCCGAACCTCCTCTTGATACAACGCTTGCACTTCTTCCACCCACTCACTTAATCCTACAGAATTAATTTTTGATAAGCGCTTAATTTCAACTTCAGACGCATCCGTAGGGTTTACGGCAATTTCAGCCTCAGGGAAAACGATCTTTAATTTTTCAACATCCATGACGGCTGGTGGCCTAATTCGCCAAACCCTACAAACAGTAACACCAAAAGAAGCATCACTCGCCGTGTTTGTGCATTTAAAATCCCTATTACGATAAATTTTACTGTTTATTTCCCGCAGCGCATCAGACATTGCACGGGACGCAGATAGGACCTTCCAATGCCTATTTAACCTTACTTGCAATTTAGCCATATTCACCTTGGTAGGCGATATCAGAAGCTGATTCTTGCTTTGTTGTATAAAGTCGTTATACCGTGCTTTTCTAGAGCAAACATAATCCATCATGCCCTTACGCGCAATGCCAGAAAAATGTCTATCAGAAAAACCCACCCTTAAATAATGCTCCGACACCTCACCAGCAGCTACTTTTTCCACGCTAATATTTAAATTCAAACCTTGCTTTTTCGTCATCACCTTTAACTGTTGCGCTGCTCTTTCAGCTTTTTTATCAGTATCACTCGCCAACAAACGACCAGCTAGCCTATGTGTAACTCCCACTGCAAGCCAAGAAAAAACTGACAATATAGACATCATATATTTACTAGGATGATCTTCAATCGATCTCGAAGCACCATAGAGCAAGTATGACAATGCAATTGCACCAACCACCACCCATGTGACAAGCTCATGATTAGGCGCCTCAGATGGCAAATAAACACCTTTAACTTCACCCCCGTACATTTTCTTAGTTTCACTTCGGTAAGCTCCAATAGCTTCTTTACCTTTACCATCCGTTACCACGAGATCATCAACCCTAGGATCGCGATTCGAACAACAGGCATTAACAGCCCACCCTGTCAGCAGTAATGCAGGCAAACCATACAACAACAGCGTTTTATTTTGTAAAAGTGCTTTAGCTAAACTTTTAGAATAAGTATTAGAATTTTTTTCTAGTGAAAAATCGAGATCATACTGCAGCATAGGTGCATCAAATGCTTTACTGAATTGCAGCAACATATTGACAGCAATTATACTAAGCATGCTTAGTGCTGGGTTGAAAACACGCATCATTGCTAGCGATTCAAATTTACGCTCAACAACTGCTTGCTTTGCATTTTTAAAGTCAATAAAGGGGTCTACAGATACAAAATTTCTCATTTTCACTTTACTCTTGCTTTTATACAGCTATCATTTTCAGCAGTTTTCGTTAATATATATATTATAGTAATATACCATACCCTAACACCCATCTCAAGTTATAGAAATAATAAAAAACCATTAAATATGCGCAGTTAGGCCTTGACTCATTTCATCTTAGCGGGTTTAATGTGTCCTCAATTTGATACGGCCGGATAGCTCAGTTGGTAGAGCAGTGGACTGAAAATCCTCGTGTCCCCAGTTCAATTCTGGGTCCGGCCACATCAATGTCTTTACAGTATAAGGTTGTACGGATGCCTACCGAATCACAAATAGCAAAAATCTTATTAGACATAAACGCCATAAGCATCAAACCAAACGAACCCTTTCGTTATGCCTCAGGCATGTTATCGCCAATTTACTGCGATAACCGCTTAGTGATTTCATATCCTGAACAACGCCAACAGATTATTGAAGCTTTCATTGACTCGATTATTGAACATGCAGACGCCTTTGATGTCGTAGCAGGTACCGCAACTGCCGGCATACCTCACGCCGCATGGATTGCCGACCGGTTAAACAAGCCTATGGTATATGTTCGTTCTAGCTCTAAAGGTCATGGAAAAAACAATCAAATAGAAGGCCTACTAAAACCCGATCAAACAGCCATAGTCATTGAAGACCTAATCAGCACAGGTGGCAGCGCTATAAATGCTACAGACGCCTTACGCGAAGCTGGTGCGAACGTGTCACACTGCTTTGCTATCTTTACTTACAACTTCGCCAATGCCGAACAAAACTTTAATGATAAGAAATTAAGCTATCATAGCCTTACCAACTTCGATGCCGTCATGGAATGCGCAGAAAAAAATGGTCAGTTAAATCACGAACAACGTCAACTTGTACAACAATGGAACCAAGCACCAAACGATTGGGAAAACTTGTATAACGCACGCGAAAAAACATAAAAAAATATAAAAAACTTATTTAAATTTAAATAATACTCGTGTTAACATGATGGTCCCCCAGCATGGAATCGGAAACGAAAAAATGGAACTTTTAAACCCGCCTGCACCACGTGCGGCCAGTTTTGCCGCCGAAAAAATCCTCAAAGAAAACCAACAAGCCGTTGCTAAACGCTTTAGGCACATCAAGCGACTTTGGCGCGCAATTGATGACCGCGAAGCGGAATTCGCGAGCTGGCTTGATAAAATGGCGGCCGAGTTACCGCATTAATTCAATAGCTTAGACAATAATCATCAGGTATTATATCTAAATTTTAATTTAGTTTAATATTTCACTTGACCAATGGTAAACAATGCCGTACAGTGCGTACGGAACGTGATCATATTTTTGACATACTTAAAAATAACAATAACAAGTGAGAACGAAAATGACAAAAATGTCTACTGTAGAAGCTAGAGAAAATTTCTCTGAACTGATTAACCAAGCAGCCTATGGCAAAAAACGCATCGTGTTAACACGTCGCGGTAAACCATTAGTAGCGGTTATTTCCATTGAGGACTTAAAACGTTTAAACGAGACTGATGTTCAACAACCAGTTGAAGCTTAAGTCTACTTAACAGCCTGCTCTGTATCTCATTACTTTAATTTGAGCTACTAAGCAGGCTGTTTACGTTATAGCCATTTATTTTGGGGAGGGGATTGGCTTAATGAGAGGCATACCGGAGCTCAACTCCAGTAACACATTATTTAATGGAAAATTGTGCGCCATATTTTTTGTGTTGTTGTTCTGTATGGTGGGATTATCAACCATGCTCGGCCTACAAATGCTTTACAGCATCCAAGTCCTACACCTATCCGACAGCCACGCCAGTTTATTATTTGCCACCAGCATTGCTTTAATATTTATCATGCCTGTAATAGGTAGCTACCTTGCTATTCACTGGTTAAATAGCACCAGCACTGTATCCATAGGTTTATTACTATCAGCCATTGGACTCTACCTGATCTGTATATCATCAACGCATTATTTTTACCTTGGCCTGGCCTGCTTTATTACCGGCAATGGCTGTGCATTAGCCAACCTAGTAGGCATGCTTAGCCGCCTATTTTCAAAATCCGATGAGCGCCGTAATCGCGCATTTATCATATGCTTTACCGGCATGAACCTTGGTTCATTTATTGCATTAGCCTGCCTAACACTCGTAGCCATCAACTGGGGCTACCACTTTGCTTTTTTAACCTGTGCTTACTTAATGATAGTGGCATTATTTATCTTTATTTCATCCGCCAATAAACTGCAACCCACACCAGCAACTAAAAAATGCCGTCGCATTCAACCATTTAAGTTTATTTGCTCGCTTGCTGGTTTAGCAGTTACTATCTTCGCTTTAGGTGAATTACTGAGCTACTCAAAAGACCACTCATACATTTTAATTATTCTGGCCTCGATCGCGCTCACCTTTATCTCATTTACTTTAAAAGATTTAGCTCGCGTCAGTAAAAAAACAGTACTGATCGCCCTGTTCTTACTAGCCACATCCATTACATTTTGGGCCTTCTTTTTACTGGCCCCTAGCGTTGTTACATTGTATATCGAACGCACTCAGCACCATGCTTTCTTTAATTACACCGTACCTAGCAGCGCTTTTTTTGCTCTCAATCCGCTATTTATCATACTCGGGGGGCTTACTTACGGTTTGATTTTACGCTGGCGCCAATATAAAAATCAAAAACACAACCAGTGGTCCGCCCTACCCTTTTTGTGCGGCTTAGGCTGCTTAAGCTTGGCTTACTTAATACTCAGCATTGTTTATTACACCGCACTGGAATGCTTTGTTCAGATTATTAGTTTTTACTTTTTGCTTTCCATGGCTGAGCTCTTAATTTTCCCACTTGGTGCCGCCGTCATGTCACGCCTATTACCCCAAGGCCGCGAAGGTATGCTCACAGGCATTTGGCTATCATCGATTAGCATTGGCAGTTTAATTTCAGGTTTTATTGCGCGCTTAGTGTTACAAACTAAAGATGCCAACCTTCCCCACGCCGTTGGCACCAATTACCCAATACACTTTTTGCATTTTGCTTTAATTATTGCAGCCGTGGCTAGTCTACTGACACTGGCTTATCACATCGGACAAAGAAACACCTTAACCACTCAATCTTCGTCAGCCTCTTCCTCTTCTTCCAACTGATCATATTCATGGCATAATTTTAAATCATGGAACGATATCAGATACCAGGTCAACCAGTAAGGAATCAGAACAATCGCAAACAACACCTGTAGCGCCATCGCTTGATATATATTCATATTTCGCGCAAAACCAATATGGTCAGGCAACAAAACAATCATGCTGATAAAGAAAAAACCCGCAAAGGCTAAAAATGCTTTTGACCAACTACATTGCACCAATTTGACACTGCGCTTAATAGCGCTAAAAAAGGTTTGCTTTTCCAATAACAAAACAATGAAAGACATAAAGCAAAGCACATTTATATAAATATATAAAAGCGCAAATACCAACATCACACCCAGCATGGCATAGTTAACATATTTCGAACCGGCAAAAAAGTGAAAAATGTATTGAATCAGCATCATCAACTCAAATAAAACACCCGCCGCAATGACATATAACACCAACAACAAAAGAATCAAAGGATACCTAGCTAGTGCTTGATGCACGGCTTTCATTAACGGCATGGTGTGCCCCGTAAAGCGCGTGTGCAATAAATTCAATGCCGTCAACCACAACACACCGTCAATCAACCCAAGCACTAATTCGATCACCGCTCGCCACATATATGAATCAATCAACCTCACCAAATAACTATCAACACAGCCCAAAACGAACATTAAAGGCAGTATTGGTGACAGCGTTATCAGTGCGCGAACAAATAGCTTACAGCAATACCATAGCAACTGCTTGTTATTGCGTATTTCTTCATCATAATGCGGTGGAAACATAGTAAAATCCTTTTTATGCGGCCTGCTTTCAGATTTTACACCAGATCAACACGCCGAACTACCGCTAAGTACATCTGCAGATTGAACCAATAATACACACGTGATAAAGTGTGCTAAATTAAAACTATTTTTAATATTATTAAGCGAAACATAATGAGACCCGAAGAACTACTACTAGAACAGGCAAAGAGCGAATACAGTGCCGGCAACATCCTGACTGCAGTAAGCTTGTTATACCAGGCCAAAACAGCAGACTCTGCGATTGCTATAAGGCTTTACAATGGCGACACAACCATAAACTCAGTATTTGGTGAACCCGCAGCCAGCACACTCGACCTCACAGCTGCCTTAGCAGAAAGAGATAACGAGAACCTCTTTAATGTCGCTCAGTGCTATTTAGTTGGGTTAGGTGTTGAGAAAAACAAGCAACAAGCCATCGCGCTGTTTAAAGAAGCAGCAGCCCAGGAACATGCTGACTCACAATGCGAACTAGGCATGCTATATCTACGTGGCGAAGCCGATTCACACTTAAGTCCCTACGAAACAACGCAAAAAGCAATTCAACTGCATAAAGCGGCAATAAGAAATAATTCAATTCACGCAGCTACTATCCTGTTCTCAATATACATTCACCACGGTGAACCACAACATGCTGCCGCTGCCTTGGCTTTTAGCGCCTGCGTATTTGCTATCAATCAAAAGCCCGACCTTATTAGCGTAGTTGAAGCTAATTTCGAAGAACTCGAAGGCAATAGCCTGGAAGAAAAATACGCGGCTGCCAGCATAAAAACATTAAAAACCGGAAACGCCGATCAACAGCTAGTCTATTTACAACAATTTATAACCTGCAGTGACTACGTGATCTTTTTTGAAAGTGATGTGATGCTGCTTGCAGATAACACCGAGCTAAACAATGGCATTAAAGCAGCAATTGCCAACTGGTATAACCCAGCAAGTGATGCTTACGATATTAAATCGCACCGCGATATGTTAGCAACACTAACAGATGCCATTAAAAAAGAAATCCACCAATCCATCGACATAGAAGGTGAAATTAATATCGATAGGATAGATAATTTAGTATCACTAACGCAACACCTTTTGGGCTATTTACCTAAAATTGAAACATCAAACAAATTAATACAGGACCTTACCAAAGATTGCATTATTAAACTGTATGCCGCCGCTTCCATGCTCTCCTCATACAAAGCGAAACAGCAAGTTATTACAGCCATCTTATCAATTGCCAACTTGCATCCCACCGAGTCAACACTATTTAATGATGCTCACTTCAAAGAAGTAGTGCTCCATAGCTTAGTGAGTTTATTTGGTGATAACAACTATCAATTAAAAATGTCACAAGACACTAACGCCATCAAACCAACCCTTATAAAATCACTGCTCACTCTCGCTGAGAGCGCAAACAAAGACCCATCATTGCACGATGCTTATAAAAACGCTGCATTAACATTAATTGAAAGTGCTGGACTTGAATTACAACCGATCACCGCACCGTTAACCACATCATTGACTACTAGCTCGGCATTATTTGTTATGCCCGCAAGCGGCTCAAGCGACGGTGAAGCCGACCCAAGCGAAACCACCTTAGAAGAAGAAGAAGAAGAAGAAGAAGAAACAAAACACCCAATACTTTAAGCACAGGCAAAGTGTCGTATGTTTTGACGAAAACCTAGATTTCATCACGTAGATACTTAAGCCCACAATTGAGTTAAAATAATTCTCTTAACCACCAAACGCGACGAACAGGAATGACACAAATACCACACGACCTCCTGAAAGGCTTTCACTATTTACTCAAAGGATTTTCACAACTGAATCGAAAAGGCGTTAAGCGCTTTGTTTACATTCCTATGGCGATCAATTTCGTCATATATTGCATTGTATTTGCGATTGCTAGCCACTATTTCATACAGCTCACGCATTGGATCATAAGCAAAGTGCCAAGCTGGCTAGATTGGTTAAATTGGGTTTTATGGCCTTTATTTGTAATCACCGCTGGACTGTTTATTTCATATACCTTTGTTATTTTAGCCAACTTGGTTGGCGCGCCTTTTAATACTTTATTGTCTGAGAAACTAGAACAACTTGAAACCGGACGTGAACTCAACCCCGATGAGGGGCTATTGGACAATATTAAGGACGTCCCACGTAGCATCAAACGGCAACTTGTTATTATTGGCTATACCATTCCAAGAGTGATTGTTGTTTTACTGTTGTTCTTTGTGCCCGGTGTTAATATTGCGATGTCAGTGATTTGGTTTTTGTTCAGCGGTTGGATTATGGCATTGCAATATGTAGACTACCCCATGGATTTGCACCGCATTCCATTTGCACAAATGCGAGAACAAATGCGCCGATCCTTATTGCAGCACTTAAGCTTTGGTTGCTGCGTCACCGTCGCTATGCTGGTTCCTATATTAAATATATTTACCATGCCGGCTGCGGTGATTGGCGCTACGCTCATGTTCCTTGATGAGGCCAGCTAACACCTCCATAACTCGAGCAATGTGGCATACTGCCTCTTTCCTTAAGGGAGCATTAAATATAATCATGCCATATTACCAGATGTACGGTTATGGTATCCTCCGCTTTATATTGATAGTGAATAAAGCCGAGGATAAGAGATGTACTATAACACCAACGAAAGACTAAACCGCCAACGCCAATTGAGAGATGAAGCCTGTTTACGCAATTTAAAATGGTCACTGGCCACCGTTGCTGTATTAGGCGCTTTAGCCGGCTGTGTTTATTATATGAATGGTTGCCTATCTATCGAAGCTGATACACTTCCTGCTGCTTTTGACATTGAAAGCGTTATTGATCCCGACTCGACCACTCTTGCATGCCTCGAAACAAGCACCAATGACATTAGTCTAGAAACTTTAAGTACACTTAACCAAACGCTGGTTCAATTAACCCATGCCGCCCTGTTTACTCGATCATCAAATGACTGCAAAAACAGTACATTTTTAGGAATCATGTCACACAGCTGCGACGATACCGTATTTTCAACTTCAGCCGCGGATGGGAGCGACCTACGCCATGCATTAGGGCTATCACTTGAAGCCTCAGGTGGAACACTTAACCGGGGTAGTGATTTCGACGGCATGTCTATCGCGATGGCTAGCGCAATAATACTCATCCTCGCCGCCCTACCTCTGCTAGTAATCACCACCCGTAAAACAATTGATGCCGTAAACCTGGCAAAATCATACCGTACTCTAAATGCTGATATTCTTGGACGATCGTTATTAACTGACCCCGAGCGTGCAACTGCTACTGACAGCTATAACACAACAAATCACATAGAGCTACAAGTACGCCAGCCCAGCAATTAAGCCGCAGCTGCCGTATCTTTTTCTGCTTTAGCAGGCTTAGCCGGTTTCATTAACGCTTGCCAACCAGCATCTGGAGTAAAGCGCTCTCCGAATCGCGTACTAAGATCTTGCAAGCGATCAACTGTGTCCTTTAAACCACGATCTTCAGCATAATGCACAGGGCCGCCGCGGAAAGGCGCAAAGCCCGTACCGAAGATCATACCGCCATCCAACAGGTCTTTATCTGTAACAACACCCTCACGCAAACAAGCGACAGACTCATTCACCATACGCAACATTAAGCGATCTTGAATATCGACTTTGGTAATTGAAGTGCTATCAGCTGAACTAGAAGGTTTAACTTGTTTGCCACCTTTATAGCTGTAGAAACCTTTACCGGTTTTGCGACCCAGTGTTTTAGCTGCAACCATATCGCGTAATTGCTGCGGGATATCACCACCATAGTGCTCGCCTAAGTTTTCAGCGACCGCTAAACACACATCCAAACCAACGGTATCCGCCAATGTCACAGGTCCCATCGGCATACCAAACTTCATTGCTACTTTATCAATCATCGTAGCGCTAACACCTTCTTTCAATAAATCCATCGCTTCCATCAGATATGGCATTAATACACGGTTGACCAAGAAACCCGGGCTGCTCTTAACTGGTAATGGGAATTTGCCAATCTTACCAACAAAAGCCAAACCTTTATTAACACTGTCTTCACTGGATTTTTCACCATGCACCACCTCAACCAATGGCATCATCGCCACCGGGTTAAAGAAGTGAATACCAATTAAACGCTCAGGGTTTGTTAATGCTTGATTGATCTCATCCAATGGGATACTGGAAGTATTAGTAGCTAACACGGCTTCAGGTTTAGCCTTAGCTTCCAGCTCTTTAAATAACTGCTGTTTAACTTCGAGATTTTCAAAGATAGCCTCAATAATCACATCAGCACGACCAACCGCTTCACCGGCCACATCCGGCTGCAAACGATCCATGGCTGCCTGAATCAAACGTGGCTTTTTTAATTTCTTTTTAAATAACTTATAAGCACGCTTAATCGCTGGCGCAATATTCTCAGGTGCACGGTCTTGTAAAGTCACATACAAACCGCGTAACGCACACCAAGCCGCGATATCACCACCCATGGTACCAGCACCGACCACATGCACATGCTGGGGTTTAAATTTAACAACCTTAGCTAATGCCTTCATACGCTCTGATAAAAAGAACACACGCACCAAGTTACGGCTGGTTGGTGTTACCAATAACTCACTAATTGATTTAGCTTCAGTATCCATCGCTTGGCTACCAACGCCGACCTTAACCCAGTTATCCACCACTTGATAAGAAGCTGGATAATGCGCTTTATTAGACTTTTTATTAAGCTGTTTACGCATTGCCTTGGCTAATAATGGACGAACAAGTGCTGAGTTTGTCATGTTTTCAGCGAAGCTCGCTTGATGGCGCTTAGGTTTGTGACACACATAGAACTTAGCTGCACGCTTTAATTCACGTAATGGCACAGCAGCATCGACAAAGCCCATCTTCTGAGCGGCCTTAGCAGAAACTGCGCGGCCGGCCAAAATAATACCCATCGCTTTAGGCGCACCAATCAGTTTAGGCAAGCGCACCGTTCCGCCCCAGCCTGGTTGAATGCCTAATTTAACTTCAGGTAAGCCAATCTTTGTTTTAGGATCATCCAACGCAACACGGTAATGACACGCTAACGCCAACTCACAACCACCACCTAAAGCGAAACCATTGATCATCGCCACAGTTGGCACAGTCAATGCCTCTAAGCGATCCAATATTTGTTGCGCTTGACGCACGAGCTTATATGCTTCATCCGTGTCTTGAAGTTTTACAAACTGATTAATGTCGGCACCAGCAACAAAGCCATTCTTTTTGGCAGAGTAAATAATCATGCCTTTAGGCTTTTTAGACTTTACTTCGTCAATAATCTTGTCAAACTCTTCAAAGGTAGCAAAATCTAATGAATTCACTTTCATGCCTTCACGATCAATACCGACCCACAGCACATCATCTTCATCGGTTTTTAATGTAAAATTCTTATAACTGCCATAATCACTCATTTCAACATCCTCTTTATTTATGCTTGCTCAACACGTTCGACTAACATCGTGCCACCTTGACCGCCACCGATACAAATCGTCGCGATACCACGCTTAGCATTTTTGCGTTTTAATACATCCAATAAATGCAATACAATACGTGCACCACTAGCCCCTACCGGATGACCGCAAGCAATCGCGCCACCATCAATATTCAAACGATCAGCAGGAATCTCACCTACCGCCTTATCTAAACCAAAATGCTGTTTACAGAAATCATCAGATGCCATAGCGCGCACACAACCAATCACCTGCGCTGCAAAAGCCTCATTGATTTCCCAATAATCAACGTCATCAATCGATAGATTATTACGCTGCAATACTGGCACCGTCGAAAACGCAGGACCCAAGCCCATCACTTTAGGGTCTAAAGCTGCCCAGTTAGCATCAATAATTTTACCAATCACTGGCAAATTATGTTTTTTAACCGCCTCTTCACTGGCTAACAACAACAATGCCGCGCCATCTGTCACCTGAGAGCTGTTCGCTGCCGTTACACGACCGAATTTTTTATCAAAGAAAGGCTTTAATTTAGCTAAGTTTTTAACGGTACTGTCTCCGCGAACGCCATCATCCTTCTCATAGACCTTACCTTTTTCATCATATAGCGTTGTAACCTCAGAAAACACACCATCTTCCTGACCTTTGTAAGCGCGCTGCTGACTACGTGATGCGAATTCATCCATATCTTTACGCGTGATATCAAATTCATAGGCAATTTCTTCAGCCGTTTGACCCATGCCAATTCCTAGAATGGGATCAGTTAAGCCTTTTAACAATGCAATAATCGGCGTCATAAAGTTGGGACGAAACTTAGCCATCATCGCTATTTTGCTGCCCATGGTTTTTGCACGCATCATGCTAGCAAACCAATTAACCGCGTATTTATTAAACAATAATGGTGCGCGACTCATCGCTTCTGTACCACCAGCCAACACCAAATCATGGCGACCACTAGCAATGTCTTTAACTGCAGAGTCTAATGCTTGCATACCGGAAGCGCAGTTACGTTGCACTGTCCAACCGGGTACACCATTACCCGTACCTAAACGCAAGCCAATGATTCGACCAATATTCGCTTCGTTTTCACTCGGCATCATACAACCGATCACAACTTCATCTAATTGATCGGGTGTGAACTTTTGACGCGATAACAAAACACGTCCTGCTTGCACGGCTAAATCAGATGCAGAAAAAGGCCCGGGTTTACCGCGGGCCTTTAAAAATGGTGTACGTGAACCATCTACGACATAAACATTAAGTGGCTTTTTGGTGTTTTTGCTTGTCATTCAGACTTCCCTTTTTCTTATTTTTTCCAAATTCATCAACTTGTAATGAATCCCATACCAAAGCATCTAAACGAGATAACTGCTCGTATTCAGCCTGGCTAATAATGCTTTGCTCCAGCGCTGCTTTGGCTTTTTGTTGTAAATTTTGTTTTGCACTGATGCGGCCTTGTTTTACCGCTTGCTTGATTTTAGCAATCAATGGCTGATTAACTGACAGCGCCTGAAAAGCAGCTTCAACTGAACCGGTTGGGTCATCTTCAGCCCCAACATAAATGCCACGTGTAATATGATCACGTAACGGTGAATTGGTTTGCAAAATCTTCGCAATATCAAAGCTGGCTTTATCACCAGGATATTTATAAGCACGGCCCCATGGGAACACCATTAATTTAATTACACGCGCCACCCAGCGGTTGGGAAAATTATCTATGGTTTCATTAAATGCTTGTTGGATGTGATATAAACAATATTGAATAGACCAATCAACAAACACCAACTCTTCTTGCTTTGAGCCATTATCTTTAAAGTATTTCAATACGGCAGACGCCATAAATAAGTGACTCAAAATATCACCTAAACGAGCAGATAATGCTTCTTTAAACTTCAGTTTATTACCCAATACAGCCAATGAGGCTTCAGTAAGTAAAGCAAAAGCATTACTCATGCGGGTCAATTGGCGGTAGTATTTTTTGGTATTAGCGTCACCACTGACACCAATTAAATGCCCACCGGTTAAACCATAAGCCACCGAACGCACTACCTCTTTAATCACCAAGCCAACATGCGAACATAATAAGCGATCAAATTCCGCCTGGCTGGCCTTATCATCTGGTTTTTCACTGGCACGGATTTCTTGCTCTAAATAAGGATGGCAGCGCAATACGCCCTGACCAAAAATAATCAAATTACGTGTTAAAATATTCGCGCCTTCAACTGTGATACACACTGGAATCGCCGTATACAGATAACCCAAGTAATTTGATGGGCCCATTTGAATACCGCGACCACCATGCACATCCATCGCATCATCAACTACTTTACGACCGATCTCAGTTAAGTGATATTTAACAATCGCAGACGCTACCGAAGGTCGCGTGTCCGCATCAACCGCCAATGCACTCATTAAACGTGTTGCTTCACATAGATAAGACAGACCACCAATACGTGACAAGGCCAATTGCACACCTTCAAAATCACCAATCGGGCGTTTGAATTGTTCACGCACTTTTGCATAAGCACCTGTCATGCGTGCTGAGAATTTCGCAGCCCCTGTGGCTAATGATGGCAATGAAATACCGCGGCCTACTGCCAAACATTCCATCATCATCTGCCAGCCTTTACCGCAATTATCTTTGCCACCAATAATAAAGTCGAGCGGAATAAACACATCTTTACCGCGCAGAGGACCATTCATAAAAGCCAAATTTAATGGCGCATGACGTGGGCCAGTTTCAACACCTGGGTGTTTGGATGGAATCAATGCCAAGGTAATACCAAGAAAATCTTTATCACCTAACAAGTGATCTGGATCATACAATTGGAACGCCAAGCCTAACAAGGTAGTGATTGGCGCTAGCGTGATATACCGTTTATTAAAGTTCAAACGAATACCCGTGACTTCAACGCCCTCGTATTCGCCCTTACACACTACACCGGTGTCTGACAAGTTAGTCGCATCGCTGCCCGCATTCGGCGCCGTTAAACCAAAGCATGGGATTTCTTTACCTTCAGCTAAGCGCGGCAAGTAATAGTCTTTTTGATCTTTAGTGCCATAGTGAGACAAGAATTCAGCCGGCCCCAAAGAGTTTGGCACCATAATACTAACAGCGGCACTGACACTGCGGCTAGCGATTTTGCTGACAATCGCGGAGTGAGCTACCGCCGAAAAACCCAGGCCGTTATATTCTTTGCTAATCACTAAGCCTAGGAATTTTTCTTTCTTAATATAGTCCCATGTCGCTTTTGGCATGTCTTGGTCGTCATGCACCATCTTCCAGTCATCTAACATGCTGCATAAGGTTTCAACTTGGTTATCAAGAAAAGCTTGCTCTTCAGAAGTTAGCGTCGCTTCTGGCATCTTATCTAATTCAGCCCAGTCCGGGTCACCATCAAAAAATGCTTTTTCCCACCATACACCACCGGCTTCTAACGCAATACGCTCAGCTGAAGTTAAAGGTGGTTGTTGCTTACGGAACCAGAACAAAAAAGGCACAGTAATTAGCTGCATACGTACGTTAGTCAACATCATGGTCAATGAAGCGACTAACCATACTGCCCAAAAAATAGTGAGTGTGATGTACGACATCGCGTGCAAGCCAGTATACACAGCTAAAAACACACCAACCGTTGGAATCCAAATCATCGGCTTTGCGCGATAATAGGCCAAACCACCGACAACCAATAGCAATACTACCCATGCCAATAAAGTTAACATAACTACCCCTTTCCTGAGAATTTCGCTGTCGAATTTATACCAGTTCTTTCAAGGATCTGCAATGTTTATACTGAAAACTCGGCTGCACTATTAATATACTTATATATAAGCCTAATTATAGTGCAGAATTAACACAGAAATGGAGCGGTGAGTTAGTTATTCTCAATAGTAAATTTACCGTTATCCGTTTCATATTTCATAAAACGTGTTTGTGGGTTCGCATAATGAAAATAACAAAAAGAGTCCTGACCAAAGATGCTGTAATTCTCAGTGTAGTGCTCCACCCCATTACTGATAGATTTGGTGCTGTTGGTCATTACACCATGCCACAGTGCTTCACAGCTGGCACTAGTCATCGCATTACTACCCGGCCAACCAGTGCTGGTCATTGGAATCACAGCGCCCTGCATAGTAATCGTAGCGGGCTTGCCCTTCAGCACCCACTTAGCATGAGCTAAATTGGCGGCTGACTGGAACGTAGCAAAGATTTGACCAACGGTGGCTTTATTCGCACTGCGCGTTAGATCAATAAATTTCGGCACAGCATAAGCTGAAAGAATACCTAATATAACGATGACAATGACTAACTCTACTAACGTAAAACCAAACGACTTTATTCGACTATTCATACCCATCTCAACCTCAATCACATATATTTAAATTACACACGTAAGAGATGGTACAGTAACAATATTAAATGGGCCTTAAATAGCAGTTAATTTATTAATCTATCACAGCAATAGAAACAGTACATACTTTTCATGTCTGGTATTTATATAACAGATAGTTGTCGCGCTGCACGTACTTATACAGGCACAGCAGCCCTCGTTAGACCAGCATCATACTCAACATGTGGTGCTGCAGATGCTTCAGATGCCCTGTTACAGCAGCAAAACAAACGACTGTCAAAAGCACCGCGAACACCAAGGCGCTTTAACGTTTGCCCACCAGCCACCATACAACCTACTGTGATTACGGCAAAGCCAACAAAAGCAGTGATGCCAGCGACAGCAGTTGGCGCTGTATCATGACTCCAGGACTCGCGGACAGCATCAAAGATGTATTTTGCTGTCACACCAGCTACTAAAGCACCTGGCGCACCAAACACACACATACCCAGCATAAATCGCATTTCATCGATACCATGCGGCTCATCGTTTCGTAAATTTCTCATCCCACTCTCCCTGAAGTCAAAAGCGCAGGAGTATAACAGCGTTTCTAGCTTTTCAATACCAAATAATCATATACAGCACGGATTGCATGCACCATAGCGCCGGCCGGGCGACCAGGCCGCGCATCATTATTCCATCCAAAAATATCAAAATGCGCCCAACGATTACCATCAACAAATTGCTGTAAAAACAATCCTGCAGTAATCGCGCCTGCAAAGCCAACACCGGACGTGTTGATATTATTGCAGTCTGCAATAGTAGATTTAATAAAGCGTTTATAAGGCTGAAACAATGGCATTTGCCACACCACATCTTGAACCTGTTGACCACTGCTCATCACGTCATGCGCTAATTGATCATCGTTAGTCATCATCGCATGCACTTCTGGGCCAAATGCCACACGTGCTGCACCTGTTAGTGTTGCAAAGTCTAATAACAGATCGGGTTTTTCAGTCACCGCCTCTGCCAACGCATCAGCCAATACCAATCGGCCTTCTGCGTCGGTATTATCGACTTCAACAGTAAGCCCATTACGCGCTGTCAACACATCACCCGGGCGAATACTGGCCGAGCCGACACTGTTTTCAACGGCTGGGATTAACAAGCGCAATTCCACCGGCAAGTCGCAAGCCATAATCAAGCGTGCTAAACCTAACGCATGCGCAGCCCCGCCCATGTCTTTTTTCATGCTCTTCATTGAGCCGCTGGGTTTGATCGATAAACCACCGGTATCATAACAAACACCCTTACCTACCAATGTGATTTTTTGCTTAACTGCGGTCTTACTTTTCCAACGCAAATCCACCAAACGTGGCTGATTAATACTGGCACGGCCAACCGCATGCACTAACGGGTAGTTTTCTGCTAATAAGTCATCACCAATAATCACCTCACATTGCGCATCAAACTCATCCGCCACGTAATTCACTGCCTCAGCTAATTCAGCCGGGCCCATATCTTCGGTTGGCGTACTAATCAAATCCTGTACTAAATAATAACTGCTTAATTGTTTATCCAACGTGTCAGCATCAACAGCTGCTGGCAGGTATAATTGCGCTTTATATTCAGGTTTTTTCTGATAGGCATTAAACTGATAGGCTGATAACCCCCACGCCAATGCCATTAAATTCAATTGTTCAGCGCTAAATTCACCATCAATAGCGTATTGACCTTCAGGTAATGAACTTGCACCAACGCCAAAGGTGATTAAATCATCGGCATCAATAATCACTACCGCACTAGCAACTTCACCTTTTGCATTCGGAAAAGTGATGCACTGCCCTATTGATATTGTGTCCGCTAGGGTTTTCGCCCATTGCTGCGTGATATCATCCTGCTTGGTTAACCACGCTTTATAAGCTTCTTCGGTTAGCGGATAAAGTGAAACCAGATGTGAATCATCTGTACTAAAACAGTTTAACATTTTCTACCTCTCAATTATTCCTGGTTCCCGGCTCGGGGGCCGGGATGACAAACTCTGAAGCCGTAGTGACAAATCAAATATACAAAGCCAAAACAGCCATCATAACAAAACCCAGCATCACAATACCCAACGAAGCCAGGCGTTGCGGCATTGGAAATGGGTCACGTGTTTGGGTTAAATGCATAGTCATATACAAAAACGTTCCAGCCGCAATCGCATCAAACATGCCTTCGGTTAATGAAGATATTTGCACGTGCGCATAATGGGTAATGTACAAACCAATTACCACACCCAGCGGCGTGCTAAGTGAAAACACTGTAATCATCAAGTAGCGGTGTAAGTGTTTAAAACTTGAATAACGCAATGTCATACCAAACGCAAAACCGGCTGAAGCTTTATGCAACATCAACGCAATCATCAGCACAATCGCAGCCATTTTACCACTTTCAAGCCCCAGCGAAACGCCAACAATAATGGAATGAAACGACAAAATAATCAGCAAAATATAAGATAAAATGGAGCACTCAACGTGCTTAGCATGCTCACTATGATCCTTATAGATAATACCGACACGTTCGATAATCAGCATGACCAAGAAACCGACACCAGTCAATGTGGTGGCTACAGGGTATTGCCATACTGAAATCTTACTAAGGTTATCTATCGCATCAGGCAACATATGCAACAGACTGGCACCTAAGAAGGTCCCGGAAGCAAAAGCCTCGCCGTAATATACCAGGTGATTACGCGGGCGATTCATTGCTGCTAATTGAGTCGGCAAAGCCCCACCCCATGCGGCGAGCAATAATAACCCTATAACAAACAAGTAAATAGACACTTCGGACGGTTCCCAGTTGGCTTGATGTCCGAAAGTCTAATTCACTGCATAGTTTGTTGCAAGTTCCACCTTCAAATATCCCAAGCGTTAGATTGAACGAATCGAAAAGAACATTAACGCTATATTTTACATAAGGCTGTATTAATAATTTTTTAGTAAGATGGCTATATTGCTAATAAATAATATGGATTAAGTTTATAAGTAATGATAATAAATAGGTTGATGTATGTTGTTGTTTAATGAGATTTCTGAGAGTGTGAAATGAGCCGACAAGCCCGCGCGCATGAAAATTTTAAGGACTATTACGAAATCCTTGGTGTCACGAGAAACGCCACAAGGACTCAAATTATAAAAGCATATCGCGGCCTGGCATTAAAGCACCATCCTGACAAGACCCCACGCACTTTGATATCATACCACCAACCCATGTTTCAAAATATCAGCAGCGCATATGAGGCTCTTAAATCAGGAACCGAAAGAACCGCATATGACACAATGCTAGCAAGCTTTGAAAACAAAACATCTTATCTAACGCCAGAAGGCGATCTGAGACCTATAACAGAAGAAGAGGTTCAGTTAAAAGTACCAAGTAAAACAATCCTGTATAATTGCCACAAAGAATCAATAGATAGAAATGCACGGCAGTGCGAAGAGATCGATGAAACAACGACAGCTAGAGCACATGAAGCTGAAAGTAAAATAAAATCCGCTCATAAAGCAGTATCTAAGGTAGAAAATTTAGTATTAACTGCTCAGGGTGACAACATACAGCAGCTCGCTGATGCCAAAGCTCAACTGGAAATGGCAACAGCATCAATAAATAATGTCAGGGAAATATTTAATGAAATAAGTGCAAAGCATAAAGAAATAAACGACATCTATGCTGCCGCCAGAACAAGCTTAGCTGAAATTCCAGACGATACGACGGAAGCTGAAATTGCCAGAGGTACAACACTGGAAAAAATACTCCCCTTGGTAGATAAAACTGGAGAACTGTATCGTTTTGCAATTGATGCAAACACAGATGCAGGGCAAATCAGTATAAAAATAGCGGAACTTCAAGCAAAAATTCAAGAACTAGAAACAGCACATAGTAGCGTGGCTACAGAAGCCAAGTCACCAGCAGAACCCATGACGAAACCAGAACCCACACCTCCTAGCGCAGCGAGAGAAGGTGCAACTGTGTCAACACCACCTGCAAACCCAGCCGTTATAGGACGAAAAGAAGCTCAACAATACAATGCGTTGATAAATGCAAAAACAGCCAATGTAAAATTTCTGAAGAACAGCATTCAAACAAAAGCTGGTGACGCCGAAAGTGAGGCAAAGAATGCAGAATCTGTATTAGGCAAAGCCAGAAGTTTAATAGCAACAGTCCAACAAAGAGTTGACGAACATTTTATAGACCCAAATATGCAATTACTTCAGCAAGCCAAAAATCAACTAGAAGAAGCAACTGCATCAATAGCTCAATCTGAAATAAAATGTGGCGACATAGGAACTCACAAATCTGATGCATCCAATTCTTTCGAGGCCGCTTATGCAGCTTTTGACAAAATTCCAGATAGAATAGCACTTGCTGAAACAGCCAGAAAAACAATAGAAAAAGACTTACGACCAGATTTTGAAAGTATCATGCAAGACTATCAAAAAACCGCAGATATTAAGGATAAAACCAAAATCATGAGCGGTGAAATCGAAACACTAAAAGCAGAAATACAAAGACTAGAAGATGCACAAAGAACAATCACTGCAGAAGCAAAAACAATAGTATCGACAGATGCACCGGAACCTGCGCAGCCAGCGCCCTATGCAGAGCCAGTTGCAGAACCTGAACCTGAACCTGAACCAGCACCAGAACAAAATCCCGCGCGAGAAGAGCCAAGCTCAGACGATCAGTTAGCTGTCACGGCATATACACGACCATTACCCGAACACAAACCAGAATCTCCAGCCAGAGCTACCACTGCAACTAGAACCGCAAATGCTAGCGCTCGTGAATCAGTAGCCAGCGCTTTCTTCAGAGCTCGATTAAAGCAACCAGCCGCCATTCCGCGCCCAATTCAAGTCAATATTCCTAGTGAAATAATGCAAGTAATAATCGCTCAAAGTCAACACGCTGAAGCCCTTCAACTAGCCGCTAAAATTGGCGCTGACGTGGAGCGTGCTCAGCATACAGCCGCTAAAGCTAACAAGCCGCCTGCCACCCAGGATCAGCCTCAACAACCAGCACGCACAAACACTGAAGGACAAAACACCCAGCCAGCAGCTACAAGTAGTGACATTCATGATAAATTTGATAAGACAGATCCAGACCCATTTACTATGGGGAAAAAAGAATATGAAGACTTTGTGAAAAAACAAGACAAAGAATTAGCGTTTTATCAAACACACAAACCAAAAGAAAAAACCGTGCCAGTTGAAATTAATGGAACTGAAAAACAAATAAAAGTATTAGACTTACCTTTTCATGATAAAGATACTGCGCATAAATTTCTTGATGATTACAAACAAAAGCACCCTGAGCAAGCCGACCTCATCGATAAATTAAATCCAGAATATGCGAAAGCAAAAGCACAAACGGCGGCAAACCCCACTGATGATAAAACCAAACCAATAGCCATAGAAGACCAGCCTGCAGTCTCACAAGAACAAAGAGCTGCTGCATCTGCAAATCCACCACCTAAGCCTGAGTCACGCGCACTCCAATTTTAACCCAAGCAACCTGGATTCCTGCTTTCGCAGGAATGACAAAGGTAGGTTTACGTTGTAAGGCTATTTGACTAGCCATTAATCAACACGAACCTGTTTGGTTGAGGTAGTATCGCGTTGCTTTTAATTGACCTTTGCGCTGCAGAATCTTCAACTCAACTAAATGCTGCAAATCGCGTGTAGCTGTCGATGGCGCCGTATCAGTAATCGTCATGTAATTGCGTGCACTTAAACCACTAACAAAGCCATCAACGCCTGCTTCAAATAGCCGTTTAATCACCTTAATTTGTCGCGGATTCAGTTGTTTTTCATATTTCTTTAATAGCTTACTTTTCATGATTAATAAATCAATAAATGCTTGCGTACGCTGTTGAGCTGCAATGATAGTCTTAGTAAAATACTGCAACCACTGATTAATATCCAAGCTATGATTTGTACTGGCTAACGCTTGATAATAATCTTTTTTATTCGCTTCAATAACAGACGACAACATAATCAATAACGGCTTATCGACATGCTGCGATAACAACTTAATCGTTAATGCTCGCGCAATTCGACCATTACCATCTTCAAATGGATGTATCGCTAGAAAATAAACATGAGAAATAGCGGCATGCAATAATGGGGGTAAATCTGCTTGGTTATACCACTCGATATAGCGCTGCATTTCTTTATTCATTTGTTTTGATGGTGGCGCTTCATAATGCGTTGTAGTCTTGCCAATTGCACCCGACACGATTTCCATTGCCTCTTGATGGGTTCTATAAATACCAATATCTGTTAAATCCCAGCGATGATTAGTTAACAACATATTCCAATGACACAGCGTGTCTGCTGATAATGGTTGCTGGTAGTTTTCTAGGTTATCAACCATCATTTCAGAAATACCCGCTTCAGCAGGTGGAATATGTTGTTTAGTGTTAATTAATCCCAAGCGCTTTTTTAATGAGCTTTGCAAGCTATCATGATTGAGTTGTTCGTTCTCAATTTTGGAGGTTTTAATTGCCTCATCACACAAAAGATCTATGGTTAATAACTGCTGATTAAGCAGCTTACTTGAACCCGCTTGCTCGCCCAATAGCTCATAAAACTGTTTCTCTAGGTTACCCAGCTGACCAGCATCATATATAAATGCTGGCCATTTTTTTAATTGCCACAACCATTTCATCTGTATTCTCTAACTAACTGTATTAATTAATATTTTAGCAAAACATGAGCTATAAATCAATATTTATTGCCCATTATATATCAGTTTATGGGCTATAAATCTTAATTTTATAGCCCAGAGGAAGGCAAGGTTTTGGTTTGTATTATATGGATCCCGGATCGGGGTCCGGGATGACAAACTCTAGTGCGGGATGACAAACTCGGGGTCCAGGATGACGGGCTTGCATTTCGCTATGCATATAAATGCATAAAACAAACAAGAATAGATGAAATGCGAGGCAAAAATTGAACGAGTAACCGGAGTTTACTGATAGCTAAATGAGGATTACGAGTGAACCTTTTAACGAAGCATTTCGCTATTCTTGTTTGTTTTATTGGAAGAAACGAGTGAGTTGCTTGTAGGCTTGCCTCATCAAACTCGGACTCAACCGCGCATACGGCATATGATGCCCATTACGCTTATTAATAACAAAGTCACCACCCGGATAAACGCGCACAATTCTATCTCCGGATATAACAGCATAATCACCATAACTGCCTGCGATTAAAAACGGCCTACCGCCTGGCTCGAACAATGAACGGCCAATGCTATAACTTGCCATTGGGTTACTGCAACGTAACACTTGCTTCATTAATGTCGGCACCAAATCATAATGCGTAGTAAAGTAACGGTAGTTGTTAGGCAGCTTGCCCGGCCATGAAATAATCATTGGCACATGTAATTGGTATGACGTATAAGCGCTGGCATGACTCCAGTAATTAAGATTTTCATCATCAAATTCTTCACCATGATCAGCCGTAATAATTACAATTGTATTTTTTAATAAACGTTTGCGCTTAAGCTCTTTGAGAACCCGCCCTACTTCGCCATCAATATAATGCAGCGCATTGTGATATCGATTAAGGTATGGTCGCGGGTCGGTATTTTTTGTTAACGAAAACCGTTTACACTCACCAATTGCTGGCCTAAATGGAAATTGATTAGCAGTCGAACCACCACCACAATAGTTATGAGCCGTGTCATAAAACAAGAAACCAAAAAATGGTTTTTTACGATCATATTGATTTAAAAATTGATTGAATTTTTGTGTAATGGTTTGATCTCGTGAAATTGAGCTATCACCATGCATATGGGTTTTTAAATTGGATACTTTTGAAAACACTGTGCGATCAAATGCAGGAAAACGCAAGGTGGCACTGGCTAAAACCTCCATTTGATAACCGGCTTTTTCCAGCTGATTAATAAACACTGGACCAATCTGTTGCTGATCCATCGCTGTCCAGTAATTTGGCGGGATAGCGTAAAACATAGTGAAAATACCTGGCTGAGTGGAATTACCACCGCTCCAGTTATTGGTAAATTTTAAACTGCGATGTGCAAAACGATAAATATTTGGTGTAATACGCGCTGTCAGCGCATCATAACGCCACGTATCCAACACAATCATCACGATGTTTTTTGGTTTTTTTGGTGGCTTACATACCATTGGGATACGAGGATAAGCCAATGGCCGATTCTCTTGTCGCGTTTGCATTTTAATAAAACCTTTATCCGTTTCAACGTGACGCACCGCATCCTCACTGCCTGGCACCACCGCAGCAAACAAATCACTATAATAAGGCACATAGCGTGCGGCTTTTAATAACAAACGACTGTTTTCTGCACTTAATCGATAACCTGGCGGCATGGAAATGACACATGCCATCAAACCATATGAGTAAACAACAATAATAACCATTGACCAAAACACACGACGACCATGCCTCACACGTCGCTTAAGCTTAATACCCCGCCACAGCAGGTAAGCAATACCAGTACACAATAACAACAAGCCTACCAATATAAATATAGCTAAACCTACTTCGGTGGCCGACATCGGCAACACCTCAGCAAATGCATTTGCTTTAAAAATATCAACTGCAATATGCATGTTGTGGGTATGAAACACTTGGTATGAAATAACATCAATGATTTGTGCGACGTTAATAACCGCCGCAAGAATCACAGCAACTGTCATTACAATCCAATAGCGCGGCAGAATCGCAACAAAAACTAAAACCACCAAACACAAGGCATAGTTGATGATCAGCGCTTGTGTAACATACGATGCCAAGATGAATGACCAGGCGAAAATCACGCGACCAACTGAAGCACCATATACCATATGCAGGTTCGGCATTAAATGCAGATAACCCATCTGAATGGCAAATGACATCACTGTATTAATTAAGAAGAACCAACCCGTCCATCGAGCCAGTTGCAATCTTAGCGTTGGATGACTCATAAATGCACGATACCCCTTCGCTAACCTATTGTTTTATAGCATAAACTTTAAACACTAATTTATCAAGTGATCGGCTATTTTATGCGCAGATTTAGCTGTGCATATTCTGGATTAGGATATCACAGCGTGATAGAATGCGGCGCATATAACAAATGGCTAAATAAATGAAAAAACTCTATATCAGAACCCACGGCTGCCAAATGAACGAGTACGACTCATCAAAAATGGCAGATGTGTTAATTGAATCTCATGGACTTGAGCTCACAAAAGAAGCTGAAGAAGCCGATGTGCTGCTATTGAACACCTGCTCTATTCGTGAAAAAGCACAAGAAAAAGTGTTTTCAGAAGTGGGTCGCTGGCGCAAATTAAAACAAAAACGCCCTGATATAGTGATTGGTGTTGGCGGCTGTGTTGCCTCACAAGAGGGCAAAGCGATTACACAACGTGCGCCGTATGTAGACCTAGTGTTTGGCCCACAAACACTTCACCGCTTACCTGAGATGCTGAATGAAGTATTAGCCGGTAAAAAATCAGTAGTTGATACCAGCTTCCCTGAGATCGAAAAATTTGATCGCATGCCCGCTCCGCGTGCCGAAGGCCCAACAGCCTTTGTTTCAATCATGGAAGGTTGCAGCAAATACTGCAGCTTTTGTGTTGTACCTTACACGCGCGGTGAAGAAATCTCACGCCCGTTCGATGATGTTATAGCTGAAGTTGTGCAACTAGCCGAACAAGGTGTACGCGAAATAAACTTACTTGGCCAAAACGTCAACGACTACCGCGGCTTAATGCACACCGGCGAAATCGCTGACCTAGCATTGTTAATTCATTACATTGCCGCCATAGAAAGCATTGCGCGGATTCGTTTTACCACATCACACCCCAACGCCTTCTCAGATAACTTAATTGAGGCGTATGCTAGCGAACCAAAACTTGCCAACCATTTGCACTTACCCGTACAAAGTGGATCGGATCGCATCCTGGCCGGCATGAAACGTGGCTATACAGCATTGCAATATAAGTCGCGCATTCGCAAACTGCGCGAAGTAAGGCCTGACATTAGCTTATCCAGCGACTTTATCATTGGCTTCCCTGGTGAAACTGACGCTGACTTTGAAGCAACAATGAACCTAATCAATGATATCGGCTTCGATACATCATTTAGCTTTATTTATAGCGCGAGACCAGGCACACCGGCTGCATCATTACCTGATGAAATTAGCATGGATACCAAAAAGCAACGCTTAGCTATTTTACAAGATCGTATCTTGCAATACGCAGCACAAATTAGTCGACGCATGGTTGGCACCGAACAAGTGGTGTTAGTTACCGGCGTGTCTAAAAAAGACTCCAATGCACTTGCCGCTCGCACTGAGAACAATCGTGTGGTAAATTTTAAAGGTGACCAACGGTTAATCGGTCAGATGGTGACTGTAAAGATTACAGAAGCCAAACCTAACTCACTTGGAGGTGAACTTGTCAGCACAGAAGAATCAGTCCCAGCGTAAAATTACCCTATCACCATTGGATAATCGCCGACTCGCAGAACTTTGCGGGCAATTTGATGAGCACTTGCACATCATCGAACATCACCTTGGCGTAGAAATCAGTAACCGCGGCAATGAATTTCAAATCATTGGCATTCCTACCTCGATAGATAAAGCTTGCGATGTAATAGAACAGGTGTATAACGAAACCGGTAGTAAACATGAGCTGACAAAAAACAACATTCAGCTGATTATTAAATCAATTGACTCCAACACTGAGTCGTCTAATGATGCCGACTTAGATGAGTTCAAAATTGAAGCGGCAAAGTGTACGATTAAAGCGCGAACACCGAACCAGCATCACTACCTGTCCGCCTTGCGCAAGTACGATATTAATTTTGGTATTGGGCCTTCTGGTACGGGTAAAACATTTTTGGCCGTTGCATCGGCGGTACACGAATTGGAAAACGAACAAGTCAGCCGCATCATATTAGTGCGCCCTGCTGTTGAAGCTGGTGAAAAGCTAGGCTTCTTGCCCGGCGATTTAGCTCAAAAAGTCGATCCTTATTTACGACCACTATATGATGCCTTGGTCGAAATGCTCGGTGGCGCTAATGTCGGCCGATTAATTGAAAAAAATGTGATTGAAATTGCACCGCTAGCTTATATGCGTGGTCGAACATTGAATGACTCATTTATTATCTTGGATGAAAGCCAAAATACCACTCAAGAACAAATGAAGATGTTCTTAACACGGATTGGTTTTGGCTCAAAGGCTGTGATTACCGGCGATATCACACAAGTTGATTTACCGAAATCCACCGCCTCTGGCTTACGTCATGCGATCACTGTGCTACAAAAAGTGCCTGAGATTAAGTTCACTTTTTTTAAAGCGGATGACGTCGTGCGACATACTTTGGTGCAAAAAATTATTCGCGCCTACGAACAGCACGAATAATATATCACCCCACATAGCTGGTTCGACCATATTTCGATAGGCCAAACCGTGAAACGAACCAGCCATATTACCCGTTAATGTTGTACCATAAGCACTCTCATCACAGAACCACAGTGAGTTACTGTAAGATAAGGTACTAAAAGTGTTATTAGGTAGTATTTTTTGAATGAAGTGAAGTTTTGTGTGGTCAACCCCATCTGTTTCTTCGGTGGCGCCTCATAGGCGGGGATAGCGGCATCCGCCATCGGGCTTCAGCTGGAGGCGTGGAGAATAACGTTACCGAGGGGGCCATTCTGTTTAACCACCTAGGGGGCAATAGTCTTCGTCTGGTTATAGTGCTTGAGTAGAGCGTCTCTGCCTCATTGACAACCTTATCGATTAATAGATGCTGCTGCTCTGTAAAATCATAATGAGTGGCTACTTGTAGCTCTGTTAATTTGATTTTAAATTCAGCATCCAGGTCTGTGAAATCATCGCCAATCAGATCACGCAACTGATCGATTATAATACATAAATTGGGTGAGACTCTTTGAGTTTGACTAAGGCTTGCATCCAGTTCATGGACGGATTCACGTAAATCGTATTTATTTGGCATGATGCTAACCTCCCTGTTTAGCAACTACCTTTAACTGTTACATAAAAATGATACAGATGGAAAGTTTTTGAGCCAAAACGGTGTACATTACCTACCCATTCTCAATGTCTTATACGGCACTGATTACGGCGCAGGTTTAGGTTTACCCGCAAAATCAACACCGATTTGATTTGTTTTAACATTGACCCTGTCAGTAGGTTTAACCCGCTGTGTGTTTTGCATTGTAGCTGGAGGTGTACCAACAGGTTTAGTCACTATCTTGTTTTGTGCATTTTTACCAGCAAATTCAATAGGAATAGATTTAGCGCCGACATTGGTCTTGCCATACGGCTGACCGCTCAGCGCCAAGCCAACAACAGGTATACTCAGACACGACATTACCGCTAACATTTTAATTATACGCATTTGCACTCTCACTATAATTGGTTTTATAGCGCTAATTATAGTGCAGAATCACTACTAGGGCTTACTTTTGAGGCTAATAATTGCTGCAAAACTTGCTTACCAAGCGCTGCGAAGTTAACAGGGTTTTTGCGCAAACTGCCAATCCCCGCAGTATAAACAATAATGGTTTGATATTTAGGCACATACATATAAACCGCGGTATGACCATAGGTAGTTCCTTGATACATCCAGATCGGACCATATTGCTGCGAAGGTTGCATCATCAAGCCTAAACCATATCCCGGTGTATTTGTTTGCATCGCTTGTTGTATCGTCATTGGCTGCCCTGTCTTCATCGACACTAAACTTTTCATTTGTGCCAACTCTTTTGGCGCCAAGATTTTACCATTAAATAAATCCAACACCCATTGCGCCACCGCTTTCGGAGTAGCAATAATACCCCCCGCTGCTTGCGCTATTGATAAATTATAATTGGTCGTATCAACGTTATAAAAATAATTATAGCCATGCGCCATGCGCACCAATGTCGATTGCGGCACATCACCCGTATAAAAGTAAGTGTCTTTTAAATCAAAAGGCTCAACAATGTGATGATTAAATAAGGTGGCCAAGTCCCAATCTTTGTTATAGATTCTTTTATTCAATATTTGAATCAACTCACCGGCAAGCACATAAGACGTATTGGAGTAGTGGTAGCCAGCTCCCGGCTTGAAGTGTGTGTTAGGGTCCCGCTTATAAGACATATCTATAATCTCTTCAGATGTCCACACACGATGCGAATACTTAAACACCATCTTCATAAATGCATCGGTATTAGCGTCACTCACCATACCACTGGTCATATTCAATAATTGCTTAACGCTAATATCACCCCAATCTGGATATTGAGGAAACCACTGCCCTATTTTTTGATTGATATCAAATTCAATTGGAAACTTCTTAGCCTTATTATGCGTTGCCATTTCAAGTTGCAACATCATCGCTGCAAAATAGGATTTAGTGATGCTACCTATTTCCCATAAGTTATTCTGTGTAAGCTGTTGCGGAATGCCCTTTCTGATTGTGCCACTAAATAAATAACACAACGGTTGGTTATCTTTCGTCTGGCTGACATATAAACTCATGTCATTAATCATATGTTTTTTTGAGCTGTTATTCTTACGAAACTGATGCAGCGTAACCTGTAAATTAGCACAGACCTTTGACATATTAACCGCAGAAGGCTTAACAGCCACTTTTTGCTTTGCTGATGTGGCGTGCTTTTTGTGTCTTTCATGCCTTTCATGTTTTACATGTTTTTCTTGTTGTGCATAAATGAGCGGCACTGGTGCCAAAAAAAACACAGCTGATAATAATGCAAATGTAGTCTTATTAAATAACATAGCAACTATCATGACAGTATTGACTTAACAAAACAATCCATCAAACTGTATAATCATACCAGCACTATCCACCAATATTAAGGAAGCTTAGTGAACAAAGTAATTGCCGGGGTTTTGTTTATATTATTTCCAGCCTTAGCTGCAGCCAATCAGCCGCTTTATAATTGCGCCTGTATTGGCTGGTCAAAAGATCACAAATATTATGACTGCAGAGACGTAAACAACAATAAAAGTGATTATAAACGCGGAACACACTTTGCTAAACTTAGCTATAAGCAAGTTGAGAAATGGGTACAAAAAGATCGGCTTGCCAAATATATCCATAAAGGCCCAGTATACGAACCCAATACAGGCTGGTATTGTCAAGAGGTGAAAAAATGAAAAAAAATAAACAACAACCTAAAATTACTTGCCATGTTAAATTGATCGCAAAACCTGGCATGGTAAAAAAGTTGCTCGAACAATTACAGCATACCGGTGAAGCAACTCGCGAACAAGACAACTGCGAATACCATGAAATCTTACAAGGTCTCGACAACCCCAATGAAATTACCATTATTGAAAAATTTTCTGATCACGATGCCTTTGTAGAACATACCAATAATTCTGTTATACAGCATTTTGTGTTAACAGAAAAAGACAACTTAGTCGATTCAATGCATAGCCAGTTATTTATTACCCGCATGGATGACCAAGGCACCACTAGCGATGTCGATGCGTCAGATGTTTCATGGAAGTAAATCACCCATAAAGCTGTTTTAAGCGCTTATCGCGTCCACAGTTCCAGCGGTAAAATTTATAACGCACCGGGTTCTTTTTATAATATTCTTGATGATATTTCTCAGCTGGGTAGAAACGGGTCGAAGCTGTAATTTCGGTATAAACCGCTTTAAATCTCTTCTTAATAGAAATCAGTGATTGCTCAGCTAATTGCTTTTGCTGAGGATTTAAATAGAATATCGCCGATCGGTATTGCGCGCCATGATCACAAAATTGCGCATCTTTAGCTGTCGGATCAATGTTTTTCCAAAAGTACGCAAGCAACTGTTGATACGTGACCTTACTTGGGTTGTAGATAACCTTTAGTGCTTCAGCATAATGTGTCTGCCCAGCGGAAACTGTTTCATAAGTTGGATTAGACTTAGTACCACCATCATAACCTGACTCTGTTTCAACCACACCTGGCACTTTATCAAAATCTGCCTCCATGCACCAAAAGCAACCACCGGCAAAAATGGCTGTTTGATTTTTTGCCACTGCATATACACAAAACAAACTCAATACGGCAGTTAATACTAATCGCTTCACGGCAAGCCCCTTACTTTAAGTAGATAAATTAGTCTATCGCAATGCAACCTAAACCGCCATCCGAGATGAACTTACACTGCCATATTGATTTCGTAAAAAAATCAGTTAATATGCATACCGAGCATGTGTGGCAATCTACAAATAAGAACTATCATGCCTATTGAATTACTAGAACACGAAAAAGAGCTAACCAAAACTATAACCCCCAAATTAATGGCCACTCTTCTTTTATCAATAATTGAAGACAACAAAGAAATAGCTAAGAGGCTCACCAAAAAACCAAAGAGAACACACTTTGATGCCCCAACCATACCCACTATGTGTATATTCTGCTATATAACTCGCATACATAAGTACGGAGTTGGTAACAAACTTAACTCAGCCTATAGCTTAATCATCATGTTAATATATCTGGATCGACATATTGCAATGAATAAAACGCTGATAACACATCATAACGCACATCACTTAATAGCCACTGCTTTTTTATTGGCACAAAAACAATATTTTGACGATATTTACGATAATAAATATTATGCAGGTCTCTTTGGCATACCACTTAGAAAATTAAATTCATTAGAGATTCAATTTCTGTATGAAATAAGTTTTTCATTACATGTTCGGGAAAGAATATTTAAAAAGTACAAAGAAGAATTATTTAAAAGACATCAAACCAATGAGATGTCTTTTTCTTTAAAATAAGAGAAGAATCAGATAACGTTAGAACTAACAGCTTATTTTGATTGAGTAATCAGCCGATCAAGGTGATTAGCAAACGCTTGACGATGCTGTTTACTTAGGCTATTCGGTCCGCCTGTGGTGATACCAGAGTCACGCAATTGCTCCATTAAATTACGCATAGCTAATCGCTGACGAATATTTTCTTCTGTATATAATTCACCACGTGGATTTAAAGCCAGACAATCTTTTTTTACTACCAAATCAGCCAAAGGAATATCAGCTGTAATTACCAAATCACCCACCTCGGCTTGTTGTACTATTTCATGATCTGCCACATCAAAGCCAGCAGCCACTTTTTTCATTTTAATAAATTCGGATGACGGAATAGTTAAACGCTGATTCGCCACCAATATCACCAAAGTTTGCGTACGTTCCGCCGCACGAAACAATATATCTTTAATAACATTAGGACAAGCATCCGCGTCGACCAATATTTTCATCTTCAAGCTCACTAATAAACACTACTAAACACATTCTACTACAACACCACGAGTAGCCTCAAACTCTATGACACTGTAATCCGCTATCTCTTGTTGATAGAACGGATCCTCTGCAATAACCTTATTTACTGACTTTGCATCTAACAAGGCAACAATCACCCCTCCATTTCGCGGTTTTTTCGGACCAGAAGCAACAAAGAGCCCTTTATTGTAATATTTATCCAAAAAACCACGGTGTAACTCTACATATTTATCCACTTCGCTCAAGTCTTTTTTATATGTCAGCTCAATAATCACCATTAAACCTCTCCAGTCTCATTAAATAACCTACAGGTCCAATCAGCGATTAAATTAGCATCCGTATTGTCGATATACTCCTTAAAGAAATCGACAACATAATCAGACTGACAATGATCATCAAACGCCTTTATATCAATATACTCCTGCAATAATATAATGGTGTACTTTGATTTCCCAGGCGAACCCGGGTGCGTAATTTGACGAGTAGCATTCGCTCTAACACAACCTACCTCCTTGCGTGATAACTTCATGAGACGCTGACAAATTCCCCATAGCTCTTGATCCTTACCCTCTTCAGCAAGCCATTCTGAAACTACAAATACATGACCATTCATAACATATTACCTCTTATCTTGTTATATGATTACCAAACTTAACAGCCGACTTCATAAAAACACTATGAAACACATTCTGACAACTTATAGAAATATACGCATTTTTAGTTTGATACATGCGAAAACAAAGCTTGCTTTTAAAATCCCAATGCGCCCATTGAATAGTCACAGCACCATCATTACTGATCTTATAACTGCCGGCATCTATCTTTGGCTCGGACTTTGGCTTGATACCCATCTCACCAACAACATGCCCTTTACCATCTAAATAAATCGTATTGCTATTATTAACCGTTTTACCATCCAAATTGTCGACAGGTATTGATGTATAAGTCTTATTAAAGAAAGCATTCTCTATCGCTGCTTTACTCATTGCATGTAACACCGAACAAAACCCCACCAGAGGCACTAACAGCATTACCAATATTAAAAATAACTTACTTTTCATTCCACCACCTCTTTTAGTAGTCGCAAAGCATTTGATGCTTTTGCCATACCTGCATAGAAAATCATTTGTAGAATAACCTCAACAATCTCTTGTTGTGTAACACCAATATTCAAAGCCGCCTCGTAATGGGCGCGTAATTGAGGCTGCACTGCACCATCGGTTATACAGGCTGCAATTGTCACCAGTTCTCTGGTTTTTAAATCGATTCCTGTACGGCTATGCACCTCACCAAAGCCCCAACGAATAGTCATATCTACTAATTCCGGCGACAACTCACCAAGCTCAGCAACCATCTGCTCTCCAACATGACCACCATGTAATTTATTCAATAACTTCAAACCTTTAGCGTAATTATCATCTTTCATTATTCTGCTCCTGTTGTATTATTTAGTCATAGTATCATTTGCACATGCCGATGATAATACCTACAATATATAAATCATTATTACAGGAATCGCAATAATGCAAATTGAATACTTACAAGCTTTTTGCACCGTATACGAACAAGGCTCACTAACACAAGCCGCAAACAAGCTTGGGTTATCTACACCTAAAATGACACGACAATTACAACAATTGGAATCCGAAATTAATGCCTTGCTGTTTCACCGCTCAACACGTGCCATAACCCCCACCGAGGCGGGTGAGCTGTTTTACCAACAAGCGAAAGAAATTTTATTACAATATGAATCCAGCCTACTCTCATTGCAGACTTTAACTACCAGCATTTCTGGCACAGTAAAAATCGGCCTGCCGGCCTCGATTAGTCACTTATGGATTACCCCAACGCTTCACAAACTATCAACGCAATACCCTGAACTTAAATTCAAAATAGTTATTGGTAACCACCTCTTAGATATTCTATCCGATGGTTTTGATTTGATAATACATTGTGGCAAATTACCTAATTCCGGTTTTTACTATCAAAAACTACGAGACTGGCATAAAGTCACATGTGCATCTCCCGAATACTTAAAGACAAACGGCACACCAAAGCATCCGAATGAATTACACAAACACAATTGCATAGATCACTATGACAATTTCTCCAATACCTGGTCTTACCAAATTGATGGCAAACCAGCCGATATATTTATTGAAGGTAATATCAGATCCAATAGCAGCATAGATTTAAAAAATCTAGCACTAGCCGATATGGGAATAGCTTATTTACCCAGCTTTACCGTTAATGACGCCATCAAATCTAAAAAACTCAAACCAATACTAAAAAAATTCACTGCAGACAGCTATGAAATGTATGCGGTTTACCCCTCTAAAAAAGAGATTAGCAAAAAACTACAAGTCGTGCTTGATTACCTCAACTCGGTTCTACCTTAAAAACACGATGCTCTATCTTGAAAATAAAATCGCAATGAAACCTAATAATAAAGCAATTCCTGCTAACCAAAACATCGCAATATAGCTACCGCCAGATGCCACTATAGCTGACATGCCATAACCACCACACGCTTGGCCAAGCGCAAAACACAGCGTAATTCTGCCCCAATATTTTGGGTGGTGTTGCATCGGCACCACTTCGCCTACACGCAAAGATGTTAAGTTAACCGTAGCAAATAAATAAACACCTATTAATACTGATGAAACCAACACCCACGATGTTGAATGAGATAAGACCACCATCAAAATAGCTATGATACCAATTACATAACCGATGCATAAAGTTAAATACACACCATGACGCGAACTAAACACACCACCCAAGAACGCACCCAATAAACAACCGGCACCAAACAATGAAAACAACAGCCCACTATTAGCTAAGCCAACATGTAAATCCTGATGCAAATAATGTGATAAAAATAAGGTATGAGGTACCACGCCTACACCACAAACAAAATAAGAAAAAGCCAGCAAATATAAAATTATTTTACTTCGATGATGATAACCCTCCCCATCCTTTACAGCAGTATTATTGACCGCGATCTTTCTGCGGAACAATGACCACGCCATCAACGTACACACCAATGCAAACGCGGAAAATACTATCCACATATCGCTTATGCCTATAGCAGATAACGAAGGAATCACTAAACTGGAAATAATAATACCGATACCAGCACCGGTAAAAACGATACCACTAGCCACATGTCGTCGGTTACTGCTTACAAAATGCAACACAAATGCTGGCGATAAAATCACCATAAATGCACCAATAACACCCGCCAAGAACCGCCAGAATGCCAACCACCAATAGCCAAGCATCCACGCACAAAATGCTAATGACACCACCGTTAATGCCATACTGATACGCACCAACAGACTGCGATCAACATATTTCGACACAGTAAACGCCAATACAGCACCGACAAAATAGCCAATAAAGTTATAAGATCCGACATAGTTCGCTTGTGCAGCAGTTAGCCAATGTTGATTAATTAAAAAGGGAATCATTGGTGTATAAGAAAACCGACACAATGCCAAACCAAACATCATGCAGATTAATCCAACAATACTGGGATACCAAAAAGAATTAGGCTTAGAATGGTCGTGCACAGCTTGCTCCATTTTCATCCATGAAACAAGCATTGTATCACACGACCACTCACAGCCACATTATGACAATTAAGACCTACTAATTCACATTGATTGCAGACCAATATGATTGCAAATCACCCATAATTTGTTGGTAATGACCAGCCTCATATAGCACATCACCATCAAATAGCATGGTATACACCAAGCCATCTGGGTTAGGATTAAAGGTCGTGTCAATTGAACCATCAACCTGACTCAAACGCTGCATTATTTTATCAGCGCCAATATAAATGTAGTCATTACGCTTAGCCAAGGAAAATATTCTCGTAGGCGTTAACTCACCAACATTAAACTGCGCATCTTCAACACCAGTAAATCTGTTTAACTTAAGCGGACCCTGGGCAAAATAGCCAGCCACGTAAATATTATCACCATCAACCAATACATCTTTTACAGTACCATCGACCTGAGGGCTGAACAAAGCATCTTTATTGCCGCTAAGCAGATCATACTTACTCAACCGATTAGGGTAATTACCACCAACATATATAGCGCTATCAGCAAATGCCATAGTCCATACTGCATTTGTTAACGCTAAGTTATACTTGGCATCATATACCAAATCATCTAACTTATACCTAGCCAAACGTGGTGTGCCCGACCTGCCTGAAATAACCCTAAAAAATCCGCCGACGTATAAGTAGCCTTGATATGTAGCCAACTTATAAACAGTTGAATTCGGGTTAGGCTTAAATGTTTTATCAACATCGCCGGTTACTTTGGATAGCTTAGCCATATTATGAATAGCTTGTCCATTAATCCTGGAAAACCTACCACCAACATATATATCATCGCCATTCAAGGCTAAAGCATACACAACACCACCAACAGCTGGTTTAAATGTGGCATCAGGCAACCCCGTTACCAAATTTATCTTAGCCACATGAGGCTGCGCCATATTTTGCCCGGCTGTTTTAAACCATCCACCAACAAAAAGCTCGTCACCACTCAAGCTAGCTGTCATGATTCGACTATCCACATGAGGGAAATAAGCCCGATCACGCTCAAAGGATGACCTATCAAAGCGCGCTATTTGCTCAGCATTAACATTTGGATTTAATGCGCTAAAGTTTCCTGTCATATACATATAGTGATCATTGAATTGAATCGTTGACGGTGCATAACGTGCCTGTACTGAAAAGCTAACATCTTGCTCTCCCGTCACTGCATTATAACGCCGCACATAGGGCGCTCTAATAATTGAAAGATAAAGCCAGTCGCCATCCATTGTTATAATTGTAGGGACCGTAGGCAGTGAAACATTAAAATCCTTATCCACTGCTCCAGTGATTTCATCCAGTTTAACTATATGATGCATGTAGCCAGCCAAATATAATGCCCCACTTTGAGATGATGCAATCGTTTTAATTGCACTGATCGTATGATAATAATTACTATCAACCGCGCCTGTTTCAAGATCAAGCTTTTCAAATCTTGAGCCATTCACCCCGTGAAATATCCCGCCAATATATAAAGCATGGCTGGTAGCATGCATGGCATAGATAAGATTATTAGTATTTACTGAAAATAGTGGATTAACTAAACCAGTAGTCAAGTTGATTTGATGCACCGAGCGATCTGTTGCCACATACAACTTATCATTCATCACAGCTAAGTGCTTTACTTGCGATGCAATAACCGGCAAGAACTGCTGGTCAAGCGAACCATCCGAATGAATGTGAGCAATATAGCGCTGCCCCGTCGCATTAATATCAGTAAAATCACCGCCAATATAAAAACCACCATTACCATCCGATACAGAGTCGTAGACCTTGCCTAAAATTGTTGAGCTATGATCAACCAACTTACCGCCTGCTGTAAAAACTGCTGCACCCCCAGTTTTGAGATATATACCTGTGAACTGCCCAGCAATATACATAGCATTGTTTGCTTTATCCTCAACCATTACACTTACAGATTTATCAGGCATAACACGTGACGACAACAACTCAACATTTGGCTTTGCCAGCCCCTCCCCCACAATAAAAAAGCCTAAGCCCATCGTTAATAAACATATCGTTTTTTTTATCATAATTGCTCATACTCCCTGTTATTACAATATCCATAGATAATGGACTAATCGAGATAATAACATAATATTATTTATTAAAGTAACAATAAGGTTTCACGCTCTGCGTGCACTCAGGCTTGGAAGGTGTTTGAATCACCTCCCAAACCCGCGCGAATTAAAGCTGACAGTCTCTCTCAGCACGCGCTCCTTCCGGCCTAAAGGCCGGGATCTCAGACCAACAAGGAATTTTGATGAAGATATCAGCTATGCCGACAGCTTACACAACAGATTGAATACACTTAAACACGCTTAGCAATCGACAATTGGCCGCCACCAAAATCCTTGCTACACTTACGACATGAACATACTTATCGACTACCAAATCAATGTTGAAAACATAACCGCACCCTCATACCATGACGTGCAGAACTGGGCTGATGAAGTGGTTAAAACTTTACCAGGTGATAAGGAGGTTTCAATTCGCATTGTAGATGCAGACGAAATGACCTACTACAATGAAACCTTTCGCAAAAAAGCAGGGCCAACCAACGTATTATCCTTCCCGGATGAAGTACAACCGCACGAACCACCCTCGAATTACTTGGGTGATATAGCCATCTGCGCTGAAGTCGTTGAGCAAGAAGCGACCGATCAAAACAAACCATTGCAGGCGCATTGGGCACATCTTATTATTCATGGCCTGCTGCACTTACTCGGCTACGACCACGTTAAGGAAAACGAAGCAAAAATAATGGAACAACTTGAGACTAAGCTGCTGCTACAGCTTGGTTTTGATAATCCATACGATTGATTTCGGCACTGTCATCCCTGGCTACAGCTCTGTCATCCCTGGCTACGACCAGGGATCCATATAATAAGTGGATTCCTGCTTTCGCAGGAATGACAATGCAGCGCAGGAATGACGATTTATAAAATTTCGGTAATCAACAACTGTAACTTACGACGACCGCGGTATTCATTGATATCCAACTTATAGATCACATGAATTTTGCTGCAATTGTAGTTAGGCCAATGATCAGTATCAACGTTAAATGCAATCGCATCGCAATAGACATCAACACCTTCAGCTTTAAGCAACAACTTCAGGTGGTTCTGCCCAACAATTCGCTGATCAACCAGTTCAAACATGCCATCAAATACAGGCTCAGGGAAACCCTGCCCCCACGGTCCAGCATCACGCAGCATTTCTGCTGTCGGCAAATTAAAATCAGCACTTTCAAGACTGCCGTCCGTCACCACTTTACCGCAGCAATCTTCTTCAGTTAAATGCTTCTCGACCTCTTCAGCAAACGCCGTTTGAAACATTTCATAATGATTAATATTCAAACTTAATCCAGCCGCCATCGAATGACCACCAAACTTTGTTAACATTTCAGGGTGATTTTTAGCTATTTCTTCTAACGCATTACGAATATGAAAACCTGGAATCGAACGCGCAGAACCTTTGATCGTATCATCATCGACCTTAGCAAATGCAATAACCGGGCGATGCAACTTTTCTTTAACACGTGATGCCACTAACCCAATCACGCCTTGATGCCAATCGGCATCATATAAGCAAACACCCAAAGGTAATTGATTATCTAATTGCATATCATCAACAAACGCATAAGCCTGTTGATTCATATTATTTTCGATGCCTTTTCGGTCTTTATTTAAACTATCAAGCTGTTCGGCCATCGCCACGGCTGCTGAACCATTATCGGCCAACAAACAAGAAATTCCGAATGACATATCATCCAAACGACCGGCGGCATTTAAACGCGGTCCAATCGCAAAACCTAAATCAGCTGCAACCACATTATCCGGGTTACGCTTCGCAACACATAACAATGCTCGCACACCGGGGCAAGCATAACCTGCACGGATACGACGCAAACCTTGATGCACTAAAATACGATTATTTTGATCTAAAGTAACCACATCAGAAACCGTACCTAACGCAACCAAATCTAATAGCTCAGCCATATTAGGCACTTCAATATCATTCAGCTCGAACCAGTTCATCGATTTTAAGCGCGAACGCATCGCCAGCATGACATAAAAAATCACACCTACACCGGCTAAAAACTTGCTTGGAAATTCATCATCAAATTGATTCGGGTTGACAATCGCAACAGCATTTGGCAAACCTTTCTCATTTGACGGCAAATGATGATCCGTTACCAACACATCAATGCCTAGCTCATTGGCTTTATCAACACCATCATGTGATGAAATACCGTTATCGACAGTAATAATTAAATCAGGCTCACGCTTACTCGCCAGCTCTACAATTTCAGGCGTTAAACCATAACCAAAAGCAAAGCGATTCGGCACTAAATAATCAACGTTTTCCGCGCCAAATGAACGTAACGAACGCACGGCGACGGCTGTACTGGTCGCGCCATCAGCGTCAAAGTCACCAATGATTAATATTTTTTGTTGTTTCTGTAACGCCTCAACTAAACGGTCAACCGTCGTTTCCATACCAATCATGCCATCATATGGTAATAACGCCGTTAACTCGCGATTAACCTCAGAGTCTGAATTGATGTTACGTGTCGCATAAATACGTTTTAGCAGTGGTGGGATTTCCGAAGAAAAATCAACATCATCACTGGCACGTTCACGGTGTATAACTTGCTTTGCCATTGCGCATCCTTTCGTTTCTTATTATCACAATATGCAGCTATCTTAACTGTTTTAATCTAACTTTTCTAGGGCGGCGTAACTATTAGTCAACCACACTGACGTACTGCCCAACCATTACATTGACAAATATTTTTTTACTCAATAGACTGTCGTGATGAATACAAACCAAACAAACCGCAACAATAAACAACCACGCGCGTTATTTTATTTATTTATGACAGAGCTGTGGGAACGTTTTTCTTACTGGTCAGTGCAATCATTGATCGTACTGTACATGACACAACACCTTGGCTTTAACGATAGCAAGGCTTACCTTATATATGGCGCCTTTGGTGCATTAATGATGGCCACACCTGTCATCGGTGGCTACATTGCCGACCATCTCATCGGCTACAATCGTGCTGTTATTCTTGGCGGTCTTTGCTTAATGCTGGGTTACGCCAGCCTAGCCGTTGGCCAGTTTGTTTCCTTTTATGTCGGCATGTCAGCTTGCATTATCGGTAACGGATTACTCAAACCCAACATTTCAACTTTACTTGGCACCTGTTACAAAAATAACGATAAACGCCGTGAAAGTGGCTTTACCATCTTTTATTTTGGCATCAATGCCGGTTCTATTTTAGGCACCATTGCTTGCGGCTTTGTGGCTGAATTAGTCAGCTATCAATGGGCATTTGCGCTAGCGTCATCAGCCATGGTCATTGGTTTAATTGTATTTAGTACTGGTATAAAAAGGGTTCATAGCGACCAAATCCATAAACATCATCGCTTGGAACAAATCACCCAAGCAATCAACCAAAAAACTTTTCTGGTTGTCATTGCCTGCATCATCATTATCGGATTGTTGTATTTGTGCTTATTACACCCTGATATCGCCAATAGCATCATTATTATATTTGGCGTGCTATTACTGAGCTATCTCGGCTATCAATATAAACGCACAAAAAAAATATTACGTGGCAGATTTTTAGCAGCAATTATTCTAACTATTATGTCGGTAGGCTTCTGGGCGCTGTATATGCAAATGCCAATGAGCCTGACTCTATTTGTTGCCCGCGCTGTCAACTTGAATATATTTGGCTACAGCATCCCCCCCAGCACAGTCACCGCATTGAATAGCTTTTTTATTCTCGCTTTCGCCCCAGTCGCTGTAAAAGTCTGGCGTTCGTTAAAAACACGTGATCGTGACCTTAGCTTTGGTGGTAAATTCAGCTTAGGTCTACTGTTTATCGGCTTAGGCTTTTTAGCCTTAACCTACGGTGCCTTTAGCGTCACACCTCTCCATCAATCATCATTATTTCCCGTAGTGTTTGGCTACCTAGGTTTAACGCTTGGCGAATTGGCCTTATCGCCGATAGGCTTAGCAATGATCACCCTATACTCGCCACCTCGCCTGCGCGGTTTTATGATGGGCACATGGTTTTTTGCTTTAGCCGCGTCAACTGCCATTGCCGGCCAATTGGCTAAAATTGCTAGTATTCCAAATAAGTCCATGAGCATTGTCAGTATCTCTAAAATATATGGCCATGCTTTTATCATTTTCGCAGCGATTTGTTTTGTAACCGCCTTATTGCTTATGGCGATAACGCCCTGGTTGAAAAAAATAGCGGCCACTCAGCCCCATTCAGCCAAAAAAGATCCTGATGCAGGAATAGCTGAAAAATTCACTTCCGAATCGATCACTGCTACGGCATAATATGGGTCAACTAAACAGCAAAAGCTAATCATCATGAGTATAAATTTTGACCTGCCATTTCCAGTGCTAGAGCTAAACGATGAGCTAACTCTGCGCGAACATACTACCGACGATATAAAATCATTTTTTGACTACTACACCAACCCGAATGTAGCCAAACATATCCTCGCCACCAACCCGAAATCTTTGACAGAAGCAGAAGCTGAAATTCACTATTGCCGCAATCTCTATCGCTTTAAACGTGGCATTTACTGGAGCATCTCTCGCAAAAAAGATAATGTCATGATAGGAGCTGTTGGCATCACAACCAATAGTTTTAATCGCCGCGGCGAAATACATTATGATCTGGCTGAAAATTATTGGGGCAAAGGCATCACAACAGCCGCCATTCAAAAATGTGTTGACTACGCATTCGACACCATGGGGCTAAAGCGCATTGAAGCCATTACCGTACCAGAAAACGTAGCATCACAAAAAGTATTAACCAAGTCATGCTTTAAACATGAAGGCACATTGCGTAATTATAAGTTTTACAACAATCAATCAATGGACATTGAAATGTTTGCCATTATCCCAGAAGATCGAGCCAGCAAATGATGCAAATTCTCGAAGAGGAAAGCCACGATAAGTACGTTATACGTGGCTATGAAGCGGGAAAAAGCATCAAGGTAAATCATACCGATTACCAGCACAGCTTAATTATTAGCTCTCAACAATTAATTGATAACTGGCAACCTCAAAATGTCGAGCAACTCACATCATCACACTGGCAAACTCTATTAGACCTGAAGCCAGACATAGTACTAATTGGTACCGGTGAAATATTTCACTTATTGCCACATGAATTACTCGCTAGCTTCTATGAACACAACATTGGCATAGAATGCATGGATACCGGTGCAGCTTGTCGCACCTTTGCCGCACTGCAAGCCGAAGGTCGAGCCGTTGCTGCCGCCTTATTAATACATTAAATAATCGTGGAATAGTTTAGTTATGAGTCAACTGACATTAACATTGGCACAAATCAACCCAACGGTTGGCGCGATTGAAGCCAACACGCAACAAGTCATCATGTGCAGCCACCAAGCCATGCATAACGATGCTGATGTGGTTATTTTTCCTGAAATGGTATTAACCGGCTATCCACCCGAAGATTTATTATACCGCGACGAACTATACCTGCGCGTAGAGCAAGCGCTGCAATCGATTTGCCAGCAACGACTGCCAATAACTATTATCGTTGGGCACCCCGCCAAACAAAATGGAGCGATAGTCAACCAAGCCAGTGTGATTCAAAACGGCGAAATCATTGCCCGCTACAACAAACAACATTTACCGAATTACAATGTATTTGATGAAAAGCGCTATTTTACCGCAGGGGACCAAAGCTGCATCGTAACTATAAAAGATGTTCGTGTCGCCATTACGATTTGCGAAGATCTTTGGTGGCCTGGCCCTGCTCAACAAGCCCAACAAGCCGGCGCGCAATTAATTGTTAGCCTAAACGCCTCACCCTTTCACCGTCGCCAAGCTGAACAACGTGTGCAAATGCTTACTTTATTAGCACAACAAGTCCAACTGCCGATCGCCTATGTCAATATGGTCGGCGGACAAGACGAATTAGTATTTGATGGCGGCTCATTGATTACTAATCGCAACGGTGTAGTGTGCGAACACGCGCCCTACTTTGAGTCTGACTGCTTACATGCCACATTAGATTTCAGCGTGTCTCCAAGCATCAATCCCACCGATACGGTCGTCACATGCGATGATCTGGCGCTAATTTATCAAGCACTAGTTTTAGGCTTAAAAGACTACATCAGTAAAAACGGTTTTAAAAATGTTATTTTAGGCTTATCTGGCGGCATTGATTCTGCGCTCACATTAGCGATCGCAGCTGATGCTTTAGGCGCTGAACATGTTGAAGCGATTTCCATGCCATCACAATATACCGCTGACATCAGCAATGAAGACGCAGAAGAGGAATGCAAACTGCTGGGTGTTAAATACCAACAAATTGCCATATCACCGGTATATGATGCATTGTTACAACAATTAGCACCTGCCTTTGAAGGTCGAGATGCTGACATTACGGAAGAAAATCTGCAGGCGCGCTGCCGCGGCATTATTCTGATGGCGCTGTCGAACAAATTTGGCTCTCTGGTATTGTCTACCGGTAATAAAAGTGAATTAGCTGTCGGCTTTGCCACATTATATGGCGACATGTGCGGCGGCTTTGCGGTGCTAAAAGACGCACCTAAAACACTTGTCTATCAACTCGCCGAGTACCGTAATACACTTTCACCCGCCATTCCTCAACGCGTTATCGATAGACCACCAACAGCAGAATTAGCAAACGACCAGCTCGACCAAGATCGACTACCACCCTACGATATTCTCGACGCCATCATCGAGCGCTTTATAGAGTGCGACTTAAGCGCACAAGATATTATTGCCGAAGGCTTCGATAAAGACACGGTATATGACGTGATTAAATTGATTAAACGCAATGAATACAAACGCTCACAAGCTGCTATTGGAACACGCATTACGCAACGAGCTTTCGGTAAAGATCGCCGCTATCCACTAACGCATGAGTTATTTTAGTAAAAATATTGGCTTGAACTATCAGGCTTGTCATTAGTAAACACCTGATTAGCAGGTCGATCCTTCAAAGGTGAATCATTGCGGGTATCAGTATAATAAGCAGAGACAAAATACAGCGGCACAAGAATTGCCAAAAAAACTGCTATTAATCTTATAATTGCCATCTTGCTAAGCCACCTTCACAACTATCAAATGCGCTATCCATACCCACTATGTCATATCCATTAATATAGAATTTTATACTATAAATCTTAAGGTTATATTAATTCAGCACAACTAAACTCGCGCCTCAATATCAATGCTTTACCGCTTCATTCTTCATTACCAATAATTCAGCAATCTGCACCGCATTTAATGCCGCACCTTTACGCACATTATCAGCCACCACCCACATATTTAAGCCGTTCGGATGAGAGATATCATTGCGAATCCGACTAACAAACACTTCATCACTGGTCGCTGCATGACTAATCGGTGTCGCATAAGCATTATCCTCATCCACTACCTCGATGCCTGGTATTTTTTCCAAAATGGACTTGGCCGCAGCTGCTTCTATCGGCTCTGCTGTTTCCATATGAATCGCCTCAGCATGACCATAAAACACAGGTACACGCACCGCTGTTGGGTTAACCAAAAGATTAGGATCATTGAAAATCTTTTGCATTTCCAGCACCATCTTCATCTCTTCACGCGTATAACCATTATCCTGAAACTCATCGATATGTGGAATTACATTAAATGCAATCGGTTTATCAAACGCCTCAGTCTCAGCTTCTTGACCATTAAACAAAGCCGCTGTCTGTTTCGCTAACTCATCAATCGCTTCGCGCCCTGCGCCCGACACTGCCTGATAGGTAGAAACATTAATACGCTTAATACCCACCTGATCGTAAATCGGCTTTACCGCAACCGCCATCTGAATGGTTGAACAATTAGGATTAGCAATAATCTGACTGTGATAGCTTACCAATGCTTCCGGGTTAACCTCCGGTACAACCAAAGGAATATCTTGGTCATAACGAAAGCACGATGAATTATCAATCACAATAGTGTTTTGATCCGCCGCTTTACGCGCATATTTTTCAGCAACCTCATTACTTGCCATAAAAAAAGCAAAGTCGGTATCAGTAAAGTCAAACTCCGCTAGATCTTTTACCACTAAAGACTTATTACCATACAACACAGTGTTACCCGCCGAGCGCTCGCTGGCTAATGCAACTATATTCTCAATCGGAAATTCACGCTCATGTAAAATCTTTAACAACGCTTCGCCCACCACACCCGTGGCACCAACAACCGCTACATTATATTTATCACTCATCTTTTATATCCTTCCGTTAAGGTATTTTTTACATCACTCTTTTTTGTCACCCCTGACTTGACCAGGGGTCCACGACAACTCAACCAAGCATCTGCCAAAACCAAATTCATCATCGCTTCCGCTACCGGCACAGCACGTATGGCAACACAAACATCATGCCGCCCTTCTGTCACCACCTCAGTCGCTTCACCATCGGTATTAATGGTTTTCGCCGGAATACGAATACTTGAAGGTGGCTTCACCGCCAATTTCACCAAAATATCTTGCCCCGTCGATATGCCACCCAAAATACCACCTGCATGATTACTCGCAAAACCATCAGTTAATATTTCATCACGATGCTCCGATCCATGCTGCGTGACCACACCAACACCATCACCAATTTCAACGGCCTTAACCGCATTAATGCCCATCATCGCCGCGGCAATTTGTGCATTGAGCTTTGCAAACACGGGCTCGCCCAACCCTACTGGCACACCTTGCGCTCGCACACAAACACTACCACCCATCGAGTCACCTTTTTTACGTAACTCAGTAATAAGCTGCTGCACTTGCTCCACTTTTTCAGCATCTAAAAAATAACAGTCGTTATGATACACATCAATCCAATTGTATTGCTGCGCCTGCACCTCACCAACGGCTGCCAAGCCCGCCTGCACTGCAATATCGGTTTGTTGCGATAACAACTGCTTGGCAATCGCGCCAGCCGCTACCCACATCGCCGTCTCGCGTGCCGATGCTCGACCACCACCGCGATGATCACGCACGCCATATTTTTTATGATACGTATAATCCGCATGGCCAGGTCTATAACAGTGCTCAAGTTCATCATAATGATAAGGCTTGGCATCCTGGTTTTCTATCATTAAAGCAATCGATGCTCCGGTCGTTTGACCACGAAATAGTCCCGATAAGATTTTTACTTGATCGCTTTCTTGACGCTGCGTCACCCATTTAGAACAACCCGGCCTTCTACGATCCAAAGCTTGTTGAATAAGCGCCACATCTAAAGCCAACCCTGCTGGACAGCCATCAATAATCGCCACCATCGCCGCACCATGCGATTCACCGGCCGTCATTAAACGAAACTGTCGACCAAAACAATTACTCATCAATTAACTGCTCTTGCTTTAAAAAGGCCATTAAATCTTCGCGCGTTACAACAAATAACCCACTGGTCTCAGCATCGGTATCCAACCAGACAAATGGCGCCTGCGGATAACGCTTAATCAGTGTTTCATCTGAAAAACCCACCTCCATAAATAACACACCATCATCGGTTAAGTGATCCGGCGCACCTTTTAATAACTCAATCACTATCGCTAAACCATCATCATCAGCACGCAGTGCCAAACTGGGTTCGTGCTGATACTCGGCTGGCACTTCGGCCATTTCCTCGTCACTCACATAGGGCGGATTGCTAATAATAATATCATAGCGTTGTGATGATAGCTGCTGGTAACAGTCCGACTTAATTAAGCTCACGCGCTGATCAAGCTGATGGTTCTGTACGTTGATCTTAGCGACCGCCAAAGCATCATCACTAATATCGACCGCATCCACCTCAGCCCGAGGGAATTGATAAGCCGCAGCAATCGCGATACAACCACTGCCCGTTCCTACCTCTAGAATTCGCTTCACTTGATCAGGCTCTGCCCATGGTCGACAATGATCATCCAGCCAGCAACCCATCAATGAGCGTGGGATGAGGACCCGCGGATCAACATAAAACTCCAAGCCCATAAACCAAGCGCGCTGCATAATATAAGGTAGCGGCATGCGCTGCTCTGCACGTTGCTGCACCCAATCCTCTATCTGCTGCTCTACCTCTGGCGTCAATGATTGCTGCAATACCGAGCGATCACTGTCTAGTGGTAAACCAGCGGCAGCTAACACCAAATACACCGCTTCATCCCAGGCATTATCACTGCCATGGCCATAGTAAAGTTCTGCCTGCTCAAAATGCTGACAAACTTGATTGATTGCTGATTCTATCGTTTTCATGCCGAGATGGTACAATAGGTCATGACTAAAAAGCCAACAAAAAACACAAAAAAACCGAAAATAACGGATCAAGATCAAAAAGACTTCCAGCAAGCCATGGATGATATTGACCGCATACCAGATCATGGTCGGCACACCAAACCGACCAACACGTTCCGAATGAAACGCAAAAATCAGAGCAACCACAATTTCGAGGATAGAACGCCTATCAATATCTATTACTCACGTGATGCAGGCTCGCTGGGACCAGATGACCGCCTGAATTACGAGCAACCGCATATCTTAAAAAAAGATATTAAACGGTTGAAAAAAGGTGATTTTTCTATCGAAGCTAGACTGGACTTACACCTCTATACCGTCGAGCAAGCCATTGATGCCCTACATGACTTTATCGACCAGTGCCAAGCTGAAAATATACGCTTTGCATTAGTAATCCATGGCAAAGGCCACTACTCGGCCGATGGGGTGCCAGCGATCAAAAATATGCTCAATCAATGGTTGCGTAACCATCCAAACGTGTTAGCATTCCAATCAGCCAAGCCTAAGGATGGCGGAACGGGTGCAATATACATTCTTCTCAAATGCGGAGGTAAATAAGTGAATCACAAGACCATCATCATCGGCGTAGCAGGCCCTACAGCCTCAGGCAAAAGCTTACTAGCAAACACCATTGTTGAGGAGTTAGGCAGCGATCAAGTTGAAATCATCTCAGAAGATGCCTACTACCGCGATCAAAAACACATGCCTTTTGATGAGCGCTTAAAAACCAACTACGATCACCCCAACGCCTTCGAACATGACTTATTAATCAAACACCTCCAGACTTTACAAAGCGGTAAAAGCATCGAACTACCAATGTATGATTTCACTAATCATGTACGCAGTGATGAAACCCGCACCATTGGCTCAAAACACATTATTGTTATTGAAGGAATATTATTATTCGTTGATCAAGCACTGCGCGATATGATGGATATTCGTTTGTTTATGGACACACCACTCGATGTTTGTTTATTACGTCGACTCAAGCGTGACATCATCAAGCGTGGTCGTTCAATTGAATCGGTGATGGAACAATATCAAGAAACCGTCCGCCCGATGTATTTGCAGTTTGTCGAACCATCAAAACGCTATGCCGATGTGATTGTGCCGCGTGGTGGTGAGAATCGCATTGCGATTGAGATGGTGCAAGCCAAAATGCGCGAGCTATTAACTAAAGCGAATATTGCGGTATAACCCTTTAAAAACAACTACGCAGCTATTATTGCGGCGAACACTGTACCTATTTTACTTCATGGCTCGCTTCGTTCCACTACGCTGCGCTTTACTTACGTAAAATAGGAACAGATATCCGCCGCAATGCCAACCATAGTTAGTTACTCACCCATGTTAAGCTATAAGGCAGTATTCACGTTTAATAAGCCGCTACTCAATTGGAGAAGGAAGAAAGCCCGAGAAGAAACGATCACAGCAATATACCGCCCACAATTCCCAGCAATAAATCACACCGAAACACAACAAGAAAGCGATCGCTGTACCTATCCAATTTATTCGCACATGATAACCCAACAAGTAACTAATCAATAAACAGATCAACATCAAGATAACACTGAACAATAATGCACGGCGAAGTAATAATAAATGACGCAAGTCTTCATACTTATCATGCTGCTTAAAATAATCTCGCTCCAAACTGCCGCGACGCAATTTAATCAACACTGCCAAATAACCAACGGCAATCAATGCAATAGCGCTAACCACGGCCGTAGCATGCAACAATAATGTGTGCAATAAGAAATAATGAATAACTTGTGTTAAACACCACGCAGACAGTCCCAAGCCCAATGCGCCGTACAACACTAGAAAGGTCTGCATATGCCAATGTTTTCTTTTAGTCATCTTTTGGTTTATCCTTTTCCAAATCAATTACAGCTGAATTTATACAAAAGCGCATTCCATTTTCACGCGGCCCATCATCAAACAGATGCCCCAAGTGAGAGCCACAATTACTGCATAATACCTCAATACGTGGCTCGCCAGGCAATGATATATCCTGCTTGGTTTCTACCGAATCGGGCTCGGCTGCCGAAAAACTCGGCCAACCGCAATCCGAAATAAACTTACTGGTGGATTTAAATATTAACTGCGAACAGCACACACAACGGTAACTACCACCATCAAAACAATCCCAATACTTACCAGAGAACGGCAACTCTGTGCCTTTTTCACGACTGATATGATACTGCTCATCTGTCAATTGATCACGCCACTCTTTGTCAGTCTTATTGACCTTGGCCATTGGGTTTAACCGCCTTGTTAAACAATTGATAAAAATTATGCGTCGTCACTTCGGCCACTTCTTCAAAACGAACACCTTTTAACTCAGCAATTTTATCAGCCACATAGCCAACATACTGCGGACCATTTGGCTTACCTCGATAAGGCACCGGTGTTAAATACGGTGCGTCGGTTTCAATTAATAAGCGCTCTAACGGCACTGCTTTTGCTACCGCTTGCACATTAGCAGCATTTTTAAAGGTGACAATGCCGGATATCGAAATATAAAAACCTAACTCCATGGCTTCTTCAGCCATTTCTAATGACTCAGTAAAGCAATGCATCACGCCACCACAGGTTTCGGCGCCATTATCACGCATAATCTGTATCGTATCTTGATGCGCGGCACGTGAATGGACTATCACCGGCAAACTCAACTTATTACCCAAACGCAAATGCTGTGCAAAACTTTCACGCTGTTGATCCAAACCCGTATCGTTATAGTGATAATCTAAACCACTCTCACCTAACGCAATGACTTTTTCATTATCGGCTGCTGTCGTCAAAATTTCATCGGTTAAAGTGTAATTCACCGCCTCACTGGGATGCACACCCACCGAAGCAAATACATTTGAATAACGATTAGCAATCGATAACACTTCCGGCATATTCTCTTTATCAACATTGACACATAAAAATGCTTCAACGTCTTTTTGCTTAGCCGCTTGCAATAAGTTATCAAGATTATTATCGAACGCCTCTAAATCAAGCATATTTAAATGGCAATGAGAATCGACTAACATTCTTTTACTCCATAGCGTAGATAAGCAGAATCGGCTAGCACACCTTCACCTCACTCCACTTTAATAATAAATATTCTAACAGCAATTGCGGATTAATACTCTGCGAGCTTACCCACAAGCGTTGACGTTGAGACAGCTCCTGCTGAAACGACAATAAATTAACCAATGGCAAACGTTTCGCTAAATAGCTGAGTTTCGCCATTTGATCTTGGTGCACTAAATACTCAGTGGTTACCCCTTGAATCAAAGCCACCACATCATTAACAATACTGGTCATTAAATTCAATAACACCACCATATCAAGCTTACATAACCCAGCAACATCAGCAATAGGGTCACGCTGAGACTGATAAACCAAACCCATATGATCCAACACCTGATTACGCCAATCAATGCGATCACTGTTCAGGTATTCAAGTGCCAATAAGGGCGCCCCGGACGACAAACGCCACGCCAACTCCAGCTCTGTTGATTTATCGGTTTGCTCTGCTAACCACTGCATAGCTTGCTGCTCATCATCAACAACAAAACTTACCGCTTGGCAGCGGCTTATAATCGTTGCGGGAATCGTCAAGCGCGAATGCGCCACCAAAATCAACAACACTTCACCACTCGGCTCTTCAAGTGTTTTTAATAAGGCATTGGCTGCCGCCGTATTCATCGCCTCAGCCGGATGGATTACTACCACTTGGCCATTGGAACGCTGTGATGTATTCGATAACTTTTCAATCAATTGTCGAATTTGGTCGACCTTAATCACGCGGCTTTTTTCTTCTGGCTGACACTCAAAATAATCTGGATGACTGCCCGCCCGCAATAAAGTACAGCTACGACATTGGTCACAATATTGCTCATTTGGCGATTCACATAAGCGCAACATAGCCAGTTCACGTGCAAAATCCAACTTACCCATGCCTTGAGGGCTGCTCAATAAAAGCGCATGATGTAAGCGTCGCTGTTGATTGGCTTGTTGCAGCTGCTGCCACTGCCGTTGTTGCCAAGGGTAAATCATTGCATTCCTCAGGTATTAAAACCAGAGATTGTACATTGTAAAATCCGCTTTAGCCAATCATCACACAGCGGTCATTAGGACAAGCTCTGTAGCTTAGCGCTTATGACAAAACAGCTATACGACGAGACAGCTTTGACTCAACACTTCGCTCAGCAGCACCAGATGACGCGCCCGCCTAAGGAGTCGCAGGCGCAAGCTGTCGACGCTACCCAGCGACTAAAGCAGCGGGACTGCTTGCTGCACTGGATTCACTTTTAGTGCTATGTAGATTTTTTTCAAGGCTAGCAATTCTGTATCGCGCGAATCGTCTATGCATTACCTCAAACTTTTCAACCTCGCGTCTACGCATACTTAATTACCTATATAATGTTGTTATAGGCGCATCAATTTCTACACATAAAATATATCAATGATGCATAGCTGAATACTGCTCGACAAAAGCATGCGCTAGGGCATGCATTGCATCGATAAAACGAATAGCGTGATGAGGATAAGCTTCAATCGCTGCAGACAAGTCAGTGCACGCAATTAAGGCCGTATCACACTCACGTACTGACAAATAAGCAATAAGTTTTTCCCATTGCCGACATACCTGATCCGATTCAACAGCATGCAATTTAATCAACCCAATCAATTGATCGACTAGCAATTGCAGTTCAGCACTGACAAATGGTTGCATGGCTTTATTAATTAAACCCTGCTGATAAAGCTCTGACTCAATGGTCGGTTCAGTCGCTAGTAAGGCAATGCGTTTAGCCGAATTCGGATCGATAGCATTCACGGCTAACTCAACCATATTTAATAGCGGGATATCCCCGGCCACTTGTTGCATATGATCATAATACAAATGCACCACATTACAGGGCACCGCTATCATCTGCACACCTGCTTTTACTAACGTACCTATGCCTTTAGATAATTGTTGCTTCATTATTGCTTCGTCGATTAGCTCTCCAATCACAAAAGGAGTTGGCAATGAGTACATCAACAAATCTGGAAAATCCATATCCTGCTTAGCACCGTATTGCTCAGTTGCTTCATGCATGACACGCTCATAGAACGTCGCCGTCGACTTTGGCCCCATACCGACCAATGCTCCAATTAATGGTTTTTTCATAAACTACCCCTTCCCGCGCGCATAAAGAAAAATCGAACCAATCACCAACAGCATGCCGGCGGCCTGCAATAAGGTGATCGTTTCGCTGAGGAAGGCCCAGGACAACAGCAACGTAGCGATCGGCATAATCGCGGTAAACATACCCGCCAATGAAGCTTGAACACCGCGGCAACCCATATACCAAAACATATAAAACATTGCCGTCGATACCGTCACAGCAAGCAGCACACACCAAGAAGCCGCCGATAAATGCACATGCATCGCTTCGGGGTGAACAATTAATAACGGCAATATAACGATACCATTTATAAGATTAATCCACGCTGCTAATAAAATAAGCGGCATACGCACTCGGTGAATTTTACATAGTACGTAATACAGTGATTCAGGTAGCAATGACAAGATAATAATCAAGGCGCCTTTTAGGTTCGATGATCCACCCGCATGAAAACCGTGTAAATTAATTATCACTAACCCCAATACTGCCAAAATTACTGACAGCACCCCCGTGCGAGTTAAGCGCTCGCGCAATAAAATCACAGAAAATAAGGTTATCATTGCGGGGATTGCACTGGTAATAATACCAGCGACGCTGGCACTGGTATATCTCAAACCAGTTAATAATAATAAATTAAAAAGCGCACCTGCACACAACGCCTGTAAAATTAAATAAGTAAAATCTTGCTTATTAAACTTTTCAACGGGTGCTTGCTTTTGACGCTGGCGCTTAGGCTGCAAGTAATAAATCAAAAACAACCAAAATGCGGCAACCCAAAATCGCGTCATCAACAAAAAGGTAACACTAACATCCTGCAATAAATACTTTGAACCAACAATATTAACACCAACGGCGAGTTGGGCTAATACTAAATACAGATAAAATATCATTACAAACTATCTAAAACACGTTGCAGGTCAGCAGCCACCTCAGCTTCCGATTGACTGGCGTCAACTATACGGTAACGCTCAGGCTCACGCGCTGCACACTGCAAATACGCATCACGTACACGATAAAAAAACTCCACACCTTCTTGCTCAATGCGATCCTTCTCACCACGCGCCTCAATGCGCTTTAATCCCAACTCAACCGGCAGATCCAATAAGATAGTCATGTCCGGTTTCACATCACCCTGGATCCATTGGGTTAAATAATCTAAATGCGAAAAATCTATTTTACGCCCACCGCCCTGGTAAGCAAAGCTAGCATCAGTAAAACGATCCGACACCAACCACTTGCCTGCGGCTAATGTTGGCTTAATCACATGTTCGATATTTTGTTTACGCGTAGCAAACATTAAAAGTAATTCAGTCTCAGCACACATCTTTTCATCAAACGGTGTTAATAAAATCTTACGAATGGCTTCGGCAATTTCTGTGCCGCCGGGTTCGCGTGTTAAATGATAATCAATACTTTTATTATCCAAATAATTACAAATCACCTTTACTGCCGTTGACTTACCGGCACCTTCCACCCCTTCAATGCTAATAAACTTTGTTGCCTTCCCACTCATTATTTTATCTCGTATCTATTATTTAATTAACTCTTAGGCGACCTTTGCCACTGATTTACCGCTTCCTTATGCTCAACATAGGTATCTGAAAACTTATGACTGCCATCGTTCTTCGACACATAATACAACGTCGTACCCTGTGCCGGGTGCAATGCGGCATTAATCGATGGCAAACCGGGCATATCAATCGGCGTCGGCGGCAAACCGTAATTGGTATATGTGTTATAAGGCGTGGGTGTTTTTAAATCTTTACGCGTAATTCGAGCACCATACGGCTTTTTCATGCCATAAACCACCGTTGGATCAACCTGCAAACGCATACGTATATTTAAACGCCGCACTAATACTCCCGCAATTACACGACGCTCTTTTTCAACTGCCGTTTCTTTCTCAATCAATGAGGCCATAATCAATGCTTGGTAGGCATCCTTATAAGGCAAACCCTCCGCACGTTGCGACCACTCATCTGCCAACTCTTTTTGCATACGGTCATAGGCGCGCTTAATTAAATCAATATCGCTGTCACCCCAGGTATACGCATAGGTATCTGGAAACAATAAACCCTCGAAAGAATCATGCGGCACATTCAGCTTTTTAATCAACTCGGGGGCTTTCATCCGACGCAAGTAATGCAATAAGTGTGGATCTGTTTTTAAAGCGCTTAATACCTGTTGATAGGTCCAGCCTTCGATAATGACAAACTCGCGCATTAATACATCACCATCTACAATCTTATTCAGCATGTCACGCGCGGTATCATTTATATTGACCTGATATTCACCATGCTTTAACGAGTGACTATCACCCATGAGGCGGCCATACCATTCAAACACAATGGGGTAAGGCTCCAAGCCCTGCATTTTTAAACGACGAGATAGAGTACGTAGACTGTCACCTTGATAAACCTTTACCGTCACTGGGCGCACATAAGGTTGCAACATAGCCATATAGACAAACCAAAAAATGGCCGCTAAGGCAACAACAAACATTAAAACAATGGAAGTACGGCGTATGGTCATAAAAACAATCCTGTTTTTCTGGATCCCGGATCAAGTCCGGGATGACACAATCAAGTCCGGGATGACACAATCAAGTTCGGGATGACGCTATGACAAACGCTTTAGCAATAAACACGCATTAGCACCACCGAAACCAAATGAATTATTCAGAACATATTCCAATGGCATTTCGCGCTTGGTATGCGGCACATAATCCAAATCGCAATTTTCATCTGGGTTATCAAGGTTAATCGTTGGCGGCACCACTTGGTCACGCAATGCTAAAACACAGGCTACCGTTTCAATAGCACCGGCTGCACCTAGCGTATGCCCGGTCATCGACTTGGTCGAACTCATTGGCATTTTATAAGCATGGTCACCAAATAATTTTTTCACTGCTTTGGTCTCAGCAACATCACCAGCACCTGTTGAGGTACCATGCGCATTAACATAATCGACCTGGTCAGCAGAAATACCACCGTCTGCAATTGCCGTACGCATACAAGCAATAGCACCGGTAGCATCAGGATCAGGCAGTGTCATATGGTAAGCATCAGAAGACATACCAAAACCAGCTAGTTCTGCATAAATATGTGCACCGCGTGCCTTAGCATGCTCATACTCTTCCAACACAACAGCCGCAGCACCCTCACCACAAACAAAACCATCGCGATCTTTATCCCAAGGGCGACTCGCTTTGGTGGGCTCATCGTTACGTTTAGATAACGCACGGCAAGCAGCAAAACCAGAAATAGTTAATTTAGAATTCAGTACTTCGGCACCACCGGTTAACATCACATCAGCATCGCCATAGGCAATCATCCGCGCTGCTAAACCAATATTATGCACACCCGTTGCACAAGCCGTTACCGCTGACACGATGGGGCCTTTTAGCATATTCTTCATGGAAATAATGCCGGCTGACATATTGATAATGGCACCGGGAATAAAGAATGGTGATACACGATTTGGGCTTTTTTGTACCATTTTCTCGTGATTATCTTCAATCCATAACAGACCACCGATACCAGCACCAAAGGCGGTACCACAGCGATGACAGTTTTCTTCAGTAATCTCAATACCCGAGTCAGACAAGGCCTGACGAGCCACTTCGGCGCCGTACTGTACGAAAAGGTCGGTCTTGCGGACCTCTTTTGGCGTTAAGCTTAGGCTGGGATCAAAATCTTTAATCATCGACGCAAAGGTCGTACTGAGCCCTTCGGTATCAAAACGCTCAGTAATTGGCGCCGCGCCACTCTTGCCAGCCAACATGGCTTGCCAAGTTGACTCCACATCATTACCTAGTGGTGTCACAGCACCCAGGCCTGTAATAACTACGCGACGCTTAGCCATAAGCTCTACTCTGCAGAGTTTGTGTCGATATAATCGATAGCTTGCTGAATAGTAGTGATTTTTTCTGCTTCTTCATCAGGAATTTCAATTTCAAATTCCTCTTCTAAAGCCATCACTAACTCAACTGTATCTAGCGAATCCGCACCTAAATCGTCAACAAAAGAAGACTCATTTTTTACTTCATCTTCTTTCACACCTAATTGTTCTACAACGATCTTTTTGACGCGATCTTCAACGTTAGCTGACATATTTCTATCCTTTGTTAATTCGAACACTCGATTGAAACGCTATTTTATAGTAGAACAGCCTAATCACCAAATATTTTTTGCGACTTACCCCAGATAAACCCGGTTGATTATTGATCAAATCCCTGGTATCTTACGTTTCGTACATAAATTGACCATACAGCGAGAAGAACCACCATGGGTAGACAAACAACCAAACAACGCAGAAAGCAACAACGAGCCAAAGCTAAAATTCAAGCCCGCAGCTTAACCAAGGATATTAGTGGTTTATTTAGTATGGGCCGTCTCACTACAAAACCTGTAGCTGGCGAAACCGATATGAGCAACCTGCTAGCCAATGCCGGAGCTGTATTAGCGGGCGCTGCCACACAGCTGTACAACATAATGGCGATAGATTATTCAAAACCCAATGTACTCAGTGAACAACTATTTACACCCCTCACCCTCACTACTGCTGCTATTACGCTGTTAGCCCTAGGTCATATGATAAAAGCACACGATACAGACTGCGTCGAGGATGCTGAGACTAGGACCATGAGTCGCGCAAGCTTACCACTCGGTTAAACACTAACTGACCAGCTGAACTATCAGCATCGAGTACAAAATAACCGGTACGCTCAAATTGGAAGGTGTCGCCAGCGGCGGCATCTTTCACACCCGGCTCTAACCAACAATTCGCCAGCTGCTGATAAGAATCAGGATTAACATGCTGGGTAAAATCATCTTGTGCTGCCGGGTTATCAACAGTAAATAAACGATCATATAAACGCACCTCGGCTGACACCGCCTGCTCAGAAGACACCCAATGGATCACTCCTTTGACCTTACGGCCATCAGCAGGATTTGTTCCCAATGTGTCAACATCGTAAGTACAATGCACTTCAGTGACATTACCATCCGCATCAGTGATCATCTTATCGCCACAGATCACATAAGCATTACGCAAACGCACCTCTTTACCTAACGCTAAACGCTTAAACTTTTTATTCGGCGCCACTTCCATAAAATCTTCGCGCTCTATATATAAGGTGCGGCTAAACGGCAGTTCGCGTGTTCCCATAGCTTCGTTTTGTGGGTGATTAGGCGCTTGCACCATTTCTGACTGACCTTCCGGGTAATTAGTAATCACCACTTTAATCGGATCCAAAACCGCCATCACGCGCGGCGCTGTGCGATTTAATTCATCACGCACGCATTCTTCCATCACACCCAAATCAATCACCGAGTCGCTTTTGGAAATCCCCACTTGCGAACAAAAGTTCCTTAACGCTGCTGCCGGATAGCCACGACGACGCATACCAATTAAGGTTGACATACGCGGGTCATCCCAGCCATTAACAAAACCTTCATCCACCAACTGGCGTAACTTACGCTTGCTGGTAATGGTATGCGATACATTTAAACGCGAAAATTCGATTTGCTGCGGACGTGCCGGCATGCTCAGTTGCTCAAGAAACCATTCATACAGTGGGCGATGATCTTGAAATTCCAATGTGCATAACGAATGTGTGATTTCTTCAATCGCATCCGACATGCAATGGGTATAATCATACATCGGATAAATACACCACGTATCCCCCGTGCGTTGATGCGATAAATGACGAATACGATAAATCACCGGATCACGCATATTCATGTTACCTGAAGCCATATCAATCTTCGCGCGCAACACATGACTGCCTTCTTCACACTCACCCGCCTTCATGCTTTCAAATAAGGCTAAATTTTCTTCGACCGTACGATCACGAAATGGACTGTCTTTGCCCGCTTGTTTTAATGTGCCACGATATTCACGCGTTTGTTCGGCATTGAGATCACATACATAAGCTTTACCATTTTTTATCAGCTCAACAGCGCCTTCATATAAGCGCTGAAAATAATCCGACGCATGATGAATCGGCTGTTGCCACTCAAAACCCAGCCACTCAATATCTGCCTGCATGGCATCAACATACTTTTGCTCTTCTTTTTCAGGATTGGTGTCATCAAAACGCAAGTTACACGCGCCCTTAAAGTCTTTGGCGATGCCAAAATTCAAACAAATCGATTTAACATGCCCCACATGCAGATAACCATTCGGCTCCGGCGGAAAACGGGTTAATACTGCTGCATGTTTACCCTGCGCTAAATCTTCGCTGATAATCTTTTCAATAAAATGCGCTGTTGGGCTAGTGGTCTCTGCCGTCATGGTGTCTTTCCAATCAATTCATTAAGCCGGACATTATATGACTTTGTACCGGCGCTGGCTATACAACAAAGCAGTTACCCACATTATCTGTGGATAAAACTGTGCAGGAGTTATGTAATAAGTAGAATTTATTCATATTAACAATGAGTTACCTAACTGAGTAGTATTTAACAACTTCAAGCAACACCAAGCCAAACAGATACCAACCTGCGAACCATGCATTAGCAATATTGATAACGCCTCTGCACTTTAATGATTGAACCCTAGCCATTAGCAGATTACCATGCACACAATGGCAACAAACGGGAACAAGGAGACACAGTGCATGCCAAAAAAATTACAATGGGGAATATTAGGCACCAGCTTTATATCAGAGACAATGGTGAAAGCCATTCAGGCTTCAGCTGGTGGTGAAGTGCTTGCCGTTGCTGGGCGTAGCGAACAAAAGGCGCAAACATTTGCGCAAGGTTTAGCAATACCACACGCCTATGCCGATTATGACGACGTGCTGTCAAACCCAGATATTGATGTGGTATATATTGGCTTACCAGCCCACTTGCATGCCGAGTGGGTTATTCGCTGTGCAAAAGCCGACAAACATATTTTATGTGAAAAGCCATTTACCTTGAATGCTACTGAAGCTGAGCAAGTGCTTGCCGTATTAAACGCATCGAATGTGTTTTGCATGGAAGCACAAATGATGCGCTGCCACCCGATCATGTCTTCACTTAAGTCACTATTGACTGAAGAGCCTATCGGTCAATTGATGACCGCAACGGCACATTTTTCTGCTGATATTTTGCATTTAGTGAATCGCGAAACAGGAAATAGTATTTTAGACCTCGGCTGTTATCCCATATCACTGCTGCGCATTGTGTTTGGTGAACCACAATCAATACAGGGACTGACGAATATTGATTCAGCCTATCAAATGGTTGATCGTGCCCATGCCGTCATTCAATTTCCCGATGCTTGCTCAGCAACGGTAACCACTAGCAGCCACTTTGGCATGTATTGGCAGTTTAGAGTGTTTGGCGAAAAAGGTTTTTTGGACATTTCTAATCTATGGTCACCCGACTGTGATGACGCCATTACGATTCAGTTATACGATAATGCTGAGCCTCGTGTCATCGTGATGAATTCTGCACAGAATTTTTATGTTGATCAAATTAATACAGTTCATCGGCATGTTATCAATGGTGATCGTGAAGCTTGCTACCCAGCAATGACTTGGCAAGACAGTCTATTAAATATGAAAGCGCTCGATTTATGGCAACATGCTGTTAATTTGACGACGGAGACAGAAGCAACTTGTATTAGCTCATAAAAAGACCATCATGATGATGTTCGCCCACTCGAAGCATCATCATGCTTGGCTTCAGCTGTATTGGCAGACTGTTTCGCTCGCATTTGATTGCGTTGCACCGGTGATACCATCCGACCCTCATCGGAAACTGTTGACTCAAGCGAGGCCATACTTATATGCGATTGTGCAAGTGCTTGACCTCCTTTTTAGTGAATCGAACCAACCGTTACATCAGGTTATTCACATTTTCTGTGGATAAGACTGTGCAGGACTTCTGTAGTAACCAATAATATCAATATTAATCAATTAGATAGGATAATGCTTAAGAGTTAACAAAATGGATCCCGGCTCGGGGTCCGGGATGACAGTACCGAGGCCGGGATTAACTAGACCGTCATTGCGAGCCACGCAGTAGCGAAGCAATCTCACGACAGAAGCTTAGATGATGACAAGACGTTAGCCAGTAGGGGCGACGCCCATATAATAGGCTGATATAATGCCGCGAACAATAAAGTTGCACGCTCTGCGTGCACTCAGGTTTGGAAGGTGTTTGAATGAATAACTACGACGTAATCATTATTGGAGCAGGCGCCGCCGGCTTAATGTGCGCCATTGAAGCAGGCAAACGCGGCAGGCAAGTGCTGGTGCTTGATAGTGCCAATAAGCCCGGCAAGAAAATTCTGATGTCAGGCGGTGGTCGCTGCAATTTTACCAATATGGATGTCAGCCACGAGAACTTTATCTCGCACAACCCACATTTTTGTAAATCCGCGTTAAGCCGCTACACACCGTGGCATTTTATTGATTGGGTCAAAAACACCAATATCCCCTTTCATGAAAAAACACTGGGGCAATTGTTTTGCGACAACAAATCCAAAGATATATTAAATATGTTATTAGCTGCCTGTGAAAAGGTATCCGCTAGCATTCAATTAAAAACCAACGTAACGAAAATCACGCAAAAGAAAGACAATAGCTTTACACTCGAAACTTCTCATGGAAACTACAGCTGTGAATCACTGGTGATTGCCAGCGGCGGTTTATCCATCCCCACCTTAGGCTCAAGCCCGTTTGGCTATAAAGTCGCCGAACAATTTGACATCAAGGTGTGGCCTACCCGTGCAGGCCTAGTGCCCTTCACCTTACATGATCACGATAAACAAAGGTTTGAGGCATTGTCAGGTGTGTCTGTCGACTGTATAGCCAGCTGCAATGACCAAAGTTTTCGGGAACAGATGTTATTTACCCATCGCGGCTTAAGTGGTCCTGCGATGTTACAAATTTCATCCTATTGGCAGCCGGGTGATATTTTGACTATTCAGTTAATACCAGATACCAACTTATTTGAACAACTGAAATCAGCACAAAGCCAACAACCTAAACTGTTACTCAAGAACTGCCTGCATCAATGCTTACCTAAAAGTCTTGTCGCAGTGTGGCTAGATGAAGACCCAGCAAACACAGCGTTGCACAGCTTTTCACACAAACAACTGCAAAGCATTGCCGATTCATTTCAACAATGGCAGATCAAACCCAATGGCACCGAAGGCTATCGCACCGCCGAAGTAACTTTAGGCGGTGTCGATTGCGATGCCGTGTCGTCGAAAACCTTTGAAGCCAATAATGCACCAGGGCTGTATTTTATTGGTGAAGTATTAGACGTTTCTGGTTGGCTCGGTGGGTATAACTTCCAATGGGCTTGGGCATCGGGATTTGCCGCAGGTAAGGTGGTATAAGATGAAATTTCGCCTTATTACAACCGTATTAGCAATGACCTTCACCACCTGCTATGCCCATCAAGCACAGTTAATATTTGCATCCGACCTGATTCGCCATGGTGCACGTACTGTCATTCACCCAATGCAAGGTATTCATTATCCAGTGTTATGGTCAACTGCTAATATCCCACCAGCACAATTAACCAAATATGGTTTTTTTGAAGAAAAAACCAATGGCCAATTTTTCAAATTAACTTACAAATCATTACTGCCCAAGCAGTATGATGCGAAACAAATATGCATACGCACCGATGGTGTTAATCGAACCATTATGAGTGCGCTAGCGGTTGCTAGCCAAATGTACCCAGCATCACTACAATACAATATACACAGCGAACCTAAGGCCATCGATCGATTAATAGCACCGAGTAAAAATCTTAAAAATTTAGCGTCAAATGCACCCGGCTGGAAATACCATTGGCAACATTCCAACTGGGGCTATCCGTTTTATAAAAAGCTTTATCAACAACATTTAATAAAGCGCTTATGCCCACGCAGCGGCAAGCAGAATTATTTACATTGCTTTAAAAGCATCAACTACATCGCCAGCAGTATTGCACCATTAAATAATTATTGCAGCCATGCCAGTGAACATTGCTCAACAACAAAAATCCTGCATATCACTCACACACTAATGCAGCGCATTGTTAAAACCAACAATTGGCTGCTGCAGCATACTTTCTTGCCCAGTGAACAGAAAGGATTTATTGAAGCACTGCCAGCATACAAAAAACTCGGCCTGCAAAGTGGCTGCCTGCTGATCAATGATGTGATCCACAACATGCAAATGAAAATCGATCATAAGAATCCGCTAAAATACAAATTATATTCAGGGCATGACAGCACAATTTTAACCGTATTAAATTATTTAATGACACAGAATTTTGATCAATTCAAAAAACCACCCCTATTCGGCAATCCAGATTACGCTGCTGATCTTAGCTTTCGTTTATATAAAAGAGATAAAAAACATTACCAGGTTAAAGTGATTTATCGGAATAATTCAGCACTGGATGCAACACAACACATATTATTCAATAAGAGCTTTAAGCAATTTAAACAGGTATATGACAATCAACAATGCATAAGAGGCTAGAACCTACTCCATTAAAATCAATAAGTTAATTTGTTTTCATTTTTGTAACCTTAAGTACTCAGTAATGATTAATGTGTTCATATTGAACATTCTAGTAATTTAGTATATAATTCACTTATATGTTATTAACTTATGTTTAGCGAACTATCATGAGAAAAAGATACGGCATTGAATATCCGATTTCAGATACAATTGAAGACCAAATAAAACCACGATATGACGACAGCGACCTATCTGTGCATGGTTTTTTACATATTGCACGTACCCGTCGCATGGCTGCTGTGCTAGCACGACTACACACCGACATCATCAACAGCATACCAAGCTTCGTAACACCCGCACCAGCCACACCTTCTGAAGTAACCGATATCACACTAGGCATTCTAAATGAACAACATCAACTAACCGAATTAGGTCTTGACCTGTGCCAAGCCGCGGCACTGTTCCATGACTATGGTCGGCTGGACGCCACCAGTGACGGCATCGATTACTACGAGCTTGATAGCGCGCAAGCTTGTTATGACGCCATGATAAAAAATGACGCTTCTGAAATATTGGCCAAACGCTGCGCCGAGGCAATCGCCAATAAAGATATCGACCCGCGCGCTTGTAAAATAGCAATGGTGATGCATGCTTGTGATAGAAGAGGTATGACACGCCCTGAACCTTCCGCTATTTCTGCTGCATGGTGCACTAGCAACGGACTGAGTGAATACTGGGAAAAAGAATATACCAACTGCAGCCTTACCTTCACCACCGACACTGACGGCATACAATGGCATGCAGTAGATAAAACACCGCAAACCGCATTCGATCATGTAATTGCTGATGCTGATCGTTTTGAAATAGGTCGTTGCGACACACTAAACCCTGACATGCTAGATATTATCTCAACCATTGACAGCATAAAAACACAATTATTCAGAAGCGCTCTCTACGAGCAGACCTCAGACATATACCAATTTGAAACAGGTTGTTACAACAAACTAAACGCCATCATACTTGAATACCGAGAAATATTACGCAAAACAGGTGATGACTATCAACAAAGAAATGGCCGTCGGCACAAAGACATCATGCAAAAACACGCTCATGCTCAACAGGCTTTAGACTTTATTTTTGCCGAACCTGGTAGCTGTTATATACGTAGTTATTTCACCAACACCCCATTGCAGTGGCAAGCTGACCTAAACAGCATACCCTACCCAGAGGAGTACTCAACCTACACCGATATGATGATTACCCGGCTAAATGGTGACGAATTATTTTGGAATAAATCCGTCAGAATGGATGAATACTCAAACATTGACTGGATGATAAGAGAAGGAAACAAAGAAACTGAATTTGCAGCATGCATATACAGTGGCGCAATCAGAGGCCCTGGTGATACTCGAACCTATAAATTACGCTTTGGTAAACGATGCGACTTAAGGCTCTTTAGACCACCAACAGAAATGCGCTCAGAGATCGAAGTCAACACAGCAACCTTTTCCAAAAAAGCATCGTATAGCATAGAAAAAGCAACTCGATTCAACCGGTCTGGCTTTAATCTCTTCCAAACCCTGCCTGACAAAGAACCATCAGTCATAGCCGCATCAGTTATCTTGCCAATATCCAACAAACAAGACTATTTACCAGCTACTCACCAAACTACACACGATGCAGGAACAACAGACAAGTCAATAGACAGATCACCATTAGGAACTAACTACACTTCAGATGAAGAATTAATAAAACATGTCAATGAGACTGGAAACGACGCTGTCGTAAGCTATTCGGAATCACTACTACGCACCAAATTACACAATGCAGCATGGTGCATTAAATTAAAGGGTGACCCTATAGACAACGATCTACCAATACGACTGGTGATCCAAGTATGGCAACATCACCTCATGCAAAGGCAATTATTCACACAGCCTGACAACCCCGCACATCCGATACCTATTATTTTTTACAACGCTAGCCGGCAATCATTTATGCCCTATACCATAGAACATATGCATGATGACCAAGCAAAATGGCGCGCATTAGATCTAGACAATAAAATTGACATTATTAAAAAATACTCCTCTGGCTTATCACCATTCAGACACATAAAAGAAAGGATGACTAATCTCGACCTTATTATAAGCTTAACCAGCCTGCTCAACGATGACGATCTAAAATCCGCCACAGCAGAGCAATCAGAAATTTTAATTTCACTGCTTGAACAATGCTTAACATGCCCTGCAAACACGATTACTGCTAGCTACCGACACAGTGCCGCCTACATAATAAATCAACTATCGACCCATTTGCGACCCACAACCAACCACACTTCGATAACACTACTAGAAACCTGTAGCGAATACCCAGTAGTGTTACTCACCCCACCAAAACCCTACCTATTTGAATTAAGCTGTGAACCTGCATTTGATATCAAGCAAGCCGTACAAGATGCCGCAAATAAAACAAAGCTAAGCACTCACACCCCTACAACCACTCTTGCGACTAATGAAAAACTGTATCAACTTATATGTGGTCACAACACCAACCAATCATGGCTGAATTGGTCGAACGATAGCTTAACAAGAGACTTAAATAAATTTTCCGCATTTCTACCCCATCAACAACAAATGTTTTTAGGCCTTAGCACGTCTGAAAATCAGCAAACTCTTCACCTTTACACCCTAGATTACCAAAAGGAAAAAGAAAAAAAAGCCGCTATGGATACAGCGAAATCACTGACCTACCTTCAATCGCCCACCGCCCTCTCTGAATTAGAGTGCAATACCATTATCGGCGAAATGAAAAAGAACCCACTCTACACACACTCACTCATTAAAGCACTCAAAAATCTAGACGATCACCATCACCACAACCGAGATATACTGCTAACCGCCATACTACAATCAGAAAACCTTATGCAAACGCTCGTCAAAGAGTCGATGCAACTGCAATTTAACCAAGCCTACCCTTCAGCTAGGGATATAACAGATCTGCAATCATTACTATCTATATTTACTGGTAGTGGAGACATCGACATCAGCGTTTTTGACCAAGTACTGCATGAACGCCTGACTCAACTTGAACACTCCAGCGAACACGACACCGATGATAGAGATGCCGATTTAAGTCTTACTTTATTCTATGCTCTGCCACACACACCAGAACACTTTCAACGTGTATTAAATGCAGTAAAGGCCACAGGATTTGATATATCAAAGGATTTCACCTTACCCTATTCTGAAACCATGTTACAGTTACTCTATAGCGCAAATACAAACAATTTTATCTCTCTAACAAATGTAGGCTTAAGCTTATTCAAACCGACCATCACATCCGAAACAAACATACTCGATGACGACGAACCAAAACCGTGCTCATTATTCGATATTATTTTCACTCTACCGCATTACTGGCATTTACAATCACAATTAATTGAGGATGGTCATTGCGACCAACTCCTCTACACAGCCTCAACAGCGCATATAGCTTCATTAAACAGCTTTTTAGATATTTGCGGCACTACCGCCGAACATCCAGAAATACATGCTAGATTAGATGCGCTAGATTCACCACTGTCACGCAGCCCATTTCTCGAACCACTAGAAAACGATACTACCAGAGCACTCAGAAGCGGCCATTACGCTGGAGCACTACAAGCCATGGGCAATAACCCAAATGCACTGGTGCGACCACATAACAAAGAATCACTATTGATGTTTGCCGCACGCACGCATGACGATAGATTATTTAAGCTCATCACTAATGCACCCACCCTTGACTCAGGCGCCTACCTTCAAACTACCGTTATGGGAGATACAGCTCTCTCCTTGGCCTGTCGCTATCATCACCCTTATAGACACAATACCGCCATTATTGACGCCTGCATTAAAGCAGCACCTGAATCACTGCATATGACCAATGCGTTCAATTTAAAACCTTGGCAACAAGCCGTTTTAGCAAACCAACCACAGCTTATTAAGCTGCTAGTTTCAGAAACAAGTGTAAGAACGAGCGAACTAATAACGTTTATAAAGGAAAAGGCAATTGATCACACATTATTTACGCGCCATGCGGATGAAGATTTTATAAGATGGTTTAAGCAATACAACAGACGACCGCCCTTCAATCTCAAAATAAACAGCTTTGAGCAAGAAAGGCTTCGTGAAAAACTAAAAACATTACCTATTGATGACGAAACAAAAGATTGGTATCTCGATCTATTTGGCATGCGTACAGAGCGAGGACAAGCACGTAGATCCAGCATGAGACCACCGATCTAAATTCAAGCCATGTGCATGCCACCATTGACATGCAAAGTTTCACCCGTAATATAACTGGCTTTATCACTAACCAAAAAACCAACCGCATCAGCAATATCACTCGGAGCCGCCATGCGTTTCAACGGAATCATTTTCAACAATTCTTCACGCTGCTTTTCAGGCAATGCACGCGTCATATCGGTATCGACAAAACCCGGTGATACATTATTCACCGTAATACCATAACGTGCCAACTCAATACTCAAAGATTTTGCGAAACCAACCACACCCGCTTTTGCCGCACAGTAATTCGCTTGCCCCAAGTTACCCATCGAACCAACAACCGAGGTGATATTAATAATCCGACCCGCGCGCGCCTTCACCATGCCCTTCATAAATTTACGACTAACATTAAACACCGAAGTTAAATTGGTCTCGATCACTTCTTGCCACTGTTCTGGCTTCATACGCAACATAATATTATCACGCGTTACCGCAGCATTATTCACCAGCACTTCAACACGACCAAATTGTTCGGTGATTTGCTTTTCCACCTGGTCAATACTGGCTTGATCACAAACATTTAATACCATGCCAGCACCATTAGCACGCATGCCTTTAATCGCATCCGATATTAATTGCGCACCCGACTCTGAAGTGGCGGTACCAATCACTGTGCAACCTTGCTCAGCCAATTGTTTTAATATTGCCGCACCAATACCGCGTGTCGCACCCGTGACCAAAGCCACTTTATTCTCTACTGACATTTGACCACCTCACTTTCAAAAAAACCTTCGCTGAACATCGCTTTATATATTAGCGATTTATCAATGCGCTTATTCAAACCAGTTAATACTTTTCCAGGACCACATTCAAAAATGGCATCCACATCATGGGCTACCATTAACTGAATAGTCTCTACCCAGCGCACAGGGCTGGTTAATTGTTGCAACAAGAGTCGGCGAATGGATTCACTATCACTATGATATAACACATCCGCATTCTGTATGACTTTCATATTAGGCGTCGAAATCTTTACCGCTGATAATGCCATCATAAATGCTTCATTCGCCGGCTCCATGAGCGCACAGTGCGAGGGTACACTAACCGGAATAACTTTAGCCATACGCGCTTTTGCCTCGCGCGCTGCTTCAACCACTCGCTCAACAGCCTCAGCTTCACCAGCAATAACCACTTGGCCAATCGAATTATAATTAGCAGGCGTCACCACGCCATCATCTTGCTCACACAATTCTTTCACTTGCTCATCTGGCAAACCAACTATCGCTGCCATTGCACCTTCGCCCGGCTGAACACAAGCTTGCATTAACTCAGCACGCTTAGCCACTAGCGACACCGCATCTTCAAACATGATCGACTCGGCTACTACTAAGGCCGCATATTCACCCAAGCTATGGCCCGCCACCCATTCCGGATGCACACCACCTTGATGCAACCAACAACGCCAAAACGCCACATCAGCAGCTAACATCGCCGGTTGCGTATACGTGGTTTGATTTAATTGTTCAGCAGGCCCCTGAGACACCAGTTGCCATAGATCATAACCTAAAACTTCAGATGCTTTTTGAAAGGTTTGTTCTACTACCGGAAATTGAGGCGCCAATTCAAGCATCATACCAACGCTTTGTGAACCTTGCCCCGGGAAAACCATTGCTAGTTTATCAAGCTTCATTAAGCTCCTCCCTAATATTTAACTAATGCAGATCCCCATGCAAATCCAGCACCAAACGCTTCAAGTAATAAAACTTGCCCGCGCTGCACTTTGCCTTCACGAATTGCATGATCTAATGCTAGTGGCACAGAGGCCGAAGATGTATTGCCATGTTGCTCAATAGTGAGTATCACCTGATCCATGGAAAGATTTAATCGTTTTGCCATCGCCGCAATAATGCGCATATTCGCTTGATGCGGAATTAACCAGTCAATATGTTCGTGTAACATATCGTTATCTGCTAATGCTTCATCAACACTCTCACCGAGTTTGCGTACAGCAACTTTAAACACTGAACTGCCGTCCATATGAATACGAGTATCCTCTTGACGGTCACGCATATTGGTTTTTGCAGACAGTAAATCGGCATAGGTACCATCTGCATGAATATGCGTCGACAAAATACCCGGCTCATTAGATGCTTCCAATACCACGGCAGATGCACCATCACCAAACAATACACAAGTTGATCGGTCTGACCAGTCAACTACACGACTCAAACCCTCAACACCAATCACCAAAATGCGACGCGCCATGCCCGACTTTATATATTGATCAGCAACACTGATGCCAAATATAAAACCAGCACAAGCCGCCGACACATCAAATGCCGGAATACCTGGAATTTCTAAAGCTTTTTGCACAAAACAAGCCACACTGGGGAAGTAATACTCAGGTGTCGCATTACCAACAACAATCATATCTAAATCAGTCGCTTTAATACCTGCCGCTTCAATAGCCGCCTCAGCTGCTGCATGAGCCATCGAAGTAATGGTCTCATCTTCGTCCATAATATAACGCTGCTTTATACCAACACGCTGCATAATCCATTCGTCAGATGTTTCAACTTTCTTGGAAATATCTTCATTGGTAACTAATTTTTTTGGTAAATAACTACCAGTCCCTGCAATACGTGAATAACTCATTGTTGAGACCCTTGTAAGATTTGGCTAACCTCATCTCCAATCAATGTCGGTAATTGCTTCACTACCTGCAGTCGCGCTTCTTGTAATGCATTAACAAATGAATAAACATCAGCACTGCCATGACTCTTAATCACTACACCATTTAACCCCAACAATGAGGCACCGTTACGTTCACGCGGATCAATGCGATGCGCCAAACGTTTTAGTATGGGATAAACCAATGCGGCGGCGGCTCGAGTAAACAAATTACGTGAAAATTCTTCTTTAGCATAATGCGCAATCATCTTAGCAATACCCTCACCCGCTTTAAGTGCAATATTACCAACAAAACCATCACAGACTACGACTTCAACTTTACCGCTAAAAATATCGTTGCCTTCCACATAACCAACATAATTAATATGTGGCACATTGCGCAACAATTCCGCTGTCGCTTTAACTTGATCGTTACCCTTAATGTCTTCCTCACCGACATTAAGCAAACCAACAGTTGGCGCTTCCACACCATCCACCGCACGTGTGACTAAAGAACCCATAATGGCATATTGCACCAACTGCTCAGCAGTGGCGTCAATATTGGCACCTAAGTCTAATACGCGTACATCATGATCAGCTACAGTAGGAAGCCTTGCCATAATCGCTGGGCGCGAGACACCCGGCAAGGTTTTTAAAACAAATTTGGCCGTGGCCATTAAGGCACCGGTATTACCGGCAGAGACACACGCTTGCGCTTGGCCTGATTTCACCAGATCAACAGCAACGCGCATCGAGGAATCTTTTTTACTGCGTAGCGCTAATGCCGGTGATTCGTCCATATCCACCACCTCACTCGCGGCTTGAACACGAACACGGTCCATATGCTTGAATTTACGCTTAGCTAAGCGACGCTTAATTCGATGCTCATCACCAACCAAGATACATTCAAGATCAGGGCACTTCTCCAGTATCTGGCATGTCGCCGGAACTGTAGTCGCCAATCCATGGTCACCACCCATTGCGTCAATCGCAACTACCTTCGTCTCCAATGGTATTACTCTTCATCATCCTCTGTGACATCAACACTTACCACTTGACGGCCACGGTAGTAACCATCTGGGCTCACGTGATGACGCAGGTGTTTTTCACCGGTAGTCGCATCTTCACTTAAACATGCTGCATTTAAACTATCGTGCGAACGACGCATACCACGCTTTGAACGGGTTTTACGATTTTGTTGAACTGCCATTTACTTTACCTCTGTATTTATAATTCTGGTTCCCGGATCAAGTCCGGGATGACACTTAACCCCGGATCAAATCCGGGATGACATCTAATTTAAGTAACCCGGCAAATCTACCGGACACTGCCCTTCTTCATGCCTTGGCACCATTGGCAATGCCAACAGTAACTCTTCCTCAAGCACTTCATTAAGGATCACAGGCTCTCCTCCCACTAACAGTGGTTCAAATTCCTTTGGAACCTGCTTAGCCTGCTGATCACTATGCGCCACCATCAAATGCGGGTTGAGATCTAAAGCAATCTCTACCGCCTGGCCACATCGTTGGCACTCTAACACAACACTGGCCTGAATGCGACCATTGACCATGGCTCGCCCCTGATCATCTTGACTAAAATCAAGGCAGTAGCTCACCTGACCTGACGGCTCATCTTGAAGTACATTTGAGACACGAGCCAGATTTGACATCGCAACCTCGCCTTGCAAAGATTCGCCACGACTGGCTAAACGTAATGGGTCAATAGTTTTTTTCATAAGGCGGGAATAATAGCCGTAACGTTAGTAGCTGTCAATCACTAAGTGATTGATCATCATAGCTAAAAATAGCTTCAAAATCAGTCGGTAACGTCGCTTCAAAAGTCATACTTTTACCATTTAGGGCTATGCTGATGCGACTAGCATGCAATAGCATGCGCTTCACCCCCCGCTTAGCAAGCGATCGATTAGAATCCCAGTCACCATATCGCGGGTCACCTATTATAGGTAGCCCCTCAGAAGCACAATGCACTCGAATTTGATGCATGCGCCCTGTCAGAAGCCGCGCCTCTATTAAACTAAACCGCTGACCAACGCGCACCGGCTTCAACTCCGTATAAGCGGTCTTTCCTTCCGGGCTGATAACCACCTTGCGTGCACCCTCTTTAGTTTGCTGGCGCAATAATCGCGCATCAACCAAGCGCTTACCACCTTTATATTGACCCAACACAACCGCATGATAAATTTTATCCACCTCACGCTCGGCAAATTGGCGCTGCAATTCCACCAAGGTCGTTCTATTCTTAGCCACCAGCACACACCCCGACGTATCCCGATCCAAACGATGCACCAATTCTAAACGCTTGGCTTTCGGCCTCAACAGACGTAGCCATTCAATCACCCCACTGTTCACTTTAGTGCCACCATGCACCGGCATGCCTGCAGGTTTATCAATCACCAACATTTGATCGTTTTCAAATAAAATACGCGACTCTAGGGACTCAGTTAACTGCTCATCTGGAGCCTTCCGCTGCTTCGGTGCAGATACACGCAACGGAGGTATACGCACCTCCTCTCCTGCCGACAAACGGTAGTCTGGCTTGATGCGGCCGCCATTAACCCGTACCTCTCCCGAGCGTAAGGCACGATATATCCTGCTCTTTGGCAAGCCTTTCATATGCTTAATCAGATAGTTATCGATACGCTGACCATCGTCATCATCATCAATAGTTTGCTTACTTGCTTTGGGTTGTGACACATTCATACCGTGGGTCTATTGCTGCGGTGTCTAAAGCCTGTTATATTGCGATACAGTCAGGCAGTAGCCTGAACAGTCTACCAGACCGCCCTATAAGTTCAATCTGTAATCAGGGACTAAGCACTTAAAACTGCCAGGTAGTAATAAAAAATAAGCGGCTGACCGTTAAACAGCCATGAATTAAATAACGAGCGCTCCCACTGTCATTAGCGCCACAGCGAGAAATCGGACACCGAAGTTATTAAATAGGTTTCCGGCGAACCCACAAAGCCAACAAATGCTTAAAATGTGGTAGAGCGCCAGTAAAAGGGTTTTAAAATGAAGAGAATGCTAATCAATGCAACTCAAGATGATGAGTTGCGTGTTGCACTTACTAACAACGCACTCCTTGTCGACCTCGACGTAGAACGTCCCGGAGTGGAACAAAAAAAAGCAAATATTTACCTCGGTAAAATTACCAGCATCGAGCCTAGCCTCGCCGCTGTATTTGTTAACTACGGCAGTGAACGCCACGGTTTCTTACCACTAAAAGAAATCTCACCAGAATACTTCTCCAGTCAGCCATCTGGCGATGAGCCTGTCGATATCAATAAGGTATTAAAACTAGGTCAACAAGTTGTTGTCCAGGTAGATAAAGAAGAACGCGGCACTAAAGGTGCAGCGCTTACCACCTTCCTAAGCTTAGCAGGATCATATTTGGTGTTAATGCCAAATAACCCACGCGCCGGCGGCATCTCACGCCGCATTGAAGGCGAAGAACGTGATCAATTACGCGATACACTTAGCAAGTTAACACTCCCTGATGGCATGGGCGTTATTATCCGTACAGCTGGTGTAAGCAAAAGCACCGAAGAGTTGCAGTGGGATTTAGATGTCTTATTAAAATACTTTGACGCCATCAAGCAAGCTGCCGGCATGCAGAAACCTGCCCCCTACCTAATACACCAAGAAAGCGATGTTGTTATCCGCACATTGCGCGACTACTTACGTCAAGATATTGGTGAAGTAGTGATTGATGAAAAAGAAGCACACACACGTGCGTACAACTATATTAAACAAATTCGCCCAGACTTTGCTGAGCGCATTAAGTTATACGAAGACAGCATCCCACTGTATAGCCGCTTCCAGATTGAGCAGCAAATTGAGACTGCCTATCAACGTGAAGTACGCTTACCATCCGGCGGTTCAGTAGTTATTGACCAAACCGAAGCATTAGTCGCAATCGATATTAACTCGGCGCGTGCCACTAAAGGGAAATCAATTGAAGAAACCGCACTAAACACTAACGTTGAAGCGGCAGAAGAAATCGCGCGTCAATTACGCTTGCGTGATATTGGCGGCCTTATTGTTATCGATTTTATTGATATGATGCAGAACCGCAATCAACGCGAAGTTGAAAATGTGCTACGCACTGCATTACACCCTGATCGTGCTCGCATTCAAATCGGGCGTATCTCACGCTTCGGCTTACTGGAAATGTCTCGTCAACGCCTACGCTCTGCTGTTCACAAGTCAACACGTATACCCTGCCCTCGCTGCAGCGGTACTGGTGCGATTCGCAGCGTTGAGTCATTAGCTATCTCGATTATTCACTTAATCCAAGAGCAAGCCACTAAAACTGATAAAGCGATCTTCCAAGTGCAACTGCCAGTTGATGTAGCTACCTTCATCATCAATGAGCAACGCGACAAGATAACTGAGATCGAAAAACATGGCGTTAAAGTGACTATCGTGCCTAACCAGCACTTACAAACACCTCACTATAATATTCGCCATTTGCGCAGCGGCAATCAAGGCGAGCAGAGCGTACCTAGCTACAAACTGCTTCGCGGTAATAAAACCGAAACCCAGCAAAAAGCTGCAGCAGTTAATATAAGCAATGAAGAACCTCTGATCAAACAGTTCCTAGATGAAGAGAAAAAACAACCAGAAACTGCCGCCAGTGGTGAAGGCGTTATTCGTCGCTTATTGAAAAAAATGTTCTCTTCCAGCCCTGTTGAAGAAGCACCCAAACAGGAAGAACCCAAAAAGAGACAGCATAATAACCGTAACCGCAGTGGCCAACAGCGTAACCGTAGTGGCCAACAGCGCAACCGTAGTGGCAACAATCAAAACCGTCGCCCATCAAACCGTAACGAGAACCGTAACGAGAACCGTAACGACAATCGCACAGATAATCAAAACGATGATCGTCGCCGCAGCGGCGGAAATCGTTCGCGCAGTGATGAAGATCGCAAACAAGACGAACAAAGCAGCAACACACAACAACAACGCTCGCGTCGAGGCACTCGTGGCGGCCAATCCAACAAACAAGGCTCAGGCAATCGCAACCAACAACGCCGTCGCCCATCACATGATAAATCGAAAGAAAAGCAAGATGTTGATGGCAACAAAGCCCCAGTAAATACGGTACCGCCAAAAGATGGCAACAAACAAGATGCACCTAAGGCTAAAGAGACACGCAAGCCAACAACTGCTGCTTCACCTGAGATTAATGACTTAGCCAATGAAAACAACTTGTCAGACAAAAAACCTGCTGCTAAAACCAAAGCTAAACCAGCGGTTAAGCAAAAGGTTGAGCAACGTCAAATGACAGCTGGTCGTCGCATCTCCCCACAAACTAAAAAGCCTGAAGCCGCAGTTGATACAACTCCGAAGCCGAAGCCACCAGCAGGTCGTAAGATCATAGATGCCAGTGGTGCCAAGGTAACGACTGAAAATCAAAAAGCTGATGACTAAACACACTTTTTGATACTCTTGCCACCCAGCCTAAACTGGGTGGCAGCAGTGCAACCCATTACCGTCGCATCGAACTCACCGATGGGCCTTCTTCATCGTGACGACTACTTTTTCCTTCTTCCATTGCTATTGCGCCACCAGGTACGTCATGTAATGCAGCGGATGCTCCTGGACTCGCTGCCTGCTGATCCAAGCGTTGCTTCGCTTGTTGGGGGGATATGCCGTTAGCATCAAGCCAAAATCCTAGCTTTTGTTTTGTATCAACCTGCGGGTTGTCTCCGGCCATCGCAACTTGAACTTTTTCAGTACATAAAAATTTATAAGCAGCGACTGCAAATAAACCTAAAGCCAAGAAACGAGCAGCTTCAGACAACGCGGTTGGCTTGCTGTCATAACCAACGAATGTTCGTAAAAATTTACCAAATTCATTTGTCTTATGACTAAGGTCAGTTTCCCAAAGTTTTTTGTTATACCAAGGCACATTAGCATCATCCCCGTATGGACCAAATACTTTTAGCTCTTGGAATTCATGCGTTGCATAGTTAATCATACCGGATGAAATAGCAGCCAATAAAACTGCAGCAGTTTTTCTAAACTTATCACGTGACAATAATCGGCTTGAATAATGCAGTGCTGTAACTACTAACGAGCTAATTGCAACACCAACAGGAATAGACAATGCTAATGATTTTGGATTCTTATTATTTAATCCCAGCACTAAAACCGCTTCGGACACTTCCCCTAAAGCAGTCATAAAGGGATACTTGCCAACCGCCCAAGCTTCAGAAAGGCGAGAGTGGGCTGATGCTGCTTTTATAATCGCTCCTTCAGCTTTATCACTCGACCGAACCGGGCTTAATAATTTTAGAATCTCAATACCAAAATTATGCACCAAGACTCCAATCGCAAATTTCGTTATCCCCTCAATTACTTTAACACCTGTATCACCGATCTCTTCTTTGCCATGCTCATGATAGGCATAAACTAGTGGTCCACATAATAAGCCTGCAGAGATAATGCCTGCGACCACACTGGCTGCTACCATCCCTCTAAATCGGTTTGCTTTTTCAGCACTAAGCTGCAGCTCACGCTGTGTATCTTGCTGTGTTTGTGCCCGGCTTTGCTGCTCTAATCGGTTGATTGCTAAAACAAATGTCGACACCACGATCCCCAACTCAAAAAGCTCTCGTGTAACAATTGAGGTTTCATCGGTTGTAATTAGTGTGTCAGAATCTCCAGCTGCATATGCTTTAGGCAGCATGGCAAACAGCAGTGCCATACCCCCTAAGACGCGACTTGGATTTAATGATCTTAAATTGTAATGACTAAAATTTGAGTTGTTGCTTGTAAGGCCCATTTATTGCTCCATTTTGTGGGTGTATCCATATACATTTGAATGGCTCGCAATACTAATGCAAGTCATTCTCATTTACAATAGTAGATGATAACTATTCGCATTATGGGATTGCTGTAATTACAAATTGGTCGATAAAATAGATTAATATATGTCATGGATCCCGGATCGGGGTCCGGGATGACAAAGGCTGTGGTAAATGAGCAACGGAGCACAGAGATTGATTTAAAATAGCCCGATATGATTTAAAATTTCGCTAGATCGCGACAAATTCAAACGATTATCGAGCACCGTAGCGGAGTTTACGTTGTGGTAAATGAGCAACGGAGCACAGAGAATCGTTTGAATTTGTCCGATATAGTAGAAATTTTAAGCGGACTTCTTCATGAGCTGACGTACGCGCTCCAGATCCGCTGGCGTATCAACACCAACAGACACAGATTCATTAGTTACAGCGACATGCACTTTGCCGCCATACCACAATACGCGTAGTTGTTCGAGTTGCTCGAGTGGCTCTTCAGGACAACCTTCCCATTCGAGATATTTCTGTAGAAAACCGGTACGGTAGGCATACAAACCGATATGTGCAAAATGGTGGCCAGATACTTTTTTATCTTCTATGTGATCAAAATCAAATTCACCTTGCACCCATGGAATCGGCGCACGTGAAAAATACTGCGCATAACCACGATGATTGATCACCACTTTAACGGTGTTAGGATCAAAGATCTCTAGCATATTATCAATGGGGCGACACAGCGTCGTAACCTTAACGTTATCATGCTCTTCTAAATCGTGCGCTACCTGCGCAATCAGCTTAGGACAAATCATTGGCTCGTCACCTTGCAGGTGAACAACGATATCATCGTCATCCCACTCCAGTGCAACAACTGCTTCGGATAAGCGCTGAGTACCAGTTTCGTGATCAGCCGATGTCATACACACTTGCGCATTAAAACCTTCGGCCACTTTTTTAATACGCTCATCATCGGTAGCAATCACCACAGTATCTGCACCGCTTTCAATCGCGCGGGTATAGACATGTTGAATCATGGGTTGACCGTGAATATCTTCTAATGCTTTACCTGGGAAACGTCCTGAATTATATCTGACTGGAATGATTACACTAAAGGTCATGATTAAGACTCCTCTTCATTTAATGCTGTCGCTTCATCAACTAGCATTACTGGAATCCCTTGCCGCACAGGATATGCCAGGCTATCAAATCGGCAGATCAAAGTTTGTGCAGGTTTGTCATATACTAGTTTTCCCTTACATAAGGGGCAAGCTAATATATCCAGTAGAGCCTCATCCATCCGTATTTCCTATTGCTTTACGACACTTTAAATGTAGCATTATTTCAGACTTAATCAAGACGCTCTACGCATGTGGTTTTTAAGGGGAAATTTGGTCGGGACGGCAGGATTTGAACCTGCGACCCCTTGCACCCCATGCAAGTGCGCTACCAGGCTGCGCCACGCCCCGACGAAAGAAGACGGATTATAAAGTATTAAGCCGGTCAATGCTAGAATTAAGAAACTGCTGGTCTGCACGGCCAATATTGGTCTTCAATGAAGTCGTGACTTTACATGGCTTTGTTTCCTAACGTTTCGCCAACCTGCAGATCTTAAAATTCAGGCACATCG
>JARGPC010000018.1 GCA_029212885.1 Coxiellaceae bacterium
AGTCAGCGCGAATTAACCCGCCGAGAAAAGAGGCTGCTCCCATGCCATCGATCAGCAATTCTGTTTTTTTGATACCATTTGTTTTACTTGTCATGTGTGTAACCCTCAGTTAACTTAAGTATGGGGTTAATATAGTACAATAAATGATCAATAACCGTCGTGTTAGTTTGGTTCCTTAGCAGTTGTTTCCTCTGAAAGAGTTTTCATTGCAAAACAGAGTGTTAAAACTTTGTATTTTCAACATCAAGAGCCTAAACTATTTCTGTAACCATTTGATTTTACATTAAACGGGGTAAGCTTAATGAGTGATAATGCTCCAAACAACGAGAGTGTTCATGACCTGAAAAGTTCTCCATTACTTGATTGCCTTATCGATCTTACTTTTTTTTATGAACGGCGAAAAACTAAATCAGCATTGACGTCTGGTTTGCCATTAAAAGATGACATTCTACCACCTGATTTATTTGAAAAAGCTGCACAGCGCGCAGATTTTATGACTAAGATTGTGCCGTTAAAATTTGAAGATATTAATGTGAATTTACTACCCTGCATCATTTTTCTTAAAGAGCAGGATGAGTATGTGTTGCTATCAAAAATTAAAGAGAATGGTGCGGTACTTATAAGGGATCAAGAAGAGGAAGTAGTACCGCTAAGCTTAATTAAAAAAAATTATGGAAAACATATTATTCTTATCAGGCCAAAAATATTTACTGAATCATCAGAAGGGCCGAGTAAAATAAATTTCTTTGATATTCGTTGGTTATGGCCTGCATTAAAAGGGTCGTGGTCAATATATGCTGAAGTGCTAGTTGCTACCTTTTTTATTAATTTATTAGTGCTGGCTATGCCGCTCTTTGTTATGAATGTTTATGATCGAGTGGTGCCAAATACAGCAATTGCTACACTTTGGGTGCTTGCTTTGGGTGTGGTTTTTGTTCTGTTATTTGATTTTATATTAAAAACACTGCGAACACGATTTATTGATAGTGCAGCTCATGGCGTTGATATGAAATTATCTGGAAAAATATTTGAGCATGTGTTGGGTATTAAAATGAAAGATAGACCCAATTCAACGGGTTATCTTGTTAATACCGTACAAGGTTATGAGACTTTTCGTGAATTTATGGCTTCGTTTTCAGTGACCATATTAATTGATTTTCCTTTCACGTTGCTATTTGTGCTTTTCATTGGCCTGATAGGCGGCAGTTTATTTTTAGTTCCTCTACTGTTAATGCCCGCAATATTATTAGTGAGTTATTTGATTCAGAAGCCACTGGTCAATGCCGTTAATAAGAATTTCGAAATATCAGGAGCAAAGCAACAAACATTGGTAGAAACAATGTCTGGAATTAGTACTGTCAAAGCTCAAAATGCTGAAGCCAGTACACAAAGGAAATGGGATCAAATGGTTGCATTTGCTTCATTTTTAAATATGCGCGTTAAATTTTTAAATTCTTTAGCAATTAACTTTTCTACCTTTGCACAGTTTTTAGGTAGTGTATTAATTGTTATTTTTGGTGTCTATAAGATTGCTGACAATGAATTAAGCATGGGTGCATTAATTGCTTGTACCATTTTGGCTGGACGAGCGCTTGCTCCTATTGCGCAAGTGGTTGGTTATGTTATGCGTTATTATCAAGCGTTAACGAGTCTGCAATCAGTAGATAGAATGATGAACTTGCCGATTGAAAGACCCACTGAGAAAAAGTTCCTTTACCCGGACGAAATTGATACAACTATTAAATGCCGTCATGTAACGTTGCGTTATGCAGGCGCTAAAATTGATTCTCTTATTGATGTTAATTTAGAAATTAAGCCGGGTGAGAAGGTTGGCCTTGTAGGTCGAGTAGGCTCAGGGAAAAGTTCCTTGTTAAAGGCATTGATTGGCTTTTATGAACCTAATGAAGGTAAGGTCTATTGGGGTGGGAATGATATTCAGCAATTGGATCCCATGGAGGTTCGATCAAAAATAGGTTATGTCACACAAGAGCCAGAGCTGTTTAGTGGCTCTATTAAAGATAATGTGGTTTTAGGTAATCCAAATGCGAGTGATGATGAAATATTACATGCCATTAAGTTAGCTGGTGTTAAAGAAATGATTGATCGTCATGCGGACGGTATTGAAATGCAAGTGGGTGAGCGTGGTAAAAATCTTTCAGGCGGCCAGCGTCAATCCGTGATTGTTGCTCAGGCGCTTTTGCAAGATCCTCAAATTTTGGTGTTTGATGAGCCGACAGCTTCAATGGATGAGCTCAGTGAAAAGTGGTTCTGTGAAAAAATTCGAGGTTTTATGAGTGATAGGACTTTGCTTATATCAACCCATAAAGCCAGTATGCTAAGTATTGTTGATCGTTTAATTGTGATGGATCATGGCAGAGTTGCAGCGGATGGTCCCAAGGATGAAGTGTTAAAAGCTTTGCATGAGCGTTCTGTTAAGGTGCAAAAAAATACTGAATAATGATAAAAAAAGACAAAAATTATGATGTGGAAAAAATGGACTAAATTAATAAAGTGGAAAAAGCGAACTCTTGCTGATGAATTTATGGAAGGGTTTTCATCGCATACGGGCGATGTTGGCCGTTCACGTCATTATTTACTTATTGGTTGTTTATTGCTTATTTGTATATTGCTTTTATGGGCCTCGCTAGCTGAAATTGATGTGGTCACGAGTGGTCAGGGTAAAATTATACCCTCAGGTAAGATTCAAGTTGTTCAGCATCTCGAAGGCGGTATTGTTAGCAAAATGTTGGTTCGAGAAGGCGATAAAGTTAACAAAGGTCAGACATTAGCGGTTATTGATGATATTAATTATACGTCTCTTTATAAAAATGGTTTATTAAAAACGGCGGCATTGAAAGCACGTGTAGCGCGTTTAACAGCCGAGGCTAATGGAACAGCATTTGATCCAAAGCATCAGTTTTCAAAGGAATTTGAGCGCTTTTTAGTGAGCGAGAAAAGGGCGTATGGCGCGAATCAGCATTTATTAAATAATCGTATTCAATCCTTTAAGCACCAAATCAAGCAGCGTGTAGAGGAGCTGGAAGGCTTAGGGGCGCGCAAAAGGAAATTACAAGCGAGCTTAAAACTTGTTGATGAAGAATATGGTATGACGAAACGCTTGTTTGAACAAGGTGCTGCAGCACGAGTAGAGGTCTTGCGTTTACAGCGTCAGCAGCACGAGTTAAATGGAGATTTAGATGAGCTAGAACAAAACGTGGATCGTACTGAATCCTCGATACTAGAAGCAAAAAATAGGGTTAAAGAATCACGATCAGAGTTTCGCAGTCATGCTATTAGAGATTTGGTGCTGACTAAGGCTGAATTGGCATCACAAGAAGAAACCAATATCACTTTGCGAGATCGAGCATCAAGAACAGCATTAAAATCACCGGTAAATGGTATTGTGCATGTGATTTATATCAATACGATTGGTGGTATTGTGAGGCCAGGTGAAAAGATCATGGAAATTGTACCCTCTGATGATACCTTACTGGTTGAAGCTAAAATAAATCCCAGAGATATAGCTTTTATTCATCCCGGCCAGAAAGCAACGATTAGCTTAACCGCTTATGATTTTATTACCTATGGCGGATTACATGGTATTGTTAAACATATAAGTGCTGATACAATCACTGACCCAGAAGACAATCAAACATACTATATGATCAGATTGGAAACGGATAAAGACCATCTTGGTACTAAAGAGAAGCCATTGCCGATTATTACTGGTATGACTGCTGAGGTAGATATTTTAACTGGCAAAAAAACCATTTTAAATTATATATTAAAGCCGTTGCAGCGTGGGTCTAAGAAAGCATTGCGAGAACGTTAAGGTTTTATTATAGAAATCCCTCTAACCATTTGATCTTAAGAATAGATTGCCGTATTCATACTATAATTACATCGTCAAAGAAATATATATAAATAGTGTATTAAACGAGTATGGTAATTTAGATATGGGTATTGGCGCAAATTCAATGGGTAGTGCAAATGACATCACAAGTCCTGTGAGTCGTGCCATCATGGGTTTTCATGATGAGAATACGATTGCAATTGAAGCAGCCCCAGAATTTTCAAAACAAAGTGCAACGAGTGTTGTTGCTAAGCAAGTCTATGAGCCAGGTCAACCTGCAATTGCGGTAAATACAGAGGTATTTAAAAGTGCTGTTCCGGACTCGTTCTACATTGGGGTTCGAGGCCTAACTATTGCAACTGTGACAGATACCATGAATGCTGCTTTCGGTCAAAACTTGCGTGGCAGCACATTAAGCCTTGGTTCAAAAGGCGGACTTGCTGCAGCATTCAATTCATCATTATTTGCAATGAGCGCTACCTATCAAACATCAGCATTTAGTAAATCAACAGAGCAGCTTGCCATTGAGTCTGCAAATTTCACAGCAAAAGCCCAAGCTGTTTTTAACTCAGGAATGGTTGAAACAACAGACTTTATGAAAGAAGCGGTTGTTAATACACCTAATGAAACTATTTCCTTAGCTTCCGAAGCACTGCCTTTAGCGGATTTATTGACACCGGCAGAGGTGGCTGAATCGGTAGAGTTTGTAAGTGAGCCTGTGAATGAGATAGTTGCTGAGCCCGTCGTTACTGTTGAGGTGGAGCCTATCCATGAATCCATAGTAGAATCAGGTTTGCTGGTTTCAATTCGCGCAGCGGTTATTGTTGCAGAAGTAAATGATGCTCCAACCATTAGTACTTCAACTAACTTTACCAGTATCACAGAAGCTCAGACCAGTAATGTTGGTAATCAAGTATCCGATATCGTTTTAGTCAGTGATGTTGATAGTGGTGCTTCATCTGGTATCGCGGTGCACACGATTGTTAGTGGTAATGGTACATGGCAATACTCAATAGATAGCGGTAGTTCGTGGAATGTAGTACCGGGCGTCAGTACTAGCAATGCTCTGTTATTAGCGTCAACAGATAGACTGCGTTTTGTTCCAGATGGTGACAATTCGGACTCGGGGAATGTGCAATTCTACGGGTGGGATCAAACCAGTGGTGCAGCGGGTACGACAGTAGATGCCAGTACGCGTGGTGGTAGTACAGCGTTTAGTTCAGGTAGCGACACATCAAGCATTACTGTGACAGCGGTAAATGATGCACCAACGATTTCAAGTAGCAGTAACTTTACTGGCATCACTGAAGATCAAACCAATAATGTCGGTAATGATGTATCAGACCTTGCCAGTATCGCAGATGTTGATAGCGGCGCTGCCTCAGGTATCGCGGTGCACACCATCGATAGCAGTAATGGTACATGGCAATATTCCACTGACAGTGGATCTAGCTGGACCGCGGTGGGACAAGTTAGTGCCAGTAATGCTTTGTTATTAGCATCAACGGATAAAATACGCTTTGTGCCTGATGGTCTAAATTCAGATTCTGCTGATATCGACTTTTATGGCTGGGATCAATCCAGCGGAAGCGCTGGTGGTTATGCCGATGCTAGTACGCGTGGTGGCAGCACAGCGTTTAGCAGCGGTACCGATAGTTCATCGATTACGGTATCGGCGGTAAATGATGCACCAACGATTTCAAGTAGCAGTAACTTTACTGGCATCACTGAAGATCAAACTAATAATACAGGTAATGATGTATCAGACCTTGCGAGTATCGCCGATGTTGATAGCGGCGCTTCAAGTGGTATCGCGGTGCACACGATTGATAGCAGTAATGGTACATGGCAATACTCTACAGATTCAGGTTCTAGCTGGACCG
>JARGPC010000004.1 GCA_029212885.1 Coxiellaceae bacterium
GTACCGTGTTTAGATATATTTGATACGGTTCGTGGCGGTGTGAGGCGGTTTATAGGGTTCCGTCACGACTCAATACGCTCTAATTTAAAACTGCTTACTCACTAGCTACTTCATGCATGGCAAATAGCAAACCTTTCAAATTTTCGGAATTTAGACGCAATAAAGCTTCGGTGCTTCGATAACGGTTTTTGACTGCGGAAAAATTGTCGAATCTCTTCGAATGCATAGCACAAGATCATTGCTGACCACGGTGATTTAAATCCCTTCATAGGTCGATACCAGGACTTAATGCCTCGATGATTTTGCTCAATGCGGTTGTTTAAGTATTTAACATCACGATGAATAGTTGATGCTCCATAGGCCGTTTTTATAGCATCAGAAAATCCGATCTCTTTGTCAGTTGTTATTTGGGTGGGCGTGACGCCAGTGGTTTGCAAACATTGCTTAAAAAATCGTGTGGCTGCTTTTTTATTCCGTGTTTCACTAAGATAAACATCAACTAAATTACCAGCTTTATCTATCGCTCTATATAGATAGTACCAGTGGCCTTTGATCACCAAATAAGTAACATCCATGTGCCACTTGCTACCAATTTTGCCGCGATTAGCGCGACACCTTAAAGCAAGATTATTTCCAAAACGCTGCACCCAACGCCGCACAGTTTCGTGGCTCAAATATATATTTCTGAGAGCCATGATTTCGGTGATATCAACTAAGCTCAGCTTGTATCGGTAGTAAAAGAGCACAATCATGGTAATAATGTCAGTTGGATACTGAGTATGGTTGTAAGCTGTTGAGCTGCGCTCATTGAAATATTGACCGCAGCATCGACATTGGTACTGAGCTAAACCCTGTTTTGTTACTGCTTTACGCTTTAGTACATTACTTGAATCACAGCTAGTACATTTCATGATCACATCCGGGTGGTGGGTGGCTCTATATAATATAACCATCGCAGACCTATGAGTGTTAATGCTGTTTAACGTACTGAGACGTGACAGAACCAATTCATGGGATTCCCATCCCTATCTTGCTGATTTGCTGCTATTCTATTACTCACGGCTTGTGTGCACCGCTATTGCTAATCGTTGGAGATAAAATGCTGGTAGCTAATGAAGTCCTCGGCTTTACCGATGTGAAAAAATCGTTGGCTTTGTACCGTATAACGGACAATGAGATACGTGTTATTCAAGCGTTTTCTGTTGAAGGTGTTAGTTATATTCGAGATTTTATCAATGATTTCTATCGCTGGCTGCCAAATGTTCCGGAATTTAAGGCGTTATTTGTTAATGAGGCCTTAGTTGAGCAAGTAAAGCGCCGCCAAGTGGCTTATTGGGAGCAGTTATTTCGGTGTGAGCTTAATCAGGCTTATATCAAATCTCGCCTTTTAGTGGGCGATTTACATGCCAATATTCGTCTACCCATCAGCTCATATGTAGCTGGCATGAGTTTTGCGGCGGATTGGTGGATTGATAAAATCTCACAAACGCATGCGGATGTTAAAGGCGCCGCATTTCTTATTAGCGCGCTTAATAAGCTATTTACTTTTGATATTGCGATAGTATCTGCATCCTATACCCAGGTCAGTAATAGCCTGGTTGAAAAACAAAGCCGTGCGCTTATTGAAGCCTCATTGGATCCGTTAGTGACTATTAGCCCTAAGGGTATTATTACTGACGTGAATCAAGCTACCATGAAGGTGACAGGCTTAGATCGCGCTGATATTATTGGCACAGATTTTTCAGACTATTTCACCGACCCTGAGCATGCACGTAGGGGTTATCAGCAAGTGCTTGAGTTGGGCCAAGTGACAGACTATGCGTTGACGATTAGGCACTACAATGGGACGTTGACGGATGTGTTATACAATGCTTCAGTTTATCGCAATAACCAAGGCGACGTGTTAGGTGTATTTGCAGCAGCTCGAGATGTGACTGATGCGAAACGAGCAACGGTGCGCTTAGAATCCTTGGCGCAACAATTAGCGACCGGTGCGACAGGTCAATCAAAGGGCTCAGATCAGGTATCAGATGCCATTGGCAAGATGGCTATTGCGCTACAGCAAATGTCAGATATTGCTAAAATTGCTGCGGAAAAGGCAACGGCGACAGTGGAAAGCGCTAAGATTGCTGGGCAAACAACTGAGCACATTGAGTCGGTGGTTGAGTCAATTACACGGATTTCAGATCAAACTAATTTATTAGCGCTTAATGCGGCGATTGAGGCGGCACGAGCCGGTGATGCAGGTCGAGGATTTGCAGTGGTGGCTGATGAAGTGAGGAAGCTATCTGAAGACTCTAAGCAATTTGCAGCAGAAATTAACACCGTCGTACAAAATATAAGTAAAGATATTCGGGCTACAGTAGATGCTATTCAGTTGGTTTCTCATAATATTACCGATGTGGCGACGGGTATTCAGCAGCAATCTATTGATACTCAGCAAATAGTGGTGTCTATGCGAGCTATTGCGGACATTGCGGAGCAAAATACAGATTTAGCCGGTGAAATACTGTCTGATAATCGTTCTTAAACAGCCTAATATCATGGAATAAAGCGTCATTAGCTACTATGGTCTAGTGGCAGGTAAACATATTAGTACAGGGGTAGTCCGCATGCCGCATGTAGATGTAGACAACACACTTTGTGGTGCTAAGGAGGGTGGTAATGACTAAGCCCAAAAAGCGCACTAAAAACGGCAATAATCATAAAGATGACGCATTTAGCTTGCATGAGCAATTACTTAAGGATCAGGCAAGGACGTTAACTAAGGAAGAAAAGCTATTACAGGATGAATCAAACCGCTTTCTAGCGATGATTATTCAGTCCTCAGAGGATGCGATTATTGGTGAGTCACTTGAGGGACGGATTATTAGTTGGAACGCGGCAGCTGAACGAATGTTTGGCTATAGCGAAAGAGAAGTTATTGGTCAAACGATGAGCTTAATTATTCCAGATGATCGCAGAGGCGAACTTAAAGATCTGTTAGATAATGTTAAGGCCGGTAATGAAATTGAGCGTTATGAAACGAAGCGTATCTGTAAAGATGGCAGTTTTATTGACGTCTCAGTAACTATATCACCTGTGCGTGATGATGCAGGAAAGGTGATTGGTTTATCAGCAATCGATCGAAATATTACTGGGCAAAAACAATCGGCACGATATGCGCGGTCTTTGTTAGAAGCATCATTGGATCCGTTGGTAACGATTAGTGGCGAAGGTAAAATTACAGATGTTAATGAAGCAACGATTAATGTCACTGGTGTGAAGCGTAATCAATTGATTGGTACGAATTTTTCAGATTATTTTACAGAGCCTGATAAGGCTAATGAAGGTTACAGGTTAGTGTTAAAAGACGGTTTAGTGCGTGACTATCCGTTAACGATTAAAAGTAAAGATGGAAAGTTAACTGATGTGTTGTATAACGCGTCGGTGTATAAAGATGAACAAGGCAAGGTGTTGGGAGTGTTTGCTGCGGCACGCGATATTACAGATCAAAAGCAAGCCTCGCAATATGCACGTTCATTGGTTGAAGCTTCTTTGGATCCGTTAGTGACTATTAGTGCTGAAGGTAAGATTACGGATGTTAATGAAGCAACGATTAAAGTGACAGGTTATGATCGTGATGAACTTATTGGTACAGATTTCTCGAATTATTTTACTGTTCCGGACGAAGCACGCGAAGGCTATCAACAGGTTTTTGATAATGGCTTTGTGACGGATTATCCCTTAACAATTAAGGGCAAAGATGGCAAGCTAACGGATGTGTTGTATAACGCCTCAGTGTATAAAGACGAGGAAGGTAATGTGATAGGTGTCTTTGCGGCGGCACGTGACATTACTGAGCAGAAGCAGGCATCACAGTACGCTCGTTCATTGATTGAAGCATCTGTGGATCCGTTAGTGACCATTAGCCCTGATGGTAAGATTACCGATGTTAACCAAGCCACTATGGAAGTGACAGGATCTACGCGTGATGAATTAATTGGTACGGATTTCTCGAATTACTTTACGGAGCCCGATCAGGCACGAGCTGGTTATCAACAAGTGTTTGATAATGGTTTTGTCACAGACTACCCACTGACAATTAAAGGTAAAGATGGCAAGCTCACCGATGTGTTATATAACGCATCAGTTTATAAGGATGCACGCGGTAAAGTACTAGGTGTGTTTGCAGCTGCACGTGATATTACTGAACAAAAACAAGCATCGCAATATGCACGATCATTGATTGAAGCCTCGCTAGATCCACTGGTAACGATCTCTACTGATGGTAAGATTACGGATGTTAATGAAGCGACTATGCGAGTTACCGGTGTTGAGCGTGATAACTTAATTGGTACAGACTTTTCAACCTACTTCACTGAACCAGATAAAGCACGAGCAGGTTACCAACAAGCATTTAAAGAAGGATCTGTTACCGATTATGCACTAACAATTAAGAGTACAGAAGGTAGGCTAACTGATGTGTTGTATAATGCATCCGTTTATCTTGATGACAAGGGCAATGTGTTGGGGGTGTTTGCGGCAGCGCGTGATGTGACAACATCAAAACAGGCTTCTGAATATGCCAGATCATTGATTGAAGCTTCGCTCGATCCGCTAGTGACAATCTCACCTGAAGGTAAAATTACAGATGTAAATCAAGCCACCATAGAGGTGACGGGCTCAATGCGTGATGAACTGATTGATGCAGATTTCTCAGATTATTTTACACAGCCTGAAAAAGCACGTGAAGGTTATCAGCAAGTGTTCGACAGAGGTTTTGTTACCGATTATCCATTAACCATCAAGCGCAAAGACGGTCGGTTGACTGACGTGTTTTATAATGCATCGGTGTATAAAGATGCACAAGGCAAGGTGTTAGGTGTGTTCGCGGCAGCGCGCGATATTACTGAACAAAAGCAAGCATCGCAATATGCGCGATCTTTGATTGAAGCATCATTAGACCCGTTAGTGACTATCTCTCCTGAAGGTATTATTACTGATGTTAACGATGCCACAGTCAAAGTGACCGGGGTGTTGCGAGATAACTTAATTGGTACTGATTTCTCGAATTATTTTACAGACCCCTCAAAAGCGCGAGAAGGTTACCAGCGTGTATTTAAAGAAGGGTCTGTTACGGATTACGCGCTCACCATTCGTCATCGTGACAGCAGCTTAATTGATGTATTGTATAACGCATCGGTGTATAAAAATGACAAAGGTGATGTGCTGGGTGTATTCGCCGCAGCTCGTGATGTGACTGTGGCTAAACGCGCCACTGAGCGATTGGAGCATCTTGCCGGTCAGTTGGCGACTGGTGCGACAGAGCAGTCGAAAGGTTCTGAAGATGTGTCGTCGTCAGTTACAGATATGGTGCAAGCGTTCCAAGAAATGTCGAAGGCTGCACAAGAAGCATCAGAAACAGCAGCGACAACGGCGACCAGTGCGGAAGAAGCCGGTCAAACAACAGAGAAAATTGGAGATATTGTAGAAGCGATAACAAGTATTTCAGATCAAACGAATTTATTAGCGTTGAATGCTGCGATTGAGGCGGCGAGAGCTGGTGATGCAGGGCGAGGGTTTGCGGTGGTGGCAGATGAAGTGCGAAAACTATCTGAAGACTCGCGGCAATCAGCGGTTGAGATTCGTAATGTTATACAAAATGTAGGTTCAAAAGTGAAGATCACCGTGGAAGCGATTCAAGCAGTATCACAAAAAATTCAAGAAGTAGCCACCGGTGTGCAGGAGCAGTCAACTGGCACACAGCAAATTGCGAAAGCAATGGAAGCTATTGCCGGTATTGCTGAACAAAATGCATCATTGGCAACAGAGATTTTAGGGTCGCAGCCTAAATCCTTAAAGAAGCCGGATCAGCTAAAAATTGATCGGGGGCATTATGGAAAATGATCAATCGCAGAAGCAGGGTAGCGACAAGGTCACCATCATTGATGAAAATACCATTCAATTGGTTATTGTGCATTTAGGTGAGCAGGAGTTTGGTGCGCCAATAAGTCAAGTACGCGAGGTTATTCGTTATAAGCAAATAACAGCCGTTCCTGATTGCCCGGAATACATTGCTGGTCTAGCGAGCTTTCATGGTGATATGGCGTTAGTGATAGATCTTGCGCGTTATTTTTCAATTAATCAGCAAAACAATTCGACATCAAAGCATATTATTGTGATACGTCAAGATAATGAAACTTATGGTTTGTTAGTAGATGAGGTATCACAAATTATCCGTGTGCCAGAATCAAGTATTAAGCCTGCACCAGATTTAATCCATCAGATTAATCGTGAGTATATTAGCGGTGTATATGCGGAAAATGAAGACCGATTAATTATGGTACTCGATTTGATGGCAATACTGTCAGAAGATTCACTTAATGAATTGTCTGGTTTTAAAAAAGATACAAATAATACGTCAACACAGTAGGGAGTGGATTCATGCCAAAAAAAATATTAATTGTCGATGACTCATTGTTCATCCGCAATATGCTCAAGGATATCCTGAGCAAGAACTACGATATTGTTGAAGCGGACTGCGGTGCCGATGGTATTATGCAATATTCACGTGAACAGCCTGATCTGGTATTGCTGGATATCATTATGCCAGATGGTACGTTAGAAGGTATTAATGTTTTACAGAATATCCATGAACGTAACGCTGAAGCATTGGTGATAATGATAACAGCGGTTGGCCAAGATCAAATCATTAATGAATGTAAATCTGCAGGTGCGAGTGATTACATTACAAAGCCTTTTGAAGCAGAGGAAGTGATTGAGAAAGTACAACAGTATGTGGGGAAGTTGGAGTGAGTTATGCCGGATAAATTAGACCAATACCGCGATGATTATATTCGCGAGTCTAAAGATCATATAGCAGGTTTGAATGAAAATTTGTTGATACTCGAAAAAATCCCTGGTGATGAAGGGGCTATAGAAGCATTGTTTCGCCATGCACACACCCTTAAGAGCATGTCAGCAGCAATGAAACTTGGACAAACCCAAGCGCTGTGTCACCATTTGGAAAGCCTGTTAGATTTAGTGAGAAAAAACAAGCTCGACTCATCGCTTTGTATCGATGTGCTATTTAAAGCTGTGGATGCCGTTGAAAAAAATGTTAGCTGTGTTGAGAATAACAAAGCGGAAATTAGTACTAGTACAATCATGCAAGACATTCAGGCTATAATAGACAAACAGCCGCTGGAAGCATCTCAAGAATCAAATAGTGTTACCATGAGTCCTGCACATAAAATCGAAAAGGTGCGATCTATCAATGTTAAAACTGAGCGCCTTGATCGATTAATGAATTTATCTGAAGAGCTTCTGATTAATAAAATGGAAATTGATTCAAATCAATCGTTTGTAAAAAATCATGACTTGCATGCGTCATTAGAAAATTTGGGTCATTTAGTTAATGAGCTGCAGTACCTTGTGGTACAAGCAAGATTAGTGCCGCTAGAGTATATATTTAACCGCTTTCCACGCATGGTGCGAGATTTAGCAAAGCATCAAGATAAAAAGATAGATGTTCAAGTTCAGGGAGCTTCAATTGAGTTAGATCGCGCGATAATTGATGAGCTTGGCGAATGCCTGGTACACCTGCTACGCAATGCTATTGATCATGGCATTGAGACTAAGGCTGAACGAAAAGAGATGAAAAAATTTGATATGGCAACTATTGCGATTGGTGCACATAGGTATCGTAATAAAGTGATAATAAATATCAGTGACGATGGCATGGGGTTACCAATAAATAAAATTAGAAAAAAAGCACTGCTAGCGGGCTTAATTGAGCAAAGTGCACAACCAGAACAGATCATGAATACTATTTTTTCAGGATTAAGCACCAGCGACAAAGTCAGTGAAATTTCAGGCCGTGGCTTTGGTTTAAGTATTGTTAAGCAAAAGGTTGAATCCTTAGGTGGTAAGGTATCTGTGAAATCAATGCCTGGAAAAGGATGCACATTTGAACTAGAGTTACCGCTTACTTTAGCGATTATTCGTGTGTTATTCATTCGCTGTGATGGTGTGCAATATGCAATTCCTATCGACCAAATATCTCGCCTATTAAAAGTCGAATCATCACGCATTAAGCCATTAATGCAAAATGAGGCAATCATTATTGATGAGCAAGAAGTGCCTTTAGTGCGATTGAATCGTTTATTTGGCTGTACTGAAAAAACACACAAAAAAACACCTGTGGTTGTAGTGCACCATCAGGAAAGACAGATCGGTATAGCGGTGGATGAATTTGGTATTATGCAAGATGTGGTTATTAAACCTATGAATAGTTTGATTCGCAAAAATAACTTTTTCTCAGGCTCAACTGTCATTGGTAACGGTGAAGTGGTGCTAATACTCGATGTGGCCAACCTTGGGGTAACTCCTTCAGTAGGGGCTGCATTATAAATACGAAGTTTAATAGTGAGTGAGGATTGATGTAATGGATATGAAGAAGTTTACACAATTGGCTGATGAGGCAGCATCTTGTTCCGCATCCTCTTTATCGAAAATGACGGGTGTTGTGTCTCGTATCAATATCATTAATATACATGTTAAAACCTTGGCGTATCAATTCTCAGATATGGCTAGTGATGCCTATGTTACAGCAATTTCACTGCCGATTCGTGGCGATATTAAAGGTTCCACTTTATTAATGTTTCCCAAAGATATATCAATGAAGTTGGCGTCACTGTTAACGCAGGAAGCGTGTTCGTCGAAACATGGATTTGATGCGATGGAAGTGTCGGCTTTGAAAGAGGTGGGCAATATTGTTTGTGGTAGTTTTTTAACGGTGTTAGCCAATCGTTTAAATATCCATGTGGTAGAGCATTTGCCTGTTTTCATTTTTGATACTTTATCTACCGTATTAAACCAATTGGAATTGCAAACTATTGATAACAGTGAAGAAGCATTGTTAGTTGAGGTGCGATTCGAGTTCGAAAAAACTGATATCTCAGGATACGTGATTTTAGCCTTTGGATTGTCAGATATGCAGGTGATAGATGACGCACTTGATAAAGCGGATATGACAGGAATAGATAAGTGATTCATGATGTTGACTACAACACATTTATGGTGCTTACGCATCGTGCAGCGAAGCATGCTTCCAAAGCGTTATCTATCTTAACCAAGCAAATTGTTATTGTTGAAATAGATGCTGTCATAAATACGCGTACACTCGAAGAAATAATGGCAGATAATGGATCTGATAAAACGTGTATCAGTTTAAAAATTCAAGGAGACGTGGGCGGACATTCGTTGCTGGTATTGGATAAAAATGATGCCGATCGGCTTGCGAACAAATTGGTTAACGATATTAAAAATATTGAGCAAGTAGATCGTTTAAAGCAATCGGCGCTTAAAGAAACAGGTAATATTGTAGTAGGCAGCTTTCTTACGGTTATCTCTAATGCCTTAGGTGTGAATATAGTTGAAGATTTGCCTGAATTATTGCATTTAAATAATGAAGAGGTCCTTAGTAAATTACATGTGGATTTAATTGATGGAGATAGTCATCAAATTTGGGCAGTGCAGGCTACGTTTAAATTCATTGAAATGGATATAAAAAGCGATGTCGTATTCATCTTTAAGGTTGATGGTATCAGTCAAGCATTAAACAAAGGCAAAACCCTTACGCAGCGGAGTCAAGATGATTCGTTAGACGTCGTATTGGTGGAGAAGAAAGCGTTATCCAATGAAGTTGTGACTTCTATTATGCAAAAGATGTCGATATCTCGCCTCAGTGATATCTCTGCCTTAAAAAACAAAGATAACACTATATTATCTAATGCGACATGTCTCATTTATTCCAGTGCGACATTGGATGATAATGAGATGCTGTGGTTGCAGGATTGCTTGAGTAGTGAACCTCATTTAGCCATAGTTTTAGTTGTTGATGACGTGGATGAGAAACTTACATCGGTGTTGTACGGATTAGGTTTGTCAGCATGTATACGGCGTTCCGCACTAGATGATTTTAATTTCACTGCATTAATACAGTTATTATTTAACCAGCATCAAGGTTGGGAGATTTTGTGCAAATCAGAACAAAAGTATAAGCAGTACTTCAATGATATTATTACAGGTAACATATCTGAAGTTTATGCGCCAAGCACGGACAGTGGATTTATGCAAATTTCAGAGTCCAGTGCACTGAAAGAAAATGAAGATTTAATTGCGCGACTTAAAAAAGCGGCTCATTACGATTACCTTACCTCAATCCCAAATCGTAAATATTTTGAAGAATCATTGCAGCGACAAATTAACCGCGCAGAGCGTGTTAAAGAACCATTTTATCTTTCTATCATTGATATTGATCACTTTAAAACAATTAATGATACCCATGGACACGATGTCGGTGATCAACTGTTAAAAGAAGTGGCTATGCGAATGAAGCAAACACTGCGTGGCATGGATATTTATGCAAGATTAGGCGGTGATGAATTTGCAATTATTTTAACAGATCCAAAAATGCTAAGTAATGCAGGTTTGTTAGCCTTGAGATTATTGGAAGAATTGCGACGACCTTATGCATTTATGGGGCGCTCATTAAATGTAACAGTTAGTATTGGTGTTGCGCAATACGTACCTGATGAAGCAATGACTTTTAATCATATTATGAAACATGCGGATCTCGCTTTATACCAATCAAAGCAAAATGGACGTAATCAATATACTTTGTATGCCTTAGATATTGGTGCGTTGCAAAAGCGTCAACATGATATCGAAGTGGCACTACTAAACGCGATTGAGCGTGATGAATTATTTTTAATGTATCAGCCGATCGTTAATATCGAAACCAACGAAATAGCTTATTTCGAAGCCTTGGTGCGTTGGGACAGCGCGGATCTTGATGAGCGTGTAGCGCCTGATGAATTTATCCCGATAGCTGAAAACTCTGGAAAAATACTGCAGTTAACTGAGCATATTCTAACGTTAGTGTGTAAGGATATTGTTAAACTGCAAAAACAAATGGTTTCAAAGCTACCCATAGCGATTAATTTTTCTGTATTGGACTTGCTAAGTGAAGGCTTTGTTCATCGCTTGCACGAGACGATTAAAGGATATGGCCTAAATGCTGCTGATATTCAGACTGAATTGACAGAGACTGCTGTAATGGAAAACCACCAAGTCATACATAAGGCCATAGAAGAGCTACGTGAGCTGGGTTACCACATTTCCATTGATGATTTCGGTACTGGTTATTCCTCTTTAGCAAGATTAAGGGATATGCATTTTGATAGTATTAAAATAGATCGTGCATTTATCCAGAAAATGCTAGTTGATACCAGTGCAATGCAAATAATTAGAGCTGTACTTGAGTTGACTAAGCAGCTAGGTATCATCGCTATTGCTGAAGGCGTTGAGCGTGAGGAGCAGGTTGAATTACTGCAACAGTGGGGCTGCAAATATGTGCAAGGATATTATTACTCAAAACCTGTCTGTTACGATGAAACACAAGCACTGATTGAAAAGCATAATGGCGATAGTGATGTTCATGGTGCTAGCTTGCCTGGTAAAATATATAAATTAGCCAGCTATATCCGTACGATTGGTCATGACGTTAATAATCAACTGGCGGGCTTGTTGGGCTATGCTGAAATACTATTACAAAAAACTACCGCATTAAGTGATAATTATACTATGGTGAGATGCTTGCATGCCGGAGTAGTTGAAGCGATTGATCTTGTTAATAAGATGTCAACTGAAGTGCAATATATACAAAATTTAAAAACAGTAAGCGGAGACCATATCAAACTATTAGAAGAAGTATCATTATTACATGCTCAGCAATTATTTAGATGTGTAATACAAATTGATTATGCATTGCAGCCTATGATTAATACAATAACCGATGAGAGTGAAGATATAAGGCGAAAAATAAAACGTATTGCAGAGCTAATTTTAAGTTTGAAAGCGCTAAATGAAAAATTAATGCATGTGGGTAGCCACATCGTTATCAATGGAAATAATGATGATACAGCTGGTGTGGGTAAATGATTTTTTCATCCTATTTTTTCTTATGCTAACCTCGGCTATATTGCTGCGCAATGATGCTTTCTTTGAGTGGATTCCAGATATTGCAATGTGTTCTATGTGGTTGGTTATATTAGAATTACTGTGCCATACTGATAAGTAACCAGTTTTAGTATCTGCAGGTCTAGCGATGAATGTTTTAATTGTAGATGACAATGAAATCGATCAAGAAGTAATTGAGAGATGCTTAAAAAAAGCACAGCATATCGATGTATGTATTGAAGGCGCCAGTACAGGCGCTGATGCGCTGGTTAAAATAAGTTCAAAACAATTTCACGTTATATTTATCGATTATATGCTGCCAGATTTATCTGGTTTGTCGCTCATGAGCAGCATTTTAGAGATTGAGCAGCCGATAAAGCCTGAGTTAATCATGATTACCGGTCAAGGTAATGAGAAGGTGGCGGTCGAAGCCATGAAAATCGGCGCTAATGATTATATTGTTAAAGCGGATGTCACTACTGAAACCATCAGTCGCATCATGCTCAGTGCATCAGAAAAAATAAAGTTAAAGACTGAACTGGTAGAAAATAGAATAAAAGCTGATTATTTGTCTGTTCATGATCAGTTAACAGGGTTGTTTAGCCGCAGTTATTTCGAAAATTCTGTTTTGCATATGCTAGAAAATGTAAGGGATAATAATCAAGAAGTGATTATTATTCTAATAAATCTTGATAACTTCCAGAGTATTAATAATATCTACAGTCATCGAAAGGGTGATGAGGTCATTGTTCTTCTCAGTCAATTTCTCAAAGATAATTGTAATGAAGATTACGTGCTTTCGCGCTATTCCGGTGATGAGTTTGCCATATTGCTGGATGAAAGTGGCGAGCCAAAAGATGCAGTGATGTTCTGCCAAAAAATATTTGATTTTTTAGAAAATGATATGTGCGTTAACGATCAAAAAGTGAAAATGTCTGCCAGCATTGGTATTGCATCCTCACCATATGCGGGTGAAGATGTGTTTACATTGATGAAAAATGTTGATATTGCGATGCACCGCGCAAAAGAAAATGGTAAAGCACGTTTCAGTTTTTATTCAGAGGATTTAGACTTTAAAGCTAAGCAATTAATTAATATTAGTTTCGAATTAGAAAGTGCAATAAAAAATAATGAATTGTTTTTAGTCTATCAACCGGTTATTGATTTAAAAACCGAAAAGGTTGTATCATTTGAGGTGCTTCTTAGGTGGCAGAATGCTAAATATGGATTTATTCCACCCGATGAGTTTATCGAAATTGCGGAGAATTCAGACCTTATCATTACGATAGGGAATTGGGTGATCCAAAATTCTCTACAGGAATTCAGTGCTGTTATAAAAGAGAATTGGCGAGATATTAAATTATCAATTAATTTATCGAGCAATCAATTGCTCGACGCTCATGATGCTAGAGACATATTGGCGCTTGTTAAGTCAACAGACTTTAAGGTTGAGAATCTTGCATTTGAGTTGACTGAAAGAGCAATTATTAAAGATTTGGATCATATCATTGATCAATTGAATCAATTAACTGCCGCAAGCATTAAAATATACATTGACGACTTTGGCACTGGCATTTCATCATTAACGCTGCTAAGTCGCTTGCCTGTGTCTTGTTTAAAAATAGATAAATCATTTACGCAAAATATTGATTCCGATAAAGCGATGTACAATATTGTTAAGTCTGTAATTACTCTCTCTCAATCCTTATCACTAACAAATATTTCTGAAGGCATAGAAACAAAGGAGCAAAATGAACAATTAATTCGATTTGGTGCGCAATATGGCCAAGGGTATTTGTTTGCGAAACCAATGAAAATCGATCAAGTGGCAACTTTTTTGACCGAGTGGGATGCGCAACATGATTAAGCTTAAATTTGTGTTGAGCTGCTTGATATTGTTTATATTAGTTTGCATTAATGGTTGTGATAAAGCGAGTGCGCCTAGCGTAATAACCAAAAATAGCCAATGGATGACGAAGCTCTCATATAAAGCAGGTAATTGCACTAAAAAGTCTTTGATTTTATTTATCACGAGTAATTGCCATGCTTGCAAAGCCATGATTGCAACAATGAATAAAATACAGCAAAAAAAACTGCCTAATGTGCAATGTATCATGGCAGTTTATAGTGGTAAGAAAGCTGCATATCACTATAAAATCGATTTTCCTATTTTATATGATCCAAGCCATGCGGTAAAAAATACGTATGATATACAGGTATGGCCAACATTATTATATATTAATCAAGACTCAAAAATTGAATCTTCGATCTATGGCGCGAGAAGCGAACGTGTAATTTTAAATAAAATACAGCATTAAGGATAGAGTCCGCATGATGGATAGCATTAAGGATTTTTTTAGCACAGTTGGCTTTATGCCACATGGATCATGCCTTTCATGGAAGCCAGCGGTATTATGGACGCAGGTGATCTCGGACGCTGTAATTACACTATCGTATTTTGTTATCCCCATTGCCATTATTGTTATTATACTAAGACGTAATGACTTAAAGTTTAAATGGCTGTTCGCTTTGTTTGGTGGCTTTATCGTTTCTTGTGGCGCCACCCATATGGTTGCTATGATCGCATTTTGGATCCCAATCTACGGCATACAAGCGACGGTAAAAGCAGTTACAGCAACGATATCCTTAATCACGGCTATTGCTATATGGCCACTCATCCCTAAAATCCTAAAGATTCCATCTATTGATGAATTAAATAAAACTAACCTCCGTTTACGAAGTCTTAACGAGCAATTAATACGGTCTAAATCTTATAATGATTTACTGTTATCGTCCGCCGGGGAAGGAATTTATGGTTTAAATAAAGATGGTGAGGTCACCTTTATTAACAAGGCCGCATTACAACTATTAGGCTTTTCTCATGATGAGATAATAGGACAGGTGATGCATAAGTTGACGCACTATGCCTATCCTGATGGAACTGAATATCCAAGAGAAAAGTGTCACATGTATGCTGCTTATAAGGATGGTAAGGCACGGAAAATCGATAATGAAGTTCTATGGCGTAAAGATGGTTCGTGTTTTGCTTGTGAATATACCAGTACACCTATTTTTATCAATAAAGAAACAGAGGGTGCAGTTGTTATATTTAAGGATATATCCGAAAGAAAGGCAGATGAAAATCAATTAATTGCTATGACACAATCTTTACAAAAAACAAATGATTCCCTCGATGAGTTTGCTTATATTGTTTCGCATGATTTAAAAGAACCCTTGCGCGGTATTAATTCTTATATATCATTCTTGCTCGAGGATTATGGTGAAAGCTTAGAGGAAGATGCTGTAAAACGGCTACACAAACTTGAAGATTTAAGTAATAAAATGACACGATTAATTGAAACTTTGTTACGATATTCTCGGGTGTCTCGTACAGCATTGGATATTCAGTTAAATTCGCTTAGTGATGTAGTTAAAGAAAAGGTTGATTTGCTTGAAAGCTTCCTGCAAGAAAATAGTGCTGAAGTGATCATAGATAAAGATATCCCCGACTTTATGTTTGATAAGACACTGATTTCTGAGTTAATGCAAAACTTAATAACCAATGCAGTTAAGTATAACAACAGTGAACAGAAAAAAATCCGTATTTTTTCAAAACACCAAGATGATGGCTTGGTGATATCTGTGCAGGATAATGGTATTGGCATAGACGAGCAGCAAAAGACTGAAATATTCAAATTGTTCAAACGCTTACATACTGCCGATAAGTATCAAGGTGGCAGTGGAGCGGGTTTAACCTTTGTTAAAAAAATTGCAGAAATGCATCAAGCCACATTTTGGGTGGGCTCAGATGGTCAGTCAGGGTCTATATTTAACTTTAAGTTCCCAGATAATACTACTAAGGAGTAATACATGTTGCAGTCGGATCGTGAAATTTTAATTGTTGAAGACAGTGATATTGACTATGAGTCGACAATTAGAGCCTTCAAAAAGGCGGGCATTGCTAATGTTGTAAAAAGGTGTATTACCGGTGATGAGGCATTGGATTATTTATTCAAGCGTGGTGAATATGAAGGTAAAGGTATTAACGACCCGAATGTTATACTGCTGGATTTAAACCTACCAGGAACGGATGGGCGGGAAGTGTTAAAGCAGCTCAAGGCAGATGATGTATTACGTAAAATTCCTGTTATTGTTCTAACCACGTCAAATAATGAAGATGATATTGATTATTGCTACTCCTATGGGGCGAATAGCTATGTACAAAAGCCAGTTGATCCAATGGAGTTTATTAAGGCCATTCAGCGCTTGAAAGACTATTGGTTTGAGATTGTTGTTTTACCGAAGAATGAATAGAGCTATGAAGTACTAGGAGCATATTTTTATGGGTAAAAAAAGCACGTGGCAAGTAAAATCCTTGCGATTATTTAGTGCTTTGGCAATTCTGATGGGTGCTGTCGTTTTATTTGGTTGGTATTCACACATCCCAACGTTGATACAAGTTTTGCCGTATTTTGCGCCGATGCAATATAATACTGCTTTAGGTTTTGTGGTGGGTGGTATCGGCTGCTTGGCTTATGTTAACCATAAAAAAGTAACATTCATATGCGGACTTATTCTTGTTCTTATGGGCGCTCTCACACTTGTCCAATACATAGTGTCTATTAATATCGGTCTTGATGAGTTGTTTATGAAGGCTTATTTATTAGTTAAAACATCACATCCGGGAAGAATGGCGCCTAATACAGCAGTGTGTTTTACTTTAGTTGGGCTTATATTAATTTTACGTCTCGCGATAGTTAACAGTAATAGGATTGTACTATTTAGTTTAATCTTTACTGGTCTGTTGGGTGTGCTAGCATTTATGGCGCTATTTGGTTATTTAACTGGAATATATTCAGCTTATGGCTGGGGTCAGTTAACACGCATGGCGGTCCATACCTGTGTAGGCTTCTTGCTACTAACGGCAGCTATATGTCCATATATCTATTCACATTATTCATTGCATACAAAGCATAAAAATTGGTTTGTTTTTACATTTATTATATTTTGCGGCATATTGATGCTAGTTTTATTTTGGCTGGCAATTAATTCGTACGAACAAGAGCGTGTTAAGGGTATCTCGAACACTGAGGTCAAGGCAACAAGCCAAGCATTAAATGCAAAGATTAAAGATATGGAAGGGGCAATTGAGCGTTTATTCTATAGGGCCAAAAATACGAATGATATAAAGCAAGATAGAGTATCCAGTGATGTTTCATATTATTTTAAACATATGAAGAGTTTATATGCCGTTCATTTAACATCATCGCTTGATACTAGTCATACTTACTACAGAGCATCGTCAAATATTAGCAAATATAAAATAAATAAAATGATTGAGCATTGTGTTAAATCGATCAAAAATAATAAATCATTAGTCGGTGGCATGAGGGTTTATGGTAATCAGGACATTGTGTGCTATACGGATGCTGCCAAAAAAAATATTGCTATTATAGATCTTGATTCGTTATTTGATTCCGTTTTTAATACAATACTAGCAGGTCAATTCATTGCCGCTTTTGATTTTGATGGTAAGCGTGTGTATACCTACCCCAAATCCGCAGTGTCATTCCAAAGCAAAGATTATGGTGTGGGGGTAATTAAATTTAAGCAAATCGAATGGAAAATTGCTATTAGTCCATCAGCAGCGCTGATAGAAGTTATGTCAAATCCCTTGACTGTTTTATTGATGATATTTGGTATTGTTGTAGTCGTTTTGATGTCATTTTTCGCACGGAACTTGCAAATTAGCAATATCAAAAATATTCAGCTACAAAAGGCAGTTGAGGATAAGGAGAACTCTGAGCTGCTACAAAAGACATTGCTTTCCAGTGCCCCACAAGCGGTGATGATCGTCAATGAGGCTGGTGAAATTGTCTATGTAAACGACCAGTCGGTGAGATTAAGTAAATATTCAGAAAGTGAACTATCTTCGCTGCATGTTGATAGCTTATTACCGAAGCGTTTTCGCTCTGAGCATGAGGCTCATAGAAAATCATATTTTAATATTTACGACACGCGGCAAATGGGTAAAGGCAGGTACTTATCACTACTGGACAAATCAAACGGTGAAACACCTGTAGAAATATCCATTACACCAATCAGTATAAATCAACAACGTTGCGTGATATGTAATATTGTCGATAAAAGTGAACAGAAATTATATGAAGATAAAATCAATCGACAGGCACAGCATTTACAGCTCATTTATGACATTACAAATATTTTATCAGAATCAGAGAGTCATGAGGCTGCACTTCAGCAATGTCTAGATTTAATTTGTTATAATTTAGATCTGCCGTTTGCGCAAGTACTCAAGTGTAGTGAGGATGCAACCACATTAAGCGGTACCAATATATTTTACTGTGTAGATAAATCCTTGTCGCAATCGATTCATAAAGCAATCTTTTCCTATTTGGTATACAAAGGGGAGGGCATTGGCGGATTGGTGTTATTGTCTCGTAAAGTAGTGTTTGTGAATGATGCTGCCATTCTTAGCAAAATGTCAGAAAATAAAATTTATACTAACTTCCAAGTTAATTTTGCTATCGGCATGCCAATCAAGGTTACTAATAAAATTGAATATATTATTGAGCTTATTGGTACTGATAAACAGGCAGATATGGAACATCTACAGAAAATATTTACTGTTTTAAGCGATCAAATATGCAGGGTGTTTGAGAAACGTGTTTCACAAGAGAAGTTAGTTAAAGCAGAGCAGGATAAACATTTGCTGCTTGAATATGCGGGTGAGGGAATTTTTGGCGTAAGTCCATACGGTGATATTACATTTATGAATAGAGCGGCTCAAAATATGTCGCAATATGATTCAGATGAGTCAAGTGAAATAAATATTTCAATGTTGCTCGATAATCTAGCCTATGAAAAACTAGGTGAAGAGTCTATTACGCTGCAATTACTCGGTCAAATAAATAGCCATCTAAAATATACAAATCATGATGCGCAGCTCTACCGAAAAGGTGGCCATAAGCTAGATATAGAACTAACTGCCACAGCAATCTTGGAAAACAACATAGTTACTGGTGCTGTTATTATGTTTTCCGACATTAGTCATAAGAAAGCTGCTGAAGTGCAGGTTAGTCAGTATTATACCCAGCTAAAGAAATCTTATGATGAGCTCGATCGGTTTACCTATATGGCATCACATGGATTAAAGGAGCCATTGCGTGGCATATGCTCTTATTCGAATTTATTACTGGATTTAAATAAGGCGACTTTAAACTCTGAAAGTGTAGATATGCTGAGTTCATTATTATTATTTTCAGCACGGATTGAGAAGTTAATTGATGCCATGATTTTATTCTCCAGTAAATCCAGGTACCAACTGGATGTCTCAAAATCTAGCGTTAATGATATTATTATGCGTGAAATAGATAGTAATCCGCTATGTAAAGACAATGTCCATATTGAAATTAAGCAAGTACTTCCGACTATCAGCTGTGATGATGAGTGTATTGCAACCATTTTCAATGGACTTCTTACGAATGCAATTAAACACAATGATAATGAAAGTAAGCAGATTCAAGTCGATTTTGAGGAATCGGATGAGTATTACACCTTTATGGTAGAGGATAACGGCAACTATATTCCACAGAATCATTTTGAGACCATTTTTGAAATGTTTAAAAAACTAGGGAAATCTGATAAGGATGACTTAACGGTAGGTGTGGGCTTGTCTTTAGCTAGGATGCTGGTTGAAAAGCATGGCGGTAGACTTTGGGTTGCCTCATCAACGCCTAAAGGGTCAGTATTCTGCTTTTCAATTGCTAAAAACTTAGCTGCAGTGAGTCAACTTCCTGAGTGAGGCTAAGAGCACGGTTAGTGACGTTCTGCTGTTAAATTTAGTTTCACCAATAATAGATATTTCAGTCTCTTAGGCCTATATTTAGTGAGCAGACGAGCAGTGTTGTATTTTAGATGTAAGTATTAATGCAGTAAAATCATGGTGTTGTATAGTAAGTTGATGATGGTCGTTGGACATATATTCAATACAGGCGAAATAGATGAAGTCATGGTTTAGTAGGTTGCAGTTCAAGGGAGTCGCTTTCAGTCGTTTGGATTTGGCAACAAAAATGCTTATATCCAGTATTATCCCTCTGATTTTAATAGTGTTTCTGTCTATTGTTACTTTTATCGCAATTAGATCACTCGAAAACAGCTCTGATTGGGTGAAGCATACCAGTAATGTGTTGATACACGCCGGACAAATAGAGAAGTTAGTTATCGACTTAGAGACGGGTGAGCGTGGATTTTTAATATCCGGTAAAGAAAGTTTCTTGGAGCCATTTAATAAAGGCAAGCTTGATATTGCTGCTAAATTGGCGGAGACCAAGCGCTTGGTGAGTGATAACCCGGCCCAAGTAAAGCGCATTGAGCAGGTGGAGAAGTTAGTAGATGATTGGCTAGATAAAGCGGCTATGGTTGAAATTAATGCGCGCAAACAAGTGAATCTTAATGCTAAAGATGCAAAATATTTACAAGCGGTTCTATCAAAAGGTGTTGGCAAGGGTATCTTAGATAAAATCAGACAGCAACTGAATTTTTTAGAGGACGCCTTTAATAAAGCAAATAACGCTCAGGGTAATTTAGTAGTGATGGCAATTGCTAAGGATATGGTTGATCAAGAAACCGGTCAACGAGGTTATTTGATCACTGGCAAAGAAAATTTTCTAGAACCCTATTACCAAGGACAAAAAAACCTAAACAAACATATAAACGAGATTAATAGTATCGTTGATAGAGCTTATGATAGAAAGCAGTTGCTACTTGATGTTGAGCAGCTTCAGATGTTATCTACCAAGTGGAACGATGATGTAGCGGTGCCAGCCAAAGCACTACGTGCTGAGGTTAATGCTGGCAGGGCATCTCATCAACAGATACAGGCTATGGTAGCAGCCGAAAAAGGTAAAACAATTGTCGATCAAATGCGTAAGATTCTTAATCGTATGAACGGCGAATTTTCACAGGCTGACAATAAAGATGGCCAAAATATTGTTTTAGCAATCACGAAAAATATTGTGGATATGGAAACTGGGATTCGAGGGTATTTGTTGTCAGGCAAGGACTCCTATCTTCAACCGTATCGATCAGGTATTAAGGGATTTAACCAACAACTAAAAGCTGTTAAAGATCTAGTTGATAAAGCCTACAATGTTCATAAAGTGAGAAGGCAAATTGCTGAAGTGAAATTTTTAGCGAATGAATGGCTACTTAAGGCTGCGCAACCTGAAATCGCTGCTAGAAAAGAAATCAATGCGAATAAGTCATCAATAGACGACGTGATTGCTTTAGTTGAAATGGGTACAGGAAAGGCTATTTTTGATAAAATTCGTGCTCAACTTGATGCATTTGCAAATGCTGAACAGGAGTTAATGATTAAGCGTGAAAGCAGATCAGCAAAGGCTACAGCTATATCTAAGTGGGTAATTATCATAGGCACCATTGGTATTATTATTTTATCACTGATATTTACTTACTTTATTATCAATATTATTGCACGGCAATTGAAAAAAACAGCGGATGTAGCTAATGCTATAGCGGCCGGGGATTATGATATAGAAGTGGAGTTACAAAATGAAAAAGACAATTTAGGCAAGTCATTGCAAAAAATGACGGCCGCATTAAAAGAAAACACATTAAAGCTAACGTTAGAAAAAGCGAAACTTGAAGACCAAGATTGGATTAAGTCCAGTCAATCAAATCTCATTTCTATACTGCAAGAAAAAGCAACCGTACAAGATTTTTCAGATACTTTGATGAGTGAATTGGTACCGTTGCTGGGAGGGCATCTTGGTTTATTCTATATCAGTCAGGGTGAACATGGTGCAGAAGTATTTGTATTGCAATCATCATACGCGTATAAAAAACGTAAAAATATTTCTAATCAGTTTGCTTTGGGTGAAGGTTTAGTGGGGCAATGCGCACTTGAGAAAAAAATGATTCTATTAACGGATGCACCGGATGAATATATAGAAATTAGTTCAGGGTCGGGTAAGGGTAAACCGCGTAATATTATTGTATTACCGATTATGGTCAATAACGATGTCATTGCTGTATTAGAGATTGCTTCTGTGCATGCATTTGATGAAAAACAACAAGTTCTATTGGAGATCATTTCGGCTAATATCGGTGTGATTATTAATAATATTACTGGTAAGGCGCAGACAGAAGCGTTGTTATCCCAGGCTCAAGAGCTAACCTCTGAGTTACAGGCGCAGCAAGAAGAGTTGCGGGCAGCCAATGAGGAACTAGAACAAAAATCAAATATATTGAAAGAATCTGAAAGTGAATTAAAGGCACAAAGTGAAGAATTACAAGCGGCCAATGAAGAGCTAGAAGAAAAAAGTGCTTACTTGGAAGAGCAAAAGCAAGAAATTGAAAATAAAAATCAATCATTAGAAAATGCAAAACAAGCGATTGAGCTTAAAGCAGAAGAGCTCGAGGTTTCTGGTACCTATAAGTCAGAATTCCTTGCCAATATGTCTCATGAATTACGAACACCGCTCAATAGTCTTTTGATACTATCAAAATCTTTAGCAGATAATGATGATGGAAATTTAACTGAAGAGCAAATTGAGGAATGTGGAATTATACATGCCGGTGGTCAAGAGTTGCTGAATCTGATTAATGATATTTTAGATTTATCTAAAGTAGAAGCAGGCAAAATGGAGTTGGTACTTGAGCCAGTGCAAGTTCAACATATAGCAACCGATCTTAATTCACTGTTTAAGCCCGTAGCAGAGAAAAAACAGTTAGAATATGTTACTGAGATCGATAGTGAAGTTGATAAAGAGTTCACCTTAGACGAGCAGAGAGTCGCTCAAGTGCTTAAAAACCTGTTATCGAATGCCTTTAAATTCACAAAACAAGGGTCGGTGACATTTAAGGCGCATATGCCAGCGACTACAACAAATTTCAAAAATACTAAGCTCACAGCAGGTAACACGATTGCTTTTTCGGTAATCGATACAGGTGTTGGTATTCCTGACAAAAAGCAGGCGCAAATATTTGAAGCATTCACTCAGGTCGATGGATCAACCAGTAGAGAGTATGGTGGTACGGGCTTGGGCCTAACCATTTCCAGGCAATTGGCACAGTTGATGGGTGGTGAGATAGGTCTACAAAGTGAAGAGGGTAAAGGCACTACGTTTACACTTTACTTACCTGTCGCTTCTGGTAATAACATGAATTCATCATCTGGAGGGCCAGAAATTATTGATAATGATGTGGCCGATGACGATACAAACAATGATGTTGCTTCATATATCGATGATGATCGCGAATTAATTAATGATGCTACCGAAAAGATATTACTTATCATTGATGATGATAAAGCATTTGCAAATATTTTGATTAAACAAGGCAGGAAAAATGGATTTTCATGTATTGCGGCCGGTACAGGTAAGGATGGAATTGCGTTAGCTAATCAATACACGCCTACAGCGATTTTGTTGGATTTGGGCTTGCCGGATATCGATGGTCATAAAGTGCTAACCACGCTAAAGCGTTCTACAACGACACGTCATATTCCTGTTCATATTATTTCTGCTGCTGATAATGATCATAAGTTATTAGAAACTGGTGCTATTGGCTTTCTGCAAAAGCCAGTATCTGATGATGATATAAATGATGCATTTGGTAACATTGAAGGAATACTGCAAAAGAAAATTAAAAATGTATTGCTGATTGAAGACGATCTTAGTAGCCAAAAGGCAATCTGCAAGTTAATTCAAAACGATAATATTGAAGTTATACTGTCTCAGGGTGGTGATGATGCTATAGATAAAATTAAACATGGCAATATTGATACCATAATTCTGGACCTTGGATTGAAAGGGCTGTCAGGCTATGAGTTACTGAATAGTTTGTCAGAAAAGGAAAAGGTAGCTTTACCGCCTGTGATTGTTTATACCGGTAAAGAGCTTTCTGAAGATGAATACAGTCAATTACGGTCATTTACTTCAAGTATTGTTATTAAAGGTGCTGACTCACCAGAGCGTTTAATGGACGAGGTTTCATTATTCTTGCACAACGTAGACTCAAAATTGCCTAAAGACCAACAGCATACTGTTAAAAACATGAGTGCTGTGAAAGAATCGCTCGAAGGGCATAAGGTATTATTAGTCGATGATGATATGCGGAATCTATTTGCTTTGTCAAAAGTGTTGAAGAAAAGTGGATTAATTGTCGAGATGGCTAAAAACGGTCAATTTGCACTGGATATGTTAGCAAAATCGGATGACATAGATTTGGTCATTATGGATATTATGATGCCGGTAATGGATGGATATGCGGCCATAGAGGCCATAAGGAAGGACCAAAACTTAAAAAATATGCCTGTGATTGCTCTAACTGCGAAAGCGATGCCGGAAGATCGTCAAAAGTGTATCGATGTCGGTGCCAATGATTACTTGGCTAAGCCAGTGGATGTAGATAAGTTGTTGTCATTGATTCGTGTGTGGATAGGTAAGGTATAAATGAAGAAAGTTGAGATAGAGTCACTAGAGGTAAATTTGCTGCTAGAAGCTATTCAACTGCGCTATGGCTATGATTTTACACAGTACGCAAAGGCTTCACTCAAACGAAGATTGCACCATATGCTTGCATCAGTAGAATTAAATAATATTTCTGAGCTCATCCCAAAGGTATTGTACGATGATGAATTCTTTTCTAAATTTGTAATTAATATGTCAGTAACAGTGACTGAGATGTTTAGAGATCCAAAGTTTTATTGTGCATTCAAGGAAAGTGTAATACCCATTTTAAACACATATCCCTTTATTAAGATTTGGCATGCTGGCTGCGCCACAGGTGAAGAAGTCTATTCGATGGCAATTTTACTGCATGAAGCAGGGCTATTGGAGCGAACACAACTGTACGGAACAGATTTTAATCCGCTATCTTTGCAAATAGCGGCTGATGGTATTTACCCGTCAGAGCGAATAAAAGAATACACTGAAAATTATAATAAAGTGTCTAACGAGGCATCATTTTCAGATTACTATCATTCCAAATACGGATCAGTCAAAATGTCTGATCAGTTACGAAAACGAATCATTTTCACTAACCATAACTTGGTGACTGACCATCATTTTGGTGAAATGAATGTGGTTGTTTGTCGTAATGTTTTAATATACTTCGATCTTGAGCTACAGAATCGCGTACTATCTTTATTTAAAGACAGCTTGGTGCATCGAGGCGTCTTATGTTTGGGTACTAAAGAATCATTGATTAATACTGATGCTGGTGACGCCTTCGAATCAATATCTAGAGAGCAACGAATATATCGCTTAAAAAGGTTGCAAAACCATGGAGCCTAAAATTGTTGTGATGGGCACTTCTGCTGGTGGCTTCAGCGTGCTTAAAGCAATATTGTCAGCTCTTCCAAAAAACTTTTCCCTCCCAATCGTTATCGTACAACACATGGGTGCTGATTGTGATAGCTATATGGCTCAGCATTTAAATACCCTGTCACCTTTATATATAAAGCAGGCGGAAGATAAGGACGTATTAAAGCCGGGTTGCGCGTATATAGCGCCAGGGAACTACCATTTGTTGGTTGAAGAAAATGGTACATTAAGCTTGAATATGGATGAGCGAGTACGCTATTCTCGTCCTTCAATTGATGTTTTATTTGAAAGTGCTGTTGACGCGTATGGCGATGAAATTATTGCGGTAGTGATGACGGGTGCGAATAATGATGGCGCTTATGGCGCTGCGCGCATAAAAGAATATGGTGGTATTATCGTCGTTGAAGATCCTAAAACGGCAGAGTCACCCTGTATGCCAACGTCAGTAATAAATGCGACTGACGTTGATTATATTGAGGAGGCAAGTCAAATTGCCCCTTTGTTATGCCGGTTGCTAGACGTGGAGCGGCAGTAATGAATGGTCAGAATAATAAAATACAAAAAGAGCGGCGAGCGTCTATAAAGGGAAAGACGGCTGATTCAGGTCTAGCTAAAATACTTGTTGTTGATGATCGCCCTGAAAATTTGATTGCTATGGCAAAAGTATTAAAGCCGTTAGATGTTGAAGTGATTAAGGCGAACTCAGGAAATGAAGCGCTATCTTTAACTTTTGATCACGACTTTTCCGTTATTTTATTAGATGTTCAAATGCCTGAGATGGATGGCTTTGAGGTGGCGTCATACTTAAGGTTGCAAGAAAAAACTAATAAAATACCTATTATATTTGTAACAGCAATCAGCAAAGATCAAAAGCATGTATTTGAGGGCTATGAGTTGGGCGCTGTTGATTATTTGTTTAAGCCGATTGAGCAAAAGGTGTTGCTAAGCAAGGTGAATGTTTTTATTGAGCTGTATAATGAACGACGCAACCAATTAAAAGAGCTGGTGAAGCAGCTAGAGAATACACAAGATGAATTATTGAGTAGTAACCAAGAATTGAAGTTGTTGTCGAGTAGAGACCCATTGACCTCATTACCTAATCGGCGACAACTTGAAGAAGAAACGCAACGAATGATTGATGCTAATAATGATGAGCAAATGTTTGCGCTATTATTGGTCGATTTAGATAACTTCAAACCGATAAATGATACCTTAGGTCATGATATAGGTGATCTGGTCTTGCAGGAAGTAAGCAACCGTCTGCTGTCATCAGTTCGAGAAGAAGATTTTGTTTCGCGCCTGGGTGGTGATGAGTTTGCTATTTTACTTAATTATATTGATGACGATAGTATTGCTTCGAAAATAGCAAAAAAGATAATCAATGAAATTAATAAGGTCTTTATTGTAGATGGAAAGAAGTTACACGTCGGCGCTTGTGTTGGGACGGCATGCTTTCCGTTAGCAGGTAGCAGTTTCAAAGAGCTAACGAAACATGCGGATATTGCGTTGTATCAGGCAAAAGCTAAGGGCGGGAATGTCAATAGATTCTATACTGAACAGCTCAATAAAAAGCAAGAGCGGCGCTCTGAGTTGGAAAAAGCTTTACACTTTGCTGTTGCTAACGATGAATTGTATTTGGAATATCAGCCCATTGTTAATTTGAATACGAAGGAGGTTATTGGCGTAGAGGCGTTATTGCGTTGGGTACATCCACAGCTGGGTCTGATATCACCGGCAGAATTTATTCCTCTGTCTGAGGAGATTGGTTTATCAAACAATATTGGATCATGGGTTCTATTGCATACGAGTCAGCAATTTAACCTATGGTATGCGGCTGGATATACGAGCATGCAATTTTCACTGAATTTATCGGTTTGTCAGTTATTGGAAGAAGGGCTCGTTGATACCTTTGAAGTGCTGTATAAAGATTTAGATATTTCGTTAAGCCATGTAACTTTAGAGGTGACTGAATCGGCGATAATGTTGCAAGAGTCGTTAGCAATTAAGGTATTGGAGCGGCTAAGTAATCTTGGTTTTAAGATTTCAATAGACGATTTTGGAACCGGATACTCTTCATTAGGTAGGCTACAAAAAATGCCAATTGATGTTTTGAAAATCGATAAGTCATTTATAGATAATGTTGGTCAGGATGGAGATGATGTAATAGTCAATGCGGTAATTGGTCTAGCTAAAAATCTTAACTTAGATGTGGTTGCTGAAGGGGTCGAAACAAAAAATCAAGAAGCGTTTTTGATACAAAATAAGTGTGAGATGGCGCAAGGTTATTTGTATTCTAAGCCTGTTAAACCAGAAAAAATCACGTCTCTATTGAAATCACGGGAGTATCGCCGTGAGTAAACAATCTACTTTAAATCAAGTTGACATCATACCTAATATTCTCATCGTTGATGATCGTACTGAAAATATTATAGCTATGAAAAAAATACTAAGCTCAAAACAGATGCTTAACGTGAATATTTATGAGGCTCAATCGGGTGATGAGGCGCTGTCGTTAATGCTCGAGCATGAGTTTTCAGTTATATTGCTTGATGTACAGATGCCGGAGATGGATGGCTTTGAGCTGGCGTCATTGATGCAGTCGAATGATTTGACTTCTCGCATTCCCATTATATTTGTTTCTGCAATAAATAAAGATGAGCAGCATAGTATTAAAGGTCATGAATTAGGGGCGGTTGATTTTATTTTTAAACCTGTTAATCCTTCTATTTTAATTAATAAAGTGATGGTCTTCTGTAAGCTGTACTGCCGTGAAAAAAAACTAGAAATAGCATTAGAAGAAAATAGAAAAATTAGGGCAATGCTAGAAAGTAGCAATAATGAATTAAACTACTTAGCCAACTATGATGTCCTAACAAAAATTCCGAATAGATTAAGCTTTGAAAGTAGTATTGAGCTGATTATCGCCTCAGCTAAACGCCATGGGCGATTATTTGCCTTGATGTTAATTGATCTCGATAATTTCAAAGGTGTTAATGATACTTATGGGCATGACATTGGTGATAAACTATTGCAGGCTGTTTCAGAGAAGCTGCAGAGCTGTTTTAGAAGTGATGATATGATTGCCCAAATGAACGGGCAGGGTATCATTGCTCGAATGGGTGGTGACGAATTTGCCATTATATTGAACGAGCTTAGTGATACCAATGATGCAGGTATTGTTGCCAGTAGGGCAATCAAAAGTGTTAGTGCGGTGTACGAGTTTGGCGATGTTACAATCTCCACCAGTATGAGCATTGGCATTGCGTGTTATCCGGTCGCAGGTAATAATTATTCAACCCTCTATAAGCATGCAGATGTGGCTTTATACTCAGCAAAAGGTCAGGGTAAGAATACATATCAATATTATTCTGATGAATTACAAGCGAGACATACTGAGCATATGAAGCTTGAGAACCAAATTGTATCAGCAATTGAAAATAATTTACTGTCGCTGTATTACCAGCCAATATATCAACTGCAGGAAAACAACATTATAGGATTTGAAGCCCTTATTAGAATGCAGGTGGATGATGATCGGATATTGGCAGCATCTGATTTCATAGATATTGCATCTCATTGCGGTATTGTAATGCCTATATATAATTGGGTTATTGAAGAAGCACAAAAACAGCAACTTGAATGGCTTGATTTAGGGTTTGATCAAGATATCAGTATCAACCTGTCAACTAAGCAAATAACTGATCATGATTCTATTGATGCGATAAAGCGATTTATTGAAACAATGCAATCAAAAGAAAAATGTATGCATGTCGAACTGTTAGAATCTGAAATATTATCTAATGAAAATATCTGCAGCCAGATCGAGGCGGCGTTTGGTGATTCATCAATGGTTGTCGCACTGGATGATTTTACTTCAGTCATGATTCCAAAACTTGAATCGCTGTGTAAGACAGATATCAATTTCAATGCTATTAAAATATGCGACGCTATTATCAGTGATATAGATGAAAATGAGGTTAATCAGTCTATTGTGCGCTGTATTCTAGAGGTTGCTCATAAGCTTAATTTGATAGTGATTGCGAAGGGGATTCAAACACAGGGTGAGTATGACTGTTTATTGAAAATGGGCTGTGATCACGGTCAGGGATTTTATCTGATGAAGCCGTTACCGGCTGCTGAAGCTACAAAGCTGTTACAAAAGTAAACTATCTATAATCATAGATCGCAATTTTTATCATATCTAACAAATATGCCGCTTTGCTTTGCTTTTGAGGTATACATGGCTCTATCGGCATGCATGATAAGCTCATCAGCATTCAATGTGTCGATAGGGTAAACTGATAATCCACCGGCTACTAGTACATTCATCACAACGCCTTTGACTACATATGTTTTGTTTAGGTTATCTTGGTAGCGTTGTACTATGGTCTGAATCGCTACCTTATTGAGTTTATCGTCTTGTATTATTACAGCAAATTCATCACCACCTACGCGCGCACATGTTTCATCTAATCGACTGGTATTGACCAAGGCTTGCGCGAACTGCCGAAGTAAGTCGTCACCATAATCGTGACCATAAGTATCATTTATATCCTTAAATTTATTGATATCGATATAAAGCACACAAACCATTTTATGTTTTCTTTTTGAGTGCTTAATTGCTTTAGCTAAACGTTCGTGAAAAGCTTTTCTGTTAATTAAGCCTGTAAGGCTGTCATACATGGCAAGCTGGCTAAGCTGTCTGGTTTTTACTTCAAATGCTTGAGCCAGTAATCCTATCTCGCTATTTAAGTGTGTAGGTAGATCCATCTTTTCTTCAGAATGATGGCTTGAGTTGAATATTGTATATGTCATATCAGAAAGTGGCTTAATAATTCCTCTAACATATAGGTATACAATAAAGGCGGCTAATATATACAGGATAGTAGCCATACCTAGCGCAATAAGTATTAATGAGTGATCATGTGCTTGTATATCCTGTTTTGGTACAGAGACAACAATGGTTAGAATGCTTTTATCTTTAGTGGAATTTGAGTAGATTTTGCGTGAAATGGTCACCCTGCTAGTATCATCCTCTATAAAGCTAAGCAACTGTGTAGCGGTGGAAATATCTTTGATTCCTAGTATATTGCCATCAATTTTATGGTTCTTTTTTATGTATTGAAGTTGTTTATTTTTTTTGTCAAATATAAAAAAATCACCAAAGCTGTCATACAGCATAATATCGTAATTCGGTGTTGTAGTTGAAATAATATTTCGTAGGTGTCTTTGTATATTGACATTAATGGCTAATACACCGAACACTTTCTGTTGTGTTGTATAAACGGGCGTTAGTGCTCTTAAAGTGACTTCATATGGGTATTGAACTTTTCCGTTTTCAACATTGTAATTAATTTCAGAAAAATCAACGCTACCCTGCGATAAGCTTATAGCTTTCTTAAAGTAATCTCGAGAACCCTTAGGCTGTAATGATGAATCATGCACCGGGTGTATGCCTTGGTTGGTTTGGTTTACTCTTACCAACTCCATGCCGTTGTTATCCTGCCCAATATACCTCAACTGGGTATAGTCAGGATTTGATTCAAGCATGGACTTGAAAATGACTTGTAACCTTTTTTTCCATTGCTTTAATGCAATGGCGTTCTCATTGCTATTTACATTCCTATGCGGTGAGTTTTGTATAATGCCTTGGATAGGTGGTGTCTTATTGAGGAAGTGGAGGTCATTTGACATCTTTGTGTAGGAATTTTCAATATTATTAGCGATTAGGCGTGTTTCATTATTAAGGTTGTTAATGGCGCTTTCTAGTAATACCTCTTTGCTGAATAAGTATATGATTATACTAACAAAAAAGCTTGTAACTAAAATGGTAGCCACCGTAAAAAATGCCAGCTTAAATGTTAAAGAATATTTAATTTTCATCGCTTACTCATTTAGAGGCCGTCCAGCTATCAGCGCATATAGTCTACATATTTTAGCTTATTTATGATGATAATGATGGGTGTTGTGAGGCAGGGCGGAGGTTTTAGTGTATGTTAACATTTGTATCATTGGTGTCGTTATGTAAATTGTTCGCTGTGTTAAACACTTAGGTAAGCAGCAAATACATACTATAATTCTCTTGTATATATAAGCCAATGCAGAGGATGGTGGTGTGCAGATAATGTGTGCGTGGTACAAGGTGCTTGTGACTGGCATGGCAATTGTGATGCTATTTATACCGCCTATTTTAACTGCATCAAAACAAATCTCACATATCGACAACGAGATATCTCTTATCATGAACCATGTTCAGAGTATATCTAGTCGAATGGGTGTTAAGCCTAGTAAGTGTTATCATTTTAGTGTTAAAAATGCATCACCTAGAGACATGTACTTTCAAGTGCTGCTTATGAAAGCAAAAGTAGATAAGCTATTTGAGGAAATAACCAACAAATCGATTCAAACAAGCCTTACTGTGCCGAGTGACGCTAAAGCAATAAATGCATCTAACTTATTTAGCTTGCTGCACGATGTCAATGATCAGCTCAGTAGTATTATGGTTATATTGAAGATATCATCAACCCATAGTCGGTTTAGCGCTGATGGTTCAAAGGAGCAAGTGAACTTATATAATCAATTGCTTGCTTTGAATCAATCGATTAATGAATTGTTGGAAATGAAAACATTACCAGCTGATAACTATCAAATAAATACATTATCAGTATATTATGCGGGTGAAATTCTCAGTGCAAAAAACATATCGGCGATCAGCTTGAAGCCTAGGTCAAAATATTTAGATAAAACCCCAGCAGATGTTTTTAATTTGCAGTTAAAGTTATTGGGTAAATTAAATGTTTTAGGAAGCAAGTTGGGTGTAAAAATGTTATCACTAAAGAAAACACCTTGCAATTTGGATATTACACCGGCAGTTATACAGGGTGTGTCATATATTATTCTTTCTGAAGTAATGCATCTTGCTCACATATCTGGTGTTAATACCTCGGTCATTAAAAGTTATTACCCGAATAAAAAATACCCCTCGGATGTATTCGAGAGGGGGGAAATGTTACTGCATCAGATAAATGCAATGATAGATTCGAGCATGGTAACATCAAAAAAAAACAAGTGAAATGATAAAAAATGACAACCAAGACATATAATTTAAAATCATTTTTTTTGACTAAGGTAGCTATCGTTAGTTTTTGTTCGTGGCTATTGTTTGCTGTATTGCTTGGGCTTGCTTTTGCTGTATATCATCACGAAAAAATTCTGACTAAACAGCTCTACCCCCTATCTGCATTAGTTGATAAGCTTAACTACCGCGTCGAACAAAAATCATATAATCTCATCTCGCTAAATATTAGTAATGCTTCGTATAATAATCTTATCTCAACCCGGGAAATCATTATACCAAACATATTAAAAGGCATTTCAAGGTACATTGTCAATAAGGAAGACTTTCACACGTTCAATGAAGTCAAGCAAGAATTGAGTCACTTAAGATGGCAGGAGTGGGTTGTGCTTGATCTGCATTATTCACATAGTGTAGGTAATGTAAGAAACAGAACGTATGTGCGATTAAAGCATAAGCTAAGCATGGCTAAGAATAATATTTATTTGTTAATGAGTGAGAATCACTCAAGTGCTGATAAATTTAGATTATTTGAATTGTATAATAACATCGGTCAACTCGAAAAATATATTGCTTTATCAGTGTCTAATCGTAATCCGGCTTATTATCTTGATGCCAAGAAAACATTATCGAATATATCAGTGCTGAATGAGGAGTTATCTAATCGCTATGGCCATGTATTGCACTACTTGATTAATGGTATCCTTGCCTACTCGCCTAAAATGTTTTTATCCAGCGAAGTGATGAAAATAGATGAAACTGTTAATTCTCATCGAGTCAAATACAATTACATCCTGCAGAAAACCATAGCTTCAATTTATGATTTTCATGCTGATATTGAGAAGCAAATACATGCGCATGAAGCGACAATATATATATTGATAATACTATCACTATTTTTAAGTTTTTTTATGTTTATAGGTTCAATTGTCGCTTATTGTGTTTACAGGTCACGCTTTACTAAACATGTATTACGCCCTATTCGTAGTATGACGAATGCCATTAGTGACGCTATCTCTGGAAAGCCTTACAAATCTTCCATGACTGTTTATGAAAATGAACTTGGTACCATAAATAATAAGATTAGTGAAATAGTGGCGATGCAGCGTACGAGTGAGTCACATACTGCAATTAATGATAAGTCAATAATTCGTATGGCGAATTATGACCAGTTAACTGGCCTGCTAAATTATACGGGTTTTGAAAATGAACTTTATCAGCTGCTGCGTGGTGTTAAAAAGACAGCTAGTGAAGTGATTATTATATATCTGAATTTACAAAAATATGATGATTTTTGTTCTATTTTCGGTGAGTTGAAGGTCACCCATTCTATATCTGTCTTTTCTAAAAATTTAATTAAATTTGATGGACCATCAAGTATATATTCAAAAATCAGCCCATGCGAATATTTAATTGCTATGCCTATACAGAAGGAGGATGATTTAAATAGTTTCCTAGCTTATTTTAATACTCATATTAATGACTGCCTTGAACTTTCAGAGTTGCATCACTATTTGCAGTATAAGGTGGGTATCGTTCAGTATTACGAATATTCAGAACCTCTATACGATATATTGCAGTATTGTAAGTTTTCTTCACTACAGAATAAAGTGAATAGCACCTCTCATATCTTTGATAGTGATGATCGCAGTAAATTTGTACGGCTATCGGTATTAAAGAAAGATATTACATTGGCAACAAAAAACAAGCAAATCTTTGTTGTTTACCAGCCTCAATATTCATTCACAGATGATTCCATCGTGGGGTGTGAAGCTTTGGTTAGATGGCAGCATCCAGAGTATGGATTGATTTCACCTGCTGAGTTCATTCCTATCGCTGAGTCGACGGAGGAGATAAATGTTATATCAACTTATATGAGAAGATCTGCGTTTGAAGCGTATGGTGATTGGTGTCACATTTTACCGTCTGACGCCTGTTTTAAGCTAAGCATTAATGCTTCTATGGTAGAGCTAGTCTCTGATACATATTGTGATAACCTGATTGCGGATGTGGAAATGTATCGAATTAATCCTCAACATATTGAGGTGGAAATTACTGAAAGCCTTATCACATTGTATCCTGAACATATTGCTCTTACGATAGATAGATTAAAACAACTCGGTATGAGTATCGCTATTGATGACTTCGGCAAGGAGTATTCTTCGCTTGAGCGAGTGCTTAGATTTAATTTTGATCTGTTAAAAATTGATAAGTGTTTTATTGATACTATTCACACGGACAGTAAATCCAGGATATTGGTTGACTCTATTATTAAACTTGCGCATAGCATTAATGTGCAAACACTTGCCGAGGGTGTGGAGACTGTTGAGCAGTCTGATATATTAAAGCAGCTAAAGTGCGATTATGTTCAAGGATTTTATTTTGCTAAACCGATTTCCAGTAATGAAATAAAGCTCATCTGCAGTAATGTAAAATAAGCATAGCAATTTACGGATTGCTATTCATCAGGTTCAGCCCTCGGATCCATCTCGGTAGCCACCGGTGTCATTTCTACCGATAAATTGAAGTCATGCTTTTCATCTGTTGGAACAGAGGAAATTTGACGTTTACGCCATAGCATAAATATTCCAAGTGGTAAGGTCGTGATTATAAAAAACAACATAATGCCAGACCCTGGAAATAAATAATTACACAGCGGAGCGAGTGATGGTCCTATGGTGGCACCCACGCCGTATGACAGTAGAAGTGTTTGTGTGGCTGAAATGATTTGGTTGTTTTCAACCCTATCACAGGCATGGCTTATTCCTATTGGGTATAAGCAAAATACCGCACCGCCAAGAAAGAATGATAGTAGGGTTACCCAATAAATTGATGTTTGGGGGAATAGCAACAGTGCCAGGCTTAATACAGTAGTAGAGAAAGCTAGCATAGCAATCACATAACGACGGCTGATGTTGTCAGATAGCTTTCCTAAGGGGTACTGGAATATCATGCCGCCAAATATGGTTAGCGCCATTACCGTTGATATCTCTGATAACGGGAAGCCGATGTGCTGGATATAGATCGGAAATAGTCCATATAAGCTACCTAGGGCTAGGCCGGCCACAAAACAGGTCATTACGCCGGATGGACTTGTTAAAAACATCGATTTAATGCTGAGGGTGTCGGGCTCTGAAAATGTAGGGATGTGAGCTTTGGTAAGCGACAGAGGAATCACTGACAATGAGGCGAAAACGGAGCTTACTGCATACAAAATTAATGTGTCTTGATGACCAATATTCAACAGCCATTGCCCGATTGATTGCGCGATGTACAGCGCTATCATATAGATGGCTAGCGATGAGCCTCGGTTGCTATTATCGCTGGAAGTCAGTATCCAGCTCTCAATAACGATATAAAGACCCGCTGTGGCAATACCCTCTATAAGGCGTAATGCTAGCCAGAAGTACGCATTGATATAAAATCCATGCAGCATCGCTGCGACTGATAATATGGATGCGCAGGCAGAGTAAGCTCGAATGTGTCCAACGCGAAGAATGATTACTTCAAGCTTAAATGCGCCAAGTACCATGCCGCCATAATATGCTGTACTGAGGCCACCAATCAGTGTGGCACTTACGCCAAGTGTGTGTAGCTTTAGCGATAGAAAGGTGGTTAATAAGGCGCTTCCTAGGGTCAAGATGACTAGACTGATAAGCGGAGTAATGATGTGTCGGCTTAGGTTCATTTTGATTCTACTTTAGTGGCGTAATGGAGGGGATTAAGCCATGACTTTGTCGGCTTGTCTAGCTGTTTTTTGCGTTCGGTTAGGTTATAGTGAGGCTCGTTTAATCGAAGGAAAATTATGAAAATGCTCTCATCTAAGATAGTGATTTTAGCGGCTTTATTTGGCAACCTAATGATCGCTATTGCCAAATTCACTGCCGCCTTTCTTACCTCCAGTTCTGCCATGTTCAGTGAAGGTATCCATTCCGTCGTCGATGTGGGTAATCAGGTGCTGCTGCTTATGGGTCTTAGGTTATCAAAACAGCATGCCGATCGTGAGCACCCCTTTGGCTATGGAAAAGAGATTTACTTTTGGAGTTTGATTGTCGCGATATTGTTATTTGCTGTGGGTGGTGGGTTATCTTTCTATAAGGGTGTGGTTGATTGGCGGCATCCGGTTGCTATCACCAGTGTTGCCGTTAACTATATAGTAATAGCGATAGCTGTTTGTTTTGAAGTGGCAGCTTGGTTAGTGGCTTTAAAGGCATTACGTCAACACCAAGGTAACGTGAATTTTATTCATGCTATCAGGCGAGCTAAAGATCCGGCAATGATTGTTGTTGTGATGGAGGATACGGCTGCTCTGGTAGGTTTGTTTATAGCAGCCATAGGTATCGGTTTGAGTTATTGGTTGCATATGCCAAGGTTCGATGCGGCAGCGTCTATTGCCATTGGTGTGTTGTTATTTTTAACGGCGGTATGGTTGGCATATGAGAGTAAGAACTTATTGATTGGTGAAGCGGCGGCTCCTGCATTGGTTGCTAAGATTCGTCACTTGATCAATGCCGATGCGCGGATTAAATCTGTACAACAAATACTGACTATGCACATGGGGCCAGATGAGATCTTAGTTAATTTCTATGTGGATTTTATTGATAAGCTGAGTAGCAGCGATGTGGAGTTAGCTGTTAGCGAGATTGAGCAAGAAATAAAGTCAGTAGTGCCAGAAGCTAAGTGGATTTTTATTGCTGCAAAAAGCTTTAGTAAGCGCACGGTAGCCAGTAAGAACCTCAATGACTTGTAGTCTTATTATATTTTTTCAAGTTGCTGTTGCTGATTGCTCTCTGTATTGACTGATGTTTGTGTGTCAGTGTAGTTCACGTGCGTTTCAAGTTGTGGGTAAGGTATTTTAATGTTGTTTTTATCAAACGTTAACTTGATGGCTTCAGTTAGAGCATACAATACGGTGGTGTAATCGCCTTTATTTACCCAGGGGCGTACGGCGAGAAGCACAGCACTGTCAGCTAATTCTTTGACGGCAACTGCTGGCTCGGGTGTTTTAAGGATCAGTGTATTCTCGCTGAATAATTGTTTAATCAGCGTTTTTGCGGTAGCGATATCGGCATCGTAGCTAATGCCAATGGTGATGTCTAAACGACGTAATCCTTTAATGCCTTTGGTGCATACTTTGTCGTTAAGCACTTTGGAATTAGGGATAACAATTGAATCACTGTTTGCGGTTTTGATGCGAATATTTAGTAAGTTGATTTGATCTACTGTGCCGATGACACCATTGATTTCGACTACATCACCAATATGAAATGGTTTTGTACCGATTATAATCAGTCCGCTTGCGACATTGGAAAGCGAGTCTTTTAAAGATAACCCGATAGCTAAACTGGCGGCGCCTAACACGGTAAGTAGTGAGGCGGTAGGCACGCCTAGTCGTGTTAAGCTGCTAATAGAAATCAGTACAATGGCGAGCGAATAGACGGCATTAATAACAAAAAGCTTAACGGTCGGGTCTTTAGACTTTAGTCGTATTGTTGTGCGCAGCCATTTTTTTATGACATTTGCTACTAACAGGCCTATCGATAAAATCAATAACGCATACAAGGTATTCAAGCCGTTGATGTGAATGTATTCTAGCCAGTTCATTCTGTTCTACTCCGCGAGCACAGTTAAATTTATGGTCAAAAATAGTATCATATTGTGTTCACACTTAATACCTCGTATGCTCAGCGCCTTTTGGGTTGGTGGGAGAATATTACATGCGAGCAGACACGGTGCTGAACATGCCGCTTATAGCGGCAAATCATGTCAGAACAACATTTATTCAAGACCTTAAGGTAGATATTACGACAGGCTTGCGTACATTCTTGATGGCCGATATATGGTCTCAATGTTCATTCAAGCAAAGAATGCGATTATTGGGTGCTTATTTTATTAATTTAACCTTTGCTGTAATGCGTCCATTGTCGGCTTTATTGTTGAGTAAAAGTTTACAAGCCTTAGCATCGCATCAGCCTGAATTCTCATTGTTTTCGATTAAAATGACGCCTAAACATGCTTTGTACGTGTCGGTATGTTTGACGGGTTTGGATTTTATGTCTGAATATTTGAAAAGTTGTGTGCTTGCTGGTATTGCTAGTGATATTGAGCTTAAAAAAGTCTCAGGTATTTTGCGCGAGTATCATGCACAACAGTATCAAAACCATTTGGCATTTAGGCCAGAAGCACAAGAGGTGTTAAGTGATATTACTGGCGCTTATCAATCCATTCAAGTGGCTTCTGTGGGTAACTTGCAGCCACAACTGTTTAATTTAATTGCGGCATCGGCAGCCTCATTCTTGCTTGAGCATAAAGCGCTGACGTGGTTGGTCATACCGTATATTGTGATTGCATTGATTGTAAAAGAATTGGTGCACTGCTGCTCTCGGAAAGGAAATGCATCGCCGACTATTACACGCCAGGATGTACTGCAGCGGTATCGACCTTCTTATGGTAAGTCAGCAATGATGTACGCGTTTGGTCGTCAGCAGTTAGAAGCTGAGATCACTATCGACACGCTGAGTCAAGCGAGCAAAAATCGTGGTGCACCGAAGTGGCATCAAAACTATCGTTTCTTACTTGGCATTCTTACGCTGAGTTTAAGTGCGTATTACATTGAAACGGTTGCTTCAAATGGGTTGAAGCCTGCTAATATTGGTCAAGTGACATATATGTTGACCTACTTAACGACTTTATTTAACAGCTTCGCCTTTTTTAATCAATCGGTGACTGATGTCAAAAGCAGTTATTCGGCTATTGAGAATGCGTCGATCTTCAAGCAGCGATTGCTAAATAGCAAGCAGTACGATGTGCCGGAGCAAGCGGCAAATTCAGATTATGCGATTGAATTGAGGGATGTGGGTTATCATTATGCTGTTAAGCCAGCTATGGAAGAGCAAAAGGCGTCTGCACTTGAGCGACCTGTGCTTAATCATATCGATTTGTCTGTAGAGCCTGGGCAGATAGCGTTATTGTCTGGGCCTTCAGGCAGTGGTAAGAGTACATTAGCCAAGCTGATAACGGGTTTAAATTATGCCACCAGTGGTGCTGTGTTTATTAATGGCAGGAATGCATCAACGCTATCGGCTAAAGAGCGTGCAGCAACCGTGGCTTATGTGCCGCAATGTTTTAAATTAGAACCAGGCAAGTCTGTGCTGTATCACATGGCTTATGCATTATGCAGTGATGAGCAGTTGGCAGAGGTGAATAATAGCAGTACTGATGCGCTTACATCCGCAATGAAAGGCGCGGCTGTCTATGAGCAAATGAGAGACCTGCTTAGAAGGTGTGGTTTGCGAGATAGAGACATGGATAAATTAGAGTCTCAGCTCTCTACCGGCGATCGTTACAAGTTATCACTGGCGATGGCGTTAGCAAAAGGTGCGAAGGTGCTGGTGATTGATCAGATGTTTGGTAGTTTTGATGATGCAACCGCTACTCATTTGCGCCATGTGGTCAATGACATGGCTGGTGTGACGCGTTTAATTATTACGGATCATCCGGAGCACTTCGCAGCAGATAAGCATTATGCTTTATCTGAATATGGTCAGATACAAGAGGCGCCAACGCACGCACTAAGTGTCTAGTTGGGTGCATTAGTGTTGTTGTTTATTGTTAAAGACAATAGCATTACTTTACTATGCAGTGGTTTCTGCCTGATTTTTTTGCTTTATACAGAGCGCGATCGGCGATTTTTAAAATAGCTTCGAGTGATTCTTGCTTTTTTGCGGGGTGATACGTGTAGCTACCAATTGAAACAGTAACGTTTTTTAGTGTTTCCTTGCCACAACGAAAATCTTTACTGGCTATGGCTTGCCGTACTTTTTCGGCTGATTGAGCTGCCGATTTTTTATCAATATTTTTTTGCAAAATAACGAATTCTTCGCCACCGTAACGGCAGACAACATCTTCTACTCTAACATGGGAAATAAATCTTTTGGCTAATCCTTTTAGTACTTTGTCACCTACGTCGTGACCATATTGATCATTAATTTTTTTAAAGTAATCAGCATCAATTATCATAATCGATATAGTAGTTTTATTATTCTTGCATTGCTTGTTCCAGGTCTGAAACGTTTCTTCAAGGTAAAATCGATTATGTAAGCCGGTTAAAGCGTCTCTAAATGCTTTTTGTGTGAGTGCTTCTTTTAGTCTTTTTTCGATGAATAATCGCTTAATGTGCTTTGCGGCAATTAGATCCAAAGCGGACCAGCGGTTGGTGTGATGTAATAGTTTAATGTGCTTGGGCTGTATAAGCCATTGCCTTAGTTTTTCAATCGAGTGACGTATTAGAACGATAATTACCGGCTCTGATTCATCTAAAGTGATCACTAGGGCACCGTTTATTTTTTTTGCGCTTTTTTTTGTAAAAAGTGATAGTAGTTCGGTATGTGTGTAGGAGCATATACTCGCTGATTTATTTTGTTTTGCATGTTTTATCAGGGTCGCGATTTGCTTTGATGAAAGCAAGTGCGTAGATGACAGTTCGATGCTTTGCCCACACTGTATGGCATAGCTTTGGTAGTCGATGAACTGATGCAGTGATTGCATCCATGGGTTTAGGTTTGCGCAATTGAATTTTTTAGCTGCAGTATTAATTAAAGAAAGTAATTTTTGCTGCTGTAAACGATGGGTATCAATTTGTAGTTCGCGAATAAAGAATGATAGCAAATTCGCCAGTAAGATCAAAAAATTTCGATGTTGCACTGATACGATCCGTTTATCTTTATAATATAAGACAACTATGCCCCATATTTTTTTATCGACTACGAGGGCTAATGAAAGTGCTGCTTGATAGTTTAAGGCCTTGATCGCACTTAAATGCGGCTTTTTCACACTGCGCAATAAACATCGGTCCAAGTCTATTTTTTTGTTGCAATACGCCTGAGCTAATTTAACGGGCTTATAGTTGATGTCAGGGATATAGCGAATGGGGCGTAATTCATAATGTTGAGGTCTTGACTCAAGTGTATCTTGCAATGGGATAAATTGATCAAGATAGCTTGTCTCGCCGCGCTTTTTTTTCTGCGCGATGACTTGGCCGCAATTGTCGTCAATATGCTTCAGCAATATAATATTGTCTGCTTCATTGATGTCATGTACTACACGCAAGAATTGATTAAACAATTGCTTGTATGTTGTGCAGCTATTGAAAGTATTGTGGATGGTCTGTATGTCTGAAAAATACTTGGTTGTATTTTCATTTTGCAATGGTTCGATTTCAATAAAGAAATTATTTTGATTGCAGTAATATATTAATGTGACATCATACTCGTTAATTTTATCAGGTGAAAATTTTGCTTCGGTAATTTGTGTGTAATCGTGACGGGTTTTAATTGCGCGTTTAAATAATTTTACTGTGATTTTGTCAAAGTAATCGTAAACGGATTGCTTTAATAGTTTGTCGGTTTCTATAAAATAATAGGCGGCAATATTTTGGCTGATCGCCTGGATTTTCATCTGTTTGAGGTCCGTAACGAGCAAAGAGCCATACGATTGCAGATGGTGGAAGCATTTTTTACTTGCTGATTTAGCGTTCATTATATGATTATAGGTGGTTATTTGTTGCGCCACAACTTAGGTGTCCATATTGCGACCAACTTATTGGCGTTTTCTGTATTAGTGTGCAGTAGCTGGCAATGATATAGTGTTTGTTTAACTTATGATAAAGGATAGTCATTTTGAAAATTGCCATACTCTCACGTAAAAAAACGTTATATTCTACGCGAAGATTGCAGGAAGCCGCTGAGGAACGTGGCCATAAAGTGAGGGTTGTTGATTATTTGCGCTGTTACATGAATATCACGGCGGAAAGCCCATCGATCCATTATAAAGGTGAAATGCTGGATACATTTGACGCGATTATTCCGCGTATCGGTGCCTCGAAGACATTTTATGGCACAGCGGTGGTGAGGCAATTTGAAACCATGAGTACTTATTCGATAAATCCTTCGATTGCGATAACACGTTCGCGTGATAAGTTGCGATCACATCAGTTGTTGTCAATGAAAGGTATCGATATGCCTAGAACAGGCTTTGCTCATGCGCCCAGCGATGCGGATGATTTGATTCAGCTGGTCGGTGGGGCGCCGTTGGTTATTAAGCTGATTGAAGGCACGCAAGGGGTTGGCGTTGTATTGGCGGAAACAAAAAAAGCGGCAGAAAGTGTGATTCAAACGTTGATGGGCTTAAAGGCGAATATGATCACCCAAGAATTCATCAAAGAATCAGGTGGTTCAGATATTCGGTGCTTGGTGGTCGGTGAAAAAGTAGTGGCGGCCATGAAACGGCAAGCAGAGAAGGGTGAGTTTAGGGCCAATATCCATCGCGGCGGTAATGCTGAGCCGATTAAAATCACGAAGACCGAGCGTGAGGTGGCAGTAAAGGCAGCTAAAATTATGGGCTTGCGATTTGCGGGTGTCGACTTGTTGCGATCACAAAGAGGGCCGTTAGTATTGGAGATTAATTCAACACCGGGCTTGGAAGGTATCGAGACTTCAACGCAGAAGGATGTCGCCGGTATGGTGATTGAGCATATTGAAAAAAATGCAAAGCCGATTGGTCCTAAAAGCAGGTATCAAGGGTAAACATGAAAAATAATATACTGACGATAGGTGGCACAAAAATTCATCCCGGTGAGCGTATTACGCTTTCATTGCCGATGCCAAAGCTGTATGACTGGACACCATTAACCATGCCAGTGCATGTGATTAGAGGGGAAAAGCCAGGCCCAGTGTTATGTGTTACGGCAGCGGTTCATGGTGATGAGGTGAATGGCGTGGAAATCGTACGAAGGTTACTCAAGAAGCCATTTTTAAAAAAAATTGCCGGCACATTGATAGCGATCCCGATTGTGAATGTGTATGGGTTTTTAAATCAAGACCGCTACCTAATGGATCGCAGAGACTTGAATCGTTGTTTTCCTGGCTCACAAAAAGGCTCTTTAGCATCACGTTTGGCGCATCTGCTTTCAACAGAGATCTTATCCAAGATAACCCATCAAATTGATTTGCATACGGGCTCGTTGTATCGCTCCAATTTGCCGCAAATTAGAGCGGATGTTGACCATAAAGAAACCCGACACATGGCAAAGTACTTTAATGCGCCGGTGATTTTGCATTCAGCGTTACGTCCAGGGTCATTGCGTCATTACGCGAGTAGCTTGTCGATACCCTTTTTACTTTTTGAAGCAGGCGAGTCATTACGCTTCGATGAATTTTCGATTAAGTCCGGTATTAAAGGTATCACTAATGTGATGGGTGCTTTAAAAATGTTACCAAAAGACAAGATGCCCGACATTAAGTTTTCATCACAATTGGCAAGGTCTAGCTTTTGGGTGCGCTCTCCTTATAGCGGTATATTGCGTTTCTATAAAACTTTAGGAAAAAAAGTTAAAAAGGGTGATCTATTAGCTGTTATCTCGAATCCTACCGGGCCAGAGGAGTACAAGCTATTGTCGCCATTGTCAGGAATTATTATCGGTAAAAGTAACTTACCGACAGTCTATGAAGGCGCTGCATTATTTCATATCGCTTGCTTTGAAAAGGTTGAGGCTGTAGCTAACCGCGTTGAGTATTTGCAGGGGTTATATGGTGATGGTAACGATGATGAGAAGCTACTGTAGAGATTAACAATGTCACATATTAATGAAAACAGTTTAAAGAATAAAATACTGATTGGTCGTCACGAATGGTGCGCACTGTCGGATTTACATATCCCAGCCATTCGAGCAAAAATTGATACCGGTGCGAAGACATCGGCGATTCATGCATTCAATGTATCAACAAAAAAAGCAGGTCAAAAAACATGGGTGCACTTTGATGTGCATCCACTGCAAAATAACAATGAGACCGTGGTGCGTTGTAAAGCAGTGCTTGTGGGTGAGCGCAAAATCACCAGTTCGAATGGCACAAAAGAAGTGAGGTATGTTATTGAGACGACTTTATTGTTGGGCGGTGTGCTGCGTACTATAGAGCTCACTTTATCGGGTCGTGATCAGCTTCGGTTTCGACTACTGCTGGGCAGGGAGGCCCTGAATAAGCTTGTGTTAATTGATCCCAGTAAAGCGTATATGCTGGGCAATGTTAAAAATGCTAGTGATTTATACGGACATTAAAATGAAAAAAATAATTATTCTAAGCGTAAATATTGTTGTGCTTTTATTGCTGTGTTTGACAGCTTTTTCGGCTGATGATATTAAGACTGAAAATACATTTGATGTAAAAAGCGCCAATGCAATTTTAGCGCAAGCTAAGAATAATTTACGTATTAATAGCAGTGAAGCGAATAAGGCTTCATCGGTGATAGGTTCGTTAAGTGAGTTGTTGGATAAAAGTGAGTCTTGTGTATCGGAATCAATAGATGAATTAAATGATGTCAATCAATTATTAAAGTCATCAAAGCAGCACAGAGGTGATAATAATGGTGAAGATTATCGGTATTTAAGCAAAAAGAAAACTTTCTATGAAACGCAATTATCGCTATGTCGGTATTATGTGTATCGTTCAAAGGAAGATCTAGTCAAATATAAAGAAAAGGTGCAGCAATTTAACCAAGATTCGTTGCTGAAGAAGAGCACGCCTATTTGGAAGCTGCATGAAGGTGCGTTGGCTGTCTCTTTTCAGAAAATCAATACGGATAAGTTGATTAGCCAGAGTGGTGTTGAGGCTGTGGGCGCAACTGGCCTAGCCATTATTTTAATCCTAATGGCGCTTGTTTGCTGCGTGGTTTTTTGTGTTCATATGCGAGGGAGTAAGCGTACTAGCCATCGATTGTTGTATGTGTGTGATGCGATTGCCGCGCTGTTTTTTTTGATCGTGGGCAGTTATGTTAATTTAATCAATGCGGCTGAGACGGATTTATCATCAATAGGTGTTATTTGCTATGCAATGTTTGTATATATTGGCCTGTGTGCACTATCAAGCTATGGCATTTTACATAATGATGATAAGCATTGGGCGCTGAGTTTAGCAACTCATTTAAAAGTGAAGTTGAACAGAGGTATTGTCATTTTGCTTACCTGGTTGTTTGTGGGGTATGCGATCAGGGCAATATTGATTAATCAAAATATGGATTTGCAATTTTTTGAATTAATGCGAACCATCTATATCACTGTGTTATCGTTGATTGTCGTTGGCATGCTGTCATCGATGTATTCTAAACTGTATGCTAGGCATCAACGAAAATCATTTATATTTTTTACGCGGTTAGGGTTATTGATTTTATTGGCCGTGTTGGTGTTTCTGGAGTGGATTGGTTATCACCAATTAGCTATTTACTGCATTGCTGGCATCATTTTAACAGCCTTGCTGGTTTTGGCAGCGATCATGGCGAGTAAAGCGATCAATTATCTCTCATGGTATTTTGACAATGCAAATTATCATTTGTCAAAGTGGGTGAGAAAATGGTTAGGGGTTAAGTTTCATAAAAAACTTCCTGAGCTCATTATTATCAGTTGTATTTTGTATTTTATTCTTTTTGTTCTGTTTGTCATTGGTTTAATGATGATTTGGCAAATTTCGGGTAATCATATCGACGATGTTGTTAGTCTTGTGATGGATGGTTTTAGTTTTGCTGATCTGCGTATTGTGCCTGCCCGTATTATTTTGGGTTTAATAAGTTTTATTGTAATTTTGTTGTTTGGTAGGGTGTCTGCAACGATCGTAGCTAAAAAGATGCAGTTTGGTGGCGAAGAAGATACGCAAGTGGCGGTATCTTCAATTATATTTTATACGGCTGTTGCGGTGGCAATATTAATGTTGCTATTGGTTATAGGTGTCAATTTTACAGGGTTAGCCATTATAGCGGGTGCTTTATCGGTAGGGATTGGACTGGGGTTACAAACAATTGTTAATAATTTTGTTTCGGGTGTGATTCTCTTGTTGGAAAAGCCGATTAAGCCGGGTGATCGTATTATTGTGGGTGGCTCAGAAGGGTTTGTAAAAAAAGTAAGGTTTCGTTCCACACAAATAGCGACTTTATCTAAAGAAGATGTGATTGTGCCGAATGCGGATTTGGTGACACAGCAAGTGACAAACTATATGTTCAGGGACAGAATATGGCGTGTTATTTGTCAGGTGGGTGTGGCGTACGGCAGTGATGTTGATTTGGTTAAAAGCGTACTGCTCGAAGTGGCATCTCAGCATGAAGATGTGATTCAAGAAGAGCCCAATAAACCCAGTGCATTATTTAAGAAATTTGGCGATAGCAGTTTACAGTTTGAGCTGTGGTGTATTATTCGTGATGTTAATAAGAAGTTCGTGGTAGAGAGTGATTTGAATTTTGCTATTGACCAAGCTTTTAGAAAGCATAATATTACCATTGCCTTCCCTCAGCGCGATGTGCATATTAAATCAGAGGGATAAAATGATTAGAGGTGGACTTTTTGTATGAATAACAAACAAGCCTGTAAGGCGGAGCATAATAAAATTAAATGCTTAGAATTTGATGGTAAAGGTGGGGCGCGTGAAGTTGGTGTTGATGTTTTTGATTCATCAGATAAATTGGTGTGGTTGCAATTAACGGCGACGTCAGCCAAGCGTTATTTTAAACAAAAAACTGATATCCCACCGATTATTAGTGAAATTTTAACCGCAAAAGCTACTAGGCCACGCACCATAGCGATTGATGATTCGTTGATTGCTATCTTTCGCGGTATTAATTTTAATCGGGGTTGTTCACCGGAAAATATGATTTCGGTCAGGATGTGGTTGCATGGCAACCGTATTATTACCATTCAGCGGCACAAATCGGTTACGATCAAAGAGCTCGAACATGCGTTGGCTGTTAATGTTGGTCCTTGCAATACTACTGAGTTTTTAATTGCCTTTTTAGATATTATTAGTGATAAATCAGCTGAAGCCATTGCCAAATTAGGTTTGCAATTGGATGCGTTAGAAAACCAATTAGAAGAAAAGTTAAGTCCCACATTGCAGTATTCACTCAATGAAATGCAACGTCAGATTATTATGTTGCGTCGCTACCTTATTCCGCAGCGCGAAGCGATTACCCGCATACCGGTAAATAAAATCAGTTGGCTGGATAATGTGAATAGCATGGAGCTGCGTGAAATTGCTGATACTAACTTACGGCTGGTTGAGGATTTGGATGCGGAGCGCGATCGAAGCCGAGTGATTTACGAAGGTATCGTGTCGAAGACACAGGCGGGCATTAACCAAAAGATGTATTTGCTCTCGATTGTAGCGGTAGTTTTTATGCCGTTAGGTTTTTTGGCCGGGGTGTTTGGCATGAACTTAGGTGGCTTGCCAGGGTTGAACTATAAACATGGTTTTATGATTGTTAGTTTGATTATGTTAGCGTTATTTGGTCTGCAGCTCGTCTACTTAAAAATAAAGAAATGGATATAATCAATGTCACTCAATATGTATTTTAGTGATTTAATTGTCAGAGCAATTAATACCGGTTTTTCGCTTGTTGTTATCGGTGCTATTACGTTAATCATTTATGTATTTAGCCGAAAAAAGTTTGATAGTGCCCGTCAAAAAAGTAAATTCAAATATCGCCTGATTTATATTGCGGCGTTGGTTTACTTGCTGATTCTAGTCAGAATCTGGGTTGAGGGGTTTTCACATATTTTTACCATGCTGAGTCTAGTCGCCGCTGGTTTGGTTATTGCTAATAAAGAAAGTTTAATGAATATCACCGGCTGGTTTATCATCAATTGGCGTGGATTGTTTTCGCCGGGTGATGCAATCCAAATCATGAATATAACCGGGTATGTTGTTTCAAGTAAGTTACTTTACTTCAAAATATATGAAACTGACTCCTTGGCTGATAATAAAGTCACCGGAAAAATTATTAAGCTGCCTAATGCAATGGTAATCAGTAATCCTGTTACCTTATTCACGTCAGATGATTTTTTCATGTTGCAAAAGGTAAGCTTTATACTGAAAAAAAGCGATGATATAACAAGCACCGCTGAGAAAATGACAAAGTATGCTGAAAAATTAATGGCTGATAGCGCCACTGTTACGTCATCTAAAGCAAAGAAGGATGCCATTAGTCGTAAATCATTATCCAGCATGATTGATTTGTCACCCACTTACCATTTGGCGCAGTATCCTGATCAGCTTGATAATATTGAGTTAACGCTTGATTTTTATTGTACACCTAATGATTACGCTAAAATTAAGACGGCTTTGGTATCCTACTTTTCGAGCTGTTAAGCCTTGATTCCGTTGTTTCTCGTTTTTAAGCTGAAATCATGCTAATGTATTGTCCAAATTTTAACATCAAACGATAATAGATAGGATAATACATATGCCATTGATTTATAACATTGTATTGGCTTGCCCTGATAAAAAAGGGGTGGTGGCGACTGTCAGTCAGTTTATTGCGAACCGTGGTGGTTTTATTGAAGAGGCTGACCAGCACAGTGACTTTGGCAGTGGTTGGTTCTTTATGCGCTATCGTGTTGATTTATCTGACCTGACTTGTTCAATCGATGATTTTTTTGAGCAGTTTGACCAACTGGCCGAGCAGCATGCAATGACATTGAGCAGTAGGGCAGTGAAGGCGAAACGTCGCATGGTGATCATGGTGTCTAAACTGTCACATTGTTTAGAGGATTTATTGTATCGGTGGCACTGTGGTGAGCTGCCAGCAGAGATTGTTGGTGTGATATCAAATCATCCGGATATGAAGCAGCGCACCGAGTGGTATGACTTGCCTTATTATCACTGTCCGATTGTTGATGGTAATAAGCAGCTACATTTTGATGAGGTGGCTAAACTCTTGCAGCAATTGAATCCTGATGTAGTGGTGTTGGCGCGTTATATGCAAATTATGCCACCGGAATTATGTGAGCAATATGCTGGTCGTATGATTAATATTCATCACAGTTTCTTGCCATCTTTTGTCGGTGCAAAGCCCTATCATCAAGCGTATGACAAGGGTGTTAAATTAATTGGTGCCACATCGCATTATGTGACATCCGATCTTGATCAAGGTCCGATTATCGAGCAAGCAGTGACCCGTGTTACGCACCGTCAATCACAGCAAGATTTTGTACGCATGGGGCGTGATGTTGAACGCATGGTGCTGGCTAAGGCTTTAATGGCACATTTGGAAGAGCGCGTGATTGTGCATGATCAAAAAACGGTGGTTTTTGGTGCGTAAAGGCCATTAAGTAAATTACAACCGTTGTATTTACGGGGTGATGCTTTTATTATTGCAGCTTGCGAATTAACAGGGAGTTGAGCATGCAACACAGTGATGCTAGCGCGCACAGAGAATTTGGTGGACCGCGCGGTGTAATTTTCTTTATTATATTTTCTCATTTGATTTTGTATTACCTCTGGATGGCATGGCGCTTTCATGGCGGTGCGTTATTTTACCCAACCAGTATCTCTACCATCGGATCATTCTGCGCACAGTTTTGGCATAATATCGTTAATTATGCTGCACCGAATTGGCATGCCACGTTTATCTATGTATGCTTTATTGGATTGCAGGCGCTGTTTTCAGCCTTTTTACCAGGCATAAAAATAAAAGGTCTGCCGATACCTTCGAAAGACAATCAAAAATTGGAATACAACTGCAACGGTATTTGGGCATGGTATTTCACCTTAGCATTAGCAGCTGTATTGCAGTTCACCGGTGTGTTTTCTTTGGCGACATTGTTTAATCAGTTTGGTCCATTGATGACGGTGGCGGTGATTGCCGGTAATGTTGTGTCGGTGCTAACTTATATCGGTGCTCGTCTGAGTGGTAATACCCATCGCATGGACGGCAGTGTGGTGTATGATTTCTTTATGGGTGCCTGGCTCAATCCTCGCATTGGGCGTTTGGACTTAAAAATGTGGTCAGAAATTCGCATTTCTTGGATGTTGTTATTTTTCCTAACGTTGTCTGCGGCTGTGCATCAATATGAAACTTATCATGCGCTCACGACACCGATGATATTTATGGTGTTAGCGCATGGCTTGTATACGAATGCTTGCATGAAAGGTGAGGAGTGTATTCCGACAACGTGGGATATTTTTTATGAAAAATGGGGTTGGATGCTCATCTTTTGGAATCTAGCCGGCGTGCCATTTTTGTATTGCTTTAATTCGATGTATATCAGTTCGCATGCGCCATTTACTCATTCGATTGCCTATAACACGATGTGCTTTGTGTTGTTGTTTGGTGCCTATTACGTTTGGGATTCATCACAAAGCCAACGTAACCGTTTTCGTATGCAACAGCGTGGTACGTTTGTTAAGCGTAAAGCCTTTCCGCAATTACCGTGGGGTACTTTGCAGGATCCTGAATATTTGGAAACTAAAAATGGCAGCAAGCTATTGGTTGATGGCTGGTGGCGTTATGCGCGCAAGATTCACTACAGTGCTGACATCGTGATGGGGTTAAGTTGGGGGTTGATCTGCGGATTTAATAATTTCTTACCGTATTTTTATGTCGCCTTTTTTGTGCCCATGATTTTGCACCGCGCACGTCGCGATATTGTACGTTGCCGCGAAAAATACGGAGAAGACTGGCGTACATATACCAGGAAGGTGCCGAAGATTTTTATCCCCTTTCTGTTCTGATGGCTAAACTCACCATGTCGGCATGAGTGGTTTTTTTGTTCATTCCGCAGTATTATAGGACTCGTTTATTGGAGCCCTATAATATAATGACACTTAGAAAAGACCTTTCGCGTTTTGCGCTTTTATTTGCCTCGGTTGGCGGCATTGTGGGTTCCGGCTGGCTGCTGGGGCCTTTTTACACGGCCAAAGTGGCAGGTCCGGCAGCGATCTTATCGTGGGCTATCGGTGGCTTGTTGATGATGGTGATTGCTTTTACTTTTGCTGAATTATCGACCAGTTACCCGGTGGCCGGTGGTATGGTGCGCTTTGCTCAATTCAGTCATGGTGTATTTACCAGTTTTACGATGGCATGGATCTCATGGTTGGCGGCGGTGATGGTAGCGCCGATTGAGACCATGGCGGCGATTCAGTATGCGGGGAACTACTTTCCTTTGCTGGTGCATTCAATGGATGGTCACACCAGCTTAACGGGCATGGGTATTGTAGTGGCCGGTGCACTGATGTTGTTGATGTGCATTATTAATTGCTTTGCGGTGAAAATATTCGCCAAAAGCAATAGCGTGATTGTGAGTTGGAAATTATTAATTCCGATAATTACTTGTATTGCTTTGGCTGCGCATCATTTTGATAGCAGTAACTTCACTCAGCACGGTGGATTTATACCGTTGGGATGGCACGGTGTATTGCAAGCCCTACCAACAGCAGGCGTAATCTTTTCATTTATTGGTTACAGTCCAGCCATTCAATTAGCTGGAGAGGCTCGTAACCCCGCACGTGCAGTACCATTTGCGATTATTGGTTCATTGTTAATTGCAATTGTTCTGTATGTCATCATTGAAACCGTATTTATCGGCGCCTTACCAAGCAGCAGCATTGCGCATGGTTGGGCTAATTTGGCATATGCCGGTGATGCTGGACCCATCGCTGGATTGGTTTCAGCATTAGGTGTTGTGTGGTTAATGCGATTAATCTATATCGATGCCTTTATTTCACCTGCTGGTACAGCGTTTATTTATACCGCCTCTACTGCCAGAATTAATATCGCGATGAGTCAAAATGGTTATATGCCAGAAGTGCTGCAAAAGATTAATAGTCATGGCTCGCCGGTGTGGGCAATTGGTATTAACTTTATTGTGGGTTTGATTTTCTTTTTGCCATTCCCCGGTTGGCAGTCGATGGTGAGCTTTATTGTTAGCTGCTTTGTATTGGCCTATGCGATTGGCCCAATTTCTTGTGCGGTGTTACGGCACATTGCGCCGGATGTAAAGCGCCCCTTTAAAGTGCCTTGCGTGCGTTCATTCTGTTTGGTTGCCTTTATTATTTGTAACTTAATCGTTTATTGGACAGGTTGGGGTGTGGTTTGGAAAATGATGATTACCATTTTGATTGGATATGGTTTGCTGACGATTGAGCATCACTATTCAGGTAAAGTGAAAGAACTTGATATGATGAAGGGTGCCTGGATTTTTCCTTACTTGATTGGTTTAAGCATTATTTCATATATCGGTGACTTTGGTGGGGGCCGTCAATGGCTAGCGTTTGGTTGGGATTTCTTGGTGATTGCCATATTCTCAGCCGCGATTTTTTACTATGCATTATATTGCGGTATAAAAAATCACACTGATTAAGAGTCTCTCTTATGTGTTTTACGGGTGATAGCCTGTTTAATCAGTGGGTATTCGTTAATGGCCATAGCGAGTAGTAATATCGCTAAGGCTACGAAGGTGTACCAGTAGGTTGGGTCATGCATAAAGATAACCCCTAAAATTAAGCCAATTACCGGCAGTAGGTAACTGTTTAATGAGGTAAAGGCGGCGCCAGCCATTTTAATCAGTGAAACATACATGGCGTAAACAATACCTGCAGCAAAGATACCTAACACTAAAATCGCAACAGCTGATTTGTAGCTAAAGTGGATATCAGCAAGGTCGCTAGTAAAAATGGCAAATGGCAACAGCTGAATAGTAGCGCACACTAAAATATTGCGAGCGCTGCGTACGTGGTTGAGGTGAGATACCTTTTTAATCAAAATTAAACTGAGTGCAAAGCTTAGCGCGCCAGCTAAGATAGCGATTTCGCCAACTAAGTTAGCCATCAGATTGTCGAGGTGCTGCATGGCTTCGGGGCCTAATAAAATCAATATTCCAATGAAGCCGACGATAACACTGACAATTTTATTACTGGTGATTTTTTCATCTCTAATGAATATGGCTACCATGATAATGGTGAATAACGGGATAGTGGACATTAAAATGGCCGCGGTGCTACTATCGACGTGCTGTTGTCCCCATGCAACAAGATAAAAGGGCAACGTTGCTTCAAATATCCCGATGATAAAAAACATCGGATAATATTTTACGATGCTAGTAGTACCGCGGCCACAGGGTTGTTGTTCTTTTTTGTCAAATAACGGTAATACTGCCGTTAATGTGACTACGCCTATAGCTGCTCGTAACACTGCTACCACTAATGGTGGTAATTGCTGCAATGCGACGGCATTAAATAAAAACTGAGATCCCCATATGAGCGAGATCCCTACTAATAATCCATACTTCCTTGTCAATTCTTTGTTCATATTTGTTGCATGTCTTAATCATTAATTGCATTCTACACAGCATTAACCTAAACTTAAAGTGAATAAAAATTACAATTACTTAAACTTATGGTTAACATCGGATTTAGTTTACGCCAAATACAACTCTTTGTTTTGGCAGCAAAAACCCAAAACCTTACTCGGGTCTCCGAACGGTTACATTTAACTGTACCTGCTGTCAGTAAGCAAATCAAAGGATTAGAGAGTTTTTATGGCGTCGTATTGTTTGAGAAAAAAGGCAATCGACTGGTGCTTACGCAGCAAGGTAGGCGGATGTTGCCAGCGGCTAATGACGTGCTGGCTCAGGCAAAAATCATGGATTATAAAATGCGTTGCCTACAGCAACAGCCATTGCATCCATTGCATTTACACATGGGGAATACATACCAATCTGCGGTATTTGCAGCCTTAGAGCAATTTAATTTACAGTATGAAAACACGGACTATGTATTGGATATTAGTCATTGGTCTGAGTTTCAAACGGTAATGGCGACTACCCCCGTTGAAGACTATAACAGAGACACGCTTTATATAGGTGGTGGCTTCATTGATAGAGAAAATTGCTATCAATTTTATACGCTAAAGAAGATGAAGTTTGTGTTATTGGTTCACCCGAATCATCCATTGGTGAACAGCAATGATGTTACTGCACATGACTTAAGAGCAGTGCAATGGATTGTATCCACATCAGGCTCTCAGGTGGCTAACGCGATATGTGATTTTGTTGCACGTATTAATGTCAGCGATCCTGCTATACGGTTGGCATCTTTTGAAAGTGTTAAGCATGCATTACTGGTTAATTTGGGGGTTGCTATGTTGCCGCAATATTTAGTGAAAGGTGAGATAGCTCAAAATCGGTTAGTGGTGATTCAGTCTTCGGCGATTCCTGATATACAGCTTTCGATGGGACTGTATCATCACCGAGCTATGGTGCTGACACAGCAGCAAATCACTTTTATCCAGTTTATGCAGGAGTATTATTCAGCACATTAGGGTGTGAGCTATTCATTCACGGTTTTTTGTGATTGGTACACCAAATCATGCAGTGGATGTTTAGCATCAGCGGTAATGATTTTTAATATCATCTCTTGATCAATTGGCCTATTATCCAAGGGAATATGCTTGCTTGAAATCAATAAAGCTAAGCCATGGATTAATGCCCAAGAGTGGTAGCTAATGAGTTCAGCGTCACCTTCATGAATATTATGTTGAATGCTTTCATGCGTGGTTTCTTCCAGAAATTTGAAAGTGGATTTCATCGCATTATCCAATTCAGGGTGTTCCTGCATGTTGGGAATGTAAGGGCCAAACATCAAATCAAAGTAGCAAGGGTTATCCATGGCAAATTGAATGTAGGCCATCGCACGATTCAATACAGTGTCTTGGATTTGGCTGCTACCGGCATGCTTTAATTTCTCATGCAAGTTTTCAAAACCTAATTTAGCGATGTGCGCTAATAGATGTTCTTTATTATGGAAGTGACGATAGACGGCGGTGGGTGATACGCCGCAATCAGCGGCTAATTGACGTAAACTGATTTGTTGTACGCCATTTTTTCTAATGCGGTCCACAGCGATAGCGGTGATTTCTTCTGTTAAATTGCCGTGATGGTAACTGGTTTTTTTGCTCATCGTTTCTACCCTAAATTTAATGCCACCTAAGCATAGTACATTTAAGTTAACATTGTACAGCTATTCTCCCGTTAAAAAATCCCCATGCGTATAGTCTCTCGTCATGCTATGATGCCGCGGATGTATTAATAAGGTGATCCAAACTATGGAAATCAATGCGTTAGTAGAATCTGTGCGTGACTTAACGACGCGAGTCGAGGCACTTCGGGGGTATCTTTGACTACGAAGGTAAGCGTCGGCGTTTGCTTGAGGTTGATCGTGAACTTGAAGACCCTAATGTCTGGAATGATCAGGAAAAGGCACAACAGCTAGGTCAAGAAAAAGGTCGGCTGGAAGGTGTGGTCACGACTTGTGATCAACTGTCGCAAGGTTTAAACGATGCCGATGAACTGATTGCGATGGCAAAAGCTGAAAATGATGAAGCTACCATCGATGAAATCAATCAAGATGTCGCTGCAATGCAGGCACAAGTCGAGCAAATGGAATTTCGTCGTATGTTTAACGGCGATATGGACGCGAATAATGCCTTTTTAGAAATTCAATCGGGTTCCGGTGGTACTGAAGCGCAAGACTGGGCTGAAATGATCATGCGTATGTACCTGCGTTGGGGGGATCAGCACCAATTTAAAACCACGGTGCTTGAAGTGTCACCCGGTGATGTGGCCGGCATTAAAGGTGCGACGATTCAATTCGAAGGTGAATATGCCTTTGGTTGGTTGCGGACGGAGACAGGAGTGCATCGCTTAGTGCGTAAATCACCGTTCGACTCCGGTAGCCGCCGCCATACATCTTTTGCTTCGGTGTTTGTATCGCCTGAGATTGATGATGATATTGAAATCGATATTAATCCTGCTGATTTGCGTATTGATACGTATCGTTCGAGCGGGGCGGGTGGTCAGCATGTGAATAAAACTGATTCTGCTGTGCGCTTAACCCATGAACCTTCGGGGATTGTGGTGCAATGCCAAAATGATCGCTCACAACATAAGAATAAAGATCAAGCCATGAAGCAGCTTAAAGCCAAGTTGTATGAATTGGAGATGCAGAAAAAAAATGAAGCGCAATCAGCGGTTGAAGCCAGTAAGTCGGATATAAGCTGGGGTAGTCAGATTCGTTCTTATGTGCTCGATTCTTCACGGATTAAAGATTTACGCACTAATGTTGAAACCAGTAATACTCAAGCGGTATTGGATGGTGCATTGGACCCATTTATTGAGGCATGCTTAAAGCAAGGGTTGAGTGACAGCGAGGGTTAAGATAATGCGGTGGCTAATAGGGGTGGTGTTATGTTGTTTGCCTTTGATGCTGTTATCGCAATCCATTCAGTTGCAGTATCCATTGGGGCAACACGCCAAGGCGGTGATTAAGCAACTGCCAATTCAAACTGAGCTGATTAAAGCCTGGCCCGATGATGACGAGCTGTGGTTACATCACGATGGCAGTCATTTACTGGCCATGGAATTGTCGATGACGGCACAGCAAGATTACCGAAAATTGTTTAAAACCATTGACCGCGAATTCAAATATTATGCGTTGTATCGTTTAAGCCCGCACTATTTGTTGGTGTTGATGTCGCGAGCGAAGTTGATTCCTTGGGCAACTGAGCCAGCGCTAAATACCGCATTTATAGCCGACCAAAGATTAATGCATCAACTGTATGCGTTGCATGATCGCACTTTAAAGCAGATTGATCTAAATCAAGTTGGCAAGGTGTTGCCATTGCATTTGTTATACCCATCGATTGCTGATAGTCGTTATTCACGGTTTAAACCGCCAGTTACTGGTAATGGGGTCGATTGGCGTCGTTTGGCCATGGTGGTGGCGATGGGTGATCGCGAGGCTATGCTGAGTGTTTCCACTGGTTTTATTCGTCCCGCATGGAAACACCTGAGTTTTATCCATCGTCAGTATGTGCTTGGCATAGCGATGCTGGCTAATGCAATGATGCAGCAATATTATCCAGCGTTGCTGTTGTGGGACACCTATGGTGGTGATGTGTTTGCGCAGCAGGCACCGGCATTAGATGTAGTGTTATTACGTAATTACTGTCTGCACCAGCTAATTAATTCCCCGCATAAAAAGAAGGCAAATTAATTTCTATTCAGTGATTTTATCAATAGAATTGTGAGCGATGCTCATGCTGCTTACAATAATGCTTATTATTTTAATTACATTTTATTGGAGTGAATAGCATGAGTAGAGGTCATAAGCGCGGTAGAGAAGAAAGCAAAGGGCAGGATAGTTCTCTGCGTACACCGCCACGAACGATACAAAGGCGAAGACTAAATACGCCTCCCGAATCGCCAAATGATGAGCGAATACCGATGGATATTGATCAATTGGGCGATGCAGTAACGCCTGATACAGGTATAAATGGGAAGACGCCAGGAACAGCAGATTCACTTGCACGTGAGATGGGTGGTATGGCACTTCGCACTCCCGATTCTAGTGTATCTGTTTTATTTGCGCCACGCCGTGCAAATAGGCCTGTATATGATGGGGTTAATCCTCAATCAGCAGAACAGGAGAATCGAGATTTTTATAAGGCGTTATCATTTGACTAATATATAAATACGCCAGGCTAATGAGCGAAGGTCCAGCTTAAAAAACCGGACCTTGTCTGTTAACCCATGCTGCGAGTACGATGCTTTTCACTTCCGAATTCTAGATCATCATCATACCCGTTTGGTAGTGCATCTAACCCTTGTAACAATGGGTTTGTCACATCGACCACACCCGGTGTGCCAATAGGCTCCGGTGTTTTGCTGGGTTCTTCACCGCACGATTCCATATCGGTACTGGCGACACTGTCTGGGCGAAGTGTTTCGTCACTGCTGTGTCGTTTATTCAGACTGGTTTTTAGTTGAATAAGTTCTGGTTGTAAACACAGTGCACTCAGTTTCATTAGATTAGGTATAATGCTGTAAGCCATACTCGCTAACAACATAAAGCTGGCAGCGTTACTAAAGAAATCATGCCAGCCATCGGAGATATCGACACCAGGCATTTTATCGCTAATCGCATAAGCCATAAATGATAAGGTGACGCCGGCTAACGCAAGCTTGGTCGCAGTATTGGCCAGTTCGGCATTGCGATGGCGGTAGCGAATCGGTGCGTGGTTGGAGTGCTCGTTAAATAATGACTGGCCAATTTCTTTTGACGTGCGTACTGAGTCAACCGCATCTGCCATATGTGATAATGAGTAAAATCCCATTGCCATCAGAAATGTCACAATCTGTGCTTTTGTCTCCAGGCCTATTTGTGCAGAAATAGCATTCATAGCAAAGCCACATACGGCGAATAACGTGGCATGAACCAGTGATTTTGGTGCGATGGAGCATGTTTGGATTTGGTGCTTTTGCGCGCTGCAATTTCTAATAAGTAGGTGTGCTAGTGGAATCGCTAATAAAGCCGCGGTGATCCAGCGTGCAATTAATATTTTTGGATTATATTGACCATCAATGCTGGGAATAGCAATGATTTGATTTGATCGCGTGTCTTGCGAGCGTAGCATCAGTAACCATGCCGTATTTGCGGCTAGGTGAGATAGTGAGGAGACTGCATTGGCAGCATTGCTGCTATTGCTTGGCAGCGAGTGGACGCGATAACGTTTTTTTTGGGGTGACTGAGCCTCTAATAGGTGTGTAGCAGCATCAGCTTGCTTGGGTCTTGACATGGTGTAATCCTCGATTGATATGTTTGCTCAAACCGATCAGTATGTTGCTCGTGACAAATAGCAACAAGTTCATTGATAATTTAGATAAATGAAAATAGTTTTGTTAAATAAAGCTGTTATTGATGATTGAATTAAATACAGCTGAGGTAGGTAGTTGGCCAAAACAATAGCGAGGTTGATCACCTAAGCGAGTTTGTATAAATAGATCCGCCATATCGTTGGGGTTTTGCTGTTGCAATAATGAAGCTTGTAAGCCGAGAGCTAGTAATTCAGTTACACGACGGGCTTGTGATTCAACTTGTTCATGTTGCAATAAAGCGGTGATTTCTTTTTGCAAAACTTCAAAAGCTTTGGTGTCGAGACCTTGCTGAATTTCATTCAGCACAACCGCTAAGCATTCGGGGGCATGTTGAATGGCACGCAAGACATCTAAGCACTGGATGTTGCCGGAGCCTTCCCAAATCGAGTTGAGTGGTGCATCGCGATACAACCGGGCTAAAGGAAAGTCTTCCACATAACCACAGCCGCCTAATACTTCAAGCATTTCGTTCACTAGCATCGGTGTGCGTTTGCAAATCCAATACTTGGCAATCGCGGTAGTGAGGCGTACGAACTGCGCAGCGGTTTGGTCGCCTTGATACATGCTATCTAAGGCATGGGCAATACGCATGGTGAGAGTGATGGCAGCGGCTGATTCGATGCAGGCGTCAGCCAATACATTTTGCATCAATGCCTGGTCTACGAGTTTTTTACCAAATGCTTGACGATGACGGCAATGATGGATAGCTTGCACTACAGATTGGCGCATATGCGCACTCGAACCCAGGGCGCAATCAAAGCGTGTGTGATTCACCATTTTAATGATGGTAGCGACACCGCGGCCTGGTTCCCCTAGCATTTCTGCATAGGTGTTTTCTAATTCGATTTCACTTGAAGCATTGCTGTGATTGCCGAGTTTATTTTTCAGTTGTTGCACTTCGATGTTATTTACACTGCCATCGGGGCAAAAGCGCGGTACAAAGAAACACGACAAACCACCTTCAGCTTGACCCAGCATTAAAAATGCATCCGACATCGGTGCTGAACAAAACCACTTGTGGCCCAGTAGGCGATAGTGATCACCGTCTTTGCTGGCTTGGGTGATATTGGCCCTGACATCAGAGCCACCTTGTTTCTCTGTCATGCCCATGCCCATGGTTAAGCCGGTTTTTTCATTCATCGGTAAAAAGCGCGGATCGTAATTAGCATTCATTAAATTTTTTAATGCCGGAGCATATTGATCGGCAAACTGTTGCAACACAGGTATGACGGCATAGGTCATGGTAAGCGGGCAGGTGGGCCCTTGATCCATTTGTGCATATAAATAATAAAGCGCGGCACGAGCGACTTGCGCTTGTTGAACATGCGTATCCCACGCTAAACAATGCAGGCGATAGTGCTTACCGCGTGACATTAGGTGATGATAAGCAGGATTGAATTCCACTTGATTGATTTTGTGACCGTTACGATCATAGCGCTTCAATAGTGGTGGATAACGGTTGGCATCGGTCACCCATTGTTGCCATTGCCCGCTGGTGACCTCATTGCCTAATTTTTCTGCTTGTGGCTGGATGGCATCGGCCGCGTATTGATTGACCAGTCCCTGTAATAGTGGGTCGCTACTGTAGGCATTGTAATCCAATAAAACAGGTGGTTGATTGCTGGTTTGACTGAATTTGTTTGATGCCATTGGGTTGTTCCTTCTATGTCATCCCGGACCCCGATCCGGGATCCAGTCATTAGTTTAGCATGTTATCAATTATCAATGGTGAACACTGTACCTATTTTACTTCATGGCTCGCTTCGCTCCGCTTCACTGCGCTTTCACTTCCGTAAAACAGGCACAGATATTCGCCATTGATAGCAGTTGAACATACACAGTAATATCATCTGAGATTTGATGGGATTGATTGAACTGCTGTGGTGAGTAAGACACCCCTGGCAGGCTTGCGTGGCACCCATGCAGTGCGCTAAAGTCTAAATGTCAGAATGGATATTACCCGGTCGCCCTGGTATCATTACCGCTTTTGCAAGGCATTGGGGAATTCTGTGAGTGATATCGAACCTGTTGATTTAGAAAAGAAAGTATCTGAAGCGAATGAGCAAATTGAGCAGCGTAAAGCCAAGCTCAAGACCCTGCGTGAGCAGGGAGTGGCCTATGTGAATGGCTATGAACGCGATAGTTTGGCGGGTGACCTGCAAGGCCAATACGGCAGTTTCGATAATGAGCAGTTTGAACAAGCGGCTAAACAAGTGACAGTGGCTGGGCGTGTGATGACGCGTCGCACCATGGGGAAGGTCACTTTTATGCACTTGCAAGACATGACCGGCCAGATCCAATTATTTGTAGCACGCGATAATTTACCAGAAGGTTTTTATACCACCGTAAAGTCATGGGATTTGGGTGATATCGTTTGGGCGCAAGGGGAATTGTTTAAAACTAAAACTGGTGAGCTTAGTGTGCGGGTGAAGCAAATTACCATGCTGACTAAAGCACTGCGACCATTGCCGGATAAATACCATGGCTTGAGTGATATTGAAGCGCGTTATCGCCAACGCTATTTAGATTTAATGACGAATGAATCCAGCCGTAATGTATTTAAGGTGCGTTCGCAAGTGGTATCGGGTATTCGCCGTTTCTTAGAAGAGCGTGGTTTTGTTGAAGTGGAAACACCAATGATGCATAGCCAACCGGGTGGTGCAACAGCGCGTCCTTTTACTACGCATCATAATGCGCTGGATATGCAGTTGTATTTGCGTGTGGCGCCAGAGTTGTATTTGAAGCGTTTAGTGGTGGGTGGTATTGAGCGCGTATTTGAAATCAATCGTAACTTTCGTAATGAAGGTGTGTCGACGCGGCATAACCCTGAATTCACCATGCTAGAATTTTATATGGCTTATGCAACTTATGAAGATACCATTGCACTCACTGAAGAAATGTTCCGTGATCTTGGTAAAAGCATCCATGGCAGTTTGCAAATGACTTATCAAGGCACGGAAATCGATTTATCGAAACCCTTTGCGCGCATGACGATTCGTGAGGCGATTTGTCACTATGGTAGTAATATCGATGACAGTGCATTAGATGATTTTGAATCAGCTAAAGCCATTGCAGAAGCTCATGGCGTTAAAGTTAAGCAAGGTTGGGGTTTGGGTAAAATCCATATGGAGTTATTCGAAGAAGTCGCCGAAAAAGAGTTAAAGCAGCCCACGTTTATTACGGAGTTTCCGGCAGAGGTGTCGCCACTGTCGCGAGCGAATGATGATAATCCGTTTGTTACTGATCGTTTTGAGTTGTACGCCGGTGGTCAAGAGTTGGCGAACAGTTTCTCTGAGTTAAATGATCCTGAAGACCAAGCCGCACGCTTTCGTCAGCAGCTGCAAGCGGCTGCCGATGGTGATGATGAAGCGATGAGTTATGATGAAGATTACATTACTGCATTGGAGTATGGTTTGCCACCGACCGCAGGTGAAGGCATTGGTATCGATCGTCTAGTGATGTTCTTTACGGACTCGGCTTCGATTCGTGATGTGATTCTGTTTCCGTTAATGCGGGTTAAGTGATTCTTTGTCTTCCCGGAAATCGACGTAGTCGATTATCCGGGATCCATAATAATATATGGATCCCGCATCAAGTGCGGGATGACAGTGCAGGGTGCGGGATGACAAAGTCATTCAAACTGCGTTTTAATGCAATTCTTACCAGCATTTTTAGCATCGTATAATGCTTTATCAGCACGAGCGATGGCGATATTGATATCGGCATCAGAGGCGCTACATATAGTACAACCAATGCTGGCAGTGATTGGGAAAGTTTTACCATTAAAATCGAAGCGATGAGATTGCACAGCCGTTAAAACTTTTTTGGCTACTTGTTCTGTTTGCTCTTGATCGGTTAGTGGAAGTATAAATGCAAATTCTTCACCACCGAAACGCGCTAAGGTATCGATATCGCGAATGCAATTGATTAATATCTTAGACAGTTCGCGTAATATCGCATCACCCGCTTGGTGGCCTGAGGTATCATTTACCGATGTAAAATCGTCAATATCTACAATCATTACACCAAATTGTAAGCCAGACCGTTGAATGCGTTTGATTTCATAGTCAGCTTTCTCAAAAAAAGTACGGCGATTATAGATTTGGGTTAATTCATCGATAGCAGCTAATTGTTGCAGTTGTTTTTCTATGGCTTTTTTTTGGGTTAAGTCACGTTGAATGGCAGCAAAGAAATTAATGTTACCATTGGTATCAGGTAGCGGTATCATTTGTAATTCGAGCCAGTAAGCATCACCCGTTTTGCTGTAGTTTAATATTTCCACCTGAAGCGGCTTTTGTTGTTGTAACGCTTGCCTGATCTTGTTACGGGTGTCTGCGTTTGTTTCTGGGCCTTGTAGCATGCGAGGGGTATTGCCGATGGCTTCTGCTGCACTGTAACCAGTTAGTTTGGTAAAGGCATTATTGACATAAATAATCTCAGGGCCGGGCGGTTCAAAAGGATCCGCTTTAGTGACCATAATAATATCATTGGCATTTTCGATAATATCGAGAAAGGGGATCTGTTCTAAGGCTGCTGGTTTTTCCATTGTAACTCATCCATCCATGTGAGTGACGCTATTATAACTGATCATCTGCAGAAGTGGAATGTTGCCAATTTTTTGTGCGGCTTGCATTGCTATCACACACTGGGGTATATTTTGCCGCTTGTGGGAAAAACAATAGGGAGAACGGGATGAGGGGACCGGCTGACGCAATCAGTATTGGTGATTTAGAGCAGAGTGTTATGGCATCCAGTGTCGGTGCTGTGCAACCATCGGCAGATGCCTTAGAGCAACGGGCGCGTGGGATTATTTTAAATGCGTATGAAGGGGGTGTCGGGGCTAAGCAATGGCAGCAAGATTTAGATGCCACTATAAAATCGCGCAAAAAGCAATTACCTAACTCAACGCAGTGGGCGTTATGGAGTTGGCATGCAGCAGCAACACTTTTATGTTGCACGGCAGCTACTTTTATTGCTGGTATACCTGATAACTTTACTGACTATTCAAAAAATTCTGCACTTAATTGGGCGGTGGATTTGGCCACGTACAGTATGTTTGTTACCGTACTGCCGATCGTGCATCATAAGATGAATTTATTCTATGCTAATCATATTATTTCAGCGCAAAGAAATGAAGAGTATGATCCTATGCTGCCTACTGGGGCGAGAGTTACAGCAGAAGAAACGCCAGCGGAAAACTTGACGAAGTTAAGTGAGCTTAAGTTGTTTAAATCTAAAATGACGCACATGGCTTATTTTAAGCAAATAGCGGCGACCCATGTATGGAATTACCGTGAAAAACTGACTTATTCCAATAGCACCACGTATGCTGAGATGATGGTGCAAAAAGCTTATGATTCCAGTTTAGGTAAAACGGCTGTTTTGACTTTACTGCCAATATTGATGGCGAAGATGCCTGGCGCGACTGAGCAGACGGGTAAGTTTCGAGGGGGTAACTTTGGGTGGGAAATTGCTGCCAGTTGGTTAGTATTAACATTCCATGACGCAATTCGTGAATATTTAGTGGCGCCAGTGGCTACGAAGGCGGCACAAGGATTTTATTTGTTATGTTCGGCTGTCAGTGCACTTGGTTCGTCGGCTTACTGTTGTTTTGGCGCAGAAGATGGTGGTCCGCGTGCGCAACCAAATAGTTATAACGCGCGTGTTGGTGCAGCATTAAAAGACCTTGAGTGGGAGGAAGGTGGAGATTCACTCAGTGATGCTAAAGCAGATGATCGAGATGATGGCAATGTAACACCCGCGTTGGGGTTATAAGTCTGATATGGTGATGAGCTGTTGATTAACTGAAAGTTTCTCGTTAATGGCAGCATCACGAATCACCGCTAAGGCATAAGGCTTATTTTGTTGGTCTTTAGCTATAGCGGTGATAATACCAACGGGTTGTTGTGATTCGTTGGTAACATCCATGCCTATTTCAGCCTCGCATTCGTCAGCGAGTTGTAATCGATACAAATGCCGTTTGAGTTGCCCACGAAAATGCATGCGTGCTAAAACTTCTTGGCCCAGGTAGCAACCTTTTTCAAAGCTAACGCCGCCGAATTTATCGTAATTCAGCATCAGCGGAATCAATTTGCCAGATAACGCAGGGGTTATAAAGCAGAATCCGGCTTGTAATTGTGCCCAAGCCCAATCATCATTATTGGCCGTTGTCTCAGCGCTAGGGTTGGCTGGTTGCAGCTGTAACCAACGGCTTGGCGCTCCAGGTAGCTGAAAATTTTGATCGCTCGTATCACACTTTAAACCGGGTAGCGCCTGCCATTCCGTGCAAGCAGCAATGCTTATTTTGGAAAACACAGCGTATTTTTGTATGTGCTCTAAAAAGATGTCGACCATATCAGACGGTAATACCAGCATATAATTAATATCGGTCTGTTTCGGTTTGAGCAGCACAAATGAGGCAACGGCTCGACCTTTATGGTCGCAACAAGCACCGAGTCGGCATTCACCGATGCTGAAGTCACGCATATCGCAAGTTACCTGTCCTTGCAGGAAGGTTTCGGAATCTTCTCCTATAATCGAAATCAGGCTATATGCTGTGGCGTTCATGCCAAGGATAATACAGCGATAGTTTGTCTCTGTTAAGGATTTTTTAATATTAACGTCATATACTCACGCTGATATATTGTATTAAAAAACAGCAAGAATTGTCATATTGCAGTAACAGAAGACGCGTAGAATCATTTTTAAGCTAGAAAAAAGGTTAGGCTCATGCGGGCAATCGACAAAACACAAAGAAGGAAAGATGCGAAAATGCGGTTACGCAGAATGCGTCGTGTTTCACATCCGCCTTCACCACGTCGAGGCATGGCTTGGCTCGTGTGGGCTGCTTCAGCCGTGTTTGTTTTATTCCAATTCTCACTGCAATTATCGTCCGGTGAAATCGTTGATGGCCTGATGAATACCTTTACTTTGGGTGCCTTGGGTGCTGGCGTATTGGCCAGCACATATTACTATGTTTATGTTTTACTTCAAGCACCTGCGGGCATGATCGTCGATCGTTATGGTCCCAGAAAAGTGCTGACAATCGGTGCTTTGGTCTGTGGTGTTGGCACACTGATTTTTGGTTTGTCGCACTGGGTGTTATTGGCAGCCGTTGGCCGTATGCTGATGGGGGCAGGCGCCGCTTTTGCCTTTGTTGGTTCATTATATTTGGTGGGAAAATGGTTCCCCGTACGCAAATTTTCATTGATGGTAGGTGTTGCTGAAGCGATTGGCATGGCTGGTAGCTTGTTAGGTGGCATCTATATGGCCAACTTCGTGCAGGATATCGGTTGGCAGACAGTGATGATCCTATCTTCAGGGATTGCTGCCTTGATTGCAGTTTTGCTATGGAGTGTCGTACGCGATACCCCATATCAAACCAAGGCACCGAAATCAATTCGTCCTAAAGGTTCGTTTCGTAAAGATCTGGCCACATTGATGCACGATAAAATGGCGTGGTGCAGCGGTATATATTCTGGCTTGATGTTCGGTGTTGTTACTGTGTTTATCTCATTATGGGGTATCCCTTACCTGCAGCTGGCTCACCATGTCTCACTCTTAACCGCCACCACTGTATCGAATATGATGTTTATTGGTGTTGCTATCGGCAGCCCATTGGTGGGCTGGTTGGATGCGCGAGTTAATCGTCGTGCATTATTAACGTCTACGGCTTTGGCTTCAGCAGTCTTGGTCAGCTTGGTGATTTATTTGCCTGGTTTACCGTTAGTAGCTCTCGGCGGCATTATGTTGGTATTAGGCATTACATCGAGCACTTATGTGATACCTTTTGCTATCGCGCATGAGCTAGCTACACCTTTTACCCGTTCAGCCTATATGGGCTTTATTAATATGCTGTCGGTTGGTTCTGCTCCGATTTTTCAGCCGATTGTCGGTTTGATTATTACAGTAGCTGCTATGTTTTATCCGGCTCATGGTCATGGTTATAGCGTATTAGATTATCAAATCGGTTTAACCGTGGTGCCACTAATGACACTTGCTGCTGCTGTGCTGGCGCGTTATTTACCACTGCGCAGTGCACCGCCTCTGTGTGAACCTGTTGCTGACGATCAGGTCGATTGTCAGGTCAAAGAAAAGCCTGCAGCTATTCCTGCTTAAAAACATACTTGTGTCGTCGTCTGATTTTCGGCATGCTTAGAGGCCTCAAAAAATCTGGTCTAGGAGCATATGGATGCGCGAGAATGAAACCCAGCAGCAAACCCTTTTTGGTGATGCTTTAACCCACCTTGATCGTGTTAGTCAGTTTGTTGCTATTGACCCTGAAATTCTTGAGCGTTTACGTTATCCGCAAAGTGCTCTAGAAGTAAGTATCCCCGTGCGTATGGACGATGGCTCAATGCAGGTGTTTAGTGGCTTTCGTGTGCGTTATAACCACAGTCGCGGGCCGACCAAGGGTGGGTTGCGATATCACCCCAATGTGTCGCTCGATGAGGTTAAAGCGCTGGCTTTTTGGATGACACTAAAATGCGCAGTAGTGGATATTCCATATGGTGGCGGTAAGGGGGGTATTTGTGTTGACCCCAAACAGCTGAGCAAATTAGAGCTCGAACGCCTAAGTCGTGGCTTTATTGAAAAAGTGGTTGATTTTATTGGACCTGATACCGATATTCCTGCACCAGATGTGTACACCAATGCAATGGTTATGGGTTGGATGATGGATGAGTATTCCAAAATTAAGCGCCGCTATTCGCCTGATGTGATTACCGGAAAACCGATTGCGTTAGGGGGTAGTTTAGGGCGTGATGATGCCACCGGTCGCGGGGCGTACTACTGCATTAAAGAACTGGAAAAGATTCGTGGTTGGGACCCAGCTGAGCAAACTGTGGCTGTGCAAGGTTTTGGTAATGCGGGTCAGCATGTTGCAAAATTGTTGCATGCGGATGGTTATCGCATTGTGGCAGTGAGTGATTCAAAAGGGGGGATCTACAGCGCTGATGGCTTTGATGTGCCTAGCCTTATCCATGCCAAAGAACAAAACCATCGTGTGTCAGCCGTATACTGTGAAGAATCAGTCTGTGAGACTGTGCCGGCGGAACAAATCGATAACCAACAATTGCTCGCATTGGATGTAGATATCTTAATACCTGCTGCATTGGAGAATGTGATTACTGCAGAAAATGTAGGCAGTATACAGGCGCCATTGATAGTAGAGGTAGCCAATGGTCCGGTAGATTCACATGCGGACACCGTTTTAGCGGAGCGTGATATATTAGTGGTTCCTGATGTCTTGGCAAACGCCGGTGGTGTGACGGTGAGTTATTTTGAATGGGTGCAAAATAAGGCCGGCTATTATTGGGATATCGAAAAAGTCCATCAGCGTTTACATACCAAAATGACCGCAGCGTTTTCTGATGTTTATCATTTTATGCGGCAAAATAAGTGCCATATGCGTATGGCGGCTTATGCGGTTGCGCTGCAACGTTTAGAACTTGCCATCAGTGCGCAAGGTACACAGAAATATTTTGTTGATAAAGCGCCGGTATAAGACTACAGTTGCCTATTGCGTAGCGGTTTACTATACTGTCGCGCTTTAAAACCAAACAGGAAATAATAATAATGGCTAGAACAAAAAGTGTTGAAGCGGTATCTGCAAAATTACAAAAGGTAGAGGAGCAATACAAAGTAGCTAAAGCACAATTGAAAGTGGTTAAAGCTGATTTACAAGTGCAAGTGCGTGCGATGAAGAATTTATTAAAAGAAATGAAAGTAGAGTTAAAAGAGCAACAAGCTAATGCTAAACTTGAATTAACTGAGTCGGTTGAAGCGGCTTTTGATCAAGGTTACGAGCAAGGTTATGCTGAAGCGGATAAAGCAGCTGCTGATTTGATCAGGGGCTTGATTGATGCAGAAGCTGAATTTGAGCGTAACTATGACAAGCCTGCAAAGAAAGCCAAAAAAAGCACAAAGGCAGCCCCGGCTAAAGCAGCTAAAGTAGCTAAAGCAACTAAATCAGCTCCAGCGGCTAAAAAAAGCAAGCGTGGCAGAAAGCCTAAGTCAGTAGCATCAGCTGCGACTGTAGTTACACCTGCTGAGGCTGAAGAGCCTGTGCAAGTGCAAGCGCCTGTAGAATCACCTGAAGCTGTGGCTTCAGAAGCAGAGATGGTATAAGTCAGTCTCACTTGTCTGCTGGGTCACTACTATTGGTGGCCTGGCGGATTTTAACAGTTAGCTAAGGAGAGGAAGCGATGTCAGAATGGTTGCAATGGTTGGTCGATATGATTATCAGTGCGGTGCTATTTATTAACGCGGCATTGTACCTCCCTCAAATTTACCGCATATATCGCGTTCGCGAAGCCAATGCGGTGTCTATTTGGATGTTGGTTGGAAGTGCGCTGCTAGGAATTTGCGGTGTGCTATACGGTCACTTCCATCATAAGCATTTAATGCTATTAGGTTACGCTTTGATTTTTGTCACTTCGCTGATTGTGTTGGTGATGACGTGCTATTACCGCGCTAAGGCGGGTTTGTCGCTCAAAAAAGGTGAGCTCAAAGTTAAGTAAATAAAAAATGTTAGGTCTATGCAAGCGCGTCGCCCCTGCGGGCAACCTTGGTGTGTTCGCTCCGCTGCGCGCACGAAGGTTCCCCCTCCGGTGTCGCCCGGACAGTGCGTATATTTTTTATTTATTTAACTTTATCGGGGCTCGGGCATCTGGATTATTTATTTTTAACGAGACGGCAGTGGTCGCAAAGGTGTTTGGTTTCGCTACCTATGTTGTTCGTCATTGGGTTGTGGTGGCGAATAGCATGCAGATATAAAAATCCCAGGGCATGCCTGGGATGATAGTGATTCTCTGGTTCCCGGATCAAGTCCGGGATGACACAGATTAAACTTTTTCTTTAATCTTCGCTTTACGGCCGCGTAGGTTGCGTAAGTAGTACAACTTGGCACGACGAACATCACCTTTACGCTTAACTTCGATATTAGCGATTACTGGGCTGAAGGTTTGGAAAACACGTTCAACACCTTCACCGTGCGAGATCTTACGTACAGTAAATGCTGAATTCAGGCCGCGATTACGCTTGGCAATTACAACACCTTCAAAGGCCTGCAAACGTTCACGATTACCTTCTTTCACTTTTACTTGAACCACTACGGTATCACCAGGAGCAAAGACCGGGATATCTTTACCTTCCAGTTGCTCTTGCTCTATTTGTTTGATTACATTACTCATTTTCTATCTCCTGGCCATCTCGGCTATGTATTCCTGTAAGCGACTGTTCGCTAACTAAATTCTGAGTAGCACTTTGTACCAGATCTGGACGCTTTTGCCAAGTTTTTCTTTGCGCTTGATCGTGTCGCCAGGCCTTAATTTTGGCATGGTCACCTTTTAGGAGTACATTTGGAACACTAAGGCCGTCAATAATTTCTGGGCGGGTATAATGCGGGTGATCCAGCAGTCCATGCTGAAATGAGTCCTGTACGGCCGAATCAGCGTGGCCTAAGGCATCCGGTAATAGTCGAGTCACTGCATCGATTACTAGCATCGCTGGCAATTCACCGCCGCTAACGACAAAGTCACCGATCGACCATTCCTCATCGACTAAGCTGTCGATAACGCGCTCATCAATGCCCTCATAGCGACCGCATAATAAGATGAGGTTTTGCTTATGTTGAGCAGTGACTTGAGCGAGTTGTTGGTTAAAGCATTTTCCTTGCGGTGATAAGTAAATTACCCGGCTATTCTCGCCAGCAACCTGTTTGGCCGCGTTAATGCAATCACGCAGTGGCTGATATTGCATCACCATGCCTGGGCCGCCGCCATATGGGCGGTCATCGACATTGCCATGTTTACTATTGGTATAGTCACGTGGATTCCAATAATGCAGGCTAATTAATTGTTTTTGTTGAGCTATTGCCGGAATGCTGCTGTTCAGGCTGTCAAACATTTCAGGAAATAAACTAATAATATCAAAGCGCATCATGGTTACTGTCTTTATTACAATTAAGTGGGGAGTGTATATTTAAGTGTCATTAGGTGCAAGATAATTCGCTCTTAAGCTACCGTTTCAGTAATTCTTGTTAGAATGCTGAGTATACGAATGTGATAGTAATTTGGGAGTTATGTTGATGGTATCAATGCAGAACGTAAAAGACATGCAAGCTTTGCAGTCCAAATTGCAAAAATTGCGTGAGGCTTCTCAAGCAGAATCAAAAGCGGTTGCAGGTGACGGTGCTTTGGTGGGTCAGCCAGCTGCTGAGGTGCATCAGTCAGTTGCTGCAGAATGTACTCGGTTATTAACATTAATTGATGACTGGCTGCAACTCGATGACGTTATGTTTGTACGCACGCCGGCTGGCTTAACGATGCCACGTGATCCATTCGTCATACCGAGTAATTCAGTGCAAGCAAAAGCTTACCTAGCGGCGAGAGCCCAGGATCCAATTTTCGAATTTAAGGATTTAATGCAGCAAGGCCATGCTTTATTGTTTCAGCAAGGTTGGATTTCCAGGTCTAATTCTGATGTGGTGGAGGTGAGGGAAAAGCCAGTTGCAGATATGTCGTCATCTAAGGCGAATAAAGGTGGCTTATTTAATTGTGCATTACGTTTTATCTGCTGCAGTGGTGGCTCTAAGGTGTCACCCGATACGGATAGTGATGAGGGTGTTGGTTCTGAAGAGAGATTGCTAGCAGCGTCAAAACCGAAATAACTTCGTAATATGGGAATGACATAATTACAGTATGAAAGATGAGTGAGGGTGAGATGAGAGAGAAACAACAGCAACAACAGATGGAACAACTTATTGAGCGCATGCAGCAACTGCAGGCTGAACTCGTGGCAAACGATCAGATTATTCCCAAAGCAGCACGTGCTGGGCGATATTTAACGAAATTTGCCGATAGCTTAGCGCAGGTGGTGGATACGCTTAAGCGTTCAAAAGCTGGTGAAGTGATAGCAACTGCTGATTTTGATGCGTTAATGCAGTGTGCACAGCTCAGCGTTGAGCAGGGCGTTGCTGAATTGGGTAATGGTTATCGATTTGAATTTCCGACAATACATGAGAGGCACCCTCAATTGGAAAGGAAGGTTGCTGATATGGCAGCAATGAATCAGCGATTGTTTGGTGGTGACAAGAAGTCTAAACGTAAACCGGTGAGGACTGCTATGGCTCCGCCAAGTGCTAAAGACTATTTACTGGCTGGGGATCGTCCTCGTTTGGTGTCGGCACCAATGGTGCGTCGATCATCTATGTTGGATTCACTGAGCTGTAGATTGTTCTGTTGGCACAAGCCGGCGCCCATAGTGCCAGCGACCAAAAGTGCTAGGTTAGCAGCAACGAGTGCGGCAAAAATGTAATCTTGTTTACACGCTTTGTTTCTAGCTCCGTAAGGTTTGTTTGATTTTATAACAAACCCTGTTAGCATGGCTGCTGATAGTTAGAACATTGGAGTGAGAATATGAGACAGTCCGCGTCAGTATTTGATTGCAGAAGAGGGCTTTTTGCTGCACAGCGCGAACGCCTTGAGGCAGAGCAAGCAGCAAAACAAGCGCGTGATAAAGAGCGGGAAGCGGCGGTTAGCTTACGTTTGCACCAAGGGGAAATACTGACTGCTGCCGCGGATGCAGGTCAATTGAATTCAACCCCTGTAATACATGCCGGTCAAGCATATGTTAATGATGGGTGTGGCGATCTAGCGGAAATGTGTGAGACGGTGGCTGGGCCTTTAGCTGCTGATATTGGTGCTGGGAAGCCTAGCTTAGAAGAAAGGGCTGCAATGCTTAATTATAAATTCGCCAAGCAGCGAGTCGAACAACAACCTACAAGGTCGTCTTTATGCGATACGCTGAGATATTTTCTGTGTTGTAAGCCTTGCCGTTCTAAAGCGGATGCAGTAGAAATGGAAGACTACGTGGCGTTGGGTGATGCATCAGCAACGGTCTAACTAGCAATCAGAAGGGATTGATAATGAGTAGAGCGGCAGAGATAAAGCTTCAGCTAGAGCAGGCAATTACTGTGCTGCAAGAAAGTCAGGTAGCATTAAAAGCATGTAATGATGGCTTGCCTAGCGATGAGATTTACCAAAAATGGCAGTTAATTTTATCCGGGCAAGAGGCGCTCATGCAGCATTTTCTTGTTTACTTTCCTGTGGGTGGCGGTAAGGTAGGTTTAGATTTGGCCGTTATAGCGGCGGCATTAAAGGTAGCGGCTTCTTCAGTGGCCAGCATGATGCTTGAGCGGGTGGGTAATGTTAAAGGTTTGGAGGCTAAGCTGGCAGATATTGAGGCATCCGGTGTGAGGTTTTTTGGCGGTCGCTCTAATGCAAGGTCGCGCTCAGATGCATTGGGTGGTGCTGAAGAGTTTGGCGCAGATTTAGTGGCTGCCGAGGCTGATAAGGAGCGAGCACCTTCACCGGGGTGATTAGTAGTCTGGATCCCAGTTGGCGATAATTAGTTTATTGTCGATATCGATGCTAGTAATCACGGCTTCTATGTGTGGGATTAGGCGGCGTTTACCGCCGTTTTCACTGGCCTCTATTACAAACACATCATTAGAGCCGGTTTCAAGCATATGATCGACAATGCCGAGGGGGGTGCCGTCGGTGGTTTTTATTTCACAGCCGATCAAGTCAGACCAGTAGTATTCGTCAGCTTCAGTAGCAGCAAGCTCATCGCGCTCAATCCAGACCTTTTGGTTAACACGCAGTTTGGCTTGTTCAGGGCTATCGCAATCACTGAATTTCACTAAAATATGTTTACCATGGCGTTTGCAGCCTTCGACAGGTAAAGTCTGCCATTGGTCGCGAATTTTCGTCTGCCAATTCTGGTATTCGATGATGTTGTCGATGGGGTCGGTATAAGAGTGGACTCTAAGCCAGCCATGAACCCCATAGGCACTACCTAATTTACCGATAGCTATTGGGTGCTTCATGGCCGGCCGGACAATTATTTAGAGTCGTTGCTATCAGCTTCCGCTGCAGGTGCTTGCGCATCTTCAGCAGGGGCTTCGGCTGGGGCTTCAGAATCTTCGGCTGGTGTTTCAGCTTTCTTAACAGGTTGTTTGTGTTCAGGTTTTTCGCGAACAACTGCAGCTGTCAGGCCTTTATCAAATTGCTTAATTAAGCTAGCAACACGCTCTGATGGCTGTGCACCTGTGCTTAACCAGTAATCTAGGCGCTCTTTGTTAAGCTCTAGGCGAGTAGCCTGGCCTTGGGCAACAGGGTTGTAGAAACCCAATTGTTCGATGTTGCGTCCATCGCGTGGACTACGTTTGTCTGCGGCAACCACATGATAAAATGGTTTTTTCTTTGAGCCGCCACGCGCTAAGCGAATTACTACCATGGTCTATTACACCCTCTAAATTCAATAAGAGCGCTATTCTACGCAATTTATTAACAAGATGGAAGTACTGTGATCAACTTTTCTGTGGCGGTTCATATTGACTTAAGTTAGTGCAGGTAAAATGCTGTTACATAGAATGAATAGATGAGTGTTGTATAGGATGAGAAAGCGATCTTCTGCAAAAGCAAAAGCCTATAAATTATTATTAGCAATAAACCGTGCATCCATATTTAGTGGCGTAGACATGAGAGGTGTACCACCAGAGTCAGATCTTACGGGTTTTACCAGGGCGTCATTGGATGCGGCGCCACAATTTTTGCGGTATACACAGCTAGATGCCGTTCATGATAAAGTATTATGCGAAAGTAGTCTTGCAGTCAATGCGGTTTGGCGTGGATTGAAATCAACAGATATAGCATTAAGAACGCATATCACCGATCTTGTTGCTACACGATCGGAAAGTTTTCGTGTTATGTCCCAGCAAATTGATGTGGTGGTAGCGACTAAGGCGGCTTTTGATTCAGTGCGATATTTTGATTACGCCAGCCCAACCTATTGCGATGAATCAGAAGGTAAAAAATGTTTATTTGTAATGAAATTTGTTTTGCGATTTTTACCCAGTGGTCGCTGTCATCTAGAAATTAGGAACCGCGGTGTACATCCAGATTTAAGACGGCGTGGTTTAATGAAGCGATCGACAGTGGCTGCATTAGTTGAAATTTATAAACAGCATGGTGATATGCTGGTAACAAATTATGCTGTGCACCCTGCAACAAATTTATTTTTTGCAACCACCGAATCAGAGCGAATAACAGCACTGACGCATTTTGATAAAGCTCCGGTAGGTACAGTATCAGGTGAGGCTGGGGTCGCTATGGTGAATGAGTTAGCTGGGATTGCAGGGCTTGAAGCAATATCGCCACGTACAGAAAGTAGTAGGGATGAGGCGGATGTTGATAGCGTTGGCGTAGTGTCTGATGCCAGTACGGATGAAGAAAAAATTCACGATGTAGTTAGTGTGCATAATCAAAAATCATTACGTGAGTTACTGGTATATCATTGCAGGCAATTACGTATTTCTTTTGATCCGGATAATAGAGAAGTAAGCAGTTTACAAGCGGGAGATGTAAGATTGTTTGCAAAACCTTCGCCTGACTATTCTGAACAAGTACTGACAGAAGAAGCCAAGCTTGCAGCTGAGGAGGGCTGGGGAGGAGGCTCTCTGTCAGCTCCAGCAGCGTAAAAAAAATTAATGGCAAATTAAGTGAGTAGATAAGATATGCCAAAAGACAAAACTATGTATGCATTAAAATGGTTGGCCAGTCTAACGCCTGAAACAGTATTTGATGAAACTGACCTTGAGCCGTTGCGGCCCTTTATGATGCGTGCCGCACCATGCGTCATGATTGATGAGATTTCCGAGCCGGGGGTGACTCGCTTACAGATGCTAAGCGATCATGAGTGGTCGGATGTGAAAGCAACAGATATGGTGTATGCGCTGAAGGCATCCTCAATTATAAGTGAGCATACTGAGCAAAATAAAATAACAATAGGTGTGATGGTTGCTAGTAAGCGATTATTGGAATCGGCAGATGTTGATATAGATTTTTATGTGTTTTCAAAACCCGAAGTTCGTGAGCAGTGTTTATTGGTGATGAACTTCCAATTAAATTTTTTAACTGGTGGTATAAAGGCGCTGCATATAAAAGATAGGGCGGTGGCTCCCAGTTTGCGTGGCCATAAATTATCTACTAAGGCATCAACAGAAGTCTTGCGTCAGTGCTATTTAGTGTGCGGTGACATGATGGTAAGCAATAACGCTATACATATTGTGACAGCGCGTTATTTTGCTTTAGACGCTGATCAGCGTATGTTTCTTGTGGGAATGGTAGCTGATGAAAGTGGCAAATTAGATCGTGTTGTAAAAGGTAACCAGCCATTGAGTGCATTATTGCGCTATCACTGTGCCGCAAGTCGATTACCATTGGCACTTGGTAGTGAGGCTAAAGAAGCGACGGCATCAGCGATAGTGGATGGTGGAATATTTTATGATACGTCCACGGATGCTGTGGCAGCTCCTGGCGGATATGGAGAAGGCGCGGCAGATAGTGACTGTTGTGATTTATTTGATGAGTCAGATGTACCTGCTCTGGGGTAGTTGGTTGGGCTATGGCCTTGGTTGTTATTCTGGTATAGTCGCCGCATGAAAATTGGACACTTACAACTGCAATCCTCATTAATTCAAGCACCTTTGGCGGGCTATAGCTGTGCGCCTATGCGAGTGTTAGCAGAACAGTGGGGGCAGCCAGGATTTTGTTGCACTGAGATGTTATCGGCTAAGCACATTTATTCAGGTGCTAAACAAAAACCACGTTATCAATATAAAGCCCCTAATGAAGGCTTATTGTGTGTGCAATTGTCGGGTAGTGATGCTGAGCATGTGGTGCCAGCCATAGCAACAGTGACGCAGTGGGGTGCTGACTTAATTGATCTCAATTGTGGTTGCCCGATGCCAAAGATTCGCAAGAAAACCTGCGGTTCACAATTATTGCAACAACCGGAACAATTGCACCAGTTGGTTAAGGCAATGAAGCAGGCCAGCAATGTGCCAGTGATGATTAAAATTCGTGTCGATGGGCGCAGTGGTGATCAGTTTAATGCTGAGGTAGCTCAGGCCATTGAGCAAGGCGGTGCTGATGTGATGGCTGTGCATGGTCGTCATTGGACAGAGCGTTATGATGTTGAGTGTTCGATGGATGATATTGCCGAGATAAAAGCACAGGTCAGTATTCCGGTGATTGGTAATGGTGATGTTAAAGATGCAGCATCGGCAAAACGCTTATTGGATCACACTCGGTGTGATGGTGTGATGATTGCACGCGCAGCGGTGGGGCAGCCATGGCTGTTTGCACAAATTAAAGCAGAGCTTAATGGTGAGTCATTTGCTGTGCCAACACTTGTTGAGCGTGGGCAGATGTTGTTGCAGCATGTGCGTGGACTGGTGGAGCTAGAAACGGAGAAGCCAGCCTTACTGCAATCGCGTAAGCTTGCTAAATATTATGCGCGTGGCGATGTGCCCGCTGAACAGCTGCAGCTATTTTTTACTGTGAGCCGTTATGATGAGTTACATGCATTAGTTAATCAGTATTTTATTACATAAAATCTTTAGGTAACTTGTCTAATAACTCAGGAGGAAGTTGACCTTGCATTTGCTGCATTTGCTTCATGCGTTTGGCCATCTTACCGCCTTTCATTTTCTTCATCATTTTTTGCATTTGGGTAAACTGTTTTAAGAGTTTATTCACATCCTGAATGCTAGTGCCTGAACCTTGAGTAATGCGCTTCTTGCGTGAGCCATTAATCAGTGCCGGAAACTTACGTTCTTTCTTGGTCATCGAGTTAATCATGGCTTCCATTCTTTTTAATAGCGATTCATCCATTAAACCCGCGGCGCCTTTAGGCATTTGTGGCATATTAGGCAGCTTGCCCAATAATGATTTCATGCCACCCATTTTATTCATTTGCTGCAGTTGATCTCTAAAGTCATTAAAGTCAAAGCTCTTGCCTTTTTTTAGTTTTTTATTCAGTTTCTCGGCAGTAGCACGGTCAATTTTCTTCTCGGCTTCTTCTACCAGGCTGACAATGTCGCCCATGCCCAAGATGCGTGATGCGATGCGTTTCGGGTGGAAGGGCTCCAAGCCATCAATTTTCTCACCGGTACCAATAAACTTGATTGGCTGACCAGTGATGATTCGCATAGACAGTGCTGCACCACCGCGGCTATCACCATCGGTTTTGGTCAGCACAGTACCCGTAATACCAATGGCTTCATGGAAGGCTTTAGCTGTATTGGCTGCATCTTGTCCAGCCATGCTATCAACCACTAATAGGGTTTCGCTGGGTTGAGCAATGGTGTGGATTTGCTTTAACTCATCCATTAACTCTTGATCGAGATGTAAGCGACCAGCGGTATCAATAAACAGCACATCAATAAATTGCAGTTTGGCTTCTTTGATCGCCGCCTTAACGATATCTTTTGGCTTTTGTTTGGCATTACTTGGGAAGCAAGGCACATCGATTTGTTTTGCTAGTGTTTCCAGTTGATCGATCGCTGCCGGGCGATACACATCAGCGGATACCAGCATTACCTTTTTTTTCTTCTCTTGTTTAAGCCAGTGAGCTAATTTAGCGGTGGTGGTGGTTTTACCAGAACCCTGCAAACCTGCCATTAATATAATCGCCGGCGGTTCAGTGCTGAGATTAAGTTCGGCATTATCGCCACCCAACACATCAGTCAGCTGGTCATTAACGATCTTAACCAGGGCTTCACCCGGGCGGATGCTCTTCATCACCTCTTGACCAAGTGCGGCTTCTTTTACTTGGTCAGTAAAAGTTTTAACCACATCAAGTGCCACATCGGCTTCAAGCAGAGCTTTGCGCACTTCGCGTAAAGTGTCCTCAATATTCTTTTCGGTCAGTCTGCCGATGCCGCGTAATTGGTTAACGGTATTGGATAAGCGTTCACTAAGGCTGTTAAACATGCGTTGGTTCCGAATTAATTAAAAGCGTGAGGGGGAGATTATCATATAAGGGGTGTATTATGAATAGATTGTCTTACTCCCAGTGCTGCCGATGATAATCATTCGCATTTGCAGGGGTTAGTCGCTATACTCGAGAGCATGATGATTGCATGGATTTTAATTTCAATATTACTGTATTTTGCTGTTGGTGCTTATCAGTGGCAAATGCTACGTCAGCAAGATGTTAGCCAGCGTTGGCTGGGTCTGCTGTTGGCCGGTTTAGCAATATTGGCTCAAGGGTGGTTATTGCATCAGTGGATTGACCTTACCGGTGGTCAAAATCTCGATATCTTTAATATGATTAGCTTGGTGCTATGGATGGTCGCTATTTTATTGTGGTTATTGACTCTCTTTCAACCGCTTGGGCCAATGTGGATATTAATTGCACCACTGGTGATTCTAAGTATTATTTTACGAGCGGTATTCCCCGGCTACTACATGACTGATACGCGAGCTGAGCCAGAAGTGTTGGCACATATTTTGCTGACAGTGTTATTGGTGGGCGTGTTTTGTGTGGCGGGCCTGCAGGCCATGGTGTTGCGTATGCAGCAGTCGATGTTAAAGAGTAAAAAAGAATGTGTTTGGTTTAATCGCTTGCCAGCCATCGAGACCATGGAGCGTGTGTTATTTCAATTGTTATGGATCGGCTTCGCTTTGCTGAGTATCGTATTAGTGAGCAGTATTTACAGTTATGGTAATTTACTGTTGAGTAACCCTGTGGTGTTGCATAAGGCGGTAATTGTCATACTAACATGGCTGGTGTTTTTTATTACCTTGATGGGACGCTATGCGTTTGGTTGGCGTGGTAAGCGCGCAGCTATTGGTACGTTTATTTGTATGTTGGTGTTGTTGGTAGTTTATTTGAGTAGTCGTTTGCTGTATTAGCCATTGAGTTATTGATATACTGAGGCTTGTTATACTGACCAGGGTGCTGATCACCAGTGTTACACGCAGATTCATCCGTTCTCATTATTGTATTAGTCGTCTTGATATTAGTGTCTGCATTCTTTTCAGGCTCAGAGACGGGTATTGTGTCTCTCAATCGTTATCGTTTACGTCACCTGGCAAAGAAGAAGCATCGGGCCGCTAAACGGGTTGAGAAGATGTTGTCTCGGCCAGATCGCGTGTTGGGCATGATTTTGATCGGTAATACTTTCGCGAATGTATTTGCAGCGGCTATCGCTACAGTATTAGCCGTGCGTTGGTTTGGCTCATATGGAGCGGTCATCGCTTCATTTGGTCTAACAGCCATATTGCTTATTTTTTCTGAAACTGCACCAAAAACCTTAGCGGTGATGTATCCGGAGCGCGTGGCATTCCCTGCTTCGTGGACCTTAAGCTTCTTATTAAAAACTTTCTATCCAGTGGTTTGGGTGGTGAACCTGCTGGCCAATGGGTTCTTGCGCCTGTTGGGAATTAAGTTAAACCGTGATGGTTTGGAACCGCTCAGTATGGATGAGTTGCGCAGTTTGGTTAATGAGGCAACAGGTAAGATTTCCTCAAGTTATCAAAGCATGTTGCTGCGTATTTTAGATTTAGAGCATGAGACCGTTGATGATGTGATGGTGCCGCGCAGCGAAATATACGGTGTTGATATTGAGCAGCCGTGGGGTAAAATCGAAGAATGTTTGGTTAATTGTGTGCACCGTTATGTGCCGTTGTATTGTGAAAATATCGATCAAGTAATGGGTATGGTATCGGTACGCAAGGCGTTAAAGCTGTTAGCTAAGGGTGAGCTTGATAAAAATATGTTGCTGCATTTGTCTGAGGATATTTACTTTATTCCCGAGACTGCGCCACTGAATAAGCAGTTGGTGCATTTTCAGCAGCAGCAAAAATACATTGGTATGGTGGTTGACGAGTATGGTGATATCCAAGGTGTTATTTGTTTAAAGGATATTGTTGAGGAGGTTGTGGGTGAGTTTGAGCAAGGGATTGGTCAAATGGATCGAGAGATTCGCCCGCAAGGTGATGGCAGCTACATTCTCGATGGTGGCGTCAACCTGCGTGATGTTAATCGAATAATGGGGTGGCATTTGCCGGTTGAAGGACCGAAGACTTTGAGTGGTTTAATGGTCGAGGAGCTCGAAATGATGCCAAACGGTAAATTGTGTATGCGTATCGTTGGGTATCCACTAGAGGTGATTAAACTGAGTGGCAAAACTATCCAGCTTGTTAGAATTTGGCCGAATAAGCGCAATAACTAGTTGGCGCTTAGCTGCTTTTACCTTATCCGAAATGATGCTGTCCATTACCATCTTGATGATAGTGTCTGCTATGGCGCTTCCCGTATGGCAATCGATACAGCGGCGGCAACACTTGCGCTTGCAATTGAATCAACTGAATACCATGATGCGTTTTGCTCAGATGACGGCCTTATCTCGTAGAGAAGTGATTACATTGTGTGGCAGCCATGGGTTGAGCTGTGACGGTGATTGGCAGGCGGGCTTGTTGGTGGTGATTGGTAATAATCAGGCTAAGTTGCGTTATGTGAGGAGAGATTTTAAAAGGTGGCGTTTGAGTTGGCGCGGAAGTTTTGGCTGTAATGATTACTTGAAATTTGCGCCTTCAGGATTTACCCTGGGTCAGCAGGGCCGGTTCTACTTGTGTGGACAAGATTCACCTGAGAGTGATAGAGCGATAGTGGTGTCGCACAGTGGGCGTCAACGCCTGGATCAGGGGCCTAAGGTTAAGCAGTATTGCAATAGCAGATCGTGAGAGAGGAATTATGCGAATTATTTTATTGGGTCCGCCTGGTGCAGGGAAGGGGACACAAGCTCAGTTTATTATTGAAAATTTTGGTATCGTGCAGATTTCAACGGGTGATATGTTGCGGGCCGCAGTTAAGGCAGAGACCCCTTTAGGTTTGCAGGCCAAGGCAGTGATGGATCGTGGTGAGTTAGTTGATGATGAAATCATGATTGGTTTGGTGCAGGAGCGTATAGCTCAACCGGACTGCCAGCAGGGTTTCTTATTTGACGGCTTCCCGCGTACGATTGCGCAAGCGGATGCTTTAAAGCATCACGGTGTTGAAATTGATTGTGTGATAGAGATTCGTGCTGATGAGGAAGCGATTGTTGGTCGCATTACGGGTCGCTTAGTGCACCCTGCTTCTGGTCGTGTTTACCACCGCAGTAACAATCCGCCCAAACAAGAAGGGCTCGATGATGTGACTGGCGAGCCATTGGTGCATCGTGCGGATGATGAGGAAGAGACGATTCGTGAGCGTTTACGGATATATAATGAGCAAACCGCGCCATTGGTTGAGTATTATAAGGCTTGGGCGCAAAGCAGTAATGATGCGCCAACTTATTATGCCGTGGATGGTAACCAGTCATTAGAAAAGGTGCGTGATACGATTCAGCAGATTTTAGTGGTTTACGCCGAGTAATTAACAGGAGGTTGGCATGAGTAAAATAACGGAATTAACAGAAGAGTGCTTTGATGCTTTTGTTGAGAAGCATGATCTTATAGTGATTGATTTTTGGGCTGAGTGGTGTGGGCCTTGTAAAGGCTTTGCTGAGGTTATGAAGTTGGCGGCTGATAAGCATGCTGATGTGGCTTTTGCCAGCATCGATATTGAGAAAGAGAAAGGCTTAGCTGAAGAGTTTAATGTGCGCTCAGTGCCGTGGTTGATGGTCTTGCGTGAGCAAGTGGCGGTTTATGATGAATCAGGCGCATTGCCGGCACAGGCATTGGATGACTTGATCGAGCAAGCGCGCGCTGTGGACATTGCCAAGTTAAAGGATCAGTTGAAAGATCAGCCTGCCGCTGACTCTGAATAAATCCCCATTTATTTATCAAGCTCCGCTGGTTTGGCGGTAATTGTTTGTGTTTATGATTTAATAAGGATGAAAAATGAGAAAGGCTGGTGGTCAAACTAAAGAGCAAGGCGAGACAAAAGAGCAATCCTCTAGGTGGACTTTGGGTTTTTTCCAGCGAAGGTTGAGGAGTTCTGCTTTAGTATCGGTGGTAACGGCGGAAGAGATGGCTGAGCCTGTTGTTAGTGATCATGTGTTTGGTGCGTCACCTGCTGCTGAGGAAGAGGCGAAGGTTCCTTCTGTGGTGTCGCTCAAATAGATCAATTGATCCTGAGATGATTTGAATTTCTTCGTTTCTGTAATGCCTACGAGATCTGTCATACTGCGAGACTTGTCATTCCTGTGAGACTTGTCATTCCTGGCTCGACCAGGAATCCATATCATACTGGATCCCGGATAATCGACTTCGTCGATTTCCGGGATGACAGCAAAGGATATGGTTTTGGATTCTTGAGATTGTAGGTTTTAGCTGTGTGACAAGGTTGGTTATTTGGGGTTATGAAAAATGCGGAGTGTATATGGTAATACGTGAACAATTTTGAGTAGCCCCAAATAGCCAAGATTGGCCACAGATGAAAGCTACAAAAAAGCCACCCGGAGGTGGCTTGAGACTAACTAAAAAGAAGTATTATTTCTTTTTAGCAGCTTTTCTTTTAGCTGGCTTCTTTTTAGCTGCTGTTTTACGCTTAGCAGGCTTTTTCTTAGCTACTTTGCGTTTAGCAGGCTTTTTCTTAGCCACTTTCTTTTTAGCTACTTTACGTTTAGCAGGTTTCTTCTTAGCTGCTTTACGTTTAGCTGGTTTTTTCTTAGCTACCTTTTTCTTGGTAACTTTTTTCTTGGTTGTTTTTCTTTTCTTAGTAGCTGCTTTTTTCTTTTTAGCGGCTGCTGCTTTTTTGAGTTTAGCAGCTGCTGCGGCTAGTGCCTTTTTCTTAGCTGCTTCTTTCTTCTTAGCATCAGCTGCGGCTTTTTTAATAGCAGCTTTCAGTTTGGCAACTTCTTTCAAAGCTGCTTTAAGTTTATCGTTTAGCTTTTTAGCTTGAGCTGTAGTTAGCCCAGGCTTCTTAGCTACACGTTTTTTTGAACGTCCTTTAGTTGCTGTTTTTCTTGCTGGCATTTTAGTTCTCCTGCAGTTTTTCCTAAAAGTCAAAGTCGACATCAATAATAATACAATATAAATCAATAAGATTAAACACTTAGCAAACATTTTTTTATTTTATATAGAAAAATACTGTAATCGTGTTACAATTTTTGGGCGTTTTTACGAGGGTCACTAGTATAATCTCGGAGTTATTGAAATGAAAACCGGATTTTTTCACGCAAAAATTACCACGATTGTCTTAATGCTGTGTGCGGGGCTGTTGTTAAATTTTCAAATCATGGCAGCGGTTAAAGCGAAAAAAAGTTATACAACACCAGCTGGATATTGGCAAACAATCGACCACCATACGAACAAAGCATCATCTGTTATTAAAATATGGAAAGGGAAGGACGGTTTGTTTTATGGTCGCATACACTACATATATCCTGAAGATGGCCATATGAAAAACGACGTTTGCAAAAAATGTAAAGGAGCGCTGCATAACAAGCCTATCCTTGGTATGCAGATTATAAATCACTTTAAATCAACGGAAGACCCTAACTTTTACAATAATGGACGCATCATGGATCCGACTAATGGTAAGACTTATAGGTGTCATTTGACACTTAAGCAAAATGGAAATGTGTTGGATGTGCATGGTTATATTGGTATTCCACTATTTGGGCGTTCTGATATGTGGTATCGCGTTCATCCTAAGCAACAGGCTAGTTAATACATGACAGAAAACGCTTTGATCTTTTCGATTTTTTTAATTTTCGCTGGTGCTGCTGTATTGTCGACCATTGCACTAATTACTCGTCAATCGATGTTAGTGGCCTATATGTTATTGGGTGTGATATTGGGACCATGGGGTTTATCGAGTTATTTTCATGTCAATCTAGTGGGCGACCCTAGTTTAGTTAAGGGTATTGGTGATATTGGAATTATATTCCTGCTGTTTTTACTAGGTTTGCATTTGCCGCCACAAAAATTAATCCAGATGTTAAAGAAGGTTTCGTTGGTTGGTGTGGTTAGTTCGCTGGTTTTCTTAGCGATAGGTTATTTGATTGCTTGGATTTATGGTTTCAGTTCAGTGGAATGTATGGTGATTGGTGCGGCGATGATGTTCTCGAGTACCATTATCGGCATTAAATTATTACCGACCACCATTTTGCACCATCAACATACTGGTGAGGTAATGATTAGTGTGTTGCTGTTACAAGATTTAGTGGCTATTGCGGTGTTATTGTTGATGCACGGTGCCTTAAAGGGGGGGGTGCTACTGAATGACGTCAAATTGGTGTTGTTGGGTTTCCCTGCCATGGTGCTGGTTGCCTTTTTGATTGAGCGCTTTGTCTTACTTAAGTTATTTGCTCGTTTTGATCGTATTCGCGAATACATGTTCTTGTTAGCGATTGCTTGGTGTCTCAGTTTGTCCCAGTTAGCGGCTTTATTTGGTCTCTCTGCTGAAATTGGTGCCTTTGTCGCAGGTGTGACAATTGCTTCGAGCCCTATCTCTATATATATCGCCGAAAGTTTAAAGCCGGTACGAGATTTTTTCTTAGTGATGTTTTTCTTCTCGGTAGGTGCGAGCTTCAACTTGAAATACTTCCCTTTGGTCATATTTCCAGCAATTATACTCGCGGTGGTGTTATTAATTATTAAGCCGATTGTGTTTCATTTCTTGTTAAAGCGTGTGGGTGAGCCCAAGCATGTATCGTGGGAGGTGGGTGTTCGCTTAGGGCAAATCAGTGAGTTTTCATTGATTATTGCTTATGTTGGATTAGATACCAGTTTAATTGGTGCCACCGCTGCTTATCTGATTCAAGCGGCCACCATTATTAGTTTTATTGTGTCGTCATATTATGTGGTAATGAAATACCCAACGCCGGTTGCGACATCAGATAAGTTACGGCGTGACTAGCAGCTATTAAGGATACTAACATGACTTTTATCGCCGTATTAATCTGTGTGATTGTGCAGCATTGGTTTAACTTTTCCAGTGATGTATTGCCAGCCAATTGGGTGCCAAATTTATTTGATTGGATGAAAAAGCATGTGCAGGCACCTGAAGCGGCTCAGGGTTTTATTGGTGTAGCGCAGTATGTGGTTATACCCTTGATTGTTGTGGCTCTGATTTTTTGGTTGGTAAAGCTAGCTTTTGGTTGGTTTGGCTTTTTTGTCTTGGGCGTGATTTGGCTATGGTATACCTTGCATATTCCTGGCCGTAATGCAGATGAAAAACGCAATAAGCAACAAATTTTTGAACACAGCTACCAGTTTATCTTTGCACGCATCTTCTGGTTCTGCTTGTTGGGTCCAGTGGGCTTGGCCTTGTATTTCTTTAGTGATTCTTTACGCGAGCATTTTAAAAGCCAAAGTGTTGAGTGCAATGAGTTGTCTGCCGTGACCACAGTGATGGGGGTGTTGGATTGGATTCCCGTCAGGTTGTTGGGGTTAACATATGCTCTCGTGGGTCGGTTTGCTGAAACATTTAAGCTCTGGTGTCAGCAGTGGGGGACGGGTATTACGAATTACAATCAGTTAGCTGTTAGCTTTGCTGAGATGGCTGTGCCAGATGCCGATAGCCATCAAGCACTTGCGTTAGTCGTTCGCGCTGTTTGGGTATGGGTAGTTGTTTTGGCAATTATTAGTATTGGTATGTTGCTCTAAAGGTCATCATTTACACAGTTCGGGTCTATACTGCCATGTATATCTAAGGATGGTCACACTAGTTTGCCGCACTAAGCTGTGGTATTCTGCGTGCCATCTTAATGTACTGATCGAAAGAATAAGAGGCGAGTATGTCGGCGAAGGACAATAGCATTCAGCTAAACGACGATGAAAAAAAAGAGTGGCTAAAAGCCTTGGATGCAGTTATTGCTTTTGAGGGCAGTGAATATGCACAGTCACTGTTAACGGAGCTATCCGAGCATGCCAGCCAATCAGGTTTGGCGGCAGGTCAAAGTTTAAATACACCTTATATAAATTCCATTGCGGCCGGTGAGGAAGCTAAATTGCCGGATGATGGCAAGCTAATGGAGAAGCTAACTAACGCGATGCGTTGGAATGCGATTTGTATGGTGATGCGAGCCGGCCATAAAGCTAAAGAGCTTGGTGGGCATATTGCAAGCTTTGCAGCAGCGGCGACACTGTATGAAGTAGGTAATACTTACTTCTTTAATGGCGCCAATGATAGTCATGGTGGTGACTCAGTTTATTTTCAAGGGCATTCATCCCCGGGTATGTATGCACGTGCTTTCTTAGAGGGGCACCTTTCAGAGCATCAGCTGGATCAATTCCGTCAAGAGATTGATCATCCTGAAGGGTTGGCGTCATATCCACACCCTTGGCTAATGCCAGACTTTTGGCAATTTGCGACGGTGTCGATGGGTTTGGGTCCATTGATGGCGATCTATCAAGCGCAGTTTTTAAAGTATTTACATAACCGTGGTTTGGCTAAGGCGGATGACCGCCATATTTGGGCTTATTGTGGTGATGGCGAGATGGGTGAAGTGGAATCGCTCGGTGGTTTAAATATTGCTGGACGCGATGGCCTTGATAACTTGGTTTTTGTCATTAGTTGTAATCTACAGCGTCTCGATGGCCCTGTCTGGGGTGATGGTCAAATCATTCAAGAATACGAACGTGTTTATCGTGGTGCCGGTTGGCATGTGATAAAAGTGATTTGGGGTGAAAGTTGGCAGCAATTGTTCGATCATGATAGCCAAGGTGTGTTGCGTCAACGGATAAGCGAATTGGTTGATGGTGAATACCAAAACTATGGCGGTAAAGATGGCGCTTATATGCGTGAAAACTTCTTTAATACTCCTGAACTCAAAGCATTAGTGGCTGATCAATCAGATGAAGACTTAAAGCATTTATTAGACGGTGGTCATGACGTGCAAAAAGTATTTGCAGCGTTCCATGCAGCGGTTGAGCACAAAGGCCAGCCGGTTGTTATCTTAGCTAAGACGGTTAAGGGGTGGGGCATGGGTGCTTCGGGTGAGGCACAAAACAAAACCCACCAACAAAAGAAAATGTCCACTGACGATTTAAAACTGTTTCGTGATCGCTTTGAACTACCATTGACTGACAAGCAAGTTGAAGACCTAGAATACTATAAACCGGCTGATGATAGTGCAGAAATGAAATACTTGCATGCACAGCGTGAGAAGCTGGGTGGTTATTTGCCGCGTCGTCGTCAAAAAGAAACGACGGCATTAAAGATTCCTGATATTACGGCTTTTCAATCGATGCTGGATGGTACGGGTGAGCGAGAGATTTCTACCGCGATGGCTTTTGTGCGTTGCTTAAGTGCGATGTTAAAAGATAAGAATATTAAAGACCATATCGTACCAATCCTTGCGGATGAGTCGCGTACTTTTGGTATGGAGGGATTGTTCCGCCAAATTGGTATTTATGCACCGCGTGGTCAGCAGTATACGCCGGAAGATAAAAACGAATTAATGTATTATCGCGAAGATAAGAAAGGCCAATTATTACAACAAGGTATTAATGAGGCGGGTGCGATGGCCAGCTGGATTGCGGCAGCTACCAGTTACAGCCATTCTGATGTGCCGATGATTCCGTTCTATGTATATTACTCAATGTTCGGTTTCCAGCGCGTAGGTGATTTTTGTTGGGCGGCTGGTGATATGCGTTCACGCGGATTTATTATGGGTGGTACCGCAGGTAAAACCACATTGGCGGGTGAAGGCTTGCAGCACCAGGATGGTCACAACATTCTGATGTTTGATATGGTGCCGAATTGCATTTGTTATGACCCAACATTCTCCTATGAGCTAGCCGTGATCTTGCATGATGGTATGATACGGATGTATCAAAACCATGAAGATGTTTACTACTACATCACGTTGATGAATGAAAATTACCAACACCCAGCGATGCCTAAGGATGCAGAGGCGGACATTATTAAAGGCATGTATCAACTGCAGAAAGAGAGCAAGCCAGCGAAAAAACATGTGCAGCTTATGGGGTCGGGTACCATATTGCGTGAAGCAATTGCCGCTGCAGATATATTAAAAGATACATACGGTGTGACGAGTGATGTCTGGAGTGTTACCAGTTTTACTGAGTTGTATCGTGAGTGGCGTACCATTAGTCGTTTGCGTCTGTTGCAACCGGATAAAGATCATGGTCAATCGCATGTGGAATCCTGCATGAAGGACGCTAAAGGCCCTGTTATTGCAGTGACTGATTATATTCGCTTATTTGCTGATCAAATTCGTGAAAGTTTAGATCGCCCGTATTATGCGTTAGGTACTGATGGTTTTGGTCGCAGTGATACGCGTGTTGCATTACGTGATTACTTTGAAGTCGATGCTAAAATGGTTGTGTATACAGCATTAAAAGCGTTGCATGATGATGGCGAGTTTACATTAGAAGAATTATTAAAGGCACGTAAAGATTTGGATATCGATCCTGATCATCCGGAGCCGGTTTCACATTAGAGGGAGAATCTTCGTGGCAGAAGAAAAAATTAAAATACCTGACCTGGGCGGCGCCGCAGACGTCGATGTGATTGAAGTATTAGTTAAGCCAGGTGATGTCATTGATGCTGAAACACCGATTGCGACACTGGAAGGTGATAAAGCAACGATGGATGTGCCTTCACCAAAAGCAGGTAAGATCGTTAGCGTTGATTTAAACGTTGGTGATAAAGTGTCTGAAGGCGATGCGTTAATGACGTTAGAAGTTGACGGTGCTGCTAGTGATGATGCGCCTGCTGCTGAAGCGCCAGTCGCTGAGGTTGCAGAGAAAGAAGAGCCTGCCGAGAAACCTACAGAGACTGCTGCAGCACAAGCCACAGAGCAAGAGATAAAAGTACCAGATTTGGGTGGTGCTGATCAGGTTGATGTGATTGAAATTAATGTCGCAGTTGGCGATAACGTAGAAGTGGAACAGGCGCTGATCACCCTTGAAGGTGATAAAGCGACAATGGATGTTCCATCACCACTCGCAGGTGAAATCAAATCAATTAATATTAAAGTGGGCGATAAAGTTTCTGAAGGTGATGTTATTGCCACTGCGTGGGGCACGTCTGCAACCAAGGATCCTGATACAACCAAGGATCCTGATACAACTAAGGAACCAGATACAGCTAAGGTGCAGGCGCCGACGCCAGAAAAGCAAACTAGCCCCGTTAGCAGTTCAGCTGACATTTATGCCGGTCCAGCTGTGCGTCGATTGGCGCAAGAACTTGAAATTGATTTATCTAAAGTTAAAGGTTCAGGTAATAAAGGTCGTATCACTAAGGAAGATGTAAAGCGTTTCTTAAGTGGTGGTGGTTCTGGTGGTGGTGGCGACTTCCCATTCAAGTTAGCACCATTGCCTAAAGTTGATTTTAATAAGTTTGGTGAAACAGAAGTTTTACCTCGAGGAAAGATTAAAAAAGCCACGGCGGCTAATATGGCGCGTAACTGGGTTGGCATTCCGCATGTAACACAGTTCGATAAAGCCGATATCACTGATATGGAAGCGTTCCGTCAAGAGCAAAAAGGTGCGGCTGCAGCGCAAGGAGTGAAGCTTACACCGATCGTATTTATTATGAAGGCTGTTGTTGCTGCATTGCGTGAATTCCCACATTTTAATGCTTCACTCGATAATAGCGGTGAGAATTTAGTATTGAAAAAATATTTTCATGTTGGCATTGCGGTTGATACACCGAATGGTTTGGTCGTGCCAGTGATTCGCGATGTAGAAAAGAAATCAATTATTGAATTAGCTAAAGAGCTAGGTGAAGTCAGTGTTAAAGCACGTGATGGCAAGTTAGGCCTGGGAGACATGCAGGGTGGCTGCTTTACTATTTCAAGCTTGGGTGGTATTGGTGGTACTGCATTCACACCAATTATTAACGCACCGGAAGTGTCTATTTTGGGTGTGTCTAAATCAGAAATGCAACCGGTATTTGATAAGAAAACCGGTGAATTTACACCGCGTTTAATGTTGCCGTTGAGCTTATCTTATGACCACCGTGTTATAGATGGGGCTGCTGCTGCACGTTTCACTGTATTTTTAGCCAGTCGCTTGGCTGATATTCAAACATTACTATTGTAAGGGGTTTATTGTGACAGATAAAAAGGCTGAAGTTGTCGTTTTAGGTAGTGGCCCGGGTGGCTACGCAGCTGCTTTCCGTGCGGCAGACTTGGGAAAAAAAGTCATCTTAGTTGAACGCTACGATGTGATTGGTGGCGTTTGTTTGAATGTTGGTTGTATCCCTTCAAAAGCCTTGTTGCACGCAGCGAAAGTGCTTGAAGATGCACGCGATGCTGATGTAATGGGTATTAGTTTTGGTGATCCAAAGATCGATATCGATAAGTTGCGTGGCTATAAAGATAAAGTGGTTAAACAATTAACCGGTGGCTTGGCAATGATGGCTAAGCAACGTAAAGTTGAAATTGTGCAAGGCTATGGCAAGCTGAAAGATGATCACCACCTGACAGTGGAAAACGATGGTAAATCTTTTGATGTTGAGTTTGATGACTTGGTTATTGCTGCAGGTTCATTGCCGGTGAAATTACCGTTTATTCCTGAAGATCCTCGTGTGATAGATTCAACCGGTGCATTGCAGCTTGAAGACGTTAACAGCGAATTATTAGTGTTGGGTGGCGGTATCATTGGTTTGGAAATGGCAACAGTGTATGGCAACCTTGGTGCTAAGGTCAGTATTGTTGAGATGATGGATCAAATTGCACCGGGTGCTGATAAAGATTTGGTGGCACCACTAGCTAAACGTATGGCGCATATCACCGAATCCATTATGCTTAAAACCAGTGTTACTAAAGTGGAAGCTAAAAAGGATGGTTTATGGGTGACGTTTGAAGGCGATAATGTACCTGAAACCAATCCAAAACGCTTTGATCATTTATTAGTGGCAGTAGGCCGTCGTCCAAATGGTAAGTTGATCGATGCTGAAAAGGCTGGTGTTAATGTGGATGAGCGCGGTTTTATTGGTGTTGATAATCAAATGCGTACTAATGTCGCTAATATTTATGCGATTGGTGATATTGTCGGTAATCCGATGTTAGCGCACAAAGCATCACATGAGGGTCGTTTAGCAGCTGAAGTGATTAGTGGTTTAAATCATTATATGGATGCCAAAGTAATTCCGGCGGTTGCGTATACTGATCCTGAACTGGCATGGGTGGGTAAAACTGAAATCCAATGCAAGCAAGAAGATATTTCTTATGACAAAGGCGTATTCCCATGGGTGGCTAGTGGTCGCGCGATCGGTGTTAATCGTACCGAAGGCTTTACCAAATTAATCTTTGATGATAACCGCCGTATTATCGGTGCCGGTATTGTTGGTATTAATGCCGGTGAATTAATTGGTGAGTTAGCATTAGCTATCGAAATGGGCTGTGATGTGGAAGATATTGCATTGACGATTCATCCACACCCGACATTATCTGAATCGGTTATGTTGGCCGCAGAAATGTATGAAGGTACAATTACCGATCTCATCGCCCCTAAAAAGAAAAAGAAAAAATAACCAAGTAGTAAGTGCTAGGCTATGAGAAATACTACTTGGGATGCTGCTGGTGAAGTGGCGCAAGGTTGGTTAACAGCGGCTGTTGATACAACTTTAACTTGGGTGCCATTTGCTACTGGTCGATTTCGTGAAGCATGGTCTGGACCGGGTAAAAAGTTTTCAGCCGGTGTGCCAGCCGTTATGCAAGAGCTTGCACGTGGCCGCCCATTCTTTCCGACTGTTTTTCAATATGGTAAAGGTGCACCGTTAGATACAGTGAAGCATTTATATAAAGGTGCAGGAACGTTCTATTGTACAACTTATGCGTGGTTGGTGGCTGCAGAGTTTGGTACTAGCAGCGTGGCTAGGGCTTATGGTTTATCGGATAGGCAGTCAACATTTTTAGCTGGTTTGGTCGGTGGTATAGTAGCGACGCCCGGTGAGCAGCAGATGATAAACGGCCGAAAAGTGTCAGAGATCTGGCGTATGGGGCTGAGACAGACGGTTCGTCAAGCTTATGGTTGTGCGCCCACCATAGTCAGGGAGCTTGTATTTGCTGAAGTTGCAGTATCGGGTATACAGCGCAAGGCATCGCATGCTATTGCTCAAAGATGGCAGCTAGATAAAAAATCAGTATGGACTAATTTTTTAGGCGCTTCTGTATGTTCGCCGCTTTTGCTATTAACACAGCCGCCGGCTCGGTTTGCTGCTGCAGCACAATTATCTAAGCAAGGTGTATTTGCAACCAATAAAATGTTAATGCAAGAAGCCAAGTTAGCTATCAAAAAACTGCCTGAGGGGACTGGTTTGGTTCAACAGCTTTTAGTAGGTACAAAAGTGGCATATTTCCCAGGTGGCGGTGCGCGATTGGCAGCAATAGTAGGGACGGGGATGATTTATGGTGTTATGCGAGGTGCATTTGAACAGGAGTCAACGGATACTGAAAGTTCTACTTTGCGAAATAGTTAATCCCAGTCTATGCTGTCACTGAGTCCATCAGCATAAGGATATGTGATGAAATATTTTTACACCCTCCTGCTTTGTATTCTTTCTGCATTACCCCAATTTATTCTAGCAATGCAGTCTTATGGGCATCGTGGTGCGCGTGGCTTGTCACCAGAAAATACGATTCCTGCTTATCAAGACGCATTGGCTTTAGGTGTTGATTACATTGATATGGATGTGGGTATGACCAAGGATGGTGTGATTGTGGTGACTCATAATTACTCACTTAATCCTGATATTACTAAAAAACCAAATGGGCAATGGCTTACGAATGATGAGGTATACATTAAGAATCTCACCTTTGCTCAATTGGAAAAATATGATGTTGGTACGATTAATCCTAAGTCACATTATGCTTATTTATTTCCAGCAGTGCGTCCTGTGCCTGATACACATATACCATCATTAGTTCAGGTGATTGATTACGCTGAGCGTATAACGCACGGTAAAATTCACTATCAAATTGAAGTTAAAACCGATCCAACACAGCCGAATGCTACATTTTCGCCTGCAAAGATTGCAAAAGCTTTAGCGGCCGTGATGGCTAGTAAAGGAGTAGTTGACAGAACTGAAGTGCAGGCATTTGATTACCGCGTATTGTTAGCATTGCAAAAACATAATTCAAAAATAAAAACGGCGTATCTGACTCAGAAGGATGATTCAGGGCATTATTTGTACTCTAAAGATCTGAAGAAAGCAGGGCTATGGGAGGCAGGCCATACGTTAAAAGAATATGGTGGCTCTATACCTAGAATGGTAAAGGCGCTTGGCGGAACATGTTGGGACCCACAAGATACGATGGTGACTAAAAAACAAGTGGATGAGGCGCATCGATTGGGTTTGCGGGTTGTGGTGTGGCATTGGCCGCATATACCGGCGCCACCGAATATAAAAATGATGCAGCGCTTGATGGATTGGGGGGTAGATGGCATCATCACAGATCGTCCGGATATTTTACGCGGATTAATGGCGGCGAGGCATCTGCCACTGGCACCGGCCTATGTGACCACTTAAAAGATGAATAGTATATAAAATGTTTGAACGATTATTTCAGTTGTCGAATTACGATACGACGGTTAAAACCGAATTCTTAGCGGGCGTAGCTACTTTTCTTACCATGGCTTATATCGTTTTGGTCAATCCAGTTATATTAAGTGCCGCTGGTGTTAATGCTGGCGCCTGTTTTGTAGCGACCTGTGTGGTAACAGCGGTGGGTTGTATTATCAGTGGCTTTTTATCCAATTACCCGGTGGCGATTGCGCCTGGCATGGCATTGAATGCTTATTTTTCTTATGTGATTGTGCAGGGCATGGGCTTGTCTTGGCAGGTGGCGCTGGGGGCGGTGTTTATATCTGGTTTATTATTTTTATTGATTGCTATTACCCCGTTGCGTCGTTGGTTAATTAAGGCGATTCCTGAAACCATGAACATGGCAATTGCTGCGGGCTTGGGTTTATTTATCGCAATGTTAGCCTTGCGATCGGGAGGTATGATCGTGGGCAATAAAGCGACATTAATCACCTTGGGCAATCTGCATTCGATACCGACGTTATTATTCTTTTTAGGCTTTTGTTTGATTGTGATTTTGGATTATCTCAAGGTGCCTGCAGCAATTATTATTGGTATTTTGGCTGTTACGGTGGTGAGTATGCTGTGCGGTTATAGCCACTTTTCAGGAATATTTGCACTGCCACCCTCATTGGCGCCAACGTTAGATCAATTTCAAACGCATGCCTTGTGGAATCACAAAGGTTTGGCGGTGATTTTTTCTTTTTTATTGGTGGCGGTTTTTGATAGTACAGGTACCTTTATTGGTATTTTGCATCAGGCAGGGCTGTATAACTGCGACAATCGAGTCAAACGTGTCTCCGGTGGTTTGGTTGGTGCCAGTGCTTCAACGATTTTGGGTGCGATCTTAGGCACTTCCAGCACCAGTGCTTATTGTGAAAGTGCGGCTGGTGTGCGTGTGGGTGGTCGAACCGGTTTAACAGTGATAGTGGTTGGTGTGTTATTTTTGCTGATGCTGTTTTTTTCACCATTGGTTAAGACGATACCTACCCAAGCGGCGGCAGCTGCTTTGTTGTTTGTGGGTTGCTTAATGATGCGCAGCTTTACCCATTTCAATTGGAATGATATGACCGACACGATTCCCAGTGTGATTACGGCTTTTATGATTCCGTTTAGTTTCTCAATTGCTGATGGCATAGGGATTGGTTTTATTAGCTATGTGATCATCAAATCATGCACCGGAAAGTGGCGTCAAATCCATCCCATGCTGTTTATTTTAGCGCTGATTTTTGTTGGCTACTTCATGATAAAGTAGTGATAACTTATTGATTGCAATGGATTTGATCTTCGGTTGCGCTGTGCTATAGTCTGTCTGTACGATTTATAATCAGACTATAGGCTGAACATAATGAAAAAATTAATTGGATTAGCATGTGCGGTTGTATTTGCCATTGCGGTTGCCGGTTGTTCTAAGCACGGTAAGCCCGTGTCAGCAGCAAATACTTCAGCAGCTTCTTCTGCTGTTGCTTCCGCTTCAGCGGCTAGTGGCTAAATAAAGCATCAGGCATAAAAAAGCCCTCATTCGAGGGCTTTTTTTATTTTATCATAAAGCTTATGTAGTAGCGGCTGAAGCTGCTTCAGGCACTGAAGCAAAGCTACTAACAGCAGCTGAAGTAATGGCACCTGTTATCGTCAAGCCAGAGCGTTGACTGTCAGAACGCGAGTTGCTACTGCTACGGCGGCGGGTGGTTGGTGATGGACCAGCGGTAGGTGGTGGCACCGTTACTGATGGCGCTGGAGGTGCTGGTGCTGGTGCAGGTGCTGCGAATAGGTCAGCTGCCAGTCCTAGCCCCAGCGCGGCTATTGCTGCACTTATTAATATTGTTTTTCTCATGGTTTACTCCTTAAACCTTAAATTAGACGAATGCATAACCGAGTGATACACGGACACCGTAGGTCACAGGACCTGACTGTTTACCGCCACCACCAAGGTTAGTTGCATAACCGGTTACCGCTAATGGGATAGGCAGATAGGGTACCAGTGATAAGCCTGTTGACCATATATCTGTCGTATAATCAGCGATGACAGACAGTTGTGGAATCACGCTTACGGCCAAACTACCAAACGGCTTCATATTGGCATCACTGTTAGCGCGGAATGAAGCGAAGCTATCAAATGCGCCACTACCAAAACCAAAGGTGGCAGCGATTGGGAAGCGGCCGTCTTGGAAGAAGCTAAAGTAGTCAGTCATCGAACCATACCAACTGTTGGCATCTTGTTTTAATGCGCCCCAGCGACCCACGTTAGCCACACCAGCGGCAATCGATAAGTTGGGTGTTAACCAGCGGAACATTTTAACGTTGAAGCTACCGTTCGCAGCGAAATTACTGTTGTTATCGCCAGATACGCTATCTAATAATACGCCGGCTTGTAAACCTACGTACTTATCGCCATTACCAAGACCAGCACCAAAACCAAGATAGCCATCACTAGCTGTGGTTCCAGGCCAGCGGTTAACCCAACCAAATGTGCCAAATACGGTACCTAGGTCTGTACCAAAACCAACGGGTGCAAATAAACTGGCAGCTGTTGGGAATAATAGTGGGTGAGGGTTAGTAGGTCCCGCTGTATCTGCACCTCCTGCAAAGGCAGTGCTTAAGGTACAAGCGGCAAGCGCAGCCGTCGCCGCTACTTTCCATTTCTTCCTTAACATAGTTAAACTCCTTGTGATTGTTGACGTCAACCTATTAAGGTTATCAAACCTTTTGATTAAAGGCACGTTTTTTTAGTAGCTTGATGCGGCTTTTTTCTGTTTGTTCTTGTCTCAAGTGAATAAAAAAGTTAGTCGCTAGTATGAGATGTGAGTAGTTATGTAACATATTGATTTAGTTGGATATGTTTAGAGTATGCTATAGTCTATGCATTCATTTTATATAGCAAACAGTGAGTAAGTATGATGAAAACGGTAATTGGTATAACATGTGCAATCCTCTTCTCCATCAGCATGATAGGTTGTCAAAAAGCGGTAACGCCGGCCCAAGTGCAAGTTACTTCTAATGCAGCATCAGCGGCTGCGGGGCCATCTGAGGGCGTTTAATTGTCGCAGTTAATAAATTGTTAATGGTGGTGCGATATCCTGCTAGTTATATTGAATGAGTAGAGATAGTGTTATGCCATGTAAATTTGAATCCCGAGAAGCCTACGTAAAAGCCGTTGAGTTAAGTCAGCCTTTATATGAAGCAGTGATTGCCAATGATCTTGCACAGGTGCGCAGTTTAATTTCGCAAGGTGCGCGTGTTGAATATTGTGTTGACGATGGTGGATTTAGAAAATCAATGTTGACCATAGCTGTTGAAAAAAAGATTCCACAAATGATACGTTTGCTTTGTACTGAATATAACTGTAGTCCAAACGATAAAGCTTATTTTAGTATGGGTGAGCCGCCATTGCATGTGGCAGCACGTTATGCTGTTGCCTTTAAATTAGCAAATAACCGCAGTGAGTATCAGAATTGTGTGGATTGTATAAATGTTTTATTGGATAGCGGCGCACAAGTGGATTATAGGCTTGATGCATTTACTACCACTGCTTTAGATATTGCTAAACGCCCTGATCCTGAATTGCATGATATGATGTTGTTACGTGCACAAAAAATTCAGCATGATATAAATTTAGTTGAACCACTTGTTGAGCGAGTGGTTGGTGATTGGCTTCATTCTATTTTCGAAGATCCAGATGCTAAAGCAACGCCTGGTGACGCGGGTGATGCTCCTTCAGTTATTGCAATTGACGTGACAGCTAAAGTGTAATTCTAGTCTGGTCAAACGGCTTTACTCCATTCTTTAATCGCAGTAGGATAGTGCCTCGATTAAAAGGGAGATTAATCATGTGTGGTCGTATTTTAGCTATGTCTATAGCTTCTGCTCTTACTAGCGCTTGCATTGCGCATACTGTTTTACCCACTTCAACTCACTTATGTTTACCTGATGTTATAGGGTGCGAGGCCAATCAATTAATGTCTTGGTCGCCGCAAGGTGATAATGCTAAGTACTACCAGCGTACAACGCCACTCGCTGCGCGTATTCAATTGAATAATCATGCTGGTAATATGGTTCCGTATTTTGGTTTTGATGATAGTAATACAGCGGCTCAAATTGAGTTTGGTCATCATGTGCCGCAAGAATTAAATTGGCAGTATTTGCAATCGATGGTGTATTTTGGTGGTTCACAAAGTGGTGGTCAAGTGTTGGCGCCAACGCCGGGTTGGATACATGCGGCGCATCAAAATGGTGTTAAAATTTCTGGTACGATATTTTTCTCGCCACCGGTTTTTGGCGGTGATAAAGAGTATCAAGCGTTTGATGATATGGTCACACCGGGACCATTACAAACAAAAATAGCTCAGCAGTTGGTGTTATTGGCTGATACGTATGGCTTTGATGGTTGGTTTATTAATCAAGAAGTCAAAGGCATGACAGCAAAAACAATAAAGGGCATGCAAAGCTTTATTCATCAAGTGCATTTGGCTGACCCTAAGTTAATTGTTACTTGGTATGATGATTCTGATCCATGGACTTTTTTAAATAACAGCATTAATGATTTGCTGATTGATCCTCAGGACAGTGGTGCGATCTATAACCCTGTATTTATTAATTACGGTTGGGGTAATCCGCAGCAATATGTGGCAGCAGCTAACAAAATTAATTATCCCATTAAAGATATTCACTATGGAATTGATGTGCCTGATGGCTCGCTCTATGACTGGCCGGCTCAGAAGTCCTATTTTAATCGTGTAATGCCAACCCCAGATGTCGCCTATGGTGCTTTGACTGAGTGGGATTATATGGCGATGATCACTAAGACCAATGATGGTAAGCCGGGTAATGAGTCATTAAATCTTATGAATAAAAATGAGCGTGATTTTTGGCTTAATCATAAAGCACCGATGACGGATGGCGCTAGTAAATTTTTACCGTGGTTTAGTGCGGTAAAGCAATTGCCGTTCAATAGTTATTTTAATACCGGACAAGGCAATGACTACTTTATTAATGGTGACGCACAGCAAGTAGGCAGTTGGCATGATATAGGGCAACAGGATATTTTGCCGAGTTGGCAGTTTAGCTTTGATTCGTCGATTCATAATCGCAAGATTAGTGTTAATTATGACTATCAACAAGCTTATCAGGGTGGCTCGAGTATGCAGGTGCGTGCTGAGCATATGATGGCGGGTGAGATTATAACGGTGCCGCTGTATAAAGCACAATTAAAATTAGCCGCGCATGATATCGTGAAATTTGTTCATGCATCGAATCAGCTTGGACTGAATTCAGCGATATGCTTTATTATTGATGGCCAGTCGCATTGTGCGATAAAGCGGACGTATCAAGCTGGTCAATGGCAAGGGCAGCACGAAGATTTAAGTCAATTTGCTGGACAGACGATTACTGAAGTGGATTTGAAAATACAAGCTAAGCAGATCTTGAATCGTGTTGATTATCATTTAGGTCAAGTGTTTATTGGGTCGCCTTTTGTTAATCCAGGTGTACCTGCGATACATCCTCAGGTTGAAAACAATTGTCAGCTAGGTTTGGACTGTTTGATTTGGCCTTTGGTGAAAACTGCGGTTAATTATCGTGTGTATGATGCGCAGCATCATTTTGTTGGTGTGACACATCAAGGGATATTGGCGGTACCACACCGCAATGTTAAGCAAGACTATCAAGTTAAAGCGGTAGCGGCTGATGGCTCAGTGATGTAAAGATGCTCTAGCAATAACATAACAGTCGACCCGTTCAACGCCTTGGCGCTTTAAGCAAGTGGCCAGGGCGTTTAACGTACTGCCGGTAGTCATTACATCGTCAACAAGGGCGATATGTTTTTGGGTGATTTTATTGCTAACAGTAAAGGCATGGCGCAGATTGCTTTGTCGTTGTTTGGCGGTTAGTTCAGATTGTGCGCGGGTAGCTTTGTGGCGTAATACGCAGTGTTTATTATTAGGAATATGAAGCTGTTGACTGATGACTTGTGCCAGAACGCTGGCTTGATTATAGCCGCGTTGCTTTATGCGTTTATGGTGTAAAGGCACGGCAATGAGCGACTCCGGGAGTTCATCGTTATGTTTAATGGTATCCGCAAGTAACCGCCCAACCCATTGGCCAAAGTGCAGTCGTTGTTTGAATTTTAGTTGGGTAATCATCATGCTGATCGGCGCTTGGTAATGAAAGCACGCTTGTGTGTAATCAAAGCTCGGAGCAGTGGTTATACAATGCCCGCATAAGCCGGGCGAAAAAGTTGGGTTAGCACAGCAGGGGCAGGCATTCTTAAGCCACGGCAGTTGTTGATAGCAGGCTTTGCATATCGGTATATGATATCGGCCAGCTTGCTGACAGAATAAACACGCTTGCCAATATTTTATATTCATTGGGCTATTTTATACTGTTTAAACCTAGTGCAATACTGTGGTTTTCTGTAGAATGGCGTCATGAAATACAAGCTTATCCAACAACGCGCCAATCGCTTTGCAGCCGACTATGAGAAGGTGCATTTTTTACAGCAAGAGATGGCGAAACGATTATTGCAGCGGCTGCAGTATGTTCGTTTGCAACCGGATGTTATTGTTGATTTAGGTTGTGCAACCGGTTGGTTGTCGACAGAGCTGAAGCAGCAATATCCGGATAGTCGTATCATCGCCCTAGATTTTGCCGAACAGCGATTGGTGAATGCTAAACCGTATCCTTGTGATCCATTGGTGTCAGACATGCATGCGATTGCCTTGCAGGCAGATAGCGTTGATTGCATTGTGGCGAATGACAGTTTGCACTGGGCGATGGAGCCTGCGATGGTGATACAAGAATGTATGCGCATATTGAAACCAGGTGGGTTGTTGATGTTTACTACAATAGGTCCTGATACATTGCAGGAATTGCGTTTGGCTTGTCATCAGTCGGGGCTGGGTGAGCGTGTGATGCCTTTTATGGATATGCATGATATTGGCGACTTATTAATGCATAATGGTTTTAGTGATCCGGTAATGGACAGGGAAGAATTGCAGTTGCAGTACCGTTCGATTAAGACCCTGTGTCGTGATGTTCATCGTTTGGCGGTGAGTCAAGTGGCGGATCAGGTGTCAACGGGTTTGGTTACGCCGCGACAATGGAGCAGTTTAATAGAGTCGTATCCGACCGATCATCCAGAAATTTACCCTTGCACCATTGAGTTGTTGCAAGGTCATGCGTGGAAATCTGAAGCTGTTGCGGGCTATCGCATGGATCAACAAGGAGAAGTGGCGATCCCCATTTCTAAAATATCAAAATCATCATAGGGAAACGATGAACATACAGACAAAGATATATGTTTCGGAATCGCATAATCCTTGGTTTAATTTAGCTACTGAAGAGTGGATATTCCAAGATTTAAACGATGTAGATCAAGTGTTGTTTTTATGGCGAAACAGTGACACGGTGGTGATTGGCCGTTCACAGAATCCATGGTTGGAATGTAACTTAGAAAAGATGAAGCAAGACGATGTGCGCCTGGCGCGGCGTCAAAGTGGCGGTGGGGCGGTGTATCATGATTTAGGTAATACCAACTTTACCTTTTTATCTAAAAAATCGGGTTATGATAAAAAGCGCAATTTGTCGATAATAACTTCTGCATTGCAGTCCATAGGTGTTGATACTGAATTTTCTGGTCGCAATGATATTGTGACTTGTGAGGCGGAGCCACGTAAGGTTTCTGGTAATGCATTTAAAGAAAAAGCCGATCGCGCTTTTCATCACGGCACATTATTATTAGATGCCGATTTGACGCGTTTGAATGATTACCTCAATCCCAATAAAAAGAAGCTTGAGGCAAAAGGTGTTACTTCGGTTCGTTCGCGTGTGACGAATTTAAAGCAGTTACACGAAGCGATGACGCATGATAATGTTTGTGAACAAATCATTGCAAAATTTCGTCAATGTTATGACAGTGATGTCGATATTACATTATTATCACCACAACAATTACAGAAAATCGAAAGTTTAGAAAAGCATTATCAGCATTTGCAGTCATGGGATTGGTTGTATGGTCAAACACTCGAATTTACTCACCATTTTGATTGCCGGTTTGATTGGGGTGTGGTGGATGTGCAGTTGGTGGTGAAGAATGGGATGATTGAGCAAGCAAAAATCTATACTGATGCTTTGCAGCCAGAATGGCTGGAAGAATATGCCTTAACCTTACAATCGAGAAGTTATGATGAGCCATCCATTGCTGTAGTGAGTCAAATGGTGTTTTCTCATCATTCATCAGAGGCACCTAAAATTAATGACTTTCAAGAGTGGTTTGTTCAACAAATACAATAAGGGGGAGTGGCATGGCATTTAAAGATATGTTTTCCGGACATGCGGATGATTATAAGCGTTTTCGTCCAACATACCCTGAGGCATTGTTCTCCTATTTAGCTGGTCTGGCACCAAATAAGACGGCTGTTTGGGATTGCGGTACGGGCAATGGTCAGGGCGCTCAGGGTTTGGCGCAGTGCTTTGATCAAGTGATTGCAACTGACGCTAGTGCGAAACAGATTGAGCAAGCGGAAGCAGCTGCTAATATTAGTTATCGCGTTGCCACGGCTGAGGGTAGCGGTTTAGATGATGGCAGTGTGAGTTTGGTTACCGTATTTCAAGCATTGCATTGGTTTGAGCTTGATAAGTTTTATGCTGAAGTAAAGCGTGTTTTACAGCCTAAGGGCGTAATCGCCATAGTTGGCTATAACACAGCAATCACTGGTATTGAAGGTGTTGATGCAGTCTATCGTGATTTTTGCTTTGATTTTTTATGGCAAAAAGAATGTTGGGCGATGGAGCGTAAAAGTTTAAATGATAATTACCAAACGATTGAATTCCCTTTCGAGATGATTGCACCGCCATCGTTTCATATTGAAATGCAATGGAATTATGAGGATTACTTGAGCTACCTGAATACCTGGTCGGCAGTAAAGGTTTATATTAAAAGGTACAATAAAAACCCGGTTGAATCATTCGTTATACCTAAAATTGAGCATCTTTGGGTTGATAAAGAGAGGTCTCGAATCGTTAGGTTCCCGCTAATCCTGCGGTTGGGTGAAAATACTTAAGTGAATATTAATTGGCTTTCCCGGTGCTTGTGTTCATCTATTTCATAATGTAATATACAGCTGAAATATAAAACTTTTAGTAATATATATCATATTAAATAAGATGAGGTGAGAGAGAATGCGTAGAAATAATAGAGGTAATAATGGTTTTGCTGATTGTGCTGATGTTTTGGCGCTCTTTGTGCTTGCGGTCAATGCTGTTGGTGTAGGCGCTTTTTACAAGTCGCCACACAGTGCTGGTGGTATTGCTGGGCTTGCAGTAGCGGCTGTGGTTGATACGGTTCTGCTTGGTGCTGGGTTATATGGTTTGTATCAATGTTGCAAGCCGAAACCATCTCAGCAACAGCGAGAATATCATGTGGGTTTGTTGTCTGATGCGGCGTTAGTTACTGCAGGTAAGCCTACTCAGCCGACTGATGTAGAAGCTGGCGCTTTAGATAGTCGTTTGCTCTATCCACGATAGTCGTAATTATTAAATTAATGCACCCGTTGCGCAAGGTAATGGGTGAGTTTTTGCAGCGCATCGGTATTCACGCTTAAGCGTTTAAGCGCATCGATGGCTTGTTGCACATGCTGGTCACGTAATTGCTGTGCTTGTTCAAAACCCAATGTGCTGACATAAGTCGATTTATTAGCCTGTTGATCGGATTGGCTGGGTTTGCCCAAGGTTTGTGTATCTTGACTAACATCTAAGATGTCATCGTGAATTTGAAAAGCAAGACCGATGTGTTGACCGTATTGACTCAGTGCATTTAAGGTCAGTGCATCTTCAACGTGCGCGCATTGTGCACCTAATAATATACTGGCTTTAATTAATGCACCGGTTTTTAATTGATGAATGGTTTGCAGTTCGTCGCTGCTAATGGTTTTATTTTCGGCGTCGATATCTAAGGCTTGACCACCGACCATGCCAGCAGGCCCTATCGCTTGAATCAGGGTTAACACCATTTGTAACTGTTGTTCAGCCGTGTGCCACGGGCTATTAATTGCTAGGGTTTCAATGGCGAGGCTTTGTAAGCCGTCGCCAGCTAGGATAGCCGTTGCTTCATCAAAGGCGATATGACAACTGGGTTGGCCGCGACGAATATCGTCATCGTCCATCGCCGGTAGGTCGTCATGAATCAATGAGTAGGTATGAATGTATTCAACAGCCATGGCGGCAGCATCGCATGGGCTATTATCGGCATCAAATAGTTCAGCAGTCATATACAGTAAGCAAGGGCGTAAGCGTTTACCCCCTTGAGCTACGCTGTATCGAATCGCTGTTAATAAATGTGATGGTATCGATTTCGCTTGATCGAGATAGCACAACATGAGTTCATTTACGCGATCTTGGTATCGTGATAAATGATCTTGAATCAGGTTATCAGTCGTCGGCACTGTCATCATCAAAGTCCTGTAAATGATTGTCGATAAGGATCTTTACTTTTTGCTCGGTTTCGCTGAGTGCTTGTTGGCATTGCTTAACCAGCTTTACACCTTTTTCAAAATGTTTTAATGATTGATCTAAGCTGATGTCGCCGCATTCCATTTGTTCAATCAAGTTTTCTAAGGCTTCAAGATCTTTTTCAAGGTTTGGTTTTTTTGCGTTGGTGGTCATTGGTAACCCCTATTATTCAGCGCTAAATATATCATCGACGTCGGCACGAGTAAAATCATATGATTTGGCACAAAAATCACAGCTCACTTCTATGGTGTGTTTCTCGGTAAGGATATCATACGACTCTTCTTTGCCGAGGGTGATAATCGCATTCTGCATGCGTTCAAGGCTGCAGTCGCAATGAAAGCTGACAGGCTTTTGATCAAATAGGCGAATATCTTGGCTGCTAAACAGTTGTTGCAGTAATGCTTGGTTGTCTAATGCGCTAAACTGCTCGGTAATGTCTTGATCAGCAAACTTTGCAGTTTCTAAATAAAAATCTTGTGTGTTTAATGTTTTCTCTGGCGATTGTTCAGGCAGTAGTTGCAATAATAAACCCACCGCTTGTGTGCCATTCGATTGAATCCAAAATTTAGTTGGTAATTGTTCCGATTGCATAAAGTAATCTTCCAATGCGCCGGCCACGGTTTGTTGATGTATCGGCACGATGCTTTGGTAGGGTTCGGTTTTATTGTCTTGTAAAAATGTCATCACTAATTTGCCTTGATCGAGTGTCGATTCTAGGTCGTTAATTTCAACGGTTTCATCCCATTTTGCTAAGCCGGATAGGCCGAGTTGATCATTGCACTTAGTGACTAATAAAGAGATGGCGCCTTGGTTTTGTAGCTGGACAATAAGTTTGCCTTTAAATTTCACTGTCGACATCATTAGGGCGGTGGCAGCCAAGCTTTCGGCCAATAAGCCATTAACAATCGGCGGATATTGGTGCTGCTGCATAATGGTTTGCAGTGATTGATCGAGGCGCACTAAGATGCCGCGAATGGCCTTGTCCTCGAAGATAAAATGCTGAATGCTATCCTGTTCGTTTGTCACGTTTTGTCACCTTTAGCTGGTTTTTCTAGAGTTACGTGAAAAGTTGACTTGCAAGGCAAATACGAGCGAGTAACCGGAGTTTACTAGTGCGTAAATGAGGATTATGAGCGAATATTTAACGCAGCAGGTCACTTTCTCACGTAATTCTAGGCTGTGACATGGTATCAGGTTTTCCCTATGAAGCAATCTTTGTTAAAATGCTGTGCAATATTGAATGAAAGAGTAAAGGGTGAGAGTCAGTGAGTAGAGTTATTGCTGTGTTAGTAGCAGCTGCAATGTTATTTATGTCGCAAATGTCATTTGCGGCCAAGCGCAAGCATTATGCCTATGGTTATCGTGTTAAGGGTAAGTATTATCGTGTATTAACACGACGCAGTGCACATCATTATAAAAAGCGTGGTATTGCCTCGTGGTATGGCCCAGGTTTTCAAGGCAGGCGAGCAGCCAATGGTAAGCGTTACAATATGTATGCGATGACAGCTGCCAGTAAAGAGTTACCATTGGGTAGCATGGTTAAGGTTACTAACTTGCGTAATCATCGTTCAGTCGTGGTAAAAATCACTGATCGCGGCCCATTCGTTGGTAAGCGATTAATTGATTTATCATACTCGGCGGCTAGAAAGCTGCATTCAGTTAGTCGTGGCGCTGTGCGCGTTGAAGTGGCTACGTTGGCGTAAGTTCCTCTATTGGTAGTAAAAATCGATACATGAATTATTCCTTAAGGTTTTAGATCGCACCATCATTATAAATAGGTTGAATATTATTTTTTCTTGTTATATAATCCCATCCATCTAGATCTCTGGTTGTAAGTATTGCTGCGTGTAATAGTTACAGTAAGAGGTAAGTATGACAAGAGCATCTACATTTGCGGTACTTTCGAAAGAATTTTACCGAGCAATGAATCTAGCTAATAAAACTATCGATATAATACCCAAGAATAAGCTCGTTCCTGGGCGTAATCCATTTAAGAATATAAAGATACAAGCGAATGGAGATTTAGTTGGCCAGTTGATTGGGCATTATAGCGGCCTAGATGCAGAGCGGCTTGTGATAATGGCTGCAATATTGGCGGCTCGCAGTGATTTTTTAAAAATAAATAATAAACCATTGATCGTACCGGCTTCTGTTGCCACTGTAGCGCCAAGTTACTACCAACAAGCGATTGATTTAGTATCGATTCGGGTTCAGCAACTTGAATCGGCGTATAAATTTTATTTTGATCAACTGAAATCAAGTCATAGCAGTAAGCATAGCCAGGCGTCATTACATTGTTTAAATAAACTTACACAAGTACAGCAATTTTTGGTGGGCACTCGCCTGCTTCTAAAGCAATATTTGTTACTGCAGCCTGGCAGTAATCAGCGGCTTGTTTTGAATGCCGAAGCTGAAAAAAAATGCATGGGGGCTTGTGCTGATTTGGTGGCGCGTTTTAATGTGGTTCTTTTAAGTCACGAAGCTAGTCAGGCGCAGTTGTTGTCAGCTGCGAATAGGGGTGATATTGATCAGCTTATCATTTTATTGGCTGACCCTGCTGTTGATGTAAATCAAGTAGATGATGAAGATCACAGTGCATTACTGATGGCTACAAAAGCTAACCAATATGAAGTGGTTAAATTATTGGTTGAGCATGGTGCTGCTGATCCAGTAGATGCACTGCCGAGAAAATCTGCCCTAGTTCTATCTGCTATCAATGGATACCATGACATTACTGAGTGTCTATTGAAAAGCGTGCGCACAAAGCATGTAATTAATACAAAACCACTGCATCAAGGGCCATCTAACAAAAACAGAGCATTAAAGGACGTTGAGTATATATATTTTTGTATGATGCGACTCCCATACCATACTGCTGGTGCTAGTGAGTTGGATAAAAGAATATATCAAGCAAAAACACTGGAAGACGGTGAATTGTTTACAATTAATATCGAAAAAAACGCTCGCGGTCATTTTTTAGTGACGTGCCCAAATGGTCAAACGTATAACCTTTCACTGGCGTTAAAGCATGCGAATTTTGATTGCTATATGTTAGGTGATGATGATGCTTCAAAATCAATAGTTCGTGAGTCCGAAAGATATGCATTTCACACTGAAGAAGATTATTTGGCGCAACCTTGGGGCGTATTAGCGCCATCAGGTATTGGCCAGCCACCACAGCCTGAACAGCGTCATATTGCTACTTATCGGGCCGAGGAGGTTGCGATAGGGATATATACGCAACAAGATTATATAAAAATCAATGAATTTCTCCGTGCGCTTTCAAATGATATAGCTGTAGAAAAAGTAAAGAAAATATTATGTATCTCTATGTTAGCCATTAGCGGTGTTAATAAAAGCATTGAAGTTGTGGATCAAGATAAGGTTTTGCCGACATTAACGCGTAATGTAGATAGCTTGCCACCCGCTATGCTTGCGACAATGCAGAGTGCTTCTGGTGTGGTGAAAAAATCAGGTTTTGGTAGTTTCTCTCGGCGTAGTAATGGTGTATTCAGCGACATGCCAAATAAGATTACAGTTGAGCAGTATAATACGCATATAGATCGTGGATATGATATCTATAAAGTTGGGGCAACGAGGAATAATTTTAATCTTGTTCAATGTGCTATTAGAAGGAAGCATCCAGCTTCTGAGATTGCAGTTCTGCTGGCTAATCATTACGAGGTTACAAAGAAGGATCTCTCATTATCCATAGCTTATGGTGGTGGTTATAGCTCCACGCATAGATTATTGTTGCAATCAATTGACGTAGACAAGGTAGATTGCAATCTGTTGTCGAGGCTACTGCGTTTTTGTCGGAAGGTTGGTCAGAGAAATGAAGTCATCGATATACTGTTAGGTAAGGAATTTGTCTTTCCTAAGCCTGAGCATATTACACAAGCGGTATGGTGTGATCTTTCAGCTGATGAGCGTCTTGCGTCTTGGCGCGGCGTGGGTGTGAGCCCTATGTTTGGTGGTGCGGGTTTCTTTGATGCAGCCTCTTCTGATCAGGAGCCTTGTTATGTATATGACGAAGAATTGGGCGCATCAGTCGCGGCAACTTCGCATGGCCCTGAGTTTAGTCTTTGACTGATTTGCTTATGTTATTTCAACTTGCTAAGTTTATAGAATTATGCTATTATGGGCTATTAGTTAATGAATAGCTTTTATGTGCGTCTGAGAATATTTGGTATATAAGACGAGGAAAAGTTATGAAAATTAATACGTTAAAAGCACAGTCTGGATTTACATTAATCGAGTTAATTATTGTTATTGTGATCTTAGGTATATTATCTGCCTTCGCAGTTCCTAGGTTTATTGATTTATCGCATGATGCACGAAAGGCGAATGTATTAGCATTAAAAGGCGCGATACTATCAGCATCGAACCTGGTGCATGCTAAGTCGGTAGTTTCGGGTGTTGAAAGTAAAGCATCAGCTACGATTATGACTAAAAAAGATGGTACGGCGATTACCGTATCAAATGGCTATCCTACCCCTAACAATAGCGGCATTGTTCTTGCACTGCATAGTCAGGTACGGGATGATTTTACGGTCACCACGCATGCTGGTAATCCAGCTTCAATTACTTTCAACTTGGAAGGTTATGATAATTGCGGTGTAACCTATTTTAACGGTGAACATCTTGCCGTTGAAACAGAGTGTACACGTAATGATAGTGATGAAGAATAAGTTGGTGTGTTGAGTCGTGAGTTTAAGTTCAGGCATTTCCGCTAAAGCGTGCGGAAATGCTTGTGACTTAATCGGTGCAATCGGTGTTTAATGCCGCAATGATCAAAAGATTGTTCGTATTGAAAACCTAGTTTTTCTATCACACGTAGTGATTGTTTATTGTCTTCACTGGTGAAACAGATAACGCTGTCTAAGTTCAACTGATTAAAGGCCAGGTCGATGGCATAGTGACCGATTTGCATGGCTAGTCCTTGTCCCCAAAAGCCAGGCATTAATGCATAGGCTAATTCAGTTTCAGCTTTATCTAATAGGGTGATGTGGCGTAAACCGCCTTTACCAGCAAATTGATGAGTGAGGTTTTCAAACCAAGCCATGGGACCAAATTGATACTGATCCCAATGGTCGATATCTTTGTTTAGTACGTTATTAATTTTGTCGCGGCTTAATTCAGTACCATAGCAAGCAATAAAATCAGGGTTATGGTGCATAGTGCAAAACTCATCCAGACAGGCGGGTTGCACAACATAACCTTGTAAGCGTTCAGTCGCAGTAAATGGCTTGTGGATAGTCCAGTCAAAAAAAGCTAGCTTGTTAATGCGCACAATATAGTCGGTCTTTGCAAACGAATATTGATTGCTGTCATCGAATTGTGGTGCCAGTTCTAATTTGAGCGTTTCATAGCTTTTGGCTTGCTCTGGGTAGCGTCGCATGTAATCACGAAATAGGGTATGACGAAACCACCACGATGAGTTGATATTAACCAAATGGATTTGGTGAGTTCGTGTACCATTGTCATCCTGTTTTTGAAAATAGCGTCGAAAAGGCAGGTCCTTTTCGTATTTGTCGATATAATCGTAGCCGCCTTTGGCGAGTTTTTGAATATGCTGTTGATTAAATTGGTTGAGATCATGTACGCCAATTAATATGTCAATCACTGGTTTGGCTTGGATGCCACCAATTGCTGTGCTGCCAATATGCTGCATATCGGCGATAACATCGCCCAGCTGCTGTTGTAACCAGGCAGACTCGTGTGCATAGGCTTGAGGCCAGTGGGGGTCATAGGGTGCTAATATAATCATGTATGTATTATTAATTAATTAGAGCGAATTAGCAAAGGATGCTGACAAACAGAATGAGAAGTCCGTTACACACATTAATGATTGCAACAGAGGCTCGTCGTAGGCGCGCAGCTGCAAAATGCGCAACACGACCTGAATCGCGCGACTGTGCAGAAAAGGTAATTGGATTTTTGACTACAAAGCCATTTAGCCAAGCAAATGTTACGCATTTGGTTAATGTACTGATTGCTTCTCAAGATGGATCGATTCACTTTGATAAGGCCGAAGTTAAAGATCATTTATATAATTTTAATCAAGCGATGAACGATGATGATAAACTAGCCGCACTGTATGCTTTACATGAATTAAGATCTAGTACTGCAGGCATTGATTACATGCTTAGTGACAGAGTGACAGTTAAAGCTGAAGATATGATATCAGCTCATATTATTGCATTTAAAAAATGTAACCTGGCCTGTGAAGCACTGGGTGCATTAACCATTTCTTAATAGTCATTATAAAAAAATAGCAAATACGGTATAGACTGACGAATTAATTTTTGGCAGTCTATCTGGATTGCGTGATCGGTTCGATTTGTAAATCCATTTAATTGCTCTGGGAGTAATGTATGCGAAGAATCATGAATCGATTATTGGCTTATTTAATAGGCTTGTCACTACCTTGTTCGTTGTTCGCTGCTGGTTCGGGTGGTGATGTTATTAGCAATGTATTGAGAGGCTTAATTGATTTACTTACTTCAACTCCCGCACGATTAGTTTTTGTGGTGGCCATTATTGGTGTAGGTTATGGCACATTAGCGCTGGGTAAAATTCCTAAACAACGTGCAATTGCTACTGTGATTGGTATCGGTATCGTCTTTAGTGCCAGCTATATTGCACAAAAGATTGGGTTGGGAGGTTGATGATGCAGCAAGCACCTTTAACTATCAGTCCATTGTTTGTTGGTTTGACGCGTCCCGCTATGATAGGTGGGGTTAGTATGGAATACCTGGGTGTTTCGGCCATGGTATGCTTATGTGGTTATATATTATTTTTTTCGCCCTTATTTTTAGTGTTGTATATTCCATTGCATCTTTTTGGCGTTATCTTATCGGCGATTGATCATCATATTTTTCGTTTACTGATTAAAAAAACTGAATGCCCGCCTGTGCGTAATAAATCACTATGGAGATGTCAGTGTTATGAGCCTTATTGAACCAGTGGTGAAGTATGTCCGTGATGAAGCCAAGGTGTCAGATCATATTGCCATCAGTCATTTTTGTGTTGAGGGTATTGTCGAAACGATTAATGGTGATTTAGTTTCTGTAATAAAGTTAGAAGGTGTGCCTTTCGAGACAGAAACAACGGATGTTATTAATCAGTATAAAGCAATATGGCATCGTGCGCTGGCCGTATTAGATTCACATTTCTCAGTGTTATGTACGCTGCATCGGCACCGTGTAAATAATCAAATGGCATGTGATTTTACTAATTTATTTTCGCAGGAAATCAATGATAAATATTGCGGCGCTTATCGGCAATCGGCAATGTATGTTAATGAGCTTTATGTGGTAGTGATATATAAAGGGTTGGCCGCTGCTAAAACTAATGGGTTAAGGCATTGGTTTAAGTCGGGTAGTAAGCGCTACATACAGGGTATCCGCCAAGCTACTAGGCAGCGAGGTATCAAGCAATTACAGCAAGTAACAGCTCAGTTGCTGGTGTCGTTATCTGTATTTAAACCAGAGCTAATGAAGGAAAATATGTGGCAGTATTTGAGCTTAGTGATGAATGCCGGTCAACCATTGGGTGTTTCAACGGCGAGATTATATCAGCAGGCGAATATTGCTTCATTAGTCAGCAAGAAGCGTTTGTTCTTTGGCGATTACATACAGTTTCAGGGTGCATCTGAAACGGATTCTCATTTTGCTGCGATGGTATCGATAAAGCGCTATTGCAGTGAAAGCGCCAGCATAATTTTAGATCCATTACTGCGGCTCGATGGTGAATATATAGCAACACATAGTTTTACCATAGAATCAAAATCTGAAGCAGACAAGCTAATGCAGCGTCATGCGAATAAAATGCGAAATAGTAATGATGCGGCTGTTAGTCAGGTTGATGCTTTGACAATGGCGCGTGATTTATTAGCCAGCGATAAGATGGTAATGGGATACCATCACAATACTGTGATGCTGCTAGCTGATAGCATTGAACAATTGGAGCAGCTAGTTGCAAATACGATTAAGCATTATATGAACGCAGGCCTAGTGGCAGTACGTGAAACGCTAGGACAAGAAGCGGCCTTTTGGTCGCAAATTCCGGGTAACCATAAATACATTGCGCGTGCTAGCATGATCAGTTCGAGAAATTTTTGTGATTTTTTCCCTCTGCATAATTATCGCCATGGTTTTTATGATCAAAACCATTTAGGTGCAGCATTATCCTTGGTTGAAACCCCTGCACTAACACCGATGTGGTTTAATTTACATGCCAAGGGGCCTAGCGACAACCCATCACCTGGTCATACCACGATAGTGGGTGGTAATGGGTGCGGTAAAACGGTTGCTATGTGTTTTTTCGATGCGCAGTTGAATCGATACCATGGGCGTAGTTGGCTTTTTGATCGCAATCGCGGTGCGGAAATATATGTTCGTGCTAGCGGTGGTTGTTATACGGTATTATCGCCAGATCACGCTGATACAATACAGTTTAATCCTTTGCAGTTAGCGGATACACCTGGGCATCGCCAATTTTGCTTGCAATGGTTATGTCAGTTAGTATCAAAACAGGACGAAACGGAGTTACCTGAGGCAGTAATAGCTGATTTGCAGCTTTGTATTGATTACACCTTCGATCAATTAGCACCACAGCATCGTAGCTTAACGCATGCGACTAAAATCCTACCGATTACTTTTGAAAGATGGTCACGCTTGCGTCGCTGGTTAGGTGCGGATGATACACATTCAGCGGGTGAATACGCCTATTTATTTGATCATGACTGTGATGCGTTGCATCTGTCAGACAAGATTGCCTTTGATATGACGCATTTTTTAGATAATGAGCCGCCATCTGTATTGGCTGCTGTCAGTATGTATTTATTTTACCGTATGGAATGTCAGCTAGATGGTCGTCTTACATCAGTATTCATGGATGAAGCGTGGCAGTACTTGGATAATACCTATTGGCAACAAAAAATTAAACGCTGGTTGCCGACGCTACGTAAACTAAATTGTCATTTGATTTTGGCAACACAGTCACCTAATAGTGTGGTTGAATCGGCTATTAGTCATACCATTCTAGATAACTGTGCAACCAATCTGTATTTTGCAAACCCGCAAGCTAAGCCAGAGCAATATATGAATGGTTTTAATCTGACGGAATCTGAGTTTATGGCAATTAAAAACAACGAGCCGCAGTCACGTTTAATGTTGTATAAGCAAGGTCATGAATCGTCGTTGATTAAACTTAACTTATCTGGGCTAGGTGAATTATTGCCTGTGTTATCGGCAACACAGGCTTCGCTACATCAGTTAGACCTTATATGTCAAACGGTAGGTGATACACCTAAAGCGTGGTTGCCACTATTTCTTAACGGGGGGTTAAGTCATGCTAATGCGTAAATTGATTTGCAGTTTTTCACTTGCCATTAGCATGGCTTATTTACCTGTCTCATTATCGGCATGGGGGATAGTTCATGATCCAATGAATTATGGCCAAATGCTGACAACATATCATCAATTAGTTCAGCAATATACGTTATTACAACAACAGTTCAATGAATTGAAAGCGTTAACCGATACGGCAAAAGGGAATTATAATTTTGGTGGATTGTTAGATAGCAAGCAAGAATTTTCGGATCGGCAGTGGTCGCCTGATGATTGGCAGCAAGCATTGCATGGTATGTCGGGTGGCAACCCTAGTCGCTATCAAGAACTAGTAGATGATTATCAGCATAATCATGTCATTTTATCACCTAAAGAATTCGAAAAGGGTGCTACAGCGACACAGGCAAAACGTTATCGACAAGATGTGCAAGTGAATCGCGCTGCTAATGTTAATGCGACCTATGCCTATAACAATATTAAAAAGCATTTAGATAATATCCATGCGTTATCATCAAAAATCGATCATGCGGAAAACACTAAAGCGGCAACTGATTTAAATTCGCGCTTATTGGCCGAGGTGGCTTATATCCAAACGCAATCATTAAAAATGCAAGTGCTGCTTAATCAACAAATGGCGCAAGTGAATGCTGATGCTATTGATGACAAAACTCAGCGCGCGCAATTTAATCGGTTAACGAGTAAATAATGAGAGAAATATGAAAAAAATAAGTCTATTGTTCGCTTTATCAATGTATTTTTGTCTTGTAACTGGATGCTCGTCAGATCAACTCACATCACCGTGTCCTTATTATGGCAGTTATTGTAATAAGCACATGGTTAATCCCATTAAGGAAAATTATGAAACTATTTGAATGTAAAAAAGCAATAATCTTTACGGCCTTATATACCAGTGCTTGCGTATTAGTAGCTTGTAGTCCACATAAAAATCCATTGCAAAAGTTATCAGATCAAAAAGCAGTGGATGTGTTATTGACGGCAGCTATTAAGTCTGAAAAGAAGTTAAAGCTCACCCCTGATATCCCAACAGGTGGGTTATATCCTGAATGTATGAAGCATAAACAGCCGCAGGCTAAGTGCGATATTTTATATAAAGCGATGTTATCATCTATCAAAAAGCAAGCTAGTTTCAAGCAAATGACATTACAGGATATTACAGATGAACAGTTTTATCAGCGCATAAGTGAAGAATATGATCAGCAATACTTCGTTAGTGGTGGTATGTAATGTCGATAGTGTATTCAAATGTGATAGAAGGGTTTTATACGGAATTGCATTTGCTATTGGTCGATTATGTGTTTGATGCTTATGGTGCTTTGGCTGCTTATATCAAGGTACCACTAGGTTTAGCTATTACATTGTATATTTGCCTATTGGGTATTGCTATCACTCAGGGCTGGATTAAATCATCTTTTACTGGCTTTGGTAAATTGTCGTTAAAAATTGCATTCATTTATCTGGCAGCCATTAACTGGGCTTGGTTTAGTCAAAATGTAATGGCATTAATTTGCCAGGGGGCAGGGCATATTGGTGCTGTCTTAACCTCTGCCACACCGATGCCAATGCCTCATACTTCAGGTGAGGGGATTAATGCCGCCATGCAATTGCTGCTCAATGAATTGACGACCATTGGTTTTGTGCTATGGAAAAAAGGTTCATGGCATACCCTCGCTCCTATATTTTCCGCATTGCTGGTGTGGGGGTTTGGTTATGCGATTTTATTGGTTTCATTATTTGAGTTGGTATTAGCGAAGATAATGATGGCGGTTTTATTTGCTACTGCACCTGTGTTTGTTAGCTTTACTTTATTCAAGCCAACCCAGGGATTTTTTGAGCGTTGGTTGGGTGCTTGCGTTGGTTATGCCTTGGTTTTAATTTTTGTTGCTGCCATGCTTGGCTTGGTGCTAACCATTGCGCAATGGGTATTGGAGCAAGCATATTTACACCACATGAATAAGACTATATTGGTGAGCTTTATACCGATGATGTTAGTTGGTTTTGTCGGTGTGGGCTTGATTTTAAAATCTGCTCAACTAGCGCAGGCAATTGGTGGTACGGTAATGATGGTGGCGGTATCATCGAACGTCTCTGCTTCTTTAGCTCAATTTATGCTAAGTGGCGCCAAATCATTTTTGCCAAAATCACCTAACCCTTATTCTGCTTCTAAGTCATCAAATACACAAAATCAAGCAGAAGCACAAAATACTGTGAAATCCATTCAGTTGGAATTACTAACCATGAAAGGAAGTTAGTATGAAATCAAAACCATTAGTTGATTATTTTAAAAAAGCAAACAGTTGGGCTGATGATAAATACAGTCGCAACTTGGTGGCGACACGGCGATACCAATGGGCATTTTTTGTGGCTATGGGTTTGTCGTGTATATTGGCTATTGCTTTAGTTTGCTTGTTACCATTGCAACGTTTACAGCCGTTATTGGTTAATCATTATCAGGATGGACACGTGTCGGTTCAACCATTACAGCATAAGCAATTACTAAGAAGTAAGGCATTGGTTGAGAGTGAGTTAGTGCGTTATGTTATTAATCGCGAAAGCTACGATGTTACCTCGTATCATGAGCAGTATGCATTAATTAATTTATTATCCAGTACGGTAGTCGCACAGCAGTATCAGCAAATGCAATCTGTGCATAATAAACAAGCGCCAATTAATAAGCTCAATAATAAGGCTTTTCGTACGGTGCATATTGACAGTGTGACTTTTTTAGATAAGGCGCATGGAGCGACGAAATCAGCTAAGCGGCGCTATAATCTAGCACAAGTTAATTTTACAGTTAGCGATCATTTTCATCAGTCAGTAGTGCCGGCATCACAATCCTTGACAGCTTTAATCTCTTGGCAATATGTTGGCACACCATTAAGTCCTGCTGAGCGTTGGCGTGATTGGGATGGCTTTATAGTCACGCGTTACAGTGTGCAACAACGCAACGTTAAAGCAAGTAGCAGGTCAATTGTATGAGTAAAAAATTAAATTGTTGCGTTGTGTTTTTGCTATTGCTGTGTCTTGCGCCTATATATTCTTTAATAGCGAGTCAGGTGCCGTCGCAATATCTTGATGATCAGCGAATTCGATGGATAAATTATAGTCCCAGTAACGTTGTGCTGGTGACGGCAGCTGCTTTTACTGCAACACAAATTGTATTCGCACATAATGAAACGATTGAGAATATTCAAAGCGGAGATATCGATGCCTGGACGGTCAATGTGCAAAAACGCTTGCCAAATATGCTGTTTCTCAAGCCAACTATGTTAGGTTCTGATACCAATATGACTGTGGTGACTAATAAGCGTAGTTATTATTTTCATTTAATTAGCAAGAAGCTCACTAACGCTACAAAGTTAACCTATGCGATACACTTTACCAATCCGGCGAAAAAATCTGTAGCTTACTTGACGCATGGTGCAATATTAGCTGGCAAAAAAAACTGGAATTATAGCTATAGCGGAGATAAGCAGTTACTGCCGTTACGTGTATATGATGATGGACGATTTACTTACTTGCAGCTTAGCTCTCATCAAAATTTGCCGGCGATTTTTGTGGTTAATAACCGCAAAGGACATGAGGCTGTGGTTAATTTTCGTCGTAAAGGCCGAATGCTAATTATACAGCAAGTGGCACCTCAGTTTAGTTTGCGCTTGGGTGGGTATCACGTATTGAGTTTATTTAATAATAACTATTTTAAACGCTGAGGTTAATATGCTAAAAAAAAGTCTATCGCGTTGGTGCAAAGTGAGAAATCGAAATGCAAACGATCATAGCTGGTTATATTGGTTGATTGGTGGTGTTACTGTTATTGCTCTTGTATTGTTGATATCTGTTCATGATGAGCATCAAGTAATAGGAGTAGATAAGCGCTCTTTACTATCACCGCGTCAATATCAAAACCAGTTAAATCAAAATTTACGGCGACTTCAACAGCTGAATAAAGCTAAGCCAAAGCTGACCAAGCTTATTAACACAGTAGAAAGTAGGATTAATTCAACCATTAATAAAGCGTATAAGATACGACAAAATGCACCGACGAGTATGTACAGTAGTCATCGGGCTGCTAATGTAGCAATTAAAAATAGTGAACAAAAAAGTAACGTTTTTGCTGGCCGTGGTCATGACTCGCGTTTTGCTAATAATGATGCTGTAACCACGACCGTAGCAGCTACACGTATATCGCATCCACAATATACGGTTGCCTCAGGTGAGCTTTTACATGCGGTTTTAGAAACCGCTATCAACTCAGATCTACCGGGATTGGTGCGAGCGGTTGTTTCATCGCCGGTTTATTCGTATACCGGTGAGCAGCTATTAATTAGTGCAGGTTCGCGATTGGTGGGTCAGTATACATCAGCAGTTGTTCGTGGCCAAAAACGAGTGATGGTGATATGGAATCGGGTGATTCGTCCTGATGGGGTTTCACTGCAATTAAACAGTCCAGGCACTGATGCCTTAGGTCGTGCTGGTCAAACAGCTGATTCAGTTAACACGCATTTTATGGCGCGTTTTAGTCAGGCAGCTTTATTGTCACTATTAAGCGCAGGTGCAGCGAGTATAGGTGTTGCTAATAACGATCGATATAACTCAGTGTCACAGTATAGATCTGCAATATCGGAATCGATGCAGCAGGCGGCAAAGCAGTCACTCCAAGACAATGTAACGATCAAACCTACAATACATGTGCATCAAGGTGCCACTATCAATGTCTTCGTTGCGCATGATCTGAGTTTGTATAATGTACTGCAACGAGATTATAAATAAATGATAGAGTTGTTTTCACCCAATGCGCATGGGTTGCTGTCGCCTTTAAGTGTTTGGTTAAATGATCCATTGGTTTCTGAGCTAATGATCAATAAGCCACAGCAGGTGTATATCGAAAAGAAGAATGTAATAACTGCGCATGGTATATCTGAGATGACAGAACGCCATTTAGTAATGTTATGTCAACTTATTGCTAATGAAAGTCAACAACAGCTTAATCAACAATATCCCTTGTTATCGGCTACATTAAGGGATGGATCACGTGTGCAAATTGTGTTGCCACCTATTGCGCAATATCCTACCTTAGCTATACGGCGGCAAGTAATTAGTAAGGCAACATTGGCAGAGTATGAAAATTTGAATTTCTATACTGATATTAAGAAAAATGTTTGTGATAGCAATCTTTTGTTAAAGGATTTATATCAACAAAAGCGTTGGCCTGATTTTATAAAGGCAGCGATAGAGAGCAAAAAAAATATCGTAATATCTGGTGGTACATCGAGCGGTAAGACGACCTTCTTAAATTCATGTTTGCGTCATATACCATTAACCGAGCGTATTATTGTATTAGAGGATACTAGAGAAATATTTTTGTCTCAGCCGAATCATGTTTGCTTATTAAGCAGTAAGGGGCAGCAAGGCAAATCGAATATATCTATGCAAGATTTAGTACAATGCAGCTTACGTTTACGCCCTGACCGTATTATCGTCGGTGAAATTCGCGGCAGTGAAATATGTGATTTTATTGCTGCTTGTTCAACAGGGCATGACGGTTGTTTAACGTCGGTACATGCTAATAATCCTAAAGCAGCTATCATGCGCATGCTGCAATTGTATAAATTAAACAATGTACCTTCGATGACTGATCGAGATATACTGCGTGAAATTAACTCGGTGGTTGATGTTGTAATTCAATTAGAAAAAACAAGCACTGGCCGCCGGTTGCAAGATATTCATTTCAACCTATAATCGTGTCATGAAATTAATTAAATACCTTTCTATTGGTTTATTGTTTTTTATCGCTTTGCCAGCATTGGCGGTGAAGAGCTGCTTGCCAGTGTTTCATAATAAAAGTGGTTGGCTAGGTGCGGACGATGCTTACTCGGTTGCATTAAGCAAAACTAAGACGTTATGGTTGTTTGGTGATACATATTATGGTCATAAGAGAAAGCCATTGCAATTTGCCCATAATACGGTTGGTATCAGTCAGTGTCGACAGGGTTTTTCGATTAAGTATTATTTTGGCAAACGGCATACGCCGATTTTTCAGGTGCAAAATTCACAGTCTACTTATAACTGGCCTAGTGATGGTTTTATGCATAAAGGCATGCTTTATGTGTTTTTAATGAATGTTAGTAAGCAAGGCTCACTTAATGTGACGGGTTCGAGCATGGCGGTCGTGGTTAACCCCAACGACCCACCGACGCAGTGGTCGATTGCTTATCATGATTTGAGTTCACAACTGCCAGGCCTGTTGGTTGGCACTGCGACGGCAAAACAGGGGCGTTATCAATATATTCTGGCAACTACAGTAAAGCCGGTTAATAAAATGCAGCCAGTGTATTTGCTTAGGCTAAATCTAAAGCAATTAACTGCGGATAATATCCCTGACTACCAATATTTAACACAATCAAATCAGTGGCAACGTGGCTTTGATCAAAGCAATGCGCGCATTATTATGGATAATGGCGCCACTGAAATGAGTTTGGTGTATTTAGCTAAAACAAAAAAATGGTATAGCGTGTATACCCAATCATTGAATGTATTTGCTATGCGTTCTGCCGATAAAATTGATGGTCTGTGGAGTGCGGCCACAGTGATTAAAACCATTACACCAAAAAACTCAAAAGTATTTTGCTATGCCGTAAAAGCACATCAAGGTTTTAGCCATGGCAAGACCTTGGGCATTACCTACGCCTGCAACAGTTTTGATGACAAGGTGATATTAAAACACAATCAGCTGTATCGCCCAGTGTTCTTTTTTCAGCCCGTCTCTTAGTTTGGTAATAATTACACCCAAATAATGCCAAAACTGGTAATAATTACACCCAATTATTGCCAATTTTGGCTAAAATGACACCCAACATGCCATCGTCATGCTCACGATTGTATGATTTGGCCACTACCAGCCGTATTGGTTGGTGTGACTTGGTTGCCAAGCAACAACATCGTACTGTTATTAAAACGGATGATGCCACTATTAATGGCATTAAGCCCGATGGTCTCGATCGGTGACGAACCCGAGTTGGTATAGCTGTTATAGGCATAGAGACTGCTGTTGTTTACGTTGATTTGTCCACTACCAATTGCATTGACCAGAATAATATCGCGCGTTGTTGAGCCGGAAGTTTCAGCTTGTATGATGGAGTTATTAATTGTTACGTTACTTGTGTCGCCAGCAATAACAATTGAGTTATCTGCATTCGTAGAATTGCCATTTAACTGGTAACCAAGCAGTTTGCTGTCATTAACCGTAACTGTGCTGGTATTTTCAGCTTGAACATCAGTGACAACGGTATCGCTGTTGAGTGAGCGTCCGATGACTTTGGCGTCGTTAACCGTAATGCTGGAATTATTCAGTGCCCATAGTGGCACAGCGCCTGAAGCTTCTGTCACTTCGGGACCACCGGCCATTTGCGTTTCGAGCGTGCCACCATTAATGGTGACAGTAGAAGAGTTTGTAGCGGTGATATTGGTGCTGCCAGTTTGCAATGCGGCGCTGCCTGAAGAAAATAAATCGCTGTCGTTAATGGTGGCACTGCTGGAATCATATAAATAAATATTAGTAGCAGAACTTAAGCCATTGGTACTGGTGCCAGTATCACGTACAGTCGAACTATTCAAAGTCAGTGCTGAGTTACCATAGAGCAAAAATCCAATATTGCTTTGATTGCTGCCCGTGCTGCTGGTGTTGCCAGTAAAGGTTGAGCGATTAATCGTGGTGGTTGAGTTAGCTCGGCTCGATAAGTGATACGCGAGGCTATTATCACCACTGGCTGTGGCAGTAAGTTGACTGTCGTTGATATTTATATTGGCGGTTACGCCAGCAGTATTTACTATGTTACCTGTACTAGTATTGGCACCTGTTGTTGATTGGTTAAATACGCTGTTGTTGATAGTTATGCCGCTGTCACCAGTGATGGAGATGCCATAGGCGCCGAGGTTACTATCACCAGTAGCACTAGTATTGATGGTGCTATTACTGATTTGTAAGTTGGTGGTGTCATCGACTAAAATGCCCGCTACTGTAGCGCTAAGGCCGGTGACTTGATTATTGGCGTTAACGGTACTGCTGCTTAATGTAACATTGGTCGCTCCATCGATAAAAACACCGCTACCGTAATTTTGCGAAGCACTGCTGCTGGTAGTGGGGCCTATTAATAAGTTGTCGAGTGTGCTGTTGGCGGTGCCAAGGATTTGAATCGCAGCTTGACTTCCGCCGTTATTGACTAATTGTAAATTAGCTACTGTCGTGTTGTTGGTCAGGCTGCTATCAATCAGAACAGTGCTGGTATTAATCGTGGCGCGAACATTGCCTTGTGCTGGTTGTGTGTAGTCACTGTTGCGACCTATTAATGATTCATTACTAAATAACACCAGTGATGATGGCGCATACGTACCGGGTTTTAAATAAATACTGGGGTCATTAATAAAGTTACCGCTGGGAGCGTCGGTAGCTATTTGAGAAAGATTGGTACTATTGAGCCCAGAGCAGTGGTTTTCTGCTGTGCAATTGGATAATCCTGCACCGGCATTAAAGGCCGTGCCATCGGTTGAGAAAAACCAGACATTATCTTTTTGTAATAGTTCTTGGCCTTGCGGTTGGTAGCTGTTGCTAATCGGCAAACTGTTAGCGCGTACATTTAATGGCAGGTTATGTTGCACCGGTTGATTAATCCAATCAGTACTGACGTTGTTATCATTACCAAAGTGAACAGTAACACCAAAATTAATGCTGTTGCTGGTGAGTGGATCATGTGTCGCAGAGAGGCTAAATGATACGTGGTGCATAACAGCCGATTGTAATTTAGCTACAACACCTACAGGGTGACCTGGCATGGAAAAATAATAACTGCCGAGTGACGCTTGGATGTTGGCCAGCTTAGTAAAGCGATAGCTAACAATAAGATCAGTGCCGTTACCGATGACTGATGTTGGCCGCACCATTTGGTTGTATTGGTTATGCCCCTGGAAGCGCACGTAGTTATAAATACCTACACTGTCGGCCCATGCCCAGCTGTTATTGCTCTTAAAGTGACTACCTAATGGAAAATAGCCATCGACATTAATATGCCAGTGATGATTAAGAAATTCGATGCCGGGATTTAGGCTATAAAAGTTTTGTCCGAATACTGAGCGATTAAAGGCGGCAAAGCCATAAGCACCAACGGCCCAATGTTGAGAAAACAAGCGGCGGTAATCGAGACCGACTTCAGTATTACTGCTATGCGCCACCGGTGAATACCCACCGTCAGCATCGGTGAATAAATAATTGTCATGGTGATGATAACTCGGCCACCAGACTTGTGCCCACAGTGGATTTTGGCTGCCGGTTTGGTTGTTTAGCTGAAAGTAGGGCGTGCTGGCATAACCTATAGGTAATAGGCAGCAACTCGTAAATAAAGGTAAAAGCCTTTTCATCAATTCCTTCGACATCAAACTCCAGGCAGTATATTAGTGTAATTTGAGCCAACTGCCTATCAGCAATTGTTTGTCTAAGTACAAGGCGGGTCTAAATAATGAGCTGTATTGACTGCACCTTCTAGTTTCGAAGATGCGGGTGCAGCGTCGCGGCCCGCTTGTGTAACCAAAGCAAGCGATGACAGACCTGACACCTGCCGCACCGACGCGTCACGATCGTCGTCATAACGCATATATCTACCTTATTGCAATAAGTCATATGATGCGTAAAATAACTATACGTACTCTTTGCACACCAATTATTGTGCATCAGTTTCGATTGGCTGATAGCGCCCCGAGATATGCCTGAACCACGATTGGACTATTCAACAAATCTAACTGAAGAGTGGTTTATATTTGAAAATAATCATATGGTTTAATAAATTATTAAGCTAATTTTGCTAATATTGCATCCATTAAAAAATGTTTTGTCTTTAACGTGGGGGAGAAGACAATGAGATCACTGTTTCATAGGCATGAAGTAATAAGAAATGTTGGACCTGTACGCAGGTCCTTAGTGGGTGGGAATTATTCTTTAAGTGCGTCAGTATGGCTACAACTAGCCAATAATGCACGGCATGCTTCCAGCGCACCTGCCGGAGTGGCTGGGGGGTTGGTTAACGCAGCACTCACCCCAGTAAAAATGCATTACAGGCATTATTCGTATCAATTTTTATGGAGTTTAATGTTTGCTGGCGCAGCGGCTGCAATCTATAAGGGCAGGTCTAAGCCAGTGGTGATTGAATATGTTGCCGATACTAAGCACGTGTTGGATAGTAAGCATTTAATCTATGCGGGAGTTGGTGAAGGTGAATCAGGGCGTAAAGTGCCTAACTTGCATAAGTACGAGTCTGAGGGTGGTAAGCGTTATCTGTATGTCAAAGGCAGGCTGAGCCAAGATGCTTTAGCGAATGAGATGATTGGGCATGCGGCTATAAAGCAGATATTTGATAAGCTAGGTTTACGGGCACCTAAGGCTTTTTTAGTGCAGGATGCAAGCAGTCCTGAAGCCATGAAGCATACCAGAGCGGCAGGTGATGACAGGCAGCGTGTTAGCGTAACCTTGGGTTCTGAAAGTTTATCCGGTGATCACAGTAACCTTGAGAGAGTAACTGGTGAACTGGTGAAGGGTAAGTTTGAATTAACTCAGTTAAAAAATATAAAAGGATTGGGCTGCAGTTTAGTGGCGATGTGTGCTTTAGGTCATGCTGATCGGCATGGTCGTAATGTGGTGGTGATGTTTGATGCCAAGGGGGATTTGCATGCCCACCCGATCGATTATGAGAATATGCACAAAGGTGTTGATCTGGATGCGGTACCGCTATTGAATTTTGACTGGAGTCAGTCAGCCAGCTTTCAAGTGAGGCACTTTTTAGATCAAGGAGCATTGCTGGATATGACGCCTTGGGTGAGGATGATGAGGGCGACGCAGGCTGGAGAAGATTGTGGTGATAAATCATTATATATCTCTCCTGATGTGCGTGAAGCATTAGAATTATCAATCACAAAGGAATTGTTGAGCGGTCAGATTGAGTCAACTTATCGTGCTCTGGCTGATTTAACTGATAAGGATATGCAGTCGATGCTTAAAAAAGCGTTGCCTTTATTGAGGCCGGGTACTGAACCTTACGATGCTAAGTTGGCATCATTGATGGCATCGCGCAGTAATTGCCAGAAACATTTGGCGGCAATGGATAAGGCGCGTGCCAGCACGAGTAATGAGGCATTGGTTGCTCAGGTGATGCCGGCTAATTACCCTAAATTAGTGAAAGGGTCGACTGCTTATGATCTTCAATTGAGTCAATTACAGCAGCAGCGCGATGCCGCTCGGGAACGTACTGGTATGGCTGACATATTGGAGGCTGAGTTACCTGCAGCTCGGTGTGGAATGTAATAGCGCATCTTGCGCTAACCAATCTTGGCAGGCGGTTTGTAAGCGAATTATATGGGCAGCAAGGTCGGGTGCTTCTTTCATGCTAGGTACATCTATATCTAAGATGCGTTTGAACACGTCGGCTACCCGGCCATTATCAAATTCAGCTTGCAGCTTGTCATGCAGCTGATTTTTTAGTTCGTCTTTTAATTCGCTGCATTCCTTCAGCAATGCCATCACGTCATCGGCGTTGTGAGGAATTTCGAATAAGCCGGCGGTGTCTTCGATAAAATGAAATTCAGCACAACAGGTATTTTTGCCGCGTGTGATGGTGAAATCTTCACTATGAACGGTTTCGCCTATTAATAGTTTAAATACAATACACTCGGCTAAATTGGTTGGCGTTAACTCCCGCAGCTGATAGTTTCTATCGTTGGCTTCGGTGAGCCATTGAGGTAAATTTCTAAAGGCTTTATCGCTAGGTAGGTGCCAATTAAAGGGCAGGGCTGCATCAGCCAATATGCTGCCTATTGGGTTGCTTGGGGTTATTGGTTTTGGCGAGCCTTGTGGTGTGCTGCTGTTTAACAGACGCATACCAAAGCCTTTGCATAAGTCACTGATGGTCTGAGGGGGTATGGGTTCGGCTGCTATTGATGCGGTAGCGGCTGGGCTGATTAACCAAAAAGAGGCTGTGAGTGTGCTGGGAGGTGGTGCAGTAATGCTGTTGGTTGTTTGTACATGAGCTCGGTGTTCGTTGGCCCACCATGCTGAGCATATTCCAATGGCTGTTCTATACAGTGATCTTCTTGACATCCAGTTCTCCCACAGTGGCCACAAAGACTGAATTTCATTCTAGGCAGAGTTAACACTGACTGTCAAATTGTGAACATTTTGGTAGTTTTGTTGGTTTTGTTTACAATTAATCTGTGCATGAGCTTTCAGGTATTCCTAGCGCAGTCACTTTATTAAAGGCTCGACAGCCGATCATGGCTTCGTTTCTTTTTGATGAGGCATTTCTCTGGCATGTAACTTGTTACCCAATATTTTTTATTATAGTGATAGGTATTAACTATCTATGCTATTAATAAAATATATTTTAACTATTGAGTCGTTGGGGCTATAGTGTTTGTGTATTTAATAAAACATGCATTAGGAGAAAAGAATGATTGCAGTTGGTGAGAAACTACCTGAATTTAATATGCAAGCGACGGTAAGCAATGATGTGCATAATGCCTTTGTTGATGTGACCGATCAATCGTACCCAGGTAAATGGAAAGTGTTATTTTTCTGGCCGAAAGATTTTACGTTTGTTTGTCCAACAGAGATTGCTGAATTTGGTCGCCTAAATAGCGAATTTGCAGATCGTGATACACAGGTGTTAGGTGCTAGTATCGATTCTGAGTTTGTGCATTTGGCATGGCGCCAGCATAAAGAAGAACTCAATGATTTACCTTTTCCTATGTTGGCTGATGTCAAGCGTGATCTGTCACAAAACCTGGGTATTTTAGATGCTAGTGCGGGGGTATCACAACGCGCTACTTTTATCACAGATCCAGATAATATCGTGCGCTTTGTCATGGTGACTGATATGAATGTTGGTCGTAATCCGACAGAAGTATTGCGTGTGTTGGATGCGTTGCAAACGGATGAATTGTGTCCGTGTAACTGGCATCAAGGGGAGGAAGTTATTACGGTTTAATGAATTCTGTCATTCCTGCGAAAGCAGGAATCCATGGATCCCGGATAATCGACTTTGTCGATTTCCGGGATGACAAGGCAGGTTAGTTAAGGCTGATGTGAAACTTATAGGTGTAGGTCAAACAATGAATAACGAATTTTTTATAAAGCGGCCTGCTAGAGTTGTCGAAGACTGATGAAGAAGAGGATAAAAAAATGAATATAGAAGAACTAAGAAACAACCTTCCTGACTATGCCAAAGACATACGTCTCAATTTATCATCGGTATTAACAGTCGGTGGGGCACCTGGTTTGAGTCAAGAGCAGGTGTTAGGTATTGCATTGGCCAGTGCCTATGCGACTAAATCGTCAGTAGTTATTGGTGCGATGACCGCAGAGGTAGATGATGTTTTAACCCAAGCGCATATTAATGCGGCTAAAGCGGCGGCGGTGGTGATGGCGATGAATAATGTCTATTACCGTTTTGCGCATTTGACGAGTGATGTTGAGTTGCAAAAAATGCCAGCTAATTTGCGCATGAGTATTGTGGCGAATCCCGGTATCGATCAAGTGGATTTCGAGTTGTATTCATTGGCGGTGTCTGCATTAAATGGTTGTGGTAAATGCATGGATGCACACAGTGCCACCTTAATGAAGACGGGTGTGAGTCGTGAAGGAGTGCAGTCAGCAGTGCGCATTGCGAGTGTGATCAATGCTGCTGCGCAGGCTGCATTATTGGTTGATTAAACTTATTGACAGTTCGTTCATTTATGTATATAAATGCGTCAAACATCTGTTATCCCGCACTTGGTTTGTCATCCCGCACTTGATGCGGGATCCATGTATTATGCTGGATCCCGGATAATCGACTGCGTCGATTTCCGGGATGACAGAGGGGCATCATGGCTTGCTGGTGTACACCTTGATGCCGTCGCGCTGTGCTGCAGCATATAGGTTTACAAGGGAAATATGGCAATGAATCGAGCTCAACAACTTGATACCCCAACAAGCATACGAACTTTATGTTTGCTGGTCTTATTGTATATTTTCCTATGGGCATTAATTCCGAGCTTATTTTTTCATGGTATGTATTTAGATTCTTCAGAGAATATTGCTTGGGCGATGCATTTGGCCTGGGGCAATTATAAGCATCCACCATTGGGCGCGTGGTTAATGCGTGGTGCATTAACAGTGATGCCAACCGCTTTTAGTGCGGTGGTATTTTTAAGTGCGGCTTGTGTATTAACGATGTATGTTTATTTGTATCGTTTGGGTCGAGAGTTGATGTCGCCTTCACGTACATTGCTGGCGATCTTAATGACCTCGACGCTATATTATTTTAATTCACGCAGCTTGCAGTTTAATCAAAATGTGATGATGTTACCGTTATGGGCAGCGATGGGGTACTACTTTTATCAAAGCTTGCAGCATAATCAAACGAAACATTGGGTGCTATTGGGTGTAGTAACTGGTTTAGCGGTGTTGGCTAAATATGAGAGCGCCGTTTTAATTATTGCCTGTTTGGGCTATTTGTTATGTCACTATAAACGCGCGTATACCAAGCATTTATTACTAACCGCGGCGATTGCATTGCTATTGGTGGCACCGAATTTTTACTGGGTAGTGAAGCATAACTACTTGCCATTACACTATATGAATGCACGTGGTGATACGGCTAATCCCAGTTGGTTTGCATCGCATATTAAAGCACCTTTTGCGTATTTAGCTTCGCAGCTACCATTACTGATTTATCCGCTGTTATTTGCGGTATTGATTGGGCAGAAAAATCACCAATTACCTGTGTCGAAAAAATGGTTGAGTTTGACTCTGGGCTTGGCGCCATTTCTATTGGTTTTTTGTATCAGTTTAGTGGTGGGCATGAATATACCCACTGAGTGGTCTTATCCTTTTTATATTTTTACCACATTGGCCTGTGTGAGTGTATTTAAATGGGATATTAATCAGCGTCGTCTGAAGGTAGCGATAGCTGTAGCCATCGGCTTGCATGTAGCGATTTTCAGTTATTATGTGTTAACCATGTATACCAAGCGTGACGTGTCGGCGCTCAATAAGCCTGCTGCTGCCATTGCGCATAAGGCTTATCAATATTGGCAACAAACCGTGCCGAATAAGCCGCTTGAGATAGTGATTGGTGATGACTACTTTTTGGGTTTAATTCCCGCATTTGAAAAAGCCAAGCCGCAAGCGATACTCAATTACTCATTTGAAGACAGCCCCTATTTGAACCCTGAGTTGGCGGCAAAGACTGGAGCGATGGATATTGTATTTGATTGTCCGCAGGGCGAACCAACTCGGCTTAAGCGCTTATTTCCGCACAATAAAATCAGTGCGATTAAGTGTTTCACCACCAAGACGGTGAATACCTTTTACTCTAAAGACTTTCAGTTTGGGGTTTATATCATTTATCCGCAACAATTCATCTAACAGGGTTGTTTTGCATTTTTGTGTGTAAGGTGAAGATGTAGAGTAGCAACTCTATTTATGCTACATTCGTTGACGTGATTTATTTGGTAGGGGTTATTGTGATTATTTCAATAGACAACGAAATATCATCAGTTTGTTTGAAAAAGTATTACCCACCTAAGCTGATAATTTTTGATTTGATCGAAACGGTGGCGGGTGGAGATGCTCAGGTAGATGAGAGTCCGAATGGCGATGGTGTTATTATGTCTTAAGCGAATGGAGGCGGTTGTTATGAGAAAATCTTTACCAGCTTTTTTTTGTGCAATATTGCTTCAGGTGTGTTGTGTTTCGTATGCTTCTATTTCTGCATTGGGTGATACTGGCACGGTCTGGGCAGAAATTGATGCAAATGGTGAAGGGAATGTAATTCTATCGTTACGAGATATAGAGTCTTATACGTCTGCTGATTGTTCTGGTCAGCCATACAATACTCATTCAGATATAAACATGGGAGAGTACACTTTTACTAGCAATCAGCCATTTTATTTCGGCGAGAAAGCGCTCTCTAAGTTATCTAATGATACTATCACAATACAATGTATACAGTTGCAGTTGCGTGAGGGGAGTACTGTATATATGACAATAAATATAAAGAATCTTTCGTGCACTAGTACCTTATGTCAAGGGGGTTCGTCTTGCTATACGGCGAATGAAGGTTGGCTTCCAGGCACAAGTCAACCAGAACCAGCATGCTCCTGATATCTTTTTTCATCACCTTGTTAAAAGCTTAATTGGGCGCGTTATTTGATGGTTGGGAGGTATGAAAAATTATTTGCTGAGGCACTGTAACCAGGTTTTGTTAGATAAATTTATTTATATTATTCAGTTGATTGTGTTATTTTTACGTTAGGTCAAGACTTAGGCTCTAGGTGTATGATATACTTCGCCGACCTGGGGGCGATCTGGCTTCGACGCGGATTACAAAACCTGAGGTGCATGTCGAGCGGTTCATCTGACTCGTTAAACTGAGGTGTAAACTTATAGTTGCAAATACTAAGCAACCTGCTGCTAACGACGAACTTTTTGCGGTAGCTGTTTAATCAGTAACCACATAAGCTCGTTTGTCGCTTAATAACCGACAGCAGTCTACTGCTTCTTTGTGCTTATGCAGAGATGGTCAGTAGTCAGATTCATAAGATCGTAGTTGAGCATCGCCTATGACTTAGCTATTAAACCAACAAGGCTCGCTACTAGGTTTGCCCTGACTGTCGGGTGCTTAGTAGTTAAATTAATGACAGATCTAAGCATGTAGAGCCGATGGCGGAGGGTTTGCGGACGCGGGTTCAATCCCCGCCGCCTCCACCAGAATAAACAAAAAAGGGCATCCCGTCGGGATGCCCTTTTTTGTTTATCCGGCGAGAGGAGGAGACTCGCTATCGCGAGCCTCCTCCTGATATGATTTCGCCTATGCGAAGTAAATTCGCATAACGGCGACAAAAGGGGAGCATTCTGCTGCTCCCCTTTTGAAACCCCATCAGAGTATGCAGTCCAGGCTAGGTCTGTAAGTCACCGCTCCCACCTAATTATCCATATGCACTTACCACCGCCGCCATACAAGAATCTATAGTGACCCTTTATTATTCATATCTATATATGGTAATTAAAAATAATCGTTTTTGATCAGTATTTTTGTGTGGTATTTTCCAAGGTTATATTCAGTTGATAATAACTAGATTTTTTAATTAACGGTTTGAGTTTTTGGGAAATACAATGCAAACAAATCAAAAAATTTTAAATAAAGATTCGCTTTTTAAAATCACAACAATAGCCAAAATGGAATTTAATTATTGGATTGAAGATAATAAAATGAGCATGAAAAAAAATGCATAAAACAAATGATGCGGCAGTAAAGCAAGACATGGAAATGGAAGTGGAACTGTTTCAGCAATTAACTTCAGCTGCACAACATCGTGTGTTAAATGGTGCTGAAGGCTCTGTTACTTCTCGTATGTTAAAGGAGTATGGTAAGGGCAACATAGCTACAAATTCTGAATTAGTTTATCGACGATTGTTGCCATACGGTAAAAGAAGTCTATGGATGTATGCCGCTGGTCTAGTTTTGCAGTATTTAGCATTTCGTAATAGCAAGACTTCTATGCTATGGCAGCCATTAATTTCGATAGGAATATTATATATAGCGAAGGTTTCGCAACAACCTTTTGAACCAGAAAGGGCAAATCGGCCAGGTAGACTAAGTTTATTGAATATTGCTGCACTACCAGCGACAGTTTGTTTTCGGTTTTTCTTCCGTGCGGCGGGCGGTCTTAATCCGCTGCCGGCAGAAGATCGTTCCGAAATAGCGAAATGTTTTGGTTGTTAATGTATTAGGTATCGATCAAATCGATAAATAGTAATTAAAAATTAGCGTTTTTGAATACGGATATTTTTTGATACTGTGCCCATTGAATATATTAAATGAGAATTACACATGGGTAGAATAGTACATCATAGTCTTCCGAGGCATATTGGCGAGTCAAAAGAGAGTGCGGGCGAGTACTCTGAAATCATTGATAAAAGTGAACCAACCCCCATGCATGCACATGCTGGGTTTAATGCATTCTTGTGTAATTTGCCTAAAGTGACGCATCAGCAGCTATTCATCACTACTGCCTGGGCAGCGATGCTACTCAGCGTGGGAACTTTGCTTAGCGCTACTTTGCCTTATACGGGTGAATATAAACCTGCCGAGCTGCCAACAAGCGAAAATATTGGTGAGGCGATTCATCATTTGGCGAATAAGGATATGCAGACCATCGTTTCTATGCTTTCAACCATCACTTTTATGGGGGTGTTTGTGGTGGGTCGTTTGATGTGTTTTGGTGTGTTGCGCGCTAATGGCGATGCTAAGACGCCTATGCCGTGTGTAACTGCTGAGTTAAAGCAAGTGTCGCATAAAGGCTTATTGCGACATGCAACACCTGTAATTGTTGCTGCACGTGCGACTATCGCAATCGCAATGGGTATGGTGATGCCGATCATGTATTCCAGTATGGATGTGCCTACTGCTATAAAAAATGCAAAGAGCAACTGTGCGCCATTGTTCAATAATCCACAGCAAGCTATGAAATGCGCGCAAAGTTTTTTTGAAAAACATTGTGCGCCGTTTAGGCAAACCTGGTGGACAGTGTTTGCGGTTTCAGCTGCAGTCTTGGTGCTAGATGTGGCGTTGCTGTATTGCCAGCGAAGCGATTGCAAAAAACCGTTGCTCGATGAGCAGGCGCTATATGATGCAGAGTCGCATGAATATAGGCCTTATACCCAGCTGTAAATAAAACGCGGTATTTGTCTAATATTAACGCACACCAAAAGATGCGAGTTACATAACATTCTCGATGGATAAGCGATGCTAGATGCCTTAAAATTAGCGCAGCATCGATTGGGAAGATTAATATGCAGCTATTGGCTGGTTCATTTGAAAAAAAAAGCGAGCGTCCGTTGCGTTTTGCATTTATATTGCTTGAGCAATTCACTTTACTGCCGTTCGCGGGTTTTATAGATACCTTACGTCTTGCCGCGGATGAAAATGATAACAGCCAGCAAATCCACTGTACTTGGACTATTTTAGGTAAGCCTGGTCAATTCATTACCTCAAGTTGTGGCGTTAAAATACAAGCGTGGGAAAATTACAAGACACCCGAGTGTTTCGATTATATTGTGGTTGTAGGTGGACGTTTAAAGCATGGGTATTCTACTGCTACGAAAGAAATTCACCGTTATTTGCAACTCGCTGAGAAGCAACAAATAACACTAATTGGACTTTGTACAGGTTCTTTTGCTTTGATAGAAGCAGGTTTGATGAATAAGCGTCGTTGCTGTGTGAATTGGTTGCATTATCAAGAGCTGGTTAATCAACATAAAGTTGTTATTCCGATCATCAAGCAACGTTACCTTGATGATGGAAATATAATTACTTGTGCCGGTGGTATTGCAGCGATAGATGTGGCGGCTATGTTAATAGAGCGGCATTTGAATAAGCAATTAGCAGTGAAAAGTTTACGCATAATGATTATGGACGCTTTTAGAAAGAATACCTCTCCTCAACCTATACATGATGAGGGGATTAAAAATCCAAATGTTCGTAAAGTGCTGTTGCTTCTCGAGCAAAATATCACTACGCCATTAAGCACAGAAGAATTAGCATCTCATATCAATATATCCAAGCGGCAACTTGAAAGAATTTTTACACAGGAGTTAGGGGTGAGTTTGCAAAAGTTCTACCGTAAAGCTCGGCTTCATTATGGGCGTTGGTTATTGGAAAATACATCTAAGAGCGCGGCTGATGTTGCATTGGAGTGTGGATTCACTGACAGTTCACATTTTTCTCGTGCCTGTAAACAAGCTTTTAAGTAGCGGCTAATTATTGTACCGCGATGTCTTGAATTTACCTTATTTTGTCGTTTTTATCCTATCTTCGGGCGTATCCTCGTGTTGAAATGGCTGCCAGCGAGTAATTATTTACTTCATTAATAGGAAATTGAATGAAAAAATATTCGGTATGGAGCCTGGTTAAAAATACATTGTCTTTTAATGAGAAGTGGCAGCAGGTGTGGCGTAGCCCTGAGCCGAAAAAGGAATACGATATCATTATCGTTGGCGGTGGTGGGCATGGTCTGGCGACGGCTTATTATCTTGCTAAAGAGCATGGTATAACAAATGTCGCTGTGATTGAAAAAGGTTTTCTTGGCGGTGGTAATACCGCAAGAAATACTACCGTTGTTCGTTCGAACTATTTATGGGATGAATCATCTAAGCTGTATGAGCATTCCATGAAGCTGTGGGAAAATCTATCTCACGAGTTAAACTACAATGTTATGTTCTCACAGCGCGGCGTTTTAAATTTAGGTCATTCATTGCAAGAGATGCGTGATATAAATCGGCGAGTGAGTGCGAACTGTTTAAATGGCATTGATGGTGAAGTACTAACGCCTGATGAAGTAAAAAAAATCGTACCACTCATTAATATTTCGCAAAATAGTAGATACCCCATTTTAGGTGCATCATGGCAGCCAAGGGGGGGTGTTGCGCGGCACGATGCGGTTGCCTGGGGCTTTGCACGAGCGGCAGATGCGTTAGGCGTCGATATTATACAACAAAATGAAGTCTTCGATATCGCACATGAAAATAACAAGGTAGTTGGGGTAAATACAAAAAAAGGTTTTATCAAGGCTAAAAAAGTGGCTTGTGCTGTTGCTGGAAATTCATCTGAATGTGCAAGAATGGCAGGGCTATCGTTACCGATTGAATCACACCCCTTGCAAGCCTTAGTGTCTGAACCATTGGCACCTATTTTAGATACCGTTGTCATGTCTAATGCGGTGCATGCTTATGTTAGTCAATCAGATAAGGGTGATTTGGTTATTGGCGCAGGTATAGATAGATACAATGGTTATGGGCAGCGTGGGTCATTTAATGTGATCGAGCATACATTAGCTGCAATTTGCGAACTGTTCCCCTGTTTTTCGCGTGTGCGAATGAACCGGCAATGGGGTGGAATTGTGGATACTACCCCTGATGCCTGTCCAATTATTTCTGAAACCACCATCAAAGGCCTTTATTTTAATTGCGGTTGGGGGACTGGTGGTTTTAAGGCCACACCAGGATCAGGTAACGTGTTTGCTTCATTGTTGGCAAGCAAGGAAGTTCCGTTATTAGCTAAGCCATTTAGTATAGATAGATTTTATTCTGGTGCGCTAATCGATGAGCATGGCGCAGCGGGTGTTGCGCATTAAGCTATAGGATATTTATTGATGTTAAAGATATATTGCCCTTATTGTGAAGAGTATAGAGAAGAAGCAGAATTTTCTTATGCAGGACAAGCTAATATTAAGCGTCCTGACAATATTGATGAGATAAGTGATGAAGCGTTTGGTCGCTATTTGTATTTTAGAAAAAATACTAAGGGTATGCATTATGAAATGTGGGTGCATACAATGGCGTGCAGAAAATATTTTAACGTAGTAAGAGACACGGTCAGTTACGATATCCTGAGTAGCGAAAAATTATCGGCTGAAAACATTGACATTAGCGTGAAAGAAAGTGAGGAAGTCTGTATATGACGCAAGTTAATCGGTTGAGTCAAGGTGGTCGGATTAAACGCGAAAAGCGCATTAATTTTACCTTTAATGGGTGCGTGTATACGGGGTATCAAGGAGACACAATAGCTTCTGCTTTAATGGCGAATAATATTAAAACGGTAGGTCTTAGTTTTAAGTACAGGCGTGCTAGAGGGATTGTAGGCTCGGGTGCAGAAGAGCCGAATGCTATTTTTCAGTTGGATGAAGGCGCATACACGATTCCGAATGTACGTGCGACGCAAACTGAACTGACGTCAGGGATGGTTATAAACAGTGTTGGTCCAAGAAATAGCATGTTTAAAAATTATATTATTTCTAAGCTGCATAGATTAATGGCGCCGGGGTTTTATTATAAAACTTTTATAAAACCAAAGTTTCTTTGGCCATACCTTGAGAAAAAGATTAGAGCTAATACCGGTTTGGGTTATGCGCCTACAGAAAAAGATAATGATACCTATGATAAGTTAATGCACTATTGCGATGTATTAATCGTTGGCGCAGGACCTGCTGGTCTCTCAGCAGCATGGCATGCTGCCAATACAAAAGCGCGCGTAATTATTGTCGATGAGCAGAATGAGCTTGGCGGATGTTTACTATCGGAAAACATTATTATTAATAAGTTACTATGCACAGACTGGCTAAAAAATACAGTAGATGGTTTGAAAAAAGCGTCTAATGTTATTATTTTAAAAAACAGCACAGCTTTTGGCTATTATGATCATAATCTTGTTGCGGCTAAAGAGGTTTGTGATGAGTATAAAAAAGGTGGTGAAAGCTGTCGTGAGCGACTACACCGCATACGTGCTAAACACATTATTCTTGCGACGGGCTCAATTGAACGGCCGCTGGTGTTTTCTAATAATGATAGACCTGGGGTGATGTTGTCTTCAGCTGTTAATGTTTATATTCGTCGTTATGGTGTTTTGCCAGGTAAAAATATTGTTTTATTCACCGCCAATGATACGGTTTATCTTACTGCATTAGCTATTCTAGAGGTGGGTGGGCGTGTAGCTGCTATTGTGGATTGTAGAAGTGAAGTGAGCAATGCCCTTTTAGCACCGTTAAAAAAATATAATGTTGAGGTGTTATTTAATCATGCTGTAATTGATGTGCAGGGTGAAAAAGCAGTTAGCGCTGCAGTCGTTGCTCCGGTAGATAATGATGTAAAGAAGGTCATAGCAGAGCCATTTGAGATAGCGTGCGATATTATTGCAAGCTCTGGTGGTTACAGTCCGGTTATTCATTTGCATTCACATACGGGTTGTAGGCCGCAATGGTCAGATCAGTGCATAGGTTTCGTGCCTGGTAATACCATGAATAATATACATGCTGTGGGTGCTTGTACTGGTGCACAAAGTATTTCAAACTGCTTATCTGAAGGTGCAAAAGCCAGTATTAAGGCGCTTTCGCTTTGTGGTATTCCACCGAATATAACAATAATTGATTATCAGGTTGAAAACGAAATAAAGCTTTCATATCAGGCGGTTTTTAGTATCCCACATACAAAATCAACTGCACGTGCACCAAAGCAATTTGTTGACTATCAGCTGGATGTAACGAAAGCTGGGATTGAGCAAGCGGCTAGTGAAAATTTCACATCGATTGAGCACGTCAAACGCTATACGGCTTTAGGTTTTGGTACGGACCAAGGCAAGCTTGGTAATATCAATGGTATGGCGATTTTAGCTGAGAAGTTAGGGCAGTCTATTCCTGAGACCGGCACAACTATTTTTAGACCGGCTTATACACCGATAACCTTTGGTGCGATTGCAGGGCGCGATGTCGATCAGTTGTTTGACCCGGTAAGAAAAACAGCCTTGCACCGCTGGCATGAGGGAAATGGCGCAAAATTTGAAAATGTGGCGCAATGGAGAAGACCATGGTATTACCCCAAAGATAATGAATCGATGCACGAAGCTGTTAATCGTGAATGCTTAGCTGTTCGGCATGGTGTTGGGATTATAGATGCATCCACGTTAGGTAAAATTGATATTCAAGGACCTGATGCAGCAGAGTTTCTAAATCGTGTCTATACAAATGCCTATTTAAAGTTAGGTGTTGGTAAGTGTCGTTACGGTTTGCTATTGAATGAAGATGGTATGGTATTTGATGATGGTGTGTGCGCTCGCTTGGGTGAAAATCATTATTTAATGTTTACCACGACGGGAGGCGCAGCACACGTCTTTCAGCACCTAGAACGTTGGCATCAAACAGAATGGCCCGATCTGAAAGTGTATTTTACTTCTGTGACTGATCATTTTGTGACGGCAACGGTTACTGGCCCAGATGCAAGAAAGGTTATCTCTAAGGTTTGTTCAGATATTGATTTATCCAGTGAGCAATTTAAATTTATGGACCATAGGCAGGGTACTGTGGCGGGGGTCGAGGCTCGTGTTTTCCGTATTAGCTTTACAGGTGAGTTAACGTTTGAGGTTAATGTTAATGCAAATTATGGCCATCACGTGTGGCAAGCACTGATAAATGCTGGTGCTGAATTTAATATCACTCCTTATGGTACTGAAACAATGCATGTATTACGCGCTGAAAAAGGATTTGTAATCGTAGGTCAAGATACCGATGGTTCTGTAACGCCTACTGATTTGAACATGAATTGGGTGTTATCAAAGAAAAAGCCATTTAGTTATATTGGTAAGCGTGGTTTGGCACGTAAGGACCTAGTAAGGCAAGATCGAAAGCAGTTGGTTGGGCTGGTCACAAAACACCCAAATAATGTGGTTCCTGAGGGTGCTCAAATAGTAAATGATAAAACATCACGTATCCCAGCTGATATGCAAGGGCATGTGACTTCAAGTTATTACAGTGCTGCTTTGAATCAATCGATTGCCCTGGCGTTGATTAAGTCGGGTTTGAGTCGTATAGGTGAGACGGTTTATTGTTACGATCCTGCAGAGGGAATGATTGAAGCAACGATTTCTGAATCTATTTTTTATGATAAGTCAGGAGCACGCCAGCATGTATAATGCAGATATAGCACCACAAAAAGAGTCAGCACTTTTTTATTTCAAACAGGATTTTATCAGCAGTAATAATAAAAATATTGGCTTGTGTATATCCGAAGTTTCTACCAATGCTTATTTTGTCTTGCGAGGAGATAGGAGTTCTGCGGCTTTAGAGCAGGCATTATACAAACACTTGAAGTTATATTTACCTCAACATCCAAGAGAAATGGTTAAAACGACAGGTACTGCAATTTATTATGTTTCTTTTGATGAGTGGCTTATTGTCGTTGATCAATCGGAATCGCAGCGGGTAAATGTTGATCTGCGTACTGACCTTTCGGGTCATTTTCAACTGGTTGATATCACTGGTGGTATGACAAAGCTTCAGTTACAAGGTAAAGCGGTGCATATGTTTTTACAAAAATTATGTGAGTATGATTTTCATCCTAGCCGTTTTCCAATTAAAGCATGTGTGCAAACTAAGATTGCAAAAAGTTCTGGCTTGGTGGTTAGGGAGGGTGAGAATATGTTTGGTCTTTATATAAGACGTAGCTTTGCTGATTATATTGCCGCCTGGTGCTTAGATGCGGTTAATTGATTAAACGGTAATAATGCGCTGGACGGTAGGACGATAAAAATCAGCATGACCAGTGTTGACGCTAAGATTTGACACCGGTTGATAAAATGCATTGCCGTGTGTATGGCCACATAAAACATCAAATTTCACGCTGGGGTATTGTTTAGCTAAAGCTAACAGAATGTCACCAGTAGCTTTTGATGCATAGAATGGCAGATGATAGATGCTACTCATTTTGTCGCGGTAAACACTGGACTCTTTGAATGGTGGAACGTGGGTAAGTACGAGAATTCTTTTAGGTTGTTGCGACTCGATAACTTGATGCACTTGTTGCGCTAACATGTCTGCATCATGGTCAGCTAATTGTTGCATTTTGGATAGCAGTTTATGATCGCCCAATTTGATGCTGTCGGATAAATCGGTAATCAGGCAATTGACTTTTTTTGATAACCGGCTGTTTTCAAAGTCCCCATACCGGCCATCAGCCCAGCCATCTTGGCCCACTAATGCGGTATGGTCATTAAGTTGGTGTGATGCAAAAGGTAACCAATGCAAATGTTTTTCTGATTGGGTTAGTTCACTTACCGTGTTACGCACGTCTGTTACATTACCACCGTAATAATCATGATTACCCAACACAAAATACATAGGCTTGTTGATGTGGTCAGTCATTTCCTTGATGACGCTGGCGAAGTTATTGGCATCGACGATATCACCTGTAATAAGTAGGCCATCGCAGTCGGTTTTAAGTATGGAGTCATAAAAAACCTGTCGCTGATCCGGCTCAACAAAGTTGAGGTGGATGTCGGTCATCCAGGCCAAATTCACTGTGACTTTCCTTTAGAATATGTTGAATTCAATGAATTTTTAGTCGGGGTCTTGGGGTCGTTATTGTAGCGCATAATCACTGGCCCTGTTACTAATACTACTAACAGTATAGATGATCAGCTTTATGGTGAGACGGGGGCGATTTTTTCTTCTGTTGTGGCCGGTGTTATCGCTTTGGTCATATGCCGCTTATAGTCATAAAACACGCGCAAGCTGTCTTTCAAACGGCTATGGTGATGTGAGTCACTAAGTATCATATCTGTGTTTTTAGTTATGGCAGAATCATTAATATATTCTCTCGTAATGGCTTTGACATAAGTCTTGCTGCCTTTGCTAAAAAAGTATCTTGCAGTCTATTAAGCTTCGATAGGTATTTTAGGAAAAATTTACTGTCATTACTCATGGATCGATGTATTTCAGTTAAGTCTAGGGCATCTAGAATTTCGGGGTTGGTTTTTTGGCAGCTATCCAGTAGAAAGAAAAGAAACATTTTATCTTCGTCTTCTTTATGCTTGCCATTCTCAATGGCACGTCTTAAGTCCTTTGTCTTGTGATTAGTTGGTTGCCACGTTTATGGTCGGTTGCGCCTACGATAAATGCTAGTAGTGTGCTTTCAGTAAAAAGTTTCGGTTGCCGGCGTCTACTGCTTTTTTGTACATATTTAAGTTAAATTACCAGATGTGTCGTATATTAACTAATCATTTGTTTTCATTTCTATTTATCGATAAGGCTTATATTTGCTAGACTAGCCACATATTTTTCGATTATTAAATATAATGTTGTGTAGCGTCAATATCCTGAATGACATTTCATAAATAACTTATGCTAAACTGATTTGAGTTACAAAAGGAGTTGTTACTATGGCGTTAGATCCGCATGCTGGTGCACGATTGTTGGTTAAGTGTTTAGAGTCGCATGGAGTTGAGTATATTTTCGGCATTCCTGGTGCCAAAATCGATGCTGTTTATGATGCGTTAAATGATTCCCCCATTCGAATAATTTTATGTCGGCATGAGCAAAATGCGGCGTTTATGGCGGCGAGTTATGGTCGATTAACGGGTAAGCCGGGTGTGGTGTTGGTAACTTCGGGTCCCGGTGTGGCTAATTTATGTACGGGGTTGTTAACAGCAACGACTGAGGGTGATCCGGTGGTAGCGATTGGTGGTAATGTATCGCGCGCTATGGCTTTGAAAGCTTCTCATCAATCGATGAATAATGTGCTGTTGATGAAGGCGGTGTGTAAGTACGATGTTGAGGTGAAGACAGTTGAGTCGATTCCTGAAATTGTAGAGAATGCTTTTCGTTTAGCGTTAGAGCCGCAGTCCGGCGCGGCATTTATAAGTTTACCGCAAGATGTTTCTCTAGAGTCAACTAAGCATACGCCTTTTAACGTGTCGCAGCCGGTTGTATTTGGCAGCGCGCCGATGGGCGCGTTACAGCAGGCGGTTGAGCTTATCGATAAGGCTAAGTGTCCGATTATTTTGTTAGGTCAGGAGGCTAGTAGAGAGCAGAATACGCAAGCGGTACGTGATTTATTATTAACCATGCCAATGGCAACGATTGGTACCTATCAAGCGGCGGGTGTTATATCACATGAATTGTTGGATTGCTTTTTTGGGCGTGTTGGTTTGTTTCAGAATCAGCCGGGTGATGTGTTATTGGAAGATGCTGATGTTGTATTAACTATTGGCTTTAATCCAGCGGAGTATGATCCTGAGATATGGAACTCTGAATATAATAAAACACTTATTCATTTAGATTATACGCCGGCAGAAATTCGTTGTGGTTATCAGCCTAGGGTTGAGTTGTTGGGTGATATTGCCACTAATGTTGAGGCATTGCGTAGTCAATTAAAGCCACGGCACCAGATTAAGCATGTTGATAAAATTCGTGGATTGGTTGATGAGTTGCATCAAGAAATTGAGCGCGGTAAAGAGTTAACGGGTACACCGATTCATCCACTACGTTTTATTTATGATTTACGCAAAACGTTGACTGATGATGATATGGTGATTTGTGATATTGGTTCGGTATATATGTGGATGGCGCGTTATTACTTAGTTTATCGGCCGCGACATTTGTTGTTTAGTAATGGTCAGCAAACGTTGGGTGTGGCTTTACCATGGGCGATGGGTTGTAACTTTGCATATCCGGATCGGCGTGTGGTATCAATGTCGGGAGATGGCGGTTTTTTATTTTCGGCAATGGAGTTAGAGACGGCGGTGCGCGAGGGTTGTCGTTTTGTGCATATTGTTTGGGCGGATGGCAGTTATGATATGGTGAAAGAGCAGCAGGTGATGAAGTATAAGCGCGACAGTGCTGTCCACTTTAATGATATTAATATTGTTGATTTTGCTCAGGCATTTGGTGCTAAGGGTTATTCGATTGGCCATTCGGATGAATTAGTTCCGACGTTGGAGGAGGCCTTGCAGCAAAAAGTGCCGGTGTTGATTAATATGCCAGTGGATTATTCGGATAATCCAGCGTTGTTTGAGATTATTGATCCGGATTGTGGGCATTAGAGTGTGCCTTTGTTGTATTAGGCGGTTTAACTGAAGGAGTAAAAGAAATGTTTGCGATTGAAGGTTTTTTGATTTTACGAATTTTATTATTTTGTAAATTGATTTATGCGTTAAAGTCATTGTTGGCGGATTGGGGTGAGACGGAAGATATGGTGGGGTTGATGTTTCCGCGTGCAACAGGTTTTTTTGCGGTATTAATGGTTGTTGTATTGATTGTTAGTGCGGTATCAATTTTATTTGGTATTTACGGACAGATTGGTGGCATATTGTTATTTTTCTTTTGTATGTTGGGTTGCCGCATGCATATGATCTTGAAAAATATAGCGGCTGACATTGAGATGGATGACTCGGCCACTGATGAAAACAAAGGTAAGCTACGTGATGCGAAGGCATTGGCTGTGATGGGCCAATCAGCATGTGCACAAAAGAATGTTGTGGTTGGTGCAGTGGGTTTGTTTTTCTTTTGTGTTGGTACAGGTCCATTTAGTTTTACTAGTTGCTTATTTTAAGGGATGTTATGAGAAAAATTGAACTGTGCATTGTTGCTTTAACTTCTGTTGTGTTAGCCGGTGCTGCTTTTGCTGATCATCATAATAAGCTTTATCAATTGTCGACTATTGGTGCTTTGAGTCAAGGTGTTTATGACGGACCATTTACTTTCAAGCAATTAATGGCTCATGGTAATCAGGGCTTAGGGACTTTTAATCATCTATCTGGTGAGATGGTTGCGGTTGATGGCAAGTACTATCAAATCAATGATAAGGGTGATTTAAATGTGGTTAAGCCCAGTCAAAAAACCCCCTTTGCTGAGGTGACTAACTTTAAGCCTGTTATTCATGTGAGTGTTGGTAAAATTGATAATTACCAAGCGCTAAATGATGAGCTACTTAAAGATTTTAAAAATAAAAATATCCCTTACGCTATTAGGGTAGATGGCGATTTTGATTTGGTTAAAGCACGTAACTTGCGCACACAGAAGCAACCGTATCCGCCATTAGTTAAGGCGGCTAGCGAGCAGGCAGTATTTGATTTTAAGCATGTAAAGGGTACGATGGTAGGTTTTTGGTTCCCGCATTATTGGAATGGTATTGGTGTGGGTGGTTTTCATATGCATTTTGTTAATGAAAAGCGCACGACGGGCGGCCATGTATTGGAGCTGAGGATGCGTAACGCCAAGATCAGTATTGCGCCGATGAATGATTTACAGATTGTATTGCCTAATGATAAAGCATTTGCTAATGCTAATTTGGACCCGAGTTTTTTGCATAAGGATCTAAAGGCAGCTGAGGGTGGCACGGACTAGAATAATCTGCACTTCTACTGTGATGGCTAACTATCTTTAATAATTTCACTGTAATATTTTTCTTTAGAGCAAACCCAGTGTGCTGAGAAATGCCGGAACCTGATTTTGCAATATAACCGCTAGCATGTACTATATTTGCATGGTATCAATCATGGTGATCAAGTAATGAATAATGCAACGAAAAAAATACCAGTAATCATTGGTTTTATAGTAGGAATCATTGCAGCAGTTATCTTTGTCATATATTTTTTTAACAGTATTGATATTGGCTCTAGTTCAACAGCTGTTCTTGCTTACATTTGGATGCCAATTTATGGTGTGTTCGCCTTCATCGTCGTATTTTTTTATGGATGGATGTTTGGGAAGATTGTGCAATGTATTATTCATCCTAACCAAAAAGCCATATTTATTTCGCTGGTAGCATTCATCGTGCTGGGTTCCACAGCCTATTTTTTAACAGTCACCATCAAAAAGGGACTCTATATCAAGCAACAAGTATCGCAGTTGATACAAGCCAACACTAACGAATTAAACAGTTACTACAAGCAACATTTCCCGCATCATACAGTCGATGGCTACCGGGTATATTTACTTGCGGCCATAGCTCAAAACCCGAATGCCAGTGCAGCACTATTATCAAAGATAGCTCGTATCAATGATATGGATTTAGAAAAAAGATTACACTCGTACTTTGACTTCGAACTGCTTGGTAAAAACATCGATGGCCTTTCAGTGCAGCGATTAATCACTAGTAACCCTAATGTGGCACCAAATACTCTTGTTTACCTAGCGGAGCATTCTAGCGACCCCTACATGCAGAGTGACCTCTCTCGTAATGAAAAAACCCCGAAATTTTTACTGCGAGAATTGTTTATGGAGAATTCGAAAGCTGTGGATCGTCGCCTGGCGTATAACCCCAGCACACCGGTAGATATCCTAGTTGATTTGGCAAGTTCACCCGACACGACTACACGCTCTTTTTTAACTGAAAATCCTTCGACACCCCTAGTGATAATCAAAAAATTAGTTAAAGATAAAAATGACAGTGTGCGTTGGAAGGCTAAATATGTCTTAAAAAAGCGTCTTCAACAATAAGGCGCTTGAACTTTTTTGCATAACTGTGGAACGAGTTCACCACGTTGAGATACGATAACGGCGTTAACACACTGAGAGGTGATGGAACCTAAATGTTAACATCACGTAGTTTCTAATACACTATACTTTAGGCTATACATAGATATGAGCTGTGAAATGAATTATATCCGTTTATTAGTTGTCGCCATTATGCTACAAATATCTACTGCGGTATGGGCTGAAGCTGCTGCACCCGAATTGGCTAAAGGCAATGGCATTATACTATTTAACCAGGATGGCGATATTCATTGCGATATCAATAATAACTGCACCTCTGATTTTTTCACGGCATTAAAAACAAATTATCATATGAAGCAAGAGGTATTCTACATATTTCCAGATTTTGCCTACATCAATCAAATGCCAGGTGCCTATGGCTCACAACATAGTGTAAATAATACCTGCACCCATCGTGGTAACTATATTTTGTCATATTACGCCGTGCCGATAATCCCTCCTCAGCTGCTTAATGACTATTCACAAAACTCGAATGAAGCAGAGTGTTTATCTGGGCAAGAAATCACAGGGCTTTATCATCAGAACCCACCCAGTGGTAAGCAAGTCAAGGTGTTACCCGTCTTTAGATTTAGCGATATACGCGACTCAATGAACCATGCAACCACTGAGCATGTAAATCAGCTCACTACGCATATAGCCACAGTAATCAATAATGATGCTAACGCAAGCGGTGTTGCTATTGATATAGAAGATCAAACACAGCATATCGATAAGCAGATGACCCTCATTACCGCACTTGTTCAGCAGCTAGCGGTAACTAACAAGTTAGTTGCCATCTTCAATCCACAGTATTTGGAGGTGAATCAGTTAACTTCACTGAGCAATCAGTACCACAACCTAGTCGTTATTTTGCCATTGTATGACAACCAGCAGGATTCACGTAACTTAACAACTCCACTCACCATTGACCAATACGGCAGCAACACTACTGAGGTGCTTAGATCCTATTTCCTACGATACGGTGGTAAAGTGCCAATGATGTTTGCCTTGCCCGGAGCTGCAACGCTGAGTATTTATGAACATATCAATGTGTATAATAAAAATTTACGCGCGGTGTTGCCGATACCCCCGCTGGAATCCAGTAACTGCTTAACACAAGATATAGATGCAATTCCACTAGAGCAATTTCTTGCTACAATACCATCCCCTCCCAATCAACAGATAACTACAGATCACTACTTATCGCAATGCTCTCGTTATGCGAATAGCGTCACACAACAAGAATATTTTTCAACAGCGCTATCAGCAATCACTTCCGAGTTTAATTCGTTTGTCAAAGATCATAAAAATTCAATACCGGATGTGGTGGGTGTAATATTGTATCAACATCAACCCATAGGTTCTTCTGCATTAAAGTGTGCTAAAAATATTGACTCCGATTTTAATCGTCCTAGACAGTGCTTTGGGTATTATCCTGAAACTATTAAGCCCGATATCTGGCAAGCTTTATCCGCTTGGGAATTACCCGTATATACACCGCCGCACACAACATCACCACAGCATTGACTCTCGAATTAAATGTAACAGTTGTTTGAAGCTTGATTTGCTAACCATAGCAGGATGAAATCTATATTTGTCTTAAAGGCATTTGGTGCTACACCTTATGTTACCTATGGAACTGGACTGCCGGCCGCAGGGGGTGCGCCAACCTCAACGCCAGCACCGGCTCGAGCTAATGGAGCTAATGGAGCTGGTGCAGCTATGCCGCGCGGGGCAGCAGCGGCTGCAGGCCCCGGCATTAGCTGATAGCGATTGGCAGGTTCAGCGCCCACTGCACGTACCGCATAAGTATCAACCAGGCTCTCTACACCGTCTCTATATGATTGCAAAACATCTGACGCGGGGTTATTCAGAAAAATCATCCCTACCTCTGCATCATCTAACCCCATTGGCTCCTCATCCTCGCCTGCATCCTCATTAACAGCAAAGCTACCATCAGCCTCTACATGCATTTGCAATACTTGCTCGCGCTCTTCAGGTGTCACTGCTAATAGCATAGCGATCGATACATCATCACACATTGATCGAGCCGACACATCAGGAAATGAAGATAATAAGTTATATCCAATTTGCGCTAAATAATCGTTCATTGCGGTTTTAGCAAGGGTTCTCTCATTCTCCGTTACGGTGTCGTCGGTATAGTCCGCACGATACTCAGAAGCAAGCTCAGCATCTGATATATGCAGCGCATACCCATCAGTCAATGTGCTTTTTTTCAGTCGCAGCTTTATTTTAAAAAGGCAATCACCAGGGTCCGCACCTGTTCGCTTTAGGGTTACAATAAAACCCCATTGATCTGCAGCATTTTTCATGGCCAGTTGATAATACACCTTCCCCAATGGCAGCATATCTACAGCTCGTCCTCGATTAAAATCTACCGGGGCATCTGCCCCTGATTCAGCGTAACGACGACGCAGTGGTAATTCTGGACTGGTTAGTTCAGGGATGTGGTCTTGAAGGGATGTGATGCAGCCTGGTACCGGAGCAAATAATTTTTCTGGGGATAAACGATCTGCAAAATCTTCAAAAACTCTCATATCACCTGTCGGACGCATAATCTACCTAACCTATCTTAAAAAAACATATAATATTTATCAACCTAATATATTAAGCATTATATGCTGGTAGCATTAAAGCAGTCTTAACGTTATGTGATATTGATATGTATTGATAAACTCTGTCGCAAACTTATACTGCGAAAGCAAGAGCACGATAATGCTGTTAATTCAGTTGTATTTGAGTGGCTTTATAGCAATGCTAAAGCCCTAGCAGAGTATGATACTGTCCGACCGACGCGTTATAAAGGCGCTGAAAACGATAGGGTTGCTCACTTTTATTGGGTGTGTGCCATATGCTATTTAAGTGATCACGTGTAGCCGTAACTACTGAGTAAAAGCGATCATTCGCGATGCGACAAAGCTGACTGTTTCATCTAAAAATGTGATCGTCTCTTTTTTAAGCTCCCCTCTGGTTGATCATCTTCGTGGGGGCGTTTGTTTTTACCTATGGGTTCCATAAAAAAAGAAGGTGAAGCCGAAGCCAAGGATGGGCCTGGTCGCGTTCTACTCGATCTTAATGCGCTCACGGTCACACTAGGTGCAAAATCTCTAAGCATGCTCATTTGATTGCCTAATGCGGAATCAGGAATTGCTTCGAGACTAAGCTTTGAAAGTTTATTAAAGATTAATGATGTCATGTCACTCTTTTGTCTTATCATGAGAAGTAGATGAGAAATAATAGCTTTATATGGGCGATCAAATTCCATTGCTGTTAGTAAAAAATTCGTTGCATCTAGCAGCCGCTTTTCACTCATTTCGATGGCTAACTTGTCTGCTAATGTTGGGTTAAAATCCTGCAATATTGAAAGGGTTGAGTTTTTTGACATAACATTTTCGATAATACATAGTTCAATCATTGCGATAGTTATAAACCCTGCCGCGGTGTTAATTGATTTAAGTGCTGATATTGTTTTCCCATGGTTTCTTTCATTGATCTCGTAAGGAAAGGTAGCGGGACTATCTTCAGATAATTCATTGATTGTTTTATAGCGAGAAAATAATTCGTGTAGTTGGTCTGCAATATAGGGCGCTCGATTTTCGATATTAGTTAATATTCCACCTTCTACTATCTCTCGTTCCTCTTCTGATAATTGCTTTGGGTCGAAGCGAACTTCAATTACAGAAGGTCTTAAGGCTTTCATCTTTTGATATAGGTTCTCAATCCAAATGCTTTTTTTGACCGTTTTCCAACGATGATCGGCCCATGCATAACGAGGCAACCCTTCAGTTAAATCAATACAGCGTATGCTTTTTGGTGTTTTTTCAACAAAGCTGCTGTGCAGAAAAGCGCTTCCTATCATTTTAATGTGATGGATCCAATCTGGTGCTGTGTCCTTGGCCAGTGAGCTGGCTAGTGCGCTTATTTTATCTTCTAAGTTGGTTGAAATATTAAAAGGTAATATTGATACTGTCTTTGGGAAGAAAGCGATAATGGCTTCGATGCTTTTGGCATCCTTATCTATAAAGATATGTGGATCTATTTTTAGTGATACCCCTGTTCTAGGGGCATTTAAAATATCAATGGTCTCTTGTGTGCTTCTAAATGTAAAAAAGAAAGAGCTTCGCAATGAAAGCTTTTGAATTGATGGCTGAAGCCGACTAAGTACATCAATCATGACAGAGCTATCTATACTTTCAAAGCCTTCTAGTTTTAGTGTGGTGACTGAGGGCGGAATGGTTGACATTATATGTGGTAGCTCATTAGCCTTTACGTTTTTTCTTTTTGCATGTGGCCGTCTATATTCAATATGTAATGTATTGATGTTGGGTGTGATTGACTCGATTAAGTTGCGAAAAGCCCAGTTGGCATTGTATTGATCATAGCTTAAAGTCACATTGCTGAGTGAGGGTGGTAGAGTATGGGTCATTTCAGGTAGTGAGTATTCTTCTCTTGTATCACAGCTGTAATTAATGAATCTTACCCTTGATATGGTTTCAGGAAGTGCTTCACAGATGGAGCCCCAATATTCACCCCAAGTTGCTCTAAAGCGTGATTCTTTTATCTCTTTAAGATTTATGAATAGTTCTGATTTTGAAGGTGATAGTGCTTTTAGTTCCTTGATAGTAGCGTCTAAAGACTTACGCAGATTCAGCGCATATGTTTTAAATGGCATTGTTGGTCTCATATTGATCAATTTTTTATTGGGGAGATGTTGGCATGGGTGAGTGCTCAAAGCAATGACCGGGGGTCGGTGATGTGCCATGTCAAGATGCAAGCTAAACTAGCCAGTACTTCTATAGTGGTGGCCAGCTTTATGCTTCAGGAGTAGATGGTGCGGTACGGTTATTAAATCGTAGATGGTAATAAACAAACGCCAAGGCAGCAGCGGTAGCGCTAAATAATAATGGAGCGCTAACTGAGCTGGCCACTAAGAAGCCACCGAGAAAACAAATCACCCCATCACCGAGCATGCGTAAGCCGAGTTGCGTGCCGAGGATTTCACCTTGGGTTTGCTTTGAGCTGTTTTCAGATAGTAAGACCATTAAGTTAACGTTTACCACAGTTATGGCAAAGCCGCTGAGGCCAAACAATATAAATACAGACAGTTTGGTGGCGAGTACTACAATCATTAGCAGCATAAAGGCGGTAATTAGCATGCCTATTTTAATTGCACTTTGAGTATTGAGGCGTTTTGATAGGTAGTAGGGTAGTAGGCTACCGATAGCGAGTGAGGCGGATAGCACTAAGTTGTATACCGAAATCATCGCGGCAGACATGTCCCACTTACTGGTTAAAAATACCGGGCCAAATTCATAATAGATATCGATACCTAATGTAAATACCGTGCTGGTGATTAATAGGCGTTTGATGGTTGGGTTGTGACACAGTTTAGCTACGCGGCTAAAGATATTGAGCTCTTGTATGCCGAAGGGCTGGTCGGTTGAGGTTTGGTGGCTTTCTTTTAGTAGCCATGTTGTCAGGATGATGCTTAGTAGTGTGGTTAACATCGCTACGTAAAAGGGGACTGCAAAGTTAAAGGAGTGGTAGAGATGGCTGTCGGATAGCACGCCACCGATTAGGGGGCCGATAACATAACCGATAGCGCTAATCGCATTAATGCGGCCGAGACTAATTTGTTTGGGGATGGTTTCAAGGTCGGTGGCGATGGAGCGTGCAATAGCGATATTACCTTCCATGATGCCGGTGATGAGTCGGCTAATAATTAATAGTGCGAGGTTGTGTGATAGCAATGATACTACGGTGACCAAATAGCCCGCGCAAGCGCCAAGCATTGACAGCAGTAAGATGGGCTTGCGGCCAAATTTATCTGACATAGCGCCGAGCAGTGGCGCGCCAAAAAATTGGCCTAGTGGGTAGGTGGCTAGGGTGATACCTAATAATATGGCGCGCCAATTCTGGCTGAGTTGAGTGGATATTACACCAGCCTGTTCGGGATGCATAAAGATCACTGGCAATATCGGGTAAGCAATCGAGGCACCTAAAAAGCCAACAAACGAGATTAAGCAGACGAGCCATAAGCAGGCGCGATCTTGTTTGCTGTGTTGTTGGAGTTGTTGGCTCATGCCTTAGACTATATTCCAATTCTTGGTCACTGAAAAGCTGGTTGGCTGAGGGGGTTGTAAAAAAAGATGCGCCGGGTGTGTGTATTGTGAGAGAGAGAAAGTGCCCGGCGCAAGAGAGTCATTAGTTTTCAATACTACATGACTATTCTTAACGCAGTCTTAAGGATTCTATGAAATCTATGAATAAAGTTTCATTTATAGATTTAAATGATTTTATTATTACTACCCATTGATTTTTATGATAAAAAATAAATGGGTAGTAATGTGTGCTTGGTTATACCATGTTTGCGGTAGGCAGGTTAGGGGCGAGTCCCATCAATGGTTGCCCTAAGGAGCTAAGTGCATCGCTGGTATCGATTGTTTGTTTTGGCTCACTATTTTTGCGGACTGAATAGGCAAGATAAGCCGCAGTGCTTGTTACTGCAAAGGCAGCAAAGTAACCGAGGTTGGTGTAGATGCTGATATTGGGCATGCTTTCTGTAACATATTCCAAAGCGCCATATTGCATCAACATGCCGCACGCTTTAATGCTCTCGCAACAAGCCGGCGCGATGGCTTTTACTGGTTCGCAATGCAATTGAGCGTAATCATTTGCGAGGTAGTTGCCGATCAGCTTGGTACCGAAAAACATATAGGCCAGGCTGGCCGCGGCAGTTGCCCCTGTGGCGAGCAAAGAGATACGGTAGGTCGCTTTTAAGGCTGGAGGCAGCTTGTATTTATTGGCAATCATGCGTTCTGAGGCGCCAAGTACAAAGCTGGCAGCAGCGAGGTAGTATACGGCATTTGGTAGGAAGGGCCCGGTATTTTTTGCAATATAATCTGTGGGTTGCAGCGAGCGCATATCATTGAATTTAATCGCTGGGTAAAAAGCTAGGGTGTTTAATGTTGCGCGTAATAGCCCAAATAATGCAACGTATGTTGCGGATACCATATTCTGTCTCATTTCATGTCTCACTATTCTTGTATATAAATTACTCAGGAGAGAAGTATACGCACTTAACTTTTAACTGCAATGGCCTGCGCTTAGGTTAGCAAAATAGATCAACTTTGCTGGAGCCCGCCCCAGCTGTTGACTTCAGGCTGTGGTGGTGTTATATTGATCTGGTGTTATACATGACCATAACACCTAAATGAAATAAGTAAGGTAACTGGAGATTAAGACGATGAGTAATGATGAAGTAAAAAGACTGTATCGATCACGTAATGATAAGTTGATTGGTGGTGTATGTGCTGGATTGGCTGACTACTTTAAAGTAGACCCAACCATTATGCGCTTACTGTATATATTATTGTGTTTTGTATCGCTGGGTTCTGGTGTGTTGATTTACCTGGTTCTTTGGGTGATCGTCCCTGAATCAAAGGTATATAAAGTGCAGCATCAAGATAAAGATAATCAGGATAGCCATCATTCAGATAAATAAGGTCGATAAGGTGATCACCTATGCAATGGAACAATAAGCAACCGATCTACCAACAGCTAAAAGACAAGATTGCTGCAGCCATTATGGATGGTAGCTTGCAAGAAGGCGAAGCGATCCCCTCTATTCGCCAAGTCAGTGCCGATTATGCCGTTAACCCCATTACGGTATCAAAGGCATTTCAGGGGTTGGTAGATGATGAGGTGATTGAGAAGCGGCGAGGTTTGGGGATGTTTGTAAGGCAAGGTGCGCAAAAAGCATTGTTGAAATTAGAGAAGCAGCGATTCTTACAACAAGAATGGCCGCAGATTAAGCAGCGTATTAACCAACTGGGTTTTGATGCGGCGGAGTTATTAAAATGAAAACAATTATACAAGCTGATCATATCAGCAAGCATTATGGTGATTTCCCAGCATTGTCTGATGTGAATTTTGCCATTAAACCAGGCAGCATTGTCGGTTTAATTGGACCGAATGGTGCAGGGAAAACTACTTTATTAAAGGCGATATTTGGATTAACGCCTTATCAAGGTGAATTGGTAGTTAATGGCTTGAGTCCATGTAAACAGCATGTCGCCTTAATGCATCAAATGTGTTTTATTGCCGATGTGGCAACGTTACCGCGCTGGATGAAGGTGTCGCAAGCCTTGTCTTATGTTGAAGGTGTGCATCCAAAATTTCAACGCGAAAAGGCCATGGCTTTATTAAGTAAAACCAGTATACCAATGGATAAGCGGATTAAAGCGTTATCTAAAGGTATGACTGTGCAACTGCATTTAGCTTTAGTGATGGCAATCGATGTTAATTTATTGATTTTAGATGAGCCGACATTGGGCTTGGATATACTGTATCGAAAAAAATTCTACGATAGCTTATTGAATGATTATTATAACGAGCACAAAACCATCGTGATTACGACGCATCAAGTCGAGGAAGTTGAAGCCATATTGACGGATTTAATTGTCATTGATAAGGGTAATATTAAATTAGATATTAGCCTTGATGCCTATCGTGATGAGTTTAGCGAGTTAATGGTTACAACAGCAGATCAAGCAGCAGTGCAAGCATTAAAGCCGATTTATAGCACTAAACAGCTCAGCGGCACAAAGTATATTTTTCGCAACGCAGATAAGCAGCAATTGCAACAACTCGGTGAATTGTCTGTGCCGAATGTTAGTGATGTATTTGTTGCAATGGTAGATTCGGGAGTAAGTCAATGAATGCAGTATTAGTGGCAGCAGTTGCTGTCTGTAGTGTCCTATTGATGACATTTTTTATTATAGATAGTAGTCAATTATCACAATTAGGCTGTGGGTCGCAGTGCAATTCAGGAGTTCGACTATGAAAACTCTATGGACATTGGTCAAGCGTGAATACTGGGAGCAGTACAGTTTATTTTTTAAGGTGCCTTTAGCGCTAGCGGTGATATTTACCTTGGCAGCGTTCTGCGTAATGGTGCTATCCCTGTTTGTGCACGGTTCATCGCATATGAGTGTGACGTGGCAAGCTGAGATGTTGTCGCCACGATCGACACAAAATTATTATTTTTTAAGTAGCATGCCATTTGTTATTGTGTTGTGGTTGACGATATTCTATTACTTTACCAGTACATTGTATGATGATCGGCGTGATCGTAGCGTGCTATTTTGGCAATCGATGCCAGTTTCGCAATCGCAAACTATATTATCGAAAGTGTTGGCGGGGGTTATAGTGGCACCATTGTGTGCGTGGGTGGCTCTGGTGCTAACGCAGTTAATTTTAACTATATTTGCCAGCGTTATGTTGGTAGTGCATCCGGTTCAGCCGTGGACGGCTCTTTGGAATATCCCAATGATGCTGGAGATGTGGTTTGGCAGTTTAGTGGTAATGATTATTCAAGCGTTATGGTTGTTGCCATTGTTGGCTTGGTGCATGTTATGGTCGGCCTATGCGAAGAAGATGCCGGCTTTGTCAGCAGTTGTCTCATTGGTGGTGATTGTAGTGATTGAAGCCATACTATTGCCGCGACATTATATTGGTGCATTTATCACTGATCGATTCAGTTATGCCATGCAAACATGGAATGTAATACATCTGCAGAGTGGGCATCACTATGTGTTGAGTGATTTTGGCTGGAATATGTTGTTAGGTTTAGTGGTGTCTTTAATATTAGCATCAGCTGCTGGTAAGTTACGCAGCAGTTGTTACGATTTTGATAAGTAGATAACGATGAGTGAAGTGATGAAAGCTTTTTTATCAACAAAAATAGTATGGTGGTTGCTGATATTTATAGCTGCACTGCTGTGTATTATGTTAGCCTGATAGGTGACTTTTGTTAGTGGTAAAGGATGACCATGTTAGTACTCGTAATCGAATTTATATTATTCATCATCATTGGTAGTGTCTCCGGCTTTCTGTCCGGTATGTTAGGCATTGGTGGTGGTGTGATTGTCGTGCCAGGGTTGGCTTTAGTTTTTAAGCACTTTGCGCCTAATATTCCAGCCAGTAGTGTTATGCATATGGCGGCGGGTACCTCTTTGGCGGCCATGGTAATAACCGCGTCAGGTTCTACATATACGCACCAAAAACTGGATGATATTGATTGGAAAGTGTGGCTGAAGTTTTTGCCGGGTGGCGTGGTAGGTGCAATTGTTGGTGCTTGGATTGCCAGTTTGTTGCCTACGCATGTGTTAGCCATTATTTTTGGTGTTGTGTTGCTATTTATTGCGGTGCATATTTATTGGGATTCACGCAAGCGTGATTCTGATGATGAGCAACTGTCTATTCGAGTAGTGCCTTATATTGTCTATACGCTTGGGGGTGCTGCGTTTGGTGTGTTTTCAGGTTTGCTGGGTGTTGGTGGCGGTGTCTTAATTATCCCCTTTATGTTGTATTTGCACTACCATATGCACGATGTGGTAGGTACATCAGCGGCTGTTATATTGCCTTTGTCTATCGTTGGCGGTATAGCATTTATTATTACAGGTATTATCAATCATGTGGCAGTGCACTATGCTTCAGGTTATGTTTATTGGCCTGCCTTTGCTGGTGTTGCTATCGGTAGTGTTTTGTTTGTCGCATTAGGCGCACGCACCAGTCATCGTGTTGATGTCTCGCTGCTAAAAAAGATCTTTTCAGTATTGTTGGTATTTATTGCGATTGAATTGTTTGCTGGCTAGCTAACGGCTCCCCGTGACATACTATCTTTCGTTTGCTACGATAAGGCGAACGTGGGAGTAAGGTCATGAGGGAGATACCCAGAGACAAAACAGTCTTGTTTGAGCCGGATATAAATATCAAGCTCAATGAAATGTTTAAACAAAGTATAATTTCTCAGTTTAATGAATTGCCATTTGATGAAGAAGCTGACTTTTCTGATTGCGGTGGTTTGCTGAAGCGATTTTTTGATAAAGGTGATCGTTCAAGTGCTTATTTAGATGATGCTTTGCCATTACCTTTTGCTGTAGATCCGCCGTCTCAAGAAAGTAAGCCATCCAGGGGTGTAGTTCCACATAGAGCTGGACCATGGGGTAATATGCTTGTTGGTGAGTTCAAAATTGATTGGGCTTTGGCTCATAGCTATGAAGATAAATTAGCTGAGTTATGGGAGCTCGCATCAAATCCTCCAGCAGAGGATGCTGGTTTAAGTGACTTTCAGCGACGTGAAAAATTTTTTGATGGTGTATTAGATTATACCGGTGGTGTGATTAAACTTGCGCGAGATACACAGTTTGGTGTTTCACTAAAAGATACGGTTGATGCTGTAATGCAATGCAAGGCTACTTCTACGCCGCCAATGAGTATTGCGCCTTTACCACCACCGCCAACTTTATCACTATCGTCTCCTCGTTTTTTTACCGATGTAATTTCTACAGGCGGTTTGCCGATGCTAGCTGAGCCAGCTGAACAACCAGTAAGACCCACGCAACCAGCACAGCCTCTACAGGCGGCACTGCCGCCGCTTACTTTGTCAGGGTTTTTACGAGAGCCACCGTTAGTGGCTGTTGATCCAGAGGCTTCCGCATTGCCGCCAACTGAGGATAAAGCGGATGATGATTCAGATGATAGCTTTTTTGAAATTCATCCGTCGGATTTTCTATTAAGTGCCAGTACGGCAACGACAGCGAGTGTGGTGAGTTTACCAATGACTGTCACGGGTTCGGGTAGTTCGTTTCGTATGCCGCCCGATTGGGTGATGGGCAGTGAAAATCCATTTTTTACTTGTATTATGAGGTCTGAGCGTACAGACACATTAATGTATAAAGTGTTAGATCGAATTGCTTTATTGTACTTGGCGGGTTCCGGTCATTTATTTGAGGCTTTTAAGTGTGTTGGCGATAAAAGGCATTTTTATAATGACATTTGGCTTAAAGCACATCTTTCGTTATTAGAAACTAAATCAGGCAGTGCGCCACTTGAAGCTATTCAAAGAATTAAAAAAATGCTTATTAAATGCTGTAAAAAGCCCCGCGGCGCTGAGAGAGATGCGTATATTGAAGCAAATAGCGGTTTATTTTTAGATTATGAGGAATCATCGAAAATTCCAATTCAAGAGCGTTTACGGCATTATTTTAGTTATTATATTGATTTTGCCTGGGGTACGTTAGCCTCTAAAATGACGGATGACAAAGAATTATTTCTTAAGCAAGTAGCCATATTATGCGGTACTGCTGAGGAAGGGGCTGGTAAATCTAATAGCTTATTGTCAGCATCAAGAGAGCAGGTCGCTGCTTGGGCGGATGAGTTTATGCGGGCGGCAGATGCTAAGACAGCATCAGAGGGTCCATGCTGGTTAAATAAAGCTAACCTTCGCAGTGTTGCTGCATTAGCGTCACTAGCAACAAGAGCACCACAGTCTCGTATCAGTCACTTTTTTGGTTTCACATAAAAAAAGCCTTGTAGAACACAAGGCTTTCTTATAATGGTGGGGCTTCTATGAATAAGGTAACACTACCACTTTGGTTCCATGCTTTAAGAAATAGCGGTGTAACCATTGAGCGGCTGGTGTTCTCACACGAATACAGCCGTGGCTACCATTTCGACTTGAAATGTGTGGTGAGCCATGTATCGCATAGCCTTTATGGAAGAACATGCAGTAGGGCATTTTAGCGCCACCTCTGCCTAAAGGATATTTACTTGACACACATCCGGCATGACCTTTTGAACGAATGCGGTACGAGCCACCTGGGGTACGGCATGGGCGACGTAATTCGGCGCACCAGTTTGAACCGCCATTAGCAACACCGTATCCAATCCGTTTTCCGTAGGCATTGTAAGCGGCCCATTGTCGTAATCGAGGGCTGAATACAAAAACACGTTCACCTAAATAATGGTTAACACGTGATGGTAGGTGATAAAATAATTGTCGATGACTAACGTAACGCTTCTTTTTACTATTAGCAGCCACCTGCATATGGGTTGCTGAAGAAGCATTCACTTGATTAAGTAATTTTTCAGTGATTTGATAACAACTTTTAACGTCCGTGCACTGCTGCAGCAAGTCCATGCGATTATTTGCGTTTGCTGAAAAACTCCAGGTTAATAAGCCACCCGTTAGGATAGCCGCTGCGGTCCACTTCATTACTTTCTCCTTCCTATCTGACTAGGACGACAGATAGGTTTGTTTACTTCGCCTAGTACAAAAATCAACATGGATGTAACTATAGTACAGGCCTTCTTCTATGCAAAAAATACACAATTATTTGTCATCACTATTTTATTCGAGTTTACACGAGTTACATTGGCTAATTAAATAGCTATTGCTGCTGCTTGATCACAGCGTTATACTGAATTCTGAAGTGGGAGAATTCAATATGTCCAGATCAAACGCATGGAGCGAAAGGCGTTCGCTTACCCTTCCTAATTTACTCAGTTGTTTTACTAAACCTGCTGATTTTTGTGCTTTGCTGCAAGGTGATCAACAATTATTAATGACGGATACTACCGATAACTTTTGTCCGGCGAAAGTGGTAGCTTATGAGGATGATGCCACGAATGAAATAGTGACGGCATGGTCAGTAGCGAATAAGCAGCCTATACAAGCTATCGCAACCAAACTCGGAGAAAAGGTGCATGCGCATCATGTGCGTTTTAGTGTGGCTGAAGTCATTGAGCTGGTTGATCAAGTGACGACAGAGCGTAGTGCTATTTTCTTTTTACAGTGTTTGTTCTCTCCTTTGCAATTTCCTGAACCGCGTCAAGCTACCTATGTCGATTTATTACGCCGACAACTGGCACAAAAATATGTAAATGATGTACCGAGCTGGTTAACGCTGCAAAACCATATACTCACCGCGCGCCAGGATGCGCTCGAGGTATTGTTAAATCTATGGCAAGTGATTCAACAATCAGTGTCCGTTGAGCGCTTTGATGCATTTATCACGCATGTGTTTTCAACCACTGATATTGCATTGCAATTATTGGACCAATGGTCATCAGTTGTCGATATTGCAGATTCGGCTCGCTATCAACAGTTGGTGCGTTATTTTTATCTCACAGCTGTTCGAGATGCATCGGGTCATAGCAGTTTGCCTGCACCGATCTTGGCAAAAGTATTAGCTGTATGGAAAAATCAACAAGATGCTGCTTCATTGTCGGCCTTACTATTTGCGGCGTGTGAGCGAGGTGATGCTGCAACCCTTAAAGCATTGCTGAATACTAATTCCAAAGCGTTAGTTGCTGCGGTAAATATGCAGCAAGACAGTTTGTTGCTGCATAAAATGATCGCCATGCAGGAAGCCGGTTCGGTTTTTGATGATGACTTGATTCGCGATGTATTGATATTGACAGACAATGCTTCATTGCTTTGTGCGCAAGCAAGCCCATTAATGCTGGCGTGTAAATATAATAGAGCATGTCTTATATCAATGTTATTGTTACACCCAGAGGTTTTAGCGCGTATCAATGATCAAGATGACCTGGGTAATACCGCTTTGCATTATGTTGCTATGCATGGTGATGTGAATTCGCTCAACTTGTTATTTAGTGCTTGTTTAGAGCGTGGTAATGCGTTGCATTTGTCGCGAAAAAATAATAAAGGCGAAACGGCATTACATCTTATTTGTCAGCGCGCAGATGCCAGTATGTTACGTTTTATGTTATTTAATTTTGATGTAGATGCGGTAAAGCATGCATCAGGCGTTAAGGATAATAAAAGAAGTTTACCGATTGCCTACCTGCCTGGAATATCTCCTTTACGTGAACTATTAGAAACATCTGATCTCGTTCGTTACCGAATTGAAGATGCAAGGCGACAGGCAGAAGCGCCAGTGGCACCTACCAGTGCTGCTGTTCCTGTATATCTCTCTGCACCACGGGGGGAGAAGAGAAGAGAAATTTACACTACGGTGAAAAAATTATTTGCTCAGTGGCAGGGTGGAGATACGTTGTATGAGTGGCTTTTCGGTAGTGAGCATCGTACACGATGGACTTATAATAATCCGGAAGTGCGCCGAATTATTTATTCTGCTTGCGAACAGCTGTACAGTGTTACGGAAAAGTGGCAGATGGAAGTCATTATGTCTGAGTTGCGTGATAAGAAAGCAGTAATGGATGATGGCGTTGAGCGCAGTATTCTTCGATCCAGTACTGTTACTGATGTGCAGATTTATGCAGGTCATTCGCAATCGCTTCCGGTGACGGGTTTTGCACGAGGAAGGCAGATGCTTTGGTGGCTTTTACGCTTTAAATCATCACCCGATTCTGCAGCACCATCTGCAGGAGCGCCTGCAGCATATAATCAATTTGTAATGCGAGCGGCGCCTGCTATTCCTATGGCGCAAGTGGTAGCAGCGCCTCCACCAACAGATGATTTTGATCTTGACCCAAAAGCGATAGCGTTTGGTGATCGAGCCACTATCTTGGCGTGGGCTTCGAATGATCCAGTGGCTGTAGCCGTGCCGCCGCCACGTCTGAATATTGGTTATCCACGTTTAATGAATGCGGCACATGCGTCACCATCGGTATCGACTACTACTAAAGAAGACTCTAGTTTGCCTCTTGATCCTGCCGAGCAGCCACGACCGTCGGCACCGTCGATGGATCCAGCAGAGCTGTCGTTTAATGATCGTGTCTTGGCGCCAGTATCATCATCGCCACCGCCTCAGGATAATGAAGACCCAGCGACATTGAAGCAATAAGAGACAGCATGCCAGCATACAACGATCAAATAGCACCAGATGAGCTTGATGAAGCCAAATATATCGGCATTGATGCCGCAAGGCATAGCAGTCATGCTGCTATAGAGCTTGCGAAATATGCCTATTTAACTTTTTTGTTTTATCATACTCACCAAATTCGCACGGTAACGCATTATCATGCAAAAAATTGGTTAACGCTCATTGCGGGAATTAATTTACTGCCATTAACTGTTCTTCATATTACAGAGCAGGCATTTCAATCTTATCGTCAGCGTGGTCGCCAGCATCAGTGGGGTTTACATCTTGGTGCTTCGGCGACAAATTCCATTGCTCTGATGATGTACCGTTATCTTTCCAGGTATGGGATGTTGGGACATATTGCGGCGAATGTTTTAATTGTGTCAGCAGCAATGTCGCCAGGGAAAACCGATTACCAGCCGGCTAAAACAGAGGCTAATGGTTACCACGTTTCAGAAACTTCCAGCATTGCACGTTATAAGCAGCAGCATGGTGCGTTTAAATGTAATGTCAGTGTGTTAAATTTACTTTCCACGGTATGGCCACTGGCTATTGATTATTGTGTGCGTCGTGCAGATCATAATCACAATATGAAAATTGCTACCTATAGCCTGTTAGGTTCAGCGGTGTTCTTCTATGCGATGAATATATGGACGGGTGTAGGTTTGCAAAGAAAAGTGGCCAAACTTCCGCAGTTGCTCGAGCGACAAGATATGCAGGGTTATGATGGCCCGAGGGTTATTGTTGATAGGCCAAACAGCTTGCGCGCCCGACTATTGCCACCGTTTAGTGATTCGGTGGTGGTGGCTGGCCAGTCCGCACAGCGGGTGTTGCTTGATGGTGAGCTTGAGCAAGCAGAGCGGGGTGTGGTGGTAGTTAGGTTGGATTAGTATTAACCGCGTTTAAGCGCGCGAGCTATTTCACGTTTACTATCGGCTTGCTTGGATGATTCGCGTTTATCATGCAATTGTTTACCTTTGGCTAGGCCGATTTCCAGTTTCACTCGATTGCGTGTCCAGTGCAGATTAACTGGAACGACGGTATAACCCTTGCGTTCAACAGCGGATTTTAATTTGTCGAGTTCACGCTCGTGCAGTAATAATTTTCGTGTGCGAATAGGGTCGGGTGTAATGTGTGTCGATGCGGTTTTCAAGGGTGAAAAATGCGCGCCGATTAACCAAGCTTCACCATGCTTGATAATCACATAGCTTTCCTTTAATTGAGCGCGCCCATCGCGCAAACTTTTGACTTCCCAGCCTTCCAGTACCAGGCCGGCTTCAAACTTTTGCTCGATAAAATAATCGTGGCGTGCTTTGCGATTATCAGCGATAATGCGCTCAGTTTTTGCCTTTTTTGAGTTTTTCGATTGTTTGCTCATAGTGGGCGATATATTATCATGTTGATTATTGTTTTGCAGTTTTTTAAGTGGGTTACTGTATGCAGCGTGTAAAAAAAATGGCAGTTGTGCCATATACAGACAAGCAACTGTTTGATTTAGTGAATAATGTTCGGGATTACCCTGCGTTTTTACCTTTCTGCTCAAAGTCTGAGGTGGTGAGTCAGGACGAGTCGCATTTGTGTGCTTGTTTAACCTTTGCCAAGGGCGGCATCGAGAAGTCGTTTACCACGCGTAATACTCTGACCCCGCATGAGCATATGGAAGTCAACTTGGTTGATGGTCCATTTAAGCATATGGAAGGGTTTTGGAAGTTTGTCGCATTGGCCGATGGTCATTGCCGCATCGAGTTTGAATTGGATTACGAATTTAATTCGCGTATGTTAAGTTTGGTGTTTGGCCCATTATTTAATCAAGTGGCTAGCACATTAGTAGATACCTTTGTTAAGCGTGCGGATCAAGTTTATGCTAAAGGTTAGTGTGATTTACGCAACGGCTGACGAGCAAGTTGAAATTCCAGTCGAGGTTGAGCCTAATTGCAATGTGGCAATAGCAATAAGGCGTTCTGGTATTTTAGAGCGTTTTCCTGAATTAGATTTAGCCAGCCTGTCATTGGGGATTTTTAGCCAACCGGCTAAGCTCGACGATGCTTTGCACGATGGCGATCGAATTGAGATTTATCGTCCATTAGAGATTGACCCCAAACAAGCACGGCTATTGCGTGCTGCGCGTGCTAAGAAAAAATAACTTTTTGGCTCATAAGTAGTTTAATTATGAAGATTGCTTCAGCCTTCTGTTGAAGGCTTCGCAATGACGCAGTTTGTCATCTCTGCGGAGAGCATGCTGGTCAAATTGATGCGGCTATGGCTAACTTAAAAATTGACTGAAATCGATAATGTTGGTGAAGTATTGCTGGTCTTCCACGTACTCGCTGACGCCATTTACATGGATTAATACCGGTCGATATGAAAAACCACGAGGTATGGAGAGGCGCGCAATTTTTTGTTTCCCCTCATCAATAACACTAGGTTCAATTGGATTTTTCGAAAATTTAATTTCACAGATGTAGAGTGTATTGAATTTAGTTTGAATCATATAATCGATCTGACAGCCTTTTTGTCGAGCTGTTTTTTTCTGAAAAAATGTATTATCACAAACAATATCAAGGGGATTTATTTGTAATTCTTCTGTTATTAGTTTTCTATTCTTGAGTATCAAATTTTCTACTTGTAACCCCATTATAGCGTTCCAGTTAGGTAAGTTGTTAATATTTATTCCTTGTGTACGAACGGACTCTATGCGTTGTCGGTTTGGGTAAATGTACTTCAAATAAAAGCGAGAGTAGTTGTCGCTTAGGCGGTAATGGCTTAGCTTTAAGCTCTTGTGGTTTTTAAGGTTCCATGTGTAGCCCCATCATGGTGTCTACCAATAAATTGTTTCATATATATAATCACTAAAATGACATTTGTATATTTGGTGCCTCAGATTATGCAATTATTCACTAAAATGTCTATTCAAATATAAAAAAATCAAAAAAGCTATAAATAACAATGATATACAATGCGACACTAAAATAACATTTGTCGATTTGGTGCCGTGTTAGTCTATCTAAAGTCTGTATACGGCTTTCCATGCCTTTGTGAGGGGGGCTAGATAATGGTTTGCAAAATGCTGATCGTACTATAATGCAGTTCATCCAGGCGATGGAGAAATCTATGACATTTATTAAGGACCAAGTGATTGTTATTACGGGAGCAGTGCGTGGCATTGGTAAGGATATTGCTATGGCTTGCTATGAGCAAGGTGCTAAGGTGGGTGTGATTGATGTTAACCAGGATGGATTGAATCAATTACCAGCAGGGATGTTACGTTTTCATGGTGATGTTTCGCAGTCAAAGGATTTGGAAGCATTTTATCAGCAAGTGAAAGATCAGTTTGGTGGTATTCATTATGTGGTGGCAAATGCAGTAGCGATAACCAACAGTGCAGAGCAATCACGCGAGGAGATGTTTGATCAAATGATAGCGGTAAACTTTAAAGGTATGTATCAAACTTTATTATTAGTATTGCCTTATATGGAGCAGGGTGGAGCGATGGTGTCATTGATAGCGGCATCTGCGTTTGATCACGTTAAGGTTATGTCGGGTTCTTGGGCGGAGTATACAGCGATAAAGCATGCGGTGCGTTATTTAAGTCGTAGTCTGGCTGGTCATAATGATAAACAAGTTCGAGTGAATTGTGTTTCACCGGGACTTGTAAAAAGTGAGCGTGTAGATGCGTTAGCGCAGCGTATGAAGTGGAGTGATCAGGATATGGCGGATACCACGGTAGCAAAACGCTTGGCTGAGTTGGGTGATATTACGCGTGCGGTTTTATTTCTTTTATCACCAGAAGCAAGCTATATCAATGGCGTTGATTTGTGTGTGGATGGTGGTTGGGCAGTTGCGGGTGCACAGTTGCCTGATTAATGACTGGTTCCCGCGTCGAGCGCGGGATGACAGTATTAATCGCGGGATGACAGTATTTATTTCGTAAACTGCGTTTGTTTAAAGTCCGTTACGCGACCGTTGTGGAACAGCACGGTTAAGCGTTTTTCAGTGAACTTGCCATAGCCTGGTTGCCATGTGTAGACATACTCGAGTTCATTGTCTTCAAACAGTGTGGTTAGCACCGGATCGCCAAGTAATGACAATACGGCTTGACGTGACATGCCCTTGTGCAGTTTTTGCATCATCTCGGTGGTGATGACATTACCTTGTTGTACGTCCAAGCGATGCACGCGAAATAATGAACCACAACCTACCAACGTAAGGCATGTTAATGCAATTAGTGCTACAATCGTCGATCGAATCATCGGCTGGCTCCTTTATAGGCTCTGTTTGCTAAGCATGGGATGATACTCTATTTATACTCGGAAGCAAATGGTTGGAGACTGATCAATGCCGATGGAAGACGATAATTTACGCAAAGCTGGGCTCAAAGTAACAATGCCGCGCATGAAAGTATTGCGCATATTAGAAGAAGCCAACCCCCATCACCTCAGTGCGGAAGATGTTTTTCAACGCTTAAAAGATATGGGCGAAGAGGTCGGTTTAGCTACGGTGTATCGTGTGTTAACCCAATTTGATGAGTCCGGCTTAATCGTGCGTCACAACTTTGAGGGCGGCCATTCGGTTTTCGAAATTGATCAGGGTGAGCATCATGATCACCTGGTGTGTGTAAAATGTAATCGCGTTGAAGAGTTTGTAGATGATGTGATCGAAGCAAGGCAACAGCATATTGCCGATCAAGCGAATTTTCAGATGACCGATCACAGCTTAACGATTTATGGTGTGTGTCGTCATTGTGCGGTATCGGATGATGCGTGAATTCCGTTGTCATCCCTGGCCCCGACCAGGGATCCATATATTATTCTGGATGCCGATAAAATTAACCGACTAACAAAGCCTTAGCATTATCTAAAGCTTGCTTGTTGATCGTTTCACCCGCTAACAATCGTGCCGTTTCATGAATCCGTTGTTCATTATCCAGCTTAATAATGGTAGTTGTCGTTGATTTACCCTTTACTTGTTTTTCCACACGGTAATGGTGCTTTGCTTGCGATGCAACTTGCGGTAAATGCGTGACACACATGATTTGTAATGACTGGCTGATTTGTTTTAATAGTTTTGCAACAGTATCGGCGGTTTTACCACTAATGCCGGTATCGATTTCATCGAATATCAGTGTTGGTATGGCTTGTTTGCCCGCAAGGCTGGCAAGTATCGCTAAACATATACGTGATAATTCACCACCCGATGCTACTTTTTGTAGTGGCGCTAATGGTTGGCCAGGGTTGGCGCTCAACGTGAATTGAATGCTCTCTTGCCCGGTAGCGCTGATCTCAGTGTCGTTGCTGATTAACTCAATCGCAAATTGACTGTCTGCCATGTTCAGTTGTGATAGCAGTGTGGTGATGGTTTTTGCCAAGCTCTTTGCTAGTTTTTTACGACTGGCGGTGAGTTTAGTCGCGACCTTTTTATAGTCGGCTAAAATGGTTTTCTGCTGTTGCTCTAAGTCAATGAGGTGCTCATCCAGGTTTTTTAATTGCTCGACCTTTTGTTGTAAGCTAATTTGCACTTCTTTCAGTGCTTCTGGCTCAACATGGTGCTTGCGTGCTAAATCAGAAATAATATTTAATCGTTGCTCGATTTGTTGTAAGCGCTCAGGGCTTAAATCTAAACTTTGGCGATAACTATTGAGCTCTGATTCGGCCTCTTGCACATGAATACAAGCGGTATTAAGTAATGCTTTGGCGCTATCAAGCTGTTCATCACTAAAGCCAACGCTATTTAGTTGGTCCATGGCTTGTTGTAACAATGTCAAAGCGCTAGTCGATTCACCTTCAGCTGTATATTCGATGGCTTGATTTAATGCGCTGATTAAACTTTTTGATTGGTGTAGGCGTTGATGTTCTTTATGCAATGTTTGCCATTCGCCGTCCTCAATGGCCGCTTGTTCAAGTTCGGTATGTTGATATTCATATAACGACAACTGATCATCGCGATCCGCTTTTTTTGAGATTAATAACTGAATTTGTTGATCTATTTCTTGGTGCTGCTGATAAAACACTTCTAATTTTTTGAGTATGTCTTGATGCAGCCCGTATTGATCAAATAGATGCTGTTGGTATTTTGGTTTTAATAATAATTGATGCTGATGCTGGCCATGCACTTGCAACATATGTTGACCGAGCTCTTTCAATAAGTGCAATGGGCTAGGGTGGCCGTTAATCGTCGCACGTGATTTGCCGTCGGCATAAATAGTGCGGCGCAATAAACATTCGCCATCATCATCAAGCTCGTTTTGTTCTAGCCATTGTTGAATGTCAGGTTGATCACTGATATCAAAATTCAAATTAATGTCACAACGTGCGCTGCCGCTTTTAACAAAACGAGCTTCGGCGCGCGTACCTAATGCTAAATTAATAGCATCCAATAAAATTGATTTACCAGCCCCTGTTTCACCTGTAAATGCATGAAAGCCATCGGCCAACTCTAACGATAGTTCATCAACCAGCACGAAGTTTTTTAAATCAATATGCAGTAGCATTAGGTATCCTCCATTAACCGCGTTCGGCGTAATGTTGCCAGCCCAGCTTGTCACGTAACGTGCCGTAATAGCTGTAATCCATTGGGTGAATTAATTGTAATTTTTCAGGTTTTTTGAAAATATGTATGCGACCTTCAGATGGGATATCGACACGCTGCATGCCGTCGCAACTGATGTACGCAGCATCTTCATTCGATGCGGTTAAACGCAAATCAATATCAGCATCAGCTTGCACTACAATGGGTCGATTACTTAAGGTGTGCGGAAACATTGGCACCATCACTAAAGTTTCTAGTTTTGGGTGCATGATTGGCCCACCACCAGAAAGCGCATAGGCGGTTGAACCAGTAGGCGTTGCAATAATTAAACCATCGGCCAATTGGCGACATACAAATTCATTATTAATTGTCAGTTCAAACTCAATCATATGCGTGGCGTCGGCATGCAAAAGCACCACATCATTTAATGCTTCTAACTCAGCAATCTGTTCAGTATCGTCGTGCACTTGTGCGCCTACCAAAAAGCGCTCTTCTAATATATATTTGCCGTCAAGAACAGCATCGACCTTTTCTAATTGATCAGGAGGGATGTCAGTTAAAAAACCTAATCGCCCACGGTTTATACCAAAGATTGGCAAATTATTTTTTAACGCAATATGTGCGGCATGCAAAAGGCTGCCATCACCACCAACTACAATTAATACGTCACAATGTTCGGCTAACTCTAAGCAATGAATGACCGGCAATTCGCCCGTATCAATCATTTTGGCTGTTCTTTCTTCAATCACTACCGTTTTGCCGGATTGTAATAAGTGATCTTTTAATGCAGTGAGTGTGGTAGGAATATTGCGTACGCCAAAACGCGCAATCAGTCCAACGCGCTCAAATTGACTTTTTTGGTTCATTATTTATCCAGTTGCGTGTGCCCATGAAGTTATAAACAGTGTATCAAAATTGCATTGAATAACGAAACCGTGCTTGAATTTTCTTACAAAACCCTTATCTTGTTACTCAACCACAACGAACCATCTGCAAGCGGGAAATAAAATGAGCAAAAAAGACCAAGCGTCCAACAAAAATAAGTGGCAAGAAATTGATGAAGAAGCAGGAACTAATGAATTGGATGATTTATTAGAGGATGAAACAGTGGCTGTGGATGAAACAGCCTCTGTAGAAGGGTTAGAATTTCCTTCGCATCAAGCGCTTGAAGATCAACTAACAGCCGCTGAGCAAAAAGTAGCTGAATATAAAGAGAAGGCGATACTCGCCCATGCCGAGTTAGAAAATGTACGTAAAAGAGCGGAGCGTGATGTGCAAAATGCACACAAATATGGCGCTGAAAAATTATTAGCGGATATGTTGCCAGTGATTGATAGCTTAACCCGTGCAATCGAAGGCCCAGAGCCAACCGATACAGCAGCTAAAGGCATGTATGACGGTATTGTGCTGACTTTGGGGCTGTTTGAAAAAACATTGACCAAGTATGGTGTTGAAGTTATCGCCCCGGATGTCGGCGAGACTTTTAATCCAGAACAACACGAAGCCATGTCAGCTGTGCCGAATAGTGGTCAGCCTGAAAATACCGTGGTGCAGGTGTTGCAGAAGGGGTATTCGCTTAATGGCCGCATTTTAAGAGCAGCTATGGTCATGGTGTCACAATAGTCTATCATCCCGGCTCGGGGGCCGGGATGGCATGACATAAATTTAAGGTTACTTTAATCTGTCCTCTCTATACTTATAAGTATGAGCTTACCAAAAGACAAAGAGTTAGAGATTCATAGAGGCCATGCCGAGGCGCGTAAGGCCTTGAATGAGTGGCTGGATTATATTCGTTGTCGTTCGAATGCGGTGGTCAAAGATTGGGCAGGCTGTGAGGCGGTTAACCCAGAGCGTTTGGCTATTCCCGACCGGGTGAATCACTACGGTGATAATGTTGTTAGCTTTAAGCGCGACCTGCCATCTCTTGACTCATTAGATCAACAACCTACAAAATCTTTCAGCTTCGAGCTGGGCTGTGACCATTTAAAACAGGTTATGTCTGATATCAATAAAGTGGTATACGAGTACTTTTATTCGCCAGCCAGTGTGATTAGTTATAACGATTTCTGCAACGCGTTAGAGCAGATCAAAGTGATGGCTGATAGTGAAGCTGATGAAAATCAAGCTACTAGCCCATATAAGCAGGAACGAGATTTGGTGCATTGCCATTATTCCTTTATATATGCTGGCTGGGGCAAGCTTGAGGGAGATGTAGATCAAGGTATTTCTATTGAATCGCCTGAGTCCATTGAGTCAGCTGTTATGCTGCTAGCCGCTATCCACGAGAAAATGACAGGTGATAAAGCGTCTACTTTTTTCCGTCAAAAAATCCTTGCGGCGCAAACCTATGCGCAAGATATGCAGGCCCGCATGGCTGGGGTGCATAACTTACCCTCGCTGAGCAGGTCTCCTTCTAAATAAAAACATTTAAAATCAATGGTATATAATGATATCGCCATGATGACTGGATCCCGGCTCGGGGGCCGGGATGACAATGCGCAAGTTATTTTACAACAACCATTGAAATCTATATCGCAACCCCCATTTAGTAGCCAACATAAATTTGACACAAAGGAGAATCCAGCAATGTCCAAAATTATAGGCATCGATTTAGGTACTACCAACTCATGCGTTTCCATTATGGAAGGCACAAAAGTACGTGTAATCGAAAACGCCGAAGGTGCGCGTACAACGCCATCGATCGTAGCTTACAATAAAGAAGGTGACATATTAGTTGGTGCGCCAGCTAAACGCCAATCGGTTACCAATCCTGAAAACACTTTATACGCCATCAAGCGCTTGATCGGTCGTAAGTTTGATGATGATGTGGTTCAAAAAGATATCGCAATGGTGCCGTATAAAATTGTCAAGGCTGACAATGGCGATGCATGGGTAGAAGTGTTGGGTGACAAGAAAATGGCACCACCACAAGTATCTGCTGAAGTCTTAATGAAGATGAAGAAAACAGCTGAAGATTATCTTGGTGAAGACATTAAAGAAGCGGTAATTACAGTGCCGGCTTACTTTAATGATTCACAACGTCAAGCGACTAAAGATGCTGGTAAGATTGCTGGCTTAGATGTGAAACGCATTATTAACGAACCAACTGCTGCTGCATTGGCTTATGGTTTAGATAAAAACAAAGGTGATGCTAAAATCGCTGTTTATGACTTGGGTGGTGGTACATTTGACGTATCGATCATTGAAATCGCAGACGTTGACGGTGAGCATCAGTTCGAAGTATTAGCAACCAATGGTGACACATTCCTCGGTGGTGAAGATTTCGATATGCGCTTAATCGATTACTTGGTTGACGAATTTAAGAAAGATTCTGGCGTAGATTTACGTTCAGACCCATTAGCACTGCAACGCTTAAAAGAAGCGGCAGAAAAAGCGAAGATTGAATTATCATCTACTGCACAAACTGATGTGAACTTGCCTTATGTAACTGCCGATGCATCAGGTCCAAAACACTTGAACATCCGTGTAACTCGCGCCAAATTGGAATCGTTAGTGGAAGATTTAGTAACGCGCACTGTTGACCCTTGTAAGACTGCATTAAAAGATGCTGGCTTAAGTGTTTCTGATATTACTGATGTGATTTTGGTGGGTGGTCAAACACGTATGCCTAAAGTGCAAGAAACAGTAAAAGATTTCTTTGGTAAAGAGCCTCGCCGCGACGTTAACCCTGATGAAGCAGTTGCCATGGGTGCTGCCATTCAAGGTGCGGTGTTATCCGGTGATGTTAAAGACGTATTGTTGTTAGACGTTACTCCATTATCATTGGGTATTGAAACCATGGGTGGTGTGATGACTAAGTTGATTGATAAAAACACCACGATCCCAACCAAAGCCCAACAAGTATTCTCAACCGCTGATGATAACCAAACAGCTGTGACTGTGCATGTGTTGCAAGGCGAGCGTGAAATGGCTTCTGCCAATAAATCACTTGGTCGTTTTGATTTAAGCGATATTCCACCTGCACCACGTGGTACACCACAGATTGAAGTGGGTTTTGATATTGATGCTAATGGTATCTTGCATGTATCTGCTAAAGATAAAGCGACTGGTAAAGAACAATCGATTGTGATTAAAGCTTCTAGTGGTTTGTCTGATGAAGAAGTGGAAGCTATGGTACGTGATGCTGAAGCGAATAAAGATGCGGATGCGAAGTTCCACGAGTTAGTTGAAGTGCGTAACAAAGCAGATGCTATGGTTCATGCGACAACTAAATCACTGAAAGATTTGGGTGATAAAGTGGAAGCAGCGGAAAAAGAAAGCATCGAAAAAGCCGTTGAAGAACTTAAAGAAGCGCTTAAAGGCGAAGATAAAGACGATATCGAAGCTAAGACTAATGCTTTGACTGAGGTTTCTTCTAAGCTAGCTGAACGTGTATATGCTGAGCAGGGCGGTGATCAAGCACAGCAACAAGCTGGTGGAGAACAAGCTTCTGGTGAAGGTGCATCTGCAGACGCAGGCAAAGACGATGTTGTTGATGCTGAGTTTGAAGAAGTTAAAGATGATGAGAAGAAAGACTAGTCTTTCACTTCAAAACGTTTTAAAAACTGCCTCGAACTATTTCGGGGCAGCTTTGTTTAGATAAGGTAACAAACATGTCACAACGCGATTATTATGAAGTTCTTGGTGTCGACCGCAGCGCACAAGGCGATGAGATCAAAAAAGCCTTTCGTCGTTTAGCGATGAAGCATCATCCTGATCGTAATCCGGGTGATAAAGCATCTGAAGCTTCTTTTAAAGAGGCGCGTGAAGCTTATGAAGTATTATCCGATCAACAAAAGCGTCAAGCTTACGATCAATTTGGCCATGCGGGTGTTAGCGGTGCTGGTGGATTTGGCGGTGGTGGTGCCGGTTTTGGTGATATGGGTGATATCTTCGGTGATATTTTCGGCGATATCTTTGGTGGCCGTGGTGGTCAACAACGCCAAGCGCGTGGTGCTGATCTGGGTTATGAATTAGAAATTGATTTAGAAAGCGCCTTTAAAGGCTGCACAGAAACTATTGAAGTGCCTACCTATGCCGCCTGTGAGCCGTGTAACGGTTCTGGTGCAAAGAAAGGTTCAAAGCCAACGACTTGTGGTACTTGCCAAGGTCGCGGCCAAGTACAAATTCAACATGGTTTTATCGCCGTGCAACAACCGTGTCGTGCTTGTCAAGGTAGCGGTCAAGTGATTAAAGATCCGTGCACCAGTTGCCGTGGTCAAGGACGTGTGCAAAAACGTAAAAATCTATCAGTAAAAATTCCTTCGGGAGTCGATACCGGTGATCGTATTCGTTTGTCCGGTGAAGGTGAAGCAGGGCAACATGGTGCACCAGCTGGTGATCTCTATGTTCAAATTAAAGTAAAACGCCATCCGATCTTTGAGCGTGATGGTAATCATCTCTACACTCAAGTGCCTATCAGTTTTGTACAAGCAGCTATCGGTGGTGAAATCGAAGTGCCGACATTGGAAGGTGCGGTTAACTTAAAGATTCCTGCTGAAACCCAAACCGGCAAATCTTTCCGCTTACGCGGCAAAGGCATTAAAGGCGTACGCGGTAGCACTACTGGCGATTTGATTTGCCGTGTTGCTGTTGAAACGCCAGTGCGTTTATCTGATGCCCACAAAGCACACCTTAAAGCTTTTGATGAAATGTTAGATGCCGATGATAAAAATCACCGCCCTAAATCACGCTCGTGGTTTGATACGGTTAAAGATTTTTTTAAAGAATAGGTGGTATTGTTGTTATTATAGCTAGCGGATATGGTCATTAAATCATGAAGGGCCTGACATGGGCGCGCCGCCGCCGGTAGTTACTTCGTTTATGGCCGTTATCTTCATACCTAGGGTTGTTTCCGCATTGATTTCAACGAGTGTTGGACATTGCCATTGTTTTTTCATGTTTCATTCCTTAGAAATAGTTTTAGTGAGTCGTAAATTTGATATTATACCCGTAATCTCCTTTACTAGCTAGCACGAGGCGCTGTAGTATTTGGCATTTCAAACTCTTTTGAGGCTCTAAAGTAACGGTTTCTGTCAACACGCCTCAAGAAAATATCAGGCACAAAACGCGTGTGATGTTTTTTACCCTCAGCCTTGAGCGCGGCCTCTATACCAGCTAATGGCATTACGTGGCTTGATGCATCACAAATAAGATGAGCAAACCTAGCGGCTTGTTTTACCTTTGGCATTTTAGAGTGTTCATATAGCGCATATAATGCATTATAAGGAGCCGGATCAACCCCCATTTTTTTCCAGTTTAACTGGCGAATATCTTGCTGGCACACGGTCATCAAATACATGATTCTACTATGGCCACCCACTGTGCAATTTTTTAATGTTGCACCTATGAAGTTATCTTTGTTAAAGGTCATTTTAGATAAGTCACAGTTCGTTAGCGTGGCGCCTCTAAAGTCTGCATTCGCAAAGTCACCATTTAAATGACAGTCAGTTAGTTTTGCCTCTGCAAAAGAAGTGCTGCGGAACGAGCCCTTAAGTTCGCAATCAGTAAAGGAACATGGTTCAGCTTGCGGTGAAAAAGAACTTTGGTTAGGGTTGCTAAAACTGCTGCCTTTAAAGTTGCCATGAAGTTTTGCGCCATTAAAGCGAGAATTAGTAAATTGCAGTTTTGTTGAAATAGTGTTCGTTGATTCAATCACGGTGCTTTGACTAAAATCGCAATTATTGAAGCGTAAGAATGACATGCGATGTGTTGTTTTGCCATTATTGATCGCACGTGGTGCTATTGTGCTGCCATTAAATTTACATTGGTTGTAGCTGACTGTTGGTGCTTCATAAGTGATATTGCGCAGGTTGCTTTGGTTATAGTGGCAACGGTTAAATGCTTCAACTGGCATGTGCTGATCATCAAGGTGTCGTTGTTGGTAAGTAATATTTTGAATGGTAGCTATTCTTTCGCCGACGCCACCGTGCGGTGTCGCAGATTGATCTCGTCTTATGCGAACCTGCTCTAACGAATAAATGATATCCGAAAATGAGAACACTTCGCCGACCGGGAATGAGGCGCCAAGATCTATGCGCGTAAAGCGTTGACTGCTTGTTTGCTTCTTAGGGTCGCAGTGATCTAATAGTTGTTGCGCTCTGTTTTCATGTCTACCTTTTAGCTGACGAAATGATGTTCGGAACGCTTCAAACTCAAATTGTCCTGCAGGTGATGATGCGCTGTGGTCTGAGCTGGCATACATTACTTGGCATAAGGCAATGTAGTTGTGTTTATTTTTTTGGATATTTTGTTCTTGTATATCCCAGTTGATTTGTTTGATATCTACCACGCCATGTTTAATAAATAACATGAGTTGTTCGTGAGCGAGTTTGGCATTTGTTAAGTTAAATGGTTGTATCGATGAGTGATCACGTCCATAGGGGCGCACTTTGCATTTGGGGTCAAATGTGACGTTTGTTAAATCTTGATCGCTAAAGTCTATTTTATACAGATAGGTGCCTTCGCCAAAGATTGTGCCATTTAGATTGGCCTTAGATAAATCAACCTCATGAAAAGAACAGGCATCAAAGCGATGATTGCTAAGGTCTTGAGGTAAAACGCCTTCACCTGCTCCAGCTTTAATATGCTCGTCTGAACTAAAAGCTAATTCCTCTACTACCTTTGTTGTTTTAACGGTGTATGTAGTTGCTGCATCGTATGCATGTACGAATCGACGTGACATTGGCCTTCCCCTATCATTTACTCCCAGTGCAAAAAGTATATAGATTGTTATCTTTTATTCTAGAATGATCTTTGAAATGAATACTGATTCAATGAAGTATTTGAGAGATAGATAATGATCAGTTAAAGGCCAATCTGTATGCGTGCTGCATAGATATTTGAAGTCTGATGGCTGCCAGTAAATGAGGGGTTACCATTGGCGCGAATGTAGTTTATTGACAGTTCTGCCATGCGAGTAATGTACCAATTTAAACCTGCAGCGTAATCATACTCAGCGCCACCATGAACGTTATCGCTGTTGAGGTTGATAGCACTGTAGCGTGCTAACAATTGCACGGCGCCATAGCGATGACGAATTTTGGTGATGCCAATAAAGTAGCCATCAGGATATTGGTAGTCGCGTGATTCACCGGTTAAGAAATAGCTGGCAATAAAGTAATAACCATTAAAGTGAAGGGCTGGTTGTGATTGTATGCGATGCACCCAGGTATAGGTATATTCCGATTGAAAATTAAATGGTCCTTTTAGGCCAACAAACTCACCATCAAATACTTGATAGTTGCTCACATTTGGAATGCTGCTAGTGTTTACCATCGCTTGTGCGGTTTGTAAGTTAATACCTGGCAAACTAAAAAACTGTGCTTGATGCGGGCTACCAACGGTATTTGTATAACCATTTAATGCAAAATGTAATACTTTGTGCATGCTATGTATTGGCACATACAGTGTACGCAAAGTGGCATTTAGTGTGCTGGCAGGGCCGCTGGGTGCATTGGCTGTTTGGCCGAATAGAGACCCTTGTTGTACAAAGTGTGGTGAGTAGGCTTCGAATACCAGTCCTTCAGAATAATTTGGGCTAAAGGCTGCAACATTCAGCGGCTCAGCAATAAAGTTATAAGCATTATCACTAACGTCATTCACCAAGCCAAAATAGGGCTCGATTTGCCCTGCTTGCGCATTAAAATGTTTCCAGCCAATACCAACGTTTGCTTGATCTAAATTGGTTTGTGCAAAGTCATATGACATATAGAAGGTAATGCGGTGGATGTTGCCTGAAAAATAGGCTTTTGATAGCGGAATATCGATGCCGTTGCTAGTGCCAGGATTGTTACTTAACCATACAGGATCAATTTGAATTAAATAATTTAACAATGCCGAGGTCTCGCCATCATTACTACGCAGCATAATGCCTTGCCCAGGATCAAAGTCAAAAACTTGATCTTTATCTTTTGAAGTCTTGATGCTTTTTTGAATGATTTTATAGGTGCGTTTGTTCATAGGGGTGGCTAGTGCAAGGCCAGTTATGAGCAATAAAATAAAAGCAATGAATAGGCGGTGGTTGGTCATTTACAAAGTGTAACATGTTGTATTTATTGGTGTCATTAATAGTTAGTCCGCTAATAATGATCTAAACCCCGGTGGTTTATATTTTATTCAATGTATATAGAATATGCACAGGCTGTATAAATAATTAAAAGTGAAGTTATAACATGCGTAAATTTCTAGCGGTTGTTCAGGTGGTAGCAGGTATTGCATTGCTTATGATTGGTTTTTTTCATTTGACTGATGCGATGACACCATTGCTTAATGCAGCAAATGCTCATGAGGCTCCAAAGGTAGTGGTCAATTTCCCGTGGTCAAAAGGTCTTGTGATCAGTTTGTTAATATATTTAGGCATAAGTAGCCTGAGTGTAGCTGCTGGTATTGAGCTCTGGAAAAATCATCGCGCGGGTTACGGTATGTCTGCAGTTTCTTGGTTGATACAATTAATTAATTTTCAAACGCCGCATTTTCATAATGTGTTTTATTCGCTTGCTGGATTTATTATGAGTTTTGGCAAGGGTGGATTTGGTATTAATTATGGTCTTGGTGTGAAGTATTGGATGACGTTTAGCCCTCAGCCAGTGAGCGGGTTATATGTCGGGGTTAATGTGATAGCTGCAGTGGTATTGTTTATTCTATATAGACTTTATCGCAAGTCATTTGTATCAGGCATAAAGTGATACTAGATTGCCACACCACTGTGTGGCTCGCAATGACGGGATATGAGTTACTCTTCGCGAAAGGCTTTATTAAAGCTGCGATGAATAGGTGCGATAAAGTAACGCCAGGGTGTGGATTCTTGTGTGATGATCATTACTTCTACAGGCATGCCTGGGTAGACACTACCGCCAGGTAATTTGGCGATTTGCTTATCAGGTAAATCAATTTGGGCTAAATAATATGACTCGCCAGTGCGTTCATCTTTAAAGCTGTCAGCAGAGACTTCGGTGACCTTACCGATTAATAGTGGCACATCACGCTGACGGAAAACGCTAACGCGTACTTTTGCGATCAAACCTGGTACTACAATATCAATATCAAGTGGGCTTACTTTCGCTTCAACCAGCATGTGTGCATTAGAGGGTACGATGTCCATTAATACTTCACCAGGTGAGACAACACCACCAATGGTGTGTACCTTAAGGCCAACTATACGGCCGGATATCGGTGCACGTATAGTGGTTCGAGTGAGTACATCAGTTTGTGCACGTTGTTTTTCGGTAAGTTCAGCTAGTTGTTGTTGTGTTTCATGCAGCAAAGCGAGTAACTCTTTGCGATGTTTGTTTTTTACTGAGTGAATTTCTAATTCAATCTCAGCTATTTTACGTTCGTTGTTATCAATTGCTGCTTTACTTTCACCTAACTGACCTTGTAAACGTGCCTCTTCGCGTTGTAATGATAATAAGCGTGATTTTTTGATTAAACGTTTTTCAGCTAGTATTTTGACGTCCTTAAGCTCGGTAGCGATTAATTCTAATTGCTTTTGGTTGGCTTTGTATTTATCTTCAAGGCCTTCAATCTGTTCATTGATCTCGGCAATACGCTTTTCATGAATGGCGATCATGCCATGCAGGGTTTTGTGGTTTGAGTGAAAAATTGACCGCTGTGCATCTAATATAGATTGTATTCTTTTATTGTCACTATTTTTTGGAATGCTATCTGGGAATTTGAAGTCATGCTTATCTTTTAGTTCCGCTAATAATCGAGTACGAATCGCTATTTGTTCATACAAGTCATAGTGAATAATTTGCAGGCTGGCTTTGGAGTGGGTTTCTTGTAAGGTTAATAACACCTGACCTTTTTTAACAACGCTGTTTTCTTTTATGTTTAACGATTTTACAATCCCGCCTTCTAAATGTTGGATTGATTTATGTTTGCCTGCAATGGTAATCGTGCCGGGTGCTATGGCTGCGCTTTCTAGCGGAGCAAACGTAGCCCATAAACCAAATACGCCAAAAAATAAAATAATTACGCTGCAACCAATAATTACTTCACGTTTAATATTAGGCTTATTCATGTTTACCTCCTTGCGGAGGTTGCATCACTTCACTGGTTTTAGCATAGCGCTGACAGGTGCCGTGGCTTAACACTAAGGTGTGCTCACATAATTGACCGAGTTGTGGGCGGTGAGTAATGATAATAAAGCTGGTGCCTTGCTTTTTACCTGCTTCAATAGCACGATGCAATGACACTAAGCCGTCATTGTCTAATTGATTCTCAGGCTCATCTAAGACAATTAGACAAGGGTCGTTATAAAAAGCGCGAGCTAAGGCAATGCGTTGCTTAAAACCAGCTGATAATTCATAGCCGCCCATTACTGTGTTATATCCATGCGGTAATTTTAGTATCGCTTCATGAATATTCACCGCTTTCGCAGCTTTAATAATCGCTTGCTCATCGGGTTGACCATAACGTGAAATATTGTGTTTAATGGAGTTATTAAAATAGGCTGGCTCTTGTGGTAAATAACCGATATTTAAATTAAGCGCCTTTTGACCAAGTTGGAAGGTCTCGATGTTATCCAGTCTGACATTGCCTAAGCTCGGCGGCCAAATACCTAAGATTAAACGAGCCAAAGTAGATTTGCCCGCACCAGTCGGGCCAATAACCGCTACGCCATGCCCGTTGGTTAACGTAAATGTTATTCCCTGTAAAATGCGTGGTGTTTGTTTGGTGGCAGCAAAGGCCAGATGTTCTACTTGTAATATGCCTCTGAGTTTTTTAACTTCTAACGCTTCATGTTGTTCTGGGCTGGATTGGAAAAATTGTTTTAAGCGCTTAAAGGCTGACCATGAGTTTACCATGCTTTTCCAGCCGCTAATGCCTTGTTCAATTGGCTGCATGGCGCGTGCCATAATAATGGAACCGGCAATCATGCTACCCGCACTGAGCTCACCTTGTATCACCAAATAAGCGCCTGCACCTAACATCAATACTTGTAATATAAGCCTAATGACTTTCGCCGTGGACGAGATGGTATTTGAACGGTCGCTCATGGCAAGTCGGCTATCGCCAGCTGTTTTATTGAGGTGGTGATAGTGCCTTTCAATGTCGTCTACCATGCCCATTGCTTGTACTACTTCTGCATTGTTGAAAGTGTTTTCGATTAATGTTTGTGTTGCAGATTGGTCCTTCTGATTTTGCTTCATATTCTTGCGTACCAGTGATTCATTTAGCACGGCCAAGATAATTAACAAGATGGCACCAACTGTGGCGATTACACCTAATGAGACGGATAATAAATATATAACTAGCAAGTAAACCACAATCCATGGTGCATCAAAGACGACAAAAAATGTGGGGCTTGAAATAAATTGCCGTAATTGCATTACATCAACCAAGCTTTGTTTGCTGTAGTGATTTCCCCATAAATGATGGGTTACGGATTGCTGCAGTGAAGCAGGGCTGACTTCATGATCAAACCAATTGCCAATGCGAGCGCCAATGCGATTACGTACAATATCTAGAATAGCCATTACTCCTAGGGCTACAATAGCGATGATGGTTAAGAAAATTAATGTATCACTGCTTTGGCTGGCAATCACACGATCAAATAGTTGTAGCATATACAGTGGAACCGTTAACATTAATAAATTAATTGCTAGGCTAAGCACGATGGTGTAACCGATTGCTACTTTGCACTTTTCTAGGGCTGTCTGGATAATATTACGCATGTATACCGCTCGTTCATATTCGTCGGTATATTATAGAGTAGATTGTAATGTTATGCTTTGAATGCAGATATGTCGATGGTGCACTCTGGTGTTGGCTCTCTCGGCATTACGCGAATTTCGCAATGTGAAAGGTCATGATAATAAGCGCGCACTTTTTCTGAATATTCATCAGCAACGGCTTGAATTACTGGCGCATCCAGTGGTAAGCGTGTACCCACTTCTTCGCCATTATACAGTGTGTAAGGCATATGTTCGGTGATTGATTGTTTGAACTTCTCCGGGCTATTGAAATGACTAAGAGGGAGTGATATGTGATTCCATAAGTCAACGGCGTGTGCATCAGGGAAGTGTCTAACAATTTTTTCGAAGCTGTCTTCTACTATTGAGCCAGGTTCAGGTGCATTATGCTCAGAAAAAATAATGTTAAAAGCATGGTTATCAGTAGCGTGAGGGTGCGTTAATATAACCTTGCCTATAGGGTGCTTTCTTAATTCAGGGTCTTCTGATGTCAAAAATTCAGTGAGCACACGATCAGCTAGTTCGCCACAATGGGTGGCTTTGTGTTTTTTCGCGTAACTACTGGAGTGTTCTATCGCGATGACCGTGTTGGCGAAATTTTTAGCGGCATTCATATCGCAGTGTTTAGGTAATCTCATTTTTTTTCGTTCAAGCTTTCTTAGTTTGGTTTCGCGGGCGATTGCCAGTTCTGATCTCATCAGCCCTACTGATTGAGAGCAGCTAACGAACGTTTTTTGTGTAGATAGCCATCCGCTTTCTTTGTAACCAGTTTGGTATTGTATGCCTCTTTTCGGTTTATTACAGATAGCTACATCGTCCATTTGAAAGCTGTGTATAAGCATATTGGCTGTAGTGACAGCTTTCATTTCAGCTGTTGTATCCATGCCTGATGTGTATTTAGCTAACATAAGTAAAATGCAAACGAGTAGTGATTTGCGAGATGAGATATTAAGTGTGCCGTGGGGGGTATATGAGTGCTCTGGTCTACTTGTATCTTCTTCACGCTTTACTGGGGGTTTAGCAAAGTTTTTTCTAGCCTGCTTTTTTTGCCTACTGGCTTGCTTCGCTGCATGTTTCGCTAGGTATTTCGCTTGCTTGTGTTTGGTTTTTTGACCTGATTGGGTGTATCGCTTTGTCATCTCATACTCTGATCTATAAATTTTATATAAAGAAAGTATAATGCTGGCATATTAAGATTACATTAAAGAGAAGCGCTTGTTTTGCATTGACTTATCATTGTATATCAACGATATAGCTCGTTGGTGGCACTATAGCAATAGGTTCTGCACACTTAAGATACCAGCTGCTTGTTTGAGCTGCAATATCGCTAACATATAAGCGTAATAATCAGTGGCGTATTGTTGTTGTGATGAGAATAGCTGGGTTTGTATTTGCAGCACATCGGTCACTGTTTCTGTGCCGGCGCGATAACCTTCTTCAGCGTGATTTAATGCTTTTTGGTTGGTGGCCATGGCGCGGCGATTGGCACGAATACGTTGTATACCTTTGGTGATATTGTTAAACGATTGTTTGGTTTGTTGCACAGCACCGAGATAGTCCTCGTGTAATTTTGCATATATTTTTAAATACTCATCGGTGGTTTGACGCACTTGTGCTGGGCGTAAGCCACCTTGGAAAATTGGCCATGTCATATTAGCGCCAACTGCGAAAGTGTTTCTGTGGTTGGTGCCGATAATATTATTTTGAACATGTGCACGCTGGTTGGTGCTGTATGTGCTTACGGCGGTTAATACTGGCAAGTAGTTTGCTTTTGCGGCGGTGACTTTAGATTGTAGACTTTGCAAACTGTATTGATCGGCGATTAGCGTCAGGTTTTTATGCATTAATATGTCTAGCCATGCTGATAGTCGGTTAGGTTTTGGCACGATTAATGGAAAACGATGCATGGATTGGATGCGTTTGTATTGTTTGTTGGTGAGCGCATATAAGGCTTGTTTAGCATTATATAAATTTATTTTTGCTGAAATTAATTCACCTTTGAGTAGCAGCACACGACCGTCTGATTGCTCGAATTCAGTAATCGTCGCTTCACCGTGTTTGAGCTTTACCCGCGAGGCTTCAACTTGTTCCATGCTGAATTTATATTGTTGTTGCGTGTAGCCGACTAAATCTTGCGCTTGTAATATTTGCAGATAGGCATTGGCGACTTCAATAATCAACTCTTGTTGTTGGGCCAGCAAGTTATAGGCGGCGGCACGTGTGGCGAGCTTGGCGACGTCTAATTCTTTTAATGCATTGGCATCCCAGATGGTTTGGTTTAAATCGAGACCTAGGTTGTTAGTTGATATCCAGCCATGGCCATCATTGCTGCGTGCTTCACGTTCACGGGCAAACTCAGCAATCGAATCTAATTGCGGTAACAATACTGACCGTCGTTGCGGCACGTTTTCAGCGATGACATGGAATTCAGCGATGTCTTGTTGGTAACCAGGATTTTGGTGGATGGCACTTATTAGTACGGTGCGTAAATCAGGGGCTGCAATACCAATTTGAGGCAGGGTCAGGCAGGCTGCAAATGATATGAGCGAGGCGTGAAAGAAAGCTCTCAAGCGGGTCCCTTTTCTTGATTGTGTGGCCAGTGGTTATCATAACGGTATCATGAGGTGGGCACAACAAGATGATTATATTGTGTTAAAACAGTATGATAAAAAACACAATTAATGTGAAAAATGAGATATCTGTACTATAATACTGGCAGGCTTGGCGAATTGGTAAACATAGTACGAATAGTACGGGAGTTAGACCAATGGCCAGTAATGATTTTTCAGCTTTTCTTGAAGCACTCGGTGCTTTCGAATCGGGCATCGACACAACTAAATCTTTTGGTCCGAATGACCTTGATTGGTTGATGGTATTCGATCCGAGTAAGGGTAATGTAGATCGTTCTACCGTAGATTTTTCAAACCCTGAAGACTTATCTTCCCTGCAGTACCACGTACACAATACGTTGGGATTCTTAGGAAAGTATCAATTTGGGGAGCCGCTGTTAATTGACCTCGGTTATTACACGCCAGGACCTAACGGTTTCTATGGTTCTACTGCGACTAACGAGTGGCAGGGTACATGGACTGGTAAGAATGGTGTTAATAGCAAAGAAGATTTTATGTCGACAGCGCAAGAGCTTGCGATACGCGAAGCCTTTGCGATGAATACAACAGTGATCGAAACTCGTCTCGAGCAGGCGGGTAAGACCCTCGATGATTATATTGGTACTTCCTATGAATACACGCGATTTGGTGTGCAAGAAACAGCTGTAGTGACGCTGTCTGGTATATTGGCCAGTGCGCATCTGCAAGGCCCTGGTGGCGTAGCAAATTTACTATTGAATAACTCAGCCAGTTCCGATGAATACGGCACCAATATTTTATTTTATATGGATAGCTTTGGTGGTTACGATAACCCTTTTGGCACAGCTAGCGATGATACGCTGTCTGGCAGTGACTATGACGAAACTTTCTCGGGTGGTGCAGGTGTGAATACCATTACTACTGGTGAAGGGTACGATAAAATCGAAGTTACCGCAAATGCCAATGGTGTTGACGTAATTACAGACTTTGATGTCAACAAGGATGCGGTATCAATGTCTAAATTGGGCGGCGTGCAATATGCTGATTTAGATATTGTTAATAACGCCGATGGTAATGCACAAGTCAATCTCGCGAATAACCAAAAAATTATTTTAGAAGGTGTAGATGCTTCAGAGTTGTCGGGACTTAATTTTGTGCAAGGTCTTCTTACTATTGGTTGGAATTATAATAGTGGTGATACCGTGTTGGAAAATTACAACCCGCAACATGATTTAATCGATCTGAATTATGCCTTTGATCTAAGTAGCCTTGCGTTGTATGAGGAAAATGGTTCGGTGGTGATTGATGTGCTTAACAATAATCAACGTTATATATTGGAAGGCGTTAGCTTAGATCAATTGGAGCCGTATCATTTTATTAAAGCCCCGATTGGTTTTGCTGAATTGTTTGGGCAAGACAATACACCGCCGGTCAATGATAATCCTGATCCCACTCCGACACCGGATCCAACTCCTGAACCTGACCCAGGTCCTGTAGTTGATCCAACACCAACACCTGATCCTGTGCAACCAGGAGCAGATGGTGTTTACAGTTTCACTTGGAACTGGGGTGCTGATGAAGTGGTAGCGGATTTTGATGCATCAACAGACGTTATCGATTTGCAAGCGTTTTGGACCGACTACGGTTCAATTGGATTGGCTGATAATGCCAACGGTGATGCAGTGATTGATCTTTCCAATATAAATAGCCAAACCATTACGTTGCAAGGGGTGTCGGTCGATGACTTATCGGCTAACAATCTGCATGGTGTTGGTGGTACTTACCCGGGTGCATCTGCACCACCGGTAGATACGCAACCACCTGTGGATGACACGCCTGCTCCTGACCCAACACCTGATCCAGTACCTGATCCGGTTCCGGATGATAACGGTGCGGCTGAAGTTCATAGTTACACCTGGGGCTGGGGAAGTCATGACAACATCAGTGGTTTTGATGCATCGCAAGATGTAGTGGATCTATCTGCATTCTGGACCAATTACAGTGAGTTTTCGATTGCTAATAATGCAGGTGGTGATGCGGTGATTGATATGACGATGATGAATAATCAAACCATTACTTTATTGGGTGTGTCTGCAGACGAATTAAGTGCTGACAATATTCGCGGTGTACAAGGCGATATTGGTCAGGCATTAGGTTCATCGACAGCGCCACCTGTTGACGATAATGTTGATCCAACTCCAACACCTGATCCAGTTGTAGATGATGGGCAAGATGTCTATAGCTTTACTTGGGCATGGGGCAGCGACGATGTAGTTTCAAACTTTGATACCAATGAAGATGTCATTGATCTGCATTCGTTTTGGACTTCGGCTGATGACGTACCCGTTTACAATAACGCCAATGGTGATGCGGTGATTGATTTAAGTTTACTAAACAATCAAACCATTACTATTGAGGGGGTATCTGCTGAGGAGCTTGGTGATAACAACATCTTGTATTAAATGGATGCCGGTTCGCAGGCTGGCATGACGGCGACCTGTCATCCCGGCCCCCAAGCCGGGATCCATATTTAATAGCAATAACGACGAAGCAATCTATTCTTAGGGGTGGATTGCTTTTTTGTTGAGTTTTCGTATCAAGGCGCATAGCGTATCTATTTTACTTCATGGCTCGCTTCGTTCCACTCCGCTGCGCTTTACTTCCGTAAAATAGACACCCTATACACCTTGATGCCCATAGCTCAACAACAAGTGCTTACACTGCATCAGCAATAGGCAAGTAATTGCTTGGCTGTTCTGTTGATTCAGGCTCCGCATTTTCTTGCAATGTTTGCTGCACATAGTTTTTTCCTTCGAGTTTGTAATCGGTCAGTATGCCGCAAACAGCAATGGCTAAGATGACAATCAAAATACCCGAATGATCTTTTATAAACTCTTCAGAGTTTGGGTATTCGGTTGCTTGTGGATGCACCAATTGATAAATCCAAAAGCTGAGATCGGCTAATGCTGGAATGGCTGTTAAACCCTCGGCACAGCTGCTAACAATTGCAATAGGGAATGCAACACGACGCGCAAAGTGGCGCGCAAAAAATCTGAAGCGACGCATGATGGTCTCTCCTTTTTATAGGATAAATAAATTCCTGCAGATACAGTTATCCGCAGTTAACAATGTCTTTAATTCTGATTTCGCCTAGCAAAGGCTACTGTAAATAACCGCTGACTAGGCTATCGACTGGGTGGCATTAAAGCGTTGAAGTTGTATCTCATGATGTTGCTCCTTTGGTTGGTCTGGCACCAATTGCTGCGTAATTTAACGCATACTCAATGTTATTGTCAACTTGTTTATGCTGTGAGCGGTGAGGGAATAGTGGTTTCTTTTTCTGTGAATAAGTACTTGCTTACTAAATCAAATACTTTTAGTAGCGCATCATGTCTACCTGGAGATGTTGTTGTAGTAATGCTTTCAATTTGCCCGAGGCATCGTGTGATGTCATTACTGTTGGTTGGTGGTGTAATACCCAGCAGATCAAAATTGACATACAGTAAATCAATTAATTGGTTTTGTAATGCGTCAGGTTCGACTCGTGGGTTACTGATCATTCGTTTGGTTTTATCGCGGATATGATTAGACTCCGGATCGTCTGGTGTGTGTTTGATTAACTGGCCGGCGATAGTAGTTATTTGGCAGGGGCTAGTTGGGTTGAAGAAAGTATGCCTCATTGGAGTTCTGTCTTAAGTTTGTTTGGTGATTTTATCGAGTACACCCATTAGCAGGGCAGAGACGACAAAGGTAAGGTGAATAAGAACGTACCACATTAATTTGTCATTACTGATATGCTCAGCATTCATGAATTTTTGCAGTAAGTGGATAGATGAAATAGCAACAATCGAGGCGGCTACTTTCAGTTTTAATGAGTTAGCATCCAGTCGGCCCAGCCATTGGGGCATGCGACTATGACTATCAGGCTCGATTTTGGAGACGAAGTTTTCATAGCCACTGAGCATTACCATAATTAATAAGCCGCCCACGAGCGCTAAGTCAATTAAGCCTAAGACTACCAAGACCAGCGTGCTCTCTTCGGTGTTGACCACTGAGATAATTAAATGGTAGAGCTCTTGGTAAAATTTTACGCCAATGGTGATCAATGCAATGCTTAAGCCAATATAGATGGGCGCTAGAAACCAGCGACTAGTAAATAATGATTTTTCGAATAAGTTTTGACTCAAGTGATACTCCTTGTCTCTATGAGCTAGATGCCATCCTAACCATTAAACCAAATTTTTCAGCGCAATGCACTGAGCATTTGTTGTGGTTGTACCGTGAGGTTCGTGTGTCTGCAGTGGCACAGCCGCAATGTGCAGATATAGCAGGTTATAGTGTTCTTTCTAGTGGTGAGGATGAGTACCAAGAGCCTTTGTCATTGGTTGATGATCTATAGGCTCCATTAAAAGGTGGCTGTGTAAAATCTTTGTATAATAAGACCATCGGTGTTTCTATAGAGTAGTGAGTGTTGACCATCCCCTGCTGATCTTGAGTCCCAATAGCGACAGTAACTGGTGCCTTCACCCAAAGCGACAAATGTATTCTCATCATGTTCATTCCATGACGTGGTTGTTTTTGCATTGGTGTTTAACAGTTGATGAAATAGATTTTGACAATCTGATGAGCTCATATGTGTTGTGCCAGGCCAGCCTGTTGATGTCATGGCGATGGTTTCATTTTGCATCGTGATTGCTGAAGGTTTGCCTTTAGCTATCCAAAGGGCATGTGCAAGATTGACGGCTGACTGATATGAGGAATAAATAGCTTTATCAACAGAACTCTTGGCATCCTGCTTAATATCAATAAATTTTGGTATCGCAAATGCAGATAAGATACCTAATATTACAATAACAGTAATTAGCTCGACTAGTGTAAACGCTCTATTTTTCAATCACATACCCTCTACATATCAATACAAAATATTATTATACTAGATTCTTATTAACGTAGAATTAAACGTTTAATATGAGCTGCGTAATTAGGTGGTGTTATAGTGATTTGTGGTTTAGCGGACTTTAAAATAACAGCACAGGCGTGGCTTACTGGGTTGCCAGGTGTTTATATTGAAGCTGAAAACATTGTTACTGCTGATGAGCACGTAACTGTTGTTTTATTGGCTACCCGATCCACAGTCCGCATGGGTTAACAAGCGATATGGACTGCCTTGCGTTGGTTGACTGTAGCGCACATAGCAATTGCTGGAATCAGAGTTGGTAAACATCCATGAATTACCACCAGATGGATGAGAAACAATTTCACGAGGGAAATGTTGACTCATTGTTTGTGGAAGGCCTCTTGCATTCCCGGCAGGATAGCCATAAGCGGTTTCTACTCTTGTGCCATCACCTAGTGTTACCGATGAGCTTGCTTGATTTTGGATGCCTTTTAAAATAGCTTTTGCGTGTATCATATTTATTGCTGATTGTAGGGAGCCAGATATGCTGTTGATGACGGCTTGCCTAGCATCATTTTTATAGTCAATGAATTTTGGAATCGCAAATGCAGAAAGAATTCCTAAAATAACAATGACGATGATTAATTCAACCAGCGTAAATGCGGATTGTTTTTGTTTGATTGCATTTTTCACTTTATACCCCTATTGGCTTTTATACTTCGATTTATTTATATATAAATATGCGGTGAGTGTATCACTATTTGTGATGAAATTATAGCTTAGGGAGATTGGTTTGGTGTGCGATTGTTAGACGTAAGTGTTTTGTTAAGGTATCTTTAAGCTGCATGCATGGGAATACTGAGTGCAACTGCAGCATAATGAGGTTTTGTTAAATAGTGATATGGTTTACCATGGTTGCATGTCACATTTCGTATATATATTAGAGTGCAGTAACGGCACATATTACACCGGTTACACGACGGACCTTGATCGCCGTTACCGTGAGCACCAGCAGGGAAGTCCGAAGTGTAAGTACACACGCAGTTTTCCACCAAAGGCGATGGTGGCTCAATGGCAATTCGAAACAGCCTCTGAAGCGAAGCAGATAGAAGCATTAATTAAGCGTTTGTCACGGGCGGAAAAAATCAATTTGATAGATAATCCAGCAGGGCTTCATTATATTTGAAGGCCATAAGTTGATATGAGCTTTGGGCTTGGTTATGCTGGCAACCATTTACTCTGGCAATAAGAGGAAGTAAAGAATGGGGCTTATACAATTAGCCAATCGCGGTGAGTTTAGTTTTATATGGTCGCGGTCTCACTTAAGGCGCTGGTATAAAAAGCTGTATTTTCATTTGACTAAACGATACGAGCAGCATGTGTATCAGGCCGGGTTGGATTATTATCGACCAGGTACTGGAATTATCGATGCGGGGGCTTTTGTAGGGATTCATGCTATTTCATGGGCGCATCACATTGATGGGGCGGTGATTGCTTTTGAGCCAGTGCAGGCTAGCTTTCAGGCGTTGTTAAAAAACAAAGCTGACCACCATTTGAGTGATCACCAATTGCAGTGTCACCATGTGGCATTAGGGCAACAAAATCAAATGTGTCACATGGTGGATGATACGTTGCGTAGCCATGTGGTGACTAATACGGATGACTCTACTGAAGCTATAGCTATGCGCAGCATAGATAGTTTTGAGCTTGATGAAGTGTCAGTAATTAAGCTGGATGTGGAAGGGTATGAGCTTGAGGTGCTAAAAGGTGCAGAAGCATTAATTAAACGCGATCATCCTGTCATCATATTTGAACATAAACCTGGTTATAACTACCGCTGGTTGCGGCAGCCTAATAGCAATGCAGGTATTGAGGCATTTTTGCATGAACTGGGTTATCAAATCGAAAAGCTAAAATGTTACGATTATGTCGCACGTATGCGAAAGCCTGTAGTGAGGTAACACCTAGCCTGCACAAACCTATATTGCGACGTGGTTTCATTAAAAACTCAGTAGGATATATCAGCGATGGAGTGGGGGAAGTTGGTGATAGCAAGGTCACGCGTATTCCTATGGGCAGTCCTGGCCTCTCCGTGGAATCTCTGCTCAACCTCCGAATTCTGTACCTTGGGGGGTGACATCACCTCTTAGGTTGTCGGCACAGTCCTTGTGCACGAAACGAGACTTTGCTATCAGGGCTATTCTATAGAGTTGTTAGCCGTCTACACAATGGACAATCTCTCACATTGCATCCAGTTTTTTGATGTTCTTGCTTAATTGAAAAATTATTAACGGTGCAATTGTAAAAATAATAATCCCAATAGCTAAGCTCAACTCATAAGTGACTGTATTGTCTATTTTGACGTCAGTTGGAGGTAGAAAGCCAAGTGCAATTGCGACTAAGCAGGTAGTAATGCCAACGACACAAACGATGATGATGCCTAGTTTACCACCAGGTATTCTGAAGGCGCCTGTCACTTTGTCCGTTATACTGCGTAACTTTATCGCTGAAGCGAACAATAAAATGTAATAAATCAGAGCCAATTGCGCGGTTAGGTCACTTAATACCCAGTAGGATGCGCTAACTGTTTTAAATAATAAGAAGATACCGCAAAGTATGATCACTATGACTGCCTGCGCAATTAATACGCCGACAGGCGAGCCAAAACGATTAGTTTTGGTAAAGAACTCTGGGGCACAACCGTCTTTAGCAGCCACCATGAGCGCCTTGGTAGGGCCAAGCACCCAGGCGGCCATACCCGCAAAGCCGCCAATAATGATAGTCAGTACAGCCACAGGCATCCAGGCATGTAAGCCGAAATTCGTTAAGAATTGATCAAATGCTTGATTTAAGCCGCTGACGATGTTGATTGATGAGCGCGGCAGAATAATAGCTACAGCCACTGAGGACAAAATCATTGATATAACAATAAACAAACCTGAAATCCATAAGGCGCGTGGGTAGTCTGTAGCTGGGTTTTTAACGTCACCCGCGTGAACGGCAGACATCTCGATACCAATTAAGCTAAAGAAGATCACCACTAAAAATGCTAAGTCATTAATGTGTGTAATTTTTGGAAATAAGGTGGCGTGGTTAAAGTTAATTGCCGTTGGTTTGCCCATGCTGATCCAGCAAGCGCCTAATACAATAATAAGTGCCATTGGGATGATAGTGCCAATTAAAGCACCAAAGGTGCTGATCCAGCTAGCGAGACGCATGCCTAGGCAATTAACAAAAGTAGCCAGTAAAAACATACCAATAATCATGCTGAGCATAAATTTTTTGTTATTGACTAGGTTTGGATCAATTAAATAACTCACGCTGGCAGCGATAAACGATAGGATGGTGGGAAACCAAACTACATTATAAATCCATTGCAGCCAGGTATTCATAAAGGCAATACGCGGACCAAAAGCTTTGCGTACCCATACATAACTACCGCCGGTCTGAGGGATATGGGTGGCCATTTCTGCGGTGACGAGAATGCAAGGGATAAAAAAGAGCAGGGTGCCGATAATGTAAAACGCGATGATGGATAAGCCGTATTCGGCGTTGATCGGTAAGTTGCGTAAGCTGTCGATAGCAATGACATTGATCATCGCTAAGCCAAATACGCTGAGGACTTTTTTGCGTGAACCAGAGCTGTACATATAATTCTCCAAATGAGGTAACCCATTATAAGGTCTGTTTTATGAATTAAAAGTGGAAATGGGAATGCCTTTATGACAAGACGATAGGCCGCCTAGCACAAAGGCTATATATGCAGATGGTGGAGATGTAATTGTGTTGATTTGTTGTTCATAGGATGCACTATTGCATGGTTTGTAAAGCGTGTCAATATCGAGCATAATCCAGTTTCAATTTTAATCATCTATTAAGGAGCACAACGTGTCGACATCTTATAAAGCACTGATGCAAGAACGCACACAAACCCTCGGTAAAATGCACAAATCAATGCCTGAAGTTATGAAGGCCTTTGGTGGTTTATCGGCAGCGGTTGGTACGGCGGGTGCGTTGGATCAAAAAACTAAAGAACTTATTGAGTTGGCATTAGCGGTGGCTAATCACTGTCAAGGGTGCATCGCATTTCACACGGCTGCATGTATTAAGCATGGCGCGTCACGTGAAGAACTAATGGATACTTTAGGTTTGGCTATTTACATGGGTGGTGGACCTTCATTGATGTATGCAGCGGAAGCCGTTGACGCTTATGATGAGATGTCTGCTTAGTTGTTGTGTCGTCATCCCGGCCCCCGAGCCGGGATCCAGGAAGTTGTCATCCTGGACTGAGACTGTCATCCCGGCCTCCGAGCCGGGATCCATATAATAAACGGATTCCTGCTTTCGCAGGAATGACAAAGCTTCGCAGGAATGACAAAGCTTCGCAGGAATAACAGAGTAAAGTTATAAAAAAGGGAAAGAGATGACGAATAAAATAGAACACTTTATTAACGGCAAAGTAGTCGCGGGTAGTGGCAAAGAGACTTTGGATGTGCATAACCCAGCGACTGGTAAAGTGGTGGCAACTGTAGTAATGGCGAGTGAGGGTGATGTTAATCTAGCGGTAGCGGATGCTAAAAAGGCCTTTGAAACTTGGTCAGCACAAACACCATTAAAACGTTCACGTGTTTTATTTAAATTTAAAGCATTGTTAGAAGATAATATGGATGCGTTAGCATCAAAGCTGAGTGAAGAGCATGGCAAAGTATTTGCTGATGCCAAAGGCGAAGTGATGCGCGGTATTGAGGTGGTCGAATTTCTTTGCGGTACGCCGGCTTTAATGCGCGGCACATTCTCAGAAGATGTCGCTGGTGGCATGGACTGTTATACCGTGCGTCAAGCATTGGGCGTTTGTGGTGGTGTGACGCCATTTAACTTTCCGATTATGATTTCAATTTGGCAATCAACGGCTGCGATTGCAACAGGTAATACTTTTGTATTAAAGCCATCAGAAAAAGATCCATCAACACCAATGATGTTAGCTGAATTATGGAAGCAAGCGGGTTTGCCTGATGGTGTATTTAATGTGGTAAATGGTGATAAGAATGCAGTGGATGTATTGTTGAATCATCCAGATGTAAAAACCATGGTATGTGTTGGTTCAACACCGGTCGCGGAATATATTTATAAAACCGCGATTCAAAATAATAAACGTGCGCAAGCGTTTGGTGGTGCTAAGAATCATGCGATCTTAATGCCGGATGCGGATTTAGATTTAGCGGTGAATTGTATTTATGGCGCAGCGTTTGGTGCGGCGGGTGAGCGTTGTATGGCATTACCGGTTGTGGTTGCAGTGGGTGATGATATTGCTGATGCGTTAGTTGAAAAACTAAAGCCAATGTTAAAAAATATGAAAGTGGGCCCGTGGGATCAGCAGGATGTTGAAATGGGTCCGTTGATTACTGCAGAACATAGAGAACGCGTATTGTCTTATGTTGAGTTAGGGCAAAAAGAAGGCGCGACATTAGCTTATGATGGCAGTGATTTAACTGTGCCAGGACATGAAGATGGTTATTTTATGGGGCCGTGTATATTCGATAATGTGAAGTCGGATATGCGCATATATAAAGAAGAAATTTTTGGTCCGGTATTATGTGTGGTGCGTGTTGATGATTTTGAAACGGCGTTGCAATTAATTAACGATCATGAGTATGGCAATGGTACGGCTGTGTTTACTTGTGATGGTGGTACTGCACGTGCGTTTGCTAAGCAAGTTCAGGTTGGTATGGTAGGCATTAATGTGCCAATTCCTGTGCCGATTGCGTATCACAGCTTTGGTGGTTGGAAGCGCTCGGTATTTGGTGATTTGCGTATTCACGGTGGTGAAGCATTGCAGTTTTATACCAAGGCGAAATCGGTTACGATTAAGTGGCCTGAAGGCACGATGAACGAATCGGCAATGGTAATGCCAGCGCATTGATGTATTGTCATCCTGGATGAGAGCTTGTCATCCCGGACTTGATCCGGGATCCAGGATCATATATGGATTCCTGGTCAAGCCAGGAATGACAAAGCAACGCAGGAATGACAAAGTATTACGGTAGTTTTGATTAAGCTGGGTGATGGTATCAAGGTGTATAGGGTACCTCTTTTACGGAAGTAAAGCGCAGCGGAATGGAATGAAGCGAGCCATGAAGTAAAAGAGGTACGCTGTGCGCCTTGATGACACAGTTATTCAGCGTAAAACTAGATATGATCAGACAATAAGGATACAAAAAATGGCAATAATAGGATTTATAGGTTTAGGCCATATGGGTCAACCCATGGCAGAGAATTTAATTAAAGCCGGCCATGACTTAGTGGTATTTGATTTAGCAGAAGCGCCGGTTAAAGCTTTGGTGTCGCAAGGTGCAAAAGCCGCTGCATCAGTTGCAGAACTTGCTGATCAAGTTGATATAGCCATTACGATGTTACAAACCGGTGATCAAGTGAAGTCAGTTTGTTTTGGTGATGATAGTCTTTTTAATCACATTAAAAAAGGCAGCATGTATTTAGACTGCTCGACAATTGATGTGGAGTCTTCGCGTGAAGTGCATAACAAAGCAAAAGATGCGGGGCTTGATATGTTAGATGCGCCGGTATCGGGCGGTGTGTTAGGAGCGCAGGCGGCGACATTAACCTTTATGGCCGGTGGTGATGAGTCAGTATTTGAAGAGGCAAAACCATTATTCGAAGCCATGGGTAAAAACATTATTCATGCGGGTCAAGCGGGTAATGGTCAAGTGGCTAAGATATGCAATAACATGATTTTAGGCGCATCGATGATTGCTGTATCTGAAGGTTTTATATTGGGTGAAAGTTTGGGCTTAGATGCCAAAACTTTATTTGATATTTCATCAACAGCCAGTGCGCAATGTTGGTCGATGACGACCTATTGTCCGGCCCCCGGTGTGTTGCCGAATGTGCCATCGAGTAATGATTATAAAGCTGGCTTTAGTGGCAGCATGATGTTAAAGGATATGCATTTGAGTCAAGCCGCAGCAAAGCATGCAGAAGCGGCGACCCCTTTATCGAAAGCCGCCACGCGCATGTATGAAAAATTTGTTGAAAACGGTGGCGGTGACTTGGATTTTTCCGGTATTTATCAAATGCTGGATACCGAATAATCGGTTTCCAGCATTTTGCTGAATATTAATTGGGTGAAACCGAAGCGGGTTTTTCCTCTATAGCGCTATGATAGTTTTCGATCGATTCAACGGCATTCTGTATGCCCGCAAGCTTTACATCGATACGCCCAAAGCAAGTCGTGTAATATTTACCGATACCCTCTCTGTGCTTATTTACGGTCTCCTTGGTTTGTTGGTATGCGTTTGTGAAATCAACGGCATTAGCTTTGTAATCAGCAGAGATGGCTTCTAGTACACTTTTTAAAGACTTGAGGTCAGTTTCTGCTTTTAAAGATAGGCAGCCGGGCCAGATAGAGCAGCAACTTTCTTCTCTAGTGGCTAACGCGTGACTGTAAGGCCTATCCTCGCAATCCCAGCAACCAATACTGCCGCCAAAGCTAGGCAAGCAGCAAAGTATGCTCCACGTAAACCCGCAGCTCCTGGACACCTCCTCTTGACATAATTCATCAAGCACTAATTGAGCTGGATTTTTTTTTGCTTTCGAAAGTAAAGGTTCAGAAGGTTTATTTTCTGTTATTGCGGGGAATATTCCTGTTTTACTTTGACCTGTATTACGCATATTAATCTACCTGTATGTAATTTATATCAGCTTATTTTAGGCTATTCGAAGGGTTTAGAAAAACGCTTATTTTTTATTTCTATCTATTGATAAAAATGTTGTTTTCTTTAATGTACGCTTGCATACCGATAGCTTATTGTTTTGGTGCACCTGTAATGGCATATGTGACTTCACTGAGAGTGTTTAGGGTCGAATCTTGTTGTTCTAATTTTTGCAGTGCGATTTCGCAAGCTGTTTTATATTCTTCGCCTACATTATCTTTAAGTTTTTTAATAGCTTCCACTGTTTCTTGTTTAGCGTCGCTATCACAATAGTTACCCGTATTGTGTTTTTGTTCAATGGTGGTTAGCTCAACCCGAAGTTGTTCAAGTTTTTGATTTTCGTTGGGTGATAAACAGCTTGGCAATAAAGAGCAGGCTCGTTGTTGGGGGGGGATTGGTTCGCCTTGATCATCATATCTAAACCCTCCAATAGATCCACCACAGGTTGGGATACAGCATAATACGGCCCAGCCAATACGGGTAGCTCGGCTGCATTTTTTAGCATTTAGTTGATTAAGTGCAACTTGGGCAGGGTTTATTGGTGTGGTGTTGGGTTCTGCTTTAGAAGAATTTTCAGTTAATAATGGTGAAAATATATCGCCTTTAGGCTGTCCAGTCGTATTCTTACGTCGCATATTATTTATCTCTATTCTTTAATATTTATTGAATAGATCATCACATATGAGCAAGTATTGCACAAACGCTTATTTTTTATTTCTACTTATTAATATAAATGTTGGCTAGTGTAAGGCGGATTTAAGTGCTTAATGACAAGGGCAAATTTGCTGTGGCATCGTCCTCGTCGCTATTATCACCGCTAATTAAGCCTTTAAGTTTTGGTGTGATAATAAACGCGATTAAGCCAATGAGCACGGTGATGCTGCCATACAAAGTGAAGGCATGGATATAACTGGGGTTGGTGGCGATCGGTTTGATGATATGGTTATTGGTTTGAGTGAACTCGGCACACCAGTCGGATAATGCGCCAGCGATACCGGCGGCTAATTGCCAAATACCCATCATTAAGCCTTCTTGGTCTGCTGGTACTAATTCACCGACCATGGCATAACCGATAGGGCCGACGAATATCTCTCCTAAGGTTTGGAAGAAATAACTCAGTACTAACCAGGCGAGTGCAACATAGCCGAGAGCGTTAGCGTATTGTGTGCCAACGCTTAATACTAAATAGCCAACGCCCATTAATATTAAGCCCCAACCAAATTTAGCGGGTGTGCTTATGTCGATGCCTTTGGATGTTTTGAGTTTTTGCCAGAGCAGCGACATCAATGGGCCCATGGTGACAATAAAAAATGGATTAAGGCAGCTTAAGTTAGCAGTTGGTATTAACCAGCCAAGCACATGCCGGTCGATATTTCTTTCAGTAAACAGTGTCAGGAGTGAGGGTGATAAAGAATACAAAGTCCAAAATATAATAGACATAGTGGTTAATAACAAGAATACCCACAATTTTTTTCTAGCATGGCCGTGATGATTAAAGCTGAGTTTAACGGTATATAATAGTGCAAGAGCGCCCATGATAATCATGAGTGAGTTAGCGACTTGGGCAAATTTTACGATCAAGCCTGCACCAATCGTAGCGCCAATGGTAAGTACGATGCCGCCGATTTGTTGTGATCGACTAAAGGGTTCGGAATCTTTTAGGTATTTTCTGTGGTGCATTAGCACGGGCAACATAATAACTGAAGCAACTGCGCCTAAAAGAAAAGCCACTGAGTAACTGTAGTGTATCGATAGCGAGCCGGATATGGATGAGGAAATAAAGCCACCAGCATTCATGCTGACATAGGCCAATACGAAGCCTGTCTCGCGGCGGGTGTGATCTTCCGGATAGAGGTGGCCAAGCATGACAAATAGGCAGGGCACCATCATGCCGGTGCCCATGATAAATAAGCTGAGGCCTATATAAAGTGTAAGTGGGCTAGGTATGGCGACAATAAACGCGCCTAGGGCGCACATGATAATACTGATAAACGCTGCTTTGAAATAGCCTAAAAAACGTTCAGCAATATAACCGCCAGGCACTGAGGTAATAAACACAAGCGCGTTAAATGCACCTGAAATCGCATAGGCGCTTTTATCACTAAAGTGTAATTGTTTGGTGACATATAGGACGAGCAAGGCGAGAAACATCATAAAACCGACCATGCCTAAAAGCTGTAACAAGCAAATGGTTAACATGCCTTTGGGCTGTTTTGTTTCCAATGATGCATTCATAATGTTGACTCCCACTGTCAATATAAGCTGCCAGCATAGCGTTAAATGCAATGGAAGTATAGAAATTATGTATTAACTAGAATTTCTGTACAAAAGTAGGCAAATGTTGCTGCCAGGGATTGGCTTGTTCGAACTGATAAGCAAGCCTAAACAGAGTGGCTTCATCGAGGTGACGTGCAGCAAACTGCACACTGACGGGTGGTTGGTCTTCGTTATCGAATAACACGGGCAGTGTCATTGCGGGTTGTCCGGTTTGGTTGAATAAGCTAGTGAAGGGAGAAAACTGCATGCATTTTTTCATGAATTGTTTGAGTTCATCGGTGTGGCTTAAGCTACCGATGGTGAGTGGCGGTTGGGCTAGTGCGGGGGTGAGTAATACATCGTAGTGTTGCAGTAGTTGATTAATGGGATTCACGTGTGTGTGAATAATATGTTTTGCCGCTTGCATATCGGCAGTGCTGAAGCGATGACCTTGTTCGGCAAAGTAGTTAGTAATGGGCTCAATATCTTTGGCATTATGTTGGCGGCCACAACGTGATTGTTGTTGGCGTAATAATTTCAGTGTGTTGGCAGCGATAATGGTAAAAACTGCTTGGTCTATTTTTTCGATATCAATAGATAAGCGAACGGGTTCAATGTGATGGCCCAATTGATGAGTCATTACTGTAGCTAAATCAACGGCGCGTTGGCAAGGTTCTGCAATATCTACTTGGGGAAATACCCCCGTTAATAAGGCGATTTTTAATGGTTGCTTGTTTTTCATTACATTAGATTCTGAATATGGGTTTTCTTTTCTGGGGTGTAATGCATTGTAAGGGTTTTGCATCAGATCAAGCACCGCAGCTGAATCGCGCACGCTGCGTGTGACGACATGATTGGTGAGTAAGCCTGACCACATTTCTGCTTGGTTAGGGTTGTGAGGTGTGCTGCCGCGAGTGGGTTTTAAGCCGAATAATCCACAACAAGCCGCGGGTGTGCGCAGTGAGCCTCCGCTATCATTGCCGGCGGCGAATGGTACGATACGGGCGGCAACTGCAGAGGCTGATCCGCCGGATGAGCCGCCAGAAGTGAGTGAAAGATTCCATGGGTTATGGCAAGCGCCGAATAGTTTGGGTTCGCATGAAAATGATAAGCCTAATTCAGCGGTGTTGGTTTTGCCGAATATCAATGTACCTGCAGCCATCATGCGCAAAACATATTCGCAGCTGTGACGTGATGTGTTGTTGGAAAAGAATTGTGAACCGTTAGTTTCACGCGTACCTTTAATTGAAAAATATAAATCTTTAACTAAGCTAGGGACGCCGTAGAGTGGTGAGTTGGGATCAAATTTTTCCAGTTGTTGGTGGGCTTTTTCATAGTAAGTTGCAACGACGGCATTGAGTTGTGGGTTATAGGTATCGGTTAGTTGTATGGCGCATTCGAGTGGTTCATGTGCTTTGATTTGCTTTTGTTTAATTAACTGAGCTAGCCCTAGAGCATCGTAGGTAATGTATTCCGTTACTTTCATTTGATGTTGCTCGCTGCCGTTCGTTCATAACCACATCCTTCAATAATATAGTATGATTTGCGGGATTTACGCGAAGTGTTGGCTGAGAAAGTCCAGTAAGGCGCGTTGTTTTGGTGGCATATTGTCACGTTCACTGTATACAGCGAAGATATCGACATGGCTAGCGCAATAGCCTTGCAGTAAGCGTAATAGGCGACCTTGTTTGACTTTTTTCTCGATAACGTAATTGGGCAGTAAGGTAATGCCTTGTCCGGCGAGTGCAGCGGCTTCTAGTGTGTTAGCGCTACTTGCTGAAAAGTTGCCATTAATTTTAATCGGTGTGGCGGTGTGATTTTGTTTAAAATACCATTCATTACCTATGGTGGGGTGATGGTAGCGTAAACAGTTATGTTGTAATAATTCTTCGGGTGTTTTTGGGTAGCCATGCTTTTCTAAATATTCTGGGCTGGCACAGGCAACGAGTTTGCTTTCCATTAAACGTTTGGCATATAAATTGGAGTCTTTAATTGGGCCGATATGAATAGATAAATCCATGCGTTGTTCGATAACGTTATCGAATTGTTTGCCAAGAAACATTTCAATTTTAATCTCGGGGTATTTTTCACAAAATAATTTAATAGCAGGAGCTAATTGAATAATGCCAAAACTGACCGGGCTATGAACGCGTAAGGTGCCGCGTGGTTGTTCTTGGTGTTCGGAGATGCCTGATTGGATGTTGTTGATTTTGGTGCGCAGGTGTGTAAATTCGTTATAGAGATTGCTGCCAGCTTCGGTGGGTGCAAGTTTGCGTGTGCTGCGGTGGAGTAGTTGAAGTTTTAATTGGCCTTCTAGGCGTCGAATGCGCTTGCTCACAATCGACTTGGAAATGCCGAGTCTTTCGCCGGCGGCGGTAAAGCTGCTGCAATCGAGAACGGTGACAAATAGCATGGCATCAAGCATAAAGTTGGAGGTTTCAAGTTGCATTGGCATCGTGCTCATTACTCCCCAGTAAAATCGACAACTTTATGATACAGGGGGTATTCTTGCTGTCAATCGAATGTTGATAAAATCCACTATAAACATGTAGTTAAAAAATACCTATTCTTCTAGATATTGACTTTTTTATCTTAAGGAAAGCTTAAATATTGATGACGCGAATGATTGATCAAAAAACAAACTTGTAAAAAGTGGGTGATTTACCCGTTTTTTACTTGTAAAAAGTGGGTAATTTACCCGTTTTTTACTTGTAAAAAGTGGCATTGTTGGCTACAGTTGTGGGATGAAACGCCATTTAATGAAACAATTGATAGCTTGGAAGGCTCATGCGAAACGCAAGCCTCTTATATTGCGTGGTGTTCGTCAGACCGGAAAAACGCATTTGTTAACCCAATTTGGTGCTGAGCAATTTGGCCGTTATCACATTGTCAATTTTGAAAAGCAAACTGCGCTGCATGTGCTGTTTGAGCAGGATCTTGATCCACAGCGCATTATTAGTGAACTTAGTTTTGAATTAAAAACACAAATAGATATTGATAATGATTTAGTGATATTTGATGAAATACAGGCTTGTCCAAAAGCAATTACCAGTTTGAAGTATTTTTGTGAAGATATGCCTCAGCTTGCATTATGCAGCGCAGGGTCTTTATTAGGCTTACATCTCAATGAGGTGTCTTACCCTGTAGGCAAGGTTGATATGTTGCATTTATACCCGTTGACTTTTTCCGAGTTTTTAGCAGGAATTGGCGAGCAGATGTCAGCTGATTTTATTCAGTCATACCTATCAATTGAAGATATATCAGAGCTAAAACATCAGCGGTTGTGGCAGTTATTAAAATATTATTTTATTACCGGTGGCTTACCAGAGGTGGTGGTATTGTTTGCTGAGTTAAAAGATCAGTTATACGATGCAATGCAGCAAGTGCGAATTAAGCAACAAGAGCTGATTAAAGCCTATTATGCGGATATTGCTAAGCACGCTGGTAAGGTAAATGCGATGCATATTGATCGTACTTGGCGAGCTGTGCCAATGCAGTTAGCGAGTAACTACGATGTTAGCACTAATCGTTTTCGTTTTAAGGGTATTGTTTCAACTATTAGTCGTTATCGTGAAATAGTGAACGTTATAGATTGGTTGCAAGCGGCTGAGCTAGTATTGCGTATACCTATAGTGGGTGCATATGAACAGCCTATAAAAGCTTATTGTAAAGAAAATATATTTAAATTAATGATGTTTGATGTTGGGCTGCTGGGTGCGATGAATGACATGGATCCTAGCACGATTTTACAATATGACTATGGTACTTATAAGGGTTATTTTGCAGAGAATTTTGTTGCTCAACAACTAGCGGCTGTTATGACTACGGGGTTATACAGCTGGCAAGAAGAGCGTTCTGAAGTTGAGTTTTTAATGCAATATAAGGGTGAAATTGTGCCTATTGAAGTGAAAGCAGGTACGGTAACCCGGGCTAAGAGTTTAAAAAAATATATTGATAAATATGCACCGACAGATAGTATGATTTTATCTGCTAACACGCCGCACCAGAATAAAAATCAGACAGTTTACCATTTGCCTTTATATTTGACTGAGCGATTGCAAGATATTTTGTGTTAAAGATATGAATAAACAAACTAAAACTAATTTATCGATTGATCAATGGGGCTATGAACAGCTTTTGTCTCTTGGTTATGTGTTAAAAAATAAAACCCCAGAAATTGTTCAACAAACGCCATGGTCTTATGTGGTTCGATTTAAAACCAATGATGGTTTGGTTTATTTAAAACAAATGCCTGAGCAGTTATCATTAGAGGCTGAGATTACTAAAATATTACATGATCAATTTGATGCGCCTGTTCCTGTAGTCCTCGCGCCCAATGATCAACTGCATTGCTTTTTAATGAAGGATGCAGGTGTTGCATTAAGATCATTGCTAAAAAATACATTTGATGTGGATTTGTTTTGTAAGGCTATCAATCAGTTTGCCGAAGTGCAATTAGCTGTTGCTGATCATGCAAAGATTTTCTTAGATATTGGCGTGCCTGATTGGCGGCTGGATAAGCTGATAGATTTATATGCGCAGTTACTATGCCAAAATGACATATTGATAGCGGATGGTCTTGCGGAAAATGAGATAACGGATTTGCAAAAGCTACTGCCAACAGTTTCAGCTTTATGCGATAAGCTATCAAGCTATGCAATTCAGCCAACATTGGTGCAGTGTGATTTTCATGATAATAATATTCTTGTTAACGAAAGTACGCATGCTATCACTTTTATAGATTTAGGTGAGATTGTTATTGCACATCCGTTTTTTTCATTAAACGGTTGTTTATGGCAAGCTAGAAAACATCATGGTTTAACCAGTGATGATGAGGCCTATAAGCAATTGTTAGTGGCGGGGCTTAAGCCATTTGAAAAGTTTGAGACGATGCCGCGTTTATTAGAGGCGTTGGAGTTAGTTAATCGGGTATGGCTGATGTATGGAGCGCTGGCTCAATATCGGTTAAGGCTTGCTTGTGATCAAGCGGCGTTTCTTTCGTATCAGCAACATGGCAAACTGGCAGGGGCACTAAAAGAGTTTTTGGCTACATGCAGAGCAGTTGAGGGTCACGTCTCATGATTCTGCTTGCATGAAGTGAATTCCGATTCTCACCTTATCCTCTGCTTTATTATTCTGTCTTCAATCCTGAGTTCCAGATTTATAACCTTGATAAGGGTAGTTATCGCGGATATCAGCCGTATCCAGCCATCTCTAACTTATTGATTTTATCTTTACTGTTGGCTATTTTGTACCTAATTGGGCAATAAAACCTTGCCCAATATTGCTCAATTAGGGGCAGATATTGTAGAAAAGCAAAAAGTGCATCAATGGGGCAGCAAATTCTTAATGCAGTTATCCAATGATATGCGAAATACGGCTCCTGGTATGCAGGGTTTTTCTAAGCGAAATCTTGAAAATATGCGCAAATTTTATATCGCCTATCCCAAGTTGATATTTGCGAAACAAGCTGTTTCGCAAATACCGTGGGGGCATATTGTTAGATTAATGCAGCTTATTGAAAGTAAAATGGTAAGGGAGTGGTATGCTAAGCAGGTGATTCAAAATGGCTGGTCAAGATCTGTTATGGAAATGCAGATTAAGAGCGGCTTGTATGAAAGGCAGGCTCAAGATGGTATTAAAATCAGTAATTTTGATGAACAACTTTCTGCTACGCAGTCACAATTAGCGAAGGGAATTTTAAAAGATCCTTATAATTTTGATTTTCCGACAATAGAAGGCAAGGCTCATGAGCGTGCTATTGAAAAAGCATTGATTACTCATGTTCGTGATTTTTTGCTTGAGCTTGGCAAAGGTTTTGCTTTTGTTCGATCACAAGTGCTTATTACGATTGATGATGAAGAATTTTTTATAGATTTATTATTCTATCATTTAGAGCTTCGGGCCTATGTGGTGGTTGAGCTAAAAGCAGCAAAATTTAAGCCTGAGCATACGGGTCAGCTGGGATTTTATCTTGCAGCTGTGGATGACCTTATGCGTAAAGAGAATGATAACCAAACGATTGGAATGTTGCTTTGCCAATCAAAAAGTAAAATAGTTTCTGAATATGCATTACGAAACATTAAAGGACCTATTGGTATATCGCAATATGATCTAGCTAAATCCCTTCCAAATGATATACAGTTAAAGTTTCCGACAGTTGAGGAAATTGAAGCGGAATTGAGTGAAAAGTTATTGCGGTAGTTTTGCTTTAGAGCTTGGTTCGACAAGCGATCATATAAAGGAACGTAAAGAGCGAAGCGAATGAAGTGGGCCCACTAGGACTTGAACCTAGGACCAAAGGATTATGAGTCCTGTTGTACC
>JARGPC010000019.1 GCA_029212885.1 Coxiellaceae bacterium
TAAGTGCGCCCAGAGGATCTTTAATTTCGATTACTCATATTTTTGCGACAAAGCCAACATAGGCGCATCAGGGCTTGAAGAGGCGAGTTATATCCCACCCAAAGTGGCTGATTCCCTGTTTTCGTCGCTGTCTGGCTAGGACCCCTGTTATGGATGGTCGTGTTTACGATCAAAGTTGTTCGTTATTTGCCGAGTACCATAAAGGTAAAAGCACTGAAGCGTTAAGTTTTTGTCAAAAAAGTTCTGGGTATGCTGAGCCTCTAGTGATTGACATTAGCATTTTTTGCGGTATTGTATTACCGGTTTACCAGTATTTATGAACATTTAAATTAAATGAGATTAACTGCTGATTTATTAATTTATTAATGGAAGTATCATGAAAATTAAAACTAAAACAGAAGATAGGGCTGCTGTAAGTCACTTACCAGGGTCTTTGTGGAAGAAAGAAGGTAATGCTCCAACTTTTGGTGGGCACTCTTGTTGTACAAGTCGTGAAGAAACTGCCAAAGACGACGAACAAGTAAGCACGCCTACAATACGTTAAGTGATAACAGGTATCAGGTGGCTATTTGATTAGCGCCTGATATCTACAAAGGATCAATTAGTATGACGAACAAAAAAGGCTCACTGACTGGCACCCTTGTAAATGCTGCTGTTTGGGGTAATAGTTATCAGTGTAAAATTACTTCGATGACCAGTGGCTTTACTACGCATGCGGCTCATCACGATCAAAAAAATATTAAAACACGCATCGCTGAAGATTTTTTATTACGTTCGCGTTGTCGTCGTGATGATGATGAGGCGCGCAGTTCTATCGACATGTATCTAGAAGATGCCGGTGTTGCCATGCTGTCGTTATCAGGTAACGATGATATCGATGCTACTAATGCTATTGATCTCCCCAGTAGCGCACCATTAGATGGTTCGATGAGTAGCGCACTGCACAATCGCCGTAGTACCAGAAACTTTATTCAGGGCAGCATTGACCTTGCCAGTTTTGCGGCAATAGTGCGAGCTGCTGTGGGAGTGACAGATCATTTAAACGTCAGCCTGGATGATGGTGAGGCGCGCGCCATTGTTCACACGCGTACGGTAGCCAGTGCTGGCAGCACGTATCCTATTGGCTTGTATTGTTATGTAGATAGTGTGGATGGCTTAGCGCCTGGCATTTATAAGTATCACTCGGTACGTGATCAGCTGAGTATTTTCGCTGATGAGGCAACCAGTCGGCAACTATTGAATACGTACGGTAAGTCGAGTGATAGCGCGTCTATAAGCAATGCCAGTGTTATTTTTTTATTAACCGCACAACCTTGGCGTAGCATGCGAAAGTATGGCTGCAGAGGCATGCGTTACTTATTGCACGAATGTGGTGCGATATCACAAAACATTCATTTAGTGTCTGCAGCGTTACAGTTAGGAAGTTTAGACTGCGGTGGTTTTTTTGAAAATGAAGTCAATGATGTGCTTCAGTTAGATGGTAATTTTCAAACGTTTCTGCATGCAGTGATAGTTGGCAAGTGCTAGCTACATAAATTTATTGAGAGCTGATATGTCAAATCCTAGAATTAAATCTTTTTATTCCGTTATTGCACACAGTGCAAGTTGTGTGGAGTTACGCAGTGGTGCTTGGAGTGCTACATCGCATGTATTGAATGACGATGATGAAGGTAGTAACTTGTTATCCATGATTCAGTTGCTGACAGGCGAATATTCGACCAATGAAATTGCTGAAAAACTAGAGTGTAATGTCGCTACCGTAGATGACGTAGTTTCTACGTTAGAGTCACTTGATATCGTCGAATACGAGCCCAGCAGTGCGCTGCAGCTGTATTTATCGCACTTTGATAAGACCATTAATCGCTATGACAATGAGCAAGCTCAACAGCTGCCAGTGGTCTTGGTGGGGCATAATGAGATATCTGTCGAGATTGAGCGTATTTTTTCAAAAGAAAAATCCTGCGAGACCATCCAGCTTACCTATTCCGATAGCGAGTTATATGCCTACCTGAATACGATGGATGAAACGGCTTTTCATAATGGGTTGGAGTACGAAAAGTTATTAATGCGGTTCGAATCATGGCGTAATTCATTAGTGGTTTTCACGCAACCCACGGTAAATCCAGCACATTGCGAGTATCTCAATAAAATATGTTTTGATTTGAATATACCTTGGATGAATATCGCGATCGATGGACCCTTTCTATTTATTGGCCCTGTATTTTCGAGTAAGGCACCGCCTTGTTATCAGTGTTTTGAAACGCGGTTATTAATGAATATTAAAATGCAGGATAGTTATCTGCGTTATAAAAAGGCAATGGCATCCGGTTTAGTGACTTCACCAAAGCAACCGTTGCATCATATTGTTACCAGTTTATTAGCTGCGCATGCTGCGAGTGATATTATGAATTACAGTTTAACCCAATCGGCATTTACCTTAAATAAAGTGCTGTCAATATACATGCCAACGATGGAGTTTCAGTTTAATGAAGTGTTACCATTGGCGGGCTGTGAGACGTGTGGTTCTATTGCTGGTCGTGATGATAATCAATTGTATTTTGACCTGCAAGCATTGATTGAGGACTCTTAAATCATGACAATAAAGCGATTAGATCAACCATCGGGTTGTCGCTACAACACTGACGTTTTGCAAAGCCGCATGGTGGATAAGCTTTGTGGGCTTATTGTTGAGTTGGGTGTGATTGCTAAAAGCAGTGCAGATCCAAGACTACTTAATATGGGTTCGTATTTAACTGGCGTTCACCGTTTGCTTAATCAAAAAGACCCCGGCAGAGGTGGTTATCATATCGGTGGTGCTGGTGTTTTGCCGAATGAAGCGACGATAAAAAATCTGGCGGAGTCTGTGGAGCGCTACTGTCAATTGCTTGCTATGCGTGATGCCGTGAAACACCATGCTATGCGCTTTACCAGCTACAATGCGCTTATCGATGCACATGAATCAGTAGTGCCGCTGGAGTACTTAACATTTTTTAGTGATGAACAGTTGCGTAGAAAGGGATTTATTTATAAAGCTTTTCAGACTGACCAAGAACTTCAATGGATCAAGCTGCCATCGTTAGTCGCTACCCATCCCATTTGGTGTCCGGTGCAATTGTTGTTTGTTGGTTACAATATTAATCGCTCATTAGGTGAGCTATCGATTAATACCGCCGTGACTACCGGCACTGCTGTGCATACTACTTACCCACTGGCTATACGGTCAGCACTGTTAGAAAAAATTCAGATTGATAGTGTCATGGGGCACTGGTACAGCAATTATAGCTGTTATGAAATTGCGCTGGACCACCGAACAGAAGCGATGACCAAGGTTATAAATAAGTATTTTGCTAAAGCCACTTCATTTAATTTTCAATTTTATTGGTTACCGAACCCAGACTTAGCGGGATTCAGTATCGCGTGTGTGATTACTAGAAAGCATTCTAGGTCATTGCCAGCGGTTTCAATTGGTTTGGGAGCAGACACGGCGCTTGAGCCCGCGTTGTATAAAGCGCTATTAGAAGCAATTGCCGGTGTTGATTTTGCGCGCATGGAAATATTTAAACAAAAATACCTGCAGGAAGATAAGCGACAAGCGCATGATGCCAATACAATGTTTGATTTGGATGAAAACGTTAGTTTCTATGCGAAAGGTCTCGGTAACGATGCCATAGCGAAACGATTTTTTAGTGCTGCTACGGTGTGTGCATCAGATTTGCCGGAAGACATGAAGGGTACTATCGGTGAGCAAAATACCTATTTATTGGATAGCTTTAAAGCCAGTAACAAAGACATTGTGTATATTGATCTGACGACACCTGAAGCGAAGGCTTTAGGCTTAGTTGCTGTTCGTGTATGGTCACCACATACCTTGTCATTATGTTTGCCGAGTGCGCCGCCGTTACTGCATCCGCGATTTTCTTACTATGGTGGTGTGGCGCATCAATATCCGCATCCGTATCCATAATAATTATCATGTGTAGAGGAGTATCGAATGAGATCATGCCTAACAAAAAGTGACTTAGCTGTATTAGCAGCAGTGGAAGGTGCATCAGTAGCACTTGAAAGTTTCTTAGCGGCGCCTACGGTTTATCAGCAATTTGATGCATTGGCTGAATTAATTAAGCATTGTGATGAATCTTTAAAAGATATCAAGCAAAGGGCAATGCTCATAGCTATGTGTATGGCGAATAGTGTGGATGAAATTCATCTTGAGTCTCAATGCAAATTGCGTGCATTTATGCGCAAACATAGTCCTGACTATATGCCATGGATTAAACCTTTCCGACCGACAGACTCTAAGAAATATGTGAGTGATCGTTTGTTGTTTCTGCCTGAGCCACAAGCTGTATTGGATTGTGATGAGGGCGTAACGCAATTGAATAAGCATGAGCGTGAGTTTCATCGTGTTATTATTTGGCAAGGACTTTTTTATACTTTACATAAAACGACCGACGGTATTCAGCTGTCATTGTTTGATACGGCCAGCTTTACTTCACACGGGACTAGTCATGGTGAAGCGTTATTTGTGATTAGTCCAGCAGGTGATTTTTTTGTGGGCTCTACAGAAAATTGTAAGTTCTATCATTCCTCATTGATGGCAAGTGAGCCTGTATTCTATGCTGGTACGCTTAAGGTAAAAGAAGGCAAGATGACTTTTCTGGGGGGAAGAAGTGGTCATTATCTACCATGGAATAAACACACTTATCGACTGTTAGCCTACCTTAGGCGATGCGATGTGCTGGAGTCTTCACCTGACCTTAGTTTGCTCCGAGAAAAGTATGAGTTTGTGCCTGATAGTCGGGGTGAAGAAGGCCATATCGAAATTTCTGTTGAAATGGATAGGGTGCGTATTCGTACCACGGCAGAATTGGCTGCGATCTATTGTGCACCTTCGCTTTCCTAAACGGTTTGCAATGTGCTGCTAGCATCGGTATATTTTTCGCCTTGTGGGAAAACAATAGGGAGATAAAATATGAGCAGAGTTCCAGTAGTTGCAGTTAGTATTCAAGATTTAGAACAAAGCATTGACCGTCCTTTAGCGGTTGTGTCGCAAAAAATTGAATAATTGTAGTTAAAGATCCCTTGGGCACACTTACGCAGCTAACGCATAGAATTGTTCAAACACAGATGAATTGGCTGAATTCACATGTTGATTTTTCCTCAGCATATGATGCAGTTCAATGCCAGCTAGTGTGACAGATGCGGAATTAAATGAGTTAAATCCCATCATCGGTTTGGTGATTCGCTTAATAAATCTATGGTCTTGTTCAACAATGTTGTTAAGATATTTTATCTTACGTATTTCAATTTTGTCGTGCTTGCCAAGACTCTTGTTAATTGATTTAAGTGCAACGTTATTAGATCCACTCTTATCAATTGTGACTTTCTCTGGCTGCCCATTGTAACATATGGCCTTGCAAAAAAAGCGTTTCGCAGCCTTTAAATCACGCTTTTTAGATAACATGAAATCAATGGTATTACCTGATTTATCGACAGCTCTATATAAATGGTTTCGTCACATTTCGATAACTATATAATATGGAGTCAAATCTATACTCGGAGATAATCATGAAATGTACCAGCTG
>JARGPC010000020.1 GCA_029212885.1 Coxiellaceae bacterium
GACTTGATAAGGCAGCAAACAACTCATCATGTACTCAGTTTTTACAAAGCCATCGATACTATCAAACTAAGGTAATTAAGTCTTGACCAACGAGTACAGGGTGGCGACATCCGATGAAGCATAGGGGCTCTTATGCTTATCAGTTGCTAGGCGATCAACCGCTTTAAACCAGCGCGTTTTATTTGCTGCCTGCTGCCGCAATTCAGCATCACTCCACACCTCATCAGCTTTTGGTGTCGAGTATTTTTGATCGATATAACGCAACACCAGCTGCATCATGGCAATATGTTCACCTTTGTCCATGACAACAGGGTGCGTGCCAACCATCCCCAGCTCAACCAACTGCTCAATACCAATTTCACGCACCAATGCACGCAGTGGTTTAAACTGAGTATCACGAATCATTGCGAAACAATGATCAAAAAATCCGGCAGGAATAGCACCGCTAACTGTTGCCGCACTTGCAGAAGGATCCTGACCGGCACCAGCTGAAACCGAAAGCGCCTCTGCACCCACCGCATGCTCAATGCCAAATTGCGATTGCGTATACTTAGCCATTGAATAAGCCAACATATAATTGATCAGATTGGCTGTAACACAATTACCTGTTTTTTGTGGTGATTTGGAAAATTCAGCTAATTTTTTTAATCGCAGATAATTAGCAACACCTCCATGCTTTTCAGGGTCTAAATTTTCACTAAATTCAGTGACCTTACAATTTTGCAAGAAATGCCTAGCATCCTTTTTTGTTGCAATGCCAGCAATATTATCCACGCGATAGATGCCTATACCTGGCATTTCATCACTCGCACCCGCACCCTTATTACTGCGTATTAAATAATACTGCCCATCTGATTTAAAAAAGGTTAAACCCATCACGTGAGCACCGCGACGATCAAACCAATAGTCATTAAGATGAACCGTACGACCAGCATTCAATCGCTGTAAAATTGAATTATCTTCGCCAGGTATTGCATGATCACCAAGATAAGTACCAGCCCAATTGTAATCATCCTGCATATCAATCCAATGTTGAACCTCTTGCGTTTCGACTTTTTGTTGCGCTCGTTTAGATATAAGATTAAATAAACGCTTCGCCTCTGAATCACCAGCACCACGCGGACTCACAGCCAAGCCGTCAACTTTTACTGTTGTTGTCAGACCCACTACCATCAACAATAGTCGCACCCAATCACAAAGCACTTTAGAATGCGAGCCATCCTCTCGCCTTGCAGTGTAAAGATCGCCTAAAAATTCAGTAGGGAACACTGAAGGGTCGATAGCAGGTGGTAGCGGTTCAGTGCGCCTATATTCAGGGTGTCGCTCCAATGCCTGTGGATGCCCCAGTTGCGCTGCTTTCTTATAAAACAGTTCCGCCGTTTCTGAGGCTGCACCTCGCGCCACCATTTCATGCATGCGAGCAATAATAAACATGCTATCTGCCGACTCAATGCAGTAACGCGCCTTGTTAGTGGCATAGGCTAACAATTTTTCCTCTAATGAACCCTGTTCTGAATATAGTCCTCGAGACACAACTCGCATTGCCTCATCCAGCGCCCCAACCAGACGATACCTCCCTTCGATTGCTTCAATATGCCGCAGCACATTTTTTTCCGTAGGATCCTCTTTCGCAAGATAAGTGACTAAACCAAATATTTCATTGCGTTGTTGCTGGGTTAATAATGAGTAACGTATTTTTATTAGGTTATGGTAATAATTTTCAACGCAAGCCAGATCAAACGGATACTTCAAAAACATCAGACGAGACACTTGCAATAATTGTTTATGTAAAAAAGTGGAATTAACAGCATCGGTTAATTGCTTTACAACTTGTGTGTAGTTATCTAATTCAGCATCGATATTTTCAGGTAATAAGTATCCATAAAATAAACCTGCAAGCTCTGTAGTTAACCGCGCATACCTTTCAGGGGTATACTGCCCCATAAAACTGAATAAACACTGGGTTAAGTCGTGTTGTTTTTTAGAAATCAAGTATTCAGATAAGGCCAATAATTCATCCGAGCCAACACTTTTAATAAAGTCTTGCATTTCCACAGCGTTATACGTTTGCTGAATAGATAACAACTTACGATACCATGCCTCTAATCTCACTGGCTCGACAACAACGCGTGGTGTGACTGGGATATTTTTTAAAAAAGAAACTACCATTTTCTTAAATAATTTGAATGCCATAGATAAGCCAGGCGGACCAGATGATTTAAGCGCAAACCAAATATTATACGCTGGTGCATTTATTTTTTCGGAATCTATCGCAATTTGATAGTCAAACCATTGAATGACAGGATGATCTTCATTATCGACCATTCTACCGTATTGAAAAGTCACACTTAGTGCTTTTTTAGCCATCGTGCTTATCCATAGATCACGCGCTGTAGCATCGCAATAACTGAATAGGTCATTCATCACCTGAAGTGGTGAATTCGAAATTGCTTTCATGACTGGGTTGAGCAGCGCAGGATTTATGCTGCTCGCATTCGCAAGGATAAAGCCAGTCGAAATAAAGTCGCCATCCCTAGAAGCACCAAGAATCTGGCTAAGATACTGATTTGATAACTCAGGATCATCGTGTTCAGGGTGCATATAATGACTGGCTAATACCATCGTGCCGAACTTTATTAGTGCTTGCGTATTATCATCTGGCGCAACAATATCTGCATCTACCAACGCCTTAACACGCGCGAATTGCTCCGGTAAGAGCTCACCTTTATCTAGTGATTGCGCCACTTGCTCATAGAAATCACCAGCAAAACGTCTGCGCAATAACTTGGCAACAACAGGGCCTTTATATAATTTTCTCATGCTATCAATTATATATTACTAGAATTAAGAGGTTATTAAATAGAGAGATGATTAAATAGAGAAATTCTTAACTTAAGTATGTAACCTATTGTTTAAGAATGAAGGTGCACCCTTCGAATGTAAAATCCGACCACCCTGAGGAAGCCGCGCAGCGGCTGTCTCGAAGGGAGCAATCGGAATTTGTTTACGCAGCGGATAAGAAACTGGATCCCGGATCAAGTCCGGGATAACAAGGCAGATTTTGACTCTTCAACTGCTGTTTCAGCAGTAGGCTCATCAAAACTAGCGATATCGCGCATAGCAAGTTTTATATCTCTCGCAAAGGACGGGAAGATTGGCAACTTAGAGGCAATGAACAGTGATTTATTTTCCATCATTTCACCCATATCTTCAGATAACCTATGGCCAATTTGTTCTACTTTATCGGCAATAACTTCGTTAACTTCGCCATATGAATCACAACGTCTATTGATCACCTCATTACAAATCTCAGTGAATATTTGATGTGTATACTCAGTTGCCTCAGTCCTGCCATCAAAGGCTATAGTTAACCGATCAAGCGCACGCTCCATTCGCTCGTATTGCGCTGGTGTTTTTTCTCTTGCAACAACATCAGCTTGTTGAGATGAATAGGCTTCACCTTCCCCTCCTGGACTAATCATAAGCTTAGGCGCATGAATATCTTTTTTTAGTGTTCTCATAAAAAATTTATCTTCAACTCGAGCTAAAGCCCTACTGAATAAATTACGTGGTCGCTCTGCACTAGACGCTAAAATTCGGTCACGATCCGCCATTGATACAGTACTTTTACGACCTGTTTTTTTTTGGATACTCACAATCGAGGGACGACAAACAATATTTGCATGTATTCCTTCATTATATAAAGATTGATGTAAATTTTCCGCAATGGATGGCTGATCACGCGATGATTTATAACCACCCAAGCAGGCCAACAAGCTAATGCGAACTGGATTATCACGTGCACCCACTTCTGATCGTTCAATCAAACCACCAACCACCTTAGCAATATCAGTTAATGCTATTTTGCTTTTAGCGTTTTCATATAACACACTGTTATCCGAGGAACTTCCATGTCCGAAAATTGCAATTTCATTTAAAGAGTTATCAATACTCCCCAGTAGGCTGGTTAATACTCGTGTTGGGTGCTTGGGATCTAAATGAATAATAGTGAAATCTTTTGCATCTCGGCCAGGCTTCTTAGACCATTTCTCCCTTAGCTCTTCTGCCATCATAACCAGATCAGCTGGTGACCCTACAACTATCATGACTCGCTTTTGTCTCATAAACTACCCATCCAAACATACAAAATATAATCCATTATCTTACTAAATATACATACTAGTTAGATAACATTAAGGTTATATTAAGTCATTACGAAGGTCAGGATGACAGAGATTGCCGCGCCACTATGTGGCTCGCAATGACGAGGATCGGGATGACGGTATCAGCATTGAGGTGCACCCTTCGAATGTAAGGCTTATAAGTAGAATAAAAGGGGCAATCCAAAGTCTGAATCCTCACTCTGGGGTCCTAGGGATTTTCCCTCCAAAAAGGACAAAATCCGCTGTAGCCCTTAAGACAAGAGGCCTCCCAGAGGGGTATACTTTTTCCACAGCCACCTAAACCAGTTAGAATCACGCCTTTTGGGTAACAAGATGACAACCGAAAAGCGTATTAAGATCCTTACTGAGTCTGAAGCTCAAGAATTCTACAGTCCACCACTCTTAACGGAAAACGATCAACGATTCTTTTTTTCTTTAGATGAACGAGAGCGCATTATTTGTAAAAGAGTACGGCAACGCCGCACTCGCTGTATGTTGGCACTACTGCTTGGTTACTTCAAAGCAAAGCCAGTAGTGTTAACGCCACGCTATCACCAATTAAAGGGTGACTTAAAATATATTTCACAAGATGTTTTTCCTGGTGCTGGGTTTGTTCCGTTCACACTCGACCGGAAAGAAAAATACCGTATTTATAGCAAAATATTCGAACTTACCGGCTATCACGGCTGGTCCGCTTTGTAAAAACTGAGTACAAGCCGGGGTGATATAATGGCGCATCTGTCGTTATTTAATGAGGAAATGAAAATGGATTGCCCGCACTGCGACTCAGATCGTACATCCGAGCTTAAACTGAAAACTAAGTTAGGCTATCTGCAGTTTCGCTGCCGCGATGGCTTTGTAAAAACTGAGTACATGATGAGTTGTTTGCTGCCTTATCAAGTCATTT
>JARGPC010000005.1:0-116730 GCA_029212885.1 Coxiellaceae bacterium
CTTGAATTTGACTTGATTTAGCTTGTTCGACTGTAACCCTGTTCTGGACCACGCCTGTTTTCGACACCCTATATTGAGGGTGAGTACCCTAGCGATGAGCAGCGATTAACGGTTATGACTGACATGTTAGATCGAGGCTACATTATGCAAGACTGCAGGGATGCAAGAAATTTTATTGTTCGCGATGGTGTGGTGCACCCGATTGACTTTGGTCAAGTACATACAGAAAAATCATGCCCGCGGTATTATTCAACCTACAAACGGATGGTGGTTGTTGAAAAAAAGAGACTCCTTGCCCAGCTGGGGTATGATGATGTTAAATCAATGAATGAAACTAAAAATAAAGCTCAAAATACTGAATTTTTACAGCAGTTGTGTAAAAAAGCACAAACCAAAGTGCATAATCGCTTTTGGTCTTTGGGGATTGCCGGGAAGCGTGTACAAGTGGGTGATAAAAGTTATGTCGTTCCCGGGTATTTAGCAGCAACGATTAACCATAATAAAAATAAAACGAAATTATCACTGGCCAGCTTTAAGCTGCAATTATTGATTGGATTAAAGCAGAATGCTAAAACAAAAGTTAATCCCTCTACTTCACGTGATGTGTGGACGAAAAAACTTTATGACGGTAAGCTTGGGCAAGACGGTAATGCTAATACGTTTTTTAGGGCGATGCTTGACGATAAGCAACCCAAGCAAGCTTATAAAGAGCCGGTGGTATCGTCAGAAGAGCAGTCGCTTACACGTTAATTTGATATTTTAGTGGTTCCATCGCATTAATGCTTATGCTTACATCCACGTAAGAAAATGCTTGCAAAATAAATCCACTTCCGCTAGTGTGGTTCATTCTTTGTTCAGTCCGGTTCCGGCGCGTATTTAATAAAAAATATTTTAACCCTTTTTTATAAAGGAGAGCTGCTATGTCCAGGTCAGGAGCGCGCGTATCGGATTTCGAAAAAAAATGTATTGTATCTAATTCTCTTTTACGCCAACAGCATGGCAGAACTGCTGATATCGAAGCGCTACACGCATCAGTGCGTGGTGATTATCATCTAGATACCTTAGCGATGCGATCTACGCCGATACAGAGCCAAGCTGATATTGAGGAAATGCTACAACAGCAGCAAGCATTGATTTATATCTATAACAACTTGAATCAGGATCCCTCGCCGGGATTTTTATCGCGATTTAAATTAACTGAGTTAGTTGATGAACTACCTAAACAAGTCGCAGAGCAAAAAAAGGTATGGCTTGAAGGTTGTAATCCTGATTATCGCAAGCAATTGTCGGCTATGTATGACGATACAATTTATGTAACACAATCGGCAGTAGGTAGAAGCATAGATACGGTGTATCGTCAGCCATGGCAGCTTGATACGTCAGGTGAAGACCAAATAGAAGTGGTAATCAAAGATTTGGTTTCGATTATCCATTATTTGCGACATATGCATATGCATGGTTTAGTGCACACAAATTTGCAACCAAAAAATATTACGGTTAGCTCTAACCAGCAAATAAAAATAACGCAGTTACAGGATACGGAGCGTCATTACACGGTAATTGATGCGCCAATTAAACGATTACAGTCAGTGACTGTATTGAGCCAGTTCTCTCCGCCGGAAGTCTTGTTAGGCCAGGAAGATTGTTACTTGCTGTTAGCGGATGTATGGATGATTGGTATGATGGCATATTTTATGGCTACGCGCGGTGATACTCCGTTTAGACTTAATCAAGAGGCATGGTCTGACCCTGCAAAGCGTATCAATGCAATAAAAAAACTGTATGAAGATAATCGCTTACGACCAATACCAATTAATTTTAACTATGAAATCTTTCATAGTATTCGGGGGCAACGCTTAAAAAGCTTTATTGAGAAATGTTTAGATCCTAACCCCATGGTGAGACGCCTGTGTTTAGTAAGAAAAATGTTTGATGATCGGTTGTTTGCTAGTGAACCGAAATTGCAGCAATGGCGTGATGCATGCGATATTGATCGCGATTTACATGCTGCAGCTCATGGTTGTCAATATACTACGGCAGAGGTGCGTGGTATGACGATGAATGCAGCACGTCGATATATTGCAGATCACAGTCGGTATAATTATCGTCGTGCACGATTAGCGGCAAGGCCAACGAAGTGGAATGCTATACGCTCAATGTCGAATGTGCATCGCGTGGCAGTAGTTGCTGCTGTAGTTGTAGCGGTTGCTGGGGCTGTAACGGTTTGTGTGTTGGCGCCGCCGTTGTTATTTATTGCTGTGGTCAGCGCTGCTTCAGCTGTATTGGTAACGGGCAGTACGGTTGCAACCGGCGTTGTAGTCCGAAAAAGATATAAAAAAGCTAAAAGGGCTTTAAGTAATTTATACCAGCCGGCTAAATCTATAGATGACCAACTCAAAGATGTCAATGAAAGTAAGCCGACTGTATCTGATGTAGTCAATACGGGTTATTGCCGCCCCAATCGTTTATCGGCTAAAGTGAGTTTTACGGGCTGTGTGCCACAAGACACCGGATACGATACGGTTGAATTGAGTGACAGTGAAAGCTGTGAATCGAAGTGTTGTATGAAGTAGCTGGCTGGTATGTGAGATAATACATGAAAAATCATTTTTTCATGTGCTAATTTAAAAGGCTCGAATTTTTAGTAAATGGATTTCCCGTGTGGTCGTTGGTTCGCGTTGTCACTATTAAGGGGGGGGATTCAGTATGTCACGTACAACACCTAAGGTGGGTATTAGTTGTCATGAGGCGCGAGTTATTCTTGATTTAGCTGGTAAATATATCGCTAAAAAGGTATCGCTCAGCAATGATGAGCAAGTGCGTCATCTATCGATTAACAATGGCGCTTATAAGGATTTACTTACCACTGGAACGGGTTTTTATTTGAGATTAGATCGTAATAAGCCAATGAGTGATCGGCAGGTGAGGGAGTTAGCCAATCAAGTAAAGTGGATTCAGCGACGACATAAGAAATTGGTTGATCATCCTCATCCTACAATACCATTGCAAGTGCGTGTGATGGACTTTACTGAGCCGGCGAATTGGGATTGTATGTCAGCGGATCCTGTTATTGAAGCCATACGTGTGCTGTATGAAAACGAAGGCACAGTACATAAGCCCACCGTGCGGGGGTATAAGAAATATGTGCGTCAAATTATTTGGGATGGCCTGTACGCCATTGAGGCTATAGATGGTGAGCCATTAAGCAAGAAATATGCGGCAACAGCACTAGCCGACAATGAATCTGATATAGCAGATATTCCTGAAGCTAAGTCTGCTGATCGACTGCCATTAACGTCATCGTTGCATACTATAAATGACTTGAAGCGTGATATGTATGCTATTACGGAAGGCTTAGCGCACTTGCATCAACATGGTTTTTCTCATGGAGATTTCGCGCCGAATAATATTTTGCAAACTGGAGAAAAGCAAAATTATATAATTGACCCTGATGATACCAAGCCACTTGATTATCGTGGTCGTCGTTTGTGGGATAATTTTAGTCGCTTTTCACCACCTGAGGTTTTATTTAAAGGACACAATGATGCGCCGGGTTTATTATCTGATATAAACGGCAGTTTAAAAGCTTACCCTGAAGCAATTGATACATATCAGTTAGCCATGACGGTTTATTTTATGGTGACTGGTCATGCTAATCTTTTTAAGTTGCCCGAAGATGTATGGCAATCGCAATTTTGGCAGGATGCGCTTTGCAAACGATTAGCTAGATCCACTACGATACAATCGTTGGATAACTGGGGTTATTTAGATTTTAGTCATCCATTGTTTCATAATGCAGATGGTGCCAACCCGGATGGTCCGCTGTTAAAAGCGTGGATACTGCAAGGGTTAACGATTGATCCTGATGAGCGATTAAAATATTCACCAGAGAAATTATTAGGCCATGAGTTTTTTAAGCGTGATGCTGAAGCGCTGGAAAAAATAAAAAGGTTTACTTCAGTTAATCGAGATATTGCTGCGATTGTTGGTAATGCAGATTCACCGCTTGAAGATCAGCTGGTAGTGCAACAATTAGCCGGTTCAAATGGGCGATTAACACGAGCGGCGGCGGTTTTATACCGTGAAGCAAGAAGGTATGGTTATAGTAATGTGCTAGCGCGTTCATGTGCTTATCCCGGTTATGGTCGTGCGGTGAAATCATTATCGACTACACATAAAGTTGTTGCGGTTACTGCTATCGTATTGGGTATAGCTGCGATAGTGGCCGCGAATGTGATAACGCTTGGTATACCTATAGTGGTGGCAGCTTGTGTGGTTGGTTCAGTGATGATCGTAGGCGGTGTGGGAGTTCCGTTAAATAAAGTGCGCAAACAAACTGAGCAAGCCGATAAAAGTTTGCGCACTGCACACCGCGGTATGTACGTTAAGTTCATCGATCATCAATTGCCTAAGCAACAACATAGTAAATCGCAAAAAGAGGTCCCTCCACACAAACAAAGACAGCGAGGTAATCGTTGGCGTCAACGCATAGCGCGATGTCGGCTGCTTGGCTTAGGCAGGCCGAATCCAGTGCCGGGTATATTTGCTGTTGGGCGTGATTCATCAGATAGTGATAGTGAAAAACAACCACTATTGAAAAAAGTGCCGATCACTGCCCGGCCGTGCAGCTAAGATAACAACCAAGCTCAGTTGGTATCGGTAGTAAAAAAAGATAGCCATTGTGATGCTGCTGGTTGGATACTGGCTGCGCTTATCATAAGAAAAAAACCAAAAAATAATCATAAATATCAGATGGTTAAGTAACCCCTATGCCAGAAATTCGTCGTGAGTATTGGGATGTGATGGAACTGAACCCGAGGAACTGATCAAAAACTACACAAACCACGAGAGATCTGATAAAATGCCTGGAATAATAAAATAACTTAAAGATATTAAGTGTCGTTTTCAACCTTAACGAGTCCGATATCCGATCTGACATCGCTGTTGGAAGTCATCAAATGGGAAGCCGTAATTATGCGAAGTAAAGGTAGTGGATTAGTAACGGACAGAGATGTTGCTGTAGCTGCAGATGGGGTACACGATACCACGCGTAATGCTGCTGTGGCTAAATTTTTATTTGAAGTTTTCCCGGGTTTGTTTGGTGCGGTATCAACTGGTGCAAGTGGTTCATCAAGTGCACGCGCGTCAGGGTTGTTTGCAGAGCGCCCTCTTGCTCCAGGCATAAAGGTTTTGGATTCTAGTGCGGCTATAGAAAACCTATTTAGCACCATGATCTCACTTAGTGAATCATGTGGCAGTGCTGCAGGTGCTGGAGCTGGTGCTGGTGGGGAATCAATGGTACATGCTCCTATTAATCCAGAGTTGTGCTCGCAGGTTATCGCATATTGCCGCGCTAAAATGGCAGAACCAATCAATATGACATTAGACTCTGGTGTATTCCACTCCGTATCGACAGGCTATCAGCATGTGGTTATGCCGTTAGTAGATGTTTTAGCTGCTATCGCTACCTTGATATTAGATAAAAATAATATCTATTTTAGGGAGCCTGAGAAGCAAGCTGATCGCGTTGTAGAGCTGCTTAAAAGTATAAGCACTGTAATGCGTAGTGGTGTATGTCATACCGGTCAGCGTGATGCAATAATTGGTGTGATTGATGGTGTGGAGTTTTATTTGGCGGGGTCATTAGTCAGTTATCACTTTCCAGCTAGCATTGCATCGTACTTTACTAGCTTACAAGTAAAGTATATCGGACATTTTTTGGAAGAAAAACAATCAAAGTCTTATGAATCTTACATGACCTTTATGTTGCACTGGCTAAGTGATGGCGGATTATCTACAGCAGAACTTGAAGAGATAAGGTCTTATTTAAATACAGGGGAGCGTAAAGGTTTATTAAATGCTGATTTACGTGAGGTAGGATTGAATGCTGATGAAGCAAAAATAATAGATAAGAAGCGTGATTATTTTGATGCTTATTTGCAGTATGTTGAACCTGTATTAGGCAACGATTTGTATTTGCATTCAGTGCAAGAGGTGTTAGCAATGAATGCTGAAGGTGCTATAGCTCACCTTGGGTATCTGAAGCTTCAGGTTAATGAATCAAAAACAGAAGATAGAATAGAAAGATTAAAACCACAATTAAATAATTTTATTGTTATCCAAGCAATACGAAAAAAAATAAAACGATATAAAAGCATACTACTGTCTGTTGCGGAAGATAGAGTAGCAGAAGTGCTAGAGGCTGTTGAAGCTATCATCTCTGCATATGATGCAGCAGCATTTCCTTGTGAAAAACTTACTGATTCAGAAAAGGTATTGTTGGGTGCTTTTAATAAATACGTGAACGACTTTAGGAGTGACCCATTAACACTGGAAGTTGAAAATATATTTGCAAAGTTATTTTCTGATGAATTCAGTGTGCATGCTAGAAAGTTAGACTGTGCTATATACCTAAATAAATTCCATATTGATTCTGCGTGGTTAGATGAACATTTTCCTGAGGTGAGTGCAGGTGGTGAGGTTAACTTTTCATTGTATGTCGCGAATAAATTGTTAGCGTTTTGTCTAACCAATAAGTTAGAAGAGTGGCCGGCGCGAACGAAGGATGTATTAAATCAATTAATTATTTACATAGCTACACGTTTAGGTGTGGATGAGCCTGATACCGAAGAGAGAGAGCGTCATCGCCTATTAAAAGAGACAAGCTATCAGAAAGAATTATTAGCTCTATTAAGGCTGCTCGTAGATCAGCCGCTAGAAATCCCTGAGAGTGAGCTACTAGGCGAAATAAAAAAAATGTTACAATACTGTGTTAGGTATAACCTATCTACACCCATGGCTAAGTTATTCGCTTTGTTACCAGAGCCTGAGCAAGGTAAATTTTTACATGGTAACGCTCATGAATTAGGTAATGAGTACAGCGATTCTGCACCGTTGTTTATAGCTGCATGCAGTGGCTATCAAAGTGTACTCCAGGCTTTATTGAAGATTAGCGGTTGTGATGTCAATGCGGCAAACTGTATTGGGATGACAGCTCTTTACATTGCAGCGGGAAAGGGGCGTCTTGAAGTTGTTAAGTTTTTATTGGTAACTTCAGAAATAGATATTAATTCAGCAACAAATAAGGGATTTACAGCGCTTCACATCGCAGTGAGAAATGGGCATTTTGAAGTTGTGAAAATTTTATTAGCAGCTTCAGAAATAGATATTAATTCAGCAACAAATGAGGGATTTACAGCGCTTCACACTGCAGCGCAATATGGGAATTTTGAAGTCTTTAATGCCTTATTGGCCATTCCAGGAATAGATGTTAATAAGGCAGCAGATAATGGGATTACAGCACTTTACTTTGCGGCGCAATATGGGAATGTTGAAGTCGTTAATGCCTTATTGGCCATTCCAGGAATAGATGTTAATAAGGCAGCAGATAATGGGATTACAGCACTTTACAATGCAGCGCGAAGTGGACACCTTGAAGTCGTTAAAGCCTTATTGGCTGTACCAACAATAGATATTAATAAAGCAGTAGATAATGGGATTACAGCGCTTTACATTGCAGTGCTAAGTGGACACCTTGAAGTCGTTAAAGCCTTATTGGCTGTACCAACAATAGAAATTAATAAAGCAGTAGATAATGGATTTACAGCGCTTCACATTGGAGCGCGTTATAGGCGCATTGAAGTTGTTAAAGCCTTATTAGCCATTCCAGGAGTAGATGTTAATAAGGCAGCAGATAATGGATTTACAGCGCTTTACATTGCAGCGCAAAATGGGTACCTTGAAATAGTAAATTTATTACCTTTCAATGAGCAAGCTCTACGGGACAGTGCTAAAAAATTAAGAGATTTCTCAAGTACTATGTCAAAAGCTATTCAGCAGCGAATGAATAGGCACATTGGCAATGCGGCTGGTGATGAAATAGTAACAATAACGCCTAGTGAAATAGCAGGGATTATGGGATATACAGATGTTGCCGTCGCGATTAACTCAAAAAGGGATTCTGTAGTATCTGGGTTCGCTAAGCAATGTTAAGATTGAATTAAAATTACCCTAAATTAACGGACACTGATTTGTTGAGCTTTACTAGGTAGCAAAGAGGTGAATGAAATGAGTAGGCATGAATAGAGAAGGTGTTATGAAAATGCCGTTAACATTTTGATTAAAAGTTAAAAATCACATACAATCGCACCATTAATTTTCCCTGTCGTTATATTAAGGTGTTAGATGCCCGTAGAAAATGATCGTTTAATTCGTGCACTGTTGCGTCAGCCGGTAGACCGTACGCCTGTTTGGATGATGCGCCAAGCAGGGCGATACCTACCTGAATACCGTGCGGTGCGTAAGAAACTGCCAAATTTCATGCAGTTCTGTCGCACCATCGATGCGGTGACGGAGGTTACTCTTCAGCCGCTTGAGCGTTTTGCGCTGGATGCGGCAATTATTTTCAGTGATATTCTGACCGTGCCACAAGCGATGGGTATTGATTTGGCGATTGAGCCGCAACGGGGTCCAGTGATACACAATCCGGTGACCAGTGCCGCTGATGTTGAAAAGTTAAGCAGTAACACAGTCGCTGAATTACAATATGTCTCCGATGCGATCATTTCAGTTAAAAAAGCGCTAAATAGTCGTGTGCCATTGATTGGTTTTGCAGGCAGCCCTTGGACGATTGCGACTTATATGGTTGAGGGCGGCAGCAGTAAGTTATTTCATGTGATTAAGCGCATGATGTATGCCGAGCCTAAGCTTATGCATGCTTTACTGCAGAAAATTACTGATTTAACGATTGATTACCTTGCGATGCAGGTTGATGCTGGTGTGGATGTGCTTCAAATATTCGATAGCTGGGGTGGGGTGTTATCAACTACTGCTTATCAAACGTTTTCTCTTCATTACATGCAATGCATTGTAAAAGCCTTGAGGTCGAAGGGTGTAAAAATACCGATTATTTTATTTACTAAAGGTGGTGGTCAGTGGTTAGAGTTGATGGCAGCTACCGGTTGTGATGCTTTGGGTTTAGATTGGACAACCGATTTAGCACTGGCACGCCAACGCGTTGGCGATCAAGTGGCATTGCAAGGCAACTTAGATCCAGCGGTCTTGTTAAGTACACCAGAAGCTGTGGCGGCAGAAACTAAAAAAGTATTAGACGCTTACGGTGAAGGTACGGGGCACGTTTTTAATTTAGGCCATGGCATCAACAAAGATACACCGATAGAAAACGTCGAAGCGATGTTTGAAGTATTTAAGGAAACCGTATGAGTGCTTTGCCCGTCGTGATCATTGGCTCCGGATTGGCTGGTTACATGACAGCCAAAGAGTTTCGTAAGCGCGACCAACAAACCAAGTTGATTATTATCACCGAACAAGACGGTCGGTTTTATTCAAAACCGCAATTATCGACCGCGTTAGCACATAAAAAAACGGCTGATGAACTGGCGATGAACTCAGTTGAAAAAATGGCAGAACAATTGGATGCCTTTATTTTAAATAACGCCAGTGTTGCATCAATTGATACAGAGCAACAGCAGGTGGTGTTGACTTCTAAAGAGGTGGTGCCTTATCGCGACTTGGTTTTGGCTACCGGTGCTGATGTGCTGCATGCCCCATTGGCGGGTGATGCTGTAGATCAGGTATTGTCGATTAATAACTTACAAGATTATGCCACTTTTCGTGAAAAAATTGCGGGTGCAAAACATATTGCGATTATGGGTGCAGGCCTGGTTGGTTGTGAGTACGCACATGATTTATTGCAAGCCGGTCATGAGGTCAGTTTAATTGCACCAGATCATTGGCCAATGCAGCGCTTTGTGCCGCAAGCAATTGGTGAATTGATGCGGGATCAATTGGCCGAAGGTGGTGCGCAGTGGTTTTTACAGCAATTTGCATCTGATATAAATCAGTGTGCCGATAACCGTTTGCGTTTAACCTTATGTGATCAGCGTGGTGAGGTCGATGCCGATGTGGTGTTATCAGCCATTGGTTTTCGACCTAGTGAAGGTTTAGCACACAGTGCGGGTGTAAAATGCGATCAAGGAATTTTGGTAGATAAACAGTTTCAGACATCACAGGCGCATATTTATGCGTTAGGTGACTGCTCACGAGTTGATGGTTTATGGCAGCCTTTTGTTGCGCCCATATCGCACGGTTGCAAAGTATTAGCAGAAAATTTATGCGGTGGTCAGGCAGAGATTGCCTACCCGGTGATGCCTATTGTCACCAAGACACCGTTGTGTCCTTTGGTGATGGTGCCGCCACCAATGGGGCTGGTAGGAGAGTGGCAGATAACGGGTGATCGACCGAATCTGATGGCACGTTTTATTGATCAGCAGGGTTATTTGCAGGGGTTTGCATTGACAGGTAATAGCATTAAGCAACGCATGGAATGGGTTAAGCAATTGCAAATAACGTGAATAAAAGGATAGCTTATTCCATCAGTGTGGGAATGGAATCAAGTAAGCAACTTGAGGGGATGAGCAATGTTAGCACAGCGTCTTTATAGGTCAGGGGTAGCCGGTAAGTACGGCATGCGGGTTAAAAAGAAGTCGAAGCATCCACTGCAAAATGTAGTGCAAGATGATGTGCGATTTCCTTATGATACCAACCCAGCAACGTCTTATCATTCGGTTTTTAATCTTACCTTATTAAAATCTGCCGCCGTACTGGGTGGTATCAGTTTTATTATTGGTTTATCGATTTGGATACGCAGCCAAGGCCCGGGGATTTTTGATAACTGGGTGAATGCTGGTATTAAAGCGCATACTGATCCGATGGATGGCATGTGTACTAATTTAGCTGGTTCATTGATGCCTGGTTCCTTTGATAAGTATGCAGTTTCTACTTGGGAAAATTGTGAGGCGGGCGATTGTGGTATCAGTTGTCCAGTGTCACCATTGGTTCAAATGGAAATTTTGGGCTTTGCCATGTCCATTACTGAGTTTGGTAATATGTATTGGTATGCTTCTACGCTGACAATGCCAGTGGCTATGATGTCAGCGACGATGGCATTGATAGCAGCAAAGTTATATGTCGGTCGTGCGACTGAAGCCAATAAAAAGTTTCATCAAGAAAAGTTAGAGGCGTTTAATAGTAATATTGAAATGATGGCGAATGCCAGCTTGAAAGCGATGTCAATGGGCGTTTTTTCGACGCGTATTATTTGGTCGATGGCCGCGTTTAATACGGTTAATCGCGTTTTATTGCGAGAAGCCAATCGTATGGCATCGGCATTAAGTCTCGAGGTGCCAGATGGTAATGGCGGCTATATGAGTTACCCAGAGATAACGTCGGTGTTAGACTTATTCAGTAAAATTGCTGATGTGTCGAATTTTCCTGCTAGCTCGATATTATCAACAGTGCCGCAGTGGATAGATGATGCGGTGGAGTATGTCAGCTCTGAAGTGTTTACCGGTATGTCCACATTAATCGCAGGTGCTGCATCGGGTTGGATGTATATTTTAACGAATGGTTTATGGATGTTTCATGTGGGATTGGCCTGTGGCGCGTTAGCTTTAACCCATAAGGTGATTAAGCACTATATGGATAGCCCCCAGAAAGCAGAAGCTGACGCTGTATTGCCTTATTATTCGGCTAATGTACCTGCAACAGAATCCAGTTGTAGGCAAAGCATTAAATGGATGGATCGCCTATTACTACTGCCTTTTGGTTTTGCTTCAGATACGTTAACTGCCATGAGTGAGCCGAAAACTGATCTGGATCGTCATTTTGCTTTAGCTTATCAGGTGATAAATTTAGGCACGATGGTCGGTTTGGTGTCTACTGTATTGTTGCGCATGGGGAGGCCAGGGAATTTACTATCAACAGCTTTTTTTCAAGATAAGGCTAAGCTGTTTTATGGCTTACTGTTAAGTAACTTGTTTGGTGAAAAAGGCGTGACCACCAAACATGATCAATGGGCGCGAGAAAGTGTTTCGACGATTATCAGTTACACATTGTCGTTAGAAACCATGTTAGGCTATTTTGTTTATGGCGTGTGTGCCATGGCCGCAACCGGCACATTTTTAGCGTTTGGTATGGCGCGGATATGGCAGCAATATAAATCACAATCAACCTCAAATCCGCAACCAGCTGCTGGACCGGCCGTCATAAAATCAACGCCATCGCCTTGTCGTAGCTATACCATGGGAGCACTTAAATACGGTTATTTTAAAACGCAGCATGCATTTTTGGATGAGGGGCATGATGGCTGGAAATATACTAAGGCAGCCATATCGGCGGGTTTAGTGGTATTAACCCTGGCTAGCTTTAGTCTATCTATTCACTCATCACTGGATGGTGCTTGCCCGGTGAATGAAGTGCCAGGATTTTGGCAAACGATTACGGCTAATGCTGATGTGGTATTTGATGGATTTCCAAAATGCAAATATGCTAATCGGGGCTTGGCCATGGGTGAAGCGGTATCCACTGGTTGGCCATTAATGGCATTGGGCATTAGTGTGGTTGTTGCGAAGTTAGATGTGTTATCCACGGCGCTGCATTTTGTTTTACATTGTTGTAACTTGCGTCAACCCAAGCATCTTCAGCAGCCTACGTTAGCGGGGTATGAGCAATTGATTGAGAAGCCGCGACGTGATAGCCCGACAGAATCCTCTGGTAGTTCAGATGACGCCAGTGATGATCGCAGTGTAGCTACGCCTTCACCTGATAGTAATGATGAGCGTGAAGCAAAGCGTGTGCATGACAGAGGTGGCTATCAACCACTTGGTGATATGCCTGCTGCACCGGCGATGCGGTAATTATTTTTTATGCGAATGCTGGACTGGCAATAGTCGGTTGCTGTTGATCGTGGCTGCGCGTACGATCGGCCATTTGTCTGCGGCTTGGGCGACGGGCGAGCGGTGAGGGATTAAAAAGACTTGGGCCAGTTGGCGTTCTTCTGATTAAACCGCTACGGCGTCCGAATGGTACTACACTGGTGGCGGCAGGTGAGGAGCTGCTAGTGCTCATGGGTGAAATGCTACTTGTTGTAGTTTTCGGTGTGTCACCACTAATGCTCATCGCAACAGAAAAATCATGTGATGGAGGCGGCCCTTTAGGGCTGTGTGGTTCAAGTGCGCCTGGTTTGGCGGTGCTTGCTAAAGAGTCTATGCGCGGATGGAGCTTTTTAGTAACCCAGCTAGGAACATATACTGTTTTTTCGGCGACGGTATCCAAGCCAGCGGCTCTTTTCTTGGCGCGAACACGCTCTACAAAATCAGGGTTGGCGTCGTACCAAGCTTTGCGTTGGTCTTTGAGTGAGATTCCATATTTCTCTCTTTTCTCAACCATTTTGTGTAATACATGTTGGGCATGAAGCGTTTTAATCAGTACTTCTTCACCGGTGGCTGGCGTTTGCAAGCCGCGCATGGAGTTGGCTCTGCCAATTTTGTACAATTCTGGCATTTCGACTGGTGTTCCCATGGCGCTAAATAATGATAATTCAGCAGTGTCAGTAAAGCTGCCGTGTTCTAAAACACCTTTGCCATTGTCTGTAATGCCGGCATGAAAGGTTGGGCTTGATCCTTTTTTTGTGGCCGTCGCGAATATACTGGAAGGTGGGCCAAATACGCGCGGATCATAGTCGTATTCCCATTTATCTTCATCAATGACCAGTTCTTCTGAATCATAAAAGCGAGCGATGCATAGTAACACTTCGTCATCTGCCATGGTGGCGTGATCATTGTGTTTAGCAGCTGCTTCGATGGCACTGAGCTGCCCTGTTTTTCGGCCACTCCAAACGTGGCAAACCACATTGTCGAGTAATTTAATGTCGTAGTCGTGGAGTAAGTCAATAAACTTAAACAGCGTTAATTCATTGCTCAGCGCCATTCCTTCAGCAAACTCGCCTTTCCAGCGAGCTTTTAAGTCATCATGCAATGCAACCATGTTTGAAAGCTGTTTGGCTTGTTCAGGATTAATGCCGCCACGTCGCAATCGTGCATTGATAGCACTTTGTGTGGGTACTAAATCATTGCTTTTGGTTGCTGCGGCCTCATTGTAGGCGGCGAGTGCTTGTTGAAATTTGGGGGTTTGAGTCAGTGAGCGCCACATCACCGCAAAGCCCTTTTCTGACATGGCACTGACGCGACTGGCATCCTTGGCTTTTTCTTTATCAGATAGCAAGGCGCGATGGTCGTCGAAGCTCTTGTTCAAACGTTGGTAGCTATGAATGATCTTAGCCCAGCGCTCCGCATAGGGGCTGGTTGCATAGTCATATGTCTTAAATGTATCAATCATACTGTTCACGCTAAATGGTTATCTATTTAATTTTTAATATAAATATTGTATGTTTCTAGTTATAACAGTTACACATTAAGGAATTCTTAGCAGATCAGAAACATTAAGAAAATTTGAAGGTTGAGATCAAGAATACCCTATTATTTAAGGCTCTTTTAATGTTTGGCGTCCGAAGTTGACAGTGTGTTCCTTGTGATAAATCAAGCGTTTTAATGTTAACGTACATCATAATGGAGGGTGATGAGGCGGTCTACTGCTTGGTTGTGCTGATGTCCCCGGCCTTTAGGCCGGAAGTAGCGCGTGCTGACAGAGACTGTCAGCTTTCATTCGCGCGGGTTTGGGAGGTGATTCAAACACCTTCCAAACCTGAGTGCACGCAGAGCGTGCAACCTTATTGTTGTTGCGCTACACGAGGTGACTATTGGCATTAGCTGCCATAGACTTTTTTGCTAGGGTTGCTCCAAATAGCGTATCGATTAATTCAGCGATGAGCTTCTCGGTGATTTGGTCTTTATCCAGTATTGGATTGAACTCAGCGATCTCAGCACCAATCATCTTATCTTTTGGCATAGAGGCCAGTGCTTGAATAAATTGCTGTGGATCAATGCCGCCAGGAACAGTGGTATGAACTGCTGGTGCGAATTCAGGATCAAAGCCATCGATATCAATACTGATGCCATAAGCGGCGGTGTTTTCACTAATCAGTTGATAGGCTTCATTGAGTACCACATCAATGCCACGCTCGAGTACTTCTTCGATATAGTAAACACGTACACCTAAGCGTTCGACTAATTCACGTTCGGCTGGTTCATAGCTGCGAATGCCGATCAAAGCAATATTCTCAGGTTTAATCTTGTTTTGATTATCGAGTAACTGACATAAGCGGTCTTCACCTTGACCGAGTAGGTGGGCCACGGGCATGCCGTGGATATTGCCGGTATCACTGCTGCAGGGTGTATGCGCGTCTATATGAGCATCAATCCACAGCAAGCCGAGATCACCTTTGTCACGCAATTGATGGGCGGCGCCGCTCCATGTACCAATGGCGCAACTGTGGTCGCCACCAATAGTGAGAAAGCGCTCTTGGCGTTTGATCGCTTTGGCGGTGCGCTTGGCGATGTTGGTGCTGTAACGAATGACGCTTTCCATCGCTTCCAATTGGCGTCCTTTGCCGCGTGAAAAGATAATGTGATCCCAAGCTAAATCTATATCGAGAGCATTCACTAGTGGTGATTGCTGGATAACACTGGGGGCTTGTTCACTACCGTGATCTGTACTGGCGATTGAGCAGGCGGCTCCAATAACAGCTATTTCTTCCATTAATATACTCCTCTTTATAAGATTTCTGGTAAGTTCTCTATATATAACTTTCTAGTTGTGGCGCTCCCTAGGGGACTCGAACCCCTGTTCCCGCCGTGAGAGGGCGGTGTCCTAGGCCACTAGACGAAGGGAGCGCGGATGTTATAATGACCGATTATAGTGAGCGCTTTATTGAGTGCAACCATTTTTTAAGTTAATGTATTTTAAACAAACAAACGAGGTTTCGTTGATAAGTAAAGTATGGAGTCGCATGAGGCGCCGTTTAAGCTCAGATGAGCAGCAAGGTAACGATTCTCCACAGGTCATTCCCGCCAAACAACATAAGATTAAACGCCAAAACGTTAGTCCGAATGCATTAAAGACAGTGCAACGCTTACAAAATGCAGGCTTTGAAGCCTATTTGGTGGGCGGCAGTGTGCGTGATTTATTGTTGGGGCGTAAACCCAAAGATTATGACGTTGCTACAAATGCTCGGCCAGGGCAGGTGCGCTCACTGTTTAAACGCAGTCGGGTGATTGGCCGTCGTTTTAAGTTGGTGCATGTCTATTTTAAGGGTGAAACCATGGAGGTGGCGACGTTTCGAGCCAATGTCGATAAAGAGGCTCAGAGTCGTCAGCATACCGAAGAAGGCATGATTGTGCGTGATAATGTGTTTGGCTCATTAGATGAGGATGCGTGGCGGCGTGATTTTACTGTCAATGCATTTTATTATGATCCAACAGCCGATACGGTGTTGGATTATGTTGGTGGCATGCAAGATTTGCGTTCAAAAACAGTTGCGGTGATTGGTGATCCGCAAGAGCGTTTTCAAGAAGATCCGATTCGATTGCTGCGCGCGATTCGTTTTGCCGCTAAATTGGATTTTGAATTGGAAGAGCAGCTTAAAAATGAATTATTAAAATCGCATGAATTGTTGGGGCAAGTGCCTGGCTCACGTTTATATGACGCTTTTATACAAGTGTTTTTTGCCGGTTATGCCGAAGCCATGTATCGCTGGATGTTGGATACGGGTTACTTTAAAATTTTATTTGAGCAGACCAGTTGTTTGCTTGCTGATAAAGAACATAAGAACTCGGCTAAGTTGATTGAAAATGCCATGTGTTCTACGGATAAGCGTTATCATCAAGGTAAATCGCTTAATCCAGGTTTTTTATTGTCAGTGATCTTGTGGCCCCCATTAATGCATGCGTTGCAGCATCATAAAAAGAAAGGTCAACGCTTGCATCGTGCGTTGCATTCGGCGATTGAAGAGGTGCTGGTGAATCATCAGGCCTCAATGTTAGTGTTACCAATGCGCATGATCTCAATGATCCGTCAGATCTGGTTATTGCAGTTTGCGCTAAAGCAACGCAGGCCATCGCGTGTGCGAGGTATTGTTGGTCAGCGCTACTTCCGTGCCGCTTTTGACTTATTGGAAATGCGTTCAGCTTTTGAGCCTGCATTGGTAAAGGTGGTAGACTGGTGGCAGAAATTTCAGCAGGCGGAAAAGCCGCAGCGTGATAAGATGGTGGAAGCATTGCAGGAAGAGTCGCAGCGAGGGAAATAATGGAGCGCGTATATATAGGGATAGGCAGCAACCTTGAAAAGCCAATTGAGCAGGTGTATGAGGCGGTTGTTACGATGATGGAGTTGGCTACTACAGAGTGGCGTGGCGTATCCAGCTTGTATGTCTCTAAACCGCAAGGGCCGCAGGATCAGCCGGATTTTGTCAATGCGGTCGTAGCCATTGATACCGAGCTAAGCCCGCGTGAGTTATTGGAAATTTTGCAATCAGCCGAGCAGCAACAAGGCCGAGTTAAAACGCGGCAGTGGGGTGAGCGCATCATTGATTTAGATATACTCTTATACGGCAATGAGGTGATTAACGAACCTGATTTGGTGGTTCCTCATCCGCGTATGGAAGAACGACCATTTGTAATGGTGCCATTGCTGGAGGTAGCGCTAAGGTTAAGTGATTTGACAGCGCAGCCAGATGTGGTAAAAGACTATATACAAGACAATCCGCAAGGTGTAGAGGGTAACAGTGAAGATAGCGATATATCCAGGTAGTTTTGATCCGATCACTAATGGTCACGTTGATATTATACAGCGCGCAGTTGGGTTGTTTGATCGTGTGATAGTGGCGGTAGCCGCCAGTGATCGCAAGCAGCCTTGCATCCCAGCGCAACAACGTCTGGCTATTACCAAGGAGGTGTTATCACCATTGGCAACAGTGGTTGTGGTGCCTTTGCGTGGTTTGTTGGTGGATATTGCACAAGAATACGAGGCGCGTTACGTGGTAAAAGGTTTGCGTAACAGTGCGGATTTTGAATATGAGCAGCAGCAAGCCTGGATGAATGACACCATGGCTGATACCCCTTTAGAAACTATCTGCTTTTTTGCAGCGAGTGCGCAAGATAAAATTTCATCAACTATGGTGAGAGAAATTGCATCGCTAGGTGGTGATGTTAACCCCTTCGTACCACGGCAGGTCAGTGGGCATTTAGCGAAAGGTAGTTAAGTCATGGCGCTATTAATTACTGATGAATGCATAAATTGTGATGTCTGCGAGCCAGAATGTCCCAATGACGCGATCTATCAAGGTGAAGAGATCTACGAGATTGATCCGGCTAAGTGCACTGAGTGTGTTGGACATTTTGATGAGCCGCAGTGTCGAGAGGTCTGTCCGGTCGATTGTATTCCGCTAAATCCTGAATTTCCTGAGACACAGCAACAGTTAATGGAAAAATATCAACGACTTACAGCAGCAAAAGCCGAATCATAAAAAACACTCGGCGGGTCCTCCCCGCTCTTTAAAGTGCGCAACTACTTGTTTTTGCGCACATCATGGCCGAGAAATACTTAACGTCTGATTAACTGCCTTCGCTTATAGTGCTTGCCTTGTATGGTTTTAGTAGTATATGCCTAAGAAATATAGAGTAGATGGATTGGTGAGGGCGATGAGTAGAGACGATTTCCGTTGGAGTATTGAAAAATTACTGTCACGCAAGCATGGTTATCCCAGAAGTTTATTACGCATTATTGAGATGAATGGTTACTCAACGACGGATCGCAATGGCGTGTATGAATATGATCATCGAGATAAACCGGATTATGCGGGAGTGCCAAAGCATCGTATGTTTACACAAAAACTAGATGATATGACTCGTTTAAGGCGGTTAAGGTTGGTCGAAGGCAGCGACGTTCCTGAAACATTGACCATGCAGCAATATTCGTCGGCATGCTTCGAAGGAGTTGCTGGTAGACGTATTGATCGAGTAGCTAAAGATTTGATGAGGATTGAGGCGACAGCCTACCGCATAGCGGGAATGTTTGATAATAACGGTAAGAAATTTTTTGTGCATCAACCGGATCAAGTGGTGGGTAGGCCTAAGGAAAAAGTTTTTACTGCTGAATTGTTGTTGGCATTTGTGCGTTGCTTGTATAATGTGGCGGCTTTTCAAAAAAACATTGACCCGCATTTGTCATCAATACGCTTTTTGAAATTATTGCCGCATTATAATGAGTCAGATCAGTTAAGTGATTTTAAGTTTGTAATAGATTTTGTGGCTTTAAGAAATCCAGCTGAACTCTCGAAAGGTTTAACTTATCAAGCGACCATGCAACAATTGGCTCGGCAGTTGATAAAATATTCAGCGGAGATGACGGTTGAGGGTTATTTGTGTGGAGATAAAAAGGCAGAGGCTGGTGAAGGCATGATTGAATGCCGTGCTATACGGCGTATGTATGACGAATTGCAGCTGGGACGTAACCCAGTGCGGGTGGGTCACCCGGAATTAAGCGTGTTTTACTATCATCAGCGATTAAAACAGTCTGTATTGTTTAGTTGTCAGCATTTGTTAGAGTATTTTGCGGATTTCCATTTGAAGTTGAGGCAATTAGGTGCGCCAGGAGTATCCAGTCAATCATTGTATGCCTTTTTTAAGCGTCTATTGCCAAAGGATGTGATGCAGCAAGCCTTTAAAGCTTATATGCAAGCGTTGCCACCCGCCATGTGTGCGCTTATTTCTAGAAGAGATATGACTGTTGATGATGCGCAGGTTAAAGCGGCATCTGTTGGATCTTTATCGCCGGAACTGCCTGAAATAGTAAAAATAAAACAAGAATTGGTAGAGCTGCAGTTTAACCTAAGCCAGATGCAGATTGAGATGCAGGCTAGGGGGGGATCTACATCGACAGCGCTGACCGATTATTTTTATCGTGATATGAGGTTTAGGCTTATGTCATTGGTGGAGCCATGGCAAGAAATCGACGCTGATTTGACTGGTTATATATTGCGACATGATTTATTTGTTGATCCGTTTTCGGGTGATAAGAGATGCACCTTACCACCGGTGGTGACGCGAGATGAAGAGCCACTGCATGTGCTGCCGTCATTAGTAGCAGATGTGAGTAGTGAAGATGAAGAAGAGGTGTCATCAAAGCGTGCAGCACCCGGAGGCAGTAGTGTATGAGTCGAGCAGGTTACCATATAGAAAAAATGGCGAGAAACCATGCGGATCCAGCGGCAGTGAGTCGTTATCGTATATATGAATTACAATACGACGGTGTTGCGACTGGTCGTGAGGCCATTTATATTTCTGAGCATAAGCCAGCATTGACGGATGATCAAATAGCCAGCTTAAAAGGTAAGCTGGTTGGAAGGCGTCAATTGGCTATTGGTGCAGAGCCATCGAAAAAGCAAATGCGTAAACCACGTTATGAACCGCGTTATGGTGCTACTGCCGTTATTAAGCGGCTCACTCGCGAAGCGGGTGACGGTGCGTGGCCAGAACATTTAGCTTTGAAGTGTTTTGAGTGTGAGCCCGGTGTCGATGATGATAGTGGTGGATTATTGCGAGCGGCTCAAGCGACAGCAAAAATGTATACCGACGGTGGTGATGTTGCGGCATGTTTCGCGGTGGGTTCGGCAGGTAGTGAAAAGCTATTTATGCTGATGCCGTGGGGTGGCGATAAGGATTTTGCGGTAACACTGGTAGATATTAGTGAAGGTAGGCAGTCCTTAATCCCGATTGTGCAATTGCTAAAAGCGTTTGAAAAATTACTGCAACGAGTGGAGCGGTTTCATCGCACTACTGGCGAAAGCATTGGCGATATCAAGCCGAAAAATTTAATGCCCCTCTATAATCAGGCCAATGAACTGGTTGATTTTATGTTGGTGGATATGGATGGTGCGTTAGCTATTGATAAGATGTTTACTCCTGAATATTTGGCCGAGGAAGATTTCGAGGATATGTTAAGCGCGGGGAGGATAAGGCCGATGGCTTCGTTTAAGACGGACTTTCATAATCTGGCGGCCGTATTGGCGCAATCAGTGGTGATAGCAACGGCTGAAAAATATCTCGATTATAAGTTTAAAAGGATTGAGCCGGCCTATGTGCGTGATGATGGCGTGGTGGCGACGGCTGGGCGCACTGTCAATATTATTAAGTCTAATCCACTGGGCGCGAATGCTAGTGCAAGAGCTACCGATAATATAGAGGCACGAGCTGTGCGTTGGGTGTGGCAAAAATTATCTGATGGACTAAACCCCGTAGTTGTTGCTCCCGCTACTGGTGTGAGTCATACACCGTTGCAATATTTTATCTGCCATGACCAAATGAAGTATTTAATTATTTCAGATTGTAATAAACTAATTAAATACTTTGATCGTGAGATTTTACCTTCATCGAGCAGCGCAGTGGTTGCTGTGGATAGCCCATTGGCTGTTGCGACATCTGCAGCAAATAGGGCTAGAAGCACCAGAGCATTTAATCGAGGGTTTACGACGGTAGCACAGCAGTCACAAGCAGCATTTGGTCTTGTCGAAAAACTGTCGTTTATGCATATGCAGATGCATCAGCACTTGAAAGAGGTCACGGAGGTTGGTGCAACGCATTTTCATGGAGCCCGGCTTGCCATCATGACTTTGCTTGAGCCATGGCAGGGGAGTGATCCTGATCTTATGCGGTATATTGCTGAAGAAGGAATCTTTGTTGACCCATTCCGATTGCCGGCTGGTGGTGATGGGTTGGCGGTTGCCTCCGCTGCAGGTGGTGAGGCTGATGAAGGGCAGAAAGCTCCAGTTACTCCTCGTACCTAACGCTTACCGAGCTGACATTGTGGGCAGATAAAGCTTGATCGTTGTTGTTGAATCAATCGTTCAATCGTCGTTTTGCAGCGCAGGCAGTCTTCGCCTGCGCGACCATACACCCACAATTTTTGTTGGAAGTAGCCTGGCTTGCCTTCGGCATTGCTGAAATCTTTTAGCGTGGTGCCGCCGGCATCGATAGCCTGCTTGAGGGTTTTCTTGATTTGCCTGCATAGCGCTTGGCATTGCTCAAGGTCTAATTCCTTCGCTGGGGTGAGTGGGTGGATGCCGCAATGGAACAAAGCTTCATTAGCGTAGATATTGCCCACGCCGACAACGATATTAGCGTTCATAATGACCGTCTTAATGGCGACAGATTTCTTTTGGCAGGCTTTGTGGAGGTGCTTTGCGCTAAAGGACCTTTCCAATGGCTCGGGGCCTAGTGACACCAGCCTTGGGTGCTGATCGGGTGTGTTTGTCCACAGGATGGCGCCAAATCGGCGAGGATCATGATAGCGCAAGATGGTTTTGTTATCGCAGATGATGTCTACATGATCGTGCTTTTTAAGCGAAGTTTGCTGGTCAACGATGCTGAGGCTGCCTGACATGCCAAGGTGGATGAGTAGGGTGCCATTGCTGGTGTTAATCAGCAGGTATTTGCTTCTTCTGGTTACTGAATGCACAGATTGGTTGCTGAGTAATTGCTGTAGATTGCTCGGTATCGGCCAGCGCAGCTTGGGCTGGCGCACGATCACCCGGCTAATGGTTTGGTTGATAAGGTGTGGCTCGATACCGCGGCGGGTGGTTTCGACTTCAGGTAGTTCAGGCATGATAGATGGTCACAAAAAAAGCCCAGTTTAGGTTGTAAACTGGGCTCGATTCTTGAGTCATGTTATGCAGTTTGCCTGGGCAAAAGGGCATAGCTTACTTAAATTTATTGTTTTCTTTGAACTCAACGTGCATACCTGTTTTACCAGTAGCTGGATCATGGGCACGTGGATCATATTTTTTGATTTTCATTTTATCAGGTGTGTTACGCTTGTTTTTAACAGTCGTGTAATAGTAACCTGTTGGTTTACCTGATTTATTTTTGGCAGTTGATACCAGTTTAATTTTTTCTCTTACGCTACTTTTAGCCATGATTTAATTCCTTACGATTTCTTGTCGCGAGCAAGTTTTTTGATACGTTCTAGCACTACATCGATACCGAGTTTATCGATGATACGCAAACCCTTAGCCGATACAGTTAAACTAACGTAACGTGCTTGGCTAGCGACCCAGATACGGCGCTTTTGCAGATTAGGTAAGAAACGACGACGCGTCTTATTTTGAGCGTGTGATACGTTATTACCTGCTTGTGGTCTTTTTCCGGTGACCTGACATACTTTCGACATGGTTTTTACCCTTGATTCGACAAATTGCTTGCAAGTCGGACTTTATACCAAAATCTATTCACCACATCAAGCGTTTGCGGCTAAACCTTTTGCTTTTATAGATTATTGGTGATATTTGATCCTAAGTGGTTGAATATTAATATGCTTGGCTCGGTGAGAGCAATTATGTATCATATGGCGCTAACCCATGATGGCAGCAAGGAGAATCCATGTCAGCAACGATTGAACAAACCGCACCAGTGCAAACCGCTGGGCTGGTAGGTGTACAGGTCAAAATTCTGGATGACAGAATGGGTGCCGAATTTGAATTACCGCAATATGCTACTGAAGGTTCCGCTGGGTTAGACCTACGGGCCTGTATCGATGCGCCGGTGGTGTTAGAGCCACGTAAGCCGCAGTTGATTAGCACGGGTATCGCGATATATTTAGAGTCACCACAATTGGCAGCAATGATTTTGCCGCGCTCAGGCTTGGGTCATAAGCACGGTGTGGTGTTGGGTAATTCAGTGGGATTGATTGATTCTGATTATCAGGGCCCATTAATGGTGTCGTGTTGGAATCGCAGCGCTGAGCCTTATACCATTCAACCAGGTGACCGCATTGCGCAGTTGGTGGTGGTGCCGGTATTGCAAGCGCAATTTAATGTGGTGGAAGAATTTGAACAAACAGAGCGAGGTGAAGGTGGCTTTGGACACTCAGGAAAGAACTAGTACGTTGCGCGAAATTTTTCGTGCTTATGATATTCGTGGTTTAGTTGATACGCAATTAACCGCAGATGTGGTGTATTCGGTAGGCCGCGCATTTGCCAGTGAAGCGATTGCCAAAGGTCAAACGCAAGTGATCGTTGGTTATGATGCGAGACCATCAAGCCCATCTTTTAAACAGGCGATGTGTGATGGTTTGATGCAAGGCGGTGTTGATGTTATCGATATCGGTTTAGTGCCAACGCCGGTGTTATATTATGCAACCCATCAATTGTCGACACAGTCGGGTGTGATGATTACCGGTAGTCATAATCCGAGTAATTATAACGGTATTAAGATGGTGTTGGCAGGTAAGACCTTAAATACCGATGCTATTGATGGTCTGTACCAGCGTGTGATTGATGAAGACTTCAGTGTTGGCCAAGGCAGCTACGGTGAAACTGAAATTTTAGAGCAGTATATTGATGACGTGGCTTCGCGTTTAACATTAAAGCGTCCATTAAAGGTAGTGATTGACTGCGGTAATGGTATGGGCTGTGTGACGGCGCCTAAGTTATTTAAAAAGCTTGGCTGTGAAGTGGTTGAGTTGTATTGCGATGTCGATGGTACTTTTCCAAATCATCACCCGGATCCGACGGTGACTGAAAATATGCAGGACTTGATTGCTGCTGTAAAGCAGCATGGTGCTGATATCGGTTTAGGTTTTGATGGCGATGCTGATCGTATGGGTGTGGTGTCTGATCAGGGTGAAATCATTTGGCCCGATCGTTTGATGATGTTATTTGCTGATGATTTATTGCAACACAAACCAGGCGCAACAGTGGTGTTTGATGTGAAGTGTTCTAGTAATCTGGCGCGTGTGATTAAAGACAAAGGCGGTGAGCCGCTGATGTGGAAAACTGGTCACTCTATATTAAAAGGCAAGATGCTAGAGATTGACGCGGCATTAGCCGGCGAGCTAAGTGGTCATATTTTTTATCGCGAAGGCTGGTTTGGATTTGATGACGGTGTTTATGTGGCTGCACGTTTGTTGCAGATATTATCTGAACGTCAAGACAGCATGCATCAAATATTTGGTCAATACCCAGACGGCGTGAACACACCTGAAATTAAAGTGATGGTGCCGGAAGAGCATAAGTTTGCTGTTGTTGAGCAACTGGTGCAAGCGATGGCTCATACATCGGATGCGCGCGTTACTACGATTGATGGTATCCGTATTGATTATGATGATTCTGCTTGGGTATTGGTGCGTGCCTCGAATACCACGCCTTGTTTGACAGTGCGTTTTGAGGCTAAAGATCAAGCGCGTTTAGAGCAATTACAACAAGAAATTCGTCAGCAATTATTGCGCATTGAACCTAATATGGATATTCCCTTTTGACACAACCGCAGTTAGTGAAGGGCGCGTTGATCGATAGCGTTGCCCTATTACGCTTGTCGGCGTTGGGTGATGTGGTGTTAATGGTGCCGATGGTGCGCACATTGCAGCATACCTTTCCTGAGTTAAAGATTACATGGGTTATTAGTCGACCGATGCATGCCTTATTGGAAGGCATGGGCGGAGTTGAGTTTATTGTGATTGATAAACCAAAGCGTGTTTCAGATTATCTGAAATTGCGTAAGCAATTTAAAGCGTATAAGTTTGATGTGTTATTGGCAGCGCAAGCTAACTTGCGGGTTAACTTAATTTATCCGTGGATAAAAGCCACTTGTAAATTGGGATTTGATAATGAGCGCTCGCGTGAGGGGCACCGTTATTTTGTTGATCATCAAATTCGTTTTCAACCGAATCATTTGCTTGATAGTTTTATGCAGTTTGCATTTGCGATGGGTGCTACAAAGCCACAGATTCGTTGGGATTTGCCAATTGGAGAAAGTGATTGGGCGTGGGCTAAGCAACAGCTAGGCGATGGTGAATATATTGCCATTAACCCATTAGCCAGTAAGTCGGATCGCAATTGGTCGATTGAGCGCAATGTAGCGCTGATTAAGGCGATACGCGAAAAATGGCCGAGCAAGTCGATTGTTCTAACCGGCGGTCCGAGTGATGAAGAAATAAAAGTTGCGGCGGCCATTGAGCAGCAAGCCGGCGATTGTTTGAATTTGGTGGGGCAGTCGAGTTTGAAACAATTAGCGGCGTTGTTGGGCAGTGTGAAGTGTTTGGTGTCACCTGATACTGGGCCGGCGCATTTAGCAGTGGCAATGGCCACGCCGGTGGTGGGTTTGTATGCTGATATTACGTCAAAATTATCCGGGCCATATTTATCGCAAGATTTGGTGGTGGATCGCTATGAGCAGGCATTAGAAAAATATTGCCATAAAGATGCGAAAAAAGTGCCATGGATTACGCGGGTGCATAATGCTGAGGCAATGAATTTAATTACGGTTGATGATGTGGTTAGCAAGCTATCTACGTTATTCGAAGAGGAATAAGAAAAAATGGTTAAGGTGATTTCGGCAAATGTGAACGGTATTCGCGCGGCGGGACGTAAGGGTTTTTTTGATTGGTTGGATAAGCAGCAAGCGGACTTTGTTTGTTTGCAAGAAACCAAAGCGCAGATGCAACACTTGTTGGATGATCTGTACCGCCCTCAGGGTTATCATTGTTATTTTCATGATGCTGAAAAAAAGGGTTATAGCGGTGTAGGTATTTATTGTCGCAATGAGCCAGATCGCGTGACCTATGGTTTGGGTTGGGATGCGGTGGATACCGAAGGCCGTTATGTGCAAGTTGATTATAAAGACCTTAGTGTCGTTTCAATTTATTTGCCGTCTGGTTCCAGTGGTGAAATTCGTCAAGACGTGAAATACGATTTCATGGATCGATACATGGAGGTGTTGAAGAAGCAGCGCCGCCAAAAACGTGAATTTATTATTTGTGGTGACTGGAATATTGTTCACAAAGAAATTGATATTAAAAACTGGAAGAGCAATCAAAAAAATTCTGGTTGTTTACCTGAAGAGCGCGAATGGTTGGATGAGGTGTTCGATAAGGTGGGTTTTGTCGATGCCTTCCGTCAAGTTAATCAAGAGCCGCATCAATATACCTGGTGGTCGAATCGCGGCCAGGCGCGTGCCAATAATGTGGGATGGCGCATTGATTATCAAGTGATTTCACCGGGTTTAAAAGATAAGGTGTTAACGGCCGATGTTTATAAAGACAGTTGGTTTTCGGACCATGCGCCGCTCATCATTACTTACAAAAAGTAATTTAGGCTGTTAATTGTACGATATTCTTAACTAGGCGTTAAGAGCGGCGAGTTATGCTTGTTTTCCCCTCCATCAGCACTGATAATAAGCGATCAAAGATATGTAAAAAGCTTATTGAGTAGTTGAGAATTGTATATGAGAACGAGAGAAAGAAAGGATGAAGCAGCGCGTGTTGCGGCTGCAGACGGTTACGTACAACTGCCGGGTGCTCCTCCTTCGCGGCAGGTGAGTATTGAAGTTCCACTGATACATCCAATGGGCGATGAAACCCCGGTTGGTCTAATGCAAAATCAAATGCAGTCGACGCAAGCGGCTGCTCGATTGCATGATAATATTTATGGTGATGGCTGGAAAACACGCCTTCAGAAGCGATGGTTTGCCTTTTGGTATGCGGAAAAGGGTTGTGAATTTGTATTAGCCGAAGCGCTTAAAATTACAATTTCTATTGTGAGTTATTACGGTGTGGTGTCTTATGCACTGTGGGATAACTGTGGTATGCCGCCGACGTCAGAGCAGGCAAAATGTAATTTTGATTATGATAAATTACGTGTTTATGAGTTTGGTGCGCTAACGGCTTTATTTGTTATTACAGGCATGTTGAGACAGCAGCGGCGCAAACTGGAATTAACACCGGCTTTACGTGTGCATGGACACTTTACTCAGCGTTGGAAGGACTTGTCGGAATATGTGGGCAGTGATTTGTCTAAGCATGTTGACGAGCTCTATAATTTTCATAATTCAACACCTTTAGCCGATAAGCTGAGCCGTTTGGAAGAGACTCTTGCGCATGTTTCTCCTCAACTGGGTCGATTGCAGCAAGGTGTATTGAGTTACAGTGAAATTCCGCTGAAAAAATCCTGTTATACCTCGCTTGATAAAGCGATGCGAATTGGTGTTTCGGGATTTTTGGGTTTTAACTTGGGAATGCAGTTTATTTTAATGTTATCGACATTAAGTAAGCATGATGATTTTGAATGGCATGGTGCTGATTTAGCTAAAATGAGTTTTGCAGGCTGGTGTACGGTGCTGTTTTCAGTTGCGGTGGTGTTTAATGTTATTCCGGACGATTTGACTGTGCAAACAAATGATATTAATCATAAAGCAGTGCGTCAATATGAGCTGATTGCTAATAGTTGTTTGGATAAAAGGAATGTGATTAGTCGGCAATTGAAGCAATGTTGGAAAGCATTGTGTTCTATTGAAGTTGGGGGTGACCAAGAGCACGGAGCGATATCAAGCGTGGATTCAACGAAAATACAAGATCTTAAGTCTCGTATTGGTGAATTAAACGCGCAAGCAAATAAAATTGTGATTCCTAAAACGTTGCTTACAGCAAATACGGGTATTGTGAGGGTGGGTGCGGTTAGAGCGGCTGTTTGCGTTTAGTTTTCGTACGGCGCGCAGGCTGCTTGAGTGGTGGACTTATATCGTGTACTCTTTTTAGTCTTTATAAATAGACACAGTGTAAGTAATGCCATGACCCAGCTTATTCCATTTTTGATTTTTCTGGTTATTTTAGCGGTGCTGTATATGATGCAGCGCCAGCAAGTGAGTTTTAATAAGCGTGTATTAACTGCGTTAGTGGTGGGCGCGGTATGTGGATTCTGTTTTCAGGCATTTTGGGGCAAAGCAGCGTCAGTGATGGATTTGACCCAACAAGCGTTCGATCTGATTGGCAACAGCTACCTTGCCTTATTAAAGATGCTGGTGATTCCATTGGTGCTGACATCGATTATGGATGCCATGCTTAACTTGGGTGAGCTTAGTGGTAATGTGGTGCGGCAAGTCGCTGTGCGCTCGGTAGGTATGCTGTTGATCATGACAGCGATTGCTTCCGGTATTGGTGTGTTAGTGGGGCAATGGTTTAGTGTTGGTCAGGGTTTACTGTTACCGGGCAAACAAATTCTGCCTGCGCATCAATATCACGGAATAGTCGATACCTTATTGCATATGTTACCGAGTAATCCAGTGACAGTGATGGTTAATGGCAACACTATAGCCTTAGTGATTTTTGCTGTGTTATTTGGTTTAGCAGCATTAATGGTGCTGCGCACTGAAAAAGATAAAGCCTATAGTTTTCGTCAAGTGATTGCTTCAACGTTTCATATTACAAAAAAGCTGGCCAATATGGTGATTGCTTTAACACCTTATGGTGTGGTGGCGTTGGTGGCGCAAGTGACGTCGACTCAGGGTGTGGGTGCATTAATTGCTATTGCTAATTATATGCTGGCGATGGTGGTGGCGATGTTGTTGGTATTTGTCATGCATGCGATAGTTGTGATGTCGCGCGGTGTTAAGCCATGGACATTTTGGGCCAAAGCATATCCTGCTTTATTGGTGGCGTTTACCACGCGTTCGAGTTTTGCTACTTTGCCGGTGTCGGAAGAGACGCTAAGAGATCGTTTTAAAACCTCACAAATTACCGCCAGCTTTGTGCCGAGTATGGGCGCCACCATGGGCATGAATGCTTGTGCCGGCGTCTTTCCTGCGATATTGGTGGTGATGGCGATGACGATATTGCACATGCCGATTACCGCATTGGTAATCTTTAAAGTGATGTTGATTAATGCGATTGCTTCATTGGGTATTTCCGGTATTCCTGGTACGGCATCGGTGGCAGCCGCAGTGACATTAAGCACCTTAGGCTTGCCTTATTCTGTGATTGGCTTGGTGCAAGGCGTCGATCCCATTATTGATATGGCACGCACAGCCACTAATATTGATGGCGTGATGGCTACCGGTGTGGTGATTGATCAAGAAGCATTCGATGCAGCTTCTGCTGCATCTGCAGTAGATATGGATACTACCTTGGCCTAGGGTGGTGTTTTGTGGGTTTCATCACATTTCGATACGCTCTAATCTAAAACTGCTGAATCACTATCCACCTCTCATTGGCCGGTACCAGGATTTAATTCCGTTATCTAGCATTCTGCTGCATCCCAGCCAGTGACATGTTTCCAGTGGTAGATGTTTGAATCTGGATTTACTTGCGCCGTACAATACTTATGCCAAAAGCTTTGGCTTAAGCTGTCTCTTTCAGTCCATGACCAATAACGAAAGACCTCATGATTGTGTCCATAATTCCTAAGGTCGCACTCATCTTCTGTATCGCGCCCTTGCCATGCAAGGTTTTCCTGCGGGTTATTGGTTATCAATGTCGAAAGCTCAGACGGTAATTGGTTGAGTTGGCAATTTGCATTGATCTGCGTAAATTGACAGGCGGAAATGGCTGCCACTGTAGACAGAATGGTTGTAAATTTTTTCATATAAAAGTCCCTTTGAGTTTATTGTACGTACATAACATCAAAGTATGCATCTTTAAACAATACCCGGGTAACCTTTTAGGGTTCCATCACCTTGTATTGCTGCTTTGGGATTGCCCATCCCTACTTTTCTTCGTATTTATAATGGACAACGCAGACATTCTGCTATAAATTAAAATCCCCCTGATGAGTTTGAGTTACTGAAAGCTTGCTAGAGAGGCGTGTCCACTGAAATGGGGTTAGATCACTTTAAGACTAAACAGATTGAGTTGATAATAACTGGGTCATCTTCAAAATTATTAAGCACGGAAATTAATACATCATTACGGGGGCGGTCATTAGCTATTGAAGTGATGCCATTTTCATTTGAAGAATATAAAATTGCGCATGATATGTTGACATCGCAATCGCCGTTTAGTCGCCAAAAATACGATGTAGCAGTTCAACAGATGAAAGTTTTTTTTTAAGGTGTTTACTTGTAATAATGGCAACCACTAAGCCAGTAGTGGTAAGTATGCCGCCAACCCAGTTGGGTGATGTGTAGCCTAATCCCATATGGATTGCCACACCACCTAACATCACGCCGATAGTAACGCCGGTATTGAAGGCAGCAATATTAGCAGCGGATGCCAGTGTGGGTGCCCCTTCAGCTTTTTGCATGACTAACATTTGCAGTGCTGGAATGGTACCAAACCCTACAGCGCCTAATATAAATAAAGTAATGGCGGCGGGTATTTTATAGTGTGCAGTGAAAACAAAAGCAAATAAAGTGATTGCCAATAAAGCCAGCATACCATAAATAGTTGGCATTAATTTGCGATCGGCTAGCTTACCACCAATAATATTCCCAATGACTAAACCTACGCCATATAGCATCAATAGCCAAACGACAGCATGCGAAGAAAATCCAGCGACTCGTGTCATCATGGGTTCAACATAAGCGAATGATGTTAGTAGACCACTAAAGCCAATAACGGTAATGATTAATGTGAGCCACAGTTGTGGGTGTTTAAATACGGCCAATTCTTTTTTTAGGTGTGTTGCTGGAATATTCAGTTGAGTTGGGATAAGTCTCATAATACCGATTAATCCAGCCACACCTAGACCACTAATCACCCAAAAAGCAGAGCGCCAGCCAAAGTGTTGGCCTAGTAATGTTCCCATAGGTACGCCAATAACATTGGCTAGCGTTAAGCCGCTAAACATCAATGCAATTGCTGTCGCTTTCTTTTCGGCCGGAACTAAGCTGGTTACTACTACGGCACCGACACCAAAAAAAGCCCCGTGACTAAAGGCCGATAGCAAGCGACCCAGTACTAAGATATCAAAGGTTGGTGCAATGGCTGATACGATGCTGCCGAAAACAAACAGTAACATTAAACCGATTAAGAGTTTCTTCCGCTGTAAGTGAATGGTTAATGCGGTCAATAGAGGACCACCAATAACGACGCCTAATGCATATCCTGATGTGACAAAACCAGCCGTTGGGATTGATACATGAAAGGCGTTGGCCACATTAGATAGCAAGCCTGTGGTGACGAATTCAGTGGTGCCAATTGCAAATGAGCTCAGTGCAATGGCTAGTATGGCCAGTTTGTTTGATTGTTTAGTTAAGTTACTCATCTCACTCCCCTGTATCACGGTTATCTCAATGTTTAATATAAAACCATTGTATCGCTTTTAGCTTGGATGAACTATAATCACATAAGGAACATCACTTATGAATTATATGAAAAAAACTGAAGCCAATCGTTTTGTTGAAATGGATGCGTTTGTCAAAGTGGTTGAGCTGTCTGGCTTTTCAGCAGCAGCGCGGTTCTTACAAAAGTCGCCATCAGCTATTAGTAAAATAATCACTCGTCTTGAAGATCGATTGCAGGTGCAATTATTTAATCGCTCAACGCGTCAATTACAATTAACGGCAGAGGGTGAAGTATTTTATCAGCAATGCTTACAGGTATTGACCAGTGTTGAACAAGCAGAGCAGTCATTGTTATTGCAAAAACAACCTATGGGGCAATTGCGTGTGTCCTGTAATAGGCCTGTAGGTCGTCATTTATTGCTGCCGCTAGTGCCAGCATTTATTAAGCAATATCCAGCAATTCAATTGGACATTGATCTCACTGATCGTGTTGTTGATTTAATCGATGAATATACTGATATAGCTATACGATCAGGACCGATGAAAAATTCAAATTTGCGTGCGCGTTTTTTGGGTAATACTCAGATGGTCGTTGTCGCTGCACCTAGCTATTTATCAGCCAATAAAAAACCTACTAAACCACAAGACTTAAAGCAGCATCGTTGTTTGGGTTTTAATTATGCGCGCGCTGAAAAAGGTTGGCCCTTCGTTGTCGATGGCTGTCGTAAAACTTTCCCTATTATCCCCGCGCTTACTTGTAGCGATGGTGAAGCCTTACACCAGTGTGCAGTTGAGGGTGCTGGTATTGCTCGATTGGCGCTCTTTCAAGTGGCGCAAGATATAGCGGCGGGTCGATTGGTGCCTTTACTCAAAAAAAACGATCCAAAAATTCAAGAGCAGCTACATGCGGTGTTTTTGGGGCAGGGTAATCATATGCCAGCCCGTATTCGCGCTTTTTTGGACTATTTAATCGCTAATGTTCAGCTTAAGTAGCTTATACATCAACTACCGGCATTGCAATGGAAGTTAAAAAATATTCAGAGCATGCAGGCGCAAAAGCGACGGGCATATACCAATAAGCTCAGAGATCTGCTTAAAATATAAGCAATCACATTAAGATTTGCTCTTAAAAAGTATTGCCCTTAATATGCCTCTCGTGGGATATACAATTAAGGGAGACAACCTATGCGAGCTTCTGCTGATCGTGCAGTTTCATCTATTATTTTAGCATGCAATAAAGTACTCGGCCGCGCAAATGAGCGCTTATCGGGACATAGGCCTGTAACTTTGCTGGCGAGTGGTTTTTTATTAGCGATTGCTGCGGCTAAATTATTAAGCGGCGCTAAAACTGCTGTTGCAGAGGCAGGCGAGCGTATTGAAGATGCTAAAGAGCGCGGTGTGAAAACTGCTGCTAAACAGTTTGTAGCTGATAAAGCCTATAGCATAGCGCGTGCTATTCCTTCAACCCGAGTGCAACAAACATTGGATGCTGAGTTAGATAAAGAACGTAAAAAGATGTTTTTGAAGTTGAGAGCTGAACAAAAAGCATTTGAAGATTCGTTGTCATTTCCTTTGCGCGATGCATTACCCGATGAGCCGGTGGATCGAAAGGAGTTGATGCAGGTGCCAGCAAGTGCTGGCGAGCATTTTCTTACGGCGCGAACATCGGGTGCGCGTTATACCGTATTAAGTGACGAGTCTAAAGAAGATTTAGCCACCTATCATAAGGCTTTTGCTTATACCAATCCGTTGCACCCAGGATCATGGCCCATAGTGCAGGCCTTGCATAATCGGGTCACTAAAATGACCGCACGTTTATTACATGATGAAAATGCCTATGGCGCGATGACAGCGGGTGGTTCGTTAAGTATTTTTGATGCCTGCTTTGCTTATGTGCAGCATGCCAAAAAAGAATTAGGTATTTCTAGGCCACGCATTATTGCACCTGAAACAGCACATGCGGCTTTTAGAAAATCGGCTGAGGCTTTGGGCTTTGAACTTAAGTTGATTAGAGTTGATCCGGAGAGCAAGCAAGTGGATTTAACGGCAATGCGTCGCGCAATTAATAGCGATACGGTTGCGTTAGTGGGTTCGGCACCGAATTATGCCTATGGTATCGCTGATGATATTGCGACCATAGCCAAGATGGCGGAAGACAATAATATTGCTTGTCATGTCGACAGTTGTTTGGGTGGGTTTATCACGGCATTTGCCGAAGAGGCGGGTTATCCCTATATGCCGGTTTGTGATTTTAGGCACAGTGGGGTTACCAGTATATCGATTGACGATCATAAATACGGTGGTGTCGAAAAGGGTGCATCTAAAATCATGATGAGACGCCATCATCCTGCCACCATGTATATGACTCACGGTCATTTTGATTGGTCAGGTGGTTTGTATGTTACGCCTGGTATGCCGGGTTCACGTCCTGGTTTACCGATTGCTTCGGCTTATTACATGGCTTGTCGTACAGCAAAAAGTGGCTATGTTGAACAAGCAAAGCAGGTGATGCAATGCACACGGGCACTGGCTGCTGCTTGCGTTGGTATTGATGGCGTACGTGTTTGTGGTGCGCCACACACGTGTGTTGTCGCTATTGAAGCAGCAGATTTGCCGCGTGATGATTCTATATACGCTGTGATGGAGCACATGAACAAAAATGGTTGGGAGCTCAATGCGCTTAAGGGTGGTTTCCATTTATGTATTACGATTGAGCATGCGCGTGATTCAGAATTAGTGACCCGTTTTCATCAAGACTTAGCCAATGCTGTGAAGCATGTTAAAGCTAATCCTGATAGTAAACCTTTAGGTACCGCAAAAGCATATGGTCAACTGGATACCGGCACGGTACCAGTCGATGCGTTGCAACGCATTGCACACGGTTATCAAGAAGTCATGAATTCTGGTCCTAGTACAGTCATACCGTGGCTAGGGGAAAAAGAACCAGCATCCCCTATGACTATGCCGCGGCCATGGTAGATTTACACTAGTTGCGGTAGGTTGCTTTAAATTATTATTTGTTACTAGCGGGGTTCATCAGGGTTGAGCTGTTGGTGCAATCGCTTGTCGAATATTGTCTGCTAGTTTTTCAGGGCTGACGCCGGTAAACGCTGTGTCACGATGGCCGCCTTGTTGGTGATAAATATCTAGCATACCTTCAAGGTAAATATCTTGAGCTGACTTGGCGCCCGTATTATGCAGCTGAGGTATGATATTTGAGCTGACCTTGCCGCTGATTTGTGCCCATAGTAAAGCAACTAATAAGCCGCCTGTGGCGATTGGGTTTGCCTTGCCGCCTAAGGCGTTGATGAGAAAGAATACCGGAGGTGCAGTTGAAATAATGGCCATGGTTAGGGCTTTGCTCAGCATGCTGCAGGGGATATCGTTAGGTATTTTGGTGCGTAGAGTATCAGTACCAGCAGGTTGTATGATTGCTACAGTTCGTGGCATGTGTTTGCGCGTGATATATTGACTAACGATTTCAGAGCTTAAATATGAGGCCATGGAAAATAAAGCTAAGCAGGAAAATCCTGCAAAGGTAATGATGGTTCGCTCATTGGGTAGCTGAATAAAATCACGACCAATATTTTTTCCACTTTCAAAGAATAAAAACATGGCGGTAGCTACTACAGCCGCATTAAGGATAAATGCAGGCATGGGTAGGTTGTATTTACGTGCAACAGAATATTGTTTGGGTTGCGTGTTTGGATGGCCATGCAATGCGCGTTTACGTAAGTAATTCGTTGCTGCTTCAATGGTTGGGTAGTTCAGTATAGGGTCGGCGCCGCGTTGTGAAGTATATGCTTTAAATAACAAATCCAATTCCATGTGTTGCCAGGGGCGCTGTTTGTTTTTATTTTTAACTTCTGTAAATTTTCCAATATTTTGCTGTATCGATTTCATTAATGCGATAGTGAATGAGGTGAATGTTCCAATTATGATGAAGGTGCGTATTGCTGAAATAGCAGCAGGTTTTGGTTGGTCGCTAAAGACTTCATACAAACTATTGACTGCAATTTTTGCTAAATCGGCTATAACAGCTGCTGTCAGGCTGGCGAATAGTAAAGTGATGCCGGTTTTTCCTGTTTTGCGTGTCTTTGAATAACTTAGCATGGCTGCGCCAGTGCATGTTGCTGCCATGGTGCTGATAGCAGCCGGATAACTTTCGGTAAGCAAGCCAACCGCTGAGCCTGATAATAAGGTGGTAAATAGACTGATGGTGAGCTTTGCTACAGAGGTTAATTCTGTTTGTCTGACGTATTGGTTGTGGATGTTTAAGGTGTGTTGTTGGCTTTGTAATAATTGAGAGACACTCAGTGAGTGGTTATGGTTTAAGTAGTCGAAGACTGGTTTAGAGGCGACGAGCCCCCACAATGATGATAAGCCAAGTGTTATTAATTTAGCTTTGAGACTCCATTGCTTGGCATCTGTTACCACCATGCTACCAATGGTGAATGCAAACATGATTGAACCACCAAAATTTCTAAATAACGCTGACGGTGTTAATAACACTTTTTGTGCGGTCAGCAATCGGCTGGGGCACGATCTCGCTGCTAAGGGTGCGGTATAAGTTGCTGTGATAGCGAGGGGGGTAGTAAATTGTCTGCGCATCTGGTCTGCCTATAACTTCTAGTTTGTTCGCAATATACCATATGATTATTTATTGCACAAACAAAACAGGCTGGTGTGTCGATTTTTAAGCTGCATTAAGGGTGCTGTGCTGGCCTGGTGATTAACTGTATGCAGTGGTATCCTTGGTCCAATTTTATGTTAAATCAAGGAACTAACTGTTATGAAATTAACCACACAACTTAAGCAACGCTTTCAGGGTGATGATATTACCATTGCTCCCGGTGTGTTTGATGGCATGTCGGCTCGTTTGGTAGAGCAGGCTGGTTTTGATGCTATTTATGCTAGTGGTGGAGCGATAGCGCGCAGTTCGGGCTTTCCGGATATTGGTTTGGTGAGTTTTACTGAGGTGTGTTTACGTTTACAAAATATGGTTGAAGTCACTAATAAACCGATCATTGCTGATGCTGATACAGGGTTTGGTAATGCGGTGAATGTCAGTCGTACCATGCGTGAATATGAACGCATTGGTGTGGCAGCGTGCCATTTAGAAGATCAGGTATTCCCAAAACGTTGTGGTCACCTTAATAATAAAGAGTTGATTTGCAAAGAAGATATGGTGCAAAAAATTAAAGTCGCTAAGCAAACTTTGCAAGATCCTGACTTTACGTTAATCGCGCGTACTGATGCGATTGCTGTTGAGGGCTTTGATGCGGCGATTGACCGAGCGCAAGCTTATGTTGAAGCAGGTGCTGATATGATTTTTGTTGAGGCGCCACAAACTGAAGAACAAATTGAAGCAGTTGCTGAAAAAATTAAAGCGCCGCTGTTAATCAATATGTTTTATGGTGGTAAAACACCATTGGTTCATGTTGATAAGTTAAAAGCATGGGGTTACCGTTTGGTGATTATTCCATCGGATCTGCAGCGCGCAGCGATTCGTGCCATGCAAACTACGTTGGGCGTGATTAAACAAGATGGCGATAGTGGTAAAATTGCTGATGATTTGGCGACGTTTAATGAGCGTGAAACCATAATCGATACCGCAACTTATTTGGCGCTTGATAAAATTTAGGTGTGGCCATTAGCTTACAACCGTATTCAGTATCCAAGCGATATCATCACCATGGTCGTGTTTTTTTACTATCGATACAAACTGAGCCTTGTCGATATCACTGAAATCATGGCGCTTAGAAATGTATACTTAAGTCATGAAACCGTACGGCGCTGGGTACAGAAATTTGGTGCTGATCTCGCAAATAAGTGCCGAAAGACCCGAGCTTAAGTTGGCGTCAAATGGAGCATGGATATTACATATTGTGCGATCAAAGGACATTGGTATTACTTGCATCGTGCCATTGATAAAGCCGGTAATTTAGTTGATGTTCACCTCAGTGAAACATGGAATAAAAAAGCAGCCACACGATTTTTTAAGCAATGCCAATAGACCACAGGTATAACGCCAAATCAAATTACCACTGACAAAGAGCCCGGATTTTCTGATGCTATCCAAACAGTATTCGGTCAATCAACCATCCATCGTAATGTGAAATATTTAAATAATCGTATTGAGCAGAACCATCGTGGAATTAAATCCTGGTACCGACCAATGAAAGGATTCAAGTCACCATGGTCAGCGATGATATTGTGCCATGCATTCGAAGAAATTCGACAATTTTTCCGCAGCCAAAAACCGTTATCGAAGCACCGTGGCTTTATTGCGTCTAAATTCCGAAAATTCAAAAAATTCGCTATTTACCAAGCATGAAACTGTTAGTGGTTAAACTAGTTTAGACGACAGCGTACTGAGAAATGATGGAACCTTATTGTTTTAACATGGCAGATACCGGTGCGTGCTTAGCAAAAGAGCTATTTAAATCATCCGTCCACTGCCCCGTGCTTAAATTAACCAAAACAGTGGTGTCTGGCTTAGCATATTGCGGTATGTTAATTAAATACCAGTTCTTATACCAGGTAGCATGTTGCTTGGTCTTGAGGATGGCGTTATACGCCTTTTCTTTAAATATGACTGCACCTGTATCAGGGTTTAACGTTACAATATTAGATACCGCATTAACTAATTTAGCCGGTGTATACGGCGGTGCGTACATAAACTTAGGGTTATAACCGGTTTCAAACAGTAAAAATGCGTGTTTTGGTATTTTCTGACCATAAAATGCCGGAACTAACGAAAAGCTTTGGCTGGTATCATGGTGCGGTAAATGTAATAACTGCAATGTAGTTGGCTTAATATCTAATACACTGACTCGCTGAGTCACTGAGTGCACTGTTGGCGGCTGCTTAACGCCGAATAAGCGCCAAGCCAATACGTTATGTGTCTGTAGCATGGATAAAAGGTCTGTCCCATGACCGTAAGAGTAACTGAGCTTACTTACTTGTGGTTTTTCAAACATAAAGGCAAGTCTTCTAAAAATATTGGGGTCGCTATCTCTCCCTGGATGATAGCCCTTTGCAGAAATGACCCTGTCATTTTTTTGAAAAAGCGCTTCACCATGATCAGATAGTACAACGACTACCGCATGATCCAGCAGCCCCTGCCGTTTTAAGCCTAAAAAATATGACTGAATTTGTTTGTCTGTTCGTTTCACTGCCGTACGATACAGTTCTGCATCAGTAGCTAAAGGATTAATGCGCTCATTTGCCCAAGTATATGGCCAGTGCGGCAATGTGAAGTGAACCAATAAAAATGCAGGGCGTGTTTGAATAGTGGCTTCGGACTGCAGGACATGCTGTACAAAAGAATGCGGGTTATATGTAATATGGGCTCCACGATTATTATAAGTGTAAGGAAATAAATGCTGACCTATAAACGTGTTGGCAAGTAAATTAAATAAAGGGAAGTCATCTAACGGCGAAAGCACATAGTTTAGTATATCACTGCCATTAGTCTCAATGGTTTCAAAACCAAATGAGTGGGTAATGTTGGTAAACCGTGAGTCATCTGTAGAATAATAAGTGGTGTAACCATGTTTCTTTAGTATATTAGCTAGCGAACCGCTTACATGGATGTGAGAAAGATTTTGAATGTTAATTTGCACGCCATTAGCTTTAGGGGGTAACCCGGTTAAAATACTCGAAAAGGAAGCGAAGGTTCTCGATTCAGTAGTATATGACTGAGAAAAATTAACTGCCTTCTTAAGAAAGCGCGAAAGAAAGGGCATATTGCTTGCGGTTACATAATCTGGACGCAACGCATCTATACCTACAAAGATAACATTCGGTTTTTGAGCTGTTGCGCTATATTGATGATGGTTAGCTGAGAGGCCACTAAAAATAGCATATGTGAAAGCACCGATAGTTACTGCGACTAACGCTTTCACTCGCCTCTTAAGCTGTAACAAAGCCAAAATAATAAAACTGCAGATGATAGTAGATATTAAAACCAATAAGGCAATTGATAGCCAGTAAGGCAAATATGTAGTTATGAAAACTGAGTAAATGGAACTGGTAAAAAAAATTTGGTTCAATAGTAATATTTCTAACGCTGCCAATACCCATAACAACAAACCTAAGTATAAGTAATTTTTTTCATGTAATCGTAGCTGTTTGGCTGCATGAATTGCTATGTGATATATAAGAAAAGTATAGGAAAAATAAAGTAATACAATAGCAGCGCAAAACCCAAGTAAGTGCCACCAAACTTCCGCTGGAAGCTTTAATTGTCCTTTAAATAGCGCTCTTGTAATGTATGAAATAAATACAGATATGCTAGAAATAAACGCATAAGACTGCTGCACTACAGCCATAAAGGTCAGTGACATCAGTGAAAAAAAAAGAAATCGATGCTTGGATCTTGCCATTCGGGAATCCTACTGGATATACAAAAAGAAAAAAGAGTACCATATTTTACAAAGCATATACAGTTGTGACGGAACCCGCTTTCCAATCTCAGCCGCTATAGGCAACTGAAATAAACGGGTGAGTAAGCCAAGGAGGCAGTGCCTTGGCTTATTCACCCGAAACATTAGTGGTGCTGGAAGAGCTGTTTTTGTCGTTTTCCATAAGGCCAGAAGCTGCTACACTGATTCTTCTGATTGCGATAAAAAGGAGTTTACTATGTCAGACGATCAAAATAACGAAGAGCAAGTTGAGTGTTCTGCTTGTCACAAACATTTAGATAAGTCGATGGCGATGCATGCTGAAAGTGCAGATTACATACACTACTTTTGTGGTGAAGGCTGTTTAAAGCATTGGCAAGAAAAGCACCCGAGTTAATGATAGTGTCGTAAAAATTTGTTATGCTGCATTTACCTAAGGGAGAGGGGAGAGTAGAGACATGCCGCAATGGAATGAGCGACAAAGATTAACCATCGATAATTTATTGGCAACATTCAGTGCTGATATATTTAAAAAAATCATCTCAGGTCAAATATATTTAGCACTGTCTAAAGAGGCGGATATCAGTTATTTTCATCCCTGCGATGTTGAGAAGCGTGACACGCCACGTTATTGGGCTGTGCATGATAATAGATTAGGTTATATCGATGAAGATATTATTAAGCAGGGTGGAGAATTTAATCGCTTTCATATTAGCCAGCATGGTTGTAGAAACTTGTTGCGGCAGGCGATTGATTCACCAAAGGCATTTGACGTATTAAGTTATTTATTTTCCAATGGTGGGTTTTATGATGCGAGTGTTAGTTTGCATAATATTACAACTCGCAATCAATTTATCGCGAGTTTAGTTGAAGATCCTCGGCTGCTAATCACATTGGCTCATACTATGGTGAGGGGTGAAGATGAAGCAATAACAGCATTTATAGCTTTTCTATTCAGTCTTTCGAGTGGCTCACCGAGTACATTGTTTATTGGCGTTCCATCTACTTTTTCTCAATTATTAACTAAAGAATGTGAAACACAAACTGTTCTGTATGCTTTGTTATCTTCACCGCGAGTTTGCGACAAGTTAACTAAAGATCAGTTTCTTATTGTCGTTGCGTCAGCTTATCAGGTTAAGCTGCCGTTAACGTCGTCATACATTGATAGGATTGCCCGCTTAGATCTCGACCTAAGTTACTTGAGTGATGTATTTATTGCTGCGGCACGTTGTGGTGATGTGAAGATGGTGCAGCGGTTATTGGCTGTGAATGCAACCAGGCGCTTAGTAGATGCTGACCATGTGTCTGCCGAAGGTGGGGAAACCGCTTTGCATTGCGCGCTGCGTTCATCGTTGAGTGATGAGCTGATTTATCAGCTGATAACGCAGGCAAAAAATCTGAGCCATTGTGATCATCAGGGTTACAGCCCTATTACTTTAGCTTTTAAAATGGGGCGTAGTACTGTTATAGATGCGTTATTAGGCTTTGAAAGCGTGCGCGATGCTTTGCTTACCGATAAGCCACTGTCTAACACGGTATTACATGCTGCGGTAGCAGCAGATGATATCGGTATGATTCGCAGAGCACTAGCCATACCGGGTATTGAGCGAATTATTAATTGCTTTGACATGCACGGTGATACGGCTTTAAGTTTAGCGGTAAGGGCGCGTAAGTTAGATCATGTGGAGTTACTAATGCAGCACGGTGCGAACGTGCATAGTAGTAATGTTGAAGGGTCTTCACCGCTAGATTATGCGCGTAGTCAACCTGACATGTATGACTTGCTGCGGTGCCCGCCATCACCGAGAGAGGTGTCGCCTGCGGGCAAAAAAGAACCGGCATTGGCAGATGATGAGCTTGAGTTACGCAAGGCGCGAGTGATTTCCATACTGCATGGGCAGATGGAGACCGATCGCGCATATACTGTTGATGTACCTGTTGTGAGAAAAGGTTTAGTTGAAGCTTGTGAGCGAATTCAAGCAGCTGAGAGCCCGCATGTTATACACAGAGAGTTGGTGGCATTGCATAAAGAAAAAATAATACTGACAGATGCAAAAGGAGTTACTTCAACACATAAATTTTTACGTCAAGTCACGGTGGCGCAGTTGAAGTATTATGGTTTCTTGCATCACGTACCGCTGTCTGGGTTTCGTGCGCGCGCTACCGATTGGGGTAATTCGCTGTATAGTATGTTTCATAGCCGGCCTCCAGCTGTGCCGGTTGAATCACCGACGCCTGATTTGCCTGTACCATCGGCACCACCGGAATCAGCAAAGCCAAATGATGTGGCTGCAGCTGGGGCGGGTGCAAAATGCCGAGGCTAAGTTTTGTCGACATGTAAGAAAACCAGGCCAATAATATTAAGGTGCTTAAAGTAGAAAATTTTCTTAAATCACTGTTGCTATGAATGTGTGTTAAGTCCTGTACCTTAAAAAAAGCACTGTTTAAGGCGCGGGTGAATTTCTGCCTGATAATTCAGCGGCGTCTTTCGATGACGCTTTTGAATCATCCGCTATCTCAAAGTATTGCCCCTTTTTATCTACACCAGTAATGCAAGCCTTTGAACCAGAGCCGTCAAAAGTAAGTTCGATTTCGCTGACGGCAGTGCCACGATTATCTTTTACTGTAGTGTCACTGTAAGAAGTATCACCAACGATAACGGTTAGGTCTTTATCGGAGCAAACAACAAGTGGTTTGTCACCGCAGGGCTTGTGACCGGTGATTACTCGTTCTATGTTGCTGCAATTTAAGAAGTCTTTAACGTCAGGCGGAACCGATGCAACTTTGGAGCCTTGAAACCAATTCGTCATAATCACTTGCTGCCTATTGAATCTGGTATCACCCTGCTTACACAGAGCGTAATCATGCAGTGGGCCAATTGCAGGTTCAGCTATTAGTGATGGAGGGCTAGATAACCATTGATTGAATGCGTCTCTGAACCAGGCGTTTAAGCGCTCAACCCATTCGTGTGCATTGCTGCTAGGTGCTTGTCCAGGTACCTGCCCCATATTATCTGTGGTTACAGCACCATGAATAAATAATGTGTCTTCAACAATTGCACCAACTTTCGCAAGTTGTAAATAGAGTGTCATCAATCCATCCGGTGCAACTAAGCCCCTGTAGCTATCGACTATGTCGTCATCTGTTGCTGGGAACTTTTTTGATCTACTCAGTTCGCTGCGTCGAAGTTCAAAAGTTTCTGGTTTTCCAGCTGAGCTTCCACACCCCATGGTCTCATTAAGCATCCATTTTAAATACACCACCTGACAAGCTTTTGTTGACTTTTGAGCTAGATAATCTTGGTAGGTGTCATAAGGCGTGGTGTCGATATGATCTGCTTTTGAAAGGTATTGATCGGTAATCATTTGTTGGTGGACAGCATGTAATGGTGAGCTGTTGGCTACCCAGCGAGCACCTTTGCCCAGTAGTCGCTCGCGAATATGTTCGGGGTCTAACTCTGTCTTCATTCGCGTTTTATTTAGGTCTCTATTGCCAACAATCAAATCAACATTATCAGGATGAGCTTGCTTAAAGTCTGTCAGCAACTTAAGAACCTCCAGGTCGCCATCGCCTTTATCGACAGCATCACCACCAAACACAAAGTTTGAATTGGGGTAATTGAACTGCAGCTGTCCCAACCCATCGAAGCTTACCAGTTTACTGTGATCCACCCAGCGCTGTAGAAATTCCATATTGCCCTCAACATCTGTTAAGAAAGTTAAACGCTTCGGGAGGCGTGCAAATAAGCTCGTTAGTCTCATGTTTTTCTCTTAATTAATAGCGCTAATCGATTGTATGGTTGGTTTTTATTAATTGGTTGCCTGTTTATCGACATTGACCACAGTCGTAAGAATGGTTGCATTCGGAATCAATACATCCTGTTTGCCATTATTTAATTGCACATAGCGTAGGTTAATACGTTGCACAGTGCCTGCAAAATTCAAGCCGGAAATGTTGTTACCGATTTTAAACGGCTTGTAAACCAGTATCAGCACGCCAGCTAAGGTGTTAGTCAGTAAATCTTTAAACGCAAAACCAATTGCAAAACTCATCAAACCCAAACTGGCAACCAGTGCGCTTACATTGACGCCCCCTGTGCCTAGTGCGGTGACTAAGCCAATGAGTATGATGCCGGTTTGCACGGTTCTAGCCAGCAAGTTTTTCACTGCAGCGTGGCGGCTAAAGCGTTTAAAAGATTTTAATAGCACCCACTTCGCGATCTTGGCAGCAAGAATAAACAGAATAAATATGACAATCGCCGTGATGATATTCGGCAACACGGCTATGGTTTTTTGATAAAAGCTTAGTCCTAAAGCGTGTACATCAGATAGCCGTGTTATTGCCATATGTTTATCCTCTTTAGGCGGTCGTTTGCACGAGACCTAATACTTCACGTTGTTTTTGATTAACATCTGCAATGCCGTGTTTGGCTAAATCCAATAACTGGCATAACTGATCGTTATCGAGCGGTTTGCTTTCGGCTGTGCCTTGCACTTCAATAAAGCCACCCGCATCAGTCATAACAATATTCATATCGGTTTCTGCGTTTGAATCTTCATCGTAATCTAAATCTAACACCGGCGTGCCATTATAGATGCCGACAGAAATCGCACCGATCATATGCACTAATGGGTCTTCTTTAATAAGCTTTTTACGTTGGCAGTGGTGTAATGCATCTACCAGTGCCACACAGCCACCGCTAATCGCTGCAGTACGTGTGCCACCATCGGCTTGGATAACATCGCAGTCAATGTTGATGGTGATGTCCGCTAATTTAGTTAAATCAACGGCGGCGCGTAAAGAGCGACCTATTAAACGTTGAATTTCTAATGTGCGACCACCTTGTTTGCCACGAGAAGCTTCACGGCGCATGCGGCTATGGGTGCAACGTGGCAGCATGCCATATTCAGCTGTTAACCACCCTTGTCCGCTGTCTTTTAAAAAGCGTGGCACCCCTTTTTCAACACTGGCAGTGCACAAAACTTTGGTATGGCCAAAGCTGACTAGTACCGAACCTTCGGCATAGCGGGTGTATTCACGTTCAAATGTGATTTCGCGGGCTTGATTAGCGGCGCGCTTACTTGGTCTCATAGCGGGTTCCTTAAAATAAATCGTGTAACTTGGTTTGAATAACAGGTATTATGGCACCACAGTATACAGATTTGAACAGGAATTGCCATTATGGTCATGAGTATGACCGGTTTTGCACGCCGCTCAGTAGAACAGCCTTGGGGTTCAGCCACCTGGGAATTAAAAAGTGTTAATCATCGTTATTTGGAAGTGAATTTCCGTTTGCCTGAGGCGTTTCGTCTTTATGAAGCGAAATGGAAGTCGACTCTGCAAAAGCAACTCAAGCGCGGCAAGGTTGAATGCGTGCTAAAGTATATGCCTGGCGAACAAATGGCCAGTGAGTTGAAGTTAAATAACCCTTTAATTCAGCAGTTAGCTGCTGCTAGCAACAGCGTACATGCGGCATTTCAAAAAGAGTCGGTGATTAATCCGGTGGATGTGTTGGCTTGGCCGGGTGTGGTACAAGCCGAAAATGCGAATGCCGAAGCATTAGTGGCTGAATTGCAGCTTGAGCTTGAACAAGCTGTCGGCCAATTGGCGGAGATGCGTCAAACCGAAGGTAAATACCTGCAAGATTTTATGCAGCAACGTATTAGCGAGATGCAAGCGTTGGTGGATCGCGTGGAAATGAATATGCCGGGTATCTTAGAACAGCAACAACAAAAAATCGAAGAGCGATTTAAAGAGCTGGAAGTTGATTGTGATAAGGACCGCCTTGAGCAAGAAATGGTGTGGTTGATGCAAAAAGCTGATGTTGCTGAAGAGCTGCATCGCTTATCTGCTCACTTAAAAGAGGTCCAAGCCGTATTGCTGCAAAAGGGCGCGGTGGGTAGACGCTTAGACTTTATTATGCAAGAGTTAAACCGTGAGGCAAATACACTGGCCAGTAAGTCAATTGATTTGGGTGTTACCAATGCTAGTGTTGACCTAAAAGTATTAATTGAGCAAATGCGAGAACAGGTGCAAAACATTGAATGAAGTAGGAAATTTATTTGTCGTTGCGGCAGCATCGGGTACAGGCAAAACCAGCTTAGTGCATCGCTTAGTTGAACGTACTGATGATATTAAGATCTCAATATCTCATACCACTAGGCCGCCGCGCCCTGATGATAAAGAGGGTGAGGCGTATTTCTTTGTTGAAGAACCTACCTTTGAAGATATGGTTAATCATCATCAATTTGTCGAACATGCGAAGGTGTATGGTTATCATTACGGCACGTCATCGTTATGGCTGCAGCAGCAATTGCAGGCGGGTATTGATGTTATCTTGGAAATTGATTGGCAAGGTGCTGCACAAATCAAGCGCTTGAAGCCGGATGCCGCATTGATCTTTATTTTGCCACCTAGCCTCGATAGTTTGCACCAAAGATTAGAAAAACGTAATCAAGATAAGCCGCATGTGATTGAGGAGCGTATGAATCAGGCGCAATCTGAAATATCACATTACAGCGAGTTTGACTATATTGTCGTAAATGATGACTTCGATACGGCTTTAGATGATCTGCAAAGTATTGTATTAGCAGGGCGTAAGAAAATTGAAAATCAGGTGGTGAGATATCAATCATTACTGGAAGATTTACTGCAAAAACAGTAGAATGAATTAAGTTTAATATTTTGACAAAGAGGTGCCCACAAAATGGCTCGAGTAACTGTAGAAGATTGTTTAAAAAATGTAAAAAACCGTTTTGATTTAGTGCTTAAGGCTGCCGAACGTGCGCATGCCTTAGAGTTGGGCGCTGCAGATCCAATGGTACCTGTTGATAATGATAAGCCCACAGTGATCGCATTGCGTGAAATTGCTGAGGGATATGACATTACACAGCGTCGTACACGTGCTGGTGAAGATCCGTTTAACGACGATATTGAAATTATCCAATAATATCAAACCTTTCATGGGCTAGGAGGGACACGATTGCGACTCTTTAAGAAGTTGAGGCGCAAGTTAGGCTACTTGGATGAAGAGCAGATTGAGCTGATTCATCAGGCCTTTTTAACTGCAATGGATGCACACCGCACCCAAAAGCGCGTTACTGGTGAACCTTATATTACCCACCCTGTAGAAGTTGCCTGTATTCTGGCCGACATGAAAATGGATTATCAGACCATTATGTCGGCATTGCTGCACGACGTTATCGAAGATACTCCTGTCTCCAAATCTGAATTAGCACAAAAGTTTGGTGATCAAGTTGCTGAGTTGGTTGATGGTGTTAGTAAGCTAACCCAAATTGAATTTGTCAGCCGTGCTGAGATGCAGGCCGAAAACTTTCGCAAGATGGTGTTGGCGATGGCGAAAGATATTCGTGTTATCTTGGTCAAACTGTCTGATCGCCTGCATAATATGCGCACCTTGGGTTCATTGCGTCCGGCTAAACGAAATCGAATCGCCACAGAAACCTTAGAGATCTATGCGCCCATCGCCAAGCGTTTGGGTATGCGTGAATATTCGGTTGAGCTTGAGGAGCTGGGTTTTCAGGCGCGTTACCCGCATCGTTATTCGGTATTGAAAGAAGCGGTACGTAAAGCGCGCGGTAATCGCAAAAAAATTCTTAATGTGATCAATAAAGCCTTATACGAAGGTTTAGATAAAAGCGATTTGCCCGCTTGCGTGATTAATGGCCGAGAAAAACACCTGTATAGCATTTATCGTAAAATGAGTAAAAAACATATTCCATTTAATGAGATTATGGATGTGTATGCGTTTCGTATTATCGTTGATCGTGCGGATACCTGTTATCGTGTTTTAGGTGTGGTGCACAGTTTATTTAAGCCGGTGCCAGGACGCTTTAAAGATTATATTGCGATCCCGAAAGCTAATGGTTATCAGTCGTTGCATTCGACTTTGTTTGGCCCTTATGGCTTGCCGATTGAGATTCAAATCCGCACAACTGAAATGGATCGTATGGCGACCAATGGTATTGCGGCACATTGGTTATATAAAACCGGTCAGCAACCCTTGGGTGAAAGTCATACTCGCGCGCAACAGTGGGTGCATAATTTATTAGAGCTGCAACAAAGTACTGGCAGTTCATTAGAGTTTATTGAGAGTGTTAAAGTCGATTTATTCCCTGATGAGGTGTATGTATTTACGCCGAAGGGTGATATTCGTCAGTTACCTGCGAACTCAACCGCGATTGATTTTGCTTATTCAGTGCATACTGATGTGGGTAATTCCTGTGTGGCGGTTAAGATTAACCGTCAATTGGCGCCATTGTCTTCGGTGTTGTCCAATGGTCAAACCATTGAGGTTATTACGTCTAATATGGGTCGACCCAATCCAGCATGGATGGATTTTGTGGTTACCAGCAAGGCGCGTTCGAGTATTCGTCACTTTTTGAAAAACCAACATCGCGCCGATTCGATTGCCTTGGGTAAACAGTTACTGAAAAAATCATTGTCGGTATTGAACCTGTCGTTACGGGGGATGCCTGCAGATATTATGGGTGATGTGTTAGCTGAGGCGCAGGTGGAAACGGTTGATGCCTTATTTGAGGATATTGGCCTGGGTAATCGTGTGGCAGCATTGGTCGCACAGCGTATCGCGTTACGTTTAGATGAAAGTGAGCAACCCAAAGCGTTACCTGAACCTGATAGCGATGCACCGATGTTGATTAAAGGCACGGAAGGCATGCTGCTTGATTTTGCTGAATGTTGTCATCCGATTCCTGGTGATCCTATTGTCGGAACAGTCATTGCTGGCCAAGGTGTTACTGTGCATCGTGACGATTGTAAACGTATTGCCAAGCTGCAACAAAAATCAGAATTTGATTGCGTACCATTGCGTTGGGCTGAGAATATTAGTCGTGAATTCCCGGTAATTGTAGTGATTGAGGTGGTAAATCGTCGTGGTGTTTTGGCGGTAGCAGCATTAGCGGTATCGGATGCCGATGCCAATATTGATGATATTCGCGTTACTGACGAAGCCGGTAGCCATTATTTAATTTCGTTTAAATTATTAATACGTGATCGCATGCACTTAGCGCGAGTATTGCGACGATTGCGACAAGTCAAAGATGTAACCCGAATAGTGAGAAGAAAATGAAAACCATAGTGTCAACAGAGAATGCACCCGCAGCGGTAGGTACATATTCACAAGCCGTAAGAGCCGGTAATACTGTTTATATGTCAGGGCAGGTGCCGTTAGATCCAGCGACGATGAAAGTAGTTGACGGTGATTTTAAGGCGCAAACACGTCAAGTATTTGAAAATTTAAAAGCTGTGGCGGAAGCGGCGGGTGGTAGTTTGGCGGATATTGTGAAGTTAAATGTATTTATTATTGATATGGCTGTATTCCCTCAAGTCAGTGAGGTGATGGGGGATTACTTTGAAGAACCATACCCGGCACGCGCCTGTGTTGCTGTTGCCGCATTGCCTTTAGGAGTGCCGGTAGAAATGGAAGCCGTGATGGTGCTTGCTGATTAGAGGTGTTATGCCACAAGCTTTAGCCGATATAGCCATAAGTCAACTGAAAGGCGTTGGTCCTCGTATGTCGGCATTATTGCAAAACCTATCGATTGAGACCGTTCAAGATATTTTATTTCATTTGCCATTGCGTTATGAGGATCGCACGCGTGTCATTAGTTTAGCGCAATGCAAGCCAGGCGACCGCGTGATGACAACAGCAGTGATCGATAAAACCTGGCAAGCTTTTGGTAAGCGTAAAATGTTGTTGTGCCAATTGCGTGATGGTAATCGTAAACTGACCTTGCGATTTTTTCATTTTACTTCACGCCAAGCTACCTATTTAAAACAAACAGGCAAGCAAGTGAGTTGCTTTGGTGAGATACGTTTGGGTCAATTTGGTTTAGAGATAGTGCATCCGCAGTATTCGATTTTGGATGAAGGTGAGGCATTGCCGCTGTTGGATCATTTAACGCCGGTGTATCCAACCACCGAAGGTTTAGGTCAAGCGACATTAATTAAGTTAACCGATCAAGCATTGCATTACTTGGTTGATGGTGAAGTTGAGGATTACTTGCCTCAGCAAGATGCTGATATGACTACAGAGCAAGCGCTGCAATTATTGCATCGCCCACCAGCTAAAATGCATTTTAAACAGCGTGAAAGTGAGTTAGAAAAGGCGCGGCGACGTTTGGCACTAGAGGAGCTAGTGGCTTATCAACTGCAGCTCAAGTCGTCACGCCGGCAAGTAAAAAAACTATTGGGTTATGACTTCAAAAATAATGCAAATATTATCGAGAAGTTTAAACAAAAGTTGCCATTTGACTTAACGGGAGCGCAAAAAAATGTAATGGCAGAAATTGAAAAAGATCTTTTTAGCCGGCAGCCAATGATGCGTTTATTGCAGGGGGATGTGGGTTCTGGAAAAACCATGATTGCATTGATTGGCTTGTTGCATGCGGTGAGTAATGGTTATCAGGCTGTGTTGATGGCGCCAACTGAAATTTTAGCGGAACAACACCTGCAACAATGCCAGCAATGGTTGCAGCCATTGGGTGTGCGCGTTGCTTGTTTGGTGGGCAGTTTAAAGCAAAGTGAGCACACCAAAATTCGAGGGCTAATTGCTAATCATGAAGTAGATGTGGTGGTTGGTACGCACGCTGTTTTTCAGGAGAAAATTCAGTATGCTGCGCTGGCATTAATGGTGATAGATGAGCAGCATCGTTTTGGTGTGCACCAGCGTATGGCGCTGCAACTAAAAGGTAAAAGTAAAGGGCGTGTGCCCCATCAATTGATAATGACAGCTACGCCGATTCCTCGCACGCTGGCAATGACAGCCTATGCGGATTTAGACTATTCGGTAATTGATGAATTGCCTCCTGGGCGCAAGCCAATTCAAACAGTGTTATGCAATCAATCGCAGCGAGACGCATTGATTGCGCGTTTAGCCAATTATTGTGAGCAAGGGCGGCAAGCATATTGGGTTTGTACGCTGGTTGAAGAGTCTGAAGTATTACAAGCAAAAGCCGCTGAAGCGGTGTGTGAAGAGTTAAAAAATTTATTGCCTAATTGTCGTATTGCCTTAGTGCATGGCCGTATTAAGGCGGATGAAAAGCAGCGCATTATGACGGCGTTCCATCAGGCCGAGTTGGATGTGTTGGTCGCGACCACTGTGATTGAAGTGGGGGTTAACGTGCCTAATGCGTCTGTGATGGTGATCGATAATGCGGAGCGATTAGGTTTGTCGCAACTGCATCAATTACGTGGTCGTGTTGGGCGGGGTGAGCAGCAAAGTTATTGTGTATTGCAATATAAGTCACCGTTATCTCAAATTGCACAGCAGCGATTAGAGTTGATGCGGCAATCGCAGGATGGCTTTGAAATTGCGCAGGCCGATCTGCGATTGCGTGGTGCTGGTGAGGTATTGGGTGCGCGACAATCGGGTGCGGTGGGTTTTCGCATTGCTGATATCGAGCTGGATGCTGATCTAATAAGTGTAGCAAGTCAGTTATCTGAGCAATTAATAAGCAATGAAAGCATTGATCATCTTACAAAACGGTGGGGTATTAAGCAAAATAGGGAATTGGTGACGGTGTAGAGGGTTTTTTCTGCTCAACAAAAAATATATGTACAGTTATTTATCAATGATGATCAGTATGTAATCAATAGTAAGATTTATTCGATAAAAAGCTTGTTTTGTCTTATCTCATTAGTTATTCTGCTGCCCTTGTATGGCAATAAGCAGTGCTTTTTTTGTCATATTTGTTTGAAATTTTTGACAAAATTTTGACAAAGGCTTGCATTTTAAGTGCGATTCAATTTAAACTCAGCACTTTAAGTGTTAACTTTTCTTTGATCGAAAGAGGGGAATTACAATGTCGATTAAAAAATTACTTGTTCTTGCTGCCGCTGGTGTAGCAACTATGGGTGTAACTTCAGCTATGGCTGGTGGTGTTGATTCAACATACAGCGCGCCAATGGCTGCAACTGCACCTACTTCATACTTTTATGTTCAAGGTCAAGTCGGTTATGCGACTACCAATTGGCAAAAGCAGTTAGATGCATCTTCAACTAACTGGACAAAACCAAATGGCGGCTTTACTTGGGGCGTAGACGCTGGTTACATGTGGACTCAAAACTTAGGTTTAGAAGTCGGTTACTTCATGTTCCCAGAAGCTTCTAACAGTGGAACAGTTGCTGGTGTTACTAATGGTAGCATCGATAGCTGGGCGCTTTACGGTGCTGTTAAGTTTGCTGTGCCTATTTATCCAAACTTGGATATCTATGCTAAAGCTGGTGTATCTTACAACCGCGCTAAATGGGGTGGTACAGGTACTCTTACTGGAACTTCAGGTGCGGCTACTACAGTTCCTGTTACTTATCACAATTGGGGTTTTGTTGGTGGCGCTGGTGTGGATTACACCTTCGACAACAATATCTTCGTTAATGTTCAATACATGCGTTTCGCAGGTAATAACAACGATAGTATTCAACAAACTACCAATCCTAACGTTTACACAGCTGGTGTTGGTTACAAATTCGCTATGTAATTTGCGAGTTTGCAATAACAGCAAACGTTTTGAAAAGGGCTCAAATATTTGGGCCCTTTTTTTATTTTGTCATCCCGGAAAGTGCGTAGCAATTATCCGTGATCCAGGCTAATATATGGATCCCGGATGATTGCTACGCACTTTCCGGGATGACAGAGTCAAAAACGGGATAAAGAAGATGTCTGACAAACAAGCGAATACACAACAAAAATACGTTATTACCAAGGCAGATTTGCCTTTAAGCTGTCCAATGGATACTATGCGCGTCTGGGATTCGCATCCAAAGGTATATTTGCCAATCGAAGTGACTGGCAAAGTAGTTTGCCCGTATTGTGATGCAATGTTTGTGTTAGAGGGACATGAAGATGCACCGGAAGCTAAATTACTCGACTAATCATGATTGATACACAAGATGAAAAAATTCTAATTGTCGGCCCCGCTTGGGTTGGTGATATGGTGATGGCGCAAAGTCTATTTAAGTTGCTTAAGCAGCGTCAACCGGATGCGCAGATTGATGTATTAGCACCGGCTTGGAGTCAGCCATTGTTAGAGCGTATGCCGGAAGTGCATCGCGGTATCGTGTCTCCATTTGGTCATGGGGAATTTGATTTAAAAACGCGCAAGTCATTGGGCCAATCATTGCGTGATCAACGCTATAGCCAAGCGATTCTTTGCACTAATTCATGGAAGTCAGCCTTGGTGCCATATTTCGCAAAGATTCCTAAACGCACCAGTTGGCGTGGTGAGTGGCGTTATGGTGTATTGAATGATGTGCGCACCTTTGATAAACAAGAATACCCATTGATGGTTCAGCGCTTTATGATGCTGGCTTTTCCTAAGGGTGAAGAGCAGGTCGTTGAAAAGGTACCTGTGCCGAAATTAATTTGCCAACCAGAAACGGTGCAAGCAGCACTGCAAAAATACCGGTTGGATACGATGGATACACCGGTATTAGCGATTTGTCCTGGTGCAGAATTTGGTCCATCGAAACGTTGGCCAGAAAATTATTATGCTGAAGTGGTTAATCAACGTTTAGAACAAGGTTGGCAAGTATGGATTTTCGGTTCGAAGAAAGACCAAGAAGTTGCCGCCATCATTCAACAGCAAACACAACAACGCTGTGTTGACCTTACCGGTAAAACCACATTGCCTGAAGCCATAGACTTACTGTCACAAGCGGATGCGGTGGTGAGTAATGATTCCGGGTTAATGCATATTGCTGCCGCGTTATCAAAACCGTTGGTCGTACCTTATGGTTCGTCATCACCTGACTTTACGCCGCCATTATCTGAGCATGTGAAAATATTACGTAAGGGTTTAGATTGCAGCCCATGCTTTAAGCGGGAGTGCCCGTTGCAGCATCACCGTTGCATGACGGAGCTGTCGCCTGCTAAGGTGCTCGCAGCGCTGGATGCTCTGTAGTTTTAGTTATGTTCGTTGCAGTTGTGCTACGGTATGTTTGGGGTGGTGTAGTTCAATCAGTGAAGTTCGAGCTTGTAAGCAATTCTGCTGAAAGCGTTGATAATCATTTTTAATTGTATGAATGGCGTTAAGTATGGTCTGAGGTTCTCGATCAGTGATGACGATGCCGGCGTTATACTGCTTGACCGTATCGGCCATCCACGTATCTTCAATGGTAATCACTGGAGCACCACTGCAGATAGCATCGAGTGTTATACCGCTGAACTTATCATGATAGCTGTCAGGGTCATACACCTGCAAACAAATGCTGCCGTTGAACTGCGCAAGGTAGTTTTGTTGTGCCAGGGTTTCATTGCTGACAGTGATGTGACTACTCATATCATATTTTTTTAACTGCTGCAGTGCAGCTTTGCTGCTGTCATCGTAGCGGCCAGATTCGGGTGGTGACAATTGCAAGTGGAATGGTAGGGGGGTGTTCTGTTGTTGATTGTAAGCAATGGTTTGTGCCACGTGGTAAAAGCCCTTATCGGCACGTGTAGCGCCGGCGTATAATGCATAGCGAAAGGCTTGAGGCTCGATGGTTGCTGGCGCTGAGTAGCTGGGGCAGGCAACGATAGCGGTTTGTTTAAATCCAGCTTGTTGGAACACGCTCATTAAACGTTGCGTGGGGGCTAAAATGGTCCAGTTCGGATGGCGCTGCGCTAGCTCTTTTAGCATGGCTAGTTTTACAGGAGATTGAGAGAATTGGTGGAAGTGTAAAATGATGCGTGAAGCACTGGGTCGTTTGCTAAGATGTTTATCCAGCATCAGCATATCAATACGGCCTGCTGTTGGAATAAATATTGTTGCTTGGGTTTTTAATAATTTACGGTATAAAAAAAATTGTTGCAGCTTGCGTAATTTGCGTGAAAAGTAACCGTGACAAATGGCGGTGCTGTTATCAAATAGCGCGGTGCCATGTTTGTTAATCCACAACTCTACATTTGATGGATGGGCGTTCAATATGCTTTGTACGTAACCAAAGCAATGACCAGCTTGGTTCGCTAGCGTAGGCTCAATGATGTGGAGAGTTGAATTCTTCATGTTTAGCTCGTAATATGGCGGCATGGAAGCCAATTTCAATCGATACCAAAAAATCATGAGTACTGTAGCGGGTTGCAGTACTGTTGTCACTTTTTTTGTGCTGTCGATCAGCACGTCGGCCACTAGTATCCTATTTGCTTTGTCAGCTTTACTGGTGTTGTTATCGGGTGTGTATGTAACGCAGGTAAAACGGTGGTTGTTCAATCCTGTAACCGTATGTTTTATCGCATACTATGTGGTTATGTTAATAGGTGCGATGTATTCCATTGGGTTGCCCCATGATGTTAATAAAGCGTTGTTGAGACAGATCCGTGTGATTGAAGCGTTATTGATCCTACCCATTTTTTTTCAGCCGCGTTGGCGGCAGTGGGCGATTAATGCTTTTTTATTAGCGATGGTGGTGACACTGATCGTGTCATTTGTGCACTACTATATATGGCCGTATGCAGAGCGTGCTAATTTGGCGCCAGCCAGTGCATTCAAAGACAACATTATACAAAGTTATTTATTTGCGATAGCCATCGGCTTATTGCTCAATAAGGTTATAAAAGTCATTGGTTGGCAGCGATGGGGTTTGGCGATTTTAATTGCGTTGATGTTGTTTAATAATTTCACCATGAGTTTAAGCCGTACCGGCTATTGTGTGACCGCCGCTGTGTTGTTGTATTGGGCGTATACGCAATTACCTACGCGTCGTTTTTGCATGGCGTTGGTGGGGCTGGTATTGATCTTGTTGGGGGTGTTTGGCTCATCAGCTAATTTTCAATCGCGTATGATTGACGCATTTACTAATACTGCGCAGTACCACAAGCATCAAGACGCTGATACGCAAACGTCTGCTGGTCAGCGTTTGGAGATGTTGAAGCGCGGGTGGCATATGTATACAAAAAGTCCTTTAATTGGCTTTGGTACAGGTTCATATTCGCAAGTAAATCACCGCTACAACCTGGAGCATCCGAAGCAGCCGGCGGTTACTTTTGCGAATACCAATAATATTTACCTAAATGCAGCTGTGCGTTATGGTGTTGTTGGTCTGGTGCTATTGATTATTTTGCTATCGGCATTATGGCTATATGCCCGGTATTTACCAGATGAAGAGCGCTATATCATGCGTATTATGTTGCTCTGTTTAATCATCGGTGGTTTTCTCAATTCGTGGTTAACCGATACTACGCAAGGTCATGCGTTTGTGTTGTTGTCTGTTTTGGCCTATGCGGCGTACATTCCCACGCTGGAATAGGCTGTGGTATTGCGTTAAAATGAGCGAATTTTTACGCTAAATGTTAGGGAAAGATGGCAAAAATCTCCACATATATTATCGCTTATAATGAAGCCGATAAACTTGAGGCCGCTATAAACAGTGTGCTTTGGTCTGATGAGATCGTAGTGATTGATTCGCACAGCACCGACAACACGGCGCAAATTGCCAATCGGCTGGGTGCACGTGTTGTACAAGTTGAGTTTAAGGGGTTTGGTGATTTACGTAACCAAGCCATGGCAGCTTGCCAGTATGATTGGATTTTCAGTTTAGACTCTGATGAGCGTTGCACAGCTGAGGCACGTGATGCGATTTTGGCTGTTGTAAATCAATCAACCCCCACAGCGGATGCCTATTTAGTGCCGCGCAAAAATTACATGATGGGGCGTTGGATTAAACATTCGGGTTGGTACCCTAACTACCGTCAGCCACAATTATTTAAACGCGGTGCAATTAGTTACGATGATTCACCCGTGCATGAAAAATATCAATTGCACTCCGATAAAGCGATGGGTTATTTAGCGGCGGATATTTGGCAAATGCCGTTCGGTGATTTATCGGAGGTGATGCATAAAGCGAATCGTTATTCCAGTTTAGGCGTCGAGCGTTTACAAAAAAAGTATGGCAATGCTTCCATGAGTCGCGCCTTGTTTCATGGGTTATGGATATTTTTTAAACTGTACGTGCTAAAGCTTGGCTTTTTAGATGGCTGGGCGGGTTTGGTTATTGCTATCGGTAATTTTGATGGCACCTTTTTTCGTTATGCCAAACATTATGAACAGCAGCAGGCGTGGCAACCACCGAGTTCGCCACCTTTAATCAAAGAGCAAACGCAAGGAGAGCAAGCGTGAGCGTTAATAATGTACCGGTTATTATTGCCGGCGGAAGTGGTAGTCGTTTATGGCCATTGTCGCGTGTTACTTACCCAAAACAATTTATTAATTTAGTTGATCAAGAGCACTCTTTATTACAGGCGACACTACTACGTGTCAATAAAGCGATTCCGGGTGCTTGTGCTCCCATTATTGTCTGTAATGATCTGCATCGATTCCTAGTGGCAGAGCAGTGCCGTGAGGTTGGTATACAGCCGATGGCTATTATTTTAGAGCCAGAAGCAAAAAATACGGCAGCGGCTGTTGCTTTAGCGGCAGAGTTTTTATCTCAACATCACAGTGAAGCAAATATGTGGGTGATGCCTGCTGACCATGTGATTGAGGGGGGTGAAGCCCTGCAGAAAGCATTTGCGACGGCGTTGGATGCCGTTAATGCGAATCGATTAGCGACCTTTGGTGTGTCGATGACACGACCAGCGACAGCCTATGGCTACATTAAAGCGGATGTCGAACATGTGCAGGGCAAAGGTTGGTGTCCGATTCAACAGTTTGTTGAAAAGCCTGATCGAGCTACTGCGAAACGATTTTTTGCCGAAGGTAATTATTATTGGAACAGTGGTATGTTCGCATTTAACGCTGGGCTGTATTTAGCTGAGTTACAAGAGTTGGCTGTTGATATATATGAGCCGGTGCATCAGTCGATGCTGTCTGCAACGATTGATAGTGATTTTGTGAGACCGAATACCAATGCGTTTTCGCAATGCAAATCAGATTCGATTGACTATGCGATCATGGAAAAAACCAATCACAGTGCGATGGTTGCGTTGGAAGCTGCTTGGAATGATGTGGGTTCTTGGGATTCGCTAAAGGCGCAGCATGAGACCGATGATCAAGGCAATGTAACGCGAGGTGATGTATTAATGCATGATGTCAAAGACAGCTACATGCATGCTGAATCACGTTTATTGGCTGTAACTGGTGTGGATAATGTAGTGGTGGTTGAGACTGCAGATGCGGTGTTGGTAACCAATGGTGACAACTGTCAGGATGTTAAGAAAATTGTTGAGCAATTGAAGCAGCGTAAGCGTGCTGAGGCTAATGATCACTTAAAGATGTACCGTCCTTGGGGTTGGTATCAAACCATTACAGAAACCGAAAATTTTAAGGTGAAGCGCATTGGCGTTAATCCACAACAAAGCTTATCGCTGCAGCGTCATCAGCATCGTGCTGAACACTGGGTGGTGGTGTCTGGTGAGGCAACGGTAGTTAATGCCGACAAGCAGTTTATGTTGCAGCATGACCAGTCGACTTATATTCCCGCTGGCACAAAACATCAGTTAGCGAACCTAACTGATCAGCACTTGGAAATTATTGAAGTACAAACCGGTTCGTATTTGGGTGAGGATGATATTGAACGTTTCTCAGATCAGTATGGGCGAGTAGAACAGGTAGTTACCACATGATAAAGGATTTGCCAGATTTTTCTAAAGCGCGTTTACTTATATATGGCGATGTGATGTTGGATCGTTATTGGCATGGTGAAACTACACGTATATCACCCGAGGCACCAGTGCCTGTAGTGCGTATAGAAGACAATCAAGCGTGTGCTGGTGGTGCTGCGAATGTTGCATTAAATGTGGCTAGTATTGGTGGGCAAGTGACATTGGTTGGTTTGGTGGGTGACGATAATGAAGCGACCGAATTAGAAAATTTATTATTCAAGTCATCGGTGAATTGCCAATTACAGGCAGTTGCTGATGCGCCGACGATTACTAAACTGCGTGTTATTGGTCAGAACCAACAATTGATTCGTTTGGATTTTGAGAAAGTGCATGCTTTGCAGCCCAATGAAGAAACAATGCAGCGTTATGAAGCTGCCTTACTCGGTTGCGATGTGGTGGTGTTATCTGATTATGCGAAAGGTGCGTTGAGTTGTGTTGATAGTTTAATTGCATTAGCTAATCGTCATAATATTCCGGTGTTAGTCGATCCGAAGCAGCAGGATTTTTCGTTTTATCGAGGGGCTACTTTATTAACGCCTAACTTGCGTGAATTTGAAGTGGTGGCAGGGCCTTGTCCTGATGAAAAAACACTAATAGCTAAAGCAAAAACATTTATTCATCAATATGAGTTGGGTGCTTTGTTGGTAACGCGTGGCAAGCAAGGAATGCTGTTGGTTGAAGCCAATGGCAATACCACTAACTTAGCGGCACAAGCGCAAGAAGTGTATGACGTAACGGGCGCGGGTGATACGGTTATCGCTATATTAGCCACGGCGCTGGCGGCGGGTAGCTCGTTATCGGAAGCGGCTTATTTGGCGAATATTGCAGCTGGCTTGGTGGTGCGTAAATTAGGCGCGGGTTCAGTGAGTACGGCAGAGCTGCGTCGTCAATTACAAAAAAATTCCGATTCACATTTGGGTGTGTTAACTGAAGACGAAGCGATGCGTGCGGTGGAAGATGCGCGTGCCCATGGTGAGAAAGTAGTAATGACCAATGGTTGCTTTGATATATTACATGCGGGTCATGTGCAATACCTGCAACAAGCTAAACAATTGGGTGATCGATTATTAATTGCGGTTAATGATGATGAATCTGTGCGTCAACTGAAGGGTGATTCACGTCCTTTAAATACATTACAAGATCGTATGGAGTTATTAGCAGCGATGCGTGATGTCGATTGGGTAGTGCCATTTTCAGAAGATACGCCACGTCGCTTGTTTGGTCGTTTAATGCCCGATGTTTTGGTTAAGGGTGGTGATTATACGGTTGAGCAAATTGCAGGTGCGCAAGAAGTGATGGCCAATGGAGGTCAAGTAACAGTGTTGGATTTTAAGCCGGGATGCTCAACAACGAATCTAGTCAATAAGATAAAAGAGGAAACGGTATGATAGTTGTCACCGGTGCGGCGGGTTTTATTGGTTCAAATTGCTTGGTGGGATTAAATCAGCAAGGTGTAGATAATATCTTGGCGGTGGGTGATCTGACGGATGGTAAAAAGTATGTAAATTTGGCTCGGGCTAAATTTGCTGATTATATAGATTACCGCGATTTTATTGAATATATTAAGCAAGATAAGCCATTTGATCAGCCGATTGAGGCGGTGATTCATCAAGGCGCTTGTTCGGTAACGACCGAATGGGATGGCCGTTATATGATGGATGTTAATTATCAATACAGCAAAGAATTGTATCATTATTGTGTGCGTCATGGCATTCCATTTATTTATGCATCGAGTGCAGCGGTTTATGGTGGTAATGAAAATTTTAGTGAGACATCAGACAATGAAATGCCGTTGAATGTGTACGGCTACTCGAAGTGGTTATTTGATCAGTACCTAGCACGTCAACCGCAAGCGAAATCACAAGTGGTGGGTTTGCGTTATTTCAATGTTTATGGCCCGGGTGAGGCACATAAAGGTGGTATGGCCAGTGTGGCGTATCATTTGACTAAGCAGGTGATTGCCACGGGGGCAGTTAAATTGTTTGGTGAAGGTGAAGGGTGTGCTGCTGGCGAACATAAACGTGACTTTGTGCATGTTGAAGATGTGGTTAATGTGGTGTTGTGGCTATTAGATAACCCCTCGGTATCGGGTGTTTATAATCTTGGTACGGGTCAAGCGCGTTCATTTAATGAGTTAGCCGATATTCTATTGGGTCTACACGGCAATGGTCAGTTGGAATATATTCCGTTTCCGGATCAGTTGAAGGGGTGTTACCAGAGTTTTACACAGGCAGATATTAGTGCTTTACGTAAAGCAGGCTACCAACAGTCTTTCCTTTCATTGGAAGACGGTATAGCAGCCTACTATAAGTCGTTAGTCTAGTTACCGCTAGAGCTGCTGTTATCTAAATGAAACTGTTTCAACGTTTGTTGAGAAGCTTTATTTTTGGTTTGAGCAACACCTGTCAAGCTAGCAATTTCTTTATTCACTGCTTGCACTTGGGTATTAGCCAGTTGTTTCATGCCATTGACGGTTTCGATAGCGGTTAAGCCATTTACCATTAACAGTTTTTCGCGATCTAAATGTGCTTGTTGCATTTTGCTTAGAATTTCAGCTAATACATACAGGGTTTCTCTTTGCACAACGGCAGGAGAAGCAGTGCTCATTGACTGATACCATTTTGAGCTATTAACGCGGTGATTAGCGATATAGTTTTCTACTTGCATTGGGCTAGCAGTGGTTTGAGGTTTTTTAGAGCCTTTCACATAATTTTGTGTGGTGTATTGCGGAGGCAAATTAGCTTCTTGTGCTAGCTTTGCGCTTGGTGTGCGTTCAACCAGCATTTGGTTTAACAAATCAGTCACTAATGAGCGTGATGCAACAATATTACGCACGGTCAGTTGATATTTTTGATAAGCCGTGCTGTTCTTTAATTTCAGAATGTCTTTTGCACGCACTGAAGATGGGCTACCTTTACCTTTTTTTGCTTTACTGGTATCGGCAACAGCAGCGGGTGCTAAGTTCTGCCAGTTGATATCGCTACCGATAGGGTTGGCAGCATCAGTTAAGTAGACTAAGTAAGCTTTGGCGGCGTTAGCGCTATAAGCATTTTGACCATTCGGGCCAGTATAGTAAGAGCCGTTATAGGGGCTGACAAATGTTGGCGCTGACATATAAGTGGTAAAGTTTTTCTTTGGCTTCATCACATCGTCTTTTTCACCTGATTGCAAATAGTCAGGATTATTACTGCTATCGGCATTTTCAGCGTCTTGCAAACTATTACCTGAAATAAATAACGTGTCATCGGCTGGTGTGCCCAGTGTTAGTTGGCTAACCAGCGCGGTGTTGGTTTGTGGTTTCAAGTCAAGCGTCGTATCTGTCTTGGGTGTGTCATTATTAGCAAATAACGCCTTTAAAAATTCATTTTGTGTTGAGTTGTCTTTGGGTGGGTTAATGATATTCACTGGCTTGCTCAACGTGGCAGCAACGTTTTTAGTTGTAGCTTGTGCTGCTTGATAATTAATGTAATTAGTGAGGGTGGTTTGTGATAATGGCACATTGGGTGTGCTGACATTACTGAAATTCGTTGTACCATCAGGTTGACTGAGTTTGGTACTAGCCGTATTGCTGTTTTCAACACCACTAAGGAACTGATCGACTTGATTGGTTAATGCCGTGGCTTTTTGTGCGGTAGCATGCAAGATGCCGTCTATATCAGCAAGAATTTTTGATTGTGCTTGGGCATTAGAGGATTGGCCACTTTGCGGTGCAGCAAATGCCACGCTGGTTGATAAGCCACCAGCAATGGCTGATATGATTAGTAGTGTTTTAATAGATGGTTTCATTTTTTTGTACTCGCTCATTCATACTTATTAATTAAAAGAATCGGCTACTTGAATTTGAATCCTTAAGGGATTCATTGCTGCCACCATTGTTATTGTTCTTAGGAGTTACATTAAATGGTGTCGGTGAATTAACCGTAGGCACATTACCTTTATCTGGTTGATCGGTAGTAATCGATTGTGATGATTTTTGTTTTGGTGGGGTATTCCACTGAATATTCGGTTGTGCTTGATGCGGTGCGGTATCGCTCACACTGGATGACGATGGATATGCGGGATTATTGTTCCAAGGCATTTTGCTTGCCTTTGAGGCACCAGAACTGACATAGATAGCATCACGGTAAGCGATGCTTTTACAGCCAGTATCTACTTGTACTAAGTCGCCGCTGAGTTGTGCTAATTGTGCTGTATCATTTGGTGTTAAAGCTTGTCCACCTGCACAGTACCGAGAGACGAGCGGATAATAGTAAGCATTTTGTCCATTGGCCACTTTATTGGTGGCAGTAACGGCAAAATTACCTTTGGCTATGCTTTGATTGGATATTAAACTTTTGCAAATTTGGGGAATACTTTTCTCGCCAACTTCACTAGGCACCCCATTTTGTGCATAGCCTGGTAGGTTTTGAAAGGTCAAGCCAGAAATTCCTAGTACGGTTCCGCTAAAAGTGCAGGGGCTATTGCTATCTGCCAAAGCTGCAGTACTAGCACCAGCAACCATTACTGTTGCCAATGAGGTTAAAATAAGTTTACGCATATCCGCTTTCCTCCAGCGCTTTTTGTATGAGTTTAAAGCGATCAGGTGCAAATACGCGACCTAGTAACCGCAAGCGTTCAAAAACTATGTTACGTCGTAAAAAAATACCGGCGACATCATCATCGCTGCTGGATACTTCTTCGGCATGCATCAGCACTTTGGCTGCGGCACCCGGATAAGCGGTATCCATGCACATTAACATTCGCAGACCGCGACCGGTTTTGATCGAGGCAGCGAGTTTGATAATGGCGTCTTCCTGTTGAAGGTCGATATTACCGATGTCTTCCATGGCTTGACCTAACTTATTAATGGCATCTTCCACTTCGGGATTGTCATCAACAGTCCAGTCTTCTACGCCTTCCATAAAGCAGATAACTCGATAAATAAGCGGGTCTTGATATTCTTTCCAGAACTGATGAACCGCGGCATGACTTAAATCAGGCATATTTTTAGTCTCGGTATTTCATTTACAAACAAGCTAACGTTAGGTTAGCCCTCGGAGGTTAAGAAAATCTTAACAGATCACCTCGGAAAAACCAATTTATCAACCAGAGGAATGGATGCAATTAGAGCAATATTTAGCCTTTAATTAGTGGCTTAAACGCGTTAAAGGCCGCTGCAGTGGGGTGTTGTCGATAGGTTCAAAATTAGTCAATTGTTTCGGTTTTTGATAGAATGTGATTACATTTTGAGACGAACTACAAGTTGGAGAAATCATCTCATGTTAAAAGGTATCAAGAAAGCAGTCGGATCTCGTTTTAATGTTAAACAATGGATTGGTTATAATCACCTGAAAGATTCAGCCAAGTTTATTGGTGACACTTACAGTGATTTATCCCCTAAAAAAGAAAAAGAGCGTCGCAAGCGTCAAAATAAGAACCTCAGCTTTGAGGAGATGATGCAAATGAACCGCATGACGGATAAAGATGTTGAAAAAGGCATCATTAGTCAGCGTAATGCTTGTTTATTATTTGCTGCGTTTTCTGTATTGCCAGTGGGCTATGCCATCTACCTATTTATGGTTGGTTTAATTCTAGGCGGTATGGTGAGCTTCTTAGGTGGTGTATTATTTTTGGCCTACGCATTCCGTTACCGTGTTGGTATGTACCAATATAAGCACCGTGTCGTGACTGTTGATCCTAAAGTGGTGCTAAAAGAGCTATTTCATTTTAGCTAAACCCCGCGATTCTGTTACACTATATATATCAATATATCCGTTATGGCATATAAAGGAGAGGCCTCATGGAGCAAGACCAAGTATTTAAGCTGATTGCAGAGCACCTCGGTGTTGAGGTGGAGAAGATTAAGCTAGATTCCGATTTTGAAAAAGACTTAGATGCTGACTCATTAGATACAGCTGATCTTTTTTTGGCCGTTAAGGAAGAGTTTGGTGTGCGTATGAAGGAAGAGGAAATCATTAAGATTAAAACGGTTCGTAATTTAATTGATATGTTAGACAAGCACTCTAAGAAGAAAGGCCGTAAAAAAACAGCCAAAAAAACCACTAAAAAAGTGACTAAAAAGGACAAGTAGGCCACTTGCTACTATTTTAATTTTCTATTTCTACGATATATAAAAATTTATAATTCGATTTTATCAATAGTACAATATTCGTAATATACTGAATAATAACTAATAAATCTTTCAGCCAATATGGCCGCGATTCACTATTTTTGAATTTTCGTTAACCTTAATGATCTCTTAAGGAATCCTTAACCCTATCGCCATAGCATGAGTGTGTGTGTATTTGAGAGCGGAGACTCAGTCTGTAATGCGGTGGACGGTATTACGGTTTCACTCAGGATGAGTAGGGCATTTGTGTGGAGAATGAGATAATGAAACGCATCCTGTGTGGTCTAGGTTTGTGGTGCGCTTATGTTTTTGCTTTTGCGGGCAATAGCGATACGGGCAATTTCACCGATAGTTCAATTGCATCAACTGATGTATCAATGCGTTATTTAAGCCAGCTGTTTGGCAATGTATCGGGCGCATTGCCCGGCTCAGGCAGCGATTTATTGGGGCATATATTCTATGTGCTTAACCAGGGGATTATGGTGGTGGCCGCGGTATGGCTGCTGTTTACCATTTTCAACATGGTGTTAAATGCGGGCCTTGAGGGTTCATTTAATAACCCACAAAAGAAAGGTGTGATGATTATGTTCCGTATCGCCGTTGGTTTGGCGTTATTGGTGCCTAGCAGCAACAGCGGCTATTCAGCGATACAGACCATTATGATGAAAATCGTGGTGCAGGGCGTACGATTGGCCGATGAGATGTGGGATTACAGTTTAGATTATTTGGCTAATGGCGGTTTGATTTATGCGGCGCCGGGCAAGGGGCAATTGACGATGGACCAATTAAAGCCTTATATGGATGTGAATGGTAAGAATCAGCCGATGGGTATTGTGCAGCAGGTGTATAACTCTGAAGTCTGCATGTATTTAAGTAATCGTTACAACAAGTTAAAAAGTGATTCAAATGTCATGGCTAAAAATGCGGTGCAAAGTCCGTACCGTATGATTAGCGTGCAACCGTTCTCTAATAAGGATGGATCGGTATTTGATGGTGCGGTATTTTTTCCGGGTTATGGCGACTATACGCCTTATAGTCCTACAGGTCGTTCATCTAACCCTAAAATGTATGCGCAATCATGTGGTTGGGTGGTACCTACTAATAAGTCGAGTGATAGCAAAATGCAGTTGATGCAGTATCAAGAAAGTTTTGCCGCGTTGAATCAATTAGCCATCGATCTGATGCCGTTAGCCAAGCGACAAGCGAATAGCGTGCCATTAGGCAGTCAGCAGCCAACGACGACAACCATGCTACCTACCGCGGGTGGGCAGGTGTTATCGAACGCGGTGTTGGATTACATGACACAGATTAAACCTTATGCTAACTACCTGCATAGTCAAACACAAAAATCGGTAAAAGCATTTGTGCCGAATGCAAAAAAACAAGGTTGGTTTGCTGCCGGTAATTTTTATTGGGATTTGGCACGCTTAAATGATGCGATGAATGCCGCCACGGACTTAAGTGGCTATACACCGATTCCCAATCGCGCTAAAAGCATGCCAGCCGAGTTGTCGAATGCTATTGCTTTAGCGAATAACAGCTTGGGTGATGGAGCAACTACATCGATTTGGGGCAGTGGTATTAATAATTTAAAAAAATATACCGCAGGTTTAAACAGTGGTGATGTGCAAGCTTCAACTGCAGTTGGTGACTCAGGTAATGATTATAGAAGTACTAAGTTTGCTACAGGTGGTATTGATTTCGCTTGGATTATTCAAACAGCTTTTAGTGATGTGGTGACAAAGTTTGTTGGTATGACATCAAACCCGGCGGCAAGCACGTTTTATGATCCATTGGATTTTGTTCAGGGCTTGGGTCGTTCTTGTTTGGAATCTGCAGGCTCGATTTGGGCGACTGTGATGGGAGCGATTGTCGGTCTGTCTGTTGTAAGTGGTATTTGTACTGCCGCATTACCGGGTGGAACGATTACACAGGCAGTTGTTAGTTGGATGACACCGTTATGGACGATGTCAGCGACGGGTATGTTTGTTGCCGGCTTTATGTTGACGTTTTATGCGCCGTTATATCCTTACTTGTTATTCTTGTTTGGTGCGATTGGCTGGTTATTGTATGTGGTGGAGTCGATGGTGGCCGCTCCGTTAGTGTGTTTTGGTATGACACATCCGGAGGGCCATGACTTTATGGGCCGCGCAGAACAAGCGATGATGTTAGCGTTAGGCGTTTTTTTAAGACCGGTATTGATGGTGATTGGTTTTATGGTCGCTATATTAATGTCTTATATTGGTTTCTCCATTGTTAACTACGGTTTCGGTCAAATCCTCACATCGGCGTTTGGTGGTTTAGCAAGTGGTAATTTTGGTGATGGTAGCCAGCACCCAGCACCGATGGATGCCATTTGGACGGTCGTTACCGGTAGTGTGAATAGCAATCAAGGAACGCATTTTACTGGACATGACTTATCTGATTTTTTGTTAATTCCTTTATTAATGATTGCTTATGGTTTGATCGTGATTGAAGTGGTGAATCAGTGTTTTAGTATGATTCATCAATTACCAGACACGGTATTGCGTTGGATAGGCATGGCACCACAACAAGACCAAACGGAGCGTTACGCCCAAGCGATTAAGAGCGGTGTGCAAAGTGGCGCACAAGAAGGCTCACGTGGTGCAGGGCAGGGTGTTACCGGTGTCGGCGGAGTTGGTACTATTGGTGGCCGGAATGCTAAGCAATTGGCTAATTTTCTGGGGCCTGAGCAAAAGATGCAAAAAGCAAATGCTGGTGGTGATGCTGGCGGTGATGCGGGCGGTGCGGCCGCGGCGGGAGGCGCGGCGGCGTAATGTACGATGGGTTGGCTTGCGTTTACGCAAGCCAGCACCATAGGGTTTCTTATCTAATCTTATTCTATTACCTATGCTTATATATTAATAATCCACCCTTCTAGAAACTTAATGTTCTCGTAATATTCGACTCTTATACTTAATAGTATTAATTATATACACATTCGCATTTATTATGCTTGCGTTGTGTGAGATATACCGTGCCCCTTATCTGGATGATTGAGGGGCATTTTTAAACTATTGCAGAGGTTGTTGTGTTATGAAACGTATATTGTTGAATCGAATGTTATCTGTGTTTGCGCTGTGGAGCTTGAGTGTTTTTGCACTCGCGGACAATGCTCCCAGTTTTCCTAATGCGGCGCAATCAGCCACTGATATGTCGGTTAAATATTTGGGCCAAATTTTTGGTGCTGTGCCGGGTGTATTGACAGGTTCAGGCAGCGGCTTGATGGGGAAACTTTTCTTGGTGTTTAACCAAGGTATCATGGTGGTGGCCTTTGTTTACTTATTATTTAATATAGCCCAGGTAATTATGCATCATGGCATGGAAGCGCAAGCCAGTTCGAAATACAGTTTTGCTAAAATCTTTTTTAGAATTGCTATCGGTTTGGCATTATTGGTGCCGAGTTCGACGACTGGGTATTCAGCCATACAAGATTTGATGATGAAGGTAGTAGTTGAAGGTACAAAATTGGCTGATCTTACCTGGAATCAAGCATTAGATTACATGCAAGGCGGTGGCATGATTTACAGTCCACCGACAGGAACTAATCAGCTGACTAATATGCAAGACATAACTGACTCCAACTATATTCAGATCGCACGGTTAGGTAGCAGTAGTAATCCGCGACAAGGTTTAGTGAACACACTGTTTAAAGACGAAGTGTGTATGTATTTGAGTACTGATTACAATAAGAAAAATAAATCTACCGATCAGGTGATTACACAAGGTGCCAAAGGTGCTTATTCAATGATTCCGGTGCAGCCTAAAATGGCTGCTAATGGTACCAGTTTAGTGGCAGGAACAGGCGCGGTGTATTTTCCAGGTTACGGTGACGCGACAAATTATACCTCTAATATTGATACGCCAGCACAAACAGCTCACAGTTGTGGTTCAATATCGATTGATAGTGCAACACTAGCAAGCGCAGGTGCCAATCAACTGCAATACCAACAAGCGTTTTCGGCGGCGTATCAAATGGCATTGGATATTCAGCCATTGGCTAAAGCGCAGGCTAATAGAATAAACAGCGGTAATGTGTCTTCCGGTTTAAGCGCTGCATCGGGTGGAAAATGGTTAGCGCAATCTATTTTAGAATATATCAATTTAATGAAGCCAGTAGCGAGCTTTCAAGCGACCAGTGGCTCGAGCAAGAAGGGTGAATTTTTTACTGAGGCAAAAGCAGAGGGGTGGTTTAATGCCGGTGGTTTTTATTGGGATTTATCGCGTTGGAATGATTCATTGGCAAATTCTACAGGTGAACCTGCCAAGTTGATACCTTTAATTCCTAAAGTTACTTACCCCAGCGAGATAAACGATAAGATCACCAGTGCTGATAATACCTTGGGTGGTAATGGTAGCAGTGATATCTGGGGTAGTGGATATCGGCAAATAGAAAAGAGTATCGTGCAGACAAATAGCGGTAATGCGAGTGGTCAAGGCATTGGTCATAAGATTAATAGGGCTAATAGTCAGAGTCATCATTTCGTATACGATACGGGTGGCATTGACTTTGCAAGTATCATTCAAGACTCTTTGCGAGGTGTGATGAGTGCAGCTATGGGGGCTTCTGTATCAAAGTCTGCTTATGATCCTCTTGTGATGGTGCAAAATGTAGGTAAGTCTTGTCTATCAGCAGCTGGTAATATTTGGAAGAAATCAATTTCTTGGGCGGTTGGTTTGTCTGCTGTAATGGGGGTGTGTGACTCGGCGAATCCGGGTGGGGCAATAATGAATTCAATGATGTCATGGATGATGCCTATGTGGACTGCAGTATCGGGTGGGTTATTTGCAGCGGGCTTTTTGTTAACTTTTTATGCGCCACTATATCCTTATTTATTGTTTTTATTCGGTGTTATTGGTTGGTTATTAGCGGTGATAGAGGCCATGATTGCGGCACCACTCGTCTGCTTTGGTATGACGCATCCGGAAGGACATGACTTTATGGGTCGAGCTGAGCAGGCATTAATGCTAGCACTCAGTGTATTTTTGCGGCCGGCGCTGATGGTGATCGGCTTTTTAGCGGGTATGTTGTTAACGTATGTAGGTTTTGCTTTTGTAAATACAGTGTTAGGGAGGGTGTTGGTAACGGCATTCGGCAACCCCGATGCCGTAACTCAGACTTCAGGTGCTACTTATTCACCAATTAGTGGAGTATGGACAGTTATTGCAGGCAGCCCAGGTGCGCATGGTCAAAACGATCACTTTACTGGTCATGATTTTTCAGACTTCCTGTTGATACCGTTGTTGTTAGTTGCTTACGGTATGATTGTGATCGAAGTGGTTAACCAATGCTTTAGTGCCATCCATGTTGTGCCTGATCAAGTATTACGATGGATTGGTGGTCCAGTGCAGCAAGATACCAGTGAGCAACATGCTGGCGCAGTTAAAGGTGCGATGCAAGGTGCCGCGCAAAAAGCCGGTGAGCTCGGTGCTTCTGGTAGTCAGGGAATGGGTAAGACGGGAGGTGCCGGCGCTAAAGCAGGTGTTGCTGGAGGAAAGGCTGGTGCTGGTGCTGGAATTAAAGCACTAAACTCTGGCGGTGATGTTGGCGGTGCTGGCGGTGCTGGTGAGGAGTAGTGCTAGCAATTTATAGGAACACAAAACAAAGCACCTGAGCCTCGGGTGTTTTGTGTTTTCAGGTGTCATTACTGATCAAAAATTTTCATCTTAACTCAGTCAGTAAACCTACTTTTATAAGTAGGTTTTTTTTGCCTTATTCACAATCTAACGCAGTAATTTTTAATGTTATTTAATGGGTATTCTCTTGCCCGTTAAGTGGCTTGCATGGCGTATTGATAATCTATGGGTCGAAGATTCAAGTCATTAGACTTCTAGAACAATGCGAACAAGCATATATTCTTAATACTAGTCTAATCTAATTGCAATAAACTAGCTTAATGATATCTATTGAAAGTATTAATACCTTATATTTATTACTTTTAATAATATATATATGCTCGGAGGAGTGTGTAATGGCAGCGCTTCAATTGTGAAGCGCTTAAATATTGTAGCTGAGGTTGTACCATGAAACGTATCCTGTTGAATCGAGTGATGATGAATCGCTTATTATCTGTTCTTACCTTATGGAGCTTAAGTGTTTTTGCGTTAGCGGATAGTGCTCCTAGTTTTCCCAATTCGACTCAATCTGCGACTGATATGTCGGTGAAATACTTAGGCCAAATTTTTGGTAATGTGCCGGGTGTATTAAGTGGTACGGGTGGCGGTTTGATGGGTAAATTATTTTACGTATTCAACCAAGGCATATTAGCTGCTGCCGTTATATATTTGGTTTTCAATGTTACCATGATACTTCTTCATATGGGTACGGATGCGCAAGCGAGCGGTAAGTTTAATCATCATAAAATTCTTTTTCGGGTAGCGATTGGGATGGCTCTTATTATACCTGGTTCAAATACAGGGTATTCAGCAAGCCAAGATTTAATGATGAAAGTAGTGCTGGAGGGCACGCAATTAGCTGATGTCACGTGGAATTATGCGCTGGATTACTTATCAACGGGTGGGCTCATTTATGATCCAGCCACATCGAAAGATCAAATCAAATCAGCCAGTGCATTAAACGCTTATATGAAACCGATTCAACTGCAGGCTGCAACAAGCACTGTGCAACAACCTCACTCGGGTATTGTGGATCAGGTGTTTAAAGATGAAGTCTGTATGGTGTTAAGTAATAATCAAAACAAGATAGAGAAAGAGAGCAATGCTATAGCAAAAGAGAATGCTAATGATAAATATCATATGATTCAACGTCAGCCCGAGTTTGAGTCTGATGGAAAAACATTGAAGCCGGGAACCGGAGGTATATATTTCCCAGGATTCGGCAATCCTTCCAGGGTAAATGCAACAACCGATGCTATACCACCGCATAATTGTGGTTCATTAATGATTGATAGTACCAAATGGGTAGGTGCTAAAACAACATCAATGCAGTATCAAGAAGCCTATGCCGCAGTGAACCAAATGGCGATTGATATACTGCCGTTAGCGAAAGCACAAGCAAACAGTTATATTTCGCAAGGGTCAAAGTTTCCTATGGGTTATCTTTCGGGAGGTAAAGTATTGTCACGTTCAATACTGGACTATTTGCACTTAATGAAACCAGTGGCAAACAATCAGACGTTAAACACGACAGCCGTAAGCACGCAGTTTGTGCCTTTTGCTAAAGCGCAGGGTTGGTTTAATGCAGGTGCCTACTATTGGAACTTAGCGCACTTAAATGATGCATTGGCCCAGGGTGGCAAAGCAGAAACTTTAACACCGCTGGTGAAGGGACCAAGTGAAGATGTCACTACATTGTTGGGTAATAAAATCACTATTGTGGACCGAAGCCTAGGAAATCCGGTGCCAACCGACATCTGGGGTGCGGCGATTAAAAATATTAATGATTTTATAACAGCAGGAACAGGAGGTAGTAAAATAACAGCGGTGAATACAGATAGTAACACCGGTGGTGCTGATCTTTTCGGAATTGTTGGCAGCGCAATGCATAGTGTTACCAACGTGATGCAACAATCCATGGCGGGAGCTGGAGCATATGATCCTTTGGTTATGGTACAAAACATTGGTAGAAGTTGTTTGTCGGCTGCCGGTAGTATTTGGGAAAAATCGCTTATCGCTTCGATGGGATTTGCTGTAGGAGCTGGTATATGTACTTCGGCAAGCCCCGGAGGGACTATTTTTGGTGCGATGCAGAGCTGGACATCAGTGCTGTGGACAGCTTCATCGGGTGCATTATTTGCCGCAGGGTTTATGTTGACGGTATATGCACCGATGTATCCTTATCTTTTATTTATGTTTGGTGTGGTGGGTTGGTTGATTGCTGTAATTGAGGCAATGATTGCTGCACCATTGGTATGTTTTGGCATGACGCACCCGGAAGGGCATGATTTCATGGGACGCAGTGAGCAAGCATTAATGTTGGCGCTAGGAGTGTTTTTAAGGCCGGCATTGATGGTCGTCGGGTATCTGTCTGGTGTGCTGTTGTCTTATGTCGGCTTCACTTTTGTTAACACGGTGATCGGTGGAGTTTTTGTTAATGAATTATCGACGCAACCTGCTGGTAACTACACTCCTCTAAGTGGTATTTATACAGCCATTTCTGGTAAAGCGGGAGGTGAGCAAGGTAGTCATCTAAGCGGTCATAGTCTGGTTGATTTCTTTTGTGTGATATTACTGTTGATGTTCTATGGCATGATTGCGATGGAGGTGGTTAACCAATGCTTTAGCGCGATTCATGTAATACCAGATCAGGTGTTACGTTGGATTGGTGCACCTGTGCAGCAAAGTGATGCAGCAGGCCGTGCTGATAAGATGAAAGGAGCGTTACAAGGCGGCGCTAGCAAAGCGGGTCAGATGGGTGCTCAGACGTCTGAAGCAATGGGTAAAGCTGGCGGTGGCCTTGCTCTAGCTGCTGGCGGCGGCAAGGCAAAAGACGGTGCTAGTGATGGAGTGAAAGACCTAAACTCTAGTGGAGATGCTGGTGGTGCAGGAGAAGCAGCCGCAGGCGCTTAACGCACTAATTTGTAACGGCCAAAAGCCTACTTTATTCATTAAAGTAGGCTTTTGTTTATTTGTTTTATCCCAAACCTCAAGTTTTCTTAATATTCTCCTAATCCCTAAGCCATAGACTAAACCCAAGGTAATGACTATTACTAGAAATTGCCAAGAGATGACACTTGTGGTTGAGTCATATTCTCAAAAGTAAATTTATATATTGCGTTTCGTGTGTTTATAAAATTGTGAGTGCCTATGTATATAGGCGCAAGGTGTAGTGTTGTTTATTAAAGGTTGAAAACATGAAACGTGTATTGTTGAGTCGTATATTTGCGCTTGTTTCCTTATGGGGTTTTGCTGCATTAGCTTTTGCTGATAATGCGCCGAGTTTTCCTAATTCTGTGCAATCTTCGACAGATATGTCAATTAAATATTTAGGTCAAGTATTTGGAACCGTGCCGGGTGTGTTAACGGGTTCTGGTAGTGGCTTAATGGGTCAACTATTTTTGGTGTTTAACCAGGGTATCATGGTAGTGGCTTTTGTTTATTTGTTATTTAATATTGCTCAAGTAATAATGAATTACGGTATGTCGCCACAAGGGCAAAGCAAGATTAATGTCATAATGACAATGTTTCGTGTGTCAATTGGTTTAGCTCTATTGGTGCCGATGTCGACTACTGGTTATTCAGCAATACAGGACGTGATGATGAAGGTGGTGGTTGAAGGTACAAAGTTGGCTGATCTCACCTGGAATCAAGCATTAGATTATTTACAAAATGGTGGTGTGCTTTACAGTCCGGCGGGTGGGGGGAACCAATTGGCAAGTATGTCACAGTTAACTCAATATAATTATATTCAACAAGCCAAACTGGGACAATCGCAACCTGGCGATAGTTTAGCTAATCTCTTGTTTAAAGATGAAGTGTGTATGTTTGTCAGTAATCATTACAATCAACAAAACAAGTCTGAAGATCCAGTGGCAGCACAAGGTGCCAAAGGGACTTATTCAATAGATCCAGTGCAACCTGTTATGTCTTCGGATGGCAAGAGTTTAGTGGCAGGTACAGGGGCTGTTTATTTTCCTGGTTACGGTGATATGCCGCGCAGAGGAGGTGGCCATAGTTGTGGTTCGATTTCAGTTGATAGTTCGACATTGGCAGGTATGGGTGCCAAGCAGATGCAATATCAACAAGCATTTGCGGCGATATATCAAATGGCTTTAGATATGCAACCTTTAGCTAAAGCGCAGGCTAATCGCATAAATACACAAAATGTATCAGCTGGTTTATCAGCTACGGCTGGTGGTAAATGGTTATCGCAGGCGGTTTTACAGTACGTTAATTTGATGAAACCAGTTGCTGCCTATCAGTCCGTTCAAAGTAAAGCTTCACAAGGCAGCTTTTTTACGGAAGCAAAGGCTGAAGGGTGGTTTAATGCTGGTGGATTTTATTGGGATTTATCACGTTGGAATGATGCGATAGCATCTGCAGGCACACCTGTTAAGTTGGTGCCGTTAATCCCTGTAACTACCTATCCTAGTGTAATAAGTGATGCAATCACGCATGCAGACAATACGCTGGGAGGAAATGGTATAACAAATATTTGGGGGAATGGGTATCAACAAATTGAAAATGCTATTAGTTCTAATGATTCAAATGACCCCATGTCAGGTCGTGATAATAAGATTGGGCGCAAAAGCAATTTGCTATTCCCACATAATATCACTTTTGATACTGGTGGAATAGATTTTGCCAGTATTATGCAAAATGAATTGCGTGGTGTTATTAACCAGGTGCAATCATCATTGAACCCAACTGACCCTACTTCATATGATCCGTTGGAAATGGTGCGACTACTGGGTAAGCATTGCTTATCTGCAGCAGGTGGTATTTGGATAAAAACAATCACGTGGTCTGTTAGCTTGTCAGCCGTTATGGGTATTTGTGATGCGGCTAGTCCTGGCCCTACCATTATGAAAGCGATGATGAGTTGGCTGATGCCAATGTGGACAATGATAGCGACTTCATTATTTGCAGCAGGATTTATGCTTGCGTTTTATGCGCCACTGTATCCTTACTTACTGTTTTTATTTGGTGTGATCGGTTGGTTGCTGAGTGTAGTAGAAGCGATGATTGCTGCACCATTGGTATGCTTTGGTATGACGCATCCCGAGGGTCATGACTTTATGGGTCGTGCCGAGCAGGCATTGATGTTAGCTTTAGGTGTGTTTTTGAGGCCGGCGTTAATGGTGATAGGCTTTTTGGCAGGTTTACTAATGACCTATGTGGGTTATTCCTTTGTTAATACAGTCTTGGGGCGTGTGTTCGCGTCTGCCTTTGGTGGCACATTATCACCAGGCGATCAGTACACACCTATGGGCGGTGTATGGACTGTTATTACCGGGAGCCCACATTCCAGAGGACAGAATAGCCATTTTACAGGGCATGATTTTTCTGACTTCTTGTTGGTGCCATTATTATTGGTAGCATACGGCATGGTTGTAATCGAAGTGGTTAACCAATGCTTTAGTGCCATTCATGTGATACCTGATCAGGTATTACGTTGGATTGGTGGTCCAGTGCAACAAGATACAACTGAACAACGTGCTGGCGCGGTTAAAGGTGTTATGTCGAGTGCATCACAACAAGCTGGCCAAGCAGGTAGTACCGGTGTTAAAGCGGCAAGTGAAAGCTGGGGGAGTATGGCTCAAAAAGGCTCTTCTATGATAAAGGGTGGTGGTGACAAAGCTCTGGATGCATTAAACAAGAGCGGTGATGGTGGGGGTGAAGGTGCAGGTGCTGCCGAGTCCGAGGGGGAGTGATTCGAACATACTTATAGCTTGGCAACATGCCACCGCAAGTTTTATATAAAACTGCGGTGGCATTTTTTTATTCAGGCTTCCCATTTTTTTTCTTAAGGTTTCCATAATAAATCGTCCCTACACTACGTGATGTCATGCCGGGTGCAAGACTGAACAGGAAGCTTGGTGCGGCAAGTTAAGACATAGTGGACATTTATATGCTTATATATGAGGTATAAATGTATGTGGAGTGATGCTTTGGGGGCATAGCATGAAACGATTTTTAGCCGTAATGTATTTATGGGCTGTTAGCGCATTAGCGTTTGCAGATGGAACAACGTCAAACTTTTCAGATTTCGATCAATCATCAAAAGACTTATCGATAAAATATTTAGGTGAAGTGTTTGGTAGTGTACCGGGCGTACTGCATGGTAGTGGCAGCGGCTTGATGGGCCAACTATTTTATGTGTTTAACCAAGGTATCATGGTGGTGGCTGTGGTGTTCTTGATGTATAGCGTTTTTAATGTGGTGGTCAGCACAGCGATGCAACCACAAGGGCCTTCTAAGCATAACTTCGCTTTAATCGGCTTTCGCGTCGCGGTGGGTTTAGCCTTGCTAGTGCCGAGTTCTGAAACCGGTTATTCTGCGATACAAGATGTTATGATGAAAATCGTTGTTGAAGGTACACGTTTAGCAGATGACACCTGGGATTACGCACTGGATTATTTAGCCAATGGCGGTATGATTTATAGCCCACCGACATCTTCAGCAGAAATAACCAACCTCATACAGCTAAAAGATTACATGACAGTAACTCCCTCACCGCATGCTGGTTTGGTTGATCAAGTGTTTAAAAATGAAGTGTGTATGTTTGTGAGTAATCACTACAACAAAAAAAATAATCTGGCTTATGGTATGAATCCTATACCACCGCAAATTCAAGATGGAAAGTTAATTGCAGGTACCGGCGGCGTGTATTTTCCTGGTTATGGTGATTCGCCTGCATCGAATACTTATTGGGTTGTTGGGCATCCTGAAACGATTCGACAACAGTGCGGCTCTATTTCAATCAGTGATAATTTTTTGGTGGGCCAAAAGCCGCAAGCGATGCAATATCAAGAAGCGTATGCCGCATTGAATCAAATGGTTTTGGATCTATTGCCTTTAGCTAAACAACAAGCCAATGCTTATTTGAGTGGTGGCAAACTGCCGGTGTTGAGCCCAGTGGCGGGGGGGAAGTTTTTATCTGAAGCGGTTTTGGATTATGTGCATCTTATGAAGCCAGTGGCGGCTTTTCAGGCCAGCCAAAGTCAGCAAGATAAAAGTGGTTTTATTGATTATGCCAAAGAACAAGGATGGTTTGATGCCGGTTCGTTTTATTGGGACTTGGCACGTTGGAATGATGCACTTAATAATGCGGGTGATCCGGCTTCACTAACACCTAGAGTGTCACCGCTTACTGTTTCATCGGAAGAAGTTACCGGCGACATTGGGATTGTTGATAGTTACCTGGGTGGTGCAGGTACGGAAAATATTTGGGGTAATGGTTTAGATCAATTGCAGCAGTATATCGATAGTGTCAATAATAATAACACCAAGCATAATGAGCGAGTGAATAATCATTACACCACCGGCGGTGCTGACTTCGCTAGCATTATTCAAAATGCATTAGCGGGTATAGTTAGTACGATTGAGGTCCAAATGGACTCAAAGCATGCCGGTTCTTACGATCCTTTAGTGATGGTGCAAGAGATTGGTAAAAAATGTTTATCGGGTGCTGGTTATATTTGGAAAAAATCGATTGCCTGGGCAATTGGTTTGTCGACTGTTATGGGTGTGTGTAATGCACAAAGCCCAACTGCGACAGTAATGAAAGTGATGATGGACTGGTTGGTGCCGATGTGGATGATGGTGTCGACCGCATTATTTGCCGCAGGATTTATGTTAACGTTTTATGCACCATTATATCCATATCTATTATTTAGTTTTGGCGCCATCGGTTGGTTATTGTATGTGGTGGAAGCGATGATAGCGGCACCGTTAGTGTGTTTTGGTATGACGCACCCGGAAGGGCATGATTTTCTTGGTCGAGCAGATCAGGCATTAATGCTCGCGTTAGGTGTGTTTATCCGTCCGGTGTTAATGGTGATTGGGTTCTTGGCGGGTATGTTGCTGACCTATGTTGGCTTTAGTTTTATTAATACTGTATTGGGTCGTGTATTTGTCTCAATGTTTAACACCAATGCAGACCCTAACGTTTCACCGTTGGGTGGTATTTGGATTGCTATTAATAAAGGTGTTTCTAACAATCAAGGTGATCATTTCACTGGCCATGATCTGTCGGATTTCTTGTTGATACCGATGTTGTTGATTGCTTACGGCATGTTAGTGATTGAAGTAGTTAACCAATGCTTTAGTGCAATCCATCAAGTGCCAGACATGGTGTTACGTTGGATTGGTATGGCGCCGCAACAAGACATGACCGAACGTTATGCGCAATCGATGCAGCAAACGCTATCAACCAGTTCGCGTCAAGCGGGTGAGGGTGCTGGTAAAGCAGCCAGTGGATTTGGTTCTACCGTTGGTGGTGCCGTTGGTGGTGCAGCACGCGTTGGGCAAGATGGTGCTAAGACAGCATTGGAAGCATTAAATGCGGCAGGTGAATGATAAGTCAGGTTATGACTTTGGCTCACCGGTTTTTAGATCATAGTCGCGTCGTGCAATGACTACGACAAAACTAATGGCAACTAAAGCTAATACGATGCATGAAAATACACCGGTGACATAAGATGCCAAAGCAACATACATTACACCGATGGGTAGGTAAAAGTAAATGGTAAAGCCAGTAAAGCGAAATACACGTCGAAAGAAGAAGTGATAGTCGCGCGCTTTGTATTTACCATTCTTAGGAATATAACCAATCACTAACATGCTGCGAATGTTTTTTTGTGTCAGCATGCCAAAAAATATAATAAAGCCAACACTGATAAATGTAATCAGTAACCAATGCGGCATCCAATAATGAAAGTGTGGCGCAAAACTAATTAACGCAGGCCCAATCAATGTCCCTATGATGCAGCTGCGGATGGTGTATCCTTTCGAGATATAGCCAATGATCATGCCGCAAATAGGTGTAAAGGCTAACCACCAGTTTACGGTTAATAGCATCCAGACGTTTTCATGGCCAAGTCTGAGCAGTGTTTTATAGTAGAGTGGCTCGCCAGTGGCATTAGATGCAACATTAATCGTAGAGAAAATTACACATAGCAGTAAGAAAATGAGCGCACCAATGACCAGCAGTGAGCAAATGCCGAGTATGCTTGGGATTTGTCGGCGCATCAATTTAGCAATGCCGTGTTTAACAAACGGGAAAAAGCCAATGATTGCCATGACTAATGCGGTAATAAAGGCAGGGGTGGTTTGCCCTTGCGGGATCATTGCTGTGTGATTGTGCGTAAGCAATACTGCAATGATCATCAAATAAAAACCAAAGGTAATGCTGAGACCTGCTAATGTGGAATTTCGAATACATAGCTGGGCAAGATGTGTGGTGAGCGAATCGTGTTTATTTTTAAGTAAAGGTGCTAAAACATTACTAACAAAGGCATCTTCTTTTTGTATATAACAGTTCAATGCTAAGCTAACGGCGAGCATCGCAATAATGCCCCAAGGGTAAATTACCCATTGCTGCCACAAAGTGGCCAGTGAATGAGTAAGTGATACGTTACCGTTATTAATGGGTAATAAATTAAAATTCAGCGCGTAGATACCAACGTATACCATTAACATGCTGAGTTGTAATAAAAAAATCAAACCCAGCCAGCGTGGCAATGGGTATTTTTTGCCCGGATTTTCTGCGCTATCCAGGCGAATGCTACCCCATGGACTTAATATATAAAAGGCGGCTATTAATAAACATAACCAATTGGTGCCAATGTAGGGGTAAAAAATATGGTCAGTAAAGTGAGTAAAAAAACCAATCAGCAGCAAAAGTGCAATTGGTAAAATAATTAAGGAAGACCAACGGTATGTTTTTCTGGTTTTCATGGCGCGCTCACTTTAATGGCGTTGACGAGAGAGGGCAGTCAAAATATTATAAGTGCGTTGACTGATGATTCCTTTTTTAAACTTATCTTCGATATCCAACTGCATGGGTTGACCGAATTCTTCTACTAGCCGACGAGTGTTGGAAGTAACATTATCAATATCACCCTCGAGCATTTTATCTCGCACGTCTTCGTTGAATACTAGGTATTCGCGCAAGGCCACACGCTTGCCATCAACTGTTGGCGCTAAACGTTGCCATATGATTAAGCGCATAGTTTCAACAATATCTATACTGCGGCCGGTACGTTCATCGGCAGGAAAGGCGCCCACTAAGCGTCGTACCGTTTCTGCAACACCATTACTATGAACCGTTGTGTACACAGGGTGACCCGTGAGTGCGGCTTCGAGTACCGCGCTAATGGTTTCAGTATCACGTGATTCACCGACTAATATTAATCGTGGCACACGACGTAATGCGTTTCGCACACCCGCCGCAAAGCTTGGTAGGTGACGCGGAATTTCTGATTGGCTAACAATCGAGGAAGGTTTTTTTATATCATCAAAAACAAATTCGATCGGTGCTTCGTAAGTTAATACTTTACGGTTGGCGTCTTCTTGTTCAATAATTTCACGAATAATAGCGGCTAGCAGTGTGCTTTTACCTGAACCTGTTGCGCCAGTAATGTAGACTACGCCATCATTCGGTGCGCTAGCGTCGACAATGGCTTGCGGTAAATCAAGGTCAGCAAGGTGAGGCGGTGTTGAAGGAATGGTACGAATCGTAATTTGAATTCCATCATGACCATCAACATAGCAACCTGTACCATTGACACGATGACGATAGCGTTCATTACGTGTCGGGCGAATCTCATAATGTGTATCAACATCTTCACCGCGCATAATTTGTGCGGTAGCGTTGGGGCCATAGATTTCATTCAGAATGGATGATACTTCAGTAGTTGTCATTTCGCGCTTAGTTAAGCGGTGCAAACGACCATAGATTTCAGCAAAGATTGCTTCATTACTTTGGATGGTAATATCAGAGGTGTTTAAACGATTAGCAAATACTAAAAAATCTTCCAAATGCTTTGGTTCAAAGCGTGTTGGCTCTTTTGGGTACAGAAATTGATCGCTAGCGTCTTTATCTGCCAAGGTTTACCCCTTCGTTCCCTTCGTAAGAACGGGTGACCATTGATTACTGTCAGTTTGCAATTGAGATTGCGCAGTAATTCTTAATACTTGGTCGTTAATGCGTAAGTGGTTAGTGTCACCAGTAATACCAAGATCTGCTTTGGCTACAAACGGTGCGCTGACCATGTGTTCAGCTAACAATTTGTGGTAAAGAATCATGCCTGACATGTCACGTTTGAGGCGTGCAAGATTCGCAGCAAAAATTTGATTGCCTTGTTGTAAGCCACGCTTCCATCCTTTTCTCAGGTAGGTATTCCAGTAGCGTACTTCTTTATGGTTTTTTGGCAGCAATGAATGATTTGGTACCGTAGGCTTTTTATAAGAGAGCCATAAATAATCACGCCAAGTGGGCGGTACGGTTACAAAGCGAGATTGTGAAATAATATTGTAAATTTTATCGGCTAAGCGAATAGAGCTGTCGCTGTCGAGATTAAGGGGTTTGTCTGCATAAGCTAATACTGGAGGCAATACATTATGCTTTAGCATTAACTGATTAAAGTTAAACACTTGGTCTAAATAATCAGCTTGCGCTTTTAATGCACGGTCGATATGTTCTGCGCGCCAAGCGAGACCACCTTGTGTGCCGAGAGTTGCCGCGGTATCACGCAATGCTTGCATACGAACTGAGCCGATGCCTGCTGCGTCCGCTGCTTCTTTTAAGCTATTGGTGGAGATGTAACCAACTTGAGCAACTTCGTGTTTTTCAGAACAAGCTGCAACAGAAATAGCCAAACATGCAACGAGACAAAATTTTATAGTTCTAAACATGACCGCCTTTTTACTTACGCCTCAGACCTAACCGAGTGATTGTAACATGTTATATGCATAACACTAAAAAAGGAATGGCTGAGATGGGTTTTTTTCACATTTGCATTCTTGACAGTGACTACCCTTTCCTGCTTCAATAGAAACACTTATCGATCAGTCCGAACAGGCGTATGAAAATAAAACTTATTTCATTGGTTCTTTTAGCATTAGTTGTTGCAGGTTGCAGCACGTCGCGCCATCGTTTGGTGCTAACTTACATTACAACTAAGAGTGCACCGGTGCAGGCGGTTGATAAAAATTCACAAATGGAATTAGCCGAAGCTGCCGTGTCGGTAGGTAAGTCTTTACAAAATATGGCGGCGATTGATTTAGCTATTCATCCAAAAGTAAATTTAGGACCACCACTCAATCCAAAACTTATTGGCATGGATCAACAAACATCCATAAATTGGACAGGTCCAGTTGAGCCATTGTTGCATCGCATTGCTGATGCCAGTCGTTATAAGTTACATGTATTAGGCAATACACCAGCTATTCCCGTTATTGTGCAAATCCTTGCCGATAATCAGCCGCTATCTGAGATTGTTCGCGATGTGCGCTACCAAGTAGTGAAAAAAGCGCGGATTAAAGTCTATCCGGTAGCACGCGTTATTGAATTGCGATACTTCACTGCTTAAATTGCATTGTCATCCCGTTTTGCCTTGTCATCCCGGACTTGATCCGGGATCCATTCTTCTATTCAGTGCGCATTGGATTCAAATTTGCTAAAATGTTCTTATGATTTGATACCTTTGAGGTAACTGCCATGAAGCCACCTACAGAAAATGCCCACTGGCGAGATTCGGCTCGCTCCATTCGATTTTTTATGCTCGATGGTAAATCGGTGTTTCCATTAATTGTGGTATTAATTTATCCGCGTTGGTGGACATTAGGCGTTGCTGTTGTCGCCACTATTTTCTTTAGTTTATTAAACCGTTATGGATTAACTGTCGACATTTTTTATCGGTGGCTGCGTAATAAAGCTGCAGGTGATCGTAAATATTCAAACCCTTGGTGGATGGAGTAGTATGGAATTAGGTTCGAAATTAAGTGCAGTAGCTAAACAAATAGGTGCACATTTTACCCTTAAAGGTCGACCCATCACGTATGAAGAAGCATTTGCTGACACGGGCTTATTGCCTGGGTTGGCGCGACGCGCTGACCAATTAGCATCGCTATGTTTAGGTTATGGTCTGGGTGCTACTTTCGATGATGTTGAAGATGCTTTGTTAGGTATTAAAGTGTCGTTTGATGAATTCACTCCCGATACTCTACGCCTGTTATGCATTACCGATGTGTTGTATGAAATGATTAAGATGAGCCCATCGGCAGAAGAGGTGGCACTTGATGAGTTGATGTATGATTAGCGCGCACCTGTCATTCCTGCGAAACCTGTCATTCCTGGCTTGACCAGGAATCCATATAATATTCATGAACCCAGCAATATATTAATCTATTTTATGGGCGTCGCCCCTGCGGGCAACCTTGGTGTGCTCGCTAGCGCTGCGCGCACGAAGGTTCCCACTCCGGTGTCGCCCAAATCGATTAATATATTACTGTACTATGCTGCAGCTATACACCTTGATACCATCACCCAGCTTTATCGCAGTTTTGCACTAACGAATAATGTAATTGATACTGTATGGCTGATAATATTATAACTAAAAATTTCTAGAAATACGGCGTTAATTATGGATGGTAATCCCCAGGCTCGATTCCGAACAAAACCAAACGTACGCAATGTAAAAAAAGCCTATAAAATACAGGGTTACAGGCGCTATTTATAGCCTGACAGGCAAGAATGCTTAAGCTTAATTTAAGCTAACGCGCATATACTGGTTTCATGGCTACAAAAAATGGATTGGATGTCAGCCGAGTGAAGTATTAGGCAAATTGAATTTAATAGATATAAGCTCCAACGGATTAGGTGCTTGGGGAAAGGTTATGAATAATAATGTCAATCAACAATCAAGCGGTAGCCCATCACCGGCTATGTTTCAAGATGAAAGACAGCAATTACGTACTTCTGTGAGAAGTATGGTGAATATGTTAGATAGCGCTATGGGTAATCATTATAAGAACGTGGATTCAAGTGCAGTCAATACGTCTAGAAATATGCAAGTACCAGGCTAAGGTCAGTAATACTTGTTAAAACTATATTCTAAAAGAAAAGTGATGTTATGAAAATTAAAATAAAGGTACAATCCCAATGGAGGCACTTCAATTAAATGAGAACCGGCGCATGGACAACGATCAGCTAAACAGTCAATTACTCGAATTGATCGAAGCTGAAAAAGCAGCCTTCAAAAAAATCCTCGACGAATTCTACGCCAACTCCGATCACAGTACTGAAAAATTTTGTGAAGTAAATGATCGCTTAATTGCATCACTGAATCGTATTTTTAAAATCTATGAAGACAATAATGGCAAGCAGTCGTTATTCTTAACCAATACATTAAAACCATTGCGCCAAGCTTATGAGCGAGCTGAAAAATATAAAACCATGGCTGAAGGTGGTAGTGTAGAAGAAGAACACTTTGATGGCATCACTGTTCCTGAAGATCGTGAGGTGGTGCATATTAGTTTGTACATGGCGCAAGGTCATGATTTGGCCAATTGGCAGCGCCAAATGGAATCACTTGATCAGTTAACGCAAAGTCGACCTATTTATCGCACCGAAGAAGCTGTACAAAAAGCGATCCGCGCAAAAATGTCATTAAGTACCGAAGGTTATGTCTCGGTTGCTGTGAAAAAAACTGCTATTATAAACAAGAATAAAGCGCGCTTGGATCGTCAAGGCAACGAATTAGTCTCTTTGGCTGAAGGCGCAATTGATAACGATAAATATATTTTACAGTTTGTGTTATCAGGTAAATATTATCGTTACGTCAATGGTAAACTGGTATTGACGGTACCTGGCAAAGGCGGCTTGTTCCGCTAGCAGCTTGAGAAAGGCGAGAATTAAGCATGTATCCATCACAACAAAATGCAACCGACCAAACAGCCAACTTCTTTTGGATGTTGTGTCTTATTTTGGCTGCAGGACTTATATTATGGTGGGTCGATAAAAAATATATCATCACTATCTTGTTTTATATCCGTGGCTTTGAAATCGATTTAGTAAAATGGTTTGCTGATGGCTATACAACATTAGCACAATGGCTGCACTTGCCTATGCCAGACCTGCATCATAGCTTGGGCTGGTGGCAGAATTTTATAGCTCAACACCCTAACCATGAAAACATGAAATTCGCTGTTGTCACACAATTAAGCAGTGACGTTGGCAAGTGGATGGGTTTTCCAGTGGCGATTATACTTATTATAATGGCTTGCATATTGTATACCCGTCACTCCACAGCACGTTTTGTTAGAAGCTATTCGATGGATAGTTTACGTAAGTTGGAGGTTGAAAACTGGCCACAAATCTCGCCAGTAATTAATTTAGATTTAGTTAAGCAAGACCTTGATAAAGGGCCATGGGCGATGTCTGCTTTACCGCTCGATTATTGTAAGCGAAATGAATTGATTGCTGTTGGTGAAAAAGATGGTCAAAAAATATGGGTAGTTAAAAAAGCAGAAGCCAGTCGGCAATTTGTATTGCAAGTAGGTCAGTTGTGGCCTGGTCTGGCGCGTGCCCCGATTCATTTACAAGCATTATGTGTTGTTTTTATGGCGCGTGCTGAACATAAACGTGATCTGGCCGATAAATTACTGATCCAAATAGCTAGCTCATCAGCATCCGGTAAGTTAAATTTTACCGGCGTAAAAGAAGCAACAGCACAGTTTCAGGGTTCACGGCTACTGCGGTGGTTGGAGGATCGTCATGCCTTTACCACTACCTTGATGGCTTCTATGTTAGAGGTTGGGCGTTCTGACGGCGTGTTAGCGACATCAGAATTTTTATGGTTAAAACCAGTTGACCGACGCATGTGGTACATATTAAATACAGTTGGGCGTCAAACAGCGATGGTAGAGGTGGCTGGTGCTTATGCGCATTGGTTGGCTGAGAAAAAATTACACCGTCGTATGAAAACACCGATGGTGAAAATGGCAGTTAGTGCTTTAGAAGAAACAGTAGAAAATATTTTATATGTAGACGAGGGTGAGTCATGGCGTTCCAACGCGGGTTAGACGAAAAGCAGGAAGCAGGTCAACGCTTTATTGTCCGTGATACACGGCCATTGTCGACGCGTATCTATGATTTCTTTAAAAACCCCCATGGCGTTGCGATGATGCTGTGTGCGGGTGCCGCCGCTTCGTTGATTCTGGGGTATTTAAGTGACTTGATACTGATTTTTGGTGTTGGTGTGTTTTTATTTTGTTACTTTCAAAAATCGAAATTACCGTTTCGTATGCCGCAACGTTCCCATTTAAAAGATTACAATGATCCACTGCCTGGCGGTAATAAGCCACGAAGAGCGCGTGGTATTTACTTCTTTGGTAATGATAATAAAACTTCACAGGAATTGTGGTTTGGTAATGATGATATGCGAACTCATGCATTAATCTTTGGCTCCACCGGTAGTGGTAAAACAGAAGCCTTGGTCTCTATTGCCTTTAATGCCTTGTGCCAAGCCAGCGGATTTATTTATGTTGATGGTAAAGGTGATAACTCATTATTCTCTAAAGTGTTTTCTATGGTGCGAAGCATGGGGCGTGAAGATGATATCTTATTGATCAACTTTATGACCGGTGCGAAAGATATTATGGGTGCGCAAGAGCGCCGCTTATCGAATACGATCAACCCATTTGCGCAAGGTTCTTCCAGTATGTTGTCGCAATTGGTGGTGAGCTTGATGGATTCAGGTGGCTCTTCTTCTGATGGTGATATGTGGAAAGGTCGTGCGATTTCATTTGTTGAGTCGCTGATGAAAGTTTTGGTAGCGATGCGTGATGCTGGCCATATCTTATTGGATGCCAATACCATTCGTAACTATTTCCATTTGCCGCGTTTAGAAACCATGGTGTTGGATAAATTATTTGTGCGTGATGGTCAAGAGTCTGTCAATATTGAAGGCTTGCCACCAAGCATTCTAGAACCGATCAATAACTACCTATTTAACTTGCCGGGTTATAATAAAGAGAAAAAGCATAAACAAGTGTCGCAAGTATTAGAGCAACACGGTTTTATCACTATGCAACTAACCCGTGTGTTTACCTCTTTGGCGGATACCTATGGCCATATTATGCGTACCGAATTGGCGGAAGTAGATTTAAAAGACGTGGTGTTGAATCGTCGTATTTTGGTGGTGTTATTGCCAGCGTTGGAAAAATCACCGGATGAATTGGCTAACTTGGGTAAGGTCATTATTTCATCATTGAAAGCGATGATGGCGGCGGGTCTTGGTGAAGCGGTTGAGGGTGACTACGCAGATTTGGTGACCAGTAAGCCAACTAACTCAGCCACTCCTTATTTATGTATCTTGGATGAGTACGGCTATTACGCTGTGCAAGGTTTTGCTGTGGTACCGGCGCAAGCGCGTTCACTGGGTTTCTCGGTTATTTTCGCTGGTCAGGATTTGCCCGCATTCCAAAAAGCATCTAAAGAAGAGGCAGCATCGATTGGTGCGAACACCAATATTAAAATTTGTATGAAGCTGGAAGATCCAACAGAAACCTGGGATTTCTTTATGAAAGGTGCTGGTGAGTCTTATGTGACTCATGTCGACAGCTTCCAAGTGGATCAAGGCAGTGTGTTGGGTAACTATCAAGACTCAAAAGGCGCACGGCTTGAAAAACGTGCGCGTATTGATTTACTTGATTTAAAAGAACAGCGTGAAGGTGAAGGGCACTTCTTCTTCAAGTCTAAGATTGTACGCGGTAAATTCTTTTTTGCTAACCCGCCGCCCGTTAAACGGTTACATTTAAATCACTTTCTAAAAGTAGCTGTGCCGGAAGATCAAGATATTGAGCGCATTAATGAAAGCTTTAAGCACTTTTCAAACCTTGCTGAGGGTGGTGTGACCATTGAAGCCCCTGAAGTGGGCAGTGAAGAAATTGATCAAGTGTGTCAATTAATGGTCTCAGGCAGTGATGTATCAATGATTGATACCTCGGTCGTAGCTATTCATCGTTTTCATGGTGATTCACAAACCTTTGCTAGTTCATTTTTTGACGAGCCAACTGAAACGCTCGAAGAGCACCTGGCTATCTTTATGCCTATGCGTCGTAATGAGCATGTTACCAAGTTATTGCCGGGTGAGGATCTGGGCGATTTTGGTCGTGCATTGCTTGATCGTGCTGATACACGTGATTATGTTGAGTACTGTCAACGCTTATGTGGAAAGTCTGGTCAGCAAGCGATGAATGTTGCGCTGGAAATTGTTGGTGATATGCAAAAAGGTACAGACTATCCGCCGGATATTAAACCATTAGCTACTGCGTCAGAAGTTGCTAACGATATACACAATTTAGTCGATGCGATTGTGTTGAAAAAACAAGAAGCGATGAGTCAAGAGTAATTTCCTTTTGTTTTGCTTTATGCGCCAAATGTTGGTAACTTATGGTGTGACTGTAGGCTACAAACTGTGAAAAAAACATGATGTCTGTTCGACTAAAAAATCAATTGTCATTGAAAAAAATTTCCCAGCTGCTGTTGGGCTGTTTGATCGTATTAAGTTTAGTGGGGTGTGCTAAACCACCGCGTTATAAAGTGGTCAAGCCTAGTAATGCGCAATTACGTGAAGACTACATTGGTTTATTAGAAGATCATGGGGTGCAAGTAGCTACCCAAGGCGAAACTGTTAAAATAATTATTCCTAGCGCTAAATTGTTTAATCCACGCTCAGCCAACTTCTCGAGTGATGCGAATGACACATTAGACCGATTGGGTGGTTTATTGCCACTCTATGAAACTTCCTCGATTAAGATCGCTGGTTACTCGGATGATAGCGGCCGCGAAAAATTCTTGCGACTGTTAACGGCGCGACAGGCGCAGGTTGTGCAAGACAGATTGTGGCCAAATGGTATCGGCGCCAGTTTGGCTTATGCCGAAGGTTATGGTTCATCTTATCCAATTTCGAGCAATGACTCAGAGACAGGAAGGGAGTTGAATCGGCGTGTTGAGATCGGTTTTAAATATTACCGCACTCTGCGCCCTTACGATTAATAGGGTAGAGAAATAGCGATGGCAATTGATTATGACCAGCTAGAACAACGTAAGAATTATTTCTTTCGTGATAGCTATCGTAAATTACTTAATTTGACGGTATTCCTTTTATGGATTGGCCTAATTATGGCCGTGGTATTGGCGGCGATGGTGCTAACACCTGGAACATCTAACTATTATGCTTCCACTACGACTGGTGATGAGTATATTTTACATCCATTAAATGCGCCGGTAGTAACGGATACGTTTGTGATCAAGTGGGCGAGTTTGCTGGCAACCCAAGTATATAGCCTGAACTTCGAGGAGTATCAGCAGCAGTTGGATAAGGTTAAAGGTGAATTTACCGATCATGGTTGGGACGCGTTGCAAAAGGCGTTAAAAGGTTCAGGCTTCATAAAATCATTAACCCAGAATAAAGTGGTGACTTCCGCGGTAGTGACAGGTGCTCCCGTTATTTCCTTGCGTCAAATTATTCACCATAGATACACCTGGGTGATAGAATTTCCCTTATTGGTGGCATATGGTACAGCCAGTGAAGCACAAAAAAGAACATTGAATATTCAAATGCGCGTCATGCGTGTGCCTGTGTTAGATGTACCGGCAGGTATACAATGTGATGTTTTTGTGGCCCAAGCGCAAATATAAAAAGAGCGAGTAATGGCAAGTAAAGGTGCATTAAAATTAATCTTATTTAGAAACGCGTTTTACCGTGATGGATACAAGCGCCTGTTGTTTGCTATTTTATTATTGATTGCCATCGATATTATGTTGGCGTTTGGCATATTTTACAGTTATACGCATCCTCCTGAACCACAATACTTTGCTACTACCCCTGATGGTCGTATTATTACTATTCATCCATTAAGTGACCCGGTATTTTCAGATCAGCAGGTGCTGCAATGGGTAGCAACAGCGGTAAGAAGCATCTACAGAAAAGATTTTGTGCATTGGAAAGAGCAATTACAACAAATTCAGGGCGACTTTACCGTACAAGGTTGGCAGAACTATATTGCTGCTTTGCGACAAAGTGACAATTTAAACACCATTACAAAATTAAAAATGGTATCGAGTGCAAAAATTACTGGTGCTCCAGTGATAACTGAAAAAGAAGTGCTCAGCGGTACGTACGCGTGGAAAATAATTGTTCCAGTCGACGTTAAGTATCAGAACTCCAGTGCAAAAATGATTGATCAGGTGTTGCAAATTACCATGGTGGTATTACGTGTGCCTGTACAAGATAATCCGGATCGGATTGCGATTAATAACTTCATTCCACAAACGAGTGGTTGATATGTATAGTAATGAGGAAACTGTCGATGACAATTTTGAGTAAATGGGCAATGCGAGCAGCCATCATGACACTGACTGGCTTGTTGAGCGTTGCTGGCTATGCTGCCGATGGGGATAGCAGTGGGCAGAGTGCCATCGATCAAATTTTGGCTAAGGCCGCAGCTGAAAAACAGTCATCAGCACCTGCTAATAGTGGTGCGAGCAGTGCCTCAACACCCGTATTAACACCTCGTCAACAGTTAGTCAGAAAAGAACTGCAAAAAGCCAAAACAGTGGATTCAACACCGGCAGAATTAACCGATGAATCAGCACATTATGATTTATACCCAGGTGATTTAAAGCAAATCAGTGAAAAAGCTTTTGCCAACATTGTGCGTAATACCACGCCCATGACACCAGATCAAATTCGCTTATTGCACCTGATGCTTGATAAGACCAAGCGCGCCACATCTGAATCTCCAGGTGTGCCACCCAAAGCGACATCAAGCTCTGTGCAAGTGAATATGGCACCGGGTGCAGCACCACCTGTGATTCGTTTACGTAATGGTTATGTGACTTCGGTTGTATTTATTGATGCCACTGGTCAACCATGGCCTATTGCTGCTTATGACTTAGGTAATTCTAAATTATTTAATATCCACTGGGATCAGAAAGGTAATACCTTGATGATTCAGTCGAACACGGATTATCAACAAGGTAACTTGGCGGTGATATTACGTGGTATGAATGCACCGGTGATGATCACTTTAATACCTGGGCAACAAGCGGTTGATTACCGTTTAGATATGCGTATACCGCGATTGGGGCCGAATGCGTTATCGACAAATACCTCATTGCCTTCGACAGGTGACCCCCGGTTACTGAATGTGTTAGATGGCATTGCACCTACAGGTGCTAAGCAATTACAACTATCGATGGTGGGTAGTGAAGCTTGGGTACAGGGCAATGTGATGTTTTTGCGTACACCGCTAGCTGTATTGTCGCCGAGTTGGACCGCGACAGTGCGCAGTGACGATGGCATGCATGCCTATGAAATGCAGCCTGCACCCGTTATTTTGGTGATGCAGCATGGTAAGATAAGTAAATTGACGGTTAAGGGATTCTAAAAAATGGCAAAGAAAGAAAAAGGATCTGTATCCAAAGTGCAAAGCCCTCAGGTGCGCATTTTACTAGCCGCGGTACTGGTAGTGCTTATTTTAGCTGGTGGTTTCGCTTGGTGGCATCACCATCACCTTAAAACCGAATTTACAGGTGCGGCAACAACCGGCGGTAGTCCTGGTATTTCTTCAACTCCTGGTGGCGGTAACCCTAGTAACCAATATGTAAAAACGCAACAGCAACAGAATGTTGAGCAAGAGAAAAAAGCACGTGCTAGTGGCGGTAGTGCGGTGCCAACTATTGTGCGCAGTAGTTTTATTGGCAACCCTGCTAGCTTTAACGACAGCGGTAGCAGTGGTGGCAGTAAACCATTGCATTGCCCGGTAGTCACATTTAGGCCAAATCCGGCCGCGTGTTTGCATGATAATTTATTAGCAGCACGAAATGCGGGTGTTACAGCAACTGAATTACGTTGTGAAGGTTGTGCTTGTCATAACTTGCGTGCAGCTGGATATACTGCAGGCGATTTAAGAACAGCGGGCTTTGAAGCAAAAGACCTTAAGACTTGTGGCTTTTCTTTAGCGCAGCTTATTGCAGCGGGTTATAACGCTAAGACGTTACGAGCAGCTGGTTTCAGTGCACAACAATTAAAAGCAGCTGGCTTTACGGCGGCACAATTAAAAGCAGCTGGTTTTACTGCTAAGCAGTTAGCCGATGCAGGCTATTCAGCAGCGCAACTAAAGGCAGCAGGTTTTAGTGCTAAGGATTTAAAAAATGCAGGCTTTACCGCTGCACAATTAAAGAACGCCGGTTTTGATGCGGCTGAGCTTAAAGCGGCAGGTTACAGTGCTGGTCAATTAAAGAGCGCCGGCTTTAGTGCGCAACAATTGGCTAATGCGGGTTATGATGCTGATCAACTGAAGGCAGCTGGCTTTACACCAGGTGAAGTGGCGCAAGCGATTAAAAATGCAAAAGTCTGTAATGTTGCTCGATTAAAGCAAGCTCGAGCACAAGGCATTTCAGCAACAGCCATTAAACAACAAGGTTGTAGTGCGGCGGCATTAAAAGCAGCGGGTTATACAGCCGCTCAATTAAGGGCAGCAGGTTTTAGTGCTAAGCAATTAAAAGCAGCTGGTTTTACGGCTGATCAACTTAAGGCAGCGGGTTACACAGCAAAGCAGCTTAAAGATGCGGGTTTTAATGCAGCGCAATTAAAAGCAGCTGGATTTACAGCGGCGCAATTAAAGTCGGCGGGTTATAGTGCTGGTCAATTAAAAAATGCTGGTTTTACGGCAGCGCAATTAAAAGCAGCTGGTTATTCAGCTTCCGCTTTAAAGGGTGCAGGCTTTACACCGGCTCAATTAAAGAACGCAGGCTTCTCTGCGAAACAACTTAAAGATGCAGGCTTTACGGCAGAGCAGTTACGTGCTGCTGGCTATAGCGCAGGTCAATTAAAGAATGCTGGCTTTACACCTCAAGAATTGACCAATGCTGGTTACACCAAAGGTGACTTATTACGTGCTGGTTTCTCACCCGGCGAGGCTGGATTAAGTGGTGGACTATCAACCGGTAGTTCTTCAGGTGAGTGCAGTGTATCAAGTTTACGTAAACAGCGTTTAGCGGGCGCCACAGCAAAATCATTAGCAGATAATGGTTGCGGATTAGCGGCATTGAAAGCAGCTGGCTATAGCGCAGCACAATTAAAGAATGCTGGCTTTACTGCTGATCAATTGAAAAATGCCGGTTACACTGCCGCACAATTGAAAGCGGCTGGCTTTACTGCCAAGCAGTTAAAAGATGCTGGCTTTAGTGCGGCTCAATTAAAACAAGGTGGTTATAGTGATAAGCAATTGGCGAGCGCTGGCTTTACGCCAGCTGAAATTGCTAGGGCAGATAAATTAGAAGGTTCTTCTACTGGTCGATGCAGTGTGGCGAATTTGCGTAAAGCACGTTCCGCAGGTACAAGCGCTAAATCCTTAGCCAATGACGGTTGCAGCTTAGCAGCATTAAGAGCCGCAGGATTTACCGCTAAACAATTAAAAGCTGCAGGCTTTAGTGCAGCGCAGTTACGTGATGCGGGTTATTCTGCTGGCCAATTAAAAGCTGCAGGCTTTAGTGCTGCACAATTAAAAGAGGCTGGTTTTAGCGCCGATGATTTGAAAAAGGCTGGCTTCAATGCGGCACAATTAAAAGCAGCTGGTTATACAGCCAGTGAACTGAAAGATGCAGGCTTTTCGGCCAGTCAGCTACGCTCAGCAGGTTTTACACCTCAAGAGTTGCATGACGCAGGTTACTCAGCCGCACAAATGCGTGCTGCTGGTTATACCGCGAAGCAACTGAAAAACGCCGGCTTTACAGCAGGTCAATTAAAGGGTGCAGGCTATTCAGCTGCTCAGTTGAAGGATGCAGGTTATTCTGCTGCACAATTAAAAGCAGCAGGATACAATGCAAAACAGCTCAGAGCTGCTGGTTACAGTGCTGAAGCATTACGGACAGCTGGCTTTTCAGCACAGCAATTAGCAGATGCAGGCTTCAGTAAAGACCAATTGCAAGCTGCAGGGTTTAATCCAAGCCAATTAGCATTGGCTTCGTTTGAAAATGCTAGTGGTGGAAAGATTCCTTCAATTTTAGCGTCAACACCAGAAGGGCGCTTGGCTAAAATTCAGGCAGAACAAGCTAAGCAATTGTCGAATGAACAAAAGCAAGACATGTCACAGAAAATTCAGAATCAAATGAACTCTGAAAGTCAGGCGTTAGTGACGGGTTGGTCGCAGACAAATACGCAATCTTATACGCAAGGTGTTCCACCTCAAAAAGATCAAGCTGGCGGTTCCTCTGGTAGTGGTTCTGGCAATGCTGCCGGTGGTAGTGCTGGTAATGGTAAAGGCAGCTCTTCAAGCGCGGCTAAAGGCCCAGTGCTTAAGGCCGGTACGATTATGTTTGCTGTGCTGACCACCGGTATAGACAGTGATCAACAAAGTCCGGTATTGGCTAAGATTGTTGAGGGTCCACTAAAAGGCTCTAGCCTGATGGGGCAATTTACTCGTCAACAAGATAAGGTGCTATTAAACTTTAGCTTGTTGAGCATTCCGCAAATCGTTAGTTCGGTATCAATCAGTGCGGTCGCGATTGATCCGTATTCGGCTCATACTGCATTGAGCGGTGATGTTAACCATCACTACATGTTACGTTATGGTTCGCTGTTTGCTTCAAGTTTCTTACAAGGTTATGCGCAAGCTGAAACTTCAGGTACGAAATCATGTATTGCTGGTGTGTGTTTCTTCACGCAGGATCAACTCAGTTCAACACAAAAACTGATGGTGGCCTTTGGTAATGTAGGTCAGCAATATGCGAGTGTAATGGGCTCGAACTTTACGACGCCTCCAACAGTAAGAATCGCAGGTGGTACAGGTATAGGTATTCTGTTGATGAGCGATTTAACACTACCGTTACCAGTTCCACTTACACAAGCACAGCAAATGTTGAACAGTCGACTGCTGTCTAACTATTAACAACGTTGTTTAGCAAAAAGGGTAAACATTATGGCAGATGAAAAGGATAAAAACGGCGAAGAAGAGTATCGCTATCCTGAAGACGAATACGTTCAGTCTAAGTCCGAGCCGCAGTCGGATTTTTCTGAGATGGAAGATGATGCCTCAACTGCCGGTGCTAGGCGTGGCAGCGGTGGTGCCGGCATTATGTCTAAGGTGCAGTCATTAGCACAAAACCGTATTTTTATAATTGTGCTGGTGGTTATTATTATCTTTATCGTGTTACGTGTTGTTAGCTCAAATCGTAAAGCTAAAACCAAGGTAGCCACAAAGCAACCAGCTGTTACACAGCCTGTGCAGACAGCCGCAGCACCGGTTGATAATAATATAAACAGTCAGCAAGCTAACATTGTACAAGGTGAAGTGTCCACGTTGCAGACGAAAGTGTCTGATAACTCCAGTTCGATTAATCAAATTGAGCAACAGCTGAATAAATTGCAAAATTCGATTGATGGCGTGGCTAATAGTCGCGGTAATGTCAATGAGGCGATAGCACAACTGGCTTTGCAGGTAAAGCAATTGGCAGCAGAGATAAAAAAGCGCCCAACAGCACAAGTAAAGACGGTGGTTAGTGTGCCCCGTATTGCGCCCGTAGTTTATTATTTACGTGCCATTGTGCCTGGTCGTGCTTGGATATACGGAACTAATAAACGGACCGCATCTATTATGGTCGGTGACCGTGTTAAGCAATATGGCCGTGTATTAGCCATTAATGCTCCCGAAGGTATGGTAGTAACCAGCTCTGGCAAAATGATTGAGTTTTCAAGTAGCGATCGCTAGCGTGCTTGTACCAATAGATGTGTGTTAACACGGGCATTGGGTTAAGGTTTACTTAATTGTCATTGATTACACTGATGTAATGCGGATTAAACCGTTATCAGAAAGACAAGAGGTATAACAAGTATGTGGACATTCGATGTCAACATGTTAATACGTCACTTGCATGTTGTGGCTGTGATTATTCAGGACTTTGCCATCGCTGCCGGTTTGGTGTTGATGTATTTAGGCTTTATGAAATTCAAGCGTTACGGTGAAATGCGAACGTTTATGTCTCAGCAAATGACCATGTCAGCGCCTCTTATGCTCGTCCTATGTGGCTCTTTGTTATTATGCACACCCTTGCTGCTAGGTACCGCTTTATTCGCGTTTTGGTCTGAGATCAACCCGTTGACTTATATGGGTAACACATCAACAGCTTTAGATCAGGTGGAAAATGCGATTATCATCTTTATTCGCGTGCTGGGTATTGCTGTGTTTATTCGTGGTTGGATCATATTGGCGAAATCAGGCGGTGAAAACGTACAGCCAGGGATGCGAGGGAAGGCTTTAATGCACTTATTTGTTGGTGTGTTAATGATGCATTTTTTAGGAACAGAGCACTTGATTATGGAAACCTTAGGTTTTAGCTAAGGTTCGACTATCGATCATAAATAACTGTTTTTATTAGAGTAATTTTCATTACCGGTGATAGTGTGAACAGTAATAATTTGATAGACTAATTCATATAGTGAGTTGTTTGCTTAAAGGTTTAATAGAGGAATCTAGGATGCAAAAATGGAAGACGGTAACAATTTTATGCGCAGGGTTGTTGTTGCTGACGCTATGTGTCGATGCATCAGCCAGTACTACTGGTTATGTATCATTAACTAAGATACAGCAAAATGTGGCTAAAACTGTTACGGAAACGGCAAAGATTTTACAGGCCATGTCACTTATGGCGGGTATTGGTTTTATTTTGTCTTCGTTTTTTAAGTTTCATCAACACAAATTAAATCCAACTCAAGTACCGATGAGTCAAGGTATATCGTTATTGATAATTGGAGCATGTTTAACCATGTTCCCTATTTTAATCCCAACAGCTGGCAGTACAATATTGGGTAGTGATGTAAATATATCGTCCGTTTCAGGTACGGCGATTAGCAAGTTAATTGGAGATCAGACTTAGGTTGTAACTGCAGCCAACAGTTTGATACTATATGCAAAGGATGCGTTACCGCTTAACGCTGCTGTAAATAATGAGGTGTCTACTTATGAAGTTTTTGAAACTATTTGGGCTTGTTCTTACTGGTACGTTACTGCTGTTGATTGGTGTTGATGCTTTGGCTGCTGGGCCGAGTGTTACTGTATCATTAATTGCCAACAATATTGGTACCACAGTCACTCAAACAGCGAAAATTTTGCAAGATTTGTCGCTGATTGCGGGTATCGGTTTTATTATGGCTTCGTTCTTTAAATTCCATCAACATAAGTTGAACCCAACACAGGTGCCGATGAGTCAGGGTGTTACATTGCTAGTGATTGGTGCGGGTCTCACCTTGTTTCCGATCTTAATTCCTACCGCAGGATCAGCCGTGCTTGGCTCAAAAGCAAGTGTATCGAAAGTGTCTGGTAGTGGTATTACAGGTTTGATTGCCAGTTAAGTAGTTAGTTCTTTATTTACAACAGAGGTTACAAATGATGAAGTTTTGGAAATTAGTCGGGTTTATTCTTACGGGTACATTATTGCTGTTGATTGGTGTTGATGCGTTAGCTGCTGCGCCGAGTGTTACTGTATCATTAATTGCCAACAATATTGGTACTACAGTGACGCAAACAGCGAAAATTTTGCAAGATTTATCGCTGATTGCGGGTATCGGCTTTATTATGGCGTCGTTTTTTAAATTTCATCAACATAAGTTAAACCCAACACAAGTGCCCATGAGTCAAGGTGTTACATTGCTAGTGATTGGTGCGGGTCTCACCTTGTTCCCGATCTTAATTCCTACCGCAGGATCAACCGTGCTTGGCTCAAAAGCAAGTGTATCGAAAGTGTCTGGTAGTGGTATTACAGGTTTGATTGGTGGTGGTGGTGGTAGTCAGTCCGCTGGTGGTAATAATTAGAGGTAGATAACGGAGTTATAGCTGAGAATATATGAAAGATTTAAGCTTAACTGCCTCCGATAGTAACTGGCGCTTATTTATGCTCCGAAAAGCCGATAAGGCTTTTCGGGTGTTTCAAGATAAGATATTCACACAGCAGAATCATACCTGTCAGTTCTGTGGTTTTCAGTCGCGTCAATTGCAAGAGATTGTTAATCTTGATGGAAACTTTCACAATAATAAACGTTCAAACTTAGCAACAGCATGCCCACTATGCATGCAATGCTTTTTTCTTGAGTCGGTAGGGGGAAGTGATTTTGGTGGTGGCAGTTTAATTGTGTTGCCGGAAATGAGCCAAGGTCAACTCAATGCTTTGTGCCACGTGTTATTTGCTCAAATGGCAACGGCTACTAGCTTGAGCACACAGGCTAAGAATGTTTATCGTGGTATGAAACTGCGAACACAGCTGGTTGAAAAGCAACTGGGTGATGGCATGAGTAACCCGGCGGTTTATGGTCGGATGCTAGTCGATAACAGTGGCGAACGTGCAGCAAGTTTGCATCAACAAGTCACAGAAAAAGTTCGTTTATTGCCCAACATCGAAAAATTTAGTCGCCAAATCCAATCCTGGGTTTTGGAATCAGTTAGTACAATGCTTTAGTATCTTGTTTTTTGTTATCCCGGATAATATATGGATCCCGCATCAAGTGCGGGATGACATAATCAAGTGCGGGATGACATCCGGGGAATGTGTTTCGCACTCTATGCGAAACTCGTATATAATAAACCATCGTTAAGTAAAGCCTAAAAGGGAGCGTTTAATGGCGGGTCCGTTTTCAATCGTGACAGATTTATTTGGTTCATTTTTGTCATGGTTAGGTGTATCACTCAAACAGAGTACAGAAGCTTATTGCGAAATCCAAACAGCAGATAGCCCAACAGCCCTAGTGGCTAATGATGGCTCATTGATGTCGGTGATTAAAATCTCAGGCGTACAGTCAATTATTGGTACGGATGAGTTTTCACGTATGCAATCTTCCTTGCAACATTCACTGCAAACCGTCATGTCACAACCGGGCCATGTTGTACAAGTTTTTTTCTCATACAATAAAGATGAAGTGGAAGATCACATCAAAGAAATTTTGGGGTTTGCACGCGAAACAGCGGACCGTCTTGAACTGAATCTTACCGATTTATTTGAAGAGCGTGTAAAATACTTGAGTGGTTATTGTGCTTATGAAGAAGTGTATATTGTGCTGTGGACACGATTGAAGTCGCTGACTTCTGAGCAGCTTAAACGCTCGCGTAAAGATAAGCACCGCATGATCAAAGAAAAAAGAATTCCAGCGTTCTTGAGTACGCAAAATATTATCGCGGCTGTACCTGACTTGCGAGATAATCATGATTCTTTTGTGCGTTTAGTAGCAAGTGATATGAACGCGTTAGGTATTGTTGCTGATGTATTAGGTGTTCATAAAGCAGCGCAGGTGATGCGCCGATCGGTTGATCCGGATTTTACTGACTCCAATTGGTCGCCATTATTACCGGGTGATAAAATTACACCACGTGAATATAAAACAGCTACTGGTGAAATATCCGATATCACTTGGCCGTCTTTAGCTAAGCAGTTATGTCCAAGGGACGCTGAAAATATTAACCTGCGTACTTGCCGTATTGGTGATCGTTTTTATGCGACGGTATTTATTGATCTATTCCCCAAAGATATTCAACCCTTTGTGCGTTTATTTAATCGTATTTTACCAACGCATATTCCTTGGCGCATATCGTTCTTAACTGAAAGTGCCGGTTTGGGTTCGGAAAAGTTCCGCCAAGCCATCGCTTCAGTATTAACGGTAACATCTTCACAAAACCGATTGATTAGTGATGCGATTAATCTGCTCGATTATATCAGTCTAAATACGGATGATGCGATCGTACGATTGAAAGTAGCAGCCTGTACTTGGGCGGATGAAGGCGATATGCGTACCTTGCGTGCTCGTGCATCAATGTTAGCCAAAGCACTTGAAGGCTGGGGCTCTTGCGATGTCAGCGAAATCGCCGGCGATGCTTATGAGGGTATTGTATCAACGATGTTAGGCATTAGCGGTACCAGTATCGCGCCAGCATCGATGGCTCCATTTTCTAGTGTACTGTATATGTTGCCGTTATTTCGACCGGCGTCACCATGGAAACATGGTGCGTTATTGTTACGCTCACCGGATGGCAAACCTTGGCCCTACCACCCCGGCTCAAACCAGCAAACCACCTGGATTGATTTGTTTTATGCGCGACCAGGTTCGGGTAAATCTGTATTGTCGAATACAATTAATTTAGCTGTGTGTTTATCAGCTGGTTTACATCGTTTACCGCGCATAGCTATTATTGATATCGGCCCATCAAGTAGTGGTTTGATTTCGTTACTGCGTGATGCATTGCCAGCAGATAAAAAACATTTTGTTGCGCATCATCGTTTACGTATGGATACCTCGCATGCGATTAACCCTTTTGATACTCAGTTAGGTTGTCGCTATCCAACACCGCAAGAGCGAAGCTTCTTAGTGAATTTCTTGGCATTGTTAGCCACCCCTGTGGGTTCTGATCAACCCTATGATGGTGTGCCAGACATGTCAGGTATGATTGTTGATGAGTTGTATAAGAGCACCGCAGATGATGGTAACCCACAACAATACACGCCTAATATCGAAGAAAATGTTGATAGTATTTTAGAAGAAATTGGTTTTGTGCGTGATGATAAAACCAGTTGGTGGGAAGTGACGGATGCATTGTTTTTGTCTGGTTTCACTCATGAAGCGATGTTAGCACAGCGTCATGCCATGCCGGTATTAGCCAACGTAACCTCTATTTGTCGTATGCCAGCGATTGAAGATTTGTATGGCAAAATTATTGCGCCAACCGGTGAGCCATTGATCCATGCTTTTTCACGTATGATTTCAGCCGCTGTGCGTGAATATCCAATTATTTCACAAGTTACACAATTTGATTTGGGCGATGCCAAAGTTGTTGCGCTCGATTTAGATGAAGTAGCACGTAGTGGTGGTGATGCCGCCAATCGTCAAACAGCTGTGATGTATATGCTGGCGCGTTATGTATTGGCTAGACACTATTATTTAACCGATGAAAACGTCAATGATATGCCGGAAAATTACCGCCGTTTCCATCAAGAACGTGTCTCTGAGATTCGTGAAGATCCTAAGCGTATTGTGTTTGATGAATTCCATCGCACATCAAATGCGGAAGCTGTGCGAAATCAAGTGGTGACCGATATGCGTGAAGGGCGTAAGTGGAAAGTGCAAGTAGCATTGTTGTCACAATCGCTGGATGACTTTGATTCGGTAATGGTGGAATTCGCCACGTCGATTTTTATTATGGATGCAGGGCCAGAGCAAGCCGTTAAGAAAACGGCAGAGATTTTTGGTTTGACTAAGACAGCAACCATAGCGCTTAAAACGCGTGTGCACGGCCCGCGTGAAGGTGGAGCAACTTTCTTAGCACAATTCGCTACTAAAGAAGGTATGAATACGCAACTACTAACCGCAACATTAGGCCCAATTGAATTATGGGCGCTTAATACTACGGCCACTGATGTGTATATCCGTAATGAGTTGTATCATAAAATCGGACCGAAAAATGCTCGTGCTTTACTAGCGCGTCGATTCCCTTCCGGCAGTGCAGCGAAAGTGCTTGAAGATCGCTACGCTGACTATAAAGAAGAAGGTGGGCATATTGATGAGGATTCGAAGTCTACGGTTATGCAGTCTTTGGTTAACGAGATCTTAGATAGCTACTATCGCGAGCAAATCGGCGAGTAAAGGCGTTATCTGCGGGCAATTTCGGACGATTAGCACTATTCAAAAATGCTCAGGTATGTTGGTATACAATCCGCTTTTTTCATAGCACTAATCGCCCCAACTTGCCTCACAGCTAACGCCTTTACTTCTGTCATCCCGGCCTCCGAGCCGGGATCCAGTGTCTAATAGATTAATTATTCAAAAATGATATAGTTGTAATACCACTAAGCAAAGGAGTGCCAATGAACATATTTAAATCAGCTTTTGGGGTGGGGCTAATAGCCTTGTCAGTGCCATTATTAGCAATAAATATTCAATGTAAAACACCAAAGGTGGGCATTCAGCAATGTCAGCAGCAAGGTACTAAAGCATCCAAGCTGTATGCAATTAACAATATGCCGTATGCATTATGTGCAAAATCCCTGTGCACGATTGATCCAAAAGACTCAACAAAAGCGAGTTGCCTATGCCCGATTTATCAGTCTAAAGGCTGGACAGCATTATCATTCTCACCCAATGAGTACCAAAAAGCGCAGCCAAAATGGATGCAGAAAACAAACACTAATACCGTCCAATCTAACTTTTCATTAGCTGACCAAGCAAAGACACCGAATGCCACTAACATTACTTGTAAATCTGATCAGCCTAAACCGTGGGTTAACTGTTTTGGCGTGCGATGCACGGTTGATAGCCACTCAATGGCTACTTGTATCTGCTCAGTAAGCCGAACTAAGGCATTCTCGATTAGTGGCCCTGGTGATGCCAGTAAATGTAATACAGCCAAAGGCAAAGCATGGTCAGGAATTGCGGTGAATTTTGGCAGCAGTAATAGTGGATTTGTGGTGGATAGCTACAAGAAACTCTATCCACAAGCGCCGGTTAGTCAGTAAACATCATTATTGTTTAACCGCACTTTTGTAACATGCTGAATGGGCCGTAAGGCTGGCAGGGGGTACCTTTCTCCCGAGCATACGTCCCTGTATTCGTACTCCTTTACCTCCGTGTACCATACGCCACTCGAAAGGTACCCCTGCCAGCCTTACTGGCTATGGCAGTTGCTAATTCATGTGTTTATTTGGCCTGTACTGGTGTAAAATTAATTCACATTTGGTTCAATATAGGTGAGCATAATGTCAAAACCAACTGATGATTTTTGGAAAAGCTTTAACCAACAAAACTTCGGTGATGCCGCGAAAGCACTCGGTGATTTAGAAACCAGTGAACAACAAGCGGTATTGGAATCTTTATACCAAAAAAGCGGAAATGAACAACAGCCGTTTATGGTATCCGTGTTACGTCGCAAGTTGCATGATGGTGAAACCTTTGATGATTTTTATAAATCATGGCAGCCTGATCCAGCGGCTTGTCAGCCAACCGAGGTGGGTGGTCAACAGTATCGCCAATTTTTTCCAATATCAACTCGCGTCGTCAATGGGGTAAATATTGCCGATCAAAGCGATATCATCAGTGTTGGCTTTACCTGGGTTAAAAACGACGAAGAGAAAAATGGTTTGTTTGATTACATCCAAAGCGCAAGCGAAGGCAAAGAAGCAGAGAATCAAAAGCGTCATGATGATATTGCAGCGGTAGCTGAAGGCGGTTTGCTTGGGCTATTTGTTGTTGAAGCAGATGATAATTTAGGGACACCATTTTAATGAAAGCGCCAATTAAAACATTAATGATTAACTTTATCTGCTTTATTGCTACCTACTACATTGCCATTATATTGCACGAATACGGCCATGGTTTTGTCGCGTGGTTGTATGGCATTAAGGATTCACCCTTTGATGTTATTTACGGTGGTTGGTATTTACAAAACGTCGATGAGGGTGTTAGTTATCATCACCTTAGGGCCATAGGCGCATTGCATCAAGAAGCGTTTATTGGCATAGGTGGTACTTGTGTAACGTTATTTTTGGCTTTGCTGAGTTTATTGTTGTTGAATTGTAAATCCGTGATGCGTAAGCGCGTTATCTTCACTTTCTTATATTGGTTGCTGATTATTAATATGGTGGCATTGACGCAATACTTCTTTTTATCGGTGTTTGCGGATGGTGGTGATATGGGGCACCATGTGCATGGTTTGAAAATTTCGCCGTGGTGGGTGTTTATTCCTGGAACTATTTTTATAGCAGCGATGCTATACCGTATTTTTTCTACAGAGATTCTTAAGGCTTATGTCATTATGCCACTGCAATCAATCTGGACTCAGCGTTTATTATTATTGCTAAGTTTGGCTACGATATTTTTAATGTTATATCTGCATCAGTACAATCCAATATCGGATAATAAGGGTGTTTTGATCGATCAAGTGCTAGCCGTATTTTCAATTTTCTTAGTGCCGATTTTATTTTTTGTATTTAATCCCTCAAATCAATGGGTAAAGCAGCGCCTTGCTAGAGTAAAAGTTAGCTGAGGATTCGCTAGTCTGCGTCACAGCCCACCTTGTCATTTCAGTCTTGTAGGTGTGAGAACTGCCATAGCAAGGAAGGGTGCCAGGGGTACCTTTCGAGTGGCGTATGATACACGGAGGTAAAGGAGTACGAAGACAGGGAAGTCTGTTCACGAGGAAGGTATCCCTGGTGGCCTTAGGTTGTAAGGTTGTTTGACTGAATCCCGGATCGGGGTCCGGGATGACAATTAAATTTTGGATGGGCAGCGGAATTGCGCGAGCACATGAGGTATGAAAGGATTAATAATATCCTCCGTAGTCAGCATATATTGAGCGGACTGTTTGCCCAATTGCAATGTGAGTTGGTAGTGGTTGAGTTGGTCTGAGGTCCGCAACCGCGCATGATCAATCGCTTTAAACCATGCCCATGGTCCGGTATAGGTTTTAGTGATGGATTTACCTTGGTCGTTAGTCAGTTGCACGGTAACAAAACCAGGGTTAGGTCCTGGCCAGGTAAATTGTTGGTTAGCTAAGTGCTTATCGGTAACAGTATACATTTGCCCAGCAATATTGAGTATGGCTCGCTGCGTATGTGGGCTGAGTTGCGGTGAGTCAAGGAAGAACTGCGCACTTGCACGGTGGCTGCCAGTTTTGAAAAACATTTTTTGAATCAGCGCGGCACGTGTGAGCATATCCAAATGTTTTTTTGTTAGCGTCAACTGCTCGCCATCGATAGTTTTCATCTTCCAGTGGTGACTATTAATGTCAATGTACGGATTGAGATAGTGCTGCACAAAACCATCAAGCGTGCCTTTGGGTGAGAAGAAGCGCTCGAATTGTTTGATCGCGATTACCGCTTTAGCGTAACTGAAAACGGGGTAGCGTTGAGCGATAGTGGCGTGGTAATGCGGTATAATGTCTCTTTGCCATTGCTGCTGAATGTATTGTTTGCTTTTTACTAAGCTCATATGCCAAAAGCGGTGGCCAATGCTGTCTAACCATTGATTGACAGGGCGGGGTAATTGTTTTGCAACGGCTAGGCTGAGCTCTAAGTCGTCTTGGTTGTCGAGTTGATTCATGCGACCAGCAGTAAATGCAAAGCTAGCGGCTAATGGATCCTTATTGTTCTCGATAGCGTCAATTTGTTGTTGTAAGGTGAAGAGTGCTGCTTGAAACCCTTGAAAACCACGGTTTTTTGCTAAAAAGTTTGACATGGGGGTTGGGGTTTCGCGATGTAAGGTCGCATTATTATTTATCGTAGTAATCAATTGCCATAAGTGGCTATCGGGTTGCCGCAATTGTTTGATCAGCTGTGATATGTCGGACAAGTATGGCGTTGGCTTCAGTTGGATATGTTGTAATAGGCCTTGCCAGTGCAATTGAAATTGTTGCAAGTATTGCGCTCGCACTTGTTTAATCAGTTTTTGTGAGTTGTGATGGTTATTCCAAGTTTGTTGAATACTACCGGTTACCCAGTCACCGTGTGCTGCTTGTGGGGCCATGGCAGGGATTTGCTTTTGATATACATTAAAAAATAAGCCACTGCTATAAAGCTCGGGGATGGCCAGGTTGTCGGTACGTATGCCCTTGGGTAAGTTCAAATTAAAATCGATCGGTACTAATGCGTTGGGGTAATAACTTTGAATCACTAAGAAGCTGATTTCTGCTGGGTCTAGGTTTTGAAATTTAGCACGACTGCGAGCAAGCAAGTCTTCTTGTGGCGACCAAGTAAGCATATGTTGTTGTAAGATATGATCTAATGCTTGCTGGTATTGTTGAGGTAAGAATTCTTGGTACCATGCACGTTGAAATTTAATGTCTTGATGCCCTGTTTGGGTGGCGATTACATAGGCTTTGCAGGCATTATACAGCGCTAACGGATTTAATGTGGATTGCTTGTTTAGTTGATTGATGGTCAGTTGTTTTAAATAGGGTAAAAAATGCTGGTTGAGATCAGTCAGGTATTGTTGTTGTATGCGTTGGTATACACCATCAATTTGGTTCATGCCTAGCCAGCGGTATTGGCGTACTTCACCCTGGTTGATAAGATTTAAAATATTTTGTTCTGCTTTGAGGCGTGATTGCCAGTGGTTCTGGTGGCTTATTGATTGGCTGAGCTTTTGTAGTTTTATGTCTAGCTGATGTGTTTTTTGGTAACCAATAAACCAATAAACGCCGAAGAATGCTAGTAGCAAAACCAATAACAAGATCAAAGCAAGGCGCAGTGATTTATTGCTGGTTTTTGTCATGTTATTACACTTTTTGTTGTAGGGCACGATAACCGATATCGTGTCGATAAAAACGTTCAGACCAATCAATTTTTTTAGCGGCTTGGTATGCTAATTGCTGAGCGCAGCTAATGTCATCAGCTAACGCACAAACGGCTAATACGCGCCCACCTGAGGTGACTACGTTACCATCTTTTTCTGCTGTACCGGCGTGGAAGACTTTGACTTGGTCGTTATTAATGCCTGCTAATCCTGTAATGGTATCGCCTTTGTTGTAATTGAGGGGGTAACCGCCTGCACATAATACAACATCAAGTGCCACACGTGGATCCCATTGTGTGTTGGCTGTATCAAGTGAACCATTAGTAGCGGCTAAACACAGTTCAGCTAAGTCGGATTGTAAGCGCATCAATATGGGCTGTGTTTCTGGGTCACCTAAGCGGCAATTAAATTCGAGTACGACGGGTTTGCCTTCAGGCGAAATCATTAGACCCGCATATAAAAAACCTGTGTAGGGTGTGCCATTGGCTTGCATCGCATTGACGGTTGGTTCAATGACTTGTTTTAAGATGATTGCTTCGAGTGCATCATCGAGTAATGGTGAAGGTGAATACGCACCCATACCACCGGTGTTAGGTCCTTGGTCGCCATCATCGCGGCGTTTGTGATCTTGTGAGCTGGCGAGCGGTAAAATGTTTTTGCCATCTACCATCACCATGTAGCTTAATTCTTCGCCTCGTAAGAAATCTTCAATCACAATATGGTTGCCGGCATCGCCGAATTGTTTATCGGTTAACATGGCATGCACAGCGGCTTCGGCTTGCGCTTTATCTTCGGCGATAACCACGCCTTTGCCAGCTGCTAGACCATCGGCTTTAATCACTTGCGGGTATTGTTGGTTTTGTAAGTATTCAACTGCGGCTGTTTCATTATCAAAGGTCGCATAGGCCGCGGTGGGGATGTTCTGTTGTTGCATAAACTGTTTGCAAAATGCTTTCGATGACTCGAGCTGGGCTGCGGCTTGACTGGGCCCAAAACAGGCGAGTTTGGCTGCATTAAACTGATCGACTATGCCGAGAGCTAGCGGTGCCTCGGGGCCAACAATAGTTAGTGTGATGTCATTGTGTTTGGCGAAATTTAATAACGCGTTGATATCGGTCGCCGAGATATCGAGATTGCTTATCTGGTCTTCATGTGCAGTACCGGCATTTCCTGGCGCCACATAGACTTGTTGTACGTTTGGTGATTGCGCTAATTTCCAAGCGATCGCATGTTCGCGTCCGCCACCACCTACGACCAAAGCTTTCATTGTTTGTCTCATCTATTTAAGGAGATAGTCATTCTAACGGTTCAATCTAGGTGTTGCAATCATGAGCATCGCCGTGAGTGGTGAAAGCTTATTCATTCTACCTAGCCTGTTATTTTGTTAGTATACACAACCCTGTATAGGCTTTGAGTGTAGATATGAAAAACAGCAATTTTACTATTTGTAACGAAACCATACACCCGGGGGAGCAGGTCTCATTGGCGCTGCCGCTACCTGAGTTATTTAGTTGTGCGCCTATGTACATGCCGATTAAGGTGGTTCATGGTAAACAAGCGGGCCCCTGCGTTTTAATCATTGCCGCTATGCATGGCAATGAGTTAAATGGTACTGAAATTATAAATCGACTATTGCAGTCGAGCAATATGAAAAAAATAAAAGGCACTTTAATTGCCGTGCCAATCATGAATGTTTATGGCTTTATTAATAAAGCACGGACGCTACCGGGTGGTGCATCACTGGCTAATAGTTTTCCTGGTAGTGCGCAGGGCACCCGTGCAGCCAGGGTCGCCCACCTTTTTTGTTCGGAAATTTTTTCGTTGGCCGATTACTGCATTGATTTGCAGACGGGATGGATGAACCATTGCAACCTGCCTCAAGTGTTTGTTACTGATGATAACCAAAAAGAACTAGCGCTTGCTCATGCTTTTGGTGCGCCGGTTATTTCTGAGCTTAGTGTACAAAAAAATTCACTGCGTGCTTATGCTAATGCGACGAAAACACCTTATTTAGTGTATGAAGCAGGTGAGGCAATGCGCTTTGATGAGCCTTCAATTCGGCTTGGTACGAAAGGTATTATTCGTCTTATGCGTCATATTACTATGTTGCCTGAAGTGAATAGGCCGCACGCAAGTCAGCAAAAATCAATTTTAATGCATGATACCCGCTGGGTACGTTCACCGACCAGTGGTATCAGCTACTCAAATATTAAGCTGGGCCAACAAGTAAAAACAGGTGAGGTATTAAGTGTTATTAAAGATCCTTTTGGTGCGGGTCCTGATACGCCGGTGAAAGCGCCATTTGATGGTGTTGTTGTTAGTATGAATAGCTTGCCGCTAGTATATGAAGGTGTTGCCTTGTTTCAATTGGCGGCATTTGAACGGCTATCACAAGCGGCCACACATATTGAAGACTGGATTGATGAATCTGAAAGTCAGGTGGAATAAGCGCTATGCATCACGTTGAGAAAAAAATCAAAGCCATTGGTATTTTTATCTGGGTGATCGCCGCTACATTTTTTTTGTATGAGTTTTTTTTACGAACCTTTGTTGGCTCGATTGCTCATCAGCTTATTAGTGATCTACAGCTTGATATTGAGCAGTTTACTTTGATAAGCTCGGCTTATTACGTGGCTTATGGATTGATGCAAATACCTGTCGGTATTTTAGCTGATAAATTTGGCGTCAAGAAAATCATGATTTTTGCCATCTTAACCTGTGCGCTTTCTACCTTCTTATTCGCTCATTCACAGAGTTTTAGCCAGGCGTTGCTAGGCCGGTTTTTTATGGGCTTTGGTTCGTCGTTTGCTTTTGTGTGCCTGTTGGTCATTGCATCGAATTGGTTTCCTCGGCGTTTATTTGGCTTCTTTGCTGGGGCGTCACAGTTTATCGGTACCATGGGGCCGGCGCTTGCCGGTGGACCATTAATTTCGTGGCTCATGGCAAGTCATATTAGTTGGCGGTTGGCTTTGAGCCGAATTGGTGCTTTTGGTGTTGTGCTGGCATTGCTTGCGTTTATTTTTGTTAAAAATAAACCGCGAGACGGCGAAAATACGCTGCTATTTTTATCTAAAAATGAACCCATCATGGTGCGATTAAGAAGGTTACTTAAGACTAAGCAAGCGTGGGCGATTGCTGTCTATTCAGCAAGTGTATATGTTGCTATCGCGGTTATGGCGGCTGTGTGGGGGACTGATTACTTGGAGGCGGTTGGCTTATCACAAAAAACAGCGGCTTATATGCTGACAACTGCATGGCTTGCTTATGCTGTTGGCTGTCCATTGCTTGGCTTTTTATCTGACTGGTCTAAGCGACGAAAGCCTTTTCTAATACTGTGTGCAGTGTTGGGGTTAATAAGTATGTCACTGATCCTGTATGGTCATTTTGCTTCTAAAATCGCTTACGAAATCCTTTTTTCTATGCTGGGGCTAGCAGCGACCGGGCAAAATATTGGTTTTGCGGCTATTGCCGAACACACCAACCCCGACACTAAAGCTACTGCTTTAGGATTAAATAATGGCTTAATTACTTTATCAGGTGCTATCTTGCCGCTCGCTATTGGACAGCTTATTGCTTTATCTGATGGGGGTAATAATGCACAACATGTGTCGCTGCATGCATTTATATATGGTTTGTCATTATTACCAATGGCCTACTTTATCTCACTCATTACCAGTGTTTTTCTGATTAAAGAAACGTATTGCAAGCCGCAAAAAGGACTCATTATGCTGCGTAGGCATTCAAGTGAGTAAAAAAACCAGAGGTGAATGATAGATTTGGTGCGTATATTCTCCCGTTTATATTTTTTCGATTATATTGTGTCTTGTGGTGTTTATCGCTATTGCGAATTATTTTCAAATATTACTGGCGCAATAACACTTAGTTGTTACCCATAAAGATGTTGTATTTTCAGTCAGTATTCCACTACGCTGCGCCTTACTTACGTAAAAGAGGCGCCCAATACACCTTGATGCCTCTGTGTGCAACGCATGGCTACAACAGAACAGCGCGCAGGAGATCGGTAAAATCCAGCCAATAGAGTGGGCCCTTAATGACGAAAATGGCGATGGCCAGTGAATAGCATAACAATGCCGGCGGCATCAGCTGCAGCAATTACTTCTTTATCGCGAATTGAACCACCGGGTTGGATGATGGCGCTAACACCAGCATCAACGGCGACTTGGATGCCATCAGCAAATGGAAAGAAGGCGTCGGATGCGACTACGGAATCTTTTAATGATAAGTCAGCGTGTTGCGCTTTTAATACGGCAATTTCTGCGGCGAATACGCGACTGGTTTGACCGCCGCCGAGGCCGAGTGTTTGGCCATCTTTAGCAAATACGATCGCATTGGATTTGACGTATTGCACGACTTGCCAGGCAAATAAGCAGTCTTGTATTTGTTGCTCAGTTGGCTGCTTTTGTGTGACGGTAGTTAATTCACTGGCATCGATGCGTAACTGATCGGCCTGTTGGATTAATAGACCGCCGGATACTGTGTGATAAGTGAACTGTTGGTTGTCATTTGCTTTGCCGTATTGCAATACGCGTACATTGGGTTTGGCTTGTAAGCAGGTCAGTGCTTCAGCGCTGACGTCAGGTGCCAAGATCACTTCAACAAACTGATTAGCGATGATTTGTTCAGCGGTGTCTGCTTGTAGGCTGTGATTTAATGCAATAATGCCACCGAATGCAGATTGCGAATCGCAGGCAAATGCTTTTTCATAGGCGGTTAGCTGTGTGTCGGCTTGTGCAACGCCGCAGGGCGTGGCGTGTTTGACGATTACACAGGCTTGCTGTTGTGATTCGAGTGAGCAAACGCAGCGTAGTGCGCCTTCACTATCCATTAGGTTATTAAACGATAATGGTTTGCCTTGCAGTAATTGAGCTTGTGCTAATGTGCCCGGTTGCGCCGGACTGAATTCGTACAGTGCTGCTTGTTGGTGCGGATTTTCGCCATAGCGTAAATCCATTTGTTTATGCAGTTGTGGTTGCCAGGCATCAGCAAATGTTGATTGGTTTTCTTTACTGTCGTCATTTTGTTGCGACATATATTCTGCAATTGCCGCATTGTAATTGGCCAATTGTTGGAATACTTTTTGCGCCAACTGTTTGCGTGTATTGAGATCAGTGCCGCCTTGTTGTTGGCATTGTTCAAGCACAAGATCGTAATCGCTTGGGTCAATTATTACCGTAACATCTTGGTGATTTTTGGCGCCAGAGCGCAACATGGTTGGCCCACCAATATCGATATTTTCAATCGCTTTGGCATAATCACAATCATCTTGTTGGATGACTTGGGTAAAGGGGTATAGGTTGCAAACTAATAAGTCGATGGCCTCGATTTGATGTTCTGCCATTACGGCATCGTCTTGACCGCGTCGACCTAATAAACCGCCATGAATTATGGGGTGTAATGTTTTAACACGTCCACCCATTATTTCAGGAAAGCCGGTAACATCACTGACTTCAGTAACTGTTACACCGGAATCGGTAAGTAGCTTGGCTGTGCCACCTGTTGCCAAAATGAAAACGCCCAAGTCTTGAAGTGCTTGGGCGAATGTTACAATATTGGTTTTGTCTGACACGCTAATTAAAGCGCGTTGGATCTTAGTCAATGTTGTACTGCTTGATTTTTTTGCGTAGCGTACCACGGCTAATGCCTAAAATGATAGCTGCTTTGCATTGGTTACCACGAGTGTACTCGAGTACCTTTTTAAGTAGCGGAATTTCCATTTCGGCTAAAACCATTTTGTACAAATTGGCAGGATCTTCACCGTCCAATTGTGAAAAGTAGCGGTCCAACAGGTTTTCCACACTGTCGCGCATTGATTGTACGCTTTGTGAGGTAGTTGCCGCGACTGGCGCTTCAACGACATCTGATGTCATGACTTCTTCTAGCATTGCTGTTCCTTCCAACTTAGTGACTCCTTGTTGTGATTAAAAAGAATACTTCCCTCTAAGGTTGATCATTATATCACTAGATTCTGGCGATACAAGTCCTTAAGGCTGGAATATTTGACATTTATTTGTCAGATATTGTCTATAGATTGACGCTAATTCATGCTGGTCAGTATTTAAATTCAGCTGCTATAATAAAGAGTAGCGCTGATGGGGAATAGTTCAACATGTCAAACTTTGTTTATAACTTCGTACGCAAGAATAAGATGTCTACGTATTTGGGTATCGCTGGTGTTTCGCCGCGAGAAACTAAAGCCGCGCTGTTATGTTGGCGTATATATATTTCGTTAATGTTAATCATCGCGTTTTGGTTATTAATCCAATGGCAGATTGAAACACTGGGAGAGGTGGATCCCCTGCATCGCTTGATTGCCAGTGTTGTTGTCTGGTTATTCTTTGTTATTGAGTTATCGTTGTTGCTCGCTTTTGTGAAAGATCGACGGGAATTTATTAGGCACAATTGGATGTTAGTTGTGGCGATAGTGGCGGGGGTGTTTTATATCATCTTTTTCCATAATCAGCGATTATGGTTTTTACGTGATTTTCAGCCGGTATTGGCGCTGTGGTGTATGGTGCCATCGGGTCGTATGATTTGGAACTACTTTGCTGATGGTAAGCTTAGTACCACCTTAATAGCTAGTTTGATTATTGTGATAGCGTTTGGGTTGCTCGTGTCCGGTATTGACCCAAACGTAAAGTCACCGTGGGATGGTATTTGGTGGGCATTAGCGACAGTTTCAACGGTAGGTTATGGTGATGTGGTGCCGGCCAGTGCATTGGGTCGTATGCTGGGGGGCGCGTTGATAATTATGGGTTTGGGCATGTTTGTCATTATTACTGCCAACTTCTTAGCGATCTTTTTGAAGCGTGAGCGAGAAGAGATTCATGAGACTGAAACGGAAATTAAGAAGGTATTGGATAAATTAGATGATATGCAAAAAGACCAAGAGAAGTTACAGAAGAATGTAAAAGACCTCAAGAAAAAGCTAGATCGTAGTTCTGCTAAGAGGGATGGTAAGGACTGATCGCTTTCCTGAAGAGTTAGGGGTTAGGAGTTCGGCTTGCTGCAACGGTGATATCAGAGCCTTTGCCTTCCGCCATATCATTAGTGAATTTATGAGGGCTAAACAGCGAGCCCGCTATGCGCGACACTACTCGCCAAATAGTTCCCATCGGTGTGCCCACTTCAGGGTTAAAGTTTCCATATTCCGCTTCGAGGCGTTGTGCGGCATTCATATTATCTTCGGGGTTTACGCTGAACATATAATCTAGTGCTTTATCATGAATGTCGCTGACTTTGTCGGCTTGTTTTTTCATGCTGGCTTCGGTGGCTTCTTGGTTTGTTTTGCTGTCTTTAAACTCAAAATATTGCAGGTGATCGGCGCCATAATGACGTTCAATAAAAGTTTTAGCCAGTGCGCAATCGGCGGCTGAAGCGGTAAAAGTTAATTTGGTTTTTGGTGTTGCTTGATCGCCTTGTTGAGGGTTCGCAGCTTCACGCCGTGTCATTTCTTTGATGCGTTCCAAGCGTGTCAGTTGTTTACCGCTGTCAGCATGTTGATCGGTGGATTTCATATTAAGAAAGTGCACAATGGCTTCGAGTTTTGTTTGTGCGGTAATCAATGCAGCTTTTTTAGTAAAGCTGTCTTCGCCACTGACAGTGGCGATTTTATCGGCTAGCTGAATTGTGCCACCGGTTTGCGAGCTAAATAAACGATTGCTGGGGTCGTTGCCTATAGCGGCAGCGCTAAAGCCATCTTCGAGGCTGAATAGCGAGGCGGCATTTTCAAAACTGTAGCCACGCAGCGCGCTGATATCGAGGGCTTGCGGGTTGGAGGCGTCTTCTTTGCCTAGCAAGCGACGTTGATTGGCCAGAATCTTAGTGCGGTATTGTGGGTCATCTTTAGTAATGTAGGGTCTGGCCAGTTGCTGCATGGCTTTGGTGGTTGTGCTGTTTAATCCGAGTAGGCTGCCTTCCATTTGTTTGAGCATCATCGTGGCCATCATGCCATATTGTGGATTAAATCTTGATGCGATCGCTGGCACAACGGTTTGTACTCCACCGAGCAATTTTTTAGTGATATAGGGTGATTTAGCAAATGTGCCATAAGCCGCGGCTGCAAAAATTAAATAGGGCATGACAACGGCAGCGGTTTCCGCGGCTAAAAACATACTGGAAAGCATCACGGTCATATTAATCGCACTACGAGCGCTTGGTGGTACCAGTTTTGACTGGAATAAAACAAAGGTGCCAATGGTGAGTAGCGGGTTAAATGATAGATATTGTTTTACCGCATTAAAGTTTTCGATAGGCCGCCATAGGCTCAGGATATTGATAGCTGGAGCTGGTCCGGGTGGTGTGGCTATTGGACTAACAGTATTGATGATGGAGCTGTAATCATAAGCGAATGCATATTGGCTAGGCAGTAGCAGGCGGCTTGTTGAGCGATTATAAAACTTGATTATTAGGCTGCTGATGGAGACTAGTGGTGCTAGGCTTGTGCCATATTTCCAGGCGGTACCTAGTGTAGTTTTTGCGTAGCCAATAGGACTGAATGGTACGCCACCATAGAGGTCATGTTGAACGATGCGAGCGGTGCTATCACCTGCATGTTTGGCAACACTTTTAGGAATAAATGCAGCGCAAGTGATGTTATCTGCGGCATGGCCGGAAGCGGTATAGGCTGATTTGGCAGTTCTGATAACCGGTGTTATTGGGTTGTAGCTTGTGCTCATATCATTTAGTTCCTATGCGACGGGCGGTGTCATTGATGGTGTTGGTGCCGCTCCACCGGTCTCAGCGAGTGTAGCTGCTCCACTACGGCCCGCACCTGGTTTAGTGAACATGCCCGCTTGTTTTTGCAGTGCACCTTTGATGGTAGCATTAATTGCTGTTTTGCAGTTACCAAAGTTTGTATTTGCAGCTTCTAGCGCTTTGCTTTCTTTAGGGCCTTTGGCTTTAATGCTGGCTTCAGTGTGCAACGGTTTGTCACCGAGCCCTTTGGCCTTTGTGATCTCATTATCGGTCAGTGTTTTGCCGGTGGTGGTATTTTTATAGACAAACTTCAAGTGCTCAGCGCCTTTAATGCAGGCAATAATGTCTTTATGTTTGGCCAAGGTTGCCATTAGTAATTCGGTTGGTGCCTCGACTGTGATGGTATAAGTTTTTAATATATCTGGGTCGGTAATCGAAGCGGTGATTAATCCGGCTGTTTGCAGAATGCCGCTCAAGACAAAGTCAGAGTCTTCTTGTGCTTTGCCGGTGGTTTTAGAAGCGAAGCTAAGTTGATTCTTGGTGAGTTTCATATGACCAGTCATATAGGCTTCATTGCTATCGGGGTTGTTTTCGGCATGTCTGACAAATTCAATCGGGATGTCTTCACCGGTTCGGCGTAAGGCATCGGTAAAGTTATATAGCACAGTGTTATCAGAGCCGTCGTCGTTTTTCACGAGCTTCAATAGGTCACCACGAATCGATACATGAAAATAATCGGGTGCTTCTTCACCGGCTTTATATTTTTCCCACCATGGAGTTGCACTTTTCTCTTCTAAAAGTTCACTGCTTTCTTCTTCGGCGTGTTTAGCTTCTTCTGCTAGGCGTCTGCGTTCACGTAGTGTTTTTGCGTGATTAAAAATGCCATGGCCGACAGCGCCTGCAGCAGCAGCGCTAGCTGCGGCAGCGCCAGCGATGCCAGCATAACTCCAGCTACTTGTTGTGGTGCTTTGCGCTTGCTGGGCTTGGGGCCTTACTGGGCAAACAGGTTTTTCTTCTCGCGCAAGTAATGGGTTGGGTTGTGGGTGAGGGATGCAGGCATCACCGTCGTCGGTATGGGCCATTACGGTATCTGTTTCAAGTGGGTCAACATCTTCTGCTATTAATTCATCACTATCTACGTGAATGCCGTGGGTAAGATGAATGGTGTCTTCTTGTATTAGCTGGTGTTGTATTGGGACGTCATGGCTTACACTATGGTCGCTGGGGGGAGGGCTCGGCACAGGGGATGCGTTAATGGCGGCATCTCTTTCAGCTTGTGGTTCTGCTGCTTGTGCTTGTGCTTCTTCAGCTTGACGCGCTGCTTGTG
>JARGPC010000005.1:116830-177519 GCA_029212885.1 Coxiellaceae bacterium
GCTTGTGGTTCTGCTGCTTGTGCTTGTGCTTCTTCAGCTTGACGCGCTGCTTGTGCTTGTGCTTCTTCAGCTTGACGCGCTGCTTGTGCTTGTGCTTGTGCTTCTTCAGCTTGACGTGCTACCTCGGCTTCTCTTGCGGCCCGCGCTTGTTGGCGTCGCGCTCCAGCTCTTTTGGGTGTGTTGCGGGGTAGTGTTTTTATCCAATCCAGAAAAGAAGATTGAGCTGGTGATGTTTCTGCTGGCGCACCTCGGCTAACTGCTTTACTGGCTGGGTTGCTATGGCTGGTGCTGTTACGAGATGGATTTGAGAACGGTAGCCTTGATGATAAATGTTGACCTTGCATTGAGTTGCCGGGTGCGCTGTTCGCTGCGGCCTCAGTGCCTTCTGGTGGTGGCGCAATTGCAGGAGTGCCAGCTTCAGGGGCGCTCGTGCCTACATGGCTGGGCGGTGCATCGATCGCTCTTCCTGGTAAGCCATTAGCACGAAGTATGGCTTCTGCTTGATCGCCGGTGATTGCTTCACCGGCATCTGAGTCGGCTGCACGCATAGCTTCTGCTTGAGCTTCAGTGACTACGCTACCATCAAATGCGGCAGGCGGTTGTTGGGCGGTGACATTTACACTGCGATCGATAAGTGTGCCTGGTGCGGGTATATCGTAAGTGGGTGCAGGAGCTGGCTGAGCGGTGTTTATGGTTACGGCATGGCTGGTGTCAACTGGTTTGGCGTGAGCGATAACACGTGCTGCTTGTGCATGTAGCACTTCATCAGGAACGTTAATGACCGGCCGTGCTTTTAGGGCTGCCATGTAAGCGGCGTCTGCTAAGCTAGTGCCCTGTAAAGCTAGGCTGGTTACATTTGCGCTAACAGCAGTGGCTGTGCCGGTGGATGCTCCATAGACTGTAAGTGTTGTGCTCATGACTGGAGTTGCGGCAGCTGCTGTCACTTCAGCGGCTGCGGCACCTGGTAACAGGCTAGCAGCAATGGGGCCTGCATAAAAAACTGCTGCAGCGGTGCCGCCTACTTTGAGGAAGCTTAATGCGTCAGAGCCGATAGTGGTTTGTTGCCATTCTTGAGACAGAGGTGCCGAGTTCATGGTGATAACTGATTGAGCGGAGCGCGCCGTTAAGCGGGTAAGTGCTACAGGAAAATGTGCTGCTCCATATACAGTTCCAGCTAAGCGCTGTAGCCGGCTTGTGGGTTCTTCATCTATGCGTGGGATTTCTCCAATGGTATTGCCGTCATCATCGACTTCTTCAATCGTTACATGAGACTTTGGTGCAGCTTTTTTTTCTGCTTGCCAATCCGCAAAGCAGGTTTCAGCAATTGCAATCGGATCTGTTGCTATATCGGAAAAAGATAAGCCAAGCGGCGCAGTTTTGTATGTGGCTAGATCTTGTGTGTATTGAGCGGCGAGCTCGTCTTGTAGTCGCGTTAGGAAGTCTTGGTTTGTTGTGCTGCTGTGCGACCAGCTTTTGTGGTGGTTTTCAGCAGCTTTGTATTCGTCAAGCGCATCGTTCAAGGTGATGTAGTGCAGCTCTTGGTGGACGTTGCGGTTGTCGCCTAGTTCTTCGAGCTCAGCCAGTTGTGAATAGGCAAGTTGCACAGCAGTAATAATTTTGATCTGTGCAGCTCTTTTTTTTGTTTTAATGCTGGAAGATAAGTCTTGGGTGTATTTTTCTAGTGTTTCCTTTACGGCTGATAGGTGAGGCAATGCAAATTCAGAAATAGCAGGTTCCGTTTCTGGTAGTATGCGCCATGGGCTTAGGTAGCTGCGGCGATCATTGACGGCTTTGATTGCTCGTTGCTGTTGCTGAGCGAATTTATCGGCTTGTTCAGCGGCGGTTTTGGCGCGTTCCGCTTCACGCCTTCTCGCTTGCTTTTGTTTGCTTCTTGAGACTTTAGATTTTGGTGGCATTGAATCAAAAACCTATGCAGGGAGTCATCACCTTATCCGTTTACCTTTATATACATTCCATGTAATGGACTCTAGTTTAATGGAAACGGCTTAAGGATTCCTTAAAAATCATTATAATTTCTTGGTATTTTTAATAAAAAAATCAAGCAATAGCATGCTCATAAGGTACATTTCGACATAATGCTGGCTTAAGGTTTTGGTGACGAACTATCAGTAAGTTGCTCAAGTGTTATCTAGGTTCTCCCACTTTTGATAGGATTCTTTTAGTTGCTTTTCACTGTCAGTGAGCTGTTTTTGTAAGGACTGTGCTTTGTCAGCATCTTGTTGGTAGAGATCTGGATCGGCTAATTGCTTCTGTAACTCATTGATTTTATTTTCAAGTTGCTCGATGGTAACCATTAATTGGTCTTGTTCGCGTTGTTCTTTATAGCTTAATTTGCGTTTTTTGGGCGCGGTGTCGCTTTTAGGTTCTGTGTTGGTTTGTTTGTTGGTTTTGTTATTGGTCTTTGTTGCCGCTTTCGATTGGCGCAGGTAATCATCATAGCCGCCAATGTATTCATTTATTTTATTGTCTTCGAAGACTAGGGTACTGGTCACTACTTGGTTTAATAAACTACGATCATGACTGACGATGAGTAGTGTGCCTTGGTAGTTTAATAAAAACTCCTCAAGCAGCTCTAATGTTTCCATATCAAGATCATTGGTGGGCTCATCGAGCACGAGCATATTAGCTGGTTGCGATAAAATTTTGGCTAGCAATACACGGTTTTGTTCACCACCTGATAGCGTCTTTACTAGACTGCGTGACGTTTGTGGTGTAAATAAAAAATCCTGCAAGTAGCTGATGATGTGCTTTTCTTTGCCGTTAATGGTGATCTTGTCACGACCACCGGATACGTTATCAATAACGGTGAGGCTTGGGTCCAATTGCGCGCGGTGTTGATCAAAGTAAGCCACTTGCAGTTGTGTGCCGCGTTCTATGGAGCCGATATCGGGCTGGTTATTAGTGAGTAATAAATTGAGCAAGGTGGATTTTCCGCAACCGTTAGGGCCAACAATGCCAATTTTGTCACCACGTAAAATTAGTGTTGAAAAGTCATCAATTAGTGGCTCATTGTTGTACTTAACGCCGACGTTTTCAGCTTTTAATACCAGTTTTCCGGCATATTCTGCTTTTTGTTGTGCGAGAGATAAGTTGCCTTGACGTGATCGACGTTGTTGGCGATGTTCGCGCATTTTTTTTAAGTCACGCACGCGTCCTTCATTGCGGGTGCGGCGGGCTTTAATACCTTGGCGAATCCATACCTCTTCTTGAGCGAGCTTTTTATCGAATTGATGTTGAGCTTCTGCTTCGGCGGCTAGCTGTTGTTGCTTGTGTTGAATAAAGCTGGTGTAGTCTTTATCCCAGCAAGTAATTTGGCCAATATCCAATTCAAAGATGCGTGTTGCAACGCGCTGCATGAAGGCGCGATCGTGCGTGATAAAAATAATGGTTTTATGACTATTGATTAAAAACTTTTCCAGCCATTCGATCGATTCAATATCCAAATGGTTGGTCGGTTCATCTAGTAATAAAATATCCGGATCGTTTACTAATGCTGCGGCTAATAAGGCGCGTCGTACCTGACCTCCGGATAGATCGTTCATTTGCCATTCGGGGGTGAGGTTTAGTTGTGATAACGCCCTATCGACTTCATGGCTTTGCCAGTCATATTCGGCTTGATGAGCGGCGCTAACAAATTCATGTACCGTGCCAGTGAGGTCTTGCGGTACGGTTTGTGCCAGTGTCGCAATAGTGAGGCCGGATTGTTGTTCGATTTGTCCGCTATCCGCGCTGACGTCGCCCTGGATCATTTTTAATAATGTGGATTTTCCGGCACCATTACGGCCAATAATCGCAACACGATCACGGTTATTGACTTGAAAATTTAATTGATCAAATAACGGGTGTTCACCCCATTGCAAGCAGATCTTTTGAGCGCGTAATTGATTTTTCATGATTAACTTTTAATACCATAGCCTTTGCGTACACACCACCAACAGATGGCAAATAATATAATATTGAATGCAAATAACATCGTTAATGTAAAATATTCGTTATAGTCGGGTGCTTTGCCTAGCATCGCATAACGAAATTGCTCAATAACGATATGAATCGGGTTGAGGCGTGAGATCGTTTGCCAAATACCGGGCAGCTTGTCGATTTCATAAAATACACCACCAAGGTAAATCAGTGGTGTTAAAACAAAGGTGGTAATAATGGCCGTATCGTCAAACTTGCGTGCAAAAATACCATTAAAAAAACCAGCTAAGCTGAATAAGCAGCTGCTTAAAAAGAGTGTCACTAAAATCAAAAACCAATGATGAAAATCAATACTGGTAAAGAATAGGCTCACGATCATTAGGATGATTCCCAATATCACGCCGCGAAATATGCCACCACCAACAAAACTGCTAATCATCAGCCAGTCGGGCATCGGGCTTACTAGGATTTCATCGATAGAATGTATAAAGCGCTCACTGTAAAAAGCACTCACCACATTTGAGTAAGAGTTAATGATGATCGCCATCATGATTAAGCCAGGGGCGATAAATGTCATGTAGTCAAAGCCATCAATCAGGCCAACGCGTGCGCCTAAGACGCCACCGAAAATGATAAAATAGAGAATGGTGTTTATGATTGAGGGTAAGAATACCTGTGGCCATATACGTAAGATGCGTATGACTTGTTTGCGAAATAGGCCGTAAAAGGCGTGCCACATTTTTATCGGGTTCATGTGCACTCCTTATGGTTATTTTGTTGTACGATATCCATAAATAACTGTTCTAATCGATTTACTTTGTTTCTAATGCGATTAACTGTTACCTGTTGGCCGCGTAAAAAGTTAATGATATCACTGAGGTGGGTGTCTTTTTTGATGTCAATTTCCATGGTGTGTGTGTCGATAAGACGTTGGTTAATTACGCCGTCAATTGGTGTGGGCTTATTCCATGGTTGTGCTAAATGCAGCACAATGGTTTCGCATTCGAGTGTGCTGAGTAAATCTTGCATCGACGTTTTGGTAACTAGCTCACCTTTATTGATAATCGCAATATCATTACATAGGTTTTCAGCTTCTTCTAAATAATGTGTGGTGAGAATAACAGTCAAACCTTGACGGTTTTCATTTTGCAAAAAATCCCACATCTGCTGGCGAATTTCGACATCTACCCCGGCTGTCGGTTCATCCAATATAAGTACTTTGGGGTTGTGAATGAGTGAGCGTGCGACCATTAAGCGACGTTTCATGCCGCCTGAAAATGAACGTACTATATCATTGCGTTGCGGCCACAGCTCCATGGCTTTGAGTAGCATCTCGGCGCGTTGTTTGGTGCGGCGTCGCGGAATGCCGTAGTAGCTGGCTTGGTGGTATAAGATGTTAATCGCTTTTTCAAATACATTCAGATTAACTTCTTGCGGCATCACGCCAAGAAAGCTTTTGGCAGCTTCGCGCTTGCGATCAAGATCATGCCCCATGACTTCTATGCGGCCACTGGTCTTAGTGACCAGTGAGGTGATCATGCCAATGGTGGTGGTTTTGCCGGCACCATTAGGGCCGAGCAGTGCAAAAAATTCACCTTGTTTTACTTCAAAGCTGACGTCTTTAACAGCTTGGGTTCCCGAAGCGTAAGTTTTGTTCAGGTGCTCGATGGTAATCGCTGGAGTCGTATTATTCATGGCGCGATTATATCACGGATTCTTGATGCTGCATTAGTATGACTTAATTATCACAGTGTTTTTTCCGGTGTTTTGTAGGGTGCCGCTTAAGGTGATAATGGTGGCAGGGATAGCGATACAAGTTAACGCTTGTATTGATGTATTTGTTGTGCTATATTTATCACACAAGCTTTAGCTTGTATAGAGGTTGCATTGGATGGTAAGTGTGTAATCAAACGCTTGAAAGAAAATGGTTGGTTGTTAGTGGGGGTGAAAGGCAGTCACCATAAAATGAAAAAGTCAGGCAAACCGCCCATTGTCGTTCCAGTGCATGCCAGCAAGGATTTAAAGCTAGGAACTTTGCACAGTATTGAAAAAGTAACTGGCGTAGCATTAAAGTGAGGTCAATATGAACGATGAATTAACCATAGTGTATCCAGCTAAAATCAAATCCGATGGCGATGGTTTTGTAGTGACGTTTCGAGATCTGGATAATGTATTTACTGAAGCGGATACTTATGACGAAGCATTACAAAATGCACAAGAAGTATTAGATATGTTGTTGTTGGATATGGCACAAGAAGATAATGATATTGCACCGCCAACCGCTTGTCGCAAAGGTGAGGTAGTAATCACCGTGAGTCCAGAAGTGGCAGTTCCAGTGTTGCTGCATAAGCTTCGTTTGGCACGTCAATACACCATGACAGATGTGGCTGAATCGATGGGTGTAAGCTATCAAAGCTATCAACAAATTGAAGCCGGTAAAAACATCACATTAAAGAGCCTTAAACGTGCCGCTGCCGCACTGGGTGCGATTGTCGAAATAAAACTGCATACCGCACGGCTTAAAAATTAGGCTGCGGCGGCGGGAGCTCCACGTCTTGCTTCTCTTATGGCATCCTCAACGGCTTCTTCTGTAGGTGTTATTTGAGCTGGATGTTGAGGTATTTGAGGCGCTGCAGGCGCTGCTACAGCTCGAGTAGTTGGTGGGTGGAAAAATTGACTTATTCTGTAGGCGGCTTTGGCAAGTAGACCACCGGATATCACTACCGCTGTAGCAGCAGTGCAAAGCAAAGTTTCATTAGCTTCACGTTCTTGTGGTGAATATGTATCTACATGTGTGATGAAGGCGGTAGCAAGAATGGCAGTTGATCCAAGCCAAACCAGTGCTCCTAATTCAGGGGGTGTAATTTTCATCGACTATCTCTCTCATTATGTACACAAAATGTACATTTTAGAGGAGTTGAGCATATAAATCAATACAAATATCGTCGTGAGGTCATGATAATCAATGGGTTACGCGGCTGCGGCTGCGGATAATGTGCCAAGTTCAAGCCGTTCAATGTCTTGGTCTGTTAAGTGAATAGCAGCCACGGCATTGTGGCGGTTGTGTGCTTGAATGCTAAATGCGAAAGCAAATAATCCACACAAGGCGCCAGTGGCTACAATACCCGCAATGGTTTGCGTGTTCATGGGCGGCTGGTGTCGCCAGGTGTGCTCATCCGAAAAACCGTACATAATGTTTCGTACGGAATCAATGATGACATACATTGGCACAGCTACAAATAGGCAGGTGCACAACCCGAGGTAGGCAGATTGTTTTGTTGTTTGTTGATTGTGTAATAAATGTCTCATGCCGCCAGGGTATATGATAAACGGCTTAGATTCAACTGTAACGAAATGCGATTAAACCAAGCGGTCGCTGAGGGGTTCATCAAAATAGTCTTTGGATTGCATCTCTATCAGACGCGAAGCAGTACGCTTATATTCGAATTCCATCGGTCCCTTGGGGTATATCGATTCGGCGTCGGCGGCTGCAGATAATATTAAGCGAATGCGTTCGTCATAAAACACATCAACTAATTTTACAAAGGTGGTGATCAGGTCTTCTTGGCGCTCGCCAATAATCGGCACATTAGAGACTAAGACGGTGTTATAGATCTTGGCTAGCTCTAAGTAATCATTTTGACTGCGTGGCAAGCCGCAGATCGCAGGGAAGTCAAACCAGATGGTTTTTTCACTGGCTTTAATCACTTCAATAGGGCGGTCTAAAATAATTATTTTTTCGTCAGAGCTTATTTTTCCTTTGGAGTAATGCTTGAAGCTGTGTTGCATTTCTTCATTGGCTTTTTCATCTAATGGTGTGAAATACACGCCTGCTTCGAGCAAATGCCGTAAGCGATAATCGTGCTGGGTTTGTATATTAATAACAAGGGTGTTTTGTTTGATTAATTCTATGGCTGGAATAAAGCGTTCACGCAACATGCCGTTTTTATATAGCTCATCCGGCGCACAATTGGAATTAGTCACTAAGCACACACCATTAGCAAATAGCGCTTCTAATAAACCGGCTAGTAACATTGCATCAGCAATATCAGTAACAAAAAATTCATCAAAACATAAGATACAGGTCTCGCCGGCGATTTTTTTGGCTAATACCTTGAGTGGGTCTTTTTGTCCCTGCAGGATTTTTAGTTCACGGTGTATGCGTTGCATAAAGGCATGGAAATGTATGCGCAGTTTATTTTCAAATGGCAGGCAGGAATAAAACATATCAATTAAAAAGCTTTTGCCGGTGCCAACGTGGCCCCACAAATAAATACCTTTAATGGGTTTTGGTTTCTTTAAGCCAATTTTTGTTAGCAGGCCTTGGTTCTTTTGTTGGATTAATTCATCAAACAGTGTTTGCAACTGCTGCATGATTTCAAATTGACGAGGGTCTTTGGTGATTTCACCTTGATCGATTTTTTGCTGCAATGCTTGTAGTGGACTGGTCATAACAATAAGTTTAGCTTAACTTGATAGCAATTTCTGCGAGTCGCTGGCCTAAAGTGCGGCAGCATTGTGACTCTTCGTCGCTAATATCAGTGTCATGATCGATTGCATGGTGACTGGGGCCATAAGGTGTGCCACCGCTGCGTGTTTTGGTGAGTGCCGGTTCGCTAAATGGCACGCCAGTAATCAGCATGCCATGATGCATGAGTGGTAATGACATCGAAAGTAGTGTGGTTTCTTGGCCGCCATGCAAAGATGCGGTAGAGGTAAATACACCTGCTGGTTTGCCAATCAGTGCACCTGATTGCCATAAGCCTGCACTGCCATCCCAAAAATATTTCATTGCTGCCGCCATATTACCAAAGCGAGTAGGGCTACCTAAAGCTAGGCCAGCGCAGTTTTTTAAGTCTTCGAGAGTAACAAACGGTGGCCCATCATTGGGTACGGGTGATTCCGTGGCTTCGCAAGTAGTAGACACGGCTGGCACTGTGCGAACTCGCGCTTCAATACCATCGACTATTTCAACGCCACGAGCAATTGCCTGAGCTAATTTAGCCGTGGCGCCATAGCGGCTATAATACAGTACTAATATGTAAGGCATATTAAATCAGCTCCAACACATTCTTAGGTGGGCGGCCTATTACGGCTTGTTTGCCATTGCTTACTATCGGGCGCTCGATGAGTATTGGGTGACTAACCATAATGGCGATTAATTCATCTTCAGATAAATTACCATCTTGTATGCCAGCTGTTTTATAGGCGCTCTCATTTTTACGCATCAAGTCGAGCGGTGATAAATCGAGTTGCTTTAATAAGGTCTTTAACTCTTTTGCGCTGGGTGGGTTATCTAAATAAGTAACCACTGTGGGTTCAATGCCGTTTTCTTGTAATAACTCTAATGTTTGGCGTGATTTTGAACAGCGTGGGTTGTGGTATATAGTAAAAGTGCTCACTTAGATTTCTCCTGCGAAATAGGTTGCTTGTTTGTATTGCGTTGTTGTGGTGTTACAACGCCCACCGAGATAATCATTTTAAAGGCTTCTTCGATAGTGACATCCAAAGGTTTTATTTGTTCTTCACGTACAATCATCATAAAGCCAGATGTTGGGTTGGGGGCTGTTGGTACGAATACGGTAATATTATTTTCAATATCGGTGTGAGGGAAATCACTGTTGGTTTGAAAGCCAACACTCCAAACATCTTTGCGTGGGAATTCGATCATTACAGCACGGCTAAATGCTTTCTCACTGGGTGTTAGCACGGAATGCACGACTTGTTTGGTGGCACCATAGATTGAGCGCACCAGTGGAATGCGTGCTAATAACTTTTCCCACAGTTCAACTATTTTGTGACCTAGGAAATGAGTGACCAATACACCTGTAGCAAAAATAACCACGATTGAAAGGATAATGCCAAAGCCTGGTATATGGTGGCCAAGTATTACGGCAGGTTGATATTTTTGTGGAATTACAGCGGAAACACTATTAATCAGTCGTAATAAAAAACGTACAATAAAATAGGTAACCAAAATCGGTAACCATACAAGTAGCCCTGCGACGATGTATTTGCGTAATCTGCCCATGATGGCAAGCATACTGGAATTTGCTATTGCTGTATAGCTCGGTTGCTGACTGATAGGGTGCATCAAGGCAGGGGCGCATCAAGGCGCACAGCTTGTCATCCCGCACTTGACTCTGTCATCCCACACCCCGGATAATCGACTACGTCGATTTCCGGGATGACAATTGAGTGACTACGTCGATTTCCGGCGTGACAGCAGTTACCTGTTAATCGCGATGGCTTCACGTTCGCCATCAGCATAGTGGTAAAAGCAATAAGTGACGCCATTGCCCATATCGCGCTGATCAAAAAATTGCAGGTTGCTTATCATTTGGTTTAATTGCTTAAGTTCTTTTTGTGGATTTTGAGTATCAGTGCTGGGGATGAAGGCAGAGAATTCCCACGAGCGATCAGTGTTAAATGTATTGACGCTGTAAGCTGTGCTCAGCATGGGGCCCTTTTTTATATGCTGAAAGCCGACGGCCTTGAGGGTTGCCTCAGTTGGGCAGGTGATAGCGAGTGCGCTTGATAGTAGACCGGTTGTGATCACTAATCCCGATAATAAAGTTTTGCTAATGTTCATTTAAATCCCTAGTAATTTAGTTTCTCGTAAAAAAGCGGCAGTCTATCATGCGAGGACTAAGGTCTGCTAGTTCTGGCCTCTACTACGGCTTTAGGAATGCGTGTCATTAAATCACCCGCGATTGTATTAAAGGTGTCTGCGCCGCCTGCGCGAACAGCTTTAAATAAGTTGTGTCTTGTCTCTATGTTGCTGTAGCTGGTTTTTTGAAACAAGCTGATATTAGAGCCTCTATCATCGCGGTGCTGAATTTTTAGGCCGCGGTCTTTAAAGTAGTCGGCGAGCATAGCTGTCATAAAAAGACTGGTTGGTATAGCTATCAGGGAGCTTAGGGGTAATACCTTGGTTAAGCTGTAACAACAGGTCGCGAGCAATCCTATTGTTTTAATATCATCGGTATTGTAACTATATGTACGTGCCATACTTAACTCCCACAGTGAATGTATGTTTGATTATAAGGGCTATGCATTTTAAATACATGTGTAACACTAATCACCAGTTGACGAGCTGCTGGATTTTGTATCATCTGATTTTTTGGTATCTGCTTTTTTGCTTTCGGTGCTATTGCTGTCAGCTTTTGATTTGGCCTTACCTTTATCGCGAAAGTCGGTGACATACCATCCAGTACCTTTCAGCTGAAATCCGGCGGCCGATACTAATTTTTTGAGTCCTTCTTTATGGCACTCGGGGCAGGTGGTGGCAGGGTTGTCGCTGATTTTTTGCAGTAACTCACACTGATGACCGCATTGTTGGCATTGGTATTCGTAAATTGGCATGTTGCCTCTCAAAATTTTTTAGATGGCGGTATTTTACCAGTTCTTTTTATGAATGAAAGTAAAAATCTATTATTATGTGGTTCCCTGGTCGGAGCCAGGGATGTTGGTAACGTCATTGCGAGCTACGTACTGGCGCGGCAATCTAAGCGCTCTTAGAAAAAGAGGTATTTTATTAAGAAGAATAAGCCTACCAGGATGCCGACACGTACAAATATATTGCTAAAGATTTTGCGTAGATGCAGTAACTCTGAGATATAGCCAACAAAGTGGCGGCGAATCAACTTGCTGATCAATTTGCGAGTGACGGGGGTTGGCCTGCCTTCGAGTGGTCTTTCATGGATGGTGATATCAGGGTTGTGGTTGGCTTCAATAAATACGCCGCGGGTTTTGCCTATGGGTTTGGTGATATCTTCACAGACAAGATCGAAACCGGTATAGTTGAGGCCTAATGTCTTAGCAGCATATGCAGCTAATTCAGCATTGTGTTTGCATATCATGGTGCCGAGTGAGCGGATTGAACCACCGCGTGATGAGTTGGCGGTATAGCATAGCATGACCTCTTGGCCATCTTCGGGCACTGTATCAAGCGTAATGTTTTGTTCATCGAGACAGATTTTTACTTCTTGATCGACGGCGATCAGCTGCATGGTGGTTTCAGATTTTTTTTCTGACCGTATTACATTGGCTTGATCAATTAGCTGTTGAATGTTGAGTTTGCCATCGCCTGTTACATTGGCTGATTTACGTTCGACAACACCGATAACCTTGCCATAAAATACTAATACTCGGTAGCACGTGAGGCCACCATGGAATTCTTCAATGGACATCACTTTATGACGCTTAAATGATTTTTCTAAATAGGCTAATAGTGTTTTTTTATCTTTGATATTGCATAAAACATCTTGGCCTAAGCCGGTATCTTGTGTGGGTTTGGCTACCACAGGATATTGTAAGCCTTCAAAAGAAAATTTACCTTTTTTAAATTCTTCGCGTGTCAGGCCGATGGCTTTAGGTACTGGAACGCCGGCATGCTCTAGCATTTTATTCATGCAAAATTTATTTTTGGATAAGTCTATAGATGATCCATTGTTAAAGGGCGTTGAGCCACCACGAAAAAAATAGCTGTGTTTGCCGAATTTAATCTGAATAGTATCGAGATAAGTGAAATCTAATACCTTGCACTTCAGGTTTAGTGCGGCTTGTAGAAAGATTAAGGTGTTGTTATTCATTTCTCGCCCTGTGTGATTGCAGTATGAAATATAGTATAGGAGTGGCAGATTAAGGTTTAATTAAGTAATTAGTTGATAACAATGATTAAATTCAGTGGGTTACTCTGGTTTGGGCGGCAAATTTATGGGCGCTATCATTGGTTGTGGTGCGTGTAGATTAAGGCTGGATTAATTTGTCCAAATGGCTATTACAGCTATATTTATTGCCGTATAATTACTGCTTGAGTGATTAAGTATGTAGGTTTTAAGATGACAGTATTTGTAGCGTATGATCGTATCAAGCCCAGTTTGGATAAGGTTTTTTTTAATGGTTTTTTGCTTTCGAAGTATAAAATAATACTGAGCAGCACGTTACAGAAAATTGTAGATACATTGATAGATGACAATACAGTAAATTTAGAAACGGTTCGCAATGTGCTTGAAGACATGAAGGCTATGATTAAAACAGGGTCAGGGCTTCTTCCGTCCGAATTCACAGTGCCCGTGCGTGTTTTGCCGTTGGATACTGACTCGAGTTTATTTAATCGATTTAGCGCTGCAAAGTATGCGGATACATTGATCGCTGATGCTCTTGATGAAGTTGATGTTATTGTTAGTAGGTTCAATAGGTCATGAGGCAAGTATTTACTTCTTCGCATGAGGTGTCATTGTTTTTGTTGAGTCAGCTCGACATCCTTTCTGAAAAATACAAAGATGCAGCAGAGTTAGCCGCCTCAATTGATAACTTTAAGCAGCAAGTGATTGCGTATGAGGAGGACCATCAAGCCGATATGGGTGCTTTGGCGAATCGGTTAAAACAGTTGAATATTGAATTTGGGGCGCTGGGCAGTCCATTGGTTTTGAAGGATTCTTTTTTATTACGCAAGTTGCATGACGCGCTTGAGGGTTTTGAGGACAGTCGTGACTTGAAAGACCGTTGGCGTGCACCATTGCATAGACGTATAGAAAGCCAGTTGCCATGCCATTTATTGATGAACCCAACGCCAGCAATGCAAGCAGCTGCACAGCAGGTATCTGATGGTATTATTGTTGTGTTGCAAGCGGCGAAAGTTAAAAGTGCGCTACCGGAGAAGATACGCGAATTTATTGCTAGGGTGAACCAAGGTTCTATTCAGTTGTATGCTGGTAGGCTGGATAATCGACGCGAATTTAATATTGATGATATTATTGATGCGCTTAAGCCTGAATCAACCGCCTGTTTGGTTTCCATTTTATATTTACACTTCTTATTTAGCCTGCATGTCATGCGTTCAGTACCATTAAGTGCATTGGCTGATAAGCCTGTGCCTGTTGAGTTGGTTGCGCTAGTTGAAAAGCATGGGAAGTCGCTTGAGCGCTTTCGTGCACAATTAGATGCGGGTGATCATCGTACTTTATCATGGTTGTCAGACGTGGCTCTTATCAGGCATAAGCTGTATGGTGGCCCGCATGATGAGCCTGGTGCAACGACCAAAGGGCGAGGCGCTTTAACGTCACATGTCACAAATCAGTTGGGGTTGCTGTGCGTTGAGGATAAAAGCAGTTTATTTGCTGCTGGGTTGCCAACCCTGCCGCTTAAATGGAGTCCTGACGCTATTCGCCAGCTCCCCAACTGGAGCAGCAGTGTTGTTATTGATAGTCTGGGTCGCAATGATCTATATGTGTCTGGAACATCAGGCATGTGCTCTTTATTTTTATCGATGATGTTGATGGTGGGGCGGCTAAGTCGAGAGCAACAAACACCTTATATAGCGGTCATAGTGGCCTATATTGTTGGTACAGGTCAGCACAGTCAAGATGAAGTGCTGCGTTTGGTACGACGTAATTTCCCTTGCTATTTCGATGAGGGTGGCCGCCCAGGAGAAAAGTATGAGGTGCGTACGCCGAGGGGTGGCAGTTCCATTCGTCCAGCGAAGCTAACCACTTTTTGGCGACAGCTCGCGCGCTTTGATCCGGATTTTGATGATTGCCACGCAGCAGCTTGGTTGCAGTTAAGTACATTGTATAGGTTGCATTGGCAGAGTTCCGAGGTCATTATGCATTTTGAGTTGACCGCGCCTACTATCGCCCTGTTGAGTGCATGGAAAGCGTTAGTGCTTCCCACTTTGAGTGACGATATTGATGATGATCAGCTGGCCTGCCTGATTGAAAAGGTGATTGTGTGTAACTATTTTAGTGGGCAACAGTTGCTGGGGGATTTTTTAGAAAGTGATCACGATAGGCGGTCCAGAATATCAGCGCGACCAAACATTCAACAACTTTTGCATCGCATAGTCTTTGACGGCAACAATATAGGGCTATTATTCCTGCTTGATCGTATTCAGGTCGATATAAATGCAGTTAATGATGAGGGTTATACAGTTCTTTTTATCGCGGTACAACAAGGTCATGTTGATGTACTTAAGTTGCTCTTGGCAAGAGAAGGCATTGATGTTAATGCGCTTACGGCGGAAGGAGCTACAGCTCTTTTTATCGCTGCACAAGAAGGTTATATTGATGTGGTTGAATCGTTGCCATTCAATGAGATACCGTTATGTAAAACTGTTGGGGAGTTGGTGTCATTTGCAAGCCGTAGGGAGCGCAGTATTCAGGAGCGGATGGCTTTACATGTTGGTGATGCTGAGGAGGATGAAGTGGTGACAGTCACACCTTGTGAGATAGCTGCAATTATGGGGCACTCTGATATTGTCGCGTTACTTGGTCGGAAAAGTGAGGCTAGCATGGCAGAGTCTGGGGCTGGCATGGCAGTGTCTGGGGCCGGGATGGTAGCGCCTGGGCGGGTCTGAAGTTGGGGTGAGAAATCATGGGCCTAATCATTTAGGCCCATGCTGAGAGGGTGTAGCTAGTCTTCATCCCACTTTAATGAACCGCCAGCTTGATACTCAATCACGCGGGTTTCGAAGAAGTTTTTCTCTTTTTTAAGATCCATCATTTCACTCATCCAAGGGAAGGCATTTTCAGCGCCGTCGTATTGTTCAGGTAAGCCGATTTGCTGACAACGACGGTTAGCAATATATTCCAAGTACCCTTTAAACATGTCGGCATTCAGACCTAATACGCCGCGAGGCATGGTGTCATGCGCATATTGCACTTCAAGATCAACACCACCGCGAATCAATTCAATCATTTCTTGCTGGAATTCAGCTGTCCATAATTGTGGGTTTTCTGCTTTGATTTGATTAATTACATCAATACCAAAGTTACAATGCATCGACTCATCACGCAGAATATATTGGAACTGCTCAGATGTGCCGGTCATTTTGCCGCGACGACCCATAGCTAAGATTTGTGTAAAGCCAACGTAGAAGAAGATACCTTCGAACACGACATAGAATGCAATTAGGTCACGCAATAGGCGTTGATCATCTTTTATGGTTCCGGTATGGAAGTTAGGATCACCTAAACTGTTAGTGAATGGCAGTGCCCACGCTGCTTTGGTGGATACTGAAGGAACTTCGCGGTACATATTAAAGACTTCCGCTTCGTCCAGGCCTAAGCTTTCAATCACGTATTGATATGCATGGGTGTGCAACGCTTCTTCGAATGCTTGGCGTAATAAATACTGACGGCATTCTGGGTTAGTGATGTGGCGATAAACAGCTAATACCAAGTTGTTTGCTACCAATGAATCAGCGGTAGAGAAGAAGCCCAAACTCCGTTTGATAATCATGCGCTCATCATCAGTAAGGCCGTTAGGGTCTTTCCATAAGGCCACGTCAGCGGCCATATTGATTTCGTTTGGCATCCAATGGTTAGCGCAGCCAGCCAGGTATTTATCCCATGCCCAGGTGTATTTGAAAGGCACTAATTGGTTTAGGTCAGCACGGCAGTTAATGATTTTTTTATCATCAACCGCAATACGCGCGGCGCCCATTTCCAATTCTTCCAAGCCGGTGGCACCCACTTGTTCGGTGGTGTCTGTGTCAGTAGTGGCTGCAACGGCGGCATTAGAGTCGCCCTCGTAATCATTCCAGTCTAATAAGCTCATGTTGTTCTCCTTTTATTGGCAGGCTTCGCAGTCAGGGTCCAGAATCGAACACGCTTGTGGTGCTTCTTCTTTTTGGACTGCATTTAGCGCGCCGTCGTTAATGGTGGCTTTCTCTGTGTTAGTGGCACCCATGCTGCGCAAGTAGTACGTGGTTTTTAATCCGCGCAACCAAGCCATGCGATAGGTAATATCCAGCTTCTTACCAGAAGGTTCAGCCATGTATAAGTTAAGTGATTGCGCTTGGTCGATCCATTTTTGGCGACGTGAGGCAGCATCGATTAACCATTTGGGTTCGACTTCAAACGCTGTGGCGTATAAAGCTTTAAGCTCTTCAGGCACACGATCAATGTTTTGCACACTGCCGTTATAATATTTCAAGTCATGTACCATCACTTGATCCCATAAGCCGCGTTGCTTTAAGTCAGCAGCGAGGTAGGGGTTAGCAATAGTGAATTCACCTGAAAGATTCGATTTAACAAACAAGTTTTGATAAGTCGGTTCAATTGATTGTGACACACCGCAGATATTTGAAATCGTAGCAGTAGGTGCAATTGCCATTGTGTTGGAGTTACGCATGCCTTGCTTTTTAATCTTCTTGCGCAGTGCTGCCCAGTCCAATGTGCTGCTGGTATCTTGTTCGAGATAGTCGCCACGCACTTTTTTCAATTGCTTGATGGAGTCAATCGGCATAATGCCTTTATCCCATAAGGAGCCTTCATAAGTTTCATAGCAGCCGCGCTCTTTAGCTAAATCACTGGATGCGCTAATGGCATGGTAGCTCACTGTTTCCATGCAAACATCAGCAAACGTTACCGCTGCATCAGAAGCATATGGAACGCGCTGTTGATACAGTGCATCTTGGAAGCCCATGATGCCCATGCCAATTGGGCGATGTTTAAAGTTCGAGTTTTTCGCTTGCGGTACAGAGTAGTAGTTAATATCAATCACGTTATCCAGCATGCGAATCGCTGTTTTAATCGTTTTCGCTAGCTTATCGCTGCTTAGTTTTCCGTCAATCATGTGTTTCGGTAAGTTAATGCTACCTAAGTTACACACAGCAATTTCATCTTTCGATGTGTTTAATGTGATTTCCGTGCATAAGTTGGAGCTGTGTACCACGCCGACGTGTTGTTGTGGTGAACGAATATTACATGGATCTTTAAAGGTTACCCATGGGTGGCCAGTTTCGAATAGCATCGATAAGATGCGGCGCCATAGTTTAACGGCTTTGATTTTTTTGGAGCGAAGCTCGCCTTTTTCTGCTTTCGCTTCATAGGCAGCGTAAGCTTTATTAAAGGCTTCGCCGTAGATGTCATGCAGGTCAGGTACTTCATCCGGGCTGAATAGTGTCCATTCTTTGTCTTCGAACACGCGTTTCATGAACTCATCTGGAATCCAGTTAGCCGTATTCATGTCGTGTGTACGGCGACGGTCATCACCGGTGTTTTTACGCAGTTCCAAGAATTCTTCAATATCCAAGTGCCAGGTTTCAAGGTAGGCGCATACTGCACCTTTACGCTTGCCACCTTGGTTCACGGCAACGGCTGTTGCATCGGCTACGTTTAAGAACGGCACAACACCTAATGATTGACCATTGGTGCCTTTGATGTGCGCGCCCATTGCGCGAACCGGTGTCCAGTCGTTGCCGAGACCGCCAGCAAACTTGGAGAGTAAGGCGTTATCTTTGATCGCACCGTAGATACCATCAAGATCATCTGCAATAGTGGTTAAGTAACAGCTCGATAATTGTGAGCGAATCGTACCAGCATTAAATAATGTTGGTGTTGAGCTCATAAAGTCGAAGCTAGATAGCAGGTCATAGAATTCAATTGCACGTGCTTCACGGTCATCTTCTTCAATCGCAAGCCCCATCGCAACACGCATAAAGAATACTTGCGGTAACTCATAGCGTACTTGCTTTTCATGAATGAAATAGCGGTCATACAATGTTTGTAAGCTTAAATAAGTGAACTGTTGATCGCGTTCGCAATGCAATGCATTGGCTAATTTATCGATATCAAAAGTCAGCAGTTCTTTGTTCAGGCGGCCATACTCAATACCGTGCTTAATGAATTCTTTGAGGGCTATTGGATACAATTCTGACATTGATTGTTTATCGAGATCATGTTCGATGCCCATTAAGTCCATGCCTTCGCTATACAGCTCAACCAATAACAGGCGAGCGGTAACAAAGGTGTAGTTGTATTCGGTTTCGACCAATGTGCGGGCGCTCATCGTCAATGCTTTGTAAACATCTTTAAGTTTAACACCATCGAATAAGTTATTGAGCGCGTCTTTAATGATCTGTTTGGGGGTGACGTCAACGAGGTCCGCGCAAGCGTTCTCGACTAAGCGGTTGAGCCATGCCAAGTTTAATGCGTGTTTATTGCCATCCGGCATAACCACATTGATGCTTGGGTGGGTGTCATCATTATTGGTTTGACGCATATTGTTGCGGCTTTCTCGATACAGCACATAGCTTCTGGCTACTTTTTGCTCGCCAGCGCGCATCAGCTCCAGTTCTACTAAATCTTGGATGTTTTCAATATTGATGGTTCCGCTGGAGTTCCAGCGTGTTTTTAATGCGCTAGTAATGCGTCCGGTTAATTTTTTGGCTATTTCGTGTACACGATCAGAGCTTTCGGCGCTATCGCCTTCTACAGCAATAAAGGCTTTTTTCATAGCAATGCTGATGCGATCAGCATCAAAAGTAGCGATGGTACCGTTGCGCTTTATTACATAAAGCTCACCAGGCTGGGCATTTGGATTTGGATTTTGTGCCTCGACTTGACTGGTATTAGCATCGGTTTCCATTTGGTTATCCATGGTTTCTCCTTTCACACAAACGTAGTGGTTGTTAAATTTTTTCGGTTGATTAATATAGGTAACGGGCGATGTCCACAGGACTTAGCCTCTTCCCTGAACCCCAACATAGTGGGTTATCAATCCTTGATAACCACAAGATAGTGTGTTTTCGGCAGAATAGCAAGAGAGCAACCTGGGGGTATTCTGTGGATAACTTGTGGGATTTCTGGTGGTAACTGAGAGGCCTCCTGGATTCAAAAACTTACTGAGGTTTTCTCATCCTGTCATCCCGCACTTGAGATTGTCATCCCGCACTTGAGACTGTCATCCCGCACTTGAGACTGTCATCCCGCACTTGATGCGGGAACCAGAAAAATTCATACTGGGCGACGAATGAATTACCTAGTATAAGGAAGTTGTATGAAATCAAAAGCAGCCGTGGCATTTCAGGCCAAAGCACCATTAGAAATCGTTGAGATCGATGTGGCCAAACCGCAAGCCGGCGAGGTGATGGTTAAAATGTATGCAACGGGGGTGTGTCATACCGATGCTTATACCTTGTCGGGTGCTGATCCCGAAGGTTTGTTTCCTGCCGTGCTGGGTCATGAAGGCGGTGGCGAGGTGGTTGAAGTCGGTGAAGGCGTGACTTCTGTCGTTGTGGGTGATCATGTGATTCCATTGTATGTACCCGAATGCAAGATCTGCAGTTTTTGTACTTCAGGTAAAACCAATCTGTGTCAGGCGATTCGAGTTACTCAGGGCAATGGCGTGATGCCAAATGGGTCGAGCCGGTTGAGTTATCAAGGTAAGCCGCTTTATCATTATATGGGTACATCAACATTCTCTGAATACAGCGTGATGCCAGAAATATCGTTGGCTAAAATTAATCCCAAAGCGCCATTAGATAAAGTGTGTTTATTAGGCTGTGGTATTACCACCGGCATAGGGGCGGTCTTGCATACGGCCAAAGTTGAGCCGGGTGCAACGGTGGCAGTATTTGGTTTGGGCGGTGTTGGTTTAAGTGCGATTCAAGGCGCGGTGATGGCCAAGGCCGGACGCATTATTGTGGTGGATATCAATGCCGATAAATTTACGATGGCGAAATCATTAGGTGCGACCGACTGCATTAACCCTAAAGATTATTCTGACCCGATTCAAGAAGTGATTGTCGATTTGACTAACGGCGGTGTTGATTACTCGTTTGAATGCATTGGTAACGTTAATACCATGCGTGCCGCGCTGGAGTGCTGCCATAAAGGTTGGGGTGTGTCGACTATTATTGGTGTGGCCGGTAGTGGCGAAGAAATCAGTACGCGACCGTTTCAATTGGTCACGGGTCGTGTCTGGCAAGGTTCGGCGTTTGGTGGAGTTAAAGGCCGTTCGCAATTGCCACAGCTAGTTGATGAGTATCTTGACCAGAAAATTAAAATTGATGAATACATTACACATACGATGCCACTGGAAGATATTAACCAAGCGTTTGATTTGATGCATCAAGGTGATAGTATCCGCTCGGTGATACATTTTAGTTAAATGGCTGTATTAACCAAAACGGAAGGGATACGATGTGCTGTTTTAACTTGATTGATATCGGTCTTGCTGCCGGACTGTATTTATACTGAAGGTGATGTTGCTTCATCTTTTGGTAAGAGACTTGGATCTGGATCTGGATCTGGTTCTGCTGCCGCTGCCGCTGCCGCTGCCGCAGGTGCTGCCGCTACTGCTGAACCAGGTAAGGCGAGTAGATCACAGTGGGTTTTTGATCGTTCGCTGGTTTCAAGCAGCTCTAATGCATTTCTGTAGGTAATATGATAATCCGCTTCGTCAGCTGAGCGCGATCCTAGCTCATTGGCCACCCATGTTTTAACTGTCAGTTGCGCGATGTTAAAGCCATTGCTGGCCAGTTGTTTGAGTGTATGAATGAGCTGGTAGGCACTGGTTTGGTAATGGCCGGTGGTGTTTTCTAACACCCAGCCGTGATCTTCATTAAATACCAATGATCCAGCGAATTGAACACGTTCACCGCCAGACAATGATGAATGGTTGATGCCAATAATAGCGGGTTCGCTTGTTTTTGCCTTTTCGTCTTTAGGTGTGCAGGGCAAGCCTAAAGCATCTCGTAATGCACTGAAAATACCACTGCTGCTGCGGGTTTTTGGGTGGACGTAGAGTCGATTGCCTGTCATCACAATACAGTTTTGTATTGGCTCACCGGTCTCTTTGTTTATTTTTGCCAGAGGTTTATCATCGATGGTGAGTATTTCACCGGCTGCTGTTATGCGTTGTAATTCAAAGGGAGCACGATTTTCAGCTGAAAAGTATTTTACCAGCCGTAAATCCGCGTTTTCCATGGCGCTAATCAAGGCTTCCGGTGGTAATTCCGCAGGTTGTTGCTGATAGTGTCGAACAAATTTTCGATAGTCGTTTCCAGGTAGAGCCAGTTGGTTGCCTTTCGTATCGTGTAGCTTTAATAACATTATGCTGCAGCTTTCACCCCAATAGTGCGCATTGAGTCCTATGCTGGCTAGGGATTGTTTGGCTAATGGTTTTTTGGGTGCTCGGCTCACTGTGGTTTTGTACCTGTAATTATGAAGCTATTTGTATTTGTTGTAGGTGTATTATGCATGAGAGATGTTAAGTCAGTCTTAAATGGGAAAATAATTATTCTTAAGTGGTTTGTGGTGTTTTGATCTGTTTTGGGGTATATATTGTGCATAAACATAAGATGAGTTAATTGATAGCTAATTGAAATAATTATCTGCTGTTCGTTTGACCTTGGTCGGAGAAGTGTATGAGAAAACCAGTATTTTTGGCAGTTGCCGCGTGTTCGTCGTTATTCTTAAGAGTGCCTGCTCGGATTGCTTTTGATGAAAAGTTAGCGCTATTGGTGGGTGATACCGGTAAGGTGGGAGAAATAGCGGGTCTAGTGGCCGGCGGTGCGGCGGTGGGTGGTGCGACAGCTATTGTGTTTCAATTAATGCATAGCACTATGCCTGATGACAGCCTCGATATTGATTATAAGGGTGCTTTGAATCCAAAACGTAATAAATGGATGTGGTTGCATTTTTTGATGGCGTTACCAATCATGGCGGCGGTGGTCGAGACCGAATCGAGCATTGTATTGAAAATGACTGGCGCTATTCCACGTATAGCGATGGACATTATTATTACCAAAAACCTGATTCATATGACGCGCAATGAAAATGTTAAATTTTTTAGTGCACTGCGAAGCAGTCCATTGTTAGTAATGAAGTTGGTTGCCCTGCTCTCCATTGCCGTGCCCTTGTGGTTGGGCTTAGCTAATGGTACAGCAGCGACTGCACAAGCTATTTTTAAGTTTGACTCTGATGTGTGGGTGGGTGTGTTTAAGGTGCTCGGTGGCTTAGGCGCTTTTCCGTTTGGTTCAACGATTGCACATGCTTCGGTTGATGGTTGGTTGCATCCTGGTGAGTGGTCTTTGGCACAAGCAAAGGGATGTCGGCAAGCATCGCAGCAATTGGCGAAAAATAGTTTTGCATTGATTTTTACTGTGGCTATTTGTGCTTTTTATGGTGTGTTGGCTGAAAGTGGTGTGAGCAATTTTACGAATAACAATAAAGTTAAAAATATATCGTTTGCTTATCTGACTTTTGTAGGATTGCCGTTTGTACAGCCACCAGTGAATAAATTGTTGTCGATGGCGGGGCGTTTAGTTTGTCGTCAACAAAGGGCCGAACCAGCACCATTAACTATTGTTGGGGCCACTGCGCCCGATGCCGAAGCGTCAGAGGTGGCTGAGGCTGCCTCACCGGGAGTGGTTTAAGCCGTTTCGGGTAATTTTAGAAAGGCTTTAGTGATTTCAGTGCGTAATGTGTCTCCGCTTGGGTCGGCTTGTGTTTTCAATTGGCAAAATTGATTGGCCCAGTCAGAGGTGCGTAGCCGCAGTGGAGGATTTTTTGAGGCAATGCATTCGATGACTAAGTTAGCTACCTCTTCTGTTGTTTGGCTGCTGCTGTTGCTGCCTGTGCTGGTGCGTTGTTGTAAGGTGGTGACATAGCGTTGAAACAGTTCGGTGTAATCATTGGCGGGTGCGTCAAGCGCTAAAGATTTTGAAGCGTTATTGAAAAATTCTGATTGGATAGCGCCTGGTTCGATAAGTGTGAATTTGATGCCAAAATATGGCTGTATATAAGTCGCTAAGCTCTCGGTATAACCTTCAACGGCAAACTTGGCTGCGCAATACAGCTCATTGAATGGTTGTCCTACTAAGCCACCGACCGATGAAATGTTAATGATATGACCGGTTTTTTGTTGTCGCATGATGGGCAACACAGCTTTAGTGCAACGTACAACGCCTAGAAAATTAATGTCGAGAATATTTTGCACTTCTTCTTCGCTGGCATGCTCGGTGGTTTTGGCAAAGCCAAGACCGGCATTGTTGATCAATAGATCGATACGACTTTCTTGAGCGATTATTTCGTTAACGCAGGCGGTGATAGTGTCAGGCTTTGTTACATCCAATTTGCGAATCGCTAAGTTATCACCGCAAGAGGCCGTGGCTGTTATCAAGGCATCTTTCTTGGTGATGTCGCGCATCGTGGCGTATACCTTGTAGCCTGATTCGAGTAATGCTTTGGTTAAAGCTAGTCCTAATCCTGTTGATGTGCCTGTAACTAGAGCGACCTTCATGTTGTAATCCTTTAGCTGTATTTGTTTTCAGAAATGGTTTGTTCAATCAGTAGTTGTTTTTTATGCCAGACATTGTTTAGCCATGCCTGAAAATCGTCTTTGAATTTTTTATCATTAAAGTAATCACCGATTAACTTCGCATCAACGTGTAATTGCTCGACATGAATTTTAATGCTGCTGACTTCGCCACATAAAAATTGCCATAAGCTTTTGGGTCCACCTGAGTAAACGATAGTGACATTTAAAATTTTATCGATTTGTTGGCCCATGGCTGATAATACGTAAGCCACACCGCCGGCTTTAGGTATTAATAGATTTCCATAAGGTGAGTTTTGTTTTTTGGATTTTTCAAGTTTAAAGCGCGTACCTTCAACAAAGTTCATTACTGAGGTTGGGATGGTTTTAAATTTTTGGCAAGCTTTTTTAGTGGTTTCTAAATCTTTGCCGCGCAAGTGTGGCTTTTTAGCGAGTAATGCTTTGGAGTAACGTTTCATGAATGGGAAATCTAAGCCCCACCAAGCCCAGCCGATAACTGGGATCCATTTGAGTTGATCTTTAATAAAAAACTTTAGGAAAGGAATTTTTCTGCTAAATGTATTTTGCAAAACAACAATATCTAACCACGATTGATGGTTGGCAATCACCAGGTACGAGTCTTTCTTCTTGAGCCCTTCAATGCCGCTGATTTGCCAGCGGGTTTTAAGCGCACGGTGCATAACAAGGTTATTGACGCCGGCCCACGAAGTAGCGATTTGATTGATGATGCGGCTGCATAATTTTTGCCATGGCCCGATTGGGATCATCTTTAGTAGGATAATGAAGTACATGGGTAGGCAGTGGAGTATGGTGCTTACACAAAGCAACAGTGTCAGTAAGCTGGCTTGTAAACAGCGGAGTATGCGCATAAGTTTTTCCAATCACTCAATTATGTGCTGGCCAGTCTAGCATAATGGAAATAATTAACAATTATTGTTCGCGTGGGCTCAGTCCGGCAGTTTGGTGGGCAGCTTGAGCCTGCTGTTGTTGTTGGGGAGGCTGCTGAGTAAAAAAATGACTGATTGTGGCTCGTCCTCTGGTGGCTTCATTTTTCAGTGATTTTAGTGTAAGGCCGGAGAAGGCGATCATGCCAAGGCCAAGAACTGTACCAGTTAAATCTACTGCTGTTTTGAGGCTTAGATTGATTTCATCGGGAAGTGAAATGAGAGTGGTGGCCAGGCCAATGAGCGCGATGGTAATCAATCGGGGCATATTTTGTTGGTATTCTTTCTCAGTATCGGTTTGTGCGGGGGTGTGGTGTGGATAAAACATGGCTTATGTACCTGGCTATTTATTGTTCGATTCATACGGGTGGGGTATGCTAGCAAAATGCTTAATTAATGTAAAGGTTCGTTAACTATTTCATGTACACTATAAAGCGCTTTATTGTTTGATCATAGACGCGAGATAACATCACTAACTGCCGGTTTTATCGAATAAAATCACCCGTGGCCATTTATCTTCCGAGTAATTGCGGTTACAATGATTCTGTGGCTGTGTAGTGAAGTATATTTAAGGAGGTTAGGTCTTGATCGATGAAAAGGGGTTACGTGCAAACGTTGGTATTATTGTGACCAATGACGATAAACAGGTGTTGTGGGCGCAACGTGCACGCATGCCAGAGGCTTGGCAATTCCCGCAGGGTGGCATTCATGAAGACGAATCTCCAGAACAAGCCATGTATCGTGAGCTGCATGAAGAGCTGGGTTTGAGCCCAGAGGCTGTGGAGATTATTGCCCAGACTGAAGATTGGTTAGTCTATTACCTTCCCAAACAATTACGCCGGTATGACAAAGTGCCATTGTGCACAGGCCAAAAACAAAAATGGTTTTTGGTAAAGCTTACAGCTGAAGAAGCGGCTATCAATTTATCAGTGACTGAAACCCCCGAATTTGATCGTTGGCATTGGGTGGATTATTGGTACCCCAGTAAAAACGTCGTGCAATTTAAGCGTGACGTTTATCGACGCGCATTAAAACAACTGGAGCCTTTTTTACAGGACAGCATTACTAGGGAGCATTAATGCTAAAAGTTCTAAAGCGGATTGTTCAAGAGTTAGAGGTGGCGACCGATGTCGCTGCTGCTCTGCGATCTGTTGTAGAGCAAGTGCAGCAAAATATCCAAGCAGATGCCTGCAGTTTATACCTTGTCGATGAAGAGCATTTAGAATTCTTATTGGCTGCTGGTGTGGGTGTTAACGATGAAGCAGTTGGCACATTTCGATTGCGCTTTGGTCATAGCTTGCTGGGCTATATCGCTGAGCGTGAAGAGCCTATTAATCTTGAAGATGTGACTCAGCATCCGGTGTATCACCAACATAAAATATTACACGATGATATTTACCGCGCTTATATCGGTATTCCGATTATGTTTCGTGGTGATTTAATTGCGATATTAACTGCCCAAGAACGTGAGAACCGCTTCTTTACAGAAGAAGAAGAGGCGTTATTGGTGACGCTTGCTGTGCAAATGGCAGAGCCTTTAGCTGCATTGTTAGCTAAAGGTGCTTTGCAGGATGTCAGTACTAAAAAGCGTCGGCGCCGCCGTAAAGCAGAAACCATTAAAGGTGTGCCAACCGTTCCTGGTGTTGCATTAGGTACCGCGATAGTGGTTTATCCACCGGCTGACTTGTCAGCAGTGCCTGACCGTAAAGCTGAAGATGCTGATCATGAAAAAGAGGCATTTAGAGTTGCGTTAGATGAAGCGCGTACGGAGATTACAGAGCTGCAATCGCGTGCGCAAAGTTCATTATCTGCTGCTGAAAGTTCTTTGTTTGATGCGTATTTACGTATCATGGATAGTCACACTTTGATCAATGAAGTGTTGAGTGAGATTGACGGGGGGCAATGGGCGCAAGGTGCATTGTCGCGTGTAATTCGTCGGCACATAGCCCAGTTCGAAGGCTTGGAAGATGAGTACCTCAAAGAGCGTGCCACTGACTTACGTGATTTAGGTCGCCGTATTTTGGCGCAGTTGCAAGCAGAGGAGCATCAGGCACCTGTCTACCCTAAGCGCACGATTTTAGTCAGTGAGGAGCTTACTGCTACCGCATTGATGGAAGTGCCTGAAGGTCGGTTGGTGGGTGTGATTTCCGGTAGTGGCTCGAACAATTCACATGTATCGATTTTAGCGCGTGCCTTAGGCATACCCACTATTATGGGTGTTGGTGGTGCACCAGTTAGTGTGCTTGATGGCAAGGATGTAATTGTCGATGGCTATAATGGCCAAGCATTGGTGTCGCCATCAGCGATTATCAAAAAAGAATACCGCCATTTAGCGAAAGAAGAGCAACAGCTTGATGAAGAGCTTGAAGATTTACGTGAGTTAGCGGCTGAAACCAAAGATGGTCATTCGGTTTCAATGTATGTGAATACAGGTTTGGCTGCTGAGGCGGGGCTGTCGTTTAGTGTTGGTGCAGAAGGGGTGGGTTTATACCGCACAGAAATGACTTTTATGATGCGTGAACGTTTTCCGTCAGAAGAAGAGCAGCGTATTATGTATCGTCAATTGCTGAGTACCTTTTCTCCGCGTCCTGTGGTCATGCGTACTTTGGATATTGGCGGTGACAAAGCTTTACCGTATTTCCCGATAGAAGAAGATAATCCATTCTTAGGTTGGCGTGGTGTGCGCATTACATTGGATCAACCGGAAATATTTTTGCAACAAGTGCGTGCGATGATTCAAGCCAGTGCGTCATTGGATAATTTATCGATTATGTTACCGATGGTGTCATCGATATCCGACGTTGATATTTCGCGTCGTTTAATTACGCAAGCATTTAATGAAGTAAAAGAAGAAGGTTATGATGTCACCATGCCGCCATTGGGCATTATGGTGGAAGTGCCATCAGCTGTTTATCAGGCGTATGAGTTAGCTAAGCGTGTTGACTTTTTGTCGGTCGGTACCAATGATTTGATTCAGTATCTGTTAGCCGTCGACCGTAATAATCCGCGCGTTGCTGATCGTTACGAATGTTTGCATCCAGCTGTATTGCGTGCATTGAAGCAAGTGGTGGATGCTGGGCATAAGGCGGGAGTGCCGGTAGGTATTTGTGGTGAAATGGCGAGTGATCCATTGGTGGTCATCTTATTGGTCGCCATGGGGTTTGATTCGTTTAGTATGAATGCGCGAGGTTTACCGCGTGTGAAAGCAGTAGTGCGGGCTTTTGATTTAAAGCAAGCTAAAAAATTATTGATAGAAGTATTACAGATTGATGAAGCACGTGAAATTCGTAATCATCTTGAGATGGTGATAGAGGATGTTGGCTTAGGTGGTTTGATCCGAGCGGGTCGTTAGTCATGACGGAAATGATTATTGTATATCTGGTGTTAGGCGTTTTTGCTGGCACGTTAGCTGGTATGCTGGGTATTGGTGGTGGTGTATTGGTTGTGCCGGGCTTGGCATGGATATTTTCTAAATACCACTTATGTGGTACGCATGTAATGCAAATGGCGTGCGCTACTTCATTGGCAATTATGGTTTTAACTTCTGGTTCGTCGTTATACGGACACTTGAAGCGCAAATTTGAATTTTGGCCTATCTACAAGCAATTCTTGCCGGGGATTGTTGTTGGTGTCATTCTTGGTGCGATTTTTACCACGTGGTTATCCTCACGCACGGTTGCGATTATCTTTGGTATTTTTGTCATTATGGTATCGATTAAAATGTTTTTTCACAAAGAAAAACATGGTGAGCATCGGCTGCCTAAGTTACCTGGCATGATTGGCGTGGGTACGTTGATAGGTGCTAAGTCAGGTTTGTTGGGTTTGGGTGGTGGCGTAATTACCGTGCCGTTTTTAATTTATTGCGGTATTAATATGCGTAAGACGGTAGTGGTTTCTGTGGTGGTGGGTATGACGGTCGCCACCATTGGTGCGGCGACCTATATTATCATGGGTTTGTTTCGCACGGATTTACCGGTCTGGTCATTAGGTTATGTATACGTGCCAGCTTGGTTTAGTGTTGCCATTACAAGTTTTTTCTTTGCACGCATCGGTGCACACTTTTCTCATCGCCTACCAGTTAAAACACTCAAGCGTATTTTTGCGATTGTGATGTTGGTGATTGGTGTGCGGATGGTGTAATTGTAATATTTTCTATATTTCTATATAAAATTTCATGTATTACCATTAATGACGCAGCGGACTGTTATATCTATTAACGATACGTTAACGATTACCTGAGATAATGATCGCATCTAACGCAATAACTGAGAGAAATAATGAAAATGTCAAAAGTCTTGCTAGCGGCTATTGCTAGCACTATCGCGATTGGCGCTTTTGCAAGTGCAAGTGCTAATACACCTCAAGTATTTGGTTATTATACTAACTGGGACACTTATGGGAATAATTACCAGCCTACAGATATACCAACGCAAGATGTTACTGCGGTTATGTATGCTTTTGCAGAAATCGGTAACTGTGCTGCGCCGTACGCTACTCCAGCTAATCCAGCATTGTGTAATGCGGGCTCGTACAATATTGGTGATCAAGATTATAAGCTTCATAGCACTGACCCTTATTCCGATTTTACTAAAATCCCGACTGGATACCTTCATGCGGGTGATACAGGTAAAGGTAATATGGCAGCTACTATTAATCAATTGCATAAAAGTCATAAGAATGTACTGCTTTCAATTGGAGGTTATTCGCTAAGCGCACCTTTGACGACGTTAATTAACTCAGGCGCAAAGACACAACTTGCTTTTGAGGCAAGCGTAGTAGCTATGCTTAATCAAGTTAAAAGCAATAATAATGGTGATGGCTTTGATGGGGTCGATGTCGATTGGGAGCCTGGTGATAATGGTTGGACTTTTTTAGATAATCCAGCTACCGCCGCCTCAACCTTAGAAAACTATATTAATTTTATAAGCAATCTACAAGCGTATATTAAAGCTAACTATGAATCTTATGCGTGGTTAACTGTTGCGCTTCCTGCTAATCCTAATGTAGTAAATAAAATAAATACGGTATATAAAAATGCAACTCAAGGATCATTTTTTGGCGATCTTGCAAAGCATGTCGATTATATGGATGTGATGGCCTACGATTATCATGGTTCATTTGATAATCCTAAGCTTGCTAACTTTAATGCGCCAGTTGTCTTTGACCCTAAAGAGCCAACAAGTGCCGCCGGATATAAAGTGTTTAACGTTACTAGTACGATTGATGCGTACTTAGCCGCTGGTGCGCCAAGCAATAAATTGGTAATTGGTTTTCCAGCTTATGGGCGTAAGTTAAATGTTGCGCCGGGTGCTAACAATAATGGTCTGTATCAAGCATTTACAGGTGCAGGCAGTGTGGTCACATACAAAGACATTTTAACTATGCTCAATAATGGATTTGTACCTCATCAAGAAACGACTGGTAGCGATGCCGTGGAAAGTTATGCCTATAACCCAACCGCAGGGGGATGGATTAGTTATGATGACCCAACGGTAGTTAAGGCAAAAGCTGATCTGGTTAAAAAAGATAATTTGGCTGGTCTTATGGAGTGGTCGCTATCGGGTGATGCAGCGGGTGATGATTCTTTGATTCATCATGCGTCTCAGGACTTAGCTTCTACAGCTAAATAAAAAGAAAGTAATTCAAAGCTAAGCGAACCACCTGTTCGTTTGGCTTTTTTTATGGTTAGGAGATGCAGCTTTCATTTTCTTTCTTTAGATTGCGTTGGTCATATTCAATGCTGCCTTTGGCGCGGGCATAAGCACGCAGTTCTTCACCGCGAAAGGCCATAAAATTTTGTCGTTCAGCCTCAGAGCAACTATTAGCAAAAGCTTCAACCCAGCAATTGGCGGTTTCGATATAACGCACCTTATATAAGGTAAGGTCTTTGTTGGATTCGAACAGTGTGCTGATAGCGAGGAAGATTTCCTTGGCGCTGTTTTCGGCAGTAGGGTTGCAGTATTCACCTTCACCATTCAGTGACATTAAATACAGATTGGTGTTGGTAGCTTGGCAGGCGGTAATGACGGCCTCATCCTGTGGGTTAGCCATAAAGCCATGATCAAGGGTGCTATCCAGCCATTCACCAGCGATGCGTTTGATTTCTTTAAAATCAATGCAATAGCCGATATCATATTGCACACTAAAGCCAAAATGCAGCTCAACCTCGACGCGATGGCCGTGGATCGAGTGGCATTTAAAACGTTCATCCATTAGGCGATGGCCCAAATCTAGGGTTACGTTTCGTACAATGTGCATCGGATGTTCTGACATGGGGGCGACTATATCATAGCTACTGATAATTCGCTAAGCATTTTTTGACCAAAAGGGGGGTGTATGAGCAATAAAAAAAGAGTTCTTTGTTTTGGTGATTCAAATACTTGGGCATTTGTGCCTGGGACGATCGATCGCGAAACTTTAGCTATGCAGCGTTATCCCAGTGATGTGCGCTGGACGGGCCAATTGCAGCAGCTGCTTGGTGATGACTACCTTATTATTGAGGAGGGGTTAAACGGCCGTACTACTGATGCGGTTTATCAGGGGTTGCCTTATGCGCGCGATGGTTTGTCGCAAATTAATCCGATCATGTATTCACAAGGGCCATTGGACTTGGTGATTATTATGTTGGGTATTAATGATTTAAAAATTGAATTTAAACGTAACGCAGATGATATTGCCAACGGTTTGGCTAATGTGATTGATGTTGCGCAAGCATCGCCTTATGGGGAGGGCATGTGTACCGTGCCGCCGTTGTTGGTGGTGGCGCCACCGCCATTATCAAATGAGTCTTTTTTAGATTTAGAAGACCAAGCTGTGTTTAAGGGGCAGCAACAATACTCCAAGTGGTTTGATCAAACCATGCAGCCAGTTGCGGAGGCAAAGGGCTGCCATTATTATAATGCCGGCGAAGATATCCAACTATCCGAAATTGATGGTATACATTTTGATGAAACTGCACATGCCATTTTTGCCAAAAAGATGGTTGAATGTGTCTTAGCCTTGTTCGATTAATGTAAAAGCATTTTTGATGTCGCGATAGTTAAATACGTGCGTATCATGAATTTGATGATTTTTATCGCCAGTATAAATTAAGACTCGATGCGTGTTTCTATCCCCCGCGACTTTGTGGTAATGCTTTAAACCTTTAAAGCTAGAGGATGATAGCGTTTGTGATGACTTGATCTCGACAGCGACCAGTTCTGCGCCATTATCGATAACAAGATCCACTTCGTTGCCTGATTGATCTCGATAAAAATAGAGGTTGCTTTGTTTGCCATGGTTGTAACAGTTTTTTAAAAATTCAACGACGATAAAATTTTCAAATAGTTGTCCTTTTAACGGGTGGCTGTCGAGCTGCTTAGTGTTTCGTATACCCAGTAAATAACAAGCAAGCCCGGTGTCATAAAAGTAGAGTTTTGATGATTTGGTTAAGCGCTTTCGAAAGTTTTCGTGATGTGGGTTGAGTTCATAAACGATATAACTGGCTTGTAAAACGGAAAGCCATGATTGAATGGTTTTATGGTCAACGCCACAGTCGTTTGCTATGCGTGAATAGTTTATCAGCTGTCCGACATTGCTGGCACAGAGTTTTAGAAATTTTTCAAATAAAGCTAGGTTGTTGATGTGTTTAATTTGGCGAATATCTCGCTCAACATAAGTAGCAAGATAATAAGCGAGTGCTTCGGTGGGGTTAAGCTTTTTATCATAAATGCGAGGATAGCCGCCATTGTAGAGCAGGTGATTTAGATCGATGGCTGTATTCGCATGCGCGATTTCATCGTAGGCTAGAGGCAGTAGCTTTAAAATCGCTGTTCTACCTGCTAAGGATTGATTGATATTATTGACCATTTCAAATTGTTGTGAGCCGGTTAGTATATAGTGGCCGGTTAAATCTGGGTTGCTATCAATGCGTGATTGTAGGTATGACGGTAAATCGGGGGTGCGTTGGATTTCATCCAGAATAAGTGGTTTGTCTTTAAATTGATTTAGAAAGCCGCGAGGATCCTCGGTGGCAAATTGTCGTTGATCTAGCTCTTCTAAGGAAATGTACTCATGATTTTTGAATAGTTGTTTGCATAGTGTTGATTTGCCAGACTGCCTTGGGCCAGTGAGTGTAATGGCTGGGTACTGTGAGGCTAGTTGGGTAAATTTGGGTGTAATAATTCTTGGTATCATTAGGCATTCCTTTTTTTGACATTCTAGGAATTATATTCCCAATTTGCAAATAAATATCAGCATATTATTAGCTTTAACTGCGAAAAAATCAATTAACATACTGAATTGTATGTATATATTAATATTGGGAATGTGATTCCCAATTTGTCTGTAATCAGGCTATAGTAGAGTGAAATGATACACTATGTGCAGAAAGATTCTGCTAAATCTTTATCTATTAAGCAGGCTTATGGTATAAAGTGCCAGCGTATCTATATAAAGGAATCATTATGCTGCAATATCCACAAATCGACCCGGTTGCTTTTGCCGTGGGTCCAGTCAAAGTGCATTGGTATGGCATTATGTATTTAGTGGGGTTTGCAATAGCGTACCTTTTGGCCAGGTATCGCGGACCGCGTCAATTAAAGCCCTGGACCAAAGAGCAAGTGGGCGATTTGATTTTTTACGCCGCCATTGGTGTGGTGGTTGGTGGTCGTACTGGTTATATGTTGTTTTATAATTTCAGCGGTTTGATTGCGAATCCGTTCAGTTTCTTTGAAGTATGGGATGGCGGCATGTCATTCCATGGCGGCTTGTTGGGCGTGTTATTAGCCATTTGGATTTATGGCCGCTTTCTCAACAGGCCGTTTTGGGAAATGGGCGATTTTATTGCACCTCTGGTGCCGCTGGGGTTAGCGTTTGGTCGCATTGGTAACTTTATTAATGGTGAGGTCTGGGGCCGTGTGACTACTGTGCCATGGGCGATGGTGTTTCCGAATGCGGGACCACTGCCGCGTCATCCGTCGCAATTGTACGAATGTTTCTTGGAAGGCATTGTACTATTTGTTATCTTGTGGTGGTTTTCGGCCAAACCACGACCACGCGGCGCGGTATCTGCGTTATTTTTGATCTTCTATGGGTTGTTCCGTATTGGGTTAGAATTTGTGCGCCAGCCTGATCAACAATTGGGCTTTATTGCATTTGGCTGGTTAACGCGCGGGCAAGAATTATCGATACCAATGGTACTGTTTGGGGTCGGTTTGTTCTGGTATGCTTACTGCTTCAACAAAGGTTCGATAAATGGGAACGTTTAGGGAAGGCGACATGGTTAAACATTTTGTTTTACTGATTATTGTGTCCATTGTGGCGGTTTTTTTTCGTACAGAAGTGTCGTACGTAATACATGGATTATTGATGATCCATGATAAAATTGTGCATGGATTGGGCGTGGTGTTTTCTGGCGGACAGTGGGGTCAATTGATTGAGCTGTCATTTACGCTGTTTATTATCCCTGTGGTGATTGGGTTAATCGTCATGGGTATATATTGGTTGATTAAGCGCACGCAGTTGCCGCGCATGATGGAGCTGATATGGATTGTCTGGGTGATTTTATTAACGGCGTTGGCGCTGCAGGGTTCTTAGTGTCACCCCGGTGTGGCCACTGTCATCCCGGTGTGGGCACTGTCATCCCGGTGTGGGCACTGTTATCCCGGTGTGGGCACTGTCATCCCGGCCTCCGAGCCGGGATCCATATAATAGGATTCCTGGTTAAGCCACGAATGACAAGGCTGTGCGCCTTGATGAACCACTGCCTACAGCTATGACAAAGGGTAAGTAAAAAATGCAAAAATATTTAAATATGTTGTCACATATAATGGACAACGGATCAGACAAACCAGACCGAACCGGCACTGGTATTCGCGGTGTGTTTAGTCACGAGATGCGTTTTGATTTATCGAAAGGCTTTCCATTATTAACCACCAAAAAATTGCATATCAAAAGTATTATTATTGAATTGCTCTGGTTTTTACGTGGCGATACCAATGTGAAATTTTTGCAAGAAAACGGTGTGCGCATTTGGAATGAGTGGGCGGATGATAATGGCGACTTAGGCCCGGTATATGGCAAACAATGGCGCTCGTGGGGTGCCGCTGATGGTCAGAGTATTGATCAGATGCAAGGGCTTGTTGACGGTATTAAAAAAGAGCCGAACTCAAGAAGGCATATTGTTAGTGCATGGAATGTGGGTGAATTAGAGCAGATGGCTTTGCCACCGTGTCACTTGTTGTTTCAATTTTATGTTGCTGATGGCAAGTTGTCGTGTAAGTTAACTCAGCGTTCGGCCGATGCGTTTTTAGGTGTGCCATTTAATATTGGTTCGTATGCGTTGTTGACTCATATGGTTGCGCAGCAATGTAACTTAGAAGTCGGTGAGTTTATTTGGTCCGGTGGTGATGTGCATATTTATCATAATCATTTCGAGCAGGTACAGGCGCAACTGTTGCGTCAACCCGGTGCATTGCCGACATTGAATATTAAGCGCAAGCCAGCCGATTTATTTAGTTATAACTATGAAGATTTTGAAATCGTTAACTATGTGGCGCAACCGCATATCAAAGCACCGGTAGCAGTGTAGATGGCTAAAGCGCTATCTAAAGTTGTTAGTGCTGCAGTGGTTGGTAATGTCATTGAAGTATATGATATGTCGATCTACGGTTACCTCGCCGCTTTTATTGCTGTTAATTTTTTTCCGCAGCACAATTCCATGGTCGGTTTGTTTAATACTTTTGCGGTATTCTTTTTAGGTTTTTTAGCGCGGCCATTAGGGTCGATTTTATTTGGCTATATTGGTGATCGTCGTGGTCGTAAAGCGGCATTGGTATTATCAGTGCTGTTGATGGCGGCAGCAACTTGTGCGATGGGTTTATTACCGACCTATCATTCAATTGGTAGTACAGCAGCGGTGTTGTTGGTGATTTTGCGTTTGCTGCAAGGTTTTTCGGTTGGTGGTGAGTATTTAGGCTCGTCGATTTTTTTAGTGGAGCATGCGCCCGAGCAGCGTCGCGGTTTATTTGGTGGCTTTGCGATGCTTAGTGGCAATGCTGGCATGTTAGTGGCGGCTGCGGCCGCATGGGCAGTGACTTATTTTATCCCAAAACAAGCGATTATTGATTACGGTTGGCGCTTGCCATTTATTGCGGCGATTATTGGTGGTGGGGTTGGTTTATGGTTGCGTTTACGGGCCAGTGAAACCAAAGCTTTTCAAGAAGTGCAGCGTCACAATACCCGTTTGTCGCATCCCTTGGTTGAGTCGTTTGTCTATTTTCGTCGTGCCTTGATTTCGATTGTAGGTTTAACCTGGTTGGGTGTGGTGGCTACTTATTTATTGGTAGTGTTTATGCCAACGTATATGTCTTCAGTATTGCATTACGGTTTCCACGATGCGATCACGATTAACTTAGTGTCAGTCATTTCATTATTGATTTGGATTCCGGTGGCGGGAATGTTATCGGATCGCTTTGGTCGTCGCGTGATGATGGCGGTAGGTGCTTTGGGTTTAATGATCAGTATTGTGCCTTATTATATGCTATTAATGATGAATCATTTGTGGTTGGCTTATGTGGCGCAAAGTGTGATTATGATTCCACTTGGTATTTATTGTGGTGTAACGCCAACTTGTATTGTTGAAATGGTACCGCCGCATGTGCGTTTTAGTGCGACTACTTTGGCATACAATATTGGCGCGGCGATTTTTGGTGGTACCACACCGTTAATAGCTATTTGGTTAATCCATAACACAGGTGCGCCAATAGCGCCTGGATATTACCTGGTTTTCTGTGGTGTATTTTCATTGGCGGTTATCTATCGCATGGATGAAACCGCCAAGTCAAAACTTAAGCCGATTGGTATTGTCTAGTAGCAGAAATGCATATCGTTATTAAATCAGTAGGTTGCGGATGCCTCTAACAGGTTTTCTGTGATTTGTGTTGCATAAGGAGCTAGCTGGCACACAGGTTTAACGGCATCGAGTTTGGCTATATCAGCAGGAGCAATAAACCCCAGTGGGTCATAGGGCAGGTCAATGCCGATATTTTTGTAACATGCATAGACATATTCCGAGCAAATATAATGGTTGTCATGCGGTATGATGTCACCGTTTTCATGAATGCCGATTTTTGACATTGTAATGCGGCTGGCGATTTTAAAGATATCTTGTTTGCTGTATAGATCACCGGTGAGTGCGAATGCTTTTTCGTATAACTGTGCCAGTGCTTGTGTTTTGCCTGCCATGTCACTATGACGTGCTACTATCATCTTGCCATCATAGCCTTTATTAGTATCGCGATAGTTTTTCAAATAGCCTTGGTCTAATGTCACACAACGCACACCAAATGATTCAACACTTTCAAGTACCAACCATTGCCCAGTTTTGTTCAATTCTAAAATTAATGCGACATGGCTAAAAGCGCTATCGGTTGCTTTTTTAATGATATCGCTGACTAAGCCATTACCGGAACACAACAATAGATCACCTGACTTAATCTCTTGGCTGGCTGCTTTATAATGAGTGGGTTTTAACAGGTGAAAAATATCTGAGCTGATCATTTTTGAATTCCTTTTTAACAGTAATAAATCAAACCTAAGCCGATACAATAACATAACAAAAGGGTGGCGGCAGGTTCTAGTAATGTGTCAAAAAAGAAGAGGCTAACGGGAAAGGTGATTGCTAGCCTCTAGGGTCGGATTACTCGGATTACTCGGATTGCTCGGGTTACGTGTAGGCTTTCAGAACAATATTTCCGTTAATAACATTACAGCTATAGCCTGTTACGGTTGGGTTCACGTTTTTTGTGATAACCACACTATTTAAGCCAACACTGGCAACGCATGCACCTGCACCAGTGCCGATGGTGGTGGTAAAGGCGGCTGGGAAGTAAGCATTGCCGTCATCAACGATTGCAGCTGTGCTATTAATGGCGACAGATGTTGGATTTTTTACCAGTGCTGTTAAGTGTGCAGCCCTGGACTGAATGGGTAGCACGACACTGGTTTGATTAATGACAGCAGTGTGTGTCTCATTGCTGGGTGGCGGCGGAAAGCCGGCATAAGCAATGCCATAACTGGCTATTGATGCCAAGATAATGGTTGGGAATATGCGGGTTACAGTTTTTAATGTTTTCATGGTTTTTTCCTCTTGATATTATTTAATGAATAGCTTTAGTGTGTGGTCTTGCAATTGAATAGGCGGCTAGCGCCAATTGAGGGCGAGGAAAGGAGTGTGCTTTGTTATTAAATGTATCATAATGTAATGCTACATGAGTACGTTCGGTTTGTCAACACCCGGTGTGTTATTAATTAATCAGGCATGAATACGCAATATTTGCTGCTATAAGATCCATTTGTTATGCTTGGTTTGCTTTTTTCAACAGGGACGGGGTTCACTATGGAACGCAAAAACATCGCCAGTCATGCCAAGTGGGAAAATATTGTTGGTTACTCCCGCGCCGTATGTATCGGGCCAAATATTTCTGTATCAGGCACCACCGCGACTAATGAAGAGGGTGGTATTGTTGGCGTCGGTGATGCTTATGAACAAACCATGCAAGCACTGCGTAATATTCAGGCAGCATTGAAAGAGGCGGGTGCTACTTTAGAGCATGTTATCCGCACACGCATATATGTCAGCAATATTGAAGATTGGGAAGCGGTAGGGCGTGCACACGCAGAGTTCTTTATGATAATACGTCCTGCATCCACCATGGTAGAGGTGGGGCGCTTTATTAGCTCTGATATTTTGGTTGAAATCGAAGCTGAAGCCTATTTGGATCCATTAATGATTCGATTGGTTAAAGAAGAAGAAATGGAATGGATCAATGAAACCTATGTGACCCAAGGTTTTGCATCATCAGAATTTGAGCGTGATATTATTATTTTAGCCGAGTGTGATGGCAAGACGGCGGGCTTTGGGCGGCTAATCAAGATTGATGATGATAGCGTTGAAATGGGTGGTATATATATCTTCCCCGAGTTTCGTCATCGCAATTGTGCTAATCAAATCATTACCTATTTATTAGAGCGTTCTAATAAATGGAAAAATGTGTATTGTGTGCCACCACTATCCATGTATTCACTGTACGAAAATTTTGGTTTTACCGCGTCAGATCACTTAGATACCGTGCCAGAATTTATCGTCAAAAAATACGATTGGGATCGCAGTAAACAAAGCAATGACCAATCGTATTTAATCTTTAGGCATAGACGCAATAAAAAATTATAAGCCTTTCTTTAACGCCTCAATGCGTTTTTCTAATGGTGGGTGACTGGCAAATAATGCCATAATCGATTTGTGGCCATTGATCATCAAATTTTGAAATGATTTGCCACGGTTATCTTGCGGTGCACCGGCTTGGCTGAGCTGTTGTAAGCGTTGAAGGGCGCTAATCATGGCTTGCTTACCAACAAGCTTTGCCGAGCCACGATCGGCACGGAATTCACGCCAGCGCGAGAAGGCCATGATAATTATGCTGGCTAAAATGCCGAAGATAACCTGAAATAATATGGCGATACCATAATAAGCAAATGAACCTAATCCCTCACCGCTGCTTTCACCGCGTGATAGGAATTGTGTGACTAAATAGGCTGCAATGCGTGAAAAGAAAAATACAAAGGTATTTAATACGCCCTGCAATAAGGCCATGGTGATCATGTCGCCATTGCTGACGTGTGTCATTTCATGGCCAAGTACGCCGGTGACTTGTTCTTCAGTCATGCCGTTGATTAAGCCAGTTGATACCGCTACTAATGCGTTATTACGATTCCAACCAGTGGCAAACGCATTGGGTTCAGGGCTATCATAAATGCCTACCTCAGGCATGCGCACGCCGGCTTTGGTGGCGAGATTGCGAACCGTATTAAACACAAATGTTTGCTGTGGGCCATTGGGTGTTTTAATGATTTGAATGCGATAGGCCATTTTGGCCATCCATTTGGAAATCATCAGTGAGATAAAGGAACCAACAAAACCGACAATAGCGGAGAGCGCCATTAGCGCGCCGTAGTCAATGCCGTGTTGCGTTAGGTAAGGCTGGATATTAAAGATTGCCAGTATAATTGAGATCACCGCCATAATGGCGATATTGGTGGCTACAAATAAAAACACACGTTTAAACATCTTCTACCTCTTTATCTTTTCACATCCGGACCTTGCTTTGTCATCCGGGACCTTGCTTTGTCATCCCGGACCCCGATCCGGGAACCAGTCCACATATTATCACTCACCGAGCATGATTGATGCAAGTGGTCTGTTATGCCTGTGACAACCTGTCATTCCTGCGAAAGCAGGAATCCATATCATATAGAATCCCGGGTCCGGGGTGCGGGATGACAGTTAAGCCAATGATTACTGATCCCAAACAAACAATTAGCCCTTAGTTGTGTTGATGCCGTTAAGATGTTGTTTGCACTATCGTGTCTATACTTTGATGACGCTTGAATATATAAAATTGGATTGAGGTCAGTATGAAAACGCATTGTGCAGTTAGCTCACGCTTTTATCGTTACTTTATTGCCGGTTTACTTTGTCTCTTCATGTTGTTATTTAGCACGATGGCTCGAGCAAGTCTCAGTGATTTTGCTGCTACATTTCGTAATAACACCAATCATGATATTACCTTGAAGAGTATGCGCACCAAGGATAACCCATTAACATTGGTCGTTCCGCGAGGGGAAACCATAGCGGTGCCTAAATCTGGTTGGGTAAACGCCGGTGATAAGCATGTTTATATAGAGTTAGTGGGCGATAATAAGCAATTGTGTACAAAGGATCCTAATATAAGATATGGGACTAAATTCAGTGTTGGGTTTGGTTGGGATGTCAAAGGTGACCTATGCCCTTCAGCGGATCTTCAGCCGCCTACACCTCCGCTGCCACCAGTAGAGGGAGTTCCAATTTTTTCTTCGATGCCTGATTTGATACAAGTGACGGTGGGCCAATCCGTCAGTTATTCTGGCATGGTGAGTAATACGAGTGGTTCGACTGATGGTATAACTGTCGTTTTTTCTCCGAATTCAGTTGGGGGTATCAGTGCTTCCTATGGTGGTAATGGGGTAGTTATGTTTTCAGGTGTTGGTTTAACACCGGGTAGTCATGTTATTCAATCTACTGCCACCAATAATCAAGGCTCGTCGACATACTCGACGACTGTTCAGGTTTCTCAAAGTCAGACTAGTGCCATTGTGCCACGCACCATTAGTGCATGGTTATATGATGCGTCTGGGCCGAGTGCTCACTTGGGTCAATTTGAGGGTGATATTAGAAAATGGAATGAAAAGGCTAAGAATGCAGGCGATAAGTTAATTGAGCTGCATACCTATGGAACAGATATGGAAATGTACGGTGAAGCACCGAATTATGCATTGGAAACGTATTATACATTGCCAACTAGATTCACAATAAATGGTGAGAATGATAAGTCACAATTGGTAGGCCCTTATAATTTATTACACTATAAACAGGCCATTCCTGAGCTAGCCTATATGTCGCCAACAGTAGACGGTAGAACTGACGCGGGAGGATATTTAACAAAATTTAATACTTTAAGTTTGGGTGCCGTATTGGATTATGCTGATTTGCTGTCTAGCCAGGCTTGTATGGATAGGCGCCTTGATGGATTGCAGATAGATGTTGAGCCATTGGATTTTTCAATAACGAACGGTGAAAATACTAATGTTCCTACGCAAGTCGCTTTTTATTTGCGGATATCGGATAATTTCAGTGCAATAGCCAAAGATCCTGCAATACCTTCACGCATAGGTCCTGAAGAGCGCGCTACTTTAGCTATGTGCAAAGATAAGCATAGATATGTATCGGTATTCACGTTTGCCAGCAAGATTCAATCAGCGGTACTTAATCAAAATTTACCAGCCAGTGATGCAACTCAGGAATTATTGAAAAGGGAAAATTTCTTGGTGGTTGATTCGTTGTATGATCTGCCCCCAGGAACAACGTCAAAACAGATGACTGACCCCGCCACTTATTATTGGTATGTAAAAGAAGAAGCGCAAGCGATGCTGGATTTGTCCAATCGTTATAAATTTAATTTTAAATTTGCCATTCCTGCTTCTTGTTCATTCCATGAATGTGGAACCACCAGTGGTGGTAAATACAAACAAAAAGATTATGCACTGGCAGCCATTAACGCTATTGGTGCGGTGAATGCAGAGAATAATAATGCCATTTGTAACAGTCCATACTTTAAGGGGGTAGCTGTTTGGGCGTTTGATTATCATGAGGCTAAATGGGATGGTCAAAACTTTAGTATAATACCGCCTACTAATGAGGTGATGGATGCATTGTTGCACCATGGTCACGGCAATATTAATGGACAGGCAGTCATAGATAATCGGCCTGTAAAAACAGGAATAAGCAATGCCATTGGCTGTTCAATTAATCAATAAGTAGCGGTGAGTCTAGCCACCGCCACCTGCTTGGGGGCCACTAGTTGAAACGTTGTCTAATAAACGTGGTCCCGTGTCTCGATCTGCTTTTAACGGTTGATCTTCAAGTGCTCGTTGTTGGCTTGGCGAGTTTTCCAATGCTTTACTTCTGCTCATGGCGTCTTCTAATGTAGGCGAAGGATCTTGGCGGTTGGCGTCCGGTAATTTTCCAAAGTCCTTACCAAATAGTTGACTTAGGTAGTCCATGGCGGCTTCTTTGCTTGGAAAGGTTAGTACGATAATGGTTGTATTGCCGCATTTATATACCTGTGGTGGATGGTCTTTATAAAATTGCTGTTCGCTTTCAGGTCTATTTTTAACAAAATCATCAAAAGTATCGAGCACTTTCTGTGGCGTAATGTCAGCTTTGGGATTACTGTTAATTATATCGATAGCTTCTTCAAGTGATGTAGATCGTTTACCATTGCGCCAGTTTTGCTGTTGGCCTGCATTCAGTTCGCTGTCATAAGCTTTGCGTTTTTTATCGTCATTCAGTGTTTCATAAGCTTGTTGGATTTGCTGAAACTTAGCCGTGGCACCTGGTCCAGCCTTGTCCGGGTGGAATTTTAGTGCTAATCGCCGGTAGGCTTTTTTTATTTGTTCTTTGTTCGCATCCTGCTGAAGGCCCAGTGTTCCATAATGGCTCATTTCAGATTGTTTGCTTTTTTGAGTAGGATTGCGCATGTTTTTCTCTTCATCAGTTGTCTGTGCGTGTTCTTATATTGTAAGGTTGTATTATTAATAGCAGCTTAACAAATTCAAGAGGTTGGTAAGGCCTTGGTGATAATGGGCTTAACAGTCAGTCAATCTGTATGCTAACATACTGATCTTTGGATTTTTGAAAGGTGAACCCATGCCGCACACTAGTATTATGTATTCCACGCACTTTGCTGACTTTGACTTTAAGCCGTTATTGGCAGCGATATCTCAAGCTTATGTAACCCACTGTAAAGCGCAAATATCAACTGCGTTGGGGTATGCAACACCTTTTACTCAGGTAGTGGTTGCTGGTGAAGCGGACAGTGATAAGGCCATTATTTGGATTCGATTAAAAATGAAAGCTGGACGCAATCAGGAACAAAAAAATGCTTTGATGCTTGAAGTGCGTGATTTATGTGAGCAACTGCTAAGACCATTTGCGCGCACTAATGATTTATTCTGCCAGCCACGGGTAGAGCTTAGCGAATTATCAGCTGATTATATGATGCTGGAGTGATAATTAATTTCAAAATACGGTAAATAAATTTCAATAAATATTCATTAAAATTACTTAACTTAGTAGCGGAGAAAGATTTAGCCGTTTTGCGTTAATAGCATTCGGCTAATTAGTTCACAGCACTCATACCGCGAAGCATCATAATAGCTTCGTACAATTGATAGTCTTTCTTGGCGAGAGCAATATCCGCTTGGCGATTTTTCTTTAGTTGTTCTTCTTGTTTCTTGAAATCATCCGCATTGCCATTGCCTAAGTGATTGTCGTAGTCTGCCTCATCGATATCGATATACTTATCTAAGTCTTTTTGGCTGACATTTAATTGCGGTATCACTACATCAGGTTGAATGCCCTGTGCTTGGATAACACGTCCTGACGGTGTGTAATATAAGGCGGTTGTCAGTTTAATGGCTGTGGTTTTGCTGATTGGGATGACTGTTTGAACGGAGCCTTTACCAAAGCTGCGTGTGCCCATGATGATGGCGCGACGATAGTCTTGTAATGCGCCGGCAACGATTTCAGAGGCAGAGGCAGAGCCGCCATTAATCAATACTACCATTGGTACGCCGGGTAGCATATCGCCTGGTGTGGCTTTTAAATAATTATCAGATGAAGGGATGCGGCCTTTGGTGTAGACAATATAATCTTTGTATTTTTTAGTAATCTTTTTTGAGTTTAAAAAGGCATCGGCAACGTCGGCGCTAGCATCTAATAAGCCACCTGGGTTGTTGCGTAAATCCAAAATAAAGCCTTTAAGTTTGCCTTTACTTTTTTTCTTGAGTTTGGCGATGGCTTTTGTCAGATTTTGTTTTAATGGACCCTGGAAGAAGATGATGCGTACATAGCCGTAGTTATTATCGAGTAATTTAGTTTTAAGGCTAGAGAATTGAATTTTTTTGCGGGTAATCTCTATGACTTTGGGTTTGTCGTTACCTTTGCGCACAATCGTAAGTGAAACAGCTGTGCCGGGCTTGCCTTTAATACGATTAATGGCTTCGAGTGTGGTCAGGTCACGCACTAATTTACCATTTATCTTTACAATTAAATCACCGGATTTAACACCTGCGACAAACGCGGGTGTGCCATCGATAGGGCTAACGACTTTTAGTAAGCCTTTGTCAGTGGTTAGTTCGATGCCTATACCAGTGTATTCACCGGATACGCTGTTGTGTAATTCTTTTAATTCGTCGGTGCTTAAAAAAGTGGAGTGAGGATCCAGCTCTGAGACCATGCCAGAAATGGCATTATTGAAAAGCGTCTTGTCTTCGACAGGTTTAATATAGTAATGCTTGATGGCAGCGATGGCGGTAACAAATTGCTGGATGTCTTCAAAGGGTAATGATTCGTGACTATCAGCATCTAGTGTTTGTTCGCTAGGCGTAATCACTTTTTTTAGTGGGGCTTTTTTCGGAGCTGCTGTAATGGAAAAAAATGTAAAAGATAAGACAGTTACTGCGAGAAGTTTAATTATTTTCATAGTTGGAATTCCTTGTGTCTTATCACTTATGCTTTTTGACACCATTTGCTTGGATTTAATGGTCTAGCGTTGTGTCTTAGTGCGAAGTATAGACCAGAATTATTATAACCGCCCGTCTTGCCCACGCTGGCAATTGCCTCGCCAGCATGCACTTTGTCGCCTACGCGTTTGAATAGCGATTGGTTTCTGCCATACAGCGTCATGTAGCCATTGCCGTGGTTGACGATGATGAGCAGCCCATAGCCGGCCAGCCACTTGGCGAATATCACGCGACCATCGGCAATGGCGCGCACATCTTGGCCGCTGTTGGCTTTAATTAGTACGCCATCCCAGGTGAGTTCGCTATTGTCAATCGCGGTGCCATAACGTTTGCTAATTGGTCCGACTGTGGGCCAGTGCAGTTGGCCACGCAATTTGGCAAAAGCTTGGTTGGGTTGGTAGCTATTCACCGGTGTGGTTTGTGCTTGGTTGATAATTTTTTGTAACGCACGTTTGTTACGTAGTAAGCGCTGCAGGCGTTTTTGCTTGCTATTGATTTTTCGGTTGAGTTGCGCGATAACGCGTTGGCGTTGTTTTAGGCTTTGGCTGTATTGTTGTTTCTCTGTCGCTTGCTTTTGTTGCAGTGCTTTAAGTTGCAAATTGTGTTGGCTAATCTCAACTAAATTGTTGTCCAGTTTAGCAATGGTGTCTTTCCACTGCTTGATGGTGTCGATCCGCTGCTGATTAAAGTATTTATAATACATAAACATACGCTGCATATGCTCAGGATTTTGCTGGTTGAGTACCATCTTTAATAACGGTTGTTCACCCAGTTGATAGCTGCTAGCGATTTGTTGTGCCAATAATTGCTGCTGTTGTTCGAGTTGTTTTTTATAATCTTGATTTTGTTGTTGCAATTTGAATAGCTGTATTTGTGTGGATTTTAATTGCGAATCGTTTTGTTGCAGTTGTTCATTTAGGCTGGATAGGTGGGATTCAATCGTAGCGAGATTGGTTTGTTGTTGGTTGAGTTTGTCGGTGTCTTGATCGAGCTTATCTTTAATGCGCGCGATTTGTTGGTTGATTTTTTTTAGGCGCTTTTGTGAGCTGGCCGCTAATGTTTGGCTCGTTGATATAACGAGTAGAGCGCATAAAAAAAATATAATAAATCGATTAGTTATTTTCAAAGTGCAACAGTGTCCTTCCGGTCATTTCCTTGGGGGCGGTTATACCGGCTACAGCCAATACAGTTGGTGCAACATCATACAGCGCGCCAGGTTGATTATCGAATTGCGCGTTATCACCGATATATATTAGTGGTACTTGGTTGGTGGTGTGTGCTGTATGTGGTTGACCAGTGGATTCATCATAAATACATTCGATGTTGCCGTGATCAGCCGTAATCAATGCGGCACCGTTGACTGTTTGTAAGCTGCTTATCACCCGTTGCAGGCATTGATCCATTGTTACCATGGCTTGTTGGGCGGCGGTTTCAATGCCGGTATGACCGACCATGTCGGGGTTGGCGTAATTACAAATGATCACATCGTAATGTTGGTTTTCGATGGCTTCGCATAAATGGTCTGTGACTTGCGCGGCACTCATTTCTGGTTGCAGGTCGTAAGTTGCGACTTTGGGTGAGGCAACTAATTGGTGTTCTTCACCTTCGTACGGTTCCTCGACACCACCGTTAAAGAAGTAGGTGACGTGGGCATACTTTTCAGTTTCAGCTAAACGTAATTGCGATAGCTTGTGTTTGGCGAGTGTTTCACCAAGGCCATTGCTAATGCTTTGCTTTGTAAATACCACGTGGCTATCAATATCTTTGCTGTATTGCGTCAAGGTAACAAAGTCTGCCGGTGATACCACTTTTTTGCGTTCAAATTCATTAAAGTGTTCGTCGATTAATGCATGGCTTAATTGCCGTGCACGATCAGCGCGATAATTCATAAAGATTACTACGTCACCGTCATTAATCGTGATGGGTGCTTGGTCGCTGCTTTGAATACTAGTGGGCTTGACGAATTCGTCATTTTCACCGCGTTCGTAGGCTTGTTGTAATCCATCGGTGGCGCTATCGGCATGGTAAGTGCTAATGCCTGAGGTGAGTAAGTCATAAGCCTGTTCGGTACGTGGCCAGCGTTTGTCGCGATCCATGGCATAGTAACGACCACAGATTGACGCTATCCGCCCATTGCCAATTTTGGTGTACTGCTTGGTTATTTTTTCGAGTGATAAAAGAGCCGATTGTGGTGGTACGTCGCGGCCATCGAGAAAGGCATGTAGGTAACTGTGTTCAATGCCTTGTTCGGCCAGTAAATCAATCAATGCCATAATATGTTGCTCATGGCTATGTACGCCACCGGGTGAGACTAACCCTAGTATATGTACGGTGTTGGTGTTTTGCTTGGCGATAGTAATGGCATCGCACAGTGTTTTATTGTCAGCGAGCTCACCACTGTCAATCGCATGATTAATGCGTGATAGGTCTTGGCGCACCAGGCGTCCAGCACCAAGGTGCAAGTGACCGACTTCGGAATTGCCGATTTGTCCTGGCGGCAATCCTACGGTTTCACCGCTAGCATCGATCAGGCGGTGAGGGTAGGACTGAAACAAGCTATCGATAAATGGTGTATCGGCTTGTTCGCAGGGATTGTACTGGCTTTCAGGGCGATAGCCCCAGCCATCGAGGATCATTAATACGATCGGTTTTGGTCGCTGTGTTTTCATGATACAGAGTATACCGACTCATTGCACAGATGCGAAGGGTTAATAAGCAAACTTTCTCAATTCAACGCTATACTGGATCACAGCTTAACCTAAATTGAGGAAGTCCCATGTTGACAGGCGGAGACATATTAAAAGAATTCTTTGATCACTACAAAACCGATTACATTTTCGGTAACCCAGGCACGACGGAAACCACTTTTCTTGAAGCTATCTCTCATTGTAAAGACACTAAATATATACTGGCATTACAAGAGTCTAGTGCAATTGGTATAGCAGCGGGTTATGCGATGGCAACAAGAAAACCATCGATTGTAAATATCCATACTTATCCTGGATTAGCTAACTCTATGTGTAATATGTACAATGCTTTTGTGTCTGGCATTCCATTGCTGGTTATTGCTGGCCAGCAGGATCGTAGATTTTTGATTCATAATCCCGTTTTATCAGGAAAATTAACAACGCTTGCCGCTACAGCAACAAAGTACCAGTACGAAGTAACAAGAGCAGATGACTTAGGGATTGCATTACAGCGCTGTTATACTCAAGCAGAAATTTCTCCTACTGGGCCTACTTTTCTTTCTATACCTTTGGATATCCTGGATGAAGAAAGTGATACTACTTATTTTAAAGACACTAAAATTATCCAGGACTCTTGTTCCAATAATTTAAGTTCACTGGTAGGTATAATTCAGAAAACACCCAAAGGTAAGTTGGCATTTATCGCAGATTATGAATCTGGTGCTACTGATTGTGATGCGGTGTTAAGTGTATTGTCAGAGCATCTTGAAGCTGATATTTATGCGGCGCCCTATCATGTTCGAACAGTCGTTGATCCCTGTCATAAAAACTTTAAAGGCCATCTTCCTGCAATGAGTGGTGATGCGCACAAGGTGTTATCACAATATCAAATGGTTATTTTATTAGGGGAAAAAATTGATAGCTTTTTCTTTACTGGCAAAGCCACGGTGCCAAAAGAACTAACGCTCGTGCAAATTAGCGCATCAGGAGATCAATTGTCTTTTGATTATCCTTGTGACCTTGCCATTATGGGAGACATCAATGCGACACTTGAAGCATTAAAAAAAGAACTTGGTTCTCCAAGTAAAATGATTGCGAAGCAAGATACTCAATCCAGTCAAGATTTAGAAGGTTCATATGGTGAGCAGTCTGATACAGCAGTTTCGCTTAAAATGGTTTACAAAATATTAGCTGCTCTCGATCGTGATTTAGCTATTGTGACAGAAGGATCATCGGAAGATAACTCCATTCAGGAAATGGCATTACAGCTCAAATTCAATCAAGTACATTTTTCACCGCGAGGTGGTGGCTTAGGTTGGGCTATGCCTATTTCAACGGGGCTCTCTTTAGCCAGTCAAAAGCATACGATTTGTTTTGCAGGAGATGGAGGAAGCTTATTTGCTATTCATTCCATATGGACTGCTGCTAAATATAAAATACCTGTTATTTATGTATGCTTTATTAATCATCAATATAAAATATTAAAAAATCTGTGGTGCATGCAAAAGAAAACGAAGTTTGATGAGACTAATTTTATTGGTTTGGATTTTAATGATCCAGAAGTGGATTTAGAAAAAATAGCCTCGGGCTTTGGTGCTAGAACGGTTAGGTTAACTGACATTGGTAAAGTGAATGATGCGATATCAACGGCTTTAGCGTATCAAGGCCCGAGTTTTCTAATGATTGAATGTTAAAGTCGTGCGCGTGATTTTAAGGAACTCGCACATAACCTTGTTCCGCTCTGTCATCTTCCAGCAGTCTGGATTTGTGCATGCGGTAATCTTGTCTTATTGAATACATCATACCTAAGCCTAGGTTGGTGATTGAAGCGACGGTAGCTACGATGCCTGCAATATTTTGCAGTGAGTCGCTGTGGTCAAAAATTCCAGTTACTTGGTCTTGTTGCCAGACGTGCCAGTGCAATAATGTCTAATGATAAGCCGTGGGCGATGATATATTTAATCGCTGTGCTTCTTGCCAGTGTATTCAGTGTCTTATTCGCTATACTTCATGTTCTTGTATTGTGGTTTTTGGTGGCTCAGCCTACCAAAGCTATGCAATTATTGCACACGCATTTTTGTTTTTTAATGCTGGGTTAAGGGGGCTGTTGTGTACAGAATGATAGGTTCTGTTGCTATACAGCTGCTAGGGTGCTTGCTATACTATGGCACCTTGTCATCAGCGCCAATGAAAAAGAAGAGTATTATCATGGATCAAGTATTACCATTTATTGCCAAACACTGGGCTTTATGCACTGCTTTTGTCATTGTGTTGTTAATTATTTTGCTTGAAGAGGGCAAGTCGCGTGGTCGCGGTGGTGGACAGGTTAATCCGGAAGGCGCGGTTAATTTAATTAATCGTGAAGATGCAGCGGTTTTGGATTTACGTTCTAAGCAAGCCTTTGCTAAAGGGCACATGGTTGGCGCGGTTAATATCGCTAAGGCTGATATCGAAATTAAAATGAAAAAGTTGCAAAAGTATCAAGATAAGCCATTAATAGTGGTATGTGATCGTGGCAACGACTCTAATCGTATTGCGTTGAAGTTGCGTCGCGAAGGTTTTCAACGGCCATTGGTATTAGCGGGTGGCATTGAGGCCTGGAAGGCAGCTAAGTTACCGTTAGCTACAAAAAAAACAGGGGAAAAGTAAATGGCAGAAGTGGTTGTTTATAGTAAAGCGATATGTCCTTTTTGTGATCGAGCGAAAGAGTTATTGAATCAAAAAGGCGTGTCATATACTGAGAAGCGTATTGATCAAAATCGAGATGATCTGGCGAAGATGTTAGAAAAAAGCAATGGCCGGCGCACAGTACCACAGATTTTTATTGGTGATCACCACGTGGGTGGTTTTGATGATTTATGGGCGTTGGAGCAAGCGGGTGAGCTTGATCCATTACTATCAAAATAATTTATAATCTTTACATTTAGGAGTAAAACACAATGGCAGAACAAGTAGCAAATGGTGAACAAGCAGCGGCAGCTGATAATGGCCAGGAATTTGGTATTCAGCGTATTTATGTAAAAGACGTTTCTTATGAATCACCGAATGCACCGAAAATTTTCTTAGAACAATGGCAGCCAGAGTTAAGTTTAGACTTGGCCACTAAGGTTGATACGTTAGAAGATAATATTTATGACGTTACATTGACAGTGACAGCCACGGTTAAGGTTGGTGAGCAAACAGCATTTTTATCAGAAGTAAAATATGCTGGTATCTTTATGGTCAAAGGTTTTGCGGATGAAGAGTTAAAGCAAATGTTAGGCAGCTATTGCCCGAATGTTTTATATCCGTATGTGCGTGAAACAATCACTAGCTTGGTAGCGAATGGTGGTTTCCCACAATTATATTTAACGCCGGTGAATTTTGATGCCTTGTATATGCAACAGCAGCAAGAAGATCAAGCGGCTGCTACTAAAACGGATGCTTAAATGACTACCGCGGGTCAACGCATTGCAGTGTTAGGTGCTGGTTCTTGGGGAACGGCCTTGGCATTGTTGTTGGCTCGCAATGGTTATGAAGTGAATTTGTGGGGCCACCAAGAAGAGCATATGGCTTTTTTGGTGGCTAACCACGAAAACAAAGCATACCTGCCTGATTTTCCTTTCCCTTATAATATTCACCCTACGGCTGATTTATCTGAAGCGTTAGATGATGTGCTATTTGTTTTAGCGGTGGTGCCTAGTTCGGCGTTTGTTGAAACCTTAGGGCGTATTAAGCAGCATATTAATCCTGATGCGAAACTTATATGGGGCACTAAAGGTATCGATCCAGCTACCAATCGATTGTTAAGTGATTGTGCGGCAGAGGTGCTGCCAGGCATGCCGCAGGCGATTTTATCGGGTGCGAGTTTTGCTAAAGAAGTCGCAGCGGATTTGCCGACAGCGGTAACAATTGCCAGTGATGATGAGCAATGGTTGCAACAGTGCGTTGATTTATTTGCAGCGCCACACTTTCGTGTTTATCCATCCAGTGATATGGTGGGTTCACAAATTTGTGGGGTGGTAAAAAATGTATTAGCTATTGCGGCGGGCATTGGTGATGGCATGGAGTTGGGTTATAACGCGCGCAGTGCATTGATCACTCGTGGTTTAGCTGAGATGGCTCGATTAGTTGAAGCGATGGGCGGCAGTAAACAAACCGTAATGGGTTTGTGTGGTCTGGGTGATTTGGTATTAACCTGCACCGGCGATCTTTCGCGTAACCGTCGTTTTGGTTTTGCTTTGGGTGAGGGCAAGACGGCTGAGCAAGCTAAGCAAGCTATTGGTCAAGCGATTGAGGGCATGGATAATGCTGAGCAAATTCACCAGATATTGACACAATACAATGCCGATATGCCTATTTGTGCTGCGGTATATCGTGTTATACATCATGAGCTTGATCCACGTGAGGCGCTCAATCAGTTACTTGAGCGTAAGCCTTCCAGCTACTGATAGACTTTCCTTAACAGATGATTAAGTACTGTTAAAAAGCACAAATTTCGTACTACTTCCTATAGCATATTGAATCAAGAAATCATGAGATGTGTAATGTTATTGAGAGGAGTTGTTTTGTGCGAAGAAAAAGCCATGTAGAAGTGCGAGATGCCGGTAGGCAGCATCCTTGGGTGGTTGTGGGTGCTGATAAGTATGTCAGTAGAAAAAATCGCAGGGCTTCTCAATCCCGATGGAATGTGACGTTTAGAAATATTCGCACCGGAAAAACAGTTCAGGGTATTGTTGCAGCTCAATCTAAACTTGCGCTTGACGCGCCGAGAAGTGATCGTTACGAGGATAGGTATGGGTCCACAGCAGTGGTTAAAGATTTAGAGCCTAGGTCGGTTTATCATGCATCATTTCCTGCTTTGGTATTGAAGTCTTTTCATCAGCCTGTTTGGCACGGCGAAACAGGTCATGATGTTGATGTGAATAATTTGAAAAAGTCAGCTCACTATTTCAATCTGCAAGGTTATTGCAGCTATGTTGGTCAACACAGTGACTTTAGTCACATGACTAATGCGGGACAAGTGAAACCTTTTGTGATTATGGAAAAGATCGGTGATGGTCTTGATCTATACGCATTGACACAACACACACACAATCGGAGGAAGGTGATTGAGTCCGATGAGGCACGTCAGAAGTTCATTTCTGCAATGTGTCGTTTTATGGCTGTATTGGAGCGTTTTCATGTTGCAGAAGGTAGGCCGGTACTTGATCTTAAGATGGAAAATATTATGCCGATTCGGGATGAGCGCGGTCATATTGTCCGATTGGTGTTGATTGATTTAGATAATTCTTTTGGTGAAAAGACGCAGTTTACGCCAGAGGCTTTATCACTCGCTGATTTTGAGCAAGTCAGGCGTAGCTGGAATCATGCTTCGAAATTAGATGGCTCTATTGATTTTCGTTCTTTGGGTCAAGCGTTGGCTGAAAGTGTTTACGGGATTAGCCCAGGCGAGTATTTTACTATTCATAATCAGTCTCATCCTTTATTTCGGCTGAGTAGCCGTTATATGTTAACAACAGTGTCTGTTGTTCGCCGTAAGTTGGGCACATCACTAGTAACGTTTTATCAAGCATTGGCAGGCACTGCGCCAGGTCAATCCGCGCGAGACATTATTGCAGCTGCATTTGGTAGGGAGGAGGCTCCTTATTATCTATCGCAGTTTGACGAAGAAGCCGCTAATTTACAAGGGCGTGAGGTCGCTATGGCTCAAGCAATGACAGCTGACTCGCCCTCGCGTGGTGTGGTAGCATTTCCGCCAGCAACAGCGCCGGTGGCAAGGCACGCTGGAGGTAGTCCGCGGTTGTTTAGGTCGACCTCAGAGCAAGCATTGCTAACGATTACAGGTGCACCAGCGCTGGCTCCTCTTGAGGTTGATAGTGAGACTCCTGTGAAGAAATCCTGCGCTGCTAGTATATGTGAGGCGATGCAGCGATTGGTTCGGCGTTAAATTATCAAGTGAGATTTTTATTGACTCAATCTTAAACCAATAGTTAAATCGTTGGTCATCTTCTACGTGGGGAGGGATAAGATGAGGCATAGGAAGGTTGCGGGTGATGCGCTTGAGTCAAAGAGTGATGGGTTGGCTATTGGTAGTGTAAGAAAAGTTGAGTCAAGAAAAGCTAGCAGAGTAAAGCGATCCACATGGCAGGTTGAGTGGCAATATTTGGCAGAGAGTAAGCCTTTTGTTAGTGCGTTTTGGGTCGAGTCTAGTAGAGTTCCTGGTGAATCTAGGGGGCAGCGATACCCTCACCGCGAGGGTGGTACTGCGATAGTGAAAGATATGCGGGCAGTACAGCTGGAGCGAGGCGGTGCTCGACTGCCCGGCTTGGTGCTTAAATCATTTAAAACGAATTATTGGCCTCGTAAGTTGGATGCAGGCCTCGATTTACCAACGCTACGCCATGCATCGCACTATTTACGCGCACAAGGTTTTTGCAGTTATGTGGGGCTGCATCCCCCAGCGGATAAGCATGAAGGTAAGCAAAAACCATTTGTTGTGATGCAGAGGATTGGTGACGGCCAAAATTTATATCAGCTAACGCAAAACAAGCGAAAAAACTTTGGATTATTGATTACTCCTAAGGCGCGTGAAATATTTGCGCAAGCGATATGCCGTTTGCTTGCTTTTATTGATTTTTTTCATCGCAATGAAGATCGGCCTATTTTGGACATTAAGGCTGAAAATTTTATACCCATTCTTGATACCTATGATCGTATAGAGCGGTTGGCAGTGATAGATCTTGATGGTTCGTTGGGTGGTAGTTTAGTGTTTACACCGTCGGCTATGACAAGAGCAGATTTTAAACGAGCGTACCGTAGTGATCCACAGCGGTTAGATCGGACTATTGATTTTCGTACGTTAGCCAATGTGTTGGCTGAGGTTGTTAATGAGATAGAGCCTAACAAGTATTTTTCTGTTGTTAGCTCTGCGTACTCTCGTAAACTTAAATTTCCTGTTATGGAGTGTAAGGTTCTTAAATGTGCTCCACGGTCACCGTTATTGGATTTATTTACTGCGCTTAGCCGAGCGAGGGATGGTATGACTGGTCGTGAAGTCATCGGTAGAGCATTTAGCCCTTTTGAATCTGCGCTTTATTTGAAGTTTTATGGGGCGGAAATGCAAGATTTGCAGCGGCGATATGATTTTGCTGCCAAGTCTTCAGCGGAGCCGGTGCCTGAGTCGCCTACTGCCCGCCCTACGGGCTTGGCTGATGGTGCGGCTTTGTTTACTAAACCAAAAGCGAGGAAGCTAGAGCTTAAGCAAGCAGCGGCTAAAGTGGCTTCTAAGGCTGGTGGTTGCACTACGATGTGATAATGCATATGTTATAATGCAAACACTTATTTCCCCAAACAGGAGTTGTTTCAATGAGAAAAAGCTTATTAGTCGCAGGATTATTGGTGGTATCAGCCACAGCGATGTCAGCTACTAAAACAGTGGCATTAAACAGTAATTTTAGTCAGCTGTCTGTTAAAGATGGTTTTGAAGTAAAGGTGAAGTGCGGTGATAAAAACAGTGCTACGTTATCAGGCCCGCAAGCGGGTATTGATAGTGTATCGCTTGAGGTGAATGATGGGAATTTGAAAATTTCGCGCTCGGGTCATGGCTCTGACCGTGGTGTCGAGGTTGATGTGGTGACGGCTGGTCCACTAAATTCAGCCAGTGTCCGTAATGGTGTTGAATTGAAGATGAAGGGGTGCGCAGTAAATAAAGATGCGTTCGCGATGAATATGCAGGGTGGTACTAAGGCTGAGTTGAAGGGTGAAACCAAGACATTAAGCCTCAATATGAAGCAGGGCTCTACGTTTGGTGATGATGACGGTGATGATTTGGTAGTGAACTCTGTCAATGTAAATGGTTCGATGGGTGTGCGTGCTTATTTGTGTGGCGCAAAGAAAGTGTCGGGTAAAATATCGATGGGTGCGACGGTTTATACCGATAAAGATGCAGATACTGGAGGCTTAAGTGCAACGCGTGGTGCCGCAAACTCGACTTGTGATACCTAAGTTTTATTGTTGTTATTAACTATAACCCCGGCTTTTGAGCGGGGTTTTTTGTGTCTGAGATACAAGTATGCTGTATGTGTGTGTTGACAAATTATTTTGTAAAAATCACATAACCACATGAAAAATATAAACAAATAGCACATTTCGCAAAAAATAGAATATCATTAAAAATCAATCGGTTATTAAATTTTTGCGACAGAGCCATTTTACAAGAGGATTGACAATGAATATTACAACTTTATCGCATAGTATAAATCAAGTTGGTGAAATGCCGGTTTGGGTTCCTAAAGAAAACAAAGTGTATTGGATAGATGCGATAAAACCAACGCTGTTTACTTATGATTTAGCGAGCAAACAGATAGAAGAATATATTTTGCCTAAGTGTTTTCATTTTATCGATCTTGCTCCAAACGGTAAACTTTGCGGGATTTTAGCGAACGATTTAGTCGAATTCAACGTGCTTGACGATCAAATTGTGACGACGCTGATCCATCAAAATTTGTGCCCTGATCCGCGTGTGCAGTTTAACGATGGTAAATTTGATGCGAAAGGGCGTTTATGGTCAGGAACAGGTGATGCTCAACAAATGGAGCCTCTAGGAGAATCACATCGATTTGACCCAGATGCAACATTCGATGCTCAACAAATGGAGCCTATAGGAAAATTATATCGAATTGACCCAGATGGAACTGTCACTGTGATGGATGAGGGGATAACGGCTGCCAATGGCACCGATTTCAATGCTGATTTTTCGAAATTGTATTTTACCGATAGTATGGCTGGGAATATTTATATTTATGATTTTGATTTGGCGAAGGGAACTATTTCTAATAAACAAGTGTTGATTCACTATCCGCAGGGTGGTGGAGTACCAGATGGTATCACTGTTGCCGATAATGGTGATATTGTAGTCGCTGTTTGGGCGGGTTGGCGTGTGGATCGCTTTTCGGCTGAAGGTCAATTACTCAATTCAATAAAAATGCCGGCACGTAATATAACTTGCCCGGCTTTTGCTGGCCACAATAAAGAAATTTTATTTGTTTGTTCGGCTAGCTTTGATTTAGAGAATGAGCCAGATATAGGTGAGTCGGCTGGATTGTCAATGCTGGTGGGTAACGCGACTATTTCTCATCGAATATAAGCAGTAATGATGCAAATGGCATGGCTACTAATTATGGAGACATCCTGTCATGTTTGCTTTCGCTCATTAAACTACTGCCAGGCTCTGATTCAGGTTCGCGATGCGGTGCATCACGCAGTACTTTAATGCAGCCTTTTGTGCGAGAGCCCCATTTGCATTGGTTAACTAATGTAAAGGTGTGGTAGTCCTTTTTTTCACGGCTGTAGTCACTTGTACCAGTATACTGCGCTAAGATAGCTATGACTTCTTGGTAATGGTATATGCCAGTTTCTGTTAGAATATTTAATGGCGTATGCCCATTTATGTTTCGAATATTTATGTCCGCACCACGCTCTAACAGTTTACGCATAAGGCCTGCATCACGGTGCATAGCAGCGATATGTAGTGGAGTGTTGCCCAATGTGTCGCGTGTATTTAATCCGATATCAAGACCAGGATTTTCATCCTGCAGTGCAAATATTCTGTCGATAATTTTTTTCATGGTCGGGATGCAGGGCATGCAGCTGAATAAGCGATGACCTAGATACCATGTGTTGGCGTGTGTATAGCCTTTGGCGAATGCGAGTGCTAATACAGACTCATTCGCTACCGGTCCTCTGTAAATACTGCGTCCTTCATAATGACCTCGCGATAAGACAGATAAGCGACGTGGTTCTCTGGTCATTAAGTCCAAAGCTTTATTAAACTCACTGTTTGCAACTAAAACTTGTAAATAATCAGGAGCTTTTCTATCGACTGTCATCTCTATCTACCTTTATAGCCATATAATAAGAGCTAGTAATATAATGTAGAATTTTTGTCAATCGATTTTTATGACCATACTTCCGCGCAAGCATGTCGTTAAGCCGTTTTGGGTAATGGCGTAGTGAGTCGTGACAGAATCGTCTTGAGATCTCAATATATATTATGGGTTTCGTCATGACTCAATTCGTTCTAATCTAAAACTGCTGAATCACTAGCTACCCCATGCTTGGCAAATAGCGAATCTTTTAAATTCCTGGAATTTAAACGCAATAAAGCTACGGTGCTTCGATAACGGATTTTGACTAATGCATGGCACAAGATCATTGCTGACCACGGTGATTTGAATCCCTTCATTGGTCGGCACCAGGATTTAATGCTGCGATGGTTCTGCTCTATACAATTATTTAAATATTTCACATCACGGTGAATGGCTGATGTTCCATAGGCAGTTTTTATAGCATCAGAAAACCCAGGTTCTTTGTCTGTTGTGATTTGGCTGGGTGTAACGCCAGTGGTTTGCAGGCATTGTTTAAAAATTCGTGTGGCTGCTTTTTTATTCCGTGTCTCACTGAGATAAACATCAACTAAATTACCGGCTTTATCTATCGCTCTATATAGATAGTACCAGTGGCCTTTGATCGTCAAATAAGTCGCGTCCACGTGCCACTTTCTACTAATTTGGCCGCGATTAGCACGGCACCTTAAGGCAAGATCAGTTCCAAAACGCTGCACTCAACGCCGCACTGTTTCATGGCTCAAAGATATGTTTCTGAGCGCCATGATTTCGGTGATATCAACTAAGCTCAGTTTATATCGGTAGTAAAAAAACACGACCATGGTAATAATATCAGTGGGATACTGAGTATGGTCTATGAGCGTTAATGCTGTTTAGCGTACTGAGGTGTGATAGAACCCTCTTGAGTACTTTTATTTCCTCTTGGCTAAACGTGAAGAATTCTTTGCGTTCAGATTCATTTAGGTGAGGTGGGCCATAAAATTTGAAATGTGCTGTTGCTTGATTGGCTTTTTTTTGCGTATACTGATGCGATGAGACTTTATCGATACCACAAAATAATCATTTTCATTTCAGCTGTAATGTTTTTGATGATAAATTTTGCGCATGCGTTCACTTCTACGCAGGGTGAGTTTCCGGTGGCTGTGAGCTTTTGCCATCAATCATTGTCTTTATATGGGCAGCCATCCAGTAGTTGTTCATCCACGAGCAGTGCTAAGTATTTATCATTGCTTCCTTCTGACCGGCTGATGCCGGTAATCAGTTTTAGTTTGTTTAATGGTGCCCTATTAGCGGTATTAGCAAGTTTAATATGGGCTGACCTTTTGTTTAAACCTCCGCGCGGGTGAGTTGTCATCCCGGGCCGCGACCCGGGGATGTAATATATGGATTCCTGGTCAAGCCAGGAATGACAAGACAGTATGTTGACCGTCTTGATAGTGTATGAATTCAGCAGTGATTGTAGCAATGAGTTACCTAAACTCTGTGGCGATGACATAACTGATGAAATAAACAAAAGGAAAACAAATGAAAAAATTACTACTGTTGGTGTCAGGTCTGTTGGCCAGCACTACAGCTTTGGCGGCAACACCCGCTTTGGTAAACCCTGACCATATTAGTTTAACGTTCTTAGCATTTTTTGGTGCGGGTATTTTATTGGCATTTACGCCTTGTGTGTTGCCGATGATTCCGATTTTATCCGGCATTATTGTCGGCCAGAAAAAACCCAGCACTATGCGCACCTTACAATTGAGTGTGGTGTTTGTGCTAAGCATGGCGGTAACCTATGCCGTAGCGGGTGTGATAGCCGGCTATTTGGGGGGTACCATTCAAGCGGCATTGCAAGTGCCGTGGGTGATTGCATTATTTAGTGCGATCTTTGTCATTATGGCCTTGTCGATGTTTGGTTGGTTCGAGCTCCGTCTGCCAGGCTTTATTCAAAATAAAATACATCACAGCAGTAACAAACAAACCAGTGGTAGTTTGATTGGAGTGGCGGCGATGGGTGTATTGTCAACCTTGATTGCTTCACCGTGCGTGACAGCACCATTGGTCACCGTGTTAACTTATATCGGAGAAACCGGCAATGCATTGTTGGGTGGCGGTATCTTGTTTTCATTAGCGTTAGGCATGGGGGTTCCGTTGATTTTATTTGGATTAGGAGAAGGGGTTATGTTGCCACGAGCTGGCCAGTGGATGCATCAGGTTAAAGCCTTGTTTGGTGTCATGATGTTAGGTGTGGCGTTATGGATGTTATCGCGCATTATCCCGATGTCAGTGACCATGTTATTGGCGGCGGTGTTGGTGATCGTCAGCGCTGTGGCTTTTGGTGCATTGGATTTTAAGGGCGATATTCACCGTATACAGCGCGGCATTAGTTTTTCCGCATTGGTTTATGGTGTGATTTTAATGGTGGGTGTGGCGCAAGGCGATCAGTCTTTTTGGCCACCACTAGCGATGTCTCATGCGACTATTGCATCTCCAATGGCAGCGGCAAAGCCAACCGAACAGTTATTCACTTATGTTAAAACTCAGGCGGATTTAGATAAAGCGTTAGCGGCTGCAAAGGCCGCGGGCAAGCCAGCGATTGTCGATTTTTGGGCGAATTGGTGTTCCGATTGTGCGGCCTTGGATAAAGGGGTGTTATCGAACGTTTCGATTCAACAACAAATGCAAGACTTTGCTTTGATTCGTGTTGATGTCAGTCAATCAAACCCGGAGCTAAAGGCAATTGAAAAGGCGCATAAGGTATTTGGTATCCCTACTTTTGTTTTTTATAACAAACAAGGCTTTGAGTTAAAGCAACAACAAATGAGTGGTGAGATCACGCAGTTGTCATTATCATCAACCATGAAGCGGCTGTCTTAATTTTATTTGTCATCCTGGTTCCAGGTGTTGTCATCCTGGTTCCAGGTGCTGTCATCCCGGCCTCCGAGCCGGGATCCATATATGGTTCCATCATTTCTCAGTACGCTGTCGTCTAAACTAGTTTAACCACTAACAGT
>JARGPC010000002.1:0-42373 GCA_029212885.1 Coxiellaceae bacterium
CAAACGCCGGCTCAGGCTCCGTATCGTTTTATGCTTGGGATCAAACCTCTGGCACTGCCGGTGGTTATGCTGATGCCAGTACGCGCGGCACAACTTCAGCGTTTAGTAGTGACACAGCCACCAGTTCCATTACAATAACTGCGGTTAATGATGCACCGACCAGTCCAAGTGCAACAGACTTTACCGCGATCACCGAAGATCAAACCAGCAGTGCCGGTCAATTAGTATCATCCATTGCGAGCAGCAGTGATGTTGATGCCGGTGCGTCGAGCGGTATTGCGGTGCACACCGTTGTCGGTACGTGGGAGTTTTCAACGGATGGCGGAACGAGTTGGACACAAGTGGCAAATGCTGCAGAAGATAATGCCTTATTGCTACAAAGCACAGATAAATTACGAGTAATTCCAGATGGCTCAAACGCCGGCTCTGGCTCCGTATCGTTTTATGCTTGGGATCAAACCTCTGGCACCGCCGGTGGTTATGCGGATGCTAGTACGCGTGGCACCACTTCAGCGTTTAGTAGTGACACAGCAACCTCATCGATCACTATTACAGCAGTAAATGATGCACCTGTTCTATCTGCATCAACACCGACATTAACATCAATCACAGAAGATGATACCAGTAACAGTGGTGATACTGTTGCTAATATTGTTGGTAATTCAATTGCTGATGTGGATTCCGGTGCGGTTGAAGGCATAGCAATTTATGGTTCAGCGATTACCTCAGGTAGTGGTACTTGGCAATATAAAGTGGGCGCAGGTTCATGGACAGCGATGACTAATTTAGCTGAGTCGACTGCTTTATTATTAGCTTCAACAGATTCTGTGCGCTTTGTTCCGGATGGTTTGAATGAAACAGCGGGTACCTTGTCATATTACGCTTGGGATCAAAGTTCTAGCAGTGCGGGTAACCAGGTAGACGTAAGCACACGCGGTACAACCACAGCTTTTAGCAGCACAGGTGATGTTGCTTCAATTACGGTGACGGAAGTTGCTGATACTTACGTATTAACATCAGGCAGTGATACAGTTGTTGGTGGTTCGGCTAATGATACGATACAAACAACGGCCGCAAATTATAATGTAGGTGATTCTATTGATGCCGCGGGTGGTAGCGCAGATGTATTGGCATTGCAGGGAGGCGGTCAGTTTTCACTGACAAATAATATAACGAATGTAGAAACCATTACGGTTGCGGATGGTGCCAGTTACACCGTGGCGTTAACTAGCATTACTGGTGTAACAAATGTTGATGCCAGTGCATTGACGGGCGGCTCTGAGATTACGGTTGATGGTTCCAGTTATGCTAGCACTCTAATCATTACCGGTGGTGGTGATGGTGATATGCTTACGGGTGGCTCGGCTGATGATGTGATTGTGGGTGGAGCTGCTGCTGATACGATTTCTGGTGGCGCAGGTGCGGATACATTAACTGGTGATGCGGGTGATGATATTATCACTGGTGGTGACGGTGCGGATGTACTAACCGGTGGTGACGGCGCTGATACATTAACTGGTGATGCGGGTGCTGATACAATTACTGGTGGTGCAGGAGAAGATATAATCACCGGTGGTGCTGGTATCGATACACTGCAAGGTAACGCGGGCGATGATACCTTTATCTATGATACTACGGCTGTTGATTTATCGGTTGATGGTGGTGCTGATACAGATACATTGTCTGTAGCTTCTTCTGCAACAGGTGTTACAATCGACTTAACCGCAATTGCTGATAATGTATATACGAATATTGAGGCGATTGATCTTACGGGAAGTGGTGGTAATAACCTGACGCTTGCTGAGGTGGATGTATTAGCAATTAATACGGCTGGTGAGCTTACTGTCGAGGGTGATATCGATGACTATGTTGCGCTGGGCAATGGTTGGTCGTTAGTAAGCTCAGCAAATGGTTACGATCGTTATGAAGCCTCTTTAGGTGTAGTGCTTGTGAACTCCCAAGTTTCAACGGATCAGCAAGGTGGTCAAGGAATTGACCCAATTATCATTGATCTTGATGGTGATGGCATATCACTGATTAGTCACCAAGATTCTCAAGTACGATTTGATATGACTGGTGATGGTCAATTGAATAGAACCGCTTGGGCAAATTCTGCAGATGCCATATTAGCTTTTGATGTGAATGACAATGGCTTTATTGACAATATTCACGAGTTATTCTCAGAAAGATTTAACGGTGAAGATTATGCAAATGCGGTGGAAGCCTTGTCTACTTTCGATCTTAATCAAGATAACTTAATTGATGCTAATGACTTTGTGTATGCAGATTTGTTGTTATGGCAAGATAAAAACAGTGATGGTGTTTCTGATGAGGGTGAGTTGAGCTCGCTCGCAGATATGGGTATTAACCAAATTGATTTAGCTGTAACGGCAATTGATATGCAAGCTGGATTGTCGACGGTGCTGAGCGAAGGTGGTGTTCAGTTTGATGATGGCAGTTCGGCAATATTCAATGAAGTTAGTTTTTATGTAACGGATACTGAAGCAACGCGTGATGAAGATGCGATTGAAAACTTTGTATATGATGAGCAGGCAAGCGATGCATTGTATGGGTATATTCATGGTGAAAGTTTAACGGCACCTGATGAAGATACGTTGGTGCTATACAATCAAGATGGTGAGCTGTTTAATCTTAAAATATCGATGGAAACGATAGAATACAGTGATATCTTGGGTGGCTCCAACAGCGAGCAACTATTGAATTCGCTTAATAGTCTTGATGGTGATGACGGTTTGGATATTCATGGGTTGAACCATCCTGCGTTGCAATTGAGTGATATGGATAATAGTAGCTTTACGGTTACCGATGAGGTTGGTAACGAATATAACTTGGCTTCAGGTGAGTATACAGCGAAAGATGTTGTCGAAATTAACGGCGAAACCTTTGTCCATTATGTGAATCAACAAGCTACGGAAGGCGGTAGCGTTGATTTGTATATCAGTAATAATCACACCGCTATGATGGGTTGATTGACATTAATATTAGCGTTTAACTCATTGTTCTTAAATGGTTATAATCCATTATTCTACTATAATTATATTATGTAGAAGATATAATATATGGGGTCTTGCTATGGGAATCTTTACTAAAACACCTCCTTCGTTTTATGGTCCTGGTTCACCGGATTACAATTATTACAATGATAGTAGTGAAAGCAGTGATGATGGCAGCACGGATGGTTATCGCCCAACTATAAGAGGTAATGAAAGCGACGAAACACTACTCGGTAGCACTGGTGCAGATAGGATATTCGGCGGAGCCGGTAATGATATTTTGTATGGCTACAACACAGATTATGGTCATCAACATGATCGTAATGATTCACTATACGGTGAAGAAGGTGATGATACCTTGCTCGGTGGCGGAGGTGACGATTACTTAGTGGGTGGTGATGGGGATGATATGTTAGACGGTGGCATAGATGACGATATCTTACGCGGCGGTAGCGGTAATGACACTTTAATCGGTGACTATGGTACAGATGAATTGCATGGAGGCAGCGGCAATGATTATTTGGATGGCGGCATCAGTAGCGATGAATTATATGGTAATGAAGGTGATGATACATTAATTGGTGGCGAGGGTAGTGATACTTTAGACGGAGGAGCGGGAAATGATTCCCTGGATGGTGGTTCTGGCCTTGATACATTACATGGTGGAAGTGGAGACGATACGTTAGAAGGTGGTGCGAACTATGATAGATTGCACGGTGATGCTGGTGATGATGTGTTAAAAGGCGGGCAAGGTAGAGATTTTTTATATGGTGGTAGCGGCGATGATACCTTAGAAGGTGGTAGCGATGCGGATAAGTTGTATGGTGATAGTGGTAAGGATCGTTTAGAGGGCGGTTTGGGTGGAGATACTTTGGATGGTGGCGCAGGAGCTGATGATTTAGTGGGTGGTCGAGGTCAAGATTATTTAATAGGTGGTTCAGGAGCTGATGCTTTTATCTTAACGAATTCGCTCGACTCTATTAATCCTGATTCAGGGGTTCATTATGCAAATGATGTCATTATGGATTTTAATGCAAGTGAAGGGGATGTGATATTTATCGATGCGCCATCATTTAGCTATGAAGTGTCGCAATATGGTGATAATACGAATGTGGAGATAACCTGGGGTTCTGGCGGCTCATCCATGATAAATTTGAGGGATGTTGATGCAAGTGAAGTCGATTGGTCTCAGGCGCTCACCAATACTTATGTCTCAAGTGAAAATCTAATACTCAATGGAGCGGACAGTAACGAATATCTTGTCGGCCAACGGGGTGATGATGTGATCACAACGGGCGCTGGTTATGACACCGTAAATGCCGGGAGTGGTGATGATGTGATTGATGCCAGTGAATCAAATTATGTTTATGTTGAAGGTGGTGGTGGTAATGATCACATTACTGCGGGGGTTGGTAATGATTACATTAATGCAGGTGCAGGACATGACACTGTTCTCGGTGGTGAAGGTCAAGATTATATCCAAGGTCAAGCGGGTGATGATTATATAGATACAGGCGATGGTAACTACGATATGGCCTATGGTGGTGAAGGTGATGATGAAATTATAGGTGGGTCTGGTATTGATTATTTATATGGTGAATCAGGCGATGATACATTATCAGGTCATGAAGGTAATGATACTTTGAATGGTGGCGAAGGTAATGATGAGCTTAGAGGTGGTGAAGGTATTGATATTCTTTTAGCAGGTACTGGCGATGATCTTGTTGAAGGTGGTAGCGGTAATGATGTGCTGCGGGGTCACGCGGGTGATGATACTTTGCTAGGTGGTGAGGGTGATGACAGACTTTATGGCGATGCAGGTGATGACACTTTAGTGTTTGATCAAAGCGGTAATGATACCTATCACGGTGGCACACAGTCGAGTGATACGTTGGGTATTGGTGATGTCTTAATGTTTGAAGGCGGTAGCTTAAATTTAGATTCATTAAGCCGTGATAATGTGCAGGGTATTGAGATTTTAGATATTACCGGTTCTGGTGGTAATAGTTTAGATTTATCTGGTTTAGATGCGGATGAAATTGCATCGATGTCTGATACCGATAGCATGGTGATTAAAGGCAATGCAGATGATCAAGTGAAATTAGCTGCTGATGAATTTGTTTCCGATGGAACGGTTGAAATTGATGGCCAAACTTTTGCGCATTTCGTAGCAAGCCCCGGCGCTGCTGGCAGTGATGCAGATATTGATTTGTATATCAATAATAACGTTAATGTGACGCTGTCATAGCGTTGAAATAAAAAGTATATAGCGAAGGTTATGTGGGTGAGGTTGTGATGGGTATATTGAATGAAGAAGATGAAGAAGAGCTGATTATATGTGTTGGACCATTTGGAGATGAAGGAGAAAGGTACTTTCATACAGTATCAGACTTTACTGACCACGGTCTAGAGCTTAGTGGTGGCGATGGCTCTGATGTGTTGGTATTGCACGGTGAAGGTAACGTTGTATTTACTGATGAAAATTTCTTTGGTGTTGAAAACATTGAACTGATCGACGGTTACTATGGTTTAACATTCGCTGCTAACTATACGACCGACACGGTAATCACTACAGAAAACACTGATTATGTCCGGGTAAATGCATCAGCGAGTAATGCTGACTTTGATGTCAGTGTAGGGCCATCTACATTGAGAGCGGGTTTAATCACTGGTGCGGGTGATGATCGGTTAGAAGGTGGTGATGGTAATGATTACTTGAGAGGTGGTTCTGGCAATGATTATTTAGTGGGTGGCGACGGTAATGATTGGTTAATAGGTTCGCATAGTCTTTATGGTAGTCCAGGTGTATCTGGAGATAACATATTAATTGGTGGTGCTGGCAATGACATGGTATTTGGTGGTGCAGGCGCTGATCGCTTGGAGGGTGGTGAAGGTGATGATCGATTGTATGGCCGACAAGGTGCTGACTATATAGAGGGCGGTGAAGGTAATGATGATTTATGTGGTGGTTGGGAGTCAGACACGTTGCGCGGTGGTTTAGGTGATGATTACTTGTCAGGCGATGGTGATAGTGATCGTCTTTATGGCGGTGAAGGTAATGATGAAATGCTGGGTGGCACAGAAGATGACTACCTGTCTGGTGATGCCGGTGATGATAGTTTGTTTGGTGGTGATGGGAATGATGTGCTCCATGGTGGTGAAGGTAACGACCACTTATCTGGTGGTCTTGGTGATGATGTTATTAATGCGGGGGCGGGTGATGATGTAATATCGTATGGTGACTTGCGTGGTTTTAAGGGTCATGGCAAGGATACCATTCACGGTGGTGAAGGCGACGATATGATTTATGTTTTAAATGCTGGATTAGAGTTTGGTGCTGTCATCGACGGTGGCAGTGGTAGCGATACATTACGCTATTATGGAGGTTCTGTAGATGATGTGCTGGGTAGCAATATAAATAATGTCGAGAGGATTGATTTTAGATACCCAGTCAATGTTAATTTAACCTTTGATTCAACCTTTGAGGGATCTATTGTTATTGATGGTAATTGGAATTTTCATGGTTCTGACCCACTTCAAAGTGCATTAACTATTGATGCTTCTGCTAGTGATGCTGAATTCACTATGCTTGGCGGCGCTCGCAGTGACACCTTGCAAGGTGGTCGGTCTGCGGATTCTATTTTTGGTGGTGGCGGTGATGATACATTAATTTACGATCAAGTAAGTAACGATGAATATGATGGTGGCACGCAGTCAGAGGTATTGGGCCTGGGTGATGTGCTGTTAGTTGAAGGCGAAGGCAGTGAAATTAGCTCAGATTTGTTTGGTGAATCGATGAGTGGTATAGAGATTCTGGATATAAGAGGCAGTGGTAATAACACGCTTAATTTAAGCGCCTTTGATGCAGCTGATCGATTAGATGCATTGACTGATACTGATAGCTTTATTGTAAAAGGTAACGAAGGTGATGCGGTGTTGTTAGGAGCTGAGCAGTTTATAAATGAGGGCCAGGTAGATATCGGAGGCGATACTTACATACATTATGTGGGTGGTGGTGCTGATGCTTCAGTGGATCTATATATCAATAACGTAGTGACAATTACGGTGGTTTAATGCCTTGAAAATAGGCAGTAAATTTCCGTGCTAATCTTACGATTATTAACATTAAGATGATAATCTAATTCATTGATAATAAATGTAATCATGCTTATTTTTTACTATAATTTAAGCATGTTAAAACAGTATGTATGGAAAAGGTTAAGTAAGTGAGGTTGTAATGAGCGATTCACCTAAAGTATTTGGAACAGACGAAGATGAAGAATTTAGCTTCTATGACGCAGGCTCTTTAGTTTATGCCGGCAGTGGTGATGATGTGGTTTATGTCGAACCTAATGCGGCTGTATATGGTGAAGCAGGGAATGATACTTTTATTTTGGGGTTGTATGGTAATAACCCAGGAGAAGGGGTATCTCTAGATGGCGGTTCAGGTACAGACACGGTAGTTATTCATTCTGGGTTTACTAAAAATGCGCTTGATTCTTTTGTATCAACGTTGCACTTTCCAAAATTTGACATGGCTAACATTGAGGTGATGAAGATAGGGTCATTTGCCGCAGAGGCTTTTGATTTGCATTTAGATAATAGCAGTGATGCTGGCTACATGGGTCCTACGATTATTGATGCTTCAGCTATGGATGTATTAAATGACAGGGCTAGTTTTAAATTGACAGCTACCGGTGATATTGGTCTTTCTATCACGGGAAGTACGGGTGTTAATAATATTATGACAGGGCAGGGAGATGATTATATTCAACTCCATGGTGGTCATGGGTTGATGTCTAATCAAGTCATAGATTTAGGTGGTGATAATACGATCATAGGCAGCTCAGGAACCGATAATATAAACACAGTTGGTTTTGGTGGTGGTAATGGTGACAATACGATACGTGCTGGTGCTGGAGATGACCGCGTTACTACGGGCGGCGGTGATGACCTTTTAGCTGGTGGCGCTGGTGATGACACTTTAAATGGTGGTGCAGGGGATGATGTGCTCAGAGGTCAATCCGGTGATGATATCTTAATGGCTGGAGATGGTGATGACTTTTTAAATGGGAATACTGGTAATGATGAGTTGTACGGTGATGGAGGCAATGACCGGATGTATGGTGGCCAAGGAGACGATTATTTAGAAGGTGGTACGGGTGATGATGTGCTTCGTGGTGATAAGGGTAATGATGAAATACATGGTGGCGAAGGTGCGGACACCATAAAAGGTGGTCGAGGTGATGATGTATTATTCGGTGGCTCGGGTGATGATACGATTTTTGGTGGTTCTGGTAGCGATAGTATATTTGGTGGTGAGGGTGATGATACATTAATTTATGATAAATCTGGTAAAGATACTTATTATGGTGGTTCTCAATCCAGTGATACGTTAGGTGTTGGTGATGTCTTAATGTTTGAAGGCGGTAGCTTAAACTTGGATTCATTAAGCAGTGATAATGTGCAGGGTGTTGAGATTCTTGATATTACCGGTTCGGGTGGTAACACTTTGGATTTATCTGGTTTAGATGCAGATGAAGTTGCAGCGATGTCTGATACAGACAGTATGGTGATTAAAGGTAATGCGGATGATCAAGTAAAACTGGATGCTGAATCCTTTGTCTCAGATGGCACGGTTGAAATCAATGGCGAAACCTTTGCGCATTATGTAGCAAGCCCTGGCGCTAGTGGTGCTGATGCGGACGTAGATTTATTTATCAATAATAACGTCAATGTGACGCTGTCATAGTTTATGTAGGTGAGGTTGTGATGAGTAATGATCTTTATTTTGAGAGCACTAACAATTTGACTGCTGATACTGTTATTGATGGTGGTGATGGTATAGATACTTTGAGTTTAAGTGGCCGTGGTTACGCCACATTCACTGAAAATATAAGTAATATAGAAGTAATAACTGTGGGAGGTGAATTTATAATTGAATTTGCACCTGCTTATAACTTAGCTTTTGATGCAACTTATACTGGTGCTACAACTGTTATAGCTGAAAATGAATTTATAATTAATAACCAAGGTGAATTGATACAGAATGATTCGATGCTGTACCTTGATGCATCCCGAAGCCAAGCAAATTTTTATGTGGCGGGATTTAATAGTTTTGAAGATGATCAAATCATCACAGGTTCTGGTAATGATCGACTGTTTGGTTACGCTGGTAATGATAGGTTGGTGGGTGGCGCTGGATCGGATTATATATCAGGTGGTTTGGGTGATGATACCATTTATGGTGAAGAAGGTAATGACACACTCTATGGAAATCAAGGTAACGATTTAATTTTGGGTGGTGAAGGCGATGATGTTATCTATGGTGGTGAAGGAGTTGATCTAATGACCGGTGGTGCAGGTGATGATAAAATTGATGCAGGCCGGGGCGATGATAATGTATTTGCTGGAGAAGGCGACGATAGTTTATTTGGTAGCTACGGTGATGACACATTAAGAGGTGGTGCTGGTGACGATGTATTTTACGATGATTTAGGTAAAAATATTTTTGATGGTGGTGCCGGCGACGACCTTTTTTATGGCACAGATAATCTAAATAAAATGTTAGGCGGTGCTGGTGATGATACCTTTAGCTATGAATTTAATAATCTTAGTATTCATGATATCGGTAGAGTCTATTGGGATACTGGCTTTAGTTTCTATGATCAAATTGATGGTGGTGAGGGCATGGATCAGCTCGTCATTAAGGGTGATAGTTTTGTAACGGGTAATGTAAATTTTACCGGCAGTAACTTAAGTGGTGTTGAATCCATAGTGTTGTCGACGAATGGCTCATTTAATTTAACATTTGATTCAACTTATATTGGATCGACAGAGATTCTGACAGACGCTTATAACGAAAGTCTATTTTCCTTTAGTAATCCTTTTAGTAACCTAAATGTATATGCGGGTGATAGCCATGCTGATTTTGTAGTTCATGGTCATGATAATCTATCTGCTGTTGATCGTATTACTACCGGCTATGGCGACGATACGCTTTATGGAAATGCGGGTGTTGATATTCTAAAGGGTGGCGCTGGTGATGATACTATTTTTGGTGGTGAAGGCGCTGATTATATTTTTGGTGGTTCAGGTGATGACACTTTGATCTATGAAGACGATGGCAATCAATATGATGGCGGGATCCAGTCAGAAACGCTGGGGTTAGGTGATGTACTGTTAGTTGAAGGTAAAGGCAGTGAAATTAGTTCAGACTTATTTGGTGAATCGGTGAGTGGTATAGAGATTCTGGATATAAGAGGCAGTGGTAATAACACGCTAAATTTAAGTGCATTTGATGCAGCTGAAAGATTGGAAAATTTAACAGATACCGATAACTTTATTGTTAAGGGTAATGAGGGTGATGCGGTGCTATTGGATGCTGAGCAGTTTATGGGTGATGGTCAGGTTGACATTGGTGGAGAAACTTACGTGCATTATGTGGGTCATACGGGTGTTGATGGAACAGTAGATTTGTATATTAATAATTCTGTAACAATTACGGTGGTTTAGTGTCTTATTAGACTGTAATTGTAAACATGTTATAAAAGTGTAAATAGAATGGTTATGTAAGAGAGGTTGTGATGGGTATGTGGTCTTTTAAAACGTGGTTTTCTACTGGTTCAGTTAAATACAGTGTTGATTTAAGTGAGATTAAATTTTCATTTACCAATCTTGAAAGTCGTGTACTTGAAGAGGAGGCGTCAACTGGTCGATTAGATGATACAGGGTATGAAGTTACGCATGATAATACACGGCATGGTTTTGCCAGCGATGATGTGATATCAGGTGGTCGTTATGATGATCGTATAGAAGGTCACGGAGGTGATGATACGTTATATGGTGGCGGTGGTGCTGATGATTTATTTGGTGGCGCAGGAGATGATGATATATATGGTGATGATGGTGGTGATGAATTATTTGGTGGTTCAGGGAATGATAGTTTAGACGGCGGTAAAGGTGATGATGAATTACGCGGTGGTGTAGGGCAGGATAAGCTGTTTGGTGATGAGGGGAGTGATACGTTGCATGGGGAAGAAGGATTGGATGAATTACATGGTGGTGCTGGTGATGACAAATTGTACGGCGGAGATCATGACGATCAATTATTTGGAGATGCTGGCCACGACAAACTTTTTGGTGGTGCGCAAAAAGATATTCTCTATGGTGGTGAAGGTAATGATGTTTTGGATGGTGGAACAGATGCTGATGAGTTATATGGCGGTGAAGGTATAGATGTTTTAGAAGGCGGTAGAGGTAATGATATTCTTGAAGGTGGTGATGGATTTGATCAACTATGGGGGCAAGCAGGTGATGATACGCTCAGAGGTGGTGGCGATGGTGACCTTTTATATGGTGGTGATGGTAGTGATACATTAGAAGGAGGCAAGGGTAGGGATACTCTGGTTGGTGGTGCTGGTGATGATGTGATAGATGGCGGCAAAGGTAGAGATGTTTTAAGCGGTGGTGAAGGTGCTGATACATTTATTTGGAATAAAGTGAGTGACACTGGGAAGTGGTCTAATACGCGTGATGTGGTTAAAGATTTTAATGCGGCTGAAGGTGATGTAATCGATTTCAGCAGCTTTGGTAAGTTTGCACATTTCACTGAAAGTGGAGGCTTTAGTGGTCAAGCTTTTTCGGTGATTGCTACTCAAAGTGGTGAAGACACTATCTTAAAGATTGATCACGGTGGTGATCGCTTGTCTGATGGCGCGATTCAATTAAATGGGGTTACCGCCAGTAATATCGACTGGGGTAGTGTGATTAAGTTTAAAGGTTTGTATGATGCTAGTTCTGGCAATGATATAGGTAATATTACTTTAAAAGATTTTGCTGTTGTTAATAATGTAGATGGAGGTAGTGGTGAGGATACTTTGAATATTATTGGTGGTGGTTCTACCACTTTTACAGGGAGTAATTTACAAAATATTGAAGTAATGACGCTTGATGATAAGGGCGCTTATGATTTAACGTTTGATGCCAGCTATGAAGGACCCATTACGATTGAAACACCAGACATAGGAATATTTAATATAGATGCAGGTGCTAGCGCTGCTGATTTTACAATTAATTTGGAAGACGGTAGGCAGCACAGCACCGCAGATATTCAAACAGGCTCTGGAGATGATGTGATTGATACGGGCAGTGCTGGTGGTAGTGTTTATAGCGGCGCAGGTGATGATACGATTACAGCCAATAATTCAATGGAGGTGTATGGTCAGGCAGGTGATGACGTCATTACGGGTAGTCACAAAATGGATCATCTGTATGGTGATGAGGGAGCTGATACCATAGAGGGCGGAAGAGGACGCGATAGTATTTTTGGTGGTGAAGGTGATGATACGTTAGATGGTGGCACAGGTAGTGATACTATATTTGGCGGGACGGGGCATGACACTATTTTTGGTGGTACAGGGCTGGATATGATTTCAGGTGGCAGTGGTGACGACACCATTGATGGTGGTAGAGGTGCGGACTTTATTCAAGCTGGTGGTGGTGATGACATCATTGTCGGTGGCGCAGGTGCGGATAATATTCGTGGTGGTGCCGGCGATGACACGATGATTTTTGAGGATGACGGTAATACCTACAGTGGTGGTACCCAATCTGAAACGCTTGGTCTCGGTGATGTATTAAAAGTTGAGGGTGATGGGGTTTCTATTAACTTGGATAATGACTCAGAGATTTGGGGTGTTGAGGTTGTTGATATAACAGGCTCTGGTGATAATGCGCTTAATATGAGTGAGATTGATAATGAAACGCTGAGTCATGTTACTGATACGGGCAGCTTGCTGATTAAGGGTGATGAAGGTGACCAAGTAAAACTGGATGCTGAATCCTTTGTCTCAGATGGCACGGTTGAAATCAATGGCGAAACCTTTGCGCATTATGTAGCAAGCCCTGGCGCTAGTGGTGCTGATGCGGACGTAGATTTATTTATCAATAATAACGTCAATGTGACGCTGTCATAGTTTATGTAGGTGAGGTTGTGATGAGTATATGGTCAGTAATAAGTGTTTCGGGTGCTGATAGCTTAAAAAATTTAGGTGGTACTACAGCTGAGGTTAATCAAGTCAATTTTATTTACGGTGATGAAGAAGACAATGCCATATATGGTACATCGAATCATGATTTTATGTATGGCTATGGCGGTAGTGATTTGTTGCGTGGTGGCCATGGTAACGATTTGTTAGATGGTGGTAGCGGCAATGATGTATTACACGGTGATCGCGGGAATGATAGATTAATTGGTGGTGGCGGTAATGATAGATTATTTGGTGGTCATGGTAATGATATTTTAGATGGTGGAACCGGTGAGGACGTGTTACGGGGTAATCGAGGGCATGATTCATTATATGGTAGAGATGGTGATGACAGTTTATTTGGTGGTTGGGGGAATGACTTGTTGGATGGCGGTAGCGGCAATGATGTATTAGGTGGTTATAAGGGGAATGATACCCTTTCTGGTGGCGAGGGTAATGATAGATTATTCGGTAGCTGGGGTGATGATGTATTAAAAGGTGGTGTTGGTGATGACAGATTATTTGGTGGTCAAGATAATGATACATTAGAGGGCGGATCTGGTGACGATCGCGTCTATGGTGAAAGGGGTGATGATATTATTAATATGGTTGCGAGTGAAATAACCGGAGCTGATATTTTAGATGGTGGTTTGGAGCATGACACATTGAACTTAACGGGTGGTGGAGTGGTTACATTTACTGCTGATAACTTACGTAATGTTGAAGTGATTTCAATGAATGGGGCGGTGGATTCATATGCAACGAATGATAATAATTATGATTTAACATTTGATTCAACGTATTCAGATGCCATTTCAGTAGAGGCGGTTTCAGGCATGAGAGACTTCACGCTGGATGCTTCTGCTAGTAGTGCTGATTTTACAATTCATGTTGACGCGGTTACAAATGTTTTCCAAATAAGTACAGGCTCAGGTAATGATGTGATTGTTGCAGCAGAGCTGAAGGCTGGTAGTAATAATGGGAATGCCTTCCTTGGCGCTGGTAATGATGTTTTTTATACGGGTGACCAAATGAATGGTGATGTCACTGTGCATGGTGAAGCTGGAGACGATACGATTTACGGTGGTGACGGCCGCAATACACTTCGAGGGGGTGAAGGCAATGATTCACTTTTCGGTGGTATGGGTGTTGATCTCCTATATGGTGGAGAAGGTGATGATATCTTAATTGGTGGTGGAATGGGTTTTGATTATATGTCTGGTGGCGCAGGTGATGATGTTGTTCAAATTTCACTTGGTGAGCTTAGTAGCGGCTTAGACAGTATCGATGGTGGTGAAGGCTTTGATGTTTTAAATGTAACTGGTGGTGGGTCTGCGACGTTAGTATACAATGCAGGCATAACGAATATGGAGCAGATGCGCCTGGATAATAATTTTTATGATTTAACAATTGATTCCAGTTATCACCTCGGTCCGACGGTGATTGATGCCACAGATACCAGTGGGTTTGCGCTACATGCTGGCGAAAGCGTTGTTGATTTGACGATTAGTGCTGGTGATTCAACGGTTATCAATTGGATTACAACCGGCTCAGGTGATGATGTGATATCAGCGAGCGGTAGTGATGTTATTGTCAATAGTGGTGCGGGTGATGATACCTTAACCGGTGGAGCGGGTCATGATGATTTCATGGGTGGTGAAGGTGACGATACCCTCTATGGTAAGGGTGGTCACGATATTTTGAGAGGTGGTGGTGGTGACGATACCATCTTTGGTGGATCCGGTAATGATTATATGTTTGGTGAATCAGGTGATGATATCATCAATATGGCTATGAGCGAGTTTACTGTTGATGATAGGGTAGATGGTGGCACTGGTGCAGATACACTGAATTTATCTACAAATATTAATCATAACACTACATTTACTGCTGATAACTTACGCGATGTTGAAGCGATTAATCTGAATGATACAGACGATACTGTTGGTAGGTATCCTGGTGACGGAGTTTATACTGAAGGTTCTCTAACTTTTGATGAGACATATTCATCTGCTACCACAGTAAATGTGGATTCAGGTGCGTATGACTCATTTGTTATTTGGGCTCATGATAGTAGTGCTGATTTAACTATTAATTTAGATGTTACTTCCCTCTGGGGGGTTAGTACAGGTTCTGGTAACGATACGGTTACTGTTGGGCAACGTCTTGGTGGAGCCTTTGATGAAGGCGGCGCCTCACTTGGTGCGGGTGATGATGTGTTTTATGGGGCAAATGGTACTCATATGACGGTATCGGGTGATGAAGGTGATGATACTATTTACGCTGGTTTGGGTGATGATCGGCTCTCTGGTGGTGAGGGTGACGATACCATCTTTGGTGGAGCGGGTAGTGATACGATTTTTGGTGGTGCCGGTGATGATGAGATGCGGGGCGAAGAAGGTGACGACAGATTTATTTATGATCAAGAAGGCAATAACACCTATGAGGGTGGTACGCAGTCTGATGTGCTTGGTTTAGGTGATGTATTGGTGGTTGAAGGCAGTGGTGTTTTTATTAACTCAATAGATAGCTCTGAACACGGTGGCAAATTCAGCGGAATTGAAGTGCTGGATATTACCGGTAGCGGTGATAATGTGCTTAATTTAGCTGGCTTTTATGCTGGAGATGAACTAGCCGAGGTGACCGATACGGGTAATGTTGTCGTGAAGGGTAATGAGGGTGATTCGGTGTTGCTGAACGTAGATCAATTTATGGCTGATGGTCAGGTTGAAATTGCAGGTGAAAGCTATACCCATTATGTTGGTGGTAGTGGTGGTGCTGATGGCGGAGTGGATCTGTATGTCAATAACGCAATTAGCACGATTATTATTTAACGTAAGGTAGGGTGATTTTTCTGGTGACAACCTGATGCACTTTAAGCGCGGTCGTTAGTAATCCCATGCGGTTTAATACTAAATATTCAGAGGTTTTTAAATTATAAAGACCAGCAATATAGTTTTGTCTGGCGCGGTATAATTCATTTTCAATATTTAATACATCGAGTAAGGTTCTTTTTCCTGCTGCATATTGTTGCTTGTAGGCGTTTAGTACGTAACTGGTTTTATCAACATGGGTTTTTAATTTTGGCAAGATGATGCGGGCATTATGCAGTTCGATCTGTGCTAAACGCATGCGTTCAACGACTTCGCGATGTGTGCGTTCCAGTTGGTCGTAGGCCTCTCTTCTGGCATAGGCTTTTTCTTTAATAGTGGCAACGTCTTTACCACCATTAAGGAAATTATAGGAAGCCTCAATGACAGCGGAGTCGGTATATTCAGGGCCGGCTAAACCGCCCAGGTTCTCTCCACGCACACGAGACAGTACAATATCCACGCTGGGTGCAAACGTGCCTCGGCTTGCTTTATAGGCATCAACAGCGGCAGTGATGTCTTGTCTTGCTTTTTGCATGGCGGGATTGTTTGCTAAAGCAACCTTAATGGCAGCTGCATTTGATAGCCGTGTGTAAGGCAGTTTGCTTTTTGGTATATGTAAATTCTTAGCGGGTCTGCCAACAATTTTAATGTAAGTCGCCAAAAAATCTTTTTGAGTTTTGATGGCACGATCTTGATTAATCCTAGCGACAGCATAACGACCTCGGGTTAAAGCCTTTTCTGATTTGCTTGCTAAGCCGAGGTTGGTTCGTTTGCCTATGAGCGAGAATGTCTTCAGATGAACGGCAACATTTTCTTTGGCGATCTGTACTAACTTTTGATTTTCCAGTGCGGTAAGGTAAACCTCAGCTACAGCATAAGCAGTGTCCTCAGAGGTGACACCTGTTTCAGAGTTGGCTGAATCTAATTGTGCATTATTTTGCTTAACGCCGTAATAGCTCTGCATACCGTTAAATATATTTTCAACAAGGGTGGCGGTTGTATTCTTTTTGGTCTGCCTGGCCCATACCTGGCCAGTAGTAAAGTTGAGTGAGTTTTCAGGACCCTTTAGTGCTGTGATATTCACGTTTGGTAGGAACTCTGAAAATTTCTGGTAAACGCGTTCTTTTTGTTGAAATTGTTGATGAATACGAATGAGCACATCGGGGTTTGTTTCTAATGTGTAATTGATTTCATCTGTCAGTGAGGCTGCTAGCAGTGAAACTGGAGTTAAAATGCATGCTGAGCATGCTAAAAAGCGCGATAAGGTGCGAATTTGAACTCTCCATTTCTCTATTAGGACGCACAATTTTTGATTGTATTACAATTGCTTGTGGCTTTCAATTGTATAAATAGGCATCGATAAGTTTATGTCAATAAGTTGACGTACGGTTTAGTATTGATATACAGACTTTTGAGGCGCATAATAAAATCTTCATATTGCTCAAGGAGGAGACAGCTATGAAACTTTCAAAAAAACTTATGGTAGCTAGTTGCGCGTTAGCGGCATTGGCTGGAACATCAGCCTTTGCTAGTCGTTCAGGTGATTACGGTCAAGTTAATTTTAATGTGGGTCTGGTGTTATTTTCAGAAATTGAAGTGCAAAAAGTAACAGATTTAGATTTTGGTGATGTCATGCTTAATGGCGCGAAGAATGTTGTTGTTAATGTGAATGATGATGGCGTTGCTAAATTTCGTGCTACCGGTGATCGTAATGCACGCATTATGGCTGGTGTAGTGCAAAAATCAATTACACTCAAGAGCGGTACTTCAGGACCTAATCATGAAATCATGGTAGATAATTGGATCTATGGTGGTAATGTTGACGGTAAAGGTCTTGGTCATTTTGATGTGAATGGAAACATTCAAAATATTCGTGTTGGTGGTGTTGCGCATATTAAAGCAGATACAAAATACGGTAACTACAGTGGCTCTGCAACCTTGCGTGTTACTTACTTATAAAATTTTCTGTAAATTTTCTTTTTTTCATCACGCGAAGTTATTTCGCGTGATGACTTTCATTGTAAACTATTTCTAGAAATAACACTGTCCCGGGCATTGCATTGCATGCATAATCGCTTTCTATTTTTTACTTAGGGAGAGAGTTAGTGGTTTTTTCAAAAAAGTCTATGTTAATTGGTTCTGTATTAGCAGCGTTAGCAGCTACATCAAGTTATGCAAATGATGCATCGGGGGAAGCAGGTTTTACTGTTTCTTTGAATTTATTTTCGGCCATTCACGTGACTAAAGTTGCAGATTTAGATTTTGGTGACGCGGTTTTAGGAGCGGCTCAAGATATTAAAGTGAATTCGAAAAATGCTGGTGTGGCAAAATTTAATGCGGTAGGTGATCGTAATGCGCGCATTCTAGCTACAGTTGTTGAAACATCAGTTACGATGGCCAATGGTGCATCGGGGGCAAACAATCAAATTACTGTAGATAACTGGAACTACGGTGGAAGTTTGAGTAGCGCGGGTGAAGGTCAATTTAATGTTTCTGGTGCGCTTCAAGATATGGATGTAGGTGGGGTGGCGCACATTCTTGCTGATACGGAATATGGCAGTTACAGCGGCAATGCTACTTTTAGGGTGACGTATTTATGAGAACTTTTAAACGATTAGTGTCGATGAGTTGTGCTTTGGCAACATTTGCAATGACATCTGCTTATGCTGAACCGATTATCGGCGGTGAAGCTAAGTTTGGTGCATCTATATATATACTGTCACCGCTAAAGGTTGAGAAGAACGCTGATTTAATCTTCGGTGGCGTGCTGTCGGGTAAAAGGGATGTTACTGTAGATTCTGCAAGCCCTGGTGTTGCTAAATTCAGTGCTAATGGTAATCGTGATGAGCGTATTCTAGTAAAGGTAGTAGAGTCATCGGTTACGTTGAGAAATGGTATTGCTGTTGGACCTAATAATGAAGTCAAACTTGATGGCTGGAACTACGGTGGTAGCATTAAAGCTAATGGCGTAGGTAAGTTTGATACAAATGGTTCAATTCAAGATATACGAGTTGGTGCTGTTGCGCATGTTTTAGAGAATACCAGTGGTGGTAATTTTAGAGGAATAGCAACGCTGCGTGTTATCTACCTATAAACATGTTTAAGTGGGAGTAGTTGGCCGGATTATTATGATCTGGCCATTCCATTTTAATTTTTTAATCGTATGTGGTTGCTTGGTAAGTGGCACCATCAAAATTTTAGATTGATATTGTGCTAGCGCAGGCATTAATTTTCTGATTTCATCGTTCGGTACCAGGCTGTGGATTTGTTTGTGGAGTTGCAGTACTTTAAACGCGACAGAACGGTGATAGTCTAATGTGCCTATCCATAGTGGTAAATCATTACTTAAAAACTTAACAGGCGCCAACCATAAGGTGAGCTCGAGCATGCGATTTTTTTCGTCGCTGGGTCGATAGAATGTTGCTCGGGGCTGCTGTCCACAATACAGGATCGGAACAATGGGTAGGTGATTTTTAGGTTTTTCCGACTTTAAGCGATTAATGTTGTAGCTTAAGCTGTGTGGTTTATCAATTAATTTCCAGCCATTTTCAAGTAGAGCGTAGCGTATATCACTAAAGCCCGATAGCCATTGCACATTGAACGGTAAGAAAGGTTTGCCAAAGCGATTTTTGCGATAGCGAGGCAGGTGTTTGTTGGGTTGCTGCCACCAGTGACTGGTGGTTGTTGTAACAATGTCAAACTTCAGCCGATAATTGTTGAGTGTTTTTTGGAATTGCCACGCGCCATATGTAATCCAGGGGATCAATAATGCCAGTGCAATCGCGGTTAGCCAGGGTTTGGTTGGAGCTGTGCCAAATAATTGACGACGATACAATAAAACGGAAATAAATAGAATGCTACCGCCTAGCGTAAAGCTGCCAAGTATATCTGAGAACCAGTGTGCCCCTAAATATAAGCGTGATAAGGCAACCAATAGGACTAATACCACGTAAGTGGTATAAACAAATTTACGCCAAAATTTATTGGCTAGTAATGTACCCAGGTAAGCTGCAAAGCCTAAGATTACCACGCTCAGTGCTGTATGCCCGCTGGGAAATGAGGAGCTGCTAGCAACCATGTTAATGCCCATGGGGCGCGCTGAATGATAAATCAGTTTAAAGCCGCCGATAAAAGCTGCGGTAATAAAGGTAGTAAAAAATAAGTAATAGGCTGCACGGTAATGTTTTTGTGAAGCTAGCCATAATACCATTAATAGCGCAAAGCCGAGGGTGACCGGCTTATCGCCTAGCAGGGTGAATATGACAAAGAAATGCGATAGTGAATGATTATGAATGCTTTGCAGCAAATATAAGACAGGTTTATTAGCACTAGTTAAGTAGCCATGATTAACCACTGAAATAAATACCCAGCAAAATAAAGCTACGCTGATGATCGCTAGTATGAATAAGGTGAGTTGATGATGATCGTTAGGGTAGTGGCTGCGTTTCAGCGCTTTGTATAAGCTACTTTTGTGTTGCGCCATGGTCTGCCATAAACGATGGATCTGGTTGTTAATGCTATTTAAAGTTAATTTACCTAAACGGAAGCAGGCCCAAAACAGAAGCCAGCATACAACAATAATGGCTAGGCCGATCAAAATAAATTTAGAGGCGACATGTGGTTGTAGGTCGAGAGATAAAGCACCTAATAAAATGCCAGGGATGGTATAAGCGAGTGCCCAGCAAATTGCTGAAGGAATGGCGGCTGCCATAAATCGCAATGTACTTAATTTTAGTAAGCCAGCTATTAATGGGATTGTGCTGCGCACGGGACCAACAAAGCGACCAATTATAATGCTTTTGCCACCGTGTAAGTGAAAGTAGTCTTCACCTTTTTGAATCCATTTGGGGTGTTTGCTAAATGGCCACATATTGCGAATAAAGTTGTCACAGTATTTTCCAAGGTAGTAACCAATCGCGTCACCGCAAAAGGCGCCGATTGATGCCCATATTAATGTCGGTGCAGCAGGTAATGCGCGAGCGCCAATTAAAGTGCCTACCGCCGTCATGGTCACTGAACCAGGAATGATCGTGCCGATTAATGGTAAAGACTCTGCAAAAGAAATTAAAAAGGCAAAAGCGATACCCCAGTAAGGGTGGCTGCTAACGTAAGCCAGTATGGCATGAAACCAGTGTTCGATCATGTCACCTCATCACCCGCTGCTTGACGATCAGCATGGTACGATGAACGCACTAATGGGCCACTGGCTACATTACTAAAGCCCATTTCTTTGGCTATTTCTGCATAGCGATCGAATTGTTGAGGTGTTACAAAACGATCTACAGGCATATGGTGCTGGCTTGGTGATAAATATTGACCAAGAGTAATCATATCTACTTCATGTTCGCGTAGGTCCCGCATCACTTGTTCGACTTCCTCGTCTGTTTCACCTAAGCCGACCATAATACCAGATTTTGTTGGGATGCCGGGGTATTGGTGTTTGAATTCCTGCAGCAATTTTAATGACCAAGCATAATCAGAACCTGGGCGTGCTTGTTTGTATAAGCGTGGCACGGTTTCTATATTATGGTTAAACACATCGGGTAAGCCATCAGCCATGGCGTCGAGTGCTTTTTGCATACGACCACGATAGTCAGGTACGAGTACTTCAATTTTTAAATCAGGGCAGGCAGCGCGAGCTGCTTTAATGCAAGCGGTATAATGGCTAGATCCTCCATCACGTAGATCATCACGGTCAACGGAGGTGATAACGACGTATTTTAGTTTCATTGATGCTAAGGTTTTAGCCAAGTTGGCGGGCTCTTCCTGGTCTAGAGCGTCGGGCCGGCCGTGCGCTACATCACAAAAGCTGCAACGACGTGTGCATTTATCGCCCATAATCATAAAGGTAGCTGTGCCACCGCTAAAGCATTCATTGAGGTTAGGGCAGGCGGCTTCTTCACAGACGGTGACCATTTTATTTTCACGTAACAGCGATTTGAGCTTATTGACCTTGTCACTGTGAGTCAGCTTAATGCGTAACCAGTCAGGCTTACGCAGCGTTTCAGTGGTGGTTTCTATTTTGACCGGTATGCGGGACAGCTTATCAGCGCCGCGTGATTTCTTTAATGGATCGACCTTATTACTGCTAATAGCCATAGTGTTTGCCTTTTACACTTTATTAATTGCCGCAATTATATCCGAAATTCTGACAAAAAGTATGAATAATTTTCGTCTTAACCTGAGTCATAGTGACATCTGGTACATAGTCCCTGATTTGCGTAATGGCTTGGTTTTTATAACCGCAGGGATTGATCCATTGGAAGGGGGTGAGATCCATATCAACATTCAGCGCCATGCCATGATAACAGTGCCCGCGGCTGATTCGCAGGCCAATAGAGGCGATTTTGGCATCACCGACATACACGCCTGGAGCCTCAGGGTTGTTTTGTGCTTCGATACCCCATTCAGCAAGGTGTTCTATTACCAGGTTTTCCATCTTGCGCACCAGCTGGCGGGTATTCAGTTGCAGCCGATCTACATTCAATAGGGTGTAGATCATCAGTTGGCCGGGCCCGTGATAGGTCACTTGTCCGCCGCGATCGGTTTGAACAACAGGTATATTATGTGCGTTTAGGATGTGCTCGGCTTTTCCTGCTTTGCCTTGAGTAAATATGGGTTGGTGCTGCATTAGCCACAATTGATCAACAGTTTCATCAGTGGCTTGCTGGCAAAATTGCCGCATTTTTTGCCAGCATGGCTCGTAGGGTTGCAATTCATCGAACTCAATAATGTCACATTTTAGTCTATTCATGACGCGATTATGCCATTGCATTGGGTGTGCTATCAAGCCGCTAAATCCGTGGGTACTCAATCGATCTATTGATGGGCGTCGCCCCTGCGGGCAACCTTGGTGTGCTCGCTAGCGCTGCGCGCACGAAGGTTCCCTCTCCTGTGTCGCTCAAACAGGCTTACGGATCTAGTTTGTTTGCAACTTTAGTTAAACCGCTTGAGCCATCGGATGTTGCCAATGATCTTCGTAGGCTTCATCGCTGGTGGTGTAGAAATTTAAATTACCAAAAGCGCGAATCAGTGAGGTGTGTTGGCGGCCACTAAACAGTAGCTTCGGTGCGAAGTGTTGTTTGACTTGATTGCTGGCTAACACATAATCGGTGTGATAACGCTGTGAGAATAAATTGATTTCTTGGCGAATGCTGCCATTGCTAGTCCATTGATGACTGCTATTGACGTCTAGTAGCTCTCCCCAGAAGCTTAAGTTTTCTTCAGCTGTTTGGTGGCATTGTTCTAAAAATGCAACCATTGATGGTAATGCAAAGCAGTGAGCGGCTACAAAAGGCTTCACATGTAATAAGTCAATTTGATTGACATTGGTCATCTGCTCAATTGATTTTATGACTGAAGAAATTTGGATTGTTTGGTCTTTAGGGAGGTTGTTAGTCAAGATCAGTAAGCGGCGATTTTCCATTTTTCGGTCCTCAAAATCCATGTCGGGGGAACTATCTACACTACTAGGAATAGTCACTGGTGAAAATACGGACTTATGCGAGTACTGTTATAGAAAAACCCTAGACTACCTAAGCAATATGGTTAAGGGTTTTAGGGGGGATATATAGGGTGTTTACCTTAATGGTGAGGTGGGTTGACAATACTTTTTCACTACGGTTTACTGTTTGAGGGTAAGCAAAAATCATGCTTTTATTGTCATTTAGTGGGTGTAGCTATGTCGCGAGCGCTACCAGAAGGCGCAAAATTGAGTTCTCGTTTTAAAGCATCGCGTGATGAGGCGGAGGCTGAGTGTAAAACGCGAGCCATGTTAGAGCATACGCCGCCGACTATTAGGTCTTCAGGTCATGCGACATCGGTGAGTTATAAAGTGCCTAATGTGTCAGGTAAGCCGATTAATCCCTGGTTGAATAAAACATTGCATTTTTCTTGGGGGGCCGTGGTGGAGGCGGCACTGACACAAATGCATCGCCGTTTTGATTCACAGATCATTCCAAAATCCAGAGCACTATATGAGGCAAACAGTCATAGAACGGCGTCGACCGATACGGCTTCCGATGCATCCAGTGTGACGGCTTCAGTGGGCTCGCTTGAGTCACCAGCGAGTGTTGCATCACCGGTTGCTAGTGGGTCGTCGCGGTGTGCAGTGAAATTGTTTTCAAACTTTGAGGATTTAACCGGGTTTCTAGATGCTGCCACGGTTTTGTCTGAAGAAAAGTGTGCCTATTTGCAGCGGGTGCATGGTGTTGATGCAGCTGAGTTCGCGCTATTGACACCGTTACAGCAGCAAATAAAATTTTTGGTGTATGCCGGTTTGGGTAGAGCATTAGCATTGTCGTATTTTTTTGAGGAAGAAGATGCTCATCGTGGTAACTTTGCTGTTGTTTACGATGAAGAGACTTTAGCCTCAAGCGAGGTTGTTAAGAGTTACCGCGTGGTTCGTATTGACTTTGATCGCAGTGCTTTTGGTGTGGTTGGTCAAGATGATTTGGCTGGGCCGCGGAAGGCATTGGGTATGGCGGTTCATGCTGATGCGCATAAAACGTATAAAATACACCTTGAGGATATCGAGAACTTCCCTGATTTGAGGCACCAAAATCCGTGGTATTGGCCAACGATATATCGCACCATTGCTAGTGCAAATTGTTACTCGAAAGATGTTGTTGAGGCGATGAAAGCACTTAAGGATGATAAGCTTTTTCAAGAGCAGGTCTTCGATGCCTGGGCACAAATTGCATTAACTGATGATAGTGATTGGCACAAAGATATTATGCGTCATATGCCAGAGTGTGATAAATCGAAGGGGTTAGCTGAGCGACTGCATCAGCATTTTTCTAGTCGACGCTTGGCTTTGTTTAAGGCGTTAGTACAGAGCCCTGGTTATAATCGTTGGTGGTATGCCTTAGATAAAGCCAAAGTCAGAACGTTGTGTAGTCGCATGGAGTTGTATGCTGACAATTTAAAGCCGCGTTGGGCGACTCATGCTACTAACATGGATTTGGCTAGGCAACATTACTGGGTGATGGGTTGTAATATTGCCAAAAAAAGTTTTGAAGAAGGTATTTATCATTTAGAGCGTTTGATTCAAGGTATGCCACAGTTACGGGACAATGCTCAAAAAGATCCTTTGGCGATCCGATTAATCGATAAAACTTTTGATGCATTACTAACAATTCGTCAGGTATATCATGAGCACTATACACCGTTATTTAATTTGGCAAAGAAAAAATTAAAAACAGAAGAGAGGGCTCAACAAGACATTAGCCCTGAGGATATAGATAAATTTGTCGTGTTGTCTGATAACACGCTAAGAGACGTATTGGATGTGTGTGGTAAGCGTGTGAATAAGAGTGGCCAGGTATCAGCGAAAAGAAGTACTACGGAGTTGCAGTTAACCGATGGCCTAAATACGGATTTACTGCATATGACGGAACACTTTTCCAAGGGCATACATAATTTGCGTCGTTGCCAATATTTAACAGGAAATATCAAGCCGACACTAGCCGGTGGCAGGTGGGGCGTCGCTAGTATATTTTATCGACCAGAAGAAGCTGAATTTGTATTGGTATCGAAAAGGGCTACACCAGCTGAATTATTGGCTGCGTTAATTGAAATGACGATAACTCGATTGCAACAAGTCACTAATAAGCAAGCCATCATAAAGGTGTATTATAAGCATATGCAGCGTCATGAAAGAGCGAATACCGGTTTAATTGCTGGCGCGTATAGATTATTTAATAGTTACTATGGTGGTAAAGCAACTCACAGAGTGCACGCAGATTATGGGCGTTTGCAAGCCAGTGACTCAGGCGACGCCTTAACGCGAGAATTAAATCGTGCATTATCTGTGGGCGATTGGGGCGAAGATTCATTTAACGCTAAGTTTGTGTTGGATTTATTGCGTCAGCAACAAAAAATTATTGCCTACAGTAATGTGGTGGGGCAGGTGCGTCATGGTTTGGTGAGGGCTGAGTTAGCTTGTTTAAATTTGCCGGTTATAGCTAATAATGCTAAAGCCGCTGAAGCATTTCGAAATGCGTTACAGTATACCATTGATGATCGGCTGTATGCGGGCACTAAAACAAGGGCTGTGCTTGATGAGGCTGGCTGGCAAGAAGTAGAAAAAGGGCGACCGGTAGCCGCCCCGTAAAACGTAAGTGCTACTTAGAAGTTATATTGCAAACCAGCAGTTGCACCGTACATAGCAGGTACGACGTTACCACGTTTAGTAGTAGCGAAACCTTGTACGTTTAATGATACGTTTTGAGTTAGGTTGTAACCAACACCAGCACCAAAGTAAGGAACGATTGCACCTGATGATTGGTTGCCATTGATCAATAAGTCAGTGGTGTGAGTGTGTGTGTAAGCCGCACCTAATTTACCAAATACGTTAAATTTGTCGTTGAAAGGGTAGATACCTTTAGCCACGATATCAAAGATACGGTTTTGATTTTGTGCAGTACCTGCATCTACTTTAACGTTAGGCATTTGAGTGTAACCCGCTTCAACTGCCCAGTTTTTAGTGAATTCGTAACCTGCATCGGCACCCCAAACAAAACCTTTGTTCTTTGTGCTTAGCTCAACGCCAGCATCAGTAATGGTTTCATTGGTTTTACCGTAACCAACGTTACCACCGATGTATAGGCCTGATAGTACGTTGTCGTTTGCAGGCGCTTCAACACCACCGGCAACGGCTTCCATCGATAATAAAATAGCTGCACTTCCTACTACACCTAACATGACACGTCTTGATATCATAACGTTTCCTCTTTCGTATGTTTATAAAAGAAGCAATGGTAAACTTTTAATCAGGCATGTCAAATAAATTGATGAAATAATGCGCTTAATCGCGCAAAATGATCAGTTAGTGAGCATCGAAAAGAGCGTAATGAAATTAACGTACGCTGCTATTCGATAGTTTCTAGATGGATATCGTGGGCATAAATCATCGAAATAATCTGAGCCAAACTGCGTGACTGTAATTTACGCATAATATTTGAACGATGTAGTTCGATGGTTTTGATCGATAACTCTAAATCAGCGGCAATTACCTTATTCAGTTTGCCGGTGACTAACTCTTTTAGCACTTGTCTTTCGCGCGTTGTTAGTTGTTCGAGGCGTTCCATAATATAATTGCGTTCGGTAGAGGATTGGCGGCGTTGAGAGTCGTATTCAATCGCACGGTTAATGCAGTCGAGTAGCTCTTGGTCATTAAACGGTTTGTTTAAGAACTCTAACGCGCCGGCTTTCATGGCGCGCACAGCCATCGGCACATCGCCGTGACCAGTGATAAAGATAATTGGGATTTCGATATGGCATTTATTTAATTGTTCTTGCAGTTCTAAGCCGCTCATTTCAGGCATACGCACATCGAGTAATAAACAGCCGTGACCAATGTCTTCGTAATTATCTAGGAAGGCTTTGGCGCCCGGATAGATTTTTACTTGAAAACCGACTGATTCAATAAGCCAGCGCAAAGATTCACACATGGCGGTGTCATCGTCGACTACGTGGATAATGGCGTCATTGCTCATAGTTTTGTCCTCAGTTTGGTTCGTTGTTTATGGGTAAAGTAATTCGAAAGCAAGCGCCTTCTTTGGGTGGTGGTGTGGCGGTAATGCGACCACCGTGCGCTTCAATAATGGTTTGGCTAATGGCGAGGCCAACGCCCAAGCCTTCTTCTTTAGTTGTGAAGAATGGTTGGAAGATATGGCTGAGTTCGTCATTTTTAAAGCCGGGACCGAAGTCATGAATTAAAATTTCAATGTCGGCTTCATTTGGCATGCTGGTTTGGATATAGATACGACGCTGGTCAGTGTCGAACGTGGACAGCGCATCAATTGCATTTTTAATCACATTTACTACCACTTGTTCCAATTGAATTTTATCAGCTTGGATGGTGACTAAGGTGCGAGACATTTTTTTACGCAAGATAATATCGTGTTGGCTGATTTCTGGTTGTAAGAAGCTAATGGATTCGCGAACGACTTCATTGATATCAGTTTCAGTCTGTTTCATTTCACCTTTTTTGGCGAATCGGCGCAGGCGTAATATGATTTGTGCGGCACGTTCGGCTTGTTTACTGACTTCGGTGATGGCGGGGATCAATGCGTCAGGGTCGGCATTTTTTGAATTGAGTCGACGAATGCAGCCGCGGGTATAGTTAACGATAGCGCCGAGTGGTTGATTGATTTCATGTGCGATGCCGGCGGTCATTTCACCTAAGGTGTTCATGCGTGCGGCATGGGCTAGCTGCAATTGGTGTTGACGTAATTGTTTTTCGACTTGTTTATTTTCGGTAAGGTCGCGCGCAAAAGTTAGTAACGCAGGCTGGCCGTGATAAGAAAACGCAGAGCCGGTGACAATTTCAACTGGGATGACTTGGCCATCTTTACGAATGACGGCAATCTCTGCATTGACTTGTGTGTTTAACACCAGCTTTTCTTTAAAGTGGTTAAGCATTTCACGGTAGTCGGGGTGAATGACGTATTTTACTTTGAGTTTATACAATTCCTTTTTGCTATAACCGACCATTTCCAAAAAGGCGGGGTTACATTCGAGGAATTGTCCGCTCGGGCTTAAGATGATGATGCCGTTCCATGCGGTTTCGAATACGTTGCGATGCATTTCTTCGGTTTCACGTTGCAACTGTTCAGTTTTTTTTCGTTTGGTGATATCACTAAAAATTTCAATCGCTGCGATTTTTTTGCCGTGGTCATTGCATATCGCACTTGAGCTTACTTGCATATGTGCGGTTTCGTTGTGTTGGCTGACGTAACGGATTTCTTCTTTATCCACTACTTCACCGCTTTGTAATGAGCGGATAATGGGCCAGTCATTGGCTTTGTAGCGGCGGTTGTTGCTGCGATAGGCTTTTTGGGGGTGGAAGTGATGAACGGGTTGTTTGGCTTGTGAGGAGGTTGGCCAAAAGTTATTGGTTTGATTGTTAGAGAATATGATACGCCGTGATTTGCTGTCGGCAATCACGATGCCGGCGGGAATGCTTTTTAGTGCTGCTTTGAGTAATTGACGTTCCCCTTCGAGTGTTTCGATGATTTGTTTTTGTTGTGACAGTGATTGGCGCAGTTTAGCAATTTCGCGATTCAGTTCACGTTTTGATGCTTGAATATGTTGCTGGTGTTGTTTGACTTTGGCTTCAAACTCAGCGAGCAGCTTTTTATATTCTTGATTTTGTTGTTTGATCGCATCCATGCTATCACACCGTTTTTTTTTGTCATCAACACTGTCATTGCAAGGAGCTTGCGACGAAGCGGTCTCTTAGATTACTTCGCTACTTTGTAGCTCGCAATGACGATCATGTCATCCCGGACCCATATCCGGGATCCAGTCTTACAGCGCCATTAAAACTTCTGGGTCACTGCTGAGGTCTTGATACAGCTTATCCAAATCATCCTGCGATTCGGCATGCACGGTAACGGTTAATGCTAAATAGTTACCATCCTTGCTAGGGCGTTCTGACAAGTCGCTTTCTTTTATATCAGGATAGTGTTTTTGTATATGTTTTAACACGGCCTGTTTAAAGCTATCTTGCTGTTTGCCCATCACCTTTAACACAAAGTCACAGGGGAATTGTATAGGAGAAGAGTGTTGTTGTACATCTTGATCAGACACGAGAACCTTCCATTATTGTTTGACGGTAGTATTGTATCATTTTTTCCCATAAAGGTCCCGCGTTTCCACTGCTAATCACGTGATTGTCGACTTGTGTGATAGGGCAGATTTCTTTAGTTGAGCTGGTGAGCCACACTTCATCAGCATCGAGCACTTGTTGTTTATCTAATAAACATTCTTCAACAGCAATGTTATTTTGTTGTGCGCAATTGATCACGATGCGTCGAGTAACGCCATTTAAAATATGTTGATTGGCGGGGTGAGTAAATATTGTATTGTTTTTTACGATAAAAACATTGCTGGCGCTACCTTCGGTTAGCTTACCATCGCGAAATAAAATGGCTTCAATTGCACCGGTCTCTTTGGCTTGGTGTTGCATGATGGTGTTGACTTGTAATGCGGTGGATTTAATAAAGCAGGTTTCGCGACGGATATCGATTTGGCTGATTACTTTTTTGCCTTTTTTGTAAGCTTCCATGTCAATTGGTGGTAATTCATTGACGTAGGCAAACACCGTCGGTTGTGTATCGGTTTGCCAGGCATGCAGGCGTTTGGCTTCTGTGCCACGACTGACTTGTAAATATATCATATGGTTATTTTTTGTCGCGTCATTGCGTTGCAATAATTGTTCAAACACATCGTGCCATTGTTCTGTGGTTAATGGACTAGGTATTTGAGTGGCTTGTTCGCCTTGGTGTAAGCGTGCAATGTGTTGCTCTTCACCTATGAGTTGTCCTTCATAGACAGGTATGACTTCATATAATGAGTCACCAAATAAAACAGATCGATCCATGACTGAGATTTTTGCTTGATCGGCGGGGATATAATCGCCGTTTAAATATACAATATTCATATTGTCTCCTGGATGATTAGCATAATTATTATGCGGTGGTTGCTATCAAGGGGCACAGCGTACCCATTTTACTTCATGGCTCGCTGCGTTCCACTCCGCTGCGCTTTACTTCCGTAAAATGGGCACCCTATACCCCTTGAAGCTATCGCCCAGCTTAATGCGGCTACTCATCCATGAGGGACATCGGCCCTGACTAAGCCTTAAACCAATTATGAAAAAACTGCGCAATATGATCAGTCATGCGTGTCCACACGCCACCGCGTGGGTCGTTTTGCAATGCAACCAAAGGCACTTCACTCAATTTTTTACCATTCAAAGTCACTTCAACTTGACCATAGGATTGACCAGCGGCAACCGGTGCGGTGAGCTTGGGTTGTAATGTCATATCAGCCTTTAATCTTGCATAAGTGCCGGTGGGGATGGTGACGTATAAGTCATGTTGCAAACCCATTGGTGTGGTTTTATTTTCACCTAACCATACGCGAGGGTTAGCTACGGCGGTGTTAGCGCTAAATAATTTATGGGTTTCAAAGAAGCGAAAGCCGTAATTTAATAATGCTTGGCTGTCATTCACGCGCTCTGGTTCAGTTTTAGCACCCATAACAACGGAGATCAAACGTGTGCCATTACGTATGCCTGATGACACTAAACAAAAGCCAGCTGCTTTGGTATGGCCGGTTTTGATGCCATCAAATGAAGCGTCGCGCCACAATAAGCGGTTACGATTGGGTTGCTTGATGTTGTTATAGGTTAACCATTTTTGTTTATACCAGCCGTAGTATTCTGGGAAGTGGGTTACTAAGGCGCGGGCTAAAATTGCCATGTCGTGTGGGGTCGAATAATGTTCAGGACGTGGTAGGCCAGTTGAGTCAACGTAATGCGTATTTTTCATACCCAGTTGTTGTGCGGCTTGATTCATTAATTGAGCAAACATTTCTTCGTTGCCGGCGACGAATTCAGCCAATGCTGTGCAGGCATCATTGCCGGAATCGACAATCACACCTTTGATAAGATCACGTACCGGTACTAAGCTGCCGGCTTTAACGAACATGCGTGAGCCACCGGTGCGCCAAGCGCGTTCGCTAATGCGCACTTTATCATCAAGGTGAATGCGACCCGATTGCAGGGCTTCTGAAACTATATATAAGGTCATCATCTTAGTCAGGCTGGCTGGCTGCATGCGTTGGTTCATGTTTTTTTGCGCGATGATGTTGCCGCTTTGTGCATCCATTAACACAAAGCCTTTGGCATTGATGTTCGGAGCAGGTGGGGTAATGGTGGGTGCTGCCGCGACGGGGCTGCTGACCACTGCTTGGGGTGTATTGCTTGGCGTGGACTTAACGAGTGGTGTGGTCGCTGGTGCTTTTGCCGCTAAGCTGAATGCGCATAATGTTGAGGCTGCTAAAGTGCCAATTAGCTTTAAAGTGATGCTTTTCATGGGGTTAGGTTCCGTTCAGTTGCTCAGTTCAATCTGGCACCAATGCTAACATAACTGGCTTGCTTGTGTACACGGTTGCTGTGGTTAGACATCCCGTTTCGCTTAAGTTTGTGGTAATCGGCTTGTGATATAATTAGCGCATAATAATAATTAAATTTAACAACGACTTAGGGTGGTTTTGATGACACGTAATGCATATGATTTTGATCAAACAGCAACCAATGAGCATACTTTTGCTGATGGACGTATAGAGAGCTTTTTAGCGATTAAAGATGTAGCAGAAAGGTTGGCTGCGCTTGATGCGTTCGCCAAAGGGTCAAGTGGCGCGGGTAATATGCGAGCTGATTTTGTTACTAAGGCTTTAAGTGAATTTACGCCTGATAATCCACTATTGGTATTTGCTACCCATCACAATAATCCGTTTTTTCAACTGTTGTGCATGAAGTATGCTATTGAGGCTCGTGGTGTTAGTTTTGAGTTTCAAGAAAATGATACGGAGCAGGTTGTTAATGCTGCTAATGAATATACGGCAGTTACGCTATATAAAGTAATCATCAATGGTCAAGAGGGTGCGGTAGCTATTTCTCATGTTAATACCACAGAAGACAGGCCTTATATATTTGATAATCCAGGTCTTGCGCTGGACGGCAAAAATGTTCAACTACAACACTTGCATGCGGTGTTGTCTGGTAGAGATTTAATGCCAGGTGATACTCGGTTTAATTTATATGATGATGGTGTTGAAAATTGTGAAAAGGCTAAAGCACTGCCGATAGTTGATCAAGTGTTTCAGGTGACAGTTGGTGGGCCTGATTTTATTGCTACACCTTATGTATCACCAGTAGCAGAGGCGCCAGCTGTGCCTGTGCCGCCCGTATCGGCTGAAGTAGCTCTGCTCGTGCTGCAAAGAGTGAATGAAGAGTTAAAGGCATATGCTAGTGTGCGAGGTCTAGACTTAAACAGAGGTCAAGCAGAATTCTTAGCGCGATCATTTCCTGGTCGTCCTATTCTGCGTTATTCACCGCGTGCAGATAGTATGGTGGTTACTTATTTAGATGCCGCAGGAGTATGTAAGCATGATACGCTTTCTGAGTCGATTAGTGGTAATCCAGGTATGTATAGCACAGCAGCTGCCGTGATAGATCGTGTGCAGGAAGTACACGGTGCAGTAGTAGCTTCTGTTGAGGCAGAGCCTTGTTTGATTACTGCGGATATGGCGAATCTTCTTGCAGCTGCACACCAAAATATCCGCGATTTATTTGCTGGTGTTGATAAGGCACAAGCTATTGCTGTAGCGCCAACTTATCCAGAAAACCTTATTGTTAGAGATTCCAGTCAAGCTGGCGCTTTTGCTATTACAGTATCTATAGGTGATCGAGATGTTCGGCATGTGCTTTTAGATGACAGCACTATTAAAGCTAAGGTTTTACAGCTTCAGACGGTTGAGGGCGCTAAGCAAGTTATTGCTGCAGTATGTGGTGGGCGTGATAACTTTGTTACTTCTGCGATGGCTCAAGCGGTATTAAATCCTGCTGTACCTGTGGCGGCTGGTGGGATGTTTGGTGGTGGGTTACGGGGTGCTCAAGATCCTGCTCAGGTGGATCTAGATCCAGCTCACTCCGATGAAGATCCAAGGCCGCCAACACCTCCATCGTAAACATAAAGCAATGGTATTGGTTAAGGATTAACCTAGCAATTTGCCGGTGAGGGCTGTACAATTCACCTCTTTATTATATAGAACCATCCAAGAGGTAACTTATGGCGATTGAACGCACTCTGTCCATCATCAAACCTGATGCTGTGGCTAAAAACGTAATTGGCAAGATTTATAGCCGTTTTGAAGACAATGGCTTAAAGATTGTAGCGGCACAAATGAAGCAGTTAAGCCAAGCGGAAGCGGAAGGTTTTTATGCTGTGCATAAAGAACGTCCTTTTTTCAATGACTTAGTTAAGTTTATGATTTCAGGTCCAGTGATGATCCAAGCATTAGAAGGCGAAGGCGCTATTGCTAAGAATCGCGAGCTAATGGGTGCTACTAACCCAGCTGAAGCGGCTGCTGGCACGATTCGCGCAGACTTTGCTGATTCAATCGACGCTAATGCGGTGCATGGTTCTGATGCTCCTGAAACTGCTAGTGAAGAAATTGCTTACTTTTTCCCTGAAACAGTAGCTGCATAAGGCTATTTGTGGGGATTTTCGCATGGCAGATTCAACGATAACCGGGGTAACCCCGGACAATAAGACCCGAGTCAATCTACTTGATTTGGGTCTATCTGCCATGCAAGATTTTGTGTTATCACTGGGTGAACCCAAATACCGCAGCCAACAATTAATCCAATGGATCCATCAGCGTGGTGTGTTGGATCTCGATCAAATGACTAATCTGAGCAAGGTGTTTCGTCAGCGTTTAGCTGAGGAGACTGAAACACTATTACCTGAAGTGGCCTTAGATCGTGTGGCGAGTGATGGCACGCGCAAATGGTTATTGCGCTTAAGTGATGGCAATATTATTGAAGCGGTTTATATACCTGAACCGAATCGCGGTACGTTATGTGTATCGTCACAAGTCGGTTGTGCATTGAATTGCAGTTTTTGTTCGACCGGTAAGCAAGGTTTTAATCGTAATTTGAGCTTGGCTGAAATCATTAGCCAAGTGTGGTTGGCTTATCATACTCTAGCGCAAGAAGGCAAAGGTCAGAAGCTGACAAATGTGGTGATGATGGGGATGGGCGAGCCTTTACTCAACTACCAGCCGGTACTTCATTCAATGCAATTGATGATGGATGATTTAGCTTATGGTTTGTCGAAGTATCGTGTGACCTTGAGTACATCGGGTGTGATCCCTGCCATGAAGCAATTACAACAAGATTCGATTTGTGCGTTGGCGGTGTCTTTGCATGCGCCGAATGATGAATTGCGTAATCAGCTGGTACCGATTAATAAAAAATACCCATTAAAGCAATTGATGCAAATTTGTCGTGAGTATTATGGCTCTGAATCGAAGCGTAAAGTGACGTTTGAATACGTGATGCTTGATGGCATTAACGATACCATCGAGCATGCCAAGCAATTAGCGAAATTGGTGGCGAATGTGCCATGTAAAATGAATTTGATTCCATTTAATCCCTTTGATCAAGCGAACTATAAGCGTTCAACTGACCGAGCGATTAAAATGTTTCAGCAATATTTAGTATCGCACGGTGTGGATACTTGGATTCGACGTACGCGCGGTGAGGATATCGATGCGGCGTGCGGCCAATTGGCCGGAGATTTTAAGGACAGAACGGGACGTCATGCGCGTTGGCAGCGTACAGGGCGATTAATCCCGATTAAGGATGAACACGCACAGGCTACTGAATAGTCTGTGTGATTAAACGAGGAGAGTGCAATGTCTGATGATCTAGTGATAGAAAAACCTGATGAGCGTGTATTGACTGATGGTCATGTGGGTATTACTTTGCGTAAAGCGCGTGAACAAAAAGGGTTAGAGCAGTCGGATGTGGCTAAAGAGCTTCGTTTGAGTGTGCAAACGGTTATCGACATTGAATCACATGATTTTCGTCAGACGCATGCGTTGACGTATGTGAAAGGTTATTTGCGTGGTTATGCGCGTATGGTGGATTTGCCTGCTGATGAGGTGTTGGGTGAATTTCAACAAAGTGATTGGGCGCAAGAGCAGTTGGCATTGCGTCAACCAGAGCAAGTTAAGTCACAAGTGGTGGCGACGTCACCTTCTTCGCATAAGCGTAAAAAACACCGTCACGTATCGCGTTGGATTGCTGCTGGCATTATTCTTACCTCGTTATTGTTGGTCGCATTGTGGTGGCAGGGGCAAAAAAATCAGCCGCACTTAATGATTCATAGCAAACCGTTGTTGGCATTACCAGAACAGCACTTACCGATTAAGAATGGTGATGTACTTCCAGTTAATTTGCCGCAACAGAAGACAGTAAAAGGTTAATAGGAAATGGCGAAGTGTGAAGCCGTGCGTGGCATGAAAGATTTAGTACCTACTGAGATGCCTTATTGGCAGCGACTCGAGCAAGTATGTCGTGACGTAGTGGCGCAATACGGGTATCAAGAAATTCGTTTTCCGGTAGTGGAAAAAACTCAGTTATTTAAACGCAGTGTTGGTGAAGTGACTGACATTGTTGAAAAAGAAATGTATACCTTTGATGACCGTAATGGTGACAGTTTGTCATTGCGGCCGGAAGGCACGGCCGGATGTGTGCGTGCGGGTATTGAGCAGGGGTTGTTGTATAACCAAATTCAGCGCTTGTGGTATGTGGGTCCGATGTTTCGGCATGAACGACCACAGAAGGGGCGTTATCGCCAGTTTCAGCAATTAGGTGTTGAGGCTTATGGTATGCGTGATGCGCGTATTGATGTTGAAGTGATTTTATTGAGTCATCGTTTGTGGCAACAACTTGGCATAGCAGACAAGGTGCAATTGGAAATAAACACTTTGGGCAGCAGTGCGTGTCGTGATACCTATCGTCAGCAATTAGTGACGTATTTCGAGCAGCATCAAAATCAATTGGATGAAGATTCGTTGCGTCGTTTGCATGGTAATCCATTGCGTATTTTAGACAGTAAAAATCCGGCGATGCAGGAATTGATTGAGGCGGCACCTAAGATGATGGATGCGCTGAGTGATGAATCGCGTGCACATTTTGATGCGGTATGTGCTGGTTTAGATGCGTTAGCCATTGACTATAAAATCAATCGACGTTTGGTGCGTGGATTGGATTATTATTGCGATACCGTTTTTGAGTGGGTAACGGACAGTTTGGGTGCGCAGGGTACGATTTGTGCGGGCGGTCGTTATGATGGGTTGGTTGAGCAGCTGGGTGGTAAGCCGACACCGGCGATTGGTTTTGCGATGGGTTTTGATCGCGTTGTTTTATTGCTAGAGCAGCTTGGAACAGTTGAGGCTGGTTGTGATGTCTATATGGTATTGACGGGTGATGCAGCGCAGGCTCAAGGGTTAAAGCTTGCTGAAGCTATTCGTAATCAGTTGCCGCAATTGGTGGTAGTGATGGATGCAACCGGTGGTAGTTTTAAGGCGCAGTTTAAGAAAGCTAATAATGCTAATGCGCGTATGGCGTTGGTGATTGGGGGTGATGAAGCGGCGGCTGGTCAGGTGGTGTTGAAGTATTTAAGTGATGATAAGCCGCAGCAGGTGATTGATCAGGCTGCTGTGATTGGTGAATTGCAGTCGTGATTTTTGGTTTGATGCTGTCATTCCTGGCTTGACCAGGAATCCATGTCATATAGACTGGATCCCTTGATCGAGCCTGCCTAGGGCAAGGACCCGTGGTCCGGGATGACAAGGCTGAATGACAGGGTGCGATTCTTGAGGAATCGTTTTTAATGGGCTGATGAGCAAAAGGAGCTAAAAAATGCGTCCAGATATGACTAATAGAGAAGAGCAAGAATTTCTTAAAAATTGGTGGGACAGTTATGGTAAGGCGATCATTATTGCTGTGGTGGTTGGTTTAGCGATTGGATATGGTTGGCGATATTATCATCAGTTTGAGTTAAAGCGTGCGGCGCAGGCATCGGTGATTTATCAGCAATTATTGGTAGCGGATAAGCAGGGTCAACCGCAACCAGAGCGACGTAAGTTGTTGGACCAGTTGGTGAAGCAGTTTCCGAAGTCGTCTTATACCAGTTTAGCGCAATTTTTGAGTGCGAGTGATGATGTATCGAACAAGCAATATAAGTTAGCTGAGCAATCATACCGTTGGGTGATGAGCGAGGGTAACAATAAGAGTTTGCAGCAAGTGGCGCGTTTACGTTTGGCGAAGATTTTGACTTATCAGAAGCAGTATGGTGCGGCGTTAAAGGTTTTGAAGAAGGTGAATGATAAGAGTTATTTGCCGATGATTGAGAATGTGCGTGGTGATATTTATGCGGCACAGGGTGATAAGGACCAGGCGCGCAAGTCGTATCAAGAATCTGAAGAGGGTTTATCGAAGTTGGGTGTTGATAATCCGTTATTGAAGTTGAAGATTGCTTCGTTATAGGTTGAAGCTGTCATTCCTGGCTTGGCACTGTCATTCCTGGCTTGACCAGGAATCCATATCATAAAGACTGGATCCCGGCTCTTCGGCCGGGATGACAGGGTTGGATTCTTGAGGATTGGTAGTGCAGAGTAAATGAGCAGAAGGGTGTAAGTTGCCTAATGATAAACGATATGGAAGTGTTGGATTCTTGAGGATTGGTAGTACAACGTAAATGAGCAGAAGGGTGTAAGTTGCCAAATGATAAACGATATGGAAGTGTTGGATTCTTGAGGATTGGTAGTACAAAGTAAATGAGCAGAAGGGTGTAAGTTGCCTAATGATAAACGATATGGAAGTGTTGGATTCTTGAGGATTGGTAGTACAAAGTAAATGAGCAGAAGGGTGTAAAAAAGATGTTACCGGTAATTGCAATTGTTGGTCGGCCGAATGTAGGTAAGTCGACATTATTTAATGTGTTAACCAAAACGCGCGATGCGTTAGTGGCGGATATGCCGGGGGTGACGCGTGACCGGCAGTATGGCAAGGGTGAGTATGATGAGCGTTCTTTTGTTGTGATTGATACGGGTGGTATTGGTGAGCATCATGACCGTGAAATGGATGATTTAACTGATCAGCAGGTTGAGTTGGCATTGCAGGAAGCGGATTACATTTTATTTATGGTTGATGCGAAGGCGGGATTGATGCCGGCTGATGAAGAGATTGCTAAGCGTTTACGTCCGTTATCGGATAAGGTTACGTTGGTGGTTAATAAGTCTGATCGTGTTGAAGCCGAGATAGCTGGTAGTGAATTTTACCGTTTAGGGATGGGTGAACCAGAAATTATTGCTAGTGCGCATCGTCGTGGTATTGGCGATATGATGGAAGCGGTGATGGCGCAGTTGCCAGAAGAAGAGACTGAGCATGAGGATGATAAGGGTCGTATCCATGTGGCGGTGATTGGTCGTCCTAATGTTGGTAAGTCGACATTGATTAATCGTATTTTAGGTGAAGAGCGTGTGGTGGTATGTGACCGACCGGGTACGACACGAGACAGTGTGTCTATTCCTTTTGACCGTCAAGGCCAGCGTTATATGTTGATTGATACCGCGGGGGTGCGACGTCGCACCAAAGTGACAGAAAAAGTTGAAAAGTTTTCGGTGATTAAGACCATTAAAGCGATTGAAGATGCGCATGTGGTGATTGTGATGGTTGATGCGCGCGAAGGCATTGGCGAGCAAGATATGCGTTTGCTGGGTTGGGTATTGGAAGCGGGAAAGGGTATTATTCTTACCTTAAACAAATGGGATGGTATGGATGATTACGATAAGGGGCAGGTGAAAGAAGCCATTGATCGCAAGTTACCATTTTTAGATTTTGCACGTCGTTATTTTATTTCTGCATTGCATGGTTCGGGTGTTGGTAAATTGTTTCATGCGATAGATGAAGCGTATGATTCGGGCAGCAAAGAGATTACTACAGCACAATTAACTAAGGTTTTGGAAGATGCGATTAAAAATCATCAACCACCGATGATTAATGGTCGTCGTATTAAGATGCGTTATGCGCATATTGGTTCGCATCATCCGTTGGTGATAGTGATTCACGGTAAGCAGCTGACTGATTTGCCGGGTTCATATGAGCGTTACCTTTCAACTTATTTTCGTAAGACGTTTGATTTGGTGGGTGTGCCTGTACGTATTCGTTTGCGCAGTGATAAAAATCCCTACGCAAAATAGTTGCTAACAGCCTAAGGTTTGTCGCCTTACTTGATCGTCGCGCACTTCTTCGGCAATGCCGACTAATGTTTCACCGGCTTCTAGGCGTTTAACTATCATGTTCAGGCTTTTTATTCGTCTTGATAATATATCCGTTAAGTTATAATCTTCTTTTTTACCATCAAAGCCATAGTAGCTTGCATTAAAGCGGTGGCCCATTTCGTCGAAGGATATGGCCGAGTCAACGGTGAGTAAACGCCGTGATGCGGCAATAGTACGGTCAATAATATCCGGGTTGGTAGATAACTTTGTATTGACGGCGTCGAGTGCTTTTTTAGCGCCGGCTAGCATGGCATCTCTAACCGCTTTATCGCCAGTATCGGTTTCTGTCATACCCATATCAAACAGGTCACGTACAAATGATCGTGACATCAATGGATAAACATCGCCATCAAATGGCATGCTGTGTTCATCCATAGCATATAATGCCGGGTCAGAGTCAAAGTTATAGGTTAATGGTACGCCCTCTTTAAATAACGGGTTGTGCACAGTGCCTTCAGCGCATAGTCGACCTCGCCTGGCTTGATGTAAAGACAGGCCCCAGTCAATAACGCAAGGCTTAGTGCTGCCGTCTGCTAAAGTGACTTGGCCAGAATTACGCATTTGTGAATTTAATAAATCCCAATGGTTGAATACAATGCCCATCACATACAATACGCCAGTATTTTCTGCCTCTTGTTGATTGAGTGCGAAATCAGCGCGGCGTGGATAGGGTGTTCCCGTTTTTCCCCAAAGGCTGGGATGATTGCCTCGAACCACTTCTTTTTCAGCTAGGAACTCAGAGAAACCTGGGGTGAACTGAGAAAGGATCATGGCATTGCCGGTTGCGTCCACATGCATATAGTTGTTTGGAACGATAATAACATCACCAAACAGTTCACGTGCCAGTGCTGGCACTAAGCATTCAATATAGGCTGATTCGAGCATGATATCTTGTAGGTGTTCTTGGTAACTTGCCTTCATAGCATCGGTTGCGCAGCCAGTTGAGCCGCCGCTGTGACTGCTCGGACTGTCACTGATGCCCGCTCCGCCGCTAGGTGTTCCACTTCCTGAAGTAGCTGTTAAAGCGTAAATCTCTTTTCTGCTGGCTCCCAAGCCTGCTGCTTTGGTGATGGGGTGACTGCCGGCAGCTGAGGCGGGTATTTCTTCTAGTTTTCCTAGTTGGTCAATAAACGGCATTATTCATGATCTCATGGGTATGTTTATTATCTGTTTCCATGTATGTTAAAGTAATGATAGTAAGGCACTATTAAACTAGAACTGTAGTTTTAAATATTTTCTTGTTTAATATGTGTTTGTTGAGCTATCTGTTTTTTAGCTGTTTAACTGGAATTGCTAGATCCTATTTAATGGCTTGATAAGCAATTGATTTATGCGGAATAGCTTGTTTTTGATGTGATTTTGACCAGGCTTGTGCTACTATCCGCTCCTTATTAATAGGAGTATACGGGTATGTCATTTCAGCAATTGGGTTTGTCACAAGAGTTATTAGCAGCAGTTCAAGATCAAGGTTATACCGTAGCTACTCCAGTACAACAAAAAGCTATTCCAGCCATTATTCAAGGTCGTGATATTATTGCGGCCGCGCAAACCGGTACCGGGAAAACAGCGGGCTTTACGTTGCCATTGTTGCAGCGCTTATCGACCAATCCATCATCTAAGCGTTGTGTGCGTGCTCTGATTTTGACGCCAACGCGCGAACTGGCAGCGCAAGTGCATGAAAGCGTGGAAACCTACGGTAAGCATTTACCGTTCAAGGCAACACCGGTGTTTGGTGGGGTGAATATTAACCCGCAGATTTCACGTTTAAGAAAAGGCAGTGAGATTGTGATTGCCACGCCTGGTCGTTTGTTAGATTTGGTGGGGCAGCGCGCAATAGATTTATCACATGTCGAAATATTGGTATTAGATGAAGCGGACCGTATGTTAGACATGGGTTTTGTGCATGATATTAAGCGTGTTTTAAAATTGTTACCTAAGCAGCGCCAGAATTTATTGTTTTCTGCCACGTTTTCAAATGAGATAAAAACCTTAGCTGCTGGTTTATTAAATAATCCTGAAACCATTGAGGTGGCACCGCGCAATGCGACAGCGGAACGTGTGAGTCAAATGATCCACCCGGTGGATAAGTCACGTAAGCGTGAGTTGTTATCATTTTTAATTGGTTCACAAAATTGGCGTCAGGTACTTGTGTTTACACGTACTAAGCACGGTGCCAACCGTTTGGCGACGCAGTTAGAAACCGATGGTTTAACATCAGCAGCGATACATGGTAATAAAAGCCAAGGGGCGCGAACACGTGCATTAGCTGATTTCAAAAAAGGTAAAGTGCGGGTATTAATTGCGACAGATATTGCGGCACGTGGCTTGGATATTGATAAACTACCACATGTAGTGAATTTTGATTTACCGAATGTAGCGGAAGATTATGTGCATCGCATTGGTCGTACCGGTCGTGCGGAGAATGAAGGCTTGGCGACCTCATTGGTTTGTGTTGATGAGAAAGATTTATTGCGTGACATTGAGCGCTTATTGAAATGCAAGTTGCCGCAAGAAGTGTTGCCTGGTTATGAACCGGATCCTTCAATACCTGCTGAGCCGATTAAGATGGGTGGCGGGAATAGACCATCCAGATCTAAATCACCACGACGTAATAATAAGCCTGGTGCGAATGCCTCTCGTTCAGATAAGCCGAAGTCAGGTAAACCAAGATCGGGTAAGCCGGGTGCGTCAAAAACTGCTTCTGGTAAACCACGATCGGGTAAGCCGGGTGCGTCAAAAACTGCTT
>JARGPC010000002.1:42473-500379 GCA_029212885.1 Coxiellaceae bacterium
AAACTGCTTCTGGTAAACCACGATCGGGTAAGCCGGGTGCGTCAAAAACTGCTTCGGGTAAACCAAGATCAGGTAAGCCGGGTGCATCAAAAGCAGCTTCTGGTAAACCACGATCTGGTAAGCCGGGTGCATCAAAAACTGCTTCTGGTAAACCGAGATCAGGTAAGCCGGGTGCATCAAAAACAGCTTCTGGTAAACCACGATCGGGTAAGCTGGGTGCATCAAAAACTGCTTCTGGTAAACCGAGATCAGGTAAGCCGGGTGCATCTAAAACTGCTTCTGGTAAACCACGATCGGGTAAGCCCGGTGCATCTAAAACTGCTTCAGGTAAGCCAAGATCAGGTAAGCCGGGTGCATCTAAATCAGGTTCGGGTCGTTCTAAGTCTATAAAATTAAATACATCAAGACCAAAGCGTCAAAAGCCTCGACGTAAATAGCTTTTATGTTATATGGGTAGGTATTGAGTATTTCAATGGATGAAAATTTAAAATAACAATTTCATACCTATAGAAAGCATACGTATAATCATTATTGTATATAACGATAATAAGAGGTTGGGTATGCGAAGTTGTCTGCGTTCTAGTTACCGTGTTGGGGTTCGAGTAGGTGGGGTAAGCTTTATTATTCTTGCCGCAGTTGCTAGTGGTGCTTGTGGTGCTGCGGTGGGAGCTGTGGCTGGTTTGATCGCTGGAGGTGCGATGACTGAGCCGGGTATTGGTGCTGCCGGTGGGGCAGGACTTGGTTTTTTGGCGGGCTCTGTTATGGGTGCTAGTTATGCTTCCAGAGCTCTACGTAAATTTGATTCCGAATCACAAGTGTCAGACTTAACGGAAAGTTCACCCAGTGAGACGCTTATGCCTGATGAGGATGATCCTAATGCATTACGGCGTGGATTATTTTGTTAATTCTCCTGCTGTTTATTCGCCGTATCCCATTTGTTCAACAAAACCTGTGCCAAGCGGTGTATTGCAATTGTTATTAGCATCGCAGAGATAAATATTGGCTGCGCCCTCATAGAAGGCATTGCTAACGGTATACATCACATTTTCTGTTAACGGTGAAATGGTGGTTAGCTTTAAGCGCAAAGGCGTTGTGCTATGTCGCTGTGCATTCATTACCGCACCTGCCGATGAGCTGGGATTAATGGTGAGATAAACACTACGATCATAGACGTTGGCTGATAATGCAGAATGAAAGGTTGCATTGGGGTCGTTTTGAATGCGATAGCCCTGAAATCCATTTGTTGAATTAGTTGGTATGATATCGTTTAGTTGGTTACCACTATTGCCGTCGGTGGTGGGCGTGTAAATGTTGAGGAAACCACCGATAGCATTTTTATCGGTATCCATATCACTAGTAGCAACACCATTCTGCCAAAAGGCGACAGCAACACCGCAGTAGTTTTGTAGTGGTGATTGATTTAAACAAAACGACATCCAGGTGCCACGGTATAATGTATCACCGCTAATCATTTGACTGTGTGTTAGTTGGCTTTGTTTTTTATATAATACTTGTCGGTCATACCAAATACGGTTGTTTTGTGATGTGCTGCCACTAAAATGCAGCGGTAGTCTTGAGCTGCGATGACTATCAATAATCGTCATCGACCATTGTTTTACCGATAAGTTAGGTGCGCCAAATTCCCATGAGCTTTTGACATCTTTGGTACCAATATAGCCATTTTGACCTTCGGGTAATAAGCCACGCTGGTCTTCAAGGTTAAGTGTTGTGTTAAATGCAACAATATGACCATCGAGTGGTTGCAATTGTGTCACACCCACGCGTGCTTTGCCTTGGGCAACTAGGATGTAGCGCGCACCTACTTGGCCAACACTGTGCGCTGTGTCTTTAGAGTCATGATAAAAGTGGTAGTGCATGCTTTTAGTGGATACATCGATATCTAAGTTCTGCTTCGTAGTGGTTGTTGCTTTAAATTGACCAAGCGTTGTTAGAATATCATTGGGGAAGCTGCTCCATAGGTAATAATTTTGGCCATTGTCGTTGTAGGTAAAGCCAATCGAACCGGCACCGGCTGGACCATAACCACCGAGTGATTTGCGAAACAAATTGACTTGCAAGCTGTGTTGATTGTTTTGTTGGTCCTGCATTAAGCCAACAAAATACCACCAACCAATATCCATACATGGCATGGGAGCATTGGCATCGAGCACCGATAAATAAGATAGGCTGCCACCGGCAGTTAATTCGGGTTGGCAGTTGGCGGGATTATCTGCGGCATTAGCAAATGTGATGCTAACCGTACATAAAAGTAAAAGACTCGTGGTGGCGCATTTAATCAGCTTGATCATTGGTTTCCTTATCTCGGGCTCTCAGTCCGGCCATAGTCTACAGCAGTGATAAGCTGAAACTTGATTGGTTTTGCTAATTACCTTCATTTATTGTTCTCATGGCGAACAGTGGTGAGGTGTGTCTCAGGTTTTTTTTCTTGTCTTGACGGCGGCGACGCTGCATGGTATTATACTAGAAATATAGATATTGATAGGGCTGTGGTTCTGTAAATAAACGAATTAAAGAGATTTAAATTAAATGCCAAAAAAATTGAGCGACTTTCAAATAAAATTATCGTCACTGGCAATCACTCCGCAAACTGGTGTTGCGGTGACGTATCAAGACGACAGACTCATAGTGCGTGCGGCATCAATGCGTGATTTTTTGAATGCTTTCAAATATGAGGATGGCCGATTGCCACTTTTAAAAAGTGTGCATCGTCAATTAAATGCTTATGGTTTTAATAAATGCAATAAAGGCGGAGAGAGTATACAGTTTTCAATCTTGATACCTGGTGCATCCGATGCGATTGATGCTATCTCTCAAACAATTCGAAGTAAACGAGCGGCGCCAGCAGCACCTGTATATTCACCTGCTGTTGTTATGCCGATTACTTTGGTGCCAGTATCACCGGCTGAATTAATGGCAGGGCGTGGTCTATATGCTCAGCCAGCTAAACCAGACGGCAGTGGGTCTGTGGTTGCACCAGCGGCTGCTGATGAAGCTTTAGATTATTATCTGAATCAAATATTTGGCCCTGCCTGACCAGTGACTTACCGTCATTGCAATAATTCTATTTTGTAGCCGTCAGGGTCGTCGATAAAAGCCAAAATAGTCGTGCCGTGCTTCATCGGGCCCGCTTCACGTACTACATTGCCACCCGCTTCGCGTACGTGTTCGCACATCGCAGCCACATCATCGACTTTAATTGCAATATGACCAAAGGCATCACCCATATTATAATGGTCGGTATCCCAGTTGTGGGTTAGCTCAATAACGGTGTTATCTTTTTCGTCACCGTAACCAACAAACGCTAATGTAAATTTGCCACCAGGATAATCTTTCTTACGCAATAGTTTCATGCCTAATATTTCTGTATAAAAGTGTAATGATTTTTCTAAATCTCTTACACGTAACATAGTGTGTAGTAGCTGCATTTTTTATATCCTTCCGCTATGAGTTTTTAACTCTTGATTTCTAGTGATAACTCGCCGTCATGTAAGCGTGCTTTCAAAGGCTGTTTTTTGTTAACATCTTTGACTGAACTAATCGCCTTATCATCTTGCGATAAAATCGCATATCCACGCGACAAGGTATTCAATGGGCTTAGCGAATTTAATAAACCACTGTTATAAGCCAAGCGTTGTTTAAGATCGTGAACGCTTTGCTGCATCGCTTGTTGCATGCGCAATTGCAAATGATCAACGGTTTGGATTTGCTGCTGCAGTAAAGCATCTGGCCGCGGCAGTCTCGCTTTTAATTTATCCAGTAATAATTTTTTGTGTACTAATTGCTGTTGTAATAAATAGCCTAACTTACGCTGCGCTTGAGCTAATTGCTGTTTTAATGCCGCCTGGTCAGGGCTAAGTAATTCTGCCGCCGCCGATGGTGTTGCCGCGCGCATATCAGCGACAAAATCGGCAATAGTAAAGTCAACCTCATGACCGACTGCAGAAACAATGGGTAATTCACTAGCAGCAATAGCACGCGCTACCGATTCTTCATTAAAACACCACAAATCTTCCAGTGAGCCACCACCGCGGGTGACTAATAAAACATCGCATTCATTGCGCTGATTGGCCAACTCAATCATGCGACAAATATTGTCAGCAGCTTGTTCGCCTTGAACCAAGCTGGGGTAAATAATGACCTTAGTATTGGTGTGTCGGCGCTTGAGCACTTTTAATGCATCGTGTATGGCTGCACCATTCGAAGAGGTGACAATGCCAATCGTTTGCGGTGCACTGGGAATGTCTTTTTTGCGCTCGGGTTCAAATAAGCCTTCAGCTAATAATTGTTTTTTTAATTGTTCAAATTTTTTCTGTAATAAACCCAAGCCTGCAGGTTCCAGGCTATTCACGATGAGCTGAAAATCACCGCGTGGTTCATATAAGCTAACACGTGCGTTAGCGATTACTTGTTGGCCATTGTCTAAATCGGGTGGCGTATTGCGGCGACTATTGCGAAATAATGCACAACGTACAGCGGCTTTACCGTCTTTTAAGGTGAAATATAAATGACCAGATGCGGGACGAGCGAGATTTGATATTTCACCGGTAATCCAAATCTGACCAAATGTTTTTTCCAGCAATACACGACTGTCGTGGTTAAATTGTGTAACAGTATAGATTTCAGTCTCTAGATGGTTGATAATATCAGCTGTCATCGATTCCCGCCTGCTGTCGATTTGGTGCTTAGAGTAGCATGCAGCGGCGCTTTGTAACACTTGATATTGGAGAGAAACGTGAAATTTTTGCCAATGGTCGGCGTTTTAACTGCAGCTCTTTTAACTGGTTGTGTCTCTCGAGGAGATATGGGGCTGAGCCAGCAACAATGGAACCAGTTAAATCCTAAGCAACAACGTGAATACCGCGATCACTATCGCCAAATTAAGCGCTTTCAGCGTCATCGCCAATATCAACCAGGTGCCACTAAGATCAGTGTTAAGCTCGATGGTGGAACGGCTAAGATGCCACCTAGTTTTGATTCATACCGTTTTTACACCACTAAATTTTTCTTGCGCCAAGGCCAGTGTCGTCAAGTGCCATTGATTGCCGTTGAAAAAGCAACGCAGGCGAATCTTACTGTGTGTTATAACGCACAGGTGTTATCGTTTGATCCGAGTCGTTATAAAGTCTCTGATCAAGAGGGCACATTATTCTTTAACTACAACCCAGTATGGCGCCATGGCTTTACCTATTATGGTGTAAACAGTACGGGTTATGTTGGTCTTGATGATACTAATATCAGTGTACGTGCTGTCGCCCCACGAGAAATTCGTTAATGTCGAATATCATCGCCTTTGATACTGCCACTAATGCGTGTTCTGTTGCATTGCAGGTGGGTGATTTGCAATTGGACTGTCATCAAATAGCGCCACGTCAGCATTCGCAACTATTATTACCAACCATTGATGAGTTATTGTCGCGCGATGGTTTGGGTTTTGATGATTTGGATTTGATTGCTTGTGGCATTGGCCCCGGTAGTTTTATGGGGGTGCGTTTAGCGGTATCGGTAGCGCAAGGTCTAGCGTATGCCTGCCAAAAGCCTGTTTTAGGGGTTTCAACGTTACAGATATTGGCGCAAACCGCGTATGAACGTTTGGGTTATGAGCAAGTAGTTGCCGCATGGGATGCGCGCATGGATGAGATCTATTGCAATTTTTTCACCCTCAATGATGGTGTGATGCAGCCGATTGCAGAGGATCAATTGAAGGCACCAGGTGCTTGGCAATGCCAACAAGAAGGTGAGTGGCAATTGGTTGGTAATGCATGGGCGGCTTATGCTGATCAGATAAAAACACCAGATAACTGCACATTAAGCGCTGAAGGTGGCGCGTTGTACCCAGAAGCAAAATCGTTACTATCACTGGCTGATAATGGGTTGACTAAAGGTTATGCAGTATCAGCGCTAGCGCTAGAGCCAAATTACATTCGCCAAAAAGTAACCTATTAAAAGGCGCAAAGCAAAGGAATTGCGATGACGAAAAAAAAGCATAACCATAAGCATCCCACGAGTTTGTGGTGGTTCGCCGTTATTTTTTCCTTTTTTATGTTTAGCTTCGGTAGCTTATTGGCTTCACTCGTTTTGCATCTACACATGGCTGAGCATATGCCACTAAAGCAGGCTTATGCAATTTTTGGTGCGTTTGCTTCGATGATGTGGACCTTACCGTTGATTGGCGGCTACTTGTCCAGTAAGTGTGGTTATAAGCCAGCAACCGGTGTCGGAATCGTTGTTATAGTGATTGGCCTGATTTGTTTGGCATGCCCAGATGTGTGGTTAAACCGTATTGGCTTATCGATGTTTGTTGTCGGTAATGCTTTGTTTACGCCGGCGTTATGGTGTTTGGTTGATTACGGTTATGCCAAGCATGATACTAAGCGTGAAAGTGGTTTTACCTATTTTTATTTATCATTTAATCTCGGTGCGGTGATTGGTATTGCCTTAGGCGGGTATGTGGCAACGCGGTTTAATTTCAATATGGAAATGGCGCTCGATGCGGTTGTAGTGTTTATAGGTATGTTGTTGTACTTTTACAAAATCCGCTCGATGCAGTTCCACAGCAAGCGCATATTCTATCACTCGTTTTCTACTGCAAAATCATTAACCGTTTTGATAGCGACGATGGTGGTGGGTATTCCTATCGGTGCATTATTACTAAAATACACGCTGGTGAACGACTGGATTATGTATGCCTTATGTATTATTGCGCTGGTAGCTGTGTTGTGGTTGGCCTTTTCATATAAAGATAAACAAAAGCGCTATAAAATTATTGCGTTTATGATCTTAGTGATTGTATCGATTGCTTTTTGGTCGCTGTATAATTTAGAGCCTTCGTTGCTGTCGGTATTTATTTCGCAAAACGTCGATCGGCATGTGTTTGGTATCACTATGCCAGCTACTTCGTTCTTTGCTTTTGAAGGCACCTTCATTATTCTGATTGGTTTAATCATGAGTCGCGTTTGGCTGTATTTAAGTACTCATGGCAAAGATTTGCCTTTAATGTTTAAGTTTTCGTTTTCACTATGCATTATGGGGTTAGCATTTTTATGGTTGGTATTAGGCACACATGTCTTTGGTAGTAATCATTTAATGCCGTTTTTTTGGATGGTAGCGACCTATGCGTTTTTTGCTACCAGTGAATTGTTTGTTGGCCCGATTGGTATCTCGATGGTAGGTAAGTTATCACCGCCAGGCAAGGAAGGTGAGATGATGGGGGTTTGGCAATTGTATCAAGGTTTGGCGGCTGTGGTTGGTGCCAGCATGGCGGGTTTGGTGGTTGTGCCTTCACATTCCACGCTACATGCGTCGAATCAACTCTATGATCATCTGTTTTTAACCATTGGAATAAGCGTTATCGTATTAGGCTTGGTATTGATGTGCTTTGTGCCACTAATGAAGCGTTTGATACCACATTAATTAAATCCTTCAGGTTTTTTGCTGCTATCAGCTTTAGGGTCAGGATACGGCACTTGCTTTTGCGGTTTGATTGCCACCCACGGTACGCATTTAACAGCGTCTTTATTTTTTAAGCACATTAGGCCCATTAGGTTAATCGCTTTAGCGTCTCCATCTTTCAACGAATCATAAACGATTTTGCCTTTGGCATTTTTAACAACAATATCAAATGCAGTGCCGCGAGGCACCATCGTGCTGTGGGTGAATTCACCGGCGTTTCCATTCTGTATTGTGCGAGTGTCACCTTGCTTCTCTGATCGTAATAAAGTCACAGCAAGGTTTTGCCCTGAAACGTTAGCGATAGGTACGCAAATGCTGCTTTGTTTATAGCTACTGCGTTGACTGTCGTTTAAGCCTGTGTAACGGCTGCAGTCATTAAAGCCATCATAAGCGTAGCTTGTGCCAACCAGCGCGGTGAGCGCTGTTGAAGTTAGGCATAATATAAGGTGTTTATTCATAATAACTCTCTTATTAGGATACCGGCTGGTTGACAGTATAGTCCATTAAATATTGTTGATAGTTTTCCAATATCTTACGTTGGTGAGCGCTAAGTTCGGTTTTTTGTAATAGCTCGCTAAGCTGCTGCTTGGCTTCTTTGACGCTAAGTTGCAATTGCCCGCGGAAGTCTTTGCGATGCATTTCCTCATCAATAATGCCATTTATATACTGATCAAATTGTTGTTTTTGATCGGGTGTGCAATGCTCGGGGAAGTGGCGTCCTATTAAACGATTGACCAGTTGTTGATAAACCGGTTGATCAAACTGCTCAGCCAGTTGGGCCCATTTCGCTGGAGGGGATTTATGAATACGTTGGCATAATTGTGTGTCAGAACGGGAAGGGAAATCAATTTGATATAACTCACTATCGATGTCCGCACCTTCAACTTTATCAAAGGTGAAGTGTTGGTGGTGTTGTTGAATGGCGTCTAATATTTCCGAGTTATCATGCAAGAATTGCTGGTTGTGTTTAGCGAGATCGAGACGCTCTTGATTAATTTGTGTAAGGTAACGCTCTTTAGTAGGTAAAATAATCGGCGGCTCTGCAGCACGTTTTTTAATAACAAATGTTTTTTCTGCGATCGTATCGTGAGTGAGTTTGCTGAGATCTTCATTATCGAGCCGTAACCATAATGATTGGTTTTTATAATGCTTATGTTGACCAATATGCAATACAGGCGCACAAAAATTGTTACGATGACCTAAGCTGCCTTGTACGGCAATTGCTTCATGAAAAGGGTGTGTGGTGGAAAATGCCACTGGTAATTGATTAATGCGGGTTAAGTCAGTTTGCTTTTCAAAGTAACCCAGCACGTATTGCCACATGTCTTGTTTTTCAGCTAGCTTTTTGGCTAATGCGATGGTGACCTCAACGTCGACTAAGGCGTTATGCGCTTGGCCGCTGGCTAAGTTGTTAGCGCTGTTTATATCTTCGAGCTTTAATGACGTGCGACCATTGCGTTTAGGCCATTGCATTGCATCATTGGCAAACAAATAATACAGTACAGTGATAGGATAAATATCCATACGACTGCAGTTGTTAGCATATTGGTGTGTATAGCTCGGTAACAGGTTGCGGTAAAATGAAAAACGTAAAAACTCATCATCAAAGCCTAGCGTATTATAACCAACGCTGATCGTGCCTGGTGTATTCAGCATGACATGGATTTTTTTAATTGCCTCAAGCTCACTGTCAGCATTTTTAATATCATCAAGTCCTACTTGATGAATCGATAGTGCGATAGGCGATGCAATGGTGTCAGGGTTTAATTTGACGAAAAATTCATGGCGCTCGATTTCATTAAATTGTAAATCAGTGCGGATGGCTGCGAATTGCATCACTTGATCAAAGCAGGGGTTGAGGCCACTGGTTTCGAGATCGTAGAACAGGTAGGTTTTTTTCATTGCTTAATTGTTTCCTAAATAATGCATGGTGAAATGGAGCCATTTTGTAATTGACTGCATGTATCGATGATAAACTTTGCTAAGAAGTGCTGCGGTGCTAAGGTGGACAGGGTGGCCATTTTACGGAAGTAAAGCGCAGCGTAGTGGAACGAAGCGAGCCATGAAGTAAAATGGCTGCGCTGTTCGCCTTGTAAGGCAGGGTGGTATCTTGTTAATAGATTCAAAGATAACGTCGTTTGTATGTTTTTAAATAGCATGATAAAGATTAATCTGTTTAATAAAGCTCATTGATGGTGTTAGTGCATCAAAATATTGTTGTCGAATATCATGATCGATATCTTGCTTTTTAATGTAAATATCCAAATCGATTTTGCCATCATAGTAATGAATAATAATGCGTTCAATCGCGGTATATTCCGGCAAAGTTTGCCAGCAATCATTGAGTTTGTTTAATAAAGTGGGCCGATCCGGTAAGTGTTCACATGGTTGTTGGGTTTCATCATCTTCGGGATCGATATGCACGGTAACATCACTGACGTGATCGATTTGCTGAATCAAATGGTTGTGCACTTGTTCACCAATAAAATGGCCTTCAGACACGCTAATGCGTGGATCGACTTGAATATGAATATCAACAAAGATCTCACCACCAAGTGATCGAGTGCGCAGTTGGTGCACAGCAACTACGCCGGATACTTCGTGTATCGCTGTGCGAATTTGTTGCAGCATGGCATCATCAGCGCCGGTATCAATCAGCTCGCGGAAACAGCTCCATATCATTTTGCCGCCGGTGTACAAAATCATTAAGCCGATTATTAGCGCGCCAATAACGTCGAGGTGTTGTACATGCAGCATGGCGCCAACAACAGCAACGACGACAATCACGGATGTCATGGCATCGCTGCGGTTATGCCAAGCGGTGCTGATCAGTAGTTGTGAGTTAATTTTTTTACCGTGATATTTGCCGTAATGGTAGAGGCCTTCGTTAATAATGATGGAGCCAATAGCCACCACAATGACCACCCAGTCTGGCTTGTGGTGTACTTGTGCACGGCTGAGGTTACCAATGGAGTCCAGAACAATCAGTGCGCCCACTGTTATTAATACTACGGAAATAATAATAGCGCCTAAGGTTTCAATCCGTCGGTGGCCGTAGGGGTGATCTTCATCGGGTGATTGGCTGCCCATTTTTGCGGCAATAAACACCAGTGCATCAGCAATTAAATCAGACAGTGAATGTAAGCCATCGGCAATAAGCGCATGCGAAAAGCCTATCCAGCCAACTAATATTTTTACAACGGCAAGTAATAGGTTAACGCTAGCGTTAACAAACGTTACCTTGCGTGTCACTTGATAGTATGGGGAATTTTTCATGCACAAATAATATCAGCTCTAGCGAGCTTTGAAAACAGCGTACTTACCGACAGTGGCATATCTAACTTGAGCTAAAAATGACCATATGGTATTATTATTCCCGATGGTTATATTTCAGTGAATATAGGTCTTTTTACTAATATATAAAGTACAAATAATCTTAAGGTATATTGTGATGCGTGAAGTAAAGGTTGGTTGGCTTCGGTACGAGGTAGCGGAAGAAATATTTGAGTTTATTGAATCTGATACGCCGAGTGATTTTGATGCGGCAGAGGGTAGGTTGTGTCATGCTCATCACTATGAGTGTGGATCGTGGCCCTATAACAGGCATATATCAACGGTAGAGCTATGTGCAAAGATGGGCAAGCTCGATCATTTAGAATTCATGTTAGATCGATTTCCAACTTTAATTGAAGCCTACGGCATCAAAGCGTTTAGAGCGAGCGCCTGTGAAGCTCAGGTGGATGTAATGAATATGCTGTGGCAGCGTTTGTCAACAGCGCAAAAGCCACATGCGTTTAAAGCACCTTATTATGAATTTTTTCATGGCATGGTGCGTGTGGGTACTGCTTCAGATTTGGTGGCGCTGTGTAGATTGATGGTTCCAAGTCAAATAAAAGCGGCTGTAAAAAGTAACGACTTTGGTATTTTTGTTGAGTCAGTATGCTCCGGTGATAAAGATAAATTAAATGCTCTGTGGGAAATGATTGATCCTGCTGATCGACCTACAGTTATTACTTCTGTGATCGAATCAAAATTTATAGAGAAGGCCTTTTGTCATCGAGAGCAAATACAGAAGATGGAAGAGGCCAGGCAAAGGTGTATTAATAGCGTAACTTGGTTGTGGCCAAGAATGGATGAGACACAGCAAGTAGCATTGGTTCGCGTGTTGACTAACTATAAGGTATATACAGGTGTTGGTACGTGTGGTAAAAAACCGTTAGATTACAGTGCGGTCACGTTATTGCATGCATTACGTGCATTGGCTGGTGATGCGTTAATTAACGATTGCCTGAAAAAATCGAAATACAAAAACTTCACCTATGCCGTTATGGAGCAAGATACGCAAACAGTGAAGGAGTATTTAGACTGTTTAACATTGAATGGAACAAACGTTATTGTTGATCAGCATGATGCTGACGCTATGCGTGACGCATTGTTGTTAGCTATATCGCAAATACGCTTGCCGATAGTGAAAATATTGTGGTCTTATATGTCTCCCGTGCAACAGCAAGCAATCTTGAGTTATCACCAATATGCTGTGATGAATTATGAAGCTGATGGCCGTAGATCACGTACCGATATTCTATACGCTGCCTTTGCAGGTGCTGCGGATTCTGCTAATGAAGAGCTGTTCGACACAGTATCGTCGTGGATGAGTGCTGAACAAAAGGCAGAAGCGATTGATGCATATCAATTTCATGGTGTAGTGGTAGCTGCAGAAAAAGGTGATATCGCTTATATTGAAAGGCTACGATCTTTAGTCGATGTCGACATCTGTATGCCGTTGCGTAATAAGCAAGTTGAGGCATTTAGCATTGCCGCTATCAATGCGCAATTAGAGGTTATGTCTTTTTTATCACAAGTAATGTGTCCGGAGGATTATTGTGATGCTATACAGGAATCGTCTGAGGCTATGGGCAGTTCTGTACGTGTGACAAATTATGATGTGCTTTATGCGTTGTGGGAGGTAATGAACGCTGATCAGCGTGCATCATTAGAGAACAAAAATAATGCCGTAGGCAATTTTTTATATGCCTTAAAGTTCGAAAGGTTTGATACCAGGGCGGCGCATTTTTGGTGGCAGCTCATGACTGACGACCAACGTGCTGATAAAAGAATTTATGAACTTACGTTAACCGAAAATGTTATAGGTGTGTTTAAAGAGCTCCCTGATTTGGATGAAATTGCACCAAGTCGTTATATGGAAGGCATGAAGGCTAGGTCTTTTTTTGGCTTGCAACATGATTTTGACTGTCAGTATAGGGAAGAGCTATGGGGTTGGATGAAAGAAGAGACGCAGAAGCGTGTGATTGAAAGGTTGAGCACAGTTGATGGGTTTTTTAGGTGTTTTTTGGATGCTGCTCACTATTGTGATGATGCGGATGCACTTATACCATTATATGATTGGATGAAAGTGCATGTGCCTGCGTCTGCGCTAATAAGTGGTATGCAGGCTTCGATCTCTGGTTTGGCGCTTAGACAATATGTTAGTGGTTTAGATAAGTTTTTTGATGTTTTACCTGAAGTATTTGCATTTGCTGAAATGCATGTGCGCGAGCTTTCAGGACTTACTACTACTTGGTTGCAATCCAAGCTAGCGGATTGGGAGAGACAATCAGAGGTGTTGAGGGTCAGCGGTGAGTTGGGTGAGTTTGACTTGGTCGACGGATTAGAGGCGACAAAAGCATTTTTTATTTTGCGTCATTTGATACGGCGTAATGACGAAAAGGATAATGATTGTATCGATTTTTTAATTAAAATCCCTAGTGTTAATCGTATGTTACATGCAGCGGTACAAAATGGGTCGAATGATGGAGAAATAAATGAGTTATTGTTGTTGGCTTATAGCGTAAGCAATGAGTATGCCGCACGCGCATTACTTGTAGTACCTGCTGTATTTGAGATTGCGCAAGCCAATAATTTTTACGTCGATGTTCTCAGCGGTGAGACCTGTGATTTGAAAGCGATAGCAGCTGATGCGGAGTCTTCGATGCGAGCGGTATCTAAGGCCGGCCGCAACATGCTGGAAAATGTCAATTTAGAGTATGGTGTTCAAGTGCAAATGCTGGGTGGTATTGATGCCGTTATTAATACTATTAAAAATGATTTAAAGCAAAGCTATTTGAAAAATCCAGCGATGTGCGAGTTTGATGGTAAGCTTCGTCCATTGCCATTTGAGTGGAGTGAGTTGCAGGTTTTTTTGCAAGGATTAGAGCCGGATGCGACGGCTCGTGTGATGCAGGCGTATTATCAACATGAAGATCATACTGCATTTCGTTTGTTATCTAGCCCAAATCGTTGGATGTCAGATGTTGCATCGTTTGTCTATATTGATGATGCGCGCGTGGGCCGTACGGCGATAATAGATGATTTGAAAAAATACATTGCTCCTTTATATCTTGCTGCCAAAGACGAGTCTGTTGAAGCAGTGGATGGTCACACGATAGAAAGTAGGTGTCTGTTTTATATTAAACAGTTAGCTTTGATTAATCGTGCGCATAATTGGGATCAGTGTCGTACAAAGATGCTACCTAATGGTAAAACGGTGATGGAGTATTATGATGATCTTAAGGGGGATAAACCGTCGTGTTATAGCGGTATGTTGAGTAGGTTGGCGCAATCGTTATTGGGTCATCCGTTATCACGTATACTAACCGTAGAAAAACTAACACAAGAAATTCGTGATATGGTACGTGTTGAGTTTAGCCAAGTTTTTTCTACATTGGGTCAAGCGGCTTTAGCTGAATTGAAACAAGCGGTAGATAAGATGATTGATAGTGGTGAAGTGACTGCGCCACTATTGCAATATAATATTTCACCCGATGCAGTGGCTATGTTTGATCAAGCAATGAATAAGCGGTGGGGAAAGCAGTATACTGATACCCCTAAGATGAGACAAAGGCTCTCTAAGTTGGTCATGGATACTGAAAGCCTTAAAACGAATGGCCAAAGTCATTTAACGCTCTTGTTTAGTTTTGCGGCTATTGGTGGTTTGTTGAATAGTTATGCTGGTGTAGGTGCTGGTGAAGGTAGGTTATTTAGCTTGCCACGGTCTTCCGCTCCGGTGTCGGAGGCGAGTGATGGTCGTGTTGATCAAGATCAAGGGGTTGTAGAGAGCAAGTTGCCATATGCACTGTAATGCAAGTTTTGTCTTCTGGATGTATAAAACGCAGCTTGCAGTGGTATTATGCTAAAACCGTACATCACGATATGAAGTTGCTGTTCTGTTTTACAAATTCTAGGAACTCACGGGTTATTCTATTGATGTGCTTGCCTTTGTTTATCACAAGATACCACGGGTGTATTAAGGGGAAATCAGAAAGAGGGAGTATTTTTATCAATTGATGCTCAAGTTCAAGTTCAATACTTTGCTTTGATACAATAGATATCCCCATGTTCGCCATGATCAATTGCTTTATTGACTCATTGTTACCAACCTCCATAGTGATATTAGGGGACATTTTGTGCTGTTTAAATAATTTCTTCATGACTATGCGCGTTCCTGATCCAGGTTCACGAATGATCCAATCCGCATTCACCAAATCTTTTAGTTTTTTAGGTCGGCCTTTGATTTGCATGTCTGGTGAGGCTACAACAACTAGACGATCCTCATAAAAAATCTGCTTTATTATTGGTGCTCCTTTGGGCGGGTGGCTCATGATAACAAAGTCACTCGTATTATTATTTAATATTTCAATGGCGTCGTAGCGATTACAAACCGCTAACTTTATTTTTATTGCGGGATAAATTTTTTGAAATTCACCAAGAAACCTAGGAACAAAGTATTTCGCAGTAGAAACAATGGCAACGGTTAATGTGCCGGATAGTTTGCCGTGCAGTGCATTGATGTCTGAAGCAGCTTTTTCAAGCGCTTCATTGATAGTGTCAGCAGCATTGACTAGGTGCTCACCGGCGTCGGTGAGATATACTTTCTTTCCCACTGTTTCTGTTAGCGCGTAGTCATAATTCAGCTCTAATTGCTTGAGGATATTTGAAACAGCTGGCTGTGTGATGTGCAGTGTTTGTGCGGCAGCAGTAATTGAGCGGTGAGTTTTAACCGCTTGTAAGACATTGAGTTGATGCAGTGTTATTTTCATCATTTTTTAGTGATAACAACGATAATAATAATAAATTTTACAAATGATAGTGATTTGTTAGGATAATTGCAAGTATAAAACAGACAAAAAGAGGCTGGAATTGAAGCTTTATATTATTGATTTGAGAAATCGATACCTGGATTCGGAGCTATCATGCATAAACAGCAACAATCCGATAGTTAGTGTCATGCTGCCCTGTAGTGATGGGGCGCTGCCAGGCTGCATCCAGACGGCTATTTATACATACCTGATTAACAACCAAGACGATGAGAAGAGCATTAATGTATGCGTCGAAGTTAATGACTGGATAATTAAAGAGCAGGCAATCAACTGCCTTCGCAACATGAACACTCTGATAAATCGTTTTTATATTCAATTAGGTCAGCTCAGGCCCGTTTGTCATTTAGCTTTATTTGAAGAGGGTGAGTTTTCTTCTGTTGAATCTATTGACAATGATGTCCCATCAAAATGATATTAATTACATGTTTAGGTTTACTGATTCTTACTAGCGTAGCCCCAATGTTTGCATATAAGAAGGACAAGCAGTTCATCATACTGACGCAGTCGATTATGTTCTTATTGATGATTGTAATCACCGTATACTCGTTTTATCAGAAAGAAGTGATATATTATTCATGGCAACTGCTAGATTTTAACCATATCAACCTGAATTTATCTATTCAATTTGATGTGCTGACTAAGATTATGATGATTTTTATTTTAGTCATAGGTTTTTTTATCTATCGTTATGCATGTACCTACCTTGAGAGTGATAAAACCAGGGTTCGATTCTTATCGCAATTTAACTTAGTTCTAGTTAGCGTTTTGTTATTGGTTATGGCCAAAAATTTATTAACAGCATTTGTAGCCTGGCAATTTATTGGTATCAATATGTATCTCTTGTTAAACCACTATCATTATGACTCTGCAGCTAACCGCGCAGCAAAAAAGAAATTTGTCATTAACCGTATTGGTGATTGCTGTTTTTTGCTCGCGATTATCCTGGCCTACCACACAGGTAGCGGAGCATCCTTTAACGCAATAAAATCGAGCTCATATGCAGAACTGATTTGTGGGCTCATCTTTATTAGCGTGATGACGAAGTGTGCTCAATTTCCATTTCATATATGGTTAATAGATACGATGGAAACCCCAACACCTGTCTCAGCACTCATGCATGCAGGTGTGATAAACGCGGGTGGAATTTTACTGACCAGAATAAGCTCTTCATTAACGTCATTTCATAGCATTAACTATCTTATTTTATGTATTGGTATGTTAAGTGCTATTTTGAGTATTCATTGGATGCAGCAGCAACCGGACACAAAAAAGAAGCTTGCTTATTCAACGATGGGGCAAATGGGTTATATGCTTACACAGTGTAGTCTAGGCGCTTTTCCTGCCGCTGTATTTCATTTAATATCACACGGATTTTATAAGGCTAGTTTGTTTCTAAATTCTGGTGAGACACTAACAGATAAGCAGCAGCCTGAAAATAAGCCTTTTAAATACCTATCCATTCTGCAATCATCAATGGTTGTTGCTGTCATTTTCTTAATAGGATTACTGTTATTTAAAAATCAGACTGATCATATTCCCTTGCTTATGTATGGCTTTATATTTTTCACCTTAGTTTCATTAGCATTAAAAATAAATTCAATAGCGCTTTCCGGTTGGCGGCTGCGTGGTCTGTATTATATATTCATTGGTATTTTATTTTTTAGCTACTTGTATTGTTTTCATCTTTTTTCACGCTTATTACCACAGTATGAGTACACAGGTACCATACCGTTAAGCGTGCAAGTGGTGCTATTGCTCGCACTTGCGCTATTGCAAATATTGCTATGGACGAAGAAAATAAGCACAGCGACGATGCAATTCAAAGACCATACAGAGGAATTTTTAAGGCGTTATTTGCTCAACCCCTTGAGGGCAGCTGGGAATATTATCAATACACCAATCTATCGAAAAATCATTCCTCCTATTTATGTGGTGACTCTGTGTATGGTTTTGTTTGGGTTGTATTTTGGCTTATCGAATAGCGGTGGAGTGCCTGACTATACGGGCATGGGGCGTTGGTTTATTTTTAGTTTTTTAGCTGTTGGAATAATAGCGCTTATTGCAGCGAACCGCTGCTTAACGATTAGATCGTTGATTGCATACCTTATATTATTCGAATTAGCTTTTATTAATCTCGCATGGTTTGACGGCAACCATTGCATGGTGAAAATTGGCCTTTTTCATTTAATCAATATCAGCACAGCACTATTAATGCTATGGCTATTAGCCAAAAGACAAACGCCTAAAAGATTTGAAAGCAGGAATGTTAATCGACTTCCTACCCGTGTTTTTTACCTTACTATTAGTCTTCTGTTGCTTATCGGTATACCTGGTACAGCCAGTTTTATTTCTGAATTTTATTTATTCAGTGCCCTGATGAGTGAGAGTCCATTATTTATCTTAATGTATATCAGTTTAATCGTATTGATCGCTATTGTCGTGATGCACAGCCTACAGCTCTATGTTTTCAATAAAAATTACACCACACTATTATCGAGTCCTATCAGTAAAATAAATCATATGGTTTTTATACTGGCTACAACGCTCAATGTTGTTTATGGTATATACCCCAGCCTTTTATTAAATTATCTTTAGATATGAGGAGCAAGCATGCCAAGCATTAATATAGATATTGATACTGCCGATGAGGTATTAATGCAGTATTGGCCGCTGAATGCTTTCATAGCGACAAATCCGCTATGGAATTTAAGGCATAAATCATTTTTTGATGTGGTGAGTCAGCAGGCGTTTCAAAGTTTAATGAAAACGGATTATTATCATGACCAGTATCACAACGATTGCATCACGAATGATGACATATGTCAGGCGATAAAGCTCATAGATAATCGTATATTAAACGAAGAGCAGGTGCGCCAATGGGTAGAAAAATCTTGCATACAAATTGAGTCATTGTGGCCTAATATTTTACTCTCGCAACAATTAGAGGAGTATCAGTTTCAAAAACCAGATACATGGATAAAGCAACGTATTTATAGTCTACTGAAGAATTATTTTGGATTGATGCAATACAAAAATATGTCACTATTGGATTTTTGGTACAAAGAAAATGGTATTGCGCACACTGAGTTGCATCACATCCAATCAATGCCTTTGAAAGAAGCAATTGTATTCTTGCTCAAGGCACTACATATTCCTCAAACGGAGAGTGTTACGTATTTAAAGAATATATATTTGCAGGTATATGGCTGGGCTAGCTTTATGAACTGGCGAAACCATCACCCTAATAATTCATGGGTGCCAGGAAAAGATACCTGTTCGTTAATTCTTTTGTTTTGGCTTACTTATGAATACATGATTGCCATGGAAGAAAAAATCTATTATTCGAATATTATAATCGATGAGCTTGATTCAAATCACAAAAAAAACTTACAGCAGAGATATATCTGGCAAACTGCTTTTGAGTTGCACTATATGAAAAAGTTAGAGTTAAAGTGTAATGTAAATTTTACCAGAGAAAAAACTTGCTATGATGCACAATTTATTTTTTGTATTGATACACGTTCAGAGGGTTTTAGAAGACACCTCGAGGCCAATAAAAATTTTCAAACGTTCGGCTTCGCTGGTTTTTTTGGCGCTATTTTTAACTTGAGTGATGGCGATAATATCTATTACCAAGCGCCTGCGCTGGTTTCAGCCAGCGAGGTAATGACTCAGCGGCAACGTGTGAGTCGTATTCGTAATCTCGTGACCCACTTCAAAAAGGTAATAAGCTTTACAAAGCAGCAAATGACTGCGCCTTTTGCCCTATTTGAAATTATAGGGTTTTGGTACTTGCCCTTCATGATATACAAGACGATCCAGCCTAAATTAAACAGAGCTCATAAAAAGAAAGATATGGATATTGGTGTTAGTTTCTCTATACAGCAGCAGTTTCAGTCTGCTCGTAATCTATTAACATCTATCGGGCTGGTCAATAATTTTTCATCATACGTAATGATTTGCGGGCATCAAACAGACACTATTAATAACCCATTTATATCCTCACTGAATTGTGGCGCATGTGGGGGTAATTCGGGCACCCCAAATGCACTGGTGATGTGTGATATTCTTAATAGTCAAAATATACGACAGATGCTTCAAGAGGCTGGTATCGCTATTCCTAATAATACCCGCTTCATACCAGCCTCTCATCATACAACTAATGATCGCTTAGAGCTTCTTAAAGGTGAAATACCCAATGATTTGGCGACATTGATTAACCGAGCTGCAAAAAATTTAAGAAAAGAAAAATTTAAATCGTTGCCAGGATGCAGTTCACTAAGTGAAAGAGAAAAAAACTGGTCTGAACTGATTCCTGAATTAGGGTTGATCAATAATGCATGTATCATTATTGGCCGAAGGGAGCTAACGCGAGATCAAGATTTAGAGCGTAGGGCGTTTCTGCATTCGTATGATCCTGAGCTTGATCAGAGTGGGTCTATTCTTTCCTCAATATTATCAGCACCAGCCATAGTGGCGCATTGGATCAATAGTCAATATTATTTCTCAACAACGTGCCCCAATTCATTTGGTGCGGGAAATAAAGCTATTCATAATGTCATGCCTGGCATAGGAGTGCTTGAGGGCAACATAAGTGATCTTAAGGTTGGTTTACCATTGCAGAGTACGCACTTTCAATCGCAGCCCCTGCATGAGCCAAGAAGACTTATCGTTGTTGTTTATGCGTACCGGCAAGTTCTAGATATCGCTATTGAAAACTCTCCAGATTTTAGAATGCTACTCGATAATAAATGGCTATACCTAAAGCACATTGAGCCAAAGCCGTGATCATGATTGCTATCATGACAGAAATGCTTGTCATCGTGGTGCGAAGTATCTATATAGTATGGCTGGACCGAAAACAATCAAGCAGCATGACAAACCGCTTCGATATTATGGCCATCCGGATCGATGATATAGGCGGCGTAATAATTCGAATGATAATGTGAGCGAATAGCGGGCTCGCCATTATCTTTACCACCGGCCGCGATGGCGGCTGCATGAAATGCCATGACTTCGTTGTGATTTTGTGCAACGAATGCCGCATGCATGGGCTTGATATTATCTGTATCACTGTTGATCCAGAATTCGGTTTTGCCTTCTTTGCCATAGCCAACCGATTGGTGATCGATTTCCATTAATTTAGCAACACCCAGTGGGCCTAAGGCCTGGTTATAAAAGGCTTTACTGGCTTCGAGGTCACTTACTGCGAAACCGACGTGGTCAATGATCATTAGAACTCCTTTTCAATAGAATCAGTGACATAGCGAATGATTATACGGCGCTTATTGCCATAAAACAAACGCGACCGATTTACGCACATATTGCTTGGAATAAGTGGTACAATAATGGTACCATATGCGGCTTATGGGGGGTTGTAACTATTATGCTAAAAATCAGTAGGTTAGCAGATTACGCTACGGTATTAATGGCTGTACTTGCAACAGAAAACAGCAGTTTAGCCAGTGGTGAATTGGCTGATAAAACCTGTATTAAGTTACCCACGGTGCGTAAAGTGATGAAGCTTTTAAATGAAGCGGGTTTGGTTAAATCATCACAAGGTGCTAGCGGTGGATATTGTTTGGCCAATTCGGCCGATCAAATCAGTGTGGTCGCGATTGTTGCGGCGATTGATGGCTTGCCGGCGATGACTGAGTGTGCCAAGCAACATATTACTTGTGAGCAAGTAGAGACCTGTGGCTTGCGTGGCAATTGGCAGCGCATTAATCAATTAGTAGTGCAAGTATTAGAAGATGTGAGCTTGGCTGAAATGATTAAACCGATGGAACAACCGTTGGTCTTTCATTCGCCACAATCTACACAGAATAATGAGAGGGATCACCATGAGTGAGACAAAGCGTCATTTTGAACAGGTGATGAACAAGGGCTATGAGCATGGTTTTGTAACCGATATTGAATCGGATACGTTGCCGCCGGGCTTAAATGAAGATGTGATTCGATTTATTTCAGCGAAAAAGAATGAGCCGGAATTTTTATTGAATTGGCGTTTGCGTGCATATCGCCATTGGTTGACGATGGATGAGCCGACTTGGGCGCATGTGAATTTCAATCCGATTGATTATCAAGCGATCAGTTATTATTCGGCACCTAAGCCAAAGAAAAAATTACAGAGCTTGGATGAGGTCGATCCGGAAATTCTGGAAACCTATAACAAATTAGGTATTCCGTTGCATGAACAAAAGATGATGCAGAATGTCGCGGTTGATGCGGTATTTGATAGTGTCTCTGTTGCTACTACTTTTAAGGCTAAGCTGGCGGAAGCCGGTGTGATATTTTGTTCGTTTTCAGAAGCGGTACAAAACCATCCAGAATTAATTGAAAAATACATGGGTTCGGTAGTGCCTTACCGCGACAACTTTTTTGCTACATTGAATTCGGCGGTGTTTACCGATGGTTCTTTTGTTTATATTCCAGAAGGTGTGCGATGCCCAATGGAGTTATCGACGTATTTTAGAATTAATGCGGCTAATACCGGTCAATTTGAACGTACGCTGATTGTTGCTGAGAAAGGTAGTCATGTGAGTTACCTTGAGGGTTGCACGGCACCAATGCGTGATGAAAATCAGTTGCATGCTGCGGTGGTTGAATTGGTGGCGTTGGAAGATGCACAGATAAAGTATTCAACCGTGCAGAATTGGTATCCTGGCGATAAAGAAGGCAAGGGTGGTATTTATAACTTTGTGACTAAGCGCGGTGCCTGTCGTGGTGCGCGTTCGAAGATTTGTTGGACGCAAGTAGAAACCGGTTCGGCGATTACCTGGAAATACCCGAGTGTGATTTTACAGGGTGATGAATCGGTGGGTGAGTTTTATTCGGTGGCGCTAACCAATAACTATCAGCAAGCCGACACGGGTACTAAGATGATTCATATTGGTAAGAATACCAAGAGCACGATTATCTCTAAAGGTATTTCCAGTGGTCGTGGTCAAAACAGTTATCGGGGCTTAGTGCGGATATTGCCGATGGCTGATAATGCTGATAATTACACACAATGTGATTCGTTATTGATTGGTGATAAGTGCGGTGCGCATACGTTCCCTTATATTGAAGTGAAGAATAATACAGCGCGTGTAGGTCATGAGGCTACCACATCAAAGATTGCAGATGATCAGCTGTTTTATTGCAAGCAACGCGGTATTAATGAAGAAGATGCGATTTCAATGATTGTGAATGGTTTTTGTAAAACAGTATTTAATGAGCTGCCTATGGAATTTGCGGTGGAAGCACAAAAATTAATGGAAGTCAGTTTAGAAGGGGCGGTAGGCTAATGGGGAATAAAAATATGTTGTCGATAAAAAATTTACACGCCAGTGTGGATCAAAAAGAGATTTTAAAAGGCTTGGATTTAGAGATTAATCCCGGTGAAGTGCATGCGATTATGGGACCTAATGGTTCAGGTAAGTCAACATTGGCCAATGTATTGTCGGGCCGTCCTGGCTACCAGAAGAACGATGGTGATGTGTTGTTTGAAGGTCAAGACTTAACGGAAATGGAGCCAGAGCAACGTGCTATTGCTGGTTTGTTTCTTGGTTTTCAATATCCCGTGGAGATCCCGGGCGTTAATAACTTGTATTTTTTGAAAACCGCTTATAACAGCTTACAAACAGCGCGTGGTGAGCCTGAGCTTGATGCGTTTGATTTTATGCAGTATGTAAAAAAGCAAACCAAATTATTAGGGATGGACGAAGGTTATTTGCAGCGTGCGTTAAATGATGGTTTTTCAGGTGGTGAGAAGAAGCGTAACGAAATTTTACAGATGTTGGTGTTAAACCCTAAGCTCGCTATTTTAGATGAAATTGATTCAGGTTTAGATATTGATGCCTTACAAACCGTGGCGGCGGGTGTGAATCACTTGCGCAGTCAAGACAATGCGGTGTTATTGGTTACACATTATCAGCGCTTATTGCAATATATTACGCCGGATTTTGTGCATGTGTTAGTGAAAGGTAAAATTGTTAAATCAGGTGATAAGAGTTTGGCGTTAGAGTTAGAGCAAAAGGGTTATGGTTGGTTAATGCCGAATGCGGAGGCCGTATGATTCAACAGGCAGCTATAGAACGTTGGAAATATACTGACCTGTCTGCCTTTGAAAAGGTGGATTGGAAGGCGATGCCACAACAGGCGGCGGAAGATGCGATTATCTTTGCTGAAACCGATGAGGGTGGACCTATTCGTTTGGTATTTGTTGATGGTCAGTTGGATGAGGGTTTGTCACAACTTGATCGCTTACCACAGCAAGTTAGGTTACAAGCCGATATAAAAGATCTTGCTGACCAAGCATTGTCTTTGGGTAAGGTATCATTGCCTGTCATTAAGCAGTCGCGTTGTTTGGAAGCGCGCATTACTGTGGCAGAAGATTATTGCAGCGATGATTTAATTTATGCGTTATTTGTTGTGTCGGATCAGTCGGATCAACGCATGTTGCCGATACGTTTGGACATTGATATGGGGAAAAATGCTAAAGCCGCGATACAATGTGAATATGTTTCTTACAGAGGGGTGAAAAGCTTTCACCAGTTGATCACTACTATCGATTTGCAGCAAGGTGCTGAATTGCAGCATTACTGCGTTCAAAAGGAAGGCGATGAGGCCTTCTATTGGCAGCAAAAAAATATTACTCAGCAGGCGGGCAGTGATTATTATGCCTTTGATTTAATGCTGGGTGGCGCATGGGCGCGATTAGATGTTAATCATCAGTTGCAGGGCGAGCAAGCACAGTGTAAGCATCATGGTTTTTATTATACTAATCAAACCAAGCAGCATAATGTGTATTTGAATGTTTTTCATGAGCAGCCTGACTGTAAGAGTGAGCAATATTTCAAAGGTATTATTGATGATGCAGCGCATGCGGTATTTAATACCAAGGTGACGGTGACTGAGAATGGTCAAGGCAGTCATGCGGCGCAAGATAATCATAATTTATTGTTGTCCTCAAAGGCTGAGATTGATACTAAGCCGGATTTAGAGATTTATAATGATGATGTGGCGTGTTCACACGGCGCTACTGTCGGCAATATTGACCAAGATGCACTGTTTTATTTGCGCAGTCGTGGTATTGATGAAGAACAAGCGCGAGCGATGTTGACGCATAGTTTTGCGGTGGAGTTGTTGGAGCAAATCAAACAACCATTAGTGTATGATGGCATGAAAGCTGAGCTGATGGCTGCATTGGAATAATGCTGCATCGCTGTCATCCCGGAAGAGGAGTGGCAGGTTTGCTGTCATCCCGGACAGCCTGCGTAGCAGGCGTGATCCGGGATCCAGGTAACATGTGGATCCCGGCTCGTGGGCCGGGATGACAAAGCTTAGAGGCCGGGATGACAAAGCTTAGAGGCCGGGATGGCGCTCCCTGTCATCCCGGAAATTGCGCAGCAATTATCCGGGATCCAGATTAAAAAGAGGTTAACTAATGAAAAACTGGACTTATAAAAAAGATTTCCCCATCTTAAACCATCAAAAGAATGGTAAGTCATTAGTATTTTTAGACAGCGGCGCGAGCAGCCAAAAACCACAATGCGTTATCGATGCGATTAGCAATCTTTATGAAAACGAATATGCCAATATTCATCGTGGTTTATACGATTTTAGTGAATGCACGACAGCAGCTTATGAGGCGGTGCGTGCTAAGGTGGCGAAGTTCATAAATGCACCTACAGCGGATGACATTATCTTTGTACGTAATACCACCGAAGGCATTAATTTAGTGGCGTATTGCTTAACGCAATTTTATTTTAAGCCGGGTGATGAGATTATTGTCAGTGAAATGGAGCATCATGCCAATATAGTGCCATGGCAAGTGGTGTGTAAACAAACCGGTGCTGAGTTGAGGGTGGTTAGAATCACTGACAGTGGCGAATTGGATATGGATCACTATCATCAATTACTAACTGATAAAACGAAATTAGTGGCATTGGCGCATGTATCGAATGTGTTGGGCACGATTAATCCAGTTAAAGATATCATTGCGGCTGCGCATGCTAAAGAGGTGCCGGTGTTGTTGGATGGTGCGCAAGCGGTGCCACACTTTCCGGTTGATGTTAGTGACCTTGAAGTTGATTTTTATATATTTTCTGGGCATAAGTGTTATGGCCCATCGGGCAGCAGTGCATTATATATCAGTGATTATTGGATGAAACAGTTGCCGCCATACCAGACTGGTGGTGGGATGATTAATGAAGTGACGTTTGAAAAGACGACTTATCTGGCAGGGGCGCATCGCTTCGAAGCAGGTACACCAGATATTGCTGATGTTATTGGTTTGGGTGTGGCGATTGATTATTTACAGCAAGCTGATATGAAAAAAGTCGAGCAGCATGAGCAGGAGTTATTGGCTTATGCTTTGCAGCAGTTACGAGCGGTGGAAGGTTTACGTATTTATGGTGAGGCACCGCAGCGTGTGGGGGCGATTGCTTTTACTTTAGCGGATGTGCATGCGCATGATATTGGCACAATACTTAATGATGATAATGTGGCTGTGCGTGCGGGTCATCATTGTGCGATGCCATTACATAAAAAGCTCGGAGTGGCTGCAACGGTCAGGGCGTCGTTGGGTATCTACAATGATAAAGGTGACATCGATGGCTTGGTGGAAGGTTTGCATAACGTGAAAAAATTATTTGGAGTAGTTTAGCATGGCTGATTTACGAGATTTATATCAGCAGTTGATTATTGATCATGGTCGTCATCCGCGCAATAAGCGTCATATGGTTGATGCTGATCACCGCCAGGTGGGGAATAACCCGTTATGCGGTGATAAGTTGGTGGTGTATGTTCAGGAAAGCAATGGTGTGATTACAGATGTGAGTTTTGAAGGTGAAGGTTGTGCGATTTCTGTGGCGTCGGCTTCTTTGATGACTGAAGCGTTAAAAGGAAAGACGTTACTTGAAGCGCGACAATTGTTTCAACAGTTTCATCAAATGACAACTGCTGAAGGTTTGGTGGATGAGGATGAGATGGGTAAGTTAGCGGTGTTGGCGGGAGTGCGTGATTATCCGATGCGGGTTAAATGTGCCACATTGTGTTGGCATACGATTGATGCAGCTTTGCATGATCAAGCGGATGAAGTATCGACTGAATAGAGGGGAATAGATAATGAGTGATGCAATATTAACTTTTACTGATGCGGCATTAGAGCATGTACAACAAAAAATTGCAGATAAGCCGAATGCAGTAGGTTTTCGTTTGGCGATTAAGGAAACGGGATGTACGGGTTTGATGTATGTACCTGAGGTAGTGGTTGAGGTCAATGAGTCTGATGCTCATGAGCATGTACGCGGTGTAGATGTGTATATTGCTGCGGATGCGGTTGATGCTATTAAGGGCACACGAGTGGACTATGTTGATATGAGTTTGGGCCAAAAGCAACTAGCCTTTGATAATCCTAATGCTGATAGTTTGTGTGGTTGTGGCGAGAGTTTTAACCTGAAGGGTGCAAAAAAGTGATGACTGAGGAAAAGGTAGCAATTGTGCATTTGAATCGTGATTGCATTGCGATGATGGTGCCGCAAGGTGCGCAGATTATGTTGCGTGAAGGCACGGAAGTAAAGATTGTGCAGGACAAGGGTAACAGTTTTACGGTTGATGTGTATGGCAACTTTGCGCGTATTGAAGCAAAAGATGCGGATGCGTTGGGTCGCGAGGTGCGTGATCCATTGGAAGATTTACCGCAGGATGCCAGCATTGACGATAAAGTAAAGATGATGTTGGACACGGTTTACGATCCTGAAATTCCGGTGAGTATTGTAGCGTTGGGATTGATTTACAGTTGTGACATTACGCCGGTGGAAGGCAATGATGGTTTTTACAGCATTGAAATTACGATGACACTCACAGCCCCGGGTTGTGGTATGGGGCCGGTGATTGCAGCGGATGCCAAATCAAAATTAGAGGCCATACCAGAAGTTGAGCATGTCAATATCGAGATTGTATTTGATCCACCATGGGATCGCTCGATGATGTCAGATGAAGCCAAGCTACAATTAGGTATGTTTTAACCTAATTATATCGCAGGTGATCCTACTGGGCTGTCAGAATCCTCTGCGGCTAATAATCTTTCGTGATCTGTTGGGCTGGGCATAGACAATGCTACTTCACCCGCACTCTGTTGACCTGGGGCAGGAAAGAAAAAGCCTTCTGTTCCTGGTGGCTGGTATGTCATTTGAACGCCAGTATCTGCGTTAGGCTGACGAGTGGCTTGTGCAACTGGGTTGGGGTGACCAATAGGTTCAGCGTCTAGTAGCAATGGTTGGTTATGTGGGTCGAGTCTTTTAGTTTCACTGTTCCAGAAGCGTGCTTGTGAAATAGTGTGTGCAGTAGCACATGAAGCGCTGAAGCCACCGGCAGTAAACATTATACCTACTGCTAAAATAAGAGCGTAATAGTTACTCCAGTAATTGGCGGTTGCATCAAATGCGTTTCTTAGCTTGCCTGCTAAGTTATTAGGCAGGTTGCTGCGAAGATTATTCAGTGGGCAAGCGGCGCTTGGGCTTAGTGACCCTATATAGCTTGATTCGTAGAGGTTGGGGGGTGTGGCGTCAGTATTTTTAGAAAGTATATATCCGGTGGTTGCTTGGAATGCCTTGCTAAGGCTGCTGATAAAGCTGGTGTCTGTGATAGGTTGATCTGATCGTAGATAACCTAAATGCTTGTTATCATTGTTAGGGTCGATGATATTCCAGAACTGAAAGTTAGGTTTATCACATTTCATCGAGAAGTAAAGCGCTGTAATACCTATAGATAAAGTGAAGACAGTTAATGCGGCTAATTGTTTGGATTTACTTTTGAATGCTTCGTGGTTATGTTTGGCTACAGCTGGATCATTGTTTGTATTTCTATAGGTTGGCGTAAACATATTGCTTCTCTTGTTATCTGTCATTACCATATGGGTGGTTATTGTACTGAGTGTGCATTTTCAGTCAAGCGGTGGCCAGAGTGTTAAGCATGACTTAAGAATATGATTGCATTTCCAAGCCAGCTTCAGGGTCATTAATGTCTTGTGTATCCATTAATGCAGCACCTCTGTCGCCAATATAGTTACTTAAAAAGAGCCTTTGCTCGTTAGCGAGTTTATGCTGTTTGTTGGCGTAGTAACCAGACAAGCAACTGATAGTTAGAGTAACTAGCGCAGCATAGGCCATTAGAATGCCAAAGTTTTGCCCCATCAATGAGCCGCCCGCTTTAAGCAGTTTTGGCATAAAATCATCATAAATAAGATTGAGATTGCCGTCATTCCTGGCGGCGGCATGTAATTGCGCATCAGAACATTTATTAACGGGTATGTAGCCGAACGAATCAGTGTCATATGAATGTAATTCAATAGCAGTGCTGTCGGTGGGTTGTAGTGTATAGCCTAATCTGCCGATGCTAGAGATAAAATCGTCCCAAATTGAGTTGCCATCAACATTGCGATCAGCGGCTAGCACGCCAACCTTAGTGGTAATATGATTTGAGTGTTTTTGCATGATGTTCCATGCTTGCATATCAATACTGAAATCATAGCAGTCCTTTGCTTTATAGAGTGTGTATGCCAGGCCAGCGAGAGAAAGCACACTTAGTGTGCTTAATAGCAAAGTGTTGCGAACATGTTTATTTCGTTTGCTCAAAGCTTGTTGTTGTGAGCCTGATACTGCTGATCGTGATGTTGATGCCATTGCTAACTCCCAGTAGAATGCTATCCGGCCGGCATCATATCAACATGTTAAAAGTCGCGCAACTAAACGACTTGTATGCTTCTTACATAGTCGTCATCAGCCTTGACGATAGCAGCACGAGTTTCTTCTAAGGTCAGGCGGGTATCGAAAGTATCATCTTCATCCAGTGGGTTCAATACAAACGGTGCTGTAGGTATTTGAGCAAATGTACTAAGAGCTAGCGCAGACGATTGATTGCCGACTCTGATGGCTTTTTCTCTATGTTTCATGGCGTTCTGAGTCCCAGTAATAATGACTGCGACAGCGGCTATTGCGGCAAATATTAAACCGAGCTGCATGGGCTGAACCTGACCCACGGCTATGCCACTGGTATCATTGGCAGCACGCTTTATCGTGCGATAAACGGAACTGGTTTTTGTTGCTGTGGTTGTCAGTTTGGCAGTTACGCATTCACTAAACGGCATAACACCAACGGGGTATTTTATTGCCTCAGTCGGGGTTGTTTGATTAAAGGCTTGCAGCGTAAAGTTAGCTTGTGTCAGTAGTAAGTTGGCAAATGTACTTAACATATCAGCGTGTGGTGGTCTATCTGAATAGATGTCAGTAACGGTTTCATTGTCTTTATTAAGCAGGTGCCATTGTTGAGGATCTGTTTCAGCGCTTAAGCAGTCAGCAGCTTTATAGGCTACACAACAAAATCCTATAACGCCCACGGCACATAAGGCCCAGTAAGCGGCAGATTTTTTTAGGTGGCTAGTTCTTTGTTGTCTAAGTTGTGCTTGTGTTTGCTCTGTTATCATTACTTTTCTCACGCTTTATATATGATTGGTGTGAATATTACCATTTGGGTTGAAACACCGCAAATATACCTTACATGTAAGTTTATGAAAATACGTAGATAAAGGTGTAATTAATCGTCACTTAAGCTTTCATTTTATGTTCGGTGATGTGGTGGTCATCGTTGACATGAAACAGTGCTGCTCAATACATATTGACTGGAATGATGAATGGTAATAACTAAAAACAATTTTTTGGGGCGTGCTGAGTATGGTACTTTTTTGCTTGTTGAAAATATAAATTAAGTCATTTCAGGGGTAGGTATATGTTAGTAGATCGATGTGCAGTTTCACTGTTTAGTCTTATGTTATTACCACTGATAAAAGCGGCCGAGTTTTGTGTTGGCTACAAAAACGTTTCTTATGGTTGCGATGCGGAGATTGTCGGTACCGATTTGCGCGGTGCCATATTAAATGATATACGCCGTATACCAAATGCCACGGTTATCTCGTCGCGACGGGTATGTGACCTAAATTATGTTGATTCTCGCTCATATGGTAGCAGTAGGTTTGCAGGCTCACCATTTTTGAGGTGTGAAGCGACTGCTGCATTTAACTCCATTATCACGTCCATTTTAAAGAAAAATACTGACAATCTTTCTGGCTTTAATAGTGATGGAGTATTTGCTGTTATTCTTATTGCTGCTGCTTCAGCTGGTGCCTTGGCAGCTATTGCTTGTTATGCGTATAAACGCTATCAACGAAGTCAATTAAGTGCGCGTTTGCTTGCTAGTAATGTGAGCTTTTATGGTGCGACTGATATGTGCCAAGTATTAATTCAAGATCGCAGTGTTGAAATGCAACCAGTTAAAACAGCAGAGCCGTTTTAGAGGTTCTTTTTCAGCAATTGATTCACCATACCAGGATTCGCTTTGCCTTTGGTTTGTTTCATCACCTGGCCAACAAAAAAACTAATCAGCTTGTCTTTGCCGCCGCGGTATTGCTCGGCTTGTTCAGGATTGTCGGTAATGACTTGTTGCACGATGGCCTCCAGCTCACCGCTGTCTGACATTTGTTTCAAGCCTTGCTTTTCAATAATGGTATCGGCTGAACCTTCACCTTGCCACATAGTAGCGAAAACTTTCTTAGCGATACTGGTTGAGATGGTGTTATCAGTAATGCGTAACAGTAATTCGACTAATGCTTGGGGGTTAACCGGTGATTCACTGATCGGTTGTTGCTCTAAAGCCGTGAGTACGTCAGTCACTAACCAGTTGGCCACTTGTTTGGCTTTGACGCTATCATCTTTAGCGGCAATCGCCGATTCAAAATAATGCGCATTGTCTAAGCTGCTGGTGATGATAATGGCGTTGTCTTTAGAGATGCCGTAGTCATTAATATAACGATCGGCTTTTTGCCATGGCAATTCGGGTAAGCTGTTTTTAATCTCATCAATCGTGTGTTGAGAAATGCTCACCGGTAATAAATCAGGATCTGGAAAATAACGGTAATCATGCGCATCTTCTTTTGAACGCATCGCACGTGTTTCGTCTTTATCAGGATCATATAAACGTGTTTGTTGCATGATGCTACCACCGTCTTCAAGGATTTCTTGTTGACGTGCGACTTCACCATGAATTGCATGTTCAATAAAACGAAACGAGTTTAAGTTTTTGAGTTCAGTGCGTGTACCGAATTCGGTTTGGCCTTCAGGGCGTAATGAAATATTAATATCACAGCGAAATGAACCTTCCTGCATATTGCCATCGCTAATGCCTAAGTAACGCACCAATTGGTGCATGGTTTTGCAATAGGCCACCGCTTCTTCAGCTGAGCGCATATCGGGCTCTGAGACGATTTCTAATAACGGTGTGCCGGCACGGTTTAAATCGACACCGGTATGATCGCCTAAACCTTCATGTACCGACTTGCCGGCATCTTCTTCCAGGTGTGCGCGCGTAATACCAACACGTTTGGTTTGGCCGTCATTTAAACTAATGTCCAAATGACCGTGCTCAACAATCGGTAGTTCAAATTGACTGATTTGATAACCCTTAGGCAGGTCAGGGTAAAAATAATTCTTACGTGCAAATACATTGTGTTGATTAATCGTCGCATCGACACTTAAACCAAATTTGGTGGCTAACTCAATCACCTTGTGATTTAACACCGGCAATGTTCCGGGCATAGCCAGATCAACCGCGCATGCTTGCGTATTCGGTTCTGCACCATATTCTGTGCTAGCACCGGAAAACAACTTTGATTTTGTCGCTAACTGTACGTGTATCTCTATACCTATAACAAGTTCCCAGTTCATTTGCACTCTCCTGTTGGGCGCTTAGTATGCCAGTCAGTATTGAGTTGATATTGATGCGCGCAATTTAATAATTTGGCTTCATTAAAATAATTACCAATCAATTGCACGCCAATCGGCAAGCCTTGGTCGAAACCGCAAGGCATTGATAACCCAGGTAAGCCGGCTAAATTCACTGCAATAGTAAACACATCAGCTAAATACATTTGTACCGGATCTTTAATTTCGCCAATTTTAAATGCGGTGGTCGGCGTGGTAGGGGTTAAAAGTATGTCCACTTGTTCGAATGCTTTAACAAAATCATCGCGAATTAAGCGCCTTACTTTTTGAGCTTGGGCATAATAAGCATCGTAATAACCGGAAGATAAAGCATAAGTGCCCACTAATATGCGGCGTTTGACTTCATCACCAAAGGCTTCGGTGCGTGAGCGCGTATAAAGATCATCAAGATTAGCAGGATTATCGCAGCGATAACCGTAACGCAAACCATCATAGCGCGCGAGGTTAGCCGATGCTTCAGCGGGTGCTAGTACATAATAGGCTGAGGTCGCCAAATGCGTATGCGGTAATTTTACATCGATTATCTCTGCACCGAGCTGCTCAAGTTGTTTAATGCTGCTTTGTATGGCTTCTGCAATGGGTGCAGATAAGTCATGACTAAAATATTCTTCGGGTATGCCAATGCGTAATCCTTCAAGCGAATTGTTGAGCGTCTCACTGTAGTCAGGCACGGATTGATCGAGCGACGTGGAATCACGTGGATCATGACCGGCAATGGTTTGTAATAACAATGCCGCATCATCCGCACTGCGTGCAAATACGCCGCCTTGATCTAAGCTCGAAGCAAAGGCAATCATGCCATAACGTGATACGCGACCATAGGTCGGCTTAATGCCTGTTAGTCCACAAAATGCAGCCGGTTGTCGAATCGAACCACCGGTATCGGTGCCTGTAGCTATCGGTGTTAAGCCGGCGGCAACTGCTGCCGCGGATCCACCGGATGAACCACCCGGTGTGCAGTCTGTATTCCAAGGGTTATGTGTGGCGCCATAAAAACTGTTTTCATTCGATGAGCCCATCGCAAACTCATCCATATTGGTTTTACCTAGCATCACCATGCCAGCATCTAAACATTGCTGGCTGACATGTGACTCATACGGTGCAATAAAGTTATCCAGCATTCTTGACGCGCAGCTGGTCTTTATGCCTTGCGTACAAAACAAATCTTTTTGTGCTAGTGGAATGCCTAATAGCGGATGGTGCTCACCATTGGCGCGACGTTGATCGCTGGCTTTGGCTTGTTGTAGCGCTTTGTCATCGCAGACAGTAATAAAGCTATTGAGCTTGCTGTCGAGTTGTTTAATACGATCTAAAAAGTGCTGGGTTAACTCCACGCTAGAAATTTTTTTATCGCTTAATTGTTGTTGCAGTTCACGCAATGAAAGGGTATGCATGCTGTTCACCTATTCTGATTCGATAACTTTGGGCACGAGGTAAAAGCCATCTTGCACTTCGGGTGCTAGTTGCTGAAAGGCATCGCGTTGATTGTTTTCCGTAATCGTATCATGTCGTAACGGTTGGCTTTGGTCGAGTGGGTGCGCCAGCGGTTTGATGTTGTTGGTATCGACACTGTTGAGTTGATCGACCAGCCCCAGAATTTGCTCCAGTTCTTTTAATAAGTCGTCGCGATGGTCATCGGTAATATCGAGCTTGGCAAGCCGCGCTGCTTTATCAATATCATTGGGTGTTAGTGTCATGTTCTTGCCTTGGTCTTCGTGTCAACACGCCATTATAACCACCTCAGCTGTGCAATCAATGCCTTCTTGTTAATCAACTAATCTGCTGTTAAGGTTGCCTGGGTAAAAATATTGCACTGGATTGTGTACAATTGTCGCCTACATGCTTAGGGGCTTTTATGTGTACTTATAAGTGCTTTGGTGTTTTGTGTAATTAACTTAAAGAGAGAAGCTATGAAAAATTTAATCAAAGCAGTTGTTGCTGCTAGCTGTTTAGTGTTTGGCGTATCAGCCTTGGCAAATGTGATGACTGCATCACGTCAATTGGACGGCGGTACCGTCTCGCCTAATGGCAGTGAGTTTCATCTAATGCTATCAGGTAAAATATTAGAAAGAGTTACATATTATGTTAATTGCACTGTGAACAACCCAAGCCAGGATCCTGTTATGCTGCAGGTAAAGGGTGTGTCTCTGTATGATACTCATGGTATGTATATTTCACAGGTCAGTGTGAATGCAAATGGTCAGTATGCGGCTAATCAATTTGCACTTCAAGCCGGTGACAATAAGGTAAAAATTAGCCCAGTTGGTATTCGTAAGGATGCAAGAGGCTTTCTTAGTCTGCGTAATTTAGATGATACTATCGCCGTTACTGTAAACAACTGTGTTGCTAGCCCTACTGCGTAAGGTAGCAAACCTGGGAGGGGCGGCCTTGCCCCTCTATTCAAGCTCGACTCCTCCATAGAATTAGTTTAAAGTATGCGCTTAATTGACCGTAACGGATGAGTTAGGACCTATGCTAAAGAAATTACGCGGATATTTCTCCACCGATATCTCTATCGATTTGGGTACAGCCAACACGCTTATATATGTGCGTGAAAAAGGTATTGTGCTGGATGAACCTTCAGTTGTCGCTTTAAGACGAGACTCCTATTCCGTACAGAATAGGGTCGCTGCCGTTGGTGCCGAGGCGAAGCGTATGTTGGGTCGCACACCTGGCAATATCACTGCGATGCGCCCATTAAAAGATGGTGTGATTGCAGACTTTCATGTGACTGAAAAAATGCTGCAACACTTTATTCATAAAGTGCATGAGAATCGTTTCCTACGTCCAAGTCCTCGCGTGTTGATTTGTGTGCCTTGTGGCTCAACACAAGTAGAGCGTCGTGCGATTAAAGAATCAGCCTTAGGTGCTGGAGCACGTGAAGTGTACTTAATTGAAGAGCCGATGGCTGCTGCTATGGGTGCAGGTCTGCCGGTGGAAGAGGCTACCGGTTCGATGGTGGTTGATATCGGTGGCGGTACGACCGAAGTGGCGATTATCTCATTGAGTGGTATTGTTTATGCGCAATCAGTGCGTATAGGTGGTGATCGTTTTGATGAAGCGATTATTAGCTACGTGCGTCGTAACTACGGTAGCTTGATCGGTGAAACGACTGCTGAACGCATTAAACAAGATGTGGGTACCGCATTTCCAAGCAGCGAAGTGGCTCAAATGGAGGTGCGTGGTCGCAATTTAGCGGAAGGTGTACCGCGCAGCTTTACTTTAAATAGCAATGAAATCCTGGAAGCCTTACAAGAACCGCTAACTGGCATCGTGGGTGCCGTGCGCGCTGCATTAGAACAAGCGCCACCAGAATTGGCGGCTGATATTGCTGAACGCGGCATGGTGTTAACCGGCGGTGGCGCTTTGCTGAAAGATCTTGATCGTTTGTTGATGGAAGAAACCGGCTTGCCAGTGGTGGTAGCAGAAGACCCATTGACTTGCGTGGCCCGTGGCGGTGGACGCGCTTTAGAGTTAATGGAAGTGATCGGCAGTGATTTCTTATCTAAAGACTAACGTTGGATAAGGGGAAGCGCGATTAAATTGCTGTTTAGAAAACGTGCTTTTTTCGGCTTGCGGGTGTCCATCTTATTGGTGATCGCTTTATTATTGATGTCTGCGGATCGTTATTGGTCAGGCTTTCATCGCTGTCGAGATCGCTTAAGTCTGGTTACATATCCGTTTACTGTGATTGTTGATACACCGATTCGTTGGGCGGGTCTATTGGTGTCGAGTGTCAGTAACCAAAGCAGTTTATTGGCAGAAAATGCACGATTGCGCGCGCATGAGTTTCTATTGCAAGCCAAGTTACAAAAACTGTTAGCGCTTGAGCGTGAGAATGCACAGTTAAAAGAATTGTTGAAGTCGACGGACTATATTGGCGGCAAAGTGATAGAGGCGCAGTTGTTAGCGGCTGATTTATCGCCTGAGCTGCAGCAGGTGGTTATCGATAAGGGCAATAATTTTAAATTGTACAATGGTCAACCGGTACTCGATGCCTATGGTGTGATGGGGCAAGTGGTTCATGTTGGGCCATTAACCAGCAAGGTATTATTGATTACTGATAAACAAAGCGCTGTGCCCGTGCGTGACTACCGCAGTGGTGTGCGTGCGGTGGCTATCGGGGATGGTATCGATAATCAATTATTGTTATTGCATACTACCGCTACCAGCGATATTAAAGTTGGTGATTTATTTTTAACTTCTGGTTTGGGCGCGCGTTTCCCGGTGGGTTATCCGGTTGGTGTGGTAACGGCTTATGCCGCATTACCTAATCAACCGTTTGCTAAAGTAACACTAAAACCGGCTGCGCACATGGACCGTACTTCGCAAGTGTTATTATCATGGCCTGATGATAAGCAGCTGCAACAGGAAGTTCAAAAAGAATTAAAGGTGATAGGAGGCTCCCATGAGCAGTAAGCCACCACTATTACTTACGCTGTTTTATATCGGCCTGGCCAGCATTTTTTTAATTATCCCATTGCCGCATTGGGCGAATGCTTTGCGGCCGCAGTGGATGCTGTTGTTGATTTTAGTCTGGGTTAGTTTTTACCGTAACTACACCAGTTTAGCTGTGGTATTTTTGCTCGGCTTATTTGTTGATTTGTTATTAGGCAGCTTATTGGGCCAGCATGCCTTTGGTTATATTGTGGCCGTGTATTTTTATATGCGTTTTCAAGACCGCATCGTACAATTTCATTTAATGCAGCAAACGGCTTGTTTGTTATTATTAGCATCGATTAATTGGTGTGCGCAGTGGGCATTAGCTATGGTATTTGCTGTTAATGTGCCCTCATTTAGCGGTTTAGTTTCTGTATTAAGCACGGCGATATTATGGCCGTGGCTAATGGTGTTATTTAATGTGATAGGTCATCATCGTTCCACGGTCAATTTCACGCGTAGCTAACCTCGTGGTAGACTAGAGCTCTCTGGTGGATTTATAAGGTACAAGAACGTTGAAAATGCCTTGGCGAACATGTTTGCGAACACTCGGCATTGCTACGGCGACGTTGATCGTGCTATTTGCCATTGCGTTAAATTTAGCCCGTATGGTCACACCGTTATTGGATAGTCACCATCAAGTATTTGAACAGTGGGTTAGTCATTTTATCCAACGGCCGGTAAAAATTGGTCGTATTACAGCAACGTGGTATGGCTTTGAGCCAGCGGTGAAATTGGACAATCTGCAAGTCCTGACCTCGGATCACCATGCCTTTCTTGAAATTAAGCATTTTACCGTTGCGATTGATTTGTGGTCGACGTTTTGGAATCGACGCTGGCTGCCGGGCCGGCTGATGATTGATGGCTTGAATCTAGAAGTGCAACAAGATAAATCCAATCAATTGCACCTGGCGCATGCAGCCGGTATACAATTGCCCGCTAATAGCCTTGAGCAATCGGGTTTCAAGAGCATGGTCGAGTGGTTGCTAACTCAAGCAGAAGTGCGCGTTAAGCACGTAAATATTTTGTGGCACGGGCCGAATGATTTTGTGTTACCGATGCAGAATGTGCGTTTAGATGTTGAAAATAGTGAATTTAATCACCACATTGTTGGTACCATTGAATTGGCACAAACTGTTCGCAGTTCGTTTCATTTTATTGTTGATTTGCATTCAGCGGAAATATATTCACAGCAGTTTTCCGCTAATGTATTTATCAATGCGCATCATGTGCTATTGCCGCAGTGGGTTAAGTTGCCAATATTTGCGGAACATTTGCGTGGCTTGCATGTGATGAGTGGGGAAGCAGATGCTCAATTTTGGGGGCAGTGGCGCTTGGGCGATTTGCAAGAAGCGCAGACCATGCTCAGTGGGCAGCGTATTGCTTTTATGTCACCTGAGCTTAATCGGCAATTATTTATCAAGCATTTTACCGCCAATACCTTATGGCAAAAACAAAAGCATGGTTGGCAGTTATCAGCAGATAAAATTAAGTTGAATGTCAATCATCGCCAATGGCGAGATAATCAGTTATTGGTAAGGTATAAAAAGCCTGTGGATAATGGTTGGCCTGAATGGCAAATCGCTTTATCTTATTTGCGATTATCAGACGCGCAATTTGTTTTATCGAATTTACAGCATGTGCCTCAACAATGGCGACAATGGATAGGTAATTTGCAACCGCAGGGGCAAATACACCAAATGACGTTGGCGCTCACCGAAACCGGTGCGGCAGAGCCTTATAAGCTTGATGAGTTTTCAGCGGTGTTTCATCATGTCAGTTGGCATGGTTTTCAAACCGTGCCATCCGTTGATGGCATGAGCGGCCAAGTCAGCTGGATGCCAGGCAGTGGGCATTTAATTTTGGATAGCCCGGGAGCAACAATAGATACTATCCAGTGGCTTAAGCGTGCACAAAAACATTTTAAACAATTGCAATTAGCCATGTCATGGCAAAAGCAGGTGAATGGCTGGGCAGTAGCGCTACAGCAATTGAATGTTGATGACGGCGATCTTTCAGCGCAATTGCAGCCCAGTGAAATCCATGAGGATATGAGTGGGTTACCGGTGGTTGAAATTAGTGGCAGTTTTCGTTTTAAGGACCTGACCCAATCGGCAGAGTATGTGCCGTTAGGTGTGTTGCCACCTAAAATAACTGGCTGGTTGCAGCGCGCCTTTTTACGTGGTGAGATTCGCCATGGCGCATTTCATTTGCAGGGGCCACTGCATAAGTTTCCTTTTGATCATGATGAAGGTGAATTGACGATAGACTTAGAACCGGTTGATATGAGTTTTCAATATGCGCCGCATTGGCCCGCGATTACCCATGCGGATGGTGAGTTACATCTTCATGACCGCCAGTTAAACGTCGCAGTTGGTTTTGCTAAAACCGCAGGTGCTACGTTGCGTAATGTCACGGCTTCAATTCAAGATTTAGCGCGCGGCCATTTGGTGGTGGGTGGTGAGTATGGCGGTACGATGCATGAGGCGCAAACATTTTTACAGCAAACGCCATTAGGTATTGGTAAGCAGTTGGGGGCGTTGCAGTTAACGGGATTGGCGCAGGGCGATTTACGTTTAGATGTGGCTTTAAGGAAGCCGCATATGCCGATTAAATTATTAGGTCATTTATACGTAAAACAAGGCGAGCTATCTTTGCCGGGTTGGAATACCGAACTGAAAAAAATTGATGGTTTGTTTACCTATAGTGAAAAAAGCTGTGTTGCTAAGGGTGTCAATGCTGAGTTATTGAAGCGACCGGTTAAAATGGCTATATCTACTGTGCATGGTAAGGGGGAGCCTGAAGCTATTCAGGTAGCTATTGGTGGTGATGTTGATTTGGCCTTGTTGGGTAAGCATTATAAAATTCCGCAACTGCCTTATATTCATGGTGCGACAGATTATCGCGCGCTATTAAATTTATATCCTTTCCACTCTAAAAATACTGATAATTTAAGTGTTATGTCAGATTTGCGCGGTATTGCGATTGATATGCCGCCACCGCTGAAAAAAGCAGCGGACAAGCCACGACATTTGTCGGTGCGCGTGGATTTGAATACTAAAAAACCACTGCATGTTAAGGCCAGTTATGGACCGAAGCTAACGGCTGATGTCAGCTTTAAGTCAAATAAATCAGCTTTTAAATTCACGCGCGGTGAGGTTCGGATTGGTGGTCGCCGTGCTAAGTTACCTAAAGCTAAGGGTTTAATCGTTGCAGTTAATCTTCCGTATATAAATGGTAGGCAGTGGCTGCAATTCTATCAACGTTGGCAAAACCAAACTATCGCTAAGACTTTTAATATCATGCCGCGTGTGGTGGATGTGCGTTTATCTCGATTGATTTTATGGAATATGGCATGGAGTGGTTTGCATTTGCGTGCTCAACCGTTACCCGGCGGTTGGTTTGCGCAAATCAATAGCCGTCATGTTGTTGGTCAGGTGAATGTTCCGGCTAATTTAAAGCGTGGCGTGATTAATGCCGAATTTCAAAAATTTGATTACGAACCGTTGTCAAAGCAAGGTTCAACCATAGCGTCACCAAAGCAAGTGCCTGCAATTGATTTTACTGCAAATGAGTTGTTGTATAACCATTACCTGTTAGGACATGCGCATGCTGTGCTGCAACCGTTTAAAAAAGGAGTGAAATTAACCACGCTGACGGTTAAGTCACCTAATATAGATGCTGCAGTGAAGGGGGAGTGGACGATTGATCAGGGTAAGCAAAGTGTTATCTCTGCTGGTAGTTTAAAAGTGAAAAACTGGGGGCATTTGTTTAGACGGTGGAAACTGACGGATGTATTGGCCGGTGGCCAAGGCATGATAGGGTTTCAGCTTAAGTGGCCGGGCAGGGTGACTAACTTCAAGATGGCTAAAACCAGCGGCCAAATTAATGTAGCTTTGGCTGATGGTCGTATTTTGCAGGTATCGAAACAAACACAGGCAGAGCTGGGTTTGGGTCGTTTTCTCAACGTGTTAAGTTTGCAATCGTTACCGCGTCGCTTGGTATTGAATTTTGGTGATATAGGTAAAAAAGGTTTTGAATTCGATCAGGCCTATGGCACTTTTAGCTTGAAAAACGGTGTGGCGACAACAAAAAACGTCAAGTTAGAAGGTGATCTAGCAAAGATTAAAATGCAAGGTAAGGTAGGATTGGCGAAAAAAACTTATAACCTGCATATGGAAATTAGGCCTAACGTGACGGGTAGTCTTCCATTTATTGCAACGGTTACTGGTGGGCCATTAGCTGGGGCAATTGCTTGGGTGGTGAATAAATTGTTTGTCGGCCCAACGGTAGGAAGGGCGGCCATGGTGAAATACAACATTACTGGCGGATGGGATCATCCGGTAATTAAAAAGGTAGGGTAACTGCGTGACAGAATCATTAATTAAATTTGCACAAGCACAGCTTTTGCAGCCAATGGAGTTAGAGCCGCAACAATTAACGGCTGTTTTGGGGTCTACGATTAGTAAGCAGGTTGATTATGCGGATTTGTTTTTACAGCATATACAATCTGAGTCGTGGGTGTTAGAAAACGGTATTGTTAAGCAAGGGCAATACAGCCAAGATGCTGGCTTTGGTTTGCGTGTGGTGAGTGGTGAAAAAACCGGTTTCGCTTATGCTGATGAGATCGATGCGCCTGCGCTGCAGCAAGCGGCGGCCTCGGCGCGCAGCATTGTAAAATTAGGTGGTGATGATGATTTGCAACTGCAGACTAGCGGTGCAATTAAACCTTTATACACAGCTAATAACCCACTGCTAGGTTATGCTGATGAGGATAAAATTAAGTTACTGCAACAAATCGATCAACAAGCACGTGCTGCAGACTCTCGAATTCACAGTGTGATTGTGAATTTATCAGCCAGTCATCGGGTGGTATTAATCTTGAATTTTCAAGGGCAGTTAGTGCCTGATGTTCGGCCTATGGTGTCATTGCACTTGCGTGTAATCGCTAAGCAAGGTGAGCGTTTTGAGCAAGGTTTTTCCGGTGCGGGTGGTCGTTATGACTACGCTAGTTTTTTAGCGCAACTAGACCTTGATCAATTTATTAATAAAGCGGTTAAGCAAGCTTGTATTAATTTGGAAGCCAAGCCTGCGCCGGCTGGCACGATGCCGGTGGTGTTAGGGCCGGGTTGGCCGGCAGTCTTATTGCATGAAGCGATTGGTCATGGTTTGGAGGGCGATTTTAATCGTAAAGGCACGTCGGCGTTTAGTGGTCGCCTAGGCGAGCGTGTGGCCAGTGATCAGTGCACCGTGGTGGATGATGGTACGTTATTGGATCGACGTGGTTCACTGACGGTTGATGATGAGGGTGTGCCGGCAGAGTGCACGGTGCTGATTGAAAATGGTATTTTAAAAAATTACATGCAGGATAAGCATAACGGCCAATTGATGGGTGTTGAAAGTACCGGTAATGGTCGTCGTGAATCGTATGGCCACCGGCCTATTCCGCGGATGACGAATACGTATATGTGTGCGGGCAAGCATGATCCGCGAGATATTATTGCCAGCGTAGAGAATGGTATTTATGCGGTGGATTTTTCTGGCGGTCAAGTGGACATTACATCCGGAAAATTTGTGTTTTGCATGAGCGAAGCCTATCTGATTGAAAATGGTAAGGTAACGGCACCGATTAAGGGTGCAACGCTGATTGGCGATGGTCCTTCGGTCTTGACGCGCGTTAGTATGGTAGGTAATGATATGCAGCTGGATACAGGGATAGGCGTTTGTGGCAAAGATGGTCAGAGTGTACCGGTGGGGGTAGGGCAACCCACGCTTAAGGTTGATGAAATGGTAGTTGGCGGAGCTGAATGATAACAAAACAACATAACAATCGGCGCGCATGGGCGATTTGGGCGCTCGCATCTGCATTTTTCTTTGCGGAATACTTCGCGCGCGTATCTCCCAGTGTAATGATCCGACCTCTAATGCTGGCATTGAACGTCAATGCTTATCAGTTAGGTTCGTTATCGGCATTTTTCTATTACGCTTATGTGGCGATGCAATTACCGGTTGGTGCTTTAATGGATCGTTTTGGTCCGCGCTGGTTATTAACTGCGATGGCTTTATTGTGTGGTATCAGTTGTTTGGTATTTGCTAATGTGCACATATTAGCGGTAGCTAAATTAACCCGCTTTTTAATGGGGTTTAGTGCAGCCTTTGCCTTTGTTGGTGCTTTAAAGCTTGCTAGCGTATGGTTTCCCGTACAACGTTTTGGCTTCTTTGCTGGTGCTACTCAAGCGATGGGTATGTGGGGAGCGGCGGTTGGTGAAGGGCCGGTATCGGTATTGGTTAAGCATATGGGTTGGCGCCATACGATGGAGTTGATTGGCTTTATTCTGGTGGTGTTAGCGGTTGCGATTGTCATTGTGGTGCGTGATCGACCGCCACAGCTTATCAATGATCATCGTGAGACCACAAATAGCGGCAGCTCGTTTGGTTTATTGTCGGGCTTGTGGCGCGTGTTATGCAATCCACAGACGTGGATTAATGGTGTATTTGCTGGCTTTATTTACGCACCGACAGTGGCGTTTGCTGAGCTCTGGGGGCCAAGCTATTTGCACCGGGTTTATAGTATGTCTTTGGAGGAAGCGGCCAGTGCGGTGAGCTTAATTTTCATTGGTTGGGCGATTGGTAGTCCGATTATGGGTTGGGTGTCGGATCATTTGCGAGCGCGTAAGCCGGTGATGATCTTTGCCGCATTTATGAGCATGTTAATGCTGTCGGCTACTTTATATATACCGCACTTGCCTGGCTTTATAATTTTTGTGTTGCTGTTCTTTTATGGCTTATTCAATTCGGGTTTGTCTGTTAGTTATGCGGTGGCTTGTGAGATCAACCCTCACTCAATTGCTGGCACCTCGATGAGCTTTGCAAATATGGCTTCGGTGATCATTGGTGCCTTATTCCAGCCGGTGGTTGGTAAATTATTGGACTGGCATTGGGGTGGACAAATGCTGCAAGGTGTACGTTTGTATAATGCGGCTGACTTCAGGTATGCAATGATAGCACTGCCAGTTTGCTTCATTATTAGCCTTTTGATGATGATTTGGCTGCGTGAGAGCTTTAAAAACACGTCAAAAGCAGGCTCTGCTTGACAGTCTGAGCTGGCATCGGTATGTTCTTGATTCAGTTATTCATGCTCGGGGGGAGCAGGGATAATGTACTTAATACGATCCCCCATGGGTAGGGAATGGGCTGCTGGTTTCATCATGCAGTTCTTGTAAATTATTAATCATTTGTTCGAGGGTAATATGGCGACTAAAGCTGAAGTAATCGATCGCGTAGCGGAAACAGTAGATATGTCTAAAGCACAAGCAGCACGTGCTGTGGATGCATTACATGACATTATCACTGATATTCTTGTTGCTGGTGACACTGTAACTTTCGTAGGTTTTGGAACTTACGCATCATCTGAGCGTGCAGCACGTGAAGGACGTAATCCACAAACTGGTGCAACAATGCAGATCGCTGCAACCACTGTTGCTAAGTTTAAAGCTGGTAAGAAACTTAAAGAAGCGTTGAATCAAGATTAATAGCAAATAAGTGCATTTGTTACTTGATTTAAAGGCCTATTCACGGTATCTTTCTCCGCCTCAGTGGTTAAACACATTGAGGCAGATTTTCAAAGGATTGGGTGCTTAGCTCAGCTGGGAGAGCATCGCCCTTACAAGGCGAGGGTCGGGGGTTCGATCCCCTCAGCACCCACCAAGCATGCGCGGAGTGGTAGTTCAGCTGGTTAGAATACTGGCCTGTCACGCCGGGGGTCGCGGGTTCGAGTCCCGTCCACTCCGCCATTTCAATTAAAAAAACCTCACTATGTGAGGTTTTTTTTTAATTGAAATTTCTTTATATGATCGCTAGACGAAGTAAATTCCTCTGACGCTGGCTAGTTTAACTTATTACGCAAGAGTACGGATTACAGCCTTTTTTGACAGAAGCATCTATCTGCGGAGTAACGCCATGCCTTTTCGGAGTAACACGACGCTTACTCGAAATAACTGGACCCACAGCTAATAATTTTGCAGCCATTTTTGTATGTGTACGCATCGAAGTCTCTCTTTTTTTTGCCGTAGCATATAAATGTAACAGTTCAACAATGGGCCACCTCTCATAGTAATAAGCAATCTGTAAAGCGGTATAGTCACGCTGGTCCTTTATAGACGTATTTGCGCCAGCAGCTAATAATTTTTTAACCACTTCCTCATGCCCCCCCTCCGCTGCTAGCCTTAATGGTGTAAAACCACAATTCGTTTTACAATTAATATCAACCTTTCTCGCTAATAGCTGGTCTACTAAATGATTAATGCCAAGCGAAGAAGCAACATGTAATATTGTGTAACCATTTGTACGTGTTTGAGTGCTAAAATCCATACTTAAAGCAACAGCTTTTTCGAATGTTTTTTCGATTGTTAGTGGGTTATGTGCATATATTAGTGAAAATTCGAGAAAACCATAGCCAAAGCAGTCTATGATTTGTCGTATCCTTGTGAGTGGCGTATATGTTTTTCGATATTGAGCAATATGTGCATCAATATCTTCAAAAGATTTTTTCATTTCGTGTTCATGGCTTTTGCAGCAGCGCAGGCGACTGATTATATTTATCGGGTTGCTAACGGGTGCTTTATTTTGAATAAATATTTGTGCGGCTAAATTTTGGCGTCCGTCTCTGGTATTTGCAAATAATCTCCCGGGTAAATAATTAGGGTCTTGTAGAAACCACTGTTGATTTGTGGCATCGAAATGTAATGCCATTTCATGATTGTTGAAAGTTAAGCTTATCGAAAAGTCTTGTGCGATATAGTGCGCAATGATTTCCAGTTCTGCAGCATATATATTAGATGTATAGATATCAACGATCTCACCAAATGCAGTTGGCTGAAGCTCATCTGGTACGTCAATAGATGCTAACCACATGCTAGTAGCAGAGCAATGCTGGTATATAGAATAGAGTTTTTCGAGCGCATCTTCTGCCCGTTTTCCATCGGCATCTACAAATATCCACTGATGATGTTTTAGATCCTGATTCAGTGAAGTAGTGAATAAAAAAGCAAGGATATCGGCGTGAAATGCTATTAGCAAGTCTAAACGTTTTTGATAGATAGTCATTAAATGAGTTTGCGAAGTATCTGTTATGGCTGTTTTTATTAGTTGCTGGTATCTACCAATCAATTCTTCTAGTTCCTTAAAAAAATCCGGAAATTGATATAGTGGTATACAGCTAAGTGCATGAGTGTGTGCGATATAGTCACTGAGATGGCCTGACAAAAATGCTTTAATTGAGAGCGTAGCTAATGCATGGCATGATCCTTTAATTTTGCTACTTATATAAGAGAGTGATTTCAGTTCTCTTGTAATGGCAGTATTCGCACATGCCTGCCGGCTAGCCATGGCTTGTAACCGCTCATGCGTGTAACCAGCAATGCTGTGACCAGCAGTATTCTTAACAGGTATAGGAAAATCAGAGTCGGATTTTTTAGGTATCACTAACTTGACATGTTTACCATTGATTTTTCGTTTTAAATTCGTGTGATATAGCGCACATGTAATTTGCATGAGTTCAATGGTGGTGCAGTTTGCAAGCAGTTCAGACATTTCTTTCTTATCGATCAAAAGATTGTCGATGCGCTCGGGTAAGTCTTTTAGGCGCCGGCAAACATAAGGTACGGCTTCACGTTTATATATTCTAAATCTCATTTCGTTTCTTTGCTTCTATTAATATATATCTAACTTATTACGCAATGTGAGCTTTCTTCTTTATCTGTTGTTTTATCCTCTCTAAGTGTTCTCTGTGAGTGCCATAGACCTCTAAAAGCCCATGGAGATTTTTTCTCGCGTAGATACTCTGTAGTGGCCTTGTTTGGTTTTGCTAGTGTTAGTAGTTTTTCATGCTCTTTCTCTGTTAATGTGGCGCCAGCACGCTTTAAGGTGTCGACAATCGATGAGCGATTATTTGAGATTGCGTAATATAATATACTGTGATCTGATTGACCAAGAATCTCCCAGTTACGATAAATATAAACTCTCGTCGCTTGCAATACACTACTAATATCTTTTGCAGCATTGATTAGGTGTATACCAGCCTTATCTTTATTATTGCTAATTGCACTAACAAGTGCAGACTGAAGATTGCTATCAAAATCGAAGGTCTGTAATATGTATGCGAGCATATGGTCGTCATCGGACTCGGCAGCTCTGCAAAGCAAGGATGCTTTATCGTCTTGCGATAGGCTGTTGATATCTGCCCCATTACTTATTAGTAACTTCAGTATTCTGACTGTTTTCGCATGAACTAGAGCACCGGTGAGTTTAGATTTTATTCCTTCAATATTGCCTCGCTTTATTACGAATTTGAGCAAATCACAGTCTTCTGAATCGGCTGCCGAGAAAAGCAAGGATTTCTTATCGTCATCCGATAGACTATGGATATCAGCACGATACGATCTTAGCAACTGCATCATTTTGAGCGTTTTCGCATAAAGTAAAGCATTGTGAAGTGTAGATTCTGTTCGGTAAGTTAATCTACCTGCTACAAATTTAGTGCCTACCTTTGTCTCGTTTGCCCCAAGTTCAATTAGTCGGTTAACCAGTGCTTTTAAGTCATTGCGAACTGCTGCTTGTAGTGCTGTTTTGCCATGTTTACAGCTTTGCGATAAAAACCCTTGTAATTGATAGGGGGTTAGTTGTGATTGTGCTTTATCTAAAAGTAGATTTGCTATTGATTCTGCCTTTTCTGGAGTTGAATTATCTACGACACGGAGTGTTAGTGTTAGAGCTGTCATGCCGGCAGTGCATGAAAAAGCGTTCGCTCTACCATCTTCTAAGAGTAGGCGTACACACTCCACATGTCCGAGTAATGCCATCGTCGATAGCATGCTAACTTCATTCTTATGTTTATGCTCATTAATGTGAAAATCTCCAGGGCGTTTTAGGATCTCACGCATCGCTTTAATATCATCTTTCTCTAAGATACTCTCGACTAGAGAGTTAAAGTTACCAAATTCTTTTTCTTCTTTTTTAACCATTTTTTTAAGTGCTTCTATGTGATGTGGTGCTACCTTGTAATCTTTTGCATAGTTAATGATATTATCAACATCTAAATCACAGATGCTGTATGTGTATTCGCCTGGCCTTAAGAAGGAGGCATTTGTAAGTAATGCATCGAGTGTATTGCTTTGATTGGTACGAATGGCTAATAATATGTCTTCCACACCTATAGCTGCTCCTTGTGATATTAAATACAGAGCAATGTTTTCATGCTTATTGGCAATAGCTGCGGTTAATGGGGTGGTCGTCTCTGCTTCTATTGTGTATTTAGGAAGACTATACTCATTTCCGTATGTGGCATTTAGGTCGGCACCTATTTTTAATAGGAATTTAACCATGCGCAATTTTCCACCTAAGGCAGCGGCATGCATAGCGGTAAAGCCACAGTAGTTATTTTTTATGTTGGCCCCATTTTTTAGCAGGTAAGTTGCTGCGGTTAGGTTGTCATGTAAAGCAGCAACATGCAGTGCGCTCATAGTTATAGGAAAGGTTATGTTTGGTATGCGAAAGGATTCAAGTCCGTTAATGTCAGCGCCGTATTGTAATAATAGTTGTATCATATTCTCTGATTTGGCATTAGGTAATGATTGGTTGAGCGTACGCTTGCTCCAGTATCTGTTATGACTGACGCACCATGATAATAGTGCTTTGACGACAGATACATGGTCTTGACTGATTGCTAAGTTTAATATCGTTAGTAGGTAATCAGCGGTTGGCTCATCACGAACGTGCCTCATTTTTTCGAGTAAATATGACACGCACATATCATGACCTAGCAATGCTTCTAATTGAAGTATATTGAGGTTAGCAAATATTGGTTTTTTTAAGTCTGATTTTTTTCTTATACTACTTGCAATATAAGATGGCTGATTAAAATATAGTAAACCAAACACATAATTATATGAGTCTACCTGACCTGGGCGATAGTTGGCATAATATCTTTTAAGTACTTGTTTTATTTTTTCTGAGTTTTTGCTAGTTATACGTGTCAAAAATTGTTGTAAGCATTTGTTTGCGGCTGGTGATGAATGTTTTTCTAAATGTATAACGGCACCAAAAATAATATTGTCATAGTTGTCATGGTCACTTGATAGGCGCGCAAAAATCAGTTCAAAGCATTCCATGCCCTTTTCTAGGTTTTCGCACTGCGCGGCACAGCTGAGTGCTGAGACATGAAATGAATTATATTCAAAGCTCTCGTAAGCATCTTGCCCCTTACGGGTATCAAGTAAATGTCTTACGCACTTTATATCTCCTCGTAGCGCAGCCTCCATAAGTGGTGTATATTCCGGTGTGGCTTCAGTCTCAGTATCAGATTCAATCGCCAGCACTATTTCTTTCTCACTTGTGGCGCGAGCCTTAGGTACGGCTTTATGTTCAGGTGCTATTTCAACTTTAGGTGTAACTTCATGCTCGGTTGGAGGGAAAGATTCGAATAGCGCTGTATTAATATCTCGTTGTAATTCTACATTTAAGGCATCGCATTCTTCTGGTGTAGAGACATTTAAGAGTAGGCCTTTACCATATTTATCATTGATTTTTTTGCAGCATAAATCAATAAGTTCTGGAGGTAATCCATTGTAACTACTCTGTTCAGTAGCCGGGGTAGATTTAGTTTCTTCATCACCTGGTAGTGCATCTTCATCATCTGATGAAGTATCATCAAGCTTCATAGTATTGCATTCATTAATAAAATTTTTATAATTGACGCAATGTTCTAAGTCCGCTAGCCAAGTGTCGGTATCTTTAAGGCACAGATAAGCGAGTAAGTATGCGGCATCGTCTTTGATTATTTGTTTTAATTCAACTTCGTTTGCCATTGAGATTTCTAGAAAAATCTTCATTACCTGTTTACTGAGTTGCACCTTGCTTTCCTCTTGTGAAAATTTTTAAGTTGTATATTATTTATGCGTGTATTGTACTGTTGCGAGGTTGCTTAACAATACCCGGGGCTGTTTTTAGAATTATCTACTGCGACCATTTAGTACGTTTATAGTATTTGGTGCATGCACTGGTGCGAGAGGTTGATGTTGGACATTTTGCGGTTGTACAGGCGGTTGCGGTGCAGGCGGTTGCTGCACGGGTGGTTGCTGCACGGGTGGTTGCGGAGCAGGTGGTGGTTGTTGTGCGGGAGGTGGTGGCTGCACTGCTGCAGCTATTAAGTTATTAGCTGCGCTGGCGTATTGCTGATGAGTGCGTGAAGTTTTTAGCCAAGCTCTTGCGATAGCAGAAAGACACAATAATACACCGGTTCCAACGATTGTATCAATGGGTTTATTGCCGAATGACAGGGGGTGTTCTTCTTCAAGGTACATTCGTCGTAAGGTTGGGAGAGCAGCATATATCGATGTAAGCAGTTTGAAAAAAACAATGCCGCTGCTTTGTAGTTCTGTAGTGATATCTTGATGCTCATCAAAATCATCTATAGAAGCAGTTTTTGGTGATGAATAATAGGTGAAGCCAAGAAGTGCTACTTTTAAAATGGCGGGTATCGGTGACTCTACAAGGCCGTAATATGCATCATGAATTTCATTAGTAATACTAAAGAAAACGGCTAAACTTATGTAGCCCATAAGTGGTAGGTCCATGTGTTCTATGCAATCAGGTTGTTTTTGAATAGGAGCTGCATTGCCTAGTTGGTGTTGGATATGAGCTTGTTGTCTAATGTTCAAAGCAAACGTGGTGGCTAACATAATATTGAACGTTATCAAGCCTTTCAGTGTCGTAACTTCATTAGGTGTAGTAGATGTATTACCCGTTGTTTTTGGTTGTAGATAGAGCACTAGAGAAAGCAATGGCCAGCATATCAAATAACACTCACGCCAATGCTTTTTTGATTCAAGTTCAGCAAATAGTCTTGCTTGTTGTTGCAGTGGGTGAATGGCTTGCATGATATTCTCCTATATTCTTATGCTAGGCCCACCAGAGGAGCCGCCTATATTGGGTTGTGTAGGTTCGGTGGCCATGCGTTGGTCGACGTGTTGTTGTGCAAGAGCAGCAACTTGTGCGGGCTGCGGTGCAGGCGGTTGCGGTGCGGGCGGTTGCGGTGCAGGCGGTTGCGGTGCAGGTGGTTGTTGTGCGGGCGGTTGCGGCGCAGGTAGTGGTTGCACTGGTGGAGCTATTAAGTTATTGGCAGCATTAGTGTATTGCACCTGAGCGCGCGATGTTTTTAGATAAGTATCCGCAACTGCAAAAGCACATAATGCTAAAAAAACACCACTTATCCTATTGCTTCTAGAAATCCATACCAAAGGGTGTTGGTCATCAAGATACATTTGTCGTGATGTAAGGGCTGCTACATAAAGCGCTGTAATGGCTTTGATTCCAATAATGGCTGCGCTATGTGGTTCAGTGGTAATTTCTTGATTATCAGGTTCGAAATTGTTGTTTGGTAATAAGTAGGTGGTGATACCAAGAAGTATTGTTTTTAAAATGATGGGTGTGCATGATTCTACAAGGCCGAGATCTGCCTCGCGATATTCAATTGCCATGCTAATCAAAACGGCTGATTCCATATAACTTATCAGCGGTGGATCGCCGCGTTGTATAAAGTCAGTTTGTTTTTGAAGAGGCGCTGCATTACCTAGTTGATGCTGGATGTTGGCTGTGTTATTTAGATTGATGCCATAAAGCAATATGGTTCCTATTGGTAGAAAGTAAAATAGTGAAGGTAAGGTTGATATAGATCCTATTGTGTTGATGTTTTCAATATCAGTCAGCTGTAGAAGAAGTGTCGGGTAAATCAAACAGAAGCATTTCAAATAACATTCGCGCCAATACTTTTTTGATTCAAGTTCAGCAAATAGTCTTGCTTGTTGCTGCAGTGGGTGAGCGGCTTGCATACTCTTTTCCTATTTCTATATTTCAATATATTTTGTCGCAGTGTAGTGCAAGATGCTGGGGTGTACAAATACCCGGGTGGAGTGTTTGCGCATCATATATTGTAACCGTAGCTAAATTCGATATTGAAACATGGGGCCTTCATTTTGGTTTATACCTAATCAATTATGTATTGATAATATCAATACATATTTAATACGCTCCTAAGAATACTGCAATACACTTCATTTACGACATTTAAGTAATTGCAGGTATATAAGATGAGAAGAAGCGAGAGTATGGTTAGAACAACGCTAGATATGACAAGGTTATTAGTGACCGGTGTGCCGCGGCAACATTTCAGTGTGAGTGCCGCAACATCATTTAATTACGGTACTATGCAAAATGTACTAGATTATATGACTGAAAATAAAGGCAAAATCATCTTTGAGTCTAACCCTTCGGGTTTTATAAGAACACAGTTGCCAGACGATGCGTTGGTGCCTGATAGTACCGTAGCTCCTCTCGCTGAAGGTGAGCGCTTGCGGGCGAATTTTTGGTATCTTGATTCTTCAGAGCATCACAAAGGTGATGAATCGATTCATGATCATCCCAGCCCTTTTACATCTTTTATTGTGCAGGGTGGCTATGAGCATGCGTTATATCGTGTACTATTCAACGGTAGAGACGTTATCACGCACGATAATTGGTGTAATGCAGCAAAGGCTTCAGTCTCCACTTTTAAATTTGCCATTGATAAAAATGAGTTCGGCCGTGTGACCTATAAAGGCGAGGTTGTGTTAGAGAAGACTGGCTTGCAGCAGGTTAAGGGCGGTGATACTGTTGTGATTGATGATAAGATGATTCATCGTGTCACACGTTTTCGATTATTCCCTTCAGTACCTACGTTGAGTTTTAATATTGTGCGAAATGGTGGTGATGGAGTCACAAATATTTTCTTGCCTGAGCATAAAGAAGCATCGGTTGAAACGGTGCGTCATGTTTACACAGCTACTGAATCAGAAGAGCCAGCGAAAGAAATGCGTAAAGCGATTGAGACCCGCTTACTAAGCATGAACTAATATTATTTTTCATTTCATAGTTATCATACAGCGTATATAATCGTACGCTGTATTTCTTTATATGTAGGAGATTTTATATGAAAGCAATGGCTATAGAAGCATTTGGTGACGTCGATTCAATTAAACAAATTGATATAGAAAAACCACAACCTGCCAGCGATGAGGTGTTGATTAAAATTGATTATGCAGGCGTTAATCCAGTGGATTGGAAAATCTGCCAGGGGGCAATTAAGGATTTGTTGCCTCACCATTTCCCGCTGGTGTTGGGTTGGGATGCGGCAGGTACGATTGAAATGCTTGGCGATGCTGTGGCAAATTATCAAGTAGGAGATAAAGTCTATGCCTATTGCCGTAAAGATAGTGTACAGCAGGGTACCTATGCAGAGTATGTTGCTGTTGATACCAATGCTATTGCTAAAGTTCCTAGCAATATCACCCTAGAGCAAGCATCAGGTATTCCGTTGGTCGCATTAACGGCATGGCAAAGCTTGTTTGATTTTGCTGATTTGCAGTCAGGGCAAACGATACTTATACATGCAGGTGCTGGAGGTGTAGGGTCGATTGCTATTCAATTAGCAAAATGGCGTGGTGCTAAAGTTTATGCGACAGCCAGTGAAGCAAACCATGAATATGTTAAAGGGTTAGGTGCTGATAGGGTGATTGACTACAACGCGCATGACTTTGTTGATGTACTTAAACAACATGAATCACAGGGTGTTGATGTGGTGTATGATACTGTGGGTGGTGATACGCAGGTGCGTAGCTTTGATTTGTTAAAGAAAGGAGGCGCTTTGGTGTCGATTGTTGCGCCACCGGCTGAAGATGTGGCAGCAAAATATGAGGTTAAATCTGGTTTTGTTTTTGTGGCCCCCAATTCTCAACAGCTGCAAAAAATTTCACAATTGATAGAGCAGGGCATTGTTAAGCCTGTAAATACTCAGTCGCTGCCTTTAGAGCAGGCCGCGGTAGCATTGCAGAAAAATTTAGAGCGCCATGTGCGTGGTAAGTTGGTGTTGGCGGTATAGGGAAAAAGCACCACTACCCACTTTTATTTAAGTCGGTATTGTGGTGCTCGTTTATTGTTTATATGACTGAAATCAAATGGATGTGATATGTTTAAGCATGGATTTTTGTTGTTTGTGTTAACTGCATTGCTATTACCATTCACTGCATTTGCACGTCTGCCGCAGTTGGTTGAGCATAGCTTTGGTCCTGCAGGAATCTCAGCAACCGCGGTAAAGTTAGCAGATTTGAGTGGCGACGGCCTTAATGATAGCGTTTTGTTTGCAGTAGGCCGTCATGATGGCGGACAAAATTATATTTGTCATTTTCGAACTGCTTATGCGGATTTAATATGTGAACAGCCACTAGGTTATCCAGACAGTCCCTCGATCGGTATTGAGCCCGCAAACCTTGAGTATAATGCAGGGGGTGGTCATAAGGATGTCGTTGTTGCCAATGGTGATTGCCACTCAATAAGGTGTCGGTCTGTCTCAGCAGCAATAGCTTACCTGGCTTCGGAAGCCTATAAAGTGCCGCATCCGCTCACCAGACTGAGAGGTGCACGATCAATTGCTGTCGGTGATATTAATAACAATGGTTATGATGATATCATTTTAGGCTTTGCCGGTGGGAAGCAAAACCTGCTATTACTCAATCAAGGTAATATGCGGTTTAGGGAAATTCGGTTTCCTAATTTAGGCACGGCAACCATGGGGATTAAAATTTATCATAACAGTAAAGGTAAAGCATTTATCGTGGTAACTTCACGAGCGCATTGGTCTAGGCCTAATGCCCCACATAAAAATGCGGTGTATAGTTTTGAGGGTGGCGCGTTAAGGTTAAAAAGTCAATTTGGTAAAAACCTACAGTCCATGGGTGTGGCCGTAGGTAAGCTTACGGGTTGTGATCAAAACTATATTGTCATTGGTAACGGTGGACAGTCAAACCAACCTGCGCAAATGGCAAATATCTGGCGAGTATCTAACAATGGTATAGTTGCTTCTTTTCCAATAACCACAGCAGGTAGTCTGCCTCAGCGTGCAAGGCCCGTACTGCTCTACGATGTGAATGATAATGGCTTGAATGATGTCATTGTTGGTAACCTTAATCGTGCGGGATCTAATCCAGCGCAGTATAGTATGATTTATTTAAACAATGGTGGTCTTAACTTCACGCCGATCAAAATCCCTGGCTCTAGTTTTTATGAGCCGCGCGGTATGGATATTGGTAAAACTGAAATCGGCACTGTTTTGCTATCTGCTAATTATTGTACGCGAATGGGGGCGAGCTGTCGGTCAAAGTATTATACCTTTATATGATCACTAGACGAAGTCTCATTTAATTGCAAAATTAATAGGCTAACAATTGCAAAAGCTGCTAATAAAATGACAGCCGCATAAAAACCATGTAAGAAAGAAACCTTTTGTAATGTATTGCTATCGAGGTGCTGAGTTAGTGGGCCAGTAAGGGTATGATTTCTAAAATGGTAAAATAACGTACCGGTTATCGCCAGTCCAAATCCACCACCGAAATTCCTAATTGTCATAAATAAGCTCGACGCGGTCGCTGTATGCTCATTGGGAATAACCGATAGCGCGTAGCTGGTTGAGCCGGCGTAAGCGATTCCCCACGAAAAGCCGATGAGCAAGAAGGTAATACAAAGATACACGGGCATGTGTTGCATCGAAAAATGCAGTTGCATTAAATCAGAAATTGCCATTAATAATAAAGCGATTCCAAGCAGGCGTTTTAGGCCACAGACTTTTGTTAGGGTCGATACCAGGCGTGAGCTAAGGGCTAAACTAATAGAGATTGGCAGCATCAATAAACCGAGCTCATAGCCGTGATGCAGAAGCACGTCATGCAAATACAATGGCGCTAAATACAGCAACGAATATAACAGCAGCCCGCAGCTGAAAGTGATGCAACATGACTTTACATAGGTGGGATGTTTGAATAATGAAAAGTGAATTAGTGGGTGCGCTTGGTGGCGCTCCATTAAATATAGTAAGCAAAGTAATATGATGGAGGCAATTATCAGTCCCCATACCCAAGGCGAGCCAATACCCCAGTTGGGTTCTTCTAATACCGCAGTGATTAAACCAGCAACAGCTAAAGCGAACACGAGCATTGCTTGCCAATGTAATTTTAGTTTTTTATTTGAGTTTACAGTCGGTGTTAAGCTTAAAAAGCCTAAAACAGCTGCAATAATAATCAACGGTAAGTTAAATAAGAAAACCCAGCGCCATGAGGCAAAGCTAATAATAAAGCCACCCAATACAGGTCCAATCGCTAAACCAATGCCACTGTAGGCTGACCAAATGCTAACCGCTTTGGTTTTCTGCTCGGGCGGGTATTGGTGGGTGGCGACTGCTAGCGTGGTTGGAAATAAAGTGGCCATGCCTACACCTTGCAATGCACGGCCGATGAGTAGCCCTGTAAAAGATTGAGCTAAGCCGGCAACAGTGCAGGCGATGAAGAAGATTGCTAACCCCCAATATAAGACGCGGGTCTCAGAAAAGCGATCGCCAATAATGCCTGCTGGAATAAGCAAACTGACCAAAAAGATCGAAAATGCATCAATCACCCAGCGCAAATCAAGGTAACTGGCCGAAAAGGCATTTTGAATCGCGGGCAGTGCTGTGTTGACCACCGAGATGTCAATCGCGAATAACATAGTGGCTAAGCCAACAGCGGTCATTGCTAGTGCTCTTTTCATGAGTTGTTGATCCTTATCCTTGGAATTCAATCAAATTGTATTCTATCAGTATGGCTGCAAATACAACACTGCAATTGACAGCTTTGGGCTTTCTGGTTACCCTTGGCCTCTCCTTAAACCGTTAGAATCACTAGCGAAATGAACAATATAGGAAGGTCGGATGCTGCAAAGTATACAAAAGCATATACAGGGCTGGGTGGCTGGTATTATTATCGCCATTATTTCGGTAACGTTTGCCTTGTGGGGGATTCAGTATTATATCGGCGGTCATTCGGGTGATGGTAAGGCGGTAGTTAAAATGGCTGACACTAAGATTACGGTAAAGCAATTTAGTCGCTACTACCGACAAGTGATTAGCGCGCAGCCTAAATATGCAGCGCTTCAAGGGGTGGCTAAGCAAATCCTACAGCAGCAAATTTTAGCTGAAATGATTCAAAAGCAAGCATTGCTGTCAGAATTGAAAAATGATGGTTTTAATATATCGACGCAACAAGTGCGTAGTGCGATTTTGCAAGAACCATGGTTCCAAGAGAATGGCCAGTTTTCTAAGCAGCGCTTTCAGCAGCTGTTATATGCTAACTCAATTTCTGAAGCGCAATACGTTGAACAATTGCAATCACAGTTAATGACTGCACAATTGAAAACCGGGTTGCAGGATACGTCCATTGTTTTACCCAATGAGATTCAGCAGAGTTATAAATTGTTGAATCAAACACGCAGCTTTGGTTACTTTATTATTCCTGCTGATTTGTTTGCGACCAAGATCAAACCAACTTCAGCACAGTTACAGGCTTATTATAAGGCGCACCCACAGCAGTTTATGTTGCCTGAGCAAGTCAGCATTAAATACATTGTCTTGTCACCACAGAAGATGGCCGCAGCGGTGCCAGTGAGTGATCAACAAATCAAAGATTTTTATACCGAGAATAAAGGTCACTTCTTAACCCCGCGTCGTTGGATGGTGGCAGATATCAGTGAAAAAAGTTTGGGTGCAGATGGTATTGCCTTGCCTGGCAGTGCGCAGTCTTTGCAAGCAGTCAGCCAAGCGCTTAAATCGGGTAAAGCATTTACCGGTTATAAGAGTGACAAACATTGGGTGTCGTCAGCCGACAAGAAGCAAGCGGCATTCACTAAGGTGTTGATGGATATGAAGCCAGGCCAGGTTTCAGATGTTGTGCAGGTGAATGGCCAAGGGCATATTATTAAGTTAGTGGCAGTACAGGACCCTGAGCAGCAACCGTTATCTGCAGTTAAGCATAAAGTAAAACAAACTATTCAGAATCAAAAAGCACAAACCGATTTTTCTGATGCGGCAGATCAATTATCAAACTTAACTTATACAACGCCGAATAGCTTAGCGCCGGCAGCGAAAGCGCTTAATCTGCAAGTGCAAACCTCGCCGCTCTTTACGCAGCACGGTGGCTCAGGCATTACGGCAAATAAAGAAATTATTGCTACTGCATTTAACCCGGATACATTGCAATCGGGCAATAACAGCACACCGATTAACTTGACCGATGGCAGCATGGTGGTATTGCGTATTAATAAGCATGTAGCTGCGCATGTGCAGTCATTTGCAGCCGCTAAAGCTGAAGTGCTGACCAGTGTGCGTGCGGAATTAGCTAGTCAAAAAGCAAATGCTTTAGCGCAAAAGTTGAAGCAGCAATTGGCGCAAGGAGTTAAGCCGCTTGATTTGGCGAAGAAGTATAAGTTGATCTGGAATCAAAAGAGCAAGGTGGTGCACAGCAATACATCAGTGCCTGCTCCAGTGATGAACAAAGCATTTTTTATGAGTCTAGATAGTAAAAACAACACCAATAATGTAGCGATAGTGCCATTTGATAATAATGATATGGCATTATTGGAGTTGTTGGCTATTCAGTTGCCAACCAAAGCAGACATTACTGCTAAACAACGTGCCTCATTGGTCAAAACCATTGGCTTGTTTTCTGGGCAGTTGGACTACCAGTTATTTAATAAAACAGCCGTTGATAAAGCTGAAGTGAAAATCGATCAAGAAACATTGAAGGGCGTAAGTTAAAACAAGTACCCATGAACTGCATAACGAAAGGTTTCAGTTTAATGAAAACTATGGCATTATTGGCCAATTGCGGAAGTGTGTGGGAACAATAGAAGCTAGGCGTTGTGATATTGTAAACATCAACTCCTCGACTGTTGCTTTTCGCATGATTGATTGGGAGATATCTCAATTGTTCTAAACAACTGAATTGGTATAATTCCAGAAGAGTGGAATCTTGTCCGTAATGGACTATACTGATTTCTACCATAATGCTAGTAAAAGTTATCAGGGGGAAAACAAATGGCTAATAAAGTCGAAGTGATGGCAAAGCAACTGTCTGAATTAGGACATGCCAAACGCCTATCGATTTTCAAATTATTGGTTCGTTCAGGACCAGAAGGATTACCAGTCGGCGCTATTGGTAAAAAACTAGGCATACCAGGATCTACATTGACTCACCACGTATCACGATTGGTGAATGTTGGTTTGGTAAGGCAAGAGCGTGATGGTACTACCTTATTTTGTATTCCAGTGCATAAAACTTTGGATGGTTTGTTAGAGTATCTTGAAGGTGAGTGCTGTGCTGATATTGGTAAGCGCGGTAAGCACAAGCACAAAAATAAAGACGAAGACTAAATTTATTTGATTCAGTTAAAGCATGACAACATCACCCACTATCGGGTGATGTTGTCGTTTATGTGAGCTACCAACGACAGCTGGATGATACTGATGCCTTGGCTTGAAAATCTATCGAAACAACTGAGTTATATTATTGCCGCTATTGCGCAACACGTGTGGTGGGTGCTGATCGGCGTGGCTGTGTTATGGGTGATTCAAATCATCAATCTGATGACCGGTTATCGGCTCAATCGCTGGGGAATTATCCCCCGTGAAAAGTGGGGGCTGCCGGGCATTATATTGTCGCCATTACTGCATGCGGATTTTGGCCACTTATTTTTAAATACCATTCCATTGTTTGTATTGGCAAACTTAGTGTTGATTAACGGTTGGCAGACTTTTGGGTCAGTCACCGCAGATATCGTTGTATTGGGGGGTGGCTTAGTGTGGTTGTTCGGTCGTCGGGCTATTCATGTCGGCGCCAGTGGTTTGGTGATGGGCTATTGGGGCTACTTGCTTGTCAGCGCGATTTATCATTTTAGTGTTATGACGATTATTCTTGCCGCACTGTGTTTGTATTACTTTGCCAGTCTGTATATCAATGTATTTCCCACCAGTAAACGTTCATCGTGGGAAGGCCATGTGTTTGGTTTGATCGCAGGTGTTGTTGCTGTTTATATTACTTAAGCTTTTCGAGTAGCGCTTTTAGTAGCTGTGGATTAGCAGCAACCAATTCGCGTTTCTTGAAATAGTCTTCGCCACCCTGCAGGTCAGTCACCATGCCACCAGCTTCGCGGATTAATAAAATACCTGCCGCCATGTCCCACGGTTCTAAAAACATTTCCCAGAAACCATCCAGTCGTCCAGCGGCTACATAAGCTAAATCTAATGCGGCACTACCAGCACGACGCATATCGCTGACCTGTAAAAATAGTTTTTGAAAGTTTTGTTGATAGGCTTCGAACAGTTCATGTGATTTGAATGGAAAGCCAGTGCCGAGCAAGGCGTTTTCAAGCTTATCGTGCTTGCTGACACGAATACGTACATCGTTCAGCCGTGCACCTTCGCCACGAGCAGCTGTAAATAGCTCATGACGTACTGGGTCATAGATTACACCAGCGATTAATTTATTGTCTTTTTGAACCGCTATCGATACAGCAAAATGTGGCACACCGTGCAAGAAGTTACAGGTGCCATCCAGTGGGTCGATAATCCAGCAGTGTTCATCGCCATCATATTTACCACCTTCCTCAGCTAAGATCGCATGATTAGGGTAGTTCTGACGGATACAATTGATGATCTCTTCTTCGACTAACTTGTCAACACTGCTAACAAAGTCGTTAGCTTTCTTTTGGCTCACAGTGACTGATTCGAGATGATCGAGTGAGTGTACTAAGGTTTTGCCGGCTTCGCGCGCTGCTTTAATGCCAATGTTTACAAAAGGATGCATGACTAGAGACCCGTATTAATATCGATCGGCAAGAATAGCAAAAGATTGACCAAATTCATAGTGTAATGTGGCCAGATTCACGGCTGACTTAACAAGCAATGTGTTCGTTACCTAGGCGCACAGCGTACCTCTTTTACTTCATGGCTCGCTCCGCTCCGCTCCACTGCGCTTTTACTTCCGTAAAAGAGGCACCCTATACACCTAGGTAACTGCTATTCCAGACTTTGTTAAGTCACCCTAGCCTACGCTAGTGTGACTGCAGTAATATATTGATCTATATGGGCGACGCCCATATAAGAGATCAATTATTACGTGTCAGGGATCTAGTTGATGACAAGGCAGGATCATGATTGCATCTTATCTGCTCATACCTTAGTATGGTCTGTTTTGACTCACAAAATCATGGGGTAAGGCATTGTTAGATCATGTGCGAATTGTGTTAGTGAACACCAGTCATCCGGGTAATATTGGTGCGGCCGCCCGTGCCATGAAAAACATGGGCTTACGTCACTTAACGTTAGTGGCACCTGCAGAGTTTCCGCATGCTGAAGCCACAGCGCGTGCATCTGGTGCAGATGATATTTTGGCTAACGCACAAGTGGTGCCTGATTTGGTAACAGCCATTGCCGAGTGCCAGTTGGTGTTAGCCAGCAGTGCACGCAGCCGCAGTCTGCCATGGCCATTGATCAGTCCACGTGAAGCGGCGGAGCAGGTGATGCAACATAGCTCACAGTCGGTGGCAGTGGTGTTTGGTAATGAGCGTGTTGGTTTGTCGAATGATGAGCTCAGTGTGGCGCAACTCCATATTAATATACCGACAGTTGAAGGCTTTAGTTCGCTTAATTTAGCTGCAGCTGTACAAGTAATAGCTTACGAGCTTTTTGCACATACTAAAGGCGGGGGTACGCAGTCAGTTGAAGAGTTGCGAGAAGTGGTGACTGCTGAGCAAATGAACGGTTTTATGCAACATTTGGCCGATGTGTTAACCACAGTAGAATTTTTGAACCCTGATCATCCTAAGTTGCTAATGAAACGCTTGCAGCGGTTGTTTCATCGGGCTAGTCTGGATACGACTGAATTGAATATATTACGAGGGGTATTGTCTGCTGTTGATAATAAAGTAGCCAAAAAAAATTAAAATAAGGGAAAGACGTGAGCTTAGAACAAAAAATGAAAGATGCCAATGTGATTAAACCACTTTATGGCGATGACGTTTGTCTGCCGGAAATTACTGTGCGGGCTGTGATTATTTCAATTATCTTAGCGGTGGTGTTGGCGGCTTCTAATGCCTATCTGGCTTTGAAAATCGGTGCCACGATTTCTGCTTCAGTACCTGCATCGATATTAGCGATTGGCATCTTGCGATTCTTTAAAAACTCTAATGTATTGGAAAGTAATATTATTCAAACCGCCGCGTCGGCAGGTGAGGGTGTAGCCGCGGCAACGGCATTTATATTGCCAGCGATGATCTTTTTAAAAGTCTGGACGGGTTTTCCATTTGGCCAGACGGTGAGTATTGTTATTGTAGGTGGATTACTCGGCGTTTTATTCTCGATCCCGTTGCGTCGCGTGATGTTGAATATGCCGACATTGAAATTTCCTGAAGGCACGGCGGTAGGTAATGTGTTACGTGCCAGTGCTTCGGGTGAGACTGATATGAAACTGCTTGGTTGGGGTGGTGGTATTGGTGGATTGGTAAGCTTGTGTCAAACCGGCTTCCAAATATTCTCAGATAATTTGCAAGTGTGGGTAGCCACCGGCTCAACGGTGTTTGGTTGTGGTTTTGGTTATTCGTCTGCTTCCTTAGCGGCGGGATATATTATTGGTGTTGAAGTCGCGATAAGTTTGGCGGTTGGTTTGGTGATGGGTTGGATTGTTTTGATTCCGATATTGGCAGCACACATTGGGCTACCACAAGGCATGTCAATCAATGATGCGGTGATGTCGTTGTGGTCGAGTCATTTACGTTATGTCGGTGTGGGTACGATGATTGTTGGTGGTATTTGGACCTTATTACGTTTGCTGCGCCCCGTGATAAAAGGCGTTGCCACATCATTTTCATCGTTGCGTCACAGTGCTGATGGGCAAGCCAGTGGTGCGCCACGCACCGAACGTGATTTCCCCATTAAATGGGTAGCGATTGGAACGGTGATTTTTGCTGTCTTGCTATTTATTATTTTAGAAGTCGTGTTGCGAGACGTGAATACGCTAGGTACCGGTGCAACCAAAATGCATTTTGTTAATGTAGTAACGGTGATAGGTTCACTGATTTTAGGTTTTGTGGTATCTACAGTTTGTGCTTATTTTACTGGCTTGGTGGGTTCTACTAATAATCCTTTGTCAGGTATCGTAATTTTAGTGGTGTTGGCTTTTTCTGCTTTGTATTTAGTGTTTTTTGGTGCTCATCTAGGTGTAAGTGATGCGCGCAGTGTCGCGGCGATGGTGATCTTGGTAACGCTCGCTGTGGCGACGATGGGGGCGGTTAGTAACGAAAACTTACAAGATTTAAAAGCCGGACAAATGGTCGGTGCTACACCATGGAAGCAGCAGATAATGTTAGGTGTCGGTGTTGTGGCTTCTGCGTTAGTGTTAGGTCCTGTGTTGAACTTATTGTTTAATGCGTATGGTATGGCGGGTGTGTTTCCGCGCCCAGGCATGAATCACGCTAATATGTTAGCGGCGCCGCAATCGAGTTTAATGGCTGCGATTGCGCAAGGTGTGTTAATGCATAACCTTGAGTGGGATATGATTATCACGGGTGGCGTGATTGCGGTGGTGTTAATTATTATCGATTCCTTTTTACGTACACGTTATAATCGCACCTTGCCAGCGTTAGCGGTGGGGCTGGGTATTTATTTACCGCCGCAAGTGATGATGCCAATTATTATTGGTGGTATCGTCAGTTATTTAGTGAAGCGTAAGCTGAGTAAGCAAAATCGTCCAACGGGAGATGGTGATGGTAATCATCATCAAAAGGGTATTCTATTAGCCTGCGGTATGGTGGCGGGTAGTGCCATCATGGGTGTGCTATTAGCCATTCCGTTTGTGATTAAAGGCAGTTCCGATGCGTTAGCATTGGTGGGAAGTTCGTTTGTGCCCGCGGCTGATGTGTTAGGTACGTTAGTATTTATTGCGTTATGTGTATGGATATATCGAACTGGGATTTCTAAGGCAGATTAAAAATATGAGTGATAGGCCTATATATCTCGACTACATGGCAACCACACCGGTTGACCCGTTGGTGCGAGACAAGATGATGCAGTGCTTAGATTTGTCTGGCACGTTTGGTAATCCTGCGTCATCCGAACACCAATACGGTTGGGATGCGGATGCATCGGTAAAAAAAGCGCGCCTACAAGTGGCCGATTTAATTCACGCTGAACCACGTGAAATTATTTGGACATCGGGTGCGACTGAGTCGAATAATTTAGCGTTAAAAGGTGCAGCTGAATTTTATCAAAATAATGGTAAGCATATTATTACACTAAAGACTGAGCATAAAGCCGTTTTGGATCCGTGTGCAGCACTTCAAAAACAGGGTTTCGATGTGACTTATATCACACCGCAACAGAGTGGATTGCTTGATTTAACTGAATTGGAAGCAGCCATTAGACCTGATACCATTTTAGTGTCAGTGATGTATGTTAATAATGAAATTGGTGTAATTCAAGACATGGCGGCGATTACTGAAATAGCTAAACGCCATGGTGTGCTGGTGCACAGTGATTGCGCACAAGCGGCGGGTAAGCTGCCGTTGGATGTGACAAAACTGCCGATTGACTTGATGTCGTTCTCTTCGCATAAGGTTTATGGCCCTAAGGGTATGGGCGCATTGTATGTGCGTCGTAATCCACGCGTGCGATTAAGCGCCCAAATCCATGGCGGCGGTCATGAGCAAGGTTTGCGTTCGGGTACGTTAGCCACCCATCAAATTGTTGGTATGGGTGAAGCATTTGCGATTGCTGCTAACCGATTAGAGCAAGATATGACGGAGATCACAGTACTCACTGATCGTTTGTGGCAAGGTATTAAGCAACTGCCAGGGGTGCATCTCAATGGATCAGCTGAGCATCGCGTGATTGGTAATTTAAATATCAGTTTTGAAGGCATTGATGGTGAGGCATTGATATTAAGTATGCGAGAGTTGGCGGTGTCGAGTGGTTCGGCGTGTAATTCTGCTAACTTGCAATCGTCATATGTATTGCAAGCGATCGGCGTGTCTAAAGCGTTGGCGAATGCCGCGGTGCGGTTTAGTGTTGGTCGGTTTACTACGGAAGATGAGATCGATCGTGCGATTGCATGTGTGGTTGAAAAGGTGACACAACTGCGTCGTATCGCACCAACGGAAGATTGAAGGAGGGGCTTGGAATTGGCCAACTATTCAAAAAAAACACTGTTTTATTTTCATCGCTTGGACCATGCAGGCTTTGATGATGAGTTACGCCAGCAAGGTCATTATGGTGAAGCGGGTGTGATGGCGAATGGTGACAAAGTGCAGATGGTGTTGCATATTAAAGCCGAGCAAGTGCACCGTGTGCGATACCATGTCTATGGCAGTGTGGCTACCATGGCATGTGCAGAATATGTCGCTAGTCAATTGGAGGGTGATGCAGTTGATCAAATAAATAACTGGACTAGCGAGCGTGTGTTAACCGAGTTACAATTACCACAGGTTAAAATCAACAGCGCTGTGATTGTGGCCACGGCTGTTGAGAGAGCTTTAAAGCAATATTTGAAAGAGTAAGCAGGGAGCGCTTCATGAAATGGAGTAATAATGAACATCTCAAGGTATCTAAGTCTCAAATGATTTTGCAGCTCATATTAGCTATGGGCTATGTGTTGCTGACTTTGTTTTTACTCGACATCATTTCGGAATCGCCGCTGTTGTGGGCGGTGGGTGCTTCTTCTTTAGCATCCAGTGCTTATTTGATTTTTGCATCGCCATGTACGGCGACGGCTTCTGCTAAACGTTTAATCGGTGCCTATTTTATAGCGATTGTTTGCGGTATTGTGGTGCGTCATTTAAGTGTGTTTCTTATGAATCACACGGGTCAGATGTTTATCGGTATTACGCATGATCCGCACATGTATTGGTTAAGTGGTACGGTGTCAGTTGGTTTGTCGATGATGTTTATGTTGATCTTTGGTATGGAGCATCCACCAGCAACCGGTATTGCACTTATTTTGGTTATCGATCAACGTAGCTATCAAGCGATTATTGCGATTTTCTTATTAGCTGTTCTATTGGCGATCATTAAAGCGATATTGCGCAAACGTTTATGTGATGTCACTTGAAAATTATTCTTATTTAAGGTTCTCTTAAGGTTTCGCTTGTATTATGACCTCGTCTAGAACGCGGGGGAAATGAGCGTGCCAACTGCAACTGCTACTGGCGAATGTAAAGATCAAGCTATACGTGAAGATTCGCCTTCATCTGAGTCGCTTTCATCTGAATCTAGTACGCCTTCACCTCCATTGCTTCCCACGGATGCTGAGATAGACAACGAAGTGGCTTCATTTTTTCGATCGCAACATAAACTTTTTGGTGACACTAACGATTTCTCCGATTATCCACGCACAGAATCCATCATTAGTGAATTTAATGAAGATGTACGTGCTGACTCAGTGGCTTCTGTTGCTAGTGGTTATAACACCGACTGTGAGCCCCAGCCGCTGGCGCCACAAACATCGCATAGCCGCTGCACACGAAAAAAAGCGCTTGAATATAGTATGTCCTTTTTGGTGGTGGGGTTGCGCATGGCGGGTAAGGTATTAATGACTTACTACGGCGCCAAGGTGTTTATTCATCACAGTTCATTTGTGCAGTCACTGGCTGTGTTAGCTTGGGCAACGCAAAATATTATTCCCGCTATTACCGGCGTACAAAATTATTTTATGGGTGGTTCGTCCGGTCATAAAACGGTTAAAAATTTGATGAGAACACCACGCTTAGAATTCCAAGCGCTTATAAAAGCGTTATTCAATAATAAAGTGGTGTCAGGATTGGTAATGCTACGCTTAGTCGGTGATGCGATTTATCGAGGCAGTTCAATGCAGCACGTCTTATCAGATCACTTAACGCCTACGGCGGCTTGGGTGATGGCTATAACCATCTCTGGTCTGAATGCTTTATGTGATATTAAATTCACAGCAGCTAGTGATTATCGCTTGTTGAAACGGCTACAATCATGGTTATGCTGCCATGGTGAGCAGCGGTTGGATATACCTATGGCGCAGAGAAATAAAATTTTTGACCTACTGCGTGATGAGGTCAATGCCATTAGCTTGCATGCTGCATTGGTTGACTTGGATGATTGTGCGAAGATTCGACGCTATGTGCGCACAGCGGCGTTTCAGCAAGCGTACTTTATTGATACCCCTCATCCAAACCACCAGCAAAAGTGGCAGTTTACTCGAATAAAAGAAGAATTGATCGTGCGCGCTTCGCGCTACAGTTGGCGTGTTGAACTCGCATCGCGGCTCACCTCAATAGCAGTTAATTTCCCGTTTTTATATTTAACCTTTAATAAGAATCAAGGCCTTGTAAATCAATTTGCTATATATCAAGTAGCGATGACTTGGGGGGTTATTGCGAGCACATTAAAAATGGTGAACACACAAGGCAAGACCGTTGAGGGTCTGTCTGATACCTATGCTGGCTTGGGCCGTAAGACTTATGGCAGGGTAAAGCGCACGGCTTATCAAAAGCCGCATGCCTTGTTTTTTTGTTGTTTTGATATCCTTCCATTTAGTATATTTGGTGCAGGCCAAATTCTAGATATGCCGCATAAGCTTGCTTGGTTGGGTGATGGTGGCGCTAAAGTGCTGTTGGGGATTTTTGCTGTCACCCAATTGCTCAGTTACTGCTGCTTTGTTGCGCCGCGGGTCACTAAGCGTATGCCGTCGTGTTTCTGGGCGCGCAACAAGGACAAACCCGGTTATGATTATGCTCATCTTGATGATTTATCGGCTGATACATGCGATGCTCCGGTTACCGTATAGTACTATAAGATCGTTACGTACATGTTACTACTGTGTTAAATGTATTTTTTAACCAGAGTTAAGATTAGCTTAATAATTCAACAGTATCATGACCACGTGTTCAAACGTGGGAGTACACAACGTGCTAGATGGTAGGCCATCAGCTCAAAAAAAACCTGATGCACCTGTTGGTGCGGAGTACCTATCTGTACCTCAATCTTCACCACGAATCAATTTATCGCACTCTTCTTCTGACTCAGAATCATCATTATCTGCTTCTAGTGGGCAAAAGAACTGTGAATATGCTTTGGCATTTTTGATTATAGGTATTCGTTTAGCCGGTAAGGTATTAATGACCTATTACGGTGCCAAGAAGTTCCTTGAGCATACTCACTCAATAGAGTCAGTAGCTGCAGTGGCTTGGATGGTTCAAAATGTTATACCAGGCATAGACGGTGTACAGAATATTTTTATGGGTGGTACCTCTGGATATAAAACGGTTAGAGCTTTAGTTAGAACACCCGCATTAGAATTTCAGTCATTAAAGCAGGCGGTTTATACAAATCCTATTGCATGTAGTTTAGTCGCCTTGCGATTAACTGGTGGTGCAATATTGCGTGGAAGCGTTATCGATCACATTTTATTTAAGCAATGGGGTGAAGGTCGTGCTTTAGCGACAGCAATCACCATTTCTGGTTTGTTTGCATTTAGTGATATTAAATTTTCAGCATCCAGCGATTTACGTTTACTAAAACGGTTATGGCGGTGGGTGAGTTGTCAGCCTGAACAATCAATTAATATCAGTGATGCTGATAAGGCTAAAGTTGAAACTATCTTAGGTCATATGACAACCGTTACTTTGCCATTAGATGATGCATTGAGTGATTTAGAAGACAGTAAAAAAATTCGACGCTTTGTGCGCACCAAGGCGTTTCGTCACGCTTATTTTGCTGATCGGCCGAATCCTAGTTATGAAGATGAATGGCATTTTACTCAAGCTAAAAATGCCTTGGTCGTGCGTGCCTCTCATTACAGTTCTGGGGTAGAGTTAACATCACGTATTATTTCTTTAGCGGTAAACTTACCTTTTTTCTACTTAAGCTTTTTAAAGAATGAGTCATTTGCGGGTAAATACACTCCAGCAAAGGTGGCTCTGGCTTGGGCTTGTTTGTCATCAGTATTAAAAGTGTTAACGGCTCAAGGCAAATCGGTAGAGGGGATGAGTGACTCGCTTTCCAGCTTGGATCGACGTGGTTTTGGTAAGGTAGCTCGGACTATTGCTCGTAAACCTCATACCGCGCTATTTTGTTTGTTTGCAATTATACCGTTTTCTGTTTTTGGTGCAGGGCAGATTTTAGATATGCCACAGCGCTTTAAATGGATTAATGACACCGGTGCTAATGTGATGTTAGGTGTTTTTCTAGTGACACAACTGTTTAGTTATACGACTTTTATCGCACCGCGAATTTTTAAACGCAGCCCAGCTTGTTGCTGCTTTAAGGAAAACTCAACCGCAAGGGTTGGTGATGATACTATATACAATCCTATGATTGGTGATGGTATGGATCAGGCTGAGCAAGGTTTGTTGGCACAGCGAAGGTGATGGTTGTAATTTGTCATCCCTGTCTAGCGTTTGTCATCTCTGTCTAGTGTTTGTCATCCCGGACTTGATCCGGGATCCAGTCAAATAGTTTTATTTCTCATTGTCGTATGGGCAACTACGGGCTAGCTCAGCTTTAAGCTCATCAATTTGTTCCAATAAATCCAAGGCCAAATTAATGCCAGACAAATTTACATGCAAGTCACGTTGAAATGATGCAGCTATTCGTGCGCGGTGTATGCATACGGCATTAAAGCGCCAGCTGTCTTGATGGTCGCCATGTGGCTGAATCACCTCATATTCAACCAGCGCAATAACAAAATCGGGTGAGGCGCACAATGCTTGGCTTAATTCTTCCAATGTTATTTCGTTGTGTGTGTCGTTAATGATATCGGTCATGATTACACTCCCAACTTTGTACGTGGATTAAATGGCATTGACTCGGCCATCTTTTTATAGAGATCGCGTTGATCATCGGTGGTGGCTTCCGGTGTGACAATATTTAAAATCACGTATTGGTCACCGGCTGTTTTGCCGGGTAAGCCTCGACCTTTAAGCCTCATTTTTTGGCCGCTTTGTGAATTGGCTGGAATGGTTAAGCCGACTTTACCGCCAAGAGTTGGGACCTGAATCTTCTCGCCGAGCGCGGCCTCCCATGGTGAGATGGGTAGTGTGAGTAATATATCCTTGCCATCGAGTTTGTAGGTTTTATCAGCCTCAATATGTATTTCTAAATACAGATCACCTTTGGCCCCACCAGCAAAACCTTCAGCACCTTGACCTTTTAATCGAATCTGTTGACCTTGAGTCACACCGGCAGGGATTTTAACGTTCAGGCTACGCTTTTCATAATGCACTTGTCCTGTGTTTTGATCAACGACAGGTTGTTGCATGCTAAGTTGTCTTGATGAGCCACTGTAGGCTTCTTGCAGCGTAATATTTAGTTTGCTGTGTTGGTCTTGACCGCGTGCTTGTTGTTGACCGCCACGTTGGCCAAATCCCGCGCCGCGCTGGCCAAATAAGTTTTCAAAGAAATCAGAGAAATCCTCACCGCCATATTGTGCGCCACCGCCATATTGTTGCTGCTGTTGTTGTTGATTAAAGTCCCAGTTCGGTGGTGGTTCGAAGCCTTGGCCTTGTTGCCAGTTTTCACCAAACTGATCGTAAGCCTTACGTTTTTCTGCATCTTTTAATACTTCATAAGCTTCTTTGACTTGTTTAAACTTTTCTTCGGCATTGTCCTCTTTGCTGACATCCGGGTGATACTTGCGCGCCAGGCGGCGATATTGTTTTTTGATTTGATCGTCAGTGGCGTTTTTGTCGACGCCGAGGAGTTTGTAGTAATCTTGAAATTCCATATTATGTTTAGCCCCTACGGTGAAATCATTGTGCCGATACGATTCCAGCGAATCTTCTGCCAAAACTTCAGCCATGATGTTACGCTGTCCCAGCTAATAACGATCATCTCGCCTTTACCCACCAAGTTTTTTTGTGGCACAAAACCCCAGCCGCGGCTGTCATCACTGTCGGCGCGGTTATCACCCATCATAAAATAATGACCTTTAGGCACCACTAGGTGTTTAAAGTTATGCAAAGTGCGCAATGGGCAATTGGCTGAAGTTGCAGCACAATTATAGATCTTATGTTTTACACCGAGCAAGTTTTCTTGCATTTCATCAACGCTCCAGCGGTTGCTATTGCCAGCACTGTCAGTGGTGGTTTTAACAAAAGTCTGAGATGCTTTTTTTCCATTAATGGTTAATACATTATTAACGAAGTCAATGGTGTCACCAGGTAAGCCAACAACACGTTTTACAAAGTCAATTTTTGGGTTTACCGGATAATGAAAGACAGCAATATCACCACGTTTTGGTTCACCAATCGATAATATTTTCGTGCCCCATACCGGCAAATGCAAACCATAAGCGTATTGATTGACGTATATTAAGTCACCAGGAATTACGGTGGGCTCTAATGAGCCGGTGGGTACGTCGTAAAGTTGACCGACAAACGAACGCAGCACTAACACAATTAAAAACACGGGGAAGAATGATTTTGCATAATCGGCAATCAGCGGCAGTTTCATTTCACTGCCATCAGGGTTTGTTGCCGGACGTTTTTTGGCAAAAAACAAATAATCCACCAACCAAATAGCACCACTAATGCAGGTTAAACACAATAATATAAATGGGAAGTTATTCATCATGGCTGTGTGCTCCCATCACCAGTGTTTGCATTGGTTTGCACAGCAACTCCACGCAAAACATACATTGCCAATGGTTTACCTACTGCTTGCGGTGGCTGAAAGCCCATTTGCTGAATCACTAAACCATCGCCGCCTTGTTTGCGCACTAACTCAGTGGCATAACGCACGATGGCGTCGGCTGCCGCTTTCGATTGCGTTAGTTGATGGTATTCAACATTAACCCAGGCCAATTTTTTACCATGCTCTTTCCATGGGGGTAACACAGTCACGTCATTTGAGGTTTGTGTTGCTGTTGATTTGGCAATCGGCAAGGCAATGCCGTGCGGATTATAAGCAATTACTGGCCGTACAAAAGCCAAGATAGCGTACACAATCGCTGCGGTTACAATATAAGCAATATTTTGATTCATGGTGTTTCCGGGTCTTATATAAGTCGTGTCAGTCTAGCGATTCGCTGGGGGGGGTGCAAGGGGTTTTAGGGGGAATAAAAAAACCCAGCTTTGCTAAAGGCTGGGCTTATATTTTAATAATCGAGAGGTTTTTTAGTTGTTACCATTTCCTACCGATGGTTTTATATTATTTGTTGAGGAAATTACAGCTATTTTTGCCCCATGTGTTTTAATGGGCTTAGCATAAAACACCTGTACTTTATCTTTGGCGTCCGATGATGATGTGATGGTGGTTGGAGTATATAAGACAGCTTTCAGTGCTGTCGTTCCAGGCTGATTAGTTGCGCCATCAATGTAGGGAACTAGAGAAATAATTTGATATGGCTTGAGTGGTTTGGTAAATGTTACCTGTAGTGTTGTGGTTTTAGTGGCACTATCGGTAAAAGTAAAAGGACTTTTTTGGTCTGATACCACAAAAGTTATTTGATTCACTGTTTTGCAGTTAGGTACGCCATATTTTGGAGATGTGACAGCAGGGGTGCTTTGTGCATGAAGTATATTGACTGATGGCGTAGCGAAATCACTTCCTTGGGAGTAAGCATTTAAAGTATATATATTCTTATTGGCGATGGGTACACCTATACAGTGACCGCTATAGGCTGAGTTAGCTGTGCCTTGAGAGACATACCACATTATTTTGGGGTTATCATATTTGGCCCCAGCAGCAGAACTAGCTTCTAGTTCTGTCATGCCTGCATTATTTTCTATACGTATAGTTTGTGTTGATGATGCGGGGTCATAAGAGGCCATACCTAAGCTGCTTATTGATAATCCGCAGATTGCCACAGCTGAAATAATAATTTTTTTAGACATTTGTTTACTCCGAGAGATTTTTTTATACACACAGGGGGTTTTATGTCACCTTGTACCTGCTCACATGCATACAAGATACATTATTGAGCTTAACAAACTATTAGCGTATTGGATACAAGGCTGATGTTTTAAATATATAATTATCAATAGCTTATAGTGTACATCTAAACTAAAAAGTTCTAACTGACCACGGTCATTGCTTCGCCATAACCCGAATCTTCTAATTGTTGCTTCAGTTTGTCGGTTTCACCGACGCCAGCCAGTGGGCCCACTTGTACCTTATAGATAGGGGTGTGACCGGCTTTGACAGTTTTCAGTCGAACCGTGCGTTGTGTTAAGTGTTTGATGCGGCGTTGCAGGTTAGTTGCATTGCTGAAATTACTAAAGGCACCAAGCTGCAGGTATAGGTGCGGGTTATGTGAGACTGGTTGGAATTCAGTGTCTGCCAGCATGGGGTGGTGGTGCTCACCCGGCGATAATGCGGTGACTTGCACAATGGCAGTGCCTTTACGCATATAGCCGAGCTTCTTCGCGGCAGCATACGACAGGTCAATAATGCGGTTCGGTGCAAATGGGCCGCGATCGTTAACTTTTACAATGACTGTGTGGCCATTTTCCATGTTGGTTACTTTAACAAACGTGGGGATAGGTAAAACGGGGCTAGCCGCCGTCATACCATACATATCATATGGTTCGCGACTGGAGGTCAATTGACCGTGAAACTTGGTGCCATACCAAGAGGCAATACCACGCTGGTTATAACCCTTGGCGGTATCAAGCACATAATAACGCTTGCCAAATACGACATATGACTTTGGGTTGCCATATCGGCTGAGTGGTAATTTTTTGGGTTTAGCGTTAGGGATATGGCTAACATCTCTTGGTCGAGCTGGTGCGCCATCTTGCGGTACACTAACGCTGGCACAGCCAGTTAGTAAGGCGATAATAGTGGCGATGCTGCCAGTGCGTATAATCCGTGTTACCATAGTTTCCTTGGTTTATTAAATTCGTCATTGCGTGCCACGCAGTGGCGCGGCAATCTGGATTGCTTCGTCGTAAGCTCCTCGCAATGACGTAAGTACAATGTTAAGCAGTCTAGCGGAAGTTGTAATAAGTGGAAAGTAATGACGAAAAAAAATAACAAAAATAAAAAAAGTAATGCAGTGTTTGGTTTTCATGCGGTGCACAGTCTTCTACAAGCTAAACCCGATAGTGTTGAGTGGGTGGCGGTACAAAAAGGCCGTGATGATCAGCGCGCACAACAAATACTCGAGTTAGCACACCAGCAAGGCATTACCTTAGAGCACTTAAATAAAAAAGCCATGGAAGAAGCCGCTGACGGTAATCACCAGGGCTTTATTGCGCAGTGTCATCATTTCCCAAGCTATACCCAAGCGGACTTGATGGCTTTAATTGAAGCGGTGCCATCTGGTGCGGCGGTGTCACCACTGGTGTTAATTCTTGATGGCATTCAAGATCCGCACAATTTAGGCGCGATTATGCGTAGCAGTGATGCTTTGGGTGTAATGGCCATTGTCATAGCTAAAGACAATGCTGTTGGCATGACATCGACAGTGCAAAAAGTTGCAAGTGGTGCTGCGTTGACTGTGCCATTGGTGACGGTGACTAATTTGTCACGCTGCATGCAAGCGTTGAGACAAGCAGGTTTATGGTTGGTGGGCTTGGATGCCAGTGCCGAAGATCGGATTGAGTCTATTGATATGAAAGGACCTGTCGGTGTGGTTATGGGTAATGAGGGCCATGGTATGAGGCGCGGCACACGCGATAAGTGTGATTTTCTTGCGCATATTCCAATGACCGGTACGGTATCGAGTATGAATGTGAGTGTTGCCGCTGGGATTGTATTGTATGAGGTGAATCGACAGCGATAACTTTGCGCTCAATGCGGAGTCACATGTCGTGGTGATCGATGACCGTCAATTTTCTTCATGAATTTTTTCGATAGTGGATGAATCATCTTGCCGCGTGTTTCAGGTATGAAGAACAGCATCACTATTGATGCGACATTAACACCCATTAACACCAAGAATGCTTGATGAAAATCACCGGTGCTGTAGGAGCGCACGCCGTGTGATAAGAAGTGTCCATGCCAATCTTTATCCAGAAAATAACCAATGAGCGGTTGAAATACCGCTGCGCCCATGGTGACAAAAAAGTTAGTAACAGCGGTTGATATCCCGGTGGAGCGAGGAGGACTGACTTCCTTGGCCAGTGCGAATACCAAGGCTTGTGGTGCCACAAAAAAACCAACAAAGAATAATAATACAAATAATGGGATGCGAGGTATATCGGGTACGTAAATAACGATACCCGATAATATTAAAATCATTAAAGCACCCAGCTGCAGCGGTAGGCGACGGCGATGTACTTTATCTGATAGCCAACCAAAGATCGGTAAGCCTACCGTGCAACCAATAAATATAAGTGAAGTGGTTAAGGCTGCATCAGAGCTGCTGAGGTGAAAGCTTTCCTTTAGAAAAGCGACTCCCCACAATGAGGCAAATACCGATACCGGTAAAAACATAAACGAACCAACGATGCCGATTAACCACATTTGATAATTCTTAAATAAACCAAACAAGCGTATTAAAATCATTTTCCAGCTACGGTATTCGCTCGGTACGCGCGGTGCCCACTTGGGTCGATCGCGAACAAAAATAGCGATTAACACCGCTAAGCCAACACCAATCCATGAGGTCATAGACACCGTCTCACGCCAACCATATGAGGAGACGCCGTGTGATAAAACCGTATCGGTAGCAACGGCACCGATGGTGCCAAGTGCGGTGGTTAGTGCGCTAAATAACGCAAAACGATTACGCGGTAACCACATTGACGCTAATTTTAAAGCGCCGACAAAGGCAAATGCTGAGCCAAATCCCATCATCGCTCGACCAACGCAGGCGATATAAAGGCTATCGGTGTGTGCAAAAACCAGACCACCTAAGGCGCACACTAAGCTGGAACCAGTTAATATCCAACGGCGGCTGTACTTGTCAACTAGCGCTCCTGAGGGTAATTGCAGTGGGGTGTATACGTAATAGTAGAAGGCTGATAAGAAGCCAATCTGTAAGGCATTTACCCCATAAGACTGCATCAATGGGTGAATCATTACACTCGGGGTGACGCGCATAATAAAGTCATATAGGTAGAACACAGCAGCGAGCAAGCAAAGAAACCAAGGGTAAAATGAGCCGCTGAAAAAGGTGGAAGGGCGCTTTGATTCGACGGCTTTACTGCTTTGGTCAAACATCTGGTTCATCCTTGCTGAGATGTGTTAAGTAACCAGTTTAGCGGTTTTTGATATGAAAATATATGTTATGGTCGACAGCTATGGTGAAAATGCTTGTTTGTGTTGCTCAATTTTATTACAGTGTTGCTTGATTTATTTATTGTGGAGGATGTGATGGAGTATTTGTCTCCGTTTGAGGCGTTTAAAGTGAGTTTAGGTGTTGGAACAATGGGTGCTGTGTTTGCTTTTGCCGCAGGTTCAATGTTGCAAGTGACTAGCGGGCTTTTGCTTGATGAGCAATCTCTTAATCAGAACGTTTCGTTAGAGCTGCTGGTGGCTTTTTTTTCGTTGTTTGCATTTGCTACCAGCTATAGCTTAATAGTTGAACCTGATGCGCTAGCCTATCGAGGTATAGTTGAGCGTGATTTTTTTCCGCCTCGCCGCGCTGCGCGTCAACAACCAGAGCTTCCTGCTGAGCGAGAAACTGAAGCGGTATTGCCTCAAGCTAGTCCTGTAGCGTAGGCGGGTGATTACCTGTTTATTTAATAAGTTGTAAAAATTCACTACGGGTTTTTGCATTGTCGCGTAAGATGCCGAGCATCATTGAGGTGGTCATCACTGAGTTTTGTTTTTCCACGCCACGCATCATCATGCACATGTGTTGTGCTTCAACAACAACACCAACACCTTTGGCGCCGGTGACCTCTAAGATACACTCTGCAATTTGTTTGGTTAGGCGTTCTTGAATTTGTAAGCGGCGGGCAAACATATCAGCTAAACGAGCAACTTTAGATAAACCTAAAACTTTACCGTCAGGCACATAGGCGATGTGGCATTTACCGATAAAGGGTAAAAGGTGGTGTTCACACAGTGAATACAGTTCTATATCTTTAACCAGGACTAACTCGTCCATATCGGAAGTGAATACCGCGCCATTGACAACATCGTCCACCGATTGCTCGTAGCCGCGGGTCAGGTATTTCATTGCTTTAGCTGCTCGACGTGGGGTGTCCTTTAAACCCTCGCGTTCAGGGTCTTCGCCAATATCGTTCAGTATGTTTTTGTACAATTCAGCTAGTTTATCGGTCATCGTATAAGTCCTGTATTCAATTTGGCCGCTATTCTACCATAAGAGCAATATAGTAGAAAACAACAAAGACGGCCTACCTAAACCAGCTGAGGCGTTCGCCGCCTAACATATGTAAATGCGCATGATAAACTTCTTGGCCGCCATCGCGGTTGCAGTTCATTGCTACACGATAACCGGATTCATCGATGCCTAATTGTTTGGCGACTTGTGCGGCGGTTTGCATCATATGGCCGAGTAGTTCTGTTTGAGATTGATCAAAGTCATTCAGTGTGGCGATATGTTCGCGTGGGATAACTAATACGTGATATTTGGCTTTGGGGTGTAGGTCATTAAATACTAATACTTGATCATCTTGATAAATAAAATCGGTATTGAAGTCGCCTTGGGCGATTTTACAAAAAATGCAGTCTGTCATTTTTTAAATTCCTTATTGCGTGTGAGTGCCTCGATGCTATACGCTGAACAATGGTTGGCATCAAGGCGCATTGTTTGTCATCCCGGCCTTGAGCCGGGATCCACATCATATTATGGATCCCGGATAATCGACTGCGTCGATTTCCGGGATGACAGTGGTGTTAGTGTGCGCTTGGGATATCACCTTGCATATCAACATGTTTTAATAGCAGCACCAATGGTATCAAGAGTGCGAATGCAATTGCAATTGCAAAATAACCATCAAGAAAAGCTTGCAGTGTTGCATGAGTTTTTAGCATGGCGCCGAGCTTATGTGCAGCCAAAGGGCTGTTGACTGAAAGATGTTGAGCGCCAAGCCAATGCGTTACGTTATGGCTAAAGCGATTTAATGATGCACCCATGTTCGACCAGTTAATTTGGCTTTCACGGCTTAATAAAGTGCTGATTAATGATATGCCGACAGATGTTCCGAGCATGCGGCTGTAAGCAAATAAACCGGAAGCTTCAGTCATGTCTGTTTTTGAGGTGGTGGCCAGTGCATAAGTCGATAGTGGCACCATGACTAATCCCATACCTAAGCCAGTAATCGCATTGGCAACAATAAAGTAATTAATGCTGGTGTAAAGGCTAAAGTGACAAAACCACCAAGCACTTAAGCTGCATAAGGCAAGACCAGGCACAAGCAAGTATTTTACATTGATGCGATTCATTAATAGCGATGCGGAAACCATGCCGAAAGCACTGGCTAAGCCCACTGGTGCTAATGTCCAGCCGGTAGTGATGATTGGGTATTTAAACACTTGCTCGAGCATAATCGGTTGCACTGTCATTAAACCAAACAAACAGCCGGCAAACGCGAGCATAATAATACAGGCTAGGACAAAGTTACGGTCTTTATACAAGCTGAGTTTAACCACGGGGTGTTTTCTATAAAAAGTTCTAAATAAGAACCCAGCAAAACTAAAGCCGCTAATCAAGGCTAATAATAGAATTTCGTTTGAACTAAACCAGCCATACTCATTGCCTTGATCAAGAAAGATTTGCAAGCAGGCAACGGCAATGATCATTAAGGCCAAGCCAATCATATCTATGCGTTGCTTGATGATTTTGGTTTGTGGAATCACCCAATATATAAGCGCAATGCCGAGTGCACAAATGGGGATGTTAATATAAAACACCCAGCGCCAGTTTAAATCTTGAGTAATGTAACCGCCGAGGGTTGGTCCAAGTACCGGTGCCATCATAATGCCCATACCCCAAATCGCCATTGCTTTACCTTGCTTATGCAGAGGGAATGTTTCACGTAAAATGGCTTGCGATAATGGAATTAAGGCGGCACCGAATGCGCCTTGAAATACACGGAATACTACCATTTGGTTTAATGACATGGCCATGCCGGAGGCTAATGATGCGACCATAAAGCCGGTGACACACGCGATCATCATGTTTTTGCGTCCGATGCGGTTACTGATAAAGCCGGTCAGTGGTAACATAATGGCGGAAGCGACAACATAAGCGGTTAATACCCAGGTGATTTCACTGGTGTTGGCGCTCAGGGCTGGCATCATGGAAGGTAAGGCAACATTGACAATCGTAGCGTCAAGCACTTCGAGCACTGCTACCATCATAATGGTGAAAATTACTAGGCCGGGATGAGCCAAGTGAAGCTCGCCGCTATCATGAGCGGTAGCCGTTACTGCGCGTGTCATGACTTATGAACGGTGGTGTTAACTTTCACCGTGCAGCTAGCGCCCATGCGTAATGGGAAGATCGGGTTAGGGCTGGTGATGTGCACGCGAATTGGAAAACGTTGCGTAACCTTCACCCAGTTACCACTGGCATTTTCAGGTGGTAATAATGAAAAGGTGGTGCCACTGCCTTTGCTTAGGCTCTCTACGGTACCGGTAAACACGGTGTTCGGATACATATCAATTGTAATCGTTGCTGTTTGACCGGGCTTAATGCGTGACATATCGGTCTCTTTAAAGTTGGCCTGCGCCCACCAATCTCGATTTTCGATCAGAGCAAAATAACTCTGGTTGGCGTTTACTTGATCGCCTACACGTAATTTAAAGTTAGATATATTGCCATTGGCGGGTGCGGTAATTTTGGTGTAAGACAAGTCTAATTTGGCTTGGTTTAATGCGGCGCGCGCTTGTTGCACTTGCGGGTTATCCATGCCGTTTTTGCCCAGTTTTTCTTTGGCTTGTTGGTATTGTGCTTCGGCGGCATTGTATGCCGCCTTGGCAACGCTAAGGCGGCTAGTGAAGGTGTCACCGTCTTGTAATGAGGCGCTGCGTTTTTGTACCAGCGTCATGATGCGCTTGTAGTTTTGTTTTGCAATGATGAGTTCTGCTTTACGTTCGGCTAACACAGCTTTGGCGGTATTGACTGCTTTTTCTAATGCCTTTACTTCTTGTATTGTTTGGTCCAGCGTGGCTTGTGCTTTATTAACTGCGATCTCATACGGTTTAGGGTCGATACTGAAGAGTAACTCACCTTTGGAGACAAACTTATTATTGCCCACGTGGGTTTGTATCACGCGACCGCTAACACGCGGGGCGATGTTAACTAGGTTGGCTTGTACATAAGCATCGCTGGTGCTGGGGTATAACTTGCCGTGATGCCAATAGACATAGCCGGCGAGAACTAGCATAATGACGACCAAGAGGGAAACGCATAATTTGATTGTTTTTTTCATCGTATTTTTTTAACTTTATATTAATTTAACCACATTTATAGCGTGCGATTGTAGCATGAAAGGCGGAGTAATAACAGGTGTTAACATTACAGCAGCGCAGTTACCTTAAGGTAATGAATATCGATATTTGGTTGTCGAATCAAGCAGTGCTAACTTATTGGTCCACCGAAGTTTTTGATCATTCTGGTAAAGCGGTGGCCACATTGTTGGCAGTTGCGAGTCAGCAGGGTGATTTGCGTCAACAAGAAAATACATTATTATCCAATATGTTAATGGCGCTAGGTCAGGCGTCGGTCGACTTAAGGCTGTCTGAGCAGGTGCCGAGCTTAAATACAAAGTTGCTGGTTGTGCTTGGAGCGACAATTAATAAGCAGCTGGTCATGGATGGAACCGAGCTGTTAACGATTGACTATACTGTGGAGCACTTGCTTAAAAACCCTCAGTTAAAAGCTGAAGTGTGGCAAAACCTCTGTCAATCATCATCGCTAAGGAGTGCACTGCTTGACCATCACCACGCAAATTCGAGTTTACCATCCGGATGATGCCGCGGCGATGGCAGCTATTGCCAATGTGGCAAAACCTTACCCTTGGTCCAAACAAGTATTTCGAGATTGTATGGCAGCTGAATATCCCGGTTGGGTATTGTGTGAAGAAGATCAAGTTCGTGGTTTTAGTATTATTAAAGTGGCGGCTGAGGAATCGGAGTTGCTTAATTTATGCGTTGACCCCATGGTGCAACGCCAAGGTTATGGTCAGCGTTTATTGCAATATGCGATTGATGATGCACAAAAGCAACGTGCCGAACAAATTTTTTTAGAGGTGCGTGAGTCGAATCAAGCGGCTAAAGGCTTGTATCAGCATATGGGTTTTTCAGAGGTAGGTATTCGTAAACAATATTATCCTACCGATGACGGGCGCGAAGATGCCATTATTATGTTTCGTAATATCATTACGCTGGAGTGATACCGGGGGGGGTCGACTTCTTCTTCGTTTCTTTCAATGCTAGTTGGTGGTTTAAATAGCGCTGCAGTCAGTGTTTTATAACGGCGGTGATGCGTGATGGCTGTCTTGCTGTCAGGGCTAATCAATGCTGCTAAGTCTGTTAGCTGTAAAATAGTGGTATGTACTTTGTGGATAGCGTCGTGATTTTGTATTTCGATTGGTGCTGATTTGAGGCCTGTTATAGTGCTCACATGCTCGGCTATTAAAGCGGTTGTGGCTTGATGCATTTGCTGTTTAGCCCAAGAAAAAATCTCATCGATGTGTTCTGTGTAGCTAAAACTGACATCAAAAGTCTTATAACTAGAAAATAAATGTTTATATAAGCCTTTTAATTCGTGAGCGCGACAAACTACATTTTTATACTGGTCTAATACAATGCAATCTTTACCCCAGGTGGTTGGGTCGTGTAAATTGCTGCGTGGGTCGCGATCAATCGCAATAAAAAAATGATGCATGCCATCAGCGTTTAGCGCTTCAACGCGGTGGATATGATGCGCTGGTATTGCTGTTCCGTCTACATCAATCGTGGTGTTGGCTATTTCTAATAAAGCGGCTGCTTGGCGAGTTTCACAATTGCCTGCACGAAAAAGTTGATGCAGATAGGCGTATATTGTGGTTTGTACAATAGTGGTATGCAGCGGAGGTAGTTGCCTGCTTGTTTTCTCAATATAGCGCGTGACGACTTTAGTATAAATGGCCTCAACCAGGGCATAGTAGGGTAAAGCAGTTATTGGTTTTTCATAACTGGTTGCCTCGCCATAAGATGTTCGCTTAGAGGATTGGATATAGAAGCGGCTGGTGTCGGGTTCAAGAGGTTCTAGCAATGTCACACCAAAGGTTCTTGTTTTAAATAGGTAGTCACCAACACGATTACCAGTGGCTAATGGGAATTGTGACTGCATCCCCAATAAAACTTTTAAACCTAGCGCATAGGCTTTTGGCATTTCACCTGTGGTGTGCATTGCCTGGTAGTGACGGGTGGGGTATTGCGCTGACGTGCTTATTGATACTTCTGTATTATAGTGTTCGCTTAAAACATCTAATAAAGGGCCGGGTGGTACAGGCTCAAATGATAGGTTTAGTTTTTTGAGCGGAATATATGCCGCAGGCTTGCCTTCGTTATCGGGTAACACGGCCCAATTTCTCATAGTGCCTTTTTTGTCGACGAGTTTACTGCAGCTTAGCTGGCAATATTGCATGATGGTAATGTGGTCAGCATCGCGAAATAAAAGGCTGGAACCGTTGCTGAGCGCTTGGCTGACGAGTGGTTGGTATATGGCGGGATTGGTCTCCGCGATTAAAATCAATTTTAATAGATAGGGTGAATATTGAATGTCGCTATCGTTTAAGTTTATACCTTTGTCTAGTAGGGTTTGTAAAGTGCCCATTTGCGTTTTGTTAATCAGATAAGGTGGCTCTTGTGTGGTGTGTAATGCAAATTCCAACAACAGTTTGTCGTGTTTGACGGTTGGTGGGGTGGAGGGCTCAATAAATTGACTCAGAGTTGCGTCAGGTAGACTGGCAACAAATGCGATTATTTCGGCTTTAGTTGTTTCTGGTTTGCTCGTTAATGTAGCAAATATGGCGGCTCGCATCTGCAGATTCACTATTAATTATAATTAGATATATAGAATTCTAGTATATTGATATTAAGGATTTATTAGGGTGAGAGTGTGTTTCAGCTGTTTAATCTACTGAGAATGTTTGCTGGAGGGTTTTAATTGCCTCTGTAGGTTGGTAGTGAGTCTGAGAAAAACTCACTGATCAGTAATGGCAATTGTTTGATATAAAACACTGATCGGCGCGCATAAATCACACCGCTTGAGTTGTCGCTTAGTGGCAACAGGCCTGCATCATAGTCTAAGGGTAATGTGGAAAATTCAAAGGCTGATCGTGTGACATCGGGGTTGTTGTAAAGCATATTGACCCCCATCGGTTTATCGATCAAGTTATCAAAGGCGGCCTGTTGGCTTAAGTAAGTGACTTCGGGTATCACCACACGTGCAAATGTCCACGCGTGTTCATCACCAAAGAAAGCGACGCGTCGAATCATATAAGGTGCTGTTTGATTTAAACGCTTAATTTCGTCTGTCTGCACGTTATCAAATTGCATCGATAGTAATTGCATGCGCAGTTTATTGCAGTGTTTCTCCAAGGCTTCGGTGAGAATATAAGGTTGTGTTAGCCAAGCGTGCTGATTAGATGGACATGTGGGTGTTAGCTGCTTTGTATCATGATGCCATTTAATCATTTTTAGCTCTCCTATAATTACTGTTGATGCATTGCTTGGTTGTCATCCCGCACCCCGATGCGGGATCTATATATTACCCTGGATCCCGGATAATCGACTTATACGTCGATTTCCGGGATGACAGCCGGTGATACCGTTTGATTCAACGTTGCGGTAATGCGACTAATCTTGTCTAACGTTTCTTGGTATTCGGCTTCAGCCGTTGAATCAGCCACAATGCCGCCACCAGCCCAGCAATAGATCTGTTGCTGGCTAGCAACGCAGCTGCGAATCGCAATGTTGCTATCCATATTGCCGTCGTAACTGATATAACCCAAGCTGCCACAATAAATACTGCGACGATAGTGCTCGAGTTCTTCGATAATTTGCATCGCACGAATTTTGGGTGCGCCAGTAATCGAGCCACCAGGAAAAGCACGTTGCAATAAATCTACTGGCGTGAGCTCTGGATCCAATTGTCCCGTCACGGTGCTCACTAAATGGTGCACAGCGGGGTAGCTTTCTAAGGCAAATAATGAGGGTACTTTAACAGAGCCGACTTGGCAGCTACGGCCTAAGTCATTACGCAGTAAATCGACAATCATTAAGTTTTCAGCGCGATCTTTTTCGCTATTCAATAATTCATCGGCTAGCTGCTTGTCGACAAGTGGGTCGCTATGCCGTGGACGCGTGCCTTTAATCGGTTTGGTTTCAACATGGCCGTGATGGCACTGAATAAAACGTTCAGGCGAGCAGCTGATAATATCGCCTTGTTCAAGTCGCATAAAGGCTGAAAACGGAGCTGGATTATGTTGGCGCAATAATTGATAGGCTTTAAATGCATCACCTTCATAGGGTGCCGAAAAGCGCTGTGCCAAATTGACTTGGTAACAATCGCCAGCGGTAATATAGTTTTTAATTTTTTCGAATGCAGCTTGATAGCTCGCAGCCGATTGGTTGGCACTAAATGGTTTTGTTAAACAAAATGAGCGGGATTGATGATTATTTTTCAGATGCTGTTGCAGCCATTGCCAATGCTTTTCGTCATTGTTCTGGTTTACATAAACAGTGGTGCGTTGGTTGTGGTCGGTGATAATGGCCCAGTCATAAATGCCGACAGCTATAATGGGCATATTGATATCGTGGTTGATGCGTTTGTTAATTGGGTTGTTGCTTAAATTGGCATCATAACCAAAGTAGCCGAGAGCGCCACCACAAAAGGGCAGTTGATTTGAGTCAATAATTACCTGTTGATTTAAGGCCTGTTGTAATTGTGCCCAGTCGGGCTTGGTTATTTTTTGTTTAGGATTGGCGCTGACGATATCGAAACGACCTACGCCAGTGCTGTCTAAGGCAATAGGCCAATCTTGATCAAGTAAGCATCGTTGCAGTTGGCTGGCGTCTGGTTGATAGTCGAGTGATTTTATTATCATGCGATCACTGCCTGTTGTAAAAAGTTACTTAATAATTGATGTCCATGCTCGGTCAAGATAGCCTCGGGATGAAATTGTACGCCAGAAATAGGCAGTTGTTTGTGCTGAATGGCCATGATCTCTTGCGGTTGTTTATCGTCAATACTCACTGCGCTGACCTCAAAACAATCAGGCAGGGTCGTCGGATCGATGGTTAAAGAGTGATACCTTGTTACATTAAAAGTATTCGGTATTTTATTGAATATTATGCTTTTGTTATGTTCTGCTTTTGACAGTTTGCCGTGCATGATGCGTTGTGCTTGCTGGATGCGTGCACCAAAAGCTTGAGCTATAGCTTGGTGCCCAAGGCAGACGCCGAGAATTGGAATTTTATCTCTAAAGTATTTGATTAGTTCAATGGAGATGCCGCTTTGATCGGGGGTGCAAGGGCCCGGGGAAATAACCAAGTGAGTTGGGTCGAGTGCAATGCATGCGTTTAAGTCAATTTGATCGTTTCGATAGACGGAAACTTGTGCGCCCAGCTGGCGTAAATATTGTACCAGGTTGTATGTAAATGAATCGTAATTGTCGATAAGTAATACCATGCGTTGCAGTGTAACTGCTTTGCTAGAAGCGTCAAGTACTGGTGTTAACTGATTGCACACTATATAATGGCAAGCTGTGTGTTGTAAATGAAAGCAGGATTGAATGAAGTTATTTCGAGAGTTGTTTTGTTTGTTTTTAGTGCTATCGATTGGAGTGTTAGGCTATCAACAAATGGCATTCGCTGAAAAAAAACCTTCCAAGAATAAAACCATAACAACCGCCAGCTTGGTGAATAAACCTGTTGTTGTGCAAGTAGCAAAAGCTAAAGTTGAAACCCTACCTATTTATGTCGATGCGCTGGGCAGTTTGAGTGCAGTCAATCGGGTGACGGTGAGCAGTGAAACGGCTGGTCGTGTCGCACAGATCTTTTTTAAGGACGGCCAAATGGTGGGTAAAGATATGCCCATATTGAAACTTGACGATAGCAGCGCTAGAGCCAACTACAATGTGTCGGTCACCACGCTAAATGTAAATCGTAAAAAATATAAGCGTGGTAAAGCTATTTTACCCATTGGCGGTATGTCGACCCAGCAAGTGGAAGAATTAAAGGCTGCATTAGAAAATAATGACTCTCGCGTAAAAAGGGATTTGGCTATTCTTTCACAACAGACCATGACGGCACCATTTAGCGGCACCTTGGGAGCGTTTAATGTGCAGGTCGGTGACTATGTGAGTGCTGGCGACCCCATTGTGACTTTGGTCAGCCGAAAAACTTTATTGGTGGATTTCAATGTGTCTCAAGCTAAATTACCCCATTTACAAATGAGCCAATTGGTTAGAATCACAGTTGATGCTTATCCCAAAAAAGTATTTTATGGCACGGTAAACTTTATCTCGCCAACGGTTAGCAAAACGACACGAGCAGTGCAAGTGCAAGCATTGGTACAAAATAAATCTAATGAGTTGTCACCGGGGATGTTCTGCCATGTGCAACAACAAATCGGTGTGAATAAGAATGCACTTGTGGTACCTGAAGTAGCGGTTAATGCTGATATTAAAGGTTACTACGTCTATAAGCTGGTAGGCAAAAAAGCAGTAAAAGCATATGTAACACCAGGGACCAGCCAGAAAGGTATGGTGCAAATTTCGCAAGGATTAAACGCGGGCGACACCGTAGTTACTGCAGGTCAGCAAAAACTGCAGGATGGAAGTACGGTGATTATTAGTAGCAATAATAGTGGTAGTTAAATTTTGAAGTTACCTGAACTGTGTATACGTCAACCTGTTTTATCCATCGTACTGAGCTTGGTGCTAGTGGTGTTGGGTGTGGTGGGCTTCAATCGCTTAGAATTGCTTTTCTTCCCAAAGTTGACTTTACCGGTTGTTAATATTCGTACCCATTATCAAGGCGCAAGTGCCGAGTTAATGGAATCGCAAATCACCACGCGCTTAGAGAATGCTGTTGCGGGTGTGCAAAATATTCAATCGATTAGCTCGAACAGTTGGACTGGCGGTAGTTCAATTAACGTGCAGTTCCGCATAGGCGGTGATTTTGAATCTGAAGCAGCGCAAGTGCGCGATAAGGTGTCAGGGCAGCGTCAATACCTCCCTTCCGATGCCGATGCGCCAAGCATTACGGTGGGTGTTAAAGGCCCTGAGCTGATGGATATTGGCATCGTCGATAAGCATCGTAGCGCTAAAGAAATCCGTGATTATGTTGAGTCCTATGTGCAACCGGTGTTTCGGCAATTGAAGGGGGTGGGGCAAGTCAGTATCGATGGTGCCAGCGATTATGCCATGCGCATATGGTTGAATTCGCAAGCGATGGCTGCGAAAAATGTGACTGTTGATGATGTTAAAAAAGCACTAACAGCGAATAACATTTATTTCCCTGCTGGACATATTGAAGAGCCTAATCGCAATTACAGCATTGTATCGAATACGCAACTAAAAAATGCAGATGACTTTGCCAATATTATTGTGACGCACAATGCGACGGGCACTATACGCTTAAAAGACGTAGCGCAAGTGAAGTTGGGCAGTCGCAGCTTGACGGATTCGCCAATGCTGATTAATGGTCAGCAAGGCATTATGTTGCGTATTAAACCGTTGCAATCAGCTAACCCGTTAGAAGTCGCCAAAGAGATTCGCCAGTCACTTCAACAGGTCAAACAAAACCTGCCGCCCGGTATGCAAATGAACGTGGTATTTGATGCGTCACGATTTTTGAAGTCATCAGTCAGTGAAACCTTTAAAGCGATTGGTGAAGCGGTCATATTGGTGATTTTAGTAGTGATGTTATTTATAGGGTCACTGCGTGCTTCATTGGTGCCCATTATTACTATACCGGTTAGCTTGATTGGTGTGTTTGGTTTTATTTATGTGCTCGGCTTTTCGATCAATATGATGTCGTTATTGGCGATTGTGCTCTCGATTGGTTTGGTGGTTGATGATGCGATTGTGATGATGGAAAACATCCATCGCCATATTGAGCAAGGTATGTCGCCGATGGACGCGGCACTCAAAGGCAGCAATGAAATTACCGGTGCTGTGATTGCTATGGGCTTAACGTTGGTAGCGGTGTATGCGCCCATTGGTATGGTGCAAGGGTTTACGGCAGTGCTGTTTCAGCAATTTGCCTTTACGTTGGCTGGGGCGGTTGTGATTTCTGCTTTTGTTGCATTGACCTTATCGCCAATGATGTGTTCACGTATTTTGGTAGTGGGGCAACATCAAAATAAGTTTGCTGATAAAATTGATCGTGTATTTAGCTGGCTTACTCATGGTTATCAAGCATTATTAACCGTTTGCTTAAGGGCGCGCTATATTGTCTTGTTAGCATTGGTCGCAATTGCTTTATCAGGTTGGGCGATTTTTGCTAGTTTATCTTCTGAATTTCTACCCAAAGAAGATTTTGGTTATTTTAACGTCAGTGTTACGGCACCTACCGGCGCTAATCTAGCGTATACTTTGCGCTACATGGCAGAGGTTGAAAAAATACTGAAAAAATTTCCTGATATTGTTGAGGTGGTTAATCAAATTGGTTCTAGCGGTGCGAATATTGGCGCTACTTTAAAGCCATGGGGTGTGCGCAAACAAACCACTGCTGAATTGTTGAAAAAAATTAACCCGCTTATTGCGCGTATTCCTGGCATTGATGCTTCAGCCTTTATACCTGATATCGTTAGCTATGGTGAGCAAGGCTCAGATATTACATATAACTTTTTAACCGCTCGTGATTATAAAGATTTATTGCCATCAATTGATGCTACGCTAGAAAAGCTTAAAGCTTATCCAGGCGTGCAAAATGTGCAAACCAATTTAAAATATAATGCGGAAGAGTATGCGATTACTATTAACCGAGATTTAGCGGCAGAGTTAGGTGTAAATATTCAAGATGTCGCCGATACGGTGAGTGCTATGATGAGCGGTAATCACTGGTCTGACGTGCAGTCAGGTAATCGCAGCTACCAGGTAATTGTGCAAATGGAACGAAAGGATTTGCAAGATTTTAGTGGTATTAATAAATTGTATGTGCGGAGTGCTGCAGGTGCTGGTGGTAATTCAAATATGATTCCGGTGGCAAATTTGATTACGTTAACACCGACAATACGTCAAGGCAGTTTAACGCACTTTAATCGTATGCGGTCCGGTTATGTGACAGCGCGGGTCGCGCCAGGTTATACCGAGAGTAATGTGGTTAAATATATTCAACAGCTAACGCCTTCGGTTGTTACGCCGGATATACGCACGGCTTTCTCTGGTAAAGCGGAGCAATTTTTGCAGTCTTCAGGCAGTATGGGTGGCTTAATTATTATGTCGTTTATCTTTATTTATTTGGTGTTGGCAGCGCAATTTGGCAGCTTTTTGGACCCTTTGATCATCCTTATTGCAGTTCCATTTAGTATCGTAGGCGCATTATTATTTTTGAAAATCGGCGGTGGTACATTTAACTTATATTCGCAGATTGGTGTCATTACATTGATTGGTTTAATCAGTAAGCATGGTATATTAATTACGCAATTTATCAATGAGATGCGGCATCAAGGCCATGATCTGCGCTCTGCTATAATGGAGGGAGCAACCATCCGATTGCGCCCGATTTTAATGACAACAGCAGCGATGGTATTTGGAACGTTACCATTAGCATTAGCCTACGGGCCGGGTTCAGTTGGACGATATCAAATTGGTTTGGTGATTATCGGTGGGTTACTGTGCGGTACTTTCTTTTCTTTGGTGGTGGTACCGGTAATGTATTCATTTGTTGGCGGCTTGAAAAAAATTCAAGCGCCATTGGTTTCGGAGTAAACAGTGTCTAAGCCAATCATAAAACAAGATTTTAAAAGCTTTATTATCAGTAAGTGGAACCGTAATCCACATGTGCAAACCTGCTTTCCTGCCGTATTTAGTCCCAACGCAAAATCCAAGCTTCGTTGGGAAGAATTTAATTTACCCGATGGTGATTTCATCGATTGTTGTTGGGCGGGAGGTGTACACGGGCCGTTATTGATTATGTTGCATGGTATCGAAGGTTCAGTCAGTTCACATTATATCCAATCAAGTATTGATGAATTTGTTTCCCAAGGTTGGCGGGTATTGGTGATGCATTTCCGTGGCTGCAGTGGTCGGATTAATCGTTTACGAAGAGCTTATCATAGCGGTGATACCCAGGACTTTGATTATATTTTAAGAACCCTGGCGAAACGTTACCCACATACGCAAATGATGGCAATTGGTTTTTCATTAGGCGCTAATATCTTATTGAAGTACGTAGGTGAAAAAAAATACCCACCGCAACTAGTCGCTGCTGCAGCGATTTCTGTACCGTTTGATTTGGGCATGACGTCCGACTATATGCACCCGCTCTATCAATTACGCTTAACCACCAGTTTAAGCCGTAAACTGGTGCAGAAAATGAAAGCTGGGCATAAGTTCGCGATTACCGAAAGCGAAATGAAAGATATCAAAAACCTGCGTGAATTTGATAATAAAATCACAGCGGACCTATACGACTTCCAAGATGCTGATGACTATTATGCGCAATGCAGTTGCCGGTCATTGCTGCCCAAAATTGAATTGCCGACCTTAATCTTACACGCACTCGATGATCCGTTTATACCTAAAGAGTGTGTGCCAGCCAGAGATGAAATATCGTCCTATTCAACCTTAGAGATCACTCCGTATGGTGGTCACGTGGGTTTTGTTGCTGGTAAGCCTTGGAGTCCCATTTTTTGGATGCCGCATCGGGTTATCAGTTTTTTTAGAGAGCAACTTATGGCTCATCATGAGTCGTTGTAATTACGTTATCGCACCTTCAGTGGTGATGGTAAATAAAGCGTGATACAGTTTTACCATGACTTCATCTTATGCATGGTTGGTGTGGGCTTTGCTGTCATTGCTCACGTATTCATTTTGGGGTGTATTTAATACACTCGCAGCGCGCCACATCAGTGCAAACTCTGTTTTATTTTGCTCAGCGGTTGGTTATTTTATTGTCGGCTTAGTGGCGTTAGCTTTTATTGGATTCAAGCCGAGCTTAAGTGTGCACAGTTTAACTAATCGTGGTGTGTTGTATGGATTGCTCGTTGGATTGGCAACGGGTTTGGGTGGTTTGTTTTTATTGATTTCCTTGCATCGCGGTGGTAGTGCTAGCATAGTGGTGCCATTGACATCGATTTACCCATTAGCTACTGTGCTATTTAATCTGGTTTTTTTACACGATGTAATAACGGTGAAGCAGGGTGTGGGAATTCTATTTACGGTAATTGGAGTTACCTTATTATCAGTGTAAGTTTGAAAGAGGGAGCGTTTTAAGCATGCAATCAAGTTACGATTATATTATTGTCGGTGCCGGTTCAGCGGGCTGTGTATTAGCTAACCGATTAACCAGTTCTGGTAAGTACCGTGTGTTACTTATTGAAGCCGGCGGTAGCGATAAAAGTGTTTATATTAAAATGCCAGCAGCTTTGTCTTATCCAATGAATATGGATAAATATAATTGGGGTTATGAATCACAACCAGAGCCTTACTTAAACAATCGTGTATTAATTTGCCCGCGCGGTAAAGTGCTGGGCGGTACCTCATCAATCAACGGCATGGTATATGTGCGTGGTAATGCGGGTGACTTCGATCAGTGGCAACAATTAGGTGCAACTGGTTGGGGTTATCGTGATTGTTTGCCGTATTTTAAGCGTGCAGAAAAGTGGCAAGGCGGCAGTGATGATTACCGTGGAGGGCATGGTCCATTGGTAACGTGCGGTGGTAACAACATGCGGGCGAATCCTCTATATGCAGCATTTATTGAAGCGGGAAAACAAGCGGGTTATCCGGTGACTGATGACTATAACGGTTATCAACAAGAAGGGTTTGGGCCAATGCACATGACCGTAAAAAACGGTGTGCGCTGTTCAACTTATATGGCCTATTTAGCTCCTGTGATGCATCGTCGTAACTTGACGGTGGTGAAGCATGCGTTAGTTAAAAAGGTTGTGATAAAAGACAAGGTGGCTACCGGAGTAGAGTTTATTTATCAAGGGCGACACCAAAAGGTGCGTGCAAATAAAGAAGTTATTTTATCGGCGGGCGCGATAGCTTCACCGATGCTACTGCAGTTATCAGGCATAGGGCCAGCACATATATTGCAAGCCGCGGCTGTGCAGATACAGCACGATTTACCAGGCGTAGGTGAAAATTTACAGGATCATATTGAAGTGTATTTTCAGTATCGCTGTAAGCAGCCGATCACCCTGAACGATAAGTTTGATTGGTATAATAAAGCTAAAATTGGATTGAAATGGTTGCTATTCAGAAAAGGTTTGGGTGCTACCAATCATTATGAGTCGTGTGCATTTATTAAATCATCAGATAAGCGCCAATGGCCGGATATCCAATACCACTTTTTACCCGCTGCAGTGCGCTATGATGGCGGTCAGCCGATTGATGGTCATGGTTTTCAAGTGCATGTTGGGCCGAATAAACCACTTAGTCGGGGACGTCTTCATATTTATTCAAATGATATGCGTGCCAAGCCTTTTATCTTGTTTAATTATTTTCAACAAGAAGAAGACCGAAAAGCATGGCGTGCCTGTATTCGTAAAACACGCCATGTGATGGGGCAAGCAGCAATGGATGCCTTTCGTGGTGATGTGGTGCAACCTGCTGATGATATACAATCGGATGACGCGATTGACCAGTGGGTGCAGGCCAATGCTGAAAGTGCGTTTCATCCTTGTGGCACGTGTAAGATGGGTGCAGACGATGACCCAATGACGGTAGTTAATTCGCAGTGTCAGGTCAAAGGCATACAAGGTTTACGTGTGGTTGATGCGTCCATTTTTCCGACCATTACCAATGGCAACCTTAATGCACCGACTATCATGGTTGCTGAAAAAGCAGCGGACTTAATATTAAATAAAACCCCGTTATCCCCATCCACTGCAGCCGTATATTCTTGGCAGGATGTCAACGCGCAACAACAGCATGATGTGGCTGAGCAGCTGGTGTAGGTTGTTATTTATGTGCCACCACGGCTGGCTGGAACTAAGATGCGTGTATCAACTTCATCTTCATCAGCGTCGGCAAGCAATCCCGCGCCAGCTACTGCTGGTTGCGGTGCCGCCGGTGGAGCAGCGTAAAAACTGAGGCGCACCATGGCGGGAGCAATGCCGGCAACGGCATCAGTATCAACAGCTTCATCACCATCGACTTTGGTTTCACCGCTATCGGCACTTGCTGCTGCGCCACCAGTACCTGCTTCAGCGAGTGATGCGCGTAGCGCTAAGTTATCGATCATATCGTGAAGCGTCACTAGCATGCCTCGAACAAAACCATCATCACAACATTCAGCTAATGTGCGTGCAGTGAGTAAACGCTGCATAGAAAAGTGTGTAAAGCTTATTATGCGTGGTAACGTGGTGTCGCTGGCTTCTTCAGCTGCATGATAAGCGGCTATTAACTGCTGCGCTAACACAACATATTGCGCTTCTAATAGCTCACAGCCACTCAGTATGGTTTTCGCAGTATCGAGTTTCTTTTCAGTGTCAGTGAATTTTTCACCAGGTTTGGGTAGTTTGCTTTTGCTTCTTTCTGCCGTTTGTTTATCGGTATAATGTTTAACTACTTCAAGTAATCTTTTGTGCAGGTCGCGCAAGGTTATTAATGCTTCGCGTACTTCGCGAATATCAAACACCTGGCCTGTGGCGGGCACTGGTACATCAAATAGGTGAGCAAATTGACTGCAGGCGAATATGGCGTCATCGCTAGGGTCTGGAAGTAAGCTATGAAACGTCCTCTCTAGCGCCATATATAAGAGGTAGTGTATCTTGTCGGATTCTGTATTGTAGTGATGAAAGTGGAATCGATCGCGCATATCTCTTGTCCAATGAAATGAATCATCTTCAATGTCAATATTTCTGCACCATTCACTTTTAAATACTCTTCTATGTACCAGCTTAAATGTGGGTTTGTCTTGCAGTGAAAAAATATCGAATAGGCCTAGCTTGGTGGTATGCAGTAAGGCTTCAATGTTGGTTTTATCCGTTAGATCTCGAGCGAAATTAAATTTTTCGGCTTGCCATAATAATTGAGCTAATCGTGTCACTTGGCCGTGGGTGTTAGTAATCGTTCTTGTACGTAAGTTTGTGTTCAGGGTAACAGTTGTGCTGGCATTGATAAAATCAAGAATAGGCTTGTCGGCGCTTCTAATATCGGCTGATTCTCTAACAGTTTTTTTGAAATCTAAAAAATTAAAGTTAACTGGTCGCATTACTGTTTCCTCTGTTGATGTGCTTAAGTGCCAGGTTTACATTCGGTGGGTGTGTCATCAGTTTTTAATAATGCACTTTCATCATATGGAGCTGCTGCTATGGTCAATAGGCTGACATCCACATCGGTGACATCAACTGCTGAAGTAGTAGGCTCTGCCATTAAACCGGCGACAGCTGCTGCAGAACCGTAACCGGTCGTGCGCAGGGTTGGGGTGGGTTTGAGTGCATCCAGAGCAAATGCAATTGAACTTTCGTAACACCATTCTTCTAGTAAATGATAATCTAATCTGGCCATGGAGTCTGTGGTGAATCGGATGCTGGGTTTATCACCAATCGTGTTGGCCAATACTATATACTGGGCTAATAACCAGCGGCTACCCTGAAGAATACATCGTAAAATAGCGGATTGTTTAACGCTCTTAGCGCCGCCTTTTTTTCTGTAATGTTCTGTGGCGTCTTCTATTTGATTGTGATAAGTGCGTAATTTTACAATGGCTTCACGTAGTTCGGTGGCGGTATAGGCTTTACCAATCGCCGGCACTGTGGTTTTTATGTTTCGGTGATGAGCGTGTTGTATGCAAGCAAATAAACCATTAAGCACTTTTTTAACTTCTGGTGATAGGTTGATGCCGAGTTTAAGCAATACCTTTTCTACCAGCAGTCCTCGCAGTGACAAATTGAAATGACGGCCACGATCCTTGTCAGAAAAAAGGCTTTCATCATATACGCTAACAAAGTAATCCAGGCTTCTACGGTCTATGTTTCGAAATAATTGACCACCTAATTTTTTTTTGTAGAGATCAAGCGTTGGAGGGCTGTCGGCAAAGCAGTGATCAGCAACGATTAAATAGGCCATGATTTGAGTGTTGGGAAGTGTGTTGTCATGGCTTAATACACGGGCAAGTTGGTTGAGACGACCATCAGTATTATTCATTTCACAGCGTGCGCCGTCATGCCAGCCTTCACCGCGTGCCGCAATGATGTCTGTTATTACTGCACTGGGTTCGAAATCACGTTGACCGCCCGCTACGCGGTCTTTAAAGTCATTCGCTAGCATCTTATAGGCTGCGCGAAGATGCCGTTGATGCCATTGATGTTGAGTCAGTGGCTGTAACGCTATGTGCTCGCTGCTGGCCATATAAGCGAAATGGATTATTTGAGGTCGGTAAGTGTAATGCCTCTAATGTAGCATCACCAAGTTGTCGACTAAGCTTATTGGTTTCTTCAGTGCTTCGTGTTGATGGATAATGTGTTAAAAATGCATCTTTTATTAGGGCAACTAATTGAGCTTGAGCTGAGTTGCTGCTTTTAAAGTCTTTGGCTGTTGAGATTTGTTTGACTAGCTTGGCGATATTTACGTAAAGACCGGTTGTATTTTTAGCAAAAACAAACTGGTCTTTTTCTGACTCAAAACGCAGTAAATCTTCTGACTGATTAAGTCGGCTGATGTCTTTCTCTGTAGCGGTGACGCACTGTTTAATAAAGCTATTTAATTTCATGATATTCTCTCTTCCCCATGTGTCTATTATGTGCGCATATTATAGTACTGAGGCCTTGGGATCAAGCCCTAGGGCATTGTTTATTATGGCGAAACGATCGCTGTGTAACTTGCGTACTCTTTGTTGGTGTTGTTGTTTTGTGCTGGTGTTATGTTGCTTTGATACTAAAGATATAGAAGCATATAACTCATTGATTTAAGCACTTGTTAACATTGGATAATCTTAACCAAAGTGGTCGGTTGAGTAACCTAGTCCCTGAGAAGCCGATATCGCCTGGTGACAATGTTTGGCCTGTGTTAGACTGCAGTAAATGTCAAAATGGAACGAATAAATGAGTCTTTTAAAACGAATCAATTGGGTCAATCTTATCTTTTTATCATTGGTACCGCTCGTCGGCATAGCTGGAACGATTTGGTTAGCGGTTGACCACCAAATGCATTGGCAAACGTGGACCATGGCTGGAATTTACACTTATATCAGTGGTGTAGCGATTACAGCTGGTTATCACCGCTTGTTTTCTCATAAAGCTTATAAAGGTAACTGGATTGTTCGATTTATTGCCGCATTAATGGGTGGCTCAGTATTTCAAGGCAGTGTATTAGAATGGTGTACTGATCACCGTAATCATCACTTATATACCGATACAGACCGTGACCCCTACAGCATTAATAAAGGTTTTTGGCATGCGCATATGGGCTGGTTATTCGTATTAGATAACGAAAAGCGTGATTTTAGTAATGTTGAAGATTTAAAATCTGATCGCATGTTGTCCATTATGCATACATTTTATGTGCCTATTGCGGTTGTGACTGGCTTTGTATTGCCAATGGTTATCGCTGGTGTATTTTGGGGTGACTGGTTAGGTGGCTTGATTATTGGTGGCGCTTTACGTATCGCATTTAATGAACAAGTGACATTCTGCATTAACTCGATTTGCCATGTGTTTGGTAAGAAGACCTACTCTGATAAGCAAACTGCTTGTGACAACTGGATTACAGCTTTAGTGACTTATGGTGAAGGATTTCATAACTTCCATCATCAGTTCCCATTAGATTACCGTAACGGTGTTCGTTTTTTCCATTACGATCCAGCTAAGTGGTTAATTCGTGCTATGCAGTGGATGGGTTGTGCTAAAGATTTAAGACGTGTTAGTGACCAAAAGATTATTCAATATCGTATGCGCCAAGAAGAAAGTCGCTTATTGGCTTCAAAGGCTGCACAGAGTTCTTCATTTATGGAGCAACTCAGTGAATTGGTTTTGCCATTAAAAGATAAAGTGATAGAAGTTAGTAAGAACATCGAAGACTTAGAAAAACAGTTAGCTGATGTAACTACAAAATATAAGCAATTAAAAAAAGCATCAATTGATTACACCAAAGATAAAGTTGATGAGTATAAAATCTCTATTGCTGATTATCATCAGCGTATTAAGCAAGCTAATAAAGAGCTTAAACATACGTTGAATTTATGGTCGCATATGATAAAGACCTATAACCTGAAACGTATTCCGGTTACTTCTTAATTGTCATTGTCATCCCAGGTATCCCGGGTGTGTCATCCCGGACCCGGAGTATGTCATCCCGGACCCCGATCCGGGATCCAGTCAAACAGCCTTACAACGTAAGCCTATTAGGGATACCTGTTCTCGCGAGCAGACATCCCGATCTTAGGGGCATTATGGTGTTAGCAGGTACTAATTTTTGCTGAAATGGCTTAAACATTAATCATGGCTTAACATCACTGTGATAAATTTATCATAGTTTATGTTGATTTGAGTAAGAGGATGACAGCAACAAAATTAATAGTTTGTATCGGGGGTGAGCGTCAATTAATAGGCGCGGCTGAGCGTATAAAAAGAAAGTGGTGCAGTAAGCCTGGTCGAGAAGCATCGAGCTGTGAAATATTTCAGTTAATGTCACCGGATCCATCGTCTATTCCTGAGCACTTGATGGCATCGTTGAAGAGTCCTCAAAATGAGGTGGCTTTTTTATCACACGGTCATCCTGCTATCAATAACGCTTTATTCGCTGAATTTTCTGATAAGCTCGTTCGATTTTCATTGCAATCGATTGCGGATGTTATTGGGTTATTAACCGATAAAGAATATCTGGGTTCGTTGGGAAAGCCCGCGATCAAAGTGAATTTAATATGTTGTTTGGGTGGTTATAAAAAAGATCGAGAAACCCCTTCAATCGCTGAAAATTTACAGAGTGCCTTATTGGCGCGTGAGTTAAGAGCGGATATTACTGCACGCAAAACATATGTCAGCATTGAAATGTCTGGAAGAAAAACAACCGTTCCTATGGTCGATAGAGATCGAATTGTTGCGATGCAAATGAAAATACAAGCTTTAGCTGTGGAAGATAAGGATTCAATAGCAATTTGTCAGCGTGATATTGCAACAAGTTTGCATGAAGCTCCTAAGGAAATTCATGCGCTAAATAGTAAGGTGGTTGTATCAGCGCGTGAAGATAAAGCTGGAGTGTATCGTATCGAAATGGATGCTGCCCATGTGGAACCTTCTTTGATACAGAGGGAGCGAAGCAAGAACGCACTGCGCGCCTTCAGTCAGTTATGGGTTAAATACACAGATGGTAAGGCAGTAACTGAAGAGCAATTAAAGTGTGTAGAAGCAATACGCAATGATATTGCCCAGTGTCGTTTTGACAGCAATGGTGAGATACTTTTAGTGATTGACGTGCATGAAGAACGCTATGAATCAATTTCAATTGATGCCTTTCTTCTTGCGTTGGGATGGTTTTAATGGTTTTCTTGACTGTGCCAAGCGGGAGATAAGCGAGTTACTTGAGCTGGAAGAATTGGTAGCACCAGCAAGGCCAGAGAGGGGCGGGCGTTAAGTTTTTTTTTCATAATTGCTTTAAATCGATCTTTAAATTTTCATCAACCAGCAGTGCATGATTCGGTGGCACTTCACGCCACGAGTCGGCATATTCACTGAGTGGTTCAGAGGCAACGATAATGGCTTGCGGGTCTTTATCGTCAAACTCGAGTAATGGATGGCTGCCTTGTGCAGTGATCGGTTTACCTTCGCTGTAATACAGTGATAATTCTTTTTCAGGTTCAGTAGCTGCATAGCGTGTTGCCATTAGGCGCTCGCCATCGGTTAGTACGGTATTTAGTTTAGATGATTCGCAATTGGCGTATTTGCGTTGCAATCCTAATACTTCTTTAGTGGCGTATTGAAATGTTGCAAATGCCTTCTCCAAAAAATCATCTTGTTTAAGTGTTGCATAGTGATTCATCATCAGATTGAACAAATGTTCCGAATCGGTTTGTCCGCTGATGTTATGGTATATTTCATCTTTTAGTAATCTTCTTAGGTGTCGCTGGATGCTTATGAAGTCATCAATATTACCGTTATGGCAAAATAGATATTGTTGGTACGAAAAAGGATGGCAGTTACTAAGGAATACATCACCACTTGTTGCGCGACGCACATGACCCATAAAGCACTTTGATAAGATTTTACTCGACATGTTGTGCAGGTTCTTGTCATTCCAGGCTGGTTGGGTTGATTTAAATTTGGCAGGCATGTTGTCAATCGCATGTTGATACCAGCCAACACCAAAACCATCGGCATTAACATCGTGCTCCATTTTTTGTGCATGCAGGCTTTGACTGACTAATGAATTATCAGGGCGAATGATTACATCATATAATAAAGTGGGGACCTTGCCTAAATACATAACAAATCTGCACATGTTCTTTCCTCTTATTTATTCCGGATTCCGGCTCGGAGGTCGTGATGACAGCTGCCTTGTCATTCCTGCGAAAGCAGGAATCCAGTCTGCCATTACAAGCTCTGGTCATTATAGCTAATATCTCAGTGAGTATGTTTAACCGCTAACCAGCTGTAAACAGTGGCAAAAGCGGTGACTCCAGTAAGTACCCAAAGTGATAAATGCACTGCGTGCGTGTCGCTGGTGGCTTGGCCCACTGCAAAGATCGATGATATTGCAGCAGTGCCTAATGCACCGCCAAGCCAGCGTGTCATCATTGCAATGCCTGAGGCAACACCGTGTCGCTCATGTGGCACAAACTGTAGCGCTACGGGTAGTGTGCTGGTATTAACCATATTGCAGCCTGCTGAAAAAAAGAAAAACGGCGCCACCAGATACCAATAGGCTAGCTGTGGATTAATAATATTCATGACCGGTAAGCTAATGGCAGCGATAAAAAACCCGATTACTATAACCGTTTTATGGGACAGAAATTTCATCAGTTTTGCAGTGATCATTGGCATAACAATAAAGCCAGCGGCATATGGTAAAAAAGCAAAGCCGGTTTGTAGTCGACTTAAACCATAAGCGCTTTGAAAATATAAACCAAACACCAACAACCAACCAATCAAGGGGACGTATAGTAAGAATCCACAGGCACAGCCTGAAATGACGTTCTTTAGGTTGAATATTTCAGGATCAATTAATGGCGTTTTAGCAAGCCTTTCCAGTGCGATATATATACCAAGCACAATGATAGCTATAACAATACTGGCCCAGGTATAGCCACTTGACCAGCCCCAGTGCTGTGCTTGACTAGCAAAGATACTAAGAAAGGTAATGCTTAGTGTCAGTAATAGGAGGTTAATATAATTAACCGATTCCTGATAACGATTGCCGGTAGTGGGTACGCAAGCGAGAGAAATAGTTAAAGCTGCAATCGAGAAGGGGATATTAATATAAAACAGTGCAGACCAACTAAAATAATGCAATAAAATACCACCAATTACAGGTCCTAAGCTAAAACCAAAACCAGCGCCAGTAATGAGGAAGGCAATTTTCTTCGGGCGTTGTTCAACGCTGTAATACTCCATTACCAGCGCCGTAGATGAATTCACTAAGGCCGCCATGCCAACGCCTTGTAAAAAACGGAACGCTATAGCTAAATATATATCTGTAGATAAGGCGACACCAAGAGAAGAAAGACCAAACAGGATAATGCCAAAGTTCAGTGTGTTGCGTTTTCCGAAGTGATCACTGATACGGCCGATACCAATATAACAAGCGGCACAACCTATAGCATAAGCGCTCATTAGCCATTGCGCGGTATTAACATTGACATTAAAAAAATGTCGCATGGGGTCTATGGCTACGCTCATGATCATCAAATCAACTCCACCCATAAAAGCTGAAGTGGTAATGCAGAGCATAAACAATAGTGGGTATTTAATGGCAGTTGAACTGTTCATATTGCATCCATGCAAGTGGTGATTAGTCTTGTTATCTTAACACAGATACCAAAGCATTAAGTGCCGAAAGTTGTTCTGGTATAAGGGTCGTCGCCGTCATCCTCATCATCTGAATACTCTTTGTATTCAACAGTAGCTGCCGCTGCTGAAGGGTCTGTAGTATCATGTGCTGCAACAACTGGCGCGCTGCTTGGGGTGACGAATGAACCCGCTTTTAAGGCTAATTCATGTTGTAAAAACGCACCTATAGTGGCGTCGTAGCTTTTATGCTGCTCAGTACAGGTAGTTAATTCCAAAGTGCGTATATCACCTAAGTGCAATACCATAGTATGGTCAATGAGTTGTTTACAGATATCATCCAAACCAAAACCATCGGCTAAGCTGAATAGTCTTGTTTTACTTAGTGCGTCAAGGCTTTGTTGTATCTTGTTTGCTGGTGATATGGCTTCAGAGCGATTTATTTTCTCCAGGTTGTCGATAAGTGTAGCTGTTGCCCGTTTGGTAGTGGCTAACTTATAAGGGTCAGATAAAAAGTCGGGTATTTTAAGGCGGATAAGTGTCGCTTGATAGGTTTTTATTTGTTTAATGGCAAATTCAAGTAGACTTGATGCATCATTAGGTAGGTGGCAGATTTCCAATTGCATTTTTGTTGTTGGATCATCTAGGTCTATGCTTCTGGACTTGATTTTATGTGAAGCAAAGCTATCGGAGGCTTTGCCTTGCTCTTTTCTGCCTGGCACAGTAGGTGCGGTTGAGGTTTCTAGCACTTTGCGTAAGCGTGTAAATAGTGATGCTGAGGAGGTTCTCGTGCCAGCGCCTGTAGCAGGCTCGGTGATTGGTTTGGATAAGGCTGTTCCGCCCTTGGATTTAGGGTAGCCACCATTGTCAAATACTGTTTGTAATGCGGCAGCGCTTTTTCCGTATTCGGCTTGTCGTTGGCTGTTTAGCTCAGTTAGCATCGATTTTAAATCATCAGTAGCGATGGCTTCACCTCTTTCCATTTTTTTTGCTAATGCTGAAACAGTAGCTGCTACCACATACTGCCTATCATTGGCACTTTTACAGCCTGAACTGCTGTGTATGCCTATGCTGCTTGATAAGATTTGTATCATGGCTTGTATAACACCGTTTGCTTCATCGCTTATCCATGATATTTTTTGTTGTGTGAGATATTTTGATTTTATACCGGATGAGTCTGAGTTCATTTTCCTTAATTGCTGGATAACAAACATCGCTTGTTTGGCGTAGTGGTGACTTTTTTCTTCATCGCTGCTATCGTCAGTTAGTGGGGTAGTTACTGCTGTTTGAACGGATTCTCTATCAATAGAGAATTTTATAATATCGGCAAGTTCGGCGGCATGTAAATGAACTGTTGTTTCGAGCTTTGTAATGTTTTCATGCAGTGCATCAATGCTGTTTATTGTTTTGTCATAGTATTCCAATCGATTTCTTTTTTGATTAGCTTCGCCGTTATTTTTAGGTGCTGTTCGTCTGAGGTCATCACGTTTTTTTTCTAGCTCAGGTAATGCATGCAATAGGTTTATATATGTTTCTGCGGCAGCGGTTAGTTGCAATTTAGATTCAGTGTAGTTTTTATGGAGTTTGGGATGTAAAGTTTCAAGTGGGCGAAATTCTGCGTTGGCAGCAATGGTATGCGCAAAATTCTGATAAAGATCAACCATGGCAATATTATTGATACCGGTTTGCAGTGGGTTGATATGATCCCGCGCACTGTTAATGCCATAGTCCATATAGATCATATTAGGCAATGCATAGGACGCTACTCTTAAGTCTAAAAATTGATTGACTTGTCCCTGTAGTGCGCCATGCGTTCTTGATACTGTCAGCAGGTGAGTATATACATGTGGAACATCAGCAATGCCGGTTAAGCGTTGGTCTTCTTGCATTACCCGCTGCATATTTGTATGTGCCTTTAGGATCAGTGCGTGTTTCTTCGTGTCGTGTTCAAAGTCAAATGTCGAGTACTCTATGGCTGGTGTTAAGGAGCCATGGCTTTGCCCTATATGAGATACGTATACCGTTGGTTCTGCAGTGGAATGTAGCACGGCGCTCGCTTCAGTAATTGCCCCATAGTTGGGCACTTCACTTTTGTAGTTATGAGCGGTTTCGGATACGGTCGGGACGTCCCTTCTCATATACCAGCGTCTATAGCTTTGTATGTGCAGTGAGGTATCGTTAGTTTTTGTGAAAATATCGGTGATATATTTGTCATTAGCGACTTGAATCGAGATGTGATTTCTTTGTGCGCGTTCGCTGCGAAATTCTTGTAACCAATGACTGATCTGTTTAGGCAGCTTGTCAGTTTCATAGCCGCGGCTATGGTGTAGAAAGCTACCGACGAGATTAAAAAAGTGTTTTACGACAGTGTTGGCTCGTTTGATTTTTTCTTTTTCAGGTATGTTTAGGCGGCGTAAAAATAATCGTTGTTGTTGGTAACGCTCATAGGCTTGAGTGATTGTGCGGCGTCCGGTTTCGTCTATTGGGTCGCTTTGCGCCATAGCCACGGCATGAAGGTTGGCAAGGTTTATATCGAGAACATTATCGGCTACGTCGCTTTCGGCACGCTTTGTTTTATCGCTGATATTAACTTCGAGACCGAAGGGATGTTCTTGTATAAATTGCTTGTATTGATCTGGTGTAATTCCTAGGTCTTCACACTCAGGTGCAATGGCGGTTAAGTTGGCGGCTGTTATTGTGATGCGTACTAGGCCATCTGCAATCATGTCAGCCGTACCTGTCGCTCTTTGTAGTAATTTGATTAAGGTGGCTTGCAAACTGGCTTGTCTGACTTTCTCTTCAGCTATTGGGTTTCTCATCGTCTTTGCCCGTCATTTTTTACTATTTGTATGTTGCTATTGTAAACCATGAACCAGGGTTCAAGGTCAAGTTAACAACCTTAAAGCTTCGTTAAAACTGCATATTTTTAAGCCTAAAATGGGCTCTTAGGTTAATATCATGCAGTATTTTTGGTAGTATTGCAGCTATAAATAATGGTTGAGATGATGTGAGGTTTGCATGAGTAATAAGGTGTTTTTGGTGGGGTTAAGTGCATCGGTAGTGATTAGTTCGATATCAGCAGTATATGGCCGCCAACTGATCAATAGTAATGTCAGTCGCAGTGATATTCATGCGGCTTCTTTGGCAGCTGTTCGGCAAGGTGTGATTAGCTTTGTGGTTCCACTTTTTATGACAGCTGTAACTTGTTGCTGTTGTATCTGCGTGGAGTCAGGTGGGGTAAAAGAATCCATGCATGCTCGGGGGCGTTTTGCTTTAGGTTATGTGCCCTTGGCAGCAGCTTCGATAGCTGCAAACTTTGTTTTGAACTGGCAATTTCCATCGAATAACCAGCATGTTTCTGAGCTTAATGCATTGTTGCCGTTTGGGGTGCTGCTTGTTGGAGCGGCGGCTTATTGTGTTGCGAAGGGTGTAAAGTCCTGTGTGGTGGGTCGACGCAGTACTAAGGTGCAGCCTGTTGAGCCACCAGTCGTGGAGGGTGCCGTGGGTTTGGCCGATGTAGAGCTGGTAGAAGTTGAGGCACCCCGCAGTGATGGCGCGTATCATCTGTAACGTCATCACCTTGAGCGGAGTGGGTGTTCGTAATCACACTGAAAGATAGGTGATCTTACAGTGCGCTAATTTTTTCTACCTGCTCATTCACATGTGCTAAATCTTTCTCAGCTTGAGCTAAGCGTTCACGCTCTTTTTCAACTACCGCAGCGGGTGCTTTTGCTGTGTAGTTTGCGTTATTTAGTTTATTACTGAATTTAGTGATGTCCTTGTTGAGCCTGTCTATTTCTTTCTGTAAGCGCTTTAGTTCGTCGTCTTTATTAATCAAATCAGCCAGGGGGATATGAAGCTCCAAGTCACCAATGCGTGCTGATGCACTGGCCGGTATGTCATCATCAGATTGGGAGATAGTGGCTACGCGAGCGAGTGTGCAAATTAAGTGATGACAATGCTCGAGGCATTGGCAATCTTCGTTGCTACAATGCTTGCAAATAATGTCGATTAGTTTGCTGGGTGCGACATTCATTTCACCACGTACGTTGCGAATAGCTGTGATAAATTGCTTCAGCCAATGAATGTTTTTTTCAGCTGCGCTATCTATTAAAGCTTCATCTGTTTGTGGGAATGGCTGCACCATAATACTTTCGCCATCAATGGATAATAAGGCTTTTAGTTGCTGCCAAATTTCTTCAGTGATAAATGGCATCACCGGGTGGGCTAAGCGCATGACTTGTTCTAATACACTAACCAAGGTGTGGCGTGTGGCATTTTTAGCTGCATCGCTGGCGTTGTCATCATATAAAGTGACTTTAGCCATCTCGACATACCAGTCACAGTATTCATTCCAAATAAATTCGTAAATTGCGGTCGCTACGCGATCAAAGCGGTATTCGGTGACCGCTTTCTCAAGTTTATTTATGGTGTGTTGCAGTTCGCTGGTGATCCAACGGTCAGCTAACGATAAATCATCACGCGACGGTGTCGTGATCGCATGACCTTCGATATTCATTAACACAAAACGCGTGGCATTCCATATTTTATTGCAAAAATTGCGGTAACCTTCAACACGGCCCATATCAAAGCTGATATTGCGACCAGTATTAGCTAGTGCGCAATAGGTAAAGCGTAATGCATCGGTGCCATAAGCGGCGATGCCTTCTGGGAATTCTTTGCGTGTTTGTTTTTTGATTTTTTCAATCATCTGCGGTTGCATCATTGCCGCTGTACGTTTCTTTAATAAGGGTTCCAGTTCAATGCCGTTGATCACATCAAGCGGGTCGAGTACATTGCCTTTCGACTTTGACATCTTATGGCCATGACTATCACGAATTAAGCCGGTGATATACACTTGTTTAAACGGTACCTTGCCCATAAAGTGCATGCCCATCATCACCATGCGTGCTACCCAGAAAAAGATAATATCGAATCCGGTGACTAATACGGAGGAAGGGTAGAAGGTGTCAAGTTCAGGTGTTTTTTCAGGCCAGCCCAATGTAGCAAATGGCCACAGTGAAGCTGAGAACCAAGTATCTAACACATCCTCGTCTTGAGTTAATCGAATATCATCGGCGATTTTGTATTTGTTGCGCACATCCATTTCATCAACGCCAACATAGACTTCGCCTTCATCGTCATACCAAGCTGGGATGCGGTGTCCCCACCATAATTGACGACTAATGCACCAGTCTTGAATGTTCTCTAGCCATTGCAGATAAGTTTTTCCCCAGTTTTCTGGAATGAATTCCATGTCACCATTTTTAACTGCATCAATGGCTGGTTGTACCATGTCGGTGGCTTTAACATACCACTGGTCTGTTAGTAGTGGTTCGATAACCACATCAGAGCGATCGCCATAAGGCACTTGTAATGTGTGACCCTCAATTTTTTCCATTAAGCCTAAAGCTTCAAGATCAGCAACTACTTTTTTACGTGCAGCAAAGCGTTCCAATCCACGGTAGTCTTCAGGCACCTCATCATTCAGATGTGCATCGATGGTCATGATATTAATTAAAGGTAATTGATGTCGCTTGCCAACTTCATAATCATTAAAGTCATGCGCGGGCGTAATCTTGACGCAGCCGGAGCCAAATTCAGGGTCGACGTATTCATCAGCTATGATTGGTATCTCGCGACCAGTAAGAGGCAGCTTGACAGTTTGCCCCAGCAATGATTGATAGCGTTCGTCATGTGGGTGTACCGCAACGGCACTATCGCCTAGCATGGTTTCAGGTCGTGTGGTTGCGACGACTAAATGCCCTGAGCCATTACTGAGTGGGTATTTCATGTGCCACATATGGCCTTGGCTTTCTTTGTTGATGACTTCAAGGTCTGAAATCGCGGTATGAAATTTCGGATCCCAATTGACTAAACGTTTGCCGCGATAAATTAAGCCTTGTTCATGTAATTTAATAAAGGTGGTTTTTACGGCATCGCATAAACCATCATCCATGCTAAAGCGTTCGCGCGACCAATCGGCAGATGTGCCGAGTGTGCGCATTTGATTGGTAATGGTGCCACCAGATTGCTGCTTCCAGTCCCATACTTTTTCAATAAACGGTTCGCGACCTAAATCATGACGACTAATATTGCTGGCAGCCAGTTGACGTTCCACCACCATTTGCGTTGCAATACCGGCATGGTCGGTACCGACTTGCCATAAAGTATTATCACCTTGCATGCGGTGATAACGAATCAGAGTATCCATTAGCGTTTGTTGAAAGCCATGACCCATGTGTAAGCTGCCGGTGACATTCGGTGGTGGTAGGATGATGCAGTAGGGGTTGCCTTGTCCTGATGGCTGGCCGTAGTGCTGCTGTTGCCATGCATCACTCCAGTGAGATTCGATCGCGTTCGGCTCGTAAGTCTTTGCTAATGGTTCCATGGGATTATCTATACCGTTATGTTATGTGTTTTTACCTGCCATCCTAGCGCTTGCATTTTTTTATACAGTTGGCGGCTTTGTTGTTTGTGATCCGCTCGGTCAAATACGCACTGTAAAATCCGTTGGTAGTGGGTATTATCATCATTTAGTTCTGGTGACAAATTAAGCAACAAATCGGCAGATTTATCAAGGCTATTGAGTCCTCTTAGCTGGATCTGTTGTAGATTTTTCTTATTCACATGGTGTGGTAAGAAGCTATCGGGCTTATTTTGCCAGAGCATGTCGTCGATCTGTTTCGTTTGTTCAGCGGATTCGGTCGTTATGTCCAGCTTATTATTCTGGTTAAAGGCCTTTTGGCACAGGGAGTACAGGAATACCCTGCAGCTTTCGCCGCCCTGTGTGTTAAAGATATAGAAATCGATTTGTTGCATGATATTGTCATTCTATTACAATGGAGTCAGTCGCCTATTTTTCCATAAGAATCGCGAGTTGTCAGTGATAATTTTTCGTTATTTGTGTAAAGAAGTGTTGGGTAGCCTAATGGCTACTACTTTAGTGTTCCTGGTTATCCTGATTATGAATCAATTTGTTCATTACCTGAACGATGCGGCCAGTGGCCAAATTACCATGACAGCTGTAATGCAAGTCATGGCGCTTCAGGTTCCGTTATTGTTAGGTTTTCTTTTGCCGCTCGGCTTATTTATCGGCGTCATTATGGCATTTGGTCGATTGTACGTTGATCATGAAATGACGGTTATGACTGCATGTGGTATTAGCCGATTACAACTATTGACCATGGCAATGATATTCGCTACCGGTATCGCGATTGTGGTTGCTGTGTTAATGCTGTGGGCTGAGCCCAAGGTACAATGGTATCGCACGCAAGTGTTAGAGCGAGCAGTGGCGACCGCTTCATTAGAAAAGATGTTGCCGGGTCGCTTTCAATCGATTGGTAAAAAGGGGGACTGGACTTTCTATGCGGCAAAGGTGGGTGATAACCATAAAGTGATGTCCGATGTGTTTATGGCAAATAAAGCTAAGAATTCTGATAGCGATGACAGCTGGGATTTGGTGACAGCTGATGAGGCTTATGAAGAAAAAAGTAAAAAAACCGGTGATATGTTTTTAGTGTTTAATAAAGGTTATCGTAGCATTGGAACGCCAGGACAAAATGACTATCAGATCGTGCGATATGATAAATACGGTTTGCGAATTACGCATGCAAAGCCATCGGCGGGCAGTGATGTTAAATACATGTCGACTAGCCGTTTGCGTCATATGCCACCTGGTGACAAAGACGCCGCAGCGGAGTTGCAATGGCGTTTAGCGATGCCGATATCGGTATGGTTGTTTGCTTTAATGGCAGTGCCACTCAGTTATACTAAGCCTCGTCATGGTCGTTATGTGCAGCTAATCCCCGCAATTTTGATTTACATTATTTACGCTGATTTAATGTTTGTCGGTCGTGCGTGGATAGAGCAGGGCACGGTGAGTACCATGTTAGGATTGTGGTGGCTGCATGCACTGATGCTGTTATTAGGCTTGGGTTTAGCCTGGCGATTTATTTATGGTCATCGGCAATGGATGCCTAGTTGGCTGAAGGTGGGCGGATGAGAATACTTGATAATTATATTGCCCGTGTTGTGATTAGCTCTACTTGTATGGTGGTGTTGATTTTATTGGGTGTTGAAAGCTTTGTGCAATTCATTGGTGAGTTAGGTGATATTGGATCGCAAAACTATGGCATGTTCCAGGCGTTGATGTATGTGCCAATGACACTACCTGCCGATCTATATCAGCTGTTTCCGATGGCGGGTTTGTTAGGTAGTCTATTGGGTTTGGGGCGACTGGCATCGAATAATGAATTAGTCGTTATGCGTGCCGCGGGTGTTTCTAAGGCGAAGTTAACGTGGGCGGTGGTGCGAGCGGCTTTTGTGATGATGGTATTTGTAACATTGATCGGTGAGTTTATTGCGCCGTCACTGTTTAACTTTGCAGAACGCTTTAAATCTTCCGCGATGGGTAATGTGGTTGGATATACGGCTTTGCAGCATATTTGGATGAAGCAAGACAGTCGTTTTATACACATCGATCAAGTGGATAACCCCAAACGCATCAGTGGTGTGACGCAATATAATTTTAATCATGAACACCGTTTAAAATCTGTGATTGTTGCACAGCATGCGCTATTGGTGAATGGTGTTTGGCATCTGATTAAGCCAGCAGTTACTTCTATTGCTGCTGATAAGGTCACGACTAAGCATCTAAAGCGGATAAGTTTAAATTTAAATTTCGATCCGAAGCTGGTGGAGATGAGCCGTCAAGAGCCAAGTGAATCGTCAATTGTTAAGTTATTTGAAAATATTCGTTATCGCCATAGTTATGGTTTAAATAGCGATCAATATGCTTTCGCGTTTTGGCAACGTTTGGTTCAACCATTAACCACCATTGTAATGATTTGTTTGGGTGTGCCATTTATTTTTGGTTCGTTGCGCAATTCCACCATGGGTTATCGTATTACCATGGGTATCTTGATTGGTTTTGGTTTTTATATGTTGAATCAATTCTTTGGGCCATTTAGTTTGGTGTACCAATTTCCGCCGTGGTTAGCTGCGATGTTGCCAACAATAATATTCGCTATCGCTGGTTGGATGATGATGCGTAAGGCTATTTAGGTTGGTAATTAACTGAGTATCTCTGTCATCTTCTGGTAGGCTTTCTTGCCTTTTTAAAGGTCTATTAATATATACCAATGCATTGTTTCTACTGCAGTTGTGCTTTCTGCAACACCTGGTTGTCATACTGTCTCTATTCAGTTAATTGAGAATCTGTATACTAGATTCGGTGCGTTTTGCTCACAAAATGCACCGTTAAAAGGGTGTCTTTAATAAGGAAGTTTCTATGAAAAAAATATTATATAGTTCCACATTATTACTCACTTTGCATTCAGGCATAGGCTTAGCTGTTTTAACTGCAAATGTAAGTGGTTTTCCTGATGCGCTTGCCGTGAGAGGTGTGGGTGGGGTATATGCTGCGGTTAAAGATAAAGAAACAAACGCGCTGTATCTATCGGGATCATTTACTGGAATTGGTGTTGATTCTGGCGCGGGTGCGATGTTCACTGCTAATGGTAGCCCTGTGAATAAACACGTTAAATATAATGGGCATGTATCTAGTTCTTTGCCGGACATGCACGGCGGTTTTTATGTTGCTGGTGCGTTCACGTCTATTGGTGGTGATAAAGATGCAAAATACCTGGCTCATATCAACGCTGATGGCAGTGTCGATACTTCTTTTAAGCCCCATATGCCGGAAAAAATTTATCAGATTAAATTAATTGGCCATAAACTATATGCCGAGTCATCGAAATATCGCACTATTTATCAGGTCAATACTGATAGCGGTGAGTTAAATGCGAATTTTCATGTTAATACTAATTTACCCATTACCTCAATGGTTGCTACGCATCATGGTTTATATATTGGGGGTAGCTTCCATCGTGTCAATAACCAGAGTAAAGGCTATTTTGCAAAGCTTGACTTAGAAACTGGCCGCGTGATTAAGGATTATTATAAATCTAATAAAAAAGTCAAAAATATTGCTGCATCATCTGATGATAAACTTTACATTAATACAAAAGATGGTGAGTTAATTAAAATTGATGAGGTCAGTGGTGTTAAGGATCAAACATTCGGAGCGTTGGTTGGGTCACCACTCAAGGTGGCTATTGATCAAGATTGGGTTTGGGCAACGTATCGATTTTCACCATTTGTTAAGCGTTTCAGTGTCTTTGATGGCAGTGCCGATGCTAGTCTTCAGTCGCCTTTAAATAGTATGGTACGTGATATTGCTTTTGATGATCATTTTGCTTATTTTGCGGGTGACTTCACGCATGTGTCCGGCCATGCAGGCATAAATCGTATTGCGCGATTTAATAAAAACACTTTGACTGTCGATAGTTCGTTTCATCCCATGATTGCTGGCGGTGCTGCTGCGACGGTAAGTATTAGTCGTGATAAAGTATTTACCGGGGGGTATTTCAATACAGCTTATGGTACTGCGCAGCCATATTTAATCAAAGTTGATGCGACGACAGGTAAGCCCGACCTAAGCTTTAGGCCAGTGCTTGATAATTATCCTTATGCTATGGCGATTCATGGTGATGATTTATATATCGGTGGTGCATTTAGTGTAGTCGACGGCGTTTCTCAGCCGAAAATGGCAAAAATATCGAAGAAAACAGGGCATATATTACCTGCGGCATTTGCCATGAAGCCTAATTGGCCGATATACACCATGAAGACTCACGGGGATTATTTATATGTCGGTGGTATGTTTAATAATATTGCTGGAAGTGGTGATACACCTTATTTGGCGCGCTTTAATATAGTGGATGGAGCGTATGATGGCCATTTCAGGTTGTCTGGTTTGAATAATCGAGTTTTTGCCATTGATTTTGATGATAGCTCTATTTATGTTGGAGGTAAGTTCAGCGATAGGTTATCTAAATATGACGTGATTACTGGTGAAAAAGATCTAAGCTTTAGACCGTTCACGTATGCCTCACAAATATCTGGTGTGGTGGTTTACAATAATGCGGTTTATGCATCGGTTAATCGCAGTGATGGTATAGAAAAATTCAATAAGGTAACTGGTGAAAAAAATGCTAACACGCCTCACTTGAATCATTATGGCCGTGGTTTAGCTAAGCAAAATAATTTATTATTGATTTCATCTTATGGTGCAGTGACTTGCGTCGATATGGATGCTGATTCGGTTGTGCCTCAGTTGACTTTTAGTACTAATCAACTGGTAAACCAGGTCACTCCATTTGATGGTTCTGGTTTCTTTATTGCTGGGCAATATACAGTAGTAAATAATCAAAGTATCAAGTATCTGACAAAGGTGTCGTATAACGATCAGTAATTTGTTTATACTACTTCATAAATATACGCTTTACATTTGTTTGTGTAAGGTGTATTATTTATCTTCTAAATATAGCGTAATACAGATTGGATAAATACGAATGGAAGATAAATGTAATGAAGCTAATACAAGATGCCATGTTATTTGTACAAGTAGTTCAAGCGGGTAGCTTAACGAAAGCAGCGGCGAATTTGAACTGTTCAAAGTCTCAAATGAGTCGCAAGCTATCTACGCTTGAAAGCCGGCTTAATGCACAACTTATTATAAGGCAGCAGCAAGGTCTGGTTTTAACCGAGGCAGGTAAAACCTTCTATAATACATGCGTTAAAATTCATTCAGAATTTTTAAATGCTGTTGATATAATTCAGCTTAATTCTTCTGAGGTTGTTGGTACATTACGTATTACCGCACCATTGAATCTGGGTGAGTTGACCTTAGGGGCACTTACCAACCAGTTCATGCAAGTATATCCTAAGTTGCACGTTGAGCTCGATTTATCTGATAGTTATAAAAAAATTGTAGATGAATCGATCGATGTGGCGATACGTATAGGTAGGAATATATCGGAACCCGGTGTAGTAAATAATAAAATACACAGTTATAAAAATATTATTTGTGCTAGTAAAGGTTATATTGAAAAAAATGGTATGCCTGAACAACCTTGCGATTTGCATCAACATAAAATCATATCGACATTGACAGGCTTGATGGGTGAGAAGCCGGGGCATTGGGTTTTTATGGATGGTGGGGAACCTGCAAACATACCTATTAATCCAGCGCTTAAAGTATCGAATCATAAAGTACAAAAACAAATGGCGATTGAGGGGCGAGGAATTATTCGCATCCCGGAATACTCTATTGATCAAGAGATCGAACAAGGATTGTTGGTGCCATTGTTGGAAATGTATAATGTAGCTGAGTTTCACATATTTTCCGCTTATAAAAAGCTTGCTCCTATTCCAACTAAAATTAATTTATTTTTAGAATTTCTTCAAATGCACGGTGTTGGACTGCCGGTGGATTGATCATTGATAATGTGGTTGAGTCAGGATGCGGGAGGTAGGTATTCTTCTAGTGCGGTGAATCCGGTGGTGAGATTATTTGTTGACTGGCCCGCCGACACAATCACCGGTGACAAAACTACCGCTTTCGTTTAAATCAGCTAAGCTGCCGCCAAAAGTACGACAGCGAGACTCTAGGTTTTTCAGTTGTGGAGCCTGCCAAGTCAGCTTGGTATGTTTGTCGTTATTCATTGGCTCACCACCACGATTTCAGCGGGGCTAGTAGCCACGCATTGATGGTTTTGGCTGCAATCCACATTGAATGAAACCAGTTGGGGGGAAAATGTATGGTCACCACTTTGAATAATGAATTCTAAGCAGTGTACATCGGTGATCGGTATGCTGGGGTCGTCGGGTTGAAAGCTTTTATATACCGGTATGGGGTGCAGTTGATAAGCAAATAAATGGTTGGTTAGGGTGAAGCTATATGTGCCACGCAGTGGGTGTGTAGCATCGAGTGGATTGCTGCAGAAATGCCCACTCTTTGTGCCGCCAAAATAGGTTAAAGAAGCGGAAGTTATGCTGACGACCTGATTGATGCTTTCGCTGAGATCTTGAAAAATGATAATGCCGGCGTTATTAGCATATGCGTGCTTGGGCGAAACGGGCCCTAGTATGGTTTGACTAGCATATGAAGAAACAGATAAAGCCACAGTAAACAACAATAGTATTGTCTTCAATTCACACCTCCTCACTCTACTCCCATGTGTATCTTATAGTAATTGCTGGTAAAAAAGCAATTTTTATCAGCAGCTTAAATGGATGTGGTCGGGTGATTAACTCTTGGTTTACGACCAAGTATGAGCTGTGGCATACTGCGCGCCATGACAACACAATATCCCAGACGCACTTTTGCGATTATTTCTCACCCGGATGCGGGTAAAACGACATTAACTGAAAAGCTATTGCTATTCGGCGGCGCTATTCAATTGGCTGGAACAGTCAAGGGCCGTAAGGCTGCTCGGCATGCGACATCGGATTGGATGGAGTTAGAAAAGCAGCGTGGTATTTCCGTGACGACATCGGTGATGCAGTTTCCTTATGAAGGTTGCATGGTTAATTTATTAGATACACCGGGTCACGCTGACTTTACTGAAGACACGTATCGTACATTGACGGCGGTTGATTCAGCCTTGATGGTGATTGATGCGGCCAAAGGTGTGGAAGCGCGAACAATAAAGTTAATGGAAGTCTGTCGCTTGCGTGATACGCCGATCACAACATTCATTAATAAAATGGATCGCGAAGCGCGTGATGCGATTGAGGTGTTGGACGAAATCGAAGATGTTTTAAAGATTGCTTGCGCGCCGGTGACCTGGCCGATTGGTATGGGTAAGGCGTTTAAGGGGATTTATCATATCTTAGAAGACCGTGTTTATTTGTATGAGCCAGGTAAGAATGAGAAAGTTTCCGATATCCGTTCGATTGATGGCATCGATAATCCTGAATTAGATGCGGCGATTGGTGATGCGGCAGAAGAATTACGTGACACGATGGAATTGGTTAAAGGTGCCAGCCATGAATTTGATCAAGAGTTGTTTCTTGCGGGTGAGTTAACCCCCGTGTATTTTGGTTCGGCGATAAATAATTTTGGTGTGCGTGAGTTGTTGTCAGGTTTTGTGCATAACGCACCTGATCCGCAGCCACGTCAAACAATCGATCGTGAAGTGGATGCCGATGAAAGTAAATTCACCGCGTTTGTATTTAAAATCCAAGCTAATATGGATCCTGCGCATAGAGATCGTGTGGCGTTTGCGCGTGTTGTGTCAGGGCAATACAAGAAAGGCATGAAGATGAGGCATGTGCGCTTGGGTAAAGACGTGATGATTAATAATGCGATGACGTTTATGGCTGGGCAGCGTGAACATGCTGAATTAGCTGAAGCGGGTGATATTTTAGGTTTGCATAATCACGGTACGATTCAAATTGGTGATACCTTTACCCAGGGTGAAAAATTAAAGTTTACCGGTATTCCAAATTTCGCACCGGAGTTGTTCCGTTTGGTGCGACTCAAGGACCCATTAAAACAAAAGACACTGCAAAAAGGTTTGATTCAATTATCGGAAGAGGGTGCTACGCAATTATTTCGTCCGCTTCATAATAATGAGTTGATACTAGGTGCGGTTGGTGTGCTGCAGTTTGATGTGGTTGCTTACCGCTTAAAAGCCGAATACAACGTGGATTGTGTTTATGAAAATGTAAATACCGTTGCGGCGCGTTGGGTTGAGTGTGATGATAATAAAATGCTTGAGCAATTCAAACGTGAGCAACAACGAAATCTTGCATTGGATGGCGCTGAAAATTTAACTTACTTAGCGCCTTCACGAGTCAATCTTGATATCACAATGGAGCAGTGGCCGGATATTCGCTTCCGCGATACCCGCGAGCATTGATCTTGTCACCCTAGACCCTGAACTTGTCACCCTAGACCCTGAACTTGTCACCCCGGACTTGATCCGGGGCGAGATCCAGAAAAAATAACCCGTGGATCCTGGATAAACGACTGCGACGTTTTTCGGGAAGACTGTGATAGTGTCGTTTCCCGAGATGGTATGGTGTGATATCCTTTAAGTGCAGACATAGTAGGAAAGTTTATGCGCGATAAATCCATAGTTTATGTAGTAACGGTATTGGCGCCTTTGGTGTTTAGTTTTGCGTTAGCTTTGGATTTGTATATCCCCTCCGTGCCAGATATTGCAGCAGTTTATCGCGTTAGCAGTAGCACGGTTCAATTGACGTTAAGTTTATTTATGTTAATGCAGGGTTTGGGGCAGTTACTGTTCGGTCCGTTGTCTGATCGCTTTGGCCGTAAACCGATTGCATTGGTTAGTGCAGGATTGTTCATCTTAGCCTCTATTGCCTGTGGCTTGTCGCCCAATATTAATGATTTGATCATTGCGCGTATATTCCAGGCAGCTGGTGCTTGTGGTATGACAGTAGTGGCGTTTGCTATGGTGCGTGATTTATTTGAAAAAGAAGTCAGTGCGAAAGTCTACAGTTACTTGAACAGCACGATTGCTGTATCGCCGTTAATGGCGCCGATTATTGGTGCCTACGTCGCTCAGTGGTTGGGTTGGCGTTCCAATTTTTATTTGCTCGGTTTGATTGGTGTTGGCTGCTTTCTGTTAATTGCTCTTGCTATGCGTGAAACGCAATTACCACGCCACAAGGCGACTTTGGATTTTTCAATCTTTAAACGATATTGGGTGATTTATTCGCAGCGTCGTTTTTATCCTAATGTATTGATGGCGGGCTGTGCGATTGCGGTGTTTTTTAGTTTCTTTTCGATTTCTCCATTTATCATTATTAAATTATTGCATGTGCCAGAAACGCACTTTGGTTATTACTTCGCAGTGCTGGGTGTTGTGTTTTTATGCGGCAGCATTACTGCAGGTAAGATGACGCCTGCCGTTGGAGTGCGGCGTGTATTGTTAAGTGGCGTCTTGTTGGTGTTGTTTGGTGGTTTGCTGATGTGGGGTTGGGGTTGGTTGTTTGGCTTAAGCTTGTCGCAATTCTTGGTGCCGCTAATTTTTGCTGGTATGGGTGCATCGTTTATGGCAGGTTCCAGTGCGGCCATGGCCTTAGAGCCATTCCCAGAAGTGGCTGGTACTGCCGCCTCGCTGTTGGGCGCAACCCAATTTGTATTTTCCTCAGTGGTCGCATCGATTATGATGTCCGTACCCATTACTTCAGCGCAACCATTTTCGATTACCGTGACATCGGTGGGTGTTCTCAGTGTATTTTTATACTGGGTTTCTAAATAGTGTCTACGCGTAGATAATATTGTAACCATATGAATATAAAGAACTATATTGAATAAGGTGCTTTTGGGATCATTGTGTTTGCCTGTTTATCTGTTTATCTGTATACTTAATGTGTTTACATATGAACGAGAGAAAAAAACATGCGATCTGAGCAACTAAATGATTTTGACATCAACAGCCCTGAATATTTGGAGTTGGTAAGCAATGCAGCTAAGCGCCAAGCTTTAGCAAAGGTGATCATGCGTGTGTTTGAGCATTGGCAATTAGATACGGCAACACAATTAAAACTATTAGGGCTCGGTGCGAAAAGTCGCGCGTTGTTAGGTAAATATCGCCATGGTGAATCTGCTATTGCGGCAAATCAAGATAGCTTGCAACGCGTCGGTTATTTGGTGGGTATATTTCAATGTTTGAAATCGTTATACCCAGACAATCAAGCACTGCGGCATGGATGGATAAAGTGCAAAAATAATAAACTCGATAATTTTACACCTCTTGAAGTAATGCTCAATGGTATACCCGACATCAAGTATGTGTATTCGTTATTGCAACACCAGATGGTGAGATAGACGAGATAGGTGGAATATGTCTTTTGCAACTTTGTTCGAGCATGTGGTCGCTTGTGATGATGATATTTATCGTAACATAGTCAAGCTATCCGATGATTATTCTGATATTGGTTATGACGATAGTGATGATCAGGCCATCGAAGAGTTACTAACGTATATTAGTCATAACCATGACACGCAACAAAACAAAAAATTCTATACCACGGCGATAGCATTTCCTTTTGAAAGACCGTTTTATGCTAAATCACGATTTTCGGATGGCACGTTTGCTGTGTGGTATGGTTCAACCGAAACAGAAACCACACTGTATGAAACCGCATATCATATGTTGCAAGACGAGCTAGCTGTCTCTGTTGCACAGCGTCCATCAGTAATTACTCGCTACCGCGAAATATACGCTGTGCATTGCGAAGCTGTATTGATCAGTTTGCTTGATAAGCAGATGCACCACCCTGAATTAATATCCGATGATTATGCATATTGTCAGCGCATTGGTAAGGTGCTTCATCAGCAAGGCCACCCTGGATTAATTACGCCATCAGCTCGGTGTGATGGTGCTAATGTGAATATCTTTAACCCATCAGTATTAAGTTCAGCGCGTTTAAAATACCAATGCTGTTATCAGTTATCGCTTGAGAAGCGTCAAGTAAAAGTGTCTTTTCATCAACGTAAAAAAATCGTAGTTATTACTTTTTAACTCACATAACGATAAGGCAAATACTGCGGTGACCACATGGTTTCATCGACTAATTGTTCGACTGTTTTTTGCGGATTGATAATCGCCAACCCTTCTTCGATTGCTTGCTTTGCAACAGCAATACCAATGGCGCGTGATAGTTCTTGTGCGCGTTCGAGTTTGGGTAGCAGGCGATAAGGATGTGTGAGTTTAATATCACTTAAGGCTTTTGACGCGGCCATTAACATTTTACTGGTAAGGCGTGTTGGTTTAACAGCAATAATGCCTAAGCCAATTCCTGGAAAGGCAAAGTAATTATTGCATTGACTAATCGGATAGGTTTTACCGTCGTATTCAACATCATCAAATGGGCTGCCAGTGGCAATATAGGCTTTACCTTTAGTCCACTCTAATAGATCACTTGGTTTGGCTTCGCATTTTTCGTTGGGGTTAGATAGCGGTAAAATAATGGGGTGTTCAACGTGTTTCACCATTTCTTTAATGATGGGGTCGCTGAATGCGCCGGATACGGCTGAGCAACCAATTAGTATAGTGGGCTTGACGTGCTTGATTACATCCATTAAACCAATGTTCTGTGCGTCATTAACGCCCCACTGGTCAATCTCTGCTGCGCTACGACAAAACGGGCGTTGTGCTTCTGTGGTTTCATCGATAACGTATTCAGTTAATAGTCCTGGGCGGTCAAGTAACCAAAAGCGTTGATGTGCAAAGTCTTCGCCAATCTCTTCTTTTATGGCGCGGTAAATGCGATCAGTAACGCCCATGCCAGCAGAGCCTGCGCCAAACACCACGATGCGTTGGTCTTTGAGTTCGCCGCCTGTTTTTTTAAGTCCACTCATTAAAGCAGCTAATGCGACTACGCCTGTTCCTTGAATGTCATCATTAAAACTGCAAATGGATTTGCGATATTCTAATAGGTGACGAAAGGCATTGGTGCGGCCAAAGTCTTCCCAGTGTAAATACACGTCAGGGAATATTTTTTTAACGGCGGCAACAAAGCAGTCTATGAATTCATTGTATTCTTTTCCGCTAATGCGTGGGTTATGCCAGCCAAGATACATCGGGTCATCGAGTAGGGCTTGGTTATTGGTTCCTGCATCTAGCATGACGGGTAAAGTGTTCATTGGGTTTATACCTGCAAAAGCGGTATAGACCATGAGCTTTGCAATAGGAATAGCCATCGCGCCAATGCCTTGATCGCCAATGCCTAAAACACCTTCGCCGTCGCTGGTTACGATTAAGCTAATGTTAGGGTTGGTGCGATTCCGTAGAATCTCTTCAATGCGGTACCGGTCGGGGTATGAGATATAAAGACCACGTGGTTGTTGAAAGCGTTTGTGATAACTTTGTACGGCATTACCAACGATGGGTGTGTAAATTGTCGGTAACATTTCTTGCAGATGTTTTTCAATAAGGTAATAAAAAAGCACTTGGTTGGTGTTGAGTAGTTGGTTTAAGAATATATTGCGATTTAATACATTTTCACAGGCTTGATATTGCAGATAAGCACGCTCCGCTTGTTCTTCCAGTGTTTCGATGTGTGGTGGTAATTTGCCAAGTAAATCGAACTCTTCACGTTCTTCTGCACTAAAGGCGGTGCCTTTGTTGAGTTGTGAGATGCTTAATAAGGCTTTGCCTGAAAAAGAGGTTTCTACCCTTTTTTGGCCGTTGTCGGAAATAAGGCGGTATGTCAGCATGCTTAACCTATTGATTATATTTTCAAAAAGTACGTTACGTTATGTAGTATAGGCCAATCATAGGGGGTATGGTCAGTATTTGCAATGCCGTTCTGGTTTTACATAATGCCATATGGCATGGAGCTTAGTCAGTACTGGAGCGATCAAAGCCGTTGTTATCACTAACGCCCACATCATCGTTACTGACTAAATCATCATTCCAGGGCAGGTGGCGGTAGGGTGCTGCATCGGCAACAGGGAAGATAGGGTATTTAATGATATTAAAATAAGGTGAGTAATCGAAATCACAGGGTGCGCATAGCTTTGAGTTGCGGTGAATAAACTCAACGGTGTGGTCGTCTTTTGAGCGAACCAACGGAATGATAGGGAATTTTACTGAAATAAAAGCTTGGGCAATCATTGCAGAGCAAATATCTTGCGTGGTTTTATCTGTGCGTTTTTGGAATAAGCTGGAGTGCCAATGTTTGGGGATAAAGCGACTACTGAGTAAGAAGCGCCCGAGATCAAAAAAGTGGCGCACATCATAGCTGCCACCCAGGTGTGCAATGGTATAAGCAATCACGCGTTGCACATCGATATGTGAAATGCCGCTGGGTCTACAAATTCGAATATGTTCATCACGGTATACATTAATGCTGCTAAGGTAATTGCTTTTACCAAGCATGCTTTCGACAATGAGCTGGTCGGCAACTTTGCCTTTGTAGTTAGCGGTAACTAATGCGCGCAACTTAGGGTCTTCAATATCATGTAAGCGACCAATGTATAATGAGGCGTGTGTCCATGGGCTTTGCGTGATGCGTTTGATAATGCGAGAGATGCGATTGCGGCCTTCGACTAATAGGACGTCACCCGGGCGCACTTCTTGAATAACGCGATCGAAGTCACACAGGTGTGAACGGTGACTTTTGATGTCTCTCATCAAGTAGTCACTGATTTTATCGAATAAATATTTACCCAGTCCCATAAGGCGTCCTAGTTGCAAGAAGACCTGTGTTTATTCTAGCGCGATATCAGTTAGTTTGCTCGCTAAACCGATGTAATTTTCGGGGGTTAGTTCCGATAAGCGCTTTTTTGCATCAGTCGGGATGTCCAGTTGTTTAATTAACTGCCAAAGGTCTTTTTGTTGTATGGCTTGACCGCGTGTTAAGGCCTTTAATTGTTCATATGCGTCAGCAACACCGTAGCGACGCATGACGGTTTGAATGGCTTCGCCGAGCACTTCCCAGCTTTGATTCAGGTCGGCTGACATGACTTTTGCTTGCGGCTGTAATTTTTTTAGGCCTTTCAATAGTGATTGATAAGAAATCATACAGTAGCCGAATATTACACCAAGGTTACGTAAAACAGTTGAGTCGGTGAGGTCGCGCTGCCAGCGTGATATGGGTAGTTTATTGGCCATATGATTTGCTAGTGCATTAGCGAGTCCGAGATTACCCTCGGCATTTTCAAAGTCAATCGGGTTTACTTTGTGTGGCATAGTTGATGAGCCCACTTCGCCTTTGATTTGTTTTTGGCTAAAGTAGCCTAGGCTAATATAGCCCCAAATATCGCGACTTAAATCCATAAGGATATTGTTAATTCTTACCAGGCTGTGCATTAATTCGGCCAAAGCATCGTGCGGTTCGATTTGTGTGGTATGACTATTCCAGTCGACTTTGAATTTTTCAACAAATTGTTTGCTAATCGATAGCCAATCGCAATCGGGGTAAGCGACATGGTGGGCATTGAAGTTACCAACGGCGCCGTTAAATTTTGCTAATAATGGTGTTTCTTTAAAGTTTTTATAGTCACGTTTAAAACGGTGCAACACATTAGCTATCTCTTTACCCATCGTTGTTGGTGATGCGGTTTGGCCGTGCGTACGTGAGAGCATGGGCATATCGCGGGTTTGTTTGGCTAGTTGGGCGAGTGTTTCGCGTAAGACTAGAAGGGTGGGTGACAGTACTTGAATGCGCGCCTCATGCACCATCAGTGTATAAGCTAGGTTGTTAATATCTTCTGATGTACAGCCAAAGTGGATAAATGGAATGAGCGGTTCTAGTTCACCGTTGGTGCTGAACTTTTGTTGTAAAAAATATTCGACCGCTTTGACATCATGATTGGTGGTTTTTTCAATGTCCTTAATCGCCTCTGCGTCAGCCGATGAAAAGCCAGTAATCATTTTTTCCAGTGCTTTTTCACCTTCAGCTGTTAAGCTGGGCACATCTGGGATATTGGCAGCTTCACTGAGGTGTATTACCCAATGTATTTCAACTAAGGTACGGTAATAGATAAGGCCGTATTCACTCATGATAGGGCGTAAATCATCACTTTTACTGCAATAACGGCCGTCGATGGGTGAAAGGTTGGTCAGAGGTGTATGCTGCATGTTGTTCTCATCATTAGCTATAGAAAATTGCTAACATTGTATATTGCTTTCGGTTTAGGGTACACTCTGCGCATCATATATATAGAGGCTCGGATGAAATATTTAGATTTAGCAACCGATAATGCACGCAGCCAGACGGCTATCGAAAAGAACATCAAGGCGGTAATGGCGCACGGCCGTTATGTGCAGGGTCCAGAATTGGCCAATTTAGAGCAGCAGCTGTCTAGTGTGGCTGATGTTCAGCATGCTTTAGGCGTGTCTAGTGGTACGGCTGCTTTGCATATTGCGCTGTTGGCGCTGGGTATTGGTCCGGGTGATGAGGTGATTACTTCACCGTTTAGTTTCTTTGCCAGTGCTGAAGTGATTGTGTTAACGGGGGCGACCCCAGTATTTGTTGATATCGATCCGCGTACCTACAACATGGATCCTCAGTTATTAGCCGCTGCGATTACCGAGAACACCAAAGCCATTATGCCGGTCAGCATGTTTGGCCAGCCAGCTGATATGGATGCGATTAATGCTATCGCCGCCGAATATAAACTTCCTGTGGTTGAAGATGCCGCGCAAAGTTTTGGTGCGACCTATAAAGGCAAGCCATCCTGCGGTTTAACGACGATTGCTTGTACGAGCTTTTATCCAACTAAGCCTTTGGGTGCGATGGGTGATGGTGGTGCCTGCTTTACCAATGATGATGCGCTCGCGGAAAAAATGCGTTTAATCCATAATCACGGTCAGTCGGGTCATTATCATCATACCTGTATTGGTATGAACTATCGCATGAACACCATGCAAGCAGCTGTTCTGTTAGCAAAGCTTGAAGACTTCCCCTATGCAATAGAGCGACGTCGTGCCGTGGCGGCGATGTATAACCAAGCATTGGATGGTGTTATGCCATCACCCTATATTATCGATGGTTGTGAAAGTGTGTATGCACAATACACCATCCGCTCGACTGAGCGCGATGCCTTACGTGAGCAATTACAGGCATTGGATATTCCCACCGCAATTCATTACCCATTAGCGTTGCATTTGCAGCCAGCGATTGTGCCGTATATTCCAGCGGGCTTAAGTTTTCCGCAAGCGGAGCGCGCAACAGCGGAAGTGATGAGCTTACCGTTTTATCCTCAGATGACAGCGGATGAAGTGGCGGCAGTGGTTAAGGCGCTGCAATAAAGCGCGACCAGATACAAAAAATTATTAATATATACTGATAATTCAATATTGTTATGAATTGCCTTTTTTGTTACTATGCGCTCGAGTAAAAAATAAACAAATATAACTATAACTATAAAGAGGGTATTAGTATGAGTAGAGCGCCACGATTGGATCTAGAACAGTTAAAGATAAAAAGACGTCAGCTATATGTTCTTACGGGCGTAACTGCAGCTGGTTTTTTGGGTTTAGTTGTTGCTTGTGTATTGGCTGTTACTTGCGCGAATACATGTAGCGATTCACGTTCTATGGATAAAAATACCAAGGGCTTAGCAATTTTTGGTGTAGGGTTGTGGTCAGCTTTGATTGGTACTATTACGGGCTATTTTGCGAATAGAGTGCATAGCGATATATTTTATGGCGGTTATACATCAGTGTTTTGTGGTAACACACAAGTAGCACCAGAGGGGGTATTACCAGAAGCTCCTGAGGGTGGGGTGTCAGATACTTCGGAGTCGGTTCATACGCCTGTTGTTCGTGTTTAATTCCATATTGCTTTGCAATTTTGTGGCGGGGCAATTAAGATAAAAAATTACCACTCTGCTAGGGACGGCATACATGCAAAAGCACCACCACTACACGTTGAAAATCGTCATCGGTATGGTTCTCGGTATTATTGTTGGCTTGTGTTTGCAATATGTGCCGTGGTTAAGTGGTATTCAAAACATTCTGAGCGTTGATATCTTCGGTGTGCTGGGTCAAATTTTTATCCGCTTAATGAAGATGCTGGTGGTGCCGATAGTGTTTGTATCGCTAGTGTGTGGTGTGACTAATTTAACCAATATTCGTTCGCTGGGTAATATCGGTATTAAAGCCATTGTGTTGTATTTATTCACCACAGCTGTGGCGATTTCACTTGCTATTTTTTGTGCTGATATTTTTCAGGTGGGTGAGGGTTTAAATGTAAAGCCGGTGTCAGACTTTGTGATGAAACAAGCGCCGTCGATTAAAACCGTGTTATTAAATTTATTTCCAGTTAATCCAATGAATGCGTTAGCCGAAGGCAATATGCTGCAGATTATTGTGTTTGCCTTATTGCTGGGTTGCGCCATGGTATTGGTCGGAGATAAATCGAAAAAACTCTCCGATGTTTTTGACTCAGCCAATGAAGTATTAATGAAACTTATCATGGTGATTATGGAGTTGGCCCCTTATGGTGTGTTCTTCTTATTAGCCAGTTTATTTACGCGTATGCAATTGGTGGATGTTGTGCAGCTGTTAGGCTATTTCGCCACGGTGATTGTTGTTTTAATTTTACAATTTTTGTTTGTTTATAGTGCAATCTTATGGGTGCTTACTCGCAAGAGTCCGATATGGTTTATGCGCGGTATTTATCCGGCGATGTTATTTGCCTTCAGTGTATCATCGAGTAACGTGTCGATTCCGGTAACCTTACAAACGGTTAAAGAGCGTTTAAAAGTAAAGCCAGCGGTGGCTTCTTTTGTTGTGCCGTTAGGTGCCACGATTAATATGGATGGTACAGCAATTATGCAGGGTGTAGCCACGGTATTTATTGCTCATGCTTATCATATTCCATTAGGTATCGGAAGTTATCTCACGGTAATCGGCATGGCAACGCTAGCTTCTGTCGGTACAGCGGGTGTGCCAGGTGTGGGTTTGATTACATTAGCAATGGTGTTGGAACAAGTAGGCTTGCCGGTTGAAGGTATCGCATTAATTATTGGTGTGGATCGTTTGTTGGATATGGCGCGTACTGCGGTTAATGTAGCGGGTGATGCTATGGTATCGGTAATTGCCGCCTAGATTATTAAGCGGCTTTTTTTGTTTCTTTATCTGTTTCTTTGTCGGCTTTTTTAACAACAGGTTTTGCTTTGGCATTTGCCGCCTTTGCTGCTTGCATCTCTTTGAATTTTTTAATACCCATTTGCGTTACTGATTGAATTTGATTAGCAGCTGTTTTAATAACTTTGCTGGCAATGGCAATAGTGGTGGGGTTAACAACTTTTTTATAGGCGGTTTGTGCATGATTCATCGCGTTATTTATCGTGCTAGTGCCGCTGTCTTTAGAACCTTCTGATTTAGCTGCTTTTTTTTCTTTTGTGTCGCTCATGGTAATGAATTCCTGTAACTTATTAATCTGTAGATAGAATATCATTTGACCATTAAAAAAGCCTTAACGATTTGGGTATAGCGCTTAAAGGCAGTTTTTTAAAATCTCAGGTCTAGCCATCATTTTTTTCTGTGTTATAGTGAGGCGATTAACAGGGAGTAACCATGAACATTGATAAAAAAGTAGCCGTTATCACTGGTGGCGCTTCTGGCATGGGTGCAGCCAGCGCTATTCAACTCGCCAAGCAAGGTGCACAAGTTGCACTATTAGATATGAATCTGGATGGAGCACAGTCACTGGCTGAAGAGCTGGGTGGTATAGCTGTCGCTTGTGATGTTAGTGATGCAGACAGCACTGATGAGGCATTGCAAACAGTAGTAAAGCAATATGGTGAAATACATGTAGCGGTTAATTGTGCGGGTATTGCTCCGGCTAAAAGAGTGGTTGCCAAAGATGGCAGCGCGATGCCGTTGGAAAATTTTAAACGTGTGATTGATATTAATCTGATTGGCACGTTTAACGTTTTACGTTTAGTCTCAGCTCATATGAGCCAGCAGCAACAGCAAACCGATAGCGGTGAGCGCGGCGTAATTATTAATACAGCATCAGTGGCGGCCTTTGAAGGTCAAATTGGTCAGGCGGCTTACAGTGCGTCCAAAGGTGGAATCGTGGCGATGGCATTACCGATCGCACGTGAGTTAGAGCGTTTTGGTATTCGTGTAATGACGATTGCTCCGGGTATTATGTCAACACCGATGATGGCCGGTATGCCTGACAATGTGCAACAGGCGTTAGCACAAACGGTAACGTTTCCTAAAAGACTGGGTGAGGCCAGTGAATATGCTAATTTAGTGCAGCATATTGTTGAGAATGAGTATTTAAATGGCGAAGTGATTCGTCTTGATGGAGCTATTCGCATGAGTGCACGCTAATGAGTCGAGCCGCAACAATCCCCCCCCGGTTAGTGCATATACCTTTAAGTGATTTTTTTGGTACAGAGATTGATTCCAGTGGTGAAGAAAAAAGCTTATCCCCTGTGGGGTCTGGTGCTCACCAATTACTTGAAATGTTGCCAGAAGATATACGTGAAGACTTAACCTTGGTGCTTTCGGGTGAAGTAAAATCCGGTGCTATACCACTGTCTTATCGTCATAAATTACCTGGATTGAGCGACGAAGTTCAACCGTTTGTTTCCTTATCTGGTAAAACAAAACAACTGCGTGAATATTTAAAAAGCATAGGAGTGTCTCAGGCTGTTATTCAAACAGGTGATGGCAAGTTTTTACGGCTATATACGCGAGAATATAGGCACACCCCATGTTCATGGGGCAGCATGTTTGCTGAAACACCGGATAGAACCCTGTCAGCCGAAAAACAAACAGCAGTGCGTATGTTGATGGATACTGGTGAAGTGTTAGAGTTATCCAGTCAGCCTTCAGGTCAGCGTTGCAGTGAAAGAATTGCATTACCCGTTGTAGGCGCGATAGATGAAAGTAGTTTTGAAAAAATAGTGGCTCAAGCGCGTACTGTTTTTGAGGTGGGTGGCACGGTAGATTTTTGGTCAGATTTAGACGATTCGCTGTTATTAACTCGGCAGTCTGTAGTAGCTAAAAAAACGGTATTGAACCCAGCTGTGTTGGACTTGGCTGAGCGCTTAAAAGTAGAATGCGCTCACTACTCGAGTATAGGTGCGAAGTTTAAAATGCGTTTAATTACTTCGCGTAGGTTGCGTGGTTTGACTCAGACAGATATGAATACTCGCGTTAGTCAATGGATTAATGGTGAAGCAAAGTCTGAAAAAAAGCCGCATATGCACTCAGTACAGGCGATTATTCAAGCCATACCGGCATGGCTTAAGCCCTACTTAGTGCATGCATGTCCACATACTGGGGCAAAGTATGTAATGTCGCCAACAGGTGAAACGGTGTTGCACCATCATAAGCGCGGTAGCATTGCTGATCACTATATAGAACACCCGATAGATAAAGATGCCAGAAATAGACTGTGTATTTTAGCAGATGATAATGAGGATGAGTGCCGGCCATTAGTTGGCAAGAAAGCGGAGGCGCTTGTTAATCGAGGGATAACGTTTCAGCTGATAAATGTTAGCACGCAAGATACGGTGTTGACCACTAGCCGAGCTGGCATGCAGGGCTATGTTGCAAGCTTTGTTGACGCCTTACCGTTGTTGCATGCTACGCCGGTAGTCGTGGAGCCTCTAAGGGGGGCAGCATTGCGTCGATTATCTATCACTACAACTACATCGATAACCGATTCAGCCTCTGTGGCGGTCGAGCCTGCACAGACTCCTGTTATGGTGAGGTGATAGCGATTCTTCAGTAGTCGTCTGTCGCCATGACATATGTTTTTTGCTTGACCTGTTGCCGCACTGCTTTACAATTTTAGCTTCCAAAAACAATGCTTGTGGGAGGGCATTAATGAGTCGTGGAAGTTCGAGTAACTCTGATCGGTCAGATAGTCGATCACCATCTTCATCTTTATCTCCATCACGCAGTGTGGGTGTTGAATCATGGCATCGTACCGGCAGAATTGCTGGGTGGGGTGGCGAACCAGAGCCTAAAATTATACGAGAACAAAAAGCTGAATCAGCAGCTGAAGAATTTAGTTTTGCGTCAATTGGCACGGTGTGGGCATTAACCACCGTTGCTGTGGATATCTATCGCATAACGAAAGACCCAAAGGCGGAGCTTAAAAATATACTGTTTACTGCTGGTTTACTGGTACGCCTTGCTATTGGTTACTACGGTGCAAAAGATACGTTAAAACTGTTTTATGCATTATCACACCCATACAGCCCAGATCCTAGTCGTGTACCTATTGATGTTATATTAAGAAAAACAGTGCATGACGTGCTGGATAAATTAATGGCTATGCTACGTTATGGTTTTTCTGGCGGACCGTTTGCGGCTACCACGCCAGCTGAAAGTCAGTTGGCCTCGAATAAGGCAGCTGTTGCTGAAACGCTAAAAGGTTTCGCACCAGCTATGGCATTATTTGTCAATATTATGTTGGCTTCGATCAAGACACGTGTAGCCCCATCGTCCTCACAAGCATTTTCAGAGTTTAAGATTTTATTTCCATTGATGATGGTACCTACATTGGGGTTACATTTAAAAATGATGACGATAAAAGTGGATGACGTAATAAAGGATGATGTGAGAGAGGAGTCTACACCTGTATCACCTAGCACTAGTATTTAATGGCTGAATAATTAAGGAAGAATGATGCCAAAATTTAATGATGACATGATAGGCCGTTTATGGCGCCAACGGATGGCGGTGGGAACCTTGACAGTTGGTTCTTATTTAATGGCAGTGAGCAGCTGTCTTGCGTTTTACGCATTTCAACGCGGTAAAGTAGCTGATGTATTAACAGTATCGGGTTTTTTGCGTACGGCTTTATTTGCTGTTGCACTAAAGGGTGGGTTCGAATTATTGCGTGCCGCACCAGCAACGCATCAACGTTATTTTGATAGTTGGTTACCCGATAAAGTGACCATGTTGTCTCGGCCATCGTTCGATGCTGAGCTCAAGCAAGAACAAGCGAGTTACAAAGTATTCACCTCGGCTGCTTTCTTAACTTTAGCAGTATTACAACAGTATTATTTGCCTCAATTGCTAAGCGGTAAAGAGCACGTGGCGCATGTTTCCACAGCTGCAATGGCGACATTGGTAACATGCTGCGCGGCAGTTAAAAAGCAGCGCGAGATGCTATCGGCAGTTACTGAGGTTAAGGAAGTGGGTTTCACAAATAGACCCTAGTTAACTGAAATAAAAAAGGGAGTTTTTATGACCAGAAGAGTGGCGGTAAAATTGGATTGTGAATTTACCGAGGCGGATTTACGTAGACGGCCAGAACGACGGGCAGTGCATTTTGGTGATGCTATTATTCAGCGCGTGAATCGTCAACATGGATTTGCAATCAAAGCAGCAGGGACGTGTTTTCTTTATGCGGTAGCAACGCATATTGCATTGAATGCTGTGCTGTTTGGCAATGCAGCAAACTTAACCACGTTGCCTGCAGTAGGTAATGCAGCATTCCGTACCATGCTATTTGCAATTTCTGTTAAAGGGATACTGCGCTGGAATGATCAGGATAAATACGTGCGTCAGTCTTATTATGATAAGTGGCTGCCAACGGAGAGGGCCGTAATTAAGCCTCAAATGTTTAATCAGGAGCTTAAGCAAGAACAAAGAACTTTTATTGCTATTACGGCTGCTGTGTTGAGCCTTCCTGCGGTGATGCAATTTGCTTGCTTGCCTGCTTCAATTAGTTTGCTAGAAAAAATAAGTGTAACGCTAATTAGTAGTCTATTTGTTGCCAATCATTTGTTTGATACAGCAGATCAACAGAGTAAACAATTGCGCGCTGCTACCATGTTAAGTATGCCTGAAGTGCCGGTGCATAGGCCTTGATAAATACATCGACCAGCATAATGCTGACCATGATAATATAAAATGGTTTAATTAGTCGGTGACCTCGGTGGATGACAAGTCGTGCACCAATATGTGAGCCGATTAATTGCCCGATGGCCATGGCGATTGCCGCAGGGTAGTTGATGTTACCAACCAATATAAACGGAATTACCGATGTGACATTGCCGATAAAGTTGAGTGGCTTAGTGTGCATGGTGGCATTAACGATATTCATGCCAGCGAAAAACATCAGCGAGAACATCCACAGTGACCCCGTCGGTGGGCCAAAGAAACCATTATAAAAACCAATCAACACGCCAAATACTAGGCTAAAAGTGCGCCATGATAATCTCGCTGGGCCATCCACTTCACGCGCCTTGGGTGAAAAGATGGTGTAGATCAGTACCACCAATAATAAGAATGGCAGTAACTTGCTTAATATATCAGGGTGAATCAACTGTATGCATATCGCGCCGACAGTGGCACTGATAGCGGTAATGATTAATGCAGTAATCATCTGTTTTAAATCAATTTTTTTCTTGCGGATAAAGTGCAGTGCGGCATTCAGTTCACCGACGCAGGATTGCAATTTATTGGTACCTAAGGTGACGGCAGGTGACAGCCCTGCGCTTAATAAAGCGGGTACACAAATGAGGCCGCCACCTCCAGCGAGGGTGTCGATAATGCCTGCAATTAGACCGGTAAATCCCAGTGCAATTAATGTTATCCAATGAATCATCAAAATTCCTTGTTGGTCTGAGACCCCGGCCTTTAGGCCGGAAGGAGCGTGTGCTGACAGAGACTGTCAGCTTTCATTCGCGCGAGTGTAGTGTAAAAAATGAACTTATGCAATCATTGTTGGGCCGTGAGGTTCTGTTTCCGCATCATCACTGAGTTGATTAGGTGCTTGAAAGAATTTAAATTTTTGCTTGAGGCTTTTTAAGCCGCCAATAACGATGGTATGTACTTCTGAGCCGCCATTAATTAAACCTGCCACCATGGCACTAATAACCGCTGTTTGGTAAAGGTGTTGGTTAATCTTTAATGGGCAGCCTTTTTCTATGCCTTCTTCCCAGAGTTTGCCATAGGTACGATAGATAGTAATTTCTGCAATAATAAAATTAATCACCAAGGCGACTAGCACAGCACCACCCAGTACTTTGTAAGGTCTGCTGTGGGCTACTGGACGTGTTGAGAGTTGCGGTACTGTTGCTCCAGCCCTTTCCGTGGGAGTTAATAAACTTTCTTGTAGCATGGTCGGTTTTGTTTTCTGCTTGCAACAAGGCAAGTTGGCCACCATGTCGCCACGTTGCATCCATGTTTGTACTTGGCCAATAGCAAAGAAAACGATGCTGCTGTTGATGGCGGTAATTAATAAGCTGGAAATGGTTGAGGGGTGTGTAAAGCCTTCACATTGGCTTGCATTAGCAGCCCAGGTTCTAAAGATGCTGCTAGCAATAGCAACTAAATTACAGAAGACACCAAACAAGGCAAAGGGTACGGCTGCGCGTGTTTTACCGCTGTAATTGGCAGATGACTTATGGAGGTCGTCAATTATTTTGCGGGTAATAATTTGTGTCGACAATATACCGATAATTGGTTGCGCGCCAAAGGTAATGGCATAGTAGGCAGGCCAAAATATGTTTTTTGGTATAAAGTTTGCTGAGCTCATGTCATCTATTGCATGGGTCTGGTTATTGTTGGTGGTGACGTTAGAGTACACTTGAGCTAGCTGTACTATCCATAACGTCACGCTGAGAGCGGCTACTTTTTTATTGCTAAAATAAAACGACTGCATGTCATGGTTAGCGGGTATTGGCTGGCACGATATTTTCTTATCTAACCATTGGCCGGTTTGTTTGGTGACTTCATTGGTTTTAAATAAGTGGTAGAGTAAAAAAGTAAAAAAGACCCGGCCGGCTTGGCTGATGGCAAATAAGCTCATTTGCTTTGGATCATGTCGAATATGACTGGTGTTGGCAAAGGCTAAGTAGTTTAGAAATACCGTTTGAGTAGTTGATAGTATGGTGCACGAAACCGCAGTTGCTGGTAGTATTCGTTCGAGAATTTTTGGCACTTAAGCTCCCACACTTAACTTTTAATATTTATGCAGTGTACCTTTTTTGACGTTATATTCAAAGCTTGATTGTTATCTATATCATTCCGGGCCTTGTATTCCTTGACATCCGTGTATCATACACCGCTGTGAAAGGCAGCCCGGTACCCTTGCTTTCTACGGCTGTATGGTCTTGTCTCGGAAATTATGATGCGGTTTGTTCCTGCAACCTAAGCAGACAATGCATCCATAACCGCGCGTAAGAAGCGTGTCGCTTCACCACCCGTTACAGCACGATGATCAACAGTAACCGACAAAGGCATCAACTTATGCACTTCCACATTGCCGTCAACCACTACAGCGCTGTCGCGTGAGCGACCCACACCCAAGATGCATACCATTGGTGGTACGATAATTGGGTTGGCGTATTTGCCGGCAAACGCACCGAAGTTCGATAACATAATGGTGGCACCGTGCAAATCATCTTGTGCGATGCTTTTGGTTTGTGCTTGCTGTTTAAACTGATTGATCTTTTCGCGCAGTTGTTCGTCGCTTAGGTTGGCGACGTCTTTAATTACCGGCACAAATAAACCCTCAGGGGTATCAACCGCCATGCCGACATTAACCTGCTCGAAAGTTTCAACACTCATGGTTTTGCCATGATAGAAGCTATTCGCTAAAGGCTCTTGTTTTACTGCTGATTGAATGGCGCGAATTAAGCGCACAGTCACGTCTTGTTTTTGCCAGCTATGAATATCAGCATCGTCGCATAAAGTGACGGGTACGATTTCTTGATGGCTTTGTTGCATTGACATCACCATCGCACGGCGTAAGCCGGATAATACTTCGCCTTTAACTTCGACGTCAGCTGCAGTAGCAACGCCAGTGCTACCTTGTGCGGCTTCAACATCCGCTTTGCTAATCATGCCTTGTGGTCCGGTACCAGTAATGCCACTTAAATCTACACCCAAGCGCTTGGCTAGTAAGCGCACAGCAGGAGTGACTTTAACGGCGCCGCCTGCTTTTTGAGTTTTTACACCGGTGGCGGATTCATTCATCACATCACCGCTGACTTCGATAGCGCCAACAACGGTGCCGCTGTCTTCGCGGCTGCCTTCTTCGGCATCGCCAGCAAAACCAATCAGTGGGTCGTGGGTATTAATTGTGTCGCCAACTTCGCCGAATAGTTTTTCAATATTTCCATGGTAAGGTGAAGGCACGTCAACTAAAGCCTTGGCAGTTTCCATTGCCACTAAAGGTTGGTCGACTTTGACTTCTTCGCCGACGTTAATATACCATTCACGAATAATCGCATCTGGTAAGCCTTCACCTAAATCGGGTAATTTGAAAGTTTTCATTCGTACTCCATAACCATATTAACTTTATCAAGAATTCGTTTGGTGGTCGGCATATATTTGCCTTCCATTTTGTAATAAGGCATCACCGTATCATAACCACTAACACGTTGCACGGGTGCGCTTAATGACAACAAACCAAACTCAGCTAGCCCCGCCGCAATTTCTGAGCCGACACTGCAGGTTTTTGCCGCTTCTTGGACGATAACGCAGCGGCTGGTTTTTTCAACTGAGTCGAGTATCGTAACCATATCGATCGGTTTCACTGTGGCGACGTCAATCACTTCGGCAGAAATGCCTTGTTGTGCTAGTTGATTGGCAGCATCCATGGTTTCTTTAATCATTGCACCCCAAGTGACTAGAGTGACATCGGTGCCCTCACGTAAAACGAAGCACTGATCTAATGGTAAAGCTTCACCATTGTCCGGTACATCTTGTTTGACTAAACGATAAATGCGTTTAGGTTCTAAGAACACTACAGGATCTGGATCACGAATCGCCGCTAATAATAAACCGTATGCACGCGCTGGCGAGGAGGGGATAACCACTCGGATACCAGGGATATGTGCGAATAAGGCTTCAGTGCTTTCAGAATGATGCTCTGGTGCATGGATGCCACCACCATACGGTGCGCGATAAACCAAGGGGCAGCTTAAGCGTCCGCGGGTACGCGTGCGCATGCGTGCAGCGTGACTAATAATATGGTCAAAGCCGGCGTAAATAAAACCCATAAACTGAAATTCAGCTACTGGCTTCATGCCTTGCGTTGCCATACCAATCGCCATACCAGCAATCATGGACTCCGCTAAGGGTGTATCCATCACTTGTTCTGGACCGAATTTTTTTAACAGGCCATCAGTGGCACGAAACACGCCGCCATTAACGGCGATGTCTTCACCAAATACAACAACGTCTTTGTCGTGTTCCAATTCATAAGCTAACGCTTGGGTTACGGCTTCAACTAAAGTAATTTCACTCATGGGTTAGCCTCCTTACAATCTTCCAGTTGATCTAGGTAGGCCACGGGTAAGGTGGCATATAAACAATCAAAAATAGCTTCAGTAGTTTGCTTTGGCATTGCCTCATAATCTTTAACGGCTTGCTCAACTTGTTCAGAGCAGGCTTTTTGCAGCTCGGTTTCTTTGTCTTTATCCCAGTGACCACTTTCATGCAAATAAGTACGTAAGCGAACAATGGGTTCTTCTTTCCAAGCTTTTTCTAATTCTTCAGGTGGTACATAGCGGGTGGCATCATCGGCGGTGGTATGATCACACAAGCGATAAGTCACTGCTTCAATTAATGTCGGGCCGCCGCCAGTGCGCGCTTTTTCTAATGCTTGATCACATGCTTGGCGCATAGCGATCACATCATTACCATCGACTTGAATGCCTTCAAACCCAGCGGCAATCGCTTTTTGTGCAATGGTGTCGCAACCGGTTTGTAATTGACGAGCTACTGAAATGGCCCATTGATTATTGTTAACCACAAAGACGACAGGCAGCTGCCAGTCGCCCGCGAGGTTCATCGCCTCATAAAAATCACCTTTAGACGTACCACCCTCACCGCAGATGGTCATCACAGCATGTGGTTGCTTGCGGTATTTAAATGCATATCCAACACCGGTAGCGTGTAAGCATTGACCGGCAATCGGAACACAAATAGGTAAATCGCTTTTGCAGTTTTCACTCTCGAAGTCACTGCCGCGTTCATCGCCACCCCAATAGGCTAGAATTTCCTCGGGTTTGATGCCGCGTGCTAAAAAGCATGCTTGGTCTCTATAATAAGGACAATATACATCCCCCTTATTCATGGCTGTGCCCATGCCGACGCCAACTGCCTCTTGGCCCGTGGCGGCAGGGTAGGTTCCCATGCGGCCGGTACGTTGTAAGTTGATGGCTTTATTATCCAGTGCGCGTGTTAAGCACATCAAGCGGTACATAGAAATCAATTCTTCAACGTTAGCAAATTCAGGTAAATCCTGTGTTAATTTGCTGGCGGCATCAAGATATTGCAGATGCTTAATTTCAAATGAAGCAATTGGTTTGGTGTCCATAGGCTCTCCTTATGCGGGTATTTTCTCTCGTGCAATACTTTCAGCTACCAAAGTTGTTGGGCGGTTCTCAATATTCGAACGATCAAAGAGTTCTAATAAGGTATCATACAACTTGTCGACTTGTTGAGATGTTTGTGCAAGGCTGTCATGTAAATAGCTGGATGATGCGCACATCAGTCCGCCAGCGTTAATCACAAAATCCGGTGTGTATAAAATGCCACGTTCATGTAGTACATGAGCATATTTACCATGCGCTAATTGATTATTGGCTGAGCCGGCAATGATTTGTGCTTTGAGGCGTTCAATAGTATTAGGATTAACCACGCCACCGAGCGCACATGGTGCAAAAATATCACAGTCTACATCATATATGGCTTCAGGGCTGACAATTTCGATACCAAATTCTTCAACGCAACGATCAATAGCTTCGGGGTTGATATCACAAGCGGTAACTTTAGCGCCGTTTTCAACCAATAGCTTTATTAAGGTATATGCCACATGGCCCGCACCTTGCACGGCAACATGCAGGTCGGACATATTATCGCGATCAAACTTGTATTTTACTGCTGCTTGGATGCCGCGGAACACACCTTCAGCAGTATGCGGTGATGGGTCAGCTACGTAATCAGGGCGTGTTCGACCGGTCACGTGTTTTGTAACTTTTGCAATATTGTCCATATCGGTGGTTGTTGTACCAACGTCCAAAGAAGTGATATAGCGGCCATTCATTTCGTTAATAAATTCACCAAAGCGACTGAACAATGCTGCGCGGTCAATATTTTGCATATTTTTTGGCTTGATAATAACAGCCTTGGCGCCACCATGCGGTAAATCACTAATCGCTGCTTTCATGGTCATCATATAAGCTAAGCGAACCACATCGTGCAGAGCCTCGCCTGAGGTGTCGTAGTGTTTAAAGCGGCAACCGCCGATCGCCGGCCCACGCTTGGTACTGTGGATAGCGATAATCGCATGTAGCTGTGTTTTCGGATCGATACAAGTATGTATCTCACCAAAGCCAAGACGGCGCGCATAGCGCATTAGAGAGTCATGGGAATATTGTCTTTTTTTCACGCTCATCAATTCGGCTCCTATTTTGGTGGCTCATATTACCACGAGTTTTTGGATTTCGGAACTTGCTTTTTAATGTCATCCCGCACTTGATGTTGTCATCCCGCACTTGATGTTGTCATCCCGCACTTGATGTTGTCATCCCGCACTTGATGCGGGATCCAGATCCTATCCGGGATGACAGTGTGTGCACGCGAGATGACACCTGCTCAGTAAAGCGGTAACATCATTAGCATCACATCAACAACCGGAAGTGAATGACCATGTTAAAAAAGACACTATTTTGCGTAAGCGCAATAGCCCTGGGTTTATCAAGCTCAGCAATGGCTGGTAAGCCCGCACCACTACTATCCACGGTGAGTTTTCAATCCAGTGTGCAAGGCTGGGTTAAAACTGATACGGCCAAAGTGACAGTGGCGGTGGCAGCCGGTTCAAAGAGCAGTAATGTAAGTAGCCAGCGCCAAGCGATTTTAAAACGTTTAGCTGGCTTGTATCCTAAAGTGCAATGGCGTATTACTTCGATCAGCTTTTCTAAAGATCAATCGGGTTTGGTCAATCTGCGCTTATATGCCACCACACGCCTAGCCGAAAAGGATACAGCAACACTTGATCAAAAATTATCAAAGCTCAATCGCAGCGGCGAGCAATATAAGGTACAAAGCATGTCCTTTGTGCCAACGCTGCAAGAAATGAATACGGCAAAGACGCAGCTGCGTGATCAACTGTATCAACAAGTGGTTAATGAAATTGCTAGTTTAAATAAAACATATAATAAGCAATATTACCCAGCCAATATTCAGTTCATGAGCGCGCAGCCGCGACCGATGCCGGCTATGTATATGAAAACGGCAGCTACATCGAATCACGCGGCATCAACCGGGCTTTCACCACAATTAGCTAATCAACTCACCTTAACAGCTAATGTGAAATTATCCGCTAAGGCTGATAATGCAACTACCTAAGCGTTTAGCGCATCGTGGTGCATCAGCTTTAGCACCAGAAAACACCTTGGCCGCCTTACGTTTGGCGGCCGAATTGGGTGCCACCTGGGTGGAGTTTGATGTTACGTTAACTGCTGATGAAGAGGTGGTTGTTATTCATGATGCTACAGTTAATCGCACGACAGACGGGCGTGGTAAAGTCAGAAATTTAACATTATCTCAGCTGCAAAAGCTCGATGCCGGTAGCTGGTATGCGCCAAATTTTTCTGGTGAGCGTATACCGACATTGGCTCAATGGCTGCAGTTATCAGCTGAGCTCAATCTCAGCCTTAATATAGAGTGCAAATGTGCAGCGCGGGATGCGCAAGCCTTAGTGGCTGCGGTGAAGCGCTTGATTCAGCAGTATCCATTGGCTGATGGTTGCTCAATGCTGATGTCGAGCGGCCAGGCGGTATGCGTAGAGCAGTGCCAGCTGCAACTGCCAGGCCTGCCACGTGGGCTGATTGCCGATCGTTGGAGTGCAAAAAACAAGCAAATTGCTGGGCAATATCAATGCGTGTCAGTGAATCTTGATCAGCGATTGCTCAATCAAGGTGCGGTAGAAGCGATTCATCAGGTTGGCCTAGGGGTATTGGCTTGGACCGCTAACAATGCAGAGCGCATAAAAAGCTTATATACTATCGGGGTGGATGGCGTTTTTAGTGATGTTGTGATGCCGTCTCAGTGAGAGGAGAGTACCGATGAGCAAGAAAAGTATCAGTAAATGTTTATTACTAGGCAGTGTAATAGCAGTGATGGGGGTATTAACCGCCTGTGGTCCACATGTGCCCACTGAGTTTGGTGTACCCAAAACGCAGTTTGATAAAATGAGTAAAGCACAACAGCAACAAACTATTCGAAATTATAATCAACAGCAAAGACAAAGCGCTGAAGATCAAACCGCATGGGATTTATTAGGTGCTGCTGGTGGTTTGATTCATGTGCATAAAACTCTATCGAGCTCGAGTAGCGAAAGTTGTTCAGGGCCAGCGAGTAATCGTACGTGCACTGGCTCATCGTCCAGTTCATCCTTTAACATAAACTAACAAGGTGTAAATCATGAAACGTTATTTGAGTTGTGTGTTAGCCGGTTCACTTATCGCCGCTGTATTAGTTGGTTGCGGACCATCACAACCCACTGTGTTTGGTGTGCCACAAAGTCAATGGAACTCTTTATCTAAGAGTGAAAAACAACAAGTGATTAGAGGTTATAACCAACGCCAACGTATCGATGCGCAGAATGCACCGTTGAATAATGCGATTAATGAGGCTTCTGGGATTATTCAACAGAACAACAATTACAAATATATGCAAAGTAACTTTGCTCCACCACCAATGCCCAACTATTAAAATGCCATCTTTGGCTTATCTCGCACGAAAACGTATTCTTCAAAATCCTCAGGTATTATTTATACATTGCGGTTTTTCAGAATACGTTTTCGTGTGACCTAAGCTCAAATCTGACATTTTAATGGGTGGCCATCTTTGTTGTCATCCCGCACTTGAGTTTGTCATCCCGGAAATCGACGTAGTCGATTATCCGGGATCCATATATTATTCTGGATCCCGGCTCGGGGGCCGGGATGACAAGACATGAGCCAGGATGACAAGATATGAGCCGGGATGACAAGACATGAGCCGGGATGACAAGGCTTGAGCTGGGATGGCAAAGCTCGGGGGCCGGGATGACAAGCGAAGCAATTTTAATCAGTCTCGACTGCTATATCCATATGCGTAACCACTTCAAGATTGCGGTTTTCATAAATCAAATGATCAGGCACTTCCGATTGCCAATGAGCAACCACTTCATCGCGTTGTTGAATTAATTGTTTAATTTCCGGTGCAAACCATTTCACCATAGCATTCAACCATAAATTGGTAGGCCATGAAGGCCAGGCATGACTGATATTAAATAAATCAACCAATTCGCATGTGGCATCGGCATCGTACCAGGTTTCGCCAGTGACCCAGCGGTTGGTAGTAAATAAACGAATAGGGAAGCCTTGTTTATCCATTGATATGGCGATTATATGGCAAATATCATCTTGGTCTTCAGCTTTGATGGTGTCGTTCTCAACAGTCGCTGGTTGGATATGCTTTGGCATGCCTTTTTTTCTGACAAATAAGTGAAAGTGGCCATGCTCGGGAAGACGCTTATCAGCAGGCTCGTGTGCATGGTAATAATATTGACTATGCGTCTGTTTGTCGTAAACATCGCCCTTGGGATAGTGATCCCATTGTACAAATTTATCCGACTGGCGTAGGATTTCCCAGACAATATTTGAGCCGGAGCGTTCTAATACGTCATAACAAGTTTCAATGGTGTTTTCTGGGTCGAGTGGTTGATTATTGGTGACGGCTTGGATAATCGGGGTGGCTAGATCGCTGCTCATGTGGTGCTCCATGCAATAAAAAAAGCAGCTGTAGTATACAACTGCTTTTTTTAATTAACCAGTGGTGCTTATGAAGAAGCAGCGCATGGGTTGCATGGTGCGCAAGGTTTGCAACCACTGCCGCTAGCGGCACATGGGTTACAAGCAGTGGCTTTGCATGGGCTGCATTTAGCGGCACATGGGTTGCATTTTGTTGCGCTGGTTGATGTGCTTGTAGCACTTGAGCAAGGATTGCACGCTGTGCAGCCTGCACCAGCAGCCATTGCGCTAGTTGAGATAACAGCTGCAACACCAGTAGCGATAATTTTCTTTCTCATGGTAAATCTCCTTATAAGGGGTAAAACAGTTGGGGTTGCCCCCAGGTGTGTAACACGTCGATCATTATAGGTCAATTTAGCGAGATGCGCTACAGACTGTTTTTGTACACTTAATAGCGTTATCATTACTGGCGATTTCGCATATACTGGGGCCTGTTGATGAGGAATAGCACAATGACAATGAGAGAAATCGGTAGCATTTTACTAATACTGGGCACCTGCATAGGGGGTGGTATGTTGGCATTGCCTATTGTGACAGCTGAGCAGAGCTTTTGGGTAAGTATTGCCATGGTGCTGTTTGCTTGGTTTGTGATGACTGTTGGTTCGTTTGCATTGTTGAAAGTAAACTTGGATATGAAGCCTGGTTCAAATTTGGTCAGCATGTCGCGGCGTACGCTGGGGCGTTCAGTGGCTATTCTTACTTGGGGTGCGTATCTATTATTGCTCTACAGCCTGTTGTGCGCGTTTCTGGCGGCGGGTGGAGATATTGTGCAAGCGTTATTGCATAAGATTAATATCTCAATACCACGCTGGTCAGCAACATTGATTACCGTGTTCGTGCTAGGCGGTATAGTATATCGTGGTATTTATTCGGTGGATTTATTCAATCGCCTTTTAATGTTCGCCAAAATTACGATTTGCATCATTTTGCTAGCTACGATTATACCGCATGGTAACCAGCATCAATTATTCAATGGCGACTTCAAGTTTCATGGTAATGCGTTGTTGGTTGTTATTTGCTCGTTTGGATATGCCATTATCTTGCCAAGTATTCGGGTGTATTTAAACAGTGATAAAAAGCGCCTGTATCGCACGGTGCTGGTTGGTAGTTTAATTCCTGTGGTTTTGTATTTGGTATGGATAAGCGCAATACAAGCCACTGTTGCTCGTGCAGGTGCGACGGGGCTCATCGCGATGAATGAATCGGCGAATACGACTTCTCTATTAATGAAACACTTGGTTGATATTACGCATAACCCCATCGTGCAGAGTTTGGGTGTGGCGTTTGTATCGATTTGTGCGATCACTGCATTCCTGGGTGTGTCTGTCAGTTTAATGGACTTTTTAACCGATGGCTTAAAGCTCAAAAGGCAAGGTAAAAGCGGTGCGGTGATTGCATTGGCGACTTATTTACCGCCGGTTTTAATTGTCTTAATGGCGCCGAGCATCTTTACTGGCGCATTGGCTTATGCCGGTATTTTTTGTATTTATATTTTGATTTTGCTGCCTATTGCCATGTGGTGGTTTTCCAGGAGAGATTAAGCGTGAGCCGAATAATGTGGAGAATCGGTTCATGATTTACTTTCCGAAAGTTGGCGACATTTCGATGGCTGGTTGTTTTTCTTCGGCTGTGCTGTGCTTTGTTATTTTGTGTCGAGGTAGCCATAACGTTGCAGTCCATTGAATATCTACTTGATGGCCAGCAGTTTTTTGTGGTTTCGCTTGTATATGCGTGTGTGGTGCCACTTCATGATATGCGTTTGTTGGATCCATTATGTCTGAGATTTTTTGTTCAGGTGCTGGTGTGCTATTTTCAACTTTAGTTTCTTCATGTAACGTGTCAATTTCAGCGGCGGTCTGATCGGTGACAAATTGGCATTGAGGGTGAGCGTTCCTGAATGCTCGATATAGTTGTACTAAAGCGCTGCGTCGGGTTAACCAATGTGGTTTGCTGAGTGCATTAAGCTCGTTTTTGTTGAGATAAATAGTATCCGGTACAGTGTCAGTTTTTAGTGCTTGTATTAATTTATCAGCAGCCGCTATTTTTCGACGCTGTTCGCGTTTGCTTGCGTACCACAGTGGGTGATGCTTTTGCAGTGACTTATAAGTTTGTAGGGTAGCTAGTAGTGTCGGTTTAATAGCAGTTGATGTGAGTGTTCTAAGTGATCGCCTGAAATCCTCTGCCGGTGACGGTTGTCTAACAGCGCCGCCCATCGTAATGGTGGCGTGGTAAGTTTGTTTCATATCAGGAGACAATGCAAAATTCATTTTGCCATATTTGTCATTAAACGACTCTAATACTGTTTCAGCTTCAGTGCGCTTATCCCTGATGTTAAATAGTTTGCGTTTTTGTTTATAGTCTAAGTCAGTTAAGCATTTTACTAGTAGTGTTGGGTGGTGAAACATAAAATGTTTGAAAAGTATGTCACCCGACTGTCGTTTATGGATTAGCATGGCCAACTTATTAGCTGGCTCTAGGCTACTTAAGTACATTGTGAGTTCGTTTTTATTTAACTGCAGTAGTATTATTTCGGCCTGTTCTTTAGTGTTCATTGATTTCACGCTGTGGTTAATATATTTTTATTTTCTTAATAATATTAATATAGGATTGGCTTACTAAAGTAAAATTCTTATTTTGAATTACCATTCATTGATAGCCATGATGTACGCGTATCGAAATTACTATCGGTATTGCGTCACGTGACAGCGGTTCTTTTCGATTCGTTAGCAGTGCTTGAAGAGCAGGTTGGGCTGTAAAATACAACTTTACATTCGATTGTGTATAATTTATAATTATTAACTTAATATATATATAACATGTAGTGAGGTAAAGATGAGAAAAAGTATTATAACCTGCGCGATGCTATTAATTGGAAGTTCCGCGATTGCAGCTTCAACGGTTACTGTGATTAATGACAGCACGCTTGACGGAAACATTGAATCGATTCTTGTAGATTACCAGGGAACTTTTGGTGGTCCTCATGGAGAATACAACCGCAACCTCGGTTATATAGATAGCCAGCGTCAAATGGAAATGAGGGCGCCTTATCCGCTGGGGCAAGGTGTTTTGAAAAAGTGGGAAATTGATGCTATTGAGCCCTGGTCGAATCAAACAGCAAGAATAGCCACAGAAAGTTGCAGGAAATTAAATCCGGTGCCTCACATGGGTGATGCAAGCTCATCCAATCACTACACGGTGGTTGTGACTAATACAATGTTGCCAGGGACTTCATTCAAGGCAATTAAATGTAGCGTTACGAAAGACTATTAAAACAGGTGTGGATACATACGCGCATTGGCGCTGTTGAGATAATACAAAGCTTGCAGTGCTTGTTGCTGTTCAACAGAAAGATCACTGTTGCCATTCAACAGGGCTCGTTTGCGTTGTGATGTGTCATACATGCTGAGTGCAGCAGAGACTGACAAATTTAAACTTTCTGACATGCCGACCATCGGAATTTTATATTCAATATCGCAAGCGGCTACGGCTTGATCGCTGAGGCCGCGAGATTCATTACCGATTAATAGGCACAGTGGTTTGTCGACAGGCACCTGCTGCAAGGGGGTGGTGGCAGTCACCGTGCCGCCGGCGATTTGTAGGTTTTCATTTTCACAGTAACGTAAAAAGTCTTTTAGGGTATTGTGGTAATGAATGCTGACCCAATAGAACGCGCCTTGTGTAATCGGTTTGGCGGCTATGGCATCACCTTCAGGACAAATAAAGTGTACGTGTGATACACCTAGCGATTCAGCGCTGCGCACAGCAGCAAGGGCATTGTTGATATCGGAAGGTGCTTCGATAGCGAGTTGAATGCTATTGAGGCGTCCGGCAATCACATCGGCAATGCGTAATTTGCGTGCGTCGCTGACAAAAGGTGCCAACTTTTCAATAATCTCGGTGCTAGGATGATTATTTAGTATGTCTTGATAGGAAATGTCTTTCATGGCGGCGATTGTAAAGTAATGTACCTTATTGTGTCAATTTGCTAACATAGCGATGAGTACGGGAGTGGGGACAAACCCCGAGAGAATTATCGTGAACAAGTCAGCTAGATCGGTATACGTGATCGGTGTACTGCCTGTCCTGCTCGCCCTGTATGAATTTGCCTTATATCTATCCAATGACGCTTATCTACCGGCTTTGCCAAGTATTATGCGTGATTTCGGTGTGGGTTCGCATGCCCTGCAGTTAACCATTACCAGTTGGTTTTTAGGTTCGGCATCATTGCAGTTGGTATTAGGTCCGGTGTGCCAACACTATGGTCGACGGCCGGTGTTGTTGCTGGGGGGTGCCGCATTTGTATTATCGAGTTTGGGTTGTGGTTACTCTACCGAGATTTGGCCGTTATTGATTTTTCGTTTTGTACAGGGTGCGACGATTAGTACCATGGTGGTGGCGGGGTATGCCACTATTCATGATTTGTATGATCAAAAGCAAGCTATCCATGCTATTGCGATAATGAGTAGCATTAATGTGTTAGCGCCATCATTGGGGCCGTTGTTTGGTGCATTGATGTTGCATGTGATGCGCTGGCACTATCTCTTTATTGCGCTGGCATTTTGGGGTGCTGTTGCCGTTGTGGGGTTGTATATAAAAATGCCAGAAACCGCGAAAGATGCAACGACAGCGATTAGTTTTAAGCAGGCTGTGCAGCAGTATTGGCGTATTCTTACTAATCGGAATTATTTACGTCCATTGCTCACTTTTAATTGCATTTTTGCGGCATTGATTGTTTGGATTGCTGTTGGGCCGTTTTTGTTGATGGAGCAATTTCACTTTAGTGTTTTGTATTATGGCTTTGTACAAACTTTAATTTTTGTTTGTTATATCCTGGTGTCACGTTGTGTGAAATTTTTTATGCAGCTAGCTAGTTTGCGCTATTTAATTACTATCGGCTTGACGGTATTGGTGGCGGCAGCTGTTTATGCCGTTGTTGCTACTTTTTATTGGCCAAAGGATATATGGAGTATAGTTGCCGCGATGATGGTGTTGTCTGCCGCCTGTGGTTTGCTGTTTCCTATCTTGGGGCGATTGGCTATAGAGGGCAGTGATGAGCCGATGGAGTCACGCGTGGCCTTGCAATCTTTTTTCACTTGTATTGCAGCGGTAGTTGCCAGTGCGTTAGTGAGTGGCTTTGCTGTTCAGGAAACCCAGCCGCTAGCGATGCTTCTGTTAGCGTTTGTGTTGTTAGCTATAGTCACGTACTGTATTTTACGACCAAGAAGTACGCCATGACAATCCTTGCATTGATTGTCTTGATCTTATAAGGTGCCCTCACACCGTGGGGCATTATAGGGTATGGGCATTCAAGTGAGCGTAAACAAACTAATTCAAAGTCGTTGGTTGTGGCTGGTATTGCTGCTGATGTCAGCCGTGTGGTTTATGGCCTGGCTCGGGCATCCGCCGCTAGTGATCCAAGATGAAGGTCGCTATGTTGGCATTGCGCGTGAGATGATGCGCCAGCATGACTGGTTAGTGCCATGGTTTAATGGTGTGCCATTTTTTGATAAACCGATTATGTATTATTGGTTGGAAATCATTGGGTTAAAGTTGGGTGGTTTTTCAACCTTCGGTGCACGTTTACCACAGGCCGTAATGGGGATTGCGGGTGTGATTATGACTTATCATACCGCGCGACGTTTATTTTCACCTCAGGTCGCTTTGTTGTCCTGGATGTTTTTGGCTGTTAGTCCGTTGTATTTCCTGTTAGCGCATTATGCTGATATGGATTTAGAGGTGGCTGTTTTTATTGGTCTCTCATTGATGGCTTTTATATTGGCGCAACAGGCCGATAGTTCGAAGTCAGCGCGTCGCTATTACATGTGGTTATGCTATGCCATGGCGGGCTGTGCGATTATGACCAAAGGATTTATGGGGATTGTTTTCCCCGCCATGGTAGCAGGCCTATGGGTGCTGTTTACTCAACAATGGTCGGTGCTCAGGCGTTTACATCTATTCGCCGGTATCGTTATTCTTTTGGCGATTAATTTGCCATGGAATATTATGATGGAAATGCGTTTTCCTGATTATTGGCACTACTTCTTTTATCAATTACAGTTCGCACGTTATTTTGCTAGCAACTTTAGTCATATCGAGCCGTTTTGGTTTTATGTGCCTGTGTTGTTGGTGGGTGCTTTGCCGGTTTCGTTGTTGTGTATCTCAAGGCTGTTCAATTGGCGGTCGTTAAAGTTAACTGCATTACGTGCCGATGCTAATCAAACGTTTTTTTTGATTTGGTTTGTTAGTATCTTTTTATTTTTTAGTGTCGCGCATACTAAATTAATCGGTTATATGATTCCTGTGCTGCCAGCAGTTGCAGTACTGAGCGCAATAGCGCTTAACAACGTATGGCAAAAAAAGCAAAAATTACCGCGTATTGACTGTATGTTGTTGGTGGTTGGTTTTGTGATATTGGCGTGTGTGCTTTTCTCGGTGCCAAGTTGGCAGCTAAGCTTTGCGGCGATAGAGAGTGCTGGTTTTATTTATATGCTGGGCAGTTTATTTTTACTGGCAGCGGCGAGTTGTTGGTATTGCTATTTAACAGACAGGCCGCGTGGAATGTTGTTCATGGCTGTTGCTGTGATAATGATGTTGAATATAACTGTGTTGTTATGCCCAGCAGCCCAGCGCACAAATTCACCGATGTATGAGGCGGCAAAGCCTTACATTACACGGGATGCTCAGGTGGTGATGTATCATAACTACTATTATGACGCGTCGTTTTACCTTGATCGAAAATTTACCTTGGTGGGTAAATGGTATAAAAAAATTGCAGACTTTCAAGACAGCTGGCAATGGCGTATGCAATATGGTGCTCGTCAGCCGGGCGTGACGGGCGGCTCATTGATGATCGATGATAAAGCTTTTGAGCAGTTATGGCACAGTAAAACACCTGTGGTGGTTTTTTTGGATAAGCCTTCCTACGAATATTTAGCTACACACTTGCAGCCAAAGCCTGTGTTACTGATGAAATATTACAATCATCGCGTGATGATTAAATCATAGGCAGCTTTTGATTTGATGAATTTCTAGAATCTTGATACAGTTTTAGGGTGCAACTGTTTCAATTGATTAAGGAATTCGCGATGACGGCAAGTAGCCAATCGAAATCTGAAAAAATAGCCAGTGAGTTATTAGGAATTGCTGGTGTTACCATTGGTGGTTCGAAGCCGTTTGATATTCAAGTGCATAATAAGCGCTTTTTTGATGAAGTGTTGGCCAATGGCTCGATTGGTTTGGGCGAAAGCTATATGCAAAAGTGGTGGGACTGCGAAGCGTTAGATCAATTTTTCTTCAAAGTACTAAGTGCTCGCCTCGATGAGCATATCAAATTCAATATGAAACTCTTGTTTCAAGTATTGCAGCGTAAATTATTTAACTTACAATCCAAGCGCCGTGCATTTAATATTGGTGAGCATCATTATGATATGGGTAATGATCTTTACAAAGCGATGTTGGATCAGCGCATGGTGTATACCTGCGCTTATTGGAAAGAAGCGGATAATCTGGATGATGCGCAAGAAGACAAGCTGAAATTAACCTGTGAAAAACTGCAATTAAAGCCAGGCATGAAGGTGTTAGATATCGGTTGTGGTTGGGGGTCGCTTGCTAAGTATGCAGCTGAAAATTATGGTGTTGAGGTGGTGGGTGTTACTGTATCGCAACAACAGATCGAGTTAGCGCGAGAGATGTGCCAAGGTTTGCCGATTGAATTGCGTTTGCAGGATTACCGTGATGTGAATGAGGAGTTTGATCGCATTGTATCGCTGGGTATGTTCGAGCATGTAGGTGAGAAAAATTACAATACCTATATGTCAGTGGCGCATCGTTGCTTAAAAGAAAATGGTATCTTTTTGTTGCATACTATTGGCAATAATACGACAACGCATTCAGTTGATCCTTGGATTAATAAATACATTTTCCCTGATGGTAAGATTCCGTCGATTGTGGAAATCAGCAAGGCTAGTGAAGAATATTTCGTCATGGAAGACTGGCATAATTTTGGGCCTTACTATGATAAGACTCTTATGGCCTGGCGGGCAAATGTGACAGCGCAGTGGGATAAATTAAAGTCGAACTATGACGATACTTTTAAACGCATGTGGGATTACTATTTGTTGTCTTGTGCTGGTTCATTTCGTGCGCGACATATTCAGCTATGGCAGGTGGTGTTTACTAAAGGCGTAGTGGAAGGTGGTGTGCCCTCATATCGGTAATGCCTGTCATCCCAAGATGACAACACATCAAAGGCAATATATAGTATCGCCATGACTAACAAAAGCATAAATAAGCACCTACTGCGAGCGGTCAACTTAGCGCAGGGGCGGCTGGGATTTACTGGCCCCAACCCGGCTGTTGGCGCGGTGATAGTGAAACAAGATCAAGTGGTAGCAGAGGGTTGTCATTTTCAGGCTGGCGAACCGCATGCCGAAGTGATGGCGTTGCGTGCGGCGGGTGATGTCGATTTATCTGATGCGACTTTGTATGTTAGTTTGCAGCCGTGTTGTCATTTTGGCCGCACGCCGCCGTGTACGCAGGCGATTATAGAAGCTGGCATTAAGCGAGTGTATTACGCTTATCGTGATAGCAATCCTGAGGTGGGTAGTAAAAGTGATGCTACGCTTGAGCAGGCTGGTGTAGAGTCTATCTATATCGATGTGCCAGAGGTGCAAAACTTATATCGTGCCTATGATTTTTGGCGACAAAATAAAAGGCCATTTTTAACGGCGAAGTTAGCTGTTAGTCGTGATGGAAAATACGCTTCACAAGATGGTTCGCATATTGGTATTACCGGCGAAGCATGTCGCCGTTTTACACACCAGCATCGTTTGCAAGCCGATGCGTTACTGACGACCGCACGCACGATTCACTTTGATGATCCGTATCTAAATGTAAGATTGGCTGATCAGGTGATAGCAAAACCGTTGCTAGTAATTGATCGTAACCTTTCCATATCACCCGATGCGCGTGTATGGGCGACGGCCGCTTCAGTTACGATTTTTCATCAGCCTGAAGTGGATGATGAAAAGCGGCAAGCATTAATTCGCCGTGGTGCAGAGTGTGTTGAAACGCCTGTTGAGTGTGGCTCCCTTTCATGGCCGCATATGCTGAGTCATATGGCCGAGCAGGGTTATCATCATGTGTGGATAGAAGCCGGTGCGCGTTTGTTCTGTGACTTATGGCGGCAACGCTTATTGCAGCAAGCTTTTTTGTATGTTGGGCAAAAAACATTGGGTTCCAATGCGCAATCGGCGCATTTGTCATTACTGGTTACTGCTGAGCAATTAGCTGGATTTGCCTGGCAAGCTTGTGCTGAAGATCTGATTGGTTGTATGCAATCAAACACTACCCAAGCCTGAGTGCACGCAGAGCGTGAAACCTTATTGTTAAAAGGCGTTGAGCTTGTTTGTTATTTGAGCTACAATGTATTATTAAGTAACAGTAGTTATAATTTTAAGTAATGTATGTATGATGGGTTGAAGAAGGTTGTAGTGAAGTGAAGTGTGATGAATTAAGAGAAGTGATGCCGTTTGTGTCGATGGATACAATTAGAGAGATTGAGCGAGCTGAAACTGCCGATACTCGCGAATCAGATGTCGATGAAACAACTGAAGCTGAAGTAAAGAGGGTTTATGGGCAAGGCTTGAGCCAAAACGCTTTTCACTTAATAAAAGTGCAGTGTGCCAAAGATCTTGCCAGGCAGCTTAAAAGTGATGGTGGCGTTGTTGATTTGGACAGTGCTATTGGTTTCCTAGCAACGAGAAGATACGCAATTGCTGAGGTTATGATGCCTGGGTACTGGAAATTAACTGGCCGCTCATTTGGAGGAGCAATAATCACTAGGTTGAAAGGCCGTTATGCATCATACCGGCAGTCTTTTGAGGAATTAGAAACTGAAAAGAATCATGATGGTCAGTATGTCAAACGAATGATTCTTGAGGGGCAAAAGTTCGAGCTTGTATATTTTACTCCTAAGAGGAATAGTGTGCGCCAGTGTAGCCGTTACACAGTTTCGCCTGGCTACATGGCAGCGGTTGAAAAACTTATATCATCATTAATGAATAAACCCTACGTAACCAGAGACATGGCGGTTGATTATTTTGCGCATATTCATTTTTATTTATCACATATTGCCTTAGCTGTTCGAGGCAGTGCGTGGATAACCGAAGTATTAATTATGTCCATCGCGCATCACTTGGGTTTTGAGTTAGAATTTAAAAAAATGAGCTTCCCTGATCTGGATGCTATGTCAACATTGACGTCTAATGAGTTTGCGCGAACCTATGAAGAAAAACACCTCAAAAAACCATTAAGACTTTCGTGGAAGGCACGCAGAAAAAATAAGCATGATGTAACAAAAGCATCCCGCCTCTATGCTTTGAATACGCCTTATGTGCCTATGAGGGAGGCTGAAGTTGATGTTGCTTCATTTAATATACATAGAAAGTATTTACCTAGTTATCGAATGCATCCAAAAATGTTTTTTTACCACCATCCCAAAAATATCCCAAATGATCTGCTTGAATTAGATCTTTCTGATTTATCGCACTTAGTTAATGCTTCAGTAAACTTGCCCGTGTTTAATTTAACACATGTATATCAGTTAATAGTTACATACTACTATGGTGGAGACGTGCAGAGAAAGGCTTATTTGAGTGCTGTTCTTTCGGCCAAGCTATTGTCGATGGAAATAAATACATTTGAGCGTTTACTTGAAAGTTTAGAGGAAATCAAGGTTGTGGATGGTATGGATAATGCATTCGTTATGCTGCTTGTCGGTATTCCTGAAGTATCTGAACTGATTACTAAAGCTAGCTTGCCACAGTTTCAACTGTTTTTGTTTGAAACACTCCATATTCCTATTGAGCTCATTCTTTATGTGGTAATGCATGGGGCTGGTGGTGCTCTATGCGGTAAGGTTGGTGTTGAGAGCAAGGCGAGTTTAATACAAATTGTCGGCACGACATATGGCCTCGCTGATAATATAGAAGATATACACCCCTTAAGTATCAGCGATGAAGAATTCGATGAGGCATATAGGCTGCTTGGTGACATTGTTGGTTTATGTGATATAAGAATTACGAGTGAGACTGAATTAAGTTCGTTAACCCCGGCCTGGCTGGTCGCCGTGTTTTCAAGTACCGATATTGTTTATGAAACTTTACACCATGGGTGCGCAAGCATCGACACTATAGTCAATTACTTAATGAAAAACAGCTCAGGTAAGCTGACAGGTCGGGGTTATGTTGATTATGTTGATCACTCACGTAAATACATGAATAGCTTTATAGGGGGTATCAGAGCTGAAGAGAGAGCAGGCATGGAGTATCTCTTTTCTGACGAGATCTTCGATGAGGGTAGCAAGTCAGTTGAAGATGATGACTCAGATAGTATCTCGGGCTCTTCCTCAATGCTCTCTGCTTTTGATCATGATTATTCAGATGATTCTGATTGGAGCTACGGTTGCTGATGATGGCGGCTGCTGATTGCGGTGATCTCGATACGGTTCGTTTGTTGTTAAGTCATGGTGCGAAACTGGAGGCTGTTAATGCGGTGGGTGTGACATCGCTAGTGTTTGCTGAAGCGATAGAGCGTCAAGATATCGTAAAGCTATTAAAGCGGCGCCCGGATCTAGAGCGTCCCTCCCGATGCAGTATTATGTAACCCTCATTGAAAACATTACCTACTTATGATATTTATCTGGCATTATTAATATATAGAGTTGTAGGGCATGAGGCGTACGGTAGGGGAAATTTGTAGGCATTTTAGAGCGTTATCTGCGCGCGTGCGTAATGTTAACGTAGATACCGATGTTATTTTCCAGGGGCGCACATCAATTGAGTGCGTGCAAATTCTCCTCGCATTTATAGATACAAACCCATTGCGTACCATGAATGGTGATACTGATTTTATTATTTCTTCTTCAACAGAAAAATGTGTTATTTCAAATGATTACCTTGGTCGAATGCTGGATAAGCAAAAGGGGGTGTTTACAAATGCTCAAATCACTAAACATGTTAATCATATGCTGGGTTCTGGAAGCGCTAGATATGAAGGGTGTTGTTTTGCACTCACCTATTTGGCATGCCGCGCTTTTTTGATGGGCCAATTAGCACCCTATGTAGATCGAGCGCATGCGTTGACATGTATCGGTCCTTATCAATTAGAGGCTTTTTTAGCTGCATTGAAAAAAATGATTGGTCGTTTGCATGAAGCTTGCCAGGCGTATATTCGTGAAGAAGCTTGTGTTGATATCCGTTTCGCAATTTTGCAAAACCGTTTAGATGTATTGCGTACATTTCATACTGACTTACTGGCTTTTCTTGATGTGGTGATGCTGTTACAAGAGCCTAGTACTTTTGGTGCAGTGATTGGAGCTGATGAGTCAGAGCAGCATCGATATCCTGCGTTAAGCATGGTTGGTGTTTTAAATGCCGAAGTATTACACGAATCAGTTGAGTTTTTTCACGTGGTTGATATTTATCGTCAGTGCGACTTTGTAAAACATTTGGAGTTCTTGGCGAATACTTTACATGTTTCGGACCGTCAGCATTTTACTGTGAATTTGCGTCTTCATGAGCATCGAATATCAATACACTATCTGGCGGTGGCTGGAGGTCGCTGGCTATTGCAAGATTCGAATCATATGCCAGGTATCGTTTACATAAATACCCTTAAAGAAAGAGCGCGAATGGTGGCTACGATGTATCGTCGATTCATTGAAGGAGATGATACTTTACCGGTTGTGTTTAGTAGTCACCTTTTCTGCTCTGAGGTGGATGAAAAAACGTTTTCTGATCGTATGTGGCTGTATCATACGTTATATGGGGGCTATATCGCGTTAGATGAGTGTGCTGCTGAACGTCGCCGAAATAATGATGTTTTTGGTCAAAATTTAATGACATATGGTGTTGATTATGATTATCCGGCGTCATGTCAGTTGGCTGTAAATAGTGGTTTTAATGTAAATGACAAGGTGAATAAGCGGGGTGATACAGCATTGGGGTTGGCGTGTAAGCGTGGTAGTGAGAATGCGGTTAAGTATCTTATTGCTATTCCAGGGATCAATTTAAGCAAGGCGAGCGAACATGCTGATGGAAGAACGCCGATAGCTTATGCGCGTAGTCAAGGCTTTCGTGGTATAGCTCGTTTGATATTGAATGCTTTACAAGCCGTCACGCCAGCGCCAACTCGACGTCCACCACCGAGGCCGCGTCGACAAGCACCACCAATGTTAGCGGTGCCTCGTATTTTTCAGTCATCTGAATCTGGGCGGCTCATTGAGGCTTGCCGGCTAGGGGATGTGAAGGAGGTTATGCGATTGATTGCTGCGGCCGTTGATGTGAATCGGTTAGATAGTACGGGTGAATCACCATTGACGATAGCCTGTAATCAGCAGCACGTTGAAGTGGTTCGTGTCTTGTTGGAGGCGGGTGCGGATCCAAATATAGCAAGGTTGTGTGATGATCGAATGTATCCGTTGCATATTGCTTATCAGAAAGATGATGACGCGATTGCGAGTCTGCTGTTAATGCACGGTGCTGATCGACAGCTTAAGGCAGGTGCTAAAAGCCCAGCCTCGATGGCGAAGCATCTCGATTCAGCATTGTGTAAACATCACTGAATACATTGAGTTATTGTCCACCTTTTGCTATATTTCGCTGGTAGACCTCAGGGCGGGGTGTAATTCCCCACCGGCGGTAAAGCTTTCTAGCTAAGCCCGCGAGCGCACTTTCGAGTGGTCAGCAGATCTGGTGAGATTCCAGAGCCGACGGTTAAAGTCCGGATGAGAGAGGTGGAAACGTCACTTAGTGCATTTCTACAGTTTAAAAACCCTTGAGTAGCCTATGTTTGTTTTGGTTTTCGTGCCATGCACGGAATGACACAAATAAAGGAGACTTGTATGTTTAGCGGTATAGTTGACCACGTAGGTCATATTGTGTCGATCACGCATGGTGATCAAACGCGACATTTCAGTATTCAATCACAATTTAATGACCTGCAGTTAGGTGAGAGCATTGCCGTTGATGGTATGTGTTTAACCGTGACTGATTTTGATGATCAAGGTGTGTTTGGTTGTGATTTATCACCAGAAACATTGAATTTGACCAAAGCAGCTCACTATTTAGTGGGGCGTAAAATAAATCTTGAGCGATCATTACGAGTTGGTGATCGTATTGGCGGCCATTTTGTTTCGGGGCATGTTGAGTGCGTAGCAATGGTTGCTAGTAAAACGGTGCAAGATGGATGTTGTCACTTGGTGATTGAAGGCATTGCTGGTGATGATATGGGTTTGTTGATTCACAAAGGCAGTGTCACCGTGGATGGGGTGAGCTTAACGGTGAATGCGTTACGTAATAATGGTTTTGACTTGATGTTGATTCCGCAGACGTTAGCGTTAACCACATTAAAATATTTATCTGACGGCGATCATGTGCATATTGAATTTGATCAGATTGCCAAACTTGTAGCGCGCCAACTTGAGGTGCGTGAAACCCAGGAGGAGATAACTCATGGCACATAAACTCGCAACAATTAGTCAAGCTTTAGAGGCGCTACGTTTAGGTAAACCGGTGATTGTGGTGGATGATGAAAAGCGTGAGAATGAAGGTGATTTGGTGGTTTCTGCTGAGAAGATTACCCCTGAAACGTTGAATTTTCTTACTACATATGGTCGTGGATTGGTGTGTATGCCGTTGACGGCGGAGGCGTTCGATCGCTTAGATATCGATATGATGACGCATCAAAATCAATCGGCTTATCAAACCGGTTTTGGTGTATCGATTGGTGCGGCAGAAGGCACGACGACAGGTATATCTGCAGCCGATCGCGCGTTGACCATTCAAATTGCGGCGAATCCAAATTCCACTGCTAAAGACATTGTTAAGCCGGGTCATGTGTTCCCATTAAAGGCTAAGTCTAATGGCGTTGTTGAGCGAGCGGGTCACACAGAAGCGAGTGTTGACTTAATGCGTTTAGCGGGATTACAACCTGCTGCGGTGATTTGTGAAGTGATGAATCCAGATGGCACGATGGCGCGTTTACCGCAATTGGGTCAGTTTGCAAAAGAGCATGACTTATTGATTATTTCGATTGAGCAGTTGATTCATTACCGTTATTGCAATGAAAGTTTTATTGAAGAAGTGGCTACGACTAAATTACCTGTTGAGTCGGGTGAGGTGTGGCAAATGAAAGTATTTCGTTCGACGATTGACCAGCAAGAGATTAGTGTATTGCTTCCACAAAAACCGCTACCGGTGAATGAGTCATTAGTGCGTTTGCATTCTCAATGTTTGACTGGTGATGTGTTTGGTTCCAGTCGTTGTGATTGCGGCTGGCAATTAAAGCAATCGATGAAGATGTTATCGCAGCAGGGTGGCGTTTTATTGTACTTGCCACAAGAAGGGCGAGGTATTGGTTTAGCCAATAAGATCAAAGCGTATGCCTTGCAAGATCAAGGTATGGATACGGTTGAGGCTAATCACGCTTTGGGCTTTGCCGCAGATGAACGCAATTATGCTTTGGCCGCGCAGGTGTTGCGTGAGTTAGGTCTCGACAAGGTCACTTTGTTGACTAATAATCCGCAAAAGCATGCGCAACTAGAGCGTTATGGTGTGTTGGTGAAGCGTTGTGAGCCGTTGGTGGCGCCGAGTAATAAGCATAATGCGCAGTATTTAAAAACCAAAAAAGACAAGTTAGGTCATCGATTTAAAAATGAGGGAGAAGATAATGTCCGCAAACTTAGCGATTGTTTGTAGTCGCTTTAATACTGAAGTTACCGATTTGTTGTTACAGGGTGCATTAGCACGCTTAAAAGAGTTAGGTTTTGCTGCAGATCAGGTGCCCGTATATCAAGTGCCGGGTGTGGTAGAGATTCCGTTGGTGGCTAAAAAGTTAGCAAGACTGGAGAAATATCAGGCAGTGATTTGTTTGGGTGCGGTGATTCGAGGTGAGACTACGCATTATGATTATGTGTGCGAGCAAGTGAGTCAAGGTTGTCAGCAGGTGATGATGGAATTTGAGTTGCCGGTGATCTTTGGTGTGTTGACGACAGAGAATAAAGCGCAGGCATTGGACCGTTGCGGTGGATCACATGGGCATAAGGGGCGCGATGCAGTTGATGCCGCACTGGAAATGGTGGCATTATTAGAAAAGGTTTAGCTTGGCTCTGTCATTTACTGTGTCATTCAGGCCCCCGGTTTTGTCATCCCGGCCCCCGGTTTTGTCATCCCGGCCCCTGAGCCGGGATCCAGTTAATATAAGCCTGGACCCCGGATCAAGTCCGGGGTGACAGATTGGCCGATGCAGTGATAAGCTGACTGTTGTTAAGGTATGTCTTTATTGGGGATGAGTGTAAAAAAGATGAGCAATCGAAATCCAATATTAGTTGGAATCTCAAATTGGTTTGAAAACAACTTTTCAGATCCTGCTGCATTGGGTTTGTTTTTTACTGTGGTGGGTTTATTGATTGTGGTTGAGTTTTTTGGCCGCATTTTAACGCCGATCTTGGTTAGTATTGCTTTAGCTTACTTATTGTATAAGCCAGTTCAGTTATTAAAGCGTTGGCACTTTCCGAATTGGTTGGCGGTGTCGGTGGTGTATTTAATTTTTATTGGGTTGATGGTGTGGGCATGTGTTGGCTTATTGCCGTTATTGGTTAAGCAGTTAACTTTATTGGTGCATGAAGTCCCTGAGATTTTTACTAAATTTCAGGCGTTGATGTCAGATTTAGCGTTAAAGCATCCACATATATTTACTGGTGATACGTTAACGCATGCCACGACGGTATTTAAAGATCAATTTGCTAAAGTGGGACAGACAGTATTGTCGTTTTCGGTGGGTTCGATTACGTTGGTAGTTACTTTGATTTTGTATTTGATCCTTGTGCCGATTATGTTGTTTTTCTTTTTGCGTGATAGTAATTCGATTTCTCATTGGATGTCATCATTTTTGCCTAGTGACCGTTCATTGGTGAGTAAGGTATGGTCTGAGGTGAATCATCAGATTGGTAACTACGTGCGTGGTCGCGCGGTGGAGATGATTATTATCAGCGTGATCAGTGTGACGACTTTTGCACTGTTTGGTTTGTCATATGCGATTTTATTGGGTGTGATGGTAGGGGTATCAGTTGTGATTCCCTATGTTGGTGCTGCATTGGTCACCATTCCTGTAGTGATTGTTGGCTTGATTGATTGGGGTTGGTCCGGGCAATTTTTAACTATGTTGGTTGCTTATGCGGTAATTATCACGCTGGATGCTAATGTGTTGGTGCCTATATTGTTTTCCGAAGCGATGGATATGCATCCGGTTGCGATTATTTTAGCGGTATTGGTGTTTGGTGGTATTTGGGGTTTTTGGGGTGTGTTATTGGCTATTCCGTTAGCCACGGTGGTTAAGGCGATATTGACCTTTTGGCCGCGTAAATCTGCGTAGTTATTTTTACTTCTTCTTAATTCACAATTATGACCGCAACGTACTTTTAAGTATTTATAATTGTTTGTTTTCTATCTAATGTATTTATAGACTCTATTTTTAAAAATTGACTATGTAAATAGTACTATTTTTCCGAAGCTTATGTGTGTAATTTAAGGAATCGTTAATATCAACGTTGTAGTATTGATATCACAAATGAGAGATATCCAGCCATCGTTTTGAGAACACAGTGGCAGTAAATAAGGTTAGGGCGAATGAGTTTAGCAAATACGATTCACAGTTACGTTGTATCAAAAAAGCACACTGATCGTGTGGACAACCCGCATGATAAGATCAAGCAAACATTTTTTGCGAAAGTAGAAGCTGCTAGGCGGAATGGCTCGCTTTCTGCGGTTTGGTTGGTTAACCAAATTCACAATATGAGAGCCACTGATAGAAATAACCTGTTTTATAAAGGTCGGAGCGGTGAAGCCCGCACCAACAGTAAAGCGGCTAAATTGGTTTTTCAATTACTCGATGAGTACGGTTTATTTCTTAATGATGATCATAAGCAGCATTTAATTAGTGGCAGGCTCACTTCACGGGATGTACTCAGTTCATATGTGAAAGTATTTGTCGAAGCACCTTTTCAATTATTCCGCTTGGAAAATATGCAGCGTGAATTACGTAGCTATTTATCATTAAGTAGCATTATGACAGTTAATGAGCGTCGAGAACTGCTGCTTGGATTATTCACCCAGTCATTATCCAGTGCTGAAGCTGCTGGAACATTAATGATTGAAGTGACAAAGTCAGTTTTTCAGCAAATGAGGTTATTAGCAGAATGGCACCAAGCAGTAAGCGATATAGTTATAGGTACTTTAAACCGCATAGAAACCGATGGAGGCAGTTCGTCAGCGAGTGCTTTAGCTATATTGTTAGCAGATAAAGATATTGCTACGGTAGCTTATGCAAATGCGGCTCCAGAAAAAAAACCGCATCTTTTACGTTATATACCATCAGATGTTAAGGCAATATTACCTGCATTTGAGTATATAGTAGCTGAGTCACCTCAAGCTCAAGGTGCAGATGAAAGTAAAGATGCTTCCACACCACCCAGTAGAGCAAGATCATTACCGTCAGCCTTAAATCGAGCTGAGTTTAAGCAAACGACATCAGTGGGTTCGGTGGAAGCTGCGTCTGCTAGACAGCTCGGTATGGAAGCAAAAAAATACATAGAGCGCGAATATGCGATAAACGGCGACAGTGAAAAGGCGCCATTTTTAAAAGAGCTGTGTGATAACTTTGAAAGAGGTCGGTTATTAACGGTTGAGTATTTGAATCAGTGTATTAGTCGTGGTTTCGAGCGACGTTCGGGTGAGTGGTATTCTACGCCACGAGAAACCCTGTTTCGTAAGCGCATTGGTTATCGTTCTTCATGCAAAACCGCAAAAATAGTTTTTCATCTGTATGAAATGGCTTTAGGCCGTCCATTACTTAAGCATGAAAAGAATGCCATTGTTTATGATGGCCACAATGACAAATTGCCACAAGGTGCGCAATTGATGTCTGTTGAACAACGTCAACAAGAATGTGCGCAAGCAGAAGTGCATCGGCATCAAACTGAAGCAATGCAAGCTAAGATGCTTGAGGCCGCATGGCAACGAATTGATGTACTAACACAAGCTGCTGATGAGCGGGGTGTTGATGTGCATGCGGATGAAATAGATGAGTCAAAAGATACCCACGCGGCGAATGCACCCTCACCATCCTTGGTTGATGAAGGTCAAAGGCGACTTGCGTCTCGTGAAATGGTACAAGCTGCTAACAAAGAAGCACTCGGTGGAATTCGATTTGACAGTAATGGCCATGCATTAATGGAAGTGGTGGTTGATAATAAATTACAACACGTGAGTGTTGATATTATAAGAGCAGTTAAATTTGAAGCTGGAACTGAGCTAGCAGGCATAGAAAAGCGATATGTGCGATGGTTGGACCCTGGGTTGTCATTAACTCCGAAAACCTTTAATGAATTACCGCCCTATATGCAAGCACTATTCCGTAGTGAATCACGTGGTAGTATTAACAATATGCAGTTAGAGATTGAAGGGCATATTCGACTATGCGCCCGTACGTTTGAAAAAAAATATGCTAAACAACTTGAATCTTATCTTGCCGCTGATGAGAATTATATTGGTGATAAACAGGCAGAGCTTATTAGACGTATGGGTATATTTTCTAAAGAAGTAATGGAGCCAGCCATTCAACAGGCGTTATTGGCAATGAATAGTGTTGTTGCAGCTGAAGTAAAACAAATTTTATCAAGTAGCACTTTTGTTAAATCAGGTGAAATTCATCTGGATATGAGTCTAGTTGAATCTAAGCTTGATCAGGCATTTGCTCGGTCAAAAAAATCGAGCGTTCATGATCGGTGTATACATCATTTGATTACGGCTATGCGTAAAAAGTATGGTAATGAAAATGAACATAAGTCTACATATGAAGCACGTATACAGCTTTTTTATCAAGCTGTGTTGGCTGCTGAAGATAAAGATTTTGAATCCACTACCGCAACGGATCATGCCTATTTACACACCGATAACCGCAATAAAACGGTTTGTTGGGTACAAGGAACGGCATATAGTTCGCATGATAAACAAATAGGTGGTGAGCATGTTGCATTACAGCTGATGCGTCGTGGGCAATTGCGTACTGAGGAAAAAAGTGGTGTTTCAGAAGTTGAATCACTCGCTACATCACGTGTCGAAGCGCGTGTGCCCTCCTTAGCGGTATACAAAGCGAAAGAATCAACCAGAATTGATGATGTGCGAAATAAATTAGTTTATATCGATGGGCAGATGTCTCGTCAAGATATAACTGTAACTCAGGTTGAAGGAGATGAGCACGAGCAAAAAGTGAGTCATGTTCGATCGGAATATAACAGTACAGGGCCTACGGTATACAATGCCTTAACTTCATTGCATACGCGATTTAAAGATAACTTGCCTAAGTGGTTGGGTGGTGATCGTGGTAATTACCAGCGCCGCAGTATCGATTCTATTATGATGGGTGCACACAAATTTAACCGTGCAAAAGTCACCGGGAGTCCAGCTAACTATCATGGTTTGTTCTTAGTGCAAAATGTTCCGGTTAATCAACATACGTCTAATCTCGACTTGGATGCATTCGATGATGCAACCGGCGAAGCCAGCTTGATGGTGGAGGTGGCGATGTTGGCTACCTTGCAACAACAAGCCCATCTTTTGCCGCAAGTGCAACGTAAGCAAGTCAATACATTGCATAAAGTCGCACAAGATCTGTATGTCGACTTTCTGAAAAATGTTCCAGTGAATACATCGGGTAAGGCTTATTTCCACCGGTCAAAACAAGGACGTTTGCTGCGTAACAAAATCAAAGCGTATAACCAGGTGCGCAATGAGCAGGCAGGTTATTTTGATGATGTAGTGGCTGCAGCGCCAGAGGACCCCTTAGAAACATTGGCTGCAAAAGCTTTATATCATATTCATGCTTTTGGGTTGCATCGCGATAAGGTCAATGGCATGACGGTGCAAGCGTTGTCGATCTTTTTACAACCCAAATCATTATACGGTTGTAAGAGTGCCAATGAGCGTTTTCAAGCGGTAGCTAACCGTGTTGAATTACTGCATGGTTTAGCAGCACGTGATACGCAAGATCTTGATACTTTACCAGCAGAACAGCGCGAATTTAGAAAAATGTTAGCCGGTTTCTGTAAAGGCACCAACACCATGACGCAACTGCAGGTGGCGATGAATAAGGCTTATAACGCCAGCACATTATCCGGTTCTGCAGCAGCTGTTAGTATTCATGATCAAGCAGCGCGCTCTAAAGTGACGAAATCATCATGGGGTACTGTTAGTAGGGTAGGTGCATTTCACACCAATAAAGCAGAGCCTAAATCAGTCAGCTATTTATATGCCTCTAGCGCGGCAAAATGCCAAACAGGTAAAGGGCATTTTGCGAAAACTTCACATCAGGTGCTTAGGTCACTGCTGGCGGATGCGGACACGGCTACCACTGAATCTGATAGCTCTGTGAGTAGATATAAGCCACCTGCGTTTGTTTCTGCACCTTAATAGGTTCATTACGGTAAAACCCCTATGCGAGTGGTTATTATTCAAACACCTTCCAAGCCTGAGTGCACGCAGAGCGTGCAACCTTATTGTTTGTTCTGTTGGTGCTTCAAATATCATTATTATTCAAGTAGGTAGTTAGTCTTAATCTGTACTTAATGACTCTAATGTATAATCTGAGCATTATTGCTGGTAAAATATTGTCAGATAAGTTAACTAATTGATTATTTAGAGTAAGAAAGGTATGAGAGTCCAGAGTTTACTAGAGTCGAAGGAAGCAGCTGATGGCGCGGATCGTCCATCATTAGCGGTGAACCTACCGACAATCGCCGCTATTCAAGTTGGTGTGCAACAGGCTAAATTAACCTTTGATAACTCTGACCTTGCTTCTACTCGACGTTTCGATACTAACGGCCATGCGCAGGTTGACCTTATTAACTTTAGTGCCGTTGGAGCTACAGAAGGTCGCGCTCTGTATGCCAGTATCGACTTGATTCCAACGGCAACTGATCACTATAAGCAATGGTTGATGCAAGGCTTTGGTGCGCATGATATGGGCGAGAGGGGTGATAGAGTAAAGTATCTACATGCCAGCGCAGCCATACAAGCTTTACAGAATTTTCCTAGTCGTAGCAGTATCATCAGTTTGCAACAGGAATCTGAAATGCATATGCGCTTGTCGATGCGTTGTGTTCAAGCGAATTATGGGCCTGATCGTTTTACTGATAAGCATTTGCAAGTCGCTTTTGAAAAGGCATCACTTGCGATCAATATAAAAGTAAGAGAAATATTTTGCAAAGCTTTGCTTGCTAGTACTGCTCGTGGTCAGCTTGATCTCGTTGTTTTAAACACTGAGCTGGATAAAGCGCGTAAAAAGCTATTGCCTGATACTAAAATCGCTACTGCTGAAGCATTGTTGTCGCTATGTGTTGGTGATGTAGGCGTTGCACCTTTAGATACGGATGAGGTGAATGTGGCTGTTGAAGCTTTGGAGTCTGAGGTGTTTACTCATATTACCGCAACGGATGCTGATTATGTATTTACTGATAATGTGGCAAAAAGCTGTGTTTGGGTTGAGGGGACTTCCAATACTGCTCATAATAAAATTGTTGGTGAAGATGTGCAGGCGCGTCGGCAATTTAAACGATTTGCATATGAGCCAAGCACAGATACGCTGGATGTGTGTTCTACGGCGCGCGTTGAGGCGCGAGTTCCTTCGTTATCCCCCAGTAAAGTTGATAAGCCAGAAGCGATTATTGATGTCGCTGCCAAATTAGCGGTTGATCAAAGGGAGTTATCTCGAGAAGGTTATCGTGATTCCCCTATGGTTTATAATTTGCTTACCTCACTGAATAGTCTTGTATATGATAAAACAATTGACAGTAAGAACCGTCAACGCCAAAGTGCTAAACGCATTTTAATGGCGGCTCACCGTTTTAATCGTGATCAACTAAGGCCAGGCCGTGGGGCGCTTCAACCGTTTTGTTTAGTGGCTAATATACCTGTGAATCAACACACCGATAGTTTGACGTTGAAAGCATCGTCGCTATCATCAAAATTCGATAACGATGTGTTGCTTGAAGCCAGTCTTATGGCGGATATGGCTATTTTGACTACCTTAAATCAACGTCGTAATTTATTGCCTGACCATGCGCGTTCTCAGGTTGAGGACTTTAATGCTTTTGCCCAGTTGCAGTATAAAGATTTTTTATTAAGGGATGCGGTAGCAGTTGGTACAGATACCCCTAAGCCGGTGTATTTTTATAAAAGTAAGGTGGGTAAAACGGTTGTTGCTTCATTAAGATCACTTAACGCTGCTGCTATGCCTTCCATTGAGACCTCTAAGCAAGACCCTATTGAGTCGCTAGTTACAAAGGTTGTGTGTCGTATGCATGCCACTGGAGAGTATCGTAATCCTAAGTTTGGCTTAGTGGTTCAAGCTATGTTGGTTTTTTTGCAGGATAAGACATTATACGGTTGCAAGAGTGCGAATGAACGATTTAAAGCTGTTGAGGGTCGTGTTGATTTGCTTCATGTGTTGGCGTTGGCTGAAACGCATGGTGAGGGTCTTTCAGATCAGCATAGTGAGTTAAGAGATGCATTGCGCCATTATTGTAATCGCACGGGTAATGTTGAGCAATTACAGGTAGCGCTTGATGGTGCACTAGATGCGCATTGTTTGTATGGTGCCGGTATGTTTGTCTCAAGTGCGGATCAGGGTGGCTCGCCAAAAACCCTGAGCTTTGAGTCGGTATCACGCTCTCCTAGCTTTTTTAAAAGCCCTAAGAGAGCGGTTAATACCAATTATGCAGAGACGTCACTTGCTTGGAAGCAAACCAAGGCGTCTAAGTGGCAAGCGCATAAAGGTGATCATGCAGGTGATTTAAAGCAAGCATGGAGTGATGCTGTTACTGCGTATCAAAGTGCAGATGAGTCACTTGATTCACCTCACGTAGATGGTGCTGGCATCGAAAGGGTAACGCCAGCACTCTGAGTTTAGTTATTTGCTGTCATCGGTTGGCATATCGACACCAAACATTTGACCGAGACCGGACATTTTTTCTTGCGTGATTTTTTCGACTTTTGCAGTCGCGTCATTAATGGCGGCTGCTACTAGGTCTTCAACGATTTCTTTGTCTTCTTTTAAGATGTCATCTTTGATATCGACCTTTAGTACGTAATGCTTAGCAGTCATCGTGACTTGCACGTCACCCGCACCAGCTTCGCCAGATACTTGGATTTTTTCTAGCTCTTCTTGTTGCTGTTTCATCATTTCTTGAATCTTACCGGCGTTTTTCATTAGGTTGCCGAGTCCGCCCATATTAAATCCCATTGTTTTTTCCTCTTTTTTATAATTTCTGGATCCCGCATCAAGTGCGGGATGACAGTCCCCAGTGCGGGATGACAGTTCCCAGTGTGGGATGACAGTTCCCAGTGTGGGATGACAGTTCCCAGTGCGGGATGACAGCCACCGGTCCGGGATCCAGTCTAATCCTGTTTCATCAACACCCGTGATGCAAATGCATGGCCGAGTGTGCCTCCATCTAAATATTCCAATTCACCACCAATCGGTACACCGTGAGCGATGCGTGTACACTTTACTTTGCTACTATCAATTTGTGCAGCAATGTATTGTGCAGTGGCTTCGCCTTCCATCGTCGAGTTGGTCGCGAGTATGATTTCGGTGACCGCATCGGTGCGAATACGTTGCAATAAATCTGGCAACGCTAAATCTTCAGGACCTATGCCTTCCAGTGGTGATAGGTGCCCTTGTAAAACAAAATACAAGCCGCTGTAACTGGCGGTTTGTTCGATCGCTGCCATATCGGCCGGTGATTCCACTATGCAAAGTTGATGCGCATGACGTTTGTCATTGCTGCATAAGTCGCATAAAGATAATTCAGTGTAATTGCGACAGCGCCGACAATAACCCACCTGGCTGATGGCTTTCTCGAGGGCGCTGGCTAATAGTTGACCTTTAGGTTTGCCTTGTTCAGACAGCAGTTTAAACGTTAAACGCTGTGCTGATTTTGGACCAATCCCTGGTAACGTGCACAAGGCATCAATCAGTTGCTGTGTCAGCGGACTGAAGGTCATACGATTTACTGGCCTCCTTGACCTTGACCACCTTGACCGCCTTCTTCGTCAACGCTTAAGTTGCGAATATCTTCAGGGATGTTCATGCCTTGCAGTAGTTCAACTGTTTTAGCTTGGGTGGTTTCTTGGATTTGATCGCTTAGGTTTTTCCACGCTTCGCGGATACGCCATTTGAATTCTTTGACGCCGCCTTGTAATGCTCGTTCGTCGAATTCGATATCTTCGAAAGTGTAGGTTGCGGTCATTGTGATCTTCACTGTACCGTCTGAAGATTCACCTGATAATTTAATATCAGCTAGGTTAGAATAGGTAGATTGCATTTGAGACTGCATATCAGTAATGCTTGATTTAATCTCGCTTAGCAAATTTTCGTCTTGATCTGCCATTGTTAATCACTCCGGTTTTATGGTTGTTAAATCGTATAAGTGATGCACATTGTACTATAGGTTTTGCTTTGAAACTATGCTGCCTTCAACTATTTTTGCATCAAACGAATCCATTAAGGTTTTGACATTTTTGTCATTATGGATCGATTTTGTGGCGTCTTGGTGCTGTTGTTGGCGCTTATCTGCAGCCATCGTGTTTGGTGTGGGGGCTGCGGTTTCGGCTAGTGTGATGGTTAGCGCAATGGTTTTGCTATGCAGTTGATTTAATGAATCATTTAGGCGGTCTTGGTATTTTTTTTGCAATAATGGCTTTTGTAGTGGGTCGAGCGATAAGTGCAGTTGATCATTCTCAAATCGATCGATGCTGCAGTTTTGAGCCAATAATAGTGCTGCGCCGGTGAGTTTCATTTGTCCGACCCAATTGGCCCAATCGACGGCCAGTGGGCTAGTTGGTGATGCTTTTGCTGGAGTTTGGGCGGCATTTTCAATGTTTTGCACGCTTTCCGGCTTTTCGGTGACCTTTTTGTTGATCGCTGCGGGTGGTGTTGTATTGGTTGGAGGTGCCACATCAGCAGCTGGGTAAAAGGCCAGCATACGCATCATGGTCATTTCAAAGCCGACTCGTGGGCTGGGGGCGAGTGCCATATCGCGTTGGCCAGTGAGGCCGATTTGATAGAACAATTGCAGGTCTTCACCGCTCAATTGTTGTGATAACTGCTGCATACGTGGGTTGGGCTCGGTGATGGCGCCGGGCGCTAGTTGCAATACGCTGATTTGGTGTAATAGTGTGACCAGGTCGGCTAACACATGGCTAAAGTCGCTGCCTAAAGTCACCAGCGAGTGGCAAATTTCATACAGGCGATTGCCATCGTGTTGATGTAAGGCATCGAGTAAATCATAGAGATGGCTCGGGTCTATGGTGCCCAGCATTTGGCGCACGTCATCGGTTTTAATCGACAGGTTACCAAAAGCGATGGCTTGGTCTAACAAGCTGAGTGCGTCTCGCAAACTACCATTGGCCGATTGGGCTAATAGCATAAGCGCTTGTTCTTCAGCTGGGATACTCTCCTTTTCGCAAATCAGTTTTAAGTGTGTGCTGATTTGTTCAGGTAATAGTGCCAATAGGTGAAACTGCAAGCAGCGCGATAATACGGTTGCTGGTAATTTTTCTGGGTCGGTAGTTGCCAGAATAAATTTTACATGCTCAGGGGGCTCTTCGAGTGTTTTTAATAAAGCATTAAAGCTATGGCCGGATAGCATATGCACTTCGTCGATCAAGTAGACTTTATAGCGACCCTTGCTTGGCGCGTATTGTACGTTATCTAATAAGTCGCGAGTGTCTTCGACTTTGGTGCGTGAGGCAGCATCGATTTCGAATAGGTCGACAAAGCGGCCGCTATCGATTTCTTCACAGCTATTGCATTGGCCGCATGGTGTGGCGCTGACGCCTTGTTCGCAGTTGAGGCATTTGGCAAAGATACGTGCAATAGTGGTTTTACCAACGCCACGTGTGCCTGTTAATAAATAGGCGTGGTGCAGCTTTTGGTGGGTAAGGGCGTTAACTAACGCGGTAACCACATGTTGTTGGCCGACAAGGTCGTTGAATTGGCGAGGTCGCCACTTACGGGCTAATGCGAGTTGGCTCATGTCCGTTGCCTTTGCTGTACGTATATAAGGGAACAAATGCCAGCCACACCTCGGCGCCCAAATGGATCACTACCGTTGCTCCCTTCCGGGCCTGGCGGAGTTCGCGAGCATTTGTCGCGAGGGGACCGGCAAGGAGACAGTATACTGATTCTGATGATTTTGTCGAATATAATTTTGGCTGTATCTCAATCGACGGTCTAGCGGCTGGCGTGAATTTTATCCTTTGTTGACTGTAGTGCTTGCGCGCGGTAATAACTTAAATTGTAAATGAAGCATTGACACCATTGATGTACAAGGGGTAAAGTCTCCTGCTTTATGCATGCTGATTGCATGTGGTTCTATTTTACTATTAAGGATTGAACATTGAATAAGTATTTAAAATCTATCGCAGTTGGAGCTGTCGCTGTGATGACATGTAATGTCTACGCAGGAGGTACTGAAACCTACCCTGAGTCTTCATCTAGTTTGCAATTTGGTTTGAGTGCAATGTATGAAAAAACATTCAACAGCGGCTTTGCTATTGGTGTTGCTTTGCAAAATCCAAATTTTGAGTTCGGTGTAAATACTTCTATCGAGCATAATAAAGTGGCTAATGGAAGCGGTTATACTCAGTATAATTTAATGTCGTATCTAGGATATCGCAAAAACATTAAATCAAACTTTTACGGTTCAATCGGTGCTTTAGGTGGTTACGGTTTCTTGTCGGGTGATAATGTCGGTGCTGGCGTAACACACCACCCTTACAATATTGGTCCTTATGTGGGCTTTGAGTATCAAGCTAACCAAAATGTTCAAATGTTTGTACGAATCATGCCTTACAGCTACGAGCGCTCAACAAATAATGATCTAGGTAATGAGTTTTTTGAATACGGCCAGGTTGGTATTTCATACTTCTTTTAACCCTAGGTTCATGCCTAAACTCTATAGAGCACTTTCATTACATGCAAGTGCTCTATGATGATCACCAACTAGGCTCTAGTCGAATAGGTTTCGCAAGATCTCATGATAAACGTCCACCAACGAACGTAAGTCATCTATATTAATATGCTCATTGACTTGATGAATCGATGCGTTGATCGGGCCAACCTCAACAATTTCGCAACCCAGTGGTGCAAAAAATCGACCGTCTGATGTGCCACCCACCGTGTTGGCTTCAGTGGTTATGCTGGCTACTTTTTGAATGGCGGCACTTGCTGCTTGACGTAATTTTCCTGCTGGGCTACTAAACGGTAAAGCGCCAATACTCCAGTCAATCGTATAATCAATGTCACATCGATCTAAGATCTGATGGACTGCTTGTTTGAGTGACTCCGCAGTCGATTGCGGATTATAACGAAAATTAAAATCGATCAACATCTCGCCAGGGATCACATTCTTAGCACCAACACCAGAGTGACAGTTCGACATTTGAAAGCTGGTTGGTAAGAACTCGTCGCAACCTTGATCCCATTCGTGTTCATATAGTGCAGCAATAGCGGGTTGTGCAATTTGAATGGGGTTGATAGCTTTTTGCGGATAAGCGATATGGCCTTGTGTACCGCGAATCGTTAAGTGACCATGCAATGAACCGCGACGACCGACTTTAATCATATCGCCAAACTGTTGATCACTGCTCGCTTCACCTATTAAGCAATAATCTGGTTTAATACCTTGCTGTTGTAGCCATTCAACAATGGATTTGCTGCCGTACTCCGATGGACCTTCTTCGTCGCTGGTAATCGCAAAAGCAATCGAACCATTTAGCTTTTTGTTGTCAGCTAAGAAGCGCTGTACTGCAATAACCATTGCGGCAATGGCTGATTTCATATCAGCCGCGCCGCGGCCATACAGTGCCCCATTTTTTTCGGTGGCTGTAAATGGTGGGGTTTGCCAATTAGCTTCAGGCCCGGGTGGTACAACATCGGTGTGACCGCTAAAAACAAGCAATGGTCCGTCATTACCAATACGTGCCCAAATATTACTAACGCCGTGTTGGTTAATGGTTTGAATATCAAAACCTAATGGGGTGAGCAAGTCAGAAATTATTGACTGACAGCCATTGTCATTGGGTGTTACGGACTCTCTGTTAATAAGTTGGCTTGCTAGCTCAACGATATCATTCATTCGACACACTCGCGTAATAAATCATTCAGTGAAGTCTTGGCGCGCGTTTTGGCATCTACCTGTTTAACAATAATTGCAGCCGCTAGGCTATGACTACCGTCTTTTGCGGGTAATGAGCCTGGCACTACAACTGAGTAGGGCGGTACATAGCCGTAAGATGTTTGTTTGGTTTCGCGATTGTAGATTGGTGTGCTTTGGCTGATAAATACGCCCATCGCTAATACCGATCCTTGGCCGACGATAACGCCTTCAACTACTTCAGATCGAGCACCAATAAAGCAGTCATCCTCGATAATGGTTGGGGTTGCTTGCAACGGTTCTAATACGCCGCCAATACCAACGCCGCCAGACAAATGAACGTTTTTGCCAATTTGTGCGCATGAGCCAACCGTTGCCCAGGTATCTACCATGGTGCCTTCATCTATGTAAGCGCCAATGTTGATGTAGCTCGGCATCAATACGCATTTTTTACCTATATGTGCGCCCATACGTACCATTGCCGGTGGCACAACGCGAAAACCGGCTTCAGCAAATTCCTCTTCGGTGGTTACGCCAAACTTGCTCGGCACTTTGTCAAAATAGCGAGTAACGCCGCTATCCATTAATTGGTTGGGGTGTGAGCGGAAATACAGCAGTATTGCTTCTTTTAACCAGGCGTTAGTCACCCATTTGCCATCAACTTTTTCAGCTATGCGCCAGCGACCTTGGTTGAGGCCGCGCACCGCTTCTTCTATGGCGAGGCGGTCATCTTGTTTGATTTCGTATGTACTGTCTGTCTGTAATTGCTGATAGATAGCTTCGATTTCGGGTTTAAGTTGTTCAAAAGTTTGCATTTATGCTTCCTCGCCTATTCCAAACGCTATCTTGAAGGGTTGAAGCAGCAAAATCAACTATCAATCATTGACTCATCTGAACTTGCGAAGTATTATGGCTCACCTAGTTCGGGGTATAGCGCAGTCTGGTAGCGCGCCTGCTTTGGGAGCAGGATGTCGGGAGTTCGAATCTCTCTACCCCGACCAGACAAATATATATTATGGTGGGTGTAGCTCAGTGGTAGAGCCCCGGTTTGTGGTACCGGTCGTCGTGGGTTCAAGTCCCATCATCCACCCCATGTTTTCATTAGATAGATTGTGATTTTGATGGCCATGTGAGAACATGATGCCTTATAAAACCATATTGCGCCTGTAGCTCATTTGGATAGAGCATCGGCCTTCTAAGCCGAGGGTAGCAGGTTCGAATCCTGCCAGGCGCGCCACTTCACTCGCTTTGCTCATTGCGTTCCTTGTAATATCGCTTACACGAAGTAAATTCGTGTGGCGCGACTTAAAGGGAGCGCTCAAAGCTCCCTTTAAGAAATCCCACTGAATTTAACTTTTGCTTGTTTCTTTGTGTGGGCAGATGACCCCGTGGGGCCTGCAAAGGACTCGCTTTGCTCATTGCGTTCCTTGTAATCTAAGTTGTGTGATTTTCTAGGTATTCAACGTTGTATTTCTTTACCGAAGATCAAAGAAACCAGTTGGCGCACTTTGGGTTGTACGTAGCGGTGTTTATTGTAGTAGATAAACAGATCGATGCTGGGTTTTAGGTAATCACTGAGCACTTCGATTAGCTCACCACTCGCCAATTGTTTTTCAATCATGTAATCATGTAATTGTGTAATGCCCAAACCATCTTGTGCGGCTTGTATGAGTGTATTGGCATTATTAATGCGCATGGCGATATTGAGATTTAAAATGGTGGGAGACTTTAGTTGCGCAATGATATGATCAGCACGTCGTCCGCTGTGAGCGAGGTACTGATGCTGCTCGAGATCTTTCAGTGTCTTGGGTGTGCCATGTTGTTGCAAATAGGCGGGTGAGGCACACAAAACATAGCGTGTTTTGCCGATAGGCCGCGCAATGATGTCATCCGGTGGTGGCCAGTTAACGGCATAGACCAAATCTATCGATTCTTTTTCCATGTCAGGCATGCGTTCTTCAAGTTGTAAGTCGATGTCTACCTTGGGGAATTGTTGGCGGTAGTTTGCCAGTATTGGCAATAACCATTGATTAGCCAGGTAAGGATTGCTGCTGATACGCAATGTGCCGCTGGGCTCGGCTTCAAATTGACTGACTAGGTGACGCGCGCTATCGAGTTCGCGTTGTAGTCGCCGGCATTGTTGTGCGAGTTGTTCACCTTCATCGGTCAAACTGATGCGGCGAGTGGTGCGCTTAAAGAGGGGGGCTTTGAGCGATTGTTCGAGTAGACGGACCTGATGACTAACGGCGGCTTTGGTGACACCTAAATGCTTAGCCGCAGCGGTAAAGCCATTGTGATCAGCGACGCAGAGAAATACTTCAAACTGTTGTAATGAGGGCTGTTTCATGGCAACTGCCGGTTATTGTATATCTTAAGTATACAGTAGTAAATAATAATGTCTATTGTTTAGCATTGAAATGTCTATAAAATGACACTCTATATATATGTACCGTAAAGGAGCAGGCAAATGAGTCTTTGGAAATCGATTGTGCTATTGAGCTATATCAGTACCGCTTCAATTAGTGCGGCATTATTAACTCCGGCACTGCCAGCGATTACACAGTATTATGCAATTGGCCAGAGCATGGTAATGGCGGTGGTGTCGTGGTTTTTATTCGGTTATGTGATTGGCCAATTAATCTATGGACCACTGGCTAATCGATGGGGGAGTTTATGGGCTTTGCGCGTTGGCTTGTTGATAAATTTAATCGGTATCGCATTAGCGGGTGCATCACTGTTATCGCATTCATTTCTGTTGTTGGTGATAGCGCGCATCGTTATGGCATTAGGAACGGCAGCAGGGCTGTCGTGCGGCATGATGTTAATACACGATTATTGTGACAAGGCGCAAGCGCCAAAAGTGCTATCTTATGCGATTGTCAGTTTTACTGTCGGTATTGGTGCGGCTGTTTCAGTAGGTGGTTATATTACGCAGTATTTTTCGTGGGCTGTTTTATTGTTGGTGTTATTGGTTCACGGTATTGTGATGTTGCTATCGACACTATTATTTCAGCCGTTATCACAGCCTCAGCAAAGCATTTCTGTTGTCACGATTGTTGGTAGTTATATGGCGGCATTGAAAAGTATGCGTTTAATTGTGTTTTCGTTGGTAGTGGGTTTATGTTCAGCGGTGGCATACTGTTATAGCGCTGCTGCGCCGTTGATTGCTCAGCAGCAATTGCATTTGAGTTCGGCGGCATATGGTAATTGGAATGCATTGAATATGGTGGGGATGTTATTAAGCGGTATCTTAGCGCGTGTATTTATGCATCGGTTAGGGGCGCAACGCTTGGTCGTTGTTGGTATGGTGGGTGTGCTGATTGCCTTTGTTGCATTGTTATTGCTGCATGTTGAATATACGTTAACGCCGTTATTGTTTTTTGGTGGTACCGCGTTAATGTATTTGTTTTCAGGCTTATTATTTCCAGCAGGTTCATGGTTGGCCTTAGAAAATGCATCGGACCGTGCTTCGGCATCGAGCATGATGAGTTTTATCAACATGAGTGCGGCTTTTGTGGCGGTGTTGGTGATGGGGTATGTGGTGGCTCATTAATTACAATTAAATGACGATTTTTAAGTCTAGAGCCTAGACAGATATTGTATATCTAGTATAATGGCATTCAATAAATGAAATTGTATATAAGGTTGAATTGCATGCGGCAAACACTATTGGCTCAGAAACCCCAGTTAGGCAGTTTTTTCGGCTTTGGTGATGAATATAAGGTTTACGCCCTCGCGCAATATTATGAAGAATGCTTATTCCAATCCGTTTTACTGTCCTTGGGAGCAAACCTTACCCAGGTAACCTCCGCTAATAGATCGCCAGAATTAGAACGACACCTGGCAGATTCAGGTAAGGTGAGGCGCGATACAATATTTGTGCAGGATCCTGTTGTGGTGTTAGAGCATTCCCAAACGGTGATTCATTGCCCTGATATGAAAGCAGATGCGCAACGAATATTTAAAAAAATGCGAAAGGTGAATAAACACTTACGGTTGGTAGAAATTGCAGATTCATATTTTGAGGGCGGTAATGTCGCTATTGTTGAGCGCGAAGGCCAGAAGCCGTTATTGATTCATATGCAAAATCCCGATGGTTTCTATTACTACCAACAAGCAGCGTCGTCAATTTGGCGCGCCAGAAGGCCGAAGGTGGAGCTAAGTGTTACGCTTGCTTCTTTGCAGCGCGAGCTTTCCGATACTTATGAAGTGATTGGTATTTTTCGCGATGTAAGAAACCGCAGTGGCTATCATTTGGATTGTTTTAGTTTCGCTCATGGTGATAACTTTTATGTGTTAGAAGCTATGGACGCTATCAGCCCTGAATTTTTAGAGATTTTAAAGCAAAAACTCGGCGATCACTTAATTGATTTGGGGCATCGTGTGGGAAGTATGCTCAACCCACAGCTCATTAGTTCGCCTGATGGCCAACACCTGCTTTTTCCAGAAGAGCCAGCGCCAGTGGTGGCTGATAGGTTTATTCGAGATGGCTATCATGTTGTAAGCGCCGCTTCTTTAAGTCCGGCTTCTGCCCAATATGATCCATTACTCGCCGAGCGTGTATCGCGGCACTTGCGCGATGAATTCAATATGCCAACGGCAACGGCTGAATCACTACTGAATCAAACGCATGTGCCTACGATGCCAGTGCCATGCCATACTGGCAAAATTATTAAGCCTGATGCATTTGTGGGCTTAACGTTTAATCCAGTGAATGTGAATCCGTTTAAGCAACGATCAGGTGGGCCGCATTGCATGGCATTGCGTATCCCCTTACCACCTTCCACTGCATCTATTGCAGGTGCTGGAATGTTTTCTCGGGGTGGTGATGCCGCTTATGTGGATCTTGTCGATACGCCTGCGTCTGAGGCTGCAGCAGCAGAGGGTGCTATTGTCCATCCAGATTCTACTGGTGGCTGTTGCCGGGTTATGTAAGCTGTTCTTCGTATTATAAATTAATCAATTCAAAAGCACTGTGTTTGTTTTTATTTTTCCAGCGTGGTATGCGCAGTAAAAATTGCGCGCCTTTGCGTTTATAGCTATTTAACTTCCGTGGCGTATCGATATCAACACGTTCAAGCGCCCATCCTTTACGATCCAGTGTATACAAATACATACGATTTGGATCATCAATAATTACTAAGGCGTTTGTTGGGATGTGTTTTTGCAGTTGTGGCAGTATGCGTAACATCAGGCGAGCATTTTTTTCGGGTTTATAAACGTGGTTGATATTGTAGGTAGTGAACGCATAAATCAAGATGAATAGAAGTGTTAAAATAATCGTAATCAAATTTTTATTGCGCATTTGATTGTAGATAAACTGAAAGCCTAGAGCGCTGTAAACAGTAATTGCTGGGAATACTGCACCTAAAAAGTATAAGTGAGGCTTGTAGTGACTGCCAACAACGAAGGGTAGAACGATGCATGTTAAAATCGCGCTATACAGCAATTGGTGTATTGGAGAGGTTAGTGTTTGAGACAGTGATAATTGCGGTTGTCTAAAAATACTGTAACAACCCAGCGCAAAGAATGGCAAGTAAATATAGCCGAAATAATTTTTAGCTAAAACACCGAGCAATATCCACCACGAGAGACCGATGTTTTTAATGGCTTCAGTGAGTGGGATACCCATATAAAAATAATGTGAGTTATAGGTGGTGTTGAGGTGCGGTACCCAGTAATGATACCAGGCAAAGAAAGGTATTAATGGCAGTAATCCGAATACAGCGGTTAATATGCTGTGGCGAACAGAAGTTCTTAGTTGGCTGATAAAAAAGCTAACATACGGCAATGCTAAGAAAATATAATACGGTCGCACCAAAATGGCTATCGCTAAGCTGATGCTTGAAAGCACTAATGCTGTGATTGATTGTTTTTGAATATAGGTGAAAAACGTATAGAAGCTGATGAGCATTAGCATCATCGCCATCATTTCAGGCATAAATGATGAGCAAAATTGCGAAAAGTAAGGCACGCTATATGCCACTAATAAGACCAATAAGTTATTGGCTTGGTAGCGCGCTTCAGTTTGCTGTCGGTTGATTTTCGATAAAAACCAGACACCAATAAGCGAAAAAACAAACGATAAAATACGGCCAAAGCCAATCCACGCAGTGCTGGTGATTTTATAAATAATCGCGACGCAGTAATTGTAGAGAGGGAATTCCATGCCATTGATCCCAGACAGGTTACCTCGCGAATCGATGCGGGGTAAAAAGAGATTCATGGATTCGCGGTAAAAATTACGCGCAACGGCGGCGGTATCACCTTGGCGCCAAGTGTGTGGTGGATGCAGGTAAGGGCATAACAATAGGTAAAGATGGGTTAGTACCACAACGCCTAAGATACAGGCAACAAATAAGCGAATTGGCAGCTGTTGCGTCTGTTTGCTTGGCATGCGATTATTCCTTGAGATAGAAAATTGCTGATTCTATCATGTTGGGCTTATTGTGTGTTAATACATTTTGATTGAAATGTAAGCAGTGATTGAGGTGAGTTTAATGAAGCATATAGTAATCATCGGTGCTGGTTATGGTGGTGTTTGGAGTGCGTTGTCAACAGCGCGTCATTTAGATCTTTTAGCTAAAACTGACGAGGTTAAAGTGACGATGATTAATCGTGATGAGTATCATGGTGTACGACCGCGCTTTTATGAAACGGAATTAGATCAGTTACGAGTGCCTCTGCGTGACGTGTTAGAGCCTATTGGTGTTGCGTTGGTGATTGGTGAGGTTAGCGAGATTGATGCGTCTAATCATAAGCTTCAGTATCTTGATCAAAAATCCGAGCCACAAACCATGACATATGACCGTTTGATATTAGCGGCGGGAAGTCATTTGTTCCAACCACCTGTGCCAGGATTGGCGCAATATGGGTTTAATGTGGATACTTATCATGCAGCCGAAAAGTTGTTTTATCATATTGAAAATCTACCAAATAAACCGGCAAAGGGTCGTTATACTGCTGTTGTTGTCGGCGGTGGCTTTACCGGTGTTGAGGCGTCGACTAATATTGCCGATCGTTTAAAGCGCATTGCGCCTGCTGATGAAAATCCACGCGTTTTAGTGTTGGATCATAATCAAATTGCCAGCACAGTAGGTGATCAACCGCAACAGGTCATCCAGCGTGTCATGGGTGAAATGGGTATAGAGATGCGGCCGAATACAGGTGTGAAAGCGATTACAGAAGATCATGTTGAATTAGATTGCGGTGAGATTATTGATACGCAAACGGTGGTATGGACGGCGGGTATGCGTTCGAGTGACTTAACTCAACAGTTTGGTGTTGAACTTGATCGATACGGTCGTTTGCCTGTTAATCAAAAGCTGCAAGTTGAAGGGGTTGATGATTGTTTTGCAGCAGGTGATGTGGCGGCAGCGAAGCCGGATTCAGAGCACAGTGCTTTGCTGTCATGTCAGCATGCTATGCCGCAAGGGCGGGTTGCTGGGCATAACGCTGTGGCAGCTTTGTTTGGGGAGCCGTTGGTTGATTACGAGCAGCCATGGTTTATTACCTGCTTTGATTTGGGTTCGGGTGGCGCGATTTATGCTGAGACGTGGGATTCAGAAGTGCGTGATACCAAAGAAGCGGCTAAGGCGATTAAGCTGTATATCAACCATGATCGGATATATCCGCCCTTAGAAAATGGTAGGGAGGGTTTGTTGGCGGCAGGTGAGCCGGTATTTAAGGTGATCCCACTAAAAGTCGAAGATTTTCAATGAGTTATCTGTCGTAAGGGGTTGATATTTAATGTAAAATACAGTATCATAAGCGTACTAAATATATAGATGTTGCGCAGGGTGTGTATGTCAGAATTGTTTGATAAAAATCATGTAGCACAATGGTCCCAAGGTCAGGTAAATGAAATCTGTCGGCCGTTGTTTGACCGAATTAATTTGAGTTATTTTCATTACGGCCGAGCTTATAAAGACAACACGGTATTTTCCTTGTATACGTCTATAGATGCACATGAGTATTTCTGGAAGCAAGGCTATCGCATGCATGCACCGATGGCAGATGACAATATTATTCTTGGTCAGCCTAAAATTAGCTTGTGGAGCGGCACAGGTATGGATAACTGTATCTTGTCCGATGCGCGTAATTTGTTTAATGCTGATCACCCATTGGCGATTACCATACCACAAAAAGATTATTATGAGATATATGCGTTTGGTACCCATGCGGGTAATGACGCTATCATTAATGACTACTTTAACCATATGCATGACTTGATGCAGTTTACCAATGTGTTTCGTGATAAGGCGGATCATTTAATAACCGAGGGTGAGTCTACGCGCCAGCTGCCGGCAGAAGCGCAAAGGGTGCAAGAGTTGAATATATTGCAGCAAGCTAAACACCTTGCATTTACTGTTCGAGTAGGTGGCCGATTGGTGCGGTTATCACCAAGAGAGAGTGATGTGGCGCGGTGTTTGTGTTGGGGGATGAGTGCCAGGTCAATTGCTAATAAATATTCTAGATCGATGCGTACCATTGAAACGCATATTGAAAATTTAAAAGAGAAGCTCGGTGTGCGCAAAAAGTCCGAGATAATTTCTTTAATGCTCGCTCAATTGTTTTGGTAGTGAGCAAAGTCTGAGCTTGACCATCAGCTGGTGTACTTATAGAATCCATGGATCCCGGATAAACGACTGCGTCGTTTTCCGGGATGACAATTAAGATGAAGCCTGGGTGCGATAATCGAGGCTGGCTTTATAGGTGCAAGGATGCACCGGAATAACAAAAAAATGTGGGTCGTTAGCTCAGTTGGGTGAGCAAAGAGATCGTTGGTCCAGTAGCGACCAACGCAGCTCGCGAACGGCTTCATGGAAGAAGCCTGGGTGCGATAATCGAGGCTGGCTTTATAGGTGCAAGGATGCACCGGAACAACAAAAAAATGTGGGTCGTTAGCTCAGTTGGTAGAGCAGCGGACTCTTAATCCGCGGGTCCACGGTTCGAACCCGTGACGACCCACCACATCAAGCCTTTTTAGCGCTAAAGTCCGAGACCCGTTTTGGTTCCAGCGTTTGGCCATTTGGAGGTGTCTAATGGTTTAATGATTCGTCGCGCTTTAAAGTTAGTAGCAATGCCCAGACTTTTTACTTGATGGTTTTCCTTGCTTGTTCTTACTGCATCGCGCTGGGGAGGGTTGAATGCAAGCGTAACTTCATCGTCATCGTCATCTTCCTTTGCTTCATCTATGGTGTGTAAGCGGCTGCGACGGGCAGGTGGTTGTATGCCAGATAAGCAACAGAGGTAGGGATGGTGGCGGGCAAGTATGTTTAGTAATATTCTGTTGCGGTCATCAAAGATTATTGTGTTGTTTGCTGTTCTGATGCCATGCGGTGTGGTTCCTTTGTATATAAACTCCGGTAGGTTGGCGCCGCATGATAATAATACTGCTATGCGATTAATTATCTCCACTTGGATTCCCCCTGCAATGTCAGGAATTGCCTTATACGGCGCATATTGGTCTATGGCAACAGTTAATGGTGTGCCAAATTCGCTGGCTATATTTATCAGTGCGTGGTGTTTTTCAGCAATGGCTCTAAGCTGTTTGGTTGTTAAGCCGGTTCTTCCGGAGCGTAAGGCGTGTACAATGGTGTGGTCGTCTTTTTTAAGTGCTGTCAGTTGAGGTACTTTGATGGCTTGTTGCAGGTCACGAATTATGTCTGTGATCTGTTTGTGATTATCCTTATCACCAGCATGTATAACATCTGTGTATTTTTGCAAAGCCAGGTCAAGCAGACTAGTGTTATCATTAATTTGATAACTGGTTAAAGCTGAAATTAAAGCATCGCTGCCTAAAAAATCGGTCATGCATCTGGCGATCTCAGAGTTAAATTTTGCATGGTTCGGTATTAAAATGGCATTTATTAGTTTAGTGAATTTATGGTCTGGGGGAGTATCTAAGCATCGGCGGTAGTGCGCGGTGGCTGTTAATTGAAATAGTGCGTAATGTTTTGTTTCTTGTAAATTAATGCGTATTTTGCCTGTATAGATTTCTGAGGGTTCGCCGAATGATGGGTTTGAAGTGACAACTGGCAGCACTGCGTCGTTAGTAAGTAAGGCTTCTATGATATTGAGGCTATTTTGTTTTTCATGGCTCATGGCATCACTTGCACAGCTAGCAGCAGTTGTATTATAAGCATGTAGCGCTGCGACGATGACTGTGCCATGTGTGCTGGCAATATTCACTAAGGCCGGGTATTGGGTTAGCTTGTCGTTGATGTTAGCTACGTCTTCCGATGTGCTATCGATTCCTTCAGGCATGATGGGGTGTGGCCAAATTGGCTCGTAAGGAACTTCATACTGTTGATGTAAAATTTGAATTACAACGTGAAGCTGTTTTCGTTTTTTTTGTGTGTGACTCATGTAACTTTTAACTGCTAGATCTAGTAATGATTCACCATCAGATGTTTGGTAGTCCTGCAGGGCTTTTTGAAGTTCGACTGTTGGGTCATAGCTGGTTTGGCAAACATTAGTGTAATATTCGCTTAGGTCATGCATCACTTTAGAGAACAGCTCGCAGTTGGCGGATGTTATAGCCAAAATAATTTGTTCGGCAAGCATTGAAGGTAAGCCTTCGTCTAATTGGCTGCGGGGGCTTGAGGTGTTGGCCATGTGGGCTTGTAAACGTAGGCGTTGTAAGTCATTATTTGCCGGTAATGAGAAATCAATTCCATATGTTTCAAATGAAGGCTTTGCGCCATGTTCTAATAGTAGCTTAACTAACGGCAGCAGTTTTTCTTCTTCACCAGGTCTTGCTGCGTATAGCGTTAATAGCTGAGCCATTGGTGTGCCATATTTATCGGAGAGATTAATTAAGCAGGGGTTGGCTGCAATGGCGCGATTGAGCCTCTCCATGTTGATGTCATCTGATAAAAAAGCTTCAGTGATAGGGTTGTTAGTTTCCATTGTGGTGCTGTGGGTGACAGAATATTGAAGCTCTAGTAATAGGCATATGGAGCCCAGATTGGTTTTGTGAGAGCTATGCTCGTCAAGGGAGAGGTAATGCTTCAAGGCTAAGTCAAGGTAGGTTTGATTGCCGGGGAATCGTGCTCCGCTTAATTGCAGTTGCAATATTTCTTCATCTTTATCGTCGTGTTTATCAACTATGGCCTGGGCAATGAGTTTTAGAATGTGTTTAGCAAACTCATCTGAATTGAGTTCTTCTACAGCTAGACTTCCTGTTTTTCTCATGTATGTCCCCATAGTCGTATGAAAAATTGATGCTTAGTATAATGGTTCTAAAAATACTGTAAATATAATTTTTCGATACTATTCGCTGCTATGGGGTTTTAAGTATTGTTGGTTTTTCTGATTGGGTTGGTGCTAATGATGCTTTCGGGCGTCTAGGGTAGTATCCAGCAATGCCTACTTGCTTCAGTATTTCTGCAACACTTTGCTTTTCTATGGGGGGTTTTAGGTTTGCAGGTTGTTGCTTTGTGGTTGTAGCTAATAGATTTTCTAATTGAGTTTGCCTGTCGGTTGGCAATGGTTGGTGTGGCACGCTAAGGCATTCGGCTAATTGGGTAATCATTTTGCCGACAGGGATTTTAAATGCACTTGTATCTGCTAATGTGAAATATTTTTCCAGTGCGCAGTCTAATAATGTTAGCCCAGCGTCAGTTGTAAGCTTCGCCATATCCGCAGTGAATGCATCTACACCACCTAACTGCAGGGTGATGTATAACATAAGCTTTCGGTCAATCTCTTTTTTAAAGTCAGTGTAGTCACCATTATTAATGGCTGTTTGTAATCTTTTAAAGTTTATAGCTATTACTGAACGCGACACAATCTCCCCCAAGCATATCTGCAATATCATTTAGGGGGATAGTATAAAAGAAGGCACTGCCTTAATGAAGTTAAGGCAGAATTAATTATGCATAGTTGGTATTAATATCAGCCACTTATTTAGGGGTGGGCGGCTTTGGTGGTGGAGCGGCTGCTGGTGTGGGTGCGCCGTCTGAACTGCTGTCGGTACTGCTGCCGCTGCTACTGGAGGGGTGGCGTGCTAAGTTAACTCTTTCAGCCCGGGCCTGACCTTTGGGTGTTCTTCTCGTATCTGCTGTTTTATAGCCAGAATTTGTTAGCAATACTGAAAGACGACGACTTCTAGCTAGAGCTTCTGCTTCGGTGCTCATTGCTGATGCACCGCCTTGGCCTGCAGTGCTGGGGGGGGCAGCGGTAGCTGCTAGTTGGCGCTGTACTAAAGCTAAAACATCAGCCCTTTCTTGATCTTTAGATTTTGGCGCTTTCAGCTTAGAGATATCTCCTGCAAGCACCTTCATTTCATGCTGAATTTGTTCTTGGTCACGCTCATTTAGTCGTGAGTATATTCGGCAGCAAAATGTTTCTATATGAGCTAACCCAGATGAAATGTTTGTATATGCTAAAAATAGATCTTTAGTGGGCTTTGTTTTGCCAAACATCGCAAATGGAGTGCACCCGCTAGGTGGTGGTGCATAGAGGCCCGCTTGGTCTATAAAATGCTCGGGGATAGTATAAGCGTCTAATTCTGAGTCATCACCTGCGCCAGCTGGGGCTCTGAGGATATCCGTTAAGCTACGGTTGATGCCTTCGCATTGTTCAGCCAGTCTCATTAATTGTTGACGTGCTATGGGCTCTGTATTTAGGTATTTTCTGATAACTTGGTATTCACGTCGAAGCGTATTTAAGAGAACTTTTGCATAGTCGCTCTTATGTTGGCTACTGCGAGCACTTTTTAATTTTGATACTTCCGTTGCTAACGTTGGTTCATTTAGTGTGGTGTCTATATCGAGATGTGGCGGTCTAGATAATAGATTTTTTAATGACGTTGTTGAGTCTTCAGACGAATTGAATGCAGGAGCATGCTCAAGTTCCAAATCTGCAGCAGACATTTCTAAGCCTTTAATGCGTAATAACTGTATCATCCGGATGGTTTTTTGTCTGGCGTTGCCCTCAATGGAGGGGTCTTGGTCTCTATGCATGTAGTATGCTAGTAGTAATAATTGTTTTATTTCCAGTTTGCGATCATCGCTAAGCGTGATGATGTCTTCACCTACGCGGTTTTTATTATCAGTGGTTTTATATCGATTACCGGCAGTAGTTGCGTTTTCCAATACATTGTAATCTAAACTTCGGATAGCAAAAGCTATTTCATCTCTGTCTCTCATACTAGGCACACTCTCAAATACATTACTTATTCAGGTGCTTAGTATATATTAGTTAGCTTAAGGTTGTATTAATGTAGTGTAGTAATTGTGCTGCGCATTCTGCTCTTGTAATCAAAGAGTTAACTTTTACTTTCTCTTTGATGGTATGCATGCCATCGCCCACAGCCCCTAGTCCACCAATAAATACATTGGTGTCGGTAATGAGTGAGTTACAATCAGCTGAGCCGTGAGAGACATCAGCAGTAATGGTCTGTTTTTCGAATTTTTTGACAGCATCTAAATAAACGTCAAGAAAATGGTTGTGTTGATTTTGCAGTTCTATTGGCTGTGTATAATCAGCCACTTCAACTTTTATCTCTGCTGGTTTAAAATCACTATAGGCCGTGACTTCGACGGTTTGAAAAATTGTTTGGAAAGCATCTTCTAGGCGCTTATCTTCAGCATCGGTTAAAAAGCGCGTATCAAGCATGGCTTCGCAATATTCTGGAACCGTATTGTAGTTTGGTTTTCCGCCTGAAATATGGGTAATCGCTACCGTCGTACCTTTATTAACATCTGAGAATGTGTGCATTTGACTGAGTTTAATCGCCATCGCGGCAACCGCATTAATGCCTTTGGTGAAGTCACGGCCTGAGTGGGCGGTGCGACCTTTCATGCGCAGTTTATACCAGCGATTGCCGGCGCGTGAGTTGACGACATTGCCATTGGCAAAGGCGGGTTCGAAGCCAAGAATAAAATTACTATCTTCACCGTATTTTACTAGGTGATCATGAAAGTCTCGTGAGCCAATTTCTTCCGCTGGCGAGGAGATAAGGCGTAATGAAAATTGTGGTTCAGGATTAGATTTTAAAAATGCCTTTACCGCTGCCAGCATAATAACTAAACCGCCTTTGCAGTCGATAACACCTGGGCCATGTGCATAGACAGCATTTTCTTCGTAGCTGAAATCGTTAAATTCATCGCTGGCGTTTACTGTGTCGCTATGGCCAATTAATGTGACAAATTTTTTTAATTTTCCGGGTAATTCGGCCGTCAACAGTTTGCCGCGTAATCCACGGTGATGTTCGTGTGAAACCAGTTTTACTTTAAATCCTAGGCTGACTAGCTCTTTTGCTACGATGGCATTGACTTTATCATTAGCGCAGCCATCCGTGCTAATGGATTTTATATCGACCATTTTTTTTAATAGATTGAGTTGCTGCTGTAAATTAACCGTTAACATCACGTTAAATGCTTGTTTTGACATCGTAATACCAGTGTTATTTCTCTGTTGGCTGCACGCAGTATAGTTCATTATGATGTGTGGATAGTATTCTACGCTGCGTATGAGTATATGAGACAACTTTATATTTTTTATGATAAGATGCGCGCATATAAAAATAAAATCATTATTATTTGCTGGTATGTGATATTGAGAAAATACGTAGGTAGGTGATAGTGAAGAGGGCTCGAATTGTGTCTAGAGAAAATAGGGTTGGCAAATTATCGTTCGCTATAGTTCCAGCAAAAGAATGTCGACCAGGCTGTTCTGTTTATTTTCACTGGGGTTCTAAGGCTGTGCTTGAGCAGCTTACTGTCAGTGGTAAAATTCATGAAGAGCATTTTAAATATTTTACAGGCGGACTGGAAGAAGGAATTTCTGTATCTACCAATTTGGTTGATTCAGCACATTACATTAGAAAGCACGAAGGCAAAGAAGGCGGCGGTGAGCTGGTTGTATTGTTAGTTGATTCATCTGTCAAGATGGTTCATACGGGTGAACGTGAGCTCACGCCTAATTGGTTATCTGTTCCTTTTACAGAATTAGTTGCGAAGCGAGATAAAATCAGTTTTACTCACCTGAATCTCCTATTGAAAAGAATGATTTACACTGATGGTGAGTTCGGCGGCATATTGGAGGCGCTTACTGGGCATAGAGATGCCATGGTGAGAAGTAAATGTCTAGAAATAATAAAACAGCATGAGGCACGACCTCATAGTCCTCATGCAGAATTGTTAATTTCGCCACCACGATTTGAAGGCGCGCCTGCAGCGGAATGGCTAAGATTAACAGCGCCGCTAAAAGAAAACAAAATGCCTGATTCTGAGGAAGCTATAACAGAAACGGTTACCAGTCATGCGAGAAGCTCTTCTGCCTAAGAGTGACTGGGTAGTCGGTGATGTTTAATGCCTTTATTTTTTCTCTGGTAGTTGTAAGTGATATAGTTCATTGATATTAATTTTCTTAAGGAATTGCTGATCATGTGATACGACAATCAGTGCGCCTTGATAGGCCAATAATGCTTGCTCGATGCATGCAATGCTGTTGATGTCGAGGTGGTTGGTGGGCTCATCGAGGATTAGTAATTGCGGTGGTGTTTTTGCCATTAAAATGCAAGCCAGTAGTGCGCGTAATCGTTCACCACCGCTGAGACAGTTTGCCAGTTTTTCAGCGGCTCTATTGCGAAATAAAAAGTGATCTAACAAACGATAAGCGCTGGTGTCGTCGATCATTGGATTAAAGTGACGAAAATTATCAATCACTGAAAGTGAGTTATCTAGTTGGCTGGCGTGCTGATCAAGGTAGGCAATCGAGTCGACACCACGTTGAATGGTGCCTGTTTGTGCGGTTAGATGACCTAACATTAGTTTTATTAATGTTGTCTTGCCACTGCCATTATCACCAGACAGTGCTAATCGCACAGGGCCTTTTAGCAGCAAGTCGCAATCTTTGATAATGGGGTTTGTAGGTTCATAGCTAAAGCAAACATCCGATAGCTGCATGACCATTTTATTGTTCGGCACTGACGTATTGATAAGATCTACGCGTAATGACTTCACCTGTTCGACTTGTGCTTTCGCTTCATCGAGTTCAGTTTGTAGTGTGGTGGATTTACGCTCAGCTTGAGTAAGGATTTTCTTATTGGTTTTTTCACTGCGGCCTTTTTCTGATTTAAAGCCGATTTTGTCATAGCTGCCTTTGGCCTCAATTTCAGCTTTTTTGGCTTTTAAGCCTTTAGATACACTGCGTTGATGAATTTGTTTGCGACGTTGAATGTGCGCTAACCCTGCTTCGGCCAGCTGTACGCGGTTGGTTAGTGCTTGTTGAGCAGCTTCGGTCTCGATTGCCTTTTGTTGTTCGTAATAGCTGTAGTTACCGCCGTAATGCTTTACACCTAATGGTGATAATTCAATGATGTGATCAACGAGAGCTAACAGTTCACGGTCATGGCTAGCAATCAATAAACCACGCGACTCTTTATTGATCGCCTGGTGTAATAATTCACGTGTTGATTGATCTAGGTTGTTGCTTGGCTCATCCAGCAGTAAATAATCGTATTGTGGTAAAAAAACTTTGGCTAAGTTTACTCGCGTGATTTGGCCACCGCTGAGTTTTTTCGTTGACATACCCAGAGGCAGTTCAGCTAGCTTAAATAACGCTAATGCTGCTTGAGCTTGCTGCTCAATATCCCACTGGTTATCAACGCAGTCAAAATCTTCTACACGTGTTGAGCCATTTTGTATGGCTTGGTAAGCACGCCAAATATCACCAATACCCAGCATGTCTGCAATGCAGTTATTGGTTTTGATATCCACTGATTGCGCTAAGTACCCAATAGTCCCTTGGGTGGTGATGTTGCCTGCTTGGGGTTGCAGTTCCCCCGAGATCAGTTTTAATAGCGTGCTTTTGCCGCTGCCATTATTGCCGATTAATGCGGTTTTTTGTCTATCCAGCGTCAGCGATAATTGCTTGAATAGCTGCTTATCGTCTGCGGTTTGGTAATCGATTGAATGTATAATAATTTGTGATGTCGCCATGATAAAACTCGCTATTTGTATTGTGGATTCCTGGTCAAGCCAGGAATGACAGAGGTCAATGCAGGAATGACAATGCTGTCATACCGGACTTGATCCGGTATCCATTGATACTGTCATGCAGTACTAACCTTAAAATAGAAGTTTTATTTGTTCACTGGAGGCGATACCTTTTTTGAAGTGATTATGCGTGCATAATATAACATCTCTGGGCTGCGTACAACCCAGAGGGGTTCTAACGGGTAAGCGGCTTAAGTTTTCATTAAGACTAAAACGGATGGCCAGGGCCCATCAATTCAGTGGTTTCTTTAGTCATTGCTAACGCGGCTTCAGCTTTAGTGCTTTCGGCTTGCTTGGTAATTAGCAACATAAGCTCATCAGCACAATCGCTGCCTTTAATTTCCAGCTCACGCTTGTAAATCGAGTCTTTAATGACGGGCGTGGCTTCTATCATCTGTGCTAACTTGGGATCTAATCCGGTTTTTAAACTCACACGAATCACATCAATAGCAAATGATTTTTCACTGCAGTGCGTTACCATTGTTTTAGTTGTTTCATCTGCGGTCTCGTTGCCGTAGCTCTTGATAAAGTAATATAAATAGGGAGGGAAAAATAATTTTTCTCTGAATTGCCCATCCCACAGAAACTTCTTAGTATCGTTTTCAGGAAAAGCAAATTGCATGTGTTGTCGTATAAGTTTTGGGTTATAGATATCAGCTAACTGACTAAGATAGGGGTTTAGTGTTTTGTTAGCTTTTTTGATGTTTTTTCCGATGGTATAGTCCGAGTAGGTTAGATTGTATATCATCTGCTCGTAGCTATTTTGACCAGTCCAGCTCTCGTGACTGTTGTTTAAGCGTGCAGTAAATTCAAGCGTGGTTAATCTTTCAAAATCTGTCATGGTAGGGTCAGATGAATTAACGATGCTATCTAAAACCAATCGGCTTTGTGCTAAAAGGCTTTGTTGTTGAGTGGCAGTCAGCCAACCGCGTGATTCTTGCTGTAATATCTCATGCCAACCGATTAAGTGGTGAAAGCTTATAGCTGCTGTGGGGTCAAATGCACGGATGGGCTCAATCGGCCAAGCATTTTGTGAGGCAATCGCTTCGATTTCTTTAGCGATGCGCCAGTTGTGCTCACCGGTGCTGTGTAAGCCATCAATATATAAGCTGTCGTTAGTGGCATAGCGTGCGGAGACATAGCGACTCATTGGGTGATCGGAGGTTGGTATGATGCCAGGCTCGATGCCGGCATCGGCTAAGCGTGTATCGATTGCCTGTAATAATTTGGCGATATCAGCCAGTTTGGTTTCACTTATTGTGGGTTGTGTGGCATGGCCATGCACGTAAAGCGTAAACTGTATGCCTTGTGTTAGTCGTAACATGCGTTGTTTTTCTTCACCGCCTTCTGAGTCGTCGCAGCTCTCGCTGGTGTCTATGACTTTAAGGCTATCAAATGGTGAGTCATCATCGATTAATAGGTCCTCGATGCAATCCCATGCGGCTTCTACCTGATCGGCCTTTATGCTTAAATGAAATTTTAAGCCGTACGTGAGGGGGGAGATGGCTTGTTTCTTTCGTAGATAGAAAAATATACTTTCCTTGTCACCCAGCATGTCTTCGTCTTGTTTGGTAAGAATCTCTGCGTATTTCATTTTTTTGCTCGCACGAATAATTTTAAGATTGCACATATAATACACACGTTATGGACGCTATACAATGCAGATATAACTAAATAACCATTAAAAGCGAAATATTGGATATTCCTGCTCGCCAAAGCGGGAATAGCTGTTGTAATACAATATTCCTTGCTATCATGCACTTAGTTGTATTGCAGGCAGAAAAGGACAAAATAATGGCTCAAGGATCATTTGTTGTTATGGTGGCGGGTATTTCGCCTGAGGATATGAAGGAATACGTTAAAGATTATATGGAGCGAATGATGAAGCATTCGCGACAGAATGCCGGTTGTAAAACTTATAATGTGCATCAATCTTTGCACAACCCCTGTGAATTTATGATGTATTCGGAGTGGGAGAGTGAAGTTGCATTTGAAAATCATAATGCGACTGAGGAAATGCAAGAATTTCTGGGTGGTCTGGCTAAGCATATGTTTGAAGTGACCTCGCCAAAAACGTATTGGCATGTATTACCGGAATAGTTTCATTTGAATACGCAACAACACCTGCATAAAGCGCTTACGCCACTCAAATTATGGGCTTTGATGGTTGGCATGGTGATTTCTGGCCAATATTTTGGTTGGAGTTATGGTGTTGGCTTAATTACCCAGTTGAGCAGCTTTTTTTATGGCGTTTTTTTGGTGGTGATTTTTTATACCGGATTGACGCTGACCTGTGCCGAGTTGGCCAGTTTTATCCCATCATCTGGCGGCCCTAGTGAATATGCAACTCATGCTTTTGGTCCGCGCGTGGGCGCTATTACTGGTTGGTTCTGTCTGTTGGAGTTTTTGTTTGCGGTGCCAGCCATTGCTGTATCGATGGGGCACTACATGCATTTATTAGTGCCGGCTTTTTCGAGTAAAATGCTAACGTTTTTAGTTTTGGTATTGGTGTTAGCTATTAACTGTTTTAAAGTTGAAAATATGGCGCGCATTGAGTTGGTGGCGACCATACTGGCGCTGTGCGGATTGGTGGTCTTTTATGTCGTCGGTGGTCATTATGTGCAATGGCAGCAAATTAAAAATATTGATCATTCATTAAGTTTTACAGAAGTCATGCACGTGATTCCGTTTGCGATTTGGCTATTTCTCGCGATTGAAGGTGGGGTGATGACAGCAGAGGAGTTGCAAGACCCAACGCGTACAATCATTAAAGGGTTTATTGCGGCTTTGGTGACTTTAATTATTTGTACGCTTGCTACGGTTACGATCACGATGTTTCTCAGTGGCCAGCTGGCGGCTACCACAGACTCCCCTTTGCCCTCTGCATTGCTGCAAATCCCGACGCCTACGGCACACTTTGCAGCTAGCCTGGTAGTGATTTTAGGTTTGTTTGGATTGTTTGCTAGTTTAAACGGTATTACTATGGCTTATTCTCGCCAGGTATTTGCTATGAGTCGTGCACATCATTTGCCGAAAAAGTTTTCACGTTTGTCTGCGCGTGATATACCTACACAAGCGTTATTGGTGCCCGGTGTTTTGGCTATCATACTGGCGATGTCTGCCACTATTGCTAAATGGTTGGTTACGGTATCTGTGTTGGGTGCGGTGTTAATGTATTTAATGATCTTTGCATCGTTGTTTGTTTTGCGTCGCCGTGAAGCAAATGCTGAACGACAATTCCGTGTGCCATTACCGTTAGCGGCCGTCAGTATGTTGCTGGGGGCTCTATTCTTAGTCGCAATTCTCATGTCGCTATTCTTTTAGGTGTCGTAATTTAATGTAGCAATAATTTTACTTGTGTCCTTAGGTAGATAGCGCTAGAATGTCGGACTATTTTTCATGCCCCGTGCGAGAGTGGCGGAATTGGTAGACGCGCTGGATTTAGGTTCCAGTGGGGTAACCCGTGAGAGTTCGAGTCTCTCCTCTCGTACCACACTATATATATAGATATATAAAACCATTAAGCCTAAGAGGTTGATTAGTATGCAAGTATCGGTTGAGAATTTAGAAGGTCTTTCACGTCGTCTTAAGGTATCGTTACCTGCCGATATGATTGACAATAAATATGCGGAAAATGTAAAAAAAGCAGCTAAACAAGCAGATATTCCTGGTTTCAGAAAAGGTAAAGTCCCCGCAAACGTGATTGAGCAAAAATATGGCGCGCAGATCCGCCAAGATGTATTGGGTGAAGTATTAGAATCCTCATTCCGTAAAGCCGTTGAAGACAACGAAATCAAAATTGCCGGTATGCCACAAGTTGAACCATTGGGTGAGTACAAGAAGGGTGAAGTGTTCGAGTTCGTAGTAAAATACGAAACGTATCCTGAGGTAGAGCTTCAAACCTTGGATAACGAAAAGGTTGAAGAGCTACAAGCCGAAGTGCAAGACAGTGACATCGATACAATGATGGACAAGCTGCGTGAACAAAATGCTGAATGGATCTTAAGTGAGCAACCGGCTCAGCGCGGTAATAAAGTGAACATTAACTTTGAAGGCTTTATTGATGGCGAAGCGTTTGAAGGTGGTAAAGCTGAAGGTTTTGATTTAGAACTGGGCAGTAATAGTATGATTCCTGGTTTCGAAGACCAATTATTGGCTTGTTCACACGGTGATGAAACCACTATTAATGTTAGCTTCCCTGAAGACTATCATGCTAAAGAGTTGGCAGGTAAGCCAACAGAATTTAAAGTTAAAGTTAACAAGGTGTTAGTGCAACAACCTGTTGAAGATGATGATAAGTTAGCTGAAAAGCTGGGTGTTGAAGGCGGTGCTGAAAAGCTGCGCGAAAAAGCCAAAGACAACATGGTTAATGAGCTGAAGCGAGCTTTATTGCAAAAGCGTAAAGAAGAAGTATTGAATCAACTGCTAGCTAAAAACGAAATTTTAGTGCCTGAATCGTTGGTAGATGAAGAAGTTAAGCATCTGCAACAAATGGCCTTACAGCAAATGAGTGGCGGCCAACAAATTAAAGATTTGGACTTGAGCAAATTAAACTTGCCAAAAGAACCGTACATGGAAGAAGCCAGCAAGCGTGTTAAGTTGGGCTTGTTGTTAGCTGAAGTCATTAAGAAGTTCGAAATCAAGCCTGATCAAGATATGATTAGAGCGCGTGTGGATGAGATTGCTTCTATGTACCCTGAACCAGAGAAAGTGGTTGAGTGGTATTACCGCAATCGTGAATCATTGAGTGAAGTTGAATCAGCTGTGATCGAAGATATAGCAGTTGATCGTTTGTTAGAGAAAATGGTTGTGAATCAAAAGCAAGCGACTTATGATGAAGTAATGAATCCGCCGAAAAAAGATGATAAAGCGGATAACAAAGAATAAATCAGGAGAGCACAATGACTAAGACAATGATGTCACATCAAGCTAATTTAGTTCCTATGGTGGTAGAGCAATCATCGCGTGGTGAACGTGCATATGATATCTATTCACGACTACTGAAAGATCGCATTGTCTTTGTTGTTGGTCCAATCGAAGAGCATATGGCTAATTTGATTGTCGCGCAGCTGCTATTTTTGGAATCAGAAAATCCAAATAAAGATATTTCAATGTACATTAACTCACCGGGTGGCGTAGTAACGGCTGGAATGGCTATTTACGACACCATGCAGTTTATAAAGTGTGATGTCAGCACATTGTGTATTGGTCAGGCATGCAGCGCTGGTTCATTATTGCTAGCTGGTGGTGCTGCGGGTAAACGTGCCGCATTACCACATGCAACGGTTATGATTCATCAAGTGTTAGGCGGCTATCAAGGACAAGGTACGGATATTCAGATACATGCGAAAGAAACGCAACGTATTAGTGATATGTTGAACCAAATTTTAGCCAAACACTGTAATAAACCTATCGAGACTCTGGAAGTAGACACCAATCGTGACAACTTTATGGATGCTGAAGCAGCTAAAGAATATGGTTTGATCGATAGCGTGTTTGCACCGCGCAGTAAATCTGAGGTTAAGGAAACCGAAAAGGTTTAACACCGGTTATCACTGATTCACTTGTCACCCCGGACTTGATCCGGGGTCCAAGGTCAAGTCTGGCATGACAAATTACAACCCTCTGTTTTTCCATTAATTAAACAAAAAATGTTTTGCATAGAGTATTGAAATGAACCAGTGAGTCCCAATATTAAGGTGAAGGGTTTATAGTTAGTGCTATAACAGTTAAACTGATATATAGATAAGGTAACGAGGTTAAATAATGAGTGATAACAGCAATGATCAGGAAGGCGAACAAGCGCTGTACTGTTCGTTTTGTGGGAAGAGCCAGCACGAAGTCAAAAAACTAATCGCAGGACCATCGGTATTTGTTTGTAATGAATGTGTAGACCTATGCAATGATATTATCCGCGAAGAAGAAAATGCGCAGGATGCTGAAGGTGCACAAAAGTTGCCGATTCCTGGTGAAATTCATAAGAAACTCGATGACTATGTTATTGGTCAGGAGTTTGCCAAGCGTGTGTTATCTGTCGCTGTATATAATCATTACAAGCGTTTAAATGCTAAAGTCACTACCGATGATGTTGAGCTTAGCAAAAGTAATATTCTTTTGATTGGACCAACGGGTTCAGGTAAAACTTTGTTAGCGCAAACTTTAGCGCGCGTCTTGAATGTGCCATTTGCCATTGCTGATGCGACAACATTAACCGAAGCGGGTTATGTTGGTGAAGATGTTGAAAATATTGTGCAAAAATTACTGCAACGTTGTAACTACGATGTGGAAAAAGCACAAACAGGCATTATCTATATCGATGAGATCGATAAAATTGCACGTAAATCCGATAGTCCGTCATTAACGCGAGATGTATCGGGTGAAGGTGTGCAACAAGCACTGTTAAAACTTATTGAAGGCACGGTTGCAGCTATCCCACCACAAGGTGGCCGTAAGCACCCACAGCAAGAATACTTGCAAGTAGATACTTCTAATATTTTATTTATTTGTGGCGGGGCATTTGCGGATTTGCATAAAATTGTGCGCCAGCGTACTGAAGAAAGCACGATTGGTTTTTCTGCTGAAGTGCGAGATAAAGATGAAGCATTAACCGCTACAGAATTAATGGATAAGGTTGAGCCGCAAGACTTGATACGCTTTGGTTTGATTCCAGAGTTTATTGGTCGTTTGCCAGTTATCGCCTTATTAGATGAGCTCGATGAAGCGAGTTTGGTGAATATTTTAACCGAACCTCGCAATGCATTGACTAAGCAGTACCAAAAATTATTTGAATTAGAAGATGTAAAATTAGATTTTCGCAATGAAGCGTTACATGAAATTGCTAAGCAAGCGATTAAACGTAAATCGGGTGCGCGTGGACTGCGTTCGATTATGGAACATACCTTGCTGGATATCATGTATGAGCTACCATCAATCGATGACATCGAAAAAGTAGTGATAGATGTGGGTGTAGTTAAAAGTGAGTCAAAACCGTTGTATGTATTCAAAGGTAATAAGGACAAGTTACACGACAAGGCAGTTCCAGACGACGAGTAAATGTTTGGTATCTTTTTATAATCAGCAATAAGGTAACCATATGACAACTAAGAAACCTGTCACCACCATTCCTGCAATGCCGCTGCGCGACGTGGTTATTTACCCCTTTATGGTCATTCCATTATTCGTCGGTCGAACAGAATCGATCAATGCGCTTGATAATGCGATGGCTAAGGACAAGCAAGTCTTATTAATCACTCAGCGTGATGCAAAAACAGATAAACCTGAAAAAAAAGACGTTTATGAGATAGGTACGGTCGCCACTATTTTACAACTGTTACGACTTCCTGATGGCACGATTAAAGTGTTGGTTGAAGGCTCTTGCCGCGCACGTATTAAGGATTTTGCGGTTAAAGATGAGGCCTATGAAGCAGACGTTGAAATGCTTGATAAGTTTGATGCTGAAGAGAATCGTGAGCTTGATATTTATAAGCGCAGCGTTATGGGTAAGTTCGAAGAGCTGGTGAAAGTGAATAATAAGATTCCAACGGAGGTTGTTGTTTCGTTGGGTAGTATCGATGACCCGGGCCGTTTAGCGGATAGTATTGCTGCACATATGACCACTAAGATTGAGTCACGTCAAAAACTATTAGAAACCATTGATCCGAAAGAGCGTCTGGATGGACTGCATGCTTTATTGATCGAAGAGCTAGACTTGATGGATGTTGAAAAGCGCATTCAAGGTCGAGTAAAAACACAAGTTGAAAAAAACCAACGCCAATATTACCTTAGTGAAAAAATTAAAGCGATTCAAAGTGAACTCGGTGAGATTGATGAAGGTGCTGGTTTTGATGAGTTAGCTGACCTTGAAAAGAAAATCGAAAAAGCAGGTCTACCAGAGGAAGCGAAAGAAAAAGCGGAAGCGGAATTAAAAAAATTAAAAATGATGTCACCGATGTCTGCAGAAGCGACGGTCTGCCGTAACTATCTGGATTGGTTGGTTAAAGTGCCTTGGAAGAAAAAATCCAAGGTGAATAAAAGCCTTAAAAAAGCCGAAAGTGTATTAGAAGAAGATCACTATGGGCTAGAGAAAGTAAAAGAACGTATTTTAGAATATTTAGCTGTGCAGCACCGTGTGAAAAAGCTTAAAGGACCTATTTTGTGTTTGGTTGGACCTCCGGGTGTTGGTAAGACATCATTAGGCCAATCGATTGCTAATGCGACAGGGCGTGAATTTGCACGTATTTCATTAGGTGGCGTGCGCGATGAAGCAGAAATTCGTGGTCATCGTCGTACCTATATTGGTGCATTGCCAGGTAAGGTATTGCAAAAGCTCGCTAAGGTGAAAGTACGTAACCCATTATTTATGTTGGATGAAGTCGACAAGATGGCGATGGACTTTCGTGGTGATCCTGCTTCTGCATTGTTGGAGGTGTTGGACCCTGAACAAAATGATACCTTTAATGATCATTATCTAGAGGTTGATTATGACTTATCGGATGTGATGTTTATTGCAACATCCAACTCAATGAATATACCACCAGCGTTATTGGATCGGATGGAGGTGATTCATTTATCCGGTTATACCGAAAGTGAAAAGCTAAATATCGCAACGAAATATTTATTGCCACGACAAATGGAAAACAGCGGTCTTAAGAAAGGTGAGATCAGTGTTTCTGAAGATGCTTTTCGTGAGATAGTGCGCAGTTATACGCGTGAAGCCGGGGTGCGTAACTTGGAACGCGAAATTGCTAAAATTTGTCGTAAAGTGGTAAAGGAATTATTGCTTGATGAGGATGAAAAAGCTAAGAAGCGAAAGATTACTGCTAAGAATATCGAGGATTATTTAGGAGTGAAAAAATATCGCTTTGGATTAGCAGAGGATCATGATCAAGTCGGTCAAGTCACGGGGTTGGCCTGGACACAGGTGGGCGGTGACATATTAACGATTGAAGCGCAAGTGGTGCCGGGTAGGGGTAAATCAAGTTATACCGGTAGCTTGGGTGATGTGATGACTGAATCGATTCAAGCCGCGATGACGGTTGTTAGAAGCCGCAGTGTTGTTTGGGGTTTGAGTGCTGACTTTTATCAGCAACATGATTTTCATGTTCACGTACCAGAAGGTGCAACACCAAAAGATGGCCCAAGTGCTGGTGGTGCTATGTGTACGGCGCTGGTATCTGCGATTACACAAATTCCGGTACGAGCCGATGTGGCGATGACGGGTGAAATTACTCTACGTGGTGAAGTGTTACCGATTGGCGGTTTAAAAGAAAAGCTATTGGCGGCATTGCGTGGTGGTATTAAGCACGTGATTATTCCTGATGAAAACAAACGTGACCTTAAAGAAATACCTGATGAAGTGTTGGAAGGGCTGGAAGTTCATCCTGTGAAATGGATAGATCAAGTGTTTGAGCTTGCTTTACAGCGTTTGCCGGAGCAAAAAGGTATCGAAAAGATTAATCGCACACTTAAAGGTGCCGGTAAATCAAAAGGTGGCAAAAAAGATGGCCAAGACGAGGCGCATTGTCATTGAAGGATAATATCGAGCTTCTGTTATCATTAGCTAAAAAAAATCAAGCAACAGCCGAGGTCAGTTTTGATATTGACCGCGGCTTTTCTGTTGATGTGCGTAATGCTGACGTTGAAACAGTTGAGCATCATTCGGGGCAAAGTCTCGGTTTGAGCTTGTACAAGGATCAGCGTGTGGCTCATGTGAATAGTTCGGATGTTTCAACTAAAGCCTGTGAACAATTGTTTCAAAAAGCTTTAAGTATCGTTAAATTCGCTGAGCAAGATCCATGTGCTGGATTGGCTGAGCGTGAATTGATGGCTTTCGATGTGCCTGACTTACAGCTTTATCATCATTGGGCAATGACACCAGCGGATGCTATTGAGCAAGCTTTAGGTTGTGAGCAAGTTGCTTTGCGTGCAGATGCACGCATAAGTCAATCAGAAGGTGTCAATATCAGTAGTTATGATGGTGAACACTGGTATGGCAATAGTCATGAGCTTTTAGTTAACTATAAATCGAGCCTACACTCGGTGAGCTGTAGTTTGATCGCGCAAAATTTGGATGGCGGTATGCAGCGTGATTATGATTACACAAAGGCACGCAATGCTAATGCGCTAAAGGATTACGATTCAATAGCAAAAGCAGCGGCGCAGAATACTGTGAGCCGATTAGCGGCCAGGCAAATTCCTACCGGTAATTATCCTGTGATATTCAATCATCGCACAGCTAAATCGTTATTAGGTCATTTTGTCAGTGCGATTAGTGGTTCGGCATTGTATCAACAGAGTTCCTTTTTGTGTGATGCGATGGGTAAAAAATTATTTCGTGACGATGTGACGATTAGTCAGCAGCCACATATTGTTTCAGCGATTGGTAGTGCGGCATTTGATAGTGATGGCGTGAAAACCCAGCCGATTGATTATATTGATCAGGGGGTATTAGCTAGCTATGCCTTAAGTCATTACTCTGCCAGGCGTTTGGATCTGCAAACTACAGGTAATGCCGGTGGTGTTTATAATTGTGTGCTGGAAATGCCGACCGTAAGCTTTGATGATTTACTTAAACAAATGGGTACTGGTTTATTGGTGACTGAGTTAATGGGGCAGGGTATCAATATTGTTACCGGTGATTACTCGCGTGGTGCTTTTGGTTATTGGGTAGAAAATGGTGAGATTCAGCATGCTGTTGAGGAGATCACTATCGCTTCAACGCTGCAGAACATGTTTGCTGGCCTCACACTGATGGCGAATGATATCGATCACAGCAGTTCTGTGCTGTGTGGTTCAGTTCTGGTTGATAATATGCAGGTTGCCGGTTCTTAATTGTCATTGCGGACAGCCTTGGTGTGCTCGCTAGCGCTGCGCGCACGAAGGCTCCCACACCGGTGTCGCCCAATAGATCCATTATTTGCTGGGTGCAGTGTCAAGCAGTGCCAAGATGACAAATCCAAAAACTCCCGATACAATCATATCAACACTCACCAAGATCAAGGAAGGTCGATGAAGCATGTAACCACATTCTGTGCAGTTATATTACTCACTTCAGTTTTACCTACTGCTTACGCGGCGGATAAACCTGGTAACACCCAGACGGCTCAAGCGGCAACTAGCAGTACATTGGCTGATGCGAGTAGCCATGCCAGCGTTGCTGATAACTCAGCGCAAAAAGTTCAGGCGGATAAAAAGGCTGATGAGAGTATCGAAAGTAAGGTTGAGCACCGCTTAAAGGATTGGTTGCACTATGGTGCAGCCTTGTTAAAAGGCGCCTAGTTTATGGTTGATATTCTAGTAATATGATTAATGGTGGTTTTTTATTGCGTGCTGGGCGAGTTGCTTAAGGCTTTGTTCATCTGCATTAGGTAAAATATCTAGATATAAATTCTGTATGAGAAATATTATGTCTAGAGCGAGTTCTGTCGAAGCATCGGTTCGAACAATCGATTCATATATAACGAGCGATGTTTCTGTCAATCCTGGCGGTAGTAAAAAGAAAGATACCACGAACGTGATGGCTAAGACTGAGTTTTGGGAAGCAATAAAGCAATCAGCAGATCTTGATGCGTTAAATACCAATTTATCAAATGCCATAAAAGCGTTTCCTAGCCGTTGGTTAAAGTCGGATAGGTACCGTCAGGGGCTACTTGATTTACAAAGTGCGATTACTGACAGCTCATCCCCATTTGAAAGCTTTCAGCGAGCTGTTGCGAGTCACATAACGGATGCCAAAGCCTTTCCTGCTGGTAATGAGCAGTTTATTGCCGTTCCTGCCGAATTTAAACAGGCTACTGATTTTGTTTTGGTGGGCACATCGATATTGCAGAATGTAAAACTCGCTCTAGAATTGCGTGCAACAAGTGATGTTAAGCCAAGCATTGTGGTGGTTGATAATAGCCGTAAAGTAGTATCGTTTTGGCAAAAGTTAAAAGGCGCTACCGCTGATGCGTCGTCTGCAAGTGATTTGCTAGGTAGAGTAGCTTCAATTAGAGAAGCGTGTATTGCTGAGTGTCTTGATGGTAGTAAGCATAGCTTTGATGGTGATGGCCCTGGTAGCCCGACTCCCGGTGTTATTGATGCAATGCGTAAGATGTTAGGTCCTGGTGGTGAAAATTTTGAGGTAATAAAACAGCTTATTCAAGATGCTGATGTAAAGCTGGCCAGTTGGTGTGATCCTACTGTGATGGAGAGTATTAAAAAGGAAGCTGCAGGCAAACCTATAGTGGCTTATCCTTCAAATATCGTAGCCTATTTGGATGATATCGCCCCTGCTTTTGGGCCTGGTTCAGCGCTGAAAACAGCTGTTCGGGGTTATGATGAGGCTAGTGCGGCACCGATTATAAACTTATTTTCAGCAGTTCAAACCTTAGACCCAGTCGCAACACTGCATACTAATATGCACTACAGCGATAAGGCGCCATCAATGGCGTTGTGGTTTGCTGGTGCAGGACCAGTTAACGCAGAACAAGCTTTAAGTTCTGTTTTTTCCCAGAGGGTTTATAAGCATCCCTGTGCACGACCGGTCTCGGTAGTTTCAATGGTTGATGGTGAGATGAATGAGCTTGAAGCTGTGGCTTCTGCTTCTCGACCGGGTTGGACGAGTGGTTCTCCAGCTACCACTGCTGCTGGCGTGGCAGTCGGAGGTGGTGGTAGGGTCGCTCCAGCAGACCCTAGAGCATCTGAAGCATGCGGAGTAGGTTCGCCGGTAATGAGGCCATAAATATTATTCAGCTTCACCAAATCGATCATTAATTAATTGCGCTAAAGCGGCAAGCGCAGCCTCTTCGTCATCACCTTCAACGATCAACTCAACTTCTTTGCCGTGGGTAGCGCCAACTACCATAACTTCCATAATGCTTTTCGCATCGGCTCGTCTTTCGTTGTAGCTGATGTAACAGTTGCTGTGATAGCGCATGGCTAGATCAGAAAATTTCATTGCGGCACGTGCGTGTAAGCCAAGTTTGTTCACAATCATTAATTTTTTTTGCAGCATAGTTTATTCCGTTACTAAAGTATCCATGTTTAATGGGGCTAATGCCGCTTCGTATAAGTCTTTATTATTAGCCGCTTTGCGTAAGCTTTGGCGATAATCAGGGTTCGATAAGCGGTCAGCCAGTGTAGACAATGCCTCGATATGTGTTTCATCGGCATCTTTAGGTACAACTAATCCAAGCACAATATCTACCGGCTTTTCACTTTCATCATAAGTGATCGGTTGGTCGAGTAAGACTAAGGTAGCAATTGCATGTGATAAGCCTTTTACTCGTCCGTGCGGGATAGCGACGCCATGGCCCATGTTGGTACTGCCGAGCTTTTCGCGCGTGAGTAGTGATTCTAAAATATCTTTGTACTTTGAACGCTGCTCACCGTGACTAATCAGGTGGCTAACCAACTCAAATAGTTGTTTTTTGGTTGGGTTGAGTTCATGAGCGCGAACCACGCGTTCTGGGCTAAGTAAAAGGTGTATATCCATCACGATGCTTTACCTGTGGTCAGTTAGTTTTTCTTTGTATTTGGTTAGCTGTTTTACTAATTTATCAGTCAGTAAATCAACAGTTTTATACATGTCTTCGCTTTGTGCTTCAGCCAATATTTGGTGGCCAGGCACTACAACACGCCCTTCAGCTATTTGATCATGTTTTTCTATTTTTAATGTAACATGTGTCGTTTCGATTGAGTGTAAATGTGAGTCTAGTTTTGCTAGTTTTTTTTCAACAAACTCACGCAATGCGTCGGTTAGTTCGATATGTTGGGCTGAAATTTCTATCTTCATTATTTCTCTCCATCATTTTTAGTCTGCTATTGTAGCAGTTTTATAGATTAAACTCATCACCCAGATACACTTCTCGAACGGTTTGATTGGTTAATACGTCTTGCGGGCTACCGCTGGCGATAATACAGCCATCGCTCACAATATAGGCGCGATGGCATATGTCCAGTGTTTCGCGCACATTGTGATCAGTGATGAGTACGCCAATACCTCGATCGCGTAAATGACCAATTATGCGCTTAATGTCGATCACAGAGATGGGGTCAATACCGGCAAAAGGTTCATCAAGCAAAATAAATTTGGGCTCGATAGCGAGCGCACGTGCAATTTCAACACGTCTTCGTTCACCGCCGGATAGGCTAATACCCATGCTGTCTTTGAGGTGACTAATGTGTAACTCAGATAATAAGCTGTCGAGTTGTTGTTGGCGTTGTTCGCGACTGAGCTCACGATTCAGTTCTAGTATTGCCATGATGTTATCGGCAACACTAAGCTTACGGAAAATGGATGGCTCTTGAGGTAAGTAGCCAATGCCTAGTCGAGCTCTTTGGTGCATAGCCATATGGCTAATGTCCTGGTCGTTTAAAATCACTTTGCCTTTGTCAGCTGCGATTAAGCCTACGACCATGTAAAAGCTGGTGGTTTTTCCGGCTCCGTTTGGGCCGAGTAAGCCAACCACTTCACCATCGTTTAGCGTGAGCGATACATCTTTTACCACTTTGCGGGTTTTATATTGTTTTTGTAAATGTTCGATGCGTAAAATACTCATGATGATGCCGTTTTAATTTGATTGATGTGTTTGGGTTGTATCACAATTTTAGTATGACTTCTTGAGTTGCTGCTTGATAATACGGTTTGTTTTTTGATGTCATACCAAATCAGTGAGCCTGTAAAGATATTGTGATGTTGTGTTACTTTGCCTTGTTTGACTAATAATACTTTGTTTTGTTGAGGCCAGTATTTAATGGTTTCAGCTTGTGCGTATAATTTTTGCTTTTCACTGTTGGGTAGTGTGCTGTAGTGCGCAAGCTCACCATGAGCAATCAATAGCTCAACTGCGTTGGTGTCGGGTGAGCTTAATATGATTAAGCGATCCCCTGTAACAGTTGTTGAGCCTTGTGTGGCTATAACGTCACCAGTGTAAACAGTGCGATGTCGGGTGCGATCATATAATACGGTTTTTGAACTAACATGATAGGGTTTCTCGTTATCATTGCTTAATGCGTAAGCGCTATTAGTTAGTAGGTAAATAATAAAAATACTACTGGCTATTCGGAGCATATTCACCTCGTGAATGTGACAGTAATTGAAAAATACCTGATTTAAAATCAGCTTTCAGGCCGATGCCTTGCGTTATTGAACCTGGTCGGATAATGGTAACAGGCTTTTTGGTTTCGGCAAATTGACGATTGGGATAAACGGTCATTTGGCTAGTTTTAATAGTCGTTTCGGGTAAGCCGGGGCGTGTTGGTTGGTGAATAACAACGTCTCCCCACAAGAAAATTTTGCTGGTGCCGTGTTGACTGCGGCCGTGCATGGCGGTGACGTGCCATGGAACGTGTGCAGCGGTATACATAACGACATCGGGTGTGAGAAATTGCGCGCTATCTTTGTCAGGGAAGTGGGTCATCTTTGGGCTTTTTAAAAAAGCATGTAAGTTGCCGTCATCGTCATAGTCTTCGTAAACGGCATTAACCATATAGGCGTCGGGGTGTGATGCCAATGTTTGTTTGGTGGGGTTGCTTTCGAGCGAATGAAAAATCAGGTAAACCGCTAAGGCCGATAGTGCAATGATTACTGACCATAGGGTGAGTTGTTGGTTGGATTTAGTCATTGTTATTGCTCAGTATCCAGTCGCACACTTCACGTACGGCTCCTTCTCCTCCATTGCGTTGAGTGATCCAGTCCGCAATGCTGCGAACTTCTGCAACGGCATTAGCAACCGCAATTTTATAACCGACGTGGAGCATTATGGATAAGTCGGGTGTGTCATCACCCACATAAGCTACCTGGTCAGCACTTATGTTTAGTTTTTTTATTAATTGTTCGAATACAGGTAATTTATTTTCTATGCCTTGAAAGACATGTTTTACACCTAGCTCTTGCATGCGTCGCGTAACAGATCCACTGCTACGCCCGGAAATAATAGCGATAGGAATGTCAGCGCGGATTAAGTTCACCATGCCCATGCCATCTTGCACATAAAAACATTTTTGTTCGTCACCATCGGCGCTTAGGTAAACTTTGCCATCAGTTAATACGCCATCGACGTCAAGAATTAACAGTTGAATGGTTTTACTCACTAAGCGACTCCCGCTTTAAGTAAATCGTGCAGATGTAAAACGCCGGCGGGGTGGTTGTGCTCATCCACGACAACAAGTGAAGTGATTTTATGGCGACTCATAACCTCTAGACCTGCAACGGCTAACGTGCCTAATGTAATGGTTTTTGGGTTGGTAGACATCACTTCAGTAATCGGTGTGTTGTGGATATCAATTTGCTTATCCAGTGTGCGACGAATGTCACCATCAGTATAAATACCGGCTAATTGGTTGTCATGAATAACGGTCGTCATGCCTAAACGTTTGCTGGTAATCTCAACTAAAGCATCGGCGATGGAGGTTTGTGGTGTGACTGCTGGCATGGCATCGCCGGTTTGAATGAGTTCATCAACGCGCAGTAGTAGCCTTTTGCCTAATGAGCCGGCGGGGTGGTAAAGGGCAAAGTCTTCAGCGGTAAAGCCGCGCTTTTCTAATAAGGCGACGGCCAATGCATCACCCATCGCGAGGGATGCTGTTGTGCTGGCGGTGGGTGCCAAGCCAAGTGGGCATGCTTCTTTGTTTACGGAAACATCTATGTGTACATTGGAGCGTTTTGCTAGGCTAGAGTTTGGATTGCCAGTTAAACTGATCAGCGGAATGCGAAAACGATGAATCAGTGGCAGGAAACTTTGGATTTCATCGGACTCGCCTGAGTAGGAAATGGCCAATACAACATCTTTTGGTGTAATCATTCCCATATCGCCATGATTGGCCTCGCCGGGATGTACGAAAAAGGCGGGAGTGCCAGTGCTGGCAAAGGTTGCTGCAATTTTCCCGCCAATATGTCCAGATTTTCCCATGCCGGTGACGACAATGCGTCCTTGGCAATCAATAAGTAGCTGGCAGGCTTGTACAAATTTTTCATCGATGCGTGATAACAGTGCATTTACTGCTTTTGCTTCGGTTTCAATTACGGCTTTGCCTAAGGCGCAATATTGTTCAATTTCGCTTAATTGTTCTGTTATCATAGGTTTTTACTAGCGTAGAGTCAGTCGTTTCGGTATTATAACTTTAATCTACTTGAATAGGTACTCCCATTTTATGTCTGAGCGTGATACCCCGGTGGTCGAATTATCCCAAGTGAGTTTTAGCCGGGGAACAAAGAAAATATTTAAAGAAATTAATCTACGCCTAGAGCGAGGCTTAGTCACTGCCATTATGGGGCCCAGTGGTACCGGTAAAACAACCTTACTCAATATCATTGGTGCGCAACTGCACCCCGAAAATGGTGATGTGCGTATCGATGGTCAGTCAAATATCGGTTTATCACGTAATGAATTGTACCAACTGCGTCGTCGTATGGGGATGTTATTTCAGCAAGGTGCTTTATTTACCGATTTAAATGTTTTTGAAAATGTCGCTTTTATTTTGCGCGAACATACCAATTTGTCGAATGATATGATTCGCGATTTAGTATTGATGAAGTTGCAAGCGGTAGGCTTACGTGGTGCGGCCTATATGGACACCAGTCAGTTATCTGGCGGTATGGCACGACGAGTGGCATTAGCGCGAGCGATTATGCTAGATCCAGAGATCATGATGTACGACGAGCCTTTTACAGGCCAGGATCCAATTGGTCGTGGCGTGCTGTTGAAGTTGATTCGCGAGCTGAATGATACATTAAAAATGACCACGATTATGGTGTCGCACGATGTCAAAGAAACACTGATGATAGCGGACCGCGTATGCGTATTATCCGAAGGCAAAGTCTTGGGTTATGGCTCACCTGAACAGTTATTACAAAGTGCTGATCCTGGCTTGCACCAATTTATAAATGGCTTACCTGATGGCACTGTGCCGTTTCATTACCCAGCGCAAGATTATGCTAAGGAGTTGGAGTTGTGTTGAGTCGAGTTCATCAAGTTGGTACTGGAGGTGTGCGTTTTTGCAGTCACCTCGGTCGCTCATTGATTTTTTTATTACAGACTATTTTTCAACGGCCGCGTGTGCGTCAAGGTTACCGCATGATAATGCAGCAGCTATATCAGGTGGGTGTTTTATCGTTAGCGATTGTTTTGATCTCGGCATTGTTTATTGGCATGGTGGTGGCTTTGCAAGGTTACAATACTTTGCGTAAATTTGGTGCCGGCCAAGAGTTGGGTCAATTGATTGCGCTGAGTGTGGTGAGAGAGTTAGGGCCTGTAGTGACGGCCTTGTTATTTGCCGGTCGGGCGGGTTCTGCGCTAACTGCAGAGATTGGGTTGATGCGTGCAACTGAACAATTAAGCTGTATGGAAATGATGGCCGTCGACCCACTATGGCGTGTGATTGCACCACGTTTTTGGGCGGGGATTATTGCGTTGCCATTATTAACCTTATTATTCAATATCACGGCTATTTATGGTGGCCATATGGTGGGTGTTGATTGGCTCGGCGTTGATAATGGATCGTTTTGGGCTAACATGCAGTCGGCCGTTAGTTTTCGTGATGATATATTAAATGGTGTGATTAAAAGTGTGGTGTTTGGATTTGTAGTGACATGGACGGCTGTCTATCAAGGTTTCTATTGTGTGGGTAATGCGGCTGGTATCAGTCGTGCAACGACAAAAACGGTAGTCTACGCTTCATTATTGGTGTTGGGTTTAGACTTTATATTAACGTCCATTATGATGGGGGGCTGGTAAGTGGCTTCGAAAACTGCTGAATTTATTGTAGGTATTTTTATTATTTTGGCTGTGTTGGCTTTAATGGCGTTAGCGTTTAATGTCAGCGGTCTGGTGGTGTTTGGGAATAGCAAATCTTATACCCTAACGGCTGAGTTTGACAATATTGGTGATTTAAAGCCCCGTGCACCGGTCACTATTGGTGGTGTTAAAGTAGGGCAAGTACAAAAGATACAATTGGATGAACAAGATTTCCGTGCCAAAGTCACCTTACTGATCAAGGATAGGTACAATTTAATTCCGATTGATACTTCAGCTGGTATTTTAACGCAAGGCTTACTGGGTTCAAATTACATTAGTTTATCGCCGGGGTTTGAGCAGCAAGTGTTAAAGCCAGGTGAACGAATTGAGACTACGCAATCTGCCATGATTCTTGAAAACCTCATCGGCCAGCTGATGTATAGCTTGAAAAATAATGATAGTAAAGAAGACACAACCTCGAAACAAACGCTAGCAACTTAATTAGGAGAACATTATGTTTACTTCAAGAGTTAAAAAATTAGCGGTAGCATTGTTATTGCTGCTCTCATTTAATTTAGTATTTGCGGTCCAATCGCCGATTACTATGTTGCAAGGCATGGCGAATAATATGATTGCTGGTCTAAAGAAAAATAAGGGGCGATTAAAATCCAATCCTAATATCATTCGTTTGTTAGTAAAGCGTAATTTAGTGCCTTATGCGGATGTTGGTGTGATGGCAGCATCTGCTGTTGGTCCTGACTGGCGTAAAGCATCGGGTGCACAACGAGGTCAGTTTAAAAGCTTATTTACTAATGTGGTGATTTCTACTTATTCAACGGCTTTGTCTTCTTATGATGGTGACGTTATACGCTTTTATCCGTTGCGCGGTGGTTACCAAAACAAACGCACAGTGACGGTGCGCAGTTTAATAGTTCGTCGTAATGGGCAAAAAATTCCAGTGACTTATAACTTGGTTCGCCGTGGTGGCACTTGGCGCATTTACGACTTTAGCATCGAAAACGTTAGTATGGTACGCAGTTACCGTTCGCAATTTTCTTCAGTGTTAAATCAAGGTGGATTGAAATTATTGAATTCACGTTTAAGATCAAGAGGGGCGTAAAATTACATGACGATGGTAATTTCGCTTAATCAGGCTGTTAGCTATGACACTGTGATGGATGTACGGCAACAGGTAGCAAAACAGATTCAGCTGGCTAAAGCGCCGTTTGATATTGATTTTGCCGGGCTAAGTGACTACGATAGCTCCATGTTAACCCTAATGTTATGTTGGTTACGCCTTGCTAAACAGCAAGGTGTGGCCTGTCGTTTTATTAATGTGTCGGATGAATTGATTGATATGGCACGCGTATATGGTTTAGACAAGTTACTTCCGCTTGTTGAAAGAGGTTTAAATGGATAAGTTAATTATTACTGGTGGAACACCTTTAAAAGGTTCTGTGAAAATTTCAGGTGCAAAAAATGCTGTGTTGCCAATCCTGGCCGCTTCAATTTTATGTGATGAGGCGATTAAGGTTAAAAATATTCCGCACTTAAATGATGTTACTACGATGGTGGAATTGTTAGGTCGCATGGGTGGGCAGTTTACTGTCGATGAGCGTATGAACATCGAAATTAATACGGTGAATTTGACGCAATACAGTGCGCCGTATGAGTTAGTGAAAACCATGCGTGCTTCTATTTTAGTGCTGGGGCCTTTGTTGGGCCGATATGGTCAAGCGGAGGTGTCATTGCCGGGGGGCTGTGCGATTGGTTCGCGCCCGGTAGATTTACATATTCGTGGCATGGAAGCATTGGGTGCGGAAGTGACCGTTGCTAATGGTTTTATTAATGCACGTGTTGATGGTCGTTTAAAAGGTGCAGAATTAAGTTTTAAAGGTATTACTGTTACAGGTACTGAAAATATTATGATGGCAGCAGTTTTGGCTGAAGGCCAAACCATCATTAATAATGCGGCAATAGAGCCTGAAGTGGTGGATTTAGCCAATTTCTTAAATCAACTAGGTGCTAAAATCAGTGGTGCTGGTACGCCAACTATTGTGATTGATGGCGTTGAGAAGTTGCATGGTGATGAATATACCGTGTTACCTGATCGAATTGAGGCTGGCACTTATCTTGTAGCTGCCGCGATGACGCGTGGTTCCGTATTAGTAAAAAATATTACACCTTCGATAGTTGAGTCAGTATTGGTTAAATTAAAGCATGCTGGAGCGACAATCGAGACAGGTGAAGATTGGATTAAATTGGATATGAAGGGTAAGCGGCCTAAAGCGGTTGATATAGAAACAGCGCCTTATCCTGGTCTGCCGACCGATATGCAGGCGCAATTTATGGCTATGAATGTCGTGGCTGAAGGAGAGTCTGAAGTCATTGAGAATATTTTTGAAAATCGTTTTATGCATGTTCATGAGTTAAAACGGATGGGTGCACGAATCAGCTTGGAAGGAAATAGTGCACACTGCGTTGGTAGAGAGATGCTTAATGGGGCGCCTGTGATGGCAACTGATTTACGTGCTTCGGCAGGGCTGGTGTTGGCTGGTTTAATGGCGAGTGGTAACACGGTGATTGATCGTATCTACCATATTGATCGTGGTTACGAATGTATTGAAGAAAAATTATCGCAGTTAGGGGCTACTATTCGACGACAGTCATCTAAGCAGGGTGTTAATGTTGAAGAAGTTGTGTAAATTATAAAAAAAACTTATCGCAAATATTATGACTTAAGACTATAATAAACGGTAATGAGTTAAAAACTGAACACGAGGTTGAAGTAATGCCTATCACATTGAGACAATTAGAGATTTTTTCAGCAGTTGCTAAATACAGCAGCATTAGTAAAGCGGCTAAATCACTGGGTTTATCGCAACCTGCTGTATCTAAGCAAATCCAACAAATGGAAAAGCACCTTGGTGTTCCCGTGGTCGATATCATCCGTCAACGTGTGCATATTACAGATATGGGTTTGAAGGTGTTGGGGCATGCGAGGCGTTTTGATGAGGTGTTGAATGACCTGAATAATACCGTTTGTGATGCTGACGAAGAATTAACCGGTGATTTGCGAGTGGGTGTAGGCACATCGTTGGGTACGGTGGCTGTTCAATATTATGCGAAGTTTCTAAAGCAGCATGAGAAGGTGGCATTACGCATGAATGTGTCACATCGTGAATTGCTGTTGAATTTATTGTTAGAGAATAAAATCGATTTGATATTATCACCACGTAAGTATCAAGTTGAAAATCTTACATATACTGTATTACGTAGTTTTAATTATGTTATTGTTGCCAATAAAAAGAATCCATTAGCGAGTAAGAAGCGTATTCCGATGAATGATTTAGCGGATCAACGCTTTGTGCGTTATTTAAAGAATTGGTTCGAGGGTGATTTATTGTATGACTTATTTACAGATAACCCTGACATTCATTGCGTAGATATTGATAATATCGAAGTGGTGCGTGCTGCTATTCAAGATAATGTTGGTATTGCCTTGTTGCCAGATTATATGCTGGAAAAAGATGCACGTAATATTGTTAAATTAGATGTGGTCGGTTTGCCGATTAAGTCTAAGGTTCATTTGGTGCATCTAAAAAACAAAAAGCTCACCAAGGCTGCGCAAACTTTTAAAGACTTTTTGGTTAAAAACTTCAAGTAGATTATTTACTGTCACCCCGGAAATCGACGCAGTCGATTTCCGGGACCCAGTCAAATAACCTACAACTAAGTACACGTCCACTTGCAACCTTCGACTACATCTTGTGAAAGTGTCCCATAACTTTCCGGCTCGTAGGGTATGGTGCTTTTTGTGCACTGGTCTGAGGGGCTAAATTTTCCAGGAAAGCCTTTTATCGACTCGTTTACGTAGGTTGAATTATATTTCTTTGCTGTGATTGTGCATTTACTGCCTGAGACAAATGGGCTGCCAACCCATGCCCAGAAAATGGTTTGTCCAGAGTAGCCATCAAGACTTTCTTGTGGCTTGCACTCCAGGCATTGAAAGCTCCCATTGGTTAGTATTTTTCCATTCTGAAGCGGTTAAGCCCATTAATCGCTTCAAAAAATGAAGCGATTAATGCTATAATTGCTTCATATTTCCAATAATCAATAGGTTATTGATATGACTGAATGGGTCTGGAAGAGTAAAAAATGGCCGAAATTTACTTGGGATGATAAGTCTTTATCGCCTTTGTTGTTGGCGGCGAGAGGCCTTCAAGGCAAATTGATAGGCGTTGTTCATGTCATTAATAACGAGGCAGCTGAAGAGTTAAATCTATCGGTTCTTACTAATGAAGCTGTAGATACTTCGGCTATCGAGGGAGAGTTTTTAAATCGAGACAGTGTTCGCTCGTCGATTGCTAACCGTTTAGGTTTAAAACATTCAGGCATGCAATCGTCACCTAATCGATATATTGAAGGCCTGTTGGATATGCTATTTAATGCTACCCATGCTTACGATCAAAAGTTAACAATCGAGCGATTGTTAGGTTGGCAAGCTTCGCTATTTCCCACTGGCTATTCAGGTATTCATAAAATTATGGTGGGTAAATTACGTCAAACAGATGATATGCGTATTGTATCTGGTAGGCCTGGTAAGGAAATTATTCACTATCATGCGCCCCCAGCAAAATCTGCAGCGTCTGGAATGCAGCAACTGCTGAAATGGTTTAATCAGCCGAGTGAAATAGATGGCTTGTTGCGTGCTGCTGTGACTCATATATGGTTTGAGCTATTACACCCATTTGAAGATGGTAATGGCCGAGTAGGAAGGGCGTTAGTTGATTTAGCTTTATCACAAGATGAACAATTGGATACGCGTTATTACAGCATGTCATCAGCAATTATGCAGGACCGCAAGAGTTATTATGCGCAGTTAACACAAGCCTGCTCTGGTGATCTGGATATTACTTCATGGTTGCAGTGGTTTATTGGTTGTTTTCAACAAGCCATTCAAAATGCTTTGGATTTAATTGAAGATATCACCATGAAGAGTCAATTTTGGCAACGACATGCAAAAATAACTTTAAACGCTAAGCAAATTAAAGTGCTTAACAAATTATTAGATGCGGGTGTTGATGGGTTTGACGGTGGTATGACGACAAGAAAATACATGGGAATTACTAGGGTTAGTCGTGCCACTGCTTATAGAGACTTATCTGATTTGGTGAGAAAAGGTTGTTTGAAGTTATCGGGTGGGCAAGGGCGTTCAGTGGCTTATGAAATTAATTGGTAATTGATCTGTAGTATTAACTCTATTTTCGATCACCTCATCTAGGCCGGAAGGAGCGCGTGCTGACAGAGACTGTCAGCTGTCATTCGCGCGGGTTTGGGAGGTGATTCAAACACCGTCCAAACCTGAGTGCATGCAGAGCGTGCAACCTTATTGTTTTTAAGTCGGTAGTTTACAAAAGCGTTTAAACTGTGCCATATAGGTATAAACTACCGGCACTAAGATCAATGAGAAGAAGGTTCCAAATACCAAGCCACTGATGATCACAATACCGATTTGTTCGCGTGATAACGAACTGGCACCTTGTGCGAATACCAATGGTAACGCGCCGAATACCATCGCTGCTGTGGTCATTAAGATAGGGCGTAGCCGTAATGCGGCGGCTTTTAATACCGCTTCCATCATATCTATCCCTTGTTTTTGCAGCTCATTAGCAAACTGCGTGATCAGTATACCGTGTTTTGCGATTAAGCCAATCAATGTCACCAATCCTATATCGGTATAAATATTACGACTGCCGCCAAACAGTTTCAATGCTGCGAGAGCGCTGATTACACTGAGTGGTACGACAAATAAAATAATTAATGGATCTAAGAAGCTTTCAAATTGTGCAGCTAAGATTAAATAAATAAATACAAATGCTAGCGCGAATAGCATCGTCGAGCTGCTGCTAGCTTCAATTAATTTTTTGGCTTTACCCATAAAGGCGTAGTTATCTGAAGAAGGTAGCCATTGTGGTAAATTGCTTTGTAAATATTTAACCACTTGCCCCAGGGTGTGGTGTGGTGCCAGTTGCGCTGATAATGTCATGGATCGTGCGCGGTTATAGTGGCTAAGGCTGGGTTGTGCGGTAAAGCTTTTTACCGTGATTAAGTTACTGAGCGGCACACTTTGACCTTCGGTATTGTTCACATATAGGTGTGTAAGGTGATCAATATTGCTGAGTTGACCCGCTATCGCCTGCACATACACATTGTAGTTACGGCCATCGACATTAAATGTCGATACTTTATTGCCACCAAATAATGCGGCAATGGTTTGATCAATAGTTTTGGTGCTAACTTGCAGTTGTGATGCAATGTCGTGTTTTACGTTGATTTCATATTGCTGGCTATCAAAGTTCATCGAGCTGGAGACATGGCTTAGACCTGGGTAGTTTTGTAGTTTTTTTAATATCACCTGTGATGTGTTGTATAAATCAATATAACTCCCAGCAGTCATCACTGAAAATTGCAGTTGAGCTTTAGAGCTACCGCCAAAGGTGGCTGGGAAAGCTGTTACATCCAAACCTGGCACTTGTTTAAAAGACTGGTTAAGTTGGTTGGCTATTTCAACTGCTGTTTTATTGCGTTCATCGTAGGGTTTTAGTGTCACTAATGCGGCATTGAAAGGGGCGGGGTGGCTGTCGGCGATGGTGATAACATTATTAACGCCGGGGTTCGCATCAATCACATGGCGTGTTTTGCTGAGTATGTTTTCAGTAAAGGTGTTGGTGGCTCCAGTCGGTGTATTAATTCGTGAGAATACAAGGCCGATATCATCTTGTGGTACAAATTCGCTGGGAACGGTTTTAAATAGAAAGTAGCCGCCAATCGCCAACAAGATGGCAATTATTATCATTAATAAACGGAACTGCAATAATGTTTTCAAGATGCGACGATACAGATTAGATAAAGACTCAAACCACACTTCCAATTTCGCCGCGTAGCTGCGTGGGTTTTCTTTGTTATGTGCTGGAATCAAGCGTGAGCACATCATCGGTGTTAGGGTTAGCGCAATAAAGCCGGAGATTAATACAGCGCCAGCTAATGTGAAGGCGAAGGAGCGAAAGATAATCGCCATATGGCCTGACAAAAATCCAATCGGGGCATAAACAGCGGCTAAGGTGAGCGTCATTGCAACCACAGCAAAAGTGATTTCTTTGCTACCAACAATCGCAGCAAGAAATGGTTTATCACCTTGTTCAATGTAGCGGTGGATGTTTTCCAGCATAACGATCGCATCATCAACTACAAGTCCGACGGATAAAACTAAAGCCAGTAGCGTGATTACGTTAATGCTAAAACCAAACAACGCCATAACAGCAAAGCTACTTAATAAGCATACTGGAATGGTAATAATTGGAATTACAGCTGTGCGTAAATTACCGAGGAATAAATAGATCACCAGCATGACACATAAGATGGCAATAGCAATGCTGATGTATACCTCCTTAATACTGCTTTTCATAAAATCAGCTTCGTTAAAAAACAAGTGCATTTTAGTGCTGGCAGGAAACTGGCTGGCCATGAGTTGTAGTTTTTGTTGCACCAGTTTAGCTGTTTTTATCGGGTTGGCGTCGGTGGTGGCATTAATCATCATCCAGACCGTGGGTTTGCCATTAAACTTAACGATTGCGGGGCTGGTGCTATCATTACCCAGCGTTGCTTTACCGATATCACCAAGTGTTACGAGGCTGCCGTTGACTTTTTTTATCGGAATATCATCAAATTGTTTCGGTGTGCTGAGGCCTGTCTTGGCGGTCACGGGGAAGTATAAGTTCTTGCTATCAATTTCCCCTGCGGGGAGCTCGATATTATTGTCTTGTATCGCCGTGATGACTTCGCTGACACTGATGTTGTAGGCGTGCATGCTGGCAGGGTTTAATCGAATACGAATGGCATACTTTCCGGCGCCAAAGACATCAACGCTGGCAACGCCTGCAAGATCCGAAATTTGGTTAACCACGAAACGTTCGAGGTAGTCTTGCACCGCCTTGGTTGAGCGGCTAGTGTCAGTGAATGCAAAGTCCATCAATTCACTATCACCGTGCCCTGAGTTAACTTCAGGGTCATCCGCGTCGTCGGGTAATTCTTGGCGTGCGCGTGAGACCTTGTTGCGAACTTGGCTTGAGATGTCATAGGCATTGCCGTCAGCTTTTAGCTTGATTTGAATGATGCTGCTGCCCTGCGTACTCGTGGACTCGACAGTATCAATGCCGGGTATGCCGCTAATAGCGTTTTCTAGAGGTGTGGTTATATTGGTTTCGATCAATTTAGCACTAGCACCGGCGTAATTGGTAACGATACGTAGGCGATGTGATTCGAAGGGTGGAAAATAGCGTGTCGATAAATGGGTGAAAGAAAGAATACCGATGACCATTAATACCAAGCTAATTACACATGAAAAAACCGGACGTCGAATACAGACTTCGGACATGCTCATGGTGAGACTACTTTAATATGGCTGCCGGGTTTGACTTGTGATTGCCCAGCACTAATCACTTGATCGCCAAGATTTAAGCCTGATTTTACAACTACGTTAGGGCCAACAATGCCACCTAAGGTGATATTCACTTGTTGACTAACACCCTTATTGGCAATAAACACGCTACTGCCACTGATCGAGCGTATAACGCTGCGCAGTGGGATAATCAGCTGCTGTTTGGCTTGGCCTAATTGTTGCCGAATTGTAACAAAATTACCTGGGTGTAATAAGTGACTTTTATTGTTGACGATGGCATGCACTACGAAAGTTTGTGATGTGGCATCAATTGATTGTGAGATAAAAGAAATTTCACCTTGGGTAGGTTTGGTTTTTTGCTGCTTGCCTGCCAGGCTGACATCAACCGGTTGATTTATCTTCAATTGGTTAATGTATTGCTGCGGGAGTGTGTATTGTGCAATCAGTTTGTTGTTATTGGTTAAGGTGACGAGCGGTGTTCCAGCTTTAACGTAATCGCCAACGCTTAATAAAAATTTTCCCATGGTGCCGCCAAATGGGGCGCGCAATGCTTTCTGGCTAAACAGTGTTTGTTTCATGATCAAATCAGCTTTCGCATTTTCGTAATTTGATTGTATGTTGTTTAGGTCTTGTGTTGCCACCAGGTGTTGTTTATTAGCTTTTAAATTGCGCTGATAACTGCTGCGTTGAATACCAAGCGTAGCTTTGGCTTGAGCTAAGTTACCTTTTTCTTGACTGTTTTCAAGTTGAATCAGTAGTTGCCCGGCTTTAACCTGATCACCTTCATGAAAATTAATGCTTTTGATATAACCATTGGTCTTTGGTGTGATCGTGGTGGTATGAATCGGCAGTAGTGTTCCTGTAGCTTGTATGCTATTCGCTGTTTTTATCTGTTTAACCGCTGTGACACTAACGACTATTGGTGTATTGGCTTGCGCTAATTGCAGTACTTTATCTTTTTGGTGCTTGTGGCGGGCATGAACAACGCCGCCAGCACTGATTGCCAGCAGTGCGATAAGCGCACTGCTGGCAGTGATGATGATTGTGCGTCGTTGTTTCGTAACCATACCGATCCTCGTACCATCACCTATCGATTACTGCGAATAGGTCGGTGTTATTGCGGTTTAAAGACAGTAGCAATTGATCTTTATGTGTGCGGTCTGCGATTTGATGCAATTGCTTCGTTGTAGTAACGGCTTTCTTATTTACGGCTGTGATGACATCGCCGGGTTGCAGGCCGGCTAAAGTACCACCACTGGCATCATCAGTATCGACGATCACTACACCTTTAAGGTGTTTACCATTGGACTCGAGTTCATCAAAGTTACGTAAAGTTAAACCGGATAAGAATGGCACTTGAGCTTCTTCTTTCATGGTTTTCACGTCCGCCACAGTGGCGTGTTGTGTCATGATTTTGCCGTCACGGTTCAGTGTTAAGGCGATATTGCTGCCCGGATGCATTAAGCCTAAATCATTACGTAATTGATCAGCGCTGCGAATATGTCTTTTGTTTAATTTTAAAATCACATCGCGTGGTGCAATATCAATTTTAGCAGCTGGTGAGTTGGGTACGATTTCAGTTACTAAGGCGCCGTGGGTTGATTGTAGGCCTAAGGCTGAAGCTAAATCGGCTGAGATGTTTTGTGCCATAACACCGAGCATGCCACGTTCAACTTTGCCATATTTTAATAGTTGTTTAATGACGCCTCTAGTCATGTTGCTAGGAATCGCAAAGCCAATACCAGCGCTGCTATCGACTTTGGAAATAATTGCGGTATTAATACCGACTAATTTACCTTTCATATCCACTAAAGCGCCACCTGAGTTGCCTGGATTAATCGGTGCATCAGTCTGGATAAAGCTTTGGAAACCTTCAATACGTGGGCGATCACGATCGAGAGCAGATACTACGCCTGAAGTTACTGTTTGAGTTAAACCAAACGGGCTGCCGATGGCAGCAACAAAATCACCGACTTCCAACTGATCTGAATCAGCGAATGGCATTTGGGTTAAGCGTTTCGCTTTGATTTTTAATACCGCTAAATCGAAGTCGTCGGCTTTGGCAACCATATGGGCGCGATAACGGCGACCGTCTTTTAGTGTTACCACGATTATTTTTGCATGGGCTAACACATGCGCGTTCGTAACGATTAGACCTTTGTCTTTATTGAAGATCACACCACTGCCGACAGCGACATTTTTTGGGATCGCGTTTTTAGGTAGGTTGGGTGGTAGTTGTGACAGAATATAAGGCGGTGTTTTTTGCATCACAACGATATTTACTACGGCAGGTGTGGTCTTTTTTAACATCGGCGCAATGCTGTTGCTTTGTGAGGCGATGCTTGAATGCGATGCTGCTAGGCCAATTGAGCTAAATATTACTCCGCAAGCGATAATAGTTGTAGAGGCTAATCGTTTGAATTTGTTCATTATTTATTCGGTCCTGGGTTTGATTGTAATGTATCTGCCTGTAATGCAGTTGTCATTTTAATCAAAATGTACTCAGATAGCCAGCGAAGGGATGCTATGTATAGTTGTCTATAGATTTAGCAAATATTAGCGGTTGCTATCGATCCAAATGAGGGAGGCCATGCGTCCGCTATTATCGCCTTGGCGACGATAGGAATAGAATTTATCTGGATCGTGATAGGTGCAATAGTCACCACCTGTGATTTGTGTGACGCCATATTTACCTAAGCATAAGCGAGCCATCAAATAGATATCAGCAAACCAAGCACCAGCTTCGTTTTGGTTGAAGGCTTCATTATAGCGTGTGTCTACCGCTAAAAATTCATTGCGAATATCTGCATTGAGTTCTAAGGCATCTGCACCAATCGCGGGGCCCAACCAAACCATTAATTCAGCAGGTGATGAACTCATGGCTTTGATCGTGCTATCGATAATGCCGGTCATTAATCCGCGCCAGCCAGCATGGATGGCAGCGACTTCGCGCCCGTCCTGTTGGCAAATAAGCAGTGGTAAACAATCGGCTGTCATCACAGCACAGGTGACATTACGATTTTCTGTATAACTAGCGTCGCCAGTCGGTTGTTGTTGATCGCATGGTAGTTGAATAGCGATATCGCTGTGTGTTTGTTGTAGCCAAGTAACGGGAGTGGGTACGTGGTTCGCAGTAATCATATTTTGGCGATTAATTTCAACATCGACTGTAGCAGCGGGTACGTGATCAGCCATATTGCCTTGGGCGATAGTGGTAGTAAAGGCGTGTATATTTTTCGGTGCTGACCAATCGGCTGTAATGATATCCGTTGCTGGCATTAAATCCTCTCTATGATGTCTTGCTCGATCTGTAATGCGGTCAATAAGTCTATCATATCTTGTGGTAAAGGTATTTCCCATTGCATGGTTTCATTCGTGCGAGGGTGTACAAGGCTTAATGCTTTGGCATGTAACGCTTGGCGTTTAAAATGTTTTAAGTATTCACGCAAGGCATCGCTTTTGGGAGCAGGCGGTTTGGTGTGAATACCATAAGTCTGATCGCCGACGAGTGGGTGATGCATGCTATCAAAGTGTACACGAATTTGATGTGTGCGACCGCTTTCTAATGACACGCTAACATGGGTGTAATAATTAAAGCGATCTAATACGCGGTAGTTAGTTATCGCTTCGCGACCCGTAGGGTGCACTGCCATTTTGGTGCGGTGCTTGGGGTGACGATCAATCGGCGCGTCTATTTTTCCGCCGGCCACCAGTGTGCCTTTTACTATTGCTTCATATTTGCGTGACATGCTGCGTGACTGCAGTTGTTCAGATAGTGAGTGATGTGCTAATTGGCTTTTGGCGACGACCAATAAACCGGTAGTATCTTTATCGATACGGTGCACGATGCCGCAACGCGGCAATTCGGCGAGGGCAGAGCAGTAGTTCAATAGGCCATTAATCAGTGTAGTGGTTTTAACACCTGCACCGGGGTGAACGATTAAACCGGCGGGTTTATTAACAACGATTAAATCTTCATCTTCGTAAACTATATCCAGATCCAACGGCTCGGCTTGCCAGCTATTGGTTTGCTCCAGTTCCACCTCAATAGTGACTGTCTGGCCTAGAGTCACCTTGTCACGAGGACGTAGCTTAGCTTTTTTGCTATCAGTAACGTTGCCTTGATTGATCCAACCTTTGATTTGCTCGCGCGAAAATTGCGGTATGGCAGCGGTAAGTGCTTGATCTAATCGTTGATTTACAGCGGATTGATCGAATATTATGGTTTGGTTGAATGTTGTCATGGCGCTAGTGTATGTGACTGTTTGTGTGTGTGCAACTGTTTCTGAATATAGCAATTTATTCTTATGTTTAAGTTTATTTTAAGTAAATGCCTGTATAATTTATAACCATAAATAGTCGAGATATGTATAAATATAGGTGTTATTCAGTGAGAGCTAAAGTGGATCCAGAGGTTCTATTGATGGTGCGGCGACGGGCTAAGGCGCTTGCTATAGCGGCGGCTAAGGATACGCCTTATTCTCATTTATTAAAGCGAGCACTGTTTGATACGTTAAGGGCGAATGCGAAACCTGTTTTTAATTTGTTTTCTGATATATATCTCCGTGATGGAGCTGAAAGCCCGGGTGTGAGACTTGCTGAGTTGGTTTGTGTCGAAACGGCTGCTGATAAGCCACAAGAAGAAGCTAAGGTAGCAGATATACCTGGGCTACCTGCGCCAATACCTATCTCCACACTAGGTTTAGGTTTGTTTAGAGGTTTGTTGGAGAAAGTGCCTGACAGAGAATGCCGTATTGCCGCACACATGGTTGACAGTTTTGCAGAGGGCCTTCATGACCTCACGCCACAATATTTTCAAATAGTGGAAAAGGTAGATGGTCGCGGAGAGCGTTATCATGTTTTAAAAGCCTCCTCAGAGAGCTCTTCTAAATCAGCCATTAATAAAATTCTATTAACTTACCCTGGGCGATGTGGAGCCTTACCAGCCTTAGAAAAGCAGCTAGACATTTTTGTTGAAAAATACCTATCGGGCGTGACTGATGTGGGTTCACTCACACATTTTGATGGGTTGTTGAATGCGGATATTAGAATTGGTGACTGCCGGTACAGTTTTGATGTTGATATTCCTGCTGCTATCGAAGCGACCACTGCTCAATTGCAGCGTGATCTTGATGGGCAATTAGATCTTATCGCTACTGACAGAGATGACTTGAGTGAAGAAAGAGGCTTTTATTATCAATTGATTCGAACATTGTTGAAAGAGAAAGCAATAGAAGTCGAAGGTGAATTGGATGATGTTTTTAGGCGTTCATTGAGTCGTATCAAAGACCTACTAACGCTATCAACAGATTTGGATTATTATAATTTTACATTGGCAATTAATTTATGCATGGATGAGATTTTATTGTTGAATATTCCCAGTCGATTAGGCTGTTCCGCAGAAGAATTATCTGAAAAGCAGCGTGAAGTGAATGCGGTGACTGCTGATTTTATGGAATACGTGGTGGGTGTAAGGCCGCAATTTTCAACGTTTACAAGTTCGGGTATGCAATCTATTTTTAGACCTATTCAATCGGCATTAACAGCTGCACGAAAGGCGGGTGATGAGGCGTTGATTTGTCTTGGTGATGCCAGCTACTATGAAATTGCTTCAGCGCTTTATTTACACAAAAAGCCTCACCATTATTTACCTGGTGTCGGTGAGTTATATAAGATTATTCCTGAAAAGCCAGCTGGCGGGTCGTCTCGTGTGACTGGGTTCACGGCGGACGAAAAAGACATGGCAGAAGGTTTGTTGGTTGATATATATGTGGGTTCGTTTGAAAATAATGTTGAACTCAGCATGACAAAAAATAGGTACAATAATATTAATCAATTCGTAGAAAAACAATTTGAATTAAGAGATGCAGTTGTAATGACAGGTCAGGCAGTAAAGCCTTTGGTGGTTGTTATCGACAACACCATGAGTCATTTTGATGATGTACATATTACTTGGATGTTGGAGGAGTTTGCGGAGAGAGTTGGGGGTGGGCAATTGGCGGTTGTGATTGCTAATAGTTTAAATAAACAATTTCATATGGGCACCGATAAAACCCCGCTGGGATTACTGTCCGTATATGCACGGCCTGAAATTTTTCCGCACTTAACTTGTTTGACATCTCATGAAGTGTCAACACATACCATTGCTGAGATGGATCCATTTAGTCCTACGTTAAATCTTGCTACAAAAATTATGACAGATTGTACGGGCATGATATCTGTACTGGCTGATAAGGTGAAAGGGAGGGTTCGTTTTTTACATGATAAAGTTTTTGACGCTAGTCTGCTTTCGAACAAGCATTGTGTTTTTATTGATGACCCTGTTAATGATGCAAGCCTAGAAGGCTTGCTAAAAGGGGATCCTTGTATATCAACGGTATGGCCGTTTATTAACATAAGAATTAAGCTTCCTGATTATCTGCACAAAACATACCCAACCTTTGCGGATGCAATAAGAAGTCGAATGGATGCACTTTTACAGGCGCTTGGTATTTCACCCCGTGATGGTTATGCCTTTTCGCAATCATGCTTTGCGCATATCAGTTCACATGTGATGCCTGATAAGTTGCTAAGAATCTCCGTAGGAACCGAGTCTATTGATGATTTATCACGGGTTTGTTCGGTGCTGAGTGAGTTCATGGTGCGTGTTAATGAGTTGCTTGATCCGATATGCGCTGTTGAGTGTTTGCCAGAGAAAGTCGCTGCCTTCAATATTATTGTTAGAGACTGCTTTGCTAAGGCGGACGCTTGTGTAGCTCAGGAAAAAACTCCTCTGTTAGCTGGTGCTCGTAGTAATGAAGTTGCTGGTGAATTTTCTTCTTCTTCTTCTTCTTCTGATGCTGGTGTTCTTAGGCCTGGCCCCGCTGGATTATAATCCCCTTCGATTTATGCACCAAGTGCTATACCAAATGGGAGGTTAAACCCATCAGTGGTTTGTGCACAACCAGTTAACTCTCCCGTACTAGTCGTAATACTGCTATCACATAAATGTAGCCGTGAAAAATAGGCATCAGGAGAATTGAACTCAGTTTTGACGAAACCCGGCAATGAGTGGATGTTGTGTTATTTGTTAAGCTGTAGGTTGGCGAATCGTTAGGAAACAAAGTCATATCTGGCAGTCCACCTGCCTAAGGTCGAGAATGAATTCTCGTCGCTGCTGCACATTCGCCACTCGCTGCTGCTGCCATAAAGCTTTTGTTTAAGTCCACAGGTAATGCCGAACGAGAAACGTTGTTGTATAGCTCGGTCAAGTAAGCTAATTTTTGTATGCCAACAGGTGATTCGCTAGTGATTGTTCGTGGAGTATTGAATGCTAGAGAGCTCGGTGTGGTTTTGTTAGCAGTTAAGCTGGGGCGGTACGCTGTGGCAGAAAAGGTGAGTGACCCCATGATTCTTTGTAGTTCTGTGTTGAGATCAGTTAAAAAAGTATCTTTTGCTCTGGCGGTATCAAGTAACATTATGCGCCCTTAGTGAATTGAGGCGTGATTGTATACAGCCCGTTTGGTGTGGTCAACATAAATCTTAGGCGTTCCGGTGCCATCATACACTCGATCTTTTTCATACCATCGACAATTCCTTCAAGTCATTTCCTTCAAGTCATTACGCATTGATAATGCGATTACTGGTATTTTGGGATCGCGCGGTATAGGCAAGACCACGTATTAACTGCACATAGTGGATGGCTATAACAAAGAAGCGCCGGGTAGTGCGCTATATGTATCAGCTGAGATGCCTTTTTTTACTAACAGTAGTTTGCTGGATGTTGCAGATTACCTTTATAAAGAGACAAACACTAAGCTGCTATGCATTGATGAGATCCATAAATATTCCAACTGGGAGCAAGAACTTAAAAATATGGCGGATATTTATAAGTCGATAAAAATCTTGTTCACGGGCAGCTCGATGATCGACATTATCCATAGTAAATTCGACTTATCGCGGCGAGTGACATTGCATTATCTGAGTGGTCTATCTTTTAGAGAGTATCTCGATGTGTATTATGATTATCAACTGCCGGTTGTGAGCTGGAGTGAATTAATCAGTAATCATATTGCGATTGCTGATGGCTTACCCGTAAAGAAAATATTGAAAATTTTTCGAGAGTATTTAGCATCGGGTTATTATTTCTATTTTACAGCATTAAACACAGAGTATGAGCGATTTCAAACTATAGAAAATATCGTACAAAAGATTATATATGAAGATATATCCGTGCGATATGTACCCAGTTTTTAAAACGCCATAATATTTGCATCATTCTGGAATCAGGTCAAGGTACTTAGTTTGATTTCTATTATGTCAATCGTTTTAGTCCTGAATTCCTTTTCGTGTTGTAGTTAGGCGGTCCATCGCTGACCTTGAAGCAAAACTAGGTTGAGCAACAGCAGTCTGTTGTTGTCGTTTAAGTCAGCAGAAACCCCTTTCTTGTATGATACGTGTACAAAAATAAGTGAATGGTGTTGACTGATATCATCAGGTATAATCCCCCTTTTTCTGACTGATAAAGAATGGACCAATATGAAAAAACTACTGCTTATAGTGCTTGCGGCTTTGATCTTAACTGGCTGTGGTAACAGTGCGCATAAAGATGATTTAGCGCCTTATCGTAAAGAAACCTCACGTCAACTGTATACCGATGCCCAAAAGAACATGGCCGATGGTGAGTATGGCGACGCTGTTAAGCAATTAGAGGCGTTAGATGCTATTTACCCATTCGGCGCATTTGCGCGTCAAGCACAGCTAAATATTATTTATGCTTATTATATGGATGATGATCAAGTATCGGCTATGGTGGCAGCTGATCGTTATATCCATTTATACCCGCAAGGTCCAGATGTTGATTACGCGTATTACATGAAAGGTTTGGTGGACTATCGTCAAGGCATGACATGGTTACAAAAAATGGTTGGCTCTGATCCATCAGCGCGTGATATGTCACATTTGAATACTTCATTTGGTGCGTTTAATCAGTTGGTGCAGCGTTTTCCGCGCAGTGAATACCGTAACAATGCGGTTTTACATATGCTGTATATCCGCAATATGATTGCTAAGCATAATATGGATGTAGCGACATATTATTATGATCGTAAAGCGTATGTGGCTGCCTTGAATCGTTCGATGACGGTGATTCAGCATTTTCAAGGTTCACCGCAGGTGCTTAACGCTTTAGCTTTATCTGTGAAAAGCTACCGCAAGTTAAAGATGACACAGCAAGCGGATAGGTATTATGATGTTTTGGCTAGCAGCTACCCTAAATCGAAGCAGTTAGCGGAGCTACCAAAGCCGCAGCATCAAACTGCTTAGTTAGTTTTGTCATCCCGGAAATCGACGTAGTCGATTATCCGGGATCCATGGATTCCTGGTCAAGCCAGGAATGACAAGGCAGTGCGCTGTGCACCTTGGTGGTGATCATCTTCCGGTGTAATGCGGCAGCAACTGTGTAGGCACCAACAACTCAAGGACGAGTCATGACAGAAGCAAACATACCTTCAAAAGAAGAAATCCTCGCGCGGCTTGATCGTTTGCCGTTGTGGCCCTATTCGTATTGGCTGTTGTTAATTATTGGTGTCGGTTTCTTTTTTAGTTTTTTCGATATCATCACTATTGGCATTGCACTTCCAGTGTTTAGCAAGCAATTCCATGTGACGGATGCAGCGGCAACCTGGACAATTACCAGTGGTTTAATTGGTTATATCATTGGTTCATTCATGGATAGCCGGATTTCTGATTTGTGGGGACGTAAGACAGCGTTGCTACTATCGGTATTGTTTTTCAGTGGCGGCTCGATTTTGTCGGCGACGAGTAGCGATTTAACGCAATTAATCATCTGGCGCTTTATTATTGGTATGGGTATTGGTGCAGAGATTGCCAATGTGGTGACTTATATTGGTGAGTTGTCACCAGCTGATCTGCGTGGACGCTATAGTGCGATTTGCGTCACTTTTGCATTTGTTGGCTTTGCTTTTGTGCCGTTTATTGGTTTGGCTTTAGTGCCGCAATTCCCTTGGGGTTGGCGTTTGATGTTTATATTGGGCGGGCTGGGTGGTGTGTTGGTGATGTTTATGCGTTTGTTCACACCTGAATCGATCCGATGGTTAGTGGCGCACAAGAAGATGCATAAGGCTTACATGCAGCTATTGGAGTTGGAGCGTGAAGCAAAGCATCGCTTGCAAACAGAACTGCCTGAACCAAAAATTGTTGAGTCTCACAGCCAACAGCATGATAGTCATAAGTTTTTATCTATATTTCGTTCCGGTGTCACGGGTTATGTGACGTTATTTGCCTTGGTGTGGGCATTCTATTATATGGGTAATTATGCGTGGTTAACGTTGGATACGAAGTTATTTATCTTGGCGGGCTTTAAATTAAAAAACAGTTTACTGCTGGTGTCATTATCATCGATTGGCTTTGTATTTGGCTCGATGTTTTCGATTTGGGCCAGTGATCGTTTTGAGCGTAAGTGGTTTTGTTTTGTTGTTAGTTTATTATGGGCGGTTATTTTATTGGTGATAGGGTGGTTTACCAGCTTTTTAATCATACTTATTTTTGGTTTTCTTGCGGCATTCTCTATTGGCGCCATTATACCGGTGATGTATACCTTTACCGCTGAGCATTTTCCGACGCCTGTGCGCGCGACTTGTATGTCGATTACTGATGGCATTGGCCATATTGGTGGTGCATTTTGTGGCCAAATTACTTTTGCGTTTTATTATTGGTATCAAGAGACAGGGCATGGTGTGTCAGCTGCCTTTACGGCGATGGCTGTAACGGGCGTGATAACGGCTTTGTTATTACTGTTTGCGCAAGAAAAAACCAAAAAAGTGCTCAATCAATAGCAAAAAAAAGCACAATTAGATCATATTCTTAGCATAGTATTTTAAGATTGCCTTAAGAATACATCCGTAGACTGAAATAAGAACAGTATTGGGAGTAAGTCTTAGTGTCTACGGTACATGTGTTCGATATACATGATTTCCTCAAAGCTGAGCTGCGGACAGACACAACTTATGTGGCGGCCGGCGTCCGTGTTAGCGGTAATCGAATCCAACGTTTTTTATCCGGTGTTAAAGCTGGCGATCAAGTAATATTTATCACTCCAATGCGTGATACAAGATTTATGTTGCGTCTTTCTGCTAGCAATATGGGGGATAGACGCATTTATTTGCCAGGCATTAACCCTGCGACTATTTTGGATCAGCTTCATTATATGAGGCGACATAACAAAGAAAGGTTTTTTCCAACGGCAGATTTTGTTGCAGTATTGGATTTTAATGAATTAGACGATGAGAAAAATTATCGGATTGCAGCTTTAGCCAATTACCGTGTTGATGCGGCTAGTGGTGGTTTGACAGAAGTTGCACCCGTTTATAGGGAAGTCGGTGCGGAAGATCATGTGCGGTACTATTCCAGTGATGCAGGATTTGCCGCCTCTCTAGAGGGGTATTTCAAAGATGCCGCGTCGCACACTCAAGCTCATCTGGCGGCCGCGGGGCAGTTGTGGCCAGCACATAAAGAAGCATTACTGAAAGATTTAGCCGGTGAGCGAGTAGTTAGTGTGGTATCGGATATGGATGAAACCTTTCTATTGACTGGTTTAACGGCTGTGGTTGAAACCAATTTATGTCATGGTTGTGATCAAATCTATCAGCGTTTATTCAGTTTGTTTGCAGATATTACTGATTACCCTGTTGAGGGTTCATCACAGCAGCGTTTTGCTTTTTTAAAGTCGCAATTAGTAGCGAATTTCAAAAATGGCTATGGCAGATTATCTGAAGCAACCTTTGATGGTTTAAATGCAGCATTGGCTTCCTTGCATAGTCAAGAGTTATACGGTGCTCGCTTGGATGGATGGTTTAATGCTTTACGTTCGAATCACGAAATATTACCAGCGAAATGTATCAGCCAAATGGATGGGGCCTATAGGGCTTTATCGGCAATGGAGGATAATGGCGCTTATGGTGAGCGTGAAAAAGAATTGCGTAATATGTTGGTTACATGGAGTGAGAATCTATCGCATCCTGAAGCATTGAAAGCATTGGCCAAGGACTATTTAATTACCTTGGATCGTTTAGGTGCACAGTTGTATTACAAGCACATTGTCAGTGAAGATAACCTGGAGTGTTTGCGTAAGGCTAAGATGAGAGGCGCTGAAACACTGTTTATAACATCACGTCCGCGCCCATTGCCAGCGGATGTAGCAGCGATTGATGCGTTTGCAATCAGTTCAACCATTTCAAGTTTGTCGCGTGAAGATGTGCGTAAGCCTGATAAGCAACTGCAACAAATGAGTGAATCAACTTCGTATTTAGATAGTCGGCACCACCATTGCCATCAAAAAGGACCGGCGGGAGAGATTTTAGGTCCCGTGCATTACAGCACAAAAATGATGTATCACACGATACGTTTAATTGTATCCGGAAAGAAATTCGACCAAGCAGAGACGCAGTATTGCTGGTTGTTGGATGATAACCCGTATGAGACGCATCCAGAATTAGTGCGCCAATGCAATGCGCTATTTGCTTTGCATGACATGAACTTGCGCTGGAAGGTGGCGCTGCCTTGCAAGGGCGGTGAGTATTTGATGGAAGCATCGCCACGGCCTGAATTAGCAGCTTTTGAAGCGGATAAATCGGCTACGCTATGCGAGCACTGTATCCCGAGTAAGTTGTTGTCGTTGATTACGCAACGTTACGCGCTGTTAGGTGGAGGGGGTGATATTGCTGAAGCGCTGTTTCAACAGGCCTATGATGAGGCGTGGCATCAAGTATCGTTAGCTCGATCATTGCCAGTAGCCTCTGTACCTTCAGTGACGCCGAGTGTGACAAGTGAGACCATTAGGTCGATGGGTGACGCCTTGGCGGAGATTGCCGCACGTCGAGCTAAAGCAAAGCCAAAACCAAAAGTCGAGGTGGCTGAGTCTAAAGCGGTAATACCCGAACCACCTGCTGAGGTTTTTGAATTGCCTCTTGATTGTGATATTGGTGTTGTACATACCGTCCGTGTTAAAGACGACCTGAGTAACTTATTTACCCCAATGCCTGAAGAGAGAGGCCCTAAGATTTAAAGCATAAATGCTGATTTTGTACGTTACCGTTGCTTATGCCCACCTTGCAATCATATAGTGATTTCTATATTCTTTCGCCAATGAATACAGTTGCTTTATAGATATTGGAATAGATAAGCTAATGAAAAAGATACAAGATTTTCAGCGTGCGAAACAGGCGGGTCAAAAAATAGTCATGTCGACATGCTATAGCAACTGGGCAGCACAGATTTTAGATAAAACTGAAATTGATTGCCTATTGGTTGGTGATACCGTAGCAATGGTTGAATACGGTTATGACAGCACGCTTAAAGCTACTGTCGATATGATGGAAATGCATGTCGAAGCAGTCGCGCGTGGTGCACAATCCAAATTTATTATTGGCGATATGCCATTTCTATCTTATCGCAAAGGGTTGCCATCAACCATGGATGCGGTTGAGCGTTTAATGCGTGCCGGCGCTAATGCGGTTAAGTTAGAAGGTGCTGCAGGTAATACAGAGTTAGTAAAACACATTGTTGAATCGGGTGTGCCTGTAGTGGGGCACTTGGGTTTAACGCCGCAAATGGTTAATCAATTGGGTGGCTATAAAGTGCAAGGCCGCGGTGATGAGGCCGTGGAACTGTTATTGCAACAATCAAAAGCATTAGAAGATGCCGGTTGTTTTTGTTTAGTTTTGGAATGTGTGCCAGAACAAGTGGCAGAGCAAGTGACTAACGCCTTAAATATTCCGACTATTGGAATTGGCGCGGGTCCCAAAACATCAGGCCAAGTATTGGTGTTTCATGATATGTTGGGCTTGAATGATTTTAATAGTAAATTTATAAAACGCTATTTGAGTGGTCAAGATTTATTAATACAAGCGTTTAATCAATATAAACAAGAAGTGCAAACACAAGCATTTCCACAACCTGAACATTGCTATGCTTAAAATCATTAAATCAATTGCCGAATGGCAACAATGGCGACAAAGCTTTAATAACCAGCATATGTCGATCGGCTTTGTGCCAACCATGGGTAATTTACACCAAGGCCATTTGGAGTTGGTTAAGCGTGCGCAAGATGATAATGATTTAGTGGTGGTGTCGATCTTTGTTAATCCAACGCAATTTAATAATCCGGATGATTTGCAAAAATACCCGCGTACACTGCAACAAGATCTCGAGCAATTAAAAGCGCTAGATGTCGATATGGTATTTATTCCAGCGATACAAGATATGTATCCATTGGAATACCGCTATCAAATTAAGGAAGTAAAGTTCAGCCAGAAAATGGAAGGTCAGCATCGACCCGGTCATTTTGATGGTGTGTTGACGGTAGTGTTAAAGCTATTAAATTTGGTGCAGCCGCAGCGCGTGTATTTTGGTGAAAAAGATTATCAGCAGTATCAATTGATCAAGGATATGGTGTCTGCTTTGTTTTTGCCGATTGAAGTGATTGCTTGTCCCATTGTGCGTGATGCGCATGGCTTGGCATTAAGTTCGCGTAATAATCGTTTGTCCCAGCAGGGGCTGGATAGCGCGCGTGAGTTTGCTCAGCTGTTATCGCAGCAAAGTCGTTCTATTGAGGCTACTCGGAGTAGTTTAAAAGAAGCAGGCTATCAAATAGATTATGTGGAAGATTATCAAGGACGACGTTACGCAGCCGTTTTCGTCGATGACGTGCGGCTGATTGATAATATAGAAATTGAGTGAGATCGAGATGTTAATTACTGTAATGAAATCCAAGATCGCCTATGCGACAGTCACGCAAACCGAATTATTTTATGTCGGCAGCATTACGATTGATAAAGACATGATTGAAGCAGCTGGTTTGCGTGTAAATGAAAAAGTACAAATAGTTAATGTGAATAATGGTCAGCGTTTTGAAACCTATGTGATTGAAGGTGAGGCTGGTTCAAAAATTATTGGCATCAACGGACCGGCAGCGCGCTTGGCGCAACCGGGTGATGAGCTGTTTATTATCTCATATGCGATGATTGATCCAGATAAAGAAACATTAGAACCAATCGTGGTAGACTTAAAGCATGAGCTTAACTAAAAACATATTAATTGGCGTCACTGGCGGTATTGCGGCTTATAAAGCCGCCGAGTTAGTGCGTTTATTAATTAAACAAGGTCATAACGTTCGGGTTGTAATGACCGATGCCGCTAAAGCCTTTATTCAACCGATGACCTTTCAGGCCTTAACCGCGCATCGTGTCTATGATGATTTATTGGATGATCAAACCGATAATGCGATGGCGCATATTGATTTGGCACGTTGGGCTGATGATATTATCATTGCGCCGGCCAGTGCGGATATCATGGCAAAAATCAGCATGGGTTTGGCTAATGATTTATTAACCACGATTTGTTTAGCCACCACTAGCCGTGTAATTATTGCACCCGCAATGAATCAACAGATGTGGTTAAATACAGTAACCCAGGAACATGCACAACGTTTGCAACAACGTGACGTTGTTATTATTGGTCCTGATCAAGGCGAGCAAGCTTGTGGTGAAGTCGGGCCAGGTCGCATGATGCAACCTGAGCAGATTGTTGATCAATGGCGGCAGCTGTCTCAGCCAGCGATTTTAAAAGATCAGCATTGGGTGATCACCGCGGGGCCAACACAAGAAGCCATCGATCCGGTGCGTTACTTATCTAATCACAGTTCCGGTAAGATGGGTTATGCCTTAGCGCATGCCGCAGTACAGCTCGGTGCGCATGTCACGCTAGTCAGTGGGCCAACCGCTTTGCCTAATCCGGCAGGTGTTGAAGTGGTTAATGTAATATCAGCAGTGCAAATGCAGCAAGCTGTGATGGCTGCGATGAGTGACGCTGATGGCTTTATTGCAGCCGCCGCCGTTGCCGATTTTAGGCCCAGTATTGTTGCTAACCAGAAAATAAAAAAACATGTAGCAGAAGACTCAATCAATTTAATTAAAAATCCGGATATATTGGCTGAAGTGTCAATCAGTTTCCCTAATGCTTTTGTGGCAGGCTTTGCTTTAGAGACGCAAGATTTATTAAAGCATGCTGAACGCAAGCTACAGGCGAAAGGACTCGACTTGATTATTGCCAATCAACTGGTCGAAGGCGAAACCTTTGGTGGTGACAATAACAAGGTAACTGTGCTCACTTGTGATGGCAAAGCGCATGAATTTGCACAACAACCCAAATCACAACTATCAGTCGCGCTAATGCATTTTATACATCAATACAAGTCGTTACCTGCTAGCGATACGCAGTTAGCTTAAACTTATCTATAATCTCCTGTATCGAAATCGATGGGGAGAATAAGGATGAAGATTAGGACAGGCGCAATGATCACCGCAGTGGCTTTCTCAGTTATCGTTTTATCAGGTTGCAGTAGACAAAATGTCGGTATCGGTGTGGGTGGCGCAACTGGTGCATTGGTTGGTAGTGCTATCAGTGGTGGTAGTGGGGTTGGTATTGCTGTTGGTGCTATTGGTGGTGCATTAGCCGGCAACGCGATTGCTAAAGACACCGGCTCCAATAACTAAAAAAATCTCATCTGCGGGTAATCTTGAACGATTAGCACTATTCAAAAATACTCAGGTATTGTTTATACATTCCGCTTTTTTCATAGCGCTAATCGTCCAACCTTACCGCGCAGCTGAAATTTTTTACTGATCTGCGGGTAATCTTGAATGGGCGGCATATATGCCCTACAATTTAACAGCGTTTTAATCGCGCACCTTTTTCAAAGCTAAATAGGTTTAATGGTATGCCAACAGTAAAAGTAAACAACATCAATCTGCATTACAGCATTACAGGCCAAGGTGAGCCGCTGTTATTACTGCACGGTGCGCAAGGTGATTCAAATAGCTTTAATGGCATCATTGGTCCACTGTCTGAAAAATTTCAAGTGATTAATTTTGATCAGCGCGGCGCGGGCCAAACCGATAAGCCGGATATGGAATATACCATGGAGTTGTTGGCTGATGATGCTGCTGCGTTATTGGATGAGCTCAGCATTGAATCAGCTCATGTGTTAGGGGTGTCGCTGGGCGGTATGATTGCGCAGGCGTTGTGTATTCGTCACCCGCAAAAAGTTAAAACTGTCATGATGGGGTGTAGCTTGCCCGGTGGTTGGTCACATGCTGTTATCAAGGAGACACCCGCAGATGCGTTGGTTGCATTTTCTTCTGATGACACCGTTACTGTAGAAAACAGAGCGCGTGCATTAGCAAATGTGGCTTATTCTCCTGGTTATGCTGATCAGCACCCCGAGATAATTGAACGCTTAATTGCAATACGTAAAGATAGTCCGGTGGATAAAGTTGGCATGGAAAGACGTCTGGCTATTACAGGGTTATTTGACGCTTATGATGATTTAGAGAAAATCACTTGCCCATGTTTTGTGATTACAGGTAAGGGTGATCAATTATTGGACTACAAGAACTCAGAAGTGATTGCTAATAAAATACGGAATGCTGATCTTAAATTGCTGGAGCCAGCGGGTCATATTTTTTGGGAAGAACAAAAAAGTGAATTTTTAAAATCCTATTTAATGTTTATCGAAACCAGCAATCCGCTTTAATCACTACAAAAATACGCCTAAGCTTGGTAGACTAGCGGCCAAACCAGGTTTAGCAAAGAGAGCGGAAAAAAAATGAAACGGATCAAAACCCCTTTAGTGGCATTGACCTTAGGAGGTTGTTTAACATCTGCAGCCATTGCGCAGGAATACCAGCAGGCTATTCCCGATGAGGCGTCTAATAAAAAGGTGCCGAGCATTATTCAAGTGGTAAAACCTAATGCAACCAATAAGAAGCAAGTAGTAGCTCAAGCAGCAGATTCACAGATTGCTGTATTGATGTCAAAAATTATGCAGCTAAATAAAGAGATCACGGTTAACCAGCAGAATGCATCGCAACGTATTGATAATTTGAAAGATACAGAAGCACAGCTGGCTAACGCTGTGCAAAAAATGCAGGGCGTAATCCAGTCTGTTGATAAGCAAGTCCAGTCGCTAAAAACGCAGCATGAACAATTTAGCCAAGCAGTGCCTCATGGCGCTAATTGGGCGGACAGTGTAAAGCAGCAGTGGGGTGCTGGTAGTTTTTATGCCGGGCTGGGAGCTAGTGGTGCTGCTTTATTGATGTTGATTTGGTTTGTTTGGCCAAAAAATCGAGCGCAACCTAAACCGGTAGTTCGCGCAACAGATCAAAGTGAATATGATTTCATGGCTACATCGGAAGCCATTCCGGCTAAGTTAGATTTAGCGCGTGCCTACCTGGCAATGGAAGATTATGATTCAGCCAAGGGGGTTTGTGCTGAAGTGTTTAGAAAGGGTGATGAACAACAAAAAACCGAAGCACAAAATATTTTGGCTGAAATAACTAAGAAAGACGATCATGCAAAGTAAACGTATCGCCATGGGTGTGCGTTACGATGGCACTGCCTATCATGGTTGGCAGGCACAATTTGGTGAGTTGGCGACGCTGCAGTCCAAGGTGGAAAAAGCATTAAGCTGCGTGGCAAATCACTCGGTTGCAGTGACATGTGCTGGGCGTACCGATGCCGGTGTGCATGCGACACAACAAGTCATCCATTTTGATAGTGATGCAGATCGCACAGAAAATGCATGGGTGTTTGGTGCGAATAGTCATTTGCCACCGGATATAAGTGTTGTGTGGGCGCAAGATGTTGATGGTGAATTTCATGCGCGTTACAGTGCTACCAGTAGGCGTTATCGATATGTTCTGTATAACTACAAAGTTCGTCCGGGTATATTGCGTCATGCTGTGGGTTGGCACCATAAGCAGCTTGATGAAGCCGAGATGCAACAGGCGGCACTGCACTTGATTGGTGAGCATGACTTCAGCTCATTTCGTGGTGCGGGGTGTCAGGCTAAAACAGCAACTCGAACAGTTACCGAGGTGGCCATATCTCGTCATAAGCACTTATTGATTATGGAAATTGAGGCGAATGCCTTTTTGTTGCATATGGTGAGGAATATCGTTGGCACGTTGTTTGCTGTTGGCTCCGGTTATCGTGATGCTGATTGGGTGGCTGAGGTGCTAGCGGCTAAGGACCGCCGTGAAGCGGGGATTACAGCCTCTCCATCGGGTCTGTATCTTGTTGATGTTAACTATCCGGGTGTGTACGGTCTGCCTAAAATACCCATTGGGCCATTTTTCTTGCATGGCACTATGCTTTAATCATGGCTATAATTGGCATCATTTGTAAATGATGTCATCCCACACCCGATGCGGGATCCAGGGTGATAAGAAAGGTATAAGCTATGAGTTGGTTTAAAAGAATATTACCGAAAATTTCAACCTCTGAAAAAAAAGGGGTGCCAGAAGGTATTTGGAGCAAGTGCCCCAATTGCCAAGCAATTTTATATAAAGCCGAATTAGAACGTAATCTTTCGGTGTGTCCAAAGTGTGAGTTTCATTGTCGCATTGGCGCGCGCGAACGGCTAATGCAATTTTTAGATGGTAGTGCACAGCAAGAATTGGCTGCCAACGTTGTTAGTGTCGATCGTTTGAAATTCAAAGACTCAAAAAAATATAAAGATCGCATTTCGGCAGCGGTAAAAAGCAGTAATGAAAAAGAAGCTTTAGTTGTTATTGCCGGAAAGGCGCATGGTTTAGATGTAGTAGCTGCTTGTTTTGAGTTTGGTTTTATAGGCGGTTCAATGAGTGCTGCTGTTGGTGAGCGTTTTGTTATCGGGGCGGAGTACGCGTTGGAGCATAAGGTGCCATTTATATGTTTTGCCACTAGTGGCGGTGCGCGTATGCAGGAAGGCTTATTTTCACTGTTTCAAATGTCAAAAACAGCCGCGATTATTGCGCGTTTAAATCAAGCCGGTATCCCGTTTATTTCAGTCTTAACGGATCCAACGATGGGCGGCGTGTCTGCGAGTTTGGCGACTTTGGGTGATATTATTATTGCTGAACCAGAGGCGTTAATTGGCTTTTCTGGGCCGCGCGTGATTGAACAAACTATTCGTCAAACATTGCCTGATGGCTTTCAGCGCAGTGAGTTTTTATTACAACATGGAGCGATTGACATGATTGTTGATCGTCGACAAATGAAGTCAACGATTGCACGGTTATTAGCAAAAATGACCAAGCAGCCGGTACTTGAAATGGAGCAAGAGGAGAACTAAATGTCACGTCGTGATCAATCACGTGACTTAGCAGAATGGATCGAACACATTACCGCAGCCCACCCGAAAGAAATTAAACTTGGATTAGAGCGCATTTCACAACAGGCTAGAAAAGCTGAGTTGTTGGCGTGGGATTGCCCAGTGATTTTGGTCGCTGGTACTAATGGTAAGGGATCATGTGTTAAGTTAATCGAACAAATGTATTTACAGGCCGGTTACCGTGTGGCCTCGTATTACTCACCGCATCTAATTAAGTTTAATGAACGTATTTGTCTTAATGGCGAATCGATTGGTGATAGCGCTTTAATGCAAGCTTTTGAGCAATTGGATGCTGTGATTGGCAGTAATGATACGACCTATTTTGAATATACAACCCTAGTGGCATTACAAGCGTTTAGAAATTTTAAGCCGGATGTCATGATTTGTGAGGTGGGGCTCGGTGGTCGTTTGGATGCGATTAATGTTTTAGATGCTGATGTATCGATTATTACCAGTATAGGTTTGGATCACTGCGAGCATTTGGGGCATACACGAGAAGCCATTGCCGTTGAGAAGGCTGGTATATTTCGTTCGGGAGCGGTTGCTATTTGTGGTGATCAAAAGCCACCCGCAAGCATTGCGCAGCATGCTAAACACATCGGTGCACATTTGGTGCAATGGGGTGTTGATTTTGACTACCGTGTTGTGGGTAATCACTGGCAATATTTTGGCGTCGATGATTGCTTGCAACTACCGATTCCGTCATTGAAGTGCCAGAATGCAGCTACGGCATTAACGGCTGTTCAAGCCTTGCAGTCGCGTTTACCCGTGAACACTAAAGCCATGACGCAGGCTATGAAAAATACTCAACTCGCTGGCCGTTTTGAGTGCCATAACCAGCCATTGCCAATGGTGTTAGATGTGGCGCATAATGCGGATTCTGCTGAGTATTTGGCTAAGCAGTGTCAGCGCCGTGGGTATACATCCTTGAGTGTTGTGGTGGGTGTTTTAAAAACAAAAGATATTGCGGCAATACTCAAACCGTTATTGCCATATGTTGAGCAATGGCATGTGGTTGAACTGCCGGATGAGCGCGGTGTCGCAGCTGCTCACATTCGCCAACAACTGGCTAACATGGGCGCTAAAAACTGTTATACTTGGGCGTCTGTAGATGCAGCGCTGCAGCAGTGCAGTAAGGATATTGAACTGTCGGTGACGCAATCGGTGTTGGTGTATGGCTCATTTGTAACAGTGGGTTTGGCAAAGCAATGGTTGCAGGCACCCGTAACTCGGAGAGTGGCACTTGAGTACACAAATTAAGCAAAGAATTATTGGTGGTTTAGTTTTACTGGCCTTGCTAGCAATCTTTTTACCTTTGTTCTTTAACAACCCTCATCCGTCGGCGACACTGTCGAATCACGCACCGGGTGTGCCGCAAAAGCCTCAGGTGCAATTACAGTTGCCACAAATTGCTCAAGCAGAACCTGCAGCTATTAATCAGCAACCGGCCGCTCAACAGCAGGTCGCAATGAGCGAAGCGCCGCAGCAAATCGCGGCTGTAACAGCCGCAGCTGCATCAACCCCGGCTGCGAAGCCCGCTGCGCCAATAGCAAAGCCTGATATTGTTGCTGCAGTTAAACCAGTGGTGGTGGCAAAACCTGTGCCGGCTGCTGTTAAGGCTGTAGTTGCAGCGACCAAGCCAGTAAAGAAACATGTAGCGGCTGGTAAGGCGTGGGTGGTGCAGTTAGCCAGTTTTGGTAGCTCGGCTAATGCCAAGCGGCTAGTGAAAAAATTACGTCAGTCAGGTTACGATGCCTATAGTCGTCACGCGACAAACTCTCATGGCAAAGTTATTTACAAGGTGTATGTTGGTCCAGAGATAAACCGGCACCGTATTGAAAATTTACAAAGTCAATTGAGCAAGCATTACCGTTTAAAAGGCATGATTAGAAGGTATCACGTATGAGCTATATGATTGATCAAATGACGATAGCGGATATTTGTATCGTCATCGTCGTTGGTTTTTCTGTATTGATTAGTTTCTTGCGCGGTTTTGTGCGTGAGGCGATTTCACTGTGCGTCTGGGTAGTTGCCATTCTGTTGGGATTAAAATATTCCAAAGGGCTTGGTTTGATATTTTTATCTGGTGCCATTGAGAATCCAGATATTCGTTTTATTGTCATGTTTTTAGTGATTTTCATTGCGGTAATTATTATCGGCATGATAATCAGTGCATTATTGCGTGCACTAATTGATAAAACGGGCCTAAGCTTATTTGATCGTTTGATTGGTGTGTTATTTGGTTTTGCGCGTGGTGTATTAGTGGTGGCGATGGCTTTGATGTTTATTGGTATGAGTTCATGGAAGCATCAGGAGTGGGTAACACAATCATATCTTATTAAAACCATGCAACCATTAGTTAAATGGCTGGATAGTTATGTACCCGATCGTGTGAGCAGGATGTCAGAGTGGGTAGGTCAAAAACAGACAAAATCTGAATCGGATTAGGGTGAATTTATGTGTGGAGTTATTGGGGTAATTGCACAGCAAGCAGTTAATCAAGTTTTATATGATGGTTTAACGATATTGCAACATCGCGGTCAAGATGCGGCGGGCATTTTAACCTCTGACGATCGTCGAGTGTATTTGCGTAAAGCGAATGGTTTGGTGCGTGATGTGATTCGTAAGCAACATATGTTGCGCCTCAAAGGTAAGATGGGCATTGGTCATGTGCGCTATCCGACGGCTGGGTCGCAAAGCGCGCAAGAGTCACAGCCGTTTTATGTTAATTCGCCTTATGGCTTGAGTTTGGTACATAACGGTAATTTAACTAACACATCTCAACTCACCGAAGATTTAATACAGTCAGATCTACGTCACTTAAATACTGGCTCAGATTCAGAAGTATTATTAAATGTATTTGCGCATGAGCTGCAAAATCACAGCGCTCAAGAGCTAACACCGCAGATTGTATTTGATACCATTAAGCGCGTTAAGCGGCGCATTAAGGGCGCTTATGCGGTTATCGTGATGATCCAAAATTTTGGTTTGGTGGCATTTCGCGATCCACACGGGATTCGTCCTTTGGTGTATGGCTTACGCCAGACGGATGCGGGGCAGGAGGCAATGATTGCTTCAGAGAGTATTGCGTTGGATGCGCTGGGCTTTGCTTCGCAGGGTGATGTGATGCCGGATCAGTCGTTGGTGATAACGTTGGATGGTAAGGTGCATCAACAACAATGCTCAACTGGTGAGGCTTATACGCCTTGTGTTTTTGAGTATATTTATTTGGCGCGTCCAGATTCGATTATTGATGGTGTTTCGGCCTACCGTGCGCGTTGGAATATGGGTGAAAGGTTGGCGGAAAAGATTATGAAGGAGATGCCAGATCATGATATTGATGTGGTGATTCCGATTCCGGATACATCTCGAACTTCGGCAATTCCATTAGCGAATAAGCTCGGTCTGCGTTACTCGGAAGGCTTTGTTAAGAATCGTTATATTGGTCGTACGTTTATTATGCCGGGTCAGGGTGTGCGTAAGAAAACCGTAAAAATGAAATTGAATGCGATTGCGCAAGAGTTTGCTGGTAAGAATGTATTGTTGGTGGATGATTCGATAGTACGTGGCACAACATCAAAGCAAATTATTCAGATGGCGCGTGATGCCGGTGCTAACAAAGTTTATTTTGCCTCAGCTGCACCTGAGGTACGCAATCCTAATGTCTATGGTATTGATATGGCGAGTGCTAAAGAGTTAATTGCACATGGTCGTACATCTGATCAAGTGGCGGAGTTGATTGGCGCCGATGCATTGGTTTATCAAGACTTGTCGGATGTTTATGATGCAGTAAATGAGGCGCGTAATGAAGGTGTTGAGGCATTTGAGCGTTTTGAAGATTCTATTTTTACTGGTGACTATGTGACGGCCGATGTTGATCAGGCTTATCTTGATGCTGTTGAAGCATTGCGTAATGATAAAACTAAATCTAAACATCAAGAGGAGGGTGACGTGGGGATGGTTGAAGAGGTGTAAGCCTGTCATCCCGTCTTTGGCGTTGTCATCCCGGCCTCCGAGCCGGGATCCAGTCATTACCTTAGCTATTACCTGGGTCTCGGTGAAAAAACTTCGTGTTTAGCCGCTTTTTTATCTTCTTCTAATGCTGCAATCACTGTATGCACGTCTAGGTAAATCTCAGCGGAATCTAATTTACCTTGTTGCTTTCTAGTGAGTAGGGTGCGAAAGTCACTCGCTTTCATTCCGTGGTCATAGTGGTATTTCAAATGGGTGTGAATGTCTTTTCTTATAGCGAAATTATCCTCACGCGGACTTACCCTTCTTGTCATGACTAAAAATTCAGCTTTTGCTTGCTGTGTTTTTGCTTCGTTTAAGGCTTGTTGTTGTTTTTTGCTTGCTGGTTCTTCGAATAGGGTTTCATAGGCTTCAGCTGCTTGTAGAAGTGAGTGCATTTGCTGGATGATTCCGGCTTTATCCTTTTCACGTGCCTTTTCTAGTCGCTTTATCAGTAAAGCAACTTGAGCAGCGGTTTTAACGTAGACATGTTGGTCGCGACTGGTATGGTCGGCGTCATAGGTGCTTACTGATTTATAGTCTGGGCCAGCAAGTGTGAATCGTATTTTTGGTGGTGTTGGCGGTGCAGTTGCGGTTGTTGTTAATAGGGGTTGCTCGGCTGCGTCTTCGTTGTCTAGTAAGGCGTGATACACAGTAGTATCACCGATAAGTCGGCTCATGATAAATACTCCCACATTTGTATTTGCTGATATTGTGAGCGGCATGTTACCTGAATCTCAAATAAAAAAATACGGCTATTGGAATAGCCGTAGTATGGGGGTTTAGTTATCGTTGGTGCTTATAAGTTGTTTTGTTTGTGATTTGTGTGACCATTTAATGGGCTGATGTGTTTGTCAATTAAGTTCGGTGCGCATAGGTCAATATACGCTTCCAATAAAAAGTAATTCATTGGGCTGCCTAACCAATCGGCATCGACTTTGTCATTGGCGTGTGAGGCCATGATAATGAATTCGCCCTTGATAAGGTCTTGTTTCTGTTGAGATGAGCGTAACATGTTGTTCTCCTGCTGACTCTTAAATAATACCTACCAGTATAGTGTGAATCCCCGTAAAAAAGACGATTTCTTTATAGCTGGTGAATTGATTACGGTATACCTTTGTATTTTTAAGGATGGCTTTATGCTACAAGCTGAATTGAACAGACAGAACTTATACCGTGTATTGTCAAAGACGGGTAATCCCCGGCTTACTGCATTGATGCATATAGTTTGTGCATTGGGTTTTAAGCTATCAATTGCTAAGGCTTAATTGGCATAGTGTGCGTATATTTGTTACAGTTCGGCGATGAATAAAGCACCTTACCAGCGCCGCCTCTCCGTGGCCCCCATGATGGATTGCACTGATCGGCATTATCGTCAGCTGATGCGCTGCATTACGCGCCACACACTGTTGTATACAGAGATGTTAACGGCTAAGGCTATTATTCATGGTGATCGCGATTATTTGCTGCGATATGACCAGGCGGAGCATCCGGTGGCGCTGCAGTTGGGTGGTAGTGATCCAGCTGAATTGGCGCAAGCAGCTAATATCGGTGAAAAAATGGGCTATGACGAGATAAATCTCAATGTGGGTTGCCCGAGCGATCGCGTACAATCCGGGATGTTCGGCGCCTGTTTGATGAAATTTCCAGAACTTGTCGCTAATTGTATAGTGTCCATGCGTGAAGCGGTTGATGTGCCCGTGACCATTAAAACACGCCTCGGGGTCGATGATGTCGATAGTTATGACTATTTGGCAGAAGTGATTGAACAATGGCAGCAAGCCGGCTGTGATACTTTCATTATCCATGCACGTAAAGCCTGGCTAAAGGGCTTGAGCCCCCGTGAGAACCGCGAAGTGCCACCATTGCACTATGATCGGGTCTACCGCTTAAAGCGGGACTTCTCAGGCCTGCATATCGGTATTAATGGCGGCATTAATACCCTGGATGAGACTCGTGAGCATCTGCAGCATATTGATGAGGTGATGATCGGGCGTGAGGCTTATTCAAATCCGTATTTATTTGCAGGCGTGGATCAGGAGTTTTATGAATCAAATCATGATGTTGTTGGTTGCTTTGATGTGGTAAGGAGCTACTTGCCGTATGTGGAGCACGAGCTCAAGCAGGGGACCCGCCTGCGCCATTTGATTCGACCTTTGATTGGATTGTTTCAAGGTATGCCTGGTGCGCGGCAATGGCGTCGGTACCTCAGTGAGCATGGTGGCGATGAGGCCGCTGGCACCAAAGTGATCGAAGTGGCCATGAGCCCATTAGGCGCTTGATTTGATGGTCGGTCTAGGCTATCATGCGCCCAAATTGAACGATAAGGAATACCCTAATGCAAGCAGATATACATCCAGCTTACAATGAAATTAAAGTGACCTGCAGTTGTGGTCATTCATTTGAAACACGCTCTACATTGAATAAAGAGTTGCACCTTGATATTTGTTCTAAGTGCCACCCATTCTATACTGGCCAACAGAAAATGGTTGATACCGCTGGTCGTGTGGAACGCTTCAATAAGAAGTACGGCAAAAAAGCCGGTGCTGCTAAGAAAGCTGACGACTCTAGTAAGTAACATTCTGTTTTATTATTCCTGGATCCCGGATAATTACTTCGTAATTTCCGGGATGACATAGACCTTCGCAGTAATGATTGAGACTAGATGACGGTGATTCTCACCGCATGCAACTCAGTATTAATTAAATCACCCAGCGCATTATAAATCATGCGGTGCTGAGTAACTCTATTTTTACCGTTCAGCTCGTCAGCGCTAATCGTGACATGAAAATGACTCATACCAGTTGCGGCACCTGGGTGGCCTTTGTGCTTATGGCTCTCGTCAGTAATCGCTAAGTGCGAAGGAGCTAGGCCAGCTAAGCGCTTTTCACTCTCGGCCAGGCGTTGTTCAACAGTCATCATGGTTTGGCTAACTTCTCTTTATCGTCTTCTTGTATGTGCTTGGCAAGGTATAGTGCTTGTATAAAGATAAATATAATCGTCAAGCCCAGCGTGCCAATGACTTTGAAATATACCCATACCTTGGTTGAGTAGGTGTAGGCCATGTATATATTTAAAAAGCCCATGACAGTAAAAAATGCCGCCCAAATTATATTTAGACGCTTCCAAATAGCATTTTTCAGTTTGATTTTTTGGTGCAGTAATTTTTGCATTAATGGTTGCGGTGACATTAAGTGGCTGCCTAGTAATACTACAGCAAATAACCAATAAATGACGCTAGGCTTCCATTTTATAAAGATCGATTTATGCAGCAGCAGGGTGGCACTACCGAGCACGAGAATCATCAGAAAAGTGATGGTCTGAATCTTTTCAAATTTCCGAAACCGAAACCAGTGTATAGCCACCTGTATACCTGAGGTGACCATGGCAGCGGCAGTAGCGGCATAAATGCCATATAAGAAGTAAAATACACCAAAGGCGATAACTGGGAAAAAATCAAGAAGTGCTTGCATAAGGCTCTGATCAGTTTGTGATAGGTACTGACAGTTTAAACAGTTGATCAGTGTCAATCAACTGTTGCGTCCTGTCGCATCCTAGTCTATATTCAGTGCCTTATCGGAAAACTTGGCAACGGACTACCATGCAGAGATTGTATTTACATCCGGATAACCCACACCCTCGAGTGATTACTCAGGCGATGATAGCACTGCAAGCCGGTGAGGTGATCGCGTTTCAAACAGTGTCAGGGTATGCGCTGGGTTGTATGCTGGATAATAAGGCCGGTGTTGACTTAATACGTCGTATTCGTAACCTACCCACCGAGCATCATTTCACTCTACTGTGCAGAGACCTTTCGGAAATATCGTCATTTGCGATCATCGATAATGCGACCTTTCGTTTACTGCGTACCGAAACCCCAGGTCCTTATACGTTTATCTTACCAGCCACTAAACAAGTGCCACGTCGATTGATGCACCCCAAACGGCGAACCATTGGTGTGCGTGTTAGTCCGCATCCTATCGTGACAGCCATTTTAGAGGCTATCGATGCACCATTGATGTCAGCTTCCTTGCGTATGGATGCATTGGATTCATACGTCGTCGACCTTGATCAGGTGGCTAAAGTGCTAACGCCGTATGACGGGGTGTTGCTGGATAGTGGTGGGTGTAAGGTGGAACCGACTCAAGTCATCGATTGCACATCAGGCACCGCCCGCACACTTCGTTAAGAATTCCATCTGTGGATAATCTTGGATGTTTAATAAAATTCAAAATTGCTCATGTATGTTCATATACACTCCGCATTTTTCATTTCATTAAACATCCAACCTTACCTCACAGCTGAAATTCTTAATTATTGGCGGGGTATATACATTGTTCATGTATATTCGTATCAAATAGCCTGCGGGCGTGAGCTTGCAGCCTGATGTTCGTTAGCCGTTTGAATGGTCTTAACCAGCAAAGTAATCAAGCATTTATTATTGCGTGCCGCGTCAATCATTTCTTTGGGTAAGTGCTGTCTAACAGCATTTAATATTTTCGATTTACTAAGCAGGCCAGACTGTGATAATGCGCTAATATAGGCGGTTTTTAATTTTTTTATGTGCCTATGATTTGAGTCACTAGTCAAAACTGATTGCTTACCATCGATGAGGTCGATCAAGGCATCTGCAGCTGCAATTTTAATAGAGCCGCTAAAGCCGCCCCAACATAAAAATCTGCTGGTGTGCTCGATAAGCTTGCCTTCATTTTTGCCTTTTTTATAGCGCTTGTTATTTCTTGTGGCACGATAAGCTTCTATATCTTGTTTTAGCATGGCTATCCAGTCTTGACCGGCTGGTGGTGTTGAGCATGGTGCAGCTAAAAGTGGGCTGTGCATGCTGGCTGTTGGGCTAGTGTTTGGTGCAGAAAACATTCCGGCTGATACGGGCGATGGTCTCGTGTCAATGGCCAACTGAGAAGGTCGTTTAGCTTCTTGTGATATTTCTATTGTTTGTTTTAATGATGCCATCTCTGCTTCTGCTGCTGCTACCTTAGCTGCTGATTCAGTGACTTGTGCTTGTAATGCAGTGATTTGATGTTGCAAGGGTGCAATCGCCCCTTTGGCTTCTTCGGTTTCAAGTTTTGCTTTTCTTGCCTCCAGCTTGGCCGCATCTTTTTGGCATAGAGCCTGCTGCGTTTTACTTCGAGCAGTACTCAGCTGGCTCTCAAGATGTTCTATTGTACTCATAAAGAAAGAGTCGGATTCTGCTGCAGCATCAATAACAGCTTGTTTAATCGCTAGTTCAGCACTCAGCTTATCAACTTTTATTTTCAATTCAGCAATAGTGCTGTCTAGCAAAGCAATTGCAGTAGGTTCAGGTTGTGGGGCATCTGGTCGCGGTGGCGGTGCTCGCCTTGTTGTCGGCGCAGCGGCGGCTTTAGCTGCCATACGGCGAGAAGGTACTGGTGGTGCCGCGGCGGGTCGTCTGGGTTTTACTGCATGGCTGGGTGCTGTTTCCGCTGCAGCTTGTTTCAGGTGTTTATTCTCTTCAGCTAAAGCATCATATTGTGCTGCTAAAGCACCAAATTTAATTCCACCTAAGCTCTGTGACATATGCATAGCAGCTTTTGATTGCAGCTTGCTCATGTTAGCCTGTACAACTTCTAGTGCCCTGGCTTTGGCTTTGTGAGTGGCTCCTAAATCATCGATTTTTATTTTGCCATGTTTGTGGCTATAAGCTTGAATTAACCCGTGCTCAACAGTCATTTCCACCGCACCTGTTCCTAACATAAGTTCAAAGTCGCCCGACGTGCGTGTGGTTTGTTTGCGTACTGCATTATAGTGTTGAATAGCTTCTGGTGACACGATAGTGATAGCCATATTAGCGATGATGCTATCAAGTATGTCAATGGCTACTGATTGCGGTTGGTAAGGACTGTCTGGGTTTTGATGGAGCTTTGCAGAGCTCTCTATAAAGCGGACAATATCGTCATAATTAATTTTTTGTTTTAATAGCTGCGACAGTTGAAGATTCAAGTTTGCTGTTGCAGGCAGTTCGATTTTGATATCTATTTTTGAGTCGATTCGTTCCTGCAATACATCAATGCAATTGCCGATAACTTCATTCGCATCAGCTGCTAGATCTTGATCTAAAAGGTTCTTTTTGACTGTTGTGGCGAAGCCATCTGGCAGTTTGTTAGTTGTTTTGCTGCCATCATTTATAAGCGCAGACAGTAAATCAAAAAAATGTTTGGTTAGGCAGGGTTCATAGATTTTAAACGTCGCCGGCAGTGTTGGTGTGGCGAAACCTGCGCCTGAAGATGATGAGCCTATTGATACACTGCTAACACTCGTTTCTCTGGAGGTTGGGGCTAATTCTTTTCTGCTCATCGCCGGCTTCTCAATGTTGATTATGGTATGACGCCATTGTAACGAATGCGTACGATCGAGTGGACATTAAAATAATTAACAGCGACTTATTTTATTGATTACACTTGGTTTTAAATGACCAAATGGTGCTTTATGCTTTTTGAGCGTAAAGATGGCTGAGCGTGGTTTGAACAATAAGGTTACCCGCTCTGCGTGCACTCAGGCTTGGAAGGTGTTTGAATCACCTCCCAAACCCGCGCGAATGAAAGCTGACAGTCTCTGTCAGCACGCGCTCCTTCCGGCCTAAAGGCCGGGGCCTCAGGCATACAGGGAATTTTGATGAAATGTAAAATTGCTGAAGTAGGGTGGCTTTTTGCAGGCTTTGAAAAAAACTAGAAATATGGTAGTATTATGAGAGATATAGAGTGAGCGTTTATTTGGATAATTGATAGTAATGGAAAAAAAATATGTATGATAATAATAATTCTTGTTCAAAGGTTTTAAGGGACACGCTTAAAATTACTGGTTTGTTTGCGGCGTTTGAGCTGTATGGTTCTATTCTCGGCGCGGGAGTCATAGGTGGTCAATTGCCTGGTGGCGCCTCGCGTAACTTGTCTGAAAGAGTGTTAAATACGTTTGTCTCATCTTTGGTTTTTGGCTTTGCGTTACCGGTGTTAGGTGTCGCTATTAATGAATTTGATAACAGGGTGAGATTGCCTGGGTGGGGGCATCGATCTATCAATAATTTCATGCAGGCAGCGACCTTTTTGTTGCCTCTTATCAGTATAGTGTCCTCAGAAATAACCGGTGCGGCTATTATGGCGAGCGCAAATGGCATGCCGCAAGACAGCGAAAAAACGGCTGGCATTGAATTTGGTAAAGCGCTATTTGGTGTTACTGCACTCTTAGTGGTTACCTTTGGATTGTTACGGGTTAGGGCGTGTCGTGAAGAAAGGCATGCAGATCGGAATTATCGGATTGCGGCGAGACAGCGCAAGGCAAAAAAAGACATGGTTGACGTTTATGCTTATACGCAGGGTGAGGCCAAGCTTGCTTCTTCTGACTACAACTTTAATAACTTGCTGCTCGCTAATCATATTTCGGCAAAAAAAGGTGGCCCCAGTTTGCCATACAAGCTTCAGCTTGAGGTGTTGTCTTATTTAAAGCCGACGGATTGTGAGCTGCCAGTGCCTGCAAGTGCGGCACATTTATCGGCGGATGTGCAGTTATTTCGACAGCTAGAACTATTTAGGCGTAAGCAGCTGAAGAGGCTGCATACAATACACCGCAATCATGTAGTGGCGGATATGCAGAAGCAGGGTGCGCCAGAGGGGATGTCAAAGATGCTAACCTCTGGTAGTGCAGTAAATGTTTTACTGCTTTGTAATATAGCGTCAAAAGACATGCGTGTTGCCTTAAGTAAGGGCGCTCAGTTGCATATTTTGCAGTATTTGCTGCCCCAGCATGTGTCGGCTGCTCTGACTGATAAAATGGTTAGGCAGGCGGCAATATTTCAAATCAAAAGGCATATAACCCGTGTCTCTCGGGGTGAGGTTGTTTTTGATGCGTTGGCGCCATTATCGAATAGGACTGATATTCAACGTTGGGCTGAAGAGTTTGCACAGCACAGCAGTTGCTGTTTGTTGTTGATGGCTGGTGCAAGGCGTTCTGGCCGCTCAGCGGCTATTAGTGTGGCTTTATTGCGGACTGCTGGAAGGCCAGCACTGCCTAGAGATGAAGTTGTTATTGATGTAGGTGCAGCAGCACGTAGTGGCCACCAGTTAACCAATGGTGATGACTGTGTGATTACGGTGGCGGCACCGCCGGGTGCTGGTATACCGGGTTATGGCGCTGCTGATGGCGGTAGTGGTGAAGGCGAATATAATGAGCCCGCATCACCGACTGGTGATCCACGGGCTCGTTTATTGAGAAGGTAGTTATTTAAATATGAGGTTGGATGAAGGGGCTGCCACCATCATTTTCAACATCAACATCAACATCAACATCAACATCACCATTACCCGCTTGCACAGCAGCATCTGCAACATCAGGTTGAACCACTATTGCAGCGACAGGTAATGGTTGAGCATCATGACCACCGTTCATTGTATATAAAGAACTCAATAATATGACTCGGTTTGCAGGCAGTATGTCACCATCGGGTAGTGGGTTGTGGTGGCTCTGGTAGTTTCCTACGCATGCGCCAATGCCAGCACCGGTAAACATGCCGAATGCGGCACCGAGCAATCCCATTAAAAAAGCCGGGAATACTTGTTTTGAAAGTACGCCGGTTAGTACTGCACCGATAACAAGACCGCTGATTCCACCAGCCTTAAATCCACGGTTTATATGGTCATTAGTTCGGATTTCGTGTGGTGTTAGTACGTTATTTGCTGCTGCCATTCTTCTGCTCCCGCTTATCTTTATGGTGTTGGTGTGCCTAAAAGTGGGCTGGTGCGATGATCGTCGCCATCTTGGTTTTCGATATCGGCTTGTTCTGTTGGGTTGCTCATGCTGTATCTGCCGATAAGGCCACCTATTGTTGCGCCGATAATTGCACCGACAACGATGGGGTATGCGGTGATAGCTACTGTTCTTGCTAGGGTAGCGTTTGGGTTACTGAATTCATTGCTAAGGTTGTAAACTGACCATAGGATGCAGCTTAGTCCGCCAACAGATCCACCTATTGTGGCGCCTATAACTGTGTTAGTTCTATGTTGTTGTCTCATTGTATTGCTCCCATTGTATTTCATATCATTGTCTCGGCGGCAGTCTAGCACAATAACTGACCAATAAAAATCATGTTGTCAGTGTTATCCCTATCAAGTAATAGCTGTGCAAAAAAGAAAATCTTCGTGTGCTTAAGCTGCCTTTTTAGCGAGAATCAGGTATGATTCCCCATATGATTGAAACTAACGAAAATACCCCTACAGAGCAGACCGAAACTCCTCAAATGGTCGATTGGAGTGACGGCTGGTTGGCAAAGGTGGGCGACCAACCGATTACTGAGTTGCCGGACGATCTGTATATTCCGCCAGATGCGTTGCGCTTATTTCTTGAGGCGTTCGAAGGGCCGATGGATTTGCTGCTTTATCTGATCAGAAAGCACAATATTGACATATTGGACATTCCAGTTGCTGAGATTACGCGTCAATATTTAGAATATATCGATTTGATGCAGGAATTGCGCTTGGAGTTGGCGGCTGAGTATTTGGTGATGGCGGCGACACTGGCAGAAATTAAGTCACGTATGCTATTGCCTAAGCCAGAAGCTGCTGAAGAAGAGGGCTTGGATGATCCACGCGCTGAATTGGTGCGGCGTTTGCAAGAATATGAGCGTTTTAAACAAGCGGCTGAAGATTTGGGTCGATTGCAACGCATGGAGCGCGATATTTATTTGGCTGAAGCTGATAAGCCGCCGATGGAGTTTATTTTGCCGCCAGCGCAGGTATCGTTTGATGAAATATTAAATGCCTTAAAGGATGTGATGCAGCGTGCTAAGTTATTTACTTCGCATCATGTGCAGATGGAAGGTTTATCGATTCGTGCACGCATGACGGAATTATTGGAACGATTGAGTTCAGACAGCTTTAGTCGATTTGAAACTTTATTTACGGTCGAAGAGGGGCGCATGGGGGTGGTGGTCACCTTTATTGCGATTTTGGAATTGATTCGTAACAGTGTTTTAGAATTGACGCAATCGGAAGCGTTTGCACCGATTTATGTTAAGGCGCGCAATGGCGCAGAAGAAGAGCGTGAGGAAAGTGATGAGCGAACAGAGTAATACTGAAGAGGGCGTTCTTGTTGAGGAGGCTCCAATGGAAGAGGTTGAGGCTGAAGTATTAGAGGACTCAGCAGCAGTATTGAATCATGGTGTGTTATCGCCGGATGCATTAAAGGCCGCATTAGAAGCGGCGATTTTTGCCTCGGGTGAAGCGATGAGTGTAAAGCGGCTGTCTGCGTTATTTGACGAGGCGTATAAGCCAACTAATGATGAAATTCGTGCTGCATTGCAATTGTTGACTGAAGATTATGCGGAGCGCGGTGTTGAGTTATCGCATGTGGCATCGGGTTATCGTTTTCAGGCGAAAGCAGAATATGCACCGTACTTGCAAAAATTATGGGAAAAGAAGCCGCCACGTTTTTCACGTGCGATGTTAGAGACCTTGGCATTGATTGCTTATCGTCAACCGATTACTCGTGGTGAAATTGAAGAAGTGCGCGGTGTGAGTACCAGTAGTCATATTATGAAGGTACTGCAAGAGCGCGAGTGGGTAAAGATTGTGGCATATAAAGATGTGCCGGGTAAGCCTGCGTTGTTTGGTACGACGAAAGAATTTTTAGATTATTTTGATTTGCAGCATTTAAAAGACATGCCGGACTTAAAAGACATTATTGATTTGGACCAAAAAGAAAAAGATTTAAATGAGCAATTGGTATTGAATATGTCGCTGCAGGAGCAGGTGGATGATCCTGATACTGAGCGAGCGGTGATTTCAACAGAAGATATGGCGGATGAAGATTCTGATACTGTCACCTTGGATTCTGATGCTGTCATCCCGGCCCCCGAGCCGGGATCCAGTGAAGAAGACGCAGACCAGAATCAAGCAGAAGATTTGGGTGAGTCTACTGAAGATGCAGGTGTAAATGCTGCCTTAAGTGAAGAAGACGCAGACCAGAATCAAGCAGAAGATTTGGGTGAGTCTACTGAAGATGCAGGTGTAAATGCTGCCTTAAGTGAAGAAGACGCAGACCAGAATCAAGCAGAAGATTTGGGTGAGTCTACTGAAGATGCAGGTGTAAATGCTGCCTTAAGTGAAGAAGACGCAGACCAGAATCAAGCAGAAAATTTGAGTGAGTCTACTGAAGATGCAGGTGTAAAAGATGAGGTTTCTGGCTCGGAAGAAATAGAGGCGGCTTAATTGTCATTCGTGTCATCCCGGAAAATGACGAAGTCATTTATCCGGGATCCATGTTTAATAAAGACTGGATCCCGGCTCGGGGGCCGGGATGACAGCTTACAAGGCCGGGATGACAAAGCTTTTTGCCGGGATGACAGGCGTAATAAAAATGCTGAGTTTATAGAATATTTAGATATTGAATCGTCACGGAAGTCTATAAGCAGTTACACTGACTGTATATTTAATAAAAATGCTGAGTTTATAGAATGCGAAGGTATTGAGTCGTCATGGATGGAAGTAGAAATTAAATAAAAAGAAGCGGTAAAGAAAATGAAAGAAAGAATACAGAAAGTGTTAGCACGTACGGGTTTGGCTTCGCGTCGTAAGATTGAAGAGTGGATTAAGACGGGTCGTGTTGTGGTGAATGGTAAACCTGCTGAGATTGGTCAGAGCATTGGTCACAAAGATCAGGTTGAAGTGGATGGTGAATTAGTTGAATGTGCATTTGATCATGATAAGACGCGAGTGTTGTTATATCACAAGCCTGAAGGGCAAATTTGTACGCGAGATGATCCGGAGGGGCGAGAAACAGTATTTGAACATTTGCCGCGTTTAAAGTCAGGTCGATGGATTTCCGTAGGGCGTTTGGACATTAACACCTCGGGGGTATTGTTGTTTACTAACGACGGTGATTTAGCCAATCAATTGATGCATCCTTCTTCGACGATTGAGCGCGAGTATGCTGTACGTGTGCTGGGTAAAGTTTCGGATGATATGGCTACAAGCTTAACCACTGGTATTGAGTTAGAGGATGGTAAGGCACGCTTTGAGCATATTGTTTTTCAGGGTGGTGAAGGTGCTAATCGTTGGTATCATGTGGTGACGATGGAAGGGCGTCAGCGTGTAGTGCGTCGATTGTTTGAGGCGGTGGACTTGCGTGTTAGTCGATTGATCCGTGTGCGTTTTGGACCATTGTCATTGCCGAGCACGTTGCGTACTAAGCGTTGGTTGGAGTTGACGGATGAGAATATTGAAGATTTGCGCATGTTTTTAATGGCAGATGCTGAGTAAGTTGCTTGTCATAATTCACTTACTTCTTAGGGATGGTGTAATCCACTGGCGCAATAATCTCAGCAATCTCGACTTGTTGGTTTTCGAGTAACTGCTTTTGCTCTTCAGTAATCGTTACGAATAATTTTTTCAATGGTTTAATGTGTTTATCGATATCATTCGCGGTGTGTGGTTTTTGTAGGCGTGATAAAACGCTGTGCACGGCAAGCGTAGTTTTTAATGTGTAATACACCGCAAAATTCATTTCTTTTGGTAGCTTGGGGTGTTCGACTTTGAGTTCGGTATAGCGATCTAAAACATCAGACAGTGGTTCGTCATCTTTCAGTTCGGTGATCTCGATTTCGGATAATGGCAGGTCTTGCGACATTAGTTGTTGTTGCACTTGTGACACCCAATGATTGGCGGCATCGCGCCATTGTTGCGAATAGGTGGCTACTTTATCATTGAGTTGTTTTGTTAAATTATCACATTCGGCGGAGCTGGTTTGTTTCAGTAGTCGCTCGGGGATTTCATTTGGATTATTTTCAGTGGCTTCGGTGATAAAAAAGTCACTGTCTTTTCGGGTATGCTCTATACGCACGCGTGCAATTTTAGCGAAGGCGCTAATACACTGGTGAATGTAGCCATTAAACGGGCCATTTAGGGCATCGTTGACTTGTGATTCGCTAGGAACATAGTTTTGCTGATTTTCGTCAGGGTTGACCTTATCCTTCATTGGGCGTGCGTGTTCAATAATAAATCGAGCGATGTTTGACCAATCGCTGATCATGATGCGAGTATAAGTTGGGATAAAGTAGCTGGTACTTAGGCTATCGCTTTTTCTTGATTTAAACATGATGTTACGTTCCGTTTGGACTATTGCCACAGTATAATATAGAATCCGCCGCATGAATAGTTGGCAACATTTTCTTTTAGGCTCCACACCAACAGCGTGGTGTGAAATGGCGGTTGAGCGTCTCGATCTGTTATTAATTGACCATGCGCATTGTGAAAAGAAGGCTGCTTCAACGGCGATGAATTTGATTTATCGTTATCCGCAATATCCTGACTTAATACATCGTTTGTCATGCTTTGCGCGTGAAGAAATGCGTCATTTTGAAAAAGTGTTAAAACTGATGACAGCGCGTGGCGTTACTTATACTCACTTATCACCTTCGCGTTATGCGGGCGAACTATATAAGCAGGTAGCAACCGTTGAGCACAATCGTTTGGTGGACACGTTATTATTGGCAGCTTTTATCGAAGCCAGATCATGTGAACGTTTTAGTGCGTTATTGCCTTACTTGGATGATGAGTTAGCGAAATTTTACGGCGGGTTATTAGCCGCTGAGGCGCGTCATTTTGCCACCTACCTTAAAATGGCACGCCAATTCGCGCCGTGTGATTTCGATATTGATGCGCGTGTTGGTGCGTTGGCTGAAGTAGAAAATCAATTAATCCAATCACCTGATGAGCAATTCCGTTTCCATTCAGGTTGTCCGGTAGTGCAGATACAGGTTTAAGTTAGCTAAGTTAATCCCTGGTATGGCCGTGTACATAAAAAACCCATATATTCCACCTAAAATAGTTTAGACAAAACTTAACCCTATTGGGAGTTTAATATGCGTTACGTTAATAGCGGTAACCCATTGAAAGGTGCGCGACTGATTTATGATGCTTATGAAGCGGGATCCTATGCTGCTGAAAAAATATTTGATAAAACTACAACGCTGGATGAGGCAGTTAGGGTGGTTCATCTTCAGCCATTACTGACAACCAGTGACCGATCAGCTGAGACTTTATTTGCGGCAAGTTTGTGTTACTTGTTGGGTGTTGGTGGTGAGCAATCTGACAGTAAAGCGGCGTCTCTTTTGAAGTGTGTTTCAGGTATGTCCGGTGAGGTAAGTGCTAGAGCGCAAACGCTATTAGGTTGGATGTATGGTGAGAAGCGTGCTGGGTTAGAGTTAGGAAGTGAGCTAGAACGCAAGCAAGCGCAGATTGCACTGTATCAACAAGCAGCTAAAAAAGGACTTGCATCAGCTCAATATAGGCTTGCTATGGCATATAGAGATGAGGTTGAGGTGTTAGGTGTCAGTGATCAAGCTGATAGAAATAACTTGGCTATAGACTGGTGCTTACAGGCTGTAAGTCAAGACTTTATCTATGCAAAGGTCTGCTTGGCATCAATGTATGAGAGGGGTTTGGGCAGGTTTGTAAATGATGCGGGTGAAGTGGATTATGCAGAAATCCGCAGGCAAGTTGAGCGGTTGTATGGTGAGGCTGCAGAACAGGGTTCGGCTGAGGCGCAACATAAAATCGGGATGAAATATAAGCTAAATGCAATGGGCGCAGACTTACCCGATCTAGCAAGAGATGCTAAAGCAGTTGAGTGGCTGCAAAAGGCGGTAGAGCAAAAGTATGTACCGGCAATGCTTGATTTAGCCCTCATGTACTTAAATGAAAGAGTTGAAGGTGTGGATAGTGACTTTGAGAGCTATTTTTGTGCAGGTTTATATTATAGGGATGCGGCGACACTTGGTAATGCTGAGGCTAAATTTCGTTTGGCAGAATTGATTAGGGGTCGTTTTATAGAGGCTGGTTTATCTCCTGAAAAGCGTAACCAAAGGGTTATTCAGTTATATGCTGAATCAATTATGCAAGGTTATGCAAAAGCTGCAGAAAGATTGGCGGATGTTGATGTTTGCATGAAACAGCTAAAGTTTGATGTCGCCTTAAAATTGTTAGCGTTAATTGAAGATAAAATCAATGGTTATATAGCACAAGCAGAGTTTGATTTAGATGAGTTAATGGTGTTAGTTGAAAAGTTAAATCAATGTAATAACTATTTGCCTGCAGCTATTAGGTCTGGGTGTGAGGCGTATTGTGGTATGTTGAAGGGGCACGTTTTAAAGCTTATGTCGGTGGTTATAGTTGAGGAATGCGCCGAGTTAAAGCAGGCATTATATGCAATGGTTATTGATATTGTTGAATCTAATTCAGCATTATTACAAGATCTAGGTTTTAAGGATCAATTGATAAAAATCGCAGTGAGATTTTTATCGCAAGGAAAATGCTCAACACTTACTCAGAATTTCAGTCATATGCCTGATGCGGTTTTTAAGGCTGTGATGGCCTCAATGCGCTGCTACCTTGATGCGGAATTACCAGCCAGTGTTAAAGACGCATCTTCGGTCTATGTGCTTGATTTAATAAAAGCTTGTGGGTTTACCTTGGCTGAGGTTAATGTTGGTAGTGTGGCTGGCTCGGGTTGCTCCGTGTTTGCTGAGAGTAAACATGGTAGTGGGCAGGTCTTGCCTGGTAAGCCGGTTGAGGCTACCACGACTATGGCTTATGACTTCCTGGGTACCTAGTATTAAATTACTATTAACTGCATGCGCTTCACCACCTACCTTTTCAATCCCTGGTAGGGCTATGTGATGGCGTGGCATATATTCTATGAATCTAGTAATTACAATCTTATGGAGTCCTTATGAGGCCTGGAACCACTGTCTTTGAAGCTAATGAATTATATGGCAATGCGATAAACGCAATTCATGAAGGTAATTTCCTTGAAGCTGCTCGTATGCTTTATGATGCTGCGTTGGGTGGCTGTTCGTTGGCGATCAAGCTTTTTACTCAAAAAGATGGTTTAAAGATGGAGATGCCGCCAGCCGGTAGTTTACGGTGGGATGAAGCGGATGAAACGGATAAAGACACTAAATTTGCACATGGGTTATGTTACTTTTTTGGGCTTGGTGTTGAGCACTCAGATGAGATCGCTAAAAGCTGTTTTGAAGAACTCGAGCTTGTTTACCCAGCGGCTAAGCACATGTTTGCTTTTATGTATGCTCACGGTAGGGCTGGCATAGGGCTCACTATGGAGCAGCAAGTTAGTAAGGCTGTTGAACTATATGAAGGCAATATACCTTATGTTCCGTCAGTATATAATTTAGCCATGATGTATTATGAGGGGGTAGCAGGTTCAGGGATGGAGAAATCAGAGCGATATAAGAGAGCGTCTTCTTTGTATAAAATAGCTGCTGACCAAGGTGTTGTTGGCGCCCAAAACTATTTGGGTGAAATGTATTATAAAGGAATCGCATACATTGATCATGGTGGCATTTCAGCCATTAAGTTATCGCCTAAAGAGCAAAACATTGAAGCTGTTAAGTTGTTTCATAAAGCTGCTGAACAGGGCAGTGCATCGGCTCAGTGCACGCTAGCGCGCCTGTATGAGGATGGTGTTATAGGTAGTGATGAAGTTGAAAGAAAAGCTGAAGCAGTTCGCCGATATCAGCTCTCTGCAGATTGGGGGTGCGTTGAAGCGAAATGTAGTTTAGGGCGTATGTATGAAATGAATTGGCTAGGTTCTGAATTGGTGATTTATGATCGGTTGCAATTAGCGATGGGTATGTATAAATCGGTAGCTACTCAAGGGTCCATTACTGCCGCGTATTTTATCGCGAGACTTTATACTGATGAGCACTTTGATATGAAGGCGCTTGCATTGAAGTGGTATGTTTATTGTTCCTTTTTAAGCGCTACAGTAAAAAATGGTCTCGATATTTATGATCGCGTAATTGCTAAGATAGATGCAATGCGAGAAAAATCACCACAACAGCAATATGCGTTAGCTGCAGTTCAGTCATTGAAAATCGATAATCCAAGTATGCGGTTAGAGGCATTAGGTAAGCTAGAAAAATTTAGTGACTATCAAATCTTTCTTGAAAAGGATATTGAGTACTTGGGTGATGATGATAATTACCTTGGTGCACTACTAGCTAGAGTTGAAGTCTGGCCATTGATGGAAGAAGATTATAGTGAGCGGTTAACATTATATGCCGCGTTACTAAAGCTAACTAAAAATACCATCAGTGGGTTTATAGCAAACGGTGAATTTGATGGCGAGCGTTTAGAAAAAATAATACAGTGTGTAAAAGTGAGTCGTGATGTAATATCACCTGCTGAGATGGATCGATCGGACATGAAGATGGGTGGTCAAGTATCAGCTATTGTCAGTGATTTATCTGTGCTTGCTTTGGTTCAAGAAAGCCCGAAAGAAAAAGAATTGCTATGTCAGTATATTTTATCAATCTTGAGTGGCTTACCTAGCAATTCAGAAGTGTATGACAACGCAGAGATCAAAAGCATGTTAATGCAAACCTTTGTGGCGGCTTTCTCTAGCCCTACATTTGGAGCGGTTGAGCAAAACTTTTGCGAAATGGATGCACACATGTTTAAGAGTGTTATTGAAATGGCGCGTAGTGTATTAGAGTCAAGTGGATCTCGTGATGTGATGATTGGACTGATAGATGCTGCTTTGAAATTTACGTTAGGTAAAATTAAGCCAATGGTGCCAAGTTCTGTAACAACAACTGGAATATTCTCAGCTGAAGAAAAAGAGCGTTCGCCTAGGGGTGTTGGTGTTCCAGTATCAGATGGAGCATCGGTAGTGAGTATGCGGTATGGTGGCCAGGCTACTTAGTTAACATTGAAATTTGTAATAGTTCATCGCCTTCGCGAAAGGTATCACCTTTAGCGAATAAGATGTCAGTGACCGTACCGGCATAGGGCGCTTTCATGGTATGTTCCATCTTCATGGCTTCCATCACGATTAACTTATCGCCTTCGTTGACAGTGTCACCAGGCTTTACTACCACTTCAATCACTGTGCCAGGCATGGGTGCTGACAGTTCACTGTTGGCGCCATGATGCAAGTCACCTGAGCCAGGTGGCGTGCAGTCCAACACAAAAGTTTTTCCGTCAATATACATATAAAGTTTATTGTCGAGCAGCAAAATACGGACTTTAATTAATTCGCCATCGAGCGTGAATTCAAACCAATGGCCTTGATGCCATTTTAATGACACATCGCACTGGCTATTGTCATTCAGTGTCAGCAAGGCATGGCGTGGTTGTTTGGCGTGTGCGATGTTAGTGCTGATGGGCTCTTCACGAAACCATAGCAGCACATTCTCACTCACATTACCCATGCGCCAATGATCGGTATCGAACCAGGGGGAGTTGCAGTCGTTGCTATTGTGTTGTAAGCGGCGTGCTTGTAAGCGACGTAATGTCATATAGCCCGCAGCCGCTATGCCTTGTTGTGTGTTTGTCAGCTCAGTGGTGGGGTCCATTAAGTGCGGATGAATATCTAAAAAACGCGTTGTCAGCTCGGCGGCTTTAAAGTCATTGTGTTGACTAATCGTGGCTAACAAATCGACATTGCTGCTGACACCAATAATAACAGTCTCAGCCAGTGCGTTGTGTAAGCGTTGTAATGCGCTGTCGCGATCTTGGTCCCAAGTGATCAGCTTGGCAATCATTGGGTCGTAATAAGGGGTGATCTCATCACCTTGGCGAACGCCGCTATCGATGCGTACGTGCTCATTGGTTTCGGGCATGTGCAAAATATCGATATGACCGCAGGATGGGTTGAAGTTATTAAACGGATCTTCAGCGCAAATACGGGCTTCAAAGGCATGGCCATTTATTTTAATTTCATTTTGTTGTAAAGGCAGGTCTTGGCCGGCAGCGACGAGTAATTGCCATTCGACTAAATCCAAGCCGGTGACTTTTTCAGTCACAGGGTGTTCAACCTGCAGCCGGGTATTCATCTCCATAAAATAAAATTTATCCGGCGCATCGAATAAAAATTCCACTGTACCAGCGCCGCAATAGTTAATCGCTTTAGCCGCCTGAATAGCCGCTTCACCCATTTGTTTTTTAATGCTGTCATTAATGCCTGGAGCGGGCGCTTCCTCGATGATTTTTTGATGGCGGCGTTGCACGGAGCAATCGCGGTCATATAAATAAACGCCATTGCCTTGTTGATCTAAAAAGATTTGTACTTCGACGTGACGAGACTTATCTAAATATTTCTCAATCAATAATTCATCGCTACAAAAGCTTGATGCCGCTTCGCGCTTGGCGCTTTCTATTGCATCAGTTAATTCAGCGGACTCATTGACTAAACGCATGCCTTTACCACCACCACCGGCAGATGCTTTAAACAATACCGGAAAACCAATCGCTTCAGCTTCTGCGCTTAACTCTATAACGGATTGCTTTTTACCTTCATACCCAGGCGTGGTAGGCACACCTTGCTTTTTCATTAAGATCTTAGCTTGCGTCTTTGAGCCCATGGCATCGATCGCATCGCCGCTGGGGCCAACAAATACAATGCCAGCTTTTTTACAGGCACGAGCAAAGCCAGCATTTTCAGATAAAAAACCATAGCCTGGGTGAATCGCTTGTGCGCCACAGTCTTTGGCGAGCTGAATAATTTTGTCACCACACAGGTAGCTCTGATTACTCGGCGCAGGCCCTATGCAAAATGCCTCATCGGCCATCGCGACATGCTTGGCATGTGCATCAATGTCTGAATAGACAGCCACGGTTTTGATTTGTAATCTTTTAGCGGTTTCAATCACGCGGCAAGCAATCTCACCGCGATTAGCAATTAATATTTTGTCAAATAACACTATTCTTTAATCCAATTCGGTTGGCGTTTGTCTAAAAAGGCAGATAGGCCTTCTTGTGCTTCAGGCGATACACGTAATTTGGCGATCAGCGCTGAGGTTTGTTTAATGGTTTCTGTACGTAAAGGAATCAAGTCTCGCATTAAAGCCTTGCTGGCTTCAATCGCATGCGGACCGTTGTGCATGATTTGCTTAGCTAGCTCTATACCGCGATCTTCCATATCACCGAGCGTTACCACTTCGCTAATTAAATTTAAGTCCAATGCCGTATCGGCATCAAATTTATCGGCAGTAATAAAGTAACGGTTAGCCGCATCGATGCCTATTTTGCGTATGACAAACGGTGAAATAGTTGCCGGTACTAGACCCAGTTTTACTTCAGAGAAACAGTAAGTGCTATTGCTAGCGCCAATTGCAAAATCGCAACAGCAAACAATGCCAATGCCACCGCCTAATACCCAGCCATTGGTGAGTGCGATGGTGGGTTTCGGGCAACTGTAGATTTGATAAAACAAGTCCGCCAGTAATTGCGCATCACTTTGGTTCTCTTCATGACTGAAGTCAGCCATTGCCTTCATCCAATTGAGGTCAGCGCCAGCGCAAAAGTTTTTTCCGGTGGAGCGGATGATGATCACACGTGCGGCATCATCATCGGTCAGTGTTTGTAAGGCGGATTTAATTTCGGTGATTAGTTCGGCATTGAAAGCATTGTGCTTATCGGGGCGGTTGAGTGATAAATAACCGATGCCTTTGTTTACTGCAGTTTGTATATATTCCATAAAAGTCGCACGTTGTTAAAATTGTCACTATAATAGCTGATTTGAATCTGACTGAACAGCGCGAGACAAGCATGCCAAATCACAAACAACCTCCATGGCCAGGACCTGCTCAAAAATGGGCCGATCAATCTTTGCAATTAACTGAGCAGTTAACAGCTCACCTGCCAAAGCACTGTGATGTGAGTTACGGCGGAGAAGAAGGTCAGCAGCTGGATATTTATTTACCAAAAAATAATACCCGCGCGGCTTTACCGGTGATAGCCTTTGTGCATGGGGGTTATTTTACCAATGGCGATAAACGACTGTGTGGTCATATGGCGGCGGGCATAACTCAACTGCCAGCGATCTTTGTATCGATTGGTTATCATTTAACTCCTCAAGTGCGCGTGCTGCAACAAATTGAAGATGTGACGTTGGCGGTCAGTTGGCTGTATCACCACATTGCTGAATACGGCGGCAATCCAGATAAAATTGTTTTAGGTGGTCATTCATCGGGAGGTACCTTGGCTAGTTGGGTGGCACTGAATCATGATGATTTAGAAGCTAATGGATGCCCTGCAAATACCATTAAGCTGTGCATGCCGGTTAGTGGTGTGTATGACTTTGAAAACTCCATTCCGCGTGTGACCAAATATGCTCTGGAGTCGATGGCAGATGCGCATTATTTCAGTCCAGTAAACCAAACTAATGGTAACTACACACCATTTGTGGTTGCGGTTGGTGAGCATGAGTTTCCACAAATGAGGCAAGGGCATGATCTATTTTACCAGCGCTTGCAACAAGCGCCTGGCACGGTAAAGCAGCTGATTTTGCCGGGTCTGGATCATTTTAGCGAAACCTTTGATATTACATCAGAAAGCAGTCCGTGGATGCAGCAGTTGAGCGCATTTTATTGTTTCCATTGAGGAAACAGTGCGTTTCGACTAGCCCAGTTGGTCCACCCTGTTAATTTCTGTACCCTTAGTTCCTGTAATATTGAAGTAGGAGTATGCAAATGCCTAAGTGGACAGATTACCGTGAGACCACCCTTGATAACTATTTATCAACTTTTACTTCAAGTGAGTTTCAAAAATTAATTCAAGGTAGTATACAATTGGTTGTGCCTAATAAAGGTGAACATGCAGGCAAACGCTTTTATGCTTGTGACGTTCGATCCACAGGAACACCACGTTATTGGGCGGTAGTAGCAGGTGCTCATTATTTTGCTTTTTCGGGTATTATCAGCGACGCGTCATTGCGCGGCATAACGCTGAATTTACAGAGCCTGTTGGAGCTTGCCGAAAAATCCAGTCAATCAATGACCGCTTTTTATGCTTTTTATGCTTTTTTGGATGCGGATGAATTGTATGATGCTCTGCGTGAACATTACAATAAGGTTGGAAAGCAGTTGGTTGATCGCTTAGTTGCACAGCCAAAAGCATTAGTTGATGTGGTGAGCTACGTATTGACTACACATCCCACAGATGTCGATCACGTCATTAGGTTATTAAAAAATATTAAAAAATATTGCCGCCATAATACCCAGTATCGCGAATTACTGAATGCTACACACGAAGGTCAGAGTGTATTGAGTGTTTTGTTGGCGCACCCAGACTTGCCTAGCCAGATCAGCAAAGATCAATACTTCAACTTGATGGATATCTTGCATCAGTATGCGCGTGTGCCAGCGACACCGGCTTTGGTTGAAAAGGGGGTGTTGTGGTATCCGGAGCATAAAAAGCAATTTAATCATGTATTGATATGGGCTGCAGATTGTCCTGACAATGCCATGGTGTGTCGCTTATTGACCGATAATGCGATTGCCCGTAACGTCGATGCTGACTATGTTTATCCTAATGGTAAGGAAACGGCGTTGCATGCTGCATTAAGGGTTGGTGCTAGCGATGAGGTGGTCCGTCAGTTGGTTGCGCAAACGATTAAGTTAAATCATCAAGATCAATGGGGCTATACACCGTTGATGTTAGCGGCAAAAAACAACCGTGCTGATGTGGTAAAAATGTTATTGCGCTATCAAGCTGTCGAGCAAAAATTAAGCTTGCGTGATAATCGTGGATTAACAGCGTTGCATCATGCAGCACAAGCAACTTCAGTTGAGTCATTACATTTATTATTAGCGCAGCCGCACATGACAACCGCATTGGTCAATCGTTTAAATAAAAATGGTGATAGTGCTTTGGCTTTGGCGTGTAAGGTGCACCATATGCAACATGTTACTGCATTGCTTGCGCATCAAGCCAATGTTTATAGTAGTAATAAACAAAAGCAATCTGCCGCTGATTTGGCGATGGGAGATGAAGAAACGTTAAAGTTGTTGCATCCAGGAGTGGCGGATTATTTGGAAGTAGTTGATGAGGCAAAGTCATATGTGGTGTCAGCTCCTAGTATTACTGCAAAACTGAACACTGTTTCATACACGAATGACAATGATAGAAGGTTAGTGGAATATAAAGCTAAGGTGATCACCTTATTGCAAAAGCAATTAAACGGCGATTCAAGATACACTCGAGATGTGCCTATAGTGCGTAAACACATTGATGCAGCTTGCGAGGCTGTAGAGCGGGCAACGACGTTATCTGGTATTCATCGGGTATTAGACCAATTGCATCGTAGGCAAGTGTTGTGGCCAGAGAGAAACGGTAAAACAACACCGCGCAGTTATTTGCGTTCGACCACGGTAGTGCAATTTAAGTTCTTAGGATTTTTGACGGAGAAAGAAATTACGGGTAAAGCGTGTTTTACGGCTTTTCGTCAAGGACTGTTTTGTGGCCGTCGAGCTGAGCCGGTTCGCTTGTATGAGCCACCGAAGGTTACACCCTCAGCACCAGCATCAGATCCATTGAAGCCTAATAATGTTCAAGTTATGTGTTTGTAGTTAATGCTAATACTTACGCCGGCATAAAGCCGGCATAAGCATGGAGTTTTTAGAGGGTCTTACTTTTTTACGAACAAATCTTGTCGGCGACATACTTGACTGTGCCAGCGTAATAAGTAGAGCGGTTCCAGCGCATAATGACTTTAAAGTTATTAAAGATTAACATTGAAGGTCCGCCGTAAGGGCGTATCAGCGCTGCTTCTAAATTTGTATTGGGTACGATTTCACCTGGTTTTAACTTAACCCCCTCAGCTAACCATTGCTTAACAGGTTTAAAGACTTTGATTCTGTGCTTATCATTGTCTGATTTTAGGTTAAAGCTTTTTGGTGCGGTGACTGAAACAGCGATGGGTTCACCGGCTTTCCAGCCATTTTGGACTAAGTAGTTGGCAATTGAGGCAAATACATCACCCATACTGTTCCAAATGTCTTTACGGCCATCGTTGTTGTAATCAACAGCGAATTTATGCCAGCTGGATGGCAAAAACTGTGGATGACCTGTTGCGCCGGCCCACTCACCTTTTAATGATTTATGGTCCACATGACCATCATTCACCATATGTAAGGCGTAGAGTAATTCTTTACGGAAAAATGTAGCTCGACGTCCATCATAGGCCAGGGTGGCTAGGGCTTTTATGGTTGAGAAGCGCCCCATGTAGCGGCCATAACTGGTTTCCAATCCCCAAAACGATAACAGATAGCATTTGCTAACACCGTATTGGTCACTGACTTCGGTTAATAAGCGGTTTTGTTTGCGCAATTCACGTTTGCCCAGCGTGATGCGGTAGGGTTCGCCGCGTGTGTTGCGGTATTTGAGGAATGTTAGGCGATGTTCAGGTTGATTGCGATCGAGGCTAGTTACGCTTTTGTTTGGGCGCCAGCCATTAAATATTTGATCAAATAGATGGGCGCTAATGCCATCTGCCATTGCTTCAGTTTTAAAGTCACGCACCCAGCTGTTCCACGATTGTGTGGGCTTGCTGTATCCGAGGGTGGTGAGTCCGAGAAGTGAAAAGCTGATCAATAAAAGTACAATTCGTTTTAACATGGTTTTGTCCCTTTGGCCATATGAAGACGATGATAATTGTAGTACAGATTTCTTTCTTTACCTTTGCAATACTTTGATTTAGCATTAGCAACGCGTGAAATGACGGGGTCGGTATTGTGCTACCTGGACGTATTGTGTTACGTGGGCGTGTTGTGTCACCCCGGACTTGATCCGGGGTCCAGGATAATATATGGATCCCGGCTCGGGGGCCGGGATGACAACTCTTCAATACAAAGATGATAATAAGGAAGCAATATGGTGCAAACCTATCAAGATTTAGATGTTTTAGTTCAAGAATTACGATGTTGTTTTGATCAATATAAAAACGACCCTACCATTACGCATAAAATTAAAGCCATTGTTCAGCCTTGGGTGGATAACCCCGATTGGATTAAACCCGAATACTGCAAATGCAAAACCGATGAAGATATCTACCCGCTGTATGAAGGGGATAAGGATGATATTTTAATTACAGTCATATGCTGGCGCAAAGGCGACGAAGGTTGTGTGCATGATCACAATACATGGGCCGTTATTGGCGTGGCGCAAGGTCAAGAAACACATACTTTATGGCATCGCACAGACGATCGCTCTAAGCCAGGTTGCGCTACTGTAGAGAAGGGTAAAAAAGTTACCGTTGATGCTGGAAAGGTGGTGTCTTTACCACATGATGGCTTGCACTGCGTGGTGAATAATTCCGAATGTGAATCGACGATTTCGTTGCATATCTATGGTGGTGACTTGGTAAAGCTCGGCAGGCGTCAGTATTTTCCGGATGAGAATCGTTATGAAATTATGCATTCAATGAAATAGCTTTGTCATCCCGGAAATTGCGAAGCAATTATCCGGGATCCAGGATAATATATGGATCCCGGCTCGGGGGCCGGGATGACAGGTCGGGACCGGGATGGCAGCTTGGCTCGCTTACATTCTAAACACACCAAACGTAGAGTCATCCATTGGCGCATTCAATGATGCCGATAAAGCTAATCCCAATATGCGACGCGTATCCAGCGGATTAATCACACCATCATCCCATAGACGCGCACTGGAATAGTAGGGGTGACCTTGCGCTTCGTAGGTATCGCGCAGCTCTTTCATAAAGGCTTCTTTTTCTTTAGGGTCCCATTCACCACCGCGGCGAGCCAGTTGTTCTTCTTTTACTTGTGCCAATACATTAGCCGCTTGCTCACCACCCATTACTGAAATGCGCGCATTGGGCCACATCCATAAAAAGTTCGGGTCATAAGCACGTCCGCACATGGCGTAATTACCGGCACCATAAGAGCCACCTAGCAAGACAGTAAATTTCGGCACATCCGCACAAGCCACAGCAGTGACTAATTTAGCGCCGTGTTTGGCAATGCCTTTCGCTTCGTATTTTTGCCCGACCATAAAGCCAGTAATGTTTTGTAAAAAGATCAAGGGAATTTTGCGCTTGCAACATAACTGAATAAAGTGCGCACCTTTTTGTGCTGACTCTGAAAACAGAATGCCGTTATTCGCAATAATGCCGACAGGGTAGCCATATAAATGCGCAAAGCCGCAGACTAAAGTATCACCGAATAGTGCTTTAAATTCATCCAACTCAGAGTTGTCGACTAGACGTGCAATGATTTCACGCACATCATAAGGCTTGCGCACGTCGACATTGATAATGCCCAGTAACTCGTCAGTATCATAAGCAGGATCGATCGGGGTTTGTGTCGCCAAGCTAATCGACTTTTTGCGATTCAAGTTTTTAACCACTTGGCGTGTAATGCGTAACGCATGATGATCGTCAGTCGCATAATGATCGGCAACTCCCGATTGCTTGCAGTGCACATCGGCACCACCAAGCTCTTCAGCTGATACCACCTCACCCGTAGCTGCTTTTACTAACGGTGGACCTGCCAAGAAAATCGTCGCTTGTTCGCGCACCATGATTGACTCATCCGCCATTGCTGGCACATAAGCGCCACCAGCGGTGCATGAGCCCATCACTACCGCAATTTGTGGAATGCCTAATGCTGATAACCGCGCTTGGTTATAAAAGATCTTGCCGAAATGATCGCGATCCGGAAATACTTCATCTTGTTTGGGTAAATAAGCGCCACCTGAATCAACTAAGTAAATGCATGGCAAATGATTCTTTTCAGCAATCTCTTGTGCACGTAAATGTTTCTTTACCGTTATTGGGTAATAGCTGCCACCTTTAACGGTTACATCGTTAGCAATAATGATACACTCTTGACCTTCAATATGACCAATGCCTGTAATCAAACCACCTGCCGGCACTTCATCAGGGTACATCTCAAAGCCTGCAAATGCTGAAAATTCCATAAACGGTGAGCCGGGATCCAATAACAAATCAATGCGTTCACGTGCTAACAGTTTACCTTGGTCACGTTGACGCTGTTGCGCCTTAGCCGGACCACCTTGATTAATATGCGCTAGCTTAGCATCGAGGTCATCGATTAAGCCTTGCATCGCTTGTTGGTTTGTTTTGAATAATGGATCAGTGCAGTTTATTTTTGACTCTATTTTGGCCATCGAGTATCCCTGAGAGCAGTCGATTAAAAGCACTTATCATACCCTAAAACAAAAAGTTTGTCGTGATTGAGGCTTACCCAGTTCCACCAGGTCCGGCTGACATTGCAGGTGTTGAGCTTGATGCGTTAGCTTTGTCACCTAGGCTTGCTTGATGGCCGTCTGCGCCTACTTGAGAGCTGGTATCGGCTTGTTCTGTATCGCGATCAGAAGTTGAGGTGGTGGCTGGTTTGGTTGGGTCATTGGATTTGGGAGGGCTATCACCTCTAGCTCTTTCACTAACAGGTTTGCCATCAGTTTCCCCGGTGCTTCCTGTTCCGCCGCCTTGTCCTTGTCCTGCGCCTGATGTGCGCTCTTCGCCATCAGCCTGCTTACCTTTTTCTTTTTGTTTGTCCTCCTCGGCTGTATCGCTCTGGGGGTTTTGTTCGGCTGTGCTGTCGGCAGCATCGGTGTCTTTGGCTTTGGCTGACTGCTGGGGTTGTTTATTTTCTTTGATGCCAAAGGTTTGTTTGACAGCGCTTGAGAATGCTTCCCCAAAACTTTGGCCTTTACCGTCTTTGCCACCTTTAAACATATTGTAAATGGTTTTAGCTAATATTTTTGTGGCTAGGTCTTCAGATTTTTTTTGCTTTTCAGGTTCTTTTTTGGGATTAAGCATGGCAATGAGTATTTTCAAAAACATAGACTGTTGTTGTTTAGGTAATTTCTTCTCAGCCTGTTGTTCAGGTATTTTTTCGTCTTTTTTTCCGCTATCGCCAGCAGGAGCGGCTGTTGGTGTTTTTGAATCAGTTGCCCCGGTACTGGCTTCGCCACCGGATGCGCCAGAAGGTCCGCTGCCGGTGCCACCTGTTCCTGGGCTGCCGCCTGGTGCTGCTCCATCTCCTGGGTTCATATTCTGCATTCCTGATTAAAAGTTTTTGATGTTATTGAGTATATCATTAAATTTACCTGGTTTATTTGCTTGGTTCAATTGCTAGAGGTGGTTTTATTGCTGCTGCGCTAGCGGCGACATCAGCACCTTTGCCGATGGCGCTTACGCCAGCATGATGGCTGGCTTGTGTATCGTTACGTTCATCTACATCTTTGGCTCTTCCGGGCGTTGGTCGAGGCGCTAAGCTTGGGTTTTGTGTGTTCGCGCTAATTACTCCAGCCGTAGGGCGTTGGCTATTGAGTGTTTGTTGGTTGGTATTCAAGGGTTGGCCTTGGCGTAATTGTTGCTGCTGATCTTGTGTCACGTCATTACCAGCAGTTAGTACGCGTTGCATTTGCGGTGCGAGTTGTTTTGGCATTTGAGGCATCATTTTTGCCACCTGAGCTAGCTGTTGTTGCATCATGGGGTTATTTCCTCTACCGTTTAAGCACTTACGCATAACAGCTATTAGCTTTAATAAGCTACCCATCGGATCAGGCTTTGGTTGGGGGCTATTTTTTTGCTGTTGCTGTTTGTCTTCTATCAACTGTTTTACCTGTTCCTGCAGCTTGTCTAGCTCCTTATTAGCTTTTTTCACGGATTGCGGTTTCGGCGTTGGTGTCAGCGCTGGAGTAGGAGTGGTTGGTCGGATGTTTCGGCCCATTTAATGCTCACCTTTTTCAATTATATCAATCCAAACTATTACCATAAGGTACCCAGATTAACAAATGCTTAAGGGTTTTGTGGTGTCTTGTTAATTGAGGCTTGGTGGGGAGCTGTCTGCTTGCTGAGTTGGTGGGTTAGCACCTGTAGAAGCTCTATCGGAAACTAAGTTACGTTGCCCCATTGGTTGCATTTCAATGCCGGGGCCATCGGGGGCGGTTCTATCACTCGCGTCATCATGTCCTGGGGGTTGGTCTTGCCCAGCTGTAGATGAAGAGGTTATAGAGGTTGGGTCAGCTACGTTTACTTGAGTGGGTTCTTTTGCTTCGTGATCTAATGTTCTTTCTGGTTTAGCTTCGGGTTCTGGTTGTGGTGCAGCATTCGGGTCGGTTGAGGCGGAGGTGATTCTTGTTGGGTCGGTCTCTAAGTCAGTGGCGGGTTTTTGTGTGTCGTCGGCTTTGCTGCCCTTTATCTTATCAACTGCTTTTTCTATTCCTTTTTTGATTAACTGACCGATGCCTAATAGTCCTCTTACTGTACCGCCCACAACAGCACCTACGACAGCGCCAGCTACGGGACCTAATACAGCAGCGGTTAAACCGCCTGTAGCTAACGCGAAGCCGGCAGAAATTTTGCCACATGCGCCCATGTCTTTCATTTTTCCAACCATTGTACTTATACCTGCAGCGGTAGGGTTTGTGCTGGACATGACTGATAATGCATCTTTCATTAGGCTTGCGCTTTTGGAGCCTTCTTTACCGGCATTGGGGCCTGGTTGATGTTTGTTAACAAAGTCATGAGCTTTACCGGCAAGTTTTTGAATGGATTTTGGAAAGGGGCTATTTGCACCTTTGGCAAACGCGAGGCTTTTTTGCAGGTTGGCGTGGGTATCTTTTGCCATTGGTTTACCTTCAAGAACTGCCTGTGCTGTACCTTCTTCTATGATGGCATTCAGTAGCTTCATCAGTCCTTTTGTTTCTTTGGAAGCATTAGGTTGACTCTGTTTCTTCTGAAGCTCTTCGAGTAGTTTAACTAAAGGATTTTCATTAGGTTTCGGGGTTGGAGCTTTAGAGCCAGTCGGTGATGCTTTAAATCGTTCCGCGGCGGCTTTTCTGTGCTCTGCGAGACTTGCAGCACTGCTGCCAGATGCTGCGCCAGCAGTAGGTTTAGGTGTTGGTGGTGTTGCCTTAGGCATTAATTTACTCCAAATATTGCGTGTTTTGTTAGATATCAGCGAAAAAAATATAAAACTGCTTAATCAGTTGTTTACTTAATTACTACTTATTATCTAGTACCCTAGACTTATAGAATATAGGTAATAGATTAACTGAACCTTAAGTGAAAATGGGGGTTGGTTAACCAATTCCCTTTATTTATACCGTAATAGCTAACGCTACCGCTTCACCGCCACCAATGCATAAAGAGGCAATGCCGCGATGTAACCCTAAACGTCTAAGTGCATAAATTAAGGTGACTAATAAGCGAGCACCAGAGGCGCCGATCGGATGTCCCAATGCGCAAGCACCACCACAGACATTGATCTTGTCCGGGGCGATTTGCAGTTGTTGCTGGGTAACTAAAGTCACTACTGCAAAGGCTTCGTTGATCTCATATAAGTCCACATCGTTGACCTGCCAATCGAGCTGCTTTAATAAGCTTTCAATCGCACCCGCTGGGGCGGTGGTGAACCAACAAGGCTCTTGCGCATATTGGCTGTGACCGACAATGGTAGCCAGAATCGGCAGATTTAATTGCTCGGCTTGCGATTGACGCATTAACATCACCGCCGCCGCACCATCTGAAATCGAACTGGCATTAGCAGCCGTAACAGTGCCGTCTTTACCAAACGCAGGCTTTAATTGCGGGATCTTTTCAGGGCGTGCATTCTGTGGGCCTTCATCTTGCGTCACTGTCGCTTCTTTTTTGCCTTGCTTAACGGTGATCGCTGCTATCTCATCGTCAAATAAACCTTTATCACTGGCTTGCTTGGCAAGATCCAGCGAACGAATTGTCCAGTCATCCTGGTTTTGACGGCTAATGTCATATTTGGCGGCGCACTTGTCAGCAAACGTTCCCATTAAACAACCGCGATCATAAGCGTCTTCTAAACCATCTAAAAACATATGGTCATATATCTTGTCATGACCCATACGCTTACCAAAACGATGATTAGGTAAAAGGTAAGGCGACATCGACATGCACTCCATACCGCCAGCAATCGCAATATCATCACTGCCTGCAACTATTGCATCGTGTGCCATCATTACCGCTTTTAAGCCTGAGCCACACATCTTATTAATGGTGGTGCAACCTGTCGCATACGGTAGGCCAGCACCAATCGCTGCTTGCCGTGCCGGCGCTTGGCCTTGACCTGCTTGTAATACGCAACCCATTAACGCTTCATCTACTTGTTCTGGGTTTACGCCATTAGCTTGTTCTAAACAGCCTTTGATGGCAGCCGCGCCTAAGTCAGCAGCGGGGGTGGTTTTGAAGGCGCCACCGAAGCTACCCATGGCAGTGCGTTTGGCCGCGACGATTACGATTGGATCAGTCATATACTTTCCTTATCATTATGCTTGCATAAATATTGTTATCAAGGTGCACAGCGCGCCTCTTTTACTTCATGGCTCGCTCCGCTCCGCTTCACTGCGCTTTTACTTCCGTAAAAGAGGCACCCTATACACCTTGATATCACAGTCCAGCTTTGTTGCAGCTGTTTTGTTTATACGATTATATTGTCGCTTTAAATAGCTCGCGGCCAATTAACATGCGGCGAATCTCCGAGGTGCCCGCGCCAATTTCATATAGCTTGGCATCACGCAATAAACGACCAGCATCAAACTCATTAATATAACCATTGCCACCCAGTAATTGAATTGCATCCAGTGCCATCTGCGTAGCACGCTCCGAGGTAAATAAAATCAATGCCGCCGAGTCTTGTTGCGTTATCGTGCCTTCATCACACGCTTGCGCGGTGTGGTATAAATAACTGCGACACGCATTAAACGTCGCATACATATCTGCCACCTTGCCTTGCACCAACTGAAACTCACCAATCGCTTGGCCAAATTGCTTGCGCTCATGGATATACGGCATCACAATATCTAAACAGGCATGCATAATACCAACCGGGCCAGCAGCTAAAATAAGCCGCTCATAATCCAAGCCGCTCATTAACACCTTTACACCTTTATTTAGTTCGTAAAGGATTTGGCTTTTATCCACCTTGCAGTTTTCAAATACCAGTTCACAAGTATCTGAACCACGCATGCCTAATTTGTCGAGCTTTTGTGCTGTGCTAAATCCAGCCATGCCTTTTTCTATAATAAAGGTAGTAATACCATGTGAGCCTTTATCTGGATCAGTCTTTGCATACACCACTAAAGTATCAGCTTCAGGACCATTGGTGATCCACATCTTGCTGCCGTTGAGAAGATAATGATCACCTTTATCCTCGGCGCGCAAACGCATGCTGACAACATCCGAACCCGAGTTAGGCTCGCTCATTGCCAGCGCGCCGACATGCTCACCGCTGACCAGTTTAGGAATATATTTTTGTTTTTGCTCATCTGTACCAAAACGATGCAGTTGATTAATGCATAAATTAGAATGCGCACCATAACTTAAGCCGACTGAGCCTGAAGCACGTGAGATTTCTTCCATTACCAGCGCATGGGCTAAATAACCCATATTGACGCCGCCATACGCTTCATCAACTGTAATGCCATGCAGGCCCATTTCCCCAAGCTTTGGCCATAATTGACGCGGAAACTGATTGCTTTGATCAATTTCTGCCGCCATGGGTGCGATTTCTTGTTGTGCAAATTGTCTTACGCTGTCACGTAGCATCTGGTACGTTTCATCGAACTTAAAACTTAAACCTATATCCATTGTCTTCTCACAGTACTGTAAAAAACTGAAACTGTGGGTATAATACTACACCATTAGGTGTTTCGCACTTGCTGTGTGATCACCACTGACAGTCAACCATAAAAGGATTGCATTATGCCTGTGCACGTATCAAGACCGTTCACTTTTGCATTTGAGTTAGAAGACTACCGACAAATGTTCGACTTGACTGATCAGGATTTAGAAAAAGCCATTTTGGATTACCCAGCCGGGTTTTCCAGTTTTAATGCGGAAATGCATCGTTTAGGTCACACGGTGATTAGTGCCGATCCTTTTTATGGCTTGCAGCCTAACGATATGCTCAATCGTATTGATAACCAGTTAGTGGGTTTAGAAGAGCATTTTGATGAGCATAAGCATACCCTCGAAGAAGATCGTACGCTGAATAATTTATTAAACGAAGCACGTGATGCATCGAAAATATTTTTTGATGACTACCTCATGGGCCGACAACAAGAGCGCTATCAAGAAGCTCGCATGCCTGGCTTGCCCTACGAAGACCATGCGTTTGATATGGTGTTGTCATCGCATTGGTTGTTTAGCGACCACCCGGACAGCTATTACCAAATGCAAACCGTTAAGGAAATGTTGCGCGTTGGTGGTGAGGTGCGTATTTTTCCTGTGTTGGATCATACTGGTGAGGTATCTCCCAGTCTTGGGCCGCTGATGATACAGCTGCAACAAGAAGACATTGGTGTTGAGGTGCGTGAAGTTAAATTTGCCTTACAACAACAAGGCAATGCCATGCTGCGTGTATGGGCTAAAGAGTGTAAGGTAAGTTAGTTGTATTCATTATTCCGCCCGTTATTATTTCGTTTGTCTCCTGACAATGCACATCATTTGACGATCAGTTGTTTAAAATATTTACCCTTGTGGTTGTGTCGTCGTTTACAGCGAAAAACGATTCATAAACCCGTTGAATTATTTGGTTTGCGATTCAATAATGCTATTGGCTTAGCGGCAGGCTTTGATAAAGATGGTGAAGCCATCGATGCACTATTAGCGATGGGCTTTGGTTTTATCGAAGTAGGGGCTGTTACCCCTAAGCCACAACCCGGTAACCCGCGCCCTCATGTGAAGCGTTATGTTGAGCATGAAAATGTAGTCAATGCTTGTGGTTTTAATAATAAAGGTGTCGATCACTTAGTTCAACGTTTAAAAGCGCGTCAATTGCCCGGTATTGTGGGGGTGAATATTGGTAAGAATAAAGATACGCCGAATGATAAAGCCGTTGAGGATTATCGCATTTGTTTGCAACGCGTATACGCTTATGCTGATTTTGTGACGATTAATGTCTCATCACCCAACACGCAAAACCTACGTGATATTCAGCAACAAGATATGCTTGATCAATTGCTAGCTGAATTAACCGCAGAAGCAGAAAAGCTGCAACAGCAACATAATAAAAAAACACCGTTGCTGGTTAAAGTGTCACCCGATTTAACCAATCAAGAGATCAGTGATATTGCCGCGTGTTTATTGCGTCATTCTATTGATGGGGTGATTGCTACAAATACAACGTTGCAACATTCGTGTCAGCCTGGTTTGGCTGAGCAAAATCTCCCTGGCGGCCTATCGGGACCAGCTGTGTGTAAATTATCACGCCATGTATTGCAGCAATTGCAGTCTGAATTACAAGGCAAGTTGCCGATTATCTCTGTGGGTGGTATCGATTCGGTGGAGGAGGCGCAGTGGCGATTAGAGCATGGGGCTTCGTTAGTGCAAGTCTATACAGCGTTGATATTTAAAGGTCTTGGGCTGGTGCGTCAGATTGCACAGCGGCTTGGCTGATTTTTTTATTTAATGTATGCCAGCTGTGCGAAAGCAGGAATCTATATATATGGATCCCGGATCAAGTCCGGGATGGCGGGGTGGTGAGTTCAATCGTGACGCATAAACCGCTAGTAGAAAGATTAGATAAGGTAATTGTGCCTTGATGTTGTTGGATAATATTTTTCGCTATTACCAAACCAAGACCTGTGCCACCAGTGGCTTTATTGCGTGAAGATTCCACGCGATAAAATGGTTGAAACACACGTAGCTGCTCGTTTTCTGGTATGCCTGGCCCTTGGTCTGTGATTTTAATAACAATAGACTTATCAGATTGATTCAAACTTACTTTTGCCACTTCGCCATATTTAATTGCATTGTCAATAATATTAGCAATGGTTCTGCGTAGCGCTTGCATTTGACCGGTGTATGTAAGGTGTTTTAAGTCGGTGTTTAATGTGCAGTCTTGACCTGCATCTTGGCGCTCAATGCAAAGTGTATCGAGCATTGCTACCATATCAAAGTGTGATGCTGGCTCATCCGATTCTGATTGCACAAACTCTAAAACACCTTTAATCATAATCTCCATTTCATCGAGATCTTTTAATACTTTGACTTGCTGCTCACCTTGTAAATTTTCTGCTCGTAAACGCAAGCGGGTAATAGGGGTGCGTAAATCATGTGAGATAGCCGCTAACATTTGCGTACGATCATTCAGTAGTTGTGTAATGCGCGCTGACATGTGATTAATCGCCTCGGAAATGGGGGCGATTTCATCGTTGCCGACAGTCAATACCTGCAGTGGGTAATTGCCTTGGCTCAGTTTGTCGGTTAGTTGCTTTAAATGTTTAATCGGCTTGCTGAAGTCATACACTACCCAGTAACAGAAAACGATATAAATGACTGCCAAAATAATTAAAATCCAAAAATCGAGCTGCAAATACGCATGTTGCAGTTGATCCGGTCTAAAGCGAACCACTAGCCAGCGTTGTTGATCATTTAGCTGTGGCCGGGTAAATGCAATACTAAAACTGTTTTTGTTGGGGTGTTTTTTTAGCCACTGTTTTAATGTGGGATCTATGGTGGCGGTAATTTGTTTGCTGTTGCTTGCTGGTGTTGATGATGGTTGGATGTGTAGTCCGGGCCGCCGTAATTGCATCGCAGCCCTTGCCCGCCCATGCTGGGTTAGCGCGTTTTGTATATGTTGCAAGGTTCGTATTTTGTGTTGTGGGGTTAATTTGCGTTTATCAACTTGTATCATGTTAATCACTAAGTAGCCGGCAAAAACAAATATCACTAACATACCAATGAATAAAATACCGAAATTACGTTTGCTTCTATTCATAATGGCTCACTGATTTAACTTCACAACACAATTGATAACCGCCACCGCGTACTGTGGTAATTAATAACGGTTGCTTGGGGTCTTTTTCTATTTTTTTACGTAAGCGACCAACTTGAACATCTATGGTGCGGTCAAGTGGCCCGGCTTCGCGCCCACGGGTGAGTTCTAATAACTGATTACGCGTCAGCACGTGTTGTGGGTTCTCTAGTAAGGCCATTAATAATTCATATTCACCCTGGGTTAGCGACACTATAACTTTATTAGGGTTGATTAATGCCCGTCGATTGCGATCAACATGCCAATCGGCAAATTGTAAATACGGCATACGAGATGAGTTAGTTGCCGCTTGCTGCGCTTTATCTTGTCGACGTAATAAAGCTTTGATACGTGCCAATAGTTCACGAGGGTTAAAAGGCTTACTGATATAATCATCAGCGCCAACCTCTAAACCAACAATGCGATCGGTCGCCTCACCTTGAGCGCTTAACATCAAGATCGGAATATTGCATTGTTTCACCAGTTGTTGGCATAACACCAAACCATCATCACCAGGAAGCATGACATCAAGAATAATCAGGTCAATATTATGCTCGGATAATTGTTGGTGCATTTGTTGGCCATTGTGCGCGATGCTGACTTGATAGTCATGTTTGCACAGATAGTCTTGCAGCAAGTGGCAGATCTCACTGTCGTCATCTACAATCAAAATGTGATTTTGGGTTATATTCATAGGCTAAGTATATCATGACTGTCGTCCTAGACTAGCTGAGATTAAGCTGGGTGGTGGTATCAAGGTGTATAGGGTGCCGCTTTTACGGAAGTAAAAGCGCAGCGGAGCGAGCCATGAAGCGACAATGTCGTCCCGGAAATTGCGAAGCAATTATCCGGGATCCAGAATAATATATGGATCCCGCATCAAGTGCGGGATGACAGGGTGTGCCTTGATGTAATTTTATCCAATTTAGACAGAGGGTAATGTAAACAAGCTGTTACAATTTAACTGTATGGGTTCATCAAGGGGTTACACAGCAGCGTTAAGATGGTAACACTTAAACAAACAGGTAGGAGCAATCCATGAATACTTCTCGATTTATAACCGCCGGTATCGCCGCCGCTGCATTGTTGGGTGGCACCAGTGTAGCGCTGGCAGCACCGCAAGGCAAAAATGGTAAAAAATGCCATGTGCCTCATCAACTTAAACAACAACTCAAACACCTATCTCCTGACCAGCGTGCGAGTGTAATGAAGACATTCAAAGCGGGTCGCGAAAAATCACGTACTATTCGTCAACAATTGCATGCCAAACGCGTTATGTTAAATGCCTTGTTATTGCAAAAAGATAGTGATCCCAGCAAAGTAAAAGCTGTGGTAAATGATATCAGTGCTTTGCAAAAGCAAATGTTGCAAACGGCTGTTGATACACGTATGAAAATCTCAAAAGACAGCGGTGTCTATTTTGAATTGCCCGCTAAAGGTAAGTTCAATAAAAAATGCCATGGAAAATACCGTGGTCATCATAAAGGCCCTCAAAAGGCTCAGCAAATGAAGTTGAACATGAAAGCAGTTGATGCGGCTTCTGCTGCAGGTGGTGCTGCAACTGCGCCCGCAGTTAGTCAGTAATGTTTTTGATGCCGTGGGGCACATGCCCCGCGGTAACATGATTATCTGTTGCTGACTCACAATGACCCTGTTGATCATCAAAGAATATATCCGCACCAAATGCTTGTAAAAACTCACCTTTGGCTAAACCACCTAAAAATAACGCCTCATCAATACGGATATTCCATGATCGTAATGTGCGAATCACGCGTTCATGAGCGGGTGCTTGGCGGGCAGTGACTAATGCCGTGCGTATTGGGCAGTTGTCTTGTGGAAAGTGCGATTGCAATTGATGCATAGCAGCAAGAAAACCTTTAAATGGGCCGCCAGGCAATGGCTGTTCTGCTGCTTGTTGTTCACTATGAGTAAAAGCATCCAATCCACTCTGCTGAAATACGCGTTCAGCCACATCAGAAAATAAAACCGAATCGCCATCAAAGGCGATGCGTATTTCAGGGTTTGGCGATGCTTCACTGCTGCTGTCAATTAATGTCGCCGCTGCACATCCAGCATCCAAAGCTACTTTAACATCTTCAGCGTTAGCAGATAAAAATAAATGCGATCCGAATGCCTGTATATAACGGTAAGGTGATTCACCGCTGGTGAAAGCGGCTCGAGAAATGTCGAGTTCGTAATGTTGAATGCTATTAAAGATACGTAACCCTGTATCGGCACTGTTGCGTGATAATAAAATGACTTCGACCAGTGGCTCCGACTCATTCAGTTTTAATAACTTTTTAACTAAAGGAAATGCAGCGCCGGGCCTGAGAATTTTATCTTCATATTTAATTTGATGCTCAGCATATTCTTTAACGCCTTTGTCTTCATACAGCTCGTTGCTTTTATGCATATCAAATAAGGTGCGAGAGGTAATAGCGACCACAAGCTTATCCGTTAATTCAACAGCCATAACACTACTCCACGGTTAATGCCTCCGCTTGATATGCCCACTCTGACCATAAGCCGCAAAGTGGAAAATACAGCCCCAAACGGGTTGGCATTGGTTGTATTTCAGTCATTAGTGTAGCGTATTGCTGTAATTGTTCAAAGTATTGTGTTTTTTGGATACAAAGAAAGTCGTTAGCAGCTTGCTCGGGGTGTGGTGTGGTAGATTTGTAGTCAATAATCCAGCGTGTGCCATTGTCGATAAAGGTTCGGTCAATTATAAAGGTGCAAATTTTATTATCATTACGGTGTTGTAGCGCGTATTCGTAGTGGTCATCTTGGTGCTTGCTTAAAATCCATTGGCCACGATGATCTTGCTGTGCCTGTTCAATGGCTTTTTTTACAATCGGCACCGTGTTTTCTGCTTGCTGATGGCTTAGGCCTAATTGCAGACACTGCATGAGAATATTGTTGTCATCATGGGTTTTGAGTTGATATTTAGCGATACGGTATAATTGTTGATGAATTACCGTACCTGTATGTGCGGCAAGCTGCTGTTCGGCTTGTAGTTTTTTGATGTCCAGCTGCGGAATGACTTGCGTGTCTGGTAATATACGTGAAATGGTAGTTTCAGTGGTCGTAGGCAGTTGTTGCAGTCGTGTCAGACTGAAATATTCTTCATCTTCTGGTTCGGCTTCTATCGCCTTATTGGGCTCGTAAGTTTTAGCAATTGAGGGTAGAGCATGCTGTAAAAGTGCTAAAAAACTACCGTTTTTGGGTTTGTCAGTATCACCGCTAATTAAATGCAGTGATTGTTTGGCGCGCGTAACGGCAACATAAAGTAAGCGCGCATTTTCATAATCCAGTTTTTGTTGTTCAACACGTTTGCAGTATTGGTAAATGCCATCAGCCTGTTGTTCAGGAGATTTAATCGGCGCTAATAGCAATTCGTTAGCAATATCGCCTTGGTTACGCTCAAGCCATAATAACAGTGCGGGTCTATCCCTTACCGGGCCGCGTTCCAAGTTTGGAATAATCACGTGATCGAACTCCAAACCTTTCGATTTGTGGACAGTCATGATGTGAATGCGTGTCGATTCATCGCTGGGTGTTTTGGTGTATGCTTGTAGTAATTGCGCTTCGATTTGTTGTAAATCAATCGTGGCGGATGTATCGCATAAGGTTTGTAACAACAGAAAATAGGTGTCGATATTTTGTTGTTGCATTGTTTCAGTATGCAGCTGGTTAAAGGTTAGGGCTTGCCATGTGTTGCGCACCAGCACTGCAAAAGGTAGTCGCCCAACTTGCTCAACAGCATGATGCATTTGTGGTACCCAGCAGTTAAGGCGTTGATTGGCGTCTTCTGATAATGCTGTGAGCGTTGTGTATTGTAATAACGTTGGCCATAATGGTTTATTATTTGCTGCCTGGCATATTACTAATAAATCAGCTAATAATAGGCCGCAACATGGCGAACGTAAGAGTGCTAACCAGGCCACGCGATCAGCAGGATGTAATAGGGCGCGTGTTAAAGTCAGGGCATCCTCGATCTCAGGTTGTATTAACAACGGTTCAATGTCGACAGCATTAAAGGCTAGATTAGCTTGGCGTAATGCGGGGATTATTTCAATAAGCTGTGTGCGGGACTTAACAAGTATCGCAATATTTTCATCGGGATTGTTGAGTTGTTGTATGATATCAACAACGCACTGCGCTTCAGTTTCCGTGTCTGCATTATCTAATAAATAAGCATGTGTTTTGTGGCTGTCGTGTGCAGGTCGGCAGGCTTGTGCGCTATGGTAATTAATCGCGCCGGTGTTAATGTCAGCTTGACGCGGAAATACTGTTTTAAATGTTTGATTAAACCATTCGACTAATCGAGCATTCGATCTAAAGTTACTGACTAAAGACACCACCTTAGGCTTGATGTTGGCAATGCCGTGTTGTTGCGTATGAACAAATAAACCAACTTCTGCTTGTCTAAAACGGTATATTGATTGCATCGGGTCGCCAACTAAAAATAAACTGCGTGGATCTTCTGGATTCCATTCGCGAATGATTTTTTCAATTAAGCGAAAGTGCGTAGTCGACGTGTCTTGGAATTCATCGATCAATAGGTGTTGTATTTTATAATCCAGGTATAAGGCTAAGTCCGTGGGTTGCTCGCTATCGCCCAATGCGCGATTAGCGGCTAAGCCGATTTCTACAAAATCCAGTTGACGTTGTTGGGTAAAGATTAATTGCAATTGCGCAACCAACTGCGGCAGTATCGTTAATAAGGCGTTAAGTACTTGCCATTGCTGCGGATGGTAATGGTCGGGTGGGCACAAGCGACATTCGATTAATGCCGCCAATATCGTATCATCGGCCTGGCATTGGGCAACGAGCTCTTTCCATTGTTGTTTTTGCGGCTTTTTATCTGCAGGAAAACCATTGCGTTTAGTAATTTGACTGCGCCATTGGTTTTTTTGAGTTAATAACATCTCGGCAATTGCTTGCCAATATTCGAGTGAGTCAGTGTCAGTATTAAAGTCACAATTAGGGTCTAAATGCTGCATAGCAAAACAATGCAGCTCTAATAATTGCTGCTGTTGTTCTGTATTAAGGGCCTCACTAATACATTGCAATGTTTGTTGAGTGATATGCGCCAGGCTATCTTCAAGTTGCAATTTAAGTGCTTCGCGATCCATGTAATGCGGCATAATATGTGGTAACCACTGGTCGCGCTTCGCTAATAACTGCTGTAATAAGTTTTCAAAGTAGGGCATTACATTATCTAATTGCAATAAGCATGTGGTGATAGCTTGTTGCAGTTCATCATCTTGTTCCGCTTGTTGACAGAGTTTTTTAATGGCTAGCTGATAGAGCGGTTGCGCGTTCTCGCTAATTTGAATGTTAGGATCGATGCTGGATAATAACGGCATATGGCGACAAATAAAGGCAGCCAATGAGTCAATGGTGATAATGCGTAAGCGGTTGCTGTTATTTAACAGTCCCCATTGCTGAGTTTTATCTCTCAGAATGACAGCTTGAGCGAGTTCTAGTGTGGTTTTTTTATGGTCATCAACCTCGGCGTTTTCAGCTAATGCCAAATGCAGCGCTTCTATTACGCGAGCCCGCATTTCTGCAGCGGCTTTGCGCGTAAAGGTAATCGCAATGATTTCTTCTGGTTGGTTGACCACGGATAATAGTTTCAATAGCCGTTGTGTCAACAGCTCGGTTTTACCGGATCCTGCCGGCGCTTGTACGATAAATGATTCGTTAGTATCTAATACGCGTTGACGTATATCTGCATCGGCAATAGTGGTCATTAATGATTAATCCTGCATAAAGATTGAAAGTCGCAGTAAGTGCACGGTTGACTCGATTCAGCTGGTGTCACGCTGGCATCACCTTCGATAAATTCAGTGGCTAAGATAGTAATTTTTTGTTGCCACTGTTTGATCATATCTGACCAATAACTAAATTCGCCAGTTTCTTTATCAATAATGCTTTCTATTGGTTTAATACCTGTTTGTTCAATGTCATTTGCTGCTACGCCTTTAAATGCGAACTTGCCGCGCTTTACCTCGGCATAGGCTAGGCCATCGGCATTCAGTGAGTTAATCGTGGCATACAATGGCAGTTGTGGTTGGGTGAGGCGTTCATCAAACCAGCCTGTCATTGATTGTATGCCAGTTTTGTAGTCAATCACGACGGTTTCACCGCTATCCAGTTGGTCAATGCGATCAACAACAATATGTAGCGTTAATTGTTGCAGTGGGTATTCAAAGCGTTGTTCCGTGGATTGCACGCAAAACGGCGGGCGCTGTTTTTCAAATGCTAACCATTGCTGTAATAGTTTGCGAAGTCGCTGCTGTTCGCTGTGTAAAAATAATGGATCGGTACGTTCGGAGAATTCGTTTAATACTTGCTGCACCGTTTGATCAATCAAGCTATCAAGTGCTAACTCATCTAGCTGAATTAATTTTTTATGGGTTTTTAGCTGCTGCCAAATTATATCTAAACAGGCGTGCACTAAGGTGCCTTTGTCGCGTGCATCGATGCCTTCGTGTAATTCGCCGATCGCTTCAGCACCTAGGCGTACTGACGCAAACGCTTTAAATGGGCAATTAGCTTGTTGGCTAATAATCCAACTTCCACCTTTGATTTGTTCGTTCTCGGTTACGGTAGGAGCTGTAGTGTCATCTAATTGTTCGAGATCAGCTTGGGTTGTTGTGTGTTGCTGGTGTTCGATGCAATCTAATTCGATCTGTGCAATAGCGCCAATAATGGGGCTTACCTGCAATGCGGTGTCTTGCTCTTGTTGAGCATGACTGACGATGACCTCTGGGTTGCTATCAATCAATTGTTGTGTGATTTGGGCGCAATATTCGTATTCGCGTTGCGCGGTTGCATGCGGTAATTGATGCTGTGTTTGTAAGCTAAATGGTAATAGTGGATTAGGCCTAGCGCTTGGCGGCCAAATATTGTCGGTTAAGCCAGCCAGCCACAAGCAATCAAAGTCGTTACCTGCCGCTTCGAGTGTACCTAATATTTGAATCGGCTCGTCACTGGTTTGCGCTTGGAATGTATGTTGTTGGCATAAATAACGTAGCTGTGACAGTGCTGTGCTGCTTGTGGGTGCCTGCAGTTGATTGCCTAGCTGCAAGAAATCTTGCAGGATTTGTGTCCAGTGCTGATGGATTTGATGTTCTTGACTGTCGAATCCACGCTGGCCTGGCCAGCCAACCGCATTGAGTTGAGCTGTCGCGTGTTGTAGCCAATTTGTATGGTTACGTTTAGGTTGCTGTTGTTGCAGTGATAGCCAATGCCTTAGGCGTTGCGGAAGTGACGCTTTTGGAAAAGTTTGCGATGCTTGGTTGATGGTGGCGGTAAGTTGTTGTTGATTAATAATCGGGCGACCATTATCAAATAATTTTTTATCTAAATAGGCGGCGCAGGCGTTATCGATTACATTGCCGTTAATATAGGGCGAGCGCAGTACGCTGGAAAATGCTGCTACATCCAGTTGCCTGCTTTGTAAGCCGAGTAACGTTAATGCGCAATTCACCATGTCGCATTGGTCGAGTGATACGCCGCTGGAGATATTGTATGGCGTTGCTTGGTCAAACACTTGTTTGAAAGTCGACTCCAGTTGGTGTCGCAATGTGCTGAGTTGTGGGTGTACACAGGCAATACGTTGCTTGCCTTGTTGCCATTGCTGTTTGGCCCATGTTGCCATCGCACTTAATTCATGTTGCGGTGTTGGCCAGTTGTAGCGGTTGATGGATTGGTTGCGCTTGGGTGGCTCGATCAATTCAACCGTGATCTGTTGCTTTAGCTGAGTCAGTAATTGCATTAGGTTGGGTGGGATTTGATCAAAGCCGTATAAGCGTAAGCGCTTAATGGTTAATGGTGTCTGCGCTAGCTGTTCGCTTAGTAGCTTGGGTAGTTGGTGGCTGGTTATTGCTTGCTGTTGTTTTAGTTGTTGCTCAAATGCCTGTGCCCATTGTTGAAACTGCAGGTGGTCTTGGTTGGGCTGCGTGGCGTTAATGCTATTGAGTGACAGGTTCCATTGGGTGAGGTTGTCATAAGCTGTTTGTGCAAGTTCGGCCAATGCGCGTGCAGACACCAGCGGTTGTGACTGTAATTCTTTGGCAATGATCTGTTGCCACAATAGCAAACTGGTTGAGCTGCTTAACACAGTTTTATTGCCATGTACTTGCCACAGTTGCATTAACCAGTCGGACAATGAGCTAATGGGCGGTAATGCCCAGGTGTTTTTTGATGTGCATAATTGCTCGTGATGCCATTGCAGTAGTCGAGTTGTAAGACGACGATTCGGAGTGACTAACTGATCGCCTGGAAGGCTAGTGGAAAATATCTCACAATACATTGCGGTAAGCGCCCTTGTAACAGTTCCTTGTGTCGGCCCCCATTGTAGACGACTTCGCTTAAGTTGTTAACATCGAAATTCAAATAAATATTTTGGAACTGTAATAGCAGTGTATTTTGAACTAAACGAACGTAAAAAAATGTAACTACTTGATTTATATTGGTATTTTTTTATGATTAGTTTGTATTCAATCTGTTGAACCTAACGTAAAATCAGGCCTTAGCGATAGATAAAAACAATCTACTCACAGAGTTATCCACAGATTCTGTGGATAACAAAAGGGTTGAAGTGTGGCCGAAAATTGTGTATTGGTGGCGACTAATTAGCAGGGAATATAATTCTGAACTCTAAGCCTTTTCCCGAGGCTGGGGTGAGTAGCTGAATTTCAGCTTGGTGCAAGCGCGCAATCTGCTGCACTATGCCCAGGCCTAATCCGCTGCCTGGTGCTTTGTTGCCTATCACGCGGAAGAAGCGCTCAAACACACGGTCACGTAATTGTTTGGGTATGCCAGGTCCTGAGTCAATTACATTTAAAGTAACTTTCTGTGCTGATTGCTGGATCTCTATGACAACAGAACCTTCTGGTGGTGTGTAACGAATTGCATTATCAACTAGGTTACGAATTAAAATGCCTATCGATGTGGCATTGCCGCGGATTAATGCGGGGGCATTTGGTGCGATTAGTTCTAGATCAATATTTTTCTCAATCGCAATTGGCACTAATTGTGCGGCGACATCAGCTGCTGTTGTCGAAAGGTCGATTGATGTGGGCTCGTTGATGGTGGATTGGGGTAGCATGCGGCTAAGTGTTAGCAGTTGTTGCACCACGTGTGTTGCGCGATCTACGCCTTCTAGTACTTTGCGTAGTGCTTCGTCGCGATCTTCATTGGTATCGGCGCGTAATGCCACTTGTGTCTGTGTACGCAGTGCTGCAAGTGGTGTTCTAAGCTCGTGCGCAGCGTCAGCAGCAAAGCGTTTCTCGCGATCGAATGCTTCTTGCAGGCGTGTAAACAGGCTATTGAGTTCCACGACCAGTGGTTCGATTTCGCTGGGTACTGACTCAACATCTACTGGCTCCAGATAGCTTGGCGCTCGGTGGCTTACTTCTCGGGCAACTTTTTTCAGTGTGTCTAAGCCGCGGCCAACAATTACCCATATCAGAAAACCTAAGAAAGGATAGGTGATTAGCATAATCAAAATCGAATCTTGGGTTAATTGGTTTTCGAGTTTTTGCCTGAAATCGGCGCGCTCGCCAACAATAATGGTTAATTTGTTTTGCTTGTTATAGACGGTAAATACACGCCATGCTTGGGCATTTAGCCATAGCGTTGTCAGGCCGGGTTTACCATCGGATAGGGGTATTTTTGGAGCGGATTTTGAATGCAAAATCAGTTTTCCGCGGTTGTTCCAGATTTGAAAGCCAGTTTTTTCGTGGTAGTCCTTTAGTGCCTTCAGTAATTTTGGGCTTTTTTTGCTCAAGTGTAGTGATGCCGTAATGGAAGACTCTATATGGTTCTGGATGACCCCGAGTTGTCGGCTCTTAATGCCGTCACTGAACAGTGATTCAATTTGAATGGTGGTTCGTACCAGCTGTAAATCAAGCTGAGTTTGGATGTCGTTATGTGCTAAAAACAAATTACCGATAATCGCTAGAGAGGTGATAAGCGTTACGCTCAACAGTAAGTTGATTAATAGAAACGTGCGAATTGATGGAGTCATATTACTCTTGCTTTTCAGCCATGTAGCCAACGCCTCGTATGGTACGGATTAAATCCGAGCCGAAGCGTTTACGTAGGTTATGAATATGAACTTCTAGTGCATTACTGTCAATATTTTCCCCCCAACCATACAGTGTTTGGTTAAGTTGTTCGCGTGAAATCACGCGCCCTGCATTTTCCAGCAGTTTTTGCAGTAATGAGAATTCTCGTCGTGACACTAGCACCTGTTCACCTTTATAGGTTACCACGTGAGCGGCGGGGTCCAGTATGATGTCGTTGTAGGTGAGTAGGGGCTTTGCTCTGGATTTTGAGCGACGCTGCAATGCGCGCATACGGGCACAGAGCTCATCAAGGTCAAAGGGTTTGGTTAAATAATCATCGGCACCCGCGTCTAGTCCTTTCACGCGGTCATCAATGGTTTCGCGTGCGGTAAGTATAACTACCGGTGTGGGTACGTTGCGTTCTCGCATATTTTTTAAGACATCCAAGCCAGACATTTTGGGTAGTCCTAGGTCAAGTACCACAATATCAAAGCTTTCTTGGGTGGATGTGATGGCGTCTTGTGCAGATTTTCCGTCTTTAACCCAATCTACAGTGTGTCCGTAATGTTTAAGACCGCTGCAAATGCCGTCACCTAATAATTCATCATCTTCAACTAGTAACACACGCATGATTTGCCCTTCTTTCAACTGTTGCTGTAGGTTTAAAACCGACAAACTCGATTGCTATTATAGTGCAAAAACCCCCGGGGGTTGTAGTCTTTTGTTCTTGAAAAAGTTTTCTAAGCTAGGCTAACTTTTTGTGTTAAGACGTGTTACAATATGCGTCAGACAAAAACCAAAAATAATGCCTTTATATTCAGTGAGTTAATATTGAAATATGAAGTGCACTAGCATTCGATTTCGAGGGCGATTGAGTGAGTAAGCATAACACTGAAGCCGGCTCAATTATTGAGCAAGTGGTTGATTTTGCTAAAAACCATCCTATAGATGGTCAAAATGACGCATTTTTTAAATTTATCCATATATTTCTGCGCAACCTTTCTATTGAGGATTTGGCCAGTTACCGAATTGAGGATCTGCTCGGTATCGTTGTCTCTCAGTGGAAGCTGGTCTGTCGACGTACAGAAAATGAAACGATACTGCGAGTTTATAATCCGAGTAAAGAAAAGGATGGCTGGCAGTCTACTCATACGGTTGTTGAGGTAGTAACCGACGATATGCCATTTCTGGTAGATTCCATGAGTATGGAGTTGACCCGTCTGGGTCTGACGATTCATCAAATGATTTATCTTGGTGGTATTAAGTGTTTACGTAAGCAAGGAAAGGTTACTGAGCTAATTGCTCATGGCGATGACCACCCTGAAGCTACGTGCGAAGCCCCAATTCATATGGAAATTGATCGTCAAAGTGGCGAACAAGCATTGAAGGATATTCAAGATAACTTAAAACGTGTGCTTAGTGATGTGAATCGCGTAGTTCATGACTGGCCTGAGATTCAAAAGCAGGTGCGGTTAATTATTGAAGAATACAATGATCCCGCATTGCAAAAGCGTTTCCCAGATATGAAGGAATCGCGAGAATTTTTGGAGTGGATGCTGAGTGATTGCTTTACGTTTTTAGGTTTTCGCGAGTATCGGCTGGTAGGTGAGGGAAGTGAGCAAGCTCTAAAGATTGTGAGTGGTACTGGTTTGGGTGTGTTGTATGACGATACGCGCGGCAAACAAGTGCGGCAATATGCTGACTTGCCTGAGGAGGCGCGTCGTGCTGCTTTATCCCGCGATCATTGTTTAACAATCACTAAAACTAATACTCGATCCACCGTTCATCGTCCAGCATACACTGATTATGTGGGCGTGAAGCAGTTTGACAGTAAAGGTAAGCTTATTGGTGAGCGCCGTATCATTGGTCTGTATACTTCAATTGCTTACAGCAGCAACCCTAATAACATTCCTTTCTTACGTGAGAAAGTAGGGCAAGTCATGCAGATGTCTAACTTGCCTGCTAAAAGTCATGCGGGCAAGGATTTGTTGCATATTCTATCTACTTTTCCACGTGATGATTTATTGCATGCTAGTGCGGATCAAATATTTGAATTAGCTACTGGTATTATGCGTTTACAAGAGCGCCGACGAATTCGAATGTTTGCGCGTAAAGACATGTATGGGCGTTTTGTTTCTGTTTTAGTGTTTGTGCCACGTGAAAATTTTAATACAGCACTTGCTGAACAAATGCGAGTGATACTTGCTGAAGAAACAGATGCGCTTGAAGTGATGATGAACACGCGTTTCTCTGAATCGGTGTTGGCGCGTATTCACTTTGTTATTCGTGTTGATTCGACGAAACCCCGGGATTATGATTTTGCGGCGATTGAGCAACGGTTAGTTGCTACTGGTCAGTCTTGGCAAGATGGTTTATTAGAAAATTTAGTCACTTTTTATGATGAAGAGTGTGCTAATGAATTATTAGCGATGTATCGTACGGCATTCCCTGCGGGGTATCGTGAAGCATTTATGCCACGTAATGCGGTTTATGATATACGAAAAATTGAAAAGCTGCGTAAAGCGGGTAGTCCGCTTGAAATGAGTTTATATCGTAGTGCGGATTGCGATGAAAATCATGTCAAACTTAAGTTGTTTCATCCTCGCGTCACTATTCCATTATCTGATGCTGTGCCTGTTTTGGAAAACATGGGCTTTAGGGTGTTGGGTGAGGACACATTTAAAATTGTTACGCATGATGGTCAGTGCTATTGGATTAATGACTTTATATTGAGTTCTACATTATCTGAGTTGTGTGACATTGATCAATTTGATGAGTTATTTTACGAGGCGCTAGCGCGTTTATGGCAACGCGATGTTGAAAATGATAGCTTTAATAAGCTGGTAGTTGCTTCGCGTTTAAATTGGCATGAAGTGAGTTTATTGCGAGCCTATGCTAAGTATTTTCGTCAAATTGGATTTACTTTAAGTCAGCAGTATATTGAGCAGGCTTTTGTTCAAAACGGTGAAATTGCTTGCATGATGGTGGATTTATTTAAGCAGCGTTTTGACCCGAATTTTACCGGTGATCGACAGCAAGAGTGCGAGCAAATTGAGCGTCGTATTACTGCAGCATTGGATGAGGTGAATAGCCTTGATGAGGATCGAATACTTCGTATGTATGTTAGTGTCATCAATGCGACAGTTAGAACAAACTTCTTTCAGCGTGACAAGCATGGTCGTAGAAAGGTTTATGTGTCGCTAAAGATGGATCCAACAAAAGTTCCTGATATGCCTTTACCATTACCAGCCTATGAAATTTTTGTTTACTCTCCGCGTTTTGAAGGTGTGCATTTGCGCTCTTCTAATGTTGCGCGTGGTGGTATTCGATGGTCGGATCGTAAAGAAGATTTTCGTGTTGAAGTGTTGGGTTTAATGAAGGCGCAACAAGTTAAGAATGCTGTTATTGTGCCATCAGGTGCTAAAGGTGGCTTTGTTACTAAGCGTACAACGGCGAATATGGATCGCGAGTCCTTTATTGCAGAAGGTGTGCAGTGCTACCAAAATTATGTCAGAGGGTTATTTGATGTTACTGACAACTTGGTTAATGACTCTGTCGTGCACCCTGCTGATAGTGTTTACTATGATGACGATGATGTGTATTTGGTTGTGGCTGCTGATAAGGGTACGGCTACCTTTTCAGATATTGCGAATGAAATTTCTTTACACCGTAACTTTTGGTTAAAAGATGCTTTTGCATCGGGCGGCTCAGTTGGTTACGACCATAAGAAGATGGGTATTACGGCTAGAGGTGCATGGGTATCGGCGCAGCGCCACTTTCTTGAGCTGGGGCTTAATGCGGATAAAGCTGAAATCTCGGTGATTGGTATTGGTGATTTAGCTGGAGATGTGTTTGGTAATGGTGTTTTGATGTCCCCGCATTTAAAATTAGTGGCGGCATTTAATCACTTGCATATATTTCTTGATCCTACGCCTGATCCACAACAAAGCTATGAAGAGCGTAAGCGTATCTTCAATTTGCCACGCTCATCTTGGGATGATTATGATCGTAATGTGATTTCTTCGGGTGGCGGTGTGTATAAGCGTTCAGCTAAAGCGATACGTTTGACGCCTGAGATAAAGCAATTACTGGGTTTAGATAAAGATGTCGTTGTGCCTAACGAATTAATTCGTGCCATATTGTTGGCGAAAGTTGATTTGATTTGGAATGGTGGTATTGGCACATTTATTAAGTCTAGTGCTGAGAATAATTCTGATGCCGGTGATCGTTTCAACGATAGTATACGGGTTGATGGTAATGAGTTGCGCGCTAAAGTGGTTTGCGAGGGTGGTAACCTTGGCGTGACACAACTGGGTAGAATTGAATACGATTTATCGGGTGGTAAAGTTAATACAGATTTCATTGATAATTCAGCGGGTGTTGATTGTTCGGATCATGAGGTCAATATAAAAATTCTATTAAACCCGTTAGTTGCATCTGATAAGTTGACCGAAGAGCAGCGCAATGAGCTATTGCTCACAATGACACAAGAGGTATCGACCTTAGTATTGACTAATAATTACCGTCAAAACCAAGCGATTAGTTTATTATCCTTAATGTCTCCCTCTGATATGGGCTTGTATGCTCACTATATGAACTTCATTGAGTCCGAAGGCTTGATTAATCGTGATTTGGAGTTTTTGCCAGATAATAAACAAATGCATGACCGCAAGTCAGAAGGTTTGGGTTTGACTCGCCCTGAGTTGTCTGTGCTTTTCTCATACAGCAAGAATATTCTTAAGAGTGAGATAATTAAATCTGATTTAGTTGATGACAGCTTTTTGCGCCAGTTTGTATTGTTTGCATTTCCTCAGACGTTACGCGATCAGTATGAAGATGAGATTTATCAACACCCATTGGGTAAAGAGATTATTGCTACTCAATTGAGCAACCAAGTGGTTTCTGATATGGGTATTACTTTAGTCTATCAAATGCATGACGAAACCGGTGCTAGTGTCGCCAATATTGTTCGCGCCTATGCTTGTTCGAAGCAAATTTTCCGCATTGCTGAAACTCATCAATCGATTGAAGCATTGGATTATCAAATTGAGACGGATGTGCAATACCAAATGATGCTAGAAGGTATTGCTTTGGTGCGACGTTCAATTCGTTGGTTGTTGCGTAATCGCCGTGAGGGTTTATCTATAGAAGATACGATTAATCACTTTACAGATCGTGTGTCTGGCTTATTTAATCGTTTGCCCAAATTATTGGTTGGCCGTGATCGTGAGGCCTATGAAGCACGTAAGCAACAGTTAATGTTGGCTAATGCGCCTGAGCAGGTTGCTGCAAAAGTAGCCAGTGCTGTGCCTATGTTTCATGCTTTAAATATTGTGGAAGCTGCTACAGTGAGCGGTTGTGAAATATATCGTGTCGCTAAAACTTACTTTATGTTGGTTGACAGACTTGAATTATTATCCATTCGTGATTACATTAACGCCTATCCGGTGGATAGTCGTTGGACAGTGCTAGCAAGGGCTAGCTTTAAATCCGATTTGGATTGGGTGCAACGCGAGTTAGCTGTTAATGTTTTGCAGTTTGAAACAGGTGCTCGCAGTATACCTGGTCGTATTTCTGCTTGGATGGAAAAAAATAATGAACTTGTGCAACGTGTGAGACAAGTAATCGCTGATTTGCGAAGTGCAGATTCACCAGATTTTGCTATACTGTCGGTGGCTGTTCGCGAGCTAATGGAGTTAGCTCAAATTGGAAAACATCGCAAAGAAATGGAAGTCTCAGATCAAGCGAGTTAAAAAAAGCTGATATGAGGAAGGTTAATGACAGTTAAGCAGGGAAGTCAGTTCGTTGAGATCCTGGGCTCTAAAATACATTACATCGATGAAGGTGAGGGTGAACCGCTCTTATTTATTCATGGAATGCCGACTTCAAGTTACCTCTGGCGCCATATTATAGACCAATTAAAAGATAACTATCGTTGTATAGCTCTTGATTTGGTGGGTATGGGGTCGTCTGATAAGCCGGATATTGATTACCGAATTTTTGATCATATTAAATACTTCGATGCTTTTGTTGAGGCGCTTGAACTTAAAGATATTACCTTAGTAATGCATGGCTGGGGTTCATTGATCGGCTTTGATTATGCCAAGCGTCATGAAAGCAATGTAAAAGCAATGGCTTTTTATGAGTCACATGTGCGAGCAGCGATTGATTGGGATATGTTGTCATTACCTGTGCAACAATTAGCATCGATGTTGCAATCAAAAGCTAGTTACTCCGCTATTGTCGAGCACGATTATTTGGTTGAGAAGTTGATACCGAGTGGTGCTATTAATCAATTATCTGGTGATGTTATTGAAAAGTATCGTGAACCATTTCCAGATGCAGATAGCCGTAAACCATTGTGGCAATATGTGCAGGATTTGCCGTTGGGTGATGGTGATACGGATGTGGTTGAGTTGATTGATGCGTATTCAGCGTGGCTGCAAACAACAACTATTCCTAAATTATTGATGTACGCTATACCGGGCTTTATTACTACTATCGATACGGTGTTATGGTCGCGAGATAATATTTGTGAATTGGAGTTGGTTGAGCTGGGTGAGGCGATGCATTTTGCTCAAGAAACCATGCCAGGAGTTTTTTCACAAGCGTTGTCTAGTTGGCTATCTAAGTTAGATCAATAAGTATGCAGCGATGTGTGGTTAGCCGAGAGCTTAAGCGGCTAAGTGTGACTTAGGTCTTAAATTTATGACTTTTCTCTTGATTTTTTTTGTGGGATGAGAGTAAATACAAGTTACAACAACCTTGAAAGGAACTTACACCATGAAATACATTATCGCAGCATGCACTATTGCATTAGGTTTGGTTTTAGGCGGATGTGCAGACAACCAACCTGCAGACCACTATCAAACACCACCAGCAGCGCATCATAATATGGGTGGCAAATTGGGTCATTAATAGTCCAGTTGAAGTTTTACAAAAAAGGCACAAGAGATTGTGCCTTTTTTATTGCTTAAACTAAGGCAGCAGTATGTGGCATTGAGTCATCTTCTTCTTCGACATGAGCAAGTATTCCGGTATGTTTCTGCTCCAAAGAATAAGCATTTCCGTGGGAATCCTGAAACATTTGTGTGCCTTCAAGTGATTGTGATAAAGCGGAGGCATAACTGAAGCCTACACCTGGTTTTGGTGCTTTATAGGTCGAATTTCGCACAGGAATATTGATTGGTGCAGAGGTATCTCGAGGTCGATCAAATACCGCTGCCGTTGATATTGTTACATCATCATCTGCATCGAGAGGTTCTAGTGATATCTCTAGAGAATCAGCAAGCTGTTTTAGCACATAAGCAAAACTACTATTTTTATCCTCTAAGCTTGGGTGTAAGTACGTTTCACGAATGGTGTCAGCAACAAATGCTTCGGTTGACGTTTTATCAGTTGGTAAGTGTTCGCTTGTTAATATGGATTTTAGCTGGGCTGTTAGGTAACCATGCTCGGGTGGTTTGCTAAAGCAAGATAGAGAAGCTTGTTGTGGCGTATAAATATAACCCAATGCGGCGAGATCAAGTGGCTGCATAGTGCCATTGAGTGGCATTTGTAAGTGGGGTTTAAGCTTGGTCATTATTTTAAGCTTAGTGCTTTCTGCTAATGGCGATTTGAGTAACGCTTCTAAATAGGCGCTGACCATTTCTGGTTTGTTCGCACTTACTTTAAATTGCTCATGTAGGCCTTTCGATTTAGAGCTACCCAATGGCCATATTAGTCGATACATTTGGTCGTTAGTGAAATTATCGGAGCATACCTGATTAATAAACTCAGTTACCTGACCAGTTGTGCTGTTTTTAAATAAATACTCGATAACCATCTTACCCTTTTTAAGTGCTGGCGGGTTGATCAGTGTATGCTTTTGAGCTGTTGTTAGTTTGCTATTACTTAACACGTCTTTAACATAGCTAGTGACGGTATTGGCCGTTCCATATTGCATTAAAAGCTCAATAATAGTATGGCCACCTGGCAGTTTAGCAGAGTTAATATACTGGTATATTTCGTCGCCACTGAATTCTTCATTGTTTAAAATAAGCATTGTAAAATTAATCAACCTACTGAAGTCACTATAATCTACTAACAGTTGCATGGATGATTTATTTTTAGTTTGTTTAGACGGCATGATGTGTTCATGCATTTGTTCTTGGCTAAGTTTTGATGGAGTGACAATTGCAGTAGCATATGCGCAGAGTTTGTCGGTATTTCCTGTTTTTAGTAGGTGCTTATAAGTGCTGGATTCTTTGAGTCGCTTAGGCGTGAGTAATGAGGCTATGGTTTGTGAAGTAAGTTGACTGTTCATTATTGCAGTAATGTAGGCTGTAAGTGCGTCTGAGTTGTATCCACTGTAAAGGAAGTCAATTAGCGGGGGTTCTTGCATTGGCGTGCCGGACATTTTTTTAGCTTCGACTAGTTGTATTTTTTGCTCTAGCGTTAGTAGTGGTGAGTTTAATATGGTGGTGACGTAGCTGAATATAGCGTCCGAATTGTTGGTATGATAAATATCATATACTACGCTACGGTCATGCTTATTTATAGCTCCTTTGGCGAGTGTCATCATGTATTCTTCGGGTGTGCCATTATTGTTACCGTGCACTAGCATGGCGTCAAAATATAACTCTAGTTGGTGGCTGCTGCCTTCGCGTAATATTTTTTCTAATGCGGCGCGAGTAAATAGAGTGACTTGTCTGAGTTCTGTGTCATTTTTAGGTGGCGATTGTAAGCACGCATGGCATAGCTGTAAGGTGGTTACTATATCTATTTTTGATAAAAAATATTCATTCTTAACAAGACCGCCAATAGCTGGTGGTAATAAGTCCAGTAATCGGTATTGTTGACTTGGCTCAAGTGAGCGTTGATTGGTGGCTATTGTATTAAGTGCTTGTTCGAAGGCTGCACGGCTATGAATAAAGTCAAGTTCTACGCATTTGGCAACCATAGCATAATTATTCGATTCAATAGCGGGTAATATTATGCCCGCGTCGATAGCATCTTTTGCTTGTTGATCTGTGATGCGTGCAATATTTCCTAATTGTATCTCAGGGTGATGAAAATGGTCGTTTAGCATTGCATCGATTAAATCAATTTGACCATTTTGTAATGCATAGTTAAATAGCGTTTTGTTCCTATAAATTAGGTATGGATTTGCGCCTTTATTTAATAGCGAACGGACGATTTCGTGGTGGTTGTGCTCTGCTGCTGCATGTAATGCGGTTAGTCCAAATTCATTGGCTGCGTTAATATCAATATCGACGTTAGTATTATCTAAGAGTGCCTCAACAAATGCAGCGTTGCCATATTGCGCAGCTTCTAGCAAGGCTTGAGACATGACATCGGCAAAATCTGGTTCACGAAGTAGTTCGATAATGAACATTTGTAAGGCATCAACGTCATTAGTAATTGCCGCATGCATCAATAATACTTTACTGCCTGTAATTGTCGATATGCTGTAGGTGTCAGAAATATCGCTGGAAAGCGTCCGGCAAGTTCTGTCATACTGTTGAAATGATTCGTCTTCGTGTGCGAAATAGCTATCTTCAACTGCTATTACTGGTTTACCATCTAATAAATTCTGTGTTCTGACAAAGCCATTTTGTATCTCAGAAGTAATGTCATGCGTGCTTTGTTCTGCAAACATATTGAAGTCAGTCAGCATTGGGATTTGAAACCCGTTTTGTAAGCATAATAAGTAGAGCATTAAAGGGTTTACTGGTTGCGGTAAAGTTTGACAGAAAGTTGCGATAGCGATGAGTTGTTCTGCTATAACGCTTCTGTCATCGACCGAGTTTGCGGAACTAATTGCTAGCTGATATTTATCTATGGCTTCTTGCAGGTAAGCTGCATCCTCGATGGATGTTGGTTTGCTTGTTGCTATGCTCAATGTTGTGTTGAGTGCTTTTTCTGTAAGGTCATACGTAAGGATGCGGAGTACTGTGTCTACATTCAGTGGTTTTTCAACTAATTCAGGCAATAAAGGCATTGATAGGAGCTGGTTCTCCAGGTAGCCGCTTTCTAGTGCTAGTGTGAAATCAGCGCTCTGATCTGATCCATTTACAAAGTAGCGCCACATCTGTTTGGTGTCTAATAATGCGGTGATTAATTCTGCGGCGTGTTGTCCTAGTCTACTCATTTTTAGCGGCCCTTGTTCTGTCTCATATACTAAGATTCTTTGATTTAGTGCATGGTAGTAAAAAATCCAGGGGCTGTATAGAGTAGGGGCGGCTATTAATGTTCATTTAAGATTACTTGTTAATAAGCGCCCTTATGTTTGCAAACGCGGTTATATGTTGTTAGTATCATCGGCTGTTTGAAGTAATATTTATATAAGCAATTGATAGTATGTACATTGGAGAGAGAGCATGTCGAGACCAGATTATTCCACAGAGCTAATTGCTACTTTAAGGGCAGTAGATTTGAACACTTGTGCTCGAACACTTGCGCGTATGATGCATCAATCGATGGTTGATTTGGATACTGCAAAGATGGGATTTGCGTCGACTGAATTGTTTAAGTTGTTTGTGGGGGAAGCGGCTAGCTTGAGTGAAAACACGCAAATTGAGCTGTTTAAGGAGTCTCTATTTGGTATTAAGGGTTGCCCGGCTCAATTAGCATTATTAGTGCAGGGTGCATTGTTGCCAGCGATGGAGATGGAAAGTGAAGTCCTAAAGAATGAGATCCTTAATGTAATCGCTGCCACTTTTTTGACTGGCTTGGTTGCTACAGATCTAACTGCAGGACTTCAATTGGTACTAGCTAACATACATAGTAGCAAAAAAGATTTCCCTGTTGCTGTTAAGGCAGAGCTTGTTGGGTTATCAGCGGCAGCTAAGCGTTTAGTTTTTGTGTCTGCTGTGGTAAATAAGCGTTTTGATGTAGTTGATGAAGTATTGCTTGCATCTAGACCTGTCGATGCTGATATGGTCGATATGGCATTGAAGTTATTATTAGTGATTGAAAACCCTGTAACGAAAAAAGAGTGGTGTAGCTATGATGATTTTACAGCCCTATTAGGCCGAGTTGATGAGCATATATTTAGTCGTGATGATTCGACAAAGCAACATTTGCATCATGTGTTGGCTGTTATGATTGCTTATCGCGACCCAGCTGTAAAGTCTATCAAGCAATGGGTAGCTAAGCATGACCTATTTACAGGTAAATTTTCAACTGATAGCTTAACAGAAAATCAATTATCGTCCTTGTTAAAGCATGCATGTGATCATTCTAATTTACATGTGTTCGTTCATTTGTTCCCTAAATATCAAGCTGCTTTAGAGGGTGGGGTGCGTGATGTGAAGGCGGCGGTTGCTCTGACTATGTCATCTTGTTTGCAAGCGGCTTATGATGCTGATGATAAACCGATGGTGAAACTGATGGTTCAGCGCTTCAGTAGTAGCGTGAATGACGCTGTCTTGGAGCATCTTGGTCATTCACAACAGGAGACGCCATCTGAGTTGTATACGTTGGTGAATCACGCAAAATCGCAATTACGTCCACGTCAGGATTCAGTATTAAAGCCACTCGTTGCCACTCTTGCTGCACAAAGCGTAGCAAGAAGCATGGCGAAAGGCTTTAGAGCTCGTAGAAGAGGGGGGGTTAGAGCTCCGGTATTGGAATCTGTTGTAGAAGCTAAAGAGCATAAATGTAGCACGTAATCACCTTTAATTGGCTGCGCTCATCTACTGGCATTGCCCTTTGAGATAAGGTAACGTTGTGTAACGTTTAGCAATAGGTGGTTCGCAGTGACACAGCAACAAGTGCAGTACTATCCGGTATCGATATTTAAACTGCTGGTGATGAGTTTTTTCACTTTTGGGTTTTATATCTTTTTTATTTGGTATCGTAATTGGCAATATATTAACCGGCGTGATGGTAGTCATAAGAGTTCTTTCTGGCGCTCCTTTTTTATGATCTTTACGGTGTATGCTTTATTTCGTGATGTTGATCATCAGGCGAAGCAGCGTGATAAAAAAGGTGTTCCTTATTGCATGTGGTTTGCAACGTGGTTTGTCATTTCATTGATTGCCGCGTCTTATGTGGCTTTATTTTCAGATATTACTAGCGCCAGTGGTGAGCTGTGGATTTTATTGGTGAACTATTCGGGTTTGATTGCTTTGGTGCCATTGCAGCAAACGATTAATCGTTTAAATGACGATCACCTGGTGAATGCTAACTTAACCATGTTAGATGCGGTGATTATTTTAGGTTGTATTGGGTTGTGGGCGATGATGATTTATGTAACATTTTTCCACCCTGAAATGTTGTCAATGCAAAATAACCTGCAAACGTACCAAGCGTTGTTTAATCAGCTGCAAGGTAATTGATTGTACGTTTTCTGTTTGCTGCTATATAATGGCCGTCAATTTGAAAATGTAGAGGGTGTGGGTAATGAGATTTTTTACTGGTGAGGCTTTATCCAAAAAAGAAATCGCTGAGCGTGAGGCTGATGGTTATCGATTATTACCTGATGGTGATGGCACTGAGCGTAAAATAGATTGGGCAACTAAAAAAGGCATTCAAAGGGAGCTGGATTTAGTATTAACTGAGCTTATTCCGGCGGCAGTTCACCATTATAATTTAGCGGCTAACGGGTCGTTACGTGAAGGGCAGATAACACGTCTTAATGATCGCGTAAAACATCTCTGTGAGGTCGCTCGGCATGCTGTTGATTACAATGCGGTAGTATTGGCTAAGTGGACAAACCCAGATGGATTTGTACGGGCGGCTGATTATTATTTGAAAACTCTATTTGTTGATTTAAAACCACTGCAAACCATGGTGGATGATATGGATGCGCTGGCTCGCAATGGTTTGGTGGGTGGTGAATTAGATAAGGCATTTGATTTTTATTTGTTGGCGGGCGTATCTGATAAGAGTAAAAAAGCGGAAAAAGCTGAGTGTGCGATGGAGTATGAACAGTTAAAATCTATAGTAAGATTGCTTAAACAGCACGTTGATTTAGACACGAAGGATTTATCTAGACGTTTTGGTGGCGTTTATGTTGATGTGCGTAATCTCTTGGCGCCAAGCGAGGTATTGCGTGAACATGAACGCGTCCGTATGCAGCCTTGAATTGGTTTATCTGCTCTTTAATTGACACCGCCGCACAGTTCCCGTCATACTGAACATTGTTGTAACAGTAGAGGGAACTGCTATGCGACGTATTATGCATTTTTTTACAGGAAGTAAAGAAAGCACATCTGAGTCTAAGGCCAAATCTGATAAAGCAAGATTGCTCACCACTGATGCTTTGGCCGCACAATCTATTTCGATTATGGAGCCTTTAACCTACCACGGTGATCCGCGTGTAGGTGCTAGAGTTCAAGTGGAAGACCCATTAGTTGATACAAGTCAGCACTTCGGGCGGCGTAAGTAGTCGCTAGTGATTTGCCGTGTTATGCTATGCGCCTGATTCACTAATGGAGAAGGTATATGGCCGCTTATGCATGGGCAGTGATTGGCGCAGGACCAGCAGGGATTATGGCTGTTGGTAAATTATTAGATCGTGGTGTAGATCCGCAATCGATTGCGTGGGTTGATCCGGCGTTTGCTGTTGGTGATTTGGGCAAAATATGGATGAATGTATCCAGCAATACCAAGGTGGATCTGTTTATAGCCTCGTTAAAAGCTACTAAAGCCTTCGATTATGCTACGACTTGTGCTGGCTGTTCGCTGGAAGACTTGGATCCCAGTGATACCTGCCAGTTATCAAATGCGGTTGCGCCATTTCAAGTAGTGACTGACTGTTTATTAAAAAAAGTGAATGGCAAACAAGCGGTGGTGACAGCACTCAACCGGCAAAGTAATGGTTGGCAGCTGCAGTGCGATGACGGTGAAGCATTGCAAGCGGACCAAGTAGTTTTATGCGTTGGTGCTGAGCCAAAAACGATCGGTGGTTCAATTGAAGAAATGCCACTACAAGTTGCCTTAAACCCAGAGCGTGTTGCGTCAGAAGTAAATCCTGATAATACTATTGCTGTATTTGGTTCATCGCATTCGGCGGTATTGGTGATTAAAAATTTACTGGAGCACGGCTGTAAGGTGATTAATTTTTACCGTAGTCCATTACTGTATGCGATCTACCATGATGATTGGATTGAATATGACAATACCGGCTTAAAAGGTCTGGCGTCGCAATGGGCAAAACATAACCTGGAGCCGGGTCACTCCTACCCGGGGTTAACGCGTTACCCGAGTGATGAAGAGCATATTGCTGAGCACTTATCGGAGTGTCAGCAAGCGGTATATGCGGTTGGTTTTGCGCCACGACAAATTGATGGCGTAGATTGCCGTGAATATGACCAGCATACCGGTGTGATTGCACCTGGTTTATATGGCCTGGGTATCGCTTTTCCTGAAAGTGTCACCGATCGCGTTGGGCATCGTGAGTTGAGTGTTGGCGTTTGGAAGTTCAACAACTATGCTGAGCGAGTGATTCCGCAATGGTTGGCTAACTGCGTTACTTCTTAAAAACGGTAAGTGGCCGTGACTTGACCGCCGTGGTCACCATGCTTTGCATGATTTTTGCAGGTAATTTCGCCCTTTTCGGCAGCGAGTTCTTTTTTCATTCTAAATAAGCCAATGCCTAAGCCGCCGACCAGGGTGGGGTCGGCATGTTTTTCTGATTTTTCTTTGCTGATGCTAAAGTCCTCTTTGAAACCAGTGCCATTATCGTGGATGGTTACGGCATAGCCTTCTTCGTCGCACGTTGATGTAAAGACCAGCTTGGCGTCAACAAGGTGGGGGTCAACTTTAGCTCGTGTCACAATTGAATCTAAGGCGTTTGCTACCAAGTCATGTAGGTGGGTGTATATAAAACTTTCTATTTTCCCATATGTAATGGTGTCTGTTGCCAATAATTCTTTAGCGTGTGTAATAAGCACTGCCTGGGCAGTAGTAGCTATCATAGAATAATTATCTAGTGCTAGTTTCATTCTTTGTTCTTTTTTGTGACCTAAATGCATGGTATAGGCGTACTTTCGTTTTTTAGAGTTACGTCTCATAGCTTAATTCGCCCCCGCAAAGTTTAGCTGTGTTCTATTTGCATGTGTTCAAGTGTGCAGATGTTACCAAAATTAAGTTAAGCAGCGTATGTAATGCAGTGTAATTAATAATGTTTTAAGGAAAAGTTTCAAGGCTCGGTGTTTCCGGGTTCTACGGGTCATGTATTTTCAATCAAAGTGTGAAATAATAACTTCTTTATTTTTCAAGCTTATTGTTGGTTTATATTTAACCAGAAATAAATGCTTGCTAAGGACTTAAGGAGTCGACATGAGTGATAAAGATAAAGCATTAGGTGCAGCACTGTCCCAAATTGAGCGTCAATTTGGTAAGGGTTCTGTTATGCGCTTAGGGGATGGTACAGGCATTAAGGATTTGGAAGTAATTTCGACAGGATCGCTGGGTTTAGATGTCGCACTAGGTGTCGGAGGTTTACCAAAAGGACGTGTTGTCGAGATTTATGGTCCAGAAGCGTCGGGTAAAACCACATTAACTTTGCAAGCAATTGCGGAATGTCAAAAAGAAGGTGGCACGTGTGCGTTTGTTGATGCAGAGCATGCATTGGATCCGGTTTATGCTGAAAAATTAGGTGTAAATGTTGAAGAGTTATTGGTATCGCAGCCGGATACTGGTGAGCAAGGTTTGGAAATTACTGATATGTTGGTACGTTCTGGCGCTGTTGATATGGTGGTGGTTGATTCGGTGGCGGCGTTAACACCTAAAGCTGAAATTGAAGGTGATATGGGTGATTCGCATATGGGCTTGCAGGCACGTTTGATGTCGCAAGCGTTGCGTAAGTTGACAGCAAATATTAAAAAATCTAATACGTTGGTGATTTTTATTAACCAGATTCGTATGAAAATTGGTGTGATGTTTGGTAATCCTGAAACAACCACGGGTGGTAATGCACTTAAGTTCTATGCGTCCGTACGTTTGGATATTCGTCGCATTGGTGCGATAAAGAAAGGTGATGAAATTCTTGGTAATGAAACGCGCGTGAAAGTGGTTAAAAACAAAGTGGCGCCACCGTTTAAGCAAACCGTATTTGATATTTTGTATGGTGAAGGTATTTCACGTGAAGGTGAGATTATTGATCATGGTGTTAAGTTGGGTATTGTTGATAAAGCGGGTGCTTGGTATAGCTATAACGGTGATCGAATTGGTCAGGGTAAAGACAATGTTCGAAATTACCTAAAAGAGCACACTGATATGGCTGAAGAGATTGAAGCAGCGATTCGCAAAGAGTTGCTTGCTAAGCCAGAGGTTGCAGAGAAGCAGCCAGCAGAAGAAGAAGTCGAGGCTTAATTTTTGCCTGCTAAAGTTCGCAGTGTTCGCGAATGTGCCATGGATTATTTGGCGCGTCGCGAACATTCGCGTATGGAGTTGCAGCAAAAGTTGCGTGCAAAATCATTGGATGATCAAGAAATTGAAGTGGTATTGGATCGTTTGCAGCAACAAGGTTTGCAGAGCGATCAGCGTTTTGTCGATAATTATATTCACCATCGTATTCAAAGTGGTTATGGCCCACGCCGGATTGAGCAAGAATTGGCGCAAAAAGGCATTGATCATGCTATGATTGCTGCTGGTTTACAGGGCTGTGAAGTCGTGTGGACAGAGAGATTGCGGGATGTTTGGCAGCGTAAATTTGGCCAGCCGGCAGGTGATGATGTGAAGCGCTACAACAAGCAGTACCGATTTTTATTGAACCGGGGTTTTAGCCCAGAACAGATAAGAGAAGTGTTAACTCATGCAGTACATGACATCGAATGATATCAGACAAACTTTTTTAGATTATTTTAAACAGCATGGCCACAGTATTGTGCCGAGCAGTTCATTGATTCCTGCTAATGACCCGACATTATTGTTTACCAATGCTGGTATGGTGCAATTTAAAGAATATTTTCTTGGCAGTGAGCCTGCGCCGTATGATTGTGCTACCAGTTCACAGCGTTGTGTACGTGCGGGTGGTAAGCATAACGATTTAGAAAATGTGGGTTATACCGCGCGTCATCATACCTTCTTTGAGATGCTGGGTAATTTTAGTTTTGGTAAATATTTTAAACAGGAAGCGATAGCGTTTGCTTGGGATTTTTTGACAAATGTTTTGGGTTTACCAAAAGAAAAGCTCTGGGTGTCTGTTTATAAAGATGATAAAGAAAGTGAAAACATTTGGGTTAATGAGATAGGGGTTAGCAAGAAGCGTATATCCCGTTGTGGTGAGAAAGATAACTTTTGGTCGATGGGTGATACTGGCCCGTGTGGTCCTTGTACGGAAGTTTTTTACGATCATGGTGAGCATATCCCGGGTGGTCCGCCGGGTTCGCCGGATGAAGATGGCGATCGCTATATCGAAATTTGGAATGTGGTGTTTATGCAGTATAACCGTGACGGTATGGGTAATATGGCACCGTTGCCGCGTCCTTGTGTTGATACCGGGATGGGTTTGGAACGAATCAGTGCGATCTTACAAGATGTGCATTCCAACTATGAAATTGACTTATTCGAAGTGTTATTAAAGGCGCTAGCCAAGATCGTTAAAACGGACGAATTGCACAATAGTTCGATGCATGCGGTGGTTGATCATATTCGATCAGCGGCATTTTTAATTATTGATGGTGTTATTCCATCGAATGAGGGTAGGGGATATGTGTTAAGGCGTATTATTCGCCGTGCTATTCGCCATGGTTACAAGCTTGGTATTGATAATACGTTTTTTTACAAGCTAGTACAGCCATTAATTGAGGCGATGGGTGAGGCATATCCTGAACTGAATGAAGAACGGGAGACGATTGAGCGTCATCTTAAAGCAGAAGAGCAGCAGTTTGCGATAACCCTCAGTAAAGGTTTAAAAATTCTTGATCACGCGATCTTGAAATTGGCAGATGATATGATTCCTGGTGGTGTGATTTTTCAGTTGTATGACACTTATGGTTTTCCGTTGGATTTAACTGCAGATATTGCGCGAGAACGCGGCTTGCAGATTGATCAGGTGGGTTTCGATCATGCGATGGATGAGCAGCGACGCCAATCACAGCAAGCAAGTCACTTTAGTGTTGACTATACCGAAGGCTTGCATTTACGAGATGAGACGTCGTTTACCGGTTATGACACCCTGACTGACAATGCAACGGTGACGACATTGTTGCAGGAAGGCCATCCTATTGAGCAATTGGTTAAGGGTGAAAAAGCGGAGGTGGTTCTAGATCATACGCCGTTTTATGCTGAGTCTGGTGGTCAGGTGGGTGATAAGGGCGTATTGCGTTTTCCTCAGGGTGTTTTTCAGGTGAATGACACACAAAAATTTGGTAAGGCGTATTTGCATATTGGCGTGGTTACTGCTGGTGACATTAAAGTAAATGACGAGGTGTTAGCGGAGGTTGATTTAAGTCGTGAACAGATTAAGGCGAATCATTCAGCGACACATTTGGTTCATGAGGCCTTACGTAGAGTATTAGGTAAGCATGTTAAGCAAAAAGGCTCTTTAGTGGATGCGCGTCGTTTGCGTTTTGATTTCGTGCATCATGGCGCTATGACGCGTGATGAGATCACTCAAGCAGAGCGAATGGTTAATCAAAAAATACGTGAAAATATTCCTGCTGTGATTGAGCAAATGAATATAGATGAAGCTAAGGCACGGGGCGCAGCGGCATTATTCGGTGAGAAATACGGCGATATAGTGCGTGTATTGAGTTTCGGTGATTACTCTATCGAATTATGCGGTGGTACGCATGTGGCTCGCACCGGTGATATTGGGTTTTTTAAAATCATATCGGAAGGAGCTTGTGCTTCGGGTGTGCGCCGTATAGAGGCGGTGACGGGAGGGGCAGCTGATTTATGGGTTGAGCAACAACAAGGGATTCAATTACAGTTAGCGGCTACGTTAAAAACCGACCCTGATAAATTGGCGGATAAAGTAAAGCAAATCAATATCAAGCAGCAAGAACTTGAGAAAACCGTTGAGAAATACAAGCAGCGTTTAGCTAGTCAGCAAGGTGATGACATCATGAGTGACTTCTTAGAAACCGGTGGTGTTCAGGTGTTGGCAAAGAAATTAGAGTCAGCAGATCGCGCGAGTTTACGCCATACGCTGGATCAATTGAAGCAAAAGGTCGGTTCGTATGCGGTTGTGCTTGCTGCTGTGAATGATGGTAAAGTAGAACTGATTGCCGGTGTTGGTGGTCTTGATCAACCCTATTTTACAGCGGGTGAGCTGTTAGGTGTTGTCGCTAGCCAAGTAGGAGGTCGAGGTGGTGGACGGGCAGATTTAGCACAGGGTGGTGGAGATGAGCCTGAGAACCTAGATGCTGCTTTGAGAAGCGTGCATGAATGGGTTGACCAGAAGATTGCAGTTAAACAACAGGGATAGGATAACGCGCTATGGCCGTGTTAATACAGAAGTTTGGTGGAACCTCCGTTGGTGATTTAGAAAGGATTCGTGCTGTGGCGAGTGTTATTGCGCGTACACAACGCGAAGGTCATGATGTTGTGGTGGTGGTTTCCGCCATGGCGGGTGAAACTGACCGTTTGGTTGGTTTGACGCAGCAAGTTGGCCGATTGCCCTCATTACGTGAATACGATGCATTGGTGTCAGCGGGTGAACAAGTGTCGTCGGCTTTATTAGCGATGGTATTAATAGAGATGGGCTTATCGGCTCGTTCTTACGCTGGGCATCAAGTGCCAATCATTACTGATAGTCGTCACAAGAAAGCGCGCATAGTCAGTATCGATACGGATAGATTAAAACAAGATTTAGCTGAAGGTGTTATTCCAGTTATCGCAGGGTTTCAAGGTGTAGATGCGCATGGGCATGTCACCACCTTTGGTCGTGGTGGTTCGGATATAACGGCGGTGGCACTAGCGGCGGCGATGTCTGCTGACGAATGCCAAATGTTGACGGATGTCGATGGTGTTTATACAGCAGATCCGCGAGTGGTTGAGTCGGCGCAGCGTTTAGATTTTTTAACCTATGAAGAGATGCTTGAGTTGTCGAGTTTAGGCTCGAAAGTATTGCAGATTCGTTCACTGGAGTTCGCACAAAAATATGGTATCCCTTTGCGGGTTTTATCCAGTTTTGAGCAGGGCGCGGGAACGTTAATTAGTCGTGAGGAAAATAACATGGAACAAGCTGTGGTATCGGGTATTGCGTTTGATCGCAATCAGGCGAAAATTTCATTGCTTGGTGCGCCGTGCAAGGCGGAGTTAGCCAGTCGCGTGTTGGGTGTTATTGGTGAGGCTGGGATTGACGTGGATCTTATCGTACAGAACTCACCTAATGATAATGGTTGTGTGGATTTTAGTTTTACCGTTCATCGAGATGATTACGTGGAGGCATTGAAGTTGGCAGGGGATGTAGCTGAAGCATTGGGTGCTGAGCGGGTGTGTGGTAGTGACCGTATTGCTAAAATCTCTCTGGTAGGGGTTGGGATGCGTTCGCATGCTGGTGTGGCTGCCACGATGTTTGATTGCCTGAATAAGGAGGGCGTTGAAATTCAGTTGATATCAACGTCTGAAATTAAGATTTCAGCGGTAATAGACGAAGATAATTGCGCGAGTGCAATCAAGGGATTACATACCGCCTTTAAACTAGATAGCCAACAAACGGTGTTAACTTGAGATTTTTACTTTAAGATTTCTTTAATATTGTTAGGATAGAATTGATTAGCTTAATTATTATACTAAACTACATGTAAGCGTCTTTTTAATTGATCGAAGTGTACGAGACGTCATGGATAAAGGAGAGGATGATGCTAATTTTGACCAGGCGTATTAGTGAGTCGGTTATTATAGGTGACAATGTTAAGGTTACGGTTCTGGGTGTTAAGGGCAATCAAGTTCGTTTAGGAATTGATGCGCCGAAAGACGTTAGCGTACACCGCGAAGAGATTTACGAAAGAATTCAAGCCGAAAACAATGGTAATTCTTCAGTTTCTGAAGGGCAAGAGTAAACGTTTTTACAATAGTGCGATCGTTTGATGAGATATGGCAGGGCTCTGAATAAGAGCCCTGCTTTTTTTATTAAGAAACTGTTTTCTTCTATGAAATTCAATGTTACTATTGCGCACCATGTTGACGGAACATTGGTCTGCAATAGTAGGCTTAATGACGAATTGGCAGTTTTGTGGAGAGGTGGCCGAGTGGCTGAAGGCGCTCCCCTGCTAAGGGAGTATGGAGTTAATACCTCCATCGAGGGTTCGAATCCCTCCCTCTCCGCCAGAAGACATGGTACAACGCGCGCCCGTAGCTCAGCTGGATAGAGTACCTGGCTACGAACCAGGCGGTCGGAGGTTCGAATCCTTCCGGGCGCGCCACTTAATTTCGCTTTGCTCATTGCGTTCCTTTATATGATCGCTAGTCGAATCAAGTTCGACTGACGCGACTTAAGGGGAGAGCACATATCTCCCCTTAAGAAACCCCACTGAAATCAATATTTGTAGTTATACAGGAAGTCTTGTTTCCATACTATGGCTGCTTTGTCGTCACTAGACCAACAGTCGTTAATGGGGGAGCACCTTAGTAACTCCATTGAACGCAGCATTTATAGCTGTAATGGATTAACGTATACCGGAAGATTCGAACCTCAATCAAAAAGGGAATCCTTACGTAATATTCATCGCTGCATGGATACGCCACTATTTGTAGAGCAAGTGTCGGGTGTTACTATAATAAACTTCATTATAATGGGTATTAAAGCAGATGACTGAGGATTGCCGATGGAGTATATGCAGTAGCCTCAAATTTTTTATTTTGCGCAACGAGAGTGCGCTATACGTGCAGTCTTAACATGAAAAAAATTATCTTTTTTCTTGCTCTATTAATGCTGAATCAGGCCGTTTTCTCTGGCTCACTACAGCTGGGGCATAATTCAAATATTCAGAATAGGCTAAGCCAACTTGAGAAAGATTTTAATGGGAGAATAGGGTTGTATGCAATTGACACCAATACAGGCAATGTTATTGCGTATCGAGCTAACCAAATATTTCCAGTGCAAAGCACGTTTAAATTACTTGCAGTTGCTGCAATTTTAAAAAAGCATACTGATGGTAATCAGCTTATTCAGAAAAGGATTTACTACAAGCCGAGCGATGTGGTTGAGTGGTCTCCGATAACAAAGCTTCATGTTTGGGATGGTATGACAATAAAGCGGCTTGCTAGGGCCGCTATGTCCTATAGCGATAATACGGCGATCAATTTAATCATCAAGCAATTGGGAGGTCTAAAGTCTGTAACTGATTTTTCCAGGTCTATTGGAAACCATTCATTTAATTTAAAGCATTATGAAGCGAACCTTAATTCAAACCCTAATAATTGTAGTGATACATCAACGCCGAAAGACATGGCAACAAGCTTGAAGAAACTAACATTAGGCAGTGTGTTGGATAAAAAACATAAAGCCCTATTGTTTAAATGGATGAGAGGCAATACGACTGGATACCATCGGATACGTGCAGGCACGCCGCCTGGTTGGGATGTTGCGGATAAAACGGGTTCAGGGAGCTATGGCGTTGCTAATGATGTTGCCGTTATTAGTTCGCCCACATGTAAGCCCATTGTTTTGGCTGTTTATACTGTTAGAAAGAATGCTGATGCTAAGTGGCGAGATGACGTTGTTGCAGAAGCAACACGGTTAGTTTTTAATCAGTCTATATTGTTGAAATAAATAGATTAAATAGAGCTATTCCTTTTCTAATCTGTTAATTGGCTATCCTCGCGTGTAAATTATAATCGATAAAGTTCAATAAATATGCGATAAAAATGGAATTCACTCCATAGCATACTTTGGTTGTGAGTCGTGGGTCCAAGGCGCGTTTGATGAAGAAGGCTCATGGGCATGTGTTGGTACTGCCATGGCGTGAATTCTTAGATCGCTTATGGGGTGGTGAGTATATTTAATGCTTGCATTCATTTTATAGCAATGGTTGGGTGTCGCTGGTCGTAGGCCACCGTTACAGTTACCCCCGAGCATGCCCGGGGGTAATGGCTATTGCTAGTGACCTGCTGCTATAAGGCAGGGTTCTTGATCGGTAGGTGCATCTGGATCATGAACAAAGACTGATTTAGGTAGGCTGCTCTGGAAGAATGGATCTCCCGGGGCAGAGTGCCCAGCTGTAATGGAGCTGGCATAACTTGTTCCGCCGCGTTCTGTGTTGGAGAAGAACCCTGCCTCAGTAGATGAAGATCCTGCCCCAGTTGTAATGATATATCGTTGTGATTTTCTCGGAGATTGAGGTACAGGTATTGGATCTGATATTGTCGTCCTCTCCACATCTATCTCATTCAGTGGTGTTAAATCGATACCGTGCATATCAGCAATCGCTGCTAAGGCTTGTAATAATGGCGAATTACATTTGCCTGAGCGATCAAATTTAGCACCTCGGTATAACTCTCTAACCTCAGCGCTAATTATGTTAATGATTGTTGCGGGTTGTGCATGGTTATTGAATATAGGTTGATGATAAATGTATGCCAGTGTTGAGGCGATTTGTGCTTCGGGTTTTGTTCTGCTGCAGAAAATACCACTCTTATATTGATCTTTATATTGATAGCCTAGTAAGGCAAGATCTAATGCGAGGTTATCAGTACTAAATCGACCACCCTCTATTGGTAGTGTCATGTGTTTAGTGACTTTTCTAACAATTTTTGTTTTGACGGTTTCATCAAGAGAAGACTTTAATAATGCCTGCAAGTACGCACGAACAAGATCCGGTTTGTTGGCTTCAGGCTTGAACAGCTCGTGTAACCCATCTTTCTTGGAACTGCCTTTTGGCCAAATTAAGCGATATTTTTGATCGGTATTTAATGTGTCGCACGCCAGTGTTTGGCTTACAAACTCAGCTAGCTGTTGTGCCGATAACAGCGTGGCAGTATTTGTCAATTGGTCGACGTGCTCTATATCTTCAATCGCTTCAGCTACATTGGTTTGTGCTATTTGCAGGTTTTCTTGATCGAGGCGTGCTTGTTGTTCTGTCTCTTTGAGTTGAAGTTGTGCGCTGGCTAATTCGATTTCAGTAATGTGGTAATGTTTCTCTGCTTCGGGCTTGGCAGCGTTTGCTTCATCAACAGCATCCCACATCGCTTGAGCCAATGTGTTAGCTGCCTCTTTGTCGTCTTCATTGCTCCATAGGGCTTCAGCTTGGTGAGTGGCGTGTTGTGCGCTTGCGATGGCTGCTGTTATATCTACAGCTTGTGCCTGCTCTAGATCGTCTTTAGCTTCGTTTAGTTTTGTTGTCGCTTGTTCAACGAAACTTTGTGCACTTACTAGTGCCTGCTGTGATGTTTCATGAGTGAGTTGCGCTTGCATGGCTTGTGTGGTTTTCTTAGTAGCATCTTCTCTGCTTCCGTGTAATAACTCTATGTAGTTACTCATTAGCTTGTTATTGAATAGGCTGCGCACTATGCCTCCATACTGTTTTACACCTTGTTGATGTAGCATCTGTTCCCTTTGATCTTCAGTTAGGTTGGCCTCATAAATCGCCCGAGTCAGAGCGGCCAGTTTGTCGCCATCGTGATGCTGAGTTAAATACACTATCACGTTGCCGATGTGAGGATCGTTTGTGCATAGCAGTGTCAACTTCTGAGTAAATGTCAGGTTGCTGTTTAAGATGGCGAGGGCATAGGTGTATAAGGCGTCAGCATTGTTACTAATAAGTAGCATGTTGAATAGGTATTCGTCTTTTGGTGGTGTACCAAATAATTTTGGTGCTTGTAAAATTTCGATGGCTTGTTCGGGTGAAACGGCATCGCTATTTAACGCAATATCAAAATACAATCGTAAGGCGGCAATATTATTATCACTAACTAACGTGTGCAGTATACTCTCATCGGTTGCACAAATGGCACCTTTTAGTATTGTTGCGACATATTCATTAGGCATCGTTTGGCTGGTAGTTGCTGTTGAAAACGCACTCATAATAAAAGCACGTAGACGTGCTATATCGGCACGACGAGCAAGTTCCAGTATGCCATAGTGAACTATTTGCGAGCATCTACGAAATGATTCGGTATCTGTCGGTGTTGGCGTCATGCTGAGATGAGGGAATACCAGTAAATCATCTGCATCTACTTGCTGTATAAAGTATGCATATTTTGCGGTGGTGAGTTTATCTTGTTCAAGAGGGTTTTCATAATAATCAGGTAGTAGGTTAAATATCTGTAATCGAGTTGTCAGGTCTATTCCAGATTCATTACTGCGCTGTGCTAATAAATCGATTATAAGTTGATAGTTTTTTACATTAAAAATGAAGCCATGATCAATACAGAAGGCGACAGCATTGATGTTGCCTTCACGGAGTGCTGGTAACATCACCTGCTCAAATATGTTTGTTTTCGTGTCAGAATTTACAATTGCTGCGACTTCGCCTAATGGCAGTGATGGGTTTTCAAGGTGTGCATCCATCATTGTTTTAGCATATTGCACGTCAGAGCGCAGTGCGTAATTAAAATATGTTTTTCCATTATATAACGCATATGGATCTGCCGATTCTGCTATTGGGTTTTTTGAGATCTCACTGCGATGGAGTAGGTAGCTTACTGTGTCTAATTGACCATGTTCGGCGGCTGTGTGTAACAAAGTTTCGCCATCGTCAAAGTGTGCATTGGTTAAGTCGGTTTGTCCTATGGTAAGGGCGGTTTCGATAAATTCAATATGCCCATATTGAGCAGCGACAAGTAGTGCAGGCAATTTAATTGCTGAAATAGCTGGGCCATACTTGTCTCGTCCAAGCACCATAATGGCGTTATCAATTTGTGTATCCAGATGTAAAGGGGCTTCTGCATCGTTGAGTCTTGCTGCGTTAATGTATTTAACAGCGGCAGAGGTCTGAGAGCATATGTGAAATTCGCCTTCTAAAGATTCACTGACGGTTTGGCAGTAGGCGCTGTATTCTTCCATCACTTCAGGTGAGTGAGTAAAGTAGTCTTGTATGGGTTGGCCACCTTGTAACGCATTGGTTCGCTTCATGCCATTATTTAATCCATCTACGACTCTATCAATATCTACGCTTTCTGATAGTAGCGATGACCAGTTATCGACTAAAGGGGCAGGAAAGTTATTTTGGATGCAAAGCAAGTACGCTATATTCGGGTTAAAACTATCTATCTTGCTTAGGCGTATGCAGAGTTTGGCTATTGCGCGAAGCTCTTGTCTTATACGTACATCTGGTGCGGAGCTTTGAGCCTCGGTTATGCGAAGGGTATAGTGCTTCAGAGCGTTTTCAATATATTGAAAACGAAACTGTGAATCGAAATCTTCTTCGTCAATGCTTACTGTAGATAGTACATCTTCGGCTGTAGATGCCATTTGAGCAAGGTTGAAAAGTATGTCGGCATCTAGAGGGGTGTCTGCTAACATCGGTAATTGTTGAAATAGATCAAGCTGATTGTACAAAGAAACAGTATCGATAAAGATTTCCTGGTCTGTTCCACTGCGTTTGGTATGGAATACTTCTTGGCCATAAGTCAGTGTTTTGTCGAAATTAATTGCTTGTTCACTGGATGGCACAAAGTAACGCCACGCTTCTCTGGCTTCAAAAATGACTAGTAATGTTGATGCTGCAATTCGGCTTGATGATCTCATGCGCTCTTCCCCTTGACCTTACTCTATATTTAGATTTATGCCGAAATTGTATATGATACGGTGTTTGATTTATAGACGAAGGGGTCGATTAATCCTTATTTAAGCTGGAGTGAATGCGACGTTTATACGGTTGTTGACTTCTAGCTGATCAAAGCGCGGGGTGATTATTGCTACAGAGTTGGGTATGCCATTGCGTTAATGATGTGGGTGGTGTGCTTGAAAAATTTCAGACTTTATCGGTATATTTATCTTCGTAAAATATTACTCATTGCCTGTTCAATCTCTTTGTAATTAAATGTAAATCCCGCATTCTCAAGATTTTTTGGATATATTTTTTGATTGGCTAATAACAGTTCTTTGCCCATTTGGCCAAAAATTTTTTGTATAAAAAAGGCTGAGAGATGCAGGAAGCATGGTTTATGGCAGGCTTTAGCAACAGTTTTAGCAAAGGAAAGTTGGGTGCAGGATACCGGTGAAGTAAGGTTGTAGCTTGGCTCGGGATCGGTTATCTGAATAATAAACTGTATGGCACGACAAAGGTCGTCAACATGTATCCAGCTTAAATGATCGCTTTTATTTCCCATTACTGACCCTAGGCCGCATTTAAAAGCAGGGAGTATTTTAGCAAGCATTCCGCCATCTTTACCCAATACAACACCAGTACGTAAGCAAGATACTTCGGAGCCATATTGAGTTGCTTTTTGAGCACAGCTTTCCCATTCACTGACGAGCTCTCGCGAGAAAGATTGCTCCTTTGAATTGACGAAATTTTCTTCTGTTTGTGTTTGATCGCTGCTAGGGTAGTAACCAATGGCACTTGCATTGAGAAGCCTCGGTTTAAGAGATGATGGGGTGCTTTTAATGTATGATACGATTGCTTTAGTTGGTTCAATGCGGCTTGCTTGAAGTTCACTTTTTCTTTTCTGCGACCATCTCTTGCTGGCTATATTCTGACCGCAGAGGTTGATGATGGTATTGAACTGCTGGTCGGTCTCTAGGCTTTTTCCGTCCCAGAGAAGTGTGTTGATACTCTTGCTCAATGTTTTTGGTGAGCGTGTTAGTATAGTTACCTTGTGTCCATCTTCGATTAAAAACTTAGTGAGGGTGGTGCCGATAAAGCCACTACCTCCAGCAATTAATATATCCATAGTTCTTTTTTACCGTGATAGTTTCATGATTGTTGATAGCAATGGCTGGTGTTTTTAAGGGCATGTAAATCCTTTGGATGTAGAATATGCTCTTTGCAGTTACTCTTAGATAATATCATACTAATCGCAGTGATTGGTATGGCGTGATTATAATTAGGTATCATTTTTTAGATGTTGGTAGAGGGTCAATAGCCCTTCTTTATAGCTTGGGTAAGATAATCTCAAAATAAGTTTGTTTTTTGCTTTTGTGTTTTTCACTTTGCGGCAGTCTTGGTAGAACTCCTTGGCTAGTGGGGGTAGCACAGCTTTCTCATATGGTATTTTAATAAGGGGTTTTATTTCTAGTAGTTGCGCTGCATATTCATCAACGAGATCTGGGGCGCAGGGTAGGTCATCCGCGAGATTGTATATTTCACCTGGCGTAGGGTGTTTTATTGATTCATAAAGTGCCTTACAAATATCTTCAACGTGTATTCTAGAGAACACCTGTCCTTTTTTAATGATTGATGTAGTTTTACCCCTCAATATTTTGACTAAGCTGTTACGCTCGGGACCATAAATGCCGGCTAATCGAAAAATATGAATCGGTAAGTTGAATTCGTCAAAAAGAGCCATCCAGCTGCGTTCAGCCTGTAACCTTCTTTTCCCTCTTTCCCCAGGAATATTAGGCTTGGATTCTTCATTCACCCATTCTCCTTCATGATTTCCATAGACGCTGGTTGATGATAGATACCCTACCCATTTAATTTGATTTTTGCGTTTGACAAGCTGGTGTTTGATCAACTCAATAGCAGGGTCTGTTCCGTCAGTGTTTGGTGGTGCTGAAACCAAAATAGAATCATAGTCCGTTATATTAATGCTGGCTTGTTTGGGGTTGAGATATATTAATTTTATAGCTGCCGTAGAAAATTTTTGTATTTTATCTGGGTTTCGTGTTGTGGCGCTAACTAGAATGTTGTGCTCATTAAGTAGAGCTGATAAGTGCTGAGCTGTGTACCCATAACCTATGATAAGTATTTTCTTTTTCATTCGATATGGCTCAAAAAGTTTTTACTATCATCCCGAATAGTATTTTTTTTGTCTTCACTCATGCGATCAAATGTTTTGTACATCATACTAATGCGATGATTATCTCCCAGCTTTTCACGATTACGATCTAGAAAGTCCCAATAAAGATAATTAAAAGGACATGCGTCAGCGCCAGTCTTTTTTGTTACTTTGTAGCTGCATTTTTTGCAGTAATTAGACATTTTATTGATGTAGTTGCCACCAGCAGCGTAAGGTTTACTGGCTAAATACCCCCCATCAGCAAATAAAATCATGCCAGATACGTTTGGAAGCTCAACCCATTCATAAGCATCAGCGTAAACAATCAAGTACCACTCATTCACCGCTTTAGGATTAATTCCAGCCAGCAAAGCAAAATTGCCAAGCACCATAAGGCGTTGAATATGATGCGCATAAGCATTTTCTTTTGTTTCAAGAACGCACTGTCGAAGGCAGTTCATTTTAGTGTTTGCGCTCCAGTAAAAATCGGGTAATTCTCGATTGGCCTTAAAAAAGTTTTGATTTGTATAGTTAGGCATCTTAAGCCAATAAATACCGCGCACATATTCACGCCAACCAATAATTTGACGAATAAACCCTTCTACAGCATGGAGTGGTGCTTTCTCTTGGTGGTAGGATTTTTCTGCAGCTTGCACGCATTCAAGGGGGAGAAGCAGCCCGCAATTCAGGTAAAAACTGATATGTGAGTGATACATCCATGGCTCACTTTGAATCATTGCATCCTGGTAATCTCCAAAATGACTTAATCTCTGCGCAATAAATTGATCGAGAACCTGCAGCGCATCTGCACGTGTGACGGCAAAATAGAATGGCTCCAAATTACCAAAATGATCGTCAAAATAGTCAGAAACTAGGGTCATAACCTCTTGCGTTATATCATCTATCTTACCGATATAAGGTTGCGGTATCGTGAGCTCTTCTTTGGGTGGCTTCCTGTTCTCGGTATCATAGTTCCATTTCCCGCCAGTGGGGGCGTTGTGTTCCATTAAGATATCATGTTTCTTTCGCATTTCACGATAGAAGTATTCCATACGAAGCTGTTTGCGATCTTTTGCCCAAGAAGCAAAGTCATCGAGAGAGCATAAAAAGCGATCATCCTCTTTAATTTCAACAGCGATACGGCATTCGTCTTCTAGACTTCTTATATCCTCGAGCACGCGATATTCACCGGGATGCGTAATAATGACACGATCAATAGCATGCTTTTGTAGAATACGCTTAACTTCACCTTTGAGTGAGCCTTTGTTGTTAGGGTCATTGTATTTTGTATACTCAACTTTGTAGTCTTTAGATTTGAGTGCTTCTGCAAAATGCCTCATTGCTGAAAAAAGAAATGCAATTTTCTTTTTGTGATGTTTAACATAGGTTGCCTCGTTGTGAACTTCGCACATCAAAATAACATCTGTGTCCGGATCGTAGTCTTTTAGGCTTGAGATTGATTCTGAGAGTTGGTCTCCTAAAATTATGCGAATGCTACTCATGATTATGGTAAGACCTCTTTACCATCCCATGCAAAGCACTTTCCTGTCTGCTTTGCTGTTAGACTTTCTAAAACTTTCAAGAGTTTTTTAGCAGAGTATGCTGGTGTAAATAGCTTGTCGGTTGCTACATTGGCTTGAAATGGTTTTGATAAATCACTGTCAACTGTTCCGGGGTGTAGGCCAACGATAATCGCTTGCTTGTTTCTGCGTCTAATTTCAATTGAGGCATTCTTGATAATCATATTAAGCGCTGCTTTTGAGGCGCGATAGGCATACCAACCGCCAAGTTGATTATCAGATATACTGCCCACACGCGCAGATAGTGCTGCGAATATTGATGGCTGTTTTGTATTCAGCTTCGGTAGAAAGTATTTGGCTATAAGGGCAGGTGTGATGGTGTTGACTTCAAAAATCTGATGAAACTTTTCTGCTGATAAGTCTGCTAAAGATTTTTCTGGCATGATGTTGTCGTCGTGTAATATGCCGTTGGCCACAATGACCAAATCTAGCGGCTTTTTGTTTGTGGCTAGTTCGGCAGCTTCAGCAATAGAGTTCTCGTTACTATAATCAATTGGATATTTACCACTTTGTGAAAAAGTAAACAGGCTGGCGTGCGGATATTTTTTGCTTAGGAGTGTAACAAAAGCACCTCCTATGGCACCTGAGGCACCAATAATGACGATATTTTGTATTTCAAAACTCATTAAAATAGTATATCAAACATAGCATCTAAACTGCTACTCTATAGTGAGTTAACGGCTTTATTTATTATTTGCTTTTTTGATATCAAAAAGCATATCAGCAAGCATGTCTAAGCTGCTAATATCATCCAGCGAAATCACGCTAGGGATTTTATAAAATACATCAAAGGTGTGGTGCTGAGTTAAGCCAACAGCTTGACGGTACAAAGCTAAGCCTAAGGATTGCTTAGCGAAGTTTTTGGTTAATGGCCATTCGGCTGCATCTAATAAAGTTTTTAGTAGTTGTTTGTCGCCAGGGAATTCTAAACATAATTTACCGATTTCATAATGGCGGTCAGTGACGGTGGCATCGCCCCAATCGATAATGCCGCTGAGGTGTCCGTTATTGATAAAAAGATGCATGAAGACGATATCGCTATTCACAAATACTTTATCGAAGGGGTCCAGTGTTGTAATGAAATCATCGATTTGTTCGATTAAATGGTTGGGCAGCACGCTTTGTCTGGCGGCGGCTTTTAAATCAAGTGAATGCCAGTCACTATCATTCTTTAAGGCCTTATTGGTGGGTAATGCATGAATCAGTTTTAGCTGTTGCCCAAGCTTGTTAATGATATTGATTTGTTGTTCGCGTGAGGGGTTGCTATTTAACCATGAATCACCGGCTATGCGATTACAAATTGAGTACGCCCAGGGTGTCTCGCTATCTTCAAACAATTTGCCGTTAGCGATAATGCGCGGTGCGAGTATATCTGTATTAGTGGCTAAGCATTGGTGGGCTGCCATTTCGTTTGCAAATACATCTTGCCAGTTTTGTCTATGGCCAAAGAATTTAATTACGATATCAGCGGTTAAAAAAACCGGATAGGTGCTATTAAATCCAGCGCTAATATCACACAGGTTATAATGAATATTGTGATGTTGTAAGACGTCTTTTATTGTGGGTAGCCAATAGTTGATATCAGTAAGGTGTAATTGGTTAGACATAGTGCACACAAATGGTAATGGTCATGTAAGCGGCTAAGACGCTAAGTACGCTGATATATAAAATCTTAGTTACCTTTTCGGGGCTATGAGTTACCCATTTGGCGCCGAAGCGCGCAAATATAACAGAGAAAGGGGCGACACAAATAAATGCTAACCAGTTAACATAACCAATTGAATAACGTGGCAGAGGTTGTTGTAGGTGAAGTCCGGAAAGTATCATTAATACGGTGCCGGTAATGCCAATAACGATGGCGCCGGAAGATGAGATAGCGACGGCGCGCTTGTAAGGATGGTGCAGTATTTTATAAAACGGTACGGTGAGTGTGCCACCACCGATACCAAGCATCACACTAATAGTGCCGACAAAAAACGCATAGCTGAGCATCACCCATTGACTCACTTTTTTAGCGGCGCCGTGTAGGTGGTCTTTTTGTAAAAATAATAAAGCGATACAGCCGTACATAAACACATTAAAGATTATTTTTAAAACCAAGTCAGACAGTAAGTGGATAATCACTGAGCCTAATAGTGCGCCTAAAAATACAACGATACACCAGCGAAAGATATCATGCAGGGTGATGTTGCCAGATTTAATATGTTTATGAACGGCAGACACTGAGCCAGGGATTAATAAAGCTAGCGAGGTGCCAATAGCGGTATGCATTTCGGTTGGGATGCCTGGGTCGAATAATTCAAATACCGTGATAAAAACGGGCACATACAGCACGCCGCCACCCAAGCCAAAAAATCCGCTGAGTATGCCGCCAACACAGCCGGTGAGGATTAAGGCGACTATATAGATGGTGATATGCATTGAGACCTTTTAGTGTTAGGCATAGGTTAAACAGATTCTCACTGTCATATACAGTGCTGAAGCCAGTAATACAAGTAAATAAACGGCCTTGGTCACTTTTTCTGGACAGCTGGTTACCCACTTTGCTCCGAGGTGGGCGAATACAATAGCCAGTGGTGATACGCAAATAAAGGCCAGCCAGTTGACGTAACCAAATGAGTATCGAGGCAGTGCCAATGGTATATGCGTGCCAGATATAATCATTAATATGGCACCGGTAAAGCCGATAACGATGGCGCCTGAAGAGGAGACGGCCACCGCATGGCGATAGGGGTGTCGCAGTATTTTATAAAACGGTACGGTGAGTGTTCCGCCGCCGAGGCCTAAGAAGCCGCTTAAGATGCCGCCAAAGCTGCCGGTGATTACTAGGATAATGATATAGATAAATAGGTGCATGCTGATTCCTTTCAAGGTGACACTTATCCAGTGTTTTATTGTATCTGTTAGTGGTTCATTTTTACATAACTTTCTATTTTTCAGCAGATTGCTGTTGTTTATATTTGCGGCAACATTGACCGTTTGATCTGGGTTGAGTAATTATTGTGCGAACAATTATGGTGGAAAACATAATAAACTTAAAGCAAAACTAATGGCAATATATCTATAATTATCGAAAAAAAGAACTAATAATCAATAGCTAGCGCGCTTAATGCGATACTCGACCCACTCGATTCATTAAGCGTGGGTTAAGTATCAGCCAATATACTCTAAGCTAGACGGGTTGTTGTGTACTTTAGTCAAGTTATTAAGTGAGTCGAGGAAGAGTATGAGAAAAGGCACAACACGTGGTAACCCGCAACAATTGACAGCACAGCAGCGTCTCGAAAATTTAAGCGAAAGACGTACTGCTCAACGAGAGATTATTGCTAAATGCAATAAGAATATTGGAAAATTAAATCCTAAAGATAAAACAATATCATTGCTTTCCCGGAAAAAAATATCATTGCTTTCCCGGAAAATAAAATCAGCTGAGAAGAATATAACCCTTATTAACAATCAAATAAAGGGTACAGAGACAGAGATTCAAGCATTTGCAACAGCACAAAAACGTGCAGAAGCGCGAAATGCTGCAGCAGCACCAACACCGGCAGCAGCAGCACCTAAACCTGCAGCAGCACGTCGAACCAAACCAGCACCAACACCAACACCCGCAGCAGCAACACCTAAACCCGCAGCAGCAGCCCCAACACCCGCAGCAGCAACACCAACACCAGCACCTGCAGTTGTAAATGATTCTGCTGAGCTTGAAAGGGATCTTGCAGATCTTACCGAGCTTACTGCGCTTCAAGACGAAATTGACAGAGATATGAAAAGTGAGCTCGGTGGAGTTATTGATATTATAAGGCAATCTGATGATCTGATTGCTGAAATGAGCGTGCACGCAGGAGACATGCCGACAAGCGGTATCCAGCAGGGTGATGTTGGGGACTATTTTCGAGACAAGGCTAATGAGTTAAACGATCCGCACCTTTTAGCCGACTATGAAGCACTTTCTGCAGCTGCAGTTCCAGCTGAGCCTGCAGCCGCTTCTGTAGCAGCACCTGAACCTGCCGCAGCACCCGAATCCCCGGTTAATGCTAATGCTGATGATGAGTTGTTGGATAAGTCATTTAATGAAGTCTTTGAGGCTGATGGAGAAACTCCAGCGCCTCCAGTTGATGGTGGAGTTGATGCTGATGCTGATTTTGATGACGGCATGGAGGCTGAGGAAAAGGCTCAACCAGCTCAAACTATGAGTTATGATGAGTTGTTGGAGGATGTACTTAATGAATTCTTTGAGACTAAGGAAACAGCTCGACTACCTCAAGACATGAGTGAAGCTGAATTAGAAGCAGCTCTTCTAGAAGAGCCTTCTTTAAATGAGGAAGGTACGGTTACTGTGCCAAACCCAGGTGCTGGTAGAGAGCTTGATGATGTTTATGTCGACTTTGTTAATAAGAAGCTTGATGATGCTCATGGCAACAACGAGCGGTTTGACGCTGAACATTTTACCAGCAACCCGCCAATACTCGGCACCAGGGATCATAATGGTGAAGATATACAAGTGATGCTGTATCAATTTCGCACCCAGGAAGAAGGCCAGGAATTCCATGATGCTATGAAAGCGAAATATCCTGAGAAAGCGGACATGTTTGATGAGATGAACCCTCAATATGCAGACAAAAAATCATTAGAAGCACCTGCACAGGAAACACCCGTAGCGGCAACACCGCCAGCAGCTGTACCTGCAGCAGAAGGTCACCACGATAGTGCTGCGGCATCATCCTCACCAGCTGCGTCTTCACCAGGAGAAACAAAAGCGGCGGATCAGCGTTTGAAAGAGCCAGGGAGTCGTAATACGGATCTCGGTGCTGGTCGTGGAGAGCCTTCTGGGCCGGGTGGCAACACGCCTAAGCCAGGGGGGTAGTGAGAATCTGGCTAGCCTCAAGTTGTGAGCGGTTAAGCTTGAATTTAAGCTTAACCTGATGCGCATTCCCTGGTAGTATAATAATTATTCAAAAAAACGATAGGGTGAATTGTAATGTCAGATGCTCGAGATCAGTTGGGTAATCTTTTATGTGCTATTTCTATGACGGTGAATTTTGCAGCTATTCCGGTTATCAAGGAGTTGATTGACCGCAAAAACTACGAAGCAGCGGGAATTACCTTTGCAGGTGTCGTGTTGTACGATGTGTTATTTATGACCGGTTGCTGTTATTTCTCAGGGCTATGCGCTAACAAAAATAATAGTGCTAAGGCCGGTGCCACTGTGCAGGTTATGCCGAAAGACCTGGAGTCACAGGCTTCAGCTGACATTACTGAGCCTCTTCTGCCGGAATCATGCTCAGGGTATGGTTCTTTAGCTGTTTGATAAGCTTCGACTAAACACAGCCTGCTGATATTGCAGCCACTGTTCAAGGCTGATATCGTATATTCAAATGGATCGAATAGGGCATATGCAGTGAAGTATGACGTCATTATTGTAGGTGGTGGGCCAACCGGTGCTGCCATGGCGATTGAGCTAGGCCTTAACGGCATTAAAACTCTGGTATTAGAAAAGTATGATCAGCCTTTGGTGTCGCCACGTGCGCAATCATTGAACTCTCGCACGATGGAGTTCTTTATGCGCTGGGGCATTGCTGATGCGTTGCGTGATGAGTTGTTATTGCCAGAGGATTTCCCTTTGCGGGGTGTATGGTGTTCGGCGTTGAATGGTGCAACGTATTCAGTGGGTGGTTCTGCGCAGCAAGACTTGTCGGATTTAACACCACAGACCCCGGTTCGTGTGCCGTTATGGATCACCGAGGGTGTGTTGCGTCAACGGGTGGCTGAGTTGCCATCGGTTACTTTTTTACGTGAGCGGCCAGTGACAGCTGTTAAGCTTACGGATGAATATATTGAAGTGACTGCTGAACACCGTGAGAGTCAAACATCTGAAACCTATCATGCGGATTATGTTATTGCTTGTGATGGCGCTAACAGTTTGGTGCGTGAGTCAATGGCTATTCCATTTGAAGGTTTGGCTCCTGCGCGTAAGGTGCTTAACTTATTATTCGAAGCGCCAGAGTTACAGCAGCAGATAACAGTAGAAAAAGGCTTTTTGTATTATCTATTAGGTGCTGAGATGACGTGTGCCTTAGGTGTCGTCGATCCGCGTTGTGGCTTGTGGTATGCGCAAGTGGTCTATAGCGGTGATGAAAAAAACGCTAAAGACATCGATGCGATAGCATTGTTGCATCGAATAACGGGTATTGAATTTGATTTGACTATTGTTGATCAACATTTTTGGATGATGCAGGTAGAGTTAGCAGAAACGTTTAGCAAGGATCGTCGTGTGTTTTTGGTGGGTGATAGTGCGCATGCATTTGCGCCGACGGGTGGCTTTGGGTTGAATACTGGTTTTGGTGATGTTGAAAATCTGGGTTGGAAGTTGGCTGAAGTAATTAAAGGAGCGGTACCAGCGAAGCTGCTTGATAGCTACGAACAAGAGCGCCGACCTATCGTGCAGCGTAATTTAATGGCGGCAGAAAAGAATGCGAAAGACATGGTGGAGTTGCGTGAGCGTATTGATGTAACGCAGCAGCCGGAAGAATATGCAGCAGCCAATGTTAAGATTGCTGCACAGCATATGCATACCATGGGATTAACGCTGGGTTATGGTTATGGTGTTGATGAAGCGGAGCAGATGCCAGCCAATGCGTATATGCCAACGATTAAGTCTGGTTATTTTTTGCCGCACATACAACTACCGGATGAAACGGCTTTATATCAGCATTTATCGCCAACCCAGTGGAGCTTAGTTGTTTCTGGCGCGGCTGATGATATGCATGTTGCACAACTGCAAAAGTTAGCGGCAAATCAGGGTGTTTCGTTGGAAGAAGTTTTATTGGAGCCGAGTAGTTACCCTTATCGTTATGTGTTGATTCGTCCGGATTGGCATATTGCGTTTTGTGGTGATGATTTGGAAGGGGTAGAACAGCATTGGCAAATGAAATAAAAACGCAAGGCGAATGTTTATATGCGCTAAAAATCAGCTGGCCTATTTTTTTTGCTTATGCACCGATTGGTATCGTTTTTGGTGTACTATTTGTTCAAGAGCATTACCCATGGTGGTTAGCGCCGATTGAGAGTGCGGTGATTTATGGTGGTTCGATTCAGTTTGTTGTGTTGAGTATGATGCAAGAACACGCTGGATTGATAGCAATATTGTTCGCTAGCTTCTTTGTGGCTTTTCGTAATTCTTTTTATGGTTTGAGTTTTCTGCATCGCTATAACACAAATAAGCTAACCAAACTCTTGCTGGCATTTTTGCTGGTCGATGCCACTTATGCTTTGTTGTTATCGCATGAAACCAAAGCCGAACACAATAATACTAAGTTTTGTCTGTGGGTATCCTTGTGGATATGGTTATATTGGGTGGGCGGCACATTTATTGGTGCGTTGTTTGCTCAGTGGATACCGCCATTTAGTGCGTTACAATTTATATTGCCAGCATTTTTCCTCTCAGTTGCAGTGGGGTATTGGATTAAACTGCGCGAATGGCATATGGTAGTTGTACCGATTGTGGCGTCTGTTGTTTCTTTTTTATGGTTGCCCAATCAATATTTGCTGGTAGCAATAGTGATATCGATTATTGCCATATTATTTATTGATAAATATAAGCGAGGTCGCGTATGACGCCTTCGGTGCCGTATCTATTGCTGGTTATGCTTTTGGTGGCGTTGGTGGTGTTAGTAACGCGGGTACTGCCTTTTGTTTTTTCAGCGGTATTAAAAAACAATGGAACATTGATGATAATAGGTAAGTATTTACCGGCCTATATTATGTTGCTATTAACGATTTTTGAAATTGGTTTGTCCAAGTTTGAAAAGGCGCCTTATAACATTCCTGCCGTCGTTGGGCTATTGGCGCTGGTTGCGGTGCATTGGTGGAAGCGCAAAACATTATTAAGCTTAGCGGTTAGTGTGGCTGTGTATATCGCTTGCACATATTTTTATTAGCTGGTGTTAGCGCAGCTTAATTTGCGCTGTAATTTAATGTTTTATCTTTATATCACAAACTTTTGGGAGTTGATAATGTCATCAAATATTGAGATCGTTAAGCAGTTTCAGCAGTTCATGGCTCAAGGAGAGCAGGCGCAGGCATTTGCAATGATTACTGACGATGCGGTATGGCATTCCGATGAAATCGGAGCACCGTGGAGTGGTATACATGAAGGTATTAATGCTATTAAGGAGCACTTTCAGAATATTTCTGGTACTACTCAACAATTCAAAAGAGAAATTAAGCAGTGTATTGAGCAGGGGGATCTGGTTATTGAGCTGGGTGGTTTGAGTTGTATTTTGAATAAAACGAATCTCCCATTTGAGACAGAGTATGTTTGCTTGTATGGTGTAAAAGACAAAAAAATATTCTCATACCGAATTTTTGAAGACAGTCTTCGTCTTTATAGGGCGTATTTCCCAAAAACCAAAGAAAATCTAGGGCTGCAATTTAAAGATAGCGTAGCCACTATAGCGCCGAATGAGATGTCAAAAGTCATTGCATCTGCAGATATTGAAAAGCATTTTCCGGCGCCAGCGCCTGGTGCTGTCAATATATTTTCAGATAATCATATGTCGGTTGGGATGGTTAAAACGCAAGATTACCCCTCATACCCTCATAGTAATGATTATGATGAAGTGCATTATGTGCTGAAAGGCACAGCAAAATTCCGGTCTGGCGGTGGGGCAGCAACAGAAATAAAGGCAGGTGATGTTGTTTATGTTAAAACACCTGAAGAGCACGAATGGTTTGATTGTTCGGCTGATTTCCAGTTGATTTTTGTGCAGGCTAAACCTTAATTATGGAATAAAATTATGGAACATTTAACGCGTCTTATAACCGGCAAAGATAACCAATCGCACTTTATCGATGAAGCTCTATCATATGAAAAAATTTATCCTCAATGGGATCTTAAGGTGTCGCAATCTTTCGCTATTGAGCAGGGGGAGGTGGTTATTTGGCAAACAACCGATAAGTTTGAATTAGACTGGGTTAATGCTCCAAGAAAGCAATTCTTTATTTATCTCTCGGGTCTTGTTGAAATAGAGGTCGCTAGTGGCGAAAAGCGTCGTTTTAAAAAGGGAGATGTACTCTTAGTTGAGGATTGTGATGGCCAGGGTCATATCACGCGTATCATCGAACCGATGACTGCGGTTGTTGTTGGTTGTGGGGATGGCTGAGTTGTATTGTGTAATGCAACCTCCTGACCGACAAGATACAATACCAATTAACTATGCCTTAATTTTTATTGGCGCTCACTTTCGTTACAATAGCTGAAAGATGATAACAAATTATTGAGGAAGGCATGCCAAAACGTACTGCTGTGAGTAACTCGTATTCTTTTTTTTGGCAAGGCGGAGTGCCCCTGCTTTCAAAGTCAGCCGAGTTGCGCGATAAACATATTACAGTAGACTGTTTGTTAGACTGCATCAGTGATTTACGTGATGCTATAGGTCCGGATAACATTCATGCGGATGTCCGTTTAGTCAAAACAGCAAAGGATGAGGTGTTCCAACAGTATTGCCAAGCCATTGAGTCGCTGCCTATCGATAAACTAAAGAAGCCTGCGGAATGTACGGTTGAAAGCATACTGCCGACACTGGCTGAGTTATATGAAGCAGCATATCAAACACATCAAGCAGCTGAGCAGGCAATAATTACTGATCGCCATATGCCGCGTGAAAAAAGGCGTGGAGCGACATTCTATGCGGAAAAACAACTACTGAACCCTGGTTCTGCCGCGGCATTTTATGAAGGCCAGCTACATATTTTTTCCACAAAATTACCCTCAAGCGTAAAGCGGGTTCTTGAATATTACTATGATTGTCCGGTTGTTTCCGTGAGGTCATCACTGACCAGATAATATGAACGCCTCCAACACAGAATGCTACGGTAGAATTTATGATTAGCGATCATTGGTGTGTTGTGGTCGATATAAGTGCTTAGTAAGGTAATCAATAAACGCTTTAATTTTGTAGGGCTGAGGTGACAATTTGGGATAAACAGCATATAAGTGGCTAGTTATTAAGTTGTAGGGCTCAAGTAATGATACCAATGAGCCATTCTCAATTTCATCGGTTACCCAATAATTTGGCACCCGAATAATGCCCTGATCTTCAAGTGCCATATGCTTTTGTACACCCATGTGCGTCACTTTTGCAATCGGTTGAATCGGTATCTTGATTTCTTGGTCGTTTTCAATAAATGCCCAGTGGTCATTGGTATCACTGATTGATTGTGTAACGCAACCAATGGTGCGGTGTTGGGCAAGATCTTGCGGAGTTTTAGGTAGGCCTGCATGTTGTAAATAGTCAGGGCTTGCGCAGACGATGTAACCGTAGCTAAACAGTTTTTTAGCAATGAGGTTAGAGTCGGGTAACTGCCGTGCTGCTCTTAACGCGATATCAACACCGCCGTCAGAAATGTTTTTAACACGATCAGATAAGTCTAATTCGATTGCCAGTCCAGGGTAGTTACGCATGAATTCAGCTAGTAAAGGACCAATAATCAGCGTGCCTAGGGTGATTGGGGCGGTAACAACTATTTTACCTGTGAGCTGTTTGTTGTCTTGATGAATGGTCTGCGTAGCATGATCAAAATCACCCTGGATTTGTAAGCATGATTGATAAAACTGTTGACCTGAATCTGTGAGTTGTAACCCTTGCTGTGTACGAATAAATAACTGTGCATTCAACCGCTGTTCAAGTTGCGCAATGCGTCGACTGATATGCGATTTGGAGCTGTTCATGAGTAATGCTGCTTGCGTAAAGCTACCCGCTTTGACTACATCCACGTATAACATGGCGTCTTGAATTAGCTTCATTATTGTCTCTGAGTTATCAAAATTGTCATTATAGAAGTGCTCAGTATAACGAATCATTGTCAGTTCTCAATGGTTAATTCACAGGCCTTATGTAAGGCATAGCGCTGTGATGATGTTAATGCACTGATTTGTAGTAGATAGTGGCAGAATTCTCTTAAAGTGAATAATGCATTTACTTGAACGCCTTTTTTCTGGATCACGTTTACACCACCGAGTTCGGTATCGATAATGGTCGCTACTATCGGTACCTTTAAGCCAGCTGCTTGTATATTGTCGATTGCATTTAACATTGTGGTGCCGGTGGTAATGAAGTCATCGATTAGTAAGCAGCATGATTGTTGCTTGGTGATGCCATCGATTAATGATTTTTCGGCATAAGTTTTAGGCTCTTTGCGTAGTAGTAGCATAGGAATGTTGTACTGAGTTGCGAGGTAGCTGGCCATGGGAATTGCACCATAAGGTATGCCGCAAATAGAATCAAAGGCAGAGGTCTCTAGCGTTTTCCATAATGTATCGGCGAATTGCTTGAGTATGTTTGGTGTCGAAACACATTGTCTCAAACTGATGTAGATAGGGAACTGCAATCCACTGCTTAATGTATGTGGTTCAAAACGGATAGCACCTGTGCCGTAGATTGCATTTACTAATGCTTGTTTATTTAGCTTCAACTAATCGGACTCCCATGACATAAATAGATTTCGAATATTGACCGTGACGTCTGGCGCAACGGGCTAGGTCGTGATGGCGCGTATAGCTACCGCCACGAGCAATGCGATAAGATGAACTGTGTTTAGTCAGATCATCAGCTACCCATTCACCACCAGGGTAGGGGCGGTAATCACAGGCAACGTATTCTTCCACATTTCCAGCCATGTCCATCACGCCTTGTTGTGAAGCACCTTTAGGAAACATACCTACGGGTGTAGATTGAAATAATTGTTGTTCTACAGTGTTAGCATGATCTTCTTGGTAATCTGTACCCCAAGGGTATTCATGATAATGAGTGCCTCGTGCAGCATACTCCCACTCGATTTCGCTGGGTAGCCTGAAGTGACGCTGCGTTTTTTTAGCTAACCAGTTTGCATAGGCGTCAGCCGCTGCAGCGCTAATGCTGTGAACAGGGTGATTACTATAAGCGTGTGGGTAGACTCCAAATGGCCAGATGCTCGGTAGTTCGGTGTAATGAGTGTCTTGTAGAAAGTGATAGTACTCCTGGTTGGTGACAGGGTATTTATTTATTTTAAATGCATTAACTGTGACACGGAAGGGTGGGGATTCTTTCAAAAACCAATCGGCTTGTAGGTGTAAGTGTGAAAATTGCTTGACTAATCCCGGTATTTTATTTGCATCAGTACCTATTTGCGCTGTACCTGCAGGTATGAGTATTTGAGTTGGATTATAGGTATCAAGTCGAGGGTCGCCTAGCAACCCGAGCAACTGTCCGGCGCAATAGCGTTGTTGTATTGTATGCTGTTTTGACTCTGTGATGGTTATCAGCTGGCCAGCGGGGTATTGCCGATAGGCGGCATAGAATGGTTCAAGGTCTTGCAGTATTGAGGGTTGACAATGCGCTGGTAACTGCATGGCCTGTCGATCGGATAATTCATTAATTGCCATCATGCGTGGAGCTCCTCAGTGGCAATGGTGTGAGGTTTTACCGTATATAGCTGGCCATCATAAGACCCCGCAAGGAAGCGTTTTTCTCGTGAATCATAAGTTAAACAAGAAATGCCAGAGGTGGTGAGCCTGTACTGTGTCCAGGTTTTGGTTGCTATGTGATATAAACATAGCGTGCCGCGGTAGTCACCGCTAGCGATGTATTTTCCTGCGTCGTCTGCTGCCATGCATTTTATTGAATGTCGGTGTGGTGTTTTAATCTGTCGAATCTCTGTTTTAGAGAAAATTCGTAACGATAAGTCGCGGCTTACACTAGCAAACTGTTCGTGATTAATTGCCACGCAGTCATTGGCAATTTTATTGTGGCAGGAATCAAACCATTGCAAACAGTTATATTTAGAGCTGCTATGCAAGGCGGCATCACCTGATGCAGATACGGAAAAAATACCCAGTGGGTTGACAGCCAATGCCTTGATTGCGTTTTTATGTATGGCTATACAACTGATGAAGTGTATTTCATCTGCTTTGCTGAGTAATACAAGTAATTCACCTGTATAGGTGCCGATATATATCATCGTAATTGTGGCCGCGTGCTTTTGATAGCACAGTGTGTTGAGTGGTGAGTGATGGCGATAAATAATGCGTTTAGTTACAGCATCAAATAATTCACCTGTTTGCCCGCCGGTTAGTAGCCGCCCGTCTATGTGAGCGATAAAGTTGCAAAGGCTTGGTACCGTGTATTGTATCGAATCATTGATTCGTATTTCGCCGGCGTCTCCGACGGTGTATGTGGTGCCGCACTGGGTATGTATGGCATTAATGCCCCGTGTTGGTTGGCTTTTATTAATATCCCATTTGTTTTGCGTGGTATGATAACGAATATAGCGATCATTGAAGCTAACAAACACAACTTGATCGTTACCTAAAAAAGCGCAAGCGCGCGCCCATACTTGATGAGGATAGTGTGTTCGATTGATTAATTTGAGTGTATGATTTTTTTCGACTTTCCATAACGCCAAAGTGCCATCGTAGCTGAGACTAATGAGTTGTTGGTTGGCTTCGCTATAGCATAAGCGTTTAATACCGGCTCGGTGTGCTAGGTGGGTGAATTTTCTGTTGCTGTATAGGCTAATGATTTCACCATCATCATTGCCGCAATGGATGGTACCTGATGTGCTCAGTACGATTGTGTCTGTTTCAACGCCGTCTAAATTGACTTCGTTACAAAGCATACCAGTTTCAATATCCCATGTTTTAATGGTGCCGTCATCGCTGGAGCTGACCAGTTGTTTATCGTTGAGCCATATTATCGACAGCACATCGCATTGATGTCCATGTAAGATTTGCAAGCACTTGCCGTTAAAATCAAACACGCGTACACAAGTATCTCGAGAGCTTGTAGCTAGTAATTGCTTGGTGGGGTGGAATGCGACTGCTTCAACATCATCTTGATGACCTGTAAACAAAGCGACTAACTGCATGTCAGGTACAGACCATAATCGTGCGCTGTAATCACTGCTGCTTGTCAGCAAGAATTCCCCACTGAGATCAAATTGACACTGATTGACTAAGTGATCATGGTGCCCCACAGCGAGGGCTTGATCAGTGTGCGCATCCCACAAGATGACACGGTTATCATAACCTGCGGTTGCAATGTATTGTGTTTTAAAAGTGGCGATACCACTGATCGGTGCTGTGTGCTTAATCATGTGTGCTGTCTGCTAGTAGGTAGTTGTTAATGTTGGGTTGTTTGAACTGATGGCCGCTGATTTTAATCTTTGCATTCAAATAGTCATTATTATTTGGCGTGTTGTGCCGACTTGTGCTGATGCGCTCAACTACATTGATGCCGTAGTGCTCTAATTGTTGGTGCTTATCAGGGTTGTTGCTAATCAAGCGGACATGAGAAATATTTAGAGCAAACAACATTTGCGCTGCGGCGTGGTAGTCGCGTAGATCGTGTTGAAAATTGAGTTTTTCATTGGCTTGATAGGTGTCTAATCCTTGGTTTTGTAATGCATAGGCGTCTAGCTTATTGTAAAGGCCGATACCGCGGCCTTCTTGACGTAGATACAATATAACACCTCCATGATGTTGCATGACCTTGATTGTTTCTTGTAATTGATTTCCGCAATCACATTTTTTAGAGCCAAAAACATCACCAGTTAAACACTCTGAATGCAGTCGCACAAACGGTTGTTCGTGTTCGTCTGCTTGATGGAAAATTAATGCAATATGCTCTTTGGGGTCACACAGGTCATTGAAGGAGCAGGTTTCAACTGTGTGGTTCGCCATCGGAATGGCAACACGGTTTCGTATGTTAGCGGTAGTCATGGCGCCTTCCAGTAATAGGTTGTTTTATTATTTGTTACTGTATATCGGCCGTCGCGGTTGCGATAGGTCTCGGTTGGTAACACCGGGTTGCGTTGGGCGCAACCCTTTAATTAGCTCTTAATGTAGTCAGTTGCGCGTCTGTCTATTCACAGGGTGTTAATGATCTAATGTGAATGGAATCGTTAAATATAAATACTATTTATCAATAGGTTAATCGCATGCCGGCGGAGTGTAGTGCAGTTAATATTGTCTTAATTAGTTATACATATACTACCTATACAAAAAAATAAATTGATATCAAGCCGTTGTTTTGGTGCATTAGTTTAAGGTTGAGACGAATTATGTTTTATATTATTTCACATCGTGGCGGTATTGGACCTACCAGTCGGCAATGTCAAGGCAAGGTTTTGCATGATGGTTTTGATTTCCCAGAAAATACGGCTGTGGGCTTTAATGCGGTTGCGGGCACGCCTGGAATGATGGGTATAGAGTGCGATGTCTTTTTGACTAGAGATGAGCAGTTAGTCGTTATTCATGATAATGAATTAGATAGAAACGTGGACATGGTTACAGACGTATTTCGTGCTAAGTTCCCGGAAAAATGTGAGTCGTTTACTCCGCACACTAAGTGGGAGAAAGATGTAGCTCCTAGTCTGGGGTATGTCAGTGATTATACGTTTGAAGAGCTACAAACATATTTTACTTTTGGGCACGGGCAAAAAATAATAACCTTAACGGATTTCTTGGAAATATGCGTTAAGAACGATAAGGTGCCGAACATTGAAATAAAGGGCGACGCTAAGAATGGTTATTACGTTCATAAATTACTAAAAGAGCTGAACTACAGTGGACGTTACCAAATTACTTCTTTTGATTTAGAGGCGCTTAATGGTTTCTCTGAAGCTTACAAGGCTTCACCTACTATTTGCCAGCCGGAGATTGCCTTTTGTGTAAAAACAGGTATGTTACATGAAGCTGGTTCTATTGTTCATGACACAAGATATCCATGGGTACCTTTGCAAGATGCAGAAATAGATAAAGATGAGCCGTTAAGACCAAAAGAAACGGATATTGAAGTTTTTTCAGTTTTAGCTAAAAAATTACTAGCAGTTGGAATAAATACCATCGATATCACTTCATCAGACTTAAGTGAATCATTACTGGAAGCATGTCAATTACTTGGAGTAAAGGTGGTAATCGCATTGAATACCTTGCGTGTAAAAGGTCAGTTGATGGCAAGTGCTGAAGATGTTGAAGAACAGTGCAGGCTTGAGTCGTTAGATGTTAGTGCTATCCAGAGAATAGAGATAAGTCGTATATTGCGTATAGTCGCTAGCAATCCAGTAGATGTATATTTTAAAGTTGATCATGTGCAAAAGGCCATTAGTTTGATCGAGGCTGCATATAAAGAAGGGGATGTAGCAACAACGCCGTTGATGTCATCTTCGATGTCTCACTCGTTATTTGCAGTTGCGCCACCTGTTGCTGGATCAGAAGCTCCCACGGAAGCATCTTTGTTGTTAGTTGAAAAAGATCTTTCTATGAGTCGCAAGTAACGGTTGCGTTAATAAATATTCAAATACGATAATCTCGTTATCTCACTTTCAGTGTCGCTATTATCGGTGCAAGTACCTAAGCTGCTGCCATTGATCGCGCAAGTGAGTAGTTGATTGGTGCCTTTATTCGCCACCAGTAGGTTAGTATCCGTTGCGTTATAGGAAACACCAACCGGTCCTGATAGGGCCACACCTCCACCAGCGGCTAAGTTCGTACAAGAAGCCAAAACGCCAGTTGCTGCATCAGCAGAGCAGGTGTAGAGGCTGGAGCCGCATTGCTGACTGATATTGTCCTGACCCAAATAAAATGTAGTTGCATTGACGAAGCTGATCTGTGCGGGACATATGCCTACGTCGATAAAAATACTAGGTTTATCGCAGGTTAAGTCACCGCTGCTATTTGCCGTGCAATTAAAAATGGTGGCGGGCGAACTAAACATATCTGAGATATAAGCCACGCCGTTACTGTTAAAGGCAATATCCGATGGTCGGGTGGGTGAGTTGCCTGCAACAATTGCATTACCACAACTTAAGTCACCGTCTGTATCAATACTGCATTTCGCGACAGGATCTACATCGCCCGGTGAATCGGCGCCAAAGTTCGCTGCGTAGAGATAGGTGCTGCCATTCGATGCGGTTTGAAAACTAATGCCTCGCGGTGCTGATAAGTCGCGTGCCCCGGTATCACTGCAGCTAATTAAACATCCATCGGACTCAATGTCGCAACGATTGATAAACGAACGGTTACTGCTTAGTGGTGGCGCCTGGTCAATGCTGACATAGACCTTAGATCCGGCCGCATTAACGATCGCATCTTCGGTGTTATTATTAAACGAATCAAAGTACTCAAAGCCGGAATTTACGCAGTCTTCTAATGATCCCGTATTTACATCTAAGAAGCATTTCAGCATGCGTGGACCATTAGGGATATAAGTTAAGCCGGTCAGGGTTGATGTTTCTAGTTCCACATCAGACGCTGTATCGGATTGTAAAGTGGCTGTTAAGCTATGCGCTCCGACAGCTGTTGGGTTAAACGTTGCCGTCCACGTGCACGAGGCACCAGCTGATAATGATACTTGGCTGCTGGATGATCCGCAGGTATTGCTGATATTGCTAATATAAGTTGTTGGGGTTACAGAGATATAAACGCCGGCCACTGCCGCACTGCTGCTGCCATTTGTAAAAGTAAATGTTACTGTTTGATCGGTATTTTGCGCGGTGGCTTGTGGTAGCCCAGCCGTTAACGTTCCAGTAATGCTGGTGCTTGTAGCTGATGCCGTGACTGTCACGTTAGTTGCGGGTTTAGAGCACAGCACTCCGTTACTCGCACAAAAGCGGGGATATAAAACGGTATCTGTGGTGTCATTGCCGCGAGTTAGTTGTGTGATAATCGTACAGGATGCATTGGCGAACAGTTCATCGCCATTCACGCAGGTGCCGCCAATAATCTGCCCTGTCACGCTGCTGCCTGATACAAACACATCATTAAATTGGATATTGTTCCACTGTTGATTGACACCATTGGTAACGGTCGTTGTTAGGTTGGTCGTACTGTTGGCAGCCAATTGCACGGTGTTTCGATTCGGTGCTACGGTAAAAATAGATCGTGCCAATAGTGGGCTGCTAAACGAAATGATGCTGATTATAACGACTGATTTAATCCATGAGTTCATCCGTTGACACTCCCTTGGTGATGTTGGCTTTATACAGCAAAGCTGTAGGTAATATTTAGAAAATGCCCCTGCAATACAGGTGTTTGCAATTCATTCTGTGTCGACTGGCTGAGTGAGGGCGATAGACTTGCACGATCAGCCCAAAAATATTGGTAACCCATGCTCACGCTGTTGTGGTTGACAAACTCATGTGACACACCAAAGCCGATGGACCACGCAGCGTGCACACTACTATTATTGCCGAAAGGGTTGGTCATTGGCGATGCCGTGCTGCCGGCGGGCGTAGTTTCCTGGTAATTGGTAACCCGCTCATAAGCCATGCCAGCGCCAGCCATAATGTAGGGGTTAAGATTAAATTGTTTTAGCTGATAGGGCCAAGAAAATTGCGCTTGCAGCATGCCTATATACGCTGGCTTAATGGTGTAGGTGTAGTTGAGCTGATCAAAGTCAGTTGCAAAATTATATAAAGGCTGGACAACACCGCTGGCATCATTAAATTGCACTCGATAAAGGTTTAACGATAAAGCCATGTTGGTTTTTGTGCCTAGCTGCTTATTTAGTCCTGCGCCGATACCTAACATATAAGCAAACTCAGAAGATTGGTTGCCCACGTAACGGTTTTGAATATTACTGGTTAACCATAGTTTTTGGCTGTATGCGTTTTGAACGCTGCCGCCCAGTCCGCCGATTAAATTGATAAAAAATGACTGGTCAGCTTTAGCTATTGCAGCAGCAGATAAGCAACACAAACTACAAATAACAAAGGGACGCTTAGCGAGTGCGAACATCATATCTTCCATGGCTAGGGTTCTTAATTTACGGTACCAGTTTTAGCTTGAGAAACCAAGTGTAATACCAGATAGCAATGGCTGTGCTGGTGGCACACAAAATAAACGATTGTTGAAATTTGCCGCAAAGCATGTAATATGATCGCAATATTAACTGTGTGGGAGAGTATGTAATGAAAAGAGGTATAATTGTAGCTGCGGCGCTATTGACTGTGAGCGGTGTGGCAGTAGCGAAACACCCATTTTATCCAAATGGTAAGTTCATTAATAACTCAGCGACAAAATTGCATATTATGCAGCCAAGACAGTATTATTCAATCCAAAATTTATGGAATGATATGATACCTGCGTATATGACTATTCCAATGGAAATTTACGTTACTGATTCGCGTAAGCCAATCGCGGAGAATGCGATAACAACTTTTCAATTGGTTCCAGCTAATAACCAAGCACCTGCCTGTGTGTACACGGTGTATAATCGTGGAAGCATGATTACTTCGAATAATTCAGAGGTATGCCAATACTATCGTAATGGTAATGAGGGTTTCGTGTTTACCTATAATTACAAGCAGTAGCTAACACCATCTAGGTTGCTTTTATGTATTCTTGTGCTTCGATAATTACGGCTAAGGCGTCAGTCATTTGTGTTTGTAGGTTGATAAGTCGTTGCAGGCCGTTATGTAATATGGCCACTGTTTGAATTTCAGCTACCTGACTTGATTTCCATAAGGGTGATTGCAGTAATTGTTGGATGATGTGTTGCAGCTTTTGCATTAATTCGTTGAGCTTTAAATCAGGTGTGGTGGCTGTGTCATGAATTTGTTTAGCTAAGTCTTGGGTGTTATTTGCCAGTTCAGTAAAAATGGGTTTGCTTTTTTGTAGGTAGTTTCGTGCCAGTTCACTATTGTTTGGGCAGCGAAAATAAAAATACTGCATCATTAGGATGGTGGCCGCCATCGACTCGGTGAAATCGAGTAAATGCAAGCCTCGACTGGCGCGCCGACTGACAAATTTATGTTTCCAATTCAGTTGTTGTAAAAAACGATCAGCGTTAGTTAATGATTGGTGCATGAGTAATACTTCATGTTGAACGAGGGGTTGTTGACAGTTTGTTTGTTGCAGTTGTGTTAGGGCATGCGCACTGTGTTGCAGTGATTGTACTAAATCATCGCCGTAAGCTTTTAAATAATCAAATGGCAAGATAAAGCGACTGGTAAAGCTGATGATACAGACGCCTAATACGATAGCAATGACGATAAATAAGCCAGTATCTAAATTGCCGCGCGTGGCCGGTGGGGTGATGATGGCAATCACAAATGACAATATAAAAAATATACCATATAGCATGAACGGTTTATTTTGCAGTTGAGAGATAGTAAAAAAGTAGGAGGCGAATGTGGTGGCGAGAAATAAGCAAGCCAGCACGATACCAAATTGCGGAAAATAATTCAGCAGATACAGTGCGCACCAGGCGGCTGCAGTTCCGGACACCGCCCCAAGGATTCCCAGGCCAAGATTAGAAAGCAGTGGATTGTAATTGGATACGGTGGCAAGTGCTATGGTTGTTCCAGCAATAACAGGGATCATGTCACTCCACTGAAAGTATTGCTGCAACATCAATACAGCACAGAAAGCCAAGGCGGCATGTAAGCTGTAATGCAGGCGTTCTTTATTCAGCGGAAAGGCTTTTGTTTTTTTAGGTGCGGCGAGACCGCCAAATTCGCTTTCTAAGGATTTTTTTGGGTGTGTAGATTTTATGGCGCGGAAGTCATTGATGATTGCTTCACTTTCACCTAGCACCATAACGAGTCGCTGCATGATGGTGAGCCAAATGATGCGGTTAAGCAGCTTGGAGTTGGCTTGGTGGCGTAATCGTTTTATGTTTAAGCGTAATAGGGCTCGTAAGCGTGTGGCAGATTGATCGCTGTAACTGCTTTTTTCTGAGCTTTCAGGGCTTGTGACTAACTGCTGTAAGCGAGTGAACTGTGTAGCGCAATACGATTTTGCTTGATTAAGCACCTCTCGATCGTGTTTGGCAATATCACAGTCTTTTACGGTATAGTATTCTCCCATAATGCGTAATGTGTTTAGTAATATTTGCATGCGTTTCATTTGATAGGTTAGCCGAACGCCATGCTGTGGGTGGAAGCGTTTGCGCTTATTCTCATGGCGTGCAAACTCCATTTGTAATAATAAATATTTTATATGCAAGTTGCAGGCTTTCAGTTGACGCTGAATGGTGTAATAGCGGCTGGGTTTGGTTTGATTGATGTAAGGATCGACGATATGTAGGTATAGATGTTGGTATTGCTTTAACAGGCTTACGATAAGGTCAATTGATGTTTTGTGAGCGCAGTCGAATCCTAACAGAATTAATATTACTGTCGAGCCAATGATGGCGAGCGATATTTCCAAGCCGCGCTCCAAGCCAAAGTGTGCAATGCCACCCAGGTTGTTTGGACCTAAGACCAGTATATTGATCAGTGCTAAGCAGCATAAGAGGCCAGCCCATGATAGGTTGGGTTTGGCTGCATAATATAAAACGCAACCAACTGTGATTATGACGAGGGGGTAATAAACCCAATTAAAGTTGTAAGTGAGAGTGATGGCAAGGGCGAGGCCAACGCCGACCCAGGTACCAATGAATCGGCCTTTCATCATTTTAATCGATTGGCCCACGTTAGGTTGAATGCACATAAAGCCAAGAAATATCGCCCACCAAAAATTATGGTAGTGGTAATACATGGCAATCGAGGCAATCACACACAATGAAATTCCTGCCTTCATGGCATGAATTAAATAGTGATGATCGATTGCTCGAGTGATCTTCATCCTTTGGTCTCTATAATCACAGCGGCAGTTGCGCCAACACGCAGTGGGTGTTTGTGGTCGCTGTTATCGATTTGGATAAAGACCGGAAAGCGACTGAATAAACGTAACCAATTAATGGTTTCGGCAACTTTAGGTAAGCTGGTTTTTTGTGATATCACGCGCCCTCGGCTAATCGCCGGGCCAACGCTGGTGACGGTACCGTTCAGGGTTTCACCCGGGAAGAGCGAAACGCGAATTTTGGCGCGCTGACCGGTTTTAATGCGTTCGATTTCCGGTTCGAGGTAGTTGGCTTGAATCCACCAGTAGCTGTTATCAACTATGGAGAATAAATTTTCACCCACGTGAATGTATTCACCAACGCGTAAGTAGAAGCTGGATAGGGTGCCATTAACGGGGGAATAGATGGTGGTATAGCTGAGTTTCTTTTTGGCTAATGCCATTTTTGCCATGGCGCTATGCAGTTCACCATTGTGCTCAAAGGCGCCAAGCTCGGCTTTTAATTTTGCGACGGTGTATTGCGCTTGATTTACTTGCGATTTGGCGGTGGCAAAGCGTGATTGCGATTGGTTATATTGTGCTTCTGGTACGGCATTTTCAGTCGACAACTTTTGGAATCGATAGAATTCTTCACGCGCATAGATCAGCTGCGCTTTACGTTCACGCACTAAGTGCTCTGCAACTTGAATCGATTGACGTAATGCATCGAGTTGTTGTTGTACAGTGCGTAGCTCACCTTTGGCTTGATTGAAGGCTAGCTGGTAGTCAGTGGGGTCAATTTGGAAAAGCTTTTGACCTTTTTTTACCTCTTCATTATTTTTAACGTAAATTTCGGTAATGGGGCCGTATATTCGCGCGGCAATTTTTACCCAATTGGCTTGGACATAGGCGTCAGTGGTGTAGGGGTCTTTAATGAATAGAAAATAATAGCCAATAATGAGTAAAATAACGACAATGATGCCAACGATCCATCGAATTATTGTACTGCTTAGGTTTAACAAATCCGTTAAATTTTTCATGCATGACATCATGGCTAATTTGATTCCATATAGTAGCATGTCTAACAGTTGTCGTTCAATCAATCCGTGTTATGGAACGACGGCGAGCCGTCGATTCATGTGGGGACTTCCTTGTCCAACTGATGAATATTTATGGTTTAGTGATATTTAAGCCGCTGGCGCAGGATTATCACTTCTGATAGCTTCATCGCCTTGATCAGTTAATACTTTTAATTTTTCTGTTCTGTTTCTGAATATTCCAGCATACAGCTTATCTTTCATGTCATTACCATTTAGATTGGACTGAGAGCTGAAAATTTTAGTTATGAAGCCTTGCTTTGCTCTGTCTGCATTATTAAGTTGATTTAAGGTTGCAGCCATTTCAGCGGCAACAGTATCTACATCACTGTTTGCAAGGACGAAATGTGGGTCTTGGTTTTCTTGCATTTTGATCTTTAGTAATACAAGCATTCCAAGCTTTACATTTTTCCGAGCATTGATATTGGTTTCATTTTTTGTTTCTTTCGTTAATTCTTTAATTCGTCTATTTAACCAATTCATCTGCATGCTATGTAAAACTTTATTATCATTATTTATAGTTGTTGTCTGTAGTTTGTCGCTAGAGCTATGAGTTGGTTCATTACCATTCACGATTACACCAGTTTCTGTGAGTTTAATAGAAACATCTCTTGTTGTTGGTTGGGCGATTCGTGTTGTGACGCGCGAATAAGATGTGGCTGAGTCTCTTATTGGAGCCAGTGGCATCTCATGCATGATTTCTGTGGCGACAGAGTCTACTAGGTCTTTGGTATAAGGGTTTTGATCTGGTAGAGCTAGTAGCTTAAAATATTCAGCTATATCATTAAAGCTCTGCTTTGAATTGATATCAGGAAAATGAGGTTGGATTAAATGAACAAGAGCCTGTTTAACGATCATCAAGTTATATTGGGCTGTCTCATTGGTTGGGAGATTTTGAAATACTTCTCTGCTCAGTGCGCGCTCTATAGAAGCTAATTGAATCATTAGGTTATGAAGTTGCAACTCCTCTGATTTGTTATCATTTTTGTTTGATAGTGACATGTGATCGTTTAATAAGATTTGCAACTGTTTGTCTAACGGTTCTGGCGCGCCCGGGTAAGTGCTAAATGTAGTTGCCGTTACCGGCTTTAGTTGTTTCTTAACGTTGGTTTTAAGTAGCTCTGCAAATTGACTATATACTCTCATTTATACGTACCTTTAGGATTTAAAGTCTTTTAATAATTTATGTTCGAATAGTACACCATAGTACTTAAAGTAATATTAACCGTGCTAAATTATTGATTTTACTTGTTGTTTTCAAGCTCTCTACTTGAAAAAAGCAGGGGTATTTGGATGGGTAGTGATGGCATATTTGCTGATAAGGCGATTGAATAGTGTTTAGGCAGCGGTTATAATCGGCCTCATTCAAAGAGAACTCCGATGATTACGATACAAAACGCGACCCTTTCCTACGGTGCTAACCCACTGATTGAAGACATTAATTTAGCGATCTACAACAAGCAAGTTGTCGGTTTGGTGGGCTCTAATGGTTGCGGTAAAACCAGCTTATTAGCCGCATTGCAGGGTGATGGCCCTTTATCGCACGGTGAGATTTCAATTAAATCCGATGCGCGTCTTTCAAGCTTAGAGCAAGAGATTACCGGCCTGGAGCGATCGGCGCATGACTATGTGTTAGGGGCCGATGAAAAGCTCAGCGGCATTTATCAAAAACTAGCGCAAGCGGAAGAAATACAAGACTATGCGGCAATGATGGATTGTCATGGCGAGCTTGCCGAATGTGATGGTTACCGTGCTGAATCGATTATTGCTAAGATCTTAGTCGGGCTTGGATTCACACAGGAAGACTTACAAAAGCCAGTGTCGAGTTTTTCGGGTGGCTGGCGTATGCGTTTAAATTTGGCGCGTTGTTTGTTTGCCCCCAGTGATATTTTGTTGCTCGATGAACCAACTAACCACTTGGATTTCGAAAGCGTCGTGTGGCTACAAGCGCACATTAGATCATACCCTGGCATTGTGGTGTTGGTATCGCATGATAGGGATTTTTTGGATTCGATAGTGACGCATATCGCACACGTGGAGAATCATCGATTAAAAATGTATACCGGCAATTATTCTGCATTTGAAAAAGAACGCGCGATGAATTTAGCGATTCAAGGGGCGCAGCATCGTAAGCAACAGGCGAAGATTCAGCATATGCAGTCGTATGTTGATCGTTTCCGTTTTAAAGCGTCGAAAGCAAAGCAGGCGCAGAGTCGATTAAAGGCGATTGAGCGTATTGAGCAAGTGGCTGCGGTGCATGAAGCATCACCATTTACTTTTGAGTTTTCAGCGCCAGACAGCATGCCAGACCCGATGATCACTTTGAATAAAGTGAATTTGGGTTATGGCGATAACGCGGTATTAAAGCAGCTGAATTTTAGTATTCGAGCGGGTCAGCGCATTGGTTTGTTGGGGGTTAATGGCGCAGGTAAGAGTACGTTAATTAAGGCGCTGTGCGGCACATTGCAACCTCAGGCGGGTAAGTTGCAAATATTTACCGGTGTGCGCATTGGTTATTTTGAGCAGCACCAGGTGGATAGTTTGCCATTGGATTCAACCGCTTTGGAATATATGCGATCAGTGGCACCCAAAGCAGCTGAGCGCACGGTGACGCAATTTTTAGCCGGTTTTGCCTTTAGTCGCGATCAAACCTTGCAAACTATTGATACCTTTTCGGGTGGTGAAAAGGCGCGTTTGGCTTTGGCAGTGATTGTTTGGCAGCGACCTGGTCTTTTATTGCTCGATGAGCCGACTAACCACTTGGATATGGAAATGCGCGAAGCGTTGATGCTAGCGCTGCAAAGCTATGAGGGCAGTGTGGTATTGGTGACGCATGATCGTTATTTGTTAAGGACCTTGGTGGATGAGCTGTTTTCAGTTGCGGATGGCAAAGTGGCCCCTTATGAGGGTAATGTGGAAGACTACAGCTCGAGCTGTTATTCTTAACGGACTCGTCATTGCGAGCGTTAGCGCGGTAATCTAGATTGCTTCGTCGCAAGCTCCTCGCAATGACGGATGGCGCGTTGTCATCCAGGACTTGACCACTGTCATCCCGGCCCCCGAGCCGGGATCCAGGAACTTAAAAAAGGACTTAATCATGAAACGAATACTGCTCCCCTTAGTTACTGTAATTTTAGCGCTGACCTTTCAGTGGTCATTTGCTGTTCAGCAGGTAGCCGGTGTTAGAACGGTTCCCAGTCAATACAATGTAAAACAAACGGTTCAACGTTTGGTGGTGATTTTGCGTCGTGACAACTTTATCGTGCGCGGACTAATTAACCATCAAAGCATTGCGAAATCATTGGGTCATGATGTTAAGCCTAACATTGAAATTTTAGCTGGCCGACCTGATTTTGATTACCCATTAATTAATGCTAATCCGATGTCGGCATTATTCTTGCCACTGGCGTTTGTGGTCTGGGAGGGTGAAGGCAATGTTACGTATGTCTCTTATTGGGATCCAAAAAATAACATCACACCGCTACTGGACTTAAAGAATGCTGATGCCATCAAAGTGGTTGATAAAATGTCTGCTCGACTTGTTAAGTTAATTGCTTCAGCGACAGAAGCTAAGTCTAAAAAACGCTAGTCTTTTTTTTGCAAAAACACCGGGGTTATCTACCCCGGTAACTCATTGATTATTCATGCTGTATTCTCGCTATTTCGTTGCACTTGAAAGATACTATTGCACCAGTATTATGTGTTCAAAGCTTAGGTAAGGTATTAAAAGTAAGGTATATATAATGAGAAGTAAGTTGAAGCATATAATTGCTGATCGTAGTGCTCGTACATTTTGGAATGGCGTGAATCGAGACATGCAAAGACCTGCGGGCCTGAAAGTCTCGGATATATTCCAATACTTTATTTGTATTGAGCCTGAGTACATGCCTCACTTACTGGCGGGGTTTATTGAACGCTTTCCGCAAGACCTTCCTTTAACGCTCTTGAAGTCATTTGCTGTAAAAATTCAGCAGTGGATGAGAGATGATGATTCAGGGCTAAATAGTGCCAGACTTTGGCCTGAAAAAAAATTCTTTAAAATCCTTTTTGATGAGCTAAGTCCGATCAAGCGCGCATTATTTGGTGCTCGCCCTAAAAATGAAGTTGAGTGGCAGCTTTTAGCTGACAGCTATACACCCGAGTTAACACAATTATTATTTGATGCGGTAGCATATGGTGATGATGCTGAATTTGCTATGGTTACGGCATTGCCATTATTTAATCCATATGCCTATCTGCGTGGTGTGCATGATTATATATCACAAATTAATGCCAGTACTGATTTGACTGATGCACAAAGAAGCCATCGAGTCGAACAGATACAGCAGTTACAGAAGGACAGCTGCGATGCAGTTGATCGTTCTTGTTTAAACATGCACATGTCACGCCAACCTTTTGCCATAGTAGATTTGGCTGGTTTTTCTAATGCAATTGATAGTTATGATCCTGTGATGGTGCCGGAAGATTATAGTGTGCCAGATTGTAATCCTGAAATAATTGCTCGATTTTTTACATTAACATCATGGTTAGAACAGCAAGGCTTTGAAGCGATTAGACTTAAACTGCAAGGTAATGTGGCAATTCGAACAGCCAATGTTTTTCAGCAAACTGTTTTTCGATTAGAGTTATTTTGTGCGAATATTTGGTCGACATTACAAAAAGCAGAGTTTGTGGAAACCGTTTATTGTGATGTTGGCGTAGAGATAAAGGCTTTAAAGTGTCGTGAAAATTTTATTAACCCAGAGATTATTGATCAGCTTGGTAATTGCGCAGAAGGCGTTGAAGAAGGCTTTATAGCCTTGGAGCGCTTTTTGAATGTTCCTTTTCATCAAAAATTATTTAATGACGTCAAAAGAAATGTATTAATTCAGTTTCATCGTCAATATGGTACGCGACCCGGTATGGAAGTACATGTCGATGATGCGGAACTATCTCGTTCATTAGGTTTATATGTGCCTGATGCTTATAAGTCAGATTCGTATCGTCTGCTGATTTCAACAACGCAACTGCAGTCATTAAGCGGAAAAATATTACTTGAATATTCATCTGCGCTGATTGCAGTTAAGATGAATGTAAGTATCTGGTTACAGCAGCTAAAAGGTAAATCAGATTCAGGTGGATTAACACAAGATTGCAATTCTATTGTTTTACTTATGAGGGCATGTGAAGCACTGTCAGAGATTGATATTGATATGACACCAGCTCAATTGCTAAAAGTACTGACTACGTTAGATGAGCAGTCTGCTATTGAGTGGTGTGAGCAAGCGACTGAAACAATCGTAGCCAATCCTAAATACACCATTATCGTCACCACGGAAAGTGAGTCATACACACAATTTAACACATTAATTGGTTCAAAGTTCAAAATGCTGGTTTCTGAAATCGAACAGGTGTCAGAATCGAAATATTTATTTGATTATCATCAGGGGCTCGTTGATATATTAAGCAGTGAGGATGATATAACAGATGATCAAAACAAAATATTAACTGATGTGTTAACCGCACCGGATGGATTGTATTTTATAATGGGTGTTATTGAAAGGATGAATGAAGGTGATATACCTGTTATCGCTAAGAAACTGTTAGTTCGCGCAAGCAATGGTGAAAGCATTTATACAGCATTAGCCAAGGATGCTGAGTTAGCGCAATTATTTGTAGGTGCTCATGTGCGAATAGAAAGAGCAGAGTATGAAATAGTTGCGAGCTGTGATGGCGCTAGTGATTTATACGATTTACTTGCATCTATAGCCAGCGCTACTGCAGCAGTTAGTGAGAGAGCAGACGATGATGAGATGAAAGATGATGGTGAAGGTATTACTACACCAGTAGGGTATGAAGAGTACCATCATCAAGCAGAAATGTTATTAACAGCTCCGGGTGCTGTTAATTATTGGTTGGGGCATTTAGCCCGTGACGGTCGTTATAATGCACCTGGCGAGCTATTAGTGGAGATTCTAAGCTATTTGGTGATTAAAAATATTCCTCCCTATAGGTTCAATAGTTTTTCGGAATTACTAACCGCCTTCATGCAAGGTAGTTGTAATTATAGAGTTTTGGCAACCAGTTATTTAGAAGAAAGGCTCAGAGTTCAGCTACAGTCAGGGGATTATGAAGCTTATTTAGCTACTGCCGTATTGTTACCTGAAAAAAGTCTAACAGTAAAACTGTTTGATGAAATTACGTCTACTGATTTATTGATTAGCAGCTCTCAAGCTTTAAGAAACTTTGTAACATTGGTTGGCCGCTCTGATGTGGAAATAGGTAAATTGGCAGCTGAAAAGATTGGCACATGGGTGAGTGTTGCTGGCGCTGCAGTTACACCGTTACATCGGCAGGTAGCTGCGCAGTTAGGGCCATTAACAGAGTCGCCTATTAGTGCAGGACTGGTTTATGACTTATTGCAGTTCATTGTAATGAATTTTTCCAATGATCCAGATAAGGTTAATGAAGTATTGGCGATGACCAAAAAACTGAAAATGTTACTCAGTCCGTCATTGTGTGAAAAATTATACCGGGATTTAAGCAAGAAAATACAAGAAAGTGAGTCTTATGACATAGACGAATTTATGATTATTGTGTTGTTGGATTTGCAATGCAGTGATGAGCTGCAGTTGAAAAGAATGATTGAAGATTTTGTTGGATCAAACATAGAACCTACTTCGTTTGACCAGTTAGTAATGAGAGTTATTTCTGTTGGCGCGATGTTGGGCGCAGAGTCAAAGCAGGCGGTTGAGATAATTTTAAAAAAATCAAATCCCAAACGTAGGCCAGCTTCATATGAAGATTTTAGAGAGCTATTAACAATTGTGTTTAACACTTTAGGATCGGCGTCAAAACGCAGTGTGGATATATTGCTTGAACATTTTAGTGAAATACTTACAATGCCCGAAATAAGTCAAATGTTTTGTGTGATTCATGGAAAATTAGCTAAGAGTGACACAAAAGAAGTGGTAGAAAGTGTTTTGACAAGTACGCTTAAGGGCGCAATTATTTGTAAACACTCTGATTTGATGCAATTGCTGGATTCGGTTACTTCTACGTTAGGTCCAGAGTCCAAAGTCGCTATTGAAATAATAATACAATCCTGTAATGGGGTTACTATACCAAATGGTGTTTTTCTTTCGGGCGTAATTCGAGATATTTACACGACCTTAAAAGGTGAGTCAAAAGATTGTATTAAAGCTTTACTGGATAATGAAAGTATATGCGAAAATATCTTCATTAATGACCGGCGACTTCCAAGGACTACTTTACGTCATTTTGAAGATGTGATGAGAGAACTTTCTTCATTAAAAACTGATGCAAAAGAAATGGTGAAGAGTTTACTCGATACTGTTACCAAAGCCCCTTTTGCATCTCGCATTGATAGCTATATGCAGGTTGTTAGAATAACATATCAGTATTTTAGAGACGAGTCGGCAGAACTCATAAGCTATTTCCTTGCTAATCCACGCGTGCTTAATTGTATTAACGCAGAGGGTTGGATGGAGCAATTTCTTATATTTGTGAATAAAATTATTAGTAGGTCATTAATCAGAAGCGAATTTTTTAGCGCATTCTTGTGTAAGCCAGGTGTAAAAAAAATCATTAAGCCGTTGTGTGCTGATGAAGAGGGTCCCGCATATAGCATTTTAGCTGATATTTTTTCTCCCGAAGAATTAGAGAGTTTATGGGATGATCGCTCTCCTTCACCTGCTAGGTTATGTGGTCTTTTCGCTGAGTCTGACGATGAAGGTGATGATGTAGATGAGGCTGTGGCTGGTGATATTGAGGAGAAGCCAGATGCTCAGCTAGGTCAGGGTCTAACATAGATATCGGGTTTGATATTGGTATATCACATATGTGAGGCGTGGATTTTTAGTGATAGGTAATGTTCATAAGTGTAAAAGGTAAATGTAATGAGAAAAATTTTAAAGCATATGGTCTCTGACGAAATGGCAGGGTATTTTTGGAATGGCATTTGTAGTAGTGGTGCAGATTTAGAACTTCTACATGTTGGTGATTTCTTGCAGCTATTTAGTGGAAGTAGGGCTGGTGATATTCCGAAAATTTTAGCAGCGTATATAGAAAAATATCCAAAAGACTATGATGAAATAGTATTAATTAACTTAAAAAATAAGTTTCGTGATTGGATTGTTGAGGAGGCTAGATTCCTTAACTGGGGTGGTAGTGGCGAAGATATTGTTATTGATCACGATTTTTATGAGGCATTTTTATTTGAATTGAACCCAACAAAACGTGCGCTTTTTTCTGGGCGCCCAATAGATGCTATTGAGTGGCAGCAATTATTTAATGTGATGCCAAATGTTGCAAAATATTATATGTTTGAAGCAATAACGGATTGTGACGATGCAGACTTTGCGCTAATTTCATCATTGCCATTTTTTGACCCTTATGCATATTTGCGTGGATCTAATGATTATTTCTCCAAAATAGGTAGCAGTGAGTATTTATCTGATGCGCAAAAAAGCCACCGAATAGAGACGATAAAACGGTTGCAGCAAGCCAGCTGTGAACGGATTGACCGGTCTTATATGACTATGCATTTGCCGCGGCTACCATTTGGTCATGTTGATCTGGCTGGTTTTTCTACAGCAATAGCAAGTGATGACCCTGTTATGGTACCGGAAGATTATACTGTTGAAGATTGTAATCCTGAAACCATCGCTAAATTTTTTACATTAACGGCATGGTTAGAATCGCAAGGTTTTGCAGCCATTGCTGGAAAGCTGCGTGGTAATGAGTCAATTCGTAGTGCGCTTGTTTTTCAGCAAATTGTTCCGCGTCTGGAGGTGTTTTGTGCAAATATCTGGTCTGCACTACAAAAGCCAGAATTTGTAGAGACGATATACTATGACGCAGGCATGGAATTGAAAGCTTTAAAGTGCCGTGAAAATTTTACTAATACTGACATTATCAATCAGATTGGTAATTGTGCTGAAGGTGTTGAGGAGGGCTTTATTACCTTAGAACGGTTTTTAGATTTTCCATTCCATCAAAAATTATTTAATGATGCAAAGAGAGCCGTTTTGTATCGTTTTCATCAGCAACACGGTACACCACCAGGTCTTGAGGTGCATGTTGACGATGCAGCGTTTGCGCGTGGTTTGGGTTTATATATACCAGATGCTTATAAGACTGACCCTTACCGCTTACCAGTTTCTTCCGCACATATGCGATCATTGAGTCAGCAATTTATACCCAAGTTCACATCCACCATGAAATCACTGCAAGCGAATGTTGAGCATTGGTTAGCAATGGTAAGTGAGCAAGCCATAGAGCAAAATTATAAATCGCTTGAGATGCTTATCTCAGCAGTCGGTGCGTTGGCAGAAATTGATATTCACATGTCACCTGCTCAGCTATTAAGTGATTTAACTATTCTAAATGAATCAGAGTCTAATGAGTGGTGTGAAGCCATAATTATGGGCGCGGTTATTCCAGGAAATGAGAATAATATTGATGTGGTTCCTGAGTTATATCATAAATTAGTGGCTTTCGTTAATAAAAAATTTATATCACAAGTTGCTGAGGAAGAAGTTCTTTTTAATTTTGGTGTTGGTGGTTATTTTTCGGCCGGGCTGATTAAAATATTAACTGAGGACGAAGATTTAACTGAAGATCAGCAGTTTATTTTGGATGCTTTTTTATCGGCACCTGATGGTTTATTTATAATTAATGAAACGGTGGAATACCTACATTCTGAGAGCACTCCAATCATTCCACATAGGCTATTACTGCGCGCTAGTAATGGCGAGAGTATATTTACCGCGTATGCGAAAGATCCTTATTTGTCACAAATATTTATTGGCGCTCATGTACTTAATCGTGGTGATGGTTATGAGATGCGTACTCATAATGACGTTAGTGATTTATGTGATTCTCTTATGGCTTCTTCAGGTGAAGCTGAAAGAATCTATAACCAGCAACATGAAAGCTTAATATCAGCACAAGGCGCGGTGGAATATTGGTTGGGTTACTTGGCTCAAGGTTATGCGGGAGGAGAGGGTGAGGAGCTTCTAGCGGGAATACTAACGTACTTGAATGATAGAGAAATTCCTTGCTATACATATGATCGTTTTTCTGAATTATTGAAAGAATTTATGTGTCAAGGGCGCTATGCTAAGACGTTGGTAATTGATTTCCTTGAGCCAAGATTACAGGCTCAATTGACTGCAGGTGACTACGTGGCTTATCTGGCAATGGCCGTGTTATTGCCTGAACAAACTCTAGACCAAGTTACGCTGGATGCAATTCTAACTGATGGACGTGTGTTTGAATCAGTAGAATCATTGTTGAATTTTGCAGAAATGATTGAACGATCTGATTTTGCTATTGCTATTCAGGCAGCAGAGCAAGCGAAATTATGGCAGGGCATGTTTGATCGTGATGCTGCGCCATCGCAATACGCAATTGTTTCAGAGTTAATGCAAGTGCAGGATGCTCGAGTTGAATTATATCCGATAGTAAGTTTGATTAATAATACATTGCATTCAGCAAGAACTCAAAGCGAAATTTTTGGGGATGTCTATCGAATCACTCAACAGTTAAAGCTTGTCTTAAATGAAGAGCAATGCGTGAGTTTGTATAGGTACTTTATTGGTTATATAGCGCCGGATCATACGATATATGTTGGCATTTTATTGGCTGATTTGGTGTGTCAAGACAGCAGCAGCTTGAAAATATTAATTGGTGATTTAATATCACAACCCCTAATGGAGTATAAAATACTTGATGCGATGGATTTGTCAAACACCATATACGCACTTGCTAAAATTCTTGGTGATGAGTCAAGGGGTGCTATCAAGCACTGTGTAACACATAAGAATGCAAAGATCGTAGTCCAAGATGAAAAGCAATTGTTATATGTAATGAATGCAGTTGCTTCTGCTTTACCTGCTTATGCGCCTGAAAATATTAAATTGCTTGTAAAAAATGCTGATCCTTATCATTTTGTAACTATGGCGCAACTGGTTCGTTTAGTCTTAAGTATCGATCAGTCTGCTGGGGTGAGTATTGCTGCCATACTTGAAAGTTTGTTTACGAATGCCAATAGAATATATGATTTTGATATATTATTTGAGGTGCTTGTAGATGTATGTGGTGAGCTACAAACCGCTTCAGAGCCTGTTCTTCAAGTATTGCTCAATCCAAGAAAGTTAAGTTCAAAGATCAAAAATGAACTGCAGTTAATGCGAGTGGTTGAAGTTGTCTTTAGTGCTTTGAAAAGCGAGTCACATCATATTATCAATAATTTAATGTTAGATGATTGTATTTTTGATTGTAATTTCGTCGGTCCGGTTGGCGGGTTTAAAAGTTTGTTGAAAATGATCCCGCGTCTACACAGAATTATGGGTACTGAAGCAAAAGATACTCTAGTAGCGTTGGTTGAAAAGGCGGTTGAAAAACGCGTTATTGGAAGTGTGGTTCGTTTAACAGAAGTATGTGCAACTCTTCCGATAGAGGTGTCATCAAGAATTGATCTTAATCAAATGACTCGTAACTTAAGCCCTTCGCCGAGTGCCACCTCTAGTGCTTCTGACGGTTGTGCCAGAATAGCGCCTATTGATTCGCCATCTGCGGTACTTGCTCGCTTTTTTGCAGAACGTCGAACACCGGTTAATTATGTGTTGATTGTTGGAGATACCCCGGAAATGGGTGATGGTGAGGAGAAACCTGGTGCTGATAAAGGTTCAGGACCAGGGCCAAACTAGATGTCGGGATTGATCGCTTGCATATCGCGCATGAAGTTAGGGTAGCTTTTTGCGATGCATTCGATTTGTTTGATTTCGCTCGAGCCTGAAGTGGTTACGCTACCAGCGATACAGAGTGCCATGGCAATGCGGTGATCGTTATAGCTATCTACCATGGCTGCCTGCAATAAATTGGGTTCAATCACTAAGCCATCGGTAGTAATGGTTATATCGATGCCCATTGCATTTAGGCCTTCAGCTATAGCTTTTAAGCGGTTGCTTTCTTTGTGTTGTGTGTTACCAGCGCCGGTAATAGTAACAGTGTCTTTTGCAAAGCAAGCCAGCACAGCTAAAATTGCAATGGCATCATTAAAGTCGGCGATATCATAACTGCCGTCTCGAATCTCGCCATCGCCAGCATAGTGTATTTGATCTTGCTGTATATCTAATGGGATACCCATTGATTGCAATAGATAAAAAAGCTGTTTATCACCCTGAGGGTCGTTAAAATTCAAACCAGTGAGTGTGATGGCTTGTCGTTGTATGATGGCGGAGACTAGGGGAAATGCAGCGCTAGAAAAATCACCCGGTATGGTGGTCTCAAACGCTTTGATTTCTTGCTTACCTGGTATTTGATAACAGCCTTCCCGCGGTTGTTGGTAATCTAGATTGAGTTTATCTAACCAATGCAGGGTAAGGTTAACCCAGCTGGGTTCGATTAACGGTTCGGCATTAATTGTGGTTGTGCCATCAAGTTGTGTGGCCAATAGTATCATCGCCGACACAGGCTGCGCGAACTGTCCACTGATGTTGATATCACCTGCATGGCAAGGACCGTTAATGTTGAGCGGTGCTAAGCCATTGTTGTGATGGCTATTGGCTTTGCCACCCAGTTGATTAATGCCATCAATAACGGCTTGCATCGGGCGGCGTTGTCTAATCGATTCGTCGCCATCGAAGGTTACAGGCTCATCACATAAGGCAGCCATAGCACTGCAAAAGCGTAATACTTGGCCAGAGTTGCCGCAGTTAATTGCTTGCTGCGGAGTTTTCGGTTGGCTATTTACTCCGGTGATCTGTAATGTTTTATTAGTAACAGATACAAAACAGCCAAAAGATTTACAGGCGTTGATCATGGCGTCAGTGTCTGGTGATTGCAGTGGGTTATGAATAGTGCTCGTACCATTTGCCATAGCGGCGAACCAAATCGCACGCATGGTATGTGACTTGGAGGCAGGTACTGTTAAGTTAACCGCTTCAGATTTGCCGCTTGGCGCGGAGGACCGTATAATAACATTTTGCATAGCGGGATTATCCAATGTCAGATGATAAGTTGCAACCTCAAACTGTGATTAAGCGTAGCGGGAGTAGTCATGACACCACGCAAGCCAATTAAACCTAAAGCGTTGCGCAAAGAAATTACGCTAGCGATTATCGTTAAAATGATTTTGATCTTTTTGATTTGGTATTTCTGTTTTTCCAATCCCGTGAGTAAACATCTTACAGACGCAAAAACAGTGGCGCATATTAGCGCGATATCAACAGTTTGATTTCAGTGACGAAGCGACCAAAAGCCTCACTCAATCAATAATGTACATAACTGCAGGGCGCGTGGTCACTCTATTGGCCTTAAAATGAGATTAATACGCCCGCCTATTTGGTTAATTATTGAACTGGTATTGTCTTCGTGTTATTACACCTCTTAACCTAAAAATTTACACAAATTTTGAATGCAGAGAGTGATGAAGCAGATATTTGAGTCTACGTATGAAGCAGCCATGTTTTTTTTAAGCCAATTGGACCGGCTTGCTAAAAAGTATGAGCGTATTGAAGATCTAAAGGTGGCTTTTACCCATTTTAAATGGGAAGTGATTAATCATGTGGAAAACCACCAGGGTGATATGAAGGTTTTTGCAGCCATGCTGAAGGATTTTATTGTAACGCATGCTGTAGAGGGTAGTCTGTTATCTTTACAAGACGGTCATTTTTTGCGAGACATGCAGTGTGAGCTTGAGCGATTCAAGGATATGCGTGACTTACAGGCGCGTTGGCGCGCGCCATTGCATCGACGTATTGAAAGTGGCTTGCCGTGCCAATTGCTGACTCAGCCCACGCCAGCTATGAAGGCAGCAGTGCAGCAGGTATCTGATCACATTATCATTTTGTTACAAAATGCTAAAACTAAAAGGCCACTACCGCCTGTGGTAAAAAAATTTGTTAAAGAATGCATGCCAGGATCACCTGACGCATTCGCTGGATCGTTGGCTTACAAAGATTCCTGGGATATCGATAACATTATTGATGCGCTTAAAGCTGATTCAGGCACCAGCTTTATTACCATTCTGTACCTGCAGTTTAATTTTAGTCTTATACTGATGCGATCATTGCCACTAGCACCATTAGCAGACAAGCCGCTTCCCGCTGAATTAATTCACTTGCTTGAAAGTCATGGCTGTGTGCTTGAGGATTATCTTGCTGGCTGGAATGCTGGGCATCGTTCGGCTTTAACGCTGCTGCCTGATAGCTTGTTTATTAAGCACAAGCTATATTCTGGTCGAATGGATGAGTGTGGCGCAACGGCAAAGGGACGCGGTTATAAGGCGTCAGGCACCACTCGTCAATTAGGTGTTTTGTGTCAAGAAGATAAAAATAGCCCGTTCGCAGTTGGGTTGCCAACGTATCCGGTTAGTTGGCGCCCTGATTCTATACGTCAACTGCCGAATTGGAAGAGCAGTGTGGTTATCGATAGTTTACATCGTAATGATTTATATGTGTCTGGTACTTCAGGTATGTGTTCATTATTTTTAGCGATGATGTTAATGGTGGGGCGATTAAGTCGAGAGCAGCAAATGTCTTACATAGCAGCCACTGTGGCTTATGTTGTTGGCACAGGTCAACACAGTCAGGATGAAGTGCTGCGATTGGTGCGGCGTAATCTACCGTGTCACTTTGATGATAGTGATCCAGGGCTTGAATATAAGGTTAGTACCCCAAGACTAGGTGAGACAACGAGTCCAGCCATGTTGACAACCTTTTGGCGACATTTAGCCAGTTTCGATCAGGATTTTGATCGCCTGCATGAAGTCACTTGGACGCAGTTAATTGCGTTGTATTGTCAGCATTGGCAACGCTCTGCGTTGTTAAAGCGCTTTAGCTCAGCCGGTAGTGTTTTTCATGGTGTGCGTGCTACAGCTTCAGTAATGCCAGGTCCAGCGACAGCGAAGGCTAGATGTTTATTTCCTCGGCATAAGTAGTAGTCCATTACTTTGAAGCTTTAATCTGCTTATAGACTAATCGCGCCATGGCTTTGTGTGTTGTAGTAGTGGGGTGAATACGATCATAGAAGAAGTAATTCTGTGGATCTTTACACGCCGGGCCTTGTGGGTCAATATAGTTACCATGATTGACATAACAGGCGTTATTGGTAACTTTGGTTTTTTTTAACTGTTGCTGGTCAAATTTATAAGCATTAAATATTTTAACTTCATGCAAGTCGTCGAACTTTTTCACAAGCGCTTTATTATAAGCAATAATAACCTTGTTAATATTGGCTAGTATTTGTTGCTGCGATAATTTTGAGTTTTTCTCTGCTAAATGCTGTGCGGCAGTTTTGGCTATGGGAGCCGCCGTGAGGTCGCGCATATTCACCACTAAGAAATGCTTAGCGTCGAGTTGCTGTAAGGTGTTTATCAAATTAGCTTGCGCGGCGAGTGTGCGACGAATAAATTTTTGTTGGTTAATATCGGCTAGGTTTTTTAAGTTAAATAAATCATTAGCACCAATAAATAGGATATATAATGTATCGTGTACACGATGTTTGGTTTGCGCTAAATAAGCATCCAACTGTTGGTGAATATCAGGCACGGTAAAGCTAAATTTCTGTTTTTTATTGTGTGTCTGAAATACAAGCGAGCCATTGGCCTGCGCTTGACCATAGGCATAGTCGATAAATTGTTTAGGATCATTAGGATTTAGGCCAAAGTCTTTGGCTAAATATTCACTCCAGACCGGGCCATTACTAAAGCGCCCTTGCCAATAACGTTTGTCAGTCGGGTAGGTATTTTGTGACACACGAAAGGTGTTGCCATTGTCTGAATAGCTATCGCCGAATACCACGATGCGTTTGGGTGTAAAAGCTAAGCCGGCTTGTGCAGATAGTATTATAACGCTGCTGATGATTAATAAAAGAACTTTCTTCATGGTTAATATCGCCTTTCCTTGGCTGAATCAAAATACATTGTCGTTTTTTTGCCATGTTTTAGCAAGCTTAAATTCAGTTGTTCAGTAAATGTTGATTTTCCTTTGTCTATGTCTTTGCCATCGGGGTTGGTGGTTTTTTTAAAGTCGATATGCTTTGCAACAGTTTGCGGTTTGATGGTCTTATAGTGTAGTTGATAGCTACTTAATGGTGCGCCTTGTTTCAGTGCTTCTGATAAGACTCTGCCATTAGTATTCACCAAACTCATACCAAACAAGTGGGCAATAGTGTTGGGTACATCAACGTTGGCGCTCGGTAGCGGATCGATAAAGTGCTTTTTAAAATCGGGACCGTATGCAATTAACGTGTTGTGCACGTCAGTATGACTAAAGCTACCATGCATGCCGCGATTAATGCCGCTGGAATTAAATTCGGTGCCGGTAAAACCTTTAACATAGGCACTGTTATCATAGTGACTGCTGGCGATAATGTCAGGATTTTTGTGGTCGTCATTGAGTAAACCGACAGTGGTTAGCTCTATGGTGCCAGGTACATCGCCATGTTTAATATGCACGAATATGGGTCCAAACTCTTCACGAGATTGAATGAAACGCACCAGTTTTTTAATTAACGCTGGATTATGTGATGGCACATAAAAGTAAGTAGAGCCACCATTTGATGCAACAATCACGGCGTTTTTAGGCAGTGGGGTGGGTATGCGCAGGTTGCCAGTGGTGTAACGCTGCCCCTTGAGTTTATGCGTGCGATCAGCGTAAGTGTCTTTGAGCTGAATGTTGTGATGGCACACTGAACCATCTTTATCTATTTTTGTCGGATAAACAGCACTGCCATCAGCTTTAATGCCTGTTAAGACAGGGCTGTATTGGCAACCAGAGCCATCAAACGCTTTAAAGCCTGCACGATGTAAAAGATCAGCTGGGCGAAAGCTGCCAGAAACAGAATAGCCATGCTGATCAATGTGTGTTACTTCGCCCTGTTTAATTGCACGTAATGGATAGGTGGCTTGTGGGCCAGAAACATTACTGTGTGCATGGTCAGAGGCAACGATTAAATCGGTATTCTTCCAGCTGCCGTTTTTCTTTAAGCGGCGAATTAATTTTCCTAGTAAGCGATCTTGCGAGTGGATGGATGTGTAGTAACTGCGACTCCCCACACCATAAGCGTGTTCTGTAGTGTCTGGGTTACGTAACCAGACCACACTCATGTGAGGGTTTGAGTAGGGAATGATCTGCTGCAAATAAGTTTTCATTAAAAAACGATTAGCGCGATCGAATGGTGATTTTGACGTGGCGGCCGGGTCGGTGGTAACGTCATCCTTCAAGTCTACGAATCGGCCAAAGCCGGTGGGGTTGCCGTTGTTTTTTTTGAGGGTCAAGACATCCTTTTTAAATGCAAATGGTGCATGCAGTGGTAGGGGGTAATTTTTTTGTTGTAACCAATGCGCAAAAGTTAATGGGTAGACATGTTGTTCGTCGAATACAATGCCTTGCTTACCGGCTTGTTGTTGATAATCTTGTAAATCAGCTGGGCCGGATTTTCCAACAGTGGCGGTATTGATGCCATTTTTATGTAACGCTTGAAACAGGTGTTTAACTTCGAGTAGGGGGCCTTTAGCCTCTGTGCTATTAAGATCAGCAAGTATATGGTAGTCCTCAGTAAATACCGGACGCTGAAAATCAACTTTTTTACCGGCATCATTGGTGCCTTTAGCGGTTGGATCCCAAATCACATTACCGTAAAATCCGGTTTTGCCCGCAAGATCACCGGTAGCAAAGCTGGCGGCATTGATCATTGTTAATGTGGGGTAGCTGGAATGGTTTTTACTAAAATAGCTGCCTTGTTGTTTTAGACGATATAGGTTGGGCGTGTCTTTGCGGTTGATCGAGTCGGGGCGCAGACCATCCCAGATAAACAGAATCACGTTCTTTTTAGCTGCTTTGTTTGTGTTTGCGCTGGCGGCATACAGTGGTGTTAATGTAGTTACCAATAAAGTTAATATAATGTAACGTAATTGATTCATTTGGTATCCTTGTTTTGTCATCCCGGACTAGAGTCTGTCATCCCGGACTAGAGTCTGTCATCCCGGACTAGAGTCTGTCATCCCGGACCCCGATCCGGGATCCAGTCAAATAACCTTACAACGTAAGGCCACCAGGGATACCTTTCTCGCGAGCAGACATCCCTGTCTTCGTACTCCTTTACCTCCGTGTACCATACGCCGCTCGAAAGGTACCCCTGGCACCCTTACTTGCAGTGGCAGTGTGGCCCCGAATTGTGATCCATATATTATCCTGGTTCCCGTATAAATTGCTACGCAATTTTACGGGATGACAGCAGAATTGCTACGCAATTTTAATAACCATGGTTATGTTGCTGCTGTGCATTGAGGGCGGGGGATGCATTATGTGACTGTAGTAATCACTAAGCCACTTGTCGAATCTTCTCAACTTTATGTTGGATATAAAACACTGAAGCGCGATAGGCTTGATCACTATGGAACGCATTGCGTGGAATAATAATACACGGTGCTTGTGAGGGGCGGGGTAATCGTTGTGCGGAGCAGTATAAATATATACCACTATTGAGTTTTACGATGGCATGCAGCTTGTTCCAGTCTAGGCATTGTTGACCTTGTTCTGTTTTATAATTGATGCCGTTTTCATCATACTGCAGGCTAACTTTAGAATCGTCGTGCTGCATCAGTCGGCGATAATGCTTTTGCACTTTGTGAAAAATATAGTAACTAATTAGGCCTGCACTGATAGTGAAAATTAGTATGTGTACAATTACGCTTATTTGACTCATTGGTATATGTGATAGGATGCTTGGCAGTTGTTCACGATGAATGCCGTAACTAAAGTGATATGCCAGTAGTATTATGAGGCTTAGCAGTAGCACAGTGGCAACATTCAAGCCCAGCCTATTGCGTATATGTACAATAGAGCGCGCAAAAGACGCTCGGTCATTTTTTGTTATCTCGTAATCTAGGCGCATACCCGTTCCAATATATTCTCATTTCTGTCGGTCATTATAGGCGAGGACTATTAAAACAATCTTAAACGGAATAAAAATACCTGGTGTAAAATTTATTGATTTCATTAATGGTTGAGTTATTTTTGTGCGAGTGAAATAAAGAGCATGCCTAGCAGTTGCAGATGAAATTTGCTATGTTGTTGGCACAAAAAAATAAGGAGAAGTTCGATGATTCCCACCAAGGAAAACGCTACGTTTGAAAATCCAGCAGGTACTGACGGATTTGAGTTTCTAGAGTTTATTGCTGATACCCCCGATGAATTGCATAAATTATTTACTGGTATGGGCTTTGTAAAAACCGGTCAACATAAAACTCAGCCTGTTGAATTATGGCAGCAGGGAGATATCAACTTTGTAATCAATAGTAACCCTAATGGCTTTGCTAAACAATTTTACCAGCAACACGGCCCATCTGTACCGGGTATGGCATTTCGGGTTAAAGATTTAGATGTTGCATACCAGCACTGCTTATCTAAAGGTGCAAAGCCTTATGCGGGTATGGATAGCGATTGGACGGATGGTCAAGTTAAAGTCATTCATGGCATCGGTGGAAACCTATTATATCTGGTTGATAAATATGGTGATGAGAACATCTATACTAGTTTGTTTGATATGGATGCTGCCGCTGTTGCTAAAGCACAAGATAAACCAACGTTAACCTATATTGATCACGTTACACATAATGTGTTTAAAGGTGGTATGGATGAATGGGCGCAGTTTTATGTCGACTTATTTAGTTTTTATCAAATTCGTTATTTTGACATTCAAGGCAAATTTACCGGTTTACACAGCCGTGCGTTAACCAGCCCTTGTAAAAAAATCAGTATCCCGATTAATGAGCCAACAGATCAGCAGTCACAAATTCAAGAATATTTGGATATATATAAAGGTGAAGGCATTCAGCATATTGCCTTAGGCACAGACGATATCTATCAGTCGGTTGAAGACTTGCAAAATATCGGCATGAAATTTTTGGATACGCCATTGACTTATTACCGTATGATTAACGATCGTTTGCCTGGCCATGGTGAACCATTAGATCGTATGGAAAAAGATCGTGTATTAATTGATGGTTCAACCGAAAACGGTGTTGAAACCTTATTGCAAATTTTTACAGAAACGGTTATTGGCCCAGTGTTTTTTGAGATCATTCAACGCAAAGGTGATGAAGGCTTTGGTGAAGGTAATTTTCAGGCACTGTTCGATTCAATGGAGCTAGACCAAATTGAGCGCGGTGTGGTTACGCCTACGCATGAAGAGCAGGAGTCAACATGAAATTAGCGACATTAAAAACCAAATCACGTGATGGCCAGCTGATTATTGTAAGCCAAGATAACCAAATGGCTGTGCGAGCGCATGACATTGCATTAACGATGCAGCAAGCTCTGGATGATTGGCAAGAAGTTGAACCATTATTGGTAAAAAAATACGCGGCATTAAATAATGGTGATTGTGATGATGCGTTTGCGTTTGATCAAACGCAGTGTCATTCGCCATTGCCACGTGCTTATCAGTGGGCTGATGGCAGTGCTTATGTAAATCACGTCGAGTTGGTGCGTAAGGCGCGCGGCGCTGAAATGCCAGAAAATTTTTGGCATGATCCGTTGATGTATCAAGGTGGTAGCGATAAATTTATTGCGCCAAATGATCCGATTCAGATAGCTGATACCGCGTGGGGTATCGATTTTGAAGCAGAAATAGCAGTGATTACACGTGATGTGCCAATGGGCGTTAGTGCTGATGATGCGGCGGAGTATATTAGTTTGGTGATGTTGGTAAATGACGTCTCTCTGCGGGGGTTAATTCCGAATGAGCTAGCGAAAGGGTTTGGCTTTTTCCAAAGCAAGCCTTCGAGCGCATTTTCTCCATTAGCAGTTTCGGTAGATGAGTTAGGTGCCGCATGGAAAGACGCTAAATTGCATTTGCCACTGCGTTCAACGTTAAACGGTGAGATATTTGGTCAGCCGAATGCAGGCGTTGATATGACTTTTAATTTTGCGCAATTGATTGCCCATGCCGCCAAGTCGCGACCATTGGGTGCGGGTACGATTATTGGTTCGGGTACGATATCGAATACCGATCGTTCTAGCGGGTCTTCATGCTTAGCTGAAAAGCGCACCTTAGAAAAAATTGCTGATGGTGAACCTAAGACGCCATTTATGCAGTTTGGTGATACGATTCGCATTGAAATGTTAGATGCAAATGGTAAATCTATTTTTGGTGAAATTGATCAAACCGTTGAGCAGTATGTGCCTGCAAAAGATAAGGCTTCTGTATGATTAAGTTGTATGATTATTTTCGTTCAACGGCTAGCTATCGCGTGCGCATTGCATTAAATATTAAGCAGCAAGCGTATGAGTTAGTGGAAGTGCATTTAGTGAAGGATGGCGGCGAGCAGCATGGAGAAGCTTATCGCCGTTTGAATCCACAAGGACGAGTGCCAGCATTGCAAGACGGTGATTTGGTATTAACGCAATCGATGGCGATCTTGGAATATTTAGAAGCCAAGTATCCTGAACCGACTTTGTTGCCGGGTAATTTGGAGCAGCAAGCTCATATGCGTGCGATGGCTAACATTATCGCTTGCGATATTCATCCGCTGAATAACTTAGCTGTTTTACAGTATTTGGTTAATGAGTTGCAGTGCGATGATCAGCAAAAAATCGCTTGGTATCATCATTGGTTGCGCTTAGGCTTCGAGGCTATAGAAAAAATGCTTACAAGCGATGGGGCATATTGCTTTGGTGATCAGGTCAGCTTGGCTGATATTTGTTTGATCCCGCAAGTGTATAATGCTGAACGGTTCGATTTTGATTTGCAACCGTATCCAAGGATTTGTGAAATTAACCAAGCGTGTTTGGAGTTGCCGGTGTTTGCTAAGGCGGCACCACAAACTACGAGTGTTTAAGTAAGGAATGACAGCTTGGTCATCCCGGACCCCCGGGTCTTTGCTCGGGGCAGGCCCGATCCGGGATCCAAATATTATGGCTAAATAAGGAGACTGCCATGATGGCATTACTATTTTTATTGGATACAGTGGCAATGGCGTTTGCCTGGTGTGGTCAGCGACGAATTGCGTTGTGGGTGTTTTTCATTAGTTTGATCTTATCGTCTGTGTGGTTCGCGCATCATCTAAATACACATTTGCATTTGAATTTATAAAGGGATATTTCATGGAAGAGTCGAAGCTGGTCGGGTGCTACAAAGCTTACAACATGATCGAACTGTTATTAATTTTGTTGGTTTTATTATTGGCGGTGGGCTTTCAGTTTATTTTTCGTGAGCTGCCATGCCCATTGTGTTTAATGCAGCGCTTAGGCTTGTTGGGCGTGGCTTTTGCGCTAGTGTTGAATCTGCGCTATGGGCCTAAACCGATTCATTACGGTTTGTCTTTACTGTCTGCCTTGTTTAGTGCGTTTGTCGCACTTCGTCAAATTGCACTGCATATCATTCCGGGAACAGGCAGCTTTGGAAACCAATTTATGGGCTTTCATTTGTATACCTGGTCCTTTATTATTTCAATGGCGGTGGTGTTATTTAACACCTTGGTGTTGTGTGTTAATCAGCAGTATTTCTTGAGTCGCCACTTATTTGAAGTTAAGTGGCGTGGACTTTCCCATTTGCTGTTTGCGATTGTATTATGCTTTAGTTTCTTTTTATGCGTTACGGTTTTTTTGCAATGCGGCATGCGCCAATGCCCGGATAATCCGAAACATTATCTGTATGCTAAGCAAGACACGGCCCATCGTTCATTGTGGTGATGTCAAGTTCCTAGCGTAACTTCTTGTCTGTTGAAACTGACTAAAGCAAGAGCATCGCCATTGAGCTTATTTTGAATTGGTTGAGTTAACCAGGCAGTTTTGTGAGGCCACTACATTAGCATTCTATGGGGGGGGCAGAGTGAGGATTCAGTCTTTGGATTGCCCCTTTTGTTCTCCTTATAAGCTTTAAATAAGCCTGTGTTACTATCACTTTCGCATTCCTTATCGAGTGTGAGAGGGAGTGTCATGGGTAAGGCGCAGCGTGATTTAAGATCATTGAGTCGTATAGAATATATTGGCGTCATGACTAGTCTATTGGCTGGTAGCGCGTTAGGTGTGTGTAATATTTCGTCTCAAGGTAGGGTTTCGAGCTTGATTAAAGCAGGTCAGCTGGTCATGGCGCCTATCATGCTGTTAATGATTACCTTGAAATGAAACTTTAGATACCATTAAGCCATTGTACTCATATGGGTTACCAAGCATCACATCAAGTTTTGATTTAAACAAAGGCCCATCATATACAATGGTGTGATATTCACCATTTTCACCGCAAATATCCATAGAGTTAGAGTCACTTAATTGAACGATCTCTTTAAGTCTCTTTTCGTCAACAGGCTGACCTAGCCACTCTTTAGGAATAATATCTTTTACAGCAGCAGAGATGATGAGCTCATAACCTAAAGTTAGTAATTTACTCATAAGTTGGATCCTATCTTGTTGCCATAATGGCTTCAATACAGTTATTCCGCTTTTTATAGCACATTCATTAATCCAATTAGGTGCACCCTTGATCAAATCAATATCCCCCGTAACCACAGCGTCTATACCTTCATCTTTCAGGCTTTGTAGGGCTTGTTCATATCCTTCTCTGAAATCACCAGTTATCGTAATAATTTGATGTAGCAAGCCAATGGAGTTAGCTTGTGCTTTCATGATATCAATTGGGTGTGCTTTGAAATCAGGGTTTTCTGGAGCAAAAGTAATTAATCGACTAACCTGATGCCCTTCATCAAGCACTGACTGTAAGGCTAGTACAGAGTCTTTACCTCCTGTCCAAAGAACAACTACTCTCATTTAGGCTTTATTTCAGAAAAATAATGCTTACTCTTCAAGCGTTTTTCTTTATCAAGATCATGCTCTCTCTCAATCACCTCTGTCACCTCTATTTTCAAGTGGGTTGATCTGCCCCTATTTCGGTGGGGACGACTCCTAGTAAGCTTTCATTAACTTAAAACTCATCTTACTGCGTATGTAATTGCAGTGTATAAACGCCCGCCGGGTATTTATAGTCACTGATTGGTGTGATGCTGATCATTCCAGAGCCTGCGAAGCCTTGGCATGTGCTTAGTTTTGCGTTATTAGCCGAAATAGTTAGCATTGAATTGGTGTGAAATTTAGACCACATGGCCGTTGTTGGTTCAAGTTGGCCGCAGCTGCCAATGATAACCTGGAATGGGAAAAATTTAGCACCAGTAGGGCTGCTAAAACTAGCTGTTAATTGAATCGGCGCACCAGAGTTGTTATAGAACCAGCGGTTTTGATCAAACACGTAACCTTGCGCAAGTATAACCTCGGTTGGATAGACTTTGACTTGACTGCCAGCAACGAGTTGATAGCTTGCTATGTGTCCGGGTGTTGCGACGTTGATTTTAATTTGAGGACCTGCTGCGTAGGCAGTAATGCAAAGCGTTGAAAGTGCAAGTGTGAATAACTGTCGCATGGTGCTTTCCTAAAAAGTTGGTTTTTACTGGCATTAAAATAATGGCGGTATGTTAACACAGTTTTGACAGTTATCAAGGTTGATATTTTAGCCTTACCGATTAGAGGCTCAATTAATGTATGTAGTACGACATACTACGAGTTGTGTGGTCCACGTTAGATGGAATGGTAATTTAGAGTTTCATTCTGTGTTAACTGATGGCGAGCCCCGTAAATTTTATATCCATATCTGAGAACCATGCCTATAGTTATATGCTTGTATTTTTCTAGTTCACGCAGTTTAGATTCGAGCTCTTTGATTAGCTCTTTTTGCTCATTTACTTGCTGTGTTAATGGGGGGATAAGTTGTAATACTTGTTCTAGTTGATTTTCAACTTGTGCCAGCCTGCTTATTGTTAATTCATGGATTGGGGCGGTTGATGTATCGGAATTCTCTTGTTTAGTTTCAGCTCGGGACATAAAAAACACCTTATATTAATATATTTCATTTTACGTCTCCTAAGTCATCCACATGACGTGATATTGTAGCGATAAGCTTATTATAAGACAAGGCTTATTGATGTAACGCTTTCATGGGGGTAGCTCATTTCGTGTAAAATTTTACGTAGATTGACCCAGGATGTTTGTTAGTTCACGAATAAATATTTGGTTTTCTTCAACGGTGCCGACAGTAACACGTAAATAGTCACTCATTTTATATGGTGTTAGCGGTCTAACAACGATGCCTTGCTCTTGTAGTTGCTGCGCAATATCATTGGCTTTTGAGCCCAGTTTTATAGTGATAAAATTGGCAGACTTGTCGATATATTCAATGCCCAGCTGATCAAATTGCTCGCCTAAATAGGCCAAGCCGGTATCATTATTGGCGACACTATGTTCGATATAGGTTTGGTCATCTATTGCAGCATTGGCAGCTGCTAAAGTTAAGCTCGGCAGATTGAATGGTTTACGTGCGCGATTCATTTGTTCGGCTAAAGATGCAGAGCTTAAGCTGTAACCAAAACGCATACCGGATAAGCCATAGGCTTTAGAAAACGTGTGTAACACAATCAGGTTGGGGTAATCATCAACGCAATGTGCCATCGATTCATAATGAGGCATTGTCATGTAATCAACATAGGCTTCATCAATCACCACCACAACATGTGGTGGCACACGTTCGATGAAATGTTTTAAGGTTTTTGCTTTTATCCAAGTGCCTGTAGGGTTGTTGGGGTTAGCCATAAAAATAGCGCGAGTATCTTCAGTAATCGCTGCTAATATGGCTTCAGGGTCTTGATGGAAATCGTTATCTTTGACAAAAACAGGCTTAGCGCGATTGGCTGTGCCAAGTATATAATACAAACCAAACCCATGCTCAGTAATAATGAATTCGCCGACTGGATTAACAAAGCTGTAAAAAATCATTTCTATCAATTCAGATGAACCGACACCAAAAATGACTTGATCTCTATTAAGGTTCCATTTGTTAGCAATTTTTTGGCGCAGTTCTGGTGATTCATCATCAGGGTAACGATGTATATGATGTACGGCATCGATAATCGCTTGTTGCACTTTGGGACTTGGACCTAAAGGGTTTTCATTGCTGGCAAGTTTAATGACCTTATCAACGTTATGTTCGCGCATGATCTTTTCTTCAGTTTTGCCCGGCACATAAGGTGTTATACCGCTAATCGCGGGGTTGTGATGTATTTTGGTCATGCTGTATTCCTATGTATTAAAGTGTGATTCGAGTGATCGCCAGCAATGTTGATAATCTTTTTCCAGGCTTGGTGTGTTCAACGCAAAATCAGTTGTTTGCCAAAACAAAGAACTTTCAAACATAATAGCTAAGGTTGCATCATATTTATAAGGTTTTAAGTCATCGTGTGTTGCTTTGTCAAACGAATCTTTATCCGGGCCATGAGGTGACATGCAGTTATGTAAGCTGGCACCACCTGGGGTGAATTCATTGGGTTTGGCATCGTACTCACCATAAACCAATCCCATGTATTCGCTCATGATATTGCGATGATAATACGGTGGACGGAAAGTGTCTTCGACCACCATCCACCGAGCAGGAAAAATTACAAAATCTATATTAGCGGTGCCGGGTCGGCCTGAAGGCGAAGTGAGTACAGTAAAAATGCTCGGGTCGGTATGGTCCCAACCAACTGACCATATGGGATTAAAGTTATTTAAATCGTATTTATACGGTAAATAATTGCCTCGCCATGCGACTACGTCCAGCGGTGAATGCTCAATATTAGATTGCCAACACTTACCCATAAATTTTACGATTTGTTTTAAATCACCTGATTTATCTTCATAACTGGCAGTCGGGTATTCAAAGTGATGTTCGTCAGCTAACCCATTAGCGCCTATCGGCCCGCGATCAGGTAATTGAAAAGGCATGCCGTGAGTTTCACAGATATAACCACGCGCTTCACCATCGGGTAGTTTGACTTGAAAGCGAATGCCGCGGGGAATAACACAAAAATGTTGTGGCGCTACTGCTAATACACCCATTTCAGTGTGAATCACTAAACGACCGAGTTGTGGCACGATTAATAAATCACCATCAGCATTATAAAAATAATTGTCGACCATATCTGAGTTGGCAACATAATGCGCAACGGTGCCGCCTTGATGATTACCAGCTGAGCCATTAGTGACCATCGTATACCAGCCCTGAATAAAGTCTGTAGGTTGGCTTGGCATCGGTAACGGTTGCCAGCGTAATTGCGTTGGTGGCGTCACTGATGCATTGTGCTCAGCTGTTAATAAGTAAGGCTGCTCGTAAGGTGTAAACGCATTAAAGTGCTTGACTGATGGCCTGATGCGATACAGCCATGTTTTTTCATTGTAGCGACGTGGTGCAGTAAACGCAGTGCCCGATAATTGTTCAGCATATAAGCCCAATGGTGGTTTTTGTGGTGAATTTTGTTTCTTGGGTAAGGCGCCATCAATGGCTTCTGATGTTAAGTGATTACCAAATCCGGTTTGATAGGCGACATCTGACATATGCGTTCCTTGCTGCGAAATTGGAGTCATCATAGCCGGCGGTTTGGATTGCTGTCAAATGCAGTTACGAGTACAATCGACGACTGCGCTACGTAATCAAGGTGGATAGGGTATCCATTTTACGGAAGTAAAGCGCAGCGTAGTGGAACGAAGCGAGCCATGAAGTAAAATGGATACGCTGTTCGCCTTGATGATTTACCTAGTGCATCGTAAGGCTGGCAGGGATACCTTTCTCTCGAACGGATGTCCCTATCCTCGTACTCCTTTACGTTCCCTGTATCGTACGCCGCTCGAAAGGCACCCCTGCCAGCCTTACTGGCTGAGGTAGTTAAATGACAAAGAAATATTGATATGGAACAAATTATGAAAAAATGGGTATTAATCACTGGCGCTGGAACTGGCATAGGGCGAGCAGCCGCAGAGGCTTTAATCGCGCGAGACATAAATGTGCTAGCGGTAGGGCGTAGAGCAGAACCATTGCAGGCATTAGCAGCGGATTATCCAGAGTGTGTGCAAATCGTTGCTGCAGATATCGCGTGTTCTGATGGTCGCGATAAAATTATGGCTGCAGTAGCTGATTTGGATCAGTTAAATTACATGATTCATAATGCCGCATTGGTTGAGCCGGCCGGTGATTTGTTATCAGCTGATCCAAAGGCTTTTACTACAATGATGCAAATCAATGTTGAGGCGCCTTTGTTTTTAACTCAGCGTTGCGTTGACTATATGCCAACTGGTGGTCGCATTATGCATATCAGTTCCGGTGCAGCGCACAACAGTGCTCCAGGTATTCGTCCTTACAGTGTGAGCAAGGCTGCTTTTTATAATGTCTTTTTAGGCTTGCGTGAAGAGCTGAAGCCAAGAGGTATAGGTATATTATCAATCCGTCCCGGGGTGGTCGATACACCAATGCAAACTACTATGCGCTCACTACATACTGAGCATGAAGGTTTACGTTGGGCGGTGGATATTAAAGATCGTTTAGTGCCGGCAAGTTCAGTTGGTCAATTCATTGCGTGGTTGTTTTGTGGTTTACCGCAAGCGCGTATCAATGATCATGATGAATGGGATATCTATGACGATAGTATTCATGATGAATGGGTATGTGATGATGAATGTCCGCGGAATCCAAAATAAAAAAGCCTTCTCTTAGAATGCTTGGGGGAAGTATTCTGCCTAAGAGAAGGCGCGTCGGTGTCACCAGGGAGGACCTGATTCTTTTGTTTTTAAAGCTTTAGTCTTCGTCGCGATAATAATCGATTTCTTTTTTCTCGTACGCGGTTAAAACGGGTAGACCCAATTCTTTAGGGTCGAACTCACGATCCAATTGGTCAAGTTGCTTACCGGCTTCGTGATACATGTCGTGGCAAGGTAGGCGTAAGTCCATGCCTAGCTGACAAGATTCGTTGCGAGTGTGGTGCGCGAGCAAAACGTAAGTGAAAGCGATCATATAAGCACAAGCATTTTGTTCTTTCAAAATGCGAGAGCGTTGTCCTGCTTTAATATAGTATTTGATGGCACGGTGATAAGAACCGGATTTTCTAAGGCGGTGTCCTCTTGACAAGTAGTCTCTCATCCTTGATCTCCAAAGTGTTGCCCAACATATATCAAGGTTTCTACTTGTATATGCCGAGGGGGTTTGTGGCTACACGGATTTTCAATATTATACTATCCATCGAGAAAGGAAATATGGATCTTACGCTAGGATTGTCTAGGGATAACCCTAGAGACACCAAGAATATGTCTATAAATCCGAGAGTTAGCTCTATATCGGAAAAGTTGACAATTGCTGTTTTTTTTTGATCAAAATTAATTAATTGATGGCACTGTATTGTTGAGTTGTCAGTAGTATGATAGTTTTCCGCTGTGTTGTAACAGTCTTACCAGTAAGGGGTGTGGAAGTGTCAGAGCTAGCAAATCATAACTTATCAGCGTTAGAGCAAACGGATTTATCGGCCTATACCATTCCGTGTTTTCATGCGGTGGTGGAATATATGCTATCTCATGGCGTTGTGTTGCCATTACTCGATCAGCAAAACTTTACTTTCGATGAAGCATTAAGTCGTTTACGTATTAATGAGTCTTTACGTGCGATCAGTCCGATTGATATTTTGCGCCGACCTTTGCCCGCAATTGAGAATACAGTATTAGATTTACCAGTTTCCTTAAAGCAGTACTGTACTGATCAAGCGGTTGTCGACCTGGCTTGTGGTTATGTAAAAAATATTATGGTAGTTATGACGAATGAGTTAGCGGGGCGTGTGTATGAGCCTGGTGTTCCTGCTGCAGAAAACGTTACTGAACAAATGCACGGTTTGCAGTCGGCGAGTTTGGCTATGCATTATGGTATGCCATTAGACTATGTAGTGGCAGCAGGCTTGCACGATATAGCACGAGTAACGCATCCCGATGATGTTTATGGTCATAAGCATCATGCACAAGAAGGTCATGCATTATTATTGCCGCTGCAATTGCCTTCGTATTGCAAAGACCATGCTTTTGCTAAATGGCTACTCAACATTGCTTGTCCGCTTTATCGTGAACGATTAATCAGCCCTGTATCGGCTACTTCGTTAAAGATGCAGGCCGATAACCCCAACATTAAATTTGCTGATGCATTGCAACGCTTAAATGATATGACGGCTGAGGATCAGGCGTTTATGCTTCACAGCCTAATGTTAATGCGCTTACTGTTGGATGATTTTGCTAAAGTACCATTGTCTTCGCTGGATGTTAATTTACAAGGTGTTGTCAGTGTATCGCAATTGCAGCAACTGATTTCAACACGGTTGGTTAACTGTTTTGAAAGCATGAGCAGTCAGTCTGATTCGGCGCAACTATTTCAAGTTTTTAGTGATCAGGTTAAAGCTACTCAGCCACTGTTTAATAGAGTGGCTAAGTAAGTATTTGTCATCCCGGAAAACGACGCAGTCGTTTGTTCAATGGTATGGTTGCAAGGTATGGCAGTACTTCGCCTTGTAGCTTGGTGAACGTACCAAAAGCAGTAAGGGTATTGCCATCAAATAGTGTGCCATAGACATAACCATTTGGTTGCGGGTTAAAGCTAGAATCAACAGCGCCTGTGGTTTCATCTAAACGTAACAGCGTATTTTTTCCACCAACATAGATATAGCCGTCGTGCTTCGCTACCGATGACCATAATGCACGTTCGACGCCAGGTCTAAAAGCAGTATCCGCCAATCCAGTAAATCGATTCATTTTATGAATGCCATCCCAGTAGTATCCGACGACATATAGGTTGTCGCCATCAATCAGTAGACTTCTCACTTGGCCTGCTGGGGTGATGGGGTTAAAGTTAAGATCCTTTTCACCGCTAACAATATTGTATTTCTCTACTCTATTGGTAAAGGTTCCGCCGACATACAGTGAGTCACCAGCAAATGCCAATGCCCATACCATATGGTTAAAGTGCGGATGGAATGTGTTGTCATAACTCAATGGATCCAGTTTATAGCGCGCAAAACCTTTTGATGTATATCGTCCGGAGATTTTCGAAAAATGCCCTCCTACATATAAATAACCATCGTGTACCTTTAATCGATTGATATAACCATTCGGTTGTGGCCTGAAATTTTTATCCGCCGTACCCGTAGTTTTATTAAGCTTTGCCAGCTTTCCTGTTGATACGTTATCGGCTTTGGTGAATGTGCCGCCAACATAGACATAGTTATCATCAAAGGTAACGGATGATACTGAGCCATTGAGTTGCGGTTTGAATGTTGGATCAGGTAGGCCTGTGGTTAAATTGAATTTTATTAATCCTTGTGACCCTTGGTTTTGACCGCCCGATTTAAAATAGCCACCAGTAAATAATTTACCCTCGCTTAATGCCATCGTTGAGATGTTTCTATCAACGTTTGCGACATAGCTATCATCCATCTCCTGGGTGACTTTATCAAAGCGTCCTAGGTTTCTGTAATATCGACTGCCTGGTCGGGCGGTCATGTAGGCGGCGATATAAATATGACGATCGTCAAAGGCGAAAGCAGAGGGGTATGTGATGGTCGAAATTGTTAAGCTGTTATCTTTTTCACCGGTTATTGCGTTGTACCTTGATACGAGGGGCTTTACGCGTGACCCAACATACAGCATGCCGTCATCAACAGCTAGTAGGCTCGGCTTATAAGAAATGTCGGTTTTAAAGTTCTCGTCTGCAACACCAGTGATCTGATCAACTTTTTCAACGAATTTGCTACGATTATTAACAATCAAATACAGTTTACCATCAGAGGAGCTGGTTATACCATTGATGGCGGCATTTGATCTATAAAATCCAGTATCAATCGCGCCAGTGTCTAAGTTGGCTTTGGCGAGATTGCTTACGCTATGACCGTTTATCTGGGTGAAATTTCCGCCAACATATACCCCGTTTTCTGTGGCAAGCATGGCGATGCGGAGTTTTCCTGGGTTATTGTCTGGCGTGGAGATGGCAAATCCAGTGTCGATTTGGCCACTGCTGAGGTTTATTTTGTAGACATGAAAGTGGGTCGATGCATATAGATTGTCGTTGACTAAAGATACGTGATAGACGGCAGCTGGTATGCTTGGTTTAAAGTTTGTGTCTATCATGCCGTCAGAAAATATGTGTACTAAATACTTAATGCCAGTTGTGTTGATATTCGAGAATGTACCGCCAACATAAAATCCGCCATGATGATCTGAAATCGACGTAAACGGCTGACCTTGGAAATTTAGTTTATGGTCTTTGTTTAAGTGGCCATCGCTATGAAAAATCGCGCCGCCAACTAGCTTCTCATATAAACCAGAAAACCAACCTGCCACATAGAGTGCGTTATTGGGCTTGTCTTCAACGACATCGAGCACTTCCCTATCCAGGATTGTGTTGCTTGGGATGAGTTGTGGTTGTGGGGCGGCGAGTGTGGTTGCGGTACTTATATATAGTGAGGCGCAAACAATGACCTTGCCTATGTTGATCCATTTTTTTCTCATTATAAAATTCCTGTTTAATGACCTTTTGTTAGCTGCGTTTATCGTTATTAAGCTTCCCAGCAGCAGGCAAACTATAACATAGGGAAATATATGCTGCTAACATATGCAAAGTAAGAATATTCGTTTTTGTGGTTGATTGTGGCTTAATTGCCTCAGCGGTATAGATCGGGTAGTATCGGTAGCTTATGAAATATAAAGCCTTACTACTTGATTTTGATTACACACTTGTAGATTCGTCACAAGGCATTGTTTTATGCGCACAATATGCTTTTGAACGTTTGGGTTTTAAGGTCTCAGTTGAAAAAATCAAGCAAGCGATAGGGCACACACTGCCTAATACTTATCAATTACTGACCGATGATCCCGACTGGAGTAATGCACTGGCATACCAAGATTATTTTATGTCTCAGCAAGATGAATTGATGACAGATAACACGGTGTTGTTTCCAGAAGTGCCTCAGTTTATCGAGCAAGCAAAGCTAGCGGACTTACGTTTAGTGATTGTATCAACAAAAATTAAAAAATCCATTGAAGAGTTATTGCATCGTGAGCGTATGCATCATCATTTTGAACTGATTGTTGATAGTAAGGTTGTCAGTCAGCACAAGCCGCACCCTGAAGGCACACATATGGCGTTGGATCATTTGGCGATTGATCCACATCAAGCTTTATTTGTTGGGGACAGTGTGTTTGATGCTGGGGCAGCGCAAAATGCGGGTGTTGATTTTGCTGCTGTGTTGACGGGGCGCACAGGCAGGGAAGCTTTTAAAGACTTCCGCTGCCATTATATGGTTGATCACTTGGGTGAGTTGGTGCCATCACTCGACCGGCGTTTGCTTACGGAAGCTACGCAATAAATCTGCAACCGCATTGTGGTGATGTTGTTCGGCAATATCCAGCGCTGTAATACCATTCTCTGCTGTTAAGGCTTCAAGCTTAGCGCCTGCTTTCACTAATACAGGAATCACGTTGGCTGCATTATATAGTGCAGCGAGCTGCAATGGTGTGAAATTCTCGCTAGATGCCGCGCAATGGTTCGGGTTTGCGCCTTTTGCGATCAGTGCTTGTGCTTCGTCAGCTTGATTATTGATCACTGCTTTGACGAGCGCCTCATTCATTGGCATTTAAGTTACCTCCTTGGTTGTTTTTGTTACACACAATACTTTATTTTTATAGCCACACAAGTCTTCGCAGCACGATAATGTATATGTGGTTGACATGAATTACAAGAGGGATGCTTAATATACACTGCCTTTTGTTCGTAATATTCACATGGTACTATGATGAAATGCGTTTGAGACTAAGGGCGAAGGGATGTCTAGAAAGGTAGTAATGGTGGTCATAAGCTTTGTGGCCATCGTATTGATCATATTCGGTATAAAAGGCACTGAAATATATTCATTATTCAAAAAATTCTCCGGCATGGTAAGGCCCGGCGAATCAGTAGCCGTTGGCAAATCACAATCTATCAACTGGGTTGATCGCTTAAACTCGGTTGGTACTGTAACTGCGGTAAATGGCGTTAACGTAACATCACAAATAAATGGATTAGTGACTGAAATAAATTTTAATTCAGGTGAAATGGTTAAAAAAGGACAAGTGCTGGTGCATTTGGATGACAGGGTGGAGCAAGCACAGCTGGCAAACTACCAGGCGCAATTAGTATTTAGTAAAGGCAGTTTTGGTCGTCAACACAAATTATTTGCGACTAAAGCAACGGCTAAATCCGATTTGGACCAGGCAATTTCACAGCTGGGGCAAAATTTGGCGAATGTAGATAAAGAAAAACAGATTATCGATCAAAAAACGATTGAGGCACCGTTTACCGGTAAGTTGGGTATTCGTAAAGTTAACTTAGGTCAGTATGTGAATCCGGGTGATGATTTGGTGACGCTACAATCGTTGAATCCATTATATGTAAATTTTTCATTACCGGAACAAGACTTAAGTAAATTGAAAGTGGGTCAAAAAGTAGGAATTTTAGTTGATAGTTACCCGGGGCAGGAGTTTATTGGTAAGTTAACGGCGATTAGTCCATTGATAGCATCTGATACACGCAGCATTGCACTGCAAGCGACCATACCGAATAAACAATTAAAACTTATACCTGGCACTTACGCTGAAGTGAATGTGTATATGCCGAAACAACAAAATGTGGTGGTGGTGCCACAAACGGCTGTGGCTTATCGGTTGTATGGTGACTCGGTGTATATCGTAAAAGACACCGGTAAAAAAGATAAGAATGGCAAGGCGATTATTGATGCGATTACGCAATACGTCACTGTGGGTGACCCGGTGGGTGACCGAGTAATTATTACCAAAGGCTTAAAGCCTAATGTGGAAGTGGTTACTGCTGGGCAAATCAAATTACAGAATAAAACACGCATTGTGCCTAATCGCACGGTGAATATGAATTAAGAGCATTAAATGAGCAATCGAAAACGGAAGTTTACTGATATATTTATCGAACGGCCTGTATTGGCTGTAGTGATTAGTCTGCTGATATTGTTAGTTGGTTTACAATCAATGCGAAGCATGCAGCTGCGTGAGTTTCCGCAATTGACTAATACAGTGATTACAGTGACGACCGCTTACCCGGGTGCATCAGCTGAATTAATGCAGGGTTTTGTCACGCAGCGTATTGCTAAATCTATTTCTAGTTCAGAAGGGTTGGATTATATTTCTTCAACCAGTAGTGACGGCGTTAGCACGGTTGAGGCGAATATCCGCTTGAATTATGACCCAGAAAAAGCCTTTACTAATGTGATGAGTAAGGTCTCTGAGGTGGAGGGAGATTTGCCAACAGCAGCGCAAAAGCCGGTGATTACGAAAACCACAGGCTCAAAAACTGCGTTGATGTATTTGGCGTATCAAAGTGATGCGATGTCTCCGCAACAAGTGACTAATTATATATCGCGCGTTATACAGCCGGTGTTTGCCACAGTGCCTGGTGTGGCGCAAGTGCAATTACTTGGCGGTGGTTATACTTATGCAATGCGCATTTGGTTGAGCACTGATCGTATGGCAGCGTTGGGCGTGACGCCAGAAGACGTGACCATGGCATTAAAGCGTAATAACTTTCAATCAGCTGCTGGTAATACCAAAGGTAAATATATAACTGTATCAATTCGCGCCATGACGGACCTGCAATCGGTAAAAGAGTTTAAAAACATAGTGGTGAAGTCAAGCAAAGACAGCTTGGTGCATTTGGGCGATATCGCTAAGGTGAAATTAGGTCAAGAAAGTTACGATGGCTATGCTACATATAATGGTAAGTTGGCGGTGTATGTGGCGATTACGCCGACGCCAACGGCTAATCCGCTAACGGTGATTAAAGAATCCAGAAAGATTCTAAACCAAATAAAAACAGATTATCCACCAAGTTTACAAAGCCATGTGGTTTTTGATGCAACGCAGTATATTCATGAATCATTGGTCGAAGTGATACGAACCATTATTGAAGCAACGCTGATTGTTATCTTGGTGATATATTTATTCTTAGGTTCGGTTCGTTCCGTATTTATTCCGGTGGTAACCATCCCGTTATCATTAATTGGCGTAATGACGATTATGCTGGCGTTAGGCTATTCATTAAATCTTCTGACTTTGCTCGCTATGGTTTTGGCGATTGGATTGGTGGTTGATGATGCTATCGTGGTGGTGGAGAATGTCCATCGACATATTGAGCTAGGTAAATCACCGTTTAAAGCAGCGATTGATGGCGCACGTGAAATCGCTACGCCAGTGATCGCGATGACCATTACGCTGGCTGCTGTGTATGCGCCGATTGGTTTTATGTCTGGATTGACTGGTGATTTATTTGTTCAATTTGCATTTACTTTAGCGGCTACGGTGATTGTTTCCGGCGTTATTGCTTTAACATTGTCGCCTATGATGAGCTCTAAGTTATTGCGCAATGATGCGAGCAATGGGCGATATGCGCTATGGCTGGATCGAAAAATGGATCAGATGATGGACGGCTATCAGCGCGTATTGCGTGGTGTGCTATGTCATCGCGGTGCCGTTTTATTTATGGGTGTGCTGGTGCTGATTTGTTGCTATGTGTTTTATGCATTTACGCCAGAACAATTAGCGCCACAAGAAGACCAGGGCATGATTTGGATGATGGCTAACGGGCCACAATATGCCAATATCGATTACACAACGAAATTCTCCAATATGCTAGGTCCGGTGATTGATAAAAATAAAAACACGGCGATGTATTTTATTATTAATGGTGCAGACGGTGGCCCGAACAGTGTGATTGGTGGTCTGCGCTTAAAACCTTGGAGTCAACGAGATGATTCCGAATCGGAGGTGCTGCAACAATTACAAACTAAGCTGCAGCAAAATCCTGGCTTGCGCGTTAATTTATTTGAACCGCCAGCATTGCCGATGGGCGGCAATTTCTTTCCTATTGATTTCGTGATTAAGTCGACCGGTGACTTTAAGCAGCTGTATAAAATATCGGAAGAGCTATTAACTAAAGCGCGTAAGAGTGGTTATTTTTTGTTTTTACAAAACTCATTGCAGTTTAATAAACCGCAGGTGGTATTCCATATTAACCGTAACAAAGCGGCGCAAATGGGTATCGACATGCAAACCATTGGGAGTTCGCTGGCAAGTGCTATGAGCGAAAACTATGTTAATCGTTTTAGTATGCTGGATCAAAGCTTTAAGGTAATTCCACAATTGGAGCGTAAATATAGACGAAATGCTAATCAGCTTAATAATCTGTATTTGAAAAATATTAAAGGTGACATGGTGCCACTATCTTCATTTGCTACCCTTAAGCGAGAAGTTGAGCCGAACTCATTAATGCAATTCCAGCAACTCAATGCGGTTGAATTACAAGGCATGATGTTCCCACCTAAAACGGCAATGGATGGATTGAATTATTTGAAAACTGAAGCCATGAAGATTTTACCATCCGGCATGAGCATTGATTACAGTGGTAAATCACGCACTTCCGTACAGGAAGGCGATAAAATGACTATGATGTTATTTTTCTCGATCATTGTGATTTATTTGGTTTTAGCTGCGCAGTTTGAGAGTTTTAGTGATCCCATAACAATTTTAGTTAGTGTGTTAATGGCATTTTTTGGTGCCTTGATTCCTTTATTTTTAGGTGCGGCAACGCTTAATTTGTACACCAAGATAGGGTTGATTACGCTGATTGGTTTAATCAGTAAGCACGGTATTTTAATGGTCGATTTTGCCAACCATTTGCAAATGACAGAAGGTCTATCGAAGCTTGAAGCCATAGTGAAGGCGGCAGCTATTCGGTTACGTCCGATCTTAATGACAACGGTTGCGATGATTGCGGGTGTGATACCGCTGATTATTGCCAGCGGAGCGGGTGCGGTTAGCCGACAAAATATAGGAACGGTAATTGCTTGTGGTATGTTTATCGGCACCGGCTTTACATTGTTTGTGGTGCCAACCATGTATACATTATTAGCTAGGGATCATAAACAGGCACGAGGCCAAGCTGAGGTGCAGCGTGACTCAACTACTTGATGCAGCAGTTAAATATCAAATTCGACACAGTCGTCGTGCTAAGCGCCTTTGTTTAAAAGTATTACCAACTGGTGTTGAGGTGGTGATACCCGCTGGGGTTACGGAAGATGAAGCGCACAAATTTGTTGATCAACATCAAGATTGGTTACGTAAACAGTTATCGCAACTCAAGCCAGTCAAGCCAGCAGCTGAGCAGGCGTGGCCGCCGGCTAGTGTCCATTTGGAGACTTTAGTTGAGAACTGGTCATTGCAATTGGATTATCGGCCACCCAGTTATTATTTAACCTTGATGTTAGATCATAATCATCGCCATGATATTTGCTTGGGTAAGCGCAGTGATCGCGCGCATGTTCGATACGTATTAATGCAATGGTTAAAGAATAAAGCGCGTTCTCACTTAACACCTTGGTTGCAACGATTGGCGAGTGAGTATGAATTCAGTATTCGCAGTATATCTTATCGCAATCAGAAGTCTCGCTGGGGTAGCTGTAGTCAGCAGGGCGATATCTCATTGAATTTAAAGCTATTATTTTTGCCGCCATCAGCAACAGAATATGTTATGATTCATGAATTGTGTCATACGGTGTTTGCTGATCATTCGTCTAATTTTTGGCGATTAGTTGCTCAGATAATACCTGACTACAAACGCTGTGAAGCGGAAATTAAAGAACGGCAGTATGATATACCAGGATGGTTAGATGCTTAAGATCAGCGATGGAATAAAAACGGCATCGAAGTGCTTATTATTTGTTACCTGTGCGGTGCTGTGTGGCTGTATATGGTACACACCTAAAATGTTACCGCGATTGAATCAAACTGAGATTGGTAATTATCCGTTGAACTGTAATGACAACGGCATATTGTTTCGTAATTGGAAAATACACTTAACACGTAATCGCTTGGCTACACATCGGCAATTATTATGGCTGACTAATACCAGTCGCCAATCTGTAATTATTGATATGGTTATAAAAAACCGATCTGCCAGTGCGGGTTGGGCTTCAACACTTGAGCCGCAAAATTGGTCGGCGTTGTTACAACAAAAGCCAGCATTCACCTTGCAGTGTTTTACGGCGGATGGGCATTATCGCCATATTGATTGCGGTAATATGATTAGTGCTTGTTGGATGCCAGTGAAGGCATCTAAGAAAGCATTAAATGGCAATTATTGGGTGTCTGAGGATCGCAGTATGCAAGGTACGTATGAAAATATAGACCATCGTGGCTTTACATTATTATCACCTGGAGAATAGGTACTTGGTAAAAAAATTCAAAAAGAAAGACCCTCATTATCAACGTGAAAAGAAAAAATACGCTGATCCATTACCTAGCCGTGAATTTATCATTGATCATCTTGAAGAAATAAATACACCTTGTTCACCTAAACAGTTAGCTGAGAGTTTTGGTTTAAAGAACGCTCAATTGGTGGGATTGAATCGACGGTTAAAGGCGATGGAGCGCGACGGCCAATTACGCTGCAATCGAAAAGGGTGTTATGGCTTATTGAACAAGCTTGAATTGGTGCATGGCACGGTACAGGCGCATCGCGATGGTTTTGGGTTTCTATTGCCTGATGATGACAGCCAGGATGTGTTTTTACCGACACGGCAAATGAACGGTGTATTCAATGGTGACAGTGTTGTGGTGCGAATTGTGCGTACTAACTCGCGTGGCAGGCGTGAAGGTGCTGTCGTGGAAGTGTTGGAACATAACACTAAACAATTGGTAGGTAAATTGTGTAATGAAGGTGGCATTTGGTTTGTCTCGCCGGACAGTCGCCATATGCCACAAGATGTTTTGGTGAGTAGCGAAGATTTAAATGGTGCTGAAGCAGGGCAGTTTGTTGTAATTAATATTATCCATCAGCCACAAGCGCGCGGGCAAGCACGTGTGCGTGGTGAAGTACATCAAATTTTAGGTGATCACCTAACAGTCGGCATGGAAGTGGAATTAGCGCTTCGCTCACATCAAATTCCACATGAATGGCCGAAAGCCGTTGAAAAAGAAGCCAAGAAATTCAAGGATAAAATCAGTAAAGCAGAGTTGGCGCGCCGTTGTGATTTACGTGACTTGCCGTTTGTAACGATTGATGGTGAAGACGCGCGTGATTTTGATGACGCTGTCTTGTGTCAACCGTTAGAGAGCGGTGGTTGGCGCGTGTATGTAGCGATTGCGGATGTGGCGCATTACGTTCAACATGACTCAGCCATTGATCAACAAGCCAGTGAACGCGGTAACTCTGTTTATTTCCCAGCGCGTGTGATTCCGATGTTGCCGGAAGTGTTGTCTAATCAATTGTGTTCTTTGATGCCAAAGGTTGATCGTTTGGCGATGGTGTGCGAAATGATATTAGATAAGCAATGCCGCGTACAGTCGTCACAATTTTACAATGGTGTGATACATTCGCATGCGCGATTAACATATAGCCAGGTCAATGACTTCTTACATCATGATGGTGAAATGGCTAAAGATGTTCAGCAAACCGTAAAAGATTGTTATGCAGTTTTTCAATCGTTATTGAAACAGCGTAAATTACGTGGAGCGATTGATTTCGAAACCATTGAAACGCAAATACGATTTGGTGAAGATGGCAAGATTGATAAGATTGTGCCGGTACAGCGCAATGAAGCGCATCGTTTGATCGAAGAACTGATGCTGTTGGCGAATAAAACTACAGCCGAGTATTTGTTAAAGAATAACGCTGTGGTATTGTATCGCAACCATGAAAGACCGGAAGGCGATAAGCTGGAAGGTTTGCGTGATTTCTTGAAAGTGTTTAGTTTGCGTTTGTCGGGTGGTACTGACACCACGGCGATGGATTATTCTAAATTATTAAGCACCATTCATGGTCGAAAAGATGCGCATTTACTGCAAACAGTCTTGTTGCGTTCTTTGAAACAGGCAAAGTTTGAGACCGAAAATAAAGGTCATTTTGGTTTGTCGTATGATGCTTATTGTCAGTTTACTTCACCGATTAGGCGTTATCCTGATTTAATAATTCACCGCGCTATTAAATATATTACTTCAGTTGATGCAAAAAAATCGTATCCCTATACGGCTGAAATGATGTCAGGCTTAGGGGAGCATTATTCCAATACCGAACGTCGTGCCGATAAAGCCACACGCGATTCTGTCGATTGGCTTAAATGTTATTATATGCGTGATAAGGTGGGTGAAACTTATAAGGGGATTATCAGTGACGTCACTAGTTTTGGCTTGTTTGTGCAGCTGGAAAATATTTATGTGGAAGGTTTAGTGCATATTGCCACCTTGAAGAATGATTACTACCATCATGATTCTACCCATCATTTGTTGCGCGCCAAAAAAAGCGGTAAGACATATCAGTTGGGGGATGAGATGACGGTGCTTGTTGCTAAGGTTAGCGTGGACGATCGGCGGATAGATTTTGATTGTGTAGACTGAGGTGACTTTGTCATCCCGGCTGCTGGTTTGCTATCCTGACAGCTAAGAAGGTGATATGCATAAATATAAGAACATAATATTATTATTAGCCTGCTTATGCAGCGCTTCAATATCATATGCTTATTGCAATCTACCAGACAGCACCGCCATCTATGATATCTATTCGCGCCGAAGTCATGTGGGTAAAGTGTTAGACACGATTAGCTTTAACAAGTTGGATTATTCAGTCAAAAGCAGTACTAAAATTGGTTTTTTTCTGTTGCGTGATACGCTTGTGCAAAGCAGTGAGGGTCAGTTTAGTAAACGTGATATTCAGCCTAAGGCGTATGAGTTATCTGATTTAAATAAAAAAACCAACAATTTTATAAACTTCTATCCAAAGCAACATAATATTCGTGGCACTTTCCAATCAAAGGTGTTTGAATCCAAGCAGTCAAATTGGCCTATTTATGATCCGCTGAGTTATCGTATTGCATTGCGGTGTGCCTTGACGACTAGCTATTTTAGCCAGAAAACAATGCGCGTTTTCGATAATAATCACCTACATAATTACGATATTAAAGTGGTGTCACGCAATAAAATCATTGATACCGCCATTGGCAAACTCAACACTGTAGAGGTGAAGCTTTTGGTATTGCCTGAAAAAATATTTGCTTTTCTATGGTTTGCAAAATTTCGACATATGGCGTTGGTGCAGAGTAGTTTATTCGTTGTGGGTGGGAAGTCGGTATTTTCTACTATTAAATCACTTAAACAAAAAGTTAAAAAAGATTAATTTTAAATTGTGTTAGATCGCCTTATTGGTGCTGGTTCAGTGCCCAATCAATATGTTCACGAACCATATCATTTGTATAGTTACGGCGAGACTGTAGTGCGTTAACGACTTCAGGTGTGGTTTGGCAATTACCAAGCGCTACCGCAACATTACGAATCCAGTTGTCGTACGAGCATCGTCGCATGGCGCTACCTTGGGTGATTTTATCGTATTGTTCAGCTGCCCAAAGAAAACATTCAATTAATGTTATATTATCTAGGCGGTGACGTGGTAAAAAATCCAATTCTTTGGTGGGTTGTGCAAATCGATTCCATGGGCAACATAATTGGCAGTCATCGCAGCCATAAATACGATTACCAATGGCTTTGCGAAACTCAAGTGGAATCGGTCCGGTATTTTCAATGGTTAAGTATGAAATGCAGCGGCGTGCATCGAGCTGGTAGGGTGCGACAATCGCCTTGGTTGGACATATATCTAAGCAGGCAGTGCAGCGGCCGCAGTGTTCGGTTTCAATCGGTGGATCGATGGGTAAGGGTATGTCGGTATATAGTTCACCGAGAAAAAAATACGAGCCCGCATTGCGATTAATTAAGCAGGTGTTTTTACCGATCCAACCCTGTCCAGTTTTGTTGGCAATTGCGCGTTCCATAACGGGTGCGCTATCGACAAATGCACGATAACCAAAGGGTCCAACACGTTGTTGAATCCAGACGGCAAGTTTATTCAGTTTTTTCTTTAACACCTTGTGGTAATCACGACCTAAAGCATAACGAGAGACATAGGCTTGTTGGTTATTATTCAGTATTTTTTCGCAATCTTGCTCGGGCGGCATATAGTCCAAACGTACAGAGATAATCGTTACAGTGCCGGGTATTAATTCATTTGGTCGCGTACGTTTTGTGCCATGTTTGGCCATATATTCCATGTCGGCGTGGTAGTCGTTTTTTAACCAATTGGATAGGTGCTCTTCAGCTTGATCGAGGCAAGTATCTGTAATCCCAACTTGTTGAAATCCAAGGGAAATCCCGAAGTGTTTGATCTCTTCAGCCAGGTTGGTAAAATCACTAGTTTCCATAATGAGATAGTTCACTTATGTCAAATTCAATTGATGGGCAAGACGTGTCCTTATTGTATCAAACTGAGCAAATAAGACAGCTAGAACAATGGGGCGTCGAGCACGGTCATATGACTGAAGCGTTGATGATGCAAACGGCTGGTGAGTCTGCGTTTGAGTGTTTGCGCAAGCAATTCCCTGATACTCAAGCGATTGCTATTTGCTGCGGGAAGGGCAATAACGCCGGTGATGGATTTGTGTTGGCTGAAATTGCGGCTCGCATTGGTTTGTCTGTTAGCTGCTTTTTGATGTGCTCACCGACAGAGGTAAAGCAAGGCCCCGCTCGAGATGCAGCGATTCGTTGCAGTGAGCTATCGATTGATATGCATACCTTATCAACCGACAGTGATTTTTCGCAATCTGACTTAATTGTTGATGCATTGCTTGGTATCGGTTTATCGGGTGAGGTGAATGATAGTTATAAAGTCGTGATTGAGCATATTAATCATGCTGGTGTTCCTGTTGTAGCACTGGATTGTCCCTCGGGGATTGATGTGGATACGGGTGAGGCCTTAGGTGCCTCGATAAAAGCCGATACCACAGTCAGCTTTATTGCTGCAAAGTTTGGTTTATACACACATCAGGGATTAAATTGCAGTGGCAAGGTTATCGTCGCTGATTTAGGTTTTACACAACAGGCAATAGAATCTGTTGAGCCAGTAGCTAAGGTCATGCAGGCCAGTGAAATCCAGCCACTTTTGCCGCGTCGCTGTCGAGACGGACACAAGGGAAATTATGGTCATGTGTTGGTGATCGGTGGTGATTATGGCATGGGTGGTGCGGTACGCATGGCAGCAGAAGCCGCATTACGATCAGGCGCCGGATTGGTATCGGTAGCGACTCGGCCGGAACATGTTACGGTAGTGAACGCAACGCGCCCAGAGATTATGTGTCATGAAATAGTGAATTCAGAAGATATTTTGCCGTTAGCTGAGCGTGCTAATGTCATTGTGTTAGGTCCCGGTTTAGGTCAAGCAGAGTGGTCGCAAGGATTATTTGATATTATTACCGAGAAAAATTTGCCCAAGGTCATGGATGCTGATTGTTTAAATATTTTGTCGACGAACCCCAAGCAACGTGACGATTGGATTTTAACGCCGCACCCGGGAGAAGCTTCGCGATTATTAGATGTCTCTTGTGCAGAAGTACAAGCTGATCGCTTAGGCTGCGTGCATCAACTGCAGCAGCGTTATGGTGGTGTTGCGATTTTAAAAGGAGCGGGTACTTTGGTGCAAGCGCCAGGTGAATTAACTGCGGTGTGTAATGCTGGTAATCCTGGTATGGCAACGGCTGGCATGGGTGATATATTAAGTGGGATTTTAGGTGGCTTATTGGCGCAAGGTTTGACGTTAGAGCAGGCGGCATCGGCTGGTGTTTGGGTGCATGCGCATGCGGCAGATATCGCAGCGGAGATTGGTGGTGAGCGTGGTATGCTAGCGACTGATGTGTTGGCACATTTGCGTGAGGTGGTTAATCCGCGATGAATTCGATTTGGGTGGACGCAGAAAGTGAGATGATGACGCAGGTTGCGCAGCCTTTGGCGCAGCTGTTGCAACCTGGAATGGTGGTATATTTGCGCGGTAATTTAGGTGCGGGAAAAACCACTTTATGTCGCCAGATTTTGCAATGCATGGGTTATGATGGTCATGTGAAGAGTCCAACTTATACATTGGTGGAAAGTTATGTATTGCCTACCGGTATCACAATAAATCACTTTGATTTATATCGATTGAATGATCCTTTTGAATTAGAAAATATGGGCATTAGGGATTATATGGAATCAGATGCCATTTGTTTAATTGAATGGCCAGAAAAGGGCAAAGCGAATATTCCAGAAGCTGATGTTGTCATTAATATTGATACACAAGCTGAGCGACGTGTGATACATATCAGTAAGCAATTGAACCTTAAGGATGAGCGGAGTGAGATGGATTAAAACAATTGCTTTGGCAGTTTTACTGTTATGGACAACCTTCTTATCAGCAGCAACCATAACCAAAGTTCGTGTCAATGATCTGCCTAATCAGTGGCAGTTTGTGCTAGACGCAAATCAACCGATAAAGTATCGATTTTTTATGCTGAATAAACCCGCGCGAGCGGTGATTGATTTAACCGATGTGCGTTGGCGTGCTAAATTACACTCAAGCTTATGGAAAAATTCTGGCGTTAGTGATATCCGAATTGGACAGCGCACTAAAGGCAAAAGACGTTTGGTCTTGGACATGAAAGCTGATTATGTGGTGAATGCCAAGGCGTTGAATCCTGATGGGCAACGCAAATACCGCTTAGTGATCAATGTGGCGAAATACCGCCATCAAACGGCTGTATTTAAACGCGACAAGGCAATTGAGCAACTTAAGCAGCAACTTGAGAGTCAAGTAGTTAATGAGGTCAGTTCGTTAGTGAATAAAACTGTCGCTCATGCAGGTAAGCCGAAGCCTAAAGTCAAAAAAAAATACGTAGCCCCTAAAAACATGGCAGTAATGAAAGCGACACCGATTACAATGCCAGTGACAAAACCGCAAAAACTCCGAAAAGTGGTGATTGTCATTGATCCAGGTCATGGCGGTAAGGACCCTGGCGCTACGGGTCGGCGCGGTACGCATGAGAAAAATGTGGTGTTAAGTATTTCTCGGCAATTGCAGCAATTAATCAATCAACAGCGTGGTTTTAAAGCGGTATTAACGCGTACCGGTGATTATTATTTATCGTTACGTAAGAGACTAGCGATCGCACGCAAATACAAAGGTGATATGTTTATAGCGGTTCATGCCGATGCGTTTAAAAATCGTAAGGCGCATGGGGCATCTGTTTATGCATTATCTGAGCGGGGAGCCACCAGTGAGGCAGCGCGCTGGTTGGCGCAACGAGAAAATAAATCTGAATTAATGGGTGGTGTTGATCTGTCTGATAAGGGGCACTTATTGCGCTCTGTATTAATCGACTTGTCGCAGACAGCCACCATTAGCGCTAGCTTGAAGATCGGTAATGATATGTTGCAATCATTAAGGCAAGTGACTTCGTTGCATCATAGCGCTGTGGAGCAGGCGGCATTTGTGGTATTGAAGTCACCGGATATTCCGTCATTACTCGTTGAGACCGGTTTTATCTCCAATCGACATGAAGAAAATAATTTGCGCTCGCGGCGCTATCAAAGGCGTATTGCCAATGCCTTAATGCACGGTATTAAGCGTTATTTTGTCACCTATCCGCCACGCCATACCTGGCTGGCTTATTATAAAAATAAAACACAACGCTATGTAGTACATGCCGGTGATACGCTGTCGGGTATTGCGCAGCGTTATTCGGTCAGTGTTGCTACTTTGCAACGCAATAATCGTCTGCGCAGTAATGGATTACGTGTCGGTCAAGTATTAACGATTCCAGTAGAGGCAGGGTAATGTCAGTGATTAAACTATTAGATCCATTATTAGCAAACCAAATTGCAGCCGGTGAGGTGGTTGAGCGACCGGCTTCGGTTGTGAAGGAGTTGGTTGAAAACGCGATTGATGCGGGTAGCACGCAAATAACGATTGAATTACAAAAAGGTGGTGTTGAGCTGGTTCGTTTGCGCGATAACGGCTGTGGTATAAGTAAAGATGATCTTACATTGGCCTGTGTGCGCCATGCGACTAGTAAGATTGCAAGCTATCAAGATTTAACTGAAGTGGTTAGCTTAGGTTTTCGCGGTGAAGCGTTGGCGAGTATTGCAGCAGTGTCGCACTTGAAAATATCTTCGTGCACCGAGGACGGAGACCAGGCGTGGCGCGTGGCGACCAGTGGTACGGAAGGCGAAGTGGCTGTAATGCCGGCAGCACATCCGGTAGGTACAACGGTTGAGGTGCGTGAATTATTTCACAACACGCCGGCACGTCGGCGCTTTTTACGCACAGATAAGACCGAATTCCATCATATCGAATCGATTGTCTTGCGTCAGGCGTTGAGTCGTTTTGATGTTGCATTTCGCATGTCGCATAACGATAAGTTAACATTTGATTTGCCAGTTGCAGATAGTCAGGCTGCTCGAGAGCAGCGTATACAAAAATTGTTAGGCAAGGATTTTGTAAAAGCTGCTTTGGCGATTGAATACGAAGCGGCGGGCTTGAAGTTAAGCGGTTGGATAGCCAGCGCTGAATATAACCGTGCGCAAGCGGACCAACAATATTGCTATATTAATGGCCGTTTTATACGTGACAAAATGATTATGAGTGCAGTAAAACAAGCGTATCGCGATGTGATGTTCCATGGTCGTCATCCGGCGTATGTATTGTATTTAACTTGTGACCCAACATCGGTGGATGTTAATGTGCACCCGACTAAACACGAAGTGCGTTTTCGTGATGGCCGTACTGAGTACCGTTTTATTATGAGCTCCATTCAACAGGCGTTAGAGTCATTGCGCTTGGGTGATATGGATATGGATGTGGATACCGATACTGGAGAGGTGTTGGCACCAGTCGAACCGGCGGTTGCGGCTCCAGTTAAACCAGTTCAGCAAGTGGAGGCTTGCCATCAAGTTAAATTACCTCTGACAACTCAGTCAGGTCCAAAAAATACAGTTCGGCCAGCTCCATTCATAAAGCGTAATGCGGAGCAAGTGAATGCAGCATTGCAGCGGTTGCAGCAACCTACTAAGGCAGCGGTGGCTGAAGAGCACGCTCAAAAATTAACCTTAGGCGTTGCGATTGCGCAGTTGCATAATACTTATATATTGGCACAAAACGATGATGGCCTTATTGTAGTTGATCAACATGCCGCGCATGAACGCATTGTTTTTGAAACCATGAAGCAACAGTCTTCTGAGCACACCCTGGCATCGCAAGCGATGTTGGTGCCGATTGATGTCAATTTAACCTCTGCGCAGATGTCTCATATAGAAGAAGAGTTACCGTCACTGCAACAATTGGGTTTCGAAGTTGAAGTAATGGGTGATACCAGTGTCGTCGTTCGACAAATTCCAAGTTTGTTGCATAAAGCAGATATAGCGGGGCTGATTAAAGATATTGCGGCTGATGTGCAAGTGGTGGGTGAATCGCAGCGAGCTGAAAATCATCTGCACAGTTTAATGGCTAATATGGCATGTAAATCGGCGATTAAAGCTAATCATCCATTAACACTGGAAGAGATGAATCACATATTGCGCCAGATGGAATCCATTCCACATGGTGGTTTATGTAATCACGGCCGCCCTGCGTGGAAGCAGTTTGATAAACGTGAAATTGACCGCTGGTTTTTACGCGGTCAATAATTCAGTTAGCAACGATTTAAAGAAAATGAAGCCGTTAAGCCTAAAGCGGTTGCGGCGGTATCAACAGCATTTTCTGGGATGGTGGTATCGAGGCCAGCATAAAGACCTCTGATAGCCCACTCTACTGCCATACCAACAGCGGCGCCTTTGATCATACGGAACAGCGAACAAGCTGCCTTAGCTTGTTGTATGCTAGGGCGTTTTGCTGGTTCAGTTTTAGGTGAGCCTGTGTTGCCCATTGCTCCAGCGGTGCTGGTGTTCTGACCGCCTTCTAAGCTATCTATTTTATCGTCGAGCTGTTTATCTTCTTGAAGTAGTGGTTTGCTGAGAAGTGACTGTTCGCTTGCAAACCTAGTCATTTGATAGTATGTGTCTCTGTCAGGTGCGGCACAATATTTATGGTAAATTTGTGAGGCCACTTGCGCTAATACAAATACACCGTACTTACCTAGATCAATAGCAAGTTCCGTGGTGTCGTTATCTTTTAATTGCTTGCTTAAAACAAACATTAAAGTCGCTGCTGCAGCTAGCGGTAATACACCCATATACAGATTACGGTTAACGCGACTTGATGCCTGCTGTCTTTCGGCTGTATAGAGTTTGATATTTGCATGATCAGTAATGCCGTTGTCTAAGTGCCTTGCCCATAGGTTCTTTTTGCCATTTGGGAATTGACTCTCTAACTTGTTACGCAATTCATGTCGGTCTTTTAGTAATTGTTCAGGTAGTTGTTTGCGTAATTTATCTGCTGCCGTACTGAACTGATAGCGAGGATCATCTTTTAGCACTTTATCAGATACTTTACCTAGTACCATTTGGTTGATCGCATACACATTAAAGGCAATCGTTCCTATCCAAATGCCAGCTACTAGCATAGAGTTTTCTAGTTGGCTTTTGATGTGGCTTTTAACAATTGCCTCAAATAATTTCATTGTTGTGTTTACAGTGAAATAGGTGAGTGTTGCGTTGACTGCCACAATAGCTGCGGCACAGGCAACTCGACCTTTATTATTTTTAGCGTCAGAAAATATCGGCGGTACATTCCGATACAGCATAAATTTGCTAAGCGCATTGCTGTATTTATTGGTAAATAGTAAAGTTAAACCGAGGTTAGCGATAGTGGTACCAATAAACGACATCAGTTTAACCGGTTTTACGCCAAAACTGTCAGTAAAGAATGGTACTAATGCAACGATGATGCTGGCATACAGCGTGGTAAATAGCGTTTTCTGCAAACGTGATTGGGCAGTAGCGTGAGTTAATATCGTCCTGTGGTCTATTGCCAGTGTGGCTGCATTTTCATGGAAATTTTTACTGTCATTAAATTGTGGCAGTACTTTTGATTTATCTTTACTGTATTCCACCTCGTGCGCCAATTGGCTGTCAGCTAAGTGTTTTTCCATGTATTGAGTAATGTCACGGTCGATGCTTCGCGCTAAGTAATAGTCGCGAATGCTTTTGCTGGGGCCAAGTGTAATCATCCAGTCACTAATAGCATCCTGCGCGGTGGTTAGGGTGGTATTTACAAAGCCCTTGGTGCCATAGTAGTGAAAGAATAAGTTGGCAAACATTAATCCTGCATAACCTGCAGGTGTGTTGATAAAACTTAGGGGACTGTCGGCCAATGTAGGTGCGATATCAGCATAGATAACTGTCGCAAATGCGGAAACAGTGGTGTAGACAAATGCTTTTGATGAGCCTATCAATGTCGGGAGATTATCACGATCTTCTTGTCTAGGGTCTAAGCCGCGGCATTTGGCGCTGACAACACGAGCAGTAGCGGCGGTTGCTGTGCAGGCATCACCCAGTGATTCACGGCCAATTTCAAACATCACAAAGAAATTGATAATTAGAGCGCTGGCTGTATTAGCATAGGTATTAAAATTGCGATCTTCCGGTTTTACTTGAAAATAGTTAGGTCCCAAAAAGATGCTAATGCCATAAACTGCGGTTAAAGCGGCAATAAACATGCTGGCATGTTTTGCGCTCATGTTGCAAGTTGGTTTTTTTGGTTGTATTGGTCCAGCATTGACGCCGCTCATATCGACGGCAACTTCATGTTGTCTTGTTGTAATTGACATTTTTTTTCACTCCACCCCGTATCAATAAAAAATACTATGATCAAAAAATGACTTGATCAATAGCATCAGAAACTTAATTGTTTAATTAATTATCTCTTAAGCAATTTGGCATGATAGAATCAACAAATGAAATTATCAACAGAACCAAAAGTGATTTGCCTGATGGGGCCCACTGCAAGCGGTAAAACCGCTACTGCCTTCCATTGGGTGGATAATTATAATGCAGAAATAGTCAGTGTTGACTCTGCAATGATCTATCGTGGTATGGATATCGGCACCGCAAAGCCTGATAAAGAAACGTTAAAAAAATATCCTCATCAGTTAGTTGATATTATTGATCCAGACGAAACGTATTCTGTTGCGCAATTCATAAAAGACTGCCAAGCGTCCATTAAAGATATTAAGGCGAGGGGTAAGCTGCCGTTATTGGTAGGTGGTACAATGATGTATTATCGTTGTTTGCAGTTTGGTCTTTCAGCTTTGCCTAGTGCGAACGAAGATATCCGCCAGCAACTGAATGAGCAATTACAACAGCAAGGCCTGCAGGGTTTGTATCAACAATTACAAGACGTGGACCCGGTGGCAGCAGAGAAAATTAAATCGACGGATCAACAGCGCATTCAGCGTGCCTTAGAAGTGTTCTTAGCCAGTGGTGTGCCGCTATCTGAGTTACAGCAGCAAAATGAAGCTTCCCAATCACCTTATGATTTTGTCAATATTGTGTTGTCGCCTGAAGATCGTGGCGTCTTACACCAGCGCATTGAGCAACGTTTTGATGCCATGTTGGATGAAGGTTTTATAGAAGAAGTTGAATCGCTGTATAATCGCGGTGATTTGCATAGCGATATGCCGTCGATGCGCTGTGTTGGCTATCGTCAAGCTTGGCAATATCTTGCTGGGCAACTGAACAAAGATGAAATGCGTGAACGTGCGATTATTGCTACCCGCCAATTAGCAAAACGACAACTGACCTGGTTGCGGGGTAAGTGGTCGGATGCGCGCTGGTTTGATAGCTCAGAAAGCATCGATTTAGCCGATTTATGAATATTGAGTGTATGTTATGAATTTTATCTATTTGTATTACCATGTTCATGGTAATATATGCCCCAAGAAATACAATAAAGTAAGTAGGTATGTTAAATGGAATCACTGGCGATCATTCAGTCTGCGCGTGTATTAGAAAAATTAAACGGTAGAAAGTGTACTGATGCAAATAGAAAGGCATATTCGGAACTTATTGAAAAGATTATAGATTCTAGACTCGGGCACGGTGCAAATCAAGAACGAATAGATGATGTTTTAAGCTTGCGGTTGGGCAAAAAAGCCAGGTTATTGGCCGTTAAGCGAGAAGTTGAAGGTAAACAGGTTTGGCTGCTATTAGAGATACTGCCTAATCATAAATATAAAAAAGCGTATTTTCGAAAGCTAGGCAAGTTAACAGCCTATCTCGACAGTAATGAAGATAGAATCACGGCGTTAGCCTTAACAGATAACCCTGATAATATCATATTTAATATGGATGAAGGCGTTGATGATCTAGTTGCAGATGTTGATGATGACGAGGCTGATGAAATAAAGCCGCAAGAAGTCATTATTTATAATAAACAAATAATACACCTCACAGACGAGCAAGACGAATGCCTGGCAAAGATAGTAGAAGGCCTCAATACGGACGAATTCCTTGCTTTGGTTGCGGGTACGCCAGGGTCTGGTAAAACGCTATTAGCAAAAGAAATTATTGATCAAGTATTCGAATCCAGTGATGGTGTAGCCAATATATTCTACGTGGCGGAATCAGAGAATTTAAGACGAGAAATGGCTGAGCAATGTGGAACTATTGCACGAGATAAGCTTGGTTTTTGTGATTACCAGCAAATGCTTATCCATGCTGGCTTGCCATTATCTGAGTATGCGGAGGTAGGTGATAAGCATTTAGAGGCCTTCTTTAATGACGCTAAAGATGCTACAAAAAGGCGCTTCAAAACAGATGGAAACAAGGCGGATGATGACCTTATTAATATGACTTTTAGTCAATTCAGGCAAGAATGCCTGGTCATTGCAGGCATAAAAAGTCAAGACGAAAGCGGTTTAGAAGAATATAAAAGCATGGGCGGTAGTCATTCCTTATTTAACGGCAATGATGACCTACAGTTACAGCTGTGGAATCTCTGTCAGGGGTATCTAGAAAGCCTGAAGTCCGAAAATAAATATCATACCAAGTTGACGCGATTTGATTTAGAAAAGCTCGATGGTAATCCTGTTTTGGTGGTGGATGAAGCGCTGGATCTCACTCGTGTACAGTTGCAAAATTTAGTCGCCATGGGTTTTAAGGTGGTCTTTCTTGGTGATTATAATCAGGACCTAGAGCATACATCGCATTCGATGGAATATATCAGACGGCTTATTGCTACTTCAGGAATAGCAAACACATACCTTGGTAAATTGAGTCAAACGCATCGCTGTACGAAATTTATTGCTAATGTGGCGAGTAACTTATTAGCTATCAAAAAACGCGTTACGCTACACGGATCTGATTTCGCAGATACTGATATTAAATCAGCATTGGATAAAGATGGGATAATAAGTATTGCGACAACAAAAGACACCGAGCGATTAAAAGCTTTATGTGACAATGTTGATACGGCCGTTATCTGCATGGAGGATGATAAGGCTGACACGGCAAGAGTTTTAGCGGCAAATCTTGTGTTCAGTGTTAATGAAATAAAGGGGCTCGGTTATAAACGAGTTATTTTAAAGGATTTGGTTACAAAACAAACCGCCCAGCGTCTATTGGCGCTTTTGAGCGGCCGTAAGAATACTCGGGATCATATCACTGCTGCTGATAGACTGCTTATTACTGACTTAAATAATTTATTTACGGCAGTGAGTCGAGCGCAGGTTGAATTAATATTTATGAATACTGAAACACACCCAGCTATTAATGAATTAATGGACAGGCTGACGGATGGTGCTGTTTGTACGCCGTTGAGAGAAATTGGAAGCGATAAAGCCCCCTCCACTCCAGAGCAGTGGCGCGTTCAATTTGATTTTCTGTTGAGTCAGGGTATGAATGCACAGGCAGCGGCAATTCTTGAGCGGTTTCAAGGGGAGGCGGAGCGGTTATATCTCGATGGCAATCTTGAGGAAGCGAAAAGAATTGCTGATTTATTTGATTATACTCTACACACTGAAAAGAAGTATGCTGATGCAGCGGAGGTTGAGTATAAGGAAAGTGATGCGCCATCAGCTGAAACCCCTCAAGTGGCTATTCGTCAAGAAGAGTGTCCAGATGCTCGTGCACCTGCGTCTCAAATGCCAGTAGCTGGTGATTCTGTTGTGCAGCCACCAGGTGAGTTTGTGCTTAGCTTTAATTGGCCCCGAAGCGGGGCCGCGCCAGTGGTTAAGCCGCCTAAGAGGCGAAGGAAAAAACATCACCGTGACGCGGCAGTGAGTGATGTTATATCTATCGATTTTAGCGCACCGACTAAGGATGACATGCAGCAGCTTGTTGGGATGCTGAGAGAGCAGCTCAGGTCATCCGAGCTCTCAATTTCGCTTAGCTATGGCTTGGAACAGCTGAAATTAGGTCAGGAAGCCCTCGGACAACGGGGGCTAGCAAAAAGTCGAAAAAGAATAATCAGTAAAAATATTGCAAGGCTTAAGGCTGTATGTGAAAAAAGTAAGTCTGAATATGCTGCTCATTTACAACAAAATAAAACCCTACTTCTAGGTCTGAAATCTATTAAATGGAAGCATGTCAAAGCATTGCTCTCGTCGCCGTATAATGATGCACATATTACTGATAAAGCACAATACATACTTATTTTTAGTGTGCTTATCACCTTGGTGATGAATGAATTGGCGTTAGATCAGGCTGAGGGTGATAGAATAGAAAGATATAAAATTACAGCTGGCACTCGAGTGGGCGACACCGTGATTATGAAAATGTTGGCACTATCTGTTACTAGGTCGGCTATTTATAATGACGCAATATTTTTGGAGATTTTCTGTTTACTTGCTGTTGCGAATCCTCTTATTGCTTTACAGTTATCTAAATCATTAGCATCCACAATTAAAGTTGCCGACAAAAACGTTCGTGTGGTGGATCATATTACGTCAAATGATGAGGCATTTGGTGCGATTGCTTCAGCAATATTACAACGGCCTTATACTGAAACAGGTACACGATCAAAGTATCACGAGAAAATTATTAATAGTTATTTTGACGCGTTTCTTGCGAGTGGGGAAGAGGGCGTCGACTCACCATTTGTACGTCTTTGCTGTACGCCTGCTCGTCCTGCACCGGAAGCGGTGCAGGCGGCTGGCGATGGCGGGCTATGGCACCCACTCGAGACCATGATTTACTATGCTCAGAAAGATGCGCTGGTTTTGGAGAGATTTTTAAATTCATTTTTGTTGGTCACTAAATTTGGCAAAACAGCGTTAGAGTTATTGGCGGAGCACTCTGAAATAGGGTTTGGTCTCATAGCATCTTCAGCTTTCCATAATGAGTACTACCTACAGTTAATGATAAAAGGTTTGGATGAGCATTTTTTAGCTAAAGACTCGTCGTATTTGTATACCATCAATATTAGTGATCAAACGGATGTATGTAATGATAACTGGAAAAAATTAATTCGGTTAGCAGAGTCACAATACAGCTTTGCAAAGGTGTTTACGCATGCATTAAATCATCCGGTTTTTCCCGGTGTTGATATTGATGATGATATCGTGGGTACAACTCCCTTGGCTCATGTGGCAAGTGACTGCCCGACTTTTGAATATGTTGTGATGACGGCTGCTAAGGATACTGGGGTGTTTATGCGCTTAGCGCTTATGGCGGGTTTAAACGATGAGCTGAGGATGTGTAGAGCAGACAAGCAGAGTTATCTGCATGTTGCCGCTGAATGTTCCACAGAGGTTTTTATACGTTTAATTTGCATGGCTGTTGAGTACGAAGGCATGGGCAAGCAATTATTAGATGCAATGCTATCGAAGGATAGCGGTGGTCGCACGCCATTAGATTTGGCGATAGGTTTTTATGATGGGTCAGAGCCTGATACAGTTTCATTGTTAGAATGTTTAAATCAACAATCAGAAAAAGACGAGGTCGATGAAGAGGCCATGTTAGCAGTTATAAGGCGGCTTAGGGTTATTACGCAAGATGAAGAAGTTGATTCAAGTCCAGTGGTTTCTTCTGCGCAATATGGTTTATTTGCTGGCAGAGCTGTTAGTGATGACAAGGGTAGCCCCACGGGCACTTGCAGTGGTGGCGGTTCTCCTTGTCAAGTGTATAAGGCATATATATGAGAAGACAAGAATCAGATAAAGAGAATTTTTTACAGTACAATTGCAAACAAGCGGTCTTGTTGGCATGTTCAATGATGCATATCACCCGCTGGCTAGCCCACGATGAAGGCATTCAAGCACAGCTAACCTCTCACAGTGCTGTCTTCGCGTTTGGTTTATGGGCAAGCATCACCAATGAAATATCGACACGCCACCTAACAGGTATAATGCAACCCAGCACTTTGCGTCATTTACGAAAAGTAGGCGCGGATGTTATAAAAATAGTGACCGGGCTTAACTTACTAATGACTGGCTATAGCTACAGCAACTATAAGGCGGACGCCTTTCAATCGGTGGGTGCTGCTCTATTTAATGGTATTGCCCTGTGCAGCGTCATGGCAGTTGCTTACCTTGTTATTCCCACGCCACAGCAGCCAAGGCGACCAGCACGAGCTATCAATCTGCAACCAGGTTTTAAGTCTCGTGATAGATGTCGAGCAACAACTTATGACTCTCACAATCTCTCGCGAACAATGTAAACAAAGGTTAACTAAGCTGACTAATGATAAATGCATTGTGCATAACCGTTTGGCTTGTAGGGACTGACACTTGCTGTTGTGTAACCTTGTTTCGGTGGGCAGTAATATTTACCATCGGCGCTAATCGAGGCTTTCGTAGTGAGTGTCTGGCCACTTGACGCGGGACGATTTTGTATTTGATAGAGTGGCTTAGCTTGGCTTTTGCCGACATTACGCATTTGCACTTGATCCTCTAGGGTTTGAATTTCAGCGGAATTGCCGGTATCACCACCGCCGTCTGACGGCGCAATATTGCTTTCAACAGCAGAGGTAAAGGCGTTCGCTAATGCCAGCGTTGGCATCAATAATAATATTAGGGCTAATCGCTTATAAACTCTCATCTTTTCGCTCCGGCAAACATATGTAATAGTTACCATTATAGGAGTATTATTGCATCGAAATTGAAGATCTTTTATATGTTTGTTAATGGCTTAGTGGTAAGCGCCTCTTATATATAGAGGCCTGTTATTGTTTTATTATTTCAGTCTGTTATAGTCGCTGCAGGTCTATAGTGGCGTGTGATGGAGACAATGACCAATAGAAAACTGTTATTGCAGGTATGGACAGTTTGTGCGTTAGGTTTGTTTATTGATGGTTATGGTTTGTACATAGCTTCAGTGGCCGAGCCTTTTTTTCAGCAACAGTTTCAACTCTCTTCTTTTTGGCTAGGCTTAGCGCAAGCTTCTGCGCCGATGGGTGCAGCGATTGGTGCGATATTGATTGGCCCCATTTCTGATCGTTTGGGTCGAAAATCTATGTTGATAGTTAACTTTATTATGTTGGTTGCCGCAGCATTGTTAAGTTCTATTGCCTGGAATGCGATCAGCTTGGTGTTATTTCGATTCTTTGTTGGGCTGGGTGTCGGTGCTGATTACCCGCTCAGTGCGGCGTACTTAGCTGAAATGGCGCCTAATCGTTCACGCGGCAAGTTAATGGCATCAGCGATGTTTGTTAATTGTTTGGCGGCGCCAGCGGCAGTTACCATCGGGTTTATTATTTTTAAGCTGCATCCACAGCTGAATGCATGGCGCTATTTTTTCGCGTTTGGCGCGATTCCTGCCATGGTGTGCTTAGCTCTACGTGCAGGGTTACCCGAAAGTATGATGTGGCGTGTGATGCAGCGTTTAACACCGAAGACAAAGCAGACATCAGGTGCTTTATATCGTCGTTTATTTGAACCACGTTACTTGTTGATTACCATCGCATTAGCGGGCAGCTGGTTTTTTATGGATATATCCTATTATGGCGTTGGATTATTTACGCCGGCATTGTTGAGTGCTTTCCATTTAGCAACTGCAAATGATTTTCTTACTGATATGGTGAGCATAGTAAAGAGCACAATGGTGGTGACGGCATTCGTTGCCATGGGGGCTTTGTTGTCGATTGCTGTGATAGATAAGATCCCACACGTCCGTTTGCAGCGTATTGGTTTTTGCGGCGGTTTCGTTGCTTTGTTGTTGTTGGGGCTTAGTCAGCACTTTTCAGCTAGCTATTCCACGGCGTTGGTAGTGAATTGTTTTATTATTTATAACGTATTTATCAACTTTGGCCCTGGCATCACCACCTATCTGTTACCAACGGAATATTATTCAACCCATATTCGTGCGACGGGGCACGGCATGGCGGCGGGGATTGGTAAAATGGGTGCGTTTACCGGCACGCTATTTTTGCCGTTATTACAAGAAAAGCTCGGCGTGCATCGCACGGTGTTGTTGTTATCACTGACTTTATTGTTGGGTTATGGCTGTACGCATTTATTAAATAAATGTAAACCCGCAGAAGATTTATCAACAAGCGATGAAAGCACAGAAACTGATTGGTTGGAGACTAAAGCATGAGAGATACATACGTCTTAAATGAAGCGCAAAAACAATCGTGGCAGGACCACGGTTATTTGGTGATACGTGATTATTTTACTGACCAACAGAAGCAGGACTTGCAACAATGGACTGAAGAAATGTCTGCTTGGCCCGAGCAGCCGGGTAAATGGTGGAAGTATTTTGAAAAAACTGATAGTGATAGTCGCCAGTTATGTCGTATTGAGCGCTTTTATGATTTCCATCAAGGCTGGCATGATTTAATCGATGCGCCCGCTATACATGATGTATTAGCTGAATTAATGGGTGAGCGGGCAGTGTTATTTAAAGAGAAATTAAATTTTAAATTACCGGGCGGTGGCGGATTTTTACCGCATCAAGATGCGCCGGCTTTTGTGGCTTATGGGCAGGATTATCATATTACGATGAGTGTTGCGTTGGATGTATCGTCAACTGCAAACGGATGTTTACACGTTGTTGAGGGTGGTCATCATAAACACGGTGTGTTACAACAAGCATTGGATGGCAGTGTATCAATCGATGTTTATAAAGATTTTAACTGGCTGCCTGTCTGCTGTGACGTGGGAGACATAGTGCTGTTTGATTCGTACATACCGCACTATTCAGAGAGGAACAGCAGCAACAGGCCCCGACGCGCGGCGTATATTACTTATAATAAAGCGTCGCAGGGCGATCGACGGGCGGATTACTACCACGACAAGTTGGATAAGTTTCCGCCCGAATGTGAACGCGATCCAAGCAAGGATTATTCCAAGTATAAGCATGTGTATAATCTGGCGAACCCGATAGATTAATGTCCTGGCGCTCTCGGTTCTGATTTGGTCTCGGCTTCTGCAGAAATTTCAGTGGTTGTTTTAATATGGCTAGAATAGGTTTCAGCTAGCGCAGGGTCTATTGATTCGAGCAGTGAAGCAGTATTTGAAACGTCATGCCATTCATGATCTTCCGGGTTTATTGATGCGATTAATCTAGCACCCACTTCGCTGTTAAGTACTGCAGAAATCAGTTCGATTTTGTCGGGCTGATTCATCGTTTTGTTGCTGATTCGTATGAAGACATGTAGCTCGCCAGGAAGCGTGATAAGTTTTTCCATGCTCGCAGGCTCAAGCATACTTTCTAATCTCTGCTTGACCACTTCGCGCTGTTCATCATTGGTGGCGAGGCTGCTCAGCCGATCGAGCTTATGAATAGTGTCACTTAGTTGAGGGAACACACCTTCTGTAAAAATATATTCCCGTATTTCGTCTTTTATGTCGTTGTACTCATCGGGCAGTGTTCTCATAAGTTCAGGCGCGTAAAAACTGGCATTTTGAAAAATATTGTTAGGGTGAAAGGATCCTTCGCGCGCTTGCGCCAACTGCTCAGTGATGACGCGTCGAGCTTCTATAGGGTTCACATGATGCATGATGATGATATAACCCAGGTAATCCGCTTTTGCTATTTCATGCGGATCGTCAGTAGTAAAGGGCGGAATATCGAGTTCGTCCAGATTTACCGGCCCTTTTGCTATTAACTGGTCACTGGTTTTTCCATCGGGGCCGAGGGACTCTGTAATATCGCGGTAATACATTTTGAGCACTAGGTTGCGCTGCATGTAGCCATGAACCAAATAATTTGTAACTGAGATACGTCCAGCAGATTCACTGAATAGAGTAATCAGGCGATGAGTAAAGAGGTGGCTGTATAAATCATGCTTAAGCTCTAAAGATGTAAATCTTTTTTCTAGAAAATCTGCGCTGTTTTCTGCAAACGCGGCATGGACGCTGTCGACATAGTGACGAAACTTGCGTGGGTTGAGCTCAATCAGTGCAGTGAGCCCATTAATATCCCCAATTTTTTTTGGCATTATTAATCCCATGCCTGGTGATGCGCTTTTGCCGGGGTCATAACTCATTAAGCGGTCACCATCGTTATATACCAGTGTGGCATGATTATCCTTGATGGCTAGGTAGCATTGATTACCTTTGGGTGGAGTCATAGGTGCTATTGGTAAGCTCGGGCTAGCTATACTTTTAATATAATCAAATAAGGCCGTTGTTGATTCGTGTTTTTCCGTTGCTTCTAAAATGGTCGTGTTGCCTAAGTTCTCGCTAGCAAAGCCGAGCAGCTTAACAGGGTCAGCTAGGTAGGTTTCGAGATCGACTATTTGGTTATAGATATCCATTTCTACAACCACCTGCAATTCAGCTAATGTCCCTGGTGGGATATATGTGGCTTTGTTGTATTCATGCAGGGCCATGTGCATTAATACATTTGCAACGCAACTGCTTGTAAATAGTTGCTTGCTGCCGTGGCTTTTAAGCCAACCTGCCATGGAGTCATCTGGAATGAACATACGCGACATGTTTTACCTCTTTGAACTTTTGTTATATATCCTATATAATTAGTATTATAGGTTATATGGGTTAAGACAATATTAAGAATGCGGTATGAGAGAAAAAATACTCATCTTTTCACCGTGATTTGTGTATAATCGCGGCCATGAGAACATCCAAAGATTCATTTATTGATCGCCACCGCGGTGGTGAGCGTGCCTTACTGATGTATGTCGATTGCGATAATGGCGACGACTACGAAGAATTTCTGAGCTTGGCTTTTTCGTCAGGCGTAAAAGTCATTGACGTGATGAAGGTTAAACGCAAGCGTTTAGAGGCGACCTACCTCATTGGTACGGGTAAAGTCGACGAGTTGGTTGACCGAGTGCATCAGAATGAAATCGAAGTGATCATCACTAACCGTACGTTAACACCGGCGCAAGGGCGTAATTTAGAAAAGCGTTGCGGTTGTCGGGTGTTAGATCGTACGGAGTTAATTCTCGATATCTTTGCCAGCCGTGCGCGCAGTTATGAAGGCCGCTTGCAGGTTGAGCTAGCGCAATTGCAACATCTATCCAGCCGTTTGGTGCGAGGTTGGACTCACTTGGAACGCCAAAAGGGTGGTATTGGTTTGCGTGGCCCGGGTGAAACGCAATTGGAAACTGATCGACGTTTATTAGCGATGCGCATTAAGTCGTTAAAGAAGCATTTGGAAAAAGTCGTTAAACAACGTGAACAAAGCCGACGAGGCCGTAAGCGGGCGCAGGTGCCGACGGTATCATTGGTTGGTTATACCAATGCGGGCAAGTCATCACTGTTTAATCGCTTAACCGATGCCAGTGTTTATGCCAAAGATCAATTATTCGCCACGCTAGATCCTACGTTACGTCGCGTTAAGCTCGCACCCTATGGTGATGTGATTTTAGCCGATACGGTAGGTTTTGTGCGCGACTTGCCACACTCTGTAGTGGCGGCGTTCCGTGCAACACTCGAAGAAGTGTGCCAGGCTGATTTATTATTACACGTTGTAGATGCCTTTGATGATCAGCGTGACGATATGATGGCAGCTGTTAATGACGTACTGAAAGAAATCGATGCTAATGATATCCCTCAACTTCAAGTGTATAACAAAATTGATTGCCGCGATGGTTTTGAGCCGCGCGTTGATGTTGACGAAAGTGGTAAACCGTTAAGGGTTTGGGTGTCTGCTTTGACCGGTGATGGTTTTGATTTATTGCAGCAAGCGATTATCGATCGTTTGGCGGTTGAGATGATTCGTACAACTATTACGTTAGCGCCGGAGCAGGCGCGTGTTCGTGCATTATTATATCAGCGTGGTGCAATATTAAACGAACAAGTGACAGAGCTGGGGCATTGGCAAATCGAAATCGAAGTCGAACAAGAATTACTTGACCAGCTAATGCACAATACGCGCGCTAATGACGATTAATAACAGCAATTGTTAACTGGTGTTTGAATGGCCTTGCCGTTTAGCGTAAAATCATCTTTTCTTAGGTATTTTTTGGAGTGTCAGCCTGATGGCTTGGAATGATGATAATAAAGATAAAGATCCATGGAGCGGTCGTGGCAGCAACGATCAAAACCCACCCGATTTAAGTAAAATATTTGGCAATATATTTAAAAAAGCCAAAGCAAAAGCCGGTGGTTCAGGCGGCTCGGAAGGGGGCGATAGTGATAACAATCGTGGATTGGCTATTATCATTAGCTTTGTCGTGATTGTAATTGTTGCCTTGTGGTTCTTGTCCGGTATATTTGTTGTACCGCCAACAGATCAAGCAGTGGTGTTACGCTTCGGCAAGTACACTGAAACAGTTGGTCCAGGTATGCACTGGATACCGCAGATGATCCAATCTAAATATGAAGTGAATGTTCAACAAATTAATTCGTTTGATTATCAGTCAGAAATGCTGACCGAGGATGAAAACATTGTATCGGCGACTATCGCTGTGCAATATCGTATTGGTAAGCCTGAACAGTTCTTGTTTAATGTGGTTGACCCTATTAACACCTTAAAAGAAGCAACGTCGAGTGCTTTGCGTCAGGTGGTGGGTGAAACAACACTGGATGATATCTTAACTATTGGTCGTCAAAAAGTGCGTGATGAAGTCCAGCAGCAGTTAACACAGATACTGACAAGCTATAAAACTGGCATCGAGGTAACTGACGTCAACTTACAACCTGCTAAACCACCTGCAGAGGTGACGGCTGCATTTGATGATGCGATTAAAGCGCGTGAAGATGAGCAGAAGTATATTAATCAGGCAGAAGCCTATGCACGTCAAGTCGAGTCAAAGGTAAAAGGGCAGGTGGCACGAATCCAGCAAGATGCCAAAGCTTATCAGCAGGAAGTTGTGTTTCAGTCGCAAGGTAAAACAGCACGCTATGAAGCACTATTGGTGCCATACAAGTCTGCACCGGCGGTGACGCGTGAGCGGATGTATTTTGATGCTATTAGCCAAATTTTAGCGAATACGGTTAATGTGTTTGATGAAACTAACGGCCGCAACATTTTATATTTGCCGATAGATGGCAAGCATAGTGTAAAAGCGAATAATGGAACGCAAGTGCCTTATCGAACTAATGTCACAGCTAGCACAACGACAAGCCACATCAATGGATCATCAACAGCTCGCACTGCCGCCTTTGCTGCAGACAGTGGTGATTTATTCCCTAACCGGCCTAGCAGCCCGAATCCATACGGAGATCTCAACTAATGTCGGCAGTTAAAACATTTTTTATATTTCTCGCGTTTATCGTTCTAGTCTTGCTCTATTCGAGTTTGTATACGGTGTATGAAGGTCAACATGCATTGGTATTACGGTTAGGTAAGTTGGTTACTGATAAGCAAGGTGCTGCCGAGGTGTATGGCCCAGGTTTACACGGCAAGCCACCTTTTATTACTACGGTTCGTGACTTTGATACGCGTTTACAAACATTAGATGTTGAATCTAAGCGGGTGTTAACGGCTGAGCAAAAATACGTGTTAGTCGATTACTATGCTAAGTGGAAAATTGATGACTTGGCACTGTACTACAAGCGTACCATGGGTAATGCCGGTACAGCGCAAGTGTTGTTATCACAAAAAATTAATGACGTATTACGCGCAGCGTTTGGTAAGCGTACGATTAGTGAAGTGGTGTCTGGTGAACGCAGTAATATTATGACTATGCTTAAAGATGTAGCCAACAAAAGTGCTGCAAAATTAGGTATTGCCGTGACTGATGTGCGTATTAAAGGTATCGAATTGCCGAAAGAAGTGCGAAATTCTGTTTTCCAACGAATGAGCACGGAGCGTGAACAGGTAGCAACTAAGCATAGATCGCAAGGTAGAGCGCAAGCTGAAGCTATTCGCGCTAATGCTGATGCTGATGTCACAGTGACAATGGCGAAAGCGAAAACTAATGCTGAAAGAACACGTGCTAAGGGTGATGCAACTGCTGCGGATGTTTACGCCAAAGCATATAATAAAGACCCTGAGTTCTACGCTTTTTATCGTAGCCTTATTGCCTATAAAGATGTGTTTAGTCAGAAAGGTGATGTGATGTTGCTTAATCCGAAGAGTCACTTCTTTAAGTACTTCGATAGCTTGAAGCAACAGAAGGTGTCTTCGGTAGCACATACCGCGTCTTAAGATTTATCATCCCGGCCGAGAGTTTGTCATCCCGGACCCCGAGCCGGGATCCAGTCAAACAGCCTTACAGCGTAATCCTAATGCTTAACATTTGAGAGTGCCATGCAGGTAATTTATAAGGTGTCAAAGCAGATGATAAAACAACTAACTGGCCAGGAAGAGCAAGCCCTTCCTGGAGGAGACATAGTGTGGGAGTTCCAGTTAGAAGGTTGTTAACCAACCTTGAGTGCATGATATAAAAGCCTTCGACCATAGACAAATTTTTTATTTGTGTTTCTATATATCAATCACGATGATAGTAGTGCAAGTCTCTCGGCTTTGATTGTGCTGTTGGATTATTGGACACGTTGTCATTTGTTTTTGCACGGCAAAGTCTATGTTGCTGTTGTAAACTGATTCGGTATAATGGCGTTACTTATTATTTAGCGCTTGATGCGCGGATTCATATTTTAAAGGAGCGTCAGGAATGGGCAATAAAAAACCAGGTGGTTTGGCAGGGATAACAGCGGGTGAAACCGCAATAGCAACAGTCGGCAAAGAAGGGCATGGTTTAACTTATCGTGGTTATTCCATTAATGATTTGGCTGATCACTCCACATTTGAAGAGGTGGCGTTTTTATTGGTATACGGACACTTACCTACTCATGAAGAATTAGATAGCTATAAGGCCAAATTAAAAAGCTTGCGTGGTTTACCAGACACAATTAAAACTGTTTTAGAATTGATTCCAGCCGATGCGCATCCGATGGATGTAATGCGAACAGGTTGTTCGATGTTGGGTACGATTGAGCAAGAAAATGATAAGCACGATCAAAATATGATTGCGGATCGTTTGATTGCTAGTTTTCCCTCGATGTTAACTTATTGGTATCAGTTTCATAAAGGCAATAAAATTGATACGGAAACGGATGATGATAGTATTGCAGGCCATTTCTTGCATCTATTACACGGCGAAAAACCGGATGAATTAATTCGACGTGCGGTTGATGTATCACTAATTCTTTATGCTGAACATGAATTTAATGCATCGACATTTGCGGCGCGTGTAACAGTCGCAACGCGTTCAGATTTATATTCTGCGATTACTTCAGCAATTGGTACTTTACGTGGCCCATTGCACGGTGGCGCGAATGAAGCGGCATTAGGCCTGATTGAAATGTTTAAAACACCGGATGAAGCCGAAACTGGCTTAAAGCAAATGCTAAAAGATAAAGCATTGGTGATGGGCTTTGGGCATCGCGTATATACTGTGTCTGATCCACGTTCAGATATTATCAAGTCATGGGCGAAGAAGTTGTCGGATCATGTGGGTGATGAGTGGATGTATAACGTTTCAGAGCGTATTGAGAAAGTGATGTGGGATGAGAAGAAGTTATTCCCCAATTTAGATTTTTATAGCGCATCGGCTTATCATTTTTGTGGTATTCCAACGGATATGTTCACACCGGTGTTTGTGATGTCACGTACATCCGGTTGGGTGGCGCATATCTTTGAGCAGCGTGCGAATAATCGCTTGATTCGCCCGGGTGCTGATTACACAGGCCCAGATGAACGTGAATTTGTGGCTTTAGATGACAGAACGTAGTGTCAACCCGGCTGAGAGTTGTCATCCCGGCTGAGAGTTGTCATCCCGGCCCCCGAGCCGGGATCCAGAATAATAATACATATACCCCAGATGATTGCTACGCAATCTCGGGAACACAAACGTAGGAGTAGATAATGACACAAGCAGTACAAAACCGTGTGGATAAAAACGTAAAACCAGATTTCGATAAAGAGCTGCAAGCAATTGCGGATTACGTATTGAATGACGAGATCAGCAGTGATGAAGCCTATAACACAGCACGTTTGTGTCTTATGGATACCTTGGGTTGCGGTATGTTAGCGTTGCAATTTCCAGCGTGCACTAAATTACTGGGCCCGATTGTTGAAGGTACAACAGTTGCCAATGGTGCTAAAGTGCCTGGTACTGATTATCAATTAGATCCTGTGCAAGCAGCGTTTAATATTGGTGCGATTATTCGCTGGTTGGATTTTAACGATACATGGTTAGCAGCCGAGTGGGGGCACCCTTCGGATAACCTGGGTGGTATCTTAGCGGTAGCTGATTACTTAAGTCGTGTACGTGTAGCTAATGGTGAATCGCCGTTAAACATGAAAGATGTTTTAACTGCAATGATTAAAGCGCATGAAATTCAAGGTGTCATTGCACTGGAAAACAGTTTTAACCGCGTTGGTTTAGATCATGTGGTATTGGTTAAGGTCGCAAGCACGGCTGTGGTGGCTAAGATGCTGGGCGCTGATCGTGACCAATTATTGAATGCATTATCTTTGGCGTGGGTTGATGGACAAAGCTTGCGTACTTATCGTCACGCACCGAATGCTGGTTCACGTAAATCATGGGCAGCGGGTGATGCTACATCACGCGCCGTGCGTTTAGCCATGATTGCGATGACAGGTGAAATGGGTTACCCCAGTGTATTAAGTGCGCCGACTTGGGGTTTTTATGATGTGTTATTTAAAGGCCAACCATTTAAATTCCAGCGTGATTATGGTTCATATGTGATGGAGCATGTGTTATTTAAGATTTCATTCCCAGCTGAGTTCCATTCACAAACAGCGGTTGAGTGTGCGGTAACACTGCATGATCAAATCAAAGATCGCTTAGGTGATATTGAAAAAATCGTGTTAACCACACATGAATCGGCGATTCGTATTATTAGTAAAGAAGGTGAGCTGCACAATCCTGCTGATCGTGATCATTGTTTGCAGTATATGGTGGCAATTGGACTGCTCAAAGGTAATTTAGTAGCAGAAGATTATGAAGATGATGTTGCTAGCGATCCACGTGTTGATGCGTTGCGTGAAAAAATGGTGGTGGTTGAAGAGCCACGCTATAGCGCTGAGTATCACGAACCTGAAAAACGTTCGATTGCTAATGCCATTCAAGTATTCTTTAAGGATGGTAGCTCAACAGAACAAATTGCTGTGGAATATCCGATTGGTCACCGTCGCCGTCGTGAAGAAGGTATTCCTGTATTGGAAGCAAAGTACAAACGCAACCTTGCTACCCAGTTTGATGCAGCACAAGTCGATAAGATCGTTGCCGCTTGTGATGATCAAGCTGCACTTGAAGCTATGGACGTTAATGTGTTTGTGGATTTATTTGCGAAGTAGATTAGTCTGACGCGATCATGCAGCCATGGCAAGTAAGGGTGCCAGGGTTGCCTTTTGAGCGGCGTATGATACGCGGAGGTGAAGGAGTACGAAGACAAGGATGTCTGTTCGCGAGCTAGCTACGTTACCACATTATTCATGCACGCCCATAGGGTTCTATTTTCACCAATAAATTTGGTGCGGCCATGGCCTAGCCAGTTATTATCAAGCAATAGTAAATCGTGAGCTTGCCAATCAAAGGCGTGCGTGTTTTTAACTACGGACTTATGAAAATCATGAATAAAATATTCTGGTATCAAGCTTCCGTCACCAGTGTAAATATCACCATCTTGAGTTTGGACGAAGGTATCTAATTTTGTGAGAAATAATTGATTAGATTCACTGAGTTCAAAATATTTGTATAGCGTTCTTTTATTTAAATAAAGATTTGGAAAAAATACAGGGTTGTTATGTAGAGGATGTGCCGTAGCTATCGGAACTGTGACTATCATTGCGGAGTAACCTGGGTGGTGTTGAAACTCAACACCGAGTTGTTTGCCAACCTTATCGAGTTCCGTATGAGAAGTGCATTGAAAGCATTCGCGCCATCCCCAGTAACTTTCAATTCCCAGATGTTTTTTTAAAAAATCACTGTCGTAGTAGACTTTGTTTATTAAAACACCTGTGTTGTTTAGCCTTTGCATTAACTCCGGTTGTTTTTGAAGTAAATCTGTATACACGGTGGCAAAATCAGTAACAGGTGTTTCACCACCGGATTGAGCTGGTATTTGGCAGTAAAAGTTAATACGATCCGGGTATTCTGGTAGATATGACATTTCTCTATGTTGAGGTATGATCATGTCGCTGGCTAAGTAGGTTGAGTTGTAGACTTGTTGTTTGCGTTTTTGCCGAGGGCTAACACCACCGATATATTCTAAGCAAGGCCCAAAAAGACTCTCGGTAATGGTTTGAAATTCTTGTTCTGCTTGCAGCGGGCATCCGCGAATTAATATTCCACCAGAGCTGTCTATGCAGCTGTTGATTTGATCGCGATGCAAGTTAACAAAATCGACAAGTGATAAGCTACTGTTTAGCTGTAAGGTTTTTACTAAGGGTGTTTTTTTGAATGTGTCGACAAGCGAGAGTGGCATTGTGCTATCTCATGAGTGTTATAACTGCAATCAGTATAGGACATTAATGGAAAATTATAAGCTGTTACCCGGCTCAAATGTGTTATATTTCTTGTCCTCGTCATGTGCTGTTTCATCAGTTTTAGTTCCTGGTCTAGTGGAGCATAAAAGCCCCATTTCAAGCCCCCTGGTCGTGTTTGCTGTTTTAGATTTGCGTCGGCTGCAACCATTACATAATACATAGCCAACAGCGTGAACGATTGTGCCTACGATTGGCGCGATAATTTTAACGGCCGGTTTTTGTATTACGAAATAAGCAGCTATAGCGGTAATATTCAACAATCCTTTATGTACAATATTTTCGGGTTCGTAAAATGTTTCAACAGCAAATAATAATGCCGTCTTGGTGATATTGCTATTGAGTACGCTGGTGAGAGTGCCGGCAATGTAGTCGACCGTTTCATCGCGAGCCCAAAACTCTGCTGTTTGAAATTTTATACGCTTTTCGCTGTGCGGCGCATCTGCACGTTCAGGGTTACTGTTACGATCAATCAGCACCTTGATATAGTCATCCAGTATGGCTTTTTTTTCTGGCTGCGATTGGCAATAGCTATAAGCTTGGCAGAGCTTTACATGTAATTTACTGGGTAAATTGGAGCCGATAAATGAGGCAACAAAATCACTGGCTGGTTCCGCATAAGGGATTTTTGTACCAACAGTTTCCGGTGCGGCTTCAATTATTGCCATCAGCAGAGAACAGATGCCGGCACTGATGAGTTTTGAGCCGTGGATTGCTACTTTGGATGTGCAGCTGAGTTGGTCTTCTAGAGACTTAAATAGGTCATTAATTTCTTTTGCTTGCGCAGATCGTTGTGCGGCATGTTGGCGGGTTACACGCGTATGTTCTCGTAGCCTGTCTTCAATATTGGTTCCTGCTCCTGGTCTAGACATACAAATATCCTCTACTCAATTACAATGCGTTAGCTTATATACAACCTAAATACTAGCTTTATCATACTACCATGCTGTTAGCGTATCAAAACACCGGGGTCCCTCCGGCGGAGATATACAGCAGGCATATCAAAAAATCAATGGGTTACATGCTTGTTACACTATAATATAGGGCTATATAGTCAATATCTCCTACCTAAGAAAAAGCCTAAGGTTCTGATAACTCTTAAAATGTACAATATGATCATAATGTAATAAATAACAGAGAGTGTGCGTTATGCCTTCAATGAGTGAATATCTCAATGAGTTAAGAAATTTACAATCCGCTTTAGATGGTGTCAGTGTTCAGCAGCCAGAGGAGCTTGCTGAGCGATGTGCCCGAGCAGCAGTTTTACCTGCCTCAGAGGAGTTTGGCATTGCATCTTCGCTTGAGGATGAAACTGCAGTGCTGAATGAATTATACCCACAAATATTACAGGCTGCGATTAGTCGAAAGGTTGATTTGGGTGACTTATCCTGCTGGCTGGATAATGATTTTATAACTGATAAGAAAGGTATCTCGACGAATTTAATTCAATACGCAGTAGCAAATAATAAATTAGATTCTTTGGTTGAATTAGTAAAAAGTGAAAATTTTGAATTTGATGATTCAAATTCAATAGCGATATTAAAAGTATGTCGAGACCTATTAAATAATGATAGCACCAAGGAGAATCATAAATTAGCTCGTCATATCCTTAAAGCAGTGGGGGATAACATTAAGTTCACCGTCACTCCGGCTGTTGAAGGTAAATTATTAAAAATAGCTAGTAATTGTTTAAAAACAAGTGATAAAAAAACTTTTAGTGCATTACTTAATCGTTTTGATTTTAAACCATTAAAAAACAAAAATAATGATAATCTATTAATGTTAGCTATTAAGGCTAATGCGCCTATAGAATTAATTCACAAATGTGTTGAAGCTGAGGGCATGCACGTAAATGCGGTTAATTCGGCAGGTGAGACGGCTTTAATGATGGCAGCTCACAAAGGTAATATCGGCGCTATTGATTACTTACTATCTAAAGGTGCCGATAAAAAAATCCGTGATAATTCCGATAAAAAGGCTAAAGATCATTTTATTGGAAACAACTCAGCTCAAAGCTTGGAGTCAAAGGAGGATGGTGCCGGGGTTACGAGTATGAAGTGGATTGTGAAAGCTAAGACTATTGCTGCAGCGGAAGCTGCTAAGATTAAAGGTGATTCTTCTGCTTTAGCAAGTAAAGAGGAAAAGGATGCAAGACCAGCGCATCAAATCACTCCTAAAGCTGATCGTAGCGGCGCAATAAGGCGTCGTTCTTTAAGCAAAGTTGCTGCAGCTAGACACATGACCGCTCAGGATGAACTAAAGAGACCAGCCTCAGCCGGCAGCAATCCCTCAGCGTTATTTGTAGCAGGGCCAGATACACCACCGCAAACGCCACCACCACCGACGGGCTCTAGGACTGCATCAACAAGTCCAACTGTGCCAGGAGCAAACGCAGATAGAGTAACGCCAACAAGACTACGAGGTTGATACTAAGCTTCGTATGGCAGCTATGTCTTCACTAAACCGTCGATCCTCATCATAATGCGGCACCCGTTGTCGAACATCTTTATGCACTTGCTGTAATCGTTCCGATGTTTTTAGTGGCGCTCTAAAATCCAAACCTTGTGCGGCAGCTAATAATTCAATCGCAATAATGTGCTCCAAATTATCACACATGCGATGTAATCGTACTGCACCATGTGTGGCCATTGAGACATGATCTTCTTGGTTTGCTGAAGTAGGAATCGTGTCAACACTGGCGGGGTGTGACAGCATTTTATTTTCACTGACTAATGCAGCGGCAGTGACTTGTGGGATCATAAAGCCAGAATTAATTCCACCGTTTTCCACTAAGAAAGCAGGCAGTTGTGAAAAGTGCGGGTCAACTAATTGCGCAAGTCGACGCTCACTTATCGAGCCAATTTCAGCGATGGCTAATGCTAAATTATCCGCAGCGAAAGCAACGGGCTCAGCGTGGAAATTACCACCGGATATGATCTCATCATCGGCTGCAAATATTAATGGGTTATCGGTGACGGCATTAGCCTCTTGGTGAAGAACGGAAAACACATGTTTGATCTGATCATGACAAGCGCCCATCACTTGCGGTTGGCAACGAAATGAATACGCATCTTGGACTTTATTACAGGCTAAGTGCGCATGACGTATTGAGCTGCCAGCTAATAAGTTACGTAATTGTTTGGCTACTTCAATTTGCCCTGGTTGTTTGCGTATCGCATGTATGCGCTCGTCGAAGGGTATGGTTGAACCGCAAATCGCATCGACACTCATCGCACCACTGATTAGTGCCCAGTCAAATAATTTTTGTGTGCGGAATACCGCGGCTAACGCAACTGCTGTGGAGGCCTGTGTGCCATTTAATAATGCCAAACCTTCTTTGGGTACTAACTGCAAAGGCTCGCTGTGAATTAATTTTAATGCAGATTTAGCCGCAATGATTTCATTGTTGTAATGCACTTCGCCTTCACCAATTAACACACTGGCTAAATCGGCGAGGGGGGCTAAATCACCGCTGGCGCCTACGGACCCTTGACTGTGTATGCAGGGGATTAAGTTTTCATTAAATAACTTAATCATGGTATCGATTACGATAGGCCTAACACCGGAATAACCTTGTGCTAATGAGTTAATTTTTAATATCATTACTAAGCGTGAAATATTGGCATCTAAATAAGCGCCGACACCAGCGGTGTGCGAGCGCACTAATTTAGTTTGCAGTTCTGATAGTTGATCATGATCAATTGATGTATGCGCCATAAGACCAAAGCCGGTATTAATGCCATATACTGTTTGACCATTTTTAAGCACTTGAGATACTGTGTCGATCGACGCCTGAACCGCTTTATAATATTCGGTGTCTAGCTGTAATTCGTATTCGCCTTGATACAATTTTTTTAATTGCTCAATGCTGCAATGGCCGGGATTGAGGTGTAAGGTTGTTGTAGCTTGCTGATCTACTATTTCCATAGATTTAATCCAAATTGGTTGGCGCAATCGGTGGCGGTTTTATAGCCGGCGTCTGCATGACGCAAAACACCCATTGCCGGGTCATTAAATAAAACGCGTTCTAATCGTTTTGCAGCGGCTTCTGTGCCATCAGCAACAATCACTAAGCCGGCATGTTGCGAAAAGCCCATACCAACACCACCACCGTGATGTAGGCTTACCCATGTGGCTCCACCTGCAGTGCTGACTAAAGCGTTTAATAAGGCCCAATCAGAAACTGCATCGGATCCATCTTTCATGCCTTCGGTCTCACGGTTAGGTGAGGCGACAGAGCCGGAATCTAAATGATCACGACCAATCACAATCGGTGCGTCGAGCTCACCATTAGCCACCATCTCATTAAATGCTAACCCCATGCGATAACGATCTTTTAAGCCGATCCAACAAATACGTGAAGGCAATCCTTGAAACTGAATTTTTTGTTGCGCCATATCAATCCAACGATGCAAGCCGGGATTGTCAGGTATCAATTCTTTTATTTTTGCATCGGTTTTATAAATGTCTTCTGGGTTACCAGATAGCGCTACCCAACGGAAGGGGCCAATGCCTTCACAAAATAAAGGCCGTATATACGCCGGTACAAATCCTGGAAAATCAAAGGCGTGTGCGCAACCGATTTCTAATGCCATTTGTCGGATATTGTTACCGTAATCGAATGTCGGAATGCCTTGTTGATGGAATGCCAGCATGGCATCAGCATGTGTTTTCATTGATTGCTTGGCGGCAAGCACTACTTTTTCGGGGTTTGATTTGCGTTCTTCGATAGCTTTTTCTAGTGACCAGCCTGAAGGTAGGTAACCATTTAGTGGATCATGTGCACTGGTTTGATCGGTTACCATATCCGGTTTAACGCCACGTTTTATTAGTTCAGGTAACACATCTGCTGCATTACCTAATAGCCCGACAGATATAGCTTTTTTGTCACTGCAAGCCTCTTCAATCCAGGCTAATGCCTCATCTAATGATTTAGTTGAGCGATCTAAGTACTTAGTATCTAATCGTTTTTGGATATGATCAGGGTCGCATTCAATCGCTATCATGCAAGCTCCAGCCATGGTGGCAGCTAATGGTTGCGCGCCACCCATACCACCTAAGCCAGCGGTTAAGACCCATTTACCGCTAAGATCACCGTTGTAATGTTGGCGTCCAGCCTCCATAAATGTTTCATATGTTCCTTGCACAATGCCTTGGCTGCCAATATAAATCCATGAGCCAGCAGTCATTTGACCAAACATCATTAAACCGGCCTTGTCGAGTTTATTGAACGTTTCCCACGTCGCCCAATGTGGTACAAGATTAGAGTTGGCAATTAAAACGCGCGGTGCATCTTCATGCGTTTTTAAAACGCCCACCGGTTTACCAGATTGCACAATCAGCGTTTCATCCTTCTCTAGCAGCTTTAAACGTTCAACAATTTTATCAAAGCACGGCCAATTACGTGCGGCACGACCAATGCCGCCATACACCACTAATTCATTGGGGTTCTCTGCCACTTCAGGATCAAGGTTGTTCATAAGCATACGAAGCGGAGCCTCGGTTAACCATGATTTACATTCAAGTTCAGTGCCGGTTTTCGCTTTAATATGGCGTTGTTGTGTTCTGTCTGGTGTCGCTGTGGTCATCGTTTAATGGTCTCCTGGTTTGTATCGTGTTAACTGTGGGTTATTCGCTAAGCGGTAACTGAGTTCGGCGGGATGTTCAATATCCCATGCAACAAAGTCCGCCGTTTTATCAATCGCTAATTGGCCATGGCTGTGATCTAAGCCTAACGCTTTGGCGGCATTTTTAGTGACACCCAGCAATGATTCAAGCGGCGTCATGCCAAATAAAGTGCAAGCCATATTCATCATTAGCAATAATGATGTGGTAGGTGAGCTGCCGGGGTTGCAATCAGTGGCAATCGCCATCGGTACATTGTGTTGGCGTAATAAATCAATCGGTGGTTTTTTTGTTTCTTTTAAGAAGTAAAAAGCACCCGGCAGTAAAGTGGCAACAGTGCCAGCTTTAGCTAAGGCTTTAACGCCTGCTTCATCAAGGTATTCCAAATGATCGCAAGACAGCGCGCCGTATTCTGCTGCTAATAGGCTGCCGCCTAAATTATTAAGCTGTTCAGCGTGTATTTTTATAGCTAAATTAAGGTTGTGTGCTTTCTGCAGGACTTGTTTGGTTTGTGCAATATCAAAACCAATCGATTCGCAAAATACATCGACATGATCTGCTAACTGTTGTTCGACAACCGCAGGCATAACGGTATCGCAGACATAATCAATATAAGCTTGCTTATCTTGGTATTCAGCGGGCAGGGCATGCGCACCTAAAAAAGTCGTACGCACGGTAATCGGTAATAGTTCACCAATCTTGCGTGCCACACGTAACATCTTTAATTCAGTTTCTAAATCCAATCCATAACCGGATTTAATTTCAATCACACCGACACCTTCAGCGATTAAGTGTTCGACGCGCGGTATTGACGCGGCTAATAGTTCGTCTTCAGAAGCCGCGCGAGTAGCCTTAACCGTTGATACTATGCCACCACCTTGTTTGGCAATGTCTTCATAGCTAATGCCGGTTAGGCGCATCTCAAATTCTTTGGCGCGATTACCAGCATATACGCAATGCGTATGGCAATCGATAAGCGCCGGTGTCACCCATCGGCCTTTAAGGTCTACATCCTTTTGATATTCATTTGGTAAATCTGAAACAGTGCCTAGCCATTTGATTTTATTGTCTTCAACCACAATGACGCCATTTTCAATGATTCCGTAATCGCTATCGTTAGTGCAGGTGACTAAGTTGGCATTGTAATAGGTGGTGGTATTAGGCATACAACACCTCGCTGAGAATATTCGCCGCACATTTAGCGGTTAATTGTTGTTGGTCATGACAAGGCGATAACTCAGCAATATCACAGCTAATCAGTTTATCGCTGCGTGCTAATAAGCGAATCATATTGCGAATATGCCACGGCGCTACCCCGGCAGGATTGACGGCGCTTACTCCTGGTGCAAAGGCAGCAGAAAATACATCCATGCAAACGGTTAAATAAATTGCATCGTGCTGATCGATGACCGTCTGTAAATACTGCAACACTTGATCGGGTTTTTCGATACAAGCCTGCGCACTAAAATGATTTACATTATGTTGTTTAGCAGTTTCATATAGGCTGGGAGTGTTGCTAATAAATTGAGTGCCAATCACACTGTAATTAAAGGGTATATCGAGCTGATCGCAGTGATTAGCCACTTGTAAAAACGGTGTGCCGGAACTGCCTTTGTCATCTTCTAATAAAGGGCGCATATCAAAATGCGCATCAAAGTTTACCATGGCTAAGTTATCGGTTTTTTTCGCTTGAGATAGCCCTTGATAATGTCCCCATGCAATCTCATGTCCACCACCCAACAGGATAGGCTGGTAACCGTGATTAAGTAATTGCGCTGTTGCGTGAGCGAGTTGCTGTTGCGCTACGGCTAAATCTTCATCTTCACAATGAATATCACCCGCATCAACGATATTAAAGGCTGTGTGCATTGGCAAGTTGGCTAATGCCTGGCGTAAGGCAAATGGCCCTTGAGCTGCGCCGATACGACCTTCATTACGGCGTACGCCTTCGTCACAGCAAAAACCTAACAGTGCATAGGTTTTATCGCTGCATGTTTCTACAATACTCTGTAGGTCAAGTAAATGAATATGATTAAAAAGCCGTTGGTCAGCATCATCATTTCGACCTTGCCATAAAGTTTTATTAGGCGGTGTGTAGTGACTCAGGGTCATGGTCAAGCATCCTTGTTAATTCGTTCAATACATACCAACAAATTGATTCGCACGCCATACCTGGCATGCGCTTACCGCGATAGGGGACCTTGATCGTGTGATCAATTACCGTGCCGTCGCAGTTAATCGTTACGTTAATGCTGTCTAGGTCAATCTTATCGTTTTTTTGCCAATAGCTATCAAAACCTGACAGTGTTATATGGATACCTGTCGCATCATTGGTGTCGGCATAAAAGCTGATCTTATTGTTATTGTCTGGCGTGTGCAGCAACAACTCTAAACGACCGCCAGTGATGGGGTCTTCAATATGTAACTGAATGTCGTGTTGCTCAATCCAGTGCGCCAGTTGCTCACTGGCTTTTTGGCGCTTTTCGCTAATGACTTGATCGCCTACTACCTGCATAATATTGTTATATACCTGCTGTAAAGCACGGTTGTCGTTGCTATGGCATTTAACTTCTAAGTAGGGGTAGTCAACACGGTAGCCAATGTCGACCGCGGTATCTTGCACTATTTCATCTAAGGTTTCTGCCACCATGCCTTCACTAACGCCCAATAATAACCAGCTTTGGCGGTGAATTACTGCAGGAAATTTTTGTTTGATCAGGTCCGGTAACACGTGTTGTTCAAACATGGGTATGCATTCGTTCGGTGGCCCTGGCAACATGTATACTACGGTGCCATCTTGCGTTTTGCATTTGCAACCATTAGCAGTGCCGTAGTGGTTCGGTAAGATAGCGGCTTCTTGTGGAAACAAACATTGCTGCTTGTTCGATACAGGTATATCCAGTTTAAATTTATTGAGCCGATCTTGAATCATTTGCCAGCTGTCGTCATCAAACTTCAAGGCTTGGTGTACCGCTTTTCCAAGTGCAAAGCGTGTAATATCATCAGAGGTCGGGCCTAAACCGCCAATGGTAATCAGTGCGTCGTGACTGGCTAATAAGTATTCCATTGAGGTTAATAAGTCGTGGTCGCAATCAGCAGCTACCATATGATTGCCGGGCTGCATGTCGTGCTCTATTAATAATTGTGCAATACGCTGTGCATTAGTGTTGAGTATATCACCGTTGATAATTTCATCGCCGGTCCCTAAAATGGCAATTCTTTTAATGCTTCGTTGCACGCCGATTTTTTGCTTGGTTTCTGAATGCCGCTCATTATTAATTCCCTCTTTCACGTCTAGTCTCTCCTTTTTTACTGCCTCGTTGCACGCCAAGCCTTGGCGTACTTTTCACTATCTCGCTGCACACCAAGCCTTAACGTGATCTGTGATGCGAAACAATTACTCCTCTAAAAGCTTCAACTTATCTGGTACGTCGTCCCATTGCTTAGCATCCGCTGGCGGATCCTTCCTTATCGTGATTACCGGCCACTTTTGGCTTAATCGTTCATTCAGTTCAAGATAGGGCGCTTGCTCATCACTGAGATCATCCTCTGCTAAAATGGCATCAATCGGACACTCTGGTACACAGAGATTGCAGTCAATGCACTCTTCAGGGTCGATCACCAGCATATTAGGACCTTCATGAAAGCAGTCGACGGGACACACTTCGACACAGTCGGTATATTTACATTTGATGCATTTATCGATGACAACAAAGGTCATTTGGTCAAATCCTTAGCAATTATAGGCGGTTGGAATAGGCGGATTATACACAACTCACCGTGTGGGTACAAAATATTCTAGTAGCTCCTATAAATGCGGCTGGTGAATGTCAGGAAAAGTTTTGGTGTGTATTACGCGCCAGGCCTTAAGTCGAGTTGACCTTCAGTTGTCATTACCTTGCCATCTTTCCAGAGATGAGGTGTGCCGTCAATGTGAACGACTGCACCTTCCTTGAGCGGCGTTATGCGTTTCACAGCAGGTGTTTTATAGAGAGGTAGCATAGAAAAAGCGTTGAACATCTCGTGAGGGATTAGCATTTCATTACCTCTTCGACGTGATATATTTCTCTTGTAGTCATGCCCCATTAAGGCGCGACGTGTTAACGGAGCTAATTCTTTTTGAGTAACTAGTGTAGTGAAAACAACAAAAATCAAGCCTAAATCGTAGTGGGTGGGGTTAGTGTAACCGGATAAAGACACGCTATTAATGCGACTGTAGTGACATGCAGCAGCTAAATTGTCTGCAATATGCAGGCACTGATTATCAGGATTGCTAGCGCTATGGTGGCTCCTTTGGTTGCGGAGCAGCTGGCTTATCGCCGGGAAAAGCATGGGTAGGCTATTAATACTGGCACCATGAAAGCCAATTAATTTCATGTCGGGAGAGAGATGATCCAGGCTATGTTGCCCGACTAAATCAACTGATTCAACAAATTGCGCAGCTGTGGGTTGTTGGTCAATGGCTTTTTCAATATCAAGTGCGGCATAGTTAGGCTGATTGTCAAGCAGCACCTTGTACCACTGATGCGTTGATAATGATTTATCCTCGATGATGGGTAGTGTATTTGTCAGTGGTGAGGCCGAAAAAAGGCGGTAGAAGCTAGTAGCCCGAGCGCTGGATAATCTTGGTAACATATATTTCTCTCAGTTAATTGTGAACAATTGTACATATTTACACCAAAAATTAAAAGCGCTAGTGTAACTTAATAGCAGTCCAGTAACTTACTGAATTTTATAGCTATTTATTTGCTTTAGATGATTTGCTCTTAATTATTGCTTAATAGCTGCTGATTATAATAATGGGTCAGTATAATAAAATATGAATAGTCCAGATGTCGAGAGCAACCTACAACAGTGCAGCATTAGCAGCCTTGTATCGCAAAGCGAGTCAATGCCACCCTGAATCTCTACCTGAGTTACAGAGCAAATACGAGTTACTCAATGAGGTGCTGGCTGAGAGGCTTGCGGTTATGGAGCCTGTGCCGGTGCCAGCAGTTAGCATGCCGGTGGTTCCTAGGTGTCTACTGCAGAGTTATTTAGATATTTACGAACGCAGTCCTGGTTGGTACGTGCACTTGCCGCGCGTTGGTTTGCGTTCAAGCAACTTGGTTCGTTTGAAAAGGCTGATACCTGCCTTTGGTGGTATCTTATCTAAAGAGCAACGTGATGCAGTAGCTGCTATTCCGTGGAAGGTGGTAGATATTACTGCAGACACTAAAGCGTCGCATCGTGCGCAAACTTATATATCGCAATTAGTGAATCAAACAGATTTAATGGCTTATTTGAATCTGCTTTGCAGCTTACAGCTTAGTACTTCCATATATGATAGAGAAACACTAGGGCAGTGTATGCAAGCGCATGCTGAAAGCTTTCCAAGCGCGAATATACTTGATTTTGCATTACACAATAGTCGTGACGTATTAGTGGCATCATTGTTTCATGCTACACCGCCTGGCAGTGAGCAACGAAAGCTGATGACTTACCATTACGTGCGATGGGCGCAGCAACAACTGGAAATGATTAAACGATTAGACCCTGGATATCGTGAAGATTATACAGCAGAGCTTAATCGTATAACATCAACTACTGCATGTATCATTGAATTGCAGGAGGAAGATAATGGTGAATTACTGGCATTGAGTCGATTAATATTTTCACAGAACCCTAGCAAAGCCGATGCCGCTTATGGTTATTATAAAATGCTAAACCTTATACCAGAAGCGGGCAAGACTGAGGCACTGATGCATGAAGAGGCGACACTTTGTCAAATCGCCTATCAAAAAGGTAATCGATCCATTGCCGTACAAATGGGTTATGCTCAATTATTAGCTTCCGGCCGATACGGTAGTGTCTTTAGCCCACTTATGGCATGTGGACTTGCTTTTAGTTTATCTGGTGAGTTGAGAGAAGATACGCCGATTGAAATATTTAAAGTTGTTAGTGATATGCATAAAAAGTATCTGCAGGATGATGCTGTGGTGACTGTTATGCTAGCGGATATGTATAGTAATGGTTATGGCTGTGAAAAAAATGAAGCATTTGCAGAGTATTACGACCGACGCGCGGCTGACCTGGGTGATATGACCTCATTTTCTCGATTGTTCCCTGGGTTGTCATTGGCCGATGCTTTTGATTTAGCAAAGGCGGATTGTCGAGCGGCCTATTTGTATATTAAAACCAAAGCGGCTGTAACAAACATTGATGATATAGATCGCGAGTATGCTAAAGAGTTTCTGGAGTTGTGTAATCAACATGGCTACGGCACTTCTGAATTAATGCAGGCCATATCGGGTCCAGGACTTTTTGCTGAGACTAAACGTTCAGATGCAGGGCCATTATCAGCACGTCCTCCTTTTGATGCTCGCTTATTAAGTAATCGCCAACAAGTCAGGCGATTTAAAGGTGGGTTTACCTTTTTAAACAATCAAGTTAATGCTAATAGTATGTTGGTGGGTGTGAAAAATGTATCTTATGCGGTTGATGCTCATACGGTGCATGAAAGTAATGAAGGCATAGCGACTAACGTTGCAGTTAATGCGATACGTTTTCACACTGATAAATATATAGCGAGAATGGAGGGGGGCGCTGAAAAAGATCGATGGCAGTCAATCTCGGGTGATTTACTGCAAATGGAAAGGGAGTATAGCATTGAGCAACTACAAGAATGCTTGGATCGAGAGCAAATGGTTAGCTTAAGTTCAGGCTGGAGTGGCCATGCTATAACACTGTCGGTGTTTAAATTAGATGGCTTGTATTATTTAGCCTATAGCAATCAAGGCGAAGGTGGCAGTTCATCCATCAATTTTTTTCACATTAAAGATATAACTAAGCTGCAAGATGCGTCATGGCTAAGCGAGATACAGAGTGTTAGCAAAGAAAAAGATTATATGGTCTCGTTAGATGAGTCTTTGCCTGGGTTAGCAAAAGACTTAGGCTTAGAGCGTGTTTGTGCTATTGATAAAACACTGCAAAATGCCGGTAATTGTTCGTTAAAGGTGGGGTATTCAGTCGTGTTACATAATTTGCTTTTTCAGCAAATAAAGACTGATCGCGAGTTGAGCGGGTATAAAGCATTGCTTACCCCGGGTGAGGTTGCTTATGCAGAGCATCAAGTGAAGCCAGAAAGCTACAAATCATGGCGATTGTTTTTGCGTCAAAGTGCCACTGAGGTATTGTGTGATCTTGGTTTGTATGCAGAGAGTAATCATATTGTTATTCCGCCAGAGCAGCATTTTAATATTATGTTACAAACGATCGAAGCGGTTCAAGCTAAGTTTTCAACGGGTGATCCAGTAACAGAATTTGCTCGTGATAATATCTTACAAGAAATAGTTGATTTTATTCATGATCCGGGTTGTCATTATGACGATCGCCTTAAAGAGGCTATTTATGGAAAGATAGCTGCCACATCACCCGATTTGGTGGCTGCGCTGAGATTTATCCCTTAACGAAAAGTGCCTAGCTACAGCATGGGTTTACCTACATGCTTTGCCATATAATAGTATATTAATAGTAAAATGGTAATATTATGTAATACAATTAATATATTATATGCGGAGATAAATGTGCGTGTTAGAGGTGTTGTTTATACTCGAATTATCAATGAATTATATGGTATCGAGCTTGGCGGGGTGTGCTTTGGGCTATCAAGTGCTTATGCCAATGCCATATTATGTCAGCAAACAGATCAATTTTTTCAGAGACTGCGGTTTATAGAACAATGCATAGATGACCGTGTTGATATTGCGGCGGCGACTCAAGGGGTGCATCAATATCTTCAAGCGACTGAAGCAGAAATGGCGATGTCCTCCGATGAAAGGCAGTTGTGTATTGCATCAAGGCTTGAATCATTATCTTCAGATCAGCGCATGTTTTTAGAAGTATCAGCACTGTTTGAGCAAATAGCTATGCAGCATGGTCCAGGCAATTTTGAGGGTATTTTTCCTGGGGCATTTAATCAGCATTTTTATCGCTACCACCCAGAATCTTCACCGTTGTTATTGCAGCGGTTTAATGCAGCTTCCGATATGTCTCAAGATGGAGCGGGCAAGTGGGTAGGTGCGGTTGATCTGCGTGCTAAGGATGGAAAAATAGTAAGCCCTTATAACTACGCCAGTGAAGACGTTGCCGTAACAATTACGCCAACCAGTGAAGTTATTGTTGAGGCGAAGCCTGATTTTATAGGGAACACTACGATTGATTATGAGTTAGATTCGGTAGATGCGACGGGAAAGTCTGGAAAAATATATGGTCAACTCATGGTGTATATTTCAACTGATGAAACGACCGGACATCAAAAGTGTGTTGTTGATCAGCAAAACGTGGCACCCCAACGAGTGCACAGTTCCTCAATAGCACTAACCAAGCACCAGTTGACTGAGTACTTAGGGCGCATAAAAGCCTTGCTGTTTAAAAAGAATGTTGCAATAAAGTTTAATTCTATGTCGCATCAATCAGCACTTGCTTTGCATCCTGGAACAAATCAATGGCAATATTTAAATGGTGGTGTTACCAATCTGAGCGAGCTTGATAGTAGTGACAGTGATACAGCAATTAAGTTATTTCAATCGTTTGGTTATGCAACGCAAGCGCCTAGTGATACTGATCATGTGTTGCTAGGTCTCGAAATAATAGGTTTAGAAAAGGATAATGAGCTTGATTCAGCTATTAAAGCACTTAATATTGAATTTGGTGTTGATAAAGTAGGCGTTGAGGTAAGAGGGCATGAAAAAAATTCCACATTATTACACATTGCTGCCAGTTCTGCTGATTACGATTTAATCTCTGCGTTGGTAGGGAATGGCTATGATATCAACACGGAAGACGATGATCATAATACGGTGCTTAGCATGGCTGTTCAGCGTGCTGATTTACACATGCTACGATTAGCGATTTCGTTAGGTGCCAAGCTCAAAAACCCCGACCCTAGGGTTAATGCTGCTGTTGCAATCTACTCGCATTTTAATGAGGGAGCAAAAGTATTATTTGAAGATCTTGGTGCAGATATTAATTCGTCTTTTACTGATGATGGAGATGGTGCAATAGTTATTGCTTGCGGGGCGGGTAATCTCGATATCTTACCGTATTTGATTGAGCGTGGGGCTGATATTTACGCGGTATTCGATGGTAATACCATTCTCAATCATTGCATTAAAAGAAATCAATTTGACATGGTTAAGATACTGACATGCTCGGCAGCCTTTGATGCTTGCCATCAAGCTGGCGATAACGAGTCGCCTATTTTTACAGCGCTTGAGGCTGGGCAAGAGAGTATTGTCATGTATCTGTTGGCGCATCACGCAGTAGATATGAATAGTGAAAATCGATTTAATCAAACATTACTATCTGTAGCAATTGAAAAGGAAATGATGACAGTTGTTGAAAAGCTATTGGCAATGGGTGCAAATACCGAAGGTGCGTTAACTGAAGCCATTCGCAGTGATAATCCAGAATTGCTGGATCTATTGATGAGATGTGAAAAAATAGATGTAAATGCACCAAATGCTTATGATGAAGTAGCGATTACACAGGCAGCTAGCCTTGGATCTTTCGCAATGGTTAAAACACTGCTGGATCATGGTGCGAACCCTGACACATTAAATCCAAGTGATGGCTCATTATTAATGGTGCTGTTGAAAAGTGTACCGAAAGACTCAGAACGCGAATTACTTGATGAGCTAATAACGCGAGTGATTGCTGCTGTTGATGTTGATCATTTGAATTTTGCTGATCGTAATGGAGACACGGCATTGCATATAGCCGTGGTAAATCACCCACAGTATGTGCAGCTGTTACTCGATGCAGGTGCTAATCCTGATGCATGTAACAGGCGGGGTAAGTCAGCGTTGCATCTAGCTTGTATGCAAAATAATTTAGCTGTTGTTGATTGCTTGCTGGGTGTTACAACCGACATTAATACAGCTGATGAATACGGTTCTACCCCTTTGAAAGCAGCCGTGAGTTATGCTGAATTGAGTGTTGTTCAGTTGCTGCTTGATAGAGGGTTGAGTCTAGATTTAGGGGCTGACTCATCACAGTCATACCTTGTTGATGTGATGAGCGCGGGGAATACTACTAAATGCCTAGGGTTAATTGAGATGGGTGCGAATTGCAATGTAAGTCAAGAGGCCTTCCAGTCACCACTCGCAGCTGCTCTATCATATGATGCGTCTAGAGAGGTTTGGGAGGCTTTGCTGCAAAATGGTGCTGATGTGCGTTGGTGTAACTCTAGTGGTACATCGACTGTTATAGGTTGTGCAATTTCTAATTATAACTTTGAGTTTCTCGAGCATGTTAAAGGGTTGGGCTTAATTTCAGTAGCTGATTTAACTAAGCCAGGTGTTGATGTCTCGTACCTTGATACCGCGGTACAAAGTATTTCCATGCATTTTGATGATGGTGATGGTGCCGAGAACATGATTAAATATTTATTAAACTACGGCGCTAAGTTCCGCCAAGATTCTAGTAAGAGTTATTTTCAGCGCCTACTTCAACTGGATAAGGTTGGTTTGGGTGGTCTGAATGATGATGCATTAGAGTATTTAGCGTCTGAGAAATTAATTGCGCCACGTCAGCTTCCACGTAGTCATTTGTTTGCGCAAAACACCGCGGGCACAAATGTTGTTAGTGAAGCGAAAAAAGAGCCCGCAGCTGGTGAATCTCAGGTAACGCCTTAAAAAGTATGCTATTCAGGAAGCTGAGTTATGTGGTATAGTGTGCGCCAAATAAACAGTATAAGGGCGTTGATATGATGCAAGCCGAAACCATAGCCGAGTGGATCAAGCAAGGGTTACCTGAAAGTCAGGTGTCTGTCGATGGTGATGGCCACCATTTTGAAGCAGTGATTATCTGTAATGAATTTGAAGGCAAAAACACCATGGCGCGTCATCGCATGGTCTATGCCACCTTGGGCGAGAAGATGGGTAATGAAATACACGCCTTATCGATGAAAACCTTAACACCAGCCGAATCAAAATAAGTGAGAGACAACATGAGTATTAATGAAAAAATCCAAGCAATTATCGACGAAAACGACGTAGTGTTATTTATGAAGGGAACGTCTGATTTTCCACAATGTGGTTTTTCAGGACGCGTTGCGCAAATTCTTAAACAGCATGGCGCGAGCTATAAAGATGTTAACGTATTAGAAGATCCTGAATTGCGCGAAGGCATTAAGCAATTTTCACAATGGCCTACCATTCCTCAGTTATATGTGAAGGGTGAATTCATTGGTGGCTGCGATATCGTGGTTGAGATGAGTGAAAACAATGAGTTAGAAGCAGCTTTGGCCAAATAGTATCATTTTTCTTGGCAGTGATAGTATCATATGATACTATCACTGTATGAAGAAGCCTCCATTTACAATTACCACCTCCATATTAAATGCCTCAATGCGCATTATGCAGCTGTTAGGTGAGCTTGATGGTTTGAAAATGACTAAACCTGAAGTATCATTGAGGAAGTCAAATCGAGTTAAAACCATCCAGGCTTCTTTGGCAATCGAAGGAAATACTCTTTCCGTTGAACAAGTCACCGATTTGATTGATGGTGTACCAATCTTTGGGCCAGAGCAAGATATTCTTGAAGTGAAAAATGCAATTAAAGTTTATGATTATGCATTTGATTTTAAATATGCTTCATTATCAGATTTTAAAAAGGCGCATAAACTATTAATGACAGGCTTAAGTAGTGATGCTGGGTCGCTTCGATTGAATAACGTTGCTGTGTATGCGGGTTCTCGAGTTGCGCATGTTGCTCCTCAGCCTAAAATGCTAGCAAAGCTCATTGAAGATTTGTTTTTATTTATGAAGGCTAAAGATGATATTTCATTGTTAATTAAGTCTTGTATTTTTCACTATCAACTTGAGTTTATTCACCCCTTCAGTGATGGCAACGGCAGAATGGGGCGTTTATGGCAACAACTGATACTGTCTTCATTTCACGAGGTATTTCGCTTTGTTGCTATTGAAAGCCTAATTAAAGACAGGCAAAAAGATTATTATGCTGCATTGGCTTCGTGTGATGCTAAAGGTGAATCAACTGATTTTATAGATTTTTGCTTGCAATTAATTGAGCAAGCTTTGTTGTCATATACTCAGAAATTGCTATATCAACCAAAATCAGCAACCGATCGTCTGATGATAGCCAAAGGTGAATTCAATACTGCATTTTCACGTAAAATGTACTGTGAACTATTTAAAACCATATCGACAGCGACGGCTAGCAGGGATTTAAAGTTAGGTATAGAGCAAGGCTTGCTGTTAAAATCTGGCGATAAGCGAGCGACCATGTATACCTTCACTGACTCTGTATCACCCCAATCAATACATCGAAATTAAAAATAAGCGTTTCTTGTGATTGCCTAATCACTATACAATCTACTCATTATGAAGGTAGGTATTAAACAAGTATTTGGATTGTGGGCATCGGCAGTGTTAGTCCTTCAGCGCGGTATGTCTTTAGAGCTTGGCAAGTCACCTCAGTCAGAACGATTAATAACGAATAATATCATTGCATCATTATCTCCAATGCTGCCGTCGGCTCATGAGCGTGAAAGCGTATTATACCGCACCGATGGCGTTTGTGTTGCGCCTCCACAAGGGATTCCTGTTATTCCTTACCGCCAATTATCGTTGACGCCAGCAGCCATTTTTAAACGCATGCTGGGGCCATACGTGGCTAAATTGCGATTGACAGATTATATCACTGGTATTTTTTTAGAGTCGTCACTCAACAGGAAAATGCTGACACAAATATATGCTTATATTACCGACTTTAAAATTAAAGTCATACGTTTTTGTTCACAAGAAACCTTATCTGAGACAGGGTGCGTATTCGGAGCATATTCTATTACTGATTCAGTATTAACTACGCCAGCTGAAAATCTTAAGGGCAGAGCCCCTCGGCCGCTCACTAATCGTCAAATCCTTCAGCATGAATTGGTGCATGCTCACCAGGATTTAGTTGAAAAAACATTAGGCCGTGAGGCTATTATTTTTAAGCAAGCCCACTGGCAAAAGGCGAATAAACGATTTGAGCGATTGAAGTTGGTGATGACAAAAACGCTTTACAGTAATAAAGGCAGATTAACTCAAAGCGAGAAGCGGTTTTTAAGGTTGGCAAAAAAGGCGGCAGCTGCTATTACTCATCATGACGCATGGAGCCGGGTTCGTTACAGTGTCTATATTCACGGTGAAACTCGCTCGCTGTTATTGGATGAAGGGGTGGATGTAAGCCGCTTTACAATGGGTGATATGATTAATTTTAATCATTACTTTGCTGACTATGACCACTTAGATACAGCCAAGGTGTTAGAGGTGGCGAATGGTAAGCAGCCAGGTGATTTGATTGTATATCTTAAGCTGCTAAATCCGTTGGTTTTTATTGAACATTTATTCAAGCTTGTATTAGGTATGTTGTCTGATGTTCCATCGCAAGCCTTAGCAAAAGAAATTCCCGCTCATGTACGGCAATTCTTTCCTGGCAAGTTGTATCGATTCTTTTTTAAGGAAATGTACCAATTAGAAAAAACTAATCAACTTAAAATTGACAAAAAAATGACGTCAATTGCGAATAAGCACAGTATAAATCAACACCAGCCTGGTCATACCGTTTGGCCTGATATTAATCGTGCCTATCAACACCTATTGGATGGTGACGCTAAAGCAGCTATAGATGTATTAAACGGTATAAAGGCTAAACGCTATTTTATACCTTACGATTTAGCATTAACGGATGTCATTAGCCAGCGTCGTTTAAAGGGGAGGCATCACCTACCTAACGGCGAAACGTACCTCGATAGACGCGAAGTGAATTTTGAAGTGAATCGCTTATATGGTATAGCCTATTACCAGTTGGGTAATCACGATTACTCAAGCCAATACTTATCATCGGTTAGCGATAAGCCGATTACTTATGGCTTAGGCAGGCAACCCATGCTGGCTGCTATTCAGGCGGTTAATATAATGCGTTTGTATAGCAATACTAATGTACCGATCGTGCGACCGGAAGATGATGATATTAATGATCAGGATTTAGTGCTATGGGCGCAGCAGCAATCGCAGATATTAAGACCTTGAGGTTAATCCCACAAGCTGTCGTCAGTTGTTGATTCCGGCGCTTCAGGGTTATCGCGCGTTTCGTCTAGTTTGTTGTATTTATCCACTTCAGCTTGTTGAGAGGCAGTGTTGGCGTGGGTTGCGTTAAATTTAGCCAGGAATTTATCGGCTGGGCTAACATAATGTTTGTCTGTTTTCTGTTTCATATGTTGTCTTCCTATTACCTCTGGTACAATAAGCCAGGTTTTGATAGCTATTGTACCGATTAAAGACGACATTTTCCATGCAACAGCCTACGTTAACACTAAAATACGGTGATTTTAATGCTCTGCATTCGATTGAAGGGCTGCAAACGCTGGATCGACACTTTATTGAGCAATTGCCTCAAGAGTTAGCTGCGTTTTTAATTGCGTATCGCCAGGGTGAAACATTTGATCGAGAGCAGTTGAGTGGTGGCTTGATCGCTTGCGCGCAATATTTTGATTCCTTTATCGCTAAGCTTTTTGATATTGAAACCGATGCGGCAGCTTTGTCGGAATTGACATTAAAAGACGACCCCATCTTTTGGTTTAAAAAACATTATGTGCTTAAACATGCCAAGCGCCGAATGAAGGAGGGCGTTGAGGCATCGTTTGATGACTTGTGTAAACCGCTACAGCAGTGGTTAGATGCCAAAGACGCTGAATTGGCTTTAGCACAAGCAGCACTATCCTTAAGTGAGCAGGGTGACGATACTAATGAGGCTATTATTCAATGGTGTATTTCGGCCTGTAGCTCTGACCAAGGTCGAAAATATGTAAAAGAATGGGTCGCATTTAAATTACCGAAAAAATTAGATTTTGCTCATTTGATTGATGTTGAAACTACTACGCATCATGAAGCGACTTGTTTACAAATCAGTGATGCAAAGCAACGTCAAAGAGATGGCTTTAATTTAACTGATGAGCGCATGTCGCGTCGTGAAGTGATGGACGAAGTGCATTACTGTGTTTATTGCCATAAAAATGACGGTGACTTTTGTTCGAGTGGTTTCCCTATAAAGCGCAAACAGCCTGAGCAGGGTTTTAAACAAAACCCGTTGGATGAGATGTTAACCGGTTGCCCTCTGGATGAAAAAGTTTCCGAGATGATTTCATTAAAGCGCGACGGTTACAGTTTAGGTTCGTTAGCGATGATTATGGTGGATAATCCTATGTGCCCCGCGACCGGGCATCGCATCTGTAACGACTGCATGAAAGCGTGTATTTATCAGCGTCAAACACCGGTTGATATCCCTCAAATTGAAACGCGTGCATTAACTGATGTGCTGCATTTGCCGTGGGGTGTGGAGATTTATGATCTGCTTACGCGCTGGAATCCATTACGTCAAGAGCAATATGTCACAGAAGCATATAACGGCAAAAATGTGTTGGTGATGGGGTTGGGGCCAGCAGGATTTACTTTGTCACATTATCTTACCATGGCGGGTTATGCTGTTGTTGGTATGGATGGTTTGAAAATAGAACCTGTCGATGAGCAATGGTTAAGCCAACCAATACATAGCTTTGATTCTATTTATGAGCCGTTATCGGAACGCGTTGTGCATGGTTTTGGCGGTGTCGCCGAATACGGTATTACTGTGCGTTGGGATAAGAATTTTCTCAAACTGATTTATATTAGTCTAATGCGCCGCCGTTATTTTCAGGCCTATGGTAGTGTGCGCTTTGGTGGCACGGTAACTGTAGAGCAAGCATGGCAGTTGGGTTTTGATCATTTAGCGATTGCCGTAGGCGCTGGATTACCGAAAGAATTACCAATTGAAAACAGCCTGGCTCCCGGTATGCGTCAAGCCAATGATTTCTTAATGGCATTGCAATTAACTGGTGCGAGTAAAAAAGACAGTCTTGCCAATTTGCAAGTACGCTTACCGGCAGTTGTAATTGGCGGTGGTTTAACCGGTGTTGATACCGCCACCGAAGTTGGTGCATATTATTTAGTGCAAGTGGATAAAATAGCACGACGTTATCAGCAGTTATGTGAAAAATTAGGCGAGACAACTGTTAGACTGCAATTTAATAATGAAGACCTGATTATCTTAGATGAGTTTTTACAGCATGCAAAACAGCTTGGCGAAGAACGGAAAAACGCAACGCTTGAAAGCCGTAAAATAGATAGCATTAAATTGATACGCCGTTTTGGTGGTGTTACCATTGCCTATCGACGTGCAATGACGGAAGCGCCGGCTTATCGTAAAAATCCTGAGGAATTGGCTAAGGCATTAGAAGAAGGTATCTTCTATGCAGAACACTTGTCGCCGCAAAAAGTGATATTGAGTGAGCAGGGCGATTGCCAAGCATTGGCGTGCGTAGATGCTGATGGTAAAGAACTAACATTACCAGCGCGTTCGATATTCGTGGCCACAGGTGCCAAACCAAACGTAGCCTATGCGTTTGAGCATAAAGATACCTTTGTGCGCGATCGCTACCAGTATCGTGAATATGTGGCGATTGATGATCAATTAGAACAAGTCGCACAAGCACCGCATTGCAAGTCAGACAAAATTGGCATGTTTACCAGTTATGCGAAACAAGATAAGCGGGTAACTTTTTTGGGTGATACGCATCCAGTGTTTCATGGTAATGTGGTACAAGCGATTGCATCAGGACATGCATGTTTTAAAGCGATTAATGCGCAGTTATCATCGGTAAATAAGGCACCATCAGCTTATGATGAATTCGCTGAATTAATTCAGCAGCGTTTTAAGCAATATGTGGTATCCAATCAATTGATTCATCCGACCGTACGCGAGATTATTGTGCACGCGCCGCAAGCGGCAGCGCATTATCAGCCAGGACAATTTTATCGATTACAAAACTTTGAACAAAATGCAAAACAAGTTGAAGATACATCATTCGAGATGGAGGGGCTGGCATGCATGGCCTCGCTAGTGCCTAATCAGCCTGAACAATTAGCATTATTGATATTTGATACCGGAGCTAGTTCGCGCTTGAGTGCTTACCTACAACCGGGTGAAGCCATTAGCTTAATGGGCCCAACCGGTGTACGCAGCAAAATCCCTCAAAATCAAACCATCTTATTAATTGGTGGTCCATTAGCGATTGCACATCTACGTGGTTGGGCTCCTGCTTTACGCGACGAAGGTAATAAGCTGGTCTATATAGGTTTGTTTGAATCTGAAGATGAAATCTTTTTGCGCGATGAAGCCGAAAGCGTTTGTCATCAAGTGTATTGGAGTAATGGCAAATCAATCGAGCAGTGTTTGCATGACTTCCAACAATCAGACCCTGAATTATTCCAACAAATAAACCAAATTGGTGTGATAGGTGATTCGAGTGTCTTGTGCGAAATGAAACGCATTCGCGGCACTTGGCTTGAAAAAGCATTACAAGATGTTGAATGGTCAGCATCGGTATATGCGCCGATGCAATGCATGCTAAAAGGTGTGTGCGCACAATGCTTAACCTGGCAAATTGACCCTGCGACGGGCGAACGAACTAAGGCGGTCTATGCCTGCTCATGGCAGCATCAACCTTTTGAAAAAATTGATATCCCTAACATTGAACAAAGATTACAGCAAAATAATATGCAACAACAATTAGCTGATTTATGGCTAGAAGAAATATGTGAGGTAAGTGATGACTGATTTTTTTGTACCTGAAGTGGTACAACCCGTTGATAGAACAGACCTGGAATTAAACGCTAAAATCCACGAGCTAGCTGAAAAGCTACAGCAAAAAAATGCTGCCTTGGTCGCGCATTATTATACAGCACCGGAATTACAACAGCTGGCTGAAATCAGCGGTGGCTTTGTTGGTGACTCGTTAGCGATGGCGCAGTTTGGACTGAAGTCGAAAGCAGATACCTTGGTGGTGGCGGGTGTTAAATTTATGGGTGAGTCAGCCAAGATTTTAAGTCCTGAAAAGCAGGTATTAATGCCAACCTTAGAGGCAACTTGCTCGTTGGATTTAGGTTGTCCCGCTGATGAATTCGAAGCGTTTTGCAAACAACATCCGGATCGTGAGGTGGTGGTGTATGTTAATACCTCGGCGGCGGTGAAGGCATTAGCTGATTGGACGGTGACATCTAGCTGCGCTTTAGAAATCGTGCGTCATTTGGATGAGCAAGGTAAAAAAATCCTATGGGCACCCGATCGTTATCTCGGTAATTATATTCAAGAAAATACCGATGCGGATATGGTGATGTGGCAAGGCAGTTGTATTGTGCATGAAGAATTTAAGGCTAAAGGCATTTTGGATTTAAAACAACAACACCCGGATGCGGCGATATTGGTTCACCCTGAATCTCCGCCAACGGTTATTGAAGTGGCGGATGTTGTTGGTTCAACGTCGAAACTTTTAAATGCGACTAAAACCATGGATAACCCGGTTTTTATAGTGGCAACTGACCGCGGTATTTTCTACCAAATGCAAAAAGCAAACCCAGAGAAGTTGATTTTAGAGGCACCAACAGCAGGTAAGGGTGCAACTTGCCGTAGTTGTGGACATTGTCCTTGGATGTCTATGAATGCATTGGAAAATTTAGAGGCTAGTTTAGATAATACTTTAAACGAGATTAAGTTGTCGCCACAAGTGATTGAAAGGGCGAAGGTGCCATTAATGCGGATGGTTGAATTTACGTCGTAATGCGTCATTGCGAGGAGCTTGCGACGAAGCAACCTAGATTGCCGCGCCACTGCGTGGCTCGCAATGACGACTAAAGGGAAAACAGTGACAGATAATTTAGACGAAAAACTACGAACCAAACTGGATCGCTTAAACATCACAGGTATAAAACACCATATATTTTTATGTTGCGACCAAAGCAAAGCCAATTGCTGTGATGTTGAGCAAGGCATTGCTTCGTGGGAATTTTTAAAAAACCGTTTACAGGAATTAAATCTAAGTGATCGCGGTGGCGTTTATCGTTCGAAAGCTAATTGTTTGCGTGTGTGTAGTCGCGGCCCTATTGCTGTGGTATACCCAGATGGTATTTGGTATCACTCATGCACGCCTGAGGTGTTAGAGCAGATCATCCAACAGCATTTAATCTGTGGCGAACCTGTAGAAGAATATATGTTAGCAAAGGTGGAAAATGAGGATTGATACCATGGTGAAAGGAAACTTACGCAAGATGCAGACAGAGCATCTTTCGCCAGTACAATATACATTACCTGTCGGTGATGAGTTAATACCGATGAATGATTTAATTGGCAAAACAATTACGTTCAAGTTTGATGGGTTGATTAACTGCGTGCACTGCGACAAAAAAACCAATAAAAGCTTTAACCAAGGCTTTTGCTTTCCGTGTTTTAGAAAGCTCGCGCAATGTGATCGATGCATTATGAGCCCGGAATTGTGTCACTATGCGCAAGGCACTTGCCGTGAGCCGGAGTGGGGTGATACGCACTGCATGATTCCGCATGTAATATATTTGGCAAACAGTTCTACGATTAAAGTCGGCATTACACGCGGTACACAAGTGCCGACTCGCTGGATGGACCAAGGGGCTATTCAAGCGTTACCCATTATTCAGGTTGATACGCGTTATCATTCGGGATTAATTGAGGTGATTTTAAAGCAGCATATTGCGGACCGTACTAACTGGCGTAAAATGTTAAAAAATGAAGTGGAGCCTACGGACTTAAAGGCCTTTTCCGTTGATTTATTGAAAACCGTTGGTAAAGATTTAAATAACTTGCGTCAACAAGGTTTTGACTTTACTGTGTTGGCGGATCCAAAGGACTACACGTTTGAATACCCGGTGATACAATACCCGACTAAAGTAAGTTCATTATCATTTGATAAGAAGCCGGAAATTACGGGCGAACTACAAGGCATCAAAGGGCAGTATTTGATTTTTGATATTGGCGTTTTAAATATACGTAAATTTGGCGGGTATTTTGTAACGATGTCTTAGGGTGCAACAGACACCCTTAGGCTAATGCGTGTCTATAACAAAAAGGGATATTTATAATGAGTATTGCAGATTTTCATTTCAGCGTTTCCGACATCATCGGCATTATTGGTGTCTTAATGGTGTTGTGGGCGTACGTTTGTATTCAAATTAACAAGCTGACACGCGACGATATATCGTTCTCGTTGATTAATTTGGTTGGTTCAATTTTTATCATTGTGTCACTGTGCCATACCATGAATTTAGCCTCATTTGTTATCGAAATAGCTTGGCTTATTATCAGTGCCTATGGCATCATTCGTTGCTTGCGTCACAAAAAGAATATTATTCATTAGGAGAGCAAAAATGGCAGAAACTGTTGACGAATTGACCATTGAGTATATCGAAGATGGCATTACAACTGTTAAAGAATTGGACAAAAGAGTGTTGACCAAGGGCGCTTGGAGCACAATTGTTTACCGTTACCGTGATTGGGATCGTGCTAAAGAAGTCTATGGCAAAGACAAGTTCAGTATTCGTCGCTATCAAAAACGTAATGGTGAGTATCAACCAAAATCTAAGTTTAATGTATCTTCTGCTGATCAAGCACGTAAATTAGTTGAAATTCTAAATGAGTGGTTAGCTGCCGACGATCTTCAAGAGTAGTGTTTACATAGGAGAGTGACATGCTGTTTAAACAGTTAAAAGTATTTCGTTTTGAATGCGAATCGTTGGATATTGAAGCCGCTGAACAAGCATGTCAGCAATATCAGTTACAGAATTGCCCTAAGAGTCAATACCACAGTGTGGGTTGGCAAAGTCCGTTTGGCAAAAACAGCGAAGTGATGATTCATGCGACGCAAGGCTACTGGTTAATGTCACTCGCCAAGCAAGAACGTTTACTACCAGCCTCCGTCATTAAAGAACACTTGGATGAGCGTATTGAGCAAATACGTCAAAAGCAAGAACGTAATGTGTATGCTAAAGAAAAGCAGGCGCTAAAAGAAGAAATTGAATTTCAATTACTTCCACAAGCGTTTACGCGTAACCAAAGTTATACTTTGTATCTGGATATTAAGCAGAAGTGGTTGTATGTCGGTGTGACAAACACAACAGTATGCCAGCAGTTATTGGAACTACTCAATAAAACCTTTGGTGGCTTTAAAGCAGACTTAATTGAAACTGAATTAACTGTCAGTAATGAAATGACACGCTGGTTACACGACAATCGCTGGCCTAAAGGTTTTGTTATTGAGCGTGATTGCGAAATGTTCGACCAAGAACACGAGAAAAATATTGTACGCTTTTCGCAGCAAAACTTAGCGGCAAAGGAAGTGATTGCACATTTGGATAATGGCAAAAAATTATCGAAGTTGTCGCTGAGCTGGCAGGATCGGATCTCGTTTGCTATTGATACCAATCTCAGTGTATCTAAGATCAAGTTCCTCGACATCCTTGAAGAGCAGCGTAAAGATGCTTTTTGTGATACCAAAGAGCAGCAATTAGATGCTGATTTCACCATTACTTGCTTGGAGTTTGCCAATTGGTTCCCAGCTTTATTGGAGCTGTTTGGTGGCGAAAAGACCCATCAAGAGGTTGAAAAAACTGAAAAAGATGATGCTTTAGTTGTTGCCTAAGGCTTAGTCGATTGATTTTAAAGTATAAAGCAAGGAAATGTCGAAACGATCGTTTAAGGTAGTTTTAAGCTGGCACTGTTAATATACTGGTATATTTGAGATGAATTATCAGTGTGTAAGTAAGAGATGTCTAGACGAGCAGGTAACAGAGCAGCAGCACCTCCACATAGGATTACAGGGGTCTCTAAAAGTGAATGGTCACTTTATCGGTTTGCTGAAAGTGCTGATCGTTCTCCCAAGAGAGGTCGTGGGTACTGGTATAAACTGCGAATTAATCTTCCCAAAGACAAGTTCACCCAAGCTAATATAAAAGCAATAGTTACATTCATATCTGAGCATATGGCACAAGAGCGGACACGAGGTGATACTGAGTTATTGTTTTCTTTTAAGCATGCGACTGAGCGCATTCAGACGGGTTGGGGTGGTAGACGCTTTACTGAAAATGGGCAATTCACTTTATACCTGAGAGAACCTACAAATATTGATCAGTTGCTTGGGTTTGCTGGTCAACTCCAAGACTGTATAACAGGCTTAGGTATTCCAGCAACTACAGCAATGGATACTGATTTTGCTTTGCATGGTTTTAAAAATCTAAGTATGCGCTTGGATATTGATAATAGCCGATATTGCTCATCAACGGTGATGCACGATGACCCTGACGTTGCTGAAGCATATAGAAATTTTGTTTCTGATACTCGTAGGTATCACAGATTAGGGACACGTGCTGAGACTCCATTTAGAAAGAATGAAAATGATATAACACATAAAATGATCAGGTTTGGCTATTACGCCACGCAGAGTAAGTGCGTTATGACTAAGTTGCTCGGTAAGGCCTATCAGCAATTGGCTATGATAAAGCGCGAAATGGAAGCAACAACAGATCTAGAATCGCTGTTTGCATCTCGTAAAGAAGTGATAATAGCGAGTGTTGAGGCTATTAAATTACAGCGTATGTGTGCCGTAAGCTGTGAGTTGAATGATGCGGCATATGTATTCGAACTAACGACAAACCCAGCTTATAAAGCGATTATAGGATCGGTGTATCAGTGCGATCCAGGTGCGGCGTTTATAAGTTTTGCTATTAATCAAGACGAATTGTATTTTCCTGAAAGTAACCGCCTTATTACCGATGAGGCTATATATAATATTTTAGCTAGGCTTCAAGTGGTGTGTGTTTATGCCCGTCACAGCAGTGCCCGAATTGATTATGATGTTGTTGCTCGTGATGTTGTGACGCTACTTGGTGCCATTAGAGGCGGGAATGAAAGAATTAAAAACCACATACATGTTGTTATTAGTAAATTGCCTGCGCTGGGTTATGTGGCTAAACAATTACGAAATCCTTCTGCTGCAGCGTACTTAAGTTGTCTGGCATATCGTGCTGCACGAAAAAAAGAGCAGCATAATGATTTTTTTGATAATCACAAAGGCATATGTAACCTATTCCAAAGTTCATGTTATAGCGGCACAACAAAGTTATCAGCGGTAAATAAATTGATAAATCGTTTTGAGGAGCTTGGATATGCTGGGAAATTAAGTGAAAATGAAAGAAAAGCAACAACGACAAAACGTTTGGGTTCTATAGTTAAACAATATGGCCTGACTGAGCCGGCGGCAGCATGTTATGCGTTAGAGTCTATTGAGACTCGATCTGCTGGTGTTTCTCCTGTTGGTGCTGGAGTAGCTTTGTAAGTAAGTCGATAAAAATGTATATTAAAAAGGGTGATTATTATGACACGTATAACAAGACCGCATATTGAACGAGCTGATCGCTCAGATATGCATGCTCATCGTACCAAAGAGAAAACATTCAGGGTGTCTCTTGCTTCGCAGTTACAGCTTGAGACAAAAAAGTTTAAAGCTTTTAATAGCGATAAGGATGGATTTGACCTTGGTGAAAAGCTTAGTGTCGATGCTGAATCAATGAGGCATTTTATCTGTAGATTAAGCAACCTTGATGTTGCCGTTCTTAATAAAGTGTTGCTAATTCTTGTTGAGAAAGATATTTCCTCACTTATTAGCAGATTAAAAGAGGATGATAGTCCGACAGCAGCGAAATTGAGCTGCTTGCAATATATTGCTAAGCGAATTCTTGAGCGTGACAAATTTATTTTTATGGGGCATCCAGCAATGAACGGTATGGGTGAGTCTCATCATGGGATTGGCTTATTTCAGAGAGAATGCTATAGCGCTAGAACGAAATTATCTGCGGCTATAAAACTGTTGAGTAATTTACAGGCGCCTGGAGAGGAGCTTAAGTTTACAGCAGATGAGATAAAAGCAGCCAATCAAGGGCGCTTGAAAAAAATAGTGGACGATTTTAGTTTGCCGTTACATAGTGCTACAGTTGCGCGCGTAACTGAGTTAACAGCTGTTGACCCAACTGCGCATCGTGGTTATGGCACAGCTCTGTGAAAACAGGTGGTTTAGGCTAAAAATTCACTAATAATACTATTAAGATATTGTTTGCCCTTTGCTGTGGTCTCGAATTGCTGTTTATCTACTGTTAAAAAACCATCGGCTGATAATTGCTCTAATGTGGGCTGAATACGCTCCGCAGCTAAGCCTGTCCTCCGCTTATATAATTCCAGCGGAATCGGCGAGTAGAGTCTTAATGTATTTAACATAAATTCAAAAATTTTATCGCTATCAGATAAAGTGTTTTGTGATTGTGTGAAATCATTCTCGGCAGCTAAATAAGATTTGGGGTGTTTTACATTACTGTGTCGCTGTATCGTATCATCTAATAATGTTAACTTGCTGTGCGCACCCGCACCAATGCCTAGGTAATCACCAAACTGCCAGTAGTTAATATTATGCTGGCATCGCAGGTTATTTTTCGCATACGCTGATACTTCATATTGCTGGTAGCCATGTTGTGCGAGTAGGGCACGACCTGCTTGCTCAATAGCGATGATATGATCTTCATCCGGTACAGCCGGTGGCTGAGCGTAAAATAATGTGTTTGGTTCAAGTGTCAATTGATACCATGAAATATGATCTGGTTTTAATTTAATAGCTTGTTGTAAATCTGCTATTGCCGATTCAACCGATTGCTGCGGTAATGCATACATAATATCACAATTAATATTGTCGAAACCGGCTTTACGTGCGATATAATATGCTTCAATCGCTTGTTTACTGTCGTGAATCCGGCCCAAAGTTTTAAGTTGTTGATTGTCAAAACTCTGAATGCCGATCGATAAACGATTAATGCCAGCTTGAAGATAACCATCAAAACGTTGCGCTTCAACAGTGCCTGGATTAGCCTCCAAGGTGATCTCAATATTTGGTAACCATGGATTTAATAAGCGTAATTGATTAAATAAATAACCATACCCCTCAGCCGAAATCAAGCTCGGTGTACCACCACCTATAAAGATTGATTGAATAGGGCGACCTTTAATCTTATTGTGTTGTAAATTATAATCTTTAATTAATTGATTAATATATTCTTTTTCTGGTATCGTGCCGCGTACTGCGTGAGAGTTAAAATCACAATATGGGCACTTCTGCACACACCATGGCATATGGATGTATAAACTTAGCGGGCTATCTTTCATCGTATCGTTCATAACGCCTTTCTTAATCTTGTCTTAATGGTTGCGTAGTATCATAAACACATGGAGAGAAGTGAAGTGTGGTCAATATAAATCGTTCCCCACAAAACATCAATCCATCTGGGGCACAAATAAGTTAATTGCCGATTTGCCTAAGCCTAAAACCCCAGTTTATTTTTAAGTAGTCAAAAACATAAGCCTGGCACTCCTTCCCCGCCAGGCTTTTTTTATGCCCTTTTGCTCATCTGCCCATTAAAAAAATCACGCATGACAGCGTAAGGCCGGGATGATAGTGTGGGGCCGGGATATCATGACCATAGTTTTGACATGAGGCTTAACACTGCGTCATACTTGATCTTAGTGCGATCTTTAAGGGATTAAATATACGTGCCAATATCACGCAATCGGATGCTGCTAGCTTTATACACAATAACCTTATTCTTAAGCGCTACGCTGCTATTTTGGGTGCAACCTTTATTAGCCAAAATGCTATTGCCTCATTTTGGCGGCAGCCCATCCGTGTGGAATACCTGCATGATGTATTTTCAAGGCACATTGCTTGCCGGTTATTTGTACGCCCACTTCAGTTCGCGCCTGTTACCACTCAAGTGGCAACCTATACTACAAATTATTTTATTAGCCTCCGGCCTTATCTTTTTACCATTTTATGCACCTACGCATTGGGCCGGCTTAGAGCAATCACCGACTTTTAGCTTGATACGTCTTTTGGTCAGTACCACAATTATCCCAATACTAGCTATCTCCGCCAGCGCGCCTATACTGCAACGCTGGTTTGCGTTAAGTGATCACCCAGATGCTAAAGATCCTTATTTTCTATATGCAGCGAGTAATATAGGATCGTTATTAGCGTTAATTGCATTTCCATTTCTAATAGAACCTTTACTAACAACTAGCACGCAACGCTGGGTGTGGGCGGGTGGCTTTGTCTTATTGCTATTACTAACAATGCTATGTGCTTATCGAGCATTTATACAAAGTCCAACAAGAGCTAGCGACGAAAAAGCATCACAGCTAAGTAAGGATATTGACTGGAAAAAGAGAGCTTACTGGATATTACTAGCCTTTATTCCTTCAAGCCTACTCCTAGGGCTTACTACTTACATCACCACCGATATTGCCTCAACGCCTTTGTTTTGGATCATACCGCTTGTCCTTTATTTGTTGTCATTTATTATTGTTTTTTCACGTAAGCCGATCATCACACCGTTCATCGCAGCCTTTTTGCAGTTATTATTCCTCATTCCATTTGTGTCAGTGTTCTTAAGAGGAGCTCACAGCTTTAATTACTGGATTATTTTACTAATCAATTTGTTTTTGTTTTTTGCAACATCGATCGTGTTACATGGTGAGCTGGTTAAGCGAAGGCCGCATGCTTCACATCTAACCGAGTTTTATTTATGGATGGCTTTTGGTGGCTTCTTAGGCGGTGTCTTTAATACGTTGGTTGCTCCACTGCTTTTTGTTGATGTTATTGAATACCCAATAATGATTGCTATTGCAATATTAGTGAAACCACCAATACCTATAAAAAGATACGTGATTTTTTCAGCAATAATTGTAATTGTCTTGTTCCAACAATTTGTCTTAAATAATGGTAGTAATGCGATTTATACTGTTCGTAATTTTTTTGGTACGTTGCGAGTTGTTCGCCAAAATGGCAATCAACATGTTCTAATGCATGGAACAACAAGCCACGGTATTGAAATACGTGATATGAAACCCGAGCAAAACGCGAAAGGTTATTATCATGCTGTAGAGGATATAATTAAGCTAATGCATAAAAAGCAATCCGCTTTAAACATTGGCATTATTGGCCTTGGCACAGGAATGACCTCTTGCTTTGTTAAGCCCGATGACACGCTAACGTATTATGAGATCAACCCTGCGATTATCGATATCGCTTCGAATCCAACATACTTTTCATTCTTAACTCAATGCCCACCAAGTGGTGGTATTGTTTTAGGTGATGCTCGCTTACGCCTCGTTGAAGCAAAGCAACACCGTTATGATTTATTGGTGGTTGATGCATTTAATTCCGATTCAATCCCTGTTCATTTAATAACTGAAGAAGCGATTTTGCTGTATTTTCAAAAACTGAAATTCAATGGCGTCCTATTGCTGCATATTAGTAACCGCCACATTAATCTAGTCAGGGTTTTGAGCGCGAACAGCTATGCTAATAACATCACACCAATGGCTAAGGGTTATAGGAAAGATATTAAAACCGCATCGTTTGGTGCTCATTGGGTGGCGATATCTAAATCACCCGGTCGTATTAGTGCCTTGAAAACTCAAGGTTGGCATGGGCTATCCATGGCAGCCGCAAAATACCGTTGGCGTGATGATTATTCTAATATTGTGCGTGAGCTTAAGTTATTTAACCAGTAATCCCCCTTATTCATATACAAATATTATATATTTCGATAGTATATATTTAATATTCATATGTGAGGTGGTAAAATGGCGAAAGTGCATATAGAGCTTCCTGCAGCTCGTATCGAGATCAGCAATGAGCTAAATGAATTCTTAGCAGTACCTGTCGTAGAGTTGCCTGAAGGTGACTTGAAGAGGCTGCGTGGTGAAATATCTACATTTCAACAAGCTGTAGAGAGCCCTAAAAAAGAAATAAACACCCTTGTTGTGTGTTGTTTAATGGGCAGGCTTGAGCATGCGAAATATTTATGGGGTGATCTTGATGCTCGTTTACTCTTGTGTAATGCATACGCGGTTTTAAAGCGATGCATTGAAAGCGAGATTGATGTTAAAATTTTGGATGCTCTTGTATCCGCTATTGCCCCTTATTACACTTGGAAAGTAATGCGCCTATCTTGTGAAAGCAACAGGCGCCAAAAGATACCTCTTAAGCTTGATCGTATTGAGCTGTTTCTTGGTTGGATTGAAAGAGCCGTTGTTGCATCTGAGCGTGCTGATCCCGTGTATTTCAGCAGTGAGCAATTATCGCAAGAGGTTGCTGATGAAGATCTTATACAGTTTATCAATAACAGTACGGAAAAAAGCGATCAGTATAAAAAATCGGTTATGAGTTTGCTGCGTAGCGCTATCGAGTCAGCTAATTTTGAGCTGCTTGATAGCTGCTGGGAAGCTATTGTTGGTACTGAGTGTTGTGATTATTTTTTCTCGGTTACTCACCCATCTTTTTGGAAGGTTATGTATTCTGATGATGAGGTTGTCAGCGGGCGCATGATTGAATGGATAGATAATCATGCAAACGAGCACCAAAAACTTTATATATATGCTCGATACCCATCACGTGTAGTTAAAGACGAAACACCGGAAAAAATTGCAAAAATTATTTCATGTATGGATCTAAGTAGCTCTCGTGCGCTATCAGACATTATCTATAAGATTGAGCAATGCTTGAAAGCAGCTAATATAGAACAAGCACAAACAGCATGGAGTTTTATAGCTGAATATGAACATTTTGCCAGCGCTATGGGGAAATTACTTTGCGCTGCGGGTGGTACTAATAATGAAGATATATTTAATATGGTGATGACTTGGGTTGCCAGATATGAAGGTGTATTTGAAGAACAGCTCCCTGCTATTTTTTATATGGCAATCGGAAATGGTCATATTGTTACATTGAGGGCGCTATGGTCTTATGCCTCTGGCGAACAAAAGCATGAACTGCTCGCCTATGAAGGTTTTTCATGGAGTGGTTGCTTTGTTAGAGCGGTATGCCGTCAGCTTTCTGCAAATGTATTCGATCAACTATTTGAATTCGCAACTGAGTTAGATATTACCGGTGTGATTTCGCGTGATAATTACATGCTATATGATAAGGCGCTAGAACGCGGCAGTAGGCCTGTGTTGGATTCACTGTGGGGTAGAGCAACGCCATCACAACACAAAGACATGCTGGCTAAAATAGATTACCGTAAATTTTATAAATTACTTCGACGAAATATTTTTATGCGCAAGGGTGCAATCGACAATATCATTTGGTTGTTTGAACATAACCCTGAATTCTTACTCTATTTGCATCATGCGCGTGATGAAATGAAAAGAGATGGCATTCGTAACAGGGGAGGCAATACTTTTTTTAATACGGAATTGTATGGACCCGCTAATAAAACGGTTGATGATTGGGTTGATCAGCGTGCAACTGCGCTGATTGAGCGAGCGACCTCTGACATTGATACCCATGATGCAAAGCAAGGATTCTATTTATTAAGAAGCCTTATACATCGTAATGATCCTGCTTCCCTAAAGACGATTAAGGGGTTGTTGCGCATTGAGTCTATTAATGGTATTTGCCATCGCCGTTTTATCATTAACCAACCGCTAGGAATAGTGGGGGCTATAAAATATCAATTTATGCGTGTTATTGAACCGAATGATCTGCTGAGCCTAGCTAGAAAAAATAATAATGCGCAAGTTGAGAAGTTGTTGTTAGCTGTGCCAGCTATTTCCAGGTTAGACCAGCAGGTGAATCGTTGTCGCTTATTTGGGCGCTGTGTTGTTAAGCCCACAGTCGATAAGGTTGAACATAAGCATGATGGCCTCTGGATGGATGGGGGAATATAGCGGGCTCTGCTGCTGCTTTCTGATATCGCGGTGTGCTATGATACGATTGTCAGATCAATAGTGATGGAATCGACTGCAATGAGTGCAGAAAACAAGCAAAAACCTGAGATACTAAGTACACAATCAATGAAAGGTAGCCCGCTGTTTGAGATCGAACAGCTCGAGCTGCGTTTTTCGAATGGAGCCGAACGTACCTTCTTCCGTGTTCACAGTCTGATGCCCATGGCTGTCATGATTGTGCCGCTATTAGATGATGAAACCTTTTTATTGATCCGTGAATATGGGGCGGGAATCGATGAATATACGCTCGGATTCCCCAAGGGTGCTTTAACTAAAGGTGAGGACCCTTTGCTTGGTGCAGACCGTGAGTTAATGGAAGAGGTGGGCTACGGTTCACATAATTTAAAACTGGTAAAAACCTTTAGTACTTCTCCAGGCTATATGTCATCGCGCATGCATTTGGTGGTGGCACGTGATCTCTACGAAAAACGCTTACCAGGCGACGAGCCTGAGCCAATAGAGGTCGTGCCGTGGAAAATCAAAGATATTGATAAGTTATTACTGCGCGACGATTTTAATGAGGCGCGTAGTGTTGCTGCTTTATTAATGGTGATGCGAGGTATTACAGCATGATTGAACCACATGAATATTATGCTTCAGTTTGTGACATTGCACGCCAGGCAGGTGTTGCGATTATGGATTACTACCAGCAAGGTAAAGATGTCCTCAATCCACAAAAAAAAGGCGATCAATCACCGGTAACAGAGGCTGATATTGCTGCTCATCAGGTGATTGCTGATGGTCTTCAGCAGTTAGCTCCCGAAATTCCCGTCTTATCGGAAGAGGGCGACTTGACTCGCTCTTATGAAATACGTAAAAAATGGCAGCGCTATTGGCTAATCGATCCCTTGGATGGCACGCGTGGGTTTATTGCTGGCTTGCCTGAGTTCTCAGTTAATATTGCTCTGATTGAAAAACATCAGCCTATCATGGGTGTTATTTATTCGCCAGTTGATCAAGAAATGTATGGCGGTTTGCAAGGCCAGGGCGCATTTAAGCAGCTGCCTGGCGAAGAGCAAAAAACAATCAAAACAAAAGTAATCAATTGGGATAGGGTAGTTGTTGCCACGGGCCACTACCACAACCCCAAGCGTCTTGCTGGGTTATTGGCTGATCAAGTTAAGTACGAGCGCTTAGCGCTTAATAGTTCGCTTAAGTTTTGTAAATTGGCAGAAGGTTCAGCTGATGTCTACCCGCGCTTTGGTCCAACAAGTGAATGGGATACAGCGGCAGGCCAATGTATCTTAGAAGCTGCCGGCGGGTGTGTGGTTGATTTATCTGGTCAATCCATGATATATAACGCCAAAGCTTCACTGGAGAATAGCGCGTTTGTTGCTATGGCGGATCCCGCCGCTCAACAACGCATACTTACATTATTAAAAAGGAGTCTTTCATGACTAATCGGGTAAAAATCGCTGTTACCGGCGCTGCTGGCCATATCGGTTATGCGTTATTGTTTCGCATCGCATCTGGTCAAGTATTTGGTCAAGATACTATCGTCGATTTGAATCTGTTGGAAATCGAACCTGCCTTACCTGCCCTCGAAGGCGTGGTAATGGAGTTGCAAGATTGTGCGTTTTCAACATTAGGCGGTGTCATCACAACTTCTGACCCGAATGTTGCGTTTGATGGGGTACATTATGCCACTTTGGTCGGTTCTATTCCTCGTAAAAAAGGTATGGAGCGTGGTGACCTACTCGAGATTAATGGTGGTATTTTCACTGGTCAGGGTAAGGCGATTAATGATCGTGCCGATGATGATGTCAAAGTGCTAGTCGTTGGTAACCCGTGTAACACAAACTGCTTAATTGCTATGCATTCCGCCCCTGATGTGCCTAAAGATCGCTTCTTTGCAATGACTATGTTAGACCAAAATCGTGCGACTACTCAATTGGCGTTAAAATCCAATCAGCCAGTCACCGCGGTTAGTGATATGATTATCTGGGGTAACCACTCAGCAACGCAATTCCCCGATTTTTATAACGCCAAAATCAATGGTGAAGCAGCTACTAGCGTTATCAATGATGAAGCGTGGTTTGAAAGCAACTTCATTCCTGATGTGCAAAAGCGTGGTGCCGCTATTATTGAAGCGCGTGGTGCTTCTTCTGCCGCTTCTGCCGCTAATGGTATTATCGATAGCTGGGTAAATCTCATTAACGATACACCTGTCGGTGAAAGTTATTCCATGTGTGTTGCTTCGCGTGGCCAGTACGATGTTGATGAAGGCTTAATATTCTCATTCCCATGCCGTACAGAAAATGATGAAGTGATTGTGGTGAATGGCGTTGAACATAACGATGACGCTCAAGCAAAACTTCAAGCTACATTAGATGAGCTGCGTCATGAGCGTGATACAGTTAAGGCGCTTGGGCTTATATAATATTTATCTACCACAGGCAGCTTTTTCCACTGCCTGTGGCTTAAGTGGTATTAAATATTCATCAGCATAAAAGCAACTGTCTGTAATCTTTGATTTTATACCCGGTGACAGTTCTATTAATTTATTTATAAGGCCGTGTATGTCATGCTTGCTTTGCGTTAAGTCGGCGTCAGGGTTACTCAAAGCAGATTGTATGCTATGCGCTTCACCCATATAGATTGACAGTTTTACGTATTTACTCCTTTGCCTGAGTATCAATGGATTATCTGTAGCAACTGTTAAGTTTGGCATGCTGTCAATTGCTTTAGTTAGGTGCCCAATAGCTACATCAATGTCATTTTGTAATTGTATTTTAATAAACGAATAAGAAGGGGCTGTGAAAGGGTTGCGTCCGTCGGTAAGTTGTTTAAAGATGTCGTGAACTACGGGTTGGAATTGATCATATGGACCGTATACTGTCCTGCTATTGCTTCCGTAGGTGCCTTGATAGATGGTGGCACTCTGGCCTATATCGATATAGGCTAAATAGCCTCTTGTAAAGTTACAACAACCAACAGCAAACACTATTGATAAGCTTCGAAAGTCAGAAGCCATGCTTGGGTGGAACTTCGTATCTGAGCTGGAATATATGGCAGTGATATCTGTTCTCGATAAATAGCCAAGGGTATATAATTCTCCAGGTGTAACGCTGGCATAATCTATGGGGTGTAACGCCATTATCCTTCCATTCTCTATTTCGGCCATAATATTTTCTGGCTTAATATCAACTAAAGGAGCGTCTGTTAATCGGTGTATTTCTGCTACTTCGCTCATGTAGCGCTGAAATAACAATAAATAGCGCTGTATGGTGACCTTCTCAAGTGTTTGGTCAAGTATTGCATCGAATAAACTTTTTCCCTTAATCCACTCGCTGGCGTAAAAAATTTTATTGTTATTAGTAAATGATGTAGCGAACTTACCACGCTTATGTTCAAGACTTTCTGCATATCGCGCCTCATCATGCTCTTTTGTTGTGTATGTAAATCCCGTGTAGCATTTTAATGCTATTTTATTTGGCAGCGTGGAGCTATCTGCCGTTAATTTGAAAGAGGCTGCGAAATCACTTATTAAAGAGCCTGATTCGAAAGGGGGCAAGCATTTGGTGAGTGGCTTTACCACGGAAGTTGCGCCGGAATCATAGCGCGCCTTTCGCCAGTCAATTGTACTGAAGTATGTTGGCTTTACTGGAAATAGGTGGCCGTCATCATCGCGCCGCATTTTGGGGTTATGCAAAGCTGAATACAGGGCTCTTTCGCCAGTTTTATGGTTTGAAGCCACATAGAGTGATTCAAGTCCCGCGTCGCCTTGGGTTCGCTCATAAACTTTGGTTAGGCTGTAAGGAGAATGAAGATCGTCGTGTTTGTCTTTAGCTGCGTGTGCTCTGCTCATATAGATACCTCCCACAATATCTTATTAAATGCATTTATTATTGAAAGATATTAGCAAGATTACTGATATTTGGTCAATGCAGGGTGGAGTGATATACTGCGCCAATGAATATATTAGGTATAGAAAGCTCTTGTGATGAAACAGCTGTCGCGATTTATTCGTCTTCTCAAGGGCTTATAGCAGATAAACTGTATAGCCAGGTTAAGTTACATGCCGAATATGGTGGGGTGGTGCCAGAGCTGGCATCGCGCGATCATGTACGTTTGTGCTTGCCATTAGTTGATAAGGCGCTTGCTGAAGCCAGCTTAACCGCCAATGATTTAGATGCTGTTGCTTATACGCGTGGCCCTGGTTTGATCGGCGCTTTAATGGTGGGCGCTAGTGTGGCTAAATCGTTAGCGCTAGGTTGGCAATTGCCTTGTATTGGCGTGCATCATATGGAAGCACACTTAATGGCTGCGATGCTACAGCAGCCACAACCCTCTTTCCCTTTTGTTGCTTTACTGGTCTCTGGTGGCCACACAATGCTAGTGGCTGTTGAATCATTTGGCTGTTATCAATTATTAGGTGAAAGCTTAGATGATGCGGTCGGTGAAGCATTTGATAAAACTGCTAAGCTATTAGGCTTACCGTATCCAGGCGGTCCTGCATTAGCAAAGCTAGCAGAGCAGGGGGATGGTTCGCGATTTAATTTTCCGCGACCTATGGTGCGTCATCCCGGTTGTGAGTTTAGTTTTAGCGGCTTAAAAACATTTGCACTTAATTGCATTGAGCAGCATCAACCTTTATCAGAGCAAACAACGGCTGATATTGCTTGCGCATTTGAAGATGCAGTTGTTGATACGCTGTTAGTTAAGTCTCGTCGTGCATTACAAAAAACTGGTTACAATACGTTAGTGATTGCGGGTGGTGTTAGCGCGAATAAAAAATTACGCTCATGCCTTGCTGAGCAGTTAGGCTCAAAACAGATTGAAGTGTTTTACCCTGACTTGAAATACTGCACTGACAATGCTGCCATGGTTGCCTATACCGGTTATGAAAGATTTAAGCGTGGCGAGCAGGATGATGACTATGCGATTGAGGTTAAAGCGCGTTGGCCTTTGTCATGACTAGTTCTGTCATTCCTCTATTTTATGGGCGTCGCCCCTGCGGGCAGCCTTGGTGTGCTCGCTAGCGCTGCGCGCACGAAGGCTCCCACTCCGGTGTCGCCTAAATAGATTATTATATTGCTGGACCCCAGCTCGGTAGCTGGGATGACAAACTCGGTGGCCGGAATAGTCGATGTGAAATCACTTAAGCTCGATTTTACTTTCTTTGCCATTACGCAAACGTTCGATGTTCTCCATGTGCTTCCAAATCACTAACACAGTGATAAACAATACCGGAATAAAGAAATGGCTATCACCAAAGAATAAAGTAAAGATCGGTGCGGCAATCGCAGCTATCATCGATGCCAGTGAGGCGTAACGACTAGCAGCAGCAACTATCAGCCACACTACTACCGTGCCTATACCAACCGCTAGTGATAACGCTAATAACCCACCAATCATGGTGGCAACGCCTTTTCCACCCTTGAATTTAAAGTACACTGGAAAGATATGACCAACCACAGCGGCAAAGGCGACTAAACCTAAACCAACGCCGGTATCACCAATGATTCGGCCGATAAGTACAGCAATAACGCCTTTGATTAAATCACCGATTAATACCCAGATAGCGGCCTGTTTACCACCAATGCGTAATACATTGGTAGCTCCGGCATTGCCGGAACCCTCTTTACGCGGGTCGGGCAGTTTCATGAATTTTGCGACAATGATCGCACAAGAAATAGAACCAATTAGGTATGCAATGATAATGCCAATAATTGTACTCATGGTAGTCCCTTAAGATTGAATCCTTCCAGAGTATATCATTAGTGTAAGCCGTATCCCAGCTCATGAAACATCAATAATGTCTCAAAGCCCAGCTCAGTGGTTATGCTATTCATGTGGCGGTTGGTTTCAGCAATAACATACTGACACCCTAGCTGTTTGGCGTAATTAAGTCGAAAAATAACCGATGCTGTGCCAATGCCGCGTCGTCGCGCTTCTGGTAATGTGCAACCATTAAACAGGCCGGCTACATTATTATCGATAAATAACGTACCTGAGGCGATTGGCTTTCCATCAATATAAGCAACAAAAAAATGATAATGCTCGCCACTGGTTTCCAGGCAATCTTGGCGAATCTTTAGGTATTGCTTAGCTGAATCCTCATCTAACCCCTTAACTGCCATTTGAGGTATTAACCAGTCCTCGAGCTCATGGGTGCTTTTGGCCCAGCGAAATTCAGCAGGTGAAATAACGGGTTGCTCTTGGTATTCATCCAATGATAATAATTTGCAATCAAACTTTCCTACTGACTCAAAGCCCGATTGAAATAAAGTTGATTTTAAATTGCTGGGTGCTTGCTCTTCATTAACTAGCCATGTGAATGCTTGATCTCGTGATTCAAATTGAGATTGAACGGCTAATACTTTTTCCATTGTATTCGATTCGTTAAATGAACTGCGTAAAACAGTATTAAGAATTTCATGTCGCGATAATTTTGGATTTGCTTGGCATAGCATTAAATCATCGTCTTCGATAATTTCAATCACTGAGCTGCGGCCTATCAGTCGCCAGTAATTATCGATATTACTATTTATTAGCTGTATTTTTTCGTGTTTATTTAGCATGCTATTTACCTCGAGTTGCCCTAAAGCATAGTAGCGTATAAATATTTAGTCTAATAGATGAGGTATTATAGTTATCACTATGATTATTAGTTTAATCTTGTTTTGCTTATGGGAATGGTATTAACATGTTAGCTGCTTTTGCGTAATCATTCTGTAAATCAGCGGATTATGCGCCTATTGCAGGGGTTGCCTGTAAGTTATACGGTTTTACGATGGCCGCTTGGTTTCCATGCGGGAGCAATAACATTCGGTGTTTTAGAGCGATTTAATAATGTAGCTGGCATGCATTTAAGCTCACCGTAACGCTGATTAATTTGATCGATTGCCTGGTTGACTTGCTGTCTTTGTGGCGACGCATGATCAAACAAATCGGATTGTTGTAAAGCGGGTTGTGGATCTGATGCCGTGATTTGTACTTGCCGAATAGTGTCATGCGGTAACCAATGTTGTTGCACTGCAAGCTTGGCTAGTTGATAAATCAAGGCGCCATCATCCGTGGGGTAGCGTGTAGCATAATGATCGCCAACCCATCCGCAAGATAGTGAGCGCAAGCTAATAGTAAAGTGCTGCGCACTAAATTGATGGCGGCGCAGCCGCGCTGCAAGTTTTTCACTCATGTGTTGCAAATATGTGAGGATAACTGTCTTATCGTTAGTGTGTGGAGGTAATACCTTGCCATGCCCCATGCTTTTGGGTGCAGCCACTGTTAGCTGTAAAGGTTCGGGATCTTCACCTTGACACATAAACCAAATGCGCCGACCAAGATTGCCGAACCGTTTAGCTAATACGCTGATGGGCAGTGTCTGCATGTCACCACAAAAATGCACGTTATATTGCGCTAAAAAACCTGCAATACCTTTATTGATGCCGCATAGATCAGTAACCGGTACATCGCGTAAGCGCGACCTGGTTTCTTCAGGTCGAATAACCGTAAAGCCTTTTGGCTTGTTAACTTTAGCGGCATACTTCGCGCAGGTTTTATTGCTGCTTAAACCAACCGAGCAGGGTAAGTGTGAAGCTTGCCAAACGGCTTGTTGCGCACGGCGAGCAATATATTCAGGATCGCCATATAGCTTTTGGCAGTGGGTGATGTCTAAGAAGGCCTCATCCACTGAATATATTTCAATGTCTGGTGTTATGTCATTTAAGCTCTGCATGATGCGGGTTGATAGCTCGGCGTAACGTTGTGGTCGAGTTGACGCTTGTATGATTGACGGGCATAGCTTTTTTGCTTCGTAAATTGACATGCCGGTGTGCACGCCATACGCGCGTGCTTCATATGAGCATGTAATAACACAACTGCCTTGCAAGCCATTGGTAATCGCTAACGGGCAACCTCTTAGTTTTGGGTTATCCAGTTGTTCTATTGACGCAAAAAAAGCATCCATATCGATTAATATGATGGCGCGTTGCCATGTACCCATCCCACACCTCCTGTCGAACCGAGCATGCTTGCATGAGCTACCGGCATCACAATAAGTAGAACTATAATGCAACGTCGACTTTGCAAAAAAAGTGATGTGTAGTAGCTCAAGCTTCGCAAAAAAAGAAATACTGCGCCTCTCTAGGGCGGGATTCGCAATAAGCCAATATAGAGCCCTTGGATTGTGACTCGATCTGCGGAATAGCTCATTGGTTTTAGTGTTTGATTGGCAGGTACCAGGGTAATGCTACTGCTTTTGTCATGATAAATGCGTTTAAGTGTTGCGCGCTCATTGTCGATTAGTGCTACAACAATCTGGCCATTATTCGCTGTATTGCTGTGTTCACATACTACTATGTCACCATCACAAATGCCTTCATCAATCATTGAGTCACCCTTGACGCGTAACGCGTAACGATGTTCTCCAAGAAAGATGTCAGCAAGATTGATAGGGTCTTGGTCAATAATTGCCTCGATGGGCTGACCCGCAGCAATTGCACCAATAAGGGGTAATTGGTTTGCTTGCTGCGGCATGGTCAGCTGTTTCGTCGTCAACTCAATGTTGCGGTGTCGTTTAGGAGACAGGTTAATAAGCCCGGCATCTTGTAGCGCCTTAACGTAGCGGTGTACCACGCCGCGTGATTTAATACCGATACCTTCGGTAATCTCAGCGATTGTCGGAGCGTGTCCCTTTGCTTCGATATAGCCTTTGATGAATTGATAGGTTTTACGTTGGCTTAAAGTAATCATTGTATTCTCCAGGGTGGTTTAGTTTACTCAATGCAGGTCTTACGACAGCGGTGAATAATCTTTCCCTGGTTGTTATCCTTAATGGTGCCATAAGTGCTCGTGCAGCTGCTTTCTATCTGATTAAGCAGGCTAGTCATGAGCTGAATGTAGTTGTCACTGGAATTGTGATCTAGCGCTTGATCATTGTAGTAAACCGTTGCAGTATATTTCTGTTGTATCATGGCTTTATCCCTTTTGTTCTCTTTGATGTTACGTATAGAGTACATTGGGAGAACATGAATGTAAAGCGCTTTATGACAAGATATACTGGTTATAAATTTATCCGATCTAAGGAATGTCTGATGAAAGCAAAAAACCTCTTTATGGATGGCGCCAATATGACGCCTTCAATTAAGGCTTATGACTTATATATAAATGGACAATGGCAGAGCCCAGAGTCGGGCGAATGGATTGCCTCCGAAAACCCTTATAACAACCAAGCCTGGTGTACCATTCCGCGCGCCAATGCAGTGGATGTCGATAAGGCCTGTCAGGCAGCTCATGATGCCTTTCCTATATGGTCACAAATGCCGGCGCAGCAACGCCGTGAATTACTCAACCGGCTAGCCGACTTGATTGCAGAAAATGCAGAACACTTAGCTGAAATTGAAGTCAGAGACAATGGCAAGCTATATGGTGAAATGCATGGCCAATGCCAATATGCCCCAGAGTTTTTTCGCTATTATGCCTCACTTGCAGAGCAATACTGCGGCAAAACGGTCGCACTTGATAAGCCTGAAACATATGGTTCAATTTATCATGAACCACTAGGTGTTGTGGCTGCGATTACGGCCTGGAACTCACCACTGTTACTGACTACATGGAAGTGCGCGCCAGCATTGGCGGCCGGGAACACAGTGGTATTAAAACCATCCGAATACACTTCTGCTTCAGCGCTAGAATTGGCCGTGTTGTTTGAGCAAGCTGGATTTCCGCCAGGTGTGTTTAACGTAATAACCGGTTACGGTGCAGAAGCAGGGGCGGCCTTGATTGAGCATCCCAAAGTAGCCAAAGTAGCTTTTACCGGGGGAACAGAAACAGGAAAACACATATACCAATCAGCAGCAAAAGATTTAAAGCATGTCACCCTTGAATTGGGTGGCAAATCAGCCAATATCGTTTTTACTGATGCCAATATAGATAATGCTGTTAAAGGCGTAGTAAGCGGTATATTTGCCGCGAACGGCCAAACCTGTATTGCCGGTTCCCGCGCGCTAGTTGAGGCACATATTTATGATGAATTTATTGAGCGCTTAGTTGAGTTTATAAAAAAAGCACAGTTCGGCGACCCCATGGACCCCAGCACTAATTTTGGCCCTATCGCCAACCCCGCGCAGTATGACAAAATTTTAAAATACATTGCCATTGGTAAGCAGGATGGGGCTCGCTGCGTTTATGGAGGTAACCCAGTTCCTCACCCCGAAGGCATAGAACCCAGCTGGTTTATTCAACCTACTATTTTTGCTGATGTCACTAATGATATGCGCATCGCGCAAGAAGAAGTGTTTGGCTCGATATTATCGGTGATTAAGTTTGATGGTGAAGAGGAGGCGATTAGTATCGCTAACGATAGTCCTTATGGTTTGGCTGCTGGCGTGTGGACATCAGACGCCGCTCGCATTGAGCGTATGCCGCACTTGTTACAAGCGGGAACTGTGTGGGTAAATACTTATCGATGCATTTCGTATCTCATGCCATTCGGTGGTTATAAGGCTTCTGGAATTGGCAGAGAAGGTGGTGAAGAAGCTTTCTTTTGCTATCTGCAATCAAAGAGCATAATGGTCAACACAGCAAAAAATATAGCAAACCCATTTGTGATGAAATAATTATTCCAGACCTGTGTGGTTATGAGTCATGAGTAGAGCAAAAAACTGTTAGAAAGATTATTTTCTTTAAGCCATAAAAAAAGCCATGACCGAAATAGTCATGGCTTGTTTTCATTTAGTGAAGTTTACTGGATAGAAACAACGCCACTACCATTGTCGGCAGGAGGCACTACAACTGGTGTTCCGCCAGTTCCGCCACCACTTGAATCACTGCTATCACAGTTCGATTCCGTTGTTACTCTAGCCGGTGAGTTTTGTGTGGCTTGATGATAAGTAATATAACAGTTAGGCGTACCATCGTTGCGAGTAAACTGCCAAGACCCATTACCTGCACTATGACTAGTAAATTGCGAAGGAATTGATTGTAATGTTTCAGGAATGCCGCTAGCCATTGCTGCAGGGTACCCATAAACAGTATCAACCCTTGTGTTATGCCCAATAATGACGCTGGCTAAAGGTTGCTTTTCTACGCCATCAACTACAGCACGCGCGTAAACCAAGTTGGCTGCTGATTGAAGCGCGCCAGAAACACCCTCAACTACAGCGCTGTTAGCATCTCTTGTTATGTCAATAAACTTGGGAATCGCAAAGGCTGATAAAATGCCAAGAATTACGATCACGACGATGAGTTCTACTAAAGTAAAACCCGCTTGTTTTACAGAATGGAATTGTTGCTTTACATTTTTCATATTATATACCTTTATCACTTTACCTATCTATTCACTACAATCCCTATAACCTCAATACTTATTTCCGTAGAGCTAATTATACCTAATTCTAGTATTCATTTGTTAATTAATTTCATAATTATCAAAATATGGTCATTTCGTTCAGTTTGCCTTAAGCTATTGACTGAAATATCAAATTTTACGTCCGATTAATCTTAAGATAAGCTTAATTAATACCAGCTTAATGTGGTGTTGCAACTATCAATGTTAACGTCATGAAAACGAGCAGTTGAGCATGTGGCTCTGCTGCTTTTTTATGGCTGTTTTTGCTCTCATACTTGCCCAAATAGTTTAATGTTTGTGTCATCTGTGATAATTTGCTGGCTATATTAATTGGGAAATGTGAATGAAGTCGTTAGCGGTCGTCGTTATAGTAATTGGTTTTTTCAATGTATCAATAGCTACACCAGTAATAGCCATTAAAAATCAAGCTACTAAAAAAATCATGCAGCAGTACATGCATGATTACGCTAGAAGTGAGCATGTAACAGCCATGCAATTAAGCTATCAATATCAAAATAATCTGATTCATAACATTAACATAGGAACAACGTCACACGACTATAGCAGCGCTAAACCGCTATCATCCAAGGCGCTGTTTGAGTGGGGGAGCCTAACTAAGGTGGTGACAGCCGCTATTATATTAGACCTCCAAGCAGACCCTAATAATCATTTAAATCTCAACCAAACATTGGCACATTGGTTTCCGGAAAAGTTTTTACCTGATAAGGGTGGACTATCAGCGTGGCCACAGGTATGGCGCGACGTCACTATGATGGATTTATTGCATATGACCAGTGGTATCCCACCTTATATAAATACGGGAATAGACACATTAACGAAAAAACAACTGAAAACCAAAATGAAGCCTGTACAATTAGTTGCGCTGGCGGTTAAGTTGCAGCGTAACCATTATCGATATTGCACGTACTCAAAAATGTGTTTTAAACCCGGCACTCAGTTTTATTATTCCAACACAAACTATATTATTGCCAGTATGATTGCTAGCAAAGCAAAAAGCCAGTCTGTAAAAAAACATGTAAGCTTTAAAAGACTAATGAAAAAATTTCTAGCTCGTTACGCTACTAAAACAGCGATAGCCATCTATAGCCCCAATTTACTTCTTCGCAGCAAGGTGCATACATACAGAGATTCTCCAGTGCCAAAAATATTTGCGTCAGGTGAGGATGTTACTCAATACAACCTATCATGGATTGGCGCCGCAGGTGGTATCATTGGGAATACGCAAGGCATAGTAAAGATCATCTCGGCATTGAGTCGATTACCGCAGGCGCGTAACCCATTTAATCAGCCGAATAGTTACGTCAGTATGAATAATAAAAAGCCGCTATACATTAGAAATCGTTACCAGCAATGCACCTCAAAAAATATAACGCCATGTTACGGTTTAGGTGTTACTTACATAAATGCCAACCAACCCAAGCAGGCTGGTGAAGCATATTTTTATGAGGGTGAATATTGGGGGAGTCGTGCATTATATTATTGGCTGCCGAAGCGTGACACAGTGGTAGCAGTAACGGTTAATAGTGCCGTACCTGCAAGGCGTGATCATCTGTACCAAGTTTTCGCAAGCATTTTTGCGAAAGTGTTCATGTAATATCAATCACACCTTGGTTTTAACTTTAGACCAGGGCTTAAGCTGCCATGTGGTATGAACGGTCGCAATATGGTTGTTGTCTCCATCGTATAGGTTGGATTCCATTTTTTTAAGTATGGCCTCACCACTATCTAGTTTAGCCAGTAACTCTTGCTGTTCAGGCTGTTTCATCTCAGCAATTGAACGCGTTCCCATTTTAGCCTGGTAATGATAGTCAACTTCTAAATGCGACATAATTACGCGGTATTTGGTTGGGTTGAAAATGGAGAGCAGCAGCAAGCCAGCAGACAGTTCTCCAATAGTAGCTAAACCACAGGCATGTATGCCCTTTAGGTGATTAAAGTTGCGACGTTGATATGGCGCAATGGTTTCAAGTGACTCATCAGTTATTTTTTTGATGATAAAGCCGTGTTGGTTATTAAATGGGATCATGCGTAATGCCACACGATTTAATAGCCACAACTTGAATTTTGATGTTTGCGCCTGCTTTAGTAGCCGCATAAATTTTTGCATATTGATTTAGTCCTTAATCGATGGAATACCAACATTAGCATCGACGTCTTGCTGGTAATCAACGCCGTCAATTTCAAATCCAAACATGCGCATAAACTCATGACGGTAACCATCAATATCAGCATAATCACGTAGGTTTTCTGTTGTAACGTTGTTCCATGCTTGTTGGACTGAGTGCTGGATATTATCTTTCATTTCCCAGTCATCCATACGTACCATACCGCTGTCATCTGTTGCTACAGGGCTGTCGCCTTTAGTGTATAATCGATCGTGGAATAAGCGGTTCATTTGTTCAATGCATCCCTCATGACTATTATCAGCCTTCATGGTTTTATATAAAATCGAAGAGTACAAAGGAACGACAGGAATCGCAGCCGCCGCTTGTGTTACCAAAGCTTTGTTAACTGATATATAAGCATGCCCATTAATGGTGGATAACTGCTGGTCGATATCTTTCGCTGCTTGCTCTAAGTCTTTTTTAGCACCACCAATCGTACCTTCGCGATAAATAGCATGTGTAAGCACTGGTCCAACATATGAATAAGCAACCGTCATGGCGCCGTCAGCTAATAAGTTATTTTGCTGTAAAAGATCCATCCACATTTTCCAATCTTCACCACCCATAACCATTTTGGTATGCAGGGCTTCTTCTTCACTTGCCGGTTCAATTGTGACTGTTTCAACTTCGTAACTAGCCAAGTTAATCGATTTATCAGTAAATGGTTCGCCCAATGTTTTTAATGTTGAGCTATATACTTCACCTGTTTTAGGATGCGTACGACGTGGTGAGGCTAAACTATAAACCACTAAATCCACTTCGCCACCCCAATCTTTTTGAATTAGGTCGACCACTTGCTGTTTAATCTCATCAGAAAATGCATCGCCATTGATGCTTTTAGCATAAAGACCTGCCTCATCAGCATATTGCTCAAAAGCAGCTGAATTATACCAACCAGCAGAAGCTGTTCGTTTACCTTTAGCAGCCTTTTCAAAAAACACACCAATTGTTGCAGCGCCAGCACCAAATGCTGCACTGATACGTGAAGCTAAACCATAGCCTGTCGAAGCTCCTATCACTAATACCCTTTTTGGTTTGGGCTCTTGTTTAAGTTGGCAATGTTGCTTTGTGTATTCAATCTGCTGCTTAACATTAGCTTTACAGCCGACAGGGTGGGCAGTTGTACAAATAAATCCGCGTGCTTTAGGTTCAATGATCATTATTGCTTCTCTTGTTCGTTAGGTGTGGCGCTATGATACCGTAAAACAAAACAACGCCCAAGTAGTGGGCGTTGTTTTGTTTTTATCACATTAGTTGTTGTTTGAGTTTGACTGATTAGCTGCCTCTTGGCGGCGACGCATCGCACCAATTACCAGAAAAACAATAAATAGCGGTATTAACAATGGAAACATGATTGGGAAGAAGACAAGACCCAGTATTGTTAGGATAAAAGCCACAATGCAAATGACTATAACGCCAATACCTGAGAATACGAAAAATAATAATACACCCACAGAAAAAATAATTACAGTCGCTAATAGGATGCCCCATAAGGCGGAGGATGCAATGACCGCCGCACCGAGCGCTGGTAGCAAAAAATGGCCGCCAATCGCAATAAGGAGGATTAGGATAATTAATAAAAGAAATGGCATGGTTAAAGTCCCTTTAACTGATTGAATTCCTGGTAATAATACCTAAGCCTATGATAATTTGCAAAATGCTGATTGGCACTAAGTACAATTAAAGAACTGCTTGCGATAATGACGTAATTCCTCAATAGAATCTCTAATATCATTCAGCGCTTGGTGAGTTGATACCTTATGAAACCCATCAGCAATACGAGGCGCCCAATATTGAGCTAACACTTTAATGGTAGAGACATCTAAATTACGATAATGAAAAAATGCTTCTAATTTCGGCATATATTCGTAAAGAAAACGCCGATCCTGACAAATCGAGTTACCGCATATAGGTGATTTACCTGGTTTAATATGCTTAGATAAAAATTCGACTGTGGCCTGTGAGGCTTCAGCTTCAGTAACTCTGCTATTTTTCACGCGATCAATCAATCCAGAGCGACCATGATGCTCAACATTCCATCCGTCCATTTTGTCGAGTTCAGATTGCGGCTGAGAAATAGCTAGTACTGGCCCTTCAGCGATAACTTCTAAGTCAGGAGTGGTAACTATCGTTGCAATCTCAATGATTCGATGAGATTCCGGTCGTAAGCCGGTCATTTCTAAGTCAATCCATGCTAGATTGGATTCATTGTTTGGCATGTAGCTCTCTATGCAGTTGAATTTAGGCCGAAGTATATCACGATCATTCATGCTCTAGTGTGAGATATTTCTTACAATACAAAAGGAGTCCGTACGATACTTATTTATAGTTGCTTTGTGTATTATTTGAACTATTGTAAATGACGATCGTAGCGGAGAATTAAAATGATTTCAGACTTACCATTCAGCTTAAAGCAAGAAGCCCTCAGAAGATTACACGCCGGAGATTTTAAAGCAGCAAAAGCACTACATGATCATTGGATCGTAAACAAAGCTCCTCACAAATATGACCCCACCAAAAATATCGACATCTACTGTTTATTAGGTGATTGTTAACCGAGTACTCACTGTGCCCCAAGTGACTGGAAGTGGTGGTTGTTAGAAATAACAGCCACCACTTTTTTTATAAAGCTTATGAAAACATTCATGCATGCATGATCTGACAGGCAATCGCAGCGCCGATTGGTATGCAGTCTTCATCGATATCGAACTTAGCTGAGTGTAAACCGTTTGTGATGCCTTTGCTTTTGTTGCCACTGCCTAACATAAAAAATGCACCGGGTTTGTGTTGCAAGTAATAGCAAAAGTCTTCTCCAAAGCCAACTGGCTCAGCATCTATATCAATTTTATTTTGATCTATGATTTGTGCGGCAGCAGTGGCAATGCGCTCAACGCCAAGCGCATGATTGACAATGGCGTCGTAGCCCTTGATGTAATCAAATTGAAATTGATAGCCTTGTTTTTCGAATGGAATAAACGATTCACTAATAAGTTTCACAATTAAATCTCTGTCCGATTGATCATATGTACGTACAGTGCCAGCTAACGAAGCATGATCGGCTATTACGTTATATGTATCTCCTGCTATGCATTGGGTGACACTTAGTATGGCGCTGTGCGCTGGGTTTATTCGGCGGCTAATAATCGATTGCCACGTTGTAATTAATTGTGCCGCTACATACAGCGGGTCGAGGGTTTCATGCGGCCGAGCAGCGTGCCCACCACGCCCTATAATTTCTAGCTTAAAAGTATCGGCAGCAGCTAAAAAAGGTCCGCAACGCGTTATCACATCGCCGCACTCGTGTTCTGGATTGTTATGTAGGCCGTAGATTTGATCCACATTTTCGAGGCAGCCCATTTCGATCATACCTGGAGCACCACCGGGGGGAAGTTCTTCTGAAGGTTGAAAGATAAATCGTATGCTATTACCTTGCCATTGATCTTTATTTTGTGCGATCACCTCAGCAGCGGTGAGTGCTATCGTCATGTGCGAGTCATGACCGCACATATGAGCAATACCATTATTTTTTGAGACAAAGTCATGAGTATTTTGCTCTTGTATGGGAAGGGCGTCCATATCGGCACGCCAAGCGGTGAATGGCTTGTTTGAATCAAAGACTAAGTCAGCAACAAAACCATGTTTCCAGCATGGGCGAACATCATAACCCAACTCTCGCAGGACTTGCTGGCAATAGCTTGAGGTATCTGCTTCTTTTAGGCTCAGTTCGGGGTGTTGATGTAAATGGCGGCGATGTTGCTGGCTTTGTTTAAATAATGACTTGGTTGCTGATAAAAAATTCATATTTTCTCGCTCAGTGCTTCTTGATTATAAATCATGTATTGTATAGTGAGTTGGTGGCAGACACAAAAGTGGACCCCGCATCAAGTGCGGGGTGACAGTAGAGTGGGATTATACGCCGAAGATTTGTAAAGTGACCAAGCTTCAGGTGCAAACTTTGCTGTGTCTATATGGACTGATTCATTTTTAGAGCTTACGGAGATATGAAAGGTGACCAAGCTTCAGGTGCAAACTTTGCTGTGTCTATATGGACTGATTCATTTTT
>JARGPC010000002.1:500479-524759 GCA_029212885.1 Coxiellaceae bacterium
AGAGCTTACGGAGATATGAAAGGTGACCAAGCTTCAGGTGCAAAAGAAATGGAAATTTTGGATTGATCGAGGGGGCACTTTTACGGATGTGATTGGTGTATCGCCAGAGGGAGTAATAAAGACCTGCAAGTTATTATCATCTGATAGTCAGCATTATGATGATGCGAGCATTGAGGGGATTCGGCGACTATTTCATTTGCGTGAAGACCAAGCTATACCTACGGATCAGATTGACAGTGTACGGATTGGCACCACTTTGGCTACTAATGCGTTACTTGAGCGTAAGGGTGCGGATACTGCTTTGGTGACATCGTATGGTTTTAGGGATGCATTGAGTATTGGTTTTCAACAGCGCCCGGATTTATTTTCATTAGAAATCACTAAGCCGGATGCTTTGTATAAGTGTGTAATTGAAACCACTCAACGTCAAGATGTTCATGGGCAGGTGATTCAGCCGCTCGACAAAGATCGTTTATATGATCAACTAATGCTGGCTAAGCAGCGAGGGATAACGTCAGTAGCAATTGTCTTTATGCATGCTTATCGTTATCCGGAAGATGAGCGGCGTTCGAAAAAGATAGCATCGGATATTGGTTTCGATGAGGTGATATGTTCGCACGAGATAGCGAAGGTGATGGGTTTTATTATGCGAGGCAACACCACTGTCGTTGATGCCTATTTAACACCTGTATTTGGTAGTTATTTAAATCAGTTGCAGCAACAATTGCCTGATGTAAAAATTTTAATGATGCAATCTAATGGTGGCTTGTTGCCAACGGCGCTTTATCGAGCTAAAGACAGTTTATTGTCTGGCCCTGCTGGTGGTGTAATTGCGGGTGCTCATATTGCTAAACGGTTGGCGTGTCCAAAACTCATTACATTTGATATGGGCGGCACATCAACGGATGTAGCTTATTACGCTGGTAGCTTAAATCGCAACTATGAGTCGATTGTAGCGGGCATTCCTGTGCAGTTACCTATGTTAGACATTGAAACTATAGCCTCGGGTGGAGGATCGATTATTGCATTCAGGCAAGGTCGTTTTTGTGTTGGTCCAGAATCGGCTGGTGCCACTCCTGGACCGGCTTGTTATGGCAAGGGTGGACCACTAACGATTACGGATTGTCATGTGATGTTGGGTCATATCCGAGCTGATTTTTTTCCGCAGTGTTTTGGCAAGTGTGGCGAACAAGCGATAGACGTATCGGTTGTTAATGAACTCTTTGAGCAATTGACGAAAAAAATTAATCAAGCAACAAGCCAAAGCTATACGTTAACTGATGTGGCGCATGGTTTTATTCGCGTAGCTGTGACTCAAATGGCTGGAGCGATTAAGAAAATCACACTTCAAAAAGGTTACGATTTAACAAATGCTGTGTTATGCAGTTTTGGTGGCGCTGCTGCGCAGCACGCATGTGCTGTTTCTGATGAATTGGGGGTATCTCAAGTAGTTATAAGTCCATATGCGAGTTTATTTTCTGCGCTAGGAATTGGCTTGTCGGATATTCGTAGCATTAAACAACAATCCGTGGAGCAGTTGATTCATAGTGCATTTAGTAAGCTTGAGCCATTGTATGATCAATTGATTAAAAGCTTCGAAGTTGTAGATATTGACAGCAGCAAGGTTAAATTTTATCGTCACATGCATTTAAAGTACCAAGGTACAGATGCCGTTATAGTTATTCCCTGGCAGCAAGATTATGAAGACATATTTAACCAGCAATATTTGTCGATGTATGGGTTCACCATGCCTGAGCGAGAGATAATTTGCCAAGAAATCAGTGTTGAGCAGGTGGTGCAATCCAATGAGTTAATTCAAATGCTGTCGGCAGAAGGTTTTCGACATGTTGCTGACATATCTGGCGTAATGAATCGTTATCAATTGGCTAAAGACAAGTCTGTGTGTGGGCCTTTGACTATAGTCGAAAAGCACACTGCAACAGTATTGCCACTAGGCTGGTCTGCCACTATCGATAATGAAAAGAACCTATGGTTAAGGCGCGATAAAAAGTTACAGCAAACCGACATAGATACTCAAGATGCAGACCCGGTATGGTTGGAGGTGTTTAATTATTTATTTATGTCAATCGCTGAAGAAATGGGTGAAGCTTTAGCCAATACGGCCTACTCAGTTAATATAAAAGAACGGCGGGATTTTTCATGTGCTATATTTGATGTTAGTGGAGGTTTGGTGGCGAATGCACCACATATGCCAGTTCACTTAGGGTCAATGGGTGCAAGTGTTAAGGCTATTTCGGAGCATTTCAAAAATACAATGCATGCTGGTGATGTTTATATGCTTAACGACCCTTATGCGGGTGGAACACACTTGCCTGATGTTACTGTAGTGACGCCAGTCTTTTTGGGTCAAGCTCAACCGCGTTTTTATGTGGCTTCGCGTGGGCATCATGCAGATATTGGTGGTAGTCAACCTGGGTCTATGCCGGCACATTCAGATAATATTGAGCAAGAAGGTATATTATTTACCTATGCACATATTGTTAAGCAAGGTACGTTTGATGAGCAGTATATACGATCATGCCTATCGCAAAAACCTTACCCTGCACGTAATATTAAGCAAAACATAGCCGACCTTAAAGCTCAAATTGCAGCCAATCAGCGCGGTGTTAATCAGATAATTAAAATGGTTGAGCAGCATTCATTAAAAGTAGTTAATGCTTACATGAAATTTGTGCAAGCGAATGCGGAATCCGCTGTTCGAGAGGTGATAGCATGCTTATCAGATGGAGAATTTATTCAACGTATGGATTGTGGTGCTGAGATTCATGTGGCTATTCGTGTTGACAAGCAAAAAAGAGATTGTGAAATAGATTTTACTGGTACCTGCGGCGCTGAACAAACTAACTTTAACGCACCTAAGGCGGTGACTACGGCGGCAGTTTTGTATGTTTTTCGTTGTTTAGTGCAGCGTAATATTCCACTCAATCAAGGATGCTTGTTGCCAATCAAGATTATTATACCAAAAGGATCATTGTTAGACCCTGTATCACCGCGCGCAGTTGTAGCTGGTAATGTTGAGACCTCACAAAATATCGTTGAAGCTTTGTTTTCTGCCATGGGCGTAATGGCTCAATCACAATCAACAATGAATAATTTTACATTTGGCAATGCGCGATACCAATACTATGAAACCATCGCGGGTGGTAGTGGTGCGGGTGATGGGTTTAATGGGGCAGATGCAGTTCAGGTCCATATGACCAATACGCGTTTAACTGACCATGAAATACTTGAATTTAGATTCCCAGTTCGTGTTAATCGTTTTGAAGTTCGACAACACAGTGCGGGCAAAGGAAAATACACGGGCGGCGAAGGTGTTATTCGTGAAATTTATTTCTCTGAATCAATGATAGTCAATCTGTTATCTGAGCATCGTCAGTTTCCACCGATGGGGATGCAGCAGGGGGGCGATGGGGTTTGTGGCGAAAATGTGATTATTCGTGTGAATAATAAAAAAGAAAAGCTCGGCGCATCTGCCGTCTGTCAGGTCGAGACCGGTGATATTTTACAAATTAAAACCCCGGGTGGCGGTGGCTACGGTGTGAATTAGGTAGATCTAGATTTAAGTACCTTTCTTGTTAGAGCCTACGTCGGGTAATTTGCTAGCTTCTGCAGAAATGATATGACGTAACCATGCTTGCAAGGGGTCATTGTGTGAAATGGGATGCCAGCAAATGGTCGTTTTAAAATCGGCATTATCCATAGGCATTGGCACAGGAAATAACTCTAAATTATATACATCACCACAATCAACTAATATACGCTTCGCAGTTGTTACGACATAATCGGTTTTTTCAGCGATACGCATTGCAGTTGTAATGCGAGATACTGTTAACATCACGTTAGTGCTGTAGTGATTTTGTTTTAGCCAGAGTGACAATAAGCTTAGCTTATGGTTGTTTTTGAAATTAATACCCACATGTTTCATTTTTAAGAAATCATCTATTGTTTTTGGAGGATTTTTTAAAATTGGATTGCCTTTATGTGCAGCCGACATTAATGTATCTGAAAATATGACTTCTTTTTTCAAGTGTTTCGGAGCATAAGGGAAATGACCTATTCCTAACTGTATGCCTTGTTGAGTAAAGACGCTCTCATCAGTAATATCATTTAAATGCTCAACAAAAAGACGTAGCTTTGGAGCTTTCTTTTCTAGTGCAATGACAATATTTGGTAAAAGAACTTGTGCAACATAATCTGACATACCAATTATCACTTCAGTATCTACGGTGCTGGGACTGAAGTGAGTGCTATGTGAAAACAGTTCATCTAAATCATGCAATATACGTTGTGTTGGTGCAATTAAACACTGTGCGGTTTGTGTTAAATCCATTTTACCGTTTTGACCTCGAATTAATAAATCATCATCATATATTTCTCTTAGTCGTTGTAATACACGACTCATTGCAGGCTGGCTAAGGCCAACACTCTCACCGGCTTTAGTCACATGCTTAGTGGTTAGGAGGGCATATAGCGCATTTAATAGCTTATAATCTTGTTTTGTATAATTCATTTTTTAAGTATAAACAACGAATCAGTATTATGAGAGGTGATATCTTTTCATATTAAGTAATGTTCGAGTTAAAATGACATTGATTCAGCGGGTTATTGCCATCAATTTTATAAATATAAACATGCAAAATTTGCATGCTTCACATGAAAACATTGCATTGGCTTTCTAAAACCAGTCGCGTTACCATGAATCATATCGAAATTACATTGCTTTTATATGACTTAAATTGATGTAATAGTTGTTGTAACGTTGAGTGCTGTGAGGATATAAAAATGAACATTTTAATTATTCGTCGTGAAAAATTACGAATTCATCAAGATTACTTATATACAAAGCTATACGCTAAAAAGCATGGTGTGGATGCTAATATTAAAACTTTTACTGAATCTATGTGTCCATCGTTGATTGTTAATTACTTACATCAACATGGTACAGACTTTGATATCATATTATTGGATGGCGACTTAGGTTGCGGCTGTGATCAAGTGTTTAATGCTGACTTTCAAAAGTTCTTTACAGATGCTGAGTCATCATTTGTTAGGTCTAAAGTAATTATACGTTCAAGTTCACCTTACTGTATTGATATTGCAAAAAAACTGCATTTAACTGCTATCTCTGATCAGGAATCATGGCAACTAGGTGAATTTATCTACGAACGATCAATGCCTACAGCATTACAGTTCATCGAAAATACGAATTTTGGCTTAATGTATAGCCATATTTAAAAAAGAATCAACCTCTAAAAAACCTTTACTCACTATCGACGCCCTGAACTCTCAGGGCGTTTCTTTTATATCCTTTAGCTCCTATGATATTTTTTTGGTTTTTTTACGATGAGTCTTGACTGGTTTGGCAGTTCCAGCATAAGTTAAAATTACCATCGACTTTCTCATTGCATTTTGGGCATAACCAATAACCTGTAGTGTTCTCCTCAGGTGAAGGCATAGCGGCAATGATTTCGTTAGCCATAGCTTCATCGTCATCATTCATAATCCAAATTTCAGGCCAAGCAATGATGGGAGTAATTTCGCCAGCGGCGGGAGGGTATTCATTTTTAATCAAACAGGCAATGCCATTTGATTCCAAGGTATCTTTGAGTAAGTGTAAACTAACACGGTTTTCAGTTTGGTATACTTTTTTCATATCAATAGGTTACCATAATGCGTTATTTGGTGATACTCTTACGTTGGGTTATTTAAGGGATTAGAACAATGACATGGCTTGCATTATTTGTTGCTGGGTTATTCGAAACTGGTTGGGCGGTAGGCTTAAAATACACTGAAGGTTGGACCCGGTTATGGCCCAGCATATATACATTAATTGCCATGGCGATTAGTTTCTTTTTATTATCTTACGCGTTAAAAACTTTACCGATTGGCACAGCTTATGCCATTTGGACTGGAATTGGTGCGGTCGGTGCTGTTTTATTTGGTATATTTTTCCTAAATGAGCCGGCAGGCGCACTGAGAATTTTTTGCATTGTAGTCATCATCGCTGGAATGGTAGGTCTAAAGCTTACTAGTGGACATTAACTACCAAATGCTATTGTGTGGTTTAAATGATCATGTTAGAGTGTCGGCCATTCAAATAGAGGTCATTATGAAAAAGCTTATTATAGCTGCCGTAGCAGCCAGCACATTACTTTGTTCTTTTGCGCAAGCAAGTCTGACATGCAGTTACACGCAACAGGTAAAACAACCGTTTTCAATTGACCTAAAACAATGTTTTAAAAAGTTTGTTTTCCCTTTTAATGATTGGGCTTATTTTGTTTTTCCAGGTGACTTTACACCACCTCAGAACGTATCTATTCGTGGTAACTACTTGGTAGGTAATGTAAATAGCAAACAAGACATGAAAGTTCGCATACTAAAGCGTAATTATACTTTAGCTTTAGAGGCTGAAGTAGATGTTCATGTTGTTGATAAGGCTTAATATAAGGAATATCACATATGAACAAAGCTTTGCGTTATGGGTCATTTGCGTTAACTGCTCCAGTTTGGGGTGGTTTTGCTGCCTTCTACAGTGGCTCTTTTGCTATTGGTTTACGTTTATCTATGTGTATGGCAAATATAGGTGAAAACAGCTGTTTTGACCCTGAGAATATGAATCAAGAGTTAAAAGACTCATCCTTATTTTCAACTATGGTATTGTTTGGTGCGTTAGGTGGAGTGTATGCAGCCTATCGATTAACTAATGCTTATTTTCCAGCTCCGCCAGCAGATAAAGCGTCATGTTTACAAAAAGGTTTACACGCCACAAATCAAAATAGATCAGCCCGCCTAGGCTTTAAGGCTTTAGTTGCCATTGCTTCCGCATTCGCTGGAGTGAGTATTGGTTGGGGGCTAGGACTTACCAGTGAAACATCGTGGTGCCAGACTTTCGTGAAATATTGTTTTGAAACGGATGACCAATATAAGCCTAAATTAATGAAGTCATGGGTGTTTTTAATACCCCAGGTTTTCCTAGGCATAAGTGGCTTATTGGCTGGTTATAAAGTTGCAGAAAACGAACTGGATTCAGCAACAAACGCAGTTGAGCAATTTAATCCTGCTATGTCACCATTGTTAGCTGGTAGTGATGTGCCAGCTGATCCTTATGCCCCACCGGCTGCCGCGAACATGGCTTGATCTAAAAGCCTTAGCGTGCGGTATCTTTATTTTTAATGGGTTTATTCACTCCAGATGCGTGACGTTCTTTGAGTTCGATATCAATATACCTATCGGTAATTGCACTGGAGCTATGGCCAGCGTCATCGCGCACATGTTCGCGAGGACGGTGTTTTACATCCTCTGAAATTCCTGTATGACGTAACCAATGAACAGTAGCTTCAACCAAATTATCGGCTTCAAGGGCAAAGCCATCACTGCGTAATTTATCACTGGCGGTATCAAAACAAAATTGCACAATTTCTCGCACATAAGTGGTGCTAGTTACGGGGCCTTTGCCGCGTATTTTAGGGATGAGTGGTGAATGATCGGCTGGCGATGGTAGATCTGATAGTTTTAAGTGTCGTCGCCAACGCTGTAGTGCATTGAGCATTTGATGGCTAACAGTAATTTGACGTTGTTTATTGCCTTTGCCAACGGTAGTGAACCACCAGTGACCATCGTGATCTTGGCAGAAATCATTCATTGTTGGTGACCATCGCTCACTCGATACCAGTTCAGATATACGCAAATACATAGCAAATAAAGCGCTCATAATAAATAATGTGCGTTCGTGCATGTCTGGATCTTCAGCGGCCAATTGTTCGGCTGTTTCTAATACTGTGCTCCATTGCTTTTCGGTTAGTCGACGAATGCGTTTGGTGTTTGCATGGCGACGTAAAAATTTACTTTTTTGGCGTATGCTGGCAACGGGATTAATTTCTGTAATTTCTTCTTGTACTAGGTAATTATAAAAGCTGCTTAATATAGAGAATATATCGCGCAGTGCGCTTTCTGATAGTTCATAGTCATGCTTATTTGGTGCCTCGCCTTTGCGATGGGCCGATTTTGAAACGGTCACAACAAAAGGGTGCCAGCTGGGGTTGGCTTGGCGTTTCGTGTCTTTGGTGATAAAGCGTGGTGATTTTTTAATACCTATCCAGTGGGGCAGTGGTTGTTGACAAAAATACAGATAGTCTTCGATATCTTGGCGGCGCAAATCCAATATGGATTTTTTAGCTTGATGATAGGACCACTGTAATAAGCGCTCAACTTCACGACGATAGGCATTAAAGGTGGCTTTGCTGCCATCATAGGCTTTTAAAAAGCCAAAAGCAGATCGGTAATCATGGGTATTGCATTCATGGTGTGGGGCATTATCTGACAAGCTATCTAAGGTATCAAATAAAGGCAGCGGTGATCTGTTTTTTTCTGTCAAAAGTGGATTCCCTGTTAATGTTCTTTGCTTGCATCTGGTTTTTTTCTACTGGCTTTCAGTTTAGATTGATGCGCTTTATTATCAAGTATTTTTTGTTTGGCGCGTTTTGAACGTTTCTTTTTTTGCCGCCGTATTTTTTCTGCTGCTTGCTTGGCGCGGCTTTTCTCACCCAATTTGATGGTTTCAATTTTTTCACAAAGACGCTTGCGTGCGGTGTAGCGATTAGTTTCGCGTGAACGTGATTCGGCGCATTTGATCATAATCTCCGAAGAGGTATGGAGTAATTGAACACAGGATGAGGTTTTTTGCAGCTTTTGGCCACCGCGACCAGAGCCTAAGATGAATGATTCCTCGAGGTCATCTTCATTAATCCCTAGTTTTGTCATTTGTTGGCGTAATTGTTGCCATTTTTCAGTCGTTATCAATGCCTGATTCCTTGCATTTTTTCATGTGCTTATTAAAGCACAAAAGCCCAACAAATCGTATATGTGGTTTTTTCTTGCGTGGTGACTAAATGTACGTACAATGCAGGGTCATTTTGCAGATATATTATTGTATTTAAAGAGTTGTATATGAAGCGGATTGAAAGTCGTTGAGCTATAACAAAATTAAACTAAATCATAAGGTACGGTATTGACGCTATACAGTAATTAACCCATGATGTGTTGGTAGGGAGACACAACGCATCATGGAGAATACTTTTGTCAATTAACCAACCAAAGCAGACCAGTTTATTTACCGCCATCGGCTTTGGCGTCGGCTCAATGATAGGTAGTGGTTGGTTATTTGCCGCCTTTTACAGTTCAAAATATGCTGGGCCTGTTTCAGTATTCTCCTGGATCCTTGGTGCGGTTATTGCGCTGTGTTTGGCTTTTTTATTGTCAGAAATTGTTAGCTTATATCAAGAGCGTGGATTGATGGCGCGTTTATTGACCATTAGTCATAATCGTGACGTGGGCTTTGTTGTTGCAATATCAAACTGGTTGGGGATGGTAATTGTAATTCCATCAGAGGCAGAAGCTACTACACAATACTTGAGCACAATTTATCCGTCATGGTCACATTATATATTTACTAATCATCAACTGACAATATATGGCACGATATTCGTTTGTATTTTGATGTTGATTTATGGATTAGTCAATTACTGGGGTATACGGACATTGGCAAAAGCCAATAATTTAATAACCCTAGTTAAACTTGCGATACCATTAATTACAGGCATTACCATTATCATTGCGGCCTTTCATCCGGGTAATTTTACTGCATATAAAGGGACTATAGCGCCTTTCGGTGTGGGTAAAGTGTTTGGTGCTGTTATTAATAGCGGCATCTTTTATGCGTTTTATGGCTTTTCAATGATTAGCATTTTTGCTGCCGAGATAAAGAACCCCCGCAGAAATGTGCCCATTGCACTGATAGTTTCCGTGTTGTTATGCCTGGTTATTTATCTAGTATTGCAAGTTGCTTTTATTGGCGCATTACCTACCGCCACTGTATTAAAGGGCTGGCAGCATCTTTCATTTACATCGCCGCTAGCGCAGCTCACTTTGTTGCTTAATTTAAATTTATTAACGGTCGTATTATATGTTGATTCTGCTGTGAGCCCATCAGGCACAGGTATTGTGTATACCGGCACGGCGTCTCGCAATTTAACGGCGATGGCTCAAGACAAACAAATGCCAAACTTCTTTGACTCATTACATCCGGTGCATAATTTTTCACGCCGATCGTTATTTTTTAGTATCGTCTTCTGTTTCATTATGGTGATTTTCTTTAATAATTGGCAGAAAATCATGGTGATTGTCACTGTATTCCAGTTATTAACATGCGTTGCATTGCCTGTAGCATTTACCAAGCTGCGATGGGATGAAAAAGATAAGCATCGACTGTTTAAAGTACCATTTGGTAAAAGCGTCAGCTTTTTAATGTATTTACTGCTGACATATTTATTGATTCAAGCACCACCGGTTGCCTTATTTACCTCTTTTGGGTTGCATTCAGTGTTCTTCTTGGCTTATAGCATCAGTTTTTACCGGCACAATGTTATAAAAATATTGCATGCTTTTCAGTCGTCAGTCGGCATCTTTATTTATTTGGCGTTTACGGCTATATACGGTCTTGCACGGCAAAATCACCTGATGAGTCAGCCACTATTGCTGATTAGCTTCTTTTTTATTGCTGTTGGTATTTACTTTATCATGTTGAAGCAAAGAGATTATCAAGTGGATACAAAATAAGTGAAATTGGTGCATTTGTAAATTTAAAAAAAGAGAGGTATGCTGGCGCGCATTTCCATCTGCAAGTGAGTGCACCTATGAAAAGATTGCTAGCATTAATTTTCGCCATTATATGTTATTCGACAAATATCGCATTAGCACAAAGCATTGACAATATTGAAAAATTACAATCGGAGATTCACCTTGGCAAGGTGATGTTTACTGCGACAGCTAAAAACCAACATGCTATTCACCATTTTCAGCTGGGTGTTGAGTTCCTGCATGCTTTTATGTACCAACTCGCAATCGAACAATTCAGGGCCGCACAAAAATTGGATCCGGGGTTTATGTTGGCTTATTGGGGGGAGGCAATGGCCTATAAGCATCCTATTTGGAATGTTGAAAACCAGCAAGCATCTAGAGATGCATTAAGTAGATATCAAACAAACAAAGATGGTCGCAAGATTTCAAATAAAGAAGCCTTCTATCTGCAAGCGGCTACACGTTATTTTGCGCAAACACCTCGCAAGCAGCGCGATAACGATTACGTTAATACGATGAGGGATTTTTATGAAGCTTACCCTAATGATCCTAATGTAGGTGCTTTTTACGCGCTGTCTTTGTTGGGTCGGGCGTCTGATTTTGCGAATACGTCTCAGAGTAAAAAAGACATTGAAAGTGGTAGAGTGGTTATCACTCAGTTATATCGTCAATTTCCTCAGCACCCAGGAGTAGTGCATTACTTTATTCATTATCACGATGTTGTCGACAAGTCTATCGCGAGTAGGGCGCTACCGGCCGCAAAAACGGCGTTAACCATCATGCGTTCATCTTCACACGTTACTCATATGGCAGCGCATATATTCAGAAGAACTGAATCATGGGATGATTTTATTGCGGCGAACAAGCAATCTGTTGAAGCTGCTAATAAAGTATGTAAGCTTATTAACGGCAAGTTGAATTATAGCTGCAACGCTGATAATAAATATCACTCTTTAGAGTGGCTACAATACGGATACCTTAAGCGGCATCAATATAAAAATGCAAATGATCAATATCAAGTGATCGCTGCAGTTTACCGTAAAGATCAGTCATTGCCCTATAAGCAGTGGTATTATCGGATGTGGGCTAGGCATGTTATTGGTAATCATTTATGGAAAGAAGCGCCCATCAAGGTAGATGCCATTACCAAAGATGATGGTCAACTTTTTTGGAACGGCTACACCGAATGCACAGCGCTGTTGGCAATAGGGCTGCAAAAGGCGCACCAAATGCAGCCGATCGAGTCTACGTTAAATCGTTTAAATGAAGTGATCGCACTCACTGCAAAGCTTAGCGGCCCATATGTTACGCAAACATGCCAGATGGCGAAGTTAGAGGTTCAGCGTGCTTATGCAAAGTTAACAAAGCATTCCACGCAGGCTTATACGTATGCAGAAAAGGAGGCCAAAATTGCAAAGCAAAGGGTTTCAACACAGCTAACGCCTTCGCTACCTATTATGCCTAACACGTTATAAGACAGAGTTAAAGCGCTTCCGTACGCTAACGATCTTTTTCTGTATTATCGATTGCTGGGAAGAGCAGGTTCGGGGGCTTCGGCGTCACCCATATCCATAGACTCACAAGCAGCAAGAGCGCTAGCTACCTTTTGCGACCAGATCGTTTGTAGATCAAAGCTTTCATACTTTCTCTCCATTGTCTCGACTGTAATAGCGGCCAAATCACCAAGTTTCGGGCCGAATTCATCCAGGTCCATAACCCCAGCATCGCCAGATGAGATCAAGCTATCACTAGCTGCAAATATATCGTCGACAGTCGCTTTTTCAGGGGTGATTTCCTCACCTGATGCAGCAAAATAAATGCGTTGCCTTATATCGCTTCCTCTTCCTGCTTTTTCGCTATATATTATTCCGTCAATTTCCGCGCTAGGTGACTTTTTGTTGTGTTGTTGTATAAGTGGAATCATGAGTTTTCTCACCAAAGCCTTTGCAAGGCTTTCTCTAGTTAGCCAGCCATCCCAGTCTCCAGTATTATCACCTTTAGCTACATCAGATAAGTGCTTTACCTCATCATCAGATAGTTTAATGGCTGCCTTAACTGCGCTCGTATTTTTGCTGCAGTAATCCAGTAGTTTTTGAAAAAACCGCATAAAGTTTGCGCTGTCACTAGGTGTTTGCGGGCGGAAAGCAAAGCAGCTTCCATAGTATTTGATTACCTGCTCTTGAGATGGCCCTCCTGTCTGTAGCGGACCAAACCCAATAATTGATTCTTTGTCTATTGCTGTTAACTCTCGTGCTGTTAATGCATCTGAGACTTTTATACTTATTATCATTACCTTCACTCACACTTTGTTATATGTGCTTCAATAATACCCTGTGATCATTAAGACAAGCTTAATTAATTACTATAAATCCTAATCTAGCGTTATTCATATATAAATAATATAAATTACTGTCTTTAGTCTCTGATGGATTTGGGAAATATCCGTAGTAAACACGGATAGATCTGTTTGGTCGTTTCAGTATCATTAAGCGTATAAATTAACTACGCAGAGACTGGTAATGATGTGTTGTAGAATAGATGTTAAGAGGTCGATAGAAGCGTTTCAAAAAGATTTTCAGTTTATTAAAACGCTATATAAGGTTAATCCAGAGCTGGAAAAACAATCGGCCCACAACAGTAGCCGCACTTTTGTTATTAGCGGTAAAAAGCAGTGCTTTGAATTGAGCAGGCGACAAATTGAAGTGATGGCTCATATGAAGTGCATTACTTCACGCACACAGATCGCGCTCAAAATGAAGATTTCGATTAAAACCTTAGAAAGGCACTTGCTTATTATGCGCAAAAAAATGCGCTGCAATACAGTAAAGGCAATGTTTGAGTTGGTGCAGGGCGGCATGGTAGTTGAGGGTTCGGAGGGTAATGCGGGTTGAGTTGCATTACCCTGATTATCCTATGGCGATACCACTTTTTGTTTTTTTAGTGTCAATACGACACCGGCAGCTAGCAGCAATACACCACCGAGTGCAATTAGCCCTTGAGCGCCAAAGAGTGTTAAAAGGTTGGATGCCAGGCCAGTTAATACCCATGCTGCAGCAATCACTGCACTTGAGATGCCCATGACCCAGCCTTGTTGTGATTCTTTTACGGAGTCTGAGAACACGGTTAGAATTGCAGCAAATGCGGCGCAATTGACTGCCGACACATAGATCGCCAAGATCCACTGCGCGATTTGCCCGGGTATGAAAGAGCACACTAATACGCCAATCCCGGTGAGTACAAACATTAAAATCGATAGCGTTCTTGCAGACATAAATTTTGTAAACACTGGAACTAGCACTAATAATCCAATCGCGGCACCGATACCAAACATGCCTTGCAGCAAGCCCATTTCCAATGTTTTATAATGAAATGCGTATTGCATATGCACGATTAAGTACTGAAAATACGTACTCCAACCAAGCTGCATTAATAGAAATACGACCGATAGCCACTTTACTGACTTATGCTCGAATGCTTCAATAAAGATATGTATCGGGCGCAGCCATGAAATTTTACCGCTTGGGTTCACGGTTCCTGTATCGACAAAACTTTTTAATATCCAGAAAAAAGCCACTAATGATAATATCGCCGCCAAGACAAATGGTGTCCAATAACCAAACCAAGATACGATTCGTGTATCAGACAATATGCCGCCTAGAAAAGGCCCGAGCGCTAAGGCTACCGAGTAATTTAATGAAATAAGTCCCATATTGCGCGCTTTATTTGATGCGTCACTGAGATCGGCAATGGTTGCTTGCGCAATAGGTTGGCTGCCCGCCATAAGACCTGATAAGGCTCGGCCAATAAATAGCCACCACAAGCTGCTAACCAATACACCCAATGCCATTAAGGCAAAGCCCACAGCAATTCCCATCATACAGGCCAATAATACCTTTTTGCGGCCCCAATCATCAGATAAATCACCTAAGAATGAAGCGCCAAAAAACATAAATAGTGGGTACAATAAATAACCCAACCCAAGATAAAAGTGACGTAATGCCACTGTGGTATCAGGAGAAACCACGGGGCTGGTTGGTAACGTAAACATTGCTGCCATGATTGGGTACACTAAGCCATAACCTAACGCATCTATCATGATGGCAAAGAAGCAGGGTGCAATACGGCGGAGTATGTTCATTTTAATCATCCTTGATTAGCAGCAATAATATTATTTAATCACACTTAATGAGGAAGTTAAATATCATATTATGCTAAGTGTTTTAAGAGTTCATTGTAAAATTTAGATACATCTATCTTGTAGTAAATATTTGAATGATGTCGTGATTGCGGGGATACCCAGGTAGCACCATAGCGTTTCCCCTTGTTTTCGATAATCATTACCGGTACATCATGAAGCGTACGCATAACAATAGAAGGGTCTAGGCTGGCGAGTGTAACTGAAGTATCCCATAGGTCATAATTTTTCGAGACTGTGCTCCAATCGATAACCGGTTTACCGATGTGGATGCTCGAGAGTAATGCGTTGGCAATAAAACGGCGTGTGCTATGCGGTGAGCTGTTGTTTAGTAAGCTGTGGTAGGTGGCTTTTGTAATGTTCACTTCATCGGTAGCATTGTTCGGAATAAATGTAATGGGTAAGTCGGCATCGAGTAACTGTTGCATTGCGGGTGCGTTACTATAGATGTTCCATTCAGCACTGGTGTTATCTGATAAGCTGATTTTAGGAATGAAGATATTTCCTGCGATACAGTGATTGGTCAGTTGTCCGTGTTCGATATTGCCGAATGCGCCACCACCTTTGTAGATCATAGCCAAACCTTGGCGAAATAAATCTTGCTGGTGTCGTTTCGAGGCGACAGCCCAGGCGTCCGCGATATTGGTGGCGGTGCCGATGGAAATAATCGCTACTTTTTGATGCTGTTTTGCCGCCTTGATTAGTGTATCTGCAATCACATTTGCAGCTTTGAGGTGTTTGTTGTAATGGTCGGTCGTAATGTGGCGAAACCCGGGCACATCCATCGCTGAACTCCAGTCGCGTAATGATTTGGGGAAATCATATTGCGATAGGGCGCGCGTCCGGCCAAGGGCAATAGGCACGAGGTGGTGTGTCATATGGGTGAGTTTAGCGGCATTGTCACCACCTTGCGGGCAAAACGTTAGCCCTTGGCAATCAATGGTGATGGCCGCAGTATCAACTGGCTGTTCTAATAGATAGACAACAGAAAGCCAGTCATCAAAACCCATGTCGGTATCGATAAGGTAGCGTGTATGATTAGCTGCGCTAGTGCAGCATAGGCACAGCCCGATAAGTAATAAAAAAATGCGACTGATGTGTTTCATAGCGGTGGATAGTAGCATATTGCTACTACAACTAAAATACCTTATTTAACATAGGTGTTAAATTACATTTTGAAAATATGGTAAGCCAAACTCACTGATATTTTAATACCTATTTAAGCTATTTATTGTATGATATGTCATTATTATGACGACAACACGACCAAGCTCTTTTGTATATAAAGCACAGCAAGATATTGATGCCATTTGCCAGCCTATTTTTCAAAAGCTTAACCTGAATTACTTCCATTATTTTCGTGCCTACAAAGATGGCAGCGCTGTTACATTATACAGCCGGACCGATTGGCATGACTACTTCTATGATTCCGGATTTAAAACGCAAACTCCTATTATCGAAGATAATCTTTCTTTTAAAAAAGCGAATATATGCTTGTGGCAAGGTATTGTTGATGATCACGTAATGCATGATGCCAGCAGCCTATTTAACCTTGGTAACCCCTTGTCAATTGTCTTTACTCATAAAGATTGTTTTGAATGTTTTGCATTTGCAGGCGATCAAAGTAATGACCAGTTAATTAATGCCTACTTCAATAATATCGATCTTCTGCTTCGCTACACCCATGAGTTTCGAGATAAAGCCGCAGGTATAATTCTAGAAGCAGAATCCAATAAATTCACCTTGGCAACCCAACAACAGGCTGATAGCTTGCAATTACTAAACGGCAGCGTCCCTAACAAACCACTAATAATACAAGGCAATAACAGAGTTGCTCAACTAACCCCAAGGGAGGTTAGTATTGCACAGCATTTGCTGTATGGGTACACCGTCAATGATTTAGCAGACAAGCTTAGTCGTTCACCAAGAACGATCGAATCACACATGAACTCACTAAAAGATAAGCTCAAATGCAAGCGACGATCTGATCTACAGTACGTGCTTATGCAGCAGAGTCAGAAGTTATTTCACTATGTTGGCACCTTGTGAGAGTTGTTTACGCTTGAACATTATTACAAGAGAAGGACCTGTGCCAACACCACAATATTCGGGCACACATAGTGGATGGTGATCCAGTTACATCTTCATGCAGGTTAGATAGCGAAGATACCAAGTTGGCACGTTTTAATTCTAAGTTCGACAGGTAGGGTCCCAGGCGTAGAAATTGATGGTAATATCAATGCTATGATGTCGATCGCCTATATGAAAAACCTCCAGAGCTTTTTAAAGAAATGAAGCATGAAGGGAGGGCAGGTGAACATATACACTTAGAGAGGAAGCAAGTATGAACCACGACAGCAAAATACTTATTGTTGGTGCTGGCATAGCCGGCCCTACGGTTTGCTATTGGCTAAAAAAATATGGTTTCAATCCCACCTTAATTGAAAGAAGCAGGCAATTAAGGACTGGGGGGTATGACATAGACATTCGCGGAATTGCACTGGATATCGTAAAAAAAATGGGCATCTATGACAGTATACGTGCAAAATGTACGTCACTATTATCAACGCGCTATGTCGATGCTGATGGTCAAACGCTTTCAGAGGAATACGATGAGAAGGTCCATTTCAGTGATAGTGATGATGTTGAGCTACTTCGCGGTGATTTGGTTAATCTTTTATTACAAGCCATCCCTGACGTACCTTGCTATTTCGATAAAGAGATAATGAGCCTTACGCAAAAGGATCAGTTTGTCGAAGTGACCTTTAAGAGTGGCCATATCGAACAATACGATCTAGTTATAGCAGCTGATGGGTTACATTCGTCGACAAGAAAACTGACTTTTTCAAACAAAGAATATCAGTTCTTTAATCTAGGTTATTACTTCAGCATTTTTAGTATACCTAATTATTTAAAGCTACATAGGACTAAAGTCACGTTTACAAAAGATCAAAAAATAATTAGCGTAGATAGTGATAAAGATCCTGATACAGCATTTGTAAGTTTTGGAATTCGAGCCAATAAAGTATTAACTGATATAACCGATGAGAAGGAACAAAAAGAATGTGTTAAAGACTGGGGTTATGATTTGGGGTGGGAGTCAAATAAGATACTCGAATTTATGAGTAACAGTGAGGATTTTTATTTTGACATCATGGCCCAGATAAAAATGGATTCATGGGCTAAAGGGCGTGTCGCATTGCTAGGTGATGCAGCTTATTGTGCTTCACCATTTTCTGGCCAGGGTATTAATTTGGCTCTTGTAGGGGCTTACATCTTGGCGGGTGAGTTAAAGTCAGCAGGGGGCGATTATTCCGTGGCTTTTAAGCGTTACAATGAACTGATGCATCCATTTGTTGATGAGGTTCAAGACTTAGCTATTTGGATGGGTGAGTGCTTTCTTCCGGATGATGAAGTTTCGAAAGAGACATTAGAGCAGCGTTCAAGTGAGATTATCGAAAAAATTAAAGTGGCGGCAAATACGATTTCATTACCCGACTATGAGTGAAGACAGTGGCGTGCTAAAAGGTCGCCCGGGTATTGCTTAACGATACATACTTTGATGTTATGTGCATGCAATAAACTCATTGCCTGCTCGCCCAATTACCGTCTGAGCTGTCGACGTTGATAACCAAGAAGACAGCTTAAACCAAAGCGCTTGGCATAAGTATTGTACAGCGCGAGCAAATCCAGATTCAAACACCTTTCATTGGAAGCATGTCGTTGGCTGGGATGCAGCAGAATGCTAGTTAGAGTAGTTTATGTAGCTCTGTTTTTACGGTACTATTTCTGTTGTATGCAAATGAGGGATACATAAGGAGCAACGAACAATGCTGACAGTCTCTGTCAGCACGCGCTCCTTCCGGCCTAAAGGCCGGGGGCTCAGACCAACAAGGAATTTTGATGATTAAGCTTATTTTGCGCTTCAGTTTAGCATTTTTTCTGTTAGCGTATGTCGGCCTGGTCCAGGCATTTCCGCTAACATTTTGGAAAAATAATAAGCAACAAGCGTTGGTTAAGCAACAACAATGCTTATCTTTATTGAAAAAATTTAAACAGTTACAGAGTGAGATCAATTTTAAGCAGAAGAATTTAACGGTAAAGCAATTACAATCCTTAATTAAGCAACAAAAACAGGCACAAACTGTATTGCAGCAAGCGATGCAGTTACAACGCCAAGTATCCAGCTTGAATAGACAAAAAAATGCGCAGCCTGACAGGCCAAGAGCACAACCGACTAGCCCTTATTATCACTGGATAAAAAGCAGTATCGGTAAACAAGTAGATCATATGTTGACGGCTGGCTATAACCAGAAAGGAGCAATTCATGTTTGTCGTGCGTATTATAAGGATGGCACACACCCTGGACAATTGACACAACAAGGCTGCCTGCTTAGTTATGCTGGTAAAGCTTTTTTTGTTAAGCAGTATGCTGTTTTAACCAGTCAACTACCAGCCGCTTGGTTGCTTGCTAACCAAATAAGCGACTATCAGAACCAATTTTTACCAAGCCCATTGCATGCTGGGTATGAGCAAATGCATTCGCTTTACAGTTGTTGGGTGATTTACCATGGACAACCACATGTTGGTAAAACAGTAACAGGGGCTTGCGATATTGGCTACAAAGGAAAAGAAGTAAGAGTAGGGAGCCAGTATTATGTTTTGTCCGCCATGCGATAAGGATGATATATGAAAAATAGAGTTGCTATTGTCTGCTTATGCTTGTTGATATCATCAGCAAGTGCTTATCAAATTCCACAACATATAGCAGTGCAAAAAATTCCAAGGATAGGCTTTTCACCTACACCACAGCAAAGCTCTATCACAGAACTAGCTGATGTGGCGATTAAACAACAACAGCAAGTGATAAAATTACAGCAAAGTTTGGACAAGCTGGATAAAGGTGAAAAGCAACCTTCGATTGACTATATCCATTTATCACAGCAGTTGAATAAGATGCAGTCGCTTGCGGCAACTAGTCAAGGTCGTGTAGCAGCAGCTATATGGCAACAAGTAAGCAGTGCGCAAACACAAGTGGTTGCATTACAGACTGCTAAAAAGTATCAATGGGTAAATACTCAGTTAGGGAAATCGGTGTCCAATAGTGTCATTGCAGGCTATGATCAGAATGGCGCAGTATACGCGTGTCGTACCGAGTACCAAAACAACAGTTACCCAGGGCAGCTAATAAAACAAGGTTGTCGTATAACTAAGGGTACTGATGTGATTGTGAACAAGCAATATAAGCTATTAGTTAGTACTGTACCGATCCGGTGGCAGGTAATGGGCAGCATATTGCCTTCTTATAGGCCACCTGCAATTGCTGTTATTGGCGGTGAGCAACAGGGTAATAATGTTTATATCTGCCGCGACTTATACAAGAATGCGATCCATGTTGGAAAAGTTGTATCTCGTGGTTGCCAAATTGTCAGCGATGGGAAAGTAATTAATTTGCAGCTTATTCCAGGTGCGCATCCATATATTATGGTGGTTGGATCGGTGCGTTGAATAGAATAATTTAATAGTGCGGGAGGATTGACAGTGAGTATTACAACGCTATCGCTTTGTGCTGACAGCGCTTTTTTATAAACCGAAGCGTCTTTGTGTCGCTGTCGCAGTTGGCTTGTAGATTTCCAGCCTTTTTGAGGCATCATCGCTCAGCACCCCATCAAAATTGACTAATAAACTAATACTCTCTGATGTCATGTTATCGATGTACCGGGTTAATTGATCGATTTGTGGAGTAGAGAGCTGATCTAGCCTTTGGCATAATCCATAATAAGCAATGGGTGACAGTTCTGGCATAAATCGATCAACCAAAGCTGAGAAGCCTGATTGAGCATCAGAAGTTAAGCGGGGGTTACATGCGATAATTCCATTGGCTCCCTCACAACGAATACAGTCAGCTCGCCTTGCAAGCAGTTGACTCTTGTTGTTGTCATCCAGTTTATAACTGTGTTGCGCTAATAGATTAATTGAGTCGGGTGATAGCTCAATTAGAGCGTCGACAGTCAGTAACCTGTTTATGTTTTCTTGATCCAATACATCAGCGCGTTCGATTAGCGAGTCAAGTATTTCTAGGGGAAGGTCAAAACCACAAGCAATCCCTCGATTAAGTTCAGCAGCGGGTAAGCAATGGCAGCAGTGAAATAAGCGTTGTAATAGCGTATCAGGGAGCGGTCTAGAAATTAACTGCAATAAACTAATGGCTTTTTCTGTATTGCCTGCATGCAATGTTTTTTCGATATGAAAAACAATGCTTTCGAAATCTATTGATACACCCAAGCTATGCGCTATGGTATGAATATTAGCTTGGCGTCTTGTGTACTCCAGTGCAGAAGTTAATGCACCCATGTTATGGGTCATTTGATCATAAATTCGGTAGCCTTTACCAAAATCGCTATCCTCAATGCAATCGAGTGCTTTATCAAATCGAAAGCTGGGCGAGTAATGAGAGGCGAAAGGGTCGACATGAATAAAACTCGAGCTAACCTTGTAGCCCGATTCTGCCGCTATATAATTGGAGGCCAGCACTTGGTCAATGCCTGGTGAATATATGGTTCCACTGTGTGGTGCTGAAAAGTGACGCCACAATACGTTCGCAGCGTGATGATAGGCATGGTCCAGGCATATCGAGACCGATACTTGTAGCATTTGGTTATGCACTGGGACTTGTATAATGTGGTTATTCAAGATCAGTGGGGACTCACTACCCGACATGATATATCCAAGCGCATGTGCGTCAACGGGTTCTTGAAACAAGTGTACATGACGAGCGTAAGAAGGGTCAGCGTGTGAAGGTCGGTTTTTTAAAATTTGATAAAGGTTAGCCTCAGGACCGCTCGAAACATACAATGTTATATTGCATAGTTCTTTATCTATCATTACAGCAAAGCTACTCAATAAAAGGTGAATATTTACGGGGCTTAATTTAGCATCTTGGCGAATAGAACCCATGATGTCAATAAATTGCAAATGACTGAGTGGGTGGTCAGTATAAAAACTAAATTCTGGTGTGCTTAGTCGTGTGACAAACAACGGATTACTTGCATTATCAGCATGATGTTTGCAGGTTATTTTTATCAGACTCGCCAGATGCTTTTTAAGTCTTAAGAAACACGTGTCAGAACAAACAGCGGTGGGGTCGGGAGCGGTTGAGCTAGCCTCGTCAACGCGCCAGTCGTGATAGTTATTTTGCAGCAGCATCAGTTCTCTTACGCGCACACCTTTGCTGTGTTTAATCATTTTAATTGCCGCGCGGCAATGCCGCTCAGTTAATCTTATGGCGGATGTTTTTAAAGTGTGTTTTTGTGTTTCGTTAAAGCACACGGAAAAATCAATAATATCTGCATAGCAACGCAACGACTCATTAGTTACCTCTTGGTGCGGTATTGCAAGCAATTGTAATTTAGATTGGGTTGATAAAGTGCTCTCTGCGGCTGATAAAATCATCTGCATATAGTGTGTAGTAGCATCAATATGGTCAAGAGTAATGAGGTGCGTTAAGAGGTTTATTCCTGTATCACTACTTGCCTGCAAAATAGCGACGCGTTGCGCTGTGGTGAGTTGTGCTTCAGGATCTATTAAGTAGTCAGTATAGGTACTGCAAAGATGAAGCTGTTGTTGGAGATAAAATTGAGCGAGTAGGGTATTTCCACTCACTGGTTGTGTTAATTGAAGTAAATGTAATGATTCGCTATCAGCGCGATCATGACCTCTATGCTTAATGACTTTATCTAAGCAGGCAATCATTATATTGAGCGCGATTTTATTATTGGGTTCTACGTATAATGCGTGAGCAACAGCTTCAATAGCGATTCGATAATTATTTTCACGCAAAGCTTTTTGTGCCGCAATGAGTTCAGCATCAATACCTGCGCGTTCTGAAGGTCCAACTCTAGCCATAGTATATTACTTTTATATAATTACTTTGATTCTATGCTAGCAAAGCTACATTAACGCATAATTACCCCGTACTGCTTTGCTGTTGGTAATAAAAGTAATAACTGCACGGCGAAATAGTAAATTAATCTATGGTTGCTGAAAACAGTTAAATCGATAGGCATTTTTCATCTGTATCTTTAGGTGAGTCAAGTGCAGAAAGCTTTTTCATTACCGCCTGCATTTCATCATAAAAAGTAGAAAAAAGTGGGACGGTTATGCGGTCGCATAAAGATGCCTTCGACACAAAATTTTCAAGCTGCCTTTCAATAATGCCAGCAATTTCAGCATATGATTCGGGTCTGCAATGCTGCACAGCTAAGAATGTGTCATTGAATAGCGCTTGATTGGTATCGCCATCATCATCCGCTCTTACACACTTTAACCACGATTTTTTTAGCAGCACACTGGCCCGATCAATTTTATGCTGTACTTTATCTAGTCTTGCTTGACGAGTATGTATAACGACGTCTTTTCTATATCCAAACATGGACTGGTTTGGTAGGCTTTTAATTACTACTTTACTACCCTGTTCGTAGGCCACTTTATTACCGCCTGTGGTGAGCCGGCTAATTTTATCAGTGACATTTGCTTTTTTTCTGTCATTCGAAGCAAGTGTCAGTCTTTGCCTTTCCAGAGCAGCATATTTATCAACTAATGACATGCTCATGGTAGCTTTTCTGCCGCCTGGGGATACAACTACAAGCGATTTCCTGGCGGTGATATTGGTACTGCAGCCATTGTGAAATAACTCTAAATGTAAATTTTCAGCTAATGACTCTCCTGTTGAATAGTTGCGATGTCCACCAAAACAACTTACCAAGCTTACTTTGAGAGGGTGTTTTTCACCAGCTGCTGTTCTTTTATCGGTAAGGAAGCTAATCTTGTCAGCAATACTTGATACAGAGTGCTTCACTTTATTGTCATCATGCAGAAAATTAACGTCGGCCGACGAGCCGTGACCAATAACGACTACTTTACTGTCGGGGTGTTGGATGCAATCTTTTAATGTAGGATCTATTTCATAAGGTGGTGGCTTTAGCATGATAAGTAAAGGCTCTTCACTATTTTCAATCTCATATAAAGCCTTTTCTTTGTTTAACATATCCTTCGCAGCATTTGCGGTCTTGCCGTCGGTGCCAACACAAATAATGATCTTTCTTTTACGCATAACTTACCTATATATGCAGACTATTAGCTTATAGTTTATATATCGGGTATGAAAATAATATGAGCTCCGTTAGTGGGTTTTTACATTCAAACTATTCATACTCCCGCATTTAATAGTTGATAATAACGATATCTTGTATGATCAATCCTTTATATCAACATTTGCAGGAAAGGGGTGGATATGAGCCAATGAATTCATGCTCCACAAAATACCCACTAACCGTGATAACTTCTCTTATCACGGTTAGTCTAGATGTATAGAACTTGGATTCAATTGGTCAACGCAACACGGTATTCTTTATAACATACTCTTTACTA